>NZ_CP120428.1:0-3243926 GCF_051125205.1 Paraburkholderia sp. A1BS-2L
ATGAACGAATTCTGGCAACACTGTTCCGCACTGCTGGAGCGCGAGCTGACGCCCCAGCAGTACGTGACGTGGATTAAACCGTTGGCCCCGGTTGCCTTCGATGCTGCGGCAAACACGCTGCAGATCGCCGCTCCCAACCGCTTCAAGCTCGACTGGGTCAAGAGCCAGTTTTCGGGCCGCATCACCGATCTGGCCCGCGATTTCTGGCAAGCGCCCGTCGACGTGCAGTTCGTCCTCGACCCGAAGGCAGGCATGCGTGCTCCGCAGGCGGCAAGCGCGCCGGCGCCGCGCGCGCCGCTGGCGGCCGCCCTGCAGGCCGAAGCCGCTCATGTTGCCGGCCATGTTTCCGGTCATGCCGCCGCTCAAGCCGTCATGTCCCAGGCAAGCCCGGGCGCGGCGACTTTGGCGAGCCTCGCGAGTATGTCGCGCGCTGCCGCACAAGCCGCTGAAGACGCTGCCGATCTCGATCTGCCCAGCCTCGACGCCAACGAAGCCGCGGCAGGCCGGCGTGGCTGGCGGCCCGGCCAAAGCGCCGCAGCCGCAGCCGCAGCGAGTGGCGAGCCCGACCCCACTTACGAGCGTTCCAAGCTCAACCCGGTGCTCACGTTCGACAACTTCGTGACCGGCAAGGCGAACCAGCTTGCGCGCGCGGCGGCCATCCAGGTGGCCGACAACCCGGGCATCTCGTACAACCCGCTGTTCCTCTACGGCGGCGTGGGCCTCGGCAAGACTCACCTGATCCACGCGATCGGCAATCAGCTCCTGATCGACAAGCCGGGCGCGCGCATCCGCTACATCCACGCGGAGCAGTACGTCTCCGACGTGGTGAAGGCGTACCAGCGCAAGGCGTTCGACGACTTCAAGCGCTACTACCATTCGCTCGACCTGCTGCTGATCGACGATATCCAGTTCTTCTCGGGCAAGTCGCGCACGCAGGAAGAGTTCTTCTACGCATTCGAGGCGCTGGTCGCCAACAAGGCGCAGGTGATCATCACGAGCGACACCTATCCGAAGGAAATCTCGGGTATCGACGACCGTTTGATCTCGCGCTTCGACTCGGGCCTGACCGTGGCGATCGAGCCGCCCGAGCTGGAAATGCGCGTAGCGATTCTGATGCGCAAGGCGCAGTCGGAAGGCGTGAGCCTGAACGAGGATGTGGCGTTCTTCGTCGCCAAGCATCTGCGCTCGAACGTGCGCGAGCTCGAAGGCGCGCTGCGCAAGATCCTCGCGTACTCCAAGTTCCACGGCCGCGAAATCTCCATCGAGCTGACCAAGGAAGCGCTCAAGGACCTGCTGACGGTGCAGAACCGCCAGATCTCGGTGGAAAACATCCAGAAGACGGTGGCCGACTTCTACAGCATCAAGGTCGCGGACATGTACTCGAAGAAGCGTCCCGCGAACATCGCGCGGCCGCGCCAGATCGCCATGTACCTGGCCAAGGAGCTCACGCAGAAAAGCCTGCCGGAAATCGGCGAGCTGTTTGGCGGGCGCGATCACACGACGGTGCTGCACGCCGTGCGCAAGATCGCCGACGAGCGCACCAAAGACGCCCAGCTCAACCACGAGCTGCACGTGCTCGAGCAGACCCTCAAGGGCTGATTGGGCTCGTCAGGCGCAGCAACACCGGCGCGGCCGAGCTCGGCCGCGCCACCTGTTTATTTTGCGGATCGCCCCCAATTTAGGGGAGCGGTCCGTTTTCAGGCACAATATGGGTTTATCCGCGCGGCGGCCAGGCCGTCGCGCGGCTTTCACGCCGCGGCCTGCGCTGCAGGGCGGCTCCAGGGCTTGTGGCGCCGGCTGAACACCAAGCGAGCGCCGAATGCCAGCCCTGGACGGGGTGCGCAGACCGTCACATCAACGAAGGAACTCTATGCAACTGGTCAAGACCGAACGCGATAACCTGCTGAGGCCGCTGCAAACGGTGAGCGGCATTGTCGAACGCCGCCATACGTTGCCGATCCTCGCCAATCTGCTGATCACCAAAACCGGTTCCGACGTCTCGTTCTTGTCGACCGACCTCGAGTTGCAGATCACCACGACCGCCGACTTCGGCGTCGGCAACGACCAGGTGGCCACCACCGTCGCCGCGCGCAAGCTGCTCGACATTCTGCGCGCGATGCCCGACGGCCAGGTCACGCTCACGCTCGCCGACAAGCGCCTCACGGTGCAGTCGGGCAAGAGCCGCTTCGCCCTGCAAACGCTCGCCGCGGACGAGTTCCCCACGGTGGCGCAGGCCAAGGACTTCGGCGCGAACCTCTCGGTGCCGCAGAAGACCTTCCGCCAGTTGCTCGGCATGGTTTACTTCGCGATGGCGCAGCAGGACATCCGTTACTACCTGAACGGCATGCTGCTCGTCGTCGATGGCGACCAGTTGATGGCTGTCGCCACCGATGGCCACCGCCTCGCTTTCTCGTCGATGAAGATCGAAGGCTCGTTCGCGCGCCAGGAAGTCATCATCCCGCGCAAGACCATTCTCGAACTCCAGCGCCTGCTTGAAGACATCGACGATTCGCTGAAGATCGACATCGGCTCCACGCAGGTGAAGTTCACGTTCGGCCAGGTTGAACTGGTTTCGAAGCTCGTGGAAGGCAAGTTCCCCGACTTCCAGCGCGTGATTCCGAAGGCGCACAAGAACACCTTCCAGATCGGCCGCGAAGAGCTGCAACGCTCGCTGCAACGCGCGGCGATTCTCACGTCCGACAAGTTCAAGGGCGTGCGCTGCATCATCGAGCCGGGCCAGCTCAAGATCATGTCGACTAACGCCGACCAGGAAGAGGCGCAGGAAGAGCTGGAAATCGCCTACCAGGGCGACACCATCGACATCGGGTTCAACGTCACGTATCTGCTCGACGTCCTCGCGAACCTGAAGGTCGACACGCTGGAAGTGAGCCTTGGCGACGCCAGCTCCAGCGCGCTCATCACGATTCCCGAGAACGAGGAATTCAAATACGTCGTGATGCCGATGCGCATCTAAAAAACGCGACAGAAGAAGAACACCAGGGGGCGCTGCGCCCCTTTGGCGTTTTTATGGCTTTTCGAAAAAGTCTCGAGCAGTAACACAGGCAGTACGCAGAACCGGAAAAAATCCATGACTGATACGAACAACTCGCAACCCGACAACAGCTACGGCGCCTCGTCGATCCAGATCCTCGAAGGACTGGAGGCGGTGCGCAAGCGGCCCGGGATGTACATCGGCGACACGTCGGACGGCACCGGTCTGCATCACCTCGTCTTCGAAGTGCTCGACAACTCCATCGACGAAGCACTCGCCGGCTACTGCAACGACATTCACGTGGTGATCCACGCGGACAACTCCATCTCGGTTACCGACAACGGCCGCGGCATCCCCACGGGCGTGAAGATGGACGACAAGCACGAGCCGAAGCGCAGCGCCGCCGAAATCGTGATGACCGAGCTGCACGCGGGCGGCAAGTTCGACCAGAACAGCTACAAGGTTTCGGGCGGCCTGCACGGCGTGGGCGTGTCGTGCGTGAACGCACTCTCGAGCTTTCTGCGCCTCACGGTGCGCCGCGACGGCAAGAAGCACTTCATGGAATTCCACCGTGGCGTGCCGCAGAACCGCGTGCTCGAAGAGCGCGACGGCGTGACGGTCTCGCCCATGCAGTTGCTGGGCGACACCGAAAATCGCGGCACCGAAGTGCACTTCATGGCCGACGAAACCATCTTCGGCAGCGTCGAATATCACTACGACATTCTCGCCAAGCGCATTCGCGAGCTTTCGTTCCTGAACAACGGCGTGCGCATCCGCCTGACCGACCAGCGCACCGGCAAGGAAGACGATTTCGCGTTCGCGGGCGGCGTGAAGGGCTTTGTCGAGTACATCAACAAGGCGAAGCAGGTCCTGCACCCGAACATCTTCTACATCCAAAGCGAGAAGGACGGCGTGGGCGTGGAAGTCGCGATGCAGTGGAACGACAGCTACAACGAAAGCGTGCTGTGCTTCACGAACAACATCCCGCAGCGCGACGGCGGCACGCACTTGACCGGCTTGCGCGCGGCCATGACGCGCGTGATCAACAAGTACATCGCCGATAACGAAATCGCCAAGAAGGCCAAGGTCGAGACCTCGGGCGACGACATGCGCGAAGGCCTCTCGTGCGTGCTTTCCGTGAAGGTGCCTGAGCCGAAGTTCAGTTCGCAGACGAAGGACAAGCTGGTGTCGTCCGAAGTGCGCGCGCCGGTCGAGGAAGTCGTGGCGAAGGCGCTGGAAGAGTTCCTGCTGGAAACGCCGAACGACGCCAAGACCATTTGCGGCAAGATCGTCGACGCCGCGCGTGCGCGCGACGCCGCGCGCAAGGCGCGTGAAATGACGCGCCGCAAGGGCGTGCTCGACGGCGTGGGCCTGCCGGGCAAGCTCGCGGACTGCCAGGAAAAGGATCCCGCGAAGTCGGAAGTCTATATCGTCGAGGGCGACTCGGCAGGCGGTTCGGCCAAGCAGGGCCGCGACCGCAAATTCCAGGCAATCCTGCCGCTGCGCGGCAAGGTGCTCAACGTGGAGAAGGCGCGCTACGACAAGCTGCTCTCCAGCGAGCAGATCGTTACGCTGATCACCGCGCTCGGCTGCGGGATCGGCAAGGACGACTACAACCTGGAAAAGCTGCGCTATCACCGCATCATCATCATGACCGACGCGGACGTGGACGGCGCGCACATCCGCACGCTGCTGCTCACGTTCTTCTATCGCCAGATGCCCGACATGATCGAGCGCGGCTACGTGTACATCGCGCAGCCGCCGCTCTACAAGCTCAAGGCGGGCAAGGACGAACGTTACCTCAAGGACGACGCCGATCTCAACGCGCACATGCTGCGTCTCGCGCTGCAAGGCTCCGAACTCGTGCCGAGCGAAGCCGCGACGCCGATCTCGGGCGACGCACTGGGAGAACTCGCGCGCTCGTACCAGCTCGCGCGTGGCGTGGTGGACCGCCTGAGCCGCCTATATGACGTGCGTGCGCTCGAAGCGATCATGGACGGCGTGGCGATCGACCTGTCGAGCGAGGCATCGACCGAGGCATCGGCGCGCGCGCTCGAAGCGCAACTGCGCGACGACCCGCTGAAGCCCGAAGTCACCGTGGTGCCGATGTACGACCCGGTGCGCGAGCAACGTTCGCTGCGCGTGGAGCGTCGTCATCATGGCAACGTGAAGGTCTCGGTCATCGACGAGGAATTCCAGCTCACCGCCGATTATCAGCAGCTCGTGAACACGGCCAATACGTTCAAGGGCTTGATCGGCAAGAACGCGTTCATCAAGCGCGGCGAGCGGAGCATGGCGGTGACCGACTTCAAGAGCGCAATGAAGTGGCTGATCGCAGATGCCGAGCGCAATGTCTCGAAGCAGCGTTACAAGGGGCTCGGCGAGATGAACCCCGGGCAGCTTTGGGAAACGACGATGGACCCGGCGGTGCGGCGTTTGCTGCGCGTGCAGATTGAAGATGCGATTGCTGCCGACGGCATCTTTACGACGCTGATGGGCGATGATGTGGAGCCGCGTCGCGCGTTTATTGAAAGCAATGCGTTGCGTGCGGGGAATATTGATGTTTGATCGGCTGCTTTGTTGATCGACGCATAAGCAGCGGAAAACAGACTCATAAGTTGAAAAGCCTATGGGTCTGTTTCTTTTTTAATCCCCGTTCGGCAGACGTTTGAAGCTGGCATCCACACACCACGCTTCCCACATCCTCCGATACGCCGCCTCCATATTCCGCGCGAAACGCGTTCCGTCCATGAGCCGCGAACGTTGCATGCGCTCGCGCAACCCCGCGCGCAGCGCAGCGAGCCGCGGCAGGTCGCATGCAAGTGCGATCACAATAGCGACGTAGTCGGCGTCGTTCTGCGCGGCAAGCTCCGGCAGACCCAGATTGGCGAGCAGGCAGAGCCCCGCACGGCTCACCGCCGAGCGTCCATAGCGCGTAGGCACCGGCACCCCCATCCAGAAAGCATCCAGACTCGTGGTATGGCCGTTGGCCGGAAATGTGTCGAGCGCGATATCGATCTGGTGATACGTGCGCAAATAGTCCTCGCGCAACTGAAAGCCGACGAAGCGCACGCGCGCGGCACCGATGCCATGTGCCGCGAGGCACGTCGCAAGCCGTTCGCGCGCACTGCCGGGCGGCGCCATCAGTATGAGGCGCGCCTGGGGCAGCGCAGCGAACACACCAGACCAGAGCGCCAGCGTCGCATCAGTGAGCTTGCAGGGGTTGTTCAGGCATCCAAACGTGATGTGCCCAGCCGAAGGCGTTGAAAGTGCCGGCAACGCACCCGGTTCCAGCCCCGGGGAAAGTGCGTCGTAACACCAGAACGCGTCGGGCAAGCGCAGTGATCGCTCGGTGTACTGGTCGTCGACGTGCGGCATGTCCACCGGGTCGAGCCACGGATCGGTGAGGCGCCATCCGATCGACGGGCTGCCGGTCGTCCCCGGGTAGGCAAGCCACGCGACCTGAACGGGCGCGGGCCGCCGCGCGAACAAGAGGCGCCGGGCGCCGCCCATATGCATCGTGAGGTCGACGAGTACGTCGATGCGATCGTCGCGAATCTGCTGTGCAAGGCGCGCGTCGTCGAAATCGCGCACGTCGCGCCACACGTCGGCGAGCTTCATGAGACGCGCGGTTACGTCGTCGCGCTGCGCGCTCAACGCATAGCAGACGATCTCGAACGCTGCGTGATCGTGATGACGCAATAGCGGCATCGTAAAAAGCGACTGGCAGTGGTTGCGAAAATCGGGCGAGACATAGCCGATGCGCAACCGTCGTTCGGGCTCCGGCGCACTCGCATAGTGTGCGGTCGCACTTGCGGCAAGCAGCGCCGCCTCGTGCCGCGCGGAGAACTCCTCGGCCTCCGCGCGAACCGCGTGAGCATCGTCGGCAGCGAACATCAGCGCGAATAGCAAGTTGCTATTCGCGCCGAGATTGGCCGGGTCGCATTCCATCGCCCGGCGATAGCACGCGATGGAGGCCTCGATGCATCCGCTCTTGCTCATGGCGTTGCCGAGATTGAGGTGTGCGTCGGCGAAATCGGGCTTCAGTTCGATGGCGCGGGAAAACGCCGCCCGCGCTTCGTCGATGTGGCCGCGGCTCATGAAGACGTTGCCGAGATTGTTCCATGCCGACACCCGCAGCGGATCAAGCTCGAGCGCGCGTTCGAGTGTCGACTTCGCCTCGTCGAGGTGGCCCGCGCCCCACAAGACGCAGCCCAGATTCGTGAGCACTTCAACCGAATCCGGCGCGAGCGCGCGGGCACGTTCGAGAACAGCGCGCGCTTCGGTGTTGCGATTCATCGCCAGCAGGGCTTTGGTAAGGTTGTTCCATGCATTCGCGTGGGCCGGCGCGATATCCACCGTGCGCCGCAGCACGGCCTCGGCGCGCGCCGGCTCACCCGAGTTCAATAGCATGGTCCCGTAATTGAAGCGGATGCCCGCATGATCGGGCGCCAGTGCGATCGCGCGTTCGAACAGCCGAGATGCTTGATCGGTCTCTCCCTGCTCGCCGTAAAGGTGGCCAAGATTATTTAACGCGATGGGGAAATCCGGCTGCAACTCGATCGCGCGGTTCAGTGCATGAATCGCAATGCCTCGCTCGGCTGCGGAATGACAAGTCAGGGCCAGGCTGACGAGAAAAACCGGACTCTCGCGCACCGCGAGCGCGCGGCCAATCAGTGCACGTGCTGCCGAACGGTCACGATCCAACTCGAGCAGGCCGGCAAGGTGCAGCGCATCGGCATCTTGAGGATTCGCGTCAACAAGCCGCTTGCACATCGCGCGCGCGGCTTCAGATTTGCCGCGGTGCCAGGCGGTCTCGGCAGTTGCGAACGTGTCGCCGGGGAGAAGCGCGCCGGGAGCCCCGGTGTCGGAGGTTGCCATGGTAGGAAGCGCCGCTGCGGACCGCCTGACGACGCAGGCCGGACACAACGAGACGTGAAGATGCGTAGCTCGCTATTTTCGCGGCGTAGCGGCGCTCTCGAATTGATTTCGGACAGTTTTTGAACAAGCGCTCAACGCCTGGGGAACGGCTCCTCCCCTGCGGAGCAACTATCCACAGACCTCTGCGGATAACCCAAGGAAAAGCCCTGGAAATCACTGTGCACGAATCGGGGATAACTCTACAGCGCTGAAAAACGGGGAAAAGTTGCCAGCAGCAGTCCAGCGTTGTCCTTGAAACGCCCGCAGGGTTATGAATTCCCCACAACCTTGTTTACTCAACGGTTTTTCCCGGTTATCCACAGGAAACCCAGGGGCTTGTTAACTATTACTACGTTTACGTATACATAAATTAAAAAAACCTTAGAACCCCCGCACCGGAAGTGGCTTCAGCCGCCGGAACAGCCTGGACCGGCGGCATCGAACCACGCCGATCAAATCAGCCGGATATACAACTCCGTGCGCAAATCATCGGGTGCCGCTTCATCCGGCGTATTCAAATAGACTTCGAACGATGGCGTCGAAAAATCGGCCTTGCGCCCGGACTTCGGCAGCCAGTCGTTGTAAAACCACATCCACGCGTCGCCGAGACCCTCATACGGCCCCTTGTGCAGCAGCATTGCGTGCTCGCCGCCACGCAGATGGATTTTCTCGACGGGCGCAATGATGTCGACATCCGTCGGCTGCTCCAGATGAATGGCCGCTTTCGAGCGCAGCTTCGATGCCTCGACCTGATTGGGATCGTCGTAGTAGATGCCGACCATGCGCGCGCCGGAGGTGCGCACCTTGCGCTCGCTGAGCCATTGCGCGAGCGTATAGAACGCGTCTCCAATCTTCATGTACGGGCCCACGTGGCTGACGGCAAGCAGATCGAGCTGATCCAGGGTGACGAGCTTGACTTCGCGGTGTTGCATGATGGAGTCTCCAGGTTCGGCGGCCGCACGGGCCGCGCAGGTTCATCCGCTCCAAGATAGCACCGCGTTTGGAGAGACGTTCTTTCCCGGATCAGGCACCTCAGATGCATGCGCCGCTAAAGCTCCCGGAGGCTCACAGGGCGACCCGTCTCACCGGGTGGGTATCGAGCCAAGCGCGCTCGTCGTCGTCGTAAAGCCGCGAACGCGTGAGAAAGCGCAGCCCCGTCGGCCGCTCGAGCGAGAACATGCCGCCGTTGCCGGGCACTGCGTCGATGACGAGCTGCGTATGCTGCCAGTACTCGAACTGCGCTTCGGTCATATAAAACGGCATCCCGCCGATCTCGCCGAGCTGCACGTCGGCGCTTCCGACCATGAACTCGCCGGCAGGAAAACACATCGGCGCGCTGCCGTCACAGCAGCCGCCCGATTGATGAAACAGCAGAGCGCCGTGCTCGCGTTCGAGCTGCCCGATCAATGCGAGCGCAGCCGGCGTGGCGGTAACGCGTGCAACCATATGGCGGTCCTCCGTCAATCGGCGCCAGAGCGGCCGGGAAGACGGCTCATCCCGGTCGGCCTGGCTACCCGGCGATCACGATCGCGATCGGATCGGAATCAGAAGAAGCCCAGCGGCTTATCGCTATAGCTGACGAGCAGGTTCTTCGTTTGCTGATAGTGGTCGAGCATCATCTTGTGGTTTTCGCGGCCGATGCCCGACTGCTTGTAACCGCCGAACGCCGCGTGCGCCGGATATGCGTGATAGCAGTTGGTCCACACGCGCCCCGCCTGAATCTCGCGGCCGAAGCGATACGCGCGCGTGCCATCACGCGTCCACACCCCGGCGCCGAGGCCATAAAGCGTGTCGTTGGCGATTTCCAGCGCTTCCTCTTCGGTCTTGAAGGTCGTCACGGAAACGACCGGGCCGAAGATCTCTTCCTGGAAGATGCGCATCTTGTTGTGGCCGCGGAAAACCGTGGGCTTCACGTAGTAGCCGTCGCCGAGCTCGCCCGCGAGTTTGTTGCGCTCGCCGCCGATCAGGCATTGAGCGCCTTCCTGCTTGCCGAGGTCCACGTACGAGAGGATCTTCTCCAGTTGCTCCTGGGAGGCCTGGGCGCCGATCATCGTCTTCGGGTCGAGCGGGTGGCCTTGCTGGATCGCGGCCACGCGCTTGAGCGCGCGCTCCATGAAGCGGTCATAGATCTTCTCGTCGATCAGCACGCGCGACGGGCAGGTGCACACCTCGCCCTGGTTGAGCGCGAACATCGCGAAGCCCTCGAGCGCCTTGTCGAAGTAGCTGTCGTCGTGGTCGAGCACGTCGGCGAAGAAGATGTTCGGGCTCTTGCCGCCCAGTTCCAGCGTCACGGGAATGAGGTTCTGGCTCGCGTACTGCATGATCAGGCGCCCCGTGGTGGTCTCGCCGGTGAAAGCGATCTTGGCGATGCGGCGGCTCGATGCGAGCGGCTTGCCCGCTTCGAGACCGAAGCCGTTCACCACGTTGAGCACGCCCGGCGGCAGCAGATCCTGAATCAGTTCGACGAGCACGAGTAGCGATGCGGGCGTCTGCTCGGCGGGTTTGAGCACCACGCAATTGCCGGCGGCGAGCGCGGGCGCGAGCTTCCAGGCGGCCATCAGGATCGGGAAGTTCCACGGGATGATCTGGCCCACCACGCCGAGCGGCTCGTGAAAGTGATAGGCGACGGTGTCGTGATCGATCTCCGAAATGCCGCCTTCCTGCGCGCGCACGCAGCTCGCGAAGTAGCGGAAATGGTCGATGGCGAGCGGAATGTCGGCGGCGAGCGTCTCGCGCAGCGGTTTGCCGTTATCGATGGTTTCGGCTATCGCGAGCTTTTGCAGGTTTTGTTCGAGGCGATCGGCGATGCGATTGAGCACGTTGGCGCGCTCAGTCGACGAGGTCTTGCCCCACGCAGTCTTGGCCTTGTGCGCGGCGTCGAGCGCGAGCTCGACATCGGCTTCGCGCGAGCGCGGAATCGAGGTGAACGGATGGCCGGTGATGGGCGAGATATCGTCGAAATATTCGCCGCCGAGCGGCGCCACCCATTCGCCGCCGATGAAGTTGCCGTACTGTTTCTTGTAGGGGAATTCGGTGCTCAGAAACTGCATGTCCGCGTGATTCATCTGTGTGCTCCTCGCTTGTCTCTATCGATATGGACGGGCGCGGGTCCTGATGATGCTGACCGCCGCGCAACCGGAGCGCATTAACGCCAGAACCATGCCAATGAGCACGCAATCACCGTGTGGCGGGCGTTTGAGGGATTGTCGGGGTGCAAAAAGGGCGTCGTGCGCTGCTCCGCGATGTGAGGACGCATGCGTCAGCTGTGCCGTGGCGGAGCAGCACGGTGCGACGCTGTTCAGAAAAGGAACAGTAGAGGAACAACAGGGGCGCAACGCGGGTGAGCTGCGCGGAAAAAAGCGGCGCGGGCGGCGCGCATGCTGTAGGCTTTGCACCCGTAACAGCAAGGAGAGTTTGCATGTCGAGTACATTCGTCTGCCGCAATCAGTCGTGCGGCACCCCGTGGGAGCAAAACGAGGTGGTGATCAAGAACGAGGGCCAAGGCCCTCTGTTCCGTTGCCCGCTGTGCGGCGCCCGCAATTACCTCGAGCAGTTCGAAGACGACGACGGCAACGCCGTCTACGAGCAGGTGGACGGCAAGCCGTTTCTCTAAGCCGGGCGCGCCCGCGCGATGCGTCAGAGGATTTCCGACGCGAGCGAGATGCCGAAGATCAGGCCGCCGATCAGACCGAGCGCGCGGCCGACGAGCAGCAGATTCAGGTCTTCGTCGAGCATGCCGGCGTCGCGCCGCTCGCGCAGCACTGTGCGGTGCAGCAGCGGGCGCGGGAACAATAGACAGGCCGAAATCATGGCCGGCACGGCTAGCCGGACGAGTGCGCCGTAGTGGCGATCAGAGGGGAAATCGGCCCAGACCAGCAGCACAACGAGAAGCGCGGTGATGATTGCGCCGACGATTGCGCCGGCGACGAGTTTGTCGGTGGGATGCCCGTGCATGACAACTGCCCAAGAGTGTTTTCGATGGCACCATCATCTGACGTATGTCAGAAAACCCCCATCGGAGCAGTCCTAAAACGCTTGCACAACGGTTGTCGCGGCGCATGCGCTAAGCATGGTCTGTGCCATGCACGTGTATTTTGCATTGGATTTACACCTATCCGTTCGAGTAGGCTGGCGCCGCCCCGTGGCCGTCCTACAGTACCGTCATACGATTAGAAACGCAGTCGTCCATACGGGGTGCACCATGACATTTGTCGAACAAGAAATCGCGCACATTGCACGCGTGATGCCGCTCTCGCTCGCGGGCGACTTCGAAGAGCCGGTCATGGGCATCGAATACTGGCGCAATCGGCTGCATGCCTTGCTCCAGCAAAATCATTTGACTCACGCTCAGCTTGCGACCGTGGATACGCTTTTGCGTCAGCTCGACGGTTTCGAGGTGCTGGGTCGCTGGCTGCCGCAATCGAAGGTGGCGGCACGCCTCGCTGTGCGCACAAGGCAAGCGCGGTTGGCGGTGGTTTGAAGCCGTTGTTAGCCGTGTGCTCCGTGCCGAGGCAGGCGCGGAAAAGCAAAAAGCCCGGTCAGAGACCGGGCTTTTTACATGAATTCGCTGGTGGGGCGTGAGTGACTCGAACACTCGACCTACGGATTAAGAGAACCAAGGTTAAATTTTTGTTGACGGGTAAGGCAAGGAGGTATAGGCGTTTTCAGGTTGCCGCTCTTAAGTAACTGGATGACCTGATGGAAACGGCGACACGGTTTCCCCGGGGGATATTCAGCCGTTTCCCGAGTTGGTATGAGGTACTCATTGCAGGCTCGAAGGCCGAAATTGGGTGCCTCCGACCGGCGAAAGACCGGACGGGGCGAGTATCTCGAACGCCTTTGATGAAGGAAATACAGGCGAAGTCCTTCGAGACCGATGCGACCTCTTGTACTTGTTGGAGGTACTCTTCCCCGGCCTGCGCCCGGACGCCCCGATTAGCACGTTTGACGTTACGCGACGACTTCACTTTCCTCATTCTCTCCGATGACGTCGGCCAACGACATCTTCTTGGGTGTTTGCGGCGGCTCTGAGCCACGAATGCCGGCGCAATAGTACGCCTTTCCGCTGCTATCCCGAGAATCGATGCCCTTGGCCTTCATCGCCTTACCGAACGTCGCGTTATCCGCAGGTTGATAGCCGTTTTCGATGCAGTAATCGCGATAGTCGTCATAGACCACCTTTTTCAGAGTTCTGCTGTTCGGGCGGACGATAATCCGATCCCGCACATACATCGCGATCGGATCAGACGTGTACTGGTACTGCTGGCAAAGCGTGTCGCTGGAAGGCACCATTGTGAATGCCTTCTGGTGCTGTAGACGAAGCAATCCTTGAGCCGCCCATGCCAGCACACCAGCTCGCTCGTTCTGTAACTCAGCCGAGAGGTTGTGATTTTGTTCCTCCTTCGTGAACGTCCGATTCAGCGTTAGCACGATCAGACGGCGAAAAAAGCCGTGCGAAATATCCCTCAGTGCCGGCAGCTCGTTCATTGCGGCGATGATACGGACCGCTGGGCGGAACTGGATGGGGCTTCGTCCCTTACGGTTTGCCGTGATGCTGTCGCCTGCTACTACCGATTTGATGAACCCGTCGTTCAGCCGCGCCCCGGCGGGATGCTCGCCCGCGAAGTTCGCGAGCTTGCCGTACAGCTCGTATCGGTAGAACTCGCCACTCATTTCGCTCAACATCATCGACGAGCTGTTCTCTTCCCCGAGCATGTCCTGCATGACCGCTAGTAGAGCGCTTTTACCGTTGGCTCCAGGGCCAAGCAGCCATAGCATTTTCTGGTGGGCCGTTGACGGAACGAGGAGATAGCCGAACCATTCCTGAAGGAAATCAATTTTCTGCTGCCGATCAGGATCGATACTAAACACCTCTTCCAGGAACTGGAGCCAGCGCGGACATTGACTCGATGCGTCGAAGCTCGTCTTTAGCTGATTGCGGTGGTAGTGCTCGGGACGATGGGGGCCGAGCTTGCCGGTATTCAGATCGAGCACACCATTCTGAACGTTGATCGTCATGGGGGTGGCATCAGGAAACACGGGCATCGTACAGCGCAGCTTGATCGCTCTCAGTAAGCTATCGACCTGTGCTGCTGTCTGGTAGACCGCTTCGACGGAAGGTAGCTCAGATAGACGTCGAGCGAAGACGTCGTCACGGACTAGCTTCCAGTGACCTTCCGTATATTCGAAGACCTCCCCAGCAACGACCATGATGTGACCGTTAAAATCGTTCTCGATGATGGTATCGGCCAACGCGAGTTGATTGCTGTCCTTCTCTTGGTCAGCCCCGGAGTTGCCAAACCCTTTACGTTTCTTGCCGATGACAGGAGGCAAGGAGTCGGGGTTGACGAATGCGCCGTCACGAGCGCTTTGCACAAAGTGTCCCTCGTCTGCTGTCGATTTGGGATGCGCAGGCAGATAGTAGATCTGCCCGATCTTGTACGAGCATTCGTCACACTGTACGTCGAGGTGCTGCGCCACGCGACGAGCATAGTCTTCGTACAGCTTTGGCTCGATCGGAGCTGCAAGCGGTAGTGCGATTCGAAGACGTGGCTTGTCGGCTTGATGCTGGTGGGTAGTGTAGCAAACAGACTTGTACTGCTTGAGTCGATCTAGAAGCGCGGGAACCTTCGCTAGCGCGATTCGATCGATATCGAGCGTGATGCCGCCGACCTCTTTGATGTTCTCGTTTTCGCGCGATTGACCATCCGCGTAGTGATTGAAGTTAAACGCCGGACCATTTTTTGCTGTTCGGATCGCGTGCCCATCGTCGAACATTGCGAAGAACCCGTCGAGCGTGCATGCGCCGGTGTCGAAACCCGCATTTTTGTAGTGATTCTTAAAGGTCGATAGAGTAACTTGTAGGTCGGTTTCTGGTGACTGCATGATGGTTTCCAATAGGAAGTAGAAAAAAAGCCCCATGCGGGGCAGGGGTAAGCAACCGCTCAGACGATCAACTGGCCGATCGTTTCGACGCTTGTGCGAAGATGGTCAGACGCGAGGTGCGCGTAACGTTCAGTCGTAGACGCAGAGGCATGGCCAAGCAGCCGTTGGACAGTAAAAAGCGGAGTTCCAGACATCACAAGCAACGACGCAAACGAGTGCCGGGTATCGTGGATTCGGAACGGCTTGTCGATACCCGCAGCTGCCAGTAAGCGCTTGAGCGTCTTTTTGGGATCGCATAGCGGCTTGTTTGGATCGCGGCCGGGAAACACGAATCGCGAACCTGCTGCCCGTGCGCGCTGTTCCTGGAGACACTGCAACGCCGCATCACTGAGCAGCACGTGCCGGGGTTTCTTGGCCTTGGTCTTCGGAAGTAGCCATGTCTTTGCATCGAAATTGACGTCGGACCACAGAGCCGACAGTGCCTCCTGCCGCCTGACGCCCGTCAGTAGCATGATCTTGAGGGCCGCACAGGCGATCTGATTCCTGTCGCCATGCATCGCGGCGAACAAACGGGATGCTTCCGCAGCGGAAAGGAACGTCTCTCGGCAGTTTTCCTCTTTAAACAGCTTGATACCGTGTGCTGCGTTGTTTTCGAGGTACTCCCATTCGATGGCAAGTCCGAGCATTCGCTTGATGAGCGCGAGATGACGATTCGCGGTTGCAGCGGTGTGCGAGTCCCTGATCTTGCCGTGATACATGGCGATATCTTGGCGTTTGACCGAAGAGAGCTTGTAGGAGCCGAACACAGGCAGGATGTGCAGTTCCAGCTTGGATATATCGTCCTTCACCGACGACTTATAAGTCGTCACATGCGGGAGGTACTCGTTCAGGGCGAACTCCGAGAAGGTCATTTCCTCTCGCTTGGCGCGTCGCTCCGCTGCTGGATTGAAGCCCCGATCGACTTCAGCTCGATGCTTGTAGGCCGTGCTGCGTGCTTCTTCCAGATCGATCGCCGGGAACTCGCCGATGCGAATAGCCGATTTGATTTTGTTGAACGTGTAACGGAAGTACCAGACCTTTCGACCCGCCCGAGACACCTCAAGCTTCAGTCCGACCACCGTAGCGTCAGAGTATTCGGTGGCCTTTCCGCTGCCCGTATGAGTTAGCGCTGAAATTGCCCGGCGTGTGAAAGGAAATCGTGTATTCATAGTAGTCCTATTTAATTGAAAGGGTGTATATCGAGAACTTCAGTATCAAAGCTATGCGGTACATGGACGCGACAAAATTCAGGCGCGACCGAGCCTGCGCGTGACTACTGGATATCCAGCAGACGCGGGCAGACGGGTGATATAGCGATTAAAAAATTCGATGACAAAACTCGTATGCATGTGAGGCAGAGTCCGGCCGTCATTCTCGGCCTTCTCGTCACCCCGCAACGCATCGACAGGACGGATTCTAATGACCATAGAAATACCGTCAAGACTATGAATTTCTGCTTAAAGTATTTTGGATTGCTAATTCATTAAAAGGCGCGTGAAGGTTTTGGGAAGGAGATCCAGTCGATCTCCCCGGTCGGACTGTCGGCCGACTCTCAAGTCCGGTGGTCTGGAGCGGGGAAAACTGTTACGTTTTGTTACACTTTCCGCGCGAATGGAGGAGCATCGTGATTTGTCGTGGGGCTTTCTGAGCAGGCCGGTGGCTGGAGGCCGGTCCATTTCCGGTTCTGAACGTAGCTTTTGCGCCCCCACTCCCCCCACTGAGCCAGAGTGGAGGGAGTGGACGTGCTCAACTCGGCGACGGCAGGCCGAACCACTGGCACGTCAACAATAGGGCTCGCCGTTCAGCGTCGATACGCGGAACGCGGTCGCCTTCCTCAATGATGGCTGCTCGCTCTTCGAAGAATTCGCGCTGGTTTGCGTCCAGGGAGGCGATGACGGCACGTTCGGCTATGGTGAGTCCATTGGAGATGGACATGGGGCGTCCTCCTTTCAATCAAGGGATCCGGTTGTGGGGTAAAAGTGGAGGGAGTGGGGGTGTTAAAGGCGCATGAAATCGCGGACGGCGCAGAACGAGCGGGCGAGCTTGCCGTCGTACTCGTCCAGGTCGTTACGATTTCCAGCCAGATACGTGCGATAGCGGGTAAGGCTCGTGCGGTCAGGCGACTCGAACCCGAAAAGCGTCGGATCGCGAAACCGGATCACGCCCCAAGCGTCTGCATGCGTCGGCAAGGTTCGTTCCTCAGACGCAAGCAGGAGCAGCAACAGAATCGCTTTCGATTCAGAAAGGTCTCGCCATCCATCGGGAATGTCGGCGTCGACGCTGGCGATGAAACTGCCGCGCGCCGTCGAGTAACCCATCATGAACACGGGAGCGCCGACGTGCAGCATGCACCACCCGAGCCGGATCATAGAAATGCACGAAATGACGTTCTCGGGTTGAATCTCGTACTCGGTGCAGAAGTTGACGAGAACTTCATCGACGGAGATGTTGATGCGTTGGTCTTCTTGCTCCGGGACGTTGAGTGCTCCACGGAAGGCGGGAGAATAGACGTCTGAAGCGGATACCACTGGAACGAGCAGGCGCTTCACGTCGAGTTGCAGAGCGTCGCTGGACCTGGCCTGACTTTGTATTGTCATTGCGCGGTACCCCCGGCATCGCTCTTTTTGTTCTTGCTTCCCTTCGCTTGTGTTTTATGGGAGTTTTCTGCTGTAGGAGAAGCCGTAGAAGCAGGTTCGGCCATTGGGGTGCCCTCAAGCTTCAACGCGTCAGCTTTCCAGGTGGTCCAGTCACCGGAAACAACATGCTGAAAGTCGCTTCCGGGTGCAGCGTCGAGAAGGTGTTCTGCCCGCAATATGGCGGCAAGAAATCCGGCGTTGTTGCTGGATTTGCCGATGAATGCAGAAGCAAACATCTTCGAGGGGAGAGGGCGGTCATCACGATACGATGCAACGCATTCGAACGTCGTGTCGAAGTCGATAGCTTCTCGCGAGAAGTAACCACCGCCATCGTTCCCGGTGATGCGCATGAAAACCTTGGTGTGCTCGTTGTTCGAGAGAATGTCATAGCGGATCACGCCCGTAGCGCGTTGTCCGACCTTGCGGGCTTCGCCGGAACGGAGAAGCAGATAGGTGTTGTTCGAGGGTGTGTTGGTCATCTGGAGAAGTACAGGAAAAAGGCGTGCAAACGCCCTGATGACCGCGATGGGGCATCAGGGGACGGCGTATGCTGGGAAGAGGCCTATACGGCCGGAAAAGGCGGGAAAGCGAGGGTTAGCGCTGGTAGCTGAAATACAGGCCGAACGTAACTTCCTTGGGGAGTGCTGTTTGCTTGATGTTCTCGATCACCGAGGCAGTGTCGAGTGCCGCAAGATTTACGCTGGTCGGATTGGAGCGAGGCGCTGGGGAGTGTTTCGGGGTGGACGATCGGGACATGGATACCTCATTGATGTGATGGCCCTCGCATGGCTGAGAGGGGAAAAGGCCTCGTGAAAACCTCACAAAAAGAATGTATCCGCGAAACCTAATTTATTACGTTATGCTTGAATTTTCTTGAAAAGCTGGGTTGATGTTCGTCTTTTGCTTTCGGGCGCAGCTTCATATACTTTTACGGCCATGGAAGCTAAGGTCGTCGCGGACGCGGCGATTGATTTACCCATAAGCCTTGCATCTGTCGATGTAAGGGGATCTGGGGTGATGAACTCGAAATAGTCGGTATGGA
The DNA here is from genome assembly GCF_051125205.1 of Paraburkholderia sp. A1BS-2L. Classification (NCBI taxonomy): domain Bacteria; kingdom Pseudomonadati; phylum Pseudomonadota; class Betaproteobacteria; order Burkholderiales; family Burkholderiaceae; genus Paraburkholderia; species Paraburkholderia sp. A1BS-2L. The sequence goes on from NZ_CP120428.1 coordinate 18,515, forward strand.
TCTTGAAACCATGGTGGATGAACGGAACGTACCGAAATGCTCGCTTGATTTCTGACTCGTGTTCCCTGAGATCGATCATCTTTCTGGCGTAGGCGTCGACGAGGTGATACTGATGTAAATTCATATGGAATCCTATGTGTATAAATCATAAAAATGGCAAATCCATGTGTGACATGGCTTTCTGTTAGCTATTTTTATGTTTTATAACGTAGCGATCGATGGCTGATTTGGGGGGCGTGCGTCGAACGCCGCAGCAGAATAGGGGAGGGAGGGGAGGGGGAAAACTGCGACGTGCAGTTGGTGTGCTCGTCGCTCTCACTGACCAGCGAGAATCGGTCCGGAAGGGGGAAATTCTCGCGTCATTGTTGCTTGCTAGATCTGCCGAGCACGGTACACTTGCAGAGATTGGGCATCACGTGGACCGGGCATTCCTAAGCCAAGGTTTGCAAAACCCGCTTTGACATGGCGCAGATGAAACGGTCGGCCGAAGTTACCCCAAAATGCCGGATGAAAAATAGGCAAGTAGGAAAGAGTCCGGCCGCCAAGATCGATACTTAGAATCTTGCCAGGTGCGGTCTGTATGAAATCCGACAGTCCCATCACGTTGCTCAGTTCGTGCACACGCGTTTGCAGTACGTCCCAGACGTTTGCTCCCCAAGAAATAAGCTGAATGTGTCTAAAGCGGCTGGCCATCGCGGCGATCATTGCGTCTAAACCAATCAAACATTGTGCGTAGCTGTAGCCGTACTTCTTGAGATTGCCGCATTTCGGGTCACCCGGCGGGCGGTAGTCTGGATAGAGATTGAAGAAGAAACCCACTGTTTCGCCATCAAATACCGCCTGTGGGGCGGCGGGCCAATATCTTTCGACATAGCGCAGTGCATCGTGCGATCCCAGCGGAGAGCCAGACGGGCGTGGGTCATGAACGACGATCGGATACCAATCATGACCCAAGAGGATCGTGGCGCAATCCTGCTGTTCGGAGTAGGTTTCAGCTAGCAGATGATCAGTCCACGGGCAGAGTCCGATGCTGTATCCCACACCGTGCATTTGAGAGGCCGCACGTAGAGCTTGACCTTTGCTGGCGATATCGAGCGTCTGGTTGTCGATTTCTCTGACCGCTTGATCGAGTGCGTACAGTTGCTCGTACGAAGACGCGTGGAAGTTCGAGGTCACATAGGACCATGGTCGCTGGCGGTGCAGCCCCCAATAGTCTGCCAGAGCAGGTGTAATGACAGGGAAAATCGCTTGGTATGCGTGTTGTATCTTGGCGACCTCGTCGGCGATATATTTTGCACTACTATTTGTCATTAACGTCTCGCGATTGCGGGTTACTGGGACGCGGACGATCATACGCGATCGAGTAAGGGCGAGACGACGCAATCAATCCCGCCCTTGTGATGTACACGACGTAGTCGTGTCGTGTTGCCTCTTCGTTCACTAGAAAGCTTCGTAGTGGGCTACTCGTCGGTTGGGAGGAATCCGTACGTGTAGATACTAGGGCGAATCACTTCGGTCAGCCTTTCGTAGGCTGACTGCAGCGGCGCGAAATCGATCGGCGAATAATCTCCACTCGCATTGCGATCTTTCAGCGTATTTCTTACTTGATACCAACCAACGTCCGGGCGATCGAGGCACCACTTCTTGCGAACGCTATGGGCGTCAGTTTGCTGAAAATATGCTTTCCAAAGCTTCTTTCCCTCTTCCAGCACTGCTTCTGCCTCGTCGGAAAGCGTTTTAGAGGCGAGGTGCTGAGACATGAAGTCTGACTCAAAAGGCCCAGGTGCATCGACGTCACCCTCTGTAAAGGGGACGAAGTGATTGACGAGTGTCCAGCTTTTCCCGTTCCAAGCTAGATCTTTGGCACTAGCTGACAGGTTGCTATTGTTGAATAGCATCCAGACCAAGCAATCTCCGACAAAATCTGCTGCAAGTGGCTCTTGCGGAGCCAGCAATTGGTCCCTGTCATTCACCCACGTATGTTTGATGATCCTGCGTGCGGTGAATGCGACTGCGACTTGATCAACATTCTGTCTTGTGATCAACATGCCGCCTGCGCTGCAATAGCCGGAAGAGAAAACGGCAGTATTGCTGCCAGCATTCTGTAAGTCCGACCCCTTGCACATGAATCCGCCAATGGCATCATCGGCCCACTTGGTTCCGCGCACATCTTTCGTGCTGGTCGTGGGCGTCAGAGCGTTCTTCAGAGGGATGGCATCTTCGTCGTTGGGTTTCACCCGTGTAATCCAGTCTCCCAAGAGCTTGCCAGTGTGCACGTAGAAAGTTTTTGTTCCGATAGGAACAGCCTTCCGGTCAACGACTTCAGTAACTATCTCAGTGAAGGGGCTCACAGGTTTGGTTGCGGGTTCATGCTTCCATACAAGGAAACCGATTGGGAAATCGCCTTTGAGCCCTTCGAACGCTTTGCTATGGATGATGAAGCCGCCAAGATAGTTTGCGTTCCAGCGCGCACGGAACGGCTCAAAATTAGGGGCGTTGATGTGCTTGAGCTTGGAAAAGCATGCAATTGTGGCGGTGGGGATTTCTCTGGCGATTCTGACGAGGAACTGAATGAAAAGCTCTCGGGCCGCGTAGCCATACCCGCTCATGCTTTTCCCCATCATGGTAGAGGCGACGTTTGCCTTCGCGTCGGCTTCGCCATCTCCTCTATTAGCATCTGCGTTGGCGGCTTCAGCGTAGGGAGGATTGATTAATACGAGCAATTTCTTGCCTTTTGCAATGGCGTCGCGCAGGGCTTGCGGCATCTTTCCTGTCAGACTGTAATCTATCGCCCCATCGGGCGCGATGTCGTCGTTGAGGTAGTCGTATTGGAACTTGGTAGCAGCAGCACAGGTCTTTGTTGATGCCATCATCGCCAAATCTGCAGCATCCAGCGTGCTCATGAAGACATTGCGATGATTTGTGTGTTTGACTTCGAGGTTGCCTACGCCGCAACACATATCCCAGAGCACGTAATCCTTCTGCCAAGTTGGGCCAAGAAGCTCGGATAAGGTTTCATATGCTTTATCGACCGTGGATAATGCGGTGTAATAGGCCCCCTTGAACATCCGTTCATCCAAGGGGATGAGGCTGTCCCGGCGTTCGAGGAGATAGTCGCGATACTCTGATTTTGGCGGACGATGGTAGATGGCCCAAAACCGGCGGTACCCTTCTTTGTTCCCGAGCTTGTAGAGCTTGCCGTTTAGAATGAAGGCAGGCTGTCCGTCTACTTGAGCGAGGCTAGCCGGTAGATTCTTGTAGCTGGAAACGACACCGTCGTGCATAACGTCGGCATAGAACAACAACGTGTAGTCTTCGGGCATAACGCCCTCGACTTCACGCCCAATGAGATCGACCCATTTGTCAAAAACTTGGCGCAGATTGGACGGCGTTATCTGAGTCCGAATGATTTCACCGGATTTGATAGCGGTCTTGAGCGTCTGAATGAATTCCGTCTCGTTCGTAGCTAAGCGAAATGAGACGAAGTGGGTTCCAATATGAGCACTGATTTCTTCGAGTGCTTCCTGCGTGTATTTCGATGCACTTTTCCCCCATTTCACGGTCTTCTTGGCCAGAAAGGGAATGACGTCAGAAGACTTCATGATTGCGGCTTTCTCTGTATCGATGACCGCAAGGAATGGCGGGATATGTTCGCCGTTGTTCAAGGCTACTTGCACGTAGTGCAAGAGCTGCGTGAACTGTGCATATGTGCTGTGTTTCCCCGTATCTTTGGCCTCAAACCAGACCTCTTTTGTCTGTATGTCGATGAGGCCTTTGGTGAACGATTTGAGCCCGAGTGCCCTGATGTAGGTATCTTTAACGTCCTCTTCAGACTTTACATGCTTTAGTGATTCGTAAAGGCTCGTCACGCGCGCTGGTCCTCGTTGCTTTGTACAACTGCTGTCACTCGGAGCTTGCCCGCCCGTATCACACCGGAGATCTGGATATGGTTCTCTTCGAAATAGTGTGTACGCATGTCGTCAAGCAGTTCTTCAGGGAAGCTGCCACGGCGCTCCCCATTCTCTCCCTCTACGTCACGGAGAATAAAACTTAATTTGTCGTCGTCAATCTCGCCAATTCGGCCAGACAGCAGAACGATTTCTTCTTCTTTGAGCTGACGCAATCGATTTGCGACTTTCGTTCGCGACTTTCGAGTAAGCGTATAGCGACGACCTTTTAGCCAATAGCCACCCACTTCTACTGAAGTAATAGCGCCGTGGCCTGGCGGTGTCAGAGCCAGCGTGGCGCGCAGGATCGCTTCAGTCTTTGTATCGTCTCCAGCCTCTAAGGCATCACTGCTCTGAGTGTCTTCTGCCCATTCCAGTCCGGTCTGAAGATCGTTCACTGCTTGCAAAACCGCGTCATTCGGGAAAAGGTCTTGCATAGGTGCGGCAAGACCGACCTCAAAGCTAGCGAATTTCAGTTGTCGCACTGGCAAGTCGTACAGCGCGCGTTGCGCATCAGTAGGACGACCTTCCCCATTCGCGGCCAAGGCATGATCGAGAATGGCTTTTAACGATGACTTAGCGGCATTCGCTACGAATGCGATCACGCTGCATGGGACGCTGCCTAGAGTGATGCCATTGCCTACAGCTCGTGCACTGAAGGCGATACGATGTTCTGGCAGCAGAGGCGTGCCGGGCTTCGGGAGGTGCAGGGCAGGGATGGCGGCTTCCGTAACGCTCCAAGCTTCGGAAACGCTTTGCGCGAAGTCAACTCTGACCATCCACATCCACGTGTCAGTGAGCGCTTCACGGATGCCGATGCTACCGCTTTCCAATCTGCGTATTGAGCTTGGTGTGGCAGGGGCAACGACAACGAATTGAAGGCCATTTGTCTCATCGGCGAGGTAGGCCAACATCTCCTGACCTTGCTTTGTCTTAGTCAGATAGATGATGGGCTGTTCGGCTTCGTACAGTACCCGCTCGATGGGCAAAGGAAAGTCAAAGAATCCGTCAGGAATTCGGTTGTCGGGTTTTAGGTCAATATTCATCATCCGACTACCTTCAAGTCAGCGGGGTTACGCATCCCCGCATAGGGCCACCAGTCAATGTGGCCAGAACTGCTTGGCTTGCCAACCCTACCATGCGCAGTCGTCAGAGAAACAGAAGCGACGAAGTTGCCGAGATGGGGGGAAACCTCAAGGCGATGTTGTGCTTGGTCGAGCGTCGAAAACAGCGAAACAGAGCCGCGTTTACAGGCGTCAGCGGTTGGTAGGAGATTCAATTCGAGATATGTGAGTAAGTCCTCACGTGTGGGCGGATCCGCCCGCACTACTCGATATGCGGTCCCTTCAAATTCGCTTGCGTCTGCTTTGGGACAACCTGCAGGTAGCGCCAAATCGAAAGTCACAACTGCCCCCGGTTTTTTCAATGATATTTTGGTGATGCACGATACACCATCCTGCCTAAACGTACACGTGAGGAGGGCGGTTATGTCTAGGCGAGGAATGGACGGTTGGCGATGAAGGGCATGGAGCTTGCGTGCTCGGAGCGGGACTGCCGGGGAAGACGTATCGGCGTAAGGGCTGACCCGAAGCCTTATGAGCTTGAACGCTCGTGCTGGAGTTCTGCAGCGAGGTGGGCGCGTTGGGTGGGCAGGCGGAAATATCGCGCGGCGTTACGGGGCCGACGGGTGTAGATCGCCGCTACGGCGAAGACAATTGACCGGAAATGCTCCGGAAAGCGGCCGGAAGAAAGCAAAAAGCCCGGTCAGCTTTTGCTAACCGGGCTTCGTAATGCTTGGTGGGGCGTGAGTGACTCGAACACTCGACCTACGGATTAAGAGTCCGCTGCTCTACCAACTGAGCTAACGCCCCCAACAGAAGAAAAATTATGCATGGCTTTTTGAGAGTTGGCAAGCCTTTTTTGCAAAATTCCTGAAAAGTCGTCGTTGGGCCGTTGGCGCTTCCATCGGCGAAGAGCGGGCGCGGTTCAGGTGTCGTGCCGAAATTATGTCGTGTTGGGCCATGGGCGATGCCTCCCGGTATGATGTCGCCACGTCGCGCTGATTTGCAGCCGGCGAGCCGCGTCGTGCTAACCGATCCCGCTGTCTGAACCGCCCGGCGGACCCGATCGGGCGACCTTGCCGCGCGGCATGAATTCCAGACCAGAAGGCATAAGACGATGGACGAAAAGGCAATCGACGCGCTGCTCGAGCGCGTGCTGGCGCCGTGGGTGAAGGCGCTCAGGATGAGGCCGGTCGAGGTCACGGAGGAGAGCGCCACGATGCGGCTGCCATTTTCCGGCGAGCTGCGCCATTCGGGCGGCGGGATCTGCGGTCAGGTCTTCATGGCGGCCGCGGATACGGCGATGATCGTCGCCATTACCGCAGCGCTCGGCGAGTTCAAGCCCATGACCACCGTGGCGCTCAACACCAATTTCATGCGCGCCGTGCGCAAGGGCGACGTGACAATCACTGCACGGGTGCTGCGCATGGGCCGCAATCTGGTGTTTGGCGAAATAGAACTCTATGACGAAGAGGGTCGTATGGCCGTCCACGCGACCTCGACTTACGCACTTCTCGACTAAGCTCTAGCCTTCGGCACGATCTGAAAGATAGAGGGCGCATGTTCGATCAAGTGGTCTTTGCTGGCGGCGGCAATCGTTGCTGGTGGCAGGCGGGGTTCTGGGACGTCGTGCAGCCCGAGTTGCGGATTCATCCGCGCGTGATTACCGGCATTTCGGCGGGCGCGGCCACCGCCTGCATGCTCTACGTGCGCGACTCGCAATGGGTCATGCGCTATTACGCGCAAGCGCTCAAGCACAACACGCGCAATGCCTATTGGGGCAACCTGCTGCGCGGCGAGTCGGTGTTTCCGCACTACCGCATTTATCGCCAGGCCCTGCTCGACATCTACGGCCCGCATTTCGCGAGGCTGCAGGATGCGCCCGAGATCCGCATCGGCGTTTCGCATCTGCCGCGCTGGCTCGGCGCGCGTAGCGCCGTCGCGGCAGGGCTCATTGCGTACAACATCGAGAAGCACGTCCGCAAGACGCTGCATCCCACGCTCGGGCGCAAGCTCGGCTTTCATCCAGAATTCGTGGTCGCGCAGGATTGCGAGCGCGTGGACGACCTCGCCGATCTCGTGCTGCAGTCCTCCTGCACGCCGCCCTTCACGCCGGTTCTGCGCCGCAACGGCCGGCCAGTGCTCGATGGCGGCATGGTCGACAATGTCCCCGTGGGCGCGCTCGACGACACGCCGGGCCGCGTGCTCGTGATGGTGACGCGCCTATATCCGCGTCCGCAGATGTTCGTCGTGAAGCACCGCACGCGCGGGGCGGGCGGTGAAGCTGGCGGCGAGCAGCAGCGCCTGTATGTGCAGCCTTCGGCCCGGGTGCCGATTTCGAGCTGGGACTACACGAGCCCGCAGCAGATGCAGCATGCCTACAACCTGGGCGCCGAGGACGGCGAGCGTTTCCTCGAGCGTTTGCCCGAGGTGTTCGAGGCCGCCGAGCACGCGTAAAGGCGCGAACGTTGCGCGCATCATGAAAAAAGGCGGCCTGGGCCGCCTTGTCGTTCTTTCGCCGCTTGTGTGACTACCGGCGGCGCACGCCTTGCAGCGCTTCGGGATTCGCGACGTGCGAGTAATCGCCCGCATCGAACGCGAGGATGTTGCGGAACGCCGCGCCGAAGTAGAGCTCATAGCTCTCGCGTTCCACATAGCCGATGTGCGGCGTGCAGATCACGTTTTCCATGCGCAGCAGGCTGTAGCCCTGGAGGATCGGCTCGCTCTCGAACACGTCGATGGCGACCATGCCCGGCCGGTTGTGCGAGAGCGCCCCAAGCAGCGCGTTTTCTTCCAGCAGCTCCGCGCGGCTCGTATTGACGAGCAATGCAGTCGGTTTCATGCGCAACAGGTCTTCCTGCTTGACGATGCCGCGCGTGTCGTCGTGCAGGCGCAGGTGCAGCGAGAGAACGTCGCTCTCCTCGAACAGCGCCTCGCGGCTGGCGGCCGCTTCGTAGCCGTCGGCGCGCGCCGCTTCGAGCGAGTGCTCGCGGCCCCACACGACCACGCGCATGCCGAACGCCTTGCCGTAGCCGGCCACGAGGCGCCCGATCTTGCCGTAGCCCCAAATGCCTAGCGTCTGCCCGCACAGCACCTGGCCGAGGCCGAAATTGGGCGGCATCGCCGAAGTCTTGAGGCCTGACTGCTGCCACGCGCCTTGCTTGAGATTGGCCACGTACTGCGGAATGCGCCGCTGCGCGGCCATGATGAGCGCCCACGTGAGTTCGGCGGGTGCGACCGGCGAGCCGGTGCCTTCGAGCACGGCGATGCCGCGCTCGCTGCACGCTGCAATGTCGATGTGCGGGCCGGCTTTGCCCGTCTGGCTGATCATGCGCAGATGCGGGAGTTTATCGAGCAATTGCGCGGGGATGCGAGTGCGTTCGCGGATCAGCACGAGCGCGTCGACTTCCGCGAGGCGGCTCGCGAGCTGGCCGAGACCGCGCACGGTGTTGTTGAAGACCTTGACATCGTGATCGGCAAGCAATTGAAAGCAGTCGAGCTTGCGGACGGCGTCCTGGTAGTCGTCAAGGATGGCAATTTTCATGGCAGCTTGGGTGGTGGTGGCGCACATCTCGGTGCGACTCGATGTTTATCTGGTGGTTATCCCACTATGCAGCGTGCAGTAGGCTGGTATGAATACAAGGGTGCCTTCCGGCACGCGGAACAGGCGGGTATTCCATTTGCTATCCACTGCTGATGTTTCAGGCAATAGCGCCCGGTACAGCCAGATCGGGTTTAAGTGAGAATTTTCCCCCTTTTATCAGCTTGAAGGGTTCTGATGCAAGCCGCTTTACAGACGGTTGCGAACCCTCGCTGTCAGGGCCTTGACGACCTGCCTGGCTGCGCGAATGAAGATGGTGGTTAGCGCAGCCCAGCCTCTCGCATGCAGCGTCGAAAGGGCCAGAATCGATTTTCATAAGCCCCCATGGAGACATATCGATGAATCATCCTGACCTCCCCGCTCAGGCTGCTGTACAAGCACCGGCCTGGGTCCGGCACCGGAAACTGGTCGAGTGGGTTCAGAGGGTTGCCGCCCATACCCAACCCGAGCGCATCGTCTGGTGCGATGGTTCGCAGGAGGAGTATGACCGCCTGTGTCAGCAGATGGTCGACGCGGGCACGATGCGCCGACTCAATCCGCAAAAACGCCCGAACTCGTATCTAGCCTGCTCTGATCCGTCGGACGTGGCGCGCGTGGAGGATCGCACCTTCATCTGCTGCGAGAAGAAGGAAGATGCCGGCCCGACCAACAACTGGATGGCACCCGCCGAGATGCGCGCGACCCTCGACGGCCTGTTCGCCGGCTCCATGCGCGGACGCACGATGTATGTGGTGCCGTTCTCGATGGGGCCGCTCGGCTCGCCCATCGCGCATATCGGCGTCGAGCTTTCGGATAGCCCGTACGTGGCCGTGAATATGCGCATCATGACGCGCATGGGCCGTGCCGTGTACGACGTGCTCGGCGAGGACGGCGCGTTCGTGCCATGCGTGCACAGCGTCGGCGCGCCGCTGGCGACGGGCGACAAAGACGTGCCGTGGCCGTGCAACGATACGAAATACATCGTCCATTTTCCGGAAACGCGCGAAATCTGGAGCTATGGCTCGGGCTACGGCGGCAACGCACTGCTCGGCAAGAAGTGCTTTGCGTTGCGCATCGCCTCGACGATGGGCCGCGACGAAGGCTGGCTCGCCGAGCATATGCTGATTCTCGGCGTGCGCTCGCCCGAAGGGCGCAAATATCACGTCGCGGCGGCGTTCCCGTCGGCGTGCGGCAAGACCAACTTCGCCATGCTGATTCCGCCGGCAGCAATGAACGGCTGGGAAATCACCACGATCGGCGACGATATTGCCTGGATCAAGCCGGGCGCCGATGGCCGTCTCTACGCGATTAACCCGGAAGCCGGCTATTTCGGCGTCGCGCCGGGCACGAGCGAAAAGACCAACTTCAATGCCATGGCGACGCTCAAGGAGAACGTGATCTTCACGAACGTCGCGCTCACCGACGACGGCGACGTCTGGTGGGAAGGCATGACCGACGAGCCGCCCGCGCACGTGATCGACTGGCAGGGCAACGACTGGACGCCGGCCATTGGCAAGGAGACCGGTCGCAAGGCTGCGCATCCGAATGCGCGTTTCACGGCGCCCGCCTCGCAGTGTCCGTCGATCGATCCCGCCTGGGAAGATCCGAAGGGCGTGGCCATCGACGCCTTCCTGTTTGGCGGTCGCCGCTCGACCACGGTGCCGCTCGTGACCGAGGCGCGCGACTGGACCGAGGGCGTGTACATGGCCGCGACCATGGGCTCTGAGACCACCGCGGCGGCTGCCGGGCAGCAGGGCGTGGTGCGGCGCGATCCGTTCGCGATGCTGCCGTTCTGCGGCTACAACATGGCCGATTACTTTGGCCACTGGCTCAAGGTGGGCGAGCGCCTCTCGAAGCTGGGCGCGACGCAGCCGCGCATTTTCTGCGTGAACTGGTTCCGCAAGGGCGAGGACGGCAAGTTCGTCTGGCCGGGCTTCGGCGAGAACGCGCGCGTGCTCGAATGGATGGTGCGCCGCATCGAGGGTAAGGCCGAGGGCGAAGATCATGCGTTCGGCATTTCGCCGCGCTACGACGATTTGAACTGGCACGGCCTGAATTTCACGCCTGCACAGTATGAACAGGTGATTTCGGTCGACGCCGAGGCGTGGCGCGCCGAACTCGCGTTGCACGCCGAGCTTTTCGCCAAGCTCGCCCACGGCTTGCCGCCAGCGCTGAACGATGCGCGTACGGCGCTGGAGACGCGTCTTTGAATTTCAGGCGAAGTGAGGGTGAGTATTCACCAGTGTTGTTTCGATTCTGGAAACAATCGCCGCTGTAACAATGCGTAATAAGTGAAAGTCGAGAAAATCGTAAAGAAATTCCGACAATCTTAGGCAACTTCTGCACGAATTCTCGTGTCGTAGGAGAATTCGCGGCTTCCGCTGCCGTCTTCTGGCAGCCAAGTAACAGGCAGGAGTTGTCACATGGATCATTTGCAGTCGATGCGAGTATTCGTCAAGGTGGCCGACCTCGGCAGTTTTGCCCGGGCGGCTTCCGCGATGGATATCTCCAATGCGGTTGCAACGCGTCACGTCGCCGACCTCGAAGGGCGGCTCGGCACGCGTTTGCTCAACCGCACGACCCGCAGCCTTTCCCTCACTGAATCGGGCCAAGTCTATCTCGAACGGGCTCGCCAGATTCTCGACGAACTCGAAGACGTCGAGCAGATGGTGGTGGCGCGCAATCATGAGCCGGTCGGCACACTGCGCATCGTGGCACCGGTGGTGTTCGGGCTGCACAATCTCGCGCCCGTGTTGCAGACGTACACGCAGCGTTACCCGCAGGTGGTCCCCGACGTTACGCTGGTCGACCGTCAGGTCGATCTCGTCGAAGAAGGCTTCGACCTGGGCGTCGTGACCGCGCGCCAGATGCGCAGCGCGAGCATCGTCACGCGCCGCCTCACGACCGGCTGCATGACCGTGTGCGCCACGCCGGCTTATTTGGAGAAGCACGGCACGCCCACGCGCCCCGAGCACCTGATGGAGCATCCGTCGCTTTCCCTGCCCTCGGAGTACTGGGGCGACGAACGGGTCTTCACGGGGCCGGAAGGCGAAGTGCGCGTGCGCCCGAGCAACGTGATCATCGCGAACAACACCGAGATGCTGCGCCAGTTCGCGCTGCTCGGCATGGGTATCACGATCCTGCCGAGCTACCTGATCGGGCGCGACATGACGCGCGGGCGTCTCGTGCGTCTGCTCGGCGAATATCGGCTGCCGCAGGTCGAGATCAACGTCGCGTACCCTAGCCGCCGCCACTTGCCTGCGAAGGTGCGCACCTTCATCGACCACCTTGTCGAGCATTTCAGCCAGACGCCGAACAGCCAGCTCGGCGAGCAATGGATCAAGGACGGGCTTACGCGCCCGGTGAACAGCGCGGCGCACGCAACGGCGCCCGAGGCGTTCGACGGCTCGGAGCCAATTTCTGATCTGCTCGACGGCGAGCACCACGGCGTGCAAAGCGAGCGCCCCTCGAAGGCGCCGCGCGCGGCCGCGCGCACGCGGCCGACGGCGTTGTCACCGCTATAAGCGCGGTATTTCGCTTATCAAGGGCCAGAAGGGCCTGATTGGGCGCTCTGTTTGCTTTGGAACGGAAATAAAAAAGCGCAGCTTCGTGAGAAGCTGCGCTTTTTTGCTGATGCGTGCCGCCGCCCGGCTGCCGCAGGTCCCTGCGATTACGAACCGGTCTTGCGCGCCGCCGTTTTGCGCGCGGCGGTCTTTTTCGCAGGCGCGGTCTTGGCGGCAGCCGTCTTGCGCGCTGGTTTTGCGCTCGTTTCTGCGGCGTCGTTTTCGCTGGCCGCGTCGTTGGCGGCTTCGTCGGTCCCCGCCTTAGCGGTGGACTTCTTCGCAGCGGTCTTCGCCGCAGTCTTGGCGCCCGGCTCCTTCTTCTCGAACTCGAAGCCGATCTTGCCGTCAGGCTGCTTCACCAGAAACGCCTTGAAGTTGCGGCCCGTGCGCGACGACTTGAAGTTCGTCAGCAAGTCCGTGCGCCCTTCCGACAGCAGCTTCGCCATCTGCTCGCGGGCGATCTCCTGCTGCAGGATCACCTTGCCCGAGCGGAAGTCGCAGGTCTTCGGATTCGCAACCGAGTTCTCGCAGACGTAGCTCATGCCGTGCTCAAACACGCGGGCCTTGCACTTCGGGCACGCGCCCACGGGCTCCTGCTGCGAGAAGTCGGGCGCCTCGCCGTCCTCGCCGCTTGTGTCCTGGCCGAAGTCGAACTCGAGCTTGAAGTTCTTGACCTCGTCGTCGAAAGAGAGCTTGAGGATCGCCGAGAACGGCCGGCCCATCTTGCTGCGGAAGCCTGAGAGCGGGCCGATGGTCTTGTTCTGCAGCAGCTCTTCCACTTCCGGGATTTCGAACTGGCGGCCTCCCGGGATTTTCGAGATCGAAAATTCGCACTTCGTGCACGCAAAACGGCGGTAATTTTCCTTAACCTGGCCGCCGCAGTTGGGGCACGGCGTTTCCAGCGTCGCGTAGTCGCCGGGAATGGTGTCGGAGTCGTACTCTTTCGCGCGCTTCACGATGGTCTGCGTCATGCGGGCAATTTCCTGCATGAACGCGTCGCGCGGAAGCTTGCCGCGCTCCATCTGCGAGAGCTTGTATTCCCACTCGCCGGTCAATTCCGGCGCGGTAAGTTCCTTCACGTCGAGGCCGCGCAACAGCGTCATGAGCTGGAACGCCTTGGCCGTGGGAATCAGCTCGCGGCCCTCGCGCACCAGATACTTTTCGCCGAGCAGGCCTTCGATGATCGCCGCGCGCGTGGCCGGCGTGCCGAGGCCCTTGGCGGCCATCGCCTCGCGCAGTTCCTCGTCGTCCACGAGCTTGCCGGCCCCTTCCATGGCCGACAGCAGCGTCGCTTCGTTGTAGCGTGCGGGCGGCTTGGTCACGAGCTGATGCGCCGCGATCTTCTCGGTCTTGACCTTCTCGTCCTTCTGCACCGGCACGAGGTTGGCGTCGTCGCCGCCCGTGTCGCGGCCGTAGACTTGCAGCCAGCCCGGCTCGACCAGCACCTTGCCTTCGGTCTTGAAGTGATGGCCGGCCACTTCGGTGATACGCGTGGTCACGCGGTATTCCGCAGCCGGGAAGAATACCGCGAGGAAGCGCTTCACCACGAGGTCGTAGAGCTTCTGCTCGGGCTCCGAGAGCGACTTCGGCGCCTGCAGCGTGGGGATGATGGCGAAGTGGTCGCTGATCTTCGAGTTATCGAAGATGCGCTTGTTCGGCTTCACCCAGCCTTTATCGAGCACCTGCTTGGCGTGCGGCAGGTAGTTGTTGCTCTCCTTGAGCATCTCCAGCGTCTCCTTCACGGTGCCGAGGTAATCCTCCGGCAGCGCGCGCGAATCGGTACGCGGGTAGGTGAGCACCTTGTGCTTTTCGTACAGCGCCTGGGCGAGGCCGAGCGTGTTCTTGGCCGAAAAGCCGAAGCGGCCGTTGGCCTCGCGCTGCAGACTCGTCAGATCGAAGAGCGCGGGCGAGAGCTGGGTCGACGGCTTCGATTCTTCCGTGACCGTGCCTTCGCGGCCATGGCAGGCGGCCACGATGGTTTCGGCGGCCGGCAGGCTCCAGAGCCGCGAGTCGCGCTTTTCCGGGTCGAGCTCGTCCTTCTTGAATTTCGGGTCGTACCAGCGGCCTTCATAGAAGCCAGCCGCACAGACGAACTCCGCGCGCACTTCCCAGTAGTCGCGCGGCACGAAACGGCGGATTTTCTCTTCGCGTTCGACGACGATCGACAAAGTTGGCGTCTGAACGCGGCCAACCGTGGTCAGGAAGAAGCCGCCGCCCTTGCTGTTGAAGGCGGTCATCGCGCGCGTGCCGTTGATGCCCACGAGCCAATCGGCTTCCGAGCGGCAGCGGGCGGCGTCGGCGAGCGGCTGCATGTCGTCGTCGCTGCGCAGGTTCGCGAAGCCGTCGCGGATCGCCTGTGGCGTCATCGACTGGAGCCACAGGCGCTGGACCGGCTGCTTCGCCTTCGCGTGCTGCGCAATCAGGCGGAAAATCAGCTCGCCTTCGCGGCCCGCGTCGCATGCGTTGATCAGACGGTCGACATCCTTGCGCTTCATCAGCTTGTTGAGCACCTTGAGCCGCGATTCGCTCTTGGCAATCGGGTTCAAGTCGAAATGCGGTGGGATGACCGGCAGATGCGCGAAGCTCCATTTGCCTCGCTTGACCTCGTACTCTTCGGGCGCGGCGATTTCCAGCAGGTGGCCAACCGCCGAGGAAAGCACGTAGTCGTCGCTTTCGAAGTACTCGTCATGCTTGGTAAATCCGCCCAAAGCGCGCGCGATATCGTTCGCGACAGATGGCTTCTCGGCGATGATCAGGGCTTTGGACATGACTGGCTGTGTGTGGTTGATCCGGGCTTTGGACATGAATCGCGCCCCGCGGCTATCCGGTCTGAATCGGCTGCGTGGCCGGCGCGGCGCGTTTCGCCTCTCGCTTAACGACCGCTTTATAGCACATGGCGCGCAGACGGCGATTTTCTTGTCATCGGAGCGAGGTTGCTTGCATGGAGCCTTGGGGGCGTCTCCGGGCGCCCATCATAAGGGCGCGGCGCGGTGGCGGGCAAGCATGGGGTCGGAACAAGTGCCGGACGGCGCCTGGCGGTCCCGGCGTTGGCGATTCGCGAGGCGCGCCTTAGGCCTCGGCCAGCGCGGGCCGCAGCTTCGGTGCATCGGCGACGCCTGGCAGCGCGGTGAGATCGGCGAGCATGCGCTCGACCACCGCGGCGTGCGGCAGCACCGTGCCGAAAAACCGCGTGGCCTTGCTGTCCTCGATGAGGATGGTCGGGAAGTTTTCCACGTCGAGGTCGTCGAAGCGGTCAGCGTGCGTTTCAATATCGATCCAGGCAAAGCAGATCTCGGGATGGCCCTCGGCGATACGGTCGAAGGTGGCCCGGTAATCGCGGCAGGTGCCGCACCACTGCGCGCATAGACAGGCGACGAACAGCGTGTCGCGGTTGGCGACGCGCTCGGCGATCTGGTCGGCGTCGGTGTCGAGGTCAAGCGCGGGCATGATCGTTCCTTGCGTTCTCTTATATATAGAGTGTGGACGTTGGGCGGGTATTTGGCGCGAATGTAACACGGCGGCGGGCTAGCAGTGGGACGTCCGCATAAACCGCCCGCCGGGCAGCGTGCTGATGTGCCCGGCCAGTTCGAGCCGCAGCAGCGTGGCTTGCAGGACCGCTTCGGTCATGTCGGTGCGCTGCGCGAGGATTTCAAGCGTGGCGGGCGCGTGGCCTAGCGCGGCGAGCAGGGAGGAGGCCTCGGGCCCGAGCGTGGTGACCGTCGCTGCCTTGGCGGGTTTCGCCTCGGCCAGCGGACCGGCTGGGGCGCGGTCTCGCGCGAGGCCGTCGAGCTGCGCTTCGAATTCCAATGGAAGCGTCGCCGCGCATGCTGTGGTTTGTTTGCGCGACGCCCTGGCTCGCGCGGCGCGCGGCGCCGGTTGCGTGAAGCGCAGCGCTTCGAGCACTTCCTCCGGTGTCTCGACCAGCTGCGCGCCTTCCTTGATCAGCCGATGACATCCGCGCGAAAGCGGCGCGTGGACTGAGCCGGGCAGCGCGAACACGTCGCGTCCCATTTCATTGGCGAGGCGCGCGGTGATGAGCGAGCCTGAGCGCATGGCCGCTTCGACTACGATTACGCCCTCCACCAGCGCGGCGATCACGCGGTTGCGCTGCGGAAAGTTCGCGGAACGCGCGGGCGTGCCGAGCGGCCATTCGGTGACGATCGCGCCACGTTCGGCGATCTGGGCCGCAAGCGCGTGATGTGCGACGGGATAGACGAGGTCGGCGCCCGTGCCGGTGACGGCGACGGTGCCGCCGGGCTCGCCGAGTGCGCCCTCGTGCGCCGCGCCGTCGACGCCGAGCGCCAGGCCCGAGACGATCGTTACGCCCGCCGCGGCGAGCGTGCGCGCGAAGCGCGCGGCGTCTTCGAGCGCTTGCGGCGTGGCGCTGCGGCTGCCCACCACGGCCACGCTGCGCGCATGCAGCAGATCGAGCCGCCCTGTCACGTAGAGGAGCGGCGGCGGGTCGGGCATCGTCAGGAGGCGGGGCGGATACGCGGGATCGGCGAGTGTGACAAGCGCGTTGCGCGGTTGTCTGCACCATGCGGTCACGGCGGAGACTTGTTGCGCGAAGCCGGCAGCCGGCGGTGCAAGCACGGCGCGGGCGGCCTCGTTGCCGGCAGCGGCCGCAAGCGCTCCGAACGGCTGCGCGAGCACGCGCTGAGGGAGCCCGAACGTGCCGAGCAGCGCACGCAGCGCAGCCGGCTTCAGGCCCCGTGCGTTCGCGAGGCGCAGCCAGGCGCTGAGTTCGTCGGCCCCGAGCGGCAAGGTAGCGAGCATCGGCGATTCTCCGTCGGCGGGCGAAGTCAAGCCCGTCGTGTTAAAATTTTCACCATCCGAAATTTGTTTGCGTCGCTGTGACGCATCGTCACGGCGTGCTGCTGGCACCGCGCTTTTTGCCCGCCGCCAGTTGCCCGCACGTCGATCTGACCGTCTATCTTCTGTATTCCGCGAGGGGCGCACCAGTTGGCCGAATGGCCAGTTCGCGCGCGAGCGCGCGGCTCGCGGCGCCCAACCAGGAACCTGTCAAACCATGGCTCTACTGAACATTCTTCATTACCCGGACAAGCGCCTGCACAAGGTTGCCAAGCCCGTCGAGGTGGTCAACGACCGTATCCGCAAGCTCGTCGCCGACATGGCCGAGACCATGTACGCCGCGCCTGGCGTGGGGCTTGCCGCCACCCAGGTCGACGTGCACGAGCGCGTCGTCGTGATCGACGTCTCCGACACGCACAACGAATTGCTCGTGTTCATCAACCCGGAAATCGCCTGGGCGAGCAATGAGCGCGAAGTGCACGAAGAGGGCTGCCTCTCGGTGCCGGGCATCTATGACGAGGTCGAGCGCGCCGAAAAGGTGCGCGTGCGGGCGCTCAACGAGAAGGGCGAGACCTGGGAGGTCGACTGCGAAGGCCTGCTCGCCGTGTGCATCCAGCACGAAATGGATCACTTGATGGGCAAGGTGTTCGTCGAGTACCTCTCGTCGCTCAAGCAGACGCGCATCAGGAGCAAGATGAAGAAGCTCGAGCGCGCGATGTAAGGTTCGCGCGCCGCACCGTCCTTTTCTTCATTCGCCGATCTTCTTCCAGCGCCCATGAGCCATTCTCTTCGCGTGATTTTTGCCGGTACGCCGGAATTCGCCGCCGCCGCGCTCGCCGCGATCCACGAGGCGGGGTTTGCCGTGCCGCTCGTGCTGACCCAGCCCGACCGGCCCGCGGGTCGCGGGATGAAGCTCCAGGCGAGTCCGGTCAAACGCTACGCGCAGGAGCACGGGATCGCCGTGGCGCAGCCGCCTTCGCTGCGGCGCGCGGGCAAGTACCCCGAGGAAGCCGCCGCGGCGCTGGAACTGCTGCGCGCGACGCCGCACGACGTGATGGTGGTGGCTGCTTATGGCCTGTTGCTTCCGCAGGAAGTGCTCGATATTCCGCCGCGCGGCTGCATCAACATTCACGGATCGATCTTGCCGCGCTGGCGCGGCGCGGCACCGATCCACCGCGCGATCGAGGCCGGCGATGCCGAGACCGGCATCACCCTCATGCAGATGGATGCGGGCCTCGACACCGGCCCGATGATCTCGGAAGTGCGCACGCCCATCGCGTCCACGGACACGACCGCGACGCTGCACGACCGCCTCGCGAAGCTGGGCGCGGAACTCGTGGTGGAGGGGTTGATCCGGCTCGAGCGCGATGGCGTTCTGCCCGTGGTCCCGCAACCGGCCGAGGGCGTCACCTATGCCGAGAAAATCGGCAAGCAGGAGGCCGCACTCGACTTCCGCCGTTCCGCCGAGGCGCTGGCACGGCAGATTCGCGCGTTCGATCCGTTCCCGGGCGGCGCGGCCACACTGGATGGCGCGCTGCTCAAGCTGTGGTCGGCCGAGCCGGCCGACGGCATCAAGGTGCCCGCCGCAGCCGTGCCGGGCCAGATCCTCGAAGCCTCGCCTGGCGGCGTCGTCGTGGCGTGCGGCGAGGGCGCGCTGCGCGTGACGCAGCTGCAGAAGCCGGGTGGGAAACGCCTGCCGGCGCGCGAATTCCTCGCCGGCATGCCGCTCGCGGCTGGCCAGCGCTTCGCGCTGACTGACACCGGCGCCGGGGCCGCGTAGGCG
This sequence comes from Paraburkholderia sp. A1BS-2L, assembly GCF_051125205.1. NCBI lineage: Bacteria > Pseudomonadati > Pseudomonadota > Betaproteobacteria > Burkholderiales > Burkholderiaceae > Paraburkholderia > Paraburkholderia sp. A1BS-2L. Next base: position 37,261 of record NZ_CP120428.1, read on the forward strand.
CCCAACCTGAAGGCGGGGCGATACACGCGCCGCCGCGCGCGTTAGAATTCAGGAGCGTTGTCGAGACGGCTGCACAGGACGGCTCGAACCCTTTTCCCGAGTCGTTTTGCAGGAAAAACGTCATGTTTGGCATTACTCATTTTGGCTTCTTCCTCGTCGCCGTTTTTCTCCTGAACGTTACGCCCGGCCCCGATACGGCCTACATCGTCGGGCGCAGCGTCGCGCAAGGCCGCAGCGCCGGGCTCGTCTCGGCGCTGGGCATTTCCGCGGGCTGCTGCGTGCATGCGCTGGCCTGCGCGTTCGGGCTGACCGCGCTGCTCGCGGCCTCGGCCACGGCGTTTACGGTCATCAAGCTCGTGGGCGCATGCTACCTGGTGTACCTCGGCGTGCGCCTGATCTTCGCGAAGCAAAGCGCCCCGGCTAGCACCACGGAGTTCGCCCCGCGCGCCGCTGCGCCGCGTCCGCTGCGCCAGCTTTTCCTCTCGGGTTTCTGGACCAACGTGCTCAACCCGAAAGTCGTGCTGTTCTTTGTGTCGTTTTTCCCGCAGTTCGTGAGCGTGACGAGCCCGCACAAGGTGCTCGCGTTCCTCGCGCTCGGCGTCGTGTTCGTCGTCATGAGCACGATCTGGAACAGCTTCGTCGCCTGGATCGCGGGCAGCGTGACGCAGCGCTTCTCCGGCAAGCCCGGCATCAGAAAGTGGCTCGACCGCACGGTGGGCTCTGCGTTTGTCGGGCTCGGCCTGCGGCTCGCCACGGCCACGCGCTGAGATTGAATTTTTCCGATCCGCCCATATCTAACAAATCGCTTACAATGCGCTCGCCGGCCGCTGTTGGCGGGTGTTTGACGATTTGATCCCCGAATTGATTCCCATTGGGTGAAGGAGCACAGCACATGTTCAACTGGGTCAAAACCGCGATGTTGATGGCCGCGATTACGGCCCTTTTCATCGTGATTGGCGGAATGATGGGCGGGCAGCGCGGCATGATGCTCGCGCTCATGTTCGCGCTCGCCATGAACTTCTTCTCATACTGGTTCTCGGACAAGATGGTCCTGCGCATGTACAACGCACAGGAAGTCGACGAGACCACGGCGCCGCAGTTCTATCGCATGGTCCGCGAGCTGGCCACGCGCGCGAACATTCCGATGCCGCGCGTCTACCTGATCAACGAAGACGCGCCCAACGCGTTCGCCACGGGCCGCAATCCCGAGCATGCGGCAGTGGCCGCCACCACCGGCATCCTGCGCGTGCTTTCCGAGCGCGAGATGCGCGGCGTGATGGCCCACGAGCTCGCGCACGTGAAGCACCGCGACATCCTCATTTCGACGATCACGGCCACCATGGCCGGCGCGATCTCGGCGCTCGCCAATTTCGCGATGATCTTCGGCGGCCGCGACGAGAACGGCCGTCCCGCGAACCCGATCGCCAGCATTGCGGTTGCGCTGCTCGCGCCGATCGCGGGCGCGCTCATCCAGATGGCGATCTCGCGGGCGCGCGAGTTCGAGGCCGATCGCGGCGGCGCGCAGATTTCGGGCGATCCGCAGGCGCTTGCATCGGCGCTCGACAAGATCCATCGCTACGCGCAGGGCATTCCGTTCCCGGCGGCCGAGCAGCATCCGTCCACGGCGCAGATGATGATCATGAATCCGCTTTCGGGCGGCGCCGTTGCGAATTTGTTCTCGACGCACCCCGCCACCGAGGAGCGCATCGCGCGTCTTATGGAGATGGCGCGCACGGGCCGCTTCGACTGAAACAGCGCGGCGCGAGCGAAAGGCGGAGAAAGGCAGACCCGGGGCAGTCCCCACGGTCTGCCTTTTTTATTGGTGCATGGCGGGCGCGCAGCAGTGCGGTGCCTTGCCGATTCGGCCCGGCGAGCAGCGTTGCGTTCGCGCCACGCTACAATGGCTCGCTTGTGGTTTGCTTTTTGCACGATTCGCCGCGCCCCGGCGCGGCCCGCTCCCGGTTTTTCCATGACATCCAGCTCCTCGCGCCGCCCGTCCGGCTCATCGCCGTCTGCCCAGCCACGTGCCAAGCGTGCAGGGCGTCCCGCCTCGCCGGCGCGCCGGTCGGATCAGGCCACGCCGCGCAAGGCCGCCGCGCATCAAGCCGTCCATCTGGCTCCCGAATCGCTCGGCTTCGCGCTCGACACGGCGGCGCATATCGTGGGTGCGGTGCGCGCGGGCGCGGCTTTGCCGGCGGCGCTCACGAGCGCTTTCGGCGCGCTTCCGCACGAGTTCGCAGCGACGGCGCGCGGCGCTGTGCAGGACATCGCGTATCGCACGATGCGACGCCTCGGCACCGTGGACTGGCTGATCAAGCAGCGTGTGAGCAAGGCGCCGCCGCCGCCCGTGACGAACCTGCTCGCGTGCGCGCTCGCACTGCTCGTCGACGACGAGGCGCACGCCGCCTACACGCCGTTTACCGTCGTCGATCAGGCCGTGCGCGCGATCGGCGCGCGCCGCGACATCGCCTTCGCGAAAGGCCTCGTGAATGCGGTGCTGCGCGGTTTCCTGCGCGAGCGCGAGAGCGCGCTGGCCGCCGCCCAGGGCGACGAGGTCGCGCGCTGGAATTATCCGCAATGGTGGATCGACGCGATCCGCAAGGCGTGGCCCGACCGTTGGCAGGCGATTCTCGAAGCGGGCAACACGCAGGGGCCGCTCACGCTGCGCGTGAACGCGCGCCGCGCGAGCACGGCCGACTATCTGCAACGTCTGGCCGATGAAAACATCGCCGCGACGCGGATCGGCGAGCACGCCGTGCGCCTTGCCGCACCGCTGCCGGTCGACCGCATTCCCGGCTTCATGGCCGGCGACGCCTCGGTGCAAGACGCCGGCGCGCAAATCGCCGCGCAAATCATGGGCGTGCGCGACGGCATGCGTGTGCTCGACGCGTGCGCGGCGCCCGGCGGCAAGAGCGGCCATCTGCTCGAACTCGCCGACATCGACTTGATCGCGCTCGAAAGCGATGCCACGCGCGCGGCGCGCATCGGCGAAAACTTTGCGCGTTTGGGTTTTTCGGCTGAGGAGGTGCACGACCAGGCTGACGACGAAGCCGATGACGATGCACCCCCACCCGCCTGGCGCGCGCGCGTCGTGATCGGCGACGCGGGTGCGCCCGAAAGCTGGTTCGACGGCGTGCCGTTCGACCGCATTCTCGCGGACGTGCCGTGCTCCGCTTCGGGCATCGTGCGCCGCCATCCCGACATTCGCTGGCTGCGCCGTCAAAGCGACATCGCTGCGCTGGTGCAGGAGCAGCGCCGCATCGCCGAGGCGCTGTGGGCCTTGCTCAAGCCGGGCGGCGAGTTGCTTTACGTGACGTGCTCGATCTTCCCCGAGGAAGGCGAGGCGCAGGCGAGCTGGTTTGAAAGCACCCACGCGGATGCGGTACGATTGGACGCGCCGGGGCAACTGCTGCCGGCGACCGACGGCGCGCCGGCCGGGGGGGCACAGAGTGGCGCAGCCAGCGTGGCGCGGCGCGATGCGCAAGTGCAGAACGACGCCCGCCCCGTTCCCGATCGCACCGCGGATCACGACGGCTTCTTCTACGCGCGCTTCCAGAAACGGTGATCATCAAACGCTTCTTCCCGCTACGCTTTGCGATCCTGATCGGGATTGCGCTGGCTTTCGGCCTGCTGGCCGTCAAGCCGGCGCGCGCCGATTCGATCTCGGTGCAACGGGCGTCGCTGCAGGCCGACGGCTCCGGCTGGAGCCTCGACGCGCGCTTCGACTTCGAGCTCAATAGCAGCCTGGAAGATGCGGTCAACAAGGGCATTCCGCTCTACTTCACCACGGACTTCGAACTCACGCGCCCACGCTGGTACTGGTTCGACGAGCAGCCCGCGAGCGTCTCGCAAAGCATTCGTCTCTCGTTCCAGCCGCTCACGCGCGAGTACCGCGTGTCGAGCGGCGGCCTGCAGCTCGGCTTTTCGACGCTGGCCGACGCGCTCGCCGTCATCAAGCATGTCACGTCGTGGCACGTGATCGACAGCAAGCAGGTGCATGCGGGCGAAACCTATACGGCGTCCGTGCGCATGCAACTCGACGTCGCGCTCATGCCCAAGCCCTTCCAGATCGATGCGGTCAACAACCGCGACTGGAATCTCGCTTCCGACTGGAAGCGCTTTAACTTCACGGTGACCGAACGTGCTAAATAAAGTGCGCCGCGCCACCAGTGTCAGCGGCATCGTCATCCGGCTGCTCGTGTCCACTGTCGCGCTCACCGCGACGCTGCTGCTCGTGCTGCTTGCCGCCGCGAGCGCGAACACCGAGTTCTTCGACCGCTACTACGGCTGGCTCTATGCGGCCAACATCGGCGTCGCGCTGATCTTCCTCGCGGTGGTCACGGCGCTCGTGATCGTGATCGTCGTGCGCTTGCGGCGCGGCAAGTTCGGCACGCGTTTGCTGGCCAAGCTCGCGTTTTTCTTCGCGCTCGTGGGCGTGGTGCCGGGCGGCATCATCTATGTCGTTTCGTATCAGTTCGTCTCGCGCTCGATCGAGTCTTGGTTCGACGTGAACGTGGAGACGGCGCTCACGGCGGGCCTGAATCTCGGGCGCGGCATGCTCGACGCCTCGCTCTCCGATCTGCAAACCAAGGCGCGTCTGATGGCCGAGCAGATCGCGACCGGCCAGGCTGCGGGCACCACGCTCACGCTGCTGCGCGCGCGTGACCAGTTCGGCGTGCAGGACGCCACCATCGTCGAGCCGGTGCGCAGCATGTCGGGCGCGGCGCCGGAGATGCACGTCGTCGCGCAGGCTTCGAGCAACTTCTCCTCGCTGATGCCGGCCGACCTGCCCACCGCGCTCATGATCGATCAGGCGCGCGGGCGCGGCTACGCGGCGATCGAAGGCGAAGTCGATGGCGACCCGCGTCTGCACGGTCCGAAGGGCGCGCTGCGGCTGCGCGTCGTCACGCGCATTCCCGATGCGAACACCACCGACCTGCAACCGGTCGAGCGCTTCCTGCAACTGGAGCAGCCGGTGCCCGCCGCGCTTGCGCGCAACGCCGACGCCGTGCAGCGCGCCTATCGCGAGTACCAGGAAAAGGCGCTGGGCCGCACGGGCTTGCGCAAGATGTATATCGGCACGCTCACGCTCGCGCTCTTTCTCGCCACCTTCGTTGCGATGATGCTGGCGCTCGCGCTCGGCAACCAGCTCGCACGTCCGCTCTTCCTGCTCGCGCAGGGCACTAAGGAAGTGACCGAGGGCGACTACACGCCCAAGCGCGAGATCAAGTCGCGCGACGAACTGGGCTTCCTCACGCAGTCGTTCAACGCGATGACGCGTCAGCTTTCCGAAGCGCGCCAGGCCGTGGAGAAGAACCGCGTCGCGCTCGAGCATTCGAAGGCGTATCTCGAGAGCATCCTCGCGAATCTCACGGCGGGCGTATTCGTGTTCGACCGCCAGTTCCGGCTGACGACGGCGAACCCCGGCGCCGAGCGCATCTTCCGCCATCCGTTCCAGGCGCAGCTGGGCTTGCCCATCGATCATGTGGCCGCGCTCGGCGACTTCGCGGCGATGGTGCGCAAGGCGTTCGCCGACCAGGAAGCCTCGCGCACCGATCGCGAAGGCAGCGACGTGGATCACGGCCATTGGCAGCAGCAGTTCTCCGTGCCGGTGGCGGGCGAGACCGATCCGCTCACGCTGCTCGTGCGCGGCGCGCGCCTCGTCTCCGACACGGGCCGCGACGCCGGCGACATGCAGACCTCGGGCTACGTGGTGGTGTTCGACGACATCTCCGACGTGATCTCGGCACAGCGCTCGGTGGCATGGGGCGAAGTCGCGCGGCGACTCGCGCACGAGATCAAGAATCCGCTCACGCCGATCCAGCTTTCGGCCGAGCGCTTGCAGATGAAGCTCACCGACAAGCTCGCTCCTTCGGACGCCGAGGTGCTCAAGCGCGGCGCGACCACCATCGTCAACCAGGTCGCGGCGATGAAGCAGATGGTCGACAATTTCCGCGACTACGCGCGCACGCCGCCGGCGGTGCTCGCGAGCCTGCAACTGAACGACCTCGTGAGCGAAGTGCTCACGCTGTACGGCGCGGAAGAAGGCAAGAGCACGATCAAGGTCGAGCTTTCCGCGCTGCCGGTCATCCGCGGCGACGCAACGCAATTGCGCCAGGTGATTCACAACCTTTTGCAAAATGCTCAAGACGCGGTGGCCGATGTTGAGACTCCACGCGTGGCACTGGAGACGCGGGCCGTAGAATACGGCGATCCGGACGCGGACGGCCGCACGCGCGTCGCGGTGCGGCTCACGGTGTCGGACAACGGGCCCGGTTTCCCGGCGCGCATTCTCACGCGCGCATTCGAACCCTATGTGACAACCAAGGCCAAAGGAACAGGACTCGGGCTCGCGATGGTGAAGAAGATCATCGACGAGCACGGCGCACGCATCGACATCCGCAATCGCATGAAAGCGGGCGATGTGATAGAGGGCGCGCAGATCTCGATCCTCTTTCTCCAACTGGCGGATGACGCCAACCCGGACACCCACCCGGGCGCTTCGTCGGATGCCGCCACGCGCGGCACCGCAAAGGCGGTGCGCGCGGCAACGGAGCAGGGATCAAAAGCAACAGTGCAGACAAGGGCAGCGTAAATGGCAACCATCCTGGTGGTAGACGATGAAATGGGCATCCGGGAATTGCTCTCGGAGATCCTCAGCGACGAAGGACACGTCGTGGAGCTTGCGGAGGACGCGCAGGAGGCGCGCGAATTCCGTCAGCGCCAGGTGCCGGACCTGGTGCTGCTCGATATCTGGATGCCGGACACCGACGGCGTCACGCTGCTCAAGGAATGGGCCGCGCATGGCCAACTGACGATGCCCGTCATCATGATGTCGGGGCATGCGACGATCGACACGGCGGTCGAGGCGACCAAGATCGGCGCGCTCAACTTCCTCGAAAAGCCGATTGCGCTGCAAAAGCTGCTGAAGGCGGTCGAGCAGGGGCTCGCGCGCGGGAGCGCCGCGCCTGTGCCCGCGACGGCCGCGGGCGCCGCGAAGCCGGCTGCGGGCGGGCCGGCCGTGGTGGCGTCGGCGGCGGCGCTGCCGGTGCTGGGCGCCGACGGCGCGTCGGGCGGCGCGGCCGCGGCGGGCGTGGCGTCGATTTCGTTCGACATCCCGTTGCGCGACGCTCGCGACGCATTCGAGCGCGCCTACTTCGAGTACCACCTCGCGCGCGAGAACGGCAGCATGACGCGCGTGGCCGAGAAGACCGGCCTCGAGCGCACGCACCTGTACCGCAAGCTCAAGCAGCTCGGTGTGGACCTGGGCAAGAGCAAGGGCGAGTAAGCAGATTTTTTTGCGAAAGCGCTTGCGCAGTCCTGTCAGTGTCGCTATAATTCTTCTTCTTCGTTGGCCCGGTAGCTCAGTTGGTAGAGCAGCGGATTGAAAATCCGCGTGTCGATGGTTCGATTCCGTCCCAGGCCACCAGAATGCAGCCCCAGGAGATCGTACGATTCCTGGGGCTTTTTCGTTGTTCTGGCGGCACGGCATGTCCTGTCGTGCCGAACACAGCGGATGGAATATCAGCGGTATAAAGTAGCGCCGATATTCGCAAAAATACAGCGGCCTATACTGCATTGGCCTGCGCAGGGGAAAGACCCGCGCGGGTCCGCACGGCGGGTTTTCAAGGCTTGCGACCGCGCGGAACCTCTTGATACGGAGTTTCACGGTGACTCGAACAGAACCCAGGAACGGCGCGCTGGTGCTGTTTTCCGGCGGCCAGGACTCGGCTACGTGCCTTGCCTGGGCGCTCGACCGCTACGACACTGTCGAGACGCTCGGCTTCGATTATGGCCAGCGTCATCGCGTCGAACTGGAATGCCGTGAAGGCTTTCGCGCGGCCGTTGGGCAGACCTTCCCCGAGTGGGGCGAGCGCCTGGGCGACGATCACATGATCGATCTTTCGGTGCTGGGCTCGATCAGCGACACGGCCATGACGCGCGAAATCGAGATCGAGACGGCGGCCAACGGCTTGCCGAACACCTTCGTGCCGGGCCGCAATCTGATGTTCATGCAGATCGCCGCGGCGATTGCTTACCGGCGCGGGCTCAAGTTCCTCGTGGGCGGCATGTGCGAAACCGACTTCTCGGGCTATCCCGACTGCCGCGACGACACCATGAAGGCGCTGCAAGTCACGCTCAATCTGGGCATGGAAACCCGCCTCGTGATCGAAACGCCGCTCATGTGGCTCGACAAGGCCGACACGTGGCGTCTCGCGCAGAAACTGGGCGGTGAGCCGCTGGTCGAACTGGTGCGCGTGGAAACGCATACGTGCTACGTGGGCGAGCGCGCCGAGCTCAACGACTGGGGCTTCGGCTGCGGCGAATGCCCGGCGTGCAAGTTGCGCAAGCGCGGCTACGAAGCGTACCTCGCGGGCGAGCAGGTGACGCAAGCGCCGGTCTGAACCGATGACGGGCGCGCGCCACGCGCTTTGCATGGCGTGGCAGCATGAGCGGGGCGGCGCACGGGCGGCGCGTCCCGCCGAACGAAGGCAGCAAGACAATCAGCGCCCGAAATAACCCGCTCCCAGCGCGTCGACACGCAGGGAACATGCGCAGTGAACGCGCGCATTGAACATGATCAGGCAGTAAGCATGACGTACGCAGTAAAGGAAATTTTCTACACATTGCAGGGCGAGGGCGCGAACGCCGGACGTCCGGCCGTGTTTTGCCGGTTCGCCGGCTGCAACTTGTGGTCGGGCCGCGAGGAAGACCGTGAAACGGCGGTCTGTCGTTTCTGCGACACCGATTTCGTGGGCACCGACGGCGAGAACGGCGGCAAGTACCGCACGCCCGAGGAACTCGTCGCGATGATCGCGTCGCTCTGGCCCGAAGGCGAGGGCAACCGCTTCGTCGTGTGCACCGGCGGCGAGCCGATGCTGCAGATCGACCAGCCGTTCGTCGATGCGCTGCATGCCGCCGGCTTCGAGATCGCCATTGAAACCAATGGTTCGCTGCCCGTGCTGGATACCATCGACTGGATCTGCGTGAGCCCGAAGGCCGACGCGCCGCTCGTCGTCACGAAGGGCAACGAGTTGAAGGTGGTGGTGCCCCAGGACAACCAGCGCCTCGCCGACTATGCGAAGCTCGATTTCGAGTATTTCCTCGTTCAGCCGATGGACGGCCCGTCGCGCGACCTGAACACGAAGCTCGCGATCGACTGGTGCAAGCGCCATCCGCAATGGCGCCTGTCGATGCAGACTCACAAGTACCTGAACATTCCCTGAGCATCCCCTGATTCCTTGCCTGACTGGTTAAAAGCGCCGTGCTGACGATCACCCGAAAACTCGAATTCGACGCGGGCCACCGCATTCCCGACCACCGCAGCCAGTGTCGCAACCTGCACGGCCATCGCTACGTGCTGGAAGTCACGCTGCAAGGCGACACCGTCGAAACGGAAGGCGCGCCCGACCGCGGCATGGTGATGGATTTCGCCGACGTGAAGGCGCTCGCGAACCAGCATCTCGTCGATTTGTGGGATCACGCGTTCATCGTCTTCGAAGACGACGCGCAGGTGCGCGGTTTTCTCGAAACGTTGCCGGGTCACAAGACGGTCGTGATCGACCGCATTCCGACCGTGGAAAATCTCGCGGCCATCGCGTTCGAGATCCTCGCTAACGTTTACGACGCGCATTACGGCGTGAATCTGCAACTGCAAAAGCTGCGTCTGTACGAAACGCCGAATTGCTGGGCTGAAGTCACGCGCGATTGAGCGCCGGCATCGAGGCCCGCGCCGAGCCCTAAGGCCGGGTTTTCCGCCCGGCCCTCAAACTTTTGTCGCGGTATGATCGTTCCGGCAAGGCCCGCGTCCGCGCGGCCCGACAACACAACGGAGCGAGACATGCCGGCTGCGGCGCTGCCGGGCCGCCAGGCCCGCGCGGGACGCGCGCGTCCCGCAACTCGCCGGGAGCACGGCAATGAGCACCTTCACTAATCCCCTCAAGGAACGCCTCAAGGAAGCTGAGCCGCTTTACGGCCTGTGGCTTTCGATGGGCAGCGAGACCGCCGCCGAGGCGCTCGCGCACGCCGGTTTCGACTGGCTGCTGATCGACATGGAGCATTCGCCCAACGACAGCAGCGACGTCATCGCGCAATTACGTGCGATCGCGGCGGCCCATTTGCCGACCGAGCCGGTCGTGCGCATCCAGGCGAACGAGCCGTGGCTCGTCAAGCGCGTGCTCGACGCGGGCGTGCGCACGGTGATGTTTCCCAACGTGACCTCCGCCGACGAAGCCGCCCGTGTGGTGAGCTACACCCAATATCCCGATGCCGATGCGCCGGGCGGCCAGCGCGGCGTCGCGGGCGTGGTGCGCGCGGCGGCCTACGGCATGCGGCGCGATTATCTGCATGGCGCGAACGCGCAAGTCGCCTCGATCATCCAGATCGAATCGGCGGCGGCACTCGGCGAGGTCGAGAAAATCGCAGTGGTGCCGGGCGTCGATTGTCTCTTCGCCGGGCCTGCCGATCTTGCCGCAAGCCTCGGCCATCTGGGCGATTCGAAGCACCCTGACGTCGTTGCCGCGATGACGCGCATCGTTGCCGCAGCGCGTGCGGCAGGCGTGGGGGCGGGCATCTTTGCAATGGATGCCGCGCAGGCGAAGCAGTATCGCGAGATGGGCTTCAACTTCGTCGCGCTCGCCGCCGATGTCATCTGGCTCATGCGCGCGACGCGCCAGGCGCTCCAGGAGGCGAGGTCATGAAGCGTCCGAAAGCGTTGCGCGCGCAGTTTGTCGGCGTGGTGGCGGCGGCTTGTGTCGCTGGCGCGGCGTTTGGCGCAAGCGGCCAGACGATGGCGGCTGGTGCCGCGGGGGCAGCGAGCGCGAGTGCAGGTGCACGTACAGGGGCAAGTGCAGGTGCAAGTGCGGGTGCAAGCGCGGCCGTCACGAAACCCGTTGCAGGTGCGCAATCCGATCCGCAGACGGCCAACGCCGTGGCCGACTACAACGCCGGCAATCTCGCGGGCGCGCGCGCCGAATTCAAGGCCGCCGCCGAGCGCGGCAACCGGCTCGCCGAGTTCAACTACGCGATGATGCTGATCAACGGCGAGGGCGGCGGCGCCGACGTGGGCGAGGGCCGCAAGTGGCTGCGCAAGGCCGCCGACGCGAACATGTCCCATGCGCAGTACGTCTACGGCAAGATGTACGACGACGGCGATTTCGTCGAGCGCGACCCGGCGCTGGCGCATCAGTGGTTCCTGAAGGCCGCGAAGCAGGGCCACGTGCAGGCCGAGCTCGCGCTGGCGAACCAGTTCCTCGATGGGCGCGGCACGTCGCGAGACAACAAGCAGGCGTTCTACTGGTACAAGAAGGCCGCCGAGGGCGGCGACATGACGGCGCAGTACGTGACCGGCTCGTTCTACGAGCGCGGCGGCGACGGCGTGCCGAAGAACCTGAACGTCGCGCGCGCCTACTATGCGGCGGCGGCCGCGCAGGGCGACCAGGTGGCGCTGCTCAAGTACAAGCAGTTGAGCGCGCAACTGATGAAGGCGGCACCGCCGCAATGAGTGCGGTGGGTGTGGAAGACGGCAGGCCTAGCTCTGCATCAGCCGCTTCTGCCGCCCGACGCTCATGATCAGCCCGATGGCGACGCCGAGCGTCGTGAGCGCGGTGCCGCCGTAGCTCATGAACGGCAGCGGCACGCCCACCACGGGCAGGATGCCGCTCACCATGCCGATATTCACGAACGCATAGGTGAAGAACGCCATCGTGAGCGAGCCGGCCAATAATCGCCCGAATAGCGTCGCGCCGTTGGCGGCGATATAGAGCCCGCGTGCGATCAGGCACATGTAGAGCGTGAGCAGCACGATCCCGCCCGCCATGCCGAACTCCTCCGAGAACACCGCGAAGATGAAGTCAGTGTGCTTCTCGGGGATGAACTCCAGATGCGACTGCGTGCCCTTGAGCCAGCCCTTGCCGAGCGGGCCGCCCGAGCCGATGGCGATCACCGCCTGAATCGTGTGGAAGCCCTTGCCGAGCGGGTCGGAAGTCGGGTCGAGCAGCGTGCAGATGCGGTGTTTCTGGTAATCGTGCAGGAGCGGCCAGTTCACCTGCGGCTGGCAGATCTTGTCCTGGAACGCCGCGATCGACGCCACGGCAATCACGCCTGCAATGAGCACCGGCACGATCAGCTTGAACGAGAGCCCCGCGAAATAAATTACGAAGAAGCCCGCAGCGAACACGAGCACGGCGGTGCCGAGGTCCGGCTGCTTGGCGATCAGCCCCACCGGCACGAGCAGGATCACGAAGCCGACCACGAAGTCGTACCAGCGCATCACGCCTTCGCGGCGCTGGTAGTACCACGCGAGCATGAGCGGCGTGGCGATCTTGAGAATCTCGGAAGGCTGGATCACGACCCCCACGTTAATCCAGCGCTTTGCGCCCTTGCGCGTGAGGCCGAATAGCGCGACCGCGATCAGCAGGGCGATGCCGAACGTGTAGACCGGCACCGCGAAGCGCATGAGCGTGGTGGGTGGGACATTGGCGAGCGCCCACATCAGCACGAAGGTAAACATGATGTTGCGCAGCTGGTCTTCGACGCGGCCCGGCATGTCGAGGGTTGCGCTATACAGCGTGACGATGCCCACGCACAGCAGCAGGAACACCGTGAGCGCGAGCGGGCGATCGAAGCCCACGAACATCTTGCGCAACGCGTCCAGCACGGCGCGCTTGTCGATCTTTTCGAACTGGAAGAAAGGCATGGGAATTCCTTACTCGTCGATGCCGCCCGTGGCGCGCAAGGGCTGCGGCGCGAGCGTGGCCGCGTCGGGCGCGCTGGCGGGGCGGCGCGGGCGATGCGGACCTGGGCCGAAATGGCGGGGCAGCGAGGCAGCGCCGGGCCGCTGGGCCGCAGCTTCGTTGTCCGGCGCCGCAGTGCCTGGCGTGGTGGTCGCGGTGCCGCCGCTCACGGCATCGGTGCCCTGGGGGGCCTCGGGGGCGGCCGGCCCGGCGCTCGGCTTGTGCGTTTTCTCGCGGGCGCTCGCGCTGGCGGGCCTGGATGCACCGGCTCGTGCCGGCGCGGCGCCGGGCACGGTCGCGGCGGAGGTGCCCGATGTGGCCGCAGCCGCAGAAGCTTCGGAGGCCGCCGCAGCAGCCGAAGCCGCCGCCGCGGCCGAAGCCGCTTCGGCTGCCGAAGCCGCGCCGGGAATCGGCAGTGGCGTGAAGCCCGCCGCAACCCTGACCGGCGTTGTTCCTGTGGTCCCCGAGCTGGCCAGCGGCGCACCGCCGATGGTGGGCGCGGACGCATCCTGCGTGGCCGAGGCCGCCTCGGCCACGGCAGCCTGCTCGACGCCTGGCTTCAGGCGGTCGACGAGCCAGTAATCGAGCACGCGCCGCGCGATCGGACCCGCTGACTGCGCACCCCAGCCGCCGTTCTCGACGATCAGCGCGACGGCGATCTGCGGCTTTTCGGCGGGCGCGAACGCAATGAAGAGCGCGTGGTCGCGCAGATGCTCGGCGAGCGCATGCGCCTGATACTTGCCGCCCTGCAGCGAGAACACCTGCGCCGTGCCGGTCTTGCCCGCCGAGGTGTAGGGCGCGTTTTTGAAGACCGCGTAGGCCGTGCCTGAGGGGTTCATGTCGACGTTTTCCATGCCGCGCTTCACGACGTCGATATCGGACTGTTTCACGTTCAGCCGGCCGCTTTCGTTCGGCACGGTGAGGTGCTGCGCCTTCGTGATCGGATTTTCGATCTCCTTCACGAGGTGGGGCTTCATGAGGACGCCGTTATTGGCGAGCGTGGCCGTCGCGTGGGCGAGTTGCAGGATCGTGAACGAGTTGTAGCCCTGGCCGATGCCAAGGCTGATGGTCTCGCCTTCGTACCAGCGCTGTTGCTCGGGCCGGCGATAGGCTTTGCGCTTCCACTCGGTGGAGGGCAGGATGCCGCGCGCCTCGCCTGCGATGTCGATGCCGGTCAACTGGCCAAAGCCGAGCGGCTTCATGAAGTTCGCGATGTTGTCCACGCCCAGGTCGTGCGCGAGCATGAAGAAGTAGGTGTCGTTCGACACCATGATCGCCTTGTTCATGTCGACCCAGCCCTGGCCGGAGCGCACATCGTTGTTGAAGCGATGGCCGCCGAACATGTAGAAGCCCGGGTCCGAGAAGCCCCAGCCCGGCGTGCGCTTGTGCAGCGTGAGCGCGGCGAGCGCCATGAATGGCTTGTAGGTCGAGCCCGGCGGGTAGGTGCCGTGCAGCGGCCGGTTCAGGAGCGGGTGATCGGGCGAGTTGTTCAGCGCGTCCCAGGTCTGCTGGTCGATACCGTCCACGAACGAGTTCGGGTCGAAGCTCGGCGCCGAAACGAACGCGAGAATGTCGCCCGTGGACGGCTCGATCGCCACGAGCGCGCCGCGCTTGCCCGCGAAGGCCTGCTCGGCCACTTGCTGCAAGCCGATGTCGAGCGAGAGCACGAGATTGTTGCCGGGCGTGGCCTGGGTGCGCTTGAGCGTGCGCACGGGGCGCCCGCCTGCGGTCACCTCGACTTCCTCGAAGCCGGTCAGGCCGTGCAGCTCCGTTTCGTAGCTCTGCTCGACGCCGATCTTGCCGATGTAGTCGGTGCCCTTGTAGTTGTTCGCGTCGAGCCGCGGATCGTAATGCTCGGGATCCTCGTCATTCTTGTCGCTCATGTCGTCGATGCGCTCCTGGTCGCGCTGCGAGATGCGGCCGATATAGCCGATCACGTGCGCGGCCGTGGTGCCGAGCGGGTATTGACGGAACAGGCGCGCGCGCACCTCCACGCCGGGAAAGCGAAAGCGCTGCGCGGTGAAGCGTGAGACTTCCTCGTCGGTGAGGCGGGTGCGGATCGGCAGGCTCTCGAAGTTCTTCGAGTCCTCGAGCAGCTTCTTGAAGCGGCGGCGGTCGCGCGCGTCGATCGGGATCACCGTCGAGAGTTCGTCGATGGTGTTGTCGAGCGTGTCGGTGAGCTTCGAGGGCGTGATTTCGAGTGTGTACGCCGAGTAGTTCTTCGCGAGCACGACGCCGTTGCGGTCGGTGATGATGCCGCGGTTCGGCACGATGGGCGCGACCGAGATGCGGTTCTCGTCGGCCTGCAGCGAGTACTTGTTGTGGTTCCAGACTTGCAGCCAGAGGAACCGGAACGCGATCAGCCCGAAGCAGACGAACACGAACACGCCCGCAGCCGCGACGCGCAGGCGGAATTTCGTGAGCTGCTGCTGGGTGTCCTTGAATTCGGTCATGCGCTCGGAGCAGCGGGGCCCGCGCCTCGCTCAGGCGCTGCGGCGGGCCGATCGTGCCGGTGGTAAGGATGGGTCATCGATTGCGTCTTCAACGGGAAGCGGCGTGCGCGCCGCTCAAATGGGCCGGGTGTCGTCGGGGTCGACGGGGCGGCGCTGCGGCAGCAGCAGCACGATGCTGGCGAGCGGCCAGAGCACGGCCTCCACGAAGCCGCTGATCAGATAGCCCCAGCCGGGGAACGGCGCGCCCATCAGGAGGCGCACCACGAACGGCACGATCTGCGCGCCGACGAGCATCGGCATGACGGCGAACATCTGCACGCCGAGCGACATCCAGAGCACGCGGCGATGAATCGTGATCGCGCCATAGGAGAGCAGCGTGTAGGCGAGCGCGTGCTCGCCCAGCAGGTTCGCATTGTGCACGTCCATCAGCAGCCCGAGGCAGAACGCGATGCCCATGCCGACCTTGCGCGGCTGGTGAATGTTCCAGAACAGCAGCACGAGCGCGACGAAGTCCGGAATGCCCGGCAGCTTGCCCCAGGGCAGCAGGTTTAGCAGGAACGCGGCCGCGAGGCTGAACGCGATGAAATACGGGTTGACCGGCTGCAGGATGTATTGCGGGCGCGTCATCAATGCCCCCCCTGCGGCTTCGCGGGCGCGGCTGCAGGCGCCTTCGCCGCAGTGCTCGCATGTTCCGCCGCCTGGGTCTTCGCCTGGGGCGCCGGCGCGCCGGTGGGTGCGCCGGTTGATGCATTAGCGGCGGGCTTGGCTCCAGCAGGCTTCGATTTGTCGTCGGCCTTCTTGTCCGCAGCCTTCGACTTTTTCTTCTTCGCGTCCTTGGCCTCGGCGGCGGCAGCGGCAGAAGCGGCTTCGGCGGCCTCGATCGGATTGGGCGGCACTTGCGCCACGAAATGCAGCACCAGCACCTCGCGCGCGCCCCGAACCGCCGCGAGCGGCACGCAGATCACGCGCGCAAACGCCGTGTCGGCCTGCTTGTCGATGCGCAGCACCTTCGCGACCGGCAGCCCTTGCGGATACACGCCGTCGAGACCGCTCGTCACGAGTTCGTCGCCCACTTGCACGTCGGCGCTGATCGGCACGAAGCGCAGGTCGAGCAGATCGCCCTTGGCCGTGCCGTAGATCACGCTGCGCAGGCCGGTGCGCACGATCTCGACCGGCACTGCCAGGTCTTTGTCGGTCACGAGCGTGACCTCGGACTGCATCGGGAACACCCGCGTGACCTGCCCGATCACGCCGTCTTCGCTTACCACAGGCGCGCCGTCCTGCACGCCCTGCTGGGTGCCGCCGCCGATCACGACCTTCTGCGTGAACGGGTCGCGTGTGTCGTACTGGATCTCGGCGGGCGTGGTTTGCGCGCCGATGCGCTGTGAAAGCTGCAGCAGCGCGCGCAGATGCGCGTTTTCGGCGGCGAGCGTGGCCGCGTCGTTGGCTTGCTGCGAGAGCTGTAGATTGCGCGCGTGCAGTTTGGCGTTGTCCTGGCGCAACGCGGCGCTCGTCACGGCGAGATCGGCCGCGCCCATGAAGAGGTCGCGCGGCACGAGGGCGGCGCGTTGCAGCGGGTAAAGACCTGCGCCGAGCACGCCGCGCACGACTTCGAGGGTCTTGAAGCGGGCGTCGGAGATCAGCAGCGCAATCGACAGAACGACGAAGAAGATTAGCCGTGCGAGTGCCGAGGGGCCTTGCTTGAATAAAGGCGGCGGACTGTATTCCATGGTCGGCGCCGGGCGCGTGTGCGGTTCGGTGAAACTAACGATGAGACGTAAAACGCAACAGCGGCGCCTTGGTCGGCGCCGCGTTGCGGACGGTGCGGCGGTGTGCGTGCCGCCGCAGCCAAGTGTGCTTCAATTGCGCAGCCTTTGCCCGTAGCCGGGCACTGGCTGGGCACTGCGGCTATGCAACGCGGCAGCGCGCTTACTCGTACGAGAAGATGCTGCCGAGCTTGTCCATGCGCTCGAGCGCCATGCCCGAGCCGCGCACCACGCAGGTGAGCGGATCTTCTGCCACCAGCACCGGCAGGCCGGTTTCCTCGGCGAGCAGACGGTCGAGGTCGCGCAGCAGCGCGCCGCCGCCCGTGAGCATCATGCCGCGCTCGGCGATGTCGGCGCCCAGTTCCGGCGGCGTTTGCTCGAGGGCGATCTTCACGGACGAGACGATCTGGTTCAGCGGGTCGGTGAGCGCTTCGAGGATTTCGTTGCTCGAAATCGTGAAGCTGCGCGGAATACCTTCCGACAGGTTGCGGCCCTTCACTTCCATTTCCTTGACTTCGGAGCCGGGGAACGCCGAGCCGATTTCCTTTTTGATGGCCTCGGCGGTTTGCTCGCCGATCAGCATGCCGTAGTTGCGGCGGATGTAGTTGACGATGGCCTCGTCGAACTTGTCGCCGCCCACGCGCACCGAGCCCTTGTAGACGATGCCGCCGAGCGAGATCACGCCCACTTCGGTCGTGCCGCCGCCGATGTCGACGACCATCGAGCCGGTGGCTTCCGAAACCGGCAGGCCCGCGCCGATCGCGGCGGCCATGGGTTCTTCAATGAGATAGACCTGCGAGGCGCCGGCGCCGTGCGCGGCTTCCTTGATCGCGCGGCGCTCGACCTGGGTGGAGCCGCACGGCACGCAAATGATGATGCGCGGCGACGGCGAGAACATGCGCGATTCGTGTGCAGTCTTGATGAACTGCTTGATCATCTGCTCGGTGACGGTGAAGTCGGCGATCACGCCGTCCTTCATCGGGCGGATGGCTTCGATGTTGCCCGGCACCTTGCCAAGCATCTGCTTGGCTTCCTTGCCGACCGCCTGGATCGTCTTCTTGCCGTTGGGGCCGCCTTCCTGGCGAATGGACACGACCGAGGGTTCGTCGAGGACGATGCCCTTGCCGCGCATGTAGATCAGGGTGTTGGCGGTGCCGAGGTCGATCGCGAGATCGTTGGAGAAATAGCTACGCAGAAAACCGAACATTCAAAAATCCTGTCTCGCTTGTGGCCGACCTTGGGACGAGCGGGTCACGGGGCGGCAGCGGAAAAAATAACAGCCTCAGGACGGGCGGAAAGCGCCGCCGCGAGGAGCCTGAAACTGCGGGAATGGTTACCGGAGTTGGCCACGCTGGGCGCCGCCTGAGCGCTCATTGCAACGATCAGGGATGAAAGGCGGGCGCAAGGCGGTCCGGGTTTGAGTCGAACGCGTAATGATACCTTATAATTTTGCCTGTTTTGCAGGATCCGAAGGGCAGTTTTTGACTTCGTCGAAGCTTTTCTCTACCCCCGGATCCGGTGCGATAAACCGCTGTTGCAGCACTGATTTTTCCGCACTGCCTCAGCCTCTTTTTTCCGGTGACCGCATGGCCCTGACCCTGACCGATGTGAAGCGCATCGCGCATCTTGCGCGCCTCGAACTGGCCGAAGCCGAGGCCGGCAATACGCTCGAGCGCCTGAATAACTTCTTCGGGCTCGTCGAGCAGATGCAGGCCGTGGACACGACGGGCATCGCGCCGCTCGCACATCCGATCGAGCAGATCGAAGACGTCGCGCTGCGACTGCGCGAGGACGCGGTAACCGAAATCGTGGACCGCGACGCCTTTCAGCGCCCCGCGCCCGCGGTACAGGACGGACTTTACCTCGTGCCGCGCGTGATTGAGTAAATACGCGCTCATTTCCCGTCATTTTCGATGAAGTTCGAGTTAGATAACCTTAACTTCACGAATACGGAAACCCGAATCCGGCGCAGCCCGTACACGCGTGCGAGGCGCCCCCGGCGGCGCGAAACGTTGTGGACGCGCCGTTACGTTCTTCCAGGAATCACGCAATGCATGACAATAGTTTGACCGAATTGCGCGCCGCACTGGCCGCAAAGGCATGCTCCGCCGTCGAACTGGCTCAGCATTTTTTGAGCCGAATTGATGCGAATCAAGATCTGAATGCCTTCGTCGACGTCAATCCCGAGCTCACGCTCGCGCAGGCCAAAGCCGCCGACGCGCTCATCGCGGGCGGCAACGCCGGCCCGCTGACCGGCATTCCGCTCGCACACAAGGACGTGTTCGTCACGCGCGGCTGGCGCTCGACCGCCGGCTCGAAGATGCTCGCCAATTACGTGAGCCCGTTCGACGCGACTGTCGTGACGCGTCTCGAGCGCGCGGGCATGGTCTGCGTCGGCAAGACCAACATGGACGAATTCGCGATGGGCTCGTCCAACGAGAACTCGCATTTCGGCGCGGTGAAGAACCCGTGGGACAAGCAGGCCGTGCCGGGTGGCTCGTCGGGCGGCTCGGCAGCTGCCGTGGCCGCGCGCCTGGCCGTGGCCGCGACCGGCACCGACACGGGCGGCTCGATCCGTCAGCCCGCGTCGTTCTCGGGCATCACGGGCATCAAGCCCACCTATGGCCGCGTGTCGCGCTACGGCATGATCGCGTTTGCGTCGTCGCTGGACCAGGGCGGCCCGATGGCGCACAGCGCCGCCGACTGCGCGCTCCTGCTCAACGCGATGGCGGGCTTCGACGAGCGCGATTCCACGAGCCTCCAGCGCGACGACGAAGACTACACGCGCCACCTCGGCCAGACGTGGAGCGCTAGCGCAACGGCCGACAAGCCGCTCGCGGGCCTGCGCATCGGCCTGCCGAAGGAATACTTCGGCGCGGGTCTGGCCGACGAGGTGCGCGCCGCCATCGACGCCGCGCTCAAGGTCTACGAATCGCTCGGCGCCACGCTCGTGGAAGTCACGCTGCCGAAGACCGAGCTCTCGATCCCCGTTTATTACGTGATCGCGCCGGCGGAAGCCTCGTCGAACCTTTCGCGTTTCGACGGCGTGCGCTTCGGCCATCGCGCGGCCGAGTACACCGATCTGCTCGACATGTACAAGAAGTCGCGCGCCGAGGGCTTCGGCCACGAGGTGAAGCGCCGCATCCTGGTGGGCACCTACGTGCTCTCGCACGGCTACTACGACGCGTATTACCTGCAGGCGCAGAAGATCCGGCGCATCATCGCGCAGGACTTTCAGGAAGCGTTCAAGCAGTGCGACGTCATCATGGGGCCGGTCGCGCCGAGCGTGGCGTGGGACCTTGGCGCGAAGGGCGACGATCCGCTGCAGATGTATCTCGCCGACATCTACACGCTCTCCACGAGCCTCGCGGGCCTGCCCGGCATGAGCGTGCCGTGCGGCTTCGGCGCCGGTGCGAACGCGCAACGTCCGGTCGGTCTGCAGATCGTCGGCAACTATTTCAACGAGGCCCGCATGCTGCAGGTCGCCGACGCTTTCCAGCGCGCGACCGAATGGCATCGCAAGGCGCCGGCAGGGGTGTAAAGCATGAGCACGCAATGGGAAGTCGTTATCGGTCTCGAGACGCACGCGCAATTGTCGACGGCGTCGAAGATCTTCTCGGGCGCATCGACGCAATTCGGCGCGGCTCCGAACACGCAGGCCTGCCCCGTCGATCTCGCGCTGCCGGGCGTGCTGCCGGTGATGAACCGCGGCGCGGTCGAGCGCGCGATCCGCTTCGGCCTCGCGATCAACGCGACGGTTGCGTCGCGCAGCATCTTCGCGCGCAAGAACTACTTCTACCCGGATCTGCCGAAGGGCTATCAGATCAGCCAGTACGAGATTCCGGTCGTGCAGGGCGGGCAGATCACGATCCAGGTGCCCGCCAACGAAAAGGCCGGCAAGGAAGCGTACGAGAAGACCATCAATCTCACGCGCGCGCACCTCGAAGAAGACGCGGGCAAGTCGCTGCACGAAGACTTCGCGGGCATGACGGGCATCGACCTGAACCGCGCCGGCACGCCGCTGCTCGAAATCGTCACCGAACCTGAAATGCGCAGCGCCGCCGAAGCGGTGGCATACGCGAAGTCGCTGCACACGCTGGTCGTGTGGCTCGGCATTTGCGACGGCAACATGCAGGAAGGCTCGTTCCGCTGCGACGCGAACGTTTCGGTGCGCCCGGTCGGCCAGAAGGAATTCGGCACGCGCGCCGAGATCAAGAACCTGAACTCGTTCCGCTTCCTCGAAGAAGCGATCCAGTACGAAGTGCGCCGCCAGATCGAGCTGATCGAAGACGGCGGCACCGTGGTGCAGGAGACGCGTCTGTACGACCCGGACAAGCGCGAGACGCGCTCGATGCGCAGCAAGGAAGACGCGCACGACTACCGCTATTTCCCCGACCCCGACCTCATGCCGCTCGTGATCGATGCGGCGTGGGTCGAGCGCGTGAAGGGCGAGATGCCCGAGCTGCCCGCGACGATGCAAACGCGCTTCGTCGAGCAGTACGGCGTGACGCCGTACGATGCGAACGTGCTCACGTCGAGCAAGGCGATGGCGGCGTACTTCGAAGCGGTCGTGGCGAAGACCGGCGCTGCCCAGGCGAAGGCCGCCGCGAACTGGCTGATGGGCGAAGTGTCCTCGCAGCTGAACCGCGAAGGCCTCGACATCGGCGCCTCGCCGGTCTCGGCCGCGCAGTTCGCGCTGCTGCTCCAGCGCATCGCCGACGGCACGATCTCGAACAAGATCGCCAAGGAAGTGTTCCAGGCGATGTGGGACGAGAAGGCCGCAGACGTTGCCGCAGCGGATCGCATCATCGAAGCGAAGGGCCTCAAGCAGATTTCGGATACGGGCGCGCTCGAAGCGATCATCGACGAGGTGCTCGCGGCGAACCAGAAGTCGGTCGAGGAATTCCGCGCGGGCAAGGAAAAGGCGTTCAACGCGCTGATCGGCCAGGCGATGAAGGCCACCAAGGGCAAGGCCAATCCGCAGCAAGTCAACGAACTGCTGAAGAAGAAGCTGGGCTGATCGAGCCGGGCTGGCGTTCGGGTTGACGCAAGTCGTTGTGGGGCGGCGTCGCGCGCATGGCGTGCGGTGCCGCCTTGCCGTTTCAGGGTCCAGCAACAAGGAGGAGTGCAGCGCATGGCGAAGTCCCCGAGTCTCGACGATTACCGTGTGCCGTATGCCGGCGACAAGAAAGCGGAGAAGTTCGCGCCCGAGGCGATCGACCCGACCGAGAAGCCGTTCTCGACCGGCAGCAAGGATGGCGACCGTGAACGCCTCGCGGAAATCGGCGCAAGGCTCGACGAGCTGCAGGAGCGCCTGCATGCGCAGCGTCACCATCGCGTGCTGCTCGTGCTCCAGGGCATGGACACGAGCGGCAAGGACGGCACCGTGCGCGGCGTGTTCCACGAGGTCGACCCGCTCGGGCTGCGCATCGTGCCGTTTCGCGCGCCTACGCCCATCGAGTCGGCGCACGACTTCCTCTGGCGCGTGCATATGCAGGTGCCCGCCGCCGGCGAACTGGCCGTCTTCAACCGCAGCCACTACGAAGACGTGCTCGTGCCGCGCGTGATGCGCCAGATCGACATGGACGAGTGCGAGCGCCGCTACCGGCAGATCCGCGACTTCGAGGCCATGCTCGTGGAGAACGGCACGACCATCATCAAGTGCTGGCTGCACATTTCGAAAGACGAGCAACGCCGCCGCATCCAGGCGCGCATCGACGACCCCACCAAGCACTGGAAATTCGATCTTTCCGATATCGAGGCGCGCAAGCACTGGGACGCCTACCAGGCGGCGTATCGCGATGCGCTCGCGGCCACGTCGACGGAAGTCGCACCGTGGTACGTGATTCCCGCCGATTCGAAGACGCATCGCAATGTGATGGTGGCCGAGTTGCTGCTGCGTCTGATGGACGGACTGAAGCTCGAGTTTCCGCCGGCCAAGGCCGAGCTCGCGGGCGTGAAGGTCGAATGACGCTTCGGAGCGACTCCAGAGCGACGCCAGGGCGGCTCAATGCGCTCCCATCTCCCAACCGCGCAAATCAAAAGGACTGAAGACATGCTGCGTGTGATCACCGCGAACCTCAATGGCATCCGCTCCGCGGCGAAGAAGGGTTTCTTCGAATGGTTCGGCGAGCAGAACGCCGACGTGCTCTGCGTGCAGGAAATCAAGTGCTCGCAGGACGACATGACGCCCGAATTCATGGCGCCGCACGATTTCAAGGGCTATTTCCAGCACGCCGTGAAGAAGGGCTATAGCGGCGCGGGCGTCTACACGCGCCATGAACCCGACGATGTGATCATCGGCTTCGGTAGCGAGGAGTTCGACGTGGAAGGCCGTTACGTCGAGACGCGCTTCGGCAAGCTCTCGGTGATTTCGGTGTACGTGCCGTCGGGTTCGAGCGGCGAGGAACGCCAGCAGGCGAAGTACCGCTTCATGGATGCGTTCCTGCCGCATCTCGAAGCCCTCAAGCGCGAACGCGAGGTGATCCTGTGCGGCGACGTCAATATCGTCCACAAGGAAATCGACATCAAGAACTGGAAGGGCAACCAGAAGAATTCGGGCTGCCTGCCCGAAGAGCGCGCTTGGCTCACCAAGCTTTTCGACGACGTGGGCTACGTCGACGTGTTCCGCACGCTCGATCCGCGCCCCGAGCAGTACACGTGGTGGAGCAACCGTGGCCAGGCCTACGCGAAGAACGTGGGGTGGCGCATCGACTACGAGATCGCGACGCCCGGCATCGCGGCGACAGCGAAGCACACGTCCATTTTCAAGGACATCAAGTTCAGCGACCATGCGCCGCTGACCATCGACTACGACTACAAGATCAAGAAGCGCTGAGCGCGCGTCGGGCGGCTCGAGGCCGCCTCGCGCGCTCGTCAGGGCGCAGCTGTGGCCGTTACCTTCGAGCGCTTCGGCACCGGAATGCCCTGATAGTCGGGCAAGCTGGCCAATGGCTTGCCGATTGCCTTCGCGTAGAGCGGCATCATGTCGACGAGCCGCTTGGCGATGTCCGCGCGCCGCGCCGGCGGATACGGATGCACGTAGATGAAGCCCTGGTCGCGGTCGGCGCGCGTGGCCGTGGCGAGCTTGTCCCAGACCGTGAGCGCCGCGCGCGGATCGAAGCCCGCGCGGGCGGCGATGTCGCTGCCGATCACGTCGGCTTCGGTTTCGTCGTCGCGGCCATAATGCATCTCAACGAGACGCGAGCCGATGCCGAGCGGGAACATGCCGAGATCCGCGAGCCCGAACAGTTGCGGCGCCACGCCCGCCTCGATCTGCGCGGCCTGCTGCTCGCCGAGCCGCTCGCGCACATGCTCGCGCACCGCATGCGCGATCTCGTGGCCGAGCAGCATGCCGAGTTCGTTGTCGTTGAGCTTCACGCGATCGAGCACGCCGCCGTACACCACGAGCTTGCCGCCCGGTAGACAGTACATGCGGATGTCCGGCGAGCGGATCACCGCCACTTCCCACTTCCAGTTTTTCACGCGATCGCTCCATTTGAGCGCATAGGGCGCGAGCCGGTCGACGAGCTGGCGCACGCGCTGCGCGTGCGGATCGGAGTCGGGGTAGAGCAGTTTCGAGTGCGCTGCGCCGCGCACGATCTCGGTGTATTCGGCGGCGGCCTGCGCTTCGAGCATCGGCGACGGGATCAGGTTGCGAAACGCCGCGATGTTGCCAAAACGCACGACGCGGCCCGTGTTCGGTCCGCCGGACGTGGCGTTGGCGGACGCAGAAGCACTGCCGGCCTGCGCCTGCGCTGGCTGCGCATTCGCGCCGGAAGTAGCCGCAGCTGTGCCGATGGCCTCGGCCGCGCTCGCGAGCGCGGCCGGCGTGGAGGGCACCGAGGTCGAATTGGCCGGGACGCTCGCCGATGTGCTCGCGGATCCATTCGCGCTAGAACTGCCGGCAGCGGCCTCAGCGGCGCCGGCAAGACCCGCATGCAGGACTCCCCACATGGGCAGCGCTGCGGCGAGCGCCCGCGCGAGCGTGCTGCTCCACCCCGGACGGTGATGCGTCGGGTGGCGGGCGGGCACGGCATGCTGGCGGGACTTCACTTCCGGATTCTCCACGGGGCGATACGAATGAGCAGCAGCATACCCGGTACCGCGAGCACCGTGCAGACGATGAAGTAATCGAACCAGCCGATCTTCGCGACCACATAACCGCTGGCTGCGGACGCGAGCGTGCGCGGCACCGAGGCGAGGCTCGTGAACAGCGCGAATTGCGTCGCCGTATAGCGCGGATCGGTGGTGCTGGCGATATACGCGGTGAACGCGGCGAGCGTGAGGCCGGTCGCGAACGTCTCGAGGCCGTAGACGAGCGCGAGCGCGGCGGCGCGCGGGTCCAGCGCGAGCTGCGCGTGCAGGCCGACGGCGCTGGCGAGTTGCGCGACGCCATGGAGGGCGTCCTGAATGAGCGCGAGCGTGGGGGAGCCCGGGCCGAGCTGCGCGAGCCAGGCGAAGCCGAGCGTCGAGACCATCTGCAGGAAGCCGAAGATCCATAGACCGCGTCCGATGCCGATCTTCACGAGCGCCACGCCGCCGATGATGCCGCCCGCGAGACTCGCGCCGAACGCGGTCATCTTGGCGATCACGCCGATCTCGGTGCGCGAGTAGCCGATATCGAGGAAGAACGACGTCGAAAGCGTCGTGGCCATGGTGTCGCCGAGCTTGTACAGGAAGATGAAAGCGAGCACGAAGAGTGCCGCGCCCAGACCGTCGCGTTTCACGAATTCGGCGAACGGCTGCACGATGGCTTCGCGCAGGTTCTTCGGCGGCGCGCCGTGCACTTCCGGCTCGCTCACCACCAGCGACATGATCATGCCGGGAATCATGAACACCGCCGTCACGACGAACACGGTGCTCCACGGCAGATGATCGGAGAGAATCAGCGCGAGCGAACCGGGTACGAGCGCCGCGATCTTGTACGCGTTCACGTGCACCGCATTGCCGAGGCCTTGCTCGGTGTCCTTGAGCAACTCGCGCCGGTAGGCGTCGATGGCGATGTCCTGGCTCGCGCCGAAGAACGCCACGAGCGCGGTGAGCGCGGCCACGGTCCAGATCGACTCCTTCGGCGAAACGAAGCCGAGCGTGGCAATCGCCCCCGCCACGAGAATCTGCGTGACGAGCATCCAGCCGCGCCGGCGCCCCGGGCGCCAGCCGGGCAGACGCGGTACGTAACGGTCCATGAGCGGCGCCCAGACGAACTTCCACGTATAGGGGAACTGGATCAGCGCGAACAGGCCGATTTCCTTGAGGTTGACGCCTTCCGAGCGCAGCCACGCCTGCACCAGATAGACGAGCGTAAAGAGCGGCAACCCCGAGGTGAAGCCGAGAAACACGCAGATCAGCATGTGCGTATTCAGGTACGCGCGCCAGCCGGGGTGGTCTTCGTGTGCGTCCAGGTTGTGTGATGCCAGAGGCGTCTGGGTTACATCGGACGCCTGGGACGTCTGCGGGGTGTCCGTGGCGGCCTCTTGGGGCGGATTCTGCATGGGGTCCGGGATATCGGCGGAGTGTCGTCGGAGGGCGGCGGCGCGGTGACCAGCGGGTGACCAGCGTGGTTTGCTGATCGGCGATCCGTGAAGGGTGCGCGACACCGCTGCCGGTGTCGCCGCTTTCTCACGCTTTCTTCACGCGATAGACCGCAAGACTACCACGCCAGTTCACGCCCCATCGAACCGTCTGGCCTCCGTGCAGCACGGCGCGGTCGAGAATCTCGATGCCGACCTCGGGCGCGAGCGCCTCGAAGTCCTTCACCGTGAGCACGCGCACGTTCGGCGTGTTGTGCCACTGGTAAGGCAGCGACTTCGAAACCGGCATGCGCCCGTTCAGCACCGAAAGGCGGTGTGGCCAGTAGCCGAAGTTCGGGAACGAGACAATGCACTCCTTGCCCACGCGCGCCGTCTCGCGCAGGATCGCGGCGGTCTGGTGAATGGTCTGCAAGGTTTGCGAGAGGATCGCGAAGTCGAAGCTCCCATCTTCGAACAGGCGCAGGCCGTCCTCGAGATTCTGCTGGATCACGTTGATGCCGTTGCTCACCGAGGCGAGCACGCCCGCGTCGTTGAGCTCGATGCCGTAGCCCGTGCATTCGAGCTCTTCAGAGAGCAGCGAAAGCAGCGCGCCGTCGCCGCAGCCGAGGTCGAGCACGGTCGAGCGCGGCTCGACCCAGCGCGCGATCGTGCGAAAGTCGGGACGGGCCGAAAGACTGTCGAATGCGCTCTGGTTCATGCGCCCACCTCGTTGGCAATGCGTTCGTAATAAGCGCGCATGACGCCGTGATAGCGCGCGTCGTCGAGCAGGAAGGCGTCGTGGCCGTGCGGCGCGTCGATCTCGGCGTAGGTCACCTGGCGCTTGTGGTCGAGCAGCGCCTTCACCAGTTCGCGCGAGCGCGCGGGCGCGAAGCGCCAGTCGGTGGAAAAGCTCGCCACGAGGTACTTCGCCTTGGTGTGCGCGAGCGCGCGCGTGAGATCGCCGTCGAAGTCCTTCGCGGGATCGAAGTAGTCGAGCGCGCGCGTAATGAGCAGATACGTATTCGCGTCGAAGTAATCGGCGAACTTGTCGCCCTGGTAGCGCAGATACGACTCCACCTCGAACTCCACATCGAAGTTGAAGTTGTAGTCGTTCACGGCGCCCTCGGCGCGGCGCAGTGCACGGCCGAATTTGGCGGCCATGTCGTCGTCCGAGAGATAGGTGATGTGGCCGATCATGCGCGCCACGCGCAGGCCTCGCCTGGGCTTCACGTTGTGCGCGTAGTAGTCGCCGCCGTGGAAGTCGGGGTCCGAGAGGATCGACGAGCGGGCCACTTCGTTGAACGCGATGTTCTGCGCCGAAAGCTTGGGCGTGGAGGCCACCACGATGCAATGCCCGAGGCGATCGGGATAGCGCAGGCTCCACGCGAGCGCCTGCATGCCGCCGAGGCTGCCGCCCATCACCGCGGCAAACTTCTCGATGCCGAAGCGGTCGGCCACGCGTGCCTGGGCGTCCACCCAGTCTTCCACCGTGACCACCGGAAAGCGCGCGCCCCACGGCTTGCCCGTGGCGGGGTCGACGCTCATCGGTCCGGTCGAGCCGAAGCACGAGCCCAGATTGTTCACGCCGATCACGAAGAAGCGATTGGTGTCGAGCGGCTTGCCGGGGCCGACCATGTTGTCCCACCAGCCGACGTCTTTGGGGTTGTCCGCGTAGACGCCCGCGACATGATGCGACGCGTTGAGCGCGTGACAGACGAGCACCGCGTTGCTGCGCGCGGCGTTGAGCGTGCCGTAGGTTTCGACCACGAGGTCGTACCCGGCGAGCGCCGTGCCGTTCTGCAGTTGCAGGGGCTCGTCGAAATGCAGTGTTTGAGGAGCGACGATGCCGATCGATTCCATTCGTTCCGCCTGGGTTTCTGGGCGGCTAAACGGCGTCGGCGGGCGCGCGGTGCGGGCGCAGCTGACGACCTCTTTAGCCGCATTTATATCGAACCTCAGGCCGATGCCTGAAGTTCACGCGCCCGCAATCGAGTCAGCAAATCGGCGCGTGGGTGATGCACAACGAGCGCAAAGTATAACGGAAAACGCTTGGGCACAATGACGCGGACGAACCTGTGCTCCCGCCGCCGCCCGCCCGCGCGTATGCCTCGCGGGCTCAGACGCCGCGCGGATGGGCGTTGTGCCAGCGCCGCAACTGGAGCGACGCGACGATCATCAAGATGCCGTAAAGAACCGCAAAGCTGGCGATCAGCCAGATGAGCGAAAGTGCACCCGCGCCCGGGAACATGACGATAAAGATGCCCAGTGCAACGGAGAGCACCCCCGAGAGGCCGACCACCCACGGATGCGCAATTGCATGCCGGTACTGGATGGCGTAGACGATCTCGAAGAAGCCCACTGCGAGCGCCCAGAAGCCGATGATCATCACGAGGATGATGGCGGTTTCGCCGGGCCAGAAGAATGCCACGAGCCCCGCGAGCACGCCGATCGCGCCCACGAACACGTATGACCAGCGCCGCGAGCCGCCGCCGCGCGCGCCATAGAGCAGCGCGAAGGCGCCGTCGACGATTGCGTAAGCGCCCCAGACGAGGGCGAGCGTGAGCACGGTGAGGCCGGGCCAGGCGTAGGCGAGCACGCCGAACAGAATGGCGGCGATGCCGCGTGCGAGCAGCCAGCCCCAATGGGCGGAGAGGCTGGCGAGAATGGGCAGGGCGGCGGGAGGCGTCGGTCGGTTCATGCGTGTTTTCCTTGTCGGCCAGACCGCGCCTCGTGGGCGCAGTCCGGCTATTGAAGAATCACGCGGATCTGCTCGTCGGCATGCTCGCTGGGGGAGCGCTTGAAGCCGCTTTGGGCGTAACGGTGCCAACTGCCGATGACATAGCGGACGAGGAGATTGGCGCGAACAGCGGGATCGTAACCGGTTTTCGAAACGCGCCCGTCGGCCGTGCCGCCTTCGGCCTGCGCTTGCTCAGCCAGGCTCACGCGCAGACACTGGCGCAGCGTGGCCTCGATGCGGTCGAGCATCTGGTTCACGCGCTCGGCGAGGCGCTCATGCTCGCCCACGAGCGCTTCGCAGGTCAGCACGCGCGTCATGCCGGCGTTCTTCGCCGAAAATTGAAGCAGCATCAAGGCAATCGCGCGCGCCTGCAGCGCGCCGCTCGGCTCCTTCGTGACGATCTGGTTGATGAGCTGGAACAGCGTCTGCTCGATGAAGTCGATGAGGCCCTCGAACATCTGGGCCTTGCTCGCGAAATGGCGATAGAGCGCGGCTTCGGAGACGTTCAGGCGCGCGGCCAGTGCGGCGGTGGTGATCCTCTCCCCCCGCGGCGCTTCGAGCATCGAGGCGAGCGTCTGGAGAATGTGCACGCGGCGCTCGCCCGGCTTTGGACGGCTGCCGCGCCGAGGCGCGGCGTCTGGAGATTCGGCTGCTGCGCTTGCCGCCACGGCGGCGTCACGCGTTTCGGTCGGCTGCATGAAGGTCGCCCCCTGAGTGCGGCCCGCAGGCTGCGAATGCGCCCGGCCGCTTGAGTCTTGCCGTTGGTCCTGCCGTTTATTGTCGCCTGCTGCGCAATGCCCCGCTGCGCAGACCGCGTCCGAGCGATTTTAGCGAACGAACGCAATGATCGACATAGTGGGGCCGCCCGCCGCTCGCCACGTGTGCGGGTAGATGCCCCGTGATCCAGACCGTGCGGATGCCGAGGCGCTTGTAGCGCTTCAGATGCCCGCGCGTGTCCTCGACGAGGATCGCGTCGGCGAACGCGACGCGCGCATCGCGCAGCGTCTTGCGCAGCATCCTGTGGTCGGGCTTGGCGCGCCAGCGGTCGCGCGTGCGCATGTGCTCGATCGCCACGACGCGCTCGAACTGCCGCTCGATGCCGAGCGCCGCGAGCACCGCGTGCGCGTAGTCGGCGGGGCCGTTGGTCAGCACGATCTTGCGACCGGGCAGCGCCGCGAGCATGCGCGCGAGGCCGCGCTCGGCGCGCAGCATCGCGGGCAGGTCGTCGAAGGTGTGCACGACCTTCAGGAAGTCGTGCGGATCGATTCGATGATGGCGCGTGAGGCCCAGCAGTGCCGCGCCGTATCGATGCGTGTAGCTCGTGCGCAGATGGTTCGCGACGTCGCGGCTCACGCCGAGCGCGTCGATGATGTACTGCGTCATGCCCCGGTTGATGGCCGGGAAGATCGCGTGCGAGGCGCAGTGCAGCGTGTTGTCGAGGTCGAAGAGCCAGACGGGGGCGCCATGGCTCGGGGCGCTGTCGCCGGCGCTCCAGTTGCGCTGCCCGGCATGCGACGGCCGGCGGCGAAGCGGGCGTGAGACGTTCATCATGCGAAAGTTGGCGTTGCGCAGGCGCCGCACGAGGGGAGGAGGGCGCCGTGGCGGAATCGCCCGTGCGGCGCCCGAAGCCGATTCAGTGCGAGCGGATCATCGTGCCGAACGGCTGCTCGGTCAGGATTTCGAGCAACACCGAGTGCTCGATGCGGCCGTCGATGATGTGCACCGAGCGCACGCCGCTCTTGGCCGCGTCGAGCGCCGACGAGATCTTCGGCAGCATGCCGCCCGAGATCGTGCCGTCTTCGAAAAGCGCGTCGATCTCGCGTGCCGAAAGGTCGGTGAGCAGATTGCCTGCCTTGTCCATCACGCCGGGGATGTTCGTCATCATCACGAGCTTCTCGGCGTTGAGCACCACCGCGAGCTTGCCCGCCACCAGATCGGCGTTGATGTTGTACGAGAGGCCGTCCTCGCCGAAGCCGATCGGCGAGATCACCGGAATGAACGCGTCGTCCTGGAGCGCCTTCACGACGGCCGGGTTGATCGCGTCGACTTCGCCCACCTGGCCGATGTCGATGTACTGACCGGGGTTGTCGCGGTCCGGCATCATCAGCTTGCGCGCGTGGATCAGGCCGCCATCCTTGCCGGTCAGGCCGACCGCGTGGCCGCCGAAGTGATTGATGAGCGTGACGATGTCCTGCTGCACCTCGCCGCCGAGCACCCACTCGACGACTTCCATGGTTTCTTCGTCCGTGACGCGCATGCCCTGGATGAACGTGCCTTGCTTGCCGATCTTCTTGAGCGCCGTGTCGATCTGCGGGCCGCCGCCGTGCACGATGACCGGATTGATGCCCACGAGCTTGAGCAGGATGACGTCGCGCGCGAAGCCCTGCTTGAGCCGCTCCTCGGTCATGGCATTGCCGCCGTACTTGATCACGACGGTCTTGCCGTGATACTGGCGGATGTAGGGCAGCGCTTCAGCCAGGATTTCGGCTTTCAGGGTGGGCGCGATCTGCGAGAGGTCGATGGGCTCGGACATGGCGGCGGGACTGGACAGGAAAACGGAGCGGAAAACGGGTGAAAATAGGCGCGCTCGCGAAAGCGCGGTTGAAACAGGGCGAATTGTACAGGACTGGCGCGGTGCAACAGGGTTTTCGGCACGGCGGCGCACGAGCGTGCAACAAGGTGGCGCCGGGGCGTTGGGTTGCGCACAATTGAAGCGAATTTCAAGCGATCGCACGCTATTTTCACTAAAATGCGTACGATGAGTGGGCCACAGGCGGCTGTGCGGTCCTGTGGCATCATTTTTCCCATCACTGAATCCGGCCTCGCCAGGAGCGCGCCGCCATGACCGCCCCCGCAAGCCCTGCCCATGCCGTGAAGCGCGCGCGTTGCCCGCGTTGCAGCAGTGTCTTCGATTGCGGCAGGGACACCGACCCCTTCGACTGCTGGTGCAAGACGCTGCCCGCCGCGCCGGCGAGCCAGCTCGACCCGCGCGGACGCTGTCTGTGTCCCGAGTGTCTGGCCGCTGCCGTTGCCGCGGGGGCGGCGGCCCGGGGCGCTGGCGAAAGCCGCTGAGTCGCCGGGCCGCTGAGCCATTCAATACGCCGTCATCGTGCCTGCTTTGCCCGATGCTCGCCGGCGAGTTTCGCGAGGTCGGCGCTCACCTCGTCCAGAACGGGCTCCCACTCGCGAAACCGCTTTTGCCGGTACAGCGTCGTGTGCGGATACCACGGACTGTCGCGCCGCTCCAGTCCCCAGACCCAGTGCGGGTTCACGTCCAGCAGCACCCACGTGCGCCGACCCAGCGCGCCCGCCAGATGCGCGCTCGACGTGCAGACCGAGATCACGAGATCGAGCGAGTCGACGAACGCTGCGGTGTCTTCGAAAGTGCGCCACTCGGCGCTGAAATCCGCGATCTCGAAGCCTGCCTTGCGCACGGCCTCGATCTCGGCGCCCGCGCCAGGCTGCAATGAATAGAACGCCACCTCAGGTAGGGCCGCTGCGAAATTTGCTGCGAACCGTGTTGCGAAGTGCCCGAGTCCAATGCGCCGGAACGGATTGCGTTTGTGCGTGAGGCTGCCCGTCCACGCGAGCCCGACCTTCAGGCGCCGCTCGCCCGCGAGCCGCTCGCGCCAGCGCGCCGCTGCGGCGGGGTCCGGCGCGAGATAGCGCGCCGGACCTGGGATCGTGTCCTCGCGCGTGCCGAAAATCAACGGCAGGCTCAGCAGCGACACTTCGCAGTCGTAGGGCGGCAGCGTGGCGACCGGGCCGCCCGCACAGTAAAGATCGCAATGTCCGCCCAGGCTGCGCGAGAGCAGCGCGCCCATCTCCGGAAACGAATTCCAGACCAGCCGGCCGCCTTCGCGATGCACGCGCTCGGCGAGCATCGGCACATAACGGCAGAACTGCAGCAGGTCGCCCTTGCCTTGTTCGCCCCACACCAGCAGCGTGCGGCCGGCAAGCGGCTCGCCCCGCCATTCGGGTTTGGGGAAGGCCGGGCGGCCGCTGGCCAGCTCGCTCGCCCCCTGCCAGCGCACCTCGTGTCCGTGCCAGCCCTCGGCAAAGTTACCGCGCATGAGCTGGATCATCGACAGGTTAAGGCGCATCGATGCGTCGTTCGGCGCATACTGGCAAGCGTTGCGCGCGGCCAGTTCGGCTTCGTCCCATTGCTGGGCTTCCCGGCACGCCATCGCGTAATTGTTCGCGGCCAGCGCGCTATGCGGCGCGAGTGCAAGTGCCCTACGACCCGCCGCTAGCGGGCGCGCGATGTCGGTGTCGGTGGGCAGCACCCGGCTGAAATTGATCCAGGCATTGATGTCCTCCGGGTTTGCCGCGACGGACTCTTCGAGCAATGCCAGGATTTCCCGGCTATTGCGTTCGATATTGACTTGTAGCAAGGCGCTAGCAAGATTGTTTCGCAAACTGGGAAACGTTCGCTGGATCGCGAGTGCATGGCGGTAGGGCGGGAGTGCTTCTGCGTGGCGGTTGGCGAACTGCAGCGCAAGCCCGGCGGCGAACCATGCGGCGGCGCGCTGCGGTTCGAGTCTCGCGATCGCGGCGCTCAGGCGGATGGCCTCGCTGGCCAGTGCGGGCTCCCGGGCGCTGGCTGCGATGAGCATCAGCGCATCGTCGTCGAGACCGCGCAGCGAGGCGCGCATTTTCGCCAGCAGTTCGCGGGCCACTTCGGTTTCGCCATCGGTCGAGGCTTCGGTTGCTTCAACGGTTGCGGCATCGACGAAATCGAGAAAGAGGTCGCGCACGTGTGCAAGCGTGCCAGGAAGAAGAGTTTGCATTTGACCAAGTCACCCTGTCGGAAAATGTCACATCGAATGTAGCCAGAGGATGACTTAGATTGAAGCAAACCTTTTCACGATAATGAATCAGACGAGTCCGAACAGGTAAACTGGCACGATGCATCGCATAACCGTCAGTGCTAGCGTCAATCTCAGCCATTTGTTCTGGCTGCGCAGTCTCGCCATCATCGGCCAGCTCTGCACGATCGCCTTTGTACAATTCATGTTCGGCGTGACGTTGCCGCTGCCCGCGATGCTGTTCGTGATCGCCATGGAAGTGGCGTTCAACGGCGTGACCTGGCTGCGCGTCACGCAAGATCGCCCTGAATCCAATCTCGAATTGTTCGGCCAGATCTGGGTCGACCTGGGCGCGCTCTCCGCGCTGCTGTTCCTTTCGGGCGGCACGACCAATCCGTTCGTTTCGCTCTATCTGCCTTCTCTCGCCATCGCGGCGGCCGTGCTGCCGTGGTATCTCACCGCGTGGCTCGCGTGCTTCGCCGTGGCTTGCTACATACTGCTCGGGTTCGACAACGTCCCGCTCAATCTCGACAATCCCGCGAATCTCTTCGATTACTACCGCGGGGGCATGTGGGTGAACTTCATGGTGAGCGTGGCGCTCATCGTGTGGTTCGTCGCGCGCATGTCGCGCGCGCTGCGCCAGCGCGAAGCCGCGCTCGCTGACGCGCAGCAGCGCCTCCTGCGCGACGAACGCGCGGTCGCGCTCGGCGTGCAGGCAGCCACGGTCGCGCACGAGATCGGTACGCCGCTCTCGAGCATCGCGATGCTGACCGAAGAGCTGCGTGACATCGCCCGCACTGACAAAGGGCTCCAGCCGTATGGCGCCGACCTCGAACTGCTCGACAAGCAGATCACGCTGTGCACCTCGGCGCTCGCGCGCCTGCGCAGTCGCGCGTCTTCGGCGGGCAGCCGCCAGGCCGTGAGCGAATGGCTAGGGCCGTTCGTCGAGCAATGGCGGCTGCGCCATCCGCACGTAAAGTTCGAACTCCTTGGTAATGCGCCTGCCGAATTGTGTCTCGACGACACCGTTGCGGTCGGCCAGATCCTCACGATCCTGCTCGACAACGCCGCGCGCGCGAGCCGCGACTTCGTCACGCTGCGCGCAACGACGCGCGCCGGCTACATCGATTTCGAGGTTTGCGATGCGGGGCCGGGCATCCCGGCGGCGCTGCGCGCGTCGCTTGGCGCGGCGCCCGTGGAAAGCACGCAGGGCGGTCACGGCGTGGGGCTGTATCTCGCGTTTTCGTCGGCGGCGCGGTTGGGCGGTTCGATCGATCTCGGCGATGCGGGCGCCGTCGCCGGGAAAGACGCCGCGCTCGACGCCGGGCAGCCTGACGCAGGCGCGCGCGAGGTGCCGGGCGCGGGCCAGGCTGCTGCGCGCCCGCGCAAATGGCGCGGCACGCGCGCAGTGCTGCATGTGCCGGCGAAGACAGAGACCCGGGCGGGCGAGGCGGCTAGCGCAGGTGCGGCGGCGCAGAGTTCGGAAATTGGCGAAGGGCCAGGCCGGCCCGACGCCGCCTGATAACACGGAGAAGCAGTATGAGCGATATGAATTTCCTGGTGATCGACGACGACGAGGTGTTTTCCGACATCCTGACGCGCGGCCTCACGCGACGCGGCTACCAGGTGCAGCAGGCGCACAATGCCGAAGAAGCGATTCGTTTCGCGAATCAGCAGAAGTTCTCGCAGATTACCGTCGACCTGCATCTCGGCAACGACTCGGGTCTTTCGCTGATCGCGCCGTTGCGCAACCTGCAGCCCGATGCGCGCATGCTCGTGCTCACGGGTTACGCGAGCATCGCCACGGCGGTGCAGGCCGTGAAGGATGGCGCCGACAACTATCTCGCCAAGCCCGCGAACGTGGAAATGATTCTCACCGCGCTGCAAGGCGACGCCAGCGCGCTACAGGCCGAGGCGGCCATCGAGCATCCCGCGCCGCTATCGGTCGCGCGCCTCGAATGGGAGCACATTCAGCGCGTGCTGGCCGAGCACGGCGGCAATATTTCGGCCACGGCGCGCGCGCTCAACATGCATCGGCGCACGCTGCAGCGCAAACTCGCGAAGCGGCCGGTGCGCCAGTAAGCGCAAAAGCGCGCGCAAGCCACGCAAGCCACGCGTAAAAGAATAGGGGCTCCGCCAGTGTGCGGAGCCCCTTTTTCGTTGTGCGCGCGCACACGGGCGGGCTTCGATCAAGTTCGCGCGTTTTACCCGCGCGCCCACAAACCGTTACAGCACATAGCGCGAGAGATCCTCATCCTGCGCGACTTCGCCGAGCGCCTTGTCGACATAGGCCGCATCGATGACCACGCTCTGGCCCGCATGATTGCCGGCCGCGAACGACACATCTTCGAGCAGCTTTTCGATGACCGTATAGAGACGGCGCGCGCCGATGTTCTCGGTCTTCTCGTTGACGGCGTAAGCGATTTCCGCGAGGCGGCGAATGCCGTCGTCGGCGAAATCGAGTTGCACGTCCTCGGTGGCGAGCAGCGCCTGATATTGCTTGACGAGGCTGGCGTCGGTGGCGACCAGAATCGCTTCGAAGTCCTTCACGGAGAGCGAATCGAGTTCGACGCGGATCGGAAAGCGCCCTTGCAGTTCGGGAATCAGATCGCTCGGCTTCGAGAGATGGAACGCACCGCTCGCGATGAACAGGATGTGATCGGTCTTCACCATCCCGTACTTCGTGTTGATGGTCGTGCCTTCGACGAGCGGCAGCAGATCGCGCTGCACGCCCTGGCGCGAGACTTCGCCGCCGCTGCCTTCGTTGTTGCGCGAGGCGATCTTGTCGATTTCGTCGAGAAACACGATGCCGTTCTGCTCGACGTTCTGCACTGCCTTGGTCTTGACCTCTTCGTCGTTGAGCATCTTGGCCGCTTCTTCGTCGGTGAGGACCTTGAGCGCTTCCTTCACCTTGAGCTTGCGGCGAATCTTTTTGCCACCGCCGAGATTGGCGAACATCGAGCGGATTTGCTCGGTCATGTCTTCCATGCCCGGCGGCCCCATGATGTCCATGCCCACTTGCGGCTGCTCGACGTCGAGCTCGATTTCCTTGTCGTCGAGCTGACCTTCGCGCAGGCGTTTTCGGAAGGTCTGGCGCGTGGCGTTGTCGCCTTCGCTTTGGCCCGGTTCGGCCGACGAAGAGCCGAAGCCCACCGGGCGCGCGCTCGGCAGCAGGATGTCGAGGATGCGGTCTTCCGCTTGATCGGTGGCCTTGCTGCGCACCTTGCGCATTTCCGACTCGCGCGTTTGCTTCACCGAGATTTCGATCAGGTCGCGCACGATGCTGTCCACGTCGCGGCCCACGTAGCCCACTTCGGTGAACTTGGTTGCTTCGATCTTGATGAAGGGCGCGTCGGCGAGCTTGGCCAGACGCCGCGCGATTTCGGTCTTGCCGACGCCCGTCGGCCCGATCATGAGGATGTTCTTCGGCGTGATTTCCTGGCGCAGTGGGTCGGCCACCTGCTGGCGGCGCCAGCGGTTGCGCAGCGCGACGGCCACCGACTTCTTCGCCTTCGTCTGGCCGATGATGTGCTTGTCGAGTTCCGAGACGATCTCGGCGGGGGTCATGGTGCTCATCCTGATTCCTTCTCGTCTGTGCGGCGGGTTACTCGATGGTTTCGATCACGCGGTTGTGATTCGTGTAGATGCACATGTCGCCCGCGATCTGGAGCGATTTTTCGACGACCTCGCGCGGCGAGAGTTCAGTGTTCTCCACGAGCGCGCGGGCCGCGGCCTGCGCATACGCGCCGCCCGAGCCGATTGCGCAGATGCCTTCTTCGGGGTCGAGCACGTCGCCGTTGCCGGTGATGACGAGCGTGGTGCTGGCGTCGGCGGCGATCAGCATGGCTTCGAGGCGGCGCAGCATGCGGTCGGTGCGCCAGTCCTTGGCGAGTTCGACGGCCGCGCGCGTGAGATTGCCTTGATGCTTTTCGAGCTTGGCTTCGAAGCGGTCGAGCAGCGAGAACGCATCAGCCGTGCCGCCCGCGAAGCCCACCATCACCTTGCCGCCGTAAATGCGCCGGACCTTCTTCGCGCCACCCTTCATGACGATGTTGCCGAGAGTGACCTGGCCGTCGCCGCCGAGCGCGACCTTGTCGCCGCGCCGCACGGATACGATCGTCGTGCCGTGAAATTGCTCCATGTGCGTTCCTTTTTACCGTTGATGCCAGGCAGAGGCTGGTGCGACGCGGCCTTTGCAGCCGTGCCGCATTGTCGGATTCGGTACACGCCGCTCTATTCGCGCGGGGCGCGCGAGCGGGCGTATCGAATGGAGTTTAGGGCGGCAGCGGGCAGTTCAAGGGCTCGCGGCGCAGAAATCGAGATAACCGTGAGACAAGCGTGGGAGAAAGTCGGGCGCGAACGCCTGCGCAGCGTCAGATGCAAATAAAAAAGCGCACGGGACTCCGTGCGCTTCGACTAGGAAGGCAGAAAATTCCGGCACCCGCCGCGCGGCGGCGCCGGCAGCCAATCAATCGCCGAACAGCTTCTGGCGCAGTTCGCGGCGCTCTTGCGCTTCGAGCGAGAGCGTGGCGGTCGGGCGTGCGAGCAGACGCGGAATGCCGATCGGCTCGCCGGTTTCCTCGCACCATCCGTAATCGCCCGATTCGATGCGCGCGATCGATTGCTGCACCTTCTTCAGCAGCTTGCGCTCTCGGTCGCGCGTGCGCAGTTCGAGCGCATGCTCTTCCTCGATCGTCGCGCGATCGGCCGGATCTGGCACGATGACCGTTTCGCGCAGATTCTCGGTGGTCTGGCCCGCATTGCGGAGGATTTCCGCCTGCAGCTGTTCGAGCCGGTTCTTGAAGAAGGCGAGCTGATCCTCGTTCATGTAATCCTTGTCGCTCATCTTCAGGATTTCGGCTTCGGTCAAGAGTCGTTTCGTCGTCATCTGGCTTGCTTCTTCAATGAGTGAGGCAAAACTGGCACATCTTGCCTGCACTTTTGTGTTGCCCGCAGTGGCTTCTCCCACTTTACCGCGCGCTGTATCGCGCCAATGTGCGCGCCGGCGAGACGGGACGATGAACTGTCGTGACGCCTAAGCGCCGCTGCGGGGCCGAACTCCTCTGGAAACCGTTTTTAGATGCTCCTGAGGCATATTTCGTACCGGCTGCGCGCTGCGACGCGATGCGCGGCCGGGGAGGCCATCTCCTGCCGGAATCCGCTGAAAGGGAAATCCCGGGGCGCCTCTCTTTCCAGTGGGGCCGTATTGTAACCGAACCGCAAACTCGCGCCGCAAGCGGGAAAATCCCAAGTTGGCGGCTCTCGTCAACGTTCGATATCCAGAAAATATAACGCGCCCATCGTGAAAAAGCGATGGTCGGGTACGTTATTTGACATGCGCAGCGGAGAAAGGCGATTTTACCCAGCCG
This sequence comes from Paraburkholderia sp. A1BS-2L, assembly GCF_051125205.1. NCBI lineage: Bacteria > Pseudomonadati > Pseudomonadota > Betaproteobacteria > Burkholderiales > Burkholderiaceae > Paraburkholderia > Paraburkholderia sp. A1BS-2L. The sequence goes on from NZ_CP120428.1 coordinate 76,640, forward strand.
TGCTCGCCAGACGACAACGCCCGGCCATGGGCCGGGCGTTGGAGGCATCCTGACGAACGAGCCGTGCTGCAGTGCAGCGCGTCAGGCGAGGCAGGCGTCGAGGCCGTCGGTGATGAGGTCCTGCGGCAGCTCGATGCCGATAAACACCATCTTGCTGCTCTTCTTCTCGATCGGCAGCCACTTCGCGGCGAGGTCGCTGCCCATCAACTGGTGCACGCCCTGGAACACCACCTTGCGGTCCACGCCCTTCATGTAGAGCACGCCCTTGTAGCGCAGCAGGCGCTCGCCGTAGATCTGCAGGATGCCGCCGAGGAAGTCCTCGAGGCGGTTCGGATCGAACGGACGGTCGCTGCGGTACACGAACGACTTGATCTTGTCGTCGTGATGCGCGTGATGATGGTGGTGGCCATGGTCGTGGCCTTCGTGATTGCACTTGCCGTGATCGTGGTCGCATCCGGCGTGCTCGTGATCATGATCATGATCGTGGTCGTGATGCGCATGATTGTGATCGTCTTCAGCGAGGAAGTCGGGGTCGATCTCGAGCTTGGCATTCAGATTGAAGCCGCGCAGATCGAACACTTCCTTGATGTCCGCCTCGCCGAAATTCACCTCGCGGATTTGCGCGCGCGGATTCATGTGCATCAGGCGATGGCGCAGGTCGTCGAGTTCACGGGCGTCGACGAGATCGGCCTTCGTGACGAACAGGCGGTCGGCGAAACCGACCTGGCGCTGCACGACTTCGTGCTCGTCGAGCTGATGGTTGCCGTGCTTGGCGTCGACGAGCGTGATGATGGCGTCGAGCAAAAATTCGCCGGCGATCTCGTTATCCATGAAGAACGTCTGCGCGACCGGGCCCGGATTTGCGAGGCCCGTGGTCTCGATCACGACGCGGTCGAAATCGAGCTTGCCGTCGCGCTTTTGCTGGGCGAGATCGCCGAGCACGCGCGCGAGGTCGCCGCGGATCGTGCAGCAGATGCAGCCGTTGCTCATCTGGATGATCTGCTCCTGGCTGTCCTGCACCAGGATTTCATTGTCGATGTTCTCTTCGCCGAATTCGTTTTCGATCACGGCGATCTTCATGCCGTGCTGCTCGTTCAGGATGCGCTTGAGCAAGGTGGTTTTGCCGCTGCCGAGAAAGCCGGTCAGGATGGTGACTGGAATCATGCTATGTGCCTTGAATGCCTGGAATCGGGGTGGGATGCGGCGCGGGAGCCGAGCGTTACAAGATAACGACGTATTGGAACATATCTGGCCGGCTCGCGCTTGCACCAGCCTTGCGCTGCAGGAGGTAACCGTTCGGGTCGGGCGGCTGCGCCGGGATTGTCGAAGCGGTTTATCTCATTAATTTCAACCATCTCAATTTAATCAATGGTCTTATAGATTCACATCTTTGCAGCAAATCCTTGAGTTTGGAAATCGCCCTAGTGTTTCAGCCTGGCAAGCCGCGTTTAATTCAACTGCCGACAGCAATTACCAACGAAACCCTCCGGTTTGATCCGGCGTGCGCGTCGCTGATAAGCAGCACTCACGGAGATTGTTTTTAGCGCGCGCCGTGCCGGAGTCGGGAATAGACGATCGGCTCTATGTCTCATTAATTGGTTGGCGAATGCTGGATTGATCGTGTTTCCCCGTTTCTCCAATTAATGGGAATCTGGATTAACTGCTTGCTTTGTTGAAACATTATTGAGGATTTTATGAGCAAGGTTTATCGCAGCGTTTATAACAAGGTGCTGGGTACGTGGGTGGCGGCATCGGAATTGACCGCTGCGCGCCGCAAGCCGGCGCGCGCGAAGTCGGGCGCCATGCTCGTAGCGGGCGCACTCCTTGTCTCGACGGGCGCAATGTCCGAGCTGGCATAGGCATCCGTGTCGATTTCGGACAACGGCATGCAGACGGTCCAGTCCGGCACGTCGTCCATGGGCGGTAGCGCGGGTGGCAAGGGGGCAGCGGCATCGGCCAACTCGCTCGCCATGGTCGGCGACGGCGACTGCAACCTGCTCACCGACATCGACGCCCAGAAGGTGTACGGCGACGGTCTGGCCAACAGCTATAAGAACGGCATCTACGGCTTCGGCGTGCAGAATGCGGCGGCCAACTACGACGACCTGTCGAACGCCGGCGCGGGCCAGGCCGGCATCAAGGGTTTCACCTCGATGACCGCCGGCTACGTGACGGAAAGCGGCAGCGGCGTGGCGCAGACCCAGGCTTACGGCATGAATTCGATCGCCATGGGCTGCGGCTCGCACGCCAATGGCCTGGGCACGGTGGCCCAAGGCTGGGGCGCGGTTGCGAACGGCGCGGGCGCGGTGGCGTTCGGCATCAACTCGGCGGCTACCGGCCAGGGTTCGTTTGCATCGGGCATCGCCGCCACGGCAGCCGGTGATGATTCGATCGCGCTGGGCACGCTCGCTACGGCAACGGGCAACGGCGCGAACGCCGAGGGTGACAATTCGGTCGCGATGGGCGCACAGGCCACGGCCTCGGGCGCAGGCTCGATGGCGTTCGGCGAGAGCGCCGCGGCTAGCGGCGTGAATGCGGTTGCTTCGGGTAACGGTGCAGGCGCCGAGGGTGACGAGTCGGTCGCCATGGGCTCGAAGGCATTGGCTTCCGGCGCCGGTTCGATGGCGTTTGCCGCAGCCGCCGCGGAAAATGCGCGCAATCCGCTGTTCGCCGCCTATGGCGACAAGAACACGGAAGCGGCCAGCGCGAGCGGCATGAATGCGGTGGCAGTCGGCGTGAACGCGTCGGCAACGGCGGACAACTCGGTCGCGCTGGGCGCGGGCTCGGTGGCTGATCGCGCCAACACGGTTTCGGTGGGCGCCGCGGGCAGCGAGCGTCAAGTGACGAACGTGGCCGCCGGTACCGCGGGCACCGACGCCGTGAACGTGAACCAGTTGAACGACGCGCAGAAGCAGCCCGAGAACTACGCCGACCAGCGTATCTCGCAGAGCATGTCGAACATGTCGCAGAGTCTCTCGGGGCTGCAGGATTTGGTGCACGACGTGCTGCGCCGCTCCTACGCCGGCACGGCGGCGGCGATGGCTGTCGCGGGTCTGCCGCAGCCGACGCAGCCGGGCAAGATGATGGTTGCCATGGCCGGCGGCCGTTACGGTGGCCAGACGGGCGGCGCGCTCGGTGTCTCGTACGTGACCGAGAACAACAAGTGGGTCGGCAAGCTGTCGGCGAATACCAGCACGACCGGCAACACCGGTGTGGTGGTCGGCGCGGGCTATCAGTGGTAATGCCTCGCTAGTGCGAGCCGGCCGCAAGGCCGGCGAACACAAAATGCAGCGAAACGCAGGGTCCACGGCCTTCCGGCCGGGGCCCTGTTGTATTTTCCGCGCGGGTTTTTTACAGCACTTGCAGCAGCAGCCCCTTCAGATACTCGCCTTCGGGGAAGGCCGCGAGCAGCGGATGATCGACGCCCGCGCCAAGGCGCTTGAGGATGCGCGCATCGACCTTGGCATCGGCGGCCGCGCCCGCAACGATCTTCTGGAACAGCTCCGCATCGATCGCGCCCGAGCACGAGTACGTGAACAGCAGGCCGCCCGGACGCAGCAGCTTGAAGCCGGTGAGGTTGATGTCCTTGTAGGCGCGCGCGGCGCGGTCCACGTGCTCGCGCGAGGCCGCGAACTTGGGCGGATCGAGCACCACGAGATCGAAGCGCTCGCCTTCCTCGTGCAAGCGGCGCAGCGTCTTGAAGGCGTCGGCGTCGAGCCAGGTCGCACGGGCTGCGTCGAAGCCGTTCGCCGCCATGTTCTTCTGCGCGGTGGCGAGCGCCTCGCCCGACGAGTCGATCGACACCACGCGCTTCGCGCCGCCCTTCATCGCCGCGAGCGAGAAGCCGCCGGTGTAGCAGAAGCAGTTGAGCACGTCGCGGTCTTGCGCGAAGGTCTGCACGAGCGCGCGGTTGTCGCGCTGATCGACGTAGAAGCCGGTCTTGTGGCCGTTGCGCACGTCCACGTGATAGCGCACGCCGTTCTCGCTGGTCACGATGGTTTCGGGCGGCTCGTCGCCGGCCAGCAGGCCCGTGATCTGCTCGAGCCCTTCCTTTTCGCGGATCGAGACGTCCGAGCGCTCGTACACGTTCGGGCAGCCGGTGGCTGCCGTGAGCGCCGCGACGATTGCTTCCTTCCATGCCTCGACGCCTGCCGCCATGAACTGGCAGACGAGCTGTCCGCGTGCGTTTTCCCCTGCGGCGTCCTCTTTGTAGTAGTCGACGATCACGCCGGGCAGGCCGTCCGCCTCGCCAAAGATCAGGCGCACCGCGCCCGTGCCGCTCACCATCGCCTGACGATGCGCGAGCGCGCGCTGCACGCGGCGCTTGAAGAACGCGTGATCGATGGGCTCGTTTTCGTCGAAGCTCCAGACGCGCGCGCGGATCTGCGAATGCGGGCTGTAGGCGGCGCGCGCGAGAAAGCGGCCGTCATGCGCGCGCACGATCACGGTCGCGCCCGGTGCTGGCTTGCCCTCGACGCGCTCGATGGCGTTGGCGTAGACCCACGGATGGCGGCGCAGCAGGGATTTTTCTTTCGACGGCTTGAGAGTGACGATATTCATGATGGGTTCGATACAAGGGCGAGGCCCGTGACGCAGCGATGACACGACCGGGCGAGGCAAGGCAAGGCTCGCGCTCAGTCGCGCTTTTTGGCGCGTGGATGCGCGGTGTCGTAAACCTTCGCGAGATGCTGGAAATCGAGCGACGTATAGACCTGGGTGGCCGCGATGCTCGCGTGGCCCAGCAGCTCCTGCACGGCGCGCAGATCGCCGCTCGACTGCAGCAGATGCGTCGCGAACGAGTGCCGCAGCACGTGCGGATGGACGTTCGCCGGAATGCCGGCGGCGAGCGCGGCGCGCTTCACGCGCTCGCGCACGACGCCCGGCGCCATGCGGTTGCCGCGCACGGAGAGAAAGAGCGGGGCGTCGTCGTGCTTGATCCAGGCGCCGCGCACGGCGAGCCAGGCGTCGAGCGCTTCCAGCGCCTTCTTGCCGACGGGCACGATGCGATGCCGCCCGCCTTTGCCGTGCACTTCCACTTCTGCGGCGTCGCGCTTGAGCCAGCCTGCCGATTCATAGCCGTCGCGCTTCACGTAGCGCGCGTCGAGCCCCACGAGTTCGGCAAGGCGCAGCCCCGACGAGTAGAACAGCTCGAGCATGGCGTGATCGCGCAGCGCCTCGACGCTGCCGGCGGCATTTTCGCCGGCTTGGGCCGCCGCGCTGGGCGCATCCATGAGCTTCATGGTGTCGTCGACGGAGAGCGCCTTGGGCAGCGTCTTCTCGCGCTTGGGCGCGCGCACTGCCGCCACCGGATTCGCGTCGAGCGCGATGCGGCCCGCGAGCCAGCGGTAGAACGCGCGCCAGACCGAGAGCCGATGCGCGATCGAGCGCGCCGAGAGGCCGCTCGCATGGGCGCGCACGGCGGCGCCGCGCACTTCGACGGACGTGACTTTTTCGAGCGGACTGCCGTTCGCGAGCTTCTTGAGTTCGTCGAGCTCGTGCGCATAGCCGCGCAACGTGTGCGCCGAAAGCCGGCGCACGTGCTCGAGTTCATCGAGATAGTCGGCGATCGGGTCGGTTGGGTTCACTGTTGCGGCCTGCGCGTGGGAGCGGTCGCTTTAATGCGGCAGCAGCCGCGTGAGCCCTGCGCTCGCGAGCGTGCCGATCTTGCGCAGCAAATCGGTGGCCATGCCGTCGTGAAAGCGGCGCGGATCGGGTGAGCCGAGCACCAGCAGGCCGAACGCCTCGCCGCTCGGATCGCGCTCTTCGGCGCTCACGCGCCGGCGCAGCGCGATGATCGCCACCGACTGCGGCGCGCCCGCGTCGCCATCGAGCCATTGCGCCGCTTCGAAGCCGGTGTTCGCGCCGCAATACGGCACTTCGAGGCTGTTGGCGAAGAGGCGGACTTCCTCGCCCGTGTGCTTCGCGAAGCTTGCTTGTGCATAGGCATCGGCCACGTCCCACAGGCGCAACGCCGCCTGCGGCACGTCGAACTCCTGGCGCAGTTGTTCGGCGATCAGGCGCGGCAGCGCGTGCGGGTCGCGCTCGGCGAGCACATGCGCGACCCAGTGCACCGTCTTCACGGAAAGCGTGTCGTTTTCGTGGCCGTAGCGCAGCAATTCGGAAAGGCGCAGTTCCAGATGCTTGTTCTTTTCGCGCAGCATCTCCATCTGGCGCTCCTGCAGGGACACGGCTGCCTTGCCGTGAGGATTGCCGAGCTTGATGGTTGCCAGCAGTTCGGCGTGCTCAACGAAGAAATCGGGATTGGCGAGCAGGTAGTCGGCGACTTCGCGATCGTTCATGTTGGTGGCGCGTTCGATGAAGAGGCGGCGCGCGGCGAGCGCGCCATGCGGGGTTGGGGCAGCGCCGATGTGGCTCGCGGGCCGCCCGGCAAACGTCAGTTCGACAACGCGTCGGCGAGTTCGATCTCGCCTTCGAAGACGGTCGTGGCTGGACCCGCCATCGTCAGCGCGGCGGATTCGTCGCGCGAGCCGTCCCAGGCGATCGTGAGCATGCCGCCGTGCGTATGCACCTTCACGGGCGAATCGAGCAGGCCGCGGCGGATGCCGGCCGCCACCGCTGCGCACGCGCCCGTGCCGCACGCGAGCGTTTCGCCCGCGCCGCGCTCGTAGACGCGCAGCCGCACCTCGTGGCGCGAGACGATCTGCATGAAGCCCGCGTTCACCTTGTTCGGAAAGCGCGGGTGGGCCTCGATCACGGGGCCGTCGGCGAGCACGGCAAACGCCTCGGCGTCGTCGACCACCTGCACCGCGTGCGGATTGCCCATCGACACCGCCGAGATCCAGCGCGTCTGGCCGTTCACTTCGAGCGGCCAGAGCGTGTCGTTGCCTTCGCGGCGGCCTTGGAGCCCGCTTGCGTCGAACGGCACGTCCGACGGCTCGAATACCGGGCTGCCCATGTCGACCACGACCTCGCCGTTGTCCTGCATGACGAGCGTGATCACGCCTTTTTGCACTTGCACGCGCACACGGTTGGCGTCGGTGAGCTTGCGGTCGCGCACGAATTTCACGAAGCAGCGCGCGCCGTTGCCGCAGTGCTCGACCTCGCCGCCGTCGCAATTGAAGATGCGATAGCGGAAGTCGACGCCTTCGACAGTGGGCTTTTCGACCAGCAGCAGCTGATCGGCGCCCACGCCGAAGTGGCGGTTCGCGAGCGCCCGCACGCGCTCGGGCGTGAGCGCAATGGGCTGGCTATAGCCGTCGAGCACGACGAAGTCGTTGCCGGCGCCGTGCATCTTGGTGAACTTGAGTTTCATCCCGTCATTGTAAGCGACGCGCGCCCGAATGCCGCGCGCTGGCCGCGAGCGTCAGTACACGCCCGGCTCGCCGGGAGGGCGCGTCTTGAAGCGCTTGTGAACCCAGTAGTACTGCTCGGGAATGCGCGGAATCTGCTCTTCGAGGAAGGCGTTCATGCGGCGCGCGTCCTGCTCGTCGTCGCCGGTGGGGTAGTGGCCCCAAGGTTTGAAGACCTTGAGCCGATAACCCTTGTAATTGGGCAGCACCTCGCCGATGAACGGCACGACCTGGGCGCGGCCCACCTTGGCGAGACGTCCCACGGCGGTCAGCGTGCACGCGGGCACGCCGAAGAACGGCACGAAGGTCGAGTTGCGCATGCCATAGTCCATGTCCGCGCCGAGCATCACGGGCTTTTTGTCGCGCAGCCAGCGCAGCACGATGCGTGCGGCGTCCGCGCGGCTTGCCATCTCGGCGCCGAAGCGGCTGCGGCCCGCCTTCGCGGCGGCTTCGAACTCGGGGTTCGAAAACGGCTGGTAGAGCGAGCCGCACGGGCGGTGCAGCGAGTAATTGAGGAACATCGAGCCCGCCTCGATGCCGACGAAGTGCAGCCCGAGAAACAGCGTGGGCGGCAGATCGGGATCGGTGAGGTCGATTTCGCTGTCGAGCTCGATCAGCTTTTCCAGCTTTTGCGCGGTGCCGAACCACTGCACGCTGCGCTCGATGTAGCTGCGGATCGCGTGGCGAAAATGCAGGCCGGCGACTTCCTCGCGCTTTTCCTCGCTCCACTCGGGAAAGCACAGGCGCAGGTTGGTATGGACGACGCGCTTGCGGCTGCTCGGAATCTGGTAGAGCAGCCAGCCGAGGCCGTCGCCGAAACGGGCGATGAGTCCATAGGGCAGGATCGCGAACAGCTTGAGCAAGCCAATAGCGAGGCGGGAGCCGAGCTTAGCGAGCATGCACCGTCCTCATGGCATGCGCGGATAAATGGAACGTTGCGTTGGTTGGCACGCGGTATGACTCTGCGGCAAATTAGGGAAGTCGCTATAATAAGGGCTTCGCCGAGTTAATAGACAACTTGCGGGGCGAAGCCGGTTGCCATGCAGCCATCAGCGTCGGATATTTCGGGCGCTGTTGCGTGGGCCAACCGGGCAGGTAATCCGCTAAAGCGTCGCCGCTTCAAAGCTCCCGAAGTTGGCTACGTGAATATAACCGTCACCAGCTACAAGGAGCCTGACACGTGGCAAACGACTATTTCTTCACTTCCGAATCCGTCTCCGAAGGCCATCCGGACAAGGTCGCCGACCAGATCTCGGACGCGATCCTCGACGCCATCCTCACGCAGGACAAATACTCGCGCGTAGCGGCTGAAACGCTGTGCAACACGGGTCTCGTCGTGCTTGCCGGTGAAATCACCACCACGGCCAACGTCGACTACATCCAGGTCGCGCGCGACACGATCAAGCGCATCGGCTACGACAACACCGATTACGGCATCGACTACCGCGGCTGCGCGGTGCTCGTCGCCTACGACAAGCAGTCGCCGGACATCGCCCAGGGCGTGGACCGCGCGCACGACAACAACCTCGATCAGGGCGCGGGCGACCAGGGCCTGATGTTCGGCTATGCGTGCGACGAAACGCCCGAACTGATGCCGCTGCCGATCCACCTCTCGCACCGTCTGGTCGAGCGCCAGTCGAACCTGCGCCGCGACGGCCGCCTGCCCTGGCTGCGTCCGGACGCGAAGTCGCAGGTCACCGTGCGCTACGTGGACGGCAAGCCGCATGCGATCGATACCGTCGTGCTCTCCACGCAGCATTCGCCGGAAACCGACCTCGCCACGCTGCGCGAAGCCGTGATCGAAGAGATCATCAAGCCGGTCCTGCCGCGCGAGCTCATCAAGGGCGACATCAAGTTCCTCGTGAACCCGACCGGCCGCTTCGTGATCGGCGGTCCGCAGGGCGATTGCGGTCTCACGGGCCGCAAGATCATCGTCGATACCTACGGCGGCGCAGCGCCGCACGGCGGCGGTGCGTTCTCGGGCAAGGATCCGTCGAAGGTCGACCGTTCGGCCGCATATGCGGGCCGCTACGTGGCCAAGAACATCGTGGCCGCCGGGCTTGCCTCGCGCTGCCTGATCCAGGTCTCGTACGCGATTGGCGTGGCCGAGCCCACCTCGGTCATGGTCAACACGTTCGGCACGGGCAAGGTCTCGGACGCCACCATCACGAAGCTCGTGCGCGAGCACTTCGATCTGCGTCCGAAGGGCATCATCCAGATGCTCGACCTGCTGCGTCCGGTCTACGAAAAGACCGCGGCATATGGTCATTTCGGTCGCGAGGAGCCGGAATTCTCGTGGGAAGCCACGGACAAGGCGCTCGCATTGGCCGAGGCGGCCGGCACGGAACCGGTGGGCGCGCTCGCGTAAGCACGCCGCACGCAGGCCGGCGCTCGCCGGCTTTGTCGGGCGCGTATGAAGAAAGAAAAACCCCGCCTGGGCGTGCGCCCTGGCGGGGTTTTTTATCTGGCGCGGGTTGTTGTCAGCGCATGGCGAAGCCGAACCAGCCCGTGCTGCTGGCACCCATGCGGCGCGGGCGGCGGGCGTTGCGCGCCGTATGCACGGTGGCGGGTGCCGCGAGCGCGCGCAGCGTCGAGTTGGGACGGTACAGCAGCGTGCGCAGCGAGAAGTGGCGTGCGCCCGCGCGCAGGCGCAGCACCGAGAAGAACGAATGGAACCAGGTGCGCATGCCGTCCACGGCGCGGGCGTCGCGCACCTGCTGCGCAAGCGCGCGCGTGCGCGCGGCGTGATGGCGCAGGGCGCGCATGACGTGACGACGAGCGGGGCGTGCCGCTTTCAGAGCGGCATGGGTCATGCGGCGGGTGCTGAAAAGGGTATGCATGGCGTGTGTGGTGTCGGGTTCAAAGTGCGCCTTGCGCGAGGTTTCGCGCGGCACATCGATTCGAGCAGCAAACGTGCCCGTCTTCACGACGGTCACGGTGATGCAAGTCACGGGATGGATCGTACGGGGTGCGTGAAGCAGACGGTGGCGCATCGGAGCGGACCGCGGGCTCAGGCATCGCGCATGGCTGGCGCATGTTCGGGTATCGCGCGGCCCCGATGGACAGGGCTTCGGTGGCGGCCCGCGCGCGCAATCGATATTCTGGGTGATGAAACTGCATGCGCGCAGACTACACGCGAATCATGACGCCCGAAAGTCGGTTAATACCCGCGCTTGATTATGTGCGTGGCAGGTCGCCGGGGTTGCGCCGCAGTTGCGTTGTAGTTGCGCCATCGTGGCCCTTGTCGCCATCGCGGTGCATTTGCATCAGGTTTGTGCACGGACCCCCCTTCCGCGTGCGCGCGCACGTTTTACAATCGAGCGATTGGCGCGCGCGAAGTCAGAACAAGTTGAACCGGCGCCGCCATTGCCGCAGCCTTTCATGGATGCGGTCCTCGCAGGCCTCGAACAACGGAAGTCCTATGTCAGTCCAATCCAAAAAGGAACAGGTGCAGGCGCTGCGCGAGCGCGGTTTCGTGGTCGTGCCGGGGCTCGTCTCGCCTGGGCGGTGCGACGAACTCAAGCGCGTGGCGCAGGAGCAGTTGCAGGCGGCCGCCGTGCCGCTCGAATTCGAAGCCGATCTGCGTTATCCCGGCGCGCCGGAGTCGAAAGACTCGCCTGGCGGCCATACGGTGCGCCGCCTGCTCGATGCGTACGCGCGCCATGCGCGCTTTCGCGAGTGGGCGACCTCGCCCGAGATCGCAGGCTGGATGGAGTTGTATTTCGGCGAAGAGCCAGTGCTCTCGCGCGCCCATCACAACTGCATGATGACCAAGCACCCCATGTATGGCAGCCTCACGGGCTGGCATCGCGATTCGCGCTACTGGTCGTTCGAGCGCGACGATCTGGTGTCGGTGTGGCTCGCGCTGGGGAACGAGACGGTCGAAAACGGCGGGCTGTGGCTGGTGCCGGGCTCGCACACGGAGCCGTTTACCTCAGAGCGTTTCGACGCCGCCAAATTCTTCCGCGCCGACCTGCCCGAGAACCAGGCATGGATCGAGCGCGCGACGTCGCCCACGCTCAAGGCGGGCGACGTCGTGTTCTTCCATTGCAACACGCTGCACTCGGCGGGCCAGAACCTGAGCGGCGACGTGAAGTTCTCGCTGGTGTTCACCTACCACGGCGCGAGCAACGTACCGCTGCCGGGCACGCGCTCGGCCTCGCTGCCCGAGGTGAAGCTGGTGTGAGCGCGCGGGGCGCGCCGCGCGCCTAGCGCCGGCGCCCGGAAACCGCGAGACCGGTAATGCCGGCAATGGTCGCGGCCACGCCGGCCGCGATCAGGATCATCGTGCGGTCGGTGGGCGCGCCGGTGACGAGGCGCGAGACGTCGTTCGATAACGAGTGAAACGACTGGCCGCCAAAGTAGAGCAGCACGACGCCGCAGGCGATCAGCGCGCACGAAATCGCTTTGACCATGAAAACCTCCCGGGGTATGACGAACGCCGCAGTGTAGGCGAGCGTCGCTGCGGCGTCCATCCGCGAGTCCCACATGGTGGGCATCTGCAGCCTGCGTGGGGATTGGCTACCATGACAACCCCGCGCACTGGCCGGACGCATTGCCGGACCCTGTTACCCCCTCATTTCGTCGAGGATTCGAACCATGGCCTACGAAGCCGCTGCTGAACGCTATTCGGAGATGCAATACCGCTTTTGCGGCAAGTCGGGACTCAAACTGCCGGCGCTGTCGCTCGGGCTCTGGCACAACTTCGGCGATACCACGCCGATTGCGACGCAGCGTGAAATACTGCGCACGGCCTTCGATCTCGGCATCACGCACTTCGATCTCGCGAACAATTACGGCCCGCCCTACGGCAGTGCCGAAACCAATTTCGGCCGCATTTTCCGGGACGATTTCCGCCCCTATCGCGACGAGCTGCTGATCTCGTCGAAGGCCGGCTGGGACATGTGGCCGGGCCCCTACGGCCAGGGCGGCGGCTCGCGCAAGTACGTGCTCGCGAGCCTCGACCAGAGCCTCAAGCGCATGGGTCTCGATTACGTCGACATCTTCTACTCGCACCGCTTCGACGTGGAGACGCCGCTGGAGGAAACCGCCGGCGCGCTCGCTACCGCGGTTCAGCAGGGCAAGGCGCTCTATGTGGGCATCTCGTCGTATTCAGCTGCGAAGACGCGCGAGATGGCGAAGCTGCTGGCCGAATACAAGGTGCCGCTGCTGATCCATCAACCGTCGTACAACATGCTCAACCGCTGGATCGAGCACGAGCTGCTAGACACGCTCGACAGTCTCGGCACGGGCAGCATTGCGTTCACGCCGCTTGCGCAGGGGCTGCTGACGAACAAGTACCTGAACGGCGTGCCTGAAGATGCGCGCGTGAACCGGCCGGGCGGCGGCTCGCTCAAGAGCGAGCACCTGAGCGCGCAGAACATCGAGCACGTGCGCAAGCTCAACGAACTCGCGCAGCGGCGCGGCCAGAGCCTCGCGCAGATGGCGATCGCGTGGACGCTGCGCGGCGGCCGCGTGACCTCGGCGCTGATCGGCGCGAGCCGCGCGGAGCAGGTGCGCGAGAACGTCGCTGCGCTGAAGAACCTCGAATTCTCGCAGGAGGAACTCGCGGAGATCGACCGCAACGCGACCGAAGGCGGCGTGAATCTGTGGGAGAAGCCGTCGACGGATCAGCACATCTGAAGACCGCAGTCCCGTTCGTTGGGCGGCAGCGTCTTGAAGAACCGCTTCGCTTCATGCGAGGCGGTTTTTTTTCGTCGACAGGTTTCGTGTCTTCCCGTTCGGCACGTCTTCGGCCTGTCATGCGGCGCTGCTAACGTCGCGGCAGTCTTGGCCCCAAGGAGTGCCGATGGAGTCCACGAGCGCCGTTCGCCCCGTATCTGCCGATGCCGAAGCGCCGTCCGCAGCGCGCTTCGCTGCGCAGGCTTCGCGGTGCACGCCGCATCTGGGAGCGAATGCCGCGCTCATTGCCGTGGCCGGGTTGGCGCTCGCGTATCAGCTATTCGGCTTGCCGCTGCTTCTGCGTGCGGCGGGGGGAGCGTCGCTCGCGCTCTGGGTCTCGCTCTTGCCGGTCGTGCTTGTCGTGCTCGCCACGCCGATCCACTGGGGTTTGATCCACGAGGGGATCCACGGGCAGCTGCTTGCCTCGCGGCGCGCCAACGAAGCCGTTGCACGCCTGCTCTCGATTAGCCTGGCGATTCCGTTCGACGCGGTACGTTTCGGACACCTGATGCATCACCGCTTCACGCGCGAGGCGTTCGATCGCCCCGACGTCGACGATGCGCGCGGCCCGCGCTGGCTGCGCTGCATGGCGTGGTATGCGAGGCTGCTGGGCGGGCTTTACGCGGCCGAGTTGTGTGCACCATTGCTGGCGTTCGTGCCGGCGCGCATGGCGCAGGCACTGGTTGCACGCGGCGTGGGCGCACACGGGGCGCAGGGGCCGATCGTGCAGCGGCTCTTCAGCAACCACGCTGCCGACCCCGTGAGGCGCCGCCGTGCGCGCCGCGACGGGCTTGGTGCGCTCGCGCTTTATGGGTTCGCCTTCGCGCTCTACGGAAAGGCCTGGCCGGTGCTGCTGGTGACGATGTATCTGCGCGGGCTATGGCTGTCGCTCGCCGACAACCTGCCGCATTACGGCGTGGCGCTGGACGAACCCGGCCGCGCGCGCGATTTTCGGGTGCCGCGCGGGGTGGGCGTGCTGCTCATGAATCATCATCTGCATCGACAGCATCATCTGCATCCGACGCTGCCATGGGTGGCGTTGCCCGCGCTCACGCGCGCCGAAGACGCCGCCTCAGTGCATGCGCGCATACCGTATTGGCATGCGGCGCTGCGGCAATTCAAGGAGTTGCAGCCAGGCAGGGGGAGCGTGCTGACGGCGGCCGCAGAAGCGCGCGGCCGGCAGCGAACGCAAACGCATTGAGAATAGCGAATAGCGAATAGCCGCGAAGCGTCGTGGCGCTACATCAGCGCGGGCAGTGTTTCCACCAGCGCAACGGCGCATAGCGCACCGATCAGCGCGCCGATCACCCGCAGCGTGTTGTGCTTGAATTCGGTTGCGCAGGGCACCGCGCCGAGGAAGAGCGCACCGGCCAGGGCCATCGGGATGATCATGATGAAGTCGCCGATCGTGAAATAGCCTTCCATGCTCGTCTCCTGTCCCATGCAAGTGGGTCATGTCGGCCATCGCAGTAATCGGGCGCTGTGCGCCACTGCAGCTGCGGGCCTCAATCGAGTATAGGAGAGGCTAGCGAACAAGGCGGAACCCATGCCCAGCCGCGGCGCAGGCTTTGCGGCCCGCAGTCCCGCCTGGCGGCGCTTTGCGCCGACGCACGCGATGCAGCGCGCAATTCGTGGAGAGTCCGCCAACATTACGTTCAGCTTTCGTAGATGGCATGGTGACTCAACCGCATGGCGCGCCTGCCGTTTCAGGCCGCTCCGGCGCGCTCCTGTTCACGCAGCTTCCACGCCCCGGCCAGCCCCGCGACGAGCAGCGCCATGACAAGCCCTGCCACGCCGCCCCAGCCCAGACTGGCCCAGAAGTGCCCGCCGATCGACCCCATGATGCTCGAGCCGAGGTAATACGCGAGCAGGTAGAGCGCCGCGGCCTGGCCCTTCGCTTCGCGCGCGAGGCGGCCGACCCAGCCGCTGGCCACCGCATGCCCCGCGAAGAAGCCAATGGTGAGGCAGCAGATGCCCGTCACGATCATGCCGAGCGGCGCGAACATCGTGAGCACGACGCCCGCGAGCATCAGCACGATCGCGGCGATCAGAACGGGCGAGCGGCCGAGCCTGTCGGCCATGCGGCCCGACCACGGCGAGGCGACCACGCCGGTCAGATAGACGACGAAGATCGCGCCGATAGCGGCCTGGCTCAGGTTGTAGGGCGGCGCGATCAGCCGGTAGCCGATGTAGTTGTAGAGCGTGACGAAGCTGCCCATCAGCACGAAGCCGAGCGCGAACAGCACGGGCAAGCCGGGCCGCGCGAAATGGCGCATGAGCGCCGCACGGTGATGGGCGAAGCCGAGTCCGCTTCTCGGCGCGAAATGGCGCGAGGGCGGCAGCAGCGCACGAAACGCGAACATCGAGGCGAGCCCGAGCACGCCGATCACGGCCACGGCCACGCGCCAGCCGAACAGGTCGGTGCAGATGCCGGTGATCACGCGCCCCGCCATCCCGCCGATGGCCGTGCCGCCCACGTAGAGGCCCATCGAGAGGCCGAGGCCGTCGGGGTGCATCTCTTCGGCGAGCCACGCCATGGCGACCGCGGGCACGCCGCCGAGCGCGACGCCTTCGAGCGTGCGCAGCACGAGCAGCGTGTGCCAGTGGGGCACGAACGCCACCGCGAGCGTGAGCAGCGAGGAGATGCTGAGCGAGGCGGTCATCATGCCGCGCCGGCTCCAGCCTTCGGAGACGAAGCCCGCCACGAAGATCGCGCAGGCGAGCGCCGCCGTGGTGAACGAGAGCGCGAGGCTGCTCTGCGCGGGGCTCACGCCGAACGCCTGCGAGAACGCGGGCAGCAGCGGCTGCACGCAATAGAGCAGCGAAAAGGTGGCGTAGCCCGCGAACAGCAGCGCGAGGCTCGCGCGCCAGAAGGCGGGCGTGCCGCGCTCGATAAAGGGAAGGGTGGATGGCGCAGCGCTGGGCGTGGTGGTGTTACGCCCAGCGCCCGGTGATGCGGTCACGGCTCGAACTCCTGGGAGAACTGGCAAAGGCGCAACGATACGCCTTCCGCACGATCCATGCCTTGCCCGATTGCAGGTTCGCCGCCGCGCCGATCTATGGCGGCGGGCCGCCGTTCGCGGCGTCGCGCGGATGCAAGAGCGCGTCGTCGGTGGGCAGCGCTGCCGTGCTCCAGCCGCCGCCCAGCGCCTTCACGAGCGCGACGCTCGCCGCGAGGCGCCGGCGCGCGATGCTCACGGCCTGGCGCTCGTTGTTGAGCGCCGTGGTTTGCGCCGCCACCACGTCGAGATAGGTGATCGCGCCGCTCTTGTAGCGATTCTCGACGATCGCAAGCGTGCGCTTCGCGGCGTCCACTGCGCGGTCCTGCGCGACGGCCTCCTGTTCGAGCACGCGCAGGGCCGCGAGGTTGTCCTCGACCTGGCCGAACGCGTCGAGAACGGTCTCGCGATACTGCGCGACGTTCTCGTCGTATTGCGCGCGTGCCGCGTCGCGCACGGCGGCGCGGCCGCCGAAGTCGAGCAGCGTGCCGGCGAGCGCCGGGCCGAGCGACCAGAAGCGTGCGGGCGCGACGAGCCACTGGCTGTAGTTGGTCGCCTCCAGCCCGCCCGTGACGGCAAGGACGAGGCTCGGGAAGAACGCTGCCGTGGCCACGCCCACCTGCGCGTTTGCGGCGGCCACGCGGCGCTCGGCGGCGGCGATGTCGGGGCGGCGCTCCAGCAGCGTCGACGGCACGCCCGGCGGCGCGACCAGCGCCTGCGCAGTGAGCGGCGCGCCGGGCAGCACGGGAAGCGCGAAGGTGGAGGGCGACTGCCCCGTGAGGATTGCAATGGCGTGTTCGAGTTGCGCGCGCTGCACGCCCAGATCGATCGCCTGCGCCTCGGTGGTCTGCAATTGCGTCTGCGCCTGGCCCACGTCGGCGTCGGTGGCGATGCCGCCTTCGTAGCGGTGTTGCGTGAGCGCGAGTGACTCGCGGTAAGCGGCGAGCGTGTCTTCCAGCAACTGGCGTTCGCGGTCGAGGCCGCGCAGCTCGAAGTAATCGGTCGCGAGTTCGGCCTGCACCGAGAGCAGCACCGCCTGCATGTCGGCGGCGCTCGCCTGGGCGTTGGCCTGCGCGCTTTCCACGCCGCGCGCGACGCGGCCCCAGACGTCGGGCTCCCAGGTGGCGTCGAGACCTACGAGGTAGTCGTTGATCGTGCGGCCCGCCGTCGACTTGAACTCGATGTTCTGCGAGGTCCGCGTGCGCGTGAAGCCCACGCCCGCGGTCACGGTCGGGAAAAAGGTCGAGCGTTGCTGGGCGACGTTCGCACGTGCGGCGCGAAAGTGCGCCTGGGCGGCCTGCACGTTCTGATTCGCCCGCTCGACCTGCGCTTCGAGCGCATCGAGTTGCACGTCGCCGTAGATCGACCACCAGGCGCCGCGCGGCGCGGTGTCGGCGGGCTGCGCGCTGGTCCAGCCGGAGCCTTCGAGTTCCTTGTAGGTGGCGGCGACGCCGATCTGCGGGCGCACGTAGTCGGGGCCGACCTTGCAGCCCGCGAGCGCGGCGCCAAGCGCAAGGCAGAGCAATATTCGCCTCACGATGCCGCCTTCCCGACGATGCGCACCGGCGTCCCATCGACGATCGAATCCTGCGGATTCACGATCACGCGCTCATTGCCGGTGAGTCCCGCGGCCACCGCTACGCGCGTGCCGAAGTCGGTGCCGAGCGTGACATCGACGAGCTTCACGTGCCCGTTCTCGCCCACCGTCGCGACCTTCACGCCATCGGGCCGGAACAGGAACGCGTTGCCCGGCAGCGTGAGCGGCGTGGCGCTGCCGTCGAGCGCGAAATGCACTTGCGCGTAGGCGCCGGGCAGCAGGTCGCCGTTGGGATTGTCGACGTCCACTTCCACGAGCAGCGTGCGCTGCTGCGGGTCGACCGCGCCCGCCGTGCGCGCGACCATGCCCGGGTAGCGCTTGCCTTGCGTCTCGTTGAGCGTGAGATACGCGTGCTGGTTCGGTCGGATCTGCTGCGCGTAGGCTTGCGGCACGTTCGCATAGACGCGCAGGCGGTCGGCCTGCGCGACATGGAACAGCTCCTTTTGCTGGCCGCCCGAGCTGCCCGCGTCGATCAGCGCGCCCACGTCGGTATTGCGCGCCGTGACGATGCCGTCGAACGGCGCGCTCACCTTCTCGTACGACTGCAACTGCGAGAGCCGCGAGACGTTGTAGCGCGCCGCGTCGAGCGTCGCCTTTTTCGCGAGCATGTCGGCTTGCTTCTCGTCCGCGTCCTGCTTCGCCACCGAACGGGTCTGGAGCATCTGCGTCCAGCGATCGGCGGTCGTTTTCGCGAGCGCGTAGTTCGCCTCGGCGTTCGCGAGATCGGCGCGCGCAGCGCGCAACTGGTCGTCAACTTCGGGCGCGTCGATTTCGGCGAGCAGCTGGCCCGCCTTCACGTGCGCGCCGATATCCGCATACCACTTGCGCAGATAGCCATTGGTGCGCGCATAGATGGGCGTGTCGAGAAACGCCTGCACGTTGCCAGGCAGCACGAGGTCGAGCGCATGCGCGGAGCGTTGCGGCGTGACCACCTGCACGCTCAGTGTGCTCGCGCGTTGTGCTTCGCGCTCGAGCGCCGCGTGCGCGTTCAAACGCGACCAGATGCCTTGCACGGCAAGCGCGATCACCACGAGCGCCGCGAGCACCAGCGGCCAGCGCCGTGCCCGGCGTGGACCGTGCGGATCGCGTGGATCCGGCGGCGGCGTGTCAGCGTGGCCGGGATGCATGGCGGCTCCGGGTCGTTGGAGAAAAGAGCATCGTCGTCATGATTTGGGCACTACGTTTTCGATGGCGCGCTGGCGGTGCTCGCCGAGCTTGCGGTACACGAGCGAGAACACCACGGGCACGAAGATGAGCGTCGCGAGCGTGCCCACCGTGAGCCCGCCGATCACGGCGCGCCCGAGCGGCGCGTTCTGCTCGCCGCCTTCGCCGAGTCCAATGGCCATCGGCACCATGCCGATCACCATCGCGAGCGCCGTCATCAGCACCGGGCGAAAGCGCGTGAAGCCCGCCTCGATGGCGGCGCGCGCGGCGTCGCCGTGCTCGCGCAACTGCTCGCGCGCGAAGCTGATCACGAGAATCGAGTTCGCCGTGGCGATGCCGATGCACATGATGGCGCCCGTGAGCGCGGGAATGGAAACCGTGGTGTGCGTGAGGAACAGTATCCAGACGATGCCCGCGAGCGCGCCGGGCAGCGCCGAGATGATGATGAGCGGATCGAGCCACGACTGGAAGTTCACGACGATCAGCAGGTAGACCAGCACGATGGCGAACACGAGGCCGCCCAGCAATCCGGAGAACGAATTGTTCATGGTGTCGACCTGGCCGCGCAGGCTGAGCGTCGAGCCCTTGGGCAGGTCGCCGTGCGATCCGGCGATGATTTTCTGGACGTCGTCGGAGACCGCGCCCAGATCGCGGCGGTCCGCGCTCGCGTAGATGTCGATGGTGGTCTGCGCGTTGTAGTGCGTGACGACCGCGTCCCCGGACACGCGCCGCATGCTCGCGAGCGAGCCGAGAATGTTGCTGCGCCCGTTCGCGGTGAGCGGAATGTTCGCGAGTGACTGCAGCGAATCGATCGTGTATTGCGGCGCTTCGGTGATGACGTTGTAGCTCACGCCGTTCATCGGGTTGAGCCAGAACGTGGGCGTGGTCTGCTGGCTGCCCGAGAGCGTGATGAGCAGGTCGCTCGCCACGTCCTTCTGCGTGAAGCCCGCTTGCTGCGCGCGCGTGCGGTCCACGTCGATGAAGAGGCGCGGCAGGTCGGCTGGCTGCTGGATGCGCGCGTCGGCGAGACCCGGCACGCTGCGCAGTTTCGCGAGCAGGCGCGCCGCGTATGCGCGGTTGGCATCCACGTCGCGGCCCGTGATCTGCACGTCGATCGGCGCGGGCATGCCGAAGTTCAGCGTCTGGCTCACGATGTCGGCGGGCAGGAAGGCGAACTGGACGCCCGGGAATTCGTCGTTGAGCGTGCGCCGCAGCAGCCGCACGTAATCCGCCGTCGGGTGGTGGTTTTCGGCGAGCGAGATCAGCACGTCGGCGTCCGAGGTGCCGATCGTGCCGGTGTTGCTGTACGAGAGATTGATGCCCGAGACCGGCAGGCCGATGTTGTCGATGATCGAATGCAGCTCGCGCGCGGGAATCAGCTGGCGGATGCGCTTGTCGATGCGATCGGTGATGACGGCGGTTTCCTCCACGCGCGTGCCGGTCTTGGCGCGCAGATGCAGCGCGATCGTGCCCGCATCCACTTGCGGAAAGAAGTCGCGGCCGAGAAACGGCAGCAATAGCAGCGAGGCGCCGCAGCAGGCGAGAAACGCCGCCACGAACCACACGGGATGCGCGACGCGCGCCGCGAGAAACGCGCGATAGCGCACGCGCATGCGCTCGAAGCCGCGCTCGAACGCAAGGTGGAGGCGCATGAACGGATTGCGCGTGCCCGCATGCATGTGATGGAGGTCGGCGGGCTTGTGGTGATAGCGCAGCAGATACTTCGCGAGCGTGGGCACGAGCGTGCGCGAGAAGAAGTACGACGCGAGCATCGCGAACACCACGGCTTCGGCGAGCGGAATGAACAGATAATGCGCGACGCCCGTGAGCAGGAACATCGGCACGAACACGATGCAGATCGAGAGCGTGGAGACGAGCGTGGGCACCGCGATCTGGTGCGCGCCGTCGAGAATCGCTTGCTCGAGCGTCTTGCCCTGTTCGAGCTGCTGGCTGATGTTCTCGATGGCGACCGTTGCGTCGTCAACGAGTATGCCGACGGCGAGCGCGAGACCGCCGAGCGTCATGATGTTGATGGTCTCGCCGAGCGCCGCGAGCACGATGATCGAGGTGATCATCGACAGCGGAATGGAGATCGCGATGATGAGCGTCGCGCGCCAGTTGCCGAGAAACAGCAGGATCATGAGCGCGGTGAGCGCGGCGGCGATGAGCGCCTCGCGCAGCACGCCCTGCACGGCGGCGCGCACGAACAGCGACTGGTCCGCGACCGGGTCGATGTTGAACGAGGGCGGCACGAGATTGTGCAGCACCGGCATCATCGCCTTGATGCGGCCGACGATTTCGAGCGTGGACGTGTTGCCGCTCTTGTTGATGGTGAGCAGCGCCGCGCGCTGGCCGTTCACGCGCACGATGTTGGTCTGCGGCACGAAGCCGTCGCGCACGTGCGCGACGTCGCGAATATAGATCGTGCCCGCCGCCGTGGTTTTCACGGGGATGTCGTTCAGGCCCGCTATGGTGTTGGGGCTCGCGTTCATCAGCACCGAATATTCGGACGCGCCGATCTTCGCCGTGCCCGAGGGCAGGATGAGATTCTGCGCGCTGATGGCGTTCACCACGTCCATCGGCGAGAGGTTGTGCTGCTGCAATGCGCGCTGGTCGATATCGACCATGATCTGCCGCTGCTTGCCGCCATAGGGCAGCGGCGCCGAGGCGCCCGGCACCGTGGCGAGCTGCGTTTTGAGGAAGTTGTTGCCGTAGTCGAACAACTCCTGCTCGGTGAGCAGCGGCGAGGACAGCGAAAGGCGCAGGATCGGCACCGTCGAGGCGTTGTAGCGCAGGATGAACGGCGGGTTGATGCCCGGCGGCAGCGAGCGCAATTGAGCCTGCGAGAGCGCGGTGACTTCGGCCAGCGCCTCCTGCACGTTGGCATGCGGCTGGAAGAAGATCTTCACGACCGTCACGCCGTTGAGCGAGGTGGACTCGGTGTGCTCGATGTCGTTGACGGCCACCGAGAGTCCGCGTTCGTAGTTGATGGCGATGCGTCTGGACATCTCGTCGGCGGGCAGGCCCGTGTAGGTCCAGATGACAGAGAGCACGGGAATGTCGATGTTCGGGAAGATGTCCGTGGGCGTGCGCAGGATCGTCAGCGGGCCGACGATCAGGAGCAGGAGCGCCAGCACGATGAACGTGTAAGGGCGCTTGAGTGCGAGCCTGACGATCCACATGAAACGGCAGCTTCCTTCGCGGGTGGCGGTGTTATGGCCGATATCAGCACGCAGCTATCGCGCGGTGCCCGCGCAGTTGTCATGCTGTTACCGGATCGGGCGGCGAGCGTTCGCGCGGGGCGCGTGGCTGCTCATGTGGCTGTTTGGGGCGGCGGCTGGTGCATCGATTACGCGCCGTTTGTCTGCGTTTTTATCCGTTCGTGCCAAGCTTGCGCCTTTTGGCAGGACTATAACGCCTGCCAGTAATAGTCAGAGTACTTTTGCAGCCAGCGCTCCACAAGCGCGCCGGGTGGCGATTACCATCTGTTACAGTCAGGAATTCGTAAGTCGAATGGGGGCGCGAGCCGCCCCTCTATTTTTGCTTTGCGCAAGTAGCCGAAATGAGGCAAAAATGCGTAAACCGGTTGGGTCCGTGTCGGGTCCGTGTCACGTCTCAAGGGCGAAAGAAGTGTGAAAGAAGCGCGAATCACGCGCGAATCAAGCGCGAACGCGGCTCGCCGGAGCAGGTTGGATGTGTGCGCAACGTCGAATGCGCACCAGTTTTTGTCAGCACACTGACTGGCCTTTCTTGCGGGGAGGCCGGCAATGGAATGGGAACGGGGAAACATCATGCAAGTCGGTTCTATCGTCCGCACCGTGCATATCGCAGTGCCTCATGGCGCGCGCGGTATCGTGATGCGCATTCTCGGCGACATGGCCATGGTTACCTGGTACGTGGGGGAGCCTGGCGCGTCGAAGCAGCTCAACACCGAACCCTTTTTTCTGGTGGATCTGATAGACACGGGCGAGCACGTCATGCCCGCCGGCGCGAATCTGCATTGAGCGCGCCCTGAATTCAGCCTGAACTTGTGCCGGATTTGACCTGCGAGTTTGACTTGCGAGTTTGACCGGACCTCGCCGCCGCGGCGCGCACGATGCACAATGCGCAGATGAACGATCCAACCACATTTGCATCGGGCGAGCCTCCGGAAGCGGGTTCGGCCGCACCTTACGCCCGCCTCACACCCGAGTGCGTGCTCGACGCCGTCGATGGCGTCCTGATGCCGGCGGGCCGCCGCACCGACGGCCGCATGCTGGCGCTCAACAGCTACGAGAACCGCGTCTACCAGATCGGCGTGGAGGACGAAGCGCCGCTCGTCGTGAAGTTCTATCGTCCCGAGCGCTGGAGCAACGAAGCCATTCTCGAAGAGCACGCGTTCGTGGCCGAGCTTGCCGCGCGCGAGATTCCCGCCGTGCCCGCACTCGTGCTCGAGGGCCGCACGCTGCACGAGCACGAGGGCTATCGCTTCGCACTCTTCGAGCGGCGCGGCGGCCGCGCGCCCGACCTCGACCGCAGCGATACGCTCGAATGGATAGGGCGCTTCATTGGACGCATTCACGCGCTGGGCGCGACCCAGCCGTACCGGGCACGCCCATCGATCGATATCGCGAGCTATGGCTACGAGCCGCGCGCGTACCTGCTCGAACACGGCTTCGTGCCCGCCGACGTGCGCGAAGCGTGGGAAGCGGTCGTCGCGCTCGCGCTGCAAGGCGTGGAGGCCGCGTTCGAGCGCGCTGGCGACGTGCGCAAGCTGCGTCTGCACGGCGACTGCCACCCGAGCAACGTGCTCTGGACCGATGCGGGGCCGCATTTCGTCGACTTCGACGACAGCCGCATGGGTCCCGCTATCCAGGATTTGTGGCTGCTGCTGCCCGGCGACCGCGCGGACGCCTCGCGCGCACTCGCGGATCTGCTCGCCGGCTATGAAGACTTCTGCGAATTCGATCAGCGCGAGCTGCATTTGACCGAAGCGCTGCGCACGTTGCGGCTCATTCACTACTCGGCCTGGCTCGCGCGGCGCTGGTCCGATCCCGCCTTTCCGGCGGCATTCCCATGGTTCAACACGCAGCGCTACTGGGAAGAGCGCATTCTCGAATTGCGCGAGCAGATCGGCGCGATGCAGGAAGGGCCGCTCTGGCCGGTTTGATCATCCGTTTGAGCCGCAATCACTACATGCGTGGCACCGAGGCCTGCGGCGCCTCGATCTCCAGCGCGCCCGCTGCCGGTTTTGCCGCAACGGGCTTGACGATCAGCGGGGCGCGCAGGTCGCGCGCCATGGTCTCGAAGGTGGCGCGCATCTGCGCGAAATCGGCGGGACTGCACACGTCGCTCGGAAAATGCGTGCGGCCCGTGCGCATCACGCGCAGCACGTTGGCGTGAGTATCGAGCGTGTATTGCGAGCTGTAGTCGATCAGCGTCGTGGCGGCGTGCTGCGCCGAGGGCATGTCGAGCACGCGCAGCCCCGGCGGCAATTCGATGCGCGTGCGCTCGGTCACGGCCACGTTGCGGCACACGAACGGCTGCGTGCGGCGCGTCTCGCCGAGCCAGTAGCGCAGATTCGCCTCGATGCCGCCCACGAGGCTCGTGAGCGTGGGTACCGGCGTGGTCATCAGCGGGTCGACGAAACCGTCCAGCGTGCCCGTGAGCGTCACCACGAGCGGTCCTGAGGTGGCGTCGAGCGGGCTCGACGCGAGCAGGGCGCTGCCGCGCAGGTTCGCGTTGCGCAGTTCCCACTGCAGCGATTCCTCGCGCTGCGCGGGCGTTTGCAGGCGCAGCACGCTGCGCGTCTGCTCCGCGGCCCAGCCTTTGGACTCGAGGCGATAGACGAAGCGCGCCGAGCCATCGGGCGCGACGGTGATGTCGAGATCGCTGTCGCGCGCGGTCAGTTCGGTGGCCGGCGTGCGCATGAGCGTGCCGTCGCCGGCGAGCACGGTCTCGCGGTTCATGTCCGTCGAAGGCAGATAGCCGAACTCGACGTTATTCGCCGTGGAGTCCGCGAAAAGCTCGAGGTCGGGCAACCATGTGATGACGTGGTTGATCACACCGAAGCCCGGCACCGAAGGCAGCGTGTAGATCGTGCCGCTGTTCAGGAGCGCGGGCACGTTGCGCACACCCACCGCGTCGAGCAGCGCGCCATAGAGCGCGACGTGGTCTTTGCAGTCACCGTAGCGGTTCGCGAGCACCTCGGTCGCGCGATGCGGCACGATCTCGCCGCGCCCGACATTGACCGCCACGTAGCGGATATTGCGGCGGACCCAGTCGTAGAGCGTTTGAGCTTTCGCGCGCGGCGTGGCATCGTGCGCCGTGAGCGTGTGCGCCAGCCGCACCACGTCCGCGTCGCGCGCGGCCACGTCGGCGGAGGCCTCGCGGTACACCTTCGCGAATGCCACGTAATCGGGGAAGGTGGAAACCATCAGCCGGTCGCCATAGCTTACGTAGGAAACCGAACCATATTCGAGGCGCGCGAAATTCGTCTTGTCATAGCGGTATTCGTAGCGCGTGCGGCCGTTCGCCGTGACCGGCTCGAGCACGGTGAAGCCGCGCGCGTCGGCATGGAGCGGCACCTTCGCGGGCAAGTCGTAGATCACGCGGAAATTGTGCGTGGGCGCCATGTCGGGCGGCGTGAAGTCGCTGAACCAGCCGGGCACGAGCGGCACGCGCTGGGTCTTGCGCCACGTGAGATGCACGCGCGCGCCGGGCTCGACGGCCGGGAACACGATGACCTTGTCCTGCACGTCCTGGAACATCGGGGCGTCGAAGGAGCGTACTTCCTGCACGTCGCGGATCTGTTCGGGCCGCACGTCGTGGCGCTGGCCCTGGGCGTCCTCGGTCCATGCCTCCACCACATCGACGCGCGCCATGCCGCGGTTGAACCACACGTAGTACTGGCCCGCGCGCGCGATGCCCGCCTCGGTATTGATGCGCAGCGTGAGCGCGTCGACCTTGGTGAAGGAGCCGTCGGCGTTGATGGCGAAGGTCTGCGTCTCCGACTCGTTGGTGTAGGGCGCCTGGTCGGCAGCGTTGCCGGCCGTGGGCGCCGCGGTCTGCGCAGGGGCCGCGCCAGGCGCGGGTATTTCCGCCGCTCGTGCGCCGCAGGCCGAACCGAGGACAGCCAGATAAAGAACGAGGACGTGGCGCATGGCGGCGTTCCGTGAGCGGCGTTGTGGTTATGAGACGGCTCTCGCAGGTATTCGGCGCAATACCTTCACTTAAAAGTCACGCAATTTCCTTGTCAAGCGGATGCCGCTCATTGCGCACGCCTTGCCTTTACGTCTCGCCTTCTGTTTGTGTAATAATAATTATTCTCATTTTCAATTATTGATCCGGCGCACGACGTTGGTGTGCCGTATCCGGAGTCGTGTCTTGAATGCCCGTCTCGACGAGACCCTGATCGAAACCCCGAGCGCCGAAGCTGGCGCTGGCGTTCGCATCGATCCCCCGCACCGCGCCGCCCAGCCCCTCGATGCCGCCGAATTCGCCGCGCGGCGCAAGCGCTCGCGCCGCGCGAACTTCATCAAATGGCTGCGCAAGGTGCATGGCTGGGTGGGACTATGGGGCGCCGTGCTGGGGTTGCTATTCGGCGTGACGGGCTTTTTGCTCAACCATCGCGCCGGGCCGATGCATATTTCGACGGGCGCGCCGCAGGTCACGCAGCTGCGGCTCGCGCTGCCCGCCGAGCGTCCCGCCACGCCCGAGGCGCTCGCGCGCTGGCTCCAGCACGAACTCGCGTTCGACGGCAAGCCCGGCAAGATCCGCCGCGAGCGCGCGCATCCGGTCGCGTGGGGCGCGCGCAGCGTCGTGCAGCCCGAGTTCTGGCAGCTCATGCTGATGGGGCCGCGCCAGAGCGTGGCCGCGGAGTACTGGGTGGGCGACAGCACCGTCGCCGTGCGGAGCACCGAGAGCGCATTCCTCGCGACGCTCACCAATCTGCACAAAGGCGTGGGCATGAGCATGGGCTGGGTGCTGCTCATGGACACCATCGCGGGCAGCCTCATCCTGCTTTCGCTGACTGGCGTGCTGCTGTGGACCGAGCTCAATCGCCGCCGCATCACGGGCGTCGCGCTGGTGGCTGGGTCGGTGGCGGCTGCGTTGGCGTTCGGGCTGCTCTAGCGCGCATTTGCGCTTGGCTGCATGTGCTTTCGCACACTTGCGCGCGCAACCGAAAACCCGCTTCGCGTGTACGTACTGCGCACCTTGAGGGCGGACACGCGTCGGTG
The DNA here is from genome assembly GCF_051125205.1 of Paraburkholderia sp. A1BS-2L. Taxonomy (NCBI): domain Bacteria; kingdom Pseudomonadati; phylum Pseudomonadota; class Betaproteobacteria; order Burkholderiales; family Burkholderiaceae; genus Paraburkholderia; species Paraburkholderia sp. A1BS-2L. The sequence goes on from NZ_CP120428.1 coordinate 103,611, forward strand.
GAGCGTAGCATCGCACCCATGAAAACCGCCAACGCGGAGTGAACGATGGTGCGGCTCATGATCATCCTGCTGGGCGTCGATTACCTGCGCGCACGTTGGCGCGGGGTGCTGATCGCGGGCGCGGTGAGCGCTGCGATCGGCGCCGGGCTCTTCGTCGATGCGCTCGACGGCGTGCTGTATTTTCGCGTCGCGCCGTTCGGCTGGCTGCTGCTCGTCGAAGGGCTCGCGACGCTCGCAGTCGCGTGGACCGGCATGGGTGGCCAGCGTACGCTGCGCTACGTGAAGGGGCTCGCGTTCTGCCTCACCGCCGGGCTCATTCTCTCGGGCTACCGGCATGCGCCGTTCATCCTCTCGATGGTGTTCGCGACGCTCTTTCTTGCCGATGGCCTGCTGCAGATCGCTTCCGCCTGGGTCGTGCGCTACCGCACCTGGAAATTCGCGGTGGCGGGCGGCGTGCTCGAAATCGCCATCGCGATCTTTCTGTATCAGCCGTATCCCACGCATTACAGGGGCACGGTGCCGTATTGCCTTGGCCTCGCCCTGATCTTCACCGGCTGGAACCTGTTGCTGCTCGCCTTGCGCGCGCGGCGGCTCGGCGTGAATCCGGCGGTGGCGCAGAGCGGCGCGGCGGCGCTCGCGGCGAGCGCCGTGGGCACGAAGGCCGGGAAGGACGGAGTTGAGGCGCGGCTGACGCACACCGTGTTCGACGGGCCGCCCGAGGACCACGAGCACGCACTCACCGTGCACGTGTGGACGCCCGTGGGCACCTCGAAGGCCGAGGCGCGGCGCCAGCCGTTGATCGACCGCTATATCGCGGCCGTGGACCGCGACGGCGTGATCTCGACCGGCCACGCGGCGCTGGAGGCGCCCGAGAACCTGTACATCAGCCTGTATCCCGCCGTCGAGATCGACCGCTCGCCCGACGAGTTCTCGCGCCTCTTGCGGGCGACCGCGGAGAACGACGTGCCGGGCCTGTTCCAGCCCGATTACGCGACTGAGTCGAAAGCATGGTGCCCGTCTACGCGCAAGGTGCGCATCCGCAACTACGATGCGCAGCGGCTCGCGCGCTTCTGGCAGCACTATCGCGCCGACACGACTTACAACCTCACGCATCGCAACTGTTCGAGCACGGTCTCGCATGCGCTGGAGGCGGCGCTCGAAGGCGCGACGCCGCGCGTGTGGGGCGGCGGCTGGCTCGCCTTTGTGCGCATGCTGGCGACGCCGGAGCTCTGGGTGGCCGCGCAGCTGCGCAAGCGCGGCCAGACCATGGCGTGGACGCCCGGCCTGACGCTCGACTATGCGCGGGCGCTGAGCATGCTCGCCGACCCGCGCCCGGCGGGATGGACGCGCGCGATGCGGCTGGTGCGCACGCGGCTCGGACAGTGGCTCAAGCCGTGCGGCGCACGCGAGCGCAGCAAGAATCACGAGGATGAGCGCGGCGCGGGTTCGCGCGGCGCCTGAAGCGGGCGCACGCGCAGCGTCACGCCTGCCGGTCGGGGCGCTTCAGACGTCGCAGCTCGACCCGGCGCTCGCGGCCTGCTCGCGCGCGGCCTTCGCGCCTTCGACCTGGAGCAGGGTGGGCAGCGAAACGCCATTCTTCGCCGCGGTGACTTCGGCGAGGATCGACACGGCGATTTCGGGCGGCGTGCGGCTGCCGATGTAGATGCCCACCGGCCCGTGCAGCCGCGCGAGTTCGGCATCGTTCAGATCGAACTCCTTGAGCCGCTCGCGCCGCGCCGCGTTGTTGCGCCGCGAACCTAGCGCGCCCACGTAGAACGCGCGCGTCTTGAGCGCTTCCATGAGCGCGAGGTCGTCGAGCTTGGGGTCGTGCGTGAGCGCGATCACGGCGCAGCGCTCGTCGAGCTTCATGTCGAGCACGGTGTCGTCGGGCATGGTGCGCACGAGCGTGGTGCCGGGCACGTCCCACGTGTCGGTGTATTCCTCGCGCGGGTCGCACACCGTCACGTGATAGTCGAGCCCCACCGCGATCTGGCACAGATAGCGCGAGAGCTGCCCCGCGCCGATCACGAGCATGCGGTAGCGCGGGCCGTGGATCGTGAGCAGGCGCTTGCCGTCGAAATCCACGCCGTCGGTGGCGCTCGCGGGGCCGAGCGACGCCTGGCCGCTGGCGATGTCGAGCGTGCGCGCCACCAGCTCGCCGCGCTCCACCGCTGCGAGCAGCGCGCCGATGCCCGACGCCAGGGTGAGCGGCTCCAGCACGAGCTGGATCGTGCCGCCGCACGGCAGTCCGAAGCGATGCGCCTCTTCCGCCGTGATGCCGTACTTCACGGCCTCGGGCGTGACGATGTCGATGCCTTCGCGGCGCACGCGGTCGATCAGATCGTCTTCGATGCAGCCGCCCGAGACCGAGCCCACCACGAGGCCGTCGTCGCGCACGACGAGCATCGCGCCTTCCGGACGCGGCGACGAGCCCCATGTCTTCACCACCGTCACCAGCAAGGCGCGGTGGCCTTCCTCGAGCCAGCGTTCGCTGGATTTCAGGACTTCGAGATCCACGCTGTCCATGATCGTTTCCTCTTTTGCGGTTCGTCGCCGCCCGTGCCTTCGGCGTCGCTGGCGGCTTGTGTTTTGTCAGTCGTTTCGGCTGTCTGTTGCGCGGCGGCTTCATCGCTTTGCGCGCCGCCGGCTTGCGCGCCCTGGCCAAGCTGCTCGGTGAAGCGCTTGAAGAACTCGGCGGCGATCTTGCGCGCCGCGCCGTCCACCAGACGCGAGCCGATTTGCGCGAGCTTGCCGCCCACCTGCGCGCTAGCCGTATAGCTGAGCGTGGTGGCGTCCTCGCCCGCGGGTTCGAGCGTCACGCGCGCGTCGCCCTTGCCGAAGCCCGCCGCGCCGCCCTGGCCCTCGAACTGGATCGTGTAGCTGCGCGGCGCTTCGATGTCGGCGAGCTGCATGCGGCCCTTGAAGCGCGCTTTCACGGGCCCGATCGCGGCCGTAAGGGCCACAGCATACGCGTTCTCGCCATCGGCATCGATGCTCTCGCATCCCGGAATGCACACCTTGAGTATCGCCGTGTCGTTGAGGGCTTCCCACGCGTGCTGCTGCGGCACCGGCAGCGTGTGGCTTTCGCTCAGCTCCATTGTCTCGCTCCTTGTCTTGATCTGTGCGTTGATCCGTGCGATGGGTCCTGCAGGCTGCGGCCGAACGCTTCCAGGCTCTCCAGATTGTGGACGCGATAGTGCGCGTCCACATGCGGCAGCATCGCCTGCACGCCGCGTGCCTTCGGCTCGAAACCGCGATAGCGCAGCAGCGGATTGAGCCACACCACGCGATGCGCGAAGCGGTGCAGGCGCGCCATTTCCTCGGCGAGCGCGCTGCCCGGGTCGTGATCGAGGCCGTCGGTGACCATCAGCACCGTGGCGCGCCCGCCGAGCACGCGGCGCGCCCAGCGCCGGTTGAACTGCGCGAGCGTCTCGCCGATGCGCGTGCCGCCCGACCAGTCCGCCACCTGCGCGGCGAGTTGCGCGAGCGCGACATCGGGGTCGCGTTCGCGCAGCGCCCGCGTGGCGTGCGTCAAGCGCGTGCCGAACAGGAACACCTGCAAGCGCTCGCGCGATTGCAGCAGCGCGTGGCAAAAGTAGAGCACGGCGCGCGAATAGCTGCTCATCGACCCGGAGATGTCGAGCAGCAGCACGAGCGGCACGCGGCGCTCGACGCATGCGCGGTATTTCCAGACGGTCCAGTCGCCGCCCGCGCGCACGGCATGGCGCGCGCTCGCGCGCAAATCCGCATGCGTGCCGTGCGACGACGCTTTGAGGCGCCGCGTGCGCTCGGTCGCGAGCGGCAGTCGCCGCGCGCGGATCAGGTGGCGCAGCGCGCGCCATTCGTCGGCGCAAAGCGTATCGAAGTCGCGGTGGCGCAGGCGCTCTTCGGCGCTGAAGCTCGCATGCGCGCGCAGTTCGTGCTCCTCGTGGGCCGGCGGTGCCTGAGTGGCCGGGCGCGAGGCCGCGCGGGCCGCGAGCGCGTCGGCAAGACGATTGTTGCGGCGCGGCGGCGGCAATGCGCCCTGCACCTTCGGCAGCAGCAGCGCGCGCAGCTTGCCCTCCCAGTCGGGGTCGCGCCAGAACAGCTCGAACGCGGCGTCGAAGAGCTCGCGCTCGTCGGGCGCGGCGGTGAGCAGGGCGGCCAGCGCGGCGCGCACATCGTCGCGGCGCGTGAGGTCGATGAAGCTCAGCGCTTCGAGCGCATCCACGGCGCGCGCGCTCGACATCGGCAAGCCCGCGCCGCGCAGCACACGCACGAAATGGACCACATTGCGCGCGAACATCGGCGGCGGTTCGTGCGATGCGGGTGCGCCGCGTGCAGCGGGGCGGGCGGGCGTCCGAGGCGCCGCCTGCGCTTCCGGTGTTTCCGGTGTGGCGTTCGAGCGGTTCGGCGCGTGCACCATCGGCATCACTCCGCAAGCGCAAGCGTTTGGGCGATCCGCTGCGTGTCGAGCTGCGCGAGATCGTCCTGATACTTGAGCAGCACGCCCAGCGTGTCCTGCACCGACTGCGGGTCGAGTTCGGTGACCGATAGCGCCGCGAGCGCACGGCACCAGTCGATGGTTTCGGCAATGCCGGGCGCCTTGAACAAATCCATCGAGCGCAGTTGATGCACGAACGCCACGGCGCGGCGCTGGAGTTCCGCGCTGGTTTCAGGCGCGCGCGCCGCGACGATGGCAAGCTCCCGTGCGCGCTCGGGGTAGCCGAGCCACTGATAGAGGCAGCGCCGCTTGAGCGCGTCGTGCACCTCGCGTGTGCGATTGGACGTGACGACGACGAGCGGCGGCACGCTCGCGCGCACCGTGCCGTACTCGGGAATCGATACCTGGAAATCCGAAAGAAGCTCGAGCAGGAAGGCTTCGAAGGGTTCATCGGCGCGGTCGATTTCGTCGATCAGCAGCACGCGGCGCGCGCCGGGATGATGCGGGTCCGGTTCGAGCGCTTGCAGCAGCGGGCGCTTCAGGAGGAATTCGTCGCGATAGAGCGTGTCGCTGCGCGGCTTCTCGCCCGAGGCTTCGGCCAGCCGCAGCGCCATGATCTGGCGCGGATAGTCCCACTCGTAGAGCGCGCTGGCCGTGTCGAGCCCCTCGTAGCATTGCAGGCGCAGCAGCGTCGTGCCGGTGAGCGCGGCCGCGGCCTTCGCGAGCTCGGTTTTGCCCACGCCGGGCTCGCCTTCGAGAAACAGCGGGCGCTCCATCTTGAGCGCGAGAAAGAGCGTCGTGGCCAGCTCGCGGCTCGCGAAATAGCCGTGCGCTTCGAGTTGCGAGAGCGTGTGGTCGATCGTGGCGGGGAGCATGGCGGGTCTGGATGGGGCCGGAAATACGTGGACGATACGCGAGCAATACGTCGGCGATAAGCGGCCGCTCGCGCCACGCGTCGCGCGGGCGAGCGGCCGTGGGCAGCGGGCCTAACCGAGCGCTTTGGTCACCGCGCGCGCAGCCAGCACCGGGATCAGGTGGGCGCGGTAAGCGGCGCTCGCGTGCAGATCGGTGTTGAGCTCGTCAGGCGCGATGCTCACCGCGCGCGCCGCGGCGGGCGTGAAGCTCGCCTTGAGCGCGTCCTCGAGCGCGGTAGCGCGGAACACCGAGGACGCCGCACCCGTGATGGCCACGCGCACGGACCCATCTGCCGACTGCGCGACGAACACGCCCGTCAACGCGAAATGCGAGGCCGGGTTGTTGAACTTCTCGTAGGCGGCGCGCTGCGGCACCGGAAACTCCACCGCGACGATCAGCTCGTCGGGTTCGAGCGCGGTCTCGTACATGCCGAGGAAGAAGTCGTCAGCGGCGATGCGCCGGCGGTCCGTCACCACCGTGGCGTTCAGACCGAGCACGGCCGCGGGGTAGTCGGCGGCGGGGTCGTCGTTGGCGAGCGAGCCGCCCAGCGTGCCGAGCGCGCGCACCTGCCGGTCGCCGATGCCGGCGGCCAGTTGTGCGAGCGCCGGCAGCGTGGCCAGGATCTGCGCGTTCGCTGCGACATCGGCATGGCAGACCGCCGCGCCGATCTTCACCACCTTGCCGTCCACCTGCACGGCCTTGAGCGCGGGAATGCGCGTGACGTCCACGAGCGTCGAAGGCTGCGCGAGGCGCAGCTTCATCGCCGCGAGCAGGCTCTGGCCGCCCGCGAGGAATTTGGCGTCGGGGTCGGCATTGAGTGTCTTCACCGCGCCTTGCGCGTCGCTGGCGCGCTGGTAATCGAATGAATACATGGTGCGCCTCCGCTCAAGGTTGTTGTGACGCCGACGTGGATTGTGCGGCTTGCGCAGTTTGAATCGCTGACCACACGCGATGCGGCGTGGCCGGCATCTGCAGGTCCTTCACGCCGAGGGGGGCCAGCGCATCGAGGATCGCGTTGATGACGGCCGGCGGCGAGCCGATCGCGCCCGCCTCGCCGCAGCCCTTCACGCCGAGCGGATTGTGCGTGCATGGCGTGCCCTTCGCGGTTTCCACGGTGAACGACGGCACGTCCGACGCATGCGGCATCGCGTAATCCATGTACGAGCCCGAGAGCAGCTGGCCGCTCTCGTTGTCGTAGACGCAGCGCTCGAGCATCGCCTGGCCGATGCCCTGGCCGAGCCCGCCATGCACCTGGCCTTCGACGATCATCGGATTGATGACGTTGCCGAAGTCGTCCACGGCGGTGAAGCGCTCGATGCGCGTCTCGCCCGTGTCGGGATCGACTTCCACTTCGCAGAGGTACGCACCCGACGGATAGGTGAAGTTGGTGGGGTCGTAGAACGCGCTTTCGTCGAGCCCGGGCTCCAGCGTTTCGAGCGGATAGTTGTGCGGCACGTAGGCCGAGAGCGCGATTTCGGCGAAGGCCTTGGTGCGGTCGGTGCCCGCGACGCGGAACACGCCATCGGCGAACTCGATGTCTTCGACGCCCGCTTCGAGCATATGCGCGGCAATCTTCTTCGCCTTCGCTTCGATCTTGTCGAGCGCCTTCATGATGGCCGAGCCGCCCACCGCGATCGAGCGCGAGCCATAGGTGCCCATGCCGAACGGAATGCGCGCGGTGTCGCCGTGCACGATCTCGATCTGCTCGATGGGCACGCCCAGACGCTCGGACACCACCTGCGCGAAGGTCGTCTCATGGCCCTGGCCGTGGCTATGCGAGCCCGTGAAGACGGTGACCGAGCCTGTGGGATTCACGCGGATCTCGCCCGCTTCGAACAGGCCCGCGCGTGCGCCCAGCGCTCCGGCGATATTCGACGGCGCGAGGCCGCACGCCTCGATGTAGCACGAGTGGCCGAGGCCGCGCAGCTTGCCGTTCGCCTTCGAGGCATCGCGCCGCGCCGGAAAACCCTTCACGTCGGCAAGTTCGAGCGCGCGCGACAGGCACGCCTCGTAATCGCCGATGTCGTAAGTGAGGCCCACAGGCGTGGCGTACGGGAAGCTCGTGATGAAGTTGCGGCGGCGGATCTCGGCTGGGTCGAGGTTCATCTCGCGCGCGGCGGTCTCCACCAGGCGCTCGACCACGTAGGTCGCCTCGGGGCGGCCCGCGCCGCGATACGCATCCACGGGCACCGTGTTCGTGAACACCGCCTTCACCTCTGCGTAGATCGCGGGCGTGGTGTACTGGCCCGCAAGCAGCGTCGCGTAGAGGATCGTCGGCACGCTGGAGGCGAAGGTCGAGAGATACGCGCCCATGTTCGCCGTAGTGTGCACGCGCATGGCGAGGAACTTGCCGTCCTTGTCGAGCGCGAGCTCGGCCTTCGTCACGTGGTCGCGGCCATGGGCGTCGGAGACGAACGACTCGCTGCGCTCCGCGGTCCACTTAATGGGACGGCCGATTTTCTTCGCGGCCCAGGTGAGCGCCACATCCTCGGCATAGAGAAAGATCTTCGAGCCGAAGCCGCCGCCCACGTCGGGCGCGACGATGCGCAGCTTCGTCTCCGGCAGCCCGAGCACGAACGCGGCCATCAGGAGGCGCTCGACGTGCGGGTTCTGGTTCGAAACGTAGACGGTGTAGCTGTCGTCGTGTTTGCTGTAGCTCGCGTTCACGGCGCGCGGCTCGATTGCGTTCGGGATGAGCCGGTTGTTCACGATGTCGAGCGTCGTGACGTGCGCGGCCTGGGCGAAGGCGGCGTCGGTGGCGGCCTTGTCGCCGTGGCCCCACGTGTAGCAGGTGTTGTTCGGCACGCCGTCGTGCACGAGCGGCTGGCCTGCGTCAGCAGCATGCGCGGTGTCGACGATGGCGGGCAACTCCTCGTAGTCGATCTCGACGAGCTCGGCGGCGTCCTTCGCGGCCTTCATCGATTCGGCGATCACGAGCGCGACCTGGTCGCCCACGTGGCGCGCCTTCTCATGCGCGATCACAGGATGCGGCGGCTCGTGCATGGGCGTGCCGTCGATGCTGTGGATCAGCCAGCCGCACGGCAGGCCGCCCACGTTCCCGGCGGCGAGGTCCGCGCCGGTGAAGACGGCCACCACGCCGGGCGCAGCCCTGGCGGCACTGGTATCGATGCTCTTGATGCGCGCGTGCGCGTGCGGCGAGCGCACGAACACGGCGTAAGTCTGGGCGGGGAGGACGACGTCGTCGGTGTACTGGCCCGCGCCGGTGAGGAAGCGATAGTCTTCCTTGCGCTTGACCGGGGCGCCGATCATGCGCGGCGTTTGGGAGTCGGGTGCGTTCATGGCGATTCTCCCCTTACGCTGCCGTCGAGGTGGCAGCGGCGCCGGCGCGCATGCCTTCGGCGCCTTCGAGCACGGCCTTCACGATGTTGTGATAGCCCGTGCAGCGGCACAGATTGCCGTCGAGACCCGCGCGCACGTCGGCTTCGGTGAGATCCGGTTTTTCGGCGGCGAGCGCGGTAGCGCTCATCACCATGCCCGGCGTGCAGAAGCCGCACTGCAGGCCATGGCATTCACGAAAGGCCTCTTGCATCGGGTGGAGCGCACCATTCGTCGAGAGCCCTTCGATCGTGGTCACGGCCATGCCCTCGCACTGCACGGCAAGCTGGTTGCAGGACTTGATCGCGCGGCCGTCGAGGTGGACGGTGCAGGCGCCGCACTGCGCGGTATCGCAGCCGACGTGCGTGCCGGTGAGGCGTAGCTGCTCGCGCAGGAACTGGACTAATAGCGTGTGGGGTTCGACTTCGGCGGTCACGGGCTTGCCGTTGACCGTCAGGCTGAGACTGATCGCCATTGACTGTCTCCTATGGATAATAGGGACCGGCCTGGGCCCGCATTCACCAATTGCCCCGTTCTTGCCGCCTGCTGTCTTTCGCCCAGGTTGCGCCGCGCGGCGGGCGCGAGGCGTTTGCCGCGCGCGATGGCGGGCAGGCTGGACGGAAGCGGGGTTTTGAGGGTCCGGCTGGTGCTTTGCTGTTCAGTGATGCCTGGATACTGCCTGGATGGTGCGTGATGCGCGATGCGTGGTGCGGCGAAAGCGATGCCCGGACAGTAAAGCATACTTTCCCATTTCGCGCAGCCCGCGCTTTTACTCCTGCGTACCATGCAAAACGGCCCGCGCCGGAGACCGGACGGGCCGTTGCAGTGTCGCGAAATCGACGCTAACGCGAGCGGCTTTCAGTGCTCGTGCGGATGATGCGCGAGGCGCGAATGACGGCGCGAGTAGAGGAAATAGATTGCGAGACCGATCACCAGCCACACCACGAACGCGACCCACGTGATCCACGCGAGATTGAGCATGAGGAACAGGCACGAAGCCACTGCGAGAACCGGCACGACAGGGACGCCAGGGCAGCGGAACGCGCGCGGCAGATCGGGGTGGGTGCGGCGCAGGACGAGCACGGCGATCGAGACCATCGAGAACGCGGCGAGCGTGCCGATGTTGATGAGCTCGGCCAGCACGTTCAGCGGCACGAGCGCGCCGATCAGGCCGAAGAAGATGCCCACGAGCCAGGTGGTGAAGAAGGGCGTGGCAAAGCGCGGATGCACCTTCGAGAGCTTGGCGGGCAACAGGCCGTCGCGCGACATGGCGAAGATGATGCGGGTCTGGCCGTAGCTCATCACGAGAATCACGGTGAGCATGCCGAGCACGGCGCCCAGGTCGATGAAACCGGCGACCCATTTCTGGCCAGCCACCTGCAGCGCATACGAAACCGGGTGAGCGATGCCGGCGAATTGCTGCCACGGCACGATGCCCGTGACGACGGCCGCGACGGCCACATACAGCACCGCGCACACCACGAGCGACGCGATGATGCCCACGGGCAGGTCGCGCTTCGGATTCTTGACCTCTTCGGCGGCCGAGGACACCGAGTCGAAGCCGATGAACGCGAAGAACATCACGGCGGCGGCGCCGAACACGCCGTCCCAGCCGTGCGGCATGAACGGATGCCAGTTTGCGGGCGTCACGTGGAAGGCGCCCACGGCGATCACGAGCAGCACGACCGTGACCTTGATCGCCACCATGATGTTGTTGATGCGGGTGGATTCGCGCACGCCGATGGAGAGCAGCGCCGTGATCACCATCATCACGAGGAAGGCGGGCAGGTTGAACAGCGTGAACGCGCCGGGCACGGCGCCGGGCGCGGCGGTGAGGGCCGTGGGCAGCGTCACGCCGAAGCCCGAGAGCAGCGACTGCAGATAGCCCGACCAGCCCACCGAGACCGCGGAGGTGGCCAGCCCGTACTCGAGCATCAGGTCCCAGCCGATGATCCAGGCGACCAGCTCGCCGAGCGTGGCGTACGAGTAGGTGTAGATCGAGCCCGCCACGGGAATGGTCGAGGCGAACTCGGCGTAGGCGAGCGCCGCGAAGCAGCAGGCCACGGCGGCGATGATGAACGCGAGCATCAGCGCGGGGCCGGCCTGCACGGCGCCGGTGCCGGTCAGCACGAAAATGCCGGTGCCGATAATTGCGCCGACGCCAAGAAAGGTGAGGTCCAGTGCGCCGAGCGTCTTCTTCAGGCCGGCGCCCTTGGCGCTTGCCTGCAGCATGTGTTCGACGTTTTTCTTGCGAAAGAGGGACATTGGGCGGAGAACTCCAGGTAAAACGCCGGTAAAACGCACTGGCGAGGAAACCCTGAATTTTAGTGGATCGGAGCTTGGTGGCTGTGCCAACCGCACAGGCGTGGCATGGATTCGGCGTGGGGGAGGAGGTCGATTCCACTGCAAAGCGGCGCAAGCGCGTGCATTCTTTGCACGAAGCTCACCGTATAGACGCGGTTCATTTCCGGATCAACGGCTTATGGCGGGAGCGCGTTTTAGTAACGCATTCCTTGCGCCATGCATGGGGGCGTCCGATCGTGACGTAATCGCGAAGCGCCTCGCTGGCGAGGCGCGGGCTCAGAGCGCCGGCGCGGGCGCGATATCGACGAGCCGGTTGCTCATCACATAGAAAGTGAGCTCGGCGTTATTGGTGAGCTTCATCTTTTCGAGCAGCCGCGTGCGGTAGACGCTCACGGTCTTCACCGAGAGCGAGAGCGTGCGCGCGATGTCGGTGAGGCGCTTGCCCGAGGCGAGCATGCATAGCGTCTGGTACTCGCGGTCGGAGAGCTTTTCGTGCGGCAGCTGCTCGCCGTCGACGAGCACATACTCGGCGAGCGCTTCGGCCATCGCGGGGCTCACGTATTTGCGGCCGCTCGCGACCTGCTGGATCGCGGCGATCATCTGCGCGGCGTCCACCGTCTTCGAGAGATAGCCCGACGCGCCCGCCTTCAGCGCGCGCACGGCGTACTGGTCTTCGCGATACATGGAGAACATCAGCACCGGCACGCGCGGCACCTTTTTCTTCGCGCGCTTGAGCACTTCGATGCCGTTCATGTCGGGCAGCGAGATGTCGAGCAGCACCACATCGCAGGCGTGCTTCGCGACGGCGGCGAGCGCTTGCGCGCCGCTGGGCGCCTCGATCACTTCACTCGCGACGCCACGGTCGAGCAGCAGCTGACGCACGCCCTGGCGCACCACGGCGTGATCGTCGACGAGCAGGATGCGCAGGGTCATGAGCGGATGCCCTTCAGTTGGTCTGCCACGGGTTCGGCGCACGGGCGCGAGAGCAGCGTCTCCCAAAGGAAGCGTGCTTCGACGGTCGTGCCGGGGCGTGCCGGGTCGGCGGCCAGGCGGCGGGCGGCGGCGTGGCGAGCCGGGGTGGTGCGCAGCGTGCCGCCGAAGGCGGCGCAGCGCTCGCGCATGCCGGCGATGCCATAGGCGCTGCGGCTGTTCGCGCTGCCCGGACCTCCCTGGCTGCTCGACGAGGCTTGCCCGCATTGCCGCCTGGCGCACCGTGCGGCTTCGCGCGAGAGGCCGACGCCGTCATCGATCACGCTCACAATCAGCTCGCTCGGCGTGCTGGTCAGGCGCACTTCGACCTGCGTGGCCTGGGCGTGGCGAGCGACGTTAGTGAGCGCTTCCTGCGCGACGCGGAACACCGCGAGCGCCGCCTCGGCGGGCAGGCGCGCGAGGCGCGCTTCGTCGTCGCGGGCGAATCCGGTGGCGTGGGGCGCGGCGGTCGAAGGCGTCAATGCGTCGACCGATGCGTCGACCGATGCGTCGACCGATGCGTCGACCGACGAGCTCGCGAGGAAGCGCGCGGCAAGGCCGGTGCGCGAGGCGAAGTCGCGTGTCCAGTTCGCGAGCGCGTCGACGAGGCCCGCGTGCAGTTCGGGGGCGTGCAACCCGTCGAGCACGTGGCGCACGGCGTCGGTGGCGCAGTCCAGCGAGCGCATGACGAGTGCGAGCGCCTCGGCGCATTGAGGCGGCGCATCGGCGGGCAGCCAGGTGTGGACGTTCTCAAGGGCGAAACGCGTGGCCGTCAGTTCGGCGCCGACGCTGTCGTGCAGTTCCCGCGCGAGCCGGTGGCGCGCGGCTTCGTCGGCGTCGACGCGGGCCGCGCCGGCTGCGGCGATCCGCTCCTGTACGCGCGCGATGGCATCGAGCGTCGCGCGCGTGCCTTCGGCGCTGGCGAGGAAGGGGAGGCCGCCTGCCGCGTGGAGGGCACGCGCGCCCGGCGCATTCGCGCGAGGCGCGCTGGCATCAAGCGCCGCGCGATTCGACGTATCCATCCATCCCCCGTGATTTCCCGTTCAGGAATCGGTCCTTTTCTGTTCTGGCTGGCGCGGCGGGGCGTAACGAAATTTACATCCAGTAACAACATGGATTGGCCCCTGCCAAGCCCTCCGACATGACCGATGGTGCGCCGCGATGATAACTGAAAAATCGGGAAACTTCAGTCAGGACAATACTTAGCGGCGAAAGGTGAGAAACCGTGTGAAGTTGACCGGGGCTCGCGGTGTAGGAAAAAGGCTGACACGGAGATGGCGCGAAATCCGCCCAAAATGTAACGGGCGAGCAGGGTTTGGAAAGCGGTGCTGCGATTTGTCAGGGCAAAAAAAAACCGGAGCGAGAGGCTCCGGTTCCTGTGTCTGGCAAAGACCGCGAGTAGCGGTTTTTAGCCCACGACTTAGCCCACAAACGCCTTTTCCACGACATAGTGGCCCGGCGCGTTATTGCTGCCTTCCTTGAGGCCGGCCTTTTCGAGCAGTGCGACGGTGTCGCGCAGCATGTGCGTGCTGCCGCACAGCATGATGCGGTCGCGCTCGGGCGTGAACCCAGGCAGGTCGAGGTCGCTGAACAGCTTGCCGGTGTCGATCAGTTCGGTGATGCGGCCGCGGTTGTCGAACACTTCGCGCGTCACGGTCGGGTAGTAGACGAGCTTCTCGCGAACGATCTCGCCCAGGTATTCGTGCTCGCGCAGTTCTTCGGTGATGAATTCCTTGTACGCGAGTTCGTCGACGAAACGGCAGGTGTGAGTGAGCACGATCTTTTCGTAACGGTCGTAAATGTCCGGGTCCTTGATGATCGACATGAAGGGCGCGAGGCCCGTGCCGGTCGAGAGCAGCCACAGGACCTTGCCGGGCAGCAGGTTGTCGGCCACCAGCGTGCCAACGGGCTTCTTGCCGATCAGAACCTTGTCGCCCACCTTCAGGTGCTGCAGGCGCGACGTGAGCGGGCCGTCCGGCACCTTGATGCTCAGAAACTCGAGATGCTCTTCATAGTTCGCGCTCGCGAGCGAGTACGCGCGCATCAGTGGCTTGCCTTCGACCTCGAGGCCGACCATGGTGAATTGGCCGTTGTCGAAACGCAGGGCCTGGTCGCGCGTGCAGGTGAAGCTGAAAAGCGTGTCGGTCCAGTGATGCACGCTCAGAACGGTTTCTTCGGTGTGTTTGCTCATGGTTCCTGATGATGCGAAACAAGGTCCGCCGGACGGGGCGTTCCTTCCGGCCACGCATGACAAGTGCATGTAGGGCTCGGTTTGACGATGCGCGGCGTGCGCCTTGGTGGGCGCTCCGCTTGAATTCCCGCTTTGATTCGAATTCGTGCCCCGTTTTTGCCAGCTTGTTGGCCGTCCCATTGCGAACGAGGCGCAGTTTGCCATTTTAACGCGAGCGTGCCTTATGGGCTGCGCCGCGTCTAACGGGAGCGGTGACCTGCGTTAGGCAAGATGTCGCGAAGCGATAAAACCGGCTGCGGCGGGGTGCGGCGCAAGGGCGCGAAAAACCGGGAGTCCCGCCTGGGAGTCCCGCAGCCCTTCGGACGGGCTGGTTCGCCCGTTGGGGCAGGCTCGAATGTTGGTTCGAATGATACCGGAAGGTTCGACGCACCGCAGCAGAGACCCTGCTGGCGGGGCAGTTTCGGCGCGCGTGAGGACCTCAGCGATCGGCGGCGAGCTTCGCGGCGAGGCCGATCAGCGCCGCGCCGCAGAATGCGTCGATAGGGCGGCGCAGCCGCTTGTAGCTGCGTTGCGTGCGATGGTCGGCGAACAGCAGCGCGAGGCTCGAGTGATAGCCGAACGACATCGTCGCCACGAGCGCGAGCGCCGCGCCGTAGAACCATGCCGGCGGATGCGCCGGAAAGATCGCCGCGAACACGCTGGTCCAGAATACGCAGGATTTCGGGTTCGTGAGGCAGGTGAGAAAGCCCGCGCGCCATGTGCGCAGCCAGGCACGCCGGTCCGGCGGCGGCAGCGGGGCCGCGAGCGTGGCGTTGGCGGCATTGGTGGCTTCGGTCGCATCGGCCGCCGCATTTGCGGCGCTTGCCGCGTCCGAGTCCCGGCGCGCGCCCGAGCGCAGCAGCTTGATGCCGAACCAGAGCAGATACAGCGCGCCGGCGACGCGCACGCCGTGATAGAGCCACTCGATATGCTGGAGCACCGCGGCGAAGCCCAGCATGGCGAGCGCGGCCCACAACGTGGAGCCCGTGCCCACGCCGAACGCCGAGGCAATGCCGAGACTGCGCCGCCCCGCGAGCGAAAGCTGCGTCACCATGAAGAAGTTCGGTCCCGGGCTGACGAGCGCGAACAAATAGACGATGGCGATCTGGAGCAGCGTGGCGAAGAGGTGCATGTGAAGCAGCCGGATGAAGCCGAATGGGAAGGGCGCACTCCGAGGGCGCGCGACGCGACATATTAGCGCGATTGCGCGATTGCATTCGCAACTCGTGGGGCTGTGCGGGCGTTCGCGGCGCGATGTGGTGTGGCGTTCCTGGCGCCCGGAGCGTTATTCGAGTTATTCGAGCCGCAGCCGCGCCATGTACGGCAGGTGGTCGGACAGCCAGGCCGTCTCCTGCGCGGGCTGGATCAGCTCGACCGGTTTCAGGCCGCGCACGAACATCTTGTCGAGCGCGAGCGCGGGCGAGAACGCCGGAAACGTGCGCGCCGGCTCGCCGAGCAGCGTCGCGACTTCGTGCAGGCCATGCTCCGCGAAGATCGGCACCGAGTCGTTGCGCCAGTCGTTGAAGTCGCCCGCGAGCACGAGCGGCCCTTGCGGCGCTTCCTTGGCGATCCAGTGCGCGATCCAGTTCATTTGCCGCAGGCGCGCGCTGCGCGTGAGCGCGAGGTGCGCGCACAGCAGCGTGACCGACTGGCCCGCCACGCTGGCGCGCGCGACGAGCAGGCCGCGCCGTTCGAAACGATGTGCCGAGATGTCCCAGCGGCCGCCCAGATCGAGCGGATGCGGCGACAGGATCGCATTGCCGTGCCGCCACGAAGGCTTGAACACATTCGGCCCGAGCGCGATTTGCAGCTCGAGCGCGTCGGCGATTTCGGTGGCCTGGCAGTGCCAGACGTCCGCCAGCGGGTCGCCGAGCTCCGCGCCGAAAGCCGTGGAGAGCACCGGCTGCGGCAGACGCCGCGCCATCGCCTCCTGAAGGAACCAGACGTCGGCGTGGGTGGACTGCACCCAGCGCCGCATGGCCTGCCATGCCTGAAAGCCGAGCGGTGAGCGGCCCTTGTGCAGGTTCCAGCTCACCGCGACGAAGTCCCGGGTATTGGCCGGCACTGCGTCGATGAGGGGTTGTTCGAGGTTTCGCATGCGCTTGTTACAACGGGTTCTTACGACAGTTTCGTGCGGTTTTGGGTTGCGGCCGGCGCATCGCGCTTCAGTTCAGCCCAGCCCAGTTCAGTTCAGTTCAGTTCAGTTCAGTTTAGACCGGCGCCGACGAGCGGCGCGAGCTTCAGGCCAGCCTCTCAGGGCTGCTGTGACGGCGGTGCGAGGCTTGCGCGCACCCGGTACGCCAGCGCGGGATCCTTGTCGACGATCGGCCAGCTGACCCATTGGCCGGCCGGCACGACGAGCCCCGGATGGCTGGCGTTCACCTGGCGCGGCTGCGGCGGCAACTTGCAGCCGGACGGGCTTTGCCGCGCGGAGTCGTCTTCGAGCGTCTCCTGGGCTTCGATCGAGAGGATCGACTGGGTCGCGTTCGCACGCAACGGCGAGACCGTGATCGTGCGCTGCAGGTCGATGCTGCCTGCGACCTCGTCCTTGCAGCCGACCCGGTGCGAGACGACATTGTGATGCGTATCGGTGCGCGCCTGGCCCACCGTGGTGGTGCCGTCGAACGAGTCGATCAGCTGGCCGTCGCGGATCACCTGCAGCGTCCAGGTGACCACCGCCTGCACGCCCGGTTGCGCGTACGGCTGCGGCGCGGACGCAGGCTGAGCATGGGGCGGCAGCGGGGTGGCCGGCGCTGGCTGCGCAGCGGGCAGCGGGGCCGGTTGCGGAGCGGGCGCTGGCGGCATCGCAGGGCGCGGTGCGGGTTGCGGGACGGGTTGTGGCGTCGGCGCTGGCGGCACGGCCGGCTGCGGCGTTGGCTGCGCGGTGGGTTGCGGCGCTGGCGTATGCAGTATCGGGGGTTCTGCCGCAGGCCCCGGTTGGGCGATGGGCTGCGCATTGTTCTGCGGAGCCGGTTCATACGCTGGCTCATAAGCCGGCTTGTGAACGGGCTTATGCGCGGGCTTGTGCACGGGTTTTGAAGCGGGCTTTGGCGCGGGCTTCGGTGCTGCCTGGGGCGCCGGAGCAGCCTGCGGGGCGGGCTGTGATTTCGATTGTGGCGCCGGCTGCGCCGCCGGTGGTTGGGCGGTCCCGGAAGACGGGGCTGGAACGGCGTGGACGACCGGCTGCGAGGCCGGAGTCGCGGGCTGGATCACGCCCTCTGTTCGCGTTTGCGCGCTTGCAGTCACGAACGCGGCAGCAGCGGCGACCAGGGTAGCGGCGAGACAATGCTTCAACAACGTCATGTGGGCAGGCTCCATGCACGCGTGCCGTGCGAACCGGTTGTGCCGGTTCCCAATAGCGGGGCGGGTTCCTTGAGACCTTCGATCCTATACCGGGTTCGCAAACACTGGACCGCAACGATGCATTTCAAATGCGCAGACCCCGCGCAGCTTCAATCGCGGCGTGTGTAACTATTTGCAATATAGAGGCAACAGTGGGGCATTTCGAGGTCGGTTCAGGAACCAATTATTATTTTTTTCGCAACGATGGGCAGTATTTAATCGCCAACGCCCATCGATAGCCGGGGTGTGCCGCGGCCCGAGCGCATGCGCGATCAGTGGATTTGCCCGCATATTCGTTATCTATTCGATTTAAACCCACCCCGCCCTCGGTCTACAATTTTTCTGATGGGGGCGTCAGGGAGGCGCCGCCGCCTAATTCGCCGGATGCGGACGCAGCGACATGGATCAGATCGAATGTGTGGTGATTGGCGCGGGCGTGGTCGGCCTCGCCGTGGCGCGCGCGCTGGCGGCGCGCGGACGCGAGGTGATCGTGCTGGAGGCCGCCGACGCCATCGGCACCAGCACCAGCTCGCGCAACAGCGAGGTGATTCACGCGGGACTCTACTACCCGCGCGGCTCGCTCAAGGCGACCCTGTGCGTGCGCGGGCGCGAGATGCTCTACGAGTACTGCGAAGCGCGCAACGTCGCACATGCGCGCTGCGGCAAGCTGCTCGTGGCCACGACGGCCGCCCAGGTTGCGCAGCTCGAAGCGATTCAGGCGCGCGGCAAGGAAAACGGCGTGTTCGATCTCACACGCATCAACAAGACCGAGGCGCTGGCGCTCGAGCCCGCGCTCGAATGCGTGGCGGCGGTGTATTCCCCGCAGACGGGCATCGTCGACAGTCATCAGCTGATGCTGGCCTTGCAAGGCGACGCCGAACGCGACGGCGCCGTGATCGCGCTCAAGTCGCCGGTCGAGTCGGTGGACGCGAGCGCGAACGGCTTCGTGATCAGGACCGGCGGCGAGGCCCCCACCGAAATCCGCGCGGCGTGCCTCATCAATAGCGCGGGCCTGTATGCCACCCGGATCGCGAAACGCATCCGCGGGCTCGATCCGCGCCACATTCCACCCCTTTATCTCGCGCGCGGCAATTACTTCAGCGTCTCGGGGCGCGTGCCGTTTTCGCGCCTCATCTATCCGATGCCCAACGAGGCCGGGCTCGGCGTGCATCTCACGCTGGATCTCGGCGGGCAGGCGCGCTTCGGTCCCGACGTGGAGTGGATCGATTCGATCGACTACGACGTCGATCCGCGCCGCGCCGACGCCTTCTACGCGCAGATCCGCAGCTACTGGCCGGGCTTGCCTGACGGCGCGCTGCAACCCGCCTACGCCGGCATCCGGCCCAAGCTCTCGGGCCCGGGCGAGAATGCTGCCGATTTCGTGATTCAGGGCGGCGCGGCGCACGGCGTGCGTGGGCTCGTGAATTTGTTCGGCATCGAGTCGCCGGGGCTCACGGCATCGCTCGCCATCGCGCAGCGCGTGTGCGAGGTGGCCGGGCTCGCCTAACGCGCCCAGCACGCCCAGCACGCCCAGCACGCCCAGCACGCCCGGCACGCCCGGCACGCCCGGCACGCCCGGCACGCCCGGCACACCCGGCACACCCGGCACACCCGGCACACCCGGCACACCCGGCACACCCGGCACACCCGGCACACCCGGCACACCCGGCTCGCATCCCCTTATTGCCAGGATGCGAATTGCTTATGTCCGGAATTCATGATGCACGCAGGGCGGCTTCGTTGTTATTCTTCACGCCACGCCGTCGGCAGAACGGTGTGCCCACAATATTGGAGTACTGCTCATGAAATCGTCCCGCCGCAGCTTTCTGATCACGAGTGTTGGCGTTGCCGCAACCGTTGCGCTGTCGCGTCAGGCTTTCGCCGACGCGCCGAAGCTTGGTGAATCCGAACCCACCGCCCAGGCTCTCGGCTACAAGGCCGACGCAACCAAGGTCGACAAGGCCAAGTTCGCGAAGTACGCCGCCGGCCAGGATTGCAGCAACTGCACGTTCTATCAAGGCAAGCCCACCGACGCCTACGCCCCGTGCCCGATGTTCCCGGGCAAGCAGGTTGCAGGCAAGGGCTGGTGCAGCGCCTACAACAAGAAGGCCTGATAGGCCCTGGCGCACGAGCCTCGGAGGTCATGCAGGCTCGAAGCAGGTCGCGCCGCGCATTGCGCGGATCGATGCGCGCGCACCGGTTTCACCCAAGCCGGATTTGCGCTGGCCTAGGTACGCGCCATCAGCAGAGGCGGCCGCCGTCCGAACCACGGGCGCGCCGCTTCGAGCTGAGCCGCGAGGCGCAGCAGCAAGGCATCGTTGCCTTCACGCGCCGCGAATTGCACGCCGATCGGCAGGCCCCGCGCATTCCACGCGAGCGGCACCGACATCGAAGGCTGCCCCGTCATATTGAACAGCTCGGTGCAGCCCGCCCACGCGAACGCCTTGTTCGCGGATTCCGTCAATAGTTTTTTCATTAGCGCTTCCACCGGCATCGCGGTGACGGCGCGCATCTGCATGCGTTCCGAAGACGTGGGTTTCAGTGCGCCGATTTTCACCGGCGGCGCGGCCAGCGTCGCGCACAGAATCACGTCGAAACGCGTCATCAAGTCGGCGACTTGCGCCGTGATGCGCTGCTGCGTCTCGAGCGCGGCGGGCAGCGCCTGCTCGCCCAGCTTGCGGCCGATATGCGCCATCGCCCATGTCGCGATCTCGAAGTCCTGGCGGCGCGGCTTCGTGCCCGTGATCGTGTCGGCGTCGAGCACGTACTTCTCGGCCACCACCGACCACAGCATCAGGAACGCCTCGCGCGCCGCCACGAAATCTACCTTGAGCTGCACCGGCTCCACGTTGTGGCCGAGCGAGGCGAGCAGCGCGGCAGCGCCGTCGAGCGCTTCGCGCACGTCGGGCGAAAGCGCATCGGCGAACAGCGGATCGGTGATAAAGGCGACGGCGAGCGGCTTGCCACCGTCGAGCGGTTCGCGCGCCGCCGCGAGGAAAGTGCCCGGCGCGCCAGGCGCGATCGCGGGGTCGCCGGCGAGCAGATCGAGCATGAGCGCGCTGTCGCGCACGCTGCGCGACACGGCGAGGTCGACGCCCAGTCCGCCCGGCGAGGGCGGCAGATCCGAAGGCGGCTGATTGCCGCGCGAAGGCTTCAGGCCGAAGAGCCCGCAACACGAGGCGGGAATGCGGATCGAACCGCCGCCGTCCGAGGCGTGTGCGAGCGGCACGATGCCGGCCGCGACCGAGGCGGCCGCGCCGCCGCTCGAGCCGCCCGGCGTGTGATCGAGATTCCACGGGTTGCGGCACGGGCCGAACAGCTCGGGCTCCGTGTAGGGCATCTGGCCAAGTTCCGAGGCGCTCGTCTTGCCGAACAGATTCAGGCCCGCGGCGCGAAAACGCTCGACCACGGGCGCGTCCGCTGCCGGCACGTAATGGCGATAGTGGCGGCTGCCGAGCGTCATGCGCAGACCGGCGACCGCCGCGCCCAGGTCCTTGACGAGAAACGGCACGCCGGCGAGCGGCCCTTGCGCGAGGGCATCGACGCCATTGCCGCCCGCTTCGATGCGCAGCGCGCGCTTGCGCGCGGCATCGTAGTCCTTGAGCACGATCGAATTGATCGCGGGATTGGCGGCCTCGGCGCGCGCGATCGCGGTGTCGAGCAGCTCGCGCGCGCTCACTTCGCGGCGCTGCACGAGTTCGGCCAGGCCGATGGCGTCGTATTCCAGATAGTCGGACTGCAAGGCGCGCACTCCTTGGGGGCATCGTGGGATGGGGCGCACTGAAACGAAAGCGGCCATTGCAACGATTCTGCCGCAATGGCCGCTTCCTGTGCCGCGCTTGCGCGCCCCGGCGGTTTATTTACAGGTTTTGCGCGAGGAACGCGAGCGTGCGGCCGTGCGCGAGCGCCGACGCATTCTGGTTGTACGACGCGCGCACCGAGCAGTTGAAGCCATGATCGGCGCCCGGGTAGAGATGGAATTCGGCGTTGTCGCGGCCGGCGAAGCGCTCCTTCACCTGGCCCACTGCGTCGAGTGGAATGCCGTGGTCGAGCTCGGCGTAATGGAACAGCATCGGCTGCTTGATCTGGTCGGCGAGATCGAGTTGCGTGTGGATGCCGCCGCCATAGTACGAGACCGCCGCATCCACGGAGCCGCTCGCCGCGGCCAGATACGCGAGCCGGCCGCCCAGGCAATAGCCGATGGCAGCGACCTTGCCGGTGCACTCGGGCAGCTTGCGCAACGTGGCGGCCGTCGCGGCGATGTCCTCGACAACGAGATTCATGTCGGTCTTCTTCATCAGCTCGATGCCGCGCTCGCGGTCCGCGCCCACATAGTCGAGTTCGACGCGCGGCGCGGTGCGCCAGAAGATGTCGGGGGCGATCGCCACGTAGCCGTCGAGCGCGTATTGCTCGACCACGTCGCGAATGTGGCCGTTCACGCCGAAGATCTCCTGAATGATGACGATGCCCGGACCCTTGCCGCCCTTGGGCAGGGCGAGATATGCGCCGAAACTGTCCTTGCCGGCGGAAATGTCGATCCACTTGGTCGAAACGCTCACATTGCTCTCCTTCTACGCGAATGGGGTGGTGCAAAAACGGGGAGCCAGTTTGCCATGGCGGCGCGCGGCCTGCAGCGCGCCGTGCGCAAGCCGATCGTAACGATCGCGATTAATCGCTTTTGGCGCCTGCGGCCTTTTTGATCCGGGCAGATCCTGGACTGCGCAACGATTCGTGCGTGCTGCGAATTAATCGAAAGCTGACTTTAATTTCAGCTAATCCGGAAGCGAGTGCGGGAATTCGAAAAGCAAACGTTATCGTGGCCGGCAGCGCATTTACCATGCCTCGCGTAACTCGCCAAAAATCCCGAAAAATATTCGGGCGCACCCTGGAAAATGCTTTCGAAAAGATTGCAAACCTCCTCGAAGACCCTTGCAGGACAAGGCTGGCGGGCCGATTGATCAGGGTTTTGAAGTACTCGGGTGAAAGACTATTGGTACTCGCCCCGATATCTGAAAAAAATACTCCAAATTAATTTGATCACCTACACTTGCGCGCAAGTATGGATGGGCGGTCTGCCATGAGCGGGCTTTTCGCCATACGGGCCAGGTGCATCAAGGATGCATCCGCGTGGTCGTCCGCACGGGGAGCGACACGTTCGGGGCGCGGGAGCACTGGGCGATTACGTTGCTGTTGGTTCGAAACCGGAGACTTACATGAATATCAAGCTTCACAAGCTGTTGCCGATTAGCGCGGCAGTCGTTTTGTTCGCGTCGTTTGCAACGGCATCGAGCGCTGACGAAACGGTCAAGATCGGCCACGTCGCACCGCTGACGGGCGGTATCGCGCACCTTGGCAAGGACAACGAAAATGGCGCGCGCCTCGCTGTGGAGGAAATCAACGCGAAGGGCCTGACGATCAACGGCCAGAAGGTCACGCTGGTGCTCGACGCGCAGGACGACGCGGCCGACCCGCGCACGGCCACGCAGGTCGCGCAGAAGCTCGTCGACGACAAGGTCGTCGCGGTCGTGGGCCACCTGAACTCGGGCACCTCGATCCCGGCTTCGAAGATCTACAGCGATGCGGGCATCGTGCAGATCTCGCCGTCGGCCACCAACCCGGCCTACACGCAGCAAGGTTTCAAGACCACCTATCGCGTGGTGGCGACCGACGCCCAGCAGGGCCCGGCGCTCGCGAACTACGCGGCCAAGACCATGAAGCTCAAGAGCGTGGCGATCGTCGACGACTCGACGGCTTACGGCCAGGGTCTCGCGAACGAGTTCGAGAAGACT
Organism: Paraburkholderia sp. A1BS-2L; assembly: GCF_051125205.1. NCBI lineage: Bacteria > Pseudomonadati > Pseudomonadota > Betaproteobacteria > Burkholderiales > Burkholderiaceae > Paraburkholderia > Paraburkholderia sp. A1BS-2L. Next base: position 126,919 of record NZ_CP120428.1, read on the forward strand.
GCCAAGTCGCTCGGCATGAAGGTGGTCTCGCATGACGCGACCAACGACAAGGCCGTGGACTTCCGCGCCATTCTCACCAAGATCAAGGGCGAGAACCCCGACGCAATCATGTACGGCGGCATGGACGCCACCGGCGGCCCGTTCGCCAAGCAAGCCAAGCAGCTTGGTCTGCGCGCCAAGGTGCTCGCGGGCGACGGCGTATGTACCGACAAGCTCGCCGACCTCGCCGGCGACGCGACCGACAACATCGTGTGCTCGGAAGCGGGCATGGCGCTCGAAAAGATGCCGGGCGGCAAGGCGTTCGAAGCGAAGTTCGAGAAGCGCTTCGGCCAGCCGATCCAGATCTACGCGCCGTTCACGTATGACGCGGTGTACATCATCGTCGACGCGATGAAGCGCGCCAACTCGACCGATCCGGCCAAGATCCTCGCCGCCATGCCGGCTACGGACTACAAGGGCGTGATTGGCGAGACGACCTTCGATTCGAAGGGCGACCTCAAGCACGGCGTGATCTCGCTGTACAACTACAAGGCGGGCAAGAAGTCGCTGCTCGACGTGGTGAAGATGTAAATCGTCACCTGCTCGACTTCATGGTCGCAAGCGCAAAGCCCGCGGGTTTCTCGACTCGCGGGCTTTTGTTTTGTTCTGGAAGGCGCAATCGCTCCACGAACAGCGCTGCGCGCGGCGCAAGCCTCAAATCCCCAGCCGCCTGAGCACCTTCGGCCCGGCGAACGCCACCAGCGCGGCGCACAGCGCGACGACGGCGAGCCCGACGGTGAGATTGGTCACCTGCGTGATGCCGCCGATCACGACCGGACCGAACAGCAGCCCGAAGTAAGCGATGCCCGCGACGTGCGCGAGGCCCTCGGCGGCATGGATGCCTTTGACGCGCGCCGCGGCGGCGAACAGCACCGGCATCATATTCGCGAGGCCGAGCCCCATGAGCGTGAAGCCCGTGAGCGCGGCAAACGAATACGGCAGCAGCAGCGCGCCGATCATGCCGGCGCAGGCGAGCGAGGCGCTCGCGAACACGAGCTGCGGCGCGCCGAAGCGTGCGCGCACGGCGTCGCCGGCGAAGCGCGCGGCGGCCATGCCGCCCGAGAACGCGGCGTAGGCGGCGCTCGCCAGCGCCGGCGTCGAGAGCACGACGTCACGCATGTAGACCGTGGCCCAGTCGTACATCGCGCCTTCGGCGATCAGCGCGATCAATGCGATTGCGCCCAGTGCCCACAGCGCGGGCGTGCGCCAGCGGTTGCCGGTTTTGGCGTGCTCGCCGTGGGTGGCGTGCGGCACGTGCGGCAGCACGGCGGGGCATGACACGACGAGCACGAGCGCAGCCACCACCGAAGCGAGGAGCAGATGCAGCGCAGGCGCCATGCCGTGCGCGAGCAGCGCGCCGCCGACGGCGGCGCCCGCCATGCCGCCCAGGCTGAACATGCCGTGCAGCGCCGACATGATCGGCTTGCCGACGGCTTCCTCGACGGCACTCGCCTCGGCGTTCATGGCGACGTCGAGTGTGGCCATGCCCATGCCGAACGCCGCAAGCACGACGAGCAGCATCCAGTAGTACGGCACGACGAGAATCAGCGCGCCGCACACCGACATGGTGAGGCCGCCCGTGAGGCAGGCGCGGCGCGTGCCGACGCGCGTGATCCATCCGGCGATGGTCGTCATGGCCGCGATCGAACCGCCCGCCACGGCGAAGAGCGCATATGAGAGCAGTGCCGCGCTCAGGTGGAATTTGTCGCGCACCGTGGGCACGTGCACGCCCCAGGACGCGTACATCATCCCCGCGATGAAAAAGAGCGCCATGGTCGCGATGCGCGCGCGCTGGCGCGTGGCGGCGGGCAGCGCGCGATGAACAGCATGGGGCGGTTGTGCGAGGGACGAGTCGGGCAAGTGGTCGGACACGGAAGATCCTGGGGTGGACAACAGCGAATCAGCTTTTTGAAAGGCGAGCGGAAATTCTAGCGAAGGCGCGCATGGGCTGCTCGCGGCCGCGCGGCCTGTTCTAATAATGGGATCGCGCCGCGCCCATCGACCCCCTCATCGATCGAGGACACTCCTTGAAGATTCCCGCTCACGCTCCGCTGCATCTGCTGCATCAGGCCGCCACCGGCACGCTCGCCACCCACGCGCGCGAACCGCTCGGCTTTCCTTACCCGACGCTGCTGCCGTTCGTGCCCGATGCGCGCCACCGCCCGGTCATCCTCGTGAGCCGGCTCGCCGAGCACACGCGCAATCTGCAGAGTGACTCGCGCGCAGGATTCCTCGTCGCGCAGATGAGCGGCGACGATGCGCTGAGCGCGCCGCGCATGACACTGCTTGGCCGGTTCGAGCCGAGCGGGACCGAAGCCGGCGGGGGCATCGATGTTGACGCCGATTTTGGCCTCGAAGCGCTCGCGCGCCGCTACCTGCGGTATCAGCCGGACGCCGCGCGCTACCTTGCGCTCGGCGACTTCACGTTCTGGACGATGCGCGTGGAGCGCTTGCGCTATATCGGCGGCTTTGGCGCGATGGGCTGGCTCGACGGCGCGGATCTCGACCCGCTCGATCCGCTTTGCGCCGACGAGGAAGAGGCATTGATCCGCTTCTTCGAAGCGCATCCGAAACGGCGAGACGGGCTCGCGTTGCTGGGCGTGGATCGCTACGGCGCCGACCTCGGCATCGATGGCGTGCGCACACGCTATGTTTTCGAGGCGCCGCAGAGCGACGCGCAATCCTTGCATGCCGTGATAGCCGATTGCCTCGCACGGCATGCGAGCTGAGTATTTTTTCTAGCAGGCTGCGGAGGCTGTTCACCGCCACTTCTAGTGCGTTGCGTAATTTAGAGATAATGCATGGGTGCTGCCGAAAGTTCGCATGAGATGAAATGTTTGTGGATTTTTTGTCGATTAATTTTCATGTCCTGCGAATTATGAGAGCGGGATTTATCTGAAAAATTGGATATTGGGCAAAAATACCGATTTGCATGAAATGGCAGGTCTTCGCGGCCCGGTGCGATGCTCTACGATATCTAAAACGTTTTAATTATTTTTATTGCCTGCGCTTTTCGCGACATTCGATTCTGTGTTAATCTCGCCTGCAAATTCCGAGGCAAATCACCTGTCAATGGGCATACTGACGCAAGATTGGTAGCCATTAATTAACAAACCACCAGGATACCTATGTCTTCCTACAAGGAACTCCTCGCTCAGCGAGAAAAGCTGGAGAAGCAGATTGAAGAGGCGAAGGCGCGTGAATATGCCGAAGTCCTCGACGAGATCAAGCAGAAAATGGCCGATTACGGCATTACGCTGGCCGAACTCGGCGGCGGTCGCGCAGCAGGCAAGGGCGCCAAGGCAGCCAGCCGCTCGCGCGCAAGCGTCGCTCCGAAATACCGTGACCCTGAAAGCGGCAGCACGTGGTCGGGCCGTGGCAAGCCGCCGCGCTGGATTGCCGGCAAGGACCGCGACGATTTCCTGATTCAGAAGTAATAAATCGCCTTCTGCCGTTCTGGCGATGGGCCCTGCGGCCCGCAAAGCGAAAAAGCCGCGCCGTCACGGGGCAAGCGCGGCTTTTTTGTTGCCCTCCTGCCAATACCTTGCCAATAGCTTGCCAACGCCTTGCGGCATTGTTCTTCCTGGGTAAACGCGAATACGAGGTGTTCTCGTAATCGGCTGATTTAAAAGAAGATTCCAAGGTTATCTCCAATTGGTCATGGTAGGGACATTACAATGGCGGCTATTCCACCTCGCGCTTTGTAACGCATGTCCTCCACCACTGCCATATCGTCATCGGATAAACAGCGCGTCGCGCGCAAGACCACGTTTGTCAGCGTCGGCGTCAATTCGGTGCTGGTCGTGCTGCAAATCGCGGTTGGCGTGTTTGCGCATTCGCAGGCCTTGATCGCCGACGGCATTCATTCGCTCTCCGATCTCGTTTCCGATTTCGTCGTGCTGCTTGCGAACCGCCATAGCGGCGCAAAGCCAGACGCCGATCATAATTACGGCCACAGCCGTTATGAAACGGTAGCCTCATTATTTCTCGGCGCATTGCTGATCGCCGTGGGCGTGGGCATGCTCGCGCGCGCCGGCACGCGCATTGCCAATCTCGGCGACATTCCGCCGGTCCACGCAAGCGCGCTTGCGGTGGCCGTGTTCGTTCTGGTGTCCAAGGAGGCACTCTTTCGCTACATGCTGCGCGAGGCGCAGCGCGTACGCTCGGCCATGCTGATCGCCAACGCGTGGCATGCGCGTTCCGACGCGGCATCGTCGCTCGTGGTCGCCATCGGTATCGTGGGCAGCCTCATGGGCGTGCGGCTGCTCGATCCAATCGCGGCGGCCATCGTCGGCTTCATGGTCGCGCGCATGGGTTGGGTGTTCGGCTGGGACGCGCTCCAGGATCTCTCCGATCGCGCGCTCGACGAAGCGACCACCGCCGACTTGCGCACCACGCTGGTCGGCACGCCCGGCGTGCTCGACGTGCACGAGCTGCGCACGCGCAAGACCGGCGACCTCGCGCTCGTGGACGCGCATATCCTCGTCGATCCGCTGATTTCAGTTTCGGAAGGGCACTACATTGCGGAGATGGCGCGCGCGCGCCTGCTCAAGGATCCGCGTGTGCTCGACGCGCTGATCCACGTCGATCCCGAGGATGACATGCACGTGCGCTCGGTCGCGGACCTGCCGCCGCGCAGCGAAGTCGTGAATGCGCTGCGCGAGGCGCTTGCGGCGCACGGCGTGCGCGTGGAGGCGGTCACGCTCCACTACCTGAGCACGGGCCTCGAAATTCAGGTCGTGCTGGCGGCGCAGGGCGAAGCGGGGCGTCTCGACGGCATCGACATGCAGGCGCTCGCGCGAAGGCTCGGCGCGAGCAAGGTGGAGGCGGTGCGGTCCGCGACGCCGCTGAAAGCGCCTACGGCAGGTCGGGGGCCGGCGGGCGCGTAGTGCCGCGTCAGCCAGCCGGGCCGGGCGAGGCGCTAAGGCTCACAGCGGCAATTGCGTATCGAACTTGATTTCCCGCAGCACGACGCTCGTGCGCACCTGCGCAACAGCGGGAATGCGGAAGATGCGCTCGTGCAGGAAGGTGTCGTAGGCCTTGATGTCCGGCGCGACGATCTTGAGGATGTAATCCGATTCGCCGGTCGTGCTGTAGCACTCGGTCACTTCGGGGCAGGTGGCGATCTCGCGCTCGAACGCCTCGACGCCGCCTTCGGTGTGCCGCGTGAGGTGAATATGCGCGAGCGCACAGACGTGCAGGCCGAGCTTCTCGCGATCGAGCAGCGCCGTGTAGCGCTGGATCACGCCCGACTGCTCCATGTCCTTGATGCGGCGCCAGCACGGCGTGCTGGAGAGGCCCACCTGATCGGAGATTTCCTGCACCGAGCGGCGCGCGTCGAGCTGCAAAAGGCGCAGGATCTTCTGAGAGAACGTATCGAGTGTCAAATGCGCCTCCATGTGCGTCGCCGTATTTCCGAATGTTAGAGGCCGGAAAAACGAAACGCAATGCAAACCGCGCGTGACGAGGGAGATTCCCTAAATTTGATGGTCAGATGGCGGCTTTCTGCCCCGAGGTGTCCCCATCATCGAGATCTGAGCCGGCTGCTGGCGCGGTCTGCTGCGCGCGCAGATCGGCGAGCATGTTGCAGAACAGCGCGCCTTGCTCGATGGCGTCGTCGAGCGCGACATGGGTGTGCGGATGATCGTCGAACCAGTGCTTCGGAAAGCGCGGCTTGATGCACTTGCGGTACGGCAGGCCTGTCATGGCGAACGCGAGCGTCTTGATGTCGAGCGCCGACCACGAGAACGGACAGCGCCCCGCGAAGCGCATCATGTACCAGAACATGAAGGTGAAATCGAAGCCCGCCGGCATGGCCACGAACACCGGCTTGCCGGGCAGCGCCTCCACCCAATCCACATAGGCATTGAGCGCTTCGGCCGGGTCCTGCAGATCCTTGCGGCACGCAGCCCATGCCTCGGGCTGCGTTTCCCACCACGCGGCCTGCACCGGATGCGGCGCCGCGCCTTCGAGCGTGGCGAGATTCGCCGAGAACGTGGCGACCAGACGCTTGTCGGCAGTGTAGGCCGCCGACGCGAAGCTCAGCATCGAGTGCGGGCCAGGGATGGGACCGTCGGCCTCGACGTCGGTGCTGACGTAGATCTCTTCAATGGCGGCTTGATTCGCTGGACTCATGGGCTGGATTCGATAACTGGTTCGAGGTGTGCTGGCGAGCGCGGTCCGGCGCTCAACCCCAGCGGGCCTGGCTCGCACCGCCCGAAACGCCGGGCACGCTGTCTGCTACATACGGATTGGTGCGGCGCTCCTCGCCGAAGGTCGAAACCGGGCCGTGGCCCGGCACGAACGTGACGTCGTTGCCGAGCGGCCAAAGCTTCTCGCGGATCGAGCGGATCAGGTCCGCGTGATTGCCACGCGGAAAGTCGGTGCGGCCGATCGAGCCCGCGAACAGCACATCGCCCACCAGCGCGAGGTCATGCTTGCGGCTGAAGAACACGACGTGCCCAGGCGTGTGGCCGGGACAGTGATAGACCTCCAGCTCTTCATCTCCAAACTGCACGGTGTCGCCGTCCGCGAGCCAGCGGTCGGGCTCGAACGCCTGCGCATGGCCAAAGCCGAAGCGCTCGCTTTGCTGCGGCAACTGATCGATCCAGAAGCGCTCGTCCTCATGCGGTCCGATGATCGGCACGCCGAATTTTTCGGCGAGTTCTTTGGCGCCCGCGCAGTGATCGAGGTGGCCGTGCGTGAGCAGCACCTTTTCGAGCTGCACGCCTTGGCGCGCGATCTCGGCCTCGATGCGATCGAGGTCGCCGCCCGGATCGACCACGGCGGCGCGCCGCGTTGCCTCACAGACGAGAAGCGAACTGTTTTGCTGGAACGGCGTGACGGGAATCAGCGTGACTTTCATGCGCGCGGCTCTTGGATGACGGTGTTGCGGGGATCTGGACAGGCCAAAGACCCGATTGTACCGGGGCGCGCAAGACGTCGCCTCGGCTTGCCGGGGAGCATCTGTCAGCCTTGTCAGACAAGGCCCGTGGATGAGTAAGACAAACGGCTTTGTTACATCAATAGTGAAAAATCATGGAGTTTTCTACCAGGGAAGGATGGCAAGAATTACTTTTAGGTATAATGCGACGCATCAAGCACGTTACGCGTGCATTCACTGGGCGATGTGACCCGCAGTTTAAAACGGGTCTCGATGCATCGCCGTCAAGCAGTGCCGTCGAGGAAGGCTGGCTAAACAGGCTGCCTTACAAGATGGCAAATCAGGTGCCGATCCGTTCGGCACCGCACGTCTTGCCCAGCCAGGTGCTACGCGCCTGCCACGGCCTTGCTGCCGTGACGCTGGGTGGGGCCTACGCCGCCGTTCCTGTGCGCCGTGTGTTACCGGCGCGCCTGAACGTGTACATCGCGTTCGATGGCGGCATGTGGGGTCTGGTCAGGCTGCCGGGGACAGGCTGCGCCAGACGTGAAAGAAAACCAGCGGTTAGCGGCATATGGGGCTGCATCCGGGTATTGGCATTCGCTCGCCTTTTTTCATCGATCGGCGGGAGGGGGGTCTTTTGCCTGCGACCGCCGGAGTCATCCGCGAACGCGCAACCAAGGCGCGGGACGGCTCCGAAACACGATGGCTAACTTATGAAACTCGGACTTTCTCGACGACGACTCGGGAGTCTCGCAGCCGTGTCCGTGCTGGCCGGTTGTGCCATGCCGCCTGGTCAGCAGGACCATGCGCAGGGCAACGCGCTCAGCACCAAGGACGCGCACACGGCGTTCGCCGCTCCGCAGAGCTACGGCTCCGCGTTCGGGGCGCTGCCTGCAGCAGGCGCCGGCAAGGGCAACTCGCTTGCCGACGCACAACCGATCGACGACAGCACGCCTGACGTCGGCTCGTTCCATCAGACCGGCCGCGCCTCGTGGTACGGCCGCGCGTTCCATGGCCGCAAGACCGCGAGCGGCGAACGCTTCGACATGAAGGCGCTGACCGCTGCGCATCGCACGCTGCCGCTCGGCTCCTATGTGCGCGTGAGCGTCCCCGCAACGTCGAAGTCCGTCGTGGTGAAGATCAACGACCGCGGGCCGTACGTGCGTGGCCGCGTTCTCGATCTGTCCTATGCGGCAGCGAAGATGCTGGGCCTCCAGCATGCGGGCACCGCGAAGGTGAACATCGAAGGTCTCTCGCGCCAGGAAGCGAAGGCCGCGCAAGCCGAAATGCTGGCAGCAAACTCGAGCACCAACTGAGATTCGCCACGCTGAGATTGCAAACATGAAGGGCCGCGTCGATCGATCGACGCGGCCCTTCGGTTTTTCTGCGGTGCTTTTCTGCGGTGTTTTGCAGCCGCATGGCCCGATGCGGCTTGTTGCGGTTATCGACGCTTAGTTGACGTCTTCCTCGCCGCCTTCGTTCTTCAGCTCCAGCGCTCGCGCATAGAGCGCGTTGCGCGACGCGCCGGTGAGCGCCGCCGCGATCTTTGCCGCGCCCTTCACCGGCACTTCCCCCAGCAGCACACGCAGTAGCGCATCGTGATCGGCGTCGCCAGGCGACTGCGCGCTCGCGCCCTCCACGACCAGCACGAACTCGCCGCGCTGACGATTTGCATCGGCGGCCAGCCACGCTGGCCCTTCGGCCAGGGTGCCGCACCAGAGCGCCTCATGTAGCTTCGTCAACTCGCGGGCGATCAGCAGACGCCGCGCCGGGCCGAATGCATCGGCGAGTGCCTGCACGGTTTCGACAACGCGATGCGGCGCTTCATAGAACACCATCGCATGCGCATGCGTTCCCAGCGCTTGCAACGCGGCCGCGCGTTGCTTGGGCTTGGACGGCAGAAAGCCGAGGAACGTGAAGGTCGCGACCCAGTCGCCGGCTGCGGAAAGCGCCGTGGCGAGCGCGCTCGCGCCCGGCAGCGGCACGACCTGGAAACCGGCGGCACGCACTGCATCGACGAGCTTCGCGCCGGGGTCCGAGATGCCGGGCGTGCCCGCGTCCGAGACGCAGGCCACGCGCTCGCCCGCGCGCAGATGCTCGATCACGCGCAGCGCCGCTTCGCGCTCGTTGTGCTCGTGCACGGCGATGAGCGGCTTCGAAATGCCGTAGCGCGCGAGCAGCTGGCCCGTGTTGCGCGTGTCCTCGGCGGCGATGCGATCGACGAGACCGAGCACATGCAGCGCGCGCAAGGTGATGTCGGCCGCGTTGCCGATGGGCGTCGCTACAACGTACAGCGTGGCGGCGGGATATTGCTGGGCCTGGGCGAGTTCGAGGAGGGACGTCATGACACGGCGAACGCAGGAAAAGAGGCCGCCATTGTGCCATGTGGGGAAAGTCGCAGCGGAACAGGGCACGCGGCAGCGCGAGAGCGGCATACGCGCCTCGCGCACGCGCGCAGGTGCGGATGAACTTTCGAGTCCACCTTGCGACAACTTTTACGCGCGCGGCCGGTCCAATGCCGAACGCCGCGAGGCAGGTGCGCGTTTTGAATCGCACGCACTCGCTTTTTTGCAGCGTCAGCGCCTCGTGCTGGTCGCGCGCAACGTGCATTGCCGTGCCGGCGAACTGGACCTGGTGATGCGCGATCGCGACGGCACGCTTGTTTTTGTGGAAGTGCGCGCACGCACGCGGCACGGTTACGGCGGCGCGGCGGCGAGCGTGGGCTGGCACAAGCAGCAGCGCATCTTGCGGGCGGCGCGCCATTACCTGACGAGCCTCGCGATGCGCGCGCATGCACGCGAGGCGTTGCCGCTGGCGTGCCGCTTCGACGTGGTGACGTTCGACGGCGGGCGCCTCGCGTGGCTGCGCGATGTGTTTCGCGAAGATGGACGTTGAGCGGAGGAAGCGCAAGACGATACGGCGACGCGCGTTCACGCACGACGCCGAGCGCGAAAAAATCGGTATGGAAAGCGCGAGCGGAAAAGAACGCCGGAAGAGAACGAGCGTGAGTGCGCTAAACTTGCGGCACGCCGCAATCACGCGGAATATTCGCGATACCCGCAGTACAGATTAGAGAGTCGATGTCCGTCGAACGAATTCAACAGCACTTTCGCGACAGCGCAGCCGTCAAGCTCGCCGCGATGGAAGCCCTGGCCGTGCCGATTGCCGCCGCGGTCGACACGATGTTCGCCGCGCTGGCGAACGGCAACAAAATACTCGCATGCGGCAATGGCGGCTCGGCCGCTGACGCCCAGCACTTCGCCGCCGAACTGATCGGCCGCTTCGAGCGCGAACGCCCGAGCCTGCCCGCGCTCGCGCTCACGACCGATGCCTCCGTGCTCACGGCGCTGGCGAATGACTACGCCTATGACCAGGTGTTCGCGCGGCAAGTGCGTGCGCTCGGCCAGCCCGGCGACGTGCTGCTCGCCATCACGACCTCGGGCAACTCAGCGAACGTGCTGGCCGCCATCGAAGTCGCGCACGAGCGCGAAATGATCGTGATTGCGCTGACCGGCAAAGGTGGCGGCATGGTCAACGATGCGCTCGCCGATACCGACATCCATCTGAGCGTGCCGTCCGATCGGACCGCGCGCATCCAGGAAGTGCACCTGCTAACGATCCACTGCCTGTGCGACGGCATCGACGCGATGCTGCTGGGCGAAGACTGACCGCGAAGGACGAAGGAGAGGGAGTTGATGAGCAGAAACAGCAAGATGCGCGCGCTGGCCCGGACCACGCTGACGATCGGCTTCGCAGCCTCGCTGTGCACGAGCCTGCAGGGTTGCTTCCTCGCCGTCGCGGGCGCGGCGGCGGGCGGCACAGCGCTGGTGGCAACCGACCGGCGCACCGTGGGCTCGCAGACCGAAGACCGCGAGATCCAGGTGAAGGCGCTCTCGAACCTGAGCAGCGGCCTGCCCGATAGCTCGCACGTGAACGTGGCCGTGTTCAACCAGCGCGTGCTGATAACGGGCGAGGTGCCCGACGACGGATCGAAGCAGAAAGCCGAGACCCTCGTGCGTGGCGTCGCGAACGTGGGATCGGTCATCAACGAACTGGCGGTTCAGCCGGCGAGCTCATTCTCGTCGCGCGCCAACGACTCCTACCTCGAAGGGCGCGTGAAGAGCGAGCTGATTGCCTATAAGGACATCTCGGCGAATAACTTCAAGGTGGTGAGCGAGCGCGGCATTATCTATCTGATGGGCCTCGTGACCACGCAGGAAGGCAACATTGGCGCGAACGCGGCGAGCACGGTGCCTGGCGTGATGCAGGTGGTGAAGTGCTATCAGTACATTCAGCCGGCGCAGGCGGCTGCGGCGAATGCATCGGCTAGCGGCAATGGCGCGACGACAGCGCCGGTGAGCGCCGCCGATGCGCCGACTGTGGGCGCGGTGCCTGACGCGGGGGTGAGTTCCAAACCGCTCGATGTGCAATCGCCCGCGCCGGTGAAGGATTCTGCGCCGGTGCGTCCGGGTAGCAATGGGAAGACGATGTGATGGTGATGCGTGCTTTGGTTGCGCCTCGGCGATGGGTTGCTGGGGTGGTGGTGCTTGCTGGCGTTGCAGGAGGGGCTCCGGCTTTCGCTGCTGATGCTGCTGCTGTGGGTAACGGGCCGGTTGTTGCGCGCTCCAATGCTTGCATGGGGTGTCATGCGGTGGATCGGAAGCTCGTCGGGCCTTCGTTTAAGGATATTGCTGCTAAGTACAAGGGTGATGCTGGTGCGCAGGGCAAGCTCGAGAAGAAGGTACGGGATGGGGGCGCTGGGGTTTGGGGCGCGGTTCCTATGCCCGCGCATCCGCGGATGAGTGCGGGGGATGTGAAGGATGTGGTGGCCTGGGTTTTGGCTGGGGCGCCGGATTTCCCTGCTTCCAAGTAATGCGCGCGTTTTCGCGGACTCTTAAGGTTGAGGTCGCGCAATTTTGGTGCTTGGCACAAGCGGAAATTGCTGTGCTAGAATCGACTGGATAGTGGGGCGGTAGCTCAGCTGGGAGAGCGTCGCGTTCGCAATGCGAAGGTCGGGAGTTCGATCCTCCTCCGCTCCACCACACTTACGTCTGACAGAATCCAGCAAAGGCCGGAATGTCCTTGTCCCACAAGGCTTCCGGCCTTTTTTACGTCCAGTGTCGTCCAGGGTCGTCTGGAGAAATCCAGGCGCCCTTGGGGGCAGCACTCGGGGCATCGGTGCCTATACTAATTTTTAGGAGCCCCCACGTGACACTCACCGACCTCACCATCAAGGCCGCCAAGCCTATAGGTAAAACTCAGAAGCTCTGGGACGGCGGCGGACTGTATCTCGAGATTACCCCGACCGGCTCGAAGCTCTGGCGCATGAAGTACCGGGTCGACCGCCGGGAAAAAAAACTGTCGTTCGGCCAGTACCCGTACATCACCCTGAAGGACGCGCGCGAGGAGCGGGAGAAGGCGCGCACGCTGCTTGCCAAGGGGATTGACCCGGGCGAGCACAAGAAGGCCGTCCAGGCGGAGCGGCTCGCGCGCACGGCGAACAGCTTCGAGGCGGTCGCCCGGGAGTGGTTCGGGCGCATGATGGCCGACAGGGCGCCGTCCCACAAGAGCAAGGTGCTCGCCAGGCTCGAGAACGACATCTTTCCCTGGCTCGGCAGGCGGCCGATTGCAGAAATCACCACGCCCGAGGTGCTCGCGTGTCTGCGGCGCATCGAGGACCGTGGCGCGCGTGATACGGCCCATCGCGCGATGCAGAACTGCGCGGCCGTCTTCCGGTATGCGGTGACCATCGGTGTGGCAAATGCCAATCCGTGCGTGCATCTGAAAGGCGCCCTGCCGCCTGCGAAGCCCGGCCACTTTGCGGCCATCACGGACCCCGAACAGGTGGGGCCGCTGCTGCGCAGGATGGACGCGGTCGGCGCCACCTTTATAGTCAGGTGCGCGCTGCGACTCGCGCCGTATCTGTTTTGCCGGCCTGGCGAGTTGCGCACGATGCGATGGGACGAGGTCCATCTCGACGCGGCGGAATGGCGGTACTTTGCGAGCAAGGGCGGCGAGCCGCATCTGGTGCCGCTCGCGAGGCAGGCGGTTGCCATCCTGCGGGAGCTGCAGCCATTGACGGGACGATGGCCGTATGTTTTCCCGGGCAGGGATGACAAGAAGCAGCCCATGTCGGGTAACACGGTCAACGTTGCCCTCCGGCGCGCAGGCATCAGCACCCGTGATGAGCAGACGGGGCACGGCTTTCGGGCCATGGCGCGAACCATCCTGCACGAGCGGCTGCACATTGACCGGGACGTCATTGAACATCAACTGGCGCACCGTGTACCCGACCCGCTGGGCACGGCCTATAACCGCACGAAGTTCCTGGGCGAGCGCAGGCAGATGATGCAGCGGTGGGCGGACTATCTGGACCGCCTGCGGGATGGCAGGGAGGATGAGGCGCCGGTCGTTCCGCCACCGCTGGGTCCGCGCGAAGGCCGGTAAGACGCATCGCTGTGGGAAATGGGCTGACGCCCTCCCGGTCCGGGGCGGACGCCGGGATATCCCCGGAGTGCGGTGCGGCCCGTTCGTCCACGTCACCGTCGCAGTGCCCGGGACGCGATGAGGCGGTGCGCCCTGGAGCGCTCCCCGTTAGCGCCCGGCGACTGCCTGATTCCGCCTGCGCTCCACCGACTGAAAACTGGCGAGATTCGCGCGGGCATCCCACAGGGCGTGATGGCGGTGCCGGTGTTCGGTGAAGAACGTGTCGAGTTGCGCGGCGTCCAGCCGGGCCCAGATGTTCTCGGTCTTCCACCCCCTTCGCAGGGGGCCACCTATGAGGCGCTCGAGCAGTTCCCGGTCCCCCTCGTAGTCATAGCAGAGAATGGGGCGGTTGCGAACCGGAATGCTCCCAAGCCAGGCGCTGACTTCGCGGCGCAGCTGGTCGAGTGGCATGGCCCGTTGCTCCGGCACACCCAGTTGCGGTAACACCGTCTCGCGGACGAATTCGCTGCAGCTGGAAAGCTGAAAGTCGGTGGACTCGCCGTAAAACTCGACTCCGCTGTCGGCGACGAGCGCGATGCTGACGAGCTCACGGTCCGCGAAGTTGGTGAATTCCGTATCAACGAATACGCGCATAGATGTGTTCGCAAGCGGGGCCGGTCTGGTCAATGGCACGGCCTCCCGGGCACATTCACCGATGTGCGCAGCCGGCATGTCGCGGAGAGCGTCGTCAATGGGAGAGACCATTAGTATATGCGGGCCGCGCACCGATACCCAGCCATGCACATGGGGCGAAGCGTGTATTTGCGTCGCTCGCAGCAGGTTGTGGGTTCGAGGCGGCCAGCCAGCTTGCGGGAGACGGCATCACGGTGTTGCAACGCCAGCTTGAACAGGTGGCGGCGCCAGGGGGAGCCGGCTGGGCTTGCTTCGCGCGGTGGACCAACTAGCAGGCTGTCTTTTGTTAATATTTAGAACTGCATTTAATTTTTTATTTATTCAAAGATTAATTGGGAGTGTAATTCAAGATGCTTGACGATTTAATTGGAATGGCTAATAATGCGGCTATCGACGTTAATCGATAGCCGCCGGTCAGCCCGACACCGGCAGGCTTGAGGACAAATTTTTATAGCTGTATTTCCACGTGATTTCTCGTGGAGCGAGGACATATCTCCAAAGGGCGTTTTTATGGAGATGGTCAATGCAAACTGAGCATGACTCCCTGTTGCGTCTTCCGGAAGTGTTGGCGCTTATCCCCGTGTCACGTGCCACCTGGTATGCCGGTATAAAAACTGGCCGCTATCCACAACCGGTTTCCCTTGGCCCTCGCTGCTCGGCGTGGCGGGCCAGTGACATCCAGCGGTTGGTCAGTCAGGGTGTTGCAAGCCCACCGCTTACTCGCTGACGCATTGTCCGGAGGCTTTCGCGCAGGGTGCGAGCAGTCTCCAGGACTTGTACGGACGCCGATGGCGCACAGTCGATCACCGTGACTTTTTGGCCTGCACGCCATCGTTTGCGACCAAACTGCAAGAATTCGTCTGCTCCATGGCCGCAAGATTCCATGGTAAGTTGGGGAAAACTACTTGTCGGCAATAACGGTGCAAGTCACTCCCCACCTGCGCGTTTTGGCGTCGCGATCAATACAAGCGCCGCCGATCGCAGATTGAATTTCTTCACTTTCCTTTCTATGTACGTTTTGATCTATATCGCGGCCGTCGCCGCAGCAAACCTGAGCGTCGCTCACTTCGGCCCGGCGTCCACCCCTATCAACGCGTTCCTGCTGATTGGCCTCGACCTTGCCATCCGAGACCGCCTTCATCTCGACTGGCGTGGGCGCTCGCTGTGGGCGCGAATGTTCGTCCTGATCGCCGGCGCCGGCGTCGTCAGTTATATGCTAAATCCGGCGTCGGGCGTCATATCCTTGGCGTCGCTCGTCGCGTTTAGCGCGGCGGCCGTCGCGAGCGCGGCCGTGTTCCAAACTGCGCGGCGCTTTCCAGTTCTGACGCGCGCGAATGGCGCAAACGTTGCTGGTGCAGCAGTCGACTCTCTCATCTTCCCGATGATCGCGTTCGGCACGGTATTCCCGACGATCGCTGGACTCCAGTTCATTGCAAAGGTCGCCGGCGGCGCTGTCTGGTCGTGGGCCGTCTTCCGCAACACACGTACCGCCTAAGCCTAAGACCTCCTTACAAATCGTAGACTGATCGAATGGATCCGGATTGAGTCTTTCCGGAATTGCATTTACACCTATCGCCCACTACTGTTTACGCAAACCACACGTATTGACGGTTTTGTACTAACCCGCTGACGCGGGAGGGGGCGGTGAGCGAAGGTCTGTGGCTGACGTTTCGAGGGGTACGGTTTCCTACGGCAGACCCCGGCGAGGGGTGAGCGGCATCTCCAGGAGCAGTATGTGAACGCCCGGTTGGGCATTCCATCCACTGCTTCCAGGAGGTTCGCCATGACGCCACTTCGCCAACGCATGCTGCATGACATGCAGATCCGCAACCTTGCGGAGAACACCCAGACATCCTATCTGATTCAGGTATCCAGTTTTGCCCGCCACTTTCGTCGCTCCCCAGAACTGCTGGGCCCCGACGAGATACGGTCGTGGCTCATCTATCTCAGGGAGGAGCGCAAGCTCGCTCCCAGCAGCCTTGGTCCAGCGATTGGCGCACTGCGGTTTCTCTACCGCGTAACGCTCAAACGCGACTGGAGCGACGAGGACTTTCCACTACCGAAGAAGCCATTGAGACTCCCCGTCATTCTGAGCTCCGATGAGGTAAAGATCTTCTTCGACGCGATCCCCAGTCTGAAGCATCGGGCCATCCTGATGACCGCGTATGCTGCCGGTCTGCGAATTTCAGAAGTGGCGCACCTGAAGGCCACCGATATCGACAGCAAGCGCATGGTTATCCGTGTGAATCAGGGTAAAAACCGTAAGGATCGCTATGTAATGCTTTCGCCGCGCCTGCTTGATGTCCTGCGAACATACTGGCACGATGCTCATCCGCGCGACTGGCTTTTTCCTGGCGATATCCCCGGACGTCCGATCACCCCGACCGCGATCAGGCTGGCATGTAGCCTCGCGCGGGAGCGAAGCGGCATCCAGAAGCCAATATCCCCGCATTCCCTGAGGCATGCGTTTGCCACCCACCTGCTCGAAAACGGTACCGATGTTCGCAGGATCCAGCTTCTCATGGGGCACAGGTCCCTTGCAACTACTTCGAAGTACTTGAAAGTTGCAACCAGCACGGTGTGTGCTACCGCGAGCCCCTTCGATCTGCTCCCGCATCCCGAACCCATTCCGTCTGCGACCGCTGCACCCGAGTACTTCTGATCGCAGTCATGCGCCCAGCGCTCGAAGTGGCGGATATTTTCCGTCAAAGCGGAGCGATCTTTCGGCAAGCCCATGCCGAAGCGATCAGTCGTGCCCAGCGTCGCGTGATGAGCGCCATCGAGCTATGCCGTACCGCCGCGCTTGGCGCCCATCTCGAACAGTGCGATGCCTGCGGACATCAGCGCATCAGTTACGACTCATGCCGCAACAGGCATTGCCCAAAGTGCCAGTCGCTCGCGCGTGCACAGTGGCTCGAACGCCGGCACGCCGAACTGCTTCCACGGGTGGAGTACTTCCATGTCGTCTTCACACTGCCCGAATCCATCGCGGCTCTCGCGTACCAGAACAAACGCGTGCTTTACGACATACTGTTCCGCGCGAGCGCCGAGACGCTGCGCACGATCGCCGCCGATCCGAAACACCTGGGCGCCGAGATCGGCTTCCTCACTATCCTGCACACGTGGGGGCAGAATCTCTTGCACCACCCGCACGTGCATTGTGTCGTGCCCGGTGGTGGCATCTCCCCGGACGGCGAACGCTGGATCGCCTGCCGCCCCGGCTTCTTCCTGCCCGTGCGGGTACTCTCGCGGCTGTTCCGGCGGCTCTTTCTCGACGAGCTGTGCCGCGCCTTCGACGCTGGCATGCTGCGTTTCCACGGCCAGCTCGAGCCGCTGCATGATGCCCGCGCGTTCGCTGCCTGGCTTGCGCCAGCTGCCAGGTCGGAGTGGGTCGTCTATGCCAAGCCACCGTTTGGCGGTGCCGAACACGTGCTCGATTACCTGGGCCGCTACACCCATCGCGTGGCCATCTCCAATAACCGGCTGCTCGCCTTCGACGGGCGCAGCGTACAGTTCCGGTGGAAGGACTACCGGCACGAGTCCAGGCAAAGGTGCATGACGCTCACGGCTGACCAATTCATTCGCCGCTTCCTGCTGCATGTACTACCTGACGGCTTCAAGCGCATCCGCAGCTACGGGTGGCTCGCCAACTGCCACCGTGCCGACAAGCTTGCCACCTGCAGGCGGCTGCTCGGTGTCGAGGCTCCCGCTGCTTCGCCCGCCGAGCCCGGGGAAGACTACCGCGACCGCTACCAGCGACTCACTGGCAAGTCACTACGCGACTGCCCCGTATGCGGCAAGGGACACATGCACCGCATCGAGGATATGCCCGGCAGCCTGCCACGGGCCCCACCAGGTCACCACCATGCGCGCTAGTTGCCACCGCACCTGTTTCAGTACACGTTCGCCTGTCCTGTGGAGGCCAGCGCGGCCAGACTCGTGCCTTCGATCTGCCAGCTCAGCAGCAAACTCCCAAAAGGCGGGGAACTTGCCTGTTCACGCGCACATTCCCGCTTCCTTTGCGCGTAACGCTTCGCACTCTTGCTGGAAATCCATGTCTGATAGCTCCCGCACGACGTCACAAACTACCGCAGTGGTCATTCAATGCCCATAGCGGCCACCGCCTGTGGAGCGGCTTACTACAAACATTTTTTTGATTACCGGTCGCGGATCCGGTCCGACGACATGGTGATGCGCTGGTTGCCGCGACCGCCAACCAAAAAAATCTCTGCCTTACCTATTGCGCATAAGTCAAGCGCGAACTCGACGACAGAAAGCGGCAGCATCAAATGCAGACGTGACTCACACCTTCTCGCGGGGGCGACACTTTGGGGAGGTTGCTGATCTTAGCCCTTCTGGAAAGCCACCAGAGCAGTTCTGATTCTCACGGTCGCCCGGCCTTCATTGGCTTGCAAACCTTCGATTCTGCCGCGCGCAGATCGATGATTGCCGTCGGGTACGGCGGGGCGATTTGGCTAGCCGCCCGGACTCGCTGTTCGCGATAGCCGTCGAATTCCGAAATTTGGGTACCAAGGTGTTCGACTCGCGTGTTGGAGCGTTGTGTTCGAGTCAGATTCAAGACAAAAGTGTCGGCAAAAGGCGTAACGGATCTCGGAACATGCTTTTTAGCGAAATGTGGCCCCTCCCGCACTGTTATAGTTCTCACTCAGACGCGAAACGTGGACTCCGGCTTATTTTGCGATGTGGAGTCGCCGTGTTCGTGCTGACGGGGGATTGGGTGGCTAAACCAGTTCAAGCTTTTGTCAGAAAAGCATTGGTCGCTCGGGTTGTCGGGCCGGTTAAACGATAATAAACAAGGAGATTCCCTTTGCCAGATCTCGAGGGACTCGTCTTCAACAATCGCCAATTTGGATACTGCAAGGTCGTTGACCACCAGGGCCGCCAAGTGAAGATTCGGTTCTGTGGCACCGACCGAGAGGCTTGGTATACCTTAGATGCACTCCTCAATGGCAAGGACTTCAAGTGGACGCCTCTGCCGACAGGCCTGCGGTGCCTAGTGGAGGGGCGTGGGGAATGCCTTATTGTTCGAGCCCCTTTTGAGCCCAGCCAAGAGATCCAAGTCCATGAATACGCTGTTGAGTTTGATTCGCAAGGCAGAGAATCTGCGAATCTAACTGAACGTGATCTGTGGCCTATTCCGGGCAGCTTGACGGAAACTCCCCTGACAAGGCTTGTTGGCTTACAGGTAGACCCTTGGATGCATTTCAAGGCCCGAGAGGATCTAATCGGAGCGCTAACGTACCTGCACCGCGAGACTGCCGGAATCCATGCTCTAGCTGCCAGTCGGATCCAGCTACTAGCACATCAGGCGTTCGTAATTGGTTCGGTGATTGACGATGCGTCATGGCGCTATATCCTGGCCGACGAGGTTGGGCTGGGCAAGACCGTCGAGGCCGGAGCCATTGCGCACGAGTTATTGTCGACCCAGCCCGCAGCGCGTGTGCTCGTTCTGACTCCTGGAGCACTGTCCCGCCAGTGGCTCTGCGAGATGCATCTCTCCTTCGGTGGGCGCGATTTCAAGCTAGCGGATCTGCACGATGCCCACCACTGTGATTGGAAGGGCTGGTCACGCGTGATCTGCTCCTTGAAGCTAGCCACACATGTTCACTCGACCAGCCTCCATGCCCAACATTGGGATCTCATCATCGTCGACGAAGCGCACCACTTGCTATGGAATCGTACTCAGTATGACTTCGTGAAGACACTGAGCGCCGAGGCCGGTGGTATTTTGCTTTTAAGCGCAGTGCCCGCGCGGGAGCGCGAACAAGAATTGCTTCGCCTTCTACAGTTAATCGAACCGACGGCTTATGCGGACGGAACAGTAAAAGCAGCGAGGTTTGCGGAACTATACCGCGAGCAATCGACAATTGGACGGCGTTTGCGAATTCTTTCCAACCGCCTCGACAACGAGACCATCGCCGCCCCGGAGATTCTTCAGGCGGCTCAGCGCCTTATCGATACGCCGATCATGAGATCGGATGCACTATTGCTGGACCGACTTGAACAAGCGCGCAGAGCGGAACAAGTGGTTGACTTGGCAAACGCGTGCCGCGCTCTGCGCGATGATGTCGCCTCTCGATATCGCATTAGCCGACGCATCCTCAAGAATCGCCGCTCACAACTATTGGATCAGGCTTTGCTGGTTGGTGTGGAGCGGCGCCTAGAAACAAGGTGGTACAAACCTAAACGCCTCGAAGCAACCGTTGAGGAGACGTTGCTGGAAGTAATGAACGGCGCAGCGGACGCAGGTGCACCACGCGACGCTCTACATGTGTTTTTTCGTAAAGCGGCACCTGCACTGTGCGACCCGGTGGCGTTGATGGAAGTGGCAAGCTCGCTGTGCTTCAATGCCGACGAGGATGCACAAGCTCTCGGGGTGCTTGATCCGTCGGCCGTTCTCGACTACGACGATCACAGTACGCTTCTCGAACAAGCCTGTGCCGCCCTGGCACCGTTCATCGACAGACAAGTGGCTGAAAGATTGCGATCACTCGCCGTTGCGTGGGTAGAAGCCGAATCTGTACCTTCGCGCGTCGACAAACTGATTGAAGCGTTGGACGAGTTGCAAGAGCGAGGTTGTGCGAAGATCTTGGTGTTCGCAGGCACCTTGGGAGCTGCCGAACTTGTCGTAGAGCAACTACAGCAGCGCTACGGTGAGCAAGCGGTGGGTGAGTTTCGTCACGACTTGGGCGACGATCGAAAGGAAAGCGAGGTAACGCGTTTTCGCCGAGATGCCGCATGTCGCCTGCTGGTAAGCGACGAGTCGGGCGGTGAAGGGCGCAATTTCCAGTTCGCATCAGCACTCGTGCACTTCGACATGCCTTGGTCGGTTGCGGCAGTGGAACAGCGTATAGGTCGACTGGACCGAATTGGAAGAACGGATCCAGTGCTGAGCGTTGTGATTGCAGCGCAGGCGTCGATCGAAAGCGAGTGGATTCGCTGCTTGGAACAGGGGTTCGAAGTATTTACCCGTTCAATTAGCGGTCTGGAGTTCATGCTGCGCGAAACAGAGCATGATGTGATCGAGAGCGTTATCCGTGGCGGTGCTGCTGCCCTCGAGTCCATGATCGCAGAAGTCCAAGCGGCAAGTCAGCAGGAGCGGGCGTCGGACGATGCGGAGGCTCTCACCGACTTCGCTTCCATGAATAAGGGACGCCGCTACTTCCACACTGCGGATCACAAGGCTGATGCACTATTAGACGCATCCTTTCCGAGGTATTTCCGTACTATCGCCATCAGCGACGCGGCAAAAAGGGTAACCGATCAGCGCGACTTCAATCTGAAGATCTGGCGTTTTAGGCCGGAAGACATTACCCAGTTGCAGTTGCCTGGGGTCTATCGCGATCCCAATGGTCAACTTCAGGATCACTACGGCATTTTCTTGCGAAATGTCGCACGTGACCGGCCAGATCTTGAGTTCTTCTCCACTGGCAATGGACTTTTCGATGCCGTCTGCGCAGTGGCGAAGACGAATATCAAAGACAGGACGTTTGCCGTTCAAATTGCCAGCGACGATGCTCCCGCGGGGCTTTTTCTACTGGTTACTTGGTGTGTGATTCCCGGTGCCAGTCCTGAGCAGGCCGCCGGACTTGGTCGCGCGGTGCGTCATCTGTATGGGCGTCGTATCCAGGTGTTGATGAATGCTGACACGTCCGTGGTCGTAGACCGCGTGACTACACAAGGCTTAATTGCCAACGTATTTTCCGAGGACTCGTCGGCAACGGATTTGCACGCGAAAATTCTTACTCGCATGGAACCACGCTTGGACACATGGCCAACGCAATTGGCAAGCCTGGCTGAGTTGTCTCGTGCGCAGGCTAAAAACGACAACAAAGAACTCTTTGTTGGCATAGATGCCGTTTTCTACGACGGGTTAGCGTTTGAGATGGCTCAATGGCGGCAAGTGAGCGACAGCGACGAACAGAATCTGATCCACGCATTGGAAGCAAGCCGAGTCGCGGTACAGAATCCTCTGTTTGAACTGGACTCAATCGGTATCGTACACGTTGTGAATTTCACCCATGACACCCCTGCTAGTTCTTGAACACGTGCTCCGCCAAGGACGGTCCCCGTCCCAGGAGGTCCATCATTTGGAAGAGACGTGGGGGCTTCGCCATGCGGTGCACCGCCTAGTTAATGCACTACGAGAGTCTGAGTTTGGGCTCGATCACGCTGTGTTACTACGCCAGTGTCTGCGACTTCTACTGCCCACACAGCACCTAGTAGTCGAATCGGTTGCCCAAGCCGTATCCAGATACCTGGGAATGGTGGGAGTACGAAGGCGAATCGACGGCACTGTGGAGGCCATTCCTTTCATTCCCTCATGGTTGCCAGAGGCTCAGACCGGTGGCGTAGACGTGCCTGCCCTTGATCGCGTGCTGGAAGACGAATTGCTTCCTGGTGAGGTCTGGCTGAATCGGCGACTGGGCAAGAACACATGGCGCTCGCAAGCACAACGCGAAGCGACTTGGAAAGCGTTGACCGCGCCAATTAACTCGACCCTGCTCGTTGGACTTCCCACCGGCGCTGGCAAGAGCTTGGTTTATCAGGTGTGCGCTGCCTTTGAGGCAGGACTGACGGTGGTTGTAGTTCCGACGGTCGCCTTGGGCATGGATCAAATTAAGTCGCTGCGTGCGACGCCGATCTCTCAGCAACTTGACCCGAGGCTCTACGCCGCCGATGACAACTCACTGGAGGTCCTCGAGGCAGTTAGCATGCGCAAGTGCCGATTACTGATCACCTCGCCTGAAGCCATCGTGGCCGGGCGCCTCGGCGCACTGTTGGACCAATTGTCAAAAGAGGGGTGGTTGGGCCGATTCGTGGTTGACGAAGCTCACATTGTTGAATCATGGGGCGCGAGTTTTCGTGTTGAGTTTCAACTGCTCGGCGCCCGCTTGCGGTCGTGGCGCGCAACTGCTCCAAGCGGCATCCGAACCTTACTGTTGTCCGCGACCTTCTCAGATGGCACGCCCAAAGTGCTGCGCGGGTTATTCGGTGACGACAACTCGCCTTGGAGCCAATACGTTATCACGCGGTTACGACCAGAGATTCACTACTTCTCACCGGGTAAATCAATTCGCGCAGACGAGCAGGAGAAAGCCGTCGCCGATGCCCTTTTGCACTTGCCCCGCCCCGCAATCCTGTACGTAACGGAACGCAAGGATGCCGACCTTTGGGTCGAACGCTTGCAAGAACTGGGATTTCGACGGATCGCGTGCTTTCACGGCGACACATCCAAGCGGGACCGAGATCGGATCTTGGACGCTTGGCGCGACGATCAACTGGATCTAGTCGTGGCCACCTCGGCGTTCGGCATGGGCGTCGATAAACCGGATGTCCGTGCCGTGGTGCATGCCTGCTTTCCCGAAAACATCGATCGGTTCTATCAGGAGGTCGGGCGTGGTGGTCGGGATGGAGCGGCGAGTGTCTCCGTAACACTGTGGACTCCCGAAGACCGGGAGACTGGTGCTTCAATGGGCCCCACACTGCTCTCCGACGAGATCAAGATTCGGGGGCGTTGGGAAGCGCTGTGGCGGGGCAAGGAGACGACCAATGCGCCTGGCACTTTCAAAGTACCACTCGATGCTGTACCCAACTATCGCTTGCACGTACGAAATTACGATGAGAGTGTCACATGGAACAAGCGTCTCTTGCTTATGATGGCGCGCGCCGGCCTTCTACGGGTCACCGGCTTGGAAATACGTCGGCCCGACAATGGAGCAGAACCACAAGAGTGGGCGATGCTACAGATGTTTCGCCAAACTCCCGACCTGGCGCAACAACTTCCAAATCTGCTAAGGGAAAGTCGAACGGTGGAGGTAAATGCACTTAAGACTTCCCTGCAACGGCTTAACGAACTACTGACAAATAGCGCCCCCGCTTGTCGAGTTCTGCGGCAACATTACGGCACTCACACCTACCGCGCTTGTGGTTCGTGCGCGTCATGCCGCCACGGTTTCGAACAACCAGCATCTGCGATGCCACTGCGCTTGCTGACTCAGCATGAACTGACACATCCCAAGGTTGACATCGTATATGGCCCGGCGACCAGTTTCGCCAAGGGCGAAGAACGAATCCTGCTGGCATTACGTCGAGTTATGTCCGAGGGCCTATGTTGGCGATTTTTTACTAGTGAGTGCTTCTTCGACACAGCAAAACGTATGGTTGAGCGGGCTTGCGGGCAGGTCGGAACTCCGTATCGACTGGATCTATTGACCGGCGACAGTGCGGCATCGATTCGCCCCGAAGAGATTGTCATATGCCTGCATGCGCAGATTATCGATGCGCAATCGCCGCGACTGCATTCGCGAGGTGCACTGTGCGCCCATTGGCTGCTTGGGGCATCCCAAGAAGATTCCGACGGCCGCTGGCCATTCATGCACGAGCAGCAGTCGCGATTGTTCACAGGCCAAGAAGCATTGAACGACTGGATCTCTAGTCGGATGCAGCTGCGCCAACTACCCGGAGTTATTCAAGGTGTTCATTGATAAACCGACCGTGCCGGTCCAGTTGGAAGTGGTGCTCGACCTGCTATATGCAATTCGACAGAAGAGCGCGACAGCCGAGTCGGTAAGGGCGCTATTGCAACCTCAAGGGCTTCCAGGGCTCACCAACAAGAGCAATCAGGCGCATCTTCACCTGAATGCGGCCAAGGAGTTGGGCCTTGTGGCAGAAGAGGACGAGGGTAATCTGCGACTCAACTATGCAGTGCGCAATGATAGACCTACGCCACGTGAAGCCATTCTCGACGCGTTCGATCGCGTGGCCCTAGGATCACCTGATGTGGAGCCTTGGTTTGGACGGCTTTACAGCTACGTGATTATGCAGTTAAACGACTGCGTTCCTACAGGTGAACCGGTACGGGTCCAATTGGCCAGCGATTTTAACGCGGGTTTGGCCGACCACATTGAAAAAAGGAACCCGCTCAACTCTACCAAGCTCACCCACTACTTGCGCTGGTACGTCTATGTTGGTTTGGGCTGGTTTGACCCAATGGGACGATTCATCCCCGATCCAACCGAGCGATTGAGACGGGCTCTCCCCAACATCTTTTCGGACCAGCGACGTTTGGACGCAGCACCTTTCATGTCTGCCTTGGCGGTGGCCTGTCCCGAACTCGATGGGGGATCGCTCTTTATGGACATGAGCAGCGGCCGCTACGATTTCGCGGCGCGAAGTTGCAGTCGTGCATTGGCCGTTGGGTTGCGCAACCTCCATGAGGACGGCGTAATTCGCTTGGAGTGCCCGAAGGACAGCATGGGGTGGGGTTTGGAGCGCGGTGGTTCGGTACGTGTTCCAGGCCTTCTCGATTCTGACCGATTTGACCGTGTGTCCTTGCTGCAACGGAACTGACGATACGTATGAAACCTGAACTCATGCCGAGATCACCTGGTGATCCTTGCTGGCGACTGGCCACCGTCGAAGCGCAGCTTTCGCCCATTGCGCAACTCAGCAATGCACGAACGGACTGGTTTCTTGCTACCCATTCGCCGATCCGCTGCAGAACCGCAAGCAATGACGAACTCTCCGAGGCGGAACTGTTTCAAAAACTGTTCCACTCCGCAGCACCGGAACAATTGGTCGTTATCAAGGGATCACCTGGTGCAGGAAAGTCACAACTTATCAATTGGCTGCGACTGCGTTTTGAAGACGCACTGTCCCGAGGTGAAGTTCGCGACGCGAATTCTGGCAATTTGCGGACCGTCCTGATCCGTCGCCGCTCGGGTAGTCTAAAGGACGCGCTCGAGCAACTCGTCGATCAGTTGCCGGAGTATGAGCGATTCCTCGCGGACGTGAAAACTGCGATCGCGGAGATATCCAGTGAACAGGCTAGGCGCAAACTGTCGTTCGAAATCTCAACTGTCCTATATGGTCGACAGCAAAGGGGCGAACTGCCCAACGATCTACAATATCTGTTTCAACTATTTCAGGATCTGCGATCGCTAGAGTGGATGTGCCGACCGGGTGGCGCCATTGACCGCAATATCCAGCGTCTGACGAATGAAAGTGACGTCCAGACTCGAGAGAGCCTTCCAGAGTTCACGGCTGACGAATTCGATTTCAGACGCGTGAGACGAGGCCGCGATGTCGACACTTTGATGCTGGATATGCTGGAGGAGGAAGACTCTCTGCGCGTGCAAGCAGCCGATATTGTTAATACTGTCTTGCGTGAGGCCCTCGCGAACGTTACAGGCATCAAAGGCCAAACCTTGCATGAGATCTTTCGCAACATTCGCCGTGCAATGTTTGACGCTGGGGAAGACCTTGCACTTTTCGTCGAAGACGTATCTACGATGTCCATTCTCGACGAAGAGTTGGTGAATGCACTTGAACCGCAAGGCGACTCCGGACTATGTCGGATGCTTAGCGTCCTCGGGATGACCCTTCCGGCCTACAACCGCCTGCAAGAGAACAAGAAGGAGCGGATCGCTCTTGCTCTGGAAATACAGGGCGATTTGGGACACCTGGGCCCACTGGCCGACGCAGAACAGGCTGACCGCTTCGTCGCTCGCTATCTCAACGCACTCAGAGTTGGCGAAGGCGAACTCCCTATGCTTGCGGAAGATCGTCGACTGCATGACGAAGTCCGCCACAGTGCCTGTGATGGCTGTGACTTGCAGGAGTCCTGCTTTGAAAGCTTTGGCAGCGTGAATCTCGGCGACGTTCAGATAGGTCTCTACCCGTTGTCAAATGGTGCGACCTTCCGCCTGCTCGAGGGACTCGATGCACCCGATAGCAGTCGCAACCCCCGTGGTCTGCTGCAGCGAGTAGTTCGCCCATTGCTTGATACTTTCGGAAGTGCAACACTTCGCAGATCGAGTTCTATGGGCATCGATCTCAAGCCCTTTCCACCAACGGACCTCGCGCAATTAAATGAAGTCATGCTGGGTGGTTGGGACCACAGTGAACGGAGCCGATTGTCGTACCTAACGTGGTACTGGACGGGTGCGCGCGAACTGAGCGTTGGAGCTTTAAAGCTTGCACCCATGCTGCCTTGGCTCGGTTTGCCTCGATTCAGCGGCAAGGTCCGCAACCGACAGCAGGAGAACGACTCGCAGACCGCATCGACGGGTCAAGATAGCACGCACCCCGCCACTGGGGGAGGTTCGCCCCCTCTGAAACCTCCTATTGCCCCACCTCCCCCAGGTCCTGGAGTAACCACCATTCCAGTGCCGCTGGAAAAGGCGCGACAACATCTGCAGAGTTGGTTCGACCAAGGAAAGAACTTGGAATCGGATGCCGATTTTCGCGAGCTCCTGCTGAAAGTCGTCAAAACATCCCTTTACGAGGAGGGGGTGCGAACGCCTTCGTTCGCGATGCGCCAGCGCAGTTCCGTTAAGGTTTCAAACATTGTGATCGATGGGATGGTCTCCAAAATCGGCGCGGCCAGTAAGGTTCGCTTTCGGTTTGCTCGTGACGAGTCGACTTACAGCCTCTTGTTTGCACTTTTGGATTACAAATATTTAGGTCGTGAGTCTTGGGAGTTCGACGGAAGTGTCTCTCACCAACGCATTTATTCCCGCTGGATAGCTCGCCACCGGAAGACGATGCTCGATGCCTACCATGTTGTCGAGTGCCCCCCGGACGATGCGCAGAACTTCGCAGCAGCCTTCTTGGTCATGGCCTACCGCTTCTGCAAGCGAACGGCGCTTCCCAGCGACACCGCCTCGGCGACTTCCTTGCTGACCTCGTTCGAGGCGACAGAACCGTGCGTCATCTCGCCTTTGGCACAAAGGATAGCCGCCGATGCTCGCGATCGCGTCCAGAAGATTAAAGGCTTCCTCCTCGCCGAACTTAATGTACCTCAGGGCGAGACGGGCTCGGTCAATTTTATCGACCCGCGCTGCATCATCAAGGCTGTGGGACAACAACGGTTTGCAACGCGACTGCCGGAGTTCACCGACCCTGCTGCTGAAACGGATTATCCCGAAGTGTACCGTCTATGCCAATCTGTGTGGCGTGATCTACCCGCCGCATTGGATGCCGAGCACGCGGCAATCACCGCAATGTTGGAGGAGCTAAGAAGCACCGCGCACCGATGGGCCATCGATGCCGATGAAAGCGAAGAAGGAGGCGACGAACTGATGCAGGCGATGCGGATATTTCTTCAGTCTGCACGTGCAGTATTGAAGGCTTGTAATGGCGCAGGCCACAGCATTGGAAACCCCGAATTGGAGGGACGGATTCTCGAACTTGCGCCCGCTAAGGTGAACGCTTGGATTAACTGTGTGCCCCTAGCACGTGAGGTTCAAGCCGCGGAATCGGAAGCAGTGCTCTCGTTCGACATGGCCTCACTGCTAAAGCTGAGCGGATTTGTGAAAGACATTGACCTAGTGATGAGAAAGTTGGCCGAGGATATGGAAAATCGCATGGCGGACGTTGTCACACAAGAGGACGTCGAGACGGAACGCTCTCGCGCCCAAGGCGCCGTGCACGCAATGCTCGCCCTTGTCACACGTACACCCACGACCACGCAGCAGGAGGGCCAGAGTGTCGACCCGGTCCAATAAGCTGCAGCGTTTGGCCAAGCAGTTCGAGGCCGAGCCTAGACAAACAGAACTCCGGCAGTTGAAAGTGCAGCTCGCCACGGTGGCTGACTCGGTCGATCAGCAGGTGCGAGATCTCATGCAGACCTTCGATCGATTGCGGGTGCTGAAGGAGGTACAGTTCCAACCGGATCTACTTCGCGACGACGTCGATCGTTTCCTGGCTTCCGCCAGAACGAACACGCAGGCATTGGTGCGGATTACGCAGGCGAATGAGAGCCATCATGCACGCGTTTCAGTGCCCCTCGACAACCTCACCAAGTCAGCTCGCGCACTGGCCGACGCAATTCGGCAAGCGTGGGAATTGGCTAACCAGGACGAAGTAGAGAAAACAGTGGCGTTCATAGCCTTAACGGCGTCGTACGACCCGGAAGCTCAGCAAGCTTTGCAGGTAGCACTGCGCCGTTTCAAGGCGGTCGATGTTGCCAATGGCAAAAGTGGAGTTTCGGCATATTGCGAAGCCCGCGAGGCACTCGACCACGCAAGAAAGTCGCTGAATATTCCTGGCGCCGTTGGGCAGTTTCTGCAGGATGCGCTGCATGGCAAAGGCTCCGCGCGGATGTTGGGTGATCCACAAGTGCAAGAATTTTTGAACAAGCACCCAGTGCTGTGGACCAAGATGTTGGTCAAGCTGGGCTAGAGCATGGCGTACCAGATATGAGCAATCGTGAGCGAGTTCTCGGGGAACTCTTGACCAGGCTGGAGCGGCGGGAAGCGGCTCTCATGGAGTGGGGCTTTTTCGACGTGGTCCATACTGCCGACGAAATCGTCGAGCTCTTTGTCAACGACCCCGAATGGGGCACGCATTTCCGCGCATTGGCAGATGGAAGTGAGGAACTCTTTATCGATGACCTCGCACAAGCCAACCTGCTTTACCGTCTGGAAGGCACATATCCGCGCCGGTACCGCTCCCGTTTCGCAGAGTCGATCCGCCTGACAGCACGTCTGCGCCAACGGTTTAAGCAAGACGACTGGGCGTATGCGCCGGAACTCGTGTCCCAGGTGAGGCTGCATTTGGCACCTCGGCGGTTTCCGGTGCGTGACCAAAACTTTGACAGCGTATGGCAGACGGTAGCGCCACAAAGTTGGATGCGGCCCATTCAACGGGAAGCGTTGCATGCCCTTATGTCGAATCCTAAACCGCTAAAACTGGCGGCGTTTCAAATTCGCGCCATCTTGCGAATACTGACGCACTACCGCAGGTCCACCGAGCCCTCTGGAACAGTAGTGACCGCCGGCACCGGCGGCGGCAAGACCAAGTCGTTCTATATTCCGGCACTTATGGGGCTCACTGCCGACGTGCGTCAGGACCCGACTCCAGCCACGCGAGTCCTTGCCTTATACCCGCGCAACGTTTTATTGGCAGATCAGTTCTCGGAGGCATGCGCCCAGGTTGCAATCATCAACAAACTTCGCATATTGGAACGGCCATTGCGCGTCGGCGCTTTGATTGGCGAGGTACCTTTAAACAAGAATTTCGAAGGCGACGGACGCAACAAGTGGTCGCTCGACGCTTGGCAGCCAGCGCGGTTCCAGAAGGGGAAACTGGTGCCTCATCTGCGGCACCCGGAGACCGGGGAATCACTAGTCTGGACCGACGCAGACCGGCGCTCAAATCGCACGATCCTGCGTAGGGATTCGCCGACTGGCGAGGTGGTCTTTGAGGAAGGCATGGTCTGTCTGACTCGGGACGACCTAGTAAAACATCCGCCAGATATCTTTCTCACCTCAATCGAGATGCTAAATAAGGAACTCTCGGGTGAGATAGGTCGAGGGGTCTTAGGGTTTGCGTCGAAACGCTCAGCGCTCCGCATGGTTCTCCTCGATGAAATTCACACATACGAGGGACTCACCGGAGCGCAAGTGCCCTGGATTCTGAGGAGATTGGCGTATTGGGTGAAGTCCGGTCCGCGTCGTTCAGGATTGCACTACGTCGGATTATCGGCCACTCTCCAGGACGCGCCGGATCACTTGGCCATGCTCACCGGTGTCCATTCGACACGCATCGAAGAGATCAGTCCCCGCGACATTCCGGACGAAATTTCAGTTGAGGGCCAGGAATATAACGTGGTACTGAAATCACACCCAGGCAGCGGAGCGGGTGTGTTATCCAGTTCCATCCAGGTGGCCATGCTCGGTGCACGACTCCTAACTCCCGCTGCTGCCGTGAGGAATCCCGACGCCGTTGTGGACGTAACCGCGTTCTTCGGTCGCAAAGTCTTCGGTTTCACCGATAACCTCGATGTGGTCAATCGTTGGTTGCCCGACTTCAAGAATGCGGAGGAAGTGCGTCGCCTCGCTCGATTGCGAACGCCGCACGCCAACGATCAAAAGGAGGACGAAGCTGGGCAGGTCTGGAAACTACCGGTCCTTTTAGGTCACAATCTACACACCAAGCTCCGAGTAGATCGCATCAGTTCCCAAGACCCGGGCATAGAAGCAAAGGCCGATGTCGTCTTCGCAACGAGTTCCCTAGAAGTGGGGTATGACGACCCGGAAGTGGGGATGGTGCTGCAGCACAAGGCTCCGCGTAGTGCTGCGTCTTTCCTGCAACGCAAGGGGCGTGCTGGTCGTCGTCAGGGTGTTCGACCCTGGACCGTCGTCGTCCTTTCCGACAATGGTCGAGACCGCTGGGCCTTCCGAGAGAGTGAGCGCCTGTTCTCCCCAGTTTTGGAAGGTCTGTCGCTTCCAGTATTTAACCCCTATGTTCTTCGTATTCAAGCAACCTGGTTCCTGGTTGACTGGATAGCAAGCAAGGTTGAAGGCGACATCCCGAGCCTGTACCTGACTCGTGCAAATTACCGCAATAAAGATGCTGAACGGTGGGTGAAAGAACTTATTGAAAGCCCGGTTCTTCGTGCAGAGTTCACTCAAGCGATGGAGACGTGGATGGGTGGTAGTAGCGGCGGATTTAGCGTCGCCGACGTGCCCGCGCTGGCCTGCAATCTGCTCTGGTCCCCTCCCAGAGCGGTTTTGCGCCACGTTATCCCCGACTTATGGAAGTTTATGAATTCCGGCTACGTCCAGCACGGACGACGGGCCCGTCTTCTTCCAAAGTTCCTGCCTTCGACGACGTGGGATGTACTGGATTCGCAAGACGTGGAGTTACTTATCGGCAAAGATCGAGCCGAATCGATGGATGCCAGTCGGGCGCTCTATGAAGCAGTTCCCGGGCGCGTTTCGAGGCGCTTTGTCGTCAATCCGCACGAGGCGTCCAAGTGGCCAGAAATATCCGCACGCCTCCTGCTGCAGTCACCACCGACGACGGTAGCCATTGACGAAATTTGTGGGCGTTGGATCCGAATCGAGGACGCGATGGGTTTGGACCTATTTCAGCCAACTGAGATGGCCTTCACCGACGCACCTGACGAGGTAAAGAACAGCAGTAACGCCCAGTGGGATTGGCAACTACTGGTCCGTAGAACAGGAGACGGAGACCAACTTGGTGTGCACGCCGAGGGTATAGTCGCAGAATTATTTGAACCTTCCAAGACATGGCTACATCGAGATCAGTCGGCACTGAGGGTGTTCCGCTACGCGCAATCTTGCCGATATGAAGTCCTTCTTGAAAAGGATCAAGTCTGCCGAGGTGCGCTAGAGGTGGTCAGCCCCTCATCTATGACTAATGAAGCAAGCATGCCAGTTGCAATAGGCTACGCTCGCTCGGTGGACGGCTTGGAGTTTCGGATCCACCGCGAACGTCTAGCACGGGTTCCGGAATTACCGATCGACTTACTTCAGGAATTGAGGCCGGCCTACCTGCGCTATCGAGCGAGTCGGTCGAGCGCGTTGCTGCAACTGGCTTCCTCCTTCGCTATCGGCAACCTATGTAGCAGCGCCATTGGCATGTTGGTGTCCACCGCATTGCGAAAGCGCTTGAGTCTCGAACAAGCGTGGGCCGCAATTCCGGACAAGGCCGCGGCAGCAGTCAAAGTCATGCGCGTGATTTTGGCGATCGACAGTGATAGCGATGACGGAGACAACCGACGTATTGCCGAACTTGAAAATCTTTGGCGTCAAGAGGAGGTGCTAACAGTAATGGGCGAACTTGTCCAATCACTGTGGGCACCCAAAGATGACGAACTCGAAGAATGGTTGCGATCCAAGTTCGTCGAAACGACTCGTGCCGCCGTTGAGGCCGCCGTTCAGGCTGTACTTCCTGAGGCCCCAGAGGGAAATCTACGCGTCGACGCATTCACTGACGACAGCGGAACAAGTATCTTGGTGCTTGAGACTGATCCTGGTGGCGTCGGCATTGTTGAAAGGCTGGTGCTGGAAATCTCCACAAACCCCGACAAGTTTAACCGTGCGGTGGAGTGGTCCATTGCGACGTGCGCTAGCGAGGACAGCCTGAACACAGTCCTGGCGGCCGTCCGCGCTGCTCGGTCCCCGTACGCGTCCATGCGCACCGTATTCGAAGAGGTTAGGAATGCTAGTGACTACCGAACGCTCGATCACGCACGTAACGCATTGGTGTCGGAATTGCGACGGCAGGATTTGCCGACGAACAAGCGCGTCGTCACTGCAATCATGTCGAAGTCCTTGGGGCCGGGTTCAAGGCACCAGACCGATCGATGGCTAGATGGCCTCACTAGGGCGAGGCATCGAGTAAGTCGCCGCCTAGGGACGGAAGTGGATATACGATCGTTCGCCTATTGGCTATTGAATCACCCGCGCGTCGGAGCGAGCATGCGTTCGACGGTGCGAATGATCATAAGCGCCGAACCCACTGACATCCAGGTGTACGAGGCCTTTTTGCGCCTCACACACGAATCGTGTACCCACTCATGTCCCGAATGTCTCGGAACCGGTCGTGAATCCGTCGGCTTGGCTCCATCGCGGCGCCTGCTTCAACGCTGGCTTGGACCGACAAGCTTGCAGGTGATCGATGTCGACGATTACGGAGTGTGGATGGAGCGTTTGAAGGAGGTGTTCAGCGTCCATAGTCGTGTCCGATTAAAACACCGTCCAGATCAACGTACACTGGTCGCCACAATGCTCGCGGAACTCATGACTTCGGAAATTGACCGAGGCTATCACTCAAGCCCTCTCAGAATCAGTGGAAGTCGCCACTGTGCAGGCGTCTGGGAAACAGACCTCGAAGTTGATCCTTGGGAGGGCAATTGAAATGCCTACTATGGACTTGTGGTCAAATGCGGCCAATCTACAATTGCGGCAGCTTTTCGGCTCGGCAATGGCCTCACTTCTTTTGCTCGATGTGCCGACTCGACCGATCTATGTCTGCAGCCCCTGGATCTCAGATTTCATCGTATTCGAGAACCGTTTCGGCGAGTTTAATCAACTGGTTCCGATTGCAGACGACGACCGCAATATCCGGTTTTCCGACTGTCTGCGGCAGTTGGCATGTCTTCATGACGTTCGAATTATGTCCCGTCGAACCGAGGTCACGCTCACATTTCTGCGGAATCCAAGATTAGCCGAGGACGGTGTAAAGGCTCGCTTAGCTGACGATGATCTTCATGAAAAGGGGCTTCTGACACCAATTTTCTACTTCGAAGGCTCAATGAATATAACCTACTCAGGGGTGCACAGAAACAAAGAGAAGATTTTGTATCACGCTGGCTCCGATCCTGACGTCGCCAAGCGTATGGCGCTCGCTTACCTTGAACTGGATCGTCGATGGAAGCAACTGGAAAAGTGACCTCTCCGATTGAACTGCTAATCGTCGAATGCGCAAAGACTTGGGCGCCCGAGTTGGCGTCGGCCTTGGCGCAACCCGGAACTCCTTCGGCACACGCACTCCAACCTCTGCTATCGCGCTCGCGTGAAGGCCGTATTTCGTCGCTGCCGTTTATCAGGGAGCGGAGAAATGAGGTGCTTTGGCTCAGTCTCGGCGGAGATGCCAAGACACTCCTCGAATACGGCGAAGACCTGAGATCGTGGGTCATTCCAGCATATGGAACCCTAGGAAGCGTTGATTTTGTTCAGTCAGGTTCTGGTCGATTGATGAACTTGATTCAACAGGTTTCGCCCTCGGGCTATCTTCGCTGGACCTCCGATCTGGCAAATTTAACGCCGATTTTGACGGTGCTAAACAGGATGCATGCATTCCTGACCGCTATTCCACAAGCTACAAACGCGGTTACGCCGTCGCTGCATGCACTCAGATTTCGATTTGTCACGGCACTTCGCTTGGGCCAATGGGACGTGGCGTGGTCCGTCATCGGCGAAATTGACCGCTCGAACCTTGAGCAGGGTCACAAGACGATGCAGATGCGCGTTCGTGTACTGGGTGAGTCAGGGGAATACGCGGGTCTGCTAGAACTCGTCGAGCGGCATCACTTGTGGGCGCTAACACAGCCAACCCGAGTCGCTGAAGTCATACTGACCGCCGTGGTCCAAAACATATTAATCCCGATGGAAGAGTCTCGCTCTCCCGAGGAAGTGTGTGATGGACTGAAGCCGTGGTATCCCAAGTTGCTTCCCCTTCTTTCCGTTGTCTTACCGACGCCTGATCTTTGTCGCCTTTTCGCATACGTCGCCTGTATTGACGGAGATGTTGTGGCGGGGCGTTCATTGCTACCGCTGCTCGAAGGAGAGTTGGCGACGTTCGTCCGCGGAAACCTGTCGCTTCCTATTGAGGTTCCTGCAGGGATCCCAGATGCGGAAACGGCAAACCCAGTAAACGCGGCGGTCCACAGAAGTGAATCTAACGGTAGTCGCTTTTGGCGGTCGGTAAAAGGTTTGGTACTCGAGGGAAACAACTCGTCCCTGCGCCAGAAATTGGATGAGCTTGACGCTCAGGTGTTAGACGATCCGGAATTCCTCTTGCTAGCCCCGGACGCAATACTCGAACTGTTGTCCGATCCGCTCACTGATGGCAATGTTGGGTCTCGAGTGGCATTACAAGACGTGCTCACTGCGCTGATTGACACTAGCTTCAGCGTCCCGGACTTCCCCAGCCTAAACCAGCTAGAACTATACATATCGCTTGCCGAGGCACTTGTATATCTGCGCGGTGACTCTGCGGGCGATGAGGATGCGCAATTACTTCACGGCTTGTTGGCTGCGGTCGCACATCTCTCGCCACACGCAATTGGAAAATGTACGGACCTGTTGCGTAGCTGGTGGCATCGGCGCCCCACGATGGGTCGTGTGGGATGGCTCATTGGAGTATTGGACTCGCTCGCTCCCTTACATCCTCATCCCGACACTTTATTAGATCTATGGGCGCAGGCGGTTGAAATTGCAACACGCAAGAGGCTTACCCTAACTCCTGCACAACTTCGGACGTGGCAACGTGTCGCGAGACTTCTAGAGATCCCCGCTGAAACTTCGGAGGCTGATCTTTTTGCGCTGTATTCGCCTCCTGCGGAGGCGCAAGAGGACGCTATTGCCCACGCCAAGCTGCGAAAGATCGCAATTGTTTCGCTCCAGGAGGCCGCAGCGCGGGAGGCTGCACGTGAGTTGGAGCATCGCAGCGGAGCCAGCGTCACGCTTATTACGGGCTTGGTACAAAGCGCATTCACCGCAGCAGCACGGGAGGCAGATTTAATATTGTTTGTCTGGGCGGCATGCTCGCACGCGGTATACCGAGCCTTCGACAACTGCCGTGAAAAGCTAGCTTATGTGCAAGGTACCGGTGCTAGCAGCATCGTGGCCGCGGCTGAAGGTTGGGTCGAGCAAAGGAGGGGAGAGTAAACTTGCGCAGCAGGCTGCCGATCCAAACGGTTAGGCAGCCGTCCGACTGTCCATTTGCGTTGAAAATCGCTGGTCACATCAAGCCTTCCTTCGAGATTATTCGGCTGGTAACTGTCATAGCCACTCGGCATCAGTCTAATGTTAGATCGCAGCGGTCCCCGCTGGCGGGCCTCTCGACCCGCACCTTTGAAATGTTTGGCAGGGCGCGCGACAGATTCCGATAGATGAACGCACACAAGCTCTCTAGTGTCGCTACGCCCAACCCTGGAACGTCATCAAGAAAGCGGTGATCTAGCAAATCTCTGATTAAATCGATTTCCGATCGCAATTTACCCAAGTCGATGACCATACCAGATTTATCGTCGGGGACTCCGCGCACAAAAACCTCGGCGTGGTACGTATGTCCGTGAATTCTTCGACTTCCCTCACTATCGATCTTTCGATCTAGTGTGTGCGCCGCCTCAAAATAAAACTTCTGACTTAGTTCGTACCTTATTGCTTTTTCATAAAATTCCATGCTTTCCTCCCAAGGAGCAGGCAGTCGAAACTTCCACGCCAGATTCAACGCAGCAGAACCTGGTCGACAATTCCAACCCTGCACCGTTCGTGACATCCGGCGCTCGCCCCATATGACGCCCCCTTAAACGTTCGCGCCCAAAGGCTCTCCTATATAGGCGCTGTATCCCCTCTTCCTCAATTCACATGCGGGACATTGACTACATCCGAAGCCCCAATCGTGCTGCGTCGCGCGATCACCGATGTAACAGGTATGAGTCTCCGCGCGAATCACATCAACGAGTACCTCGCCGCCTAGGTGCTCCGCCATTCTCCAAGTGTCAGCTTTGTCTAGCCACATTAATGGAGTCTCGATAATCAGAGGCTGGTCCATGCCAAGGGCAATCGCGACCTGAAGTGCCTTTAGGGTACTATCCCGACAATCGGGATAGCCGGAGTAGTCTGTTTCACACATCCCCCCGACCAATACCTCGAGACCCCGCCTATAAGCCACAGCAGCTGCAAGCGTGAAGAACAGCAGATTTCTTCCTGGCACAAAGGTGTTCGGCAAACCGCTTTCTTTCATCTCGATGGCCGTGGCTTGAGTTAGCGCCGTGTCACTAATCTGGCCAAGAATTGAAAGATCAAGCATGTGATCGTCGCCTAGCTTCGCTCTCCAATCTGGAAACTGTGCACGAAAACTGGCGAGCACCTTCGGTCTGCATTCAAGTTCGACGGAGTGACGTTGCCCATAGTCGAACCCGACTGTCTCGACATGTTCGTAGCGATCAAGGGCCCATGCAAGGCAAGTAGTAGAGTCCTGGCCTCCGGAAAAGAGAACCATCGCGCGAGTTTTCATGAACACACCTCGTATGGCTAGGAGTTAGCTACCTGTCGTGGCTGGCGTAGCGCCCGCTTCATTGACCGAACTAGATAGTTGGTCAACAGATCGATATCGCTTGGCGTGTTTTGAATACCGTTCCACGGCCGTTCATCATCCGGCGCGAGACGCCACTGCCCACTTGTCCACGCCGTATATTTCTTCAACAACTCAAGGCTGCGTTCAAATTCGTGACGAGTCGTGGCGCCTTCGCTGGAATACAAAAACTCCATAACGAAGCCCATTGCCACAATGCCGGCGCCGTGCCGCAAACGTGAAGTTTTTGGACTCATCCCAATCCATTCACTTCCAAAAACTGTCTTCACGGCTCCAAAGAAAGCATTGACGAAGTCATAGGCACGATTTTCAAAATCGCCATCCTTGATAAACTCACGAATCGCGCCATCAGACGCGGAGTTCATCACCAATTTTTGCATAGCCGTATCGCTCAGCACGCCCTTAGGGTTCGTGTGCTGACGGATTTCTCCATGCAATGAAGAGCCGCGAGTGAAGTTCAAGCGATCGACAATCCGAGCAGCAAACTTACGCGCAGTGAACCGCTCCGGCAGGCCTTCAACCGTCGGAAGCAGCTCGTAGATAAGCGTCTTCGGCAATGGTCGAGTATTGTTCACGAGCACAAATTGTTGACGCAACTCGTTGTAGTCTTTGCAAACTAGTGCGGATACAAAGACCTGAAAACCGGGCTTTGCGACACCCGACAGTGCGCTGAGTCGCTGCTGCCCGTCGACAACAAAACCAGGTTTTACGTCACCAGCCTTGATCTCGACGTCGACTACACCGTCTCCTCTATCCTTCACCTTCACTCCACCGATGAAGGCGACAATCAATGCGTTAGGGAGCAGCGCGTCATCACGTCGCAAATAGTCGCGAATTTCCTTGATATGAGATGCGATCTGATGCCGCTGAAAGCCGCGTAAGTTGCCATTGTCTTCGCGCCCTACTCGCTCGATCTCCGCAAAGCCCCAGATCTGCTCGGGAGTGGCAGCAAAGGTAAATACATCGTGCTCGGGAGCTTGTGACGCCCGAATCGCCTTAAATCGATAAACGCTCACCGTTTTTTCTCCAGGGTTCGTTGTACGTGTTTGTGATAGACGCCCAAGTTGTGGAATCCACGGCGCTTGTTTCGGTTGCTTGATCGAAAGATTATGACTTCGACACCGGCCTTGCTGCAGACGGAGCAACGGCAACGCTTCCAGGGTGCATCGTCCAAGGTGCGCTCTACCAGCGCGCGCATCTTGCTTAGATCCTTCTCGTACTTCTCGATTGGGTGCCCCTCACCCAGTGTCAGGAATCGCTGGTAGTCCATGACGGCTTCGAGCGCGGCTTTCATCTTTCCATTGCCGCTATCGAAGTTGCGCAATGCTGCAAGCGCCTTCTCTTCGCGACGTTGCAGATCTTCGGCACTAAAAATTCCTCGCTTGATACCTTGCATCAAACGTGGATTTTCAATTGCCTGCGGAATACGGATCGCCGCGTAATAGTCGAGTCCACCTTCCGGTGATTCCATGTAGTAGTTCGCCTTCGCATCCTTGAAGGCGCGAATGAGCGGTGACGTAGAGTCGAAACTGGTGATACCAAAATTCGTGAATTGATGAATCGAATCGGCTTTGGCGAATCCGAGAAGATGGATCTTCGTTTCTGGCTTGATCGCATTACGCAGCGCATGCAGAACCTGCTTGATGACATCGACCTTCAGTGGAACGAGGCCCCCGATCGCCAGATAGCGATACCCCATTTTCTCGAGGCGAACCGCGGCATCTGCCATGCTCTTTGGCGACCAACCCTGCACAGCTCCGAGCGGTTCGAACGGGTAACCCTCCGCTTCCGTCAGACGCAGAAACTCCTCGGCGTTCGAAAGTGTGATATCGAAACGTTCGACAACGCCAGGTGCAACATCGCGCTCAGGAGGGTTATCGGTCAGACAGTCGAAGATGATGTGGTCAGGCGATACCCCATGGCTGAAGCCCGCGTCAAAATAAAAGTCCACCACTTCTTGAGGCGGATACGCGGGTGTCTTGCTATCCGCATAGGCAAATGCGCCGCAATCTCCCAATACCATCGCATCCTTGAACTTGGGGCCGCCATATCTCAGGAACTTGCGAACGCCGTCGCGCAACATACGTTGCTCTTCGGCTGTTGAATATCGCACCTTTGAATTCGCGACGCCGGCAGCCTGTCGTACGGCACTCATCGACACCAACAGACCGTCATACGGTGCCGGAGTCATGAGTTCGTGCGCATAGACGTCGTCCCAGTAGCGACGACGACCGGGAGCATTGCGGTCACTAATAAAATCGTACTCGGGATCAACATAATCCTGAGTATCCGAATAGAGGAATTTCATTTCTTTATCGTACTGGTATAGGCTCGAACCAGCGCATCCTGAAGTTTTCTGATATCTCGCGGTGTACTCTGAATCTCATTCCAGGCGACGCCCAAGGTTTCCCATGTGCCTTTTGTCCAGCGGCAAGCGGGCGCGACCTTCTCCAATTCCTTGCGAACCGTCTTGTAGTCTTCCCCTTGCCCAGAGAGGCGTGCGTAAATCCTATCCATCAGGACGCCCATGGCCTCAATGCCTGCCGAATGCATTAGTCGACTACGCCTCGGGTCAGCCCCCCAAGCGTCTGGAAATACGTCTCGGACAGCAGACCAGTAGGTTCGCAAGAGTTGATACATCCCTTCGACATCGACACCATCTCGGCCAGACAACTTAAAAGGGGCAAGTGCCCCTAATGGATTGTTCATGCTGTTACGAATCATTGCAATCACGGCGGTGTCCGTAATGACACTCGTGCTGCTGCCTTTTTCTGAGATACGTTTGATCAGCCTGTGAAATGGCGATTCCGGGTCACGATTAAGCAAATTGCAAATCTCGGACGGAACCTTGCGCGCACTTAATTCACGAGGCAGCAAAATACTCCGAGTCTCAGGTAGAAGCTCATTGATTAATCGGGTTGGGAGCGGCCGCGCCTTATTAACTAAAATAAACTGCTCACGCTGAACTTCCAGGTTATCTGAGACAAAGCCGACAACTGGTACCGGAATGCTCTTCTTTCCCGCTTGTGCCAAGGCCAGCGAACGCTGCTGACCATCCACAATCCACGCAACCCGCCGCCCCTCGTCATAGACAGGGATCGTCAAAGTACCAGCTTGCGCAATTCCCTGATCTCCTGTGGGCTTTGTACCGCGAGCGGCGGCGAAATGAACTGCCGGCGACATCGCAAGGATGATCGCGTTCGGAAATAGGACATTGCCCTGATTCAAATAGTCAACGATACCTTTGACGTGGGTTCGAATCTCCGGTCGCTGAAAGCCTTTCAGGACGTCCGATTCGTCGCGGTCTACCCTCGATATGTCCGCCACCTTTACGATGTCTGACCCATGAATGAAGAAAGCATAGACATCCAGGCCTTCACCCTGGGTCGTACGCAGTGCTCGTACCACGATCTCATTCCTAGCCATGCCGACGTTAGCCCTTTGTGTCGAGTTCTTGCTGGAGTTCACACCAAAGACCGCGAAATCGCCCTTGTTCACACGCGACCAACTCTTCATCACGTAGGCAACGCAGCAATCGTGTTGATGCTCCATCAAACCGGTGCCAGTTCTTTCGCAGAAGCGCCAAAATTTCTGCATCGGTTTTCTTTTCCCGTACCGGAACAACGGGCTTCCTCAAATTACGCATTGCATTCGCCACAGTTGCTCTTGCTTCTTCAGCAGAGAGTCGATGACCGTCCAGCACTTCAATGAAGTGGCGCAACGCCCGCTGCGCAAAATCAGTTCGTGTACCCGCGTAAGCTGAACCCTCCAGGCGTTCGTCATACGGCAGAGCGACGTGGCGGACATTGTCGGGCACCAACGTCCGACCATGACCCGACGTGATGATGCGGATCCGGTTGACTTGGGTTTTGGTCAGGGAAGCCAGATCCTGAGCAATCAGGGCGACGTAACTTCCCGGCAACGCGAAGAGCGCCAGGGCGTCTGGATGTCGGTCAAGCAATGCTGAGACAGAGTGTTGGCCTCCCAGTTCTGCCGTTAATGCTGTCCACCAGTCACTCGGCTCCTTACCCAACCGGATGAGCAAGGGTTTCAATGAATTCGTACCGTCGGAAACGGTCAGGTCGTACGACGGGATACGATCTGCAGCATCAACCACGCCGAGTCCCGCGGAGATGATGTGTAACGTGCCTTTTAGAGTCGCGGTTACGTGCTGCGCCTCTGTAAAGGCTCGCCCCATGTAAACGTCCCGAGCTTGACTCGACGACCTTGCCTTCCGAACGGCTTTGGCCCAACGGGCAGCAACAGTGGCGAGCGGACCGCTCGTTTCGACTGCGGTCAGGGCGACACCCGCGCCAGTCAGACGCTTCCTGTTGGTGCAGTTGGTAACAACAATCGCTTTGCGCGCCATAACTGCACCCATAGTCAAAAAAATCCCCATCAAAACTACACACTGAATTGCCCAATAGTGTCGCACTTTTCGGAGGAAAATTCAATATTTTCAGTGAGATACAGGGGGTTTTATGATGGAGATGTGTAGCTCCTGCGCAACGGTGGGTGGCGAAGAGCGGTCGGGAAGGGGGGGGGCGGAGGATGAGTGATCGCACCAATGAGATCAAAAAGCGCGGGGATCTGTGGTCATGCATGCACGCCTCAGTACACCATTGTTGGTTTGGATACCGCAGGCGCACCACATGGTTTTACGCTGTGAGCAAAATCGTGCGCGGAGACCGCGTTCTCGCACCGACGCCGCCTCTTGCTCCCAGCGCCCCCACCTGGGCGTGGACTGTTCAAATGGCTGGCGGCCTTCTGGATCTCCTGATCCGGTCCTTCGGTCGATGTGCGATACGAAAAGGGGGGTGGGAAGGGCGCTGAAAATTCTCCAAATCTCCACAAGATGGACTTCGTCAATTGGTTAGTAGGACGAAATAACATCCATCGCGGAAGGAAACGGTGGACGGGAACTATGCTCTTAAGGGACATCTCATTGCGCAGTCGAAGCAAACTCGGACTTCCCTTCAACCACGCGGATCGATGAGAATACTAACCTGCGCAGTTCACCAGTCCCTCGATGTCGCCGTGCTATGTTTTAGAGGTGTCGCACGATCTCTTGGACTTATCGGCTGAGATCAAGACGGGTTATCCCCCAGGCCAGAAAGCGTGACGTTGAGTGTCCGCACCGCCGCTCCCGCCAACAGACCAGATTGGATGCGGCGCCGTCTCGTTTGAGCAGTCCCGCTGGCGGACACATACTTCCGCTGCCGCTTCCCGCACGGCCCATCAAATCGACCTCCAACAAAACGACCGCAATAGAGGCAAACGTCAGGGCGCGTAGCATCATGCATGCGTAAGCCAGTAGCCAATGAAAAGCAGCCTCGCGCACGTTCACGCGGCGCAGCGCTAAACCGACTTGGTGCTCGCAAGCACCGGGAATTTCGCATCGCATGGCAAGGCCAGCACCTGTTCGACGCCGAAGGCCGCGTCAGCTATCGCGGTATCTGGGACATCGTTGGTCGGCAAAGTAGTACTCGGCCCGACTTGCAGAGCAGGCCCTCGAGCGCCTCGACGCGAGCCGCAGCCTGCCTTGCCGCTGATCCAGGAGCACGTGCTGCTTGCGCTTCGGGCTGGGATGTGTGTTCGGAATGCGGTAAACCGTACGCTTTTCAGACGACCGCAATTAGTTGCGGGCCAATCCCGTGATACCGTTGTATCTACACATGCATGGCGGCCAAAATGATCGCGAGGGCTAACACGGCAGCCGAACTATACACCTTAGACGCAGTACTACAATTACCGCCGCAATTAATAGTTTAGAAAGCAGGGGGCACCGGTGAATATCTTGACTGACCGAAGCCTCGAAACGGATGCCAGATCAGCAACTAGGTCTAAGGGGCCGAAGTACTGGCATGTATTAGAAGCGGTACGAGCGATAGGCCGTTCGTGTTCGGTGAAGGAAATCTCGGAATGGCTGGAATTCCAATACCCCGATGAGGATCGCAGCGACGTCCGCGAGAACGTTTGCTTCTTCACTATTAACGATGTCAACCGCCGCCACTACGACCGTGCACGCAAAGATTTCCGAACTGATCGAGGCAACCCAAAGGGTGCACTGTACAAAGAAAAGAGCCAGGAGAAAGTAACGTATGTGCTCTATCGCCCAGATGAGCACGGCGTCTGGGACATCGAGGCGGATGCGAACGGAGTGTTCCACGCGGTAAAGTTAGGTGCAAACGCCGAAACAAGTGGCGCCAACTGAGGCAAGATGGCTTGTAGCCACAGAGCGCGAGGAGTCGATCGCCTCAGATCAGGACGAACCGGGACGAGAGATGCGCGCCATGTCCCTCGTGAAAGACAAGATGAGTTTAGTGAAAATTTGCTCACTGTCGTGATAACCGTTGCGTCATGACTGGCTTTACGACCACTGATAAATTGCTTACCGGGTCCATTTCGGACCACCAAATGGTCTTAATGTTAAACGGCATCCAGAATTACCGCCCGTGTGGCGCCAACCTCCATGCGTCCGCGTCGCCAAAGGATTCATGGGACCCGCTCCCTCATTCGATTCGACCGGCACACTTTCATGAGGTCACGCGGCGTTGGTGGGTGTTCTGCTGGGAATTGAAGTGCATGGTCGGGGGTGCTAGTGCCAGCGGTGTGAGTTACTTAGGAAAGCTCGATGTCACCGAATAACCGGCCTTGCTCGGCAGTGTTCTCGTTACGCCAACTATTGGAAAAGGGCGATGGACAGTTGTCCAGCGTCCTCAGCAGGTTAGATGATCTCGCGTGCGAATTGACGGATACCGAATCGTTCGAATATAGGTCAGCGTTACCGCGCGACGTCGCGGATTTGCAGGCGCGCGCTGGTGCGGCTTTCAAATCGAGGGGGATAACAGATAATGTCCAACCAAGCGAGATACCTGCACAGACCATCGCTGCGCACGTCTACGGCGTTGGTCGAACTGCAAATTTGCTACACGCTTTCCGCTGGACGAAGAAGAGGGCCATATCCGAGCATCTAGTGATAATTAAGTCTTCTTTGGAGTCCAGCGTCTTACTTCCCGCTCTTGTCCTTACTCGAGCCATTCTTGAGCAAATCGGAGCGTACGCGCTGTTTTATCGTGATGTATCGCGTTTATCTCCCGTGGATGGATCGCCAAACACCGGTGGTGATTGGGTGCTTGATGTGCAGTTCGTCCTGTTTCGGCGCGGGATGGGAACACGTATTGATTGGGAGGACTATTCCGCAAATGGTCTCAAGGGCAAGCGGCGAAGGGGCTATGAAGTCAAGGACGGACATTTCGATCAAGAGGCGAGAGATCTGTTAAACGG
Source organism: Paraburkholderia sp. A1BS-2L (assembly GCF_051125205.1). NCBI lineage: Bacteria > Pseudomonadati > Pseudomonadota > Betaproteobacteria > Burkholderiales > Burkholderiaceae > Paraburkholderia > Paraburkholderia sp. A1BS-2L. Next base: position 171,908 of record NZ_CP120428.1, read on the forward strand.
AATCGATTTGGTGGACAGATCCGTACGAGGTATCCGGAATGCTTACGAATTCCTGAGTGAGTTTGGTCACCCGAATTACCCCAGCTATCAGCTTGGAGTCGTTTCAAAAGAGATTACGCACCATCGACACGGTTTCCGAATGCTTCATAAAGTTTACACAAACGATAGTGCGTCGCTCATAACAGTCGAGGAGCTTCGCTTTTTGCTCCGTGACTTGTTGGAGTTACTTGTGGCATCGCTCGAACATTTTCTCGACGTTGACGGAAGACTCAAGCTCACTGAGGAAGTAATTGACAGGAAGACCCGCGCTTGGGTGAAGAAAACGCTTCGAGAGCACCCTACTGTTTTTCGCAATGCTGATGCTTGTCCCTGTCTCTCTGGGAAGATCGTAAGCGGTTGTTGCGGAAGGACGATAACGAACAGGCGCTGATTTACGTCACGAGGCGAGTTTCACCCGCTGGAAAGCGGAATGCGCGACCGAAACCGAACTGAGGAAAATCGCCGAGGCGAACACGCGCGCCCGGAACCGCCTCAAGGGTGCGGAGGCAATTTCGCTGTGTGTGTGCGGCGTCATCGATCATTTGCGGATGGCCAAACACTTCGGGTTGAGCTTCACCAGTTTCACCGACGAGGGCCTCATGAGGGCGCGCAAGGGAGGACAGATTCGGCAGGAAGCTGCGCTCGATGGTCTGGAACGGGCGCGCATCAGTGTGCCGGCGCAGCATCTGCCAGCCGAGACGGCCGTCTCAGCCTACAAGGGCTTGGCGGTTGTGGAACGGGCGTTCCGCTCGCTCTGAAGTGCGCCCCGTACTTCACTGCAACTCCCAGCGGGTACGTGCGGACGTTTTCCTCAATCCGGAAGCCAAGATCATCATGATCACGCGACCCATACTGGTTCAGAAAACGGTCCTCGACCTAGTCAACACAACCCCATCCTTACCCACTAACCACTCCCCGTTTGGCCCGCATAACGACGTAAAATCAAAGGTTTACGTGTGCAGCGCGCTTAAGGTTCGGGTTAGCACGACACGGCAAGCTTTCCATTGAGCGACTTGAGCCTCTCTCTCGTAAGGCGAAGCACAGCCTCAGCGAAGCTCTGCTCGCTGTCACCGGAGTCATCGTCGAGCGACGGGACCCCGCCGAGCAGCAGTCCGAAGGCGTCAATGCGCTGCTTCATGACGCCAACAGCCTTCTCGTCGCGAGTACCACCGAACGTCGGATACGCGTAACGGATCGGCTGACCCGTGAGCGCCGCCCACGAACCGACCCGACGAATGCGTCCATTGCGCTGTAAAGTGCGCACGGGGCTGGGATCGAGCTCGTAGTGAACCAAGTGTCGGCAGCAGCGGTGCAGGTCGACGCCTTCGCTGAGACGGTCAGTCGTGACCAGTACATCGGGACCGAATGGGCTATTGAAAAGAGCCAGAACGATGTCTGGTTTGCCCGTGTAGAGCGTCTTTGGCAGTTCGCCGTGGCCGTCGTGGATCCATGAACCCATGGCCCTATGGCCGTCGTCGAGGCGTCCAGGGAAGTGCGAGGTCTTGCCGCCGAAAGTGTCCCGTCCCGTCGCGATATTTTTCAGGAGCGCGCGCGTCGACGTAGACTGTGAATCGAGGAGGGCATCCACCAGTGTCTTCGCCGCCGCCGCAATTGTCGGCACGCCGGCGGATGCGTTGCGCGGCCTGATCGTTTTGAGTTGGTTGACTAGGCCCGTCGCGGTGCTGGCCGGCACGCCAATCCAATCACCAACTTGCGATCGCAGGCCAGGCGTGCAGAGCCACTCGACGATTGGTGTCACGAGGGGATCTTCGTCGATTAGCAACGACTCCCAAGCCGTACGCCACACGTTCTCGGGCGGGCTATTGCGCAAACGTGTCTCTGCTTTCAGCGATAGTTCCAGTGCCCCGAGCAGTTCACTCGCGGTAGCGCGGTGATGGCAAAACATGAGCACCTTCTCGCCAGCGTCGAGTAACGGCCGGACAGCCTCGCTGACTGCCGCGATCTTCGGGTGTGGCTTTGCGCGACGGGCGGTCAGCGACTTTCTCGCCTCCTTGATGTGGCGGAGAACGGCGTGGTCGGAGCTGCCGTTGGACCTATCTGCCGCTCGCTCGAGTTCGGTGCCAACACACTGCCAGCCGATGTGGAACCGTGGATCGTTACGGCGTTCACCCTTGCGCTCCGGAGTCAGCTGGAGGAGGCGGTCCATCCGCAGCAGGAACTGGAGATCCTCGCGCGTCGCTGGTGCCGTTGAGATCTCCCAGCGCCCGGCTCCAACAGCGCCAAAGTGGTTTCGCTCCGCTGCTGATAGGTCGTCGATACTGTGACGAATGACGTACGGCTGAAGCTCGTCGATAGCAGCTCTAGCAGCACTCACGAGGCGCTTAGACTCAGCGACGACATCGTGTCCGTCGCCAAGCGCATAGAGCCGCGTTAGGTCAGCTGCGTATCGGCGCACGGAATCGAGCTCGGTGGCGCCAGCGAACTGTAGCAGTTGTTCCAGTTCGGCGAGCCTGATGCTGTAAGGCGTAGCGGTGAGTATTAGCTTCCGCTTGGCGCGGTCACCGAGGTTAAAAAGTGCCTCTTTGAATGCGCTGCCGTCACCCTTCGCGCGGTGTGCCTCGTCGATGATCATCAGGTCGCACGCGGTGCGCTGCTCGCTATTGCCGTGGCTCTTGACTAGGGCGTGGTGGGTTGCGACCTGAATTCGGCCTGAATTTAGCTTCCCGATGTCACCCGGCTTGATGCGGTCGTAGCTCGCGCCAAACTGCGTGAGCATGGGCACGTGTCGCTCGAGTTCCTCTGCCCAGCGCCGACGTAAAACCTCGTTGGGCGCGTAGATGCGGACACGCTTGTCTTGGCATGCCACGACCCACGCGACGAGTGCCCCAACGGTCGTCTTCCCGAGGCCCACGTCGTCGGCAAGGAGGACGCCAAGTCCGCTCGCGAGGCGCGAGAGGATCTCCTTCGCTGTCGTGAACTGCCTCATGAGCGGCTCGGTCTTCAGCAGCTTCTCTCCACTGACCTGTTCTCGATCGAGGAATTGTCGCTGTCGCTCAATGTACTGACGCGGGTTGTCGAGGAAGCGCCACTTGCGTGCGTCAATCTGAAAATCGGCCATCATGTTTCCTCGTCGAGCCTCCAACCAAGTTCTTCAACCACGAGTCCGGCAGCTGGCCCCTCGCGACGCTCGTAGAGCGCACGCAGTCCCTCGCCGTCCAAGCGCACTCGCTCGAGGAGGATGGGGTCAGTTTGCGCCTCTACGAGAGCAGCGCGCCAACGGTCGACCACGTGGAACGCCGCACGGCCGTCGAGCCACGCTTGTACCGAATAGTCGGCAGCGGGCGCGCCGACGCCTAGGGGCCTGTGTCCACCGCCAAAGCCCGGAATGGAATCGGGATCGAGGACGCTCCCCCCGTACCGGTGAAGGAGGAATGCTTCTCGCAACGCAGCGGCCAGAGACGGATCGACCTCTGGCAACGGCGTCGTGGCGAACTCGGCGGGCGGGCGAAGATCAAGAACATCGACCGCCAGCGTCTCAGGGCCCTGTATGAACCACGCGGAGAGTGGCGTTTGCTCGGGATCCTTCCACGGCATCGTGGCTGTGCCGTCGACGAGTGCCATCCTATCCTCCGTGCCGCCGGCGAACGTGATGATGGCGATGATAGGCTCGTCGGGCTTGGAGCTTCTCGCGCGAAGGCGAATACGCTTCCCGTCCCAACTGGCTTCCGCCCATTCGAGAGCGGATGTGCGCTCGTCGTCGTCGGCACGGTTGACACAGAAGGGGACGGTGGCCGGTGGATTGAACGGCTCGCACATCGATTGCAGTTCCGTCCAATCGGACTCGAAGATGACGCCAAGCTCGAAGTTGCGCGGTGGGGAATTGCCGGCCCCCCAAGCTGCCATGCTCCAGTTGGCCGATGTCACGAGTAGTCGGTGTCTTCGCCGATTGCGCAGTAGGTAGAGCTTGGCGTGGCTCCAACGTGGGTCAGCATCACGATGCTGCTCGGTGAGCCTCGCGTCGTTCGGAATGCACTCGAGCCGTACGCCGGTTTGCGCGAGTTGCTCGCTCGTCGTCTTTGAGAGCTCCCAGCCCTTCGTCTCGGCCCAAGGGTGCGTCTCGGCGATCCAGTTGAGGCGGACCTTCCTCGGGGCGACGCCGACGTCGGCGCTCCAAGCCGCGAGCGTTCGTTCGTTCCACTCTCCGATCGTCGGCGTCAGCACGTGAAGTTCTGTCGGCTCAAACTGCTGCAACTGGCGGGCTGCACGCTTGCGACCAGGAATGCTAACGACGAATGTGACGCCGGCCGGGCACTCGACGCGACCAAGTAAAGCGACGAGACGGTCGATTCTCGTCGCAGCGACGTCTCCAGCGGAGGCACCAAGCGCGGTGAGGAACGGAATCAACTCTCCCCACGTCCGACGTGTCACTGCGCTATTACGCTGACCGAGTCGGAGCAAGACCTGCCAGCCAGCCTGCACCTGCTCCGTGAACGCCGGTGTCGTGAGATTCGTCGACGAGACGTATAGCTCAAGGTGTTCCGCGTCGCCGACCTTCCAGTGAAACGCCCACAGCTTCGCATGCTGCGTTGCGCGGGATTCCGCACCGACAGTGAAGTGACTCACATAGCGCCACAGCCACGGGTACTGTGAGTGCTCTCGAACTGCGCGCGGCGGAGACGAGATAACAGTGAACCGGCCATGAAGAGCCTCGAGCGTCGTACCCAGTTCGCCGAAGAACATGGTTCGCTCCTGGACCTCCTGCGAGAGTGAGTGGCTCGCGCCCAATAACGACGGCAGCAGATGCTCGACCAAGAGTCCGGTTTCCGGCTGGTCGAAGCTTGTCATCCACGCCTCCTGGAGTCGGCCGCCGGGAGGAGGTATCGGAAGCGCGTCTTTCCAGGTTGGGATGTTCACAGCGCGTCTGCCTCCTCATCCTCGGGCTCATACCGTGAAACAGCGTCGAGCGCGACGTTCATATTAGCGACCCCGCACTGGGCAGCGAGGCGTGACAACGGACGCAGCCGGAAGCGGTAGTCGCTCGCGGCGATGCCAGTGTCGGACACGAGCGGCACCATCCTGCCAGCTTGCTCTCGGAACCAGCGTCGGCCGCCTCCGTATTCGTAATGATGGCGGGCCAGCGCCCGCAGTTGGGCGGAAGGAGTCGCTGCGTTGCGCATCGACTCGGCGAGGCGGGTGACCACATGCTCGTGCGGGAACACACTTCGTCCTGGCGCACGCAGCCAAGCTTCGCCTGCATCGCGAAATCGGTCGAGTCGCGATCGCAGTTCGGCTGATCGAGCGAGCTTCTCGACGGCAGGCGCCTGCTTCGCGTCGTCGTGGTTGATTTCATCCCAGAGCCCACGCATGGCGTGCATGGCGGCGTCGGCGAAGCGCGTGAAAGCGGGGAGCGATGCGAGCGACGCGGGCTCAAGCTGCTTTGAGAGCGCCGTGGAGTTGGCAAGCGCATCACACAGGTCGGCGTGAGTCCTCGCTTGCTTCGCGCTGCTGAGTACCTCGGCCGTAACGCGGCAAGTGGAGCCGGCACCGAACAGCAAGGGCTCAAGGAGGCACCGCTCTTCTTTGGGGAGTTGCTTGCGCACGGCGTCTTCGGGCGTGGGCAAGAAGCCACCAACGGCTGCGCACGCGGTTCGCCAGCCGCGCTCGACCCAGTAGCGCGCCTCGTCTCCACCGCTCCAGCGGCCCCACCTCGTACCATTCTCGAAGTGCTCCTGCTTCATCCGTACATCGCGAGGGAGACTGTCGTTGACGAGGTTCGCGAGCGCGAGAGTCGTTGCTGCGGGTGTCCAGCCGTCGCCGGTCGTGAGCCCGGGGACCTTTCGCAGCACGACGCGGTACGCGCCGTACATTCCGACCTGGCGGTATCGACGGAACTGGTCCGTGCTCATCGCGAAATTCGGAAGCTGCCGGCCGGATTTTTGCCACCGCTCGATGCTTCGGCGCCCTCGAAGCTGACCAGTGGTTTGCCCGGACACCAATGTGCGGTCCACCCAGAGAAGTTCTAGCGGCCGTAGCCACGCATAGCGCGCGCGCTGATCATCACGTCGGGTCAGGTTGTCACCGCCAGCGTTCCGCCACGCAACGTGCGACCACTTAAGACACCAAGAGAGGATCGATATCCACCTCGCGTCGGAGGTGCTGTTACTCAAGCCGGGCGCCAGCATATCGGCGAAGTAATCAGCACCAGCGCGGAACCCAAGGGCATCTCCTCGCCGAATTGACACAGGATCCCAAGGAGCTGTGAAGTACCAACCAGCGCTCATGGCGATTTGCCCTCCAATTCCGAAGTGTCACCACGGGGTTTACGTCAAATATCCCAAATCACTTTAGCCCAGATAAACCGAAGCGCTCTTGATGGACGCCATTACCGACTCGCATCACGTCTACGACCTGCGCGCCAAGTTCGATGCCGCGTGCTATTGCGACGACTTCGAGGTTGACCGCTTGGTCAACTTCGAGATGGACTACAAGAGGAGGCAAGCGTAACTACACACTGCTATCGAACCCGTTGTCGGCCGGCTCCTCAGGCGCTCCAGGGCAGCACGGCTGGACATGGCCGCGGCAGCCGTACAGCCGGAGGCCAAGGCGAAGCAGGCGGTCAAGGATACGCTTGACGCGCTGGTCCTGTTCAAGAACGACTGGGCGCGTTCGAGCCTCTCTGCGCGCTCCTGTCTCAGATTTTCGACTACGGCAATACGGACATCGAGAAACGCATCCTGTCTACAAACGGCTCATTCCGCCGCCGGAGTTCGGCAGGAAGCGCGACACCGTCGACCTATCGAAGGTCATGCCGAAGCACTACAACCTGAGAAATACGGCGCCAGAATCTAAACCTGAGTCAGGGGGAAGGCACCGAAGTTGCCGCCCATGGATGCCGTCGGAAGTGGTTCGGTCCAGGAGAAGGACGAGCCACTCCTCGAAGCAATTATCCAGAAGGTCAACGGCCTTTTCGAGGGCGCACTGACCGACGATGATCAACTTCTGTACGTGAACGGGGTGCTCAAGGGCAAGCTGCGCGAAATCGAGTTGCTCGTTCAGCAGGCTGCGAGCAACAACAAGGAACAATTTGCGCGTTCGCCTGACTTGAAGCACGCCGTTCTACTCGCAATCGTCGATGCATTCGATGCATGTACCACGATGAGTTGGCATGCTCTTGATTCGGAGGGTGCGCGCGACGGCCTTACGGACATCTTGCCGGAATCGGCACAATTCTATGAGGCGCTTCGAGCCCGATCAGTCGTCCTGCAATAAGCGGAACCGACCATCGATTCCGTCAATGAACCCAGCATGAGCGGAGGTTACCCGCAAGTTTAAGTGGCAGGATGCGTCATGTGTTTCAGCGGGCTGCTCCAGCAAAGACACCCGTCTAAAGAACCTACAGTACTCTTAATATAGACTTCCTTATGTGCAGCCTTGGTGAGGAAGAGTGCTGGAGGGGCAAAGCACCCCCAGCCCACGGAACGTGGGAGAGTGTGCTGCCCAGCGCTTGCAGCCTCGGAGCCGGTATCGCGCCATCGGGGCGTGCGAGTCGCGATGATACGCTCGCACCAGTCGAACTTAAACGTGAATTCATCTCACGCCAGCCGCCCTCCGACTTCGCACCGGGCCGCGCCCCTGGCTTCCCGCTTGGGCGCTATCAAACGGTCGCGGTGGTCTACCCCCCTCCTCCGTTGAGAATCCCAATGGATTCAGAAAAGTATCTGAACCGAGTTTTAGTCATTGCGACGGCGTAATGGTATTTAAGGTTTAAATGCTGCAGCCGTCGCGACAAGCTAACAATTGAAATCAGCGGCAGAAAGGTCAAAGATCGCGAAGCACTGCCCGACATCAATCATCCGAGATGTGTGAAAACGCCCTCCAGTCAAAAAACTCGACCCTTCAGATCGCGCTGTATTGGCTTGGCGGCACCTCGGAAAGGGTAAAGCGACACCCGAAAACCGAGTCGTTTGGCGTTTCCACACAGCCTTATCCGATTGCTGTCGCGAATGCGCACCCCAATGAGGCCTGTAGTGAATATTTAGACCGCTTCACAATCAGGAAAGTGCGGGAAGCGCGGTGAGCTTGGAAAGAGTTCGAACAATTCCGCTCGCGGGGGAGATGAGCCGGCGCCGTGTACACCGCCGCAACCGAAGTTCGCTGCGGCGGCAACACGTCATGCTCCAAGGAAGGAGGTGGCAAATTAAAACGATTCGCCTCGAATGTGAGCCTCATATTTTTCGAACGATTCGTCTTGCCGCAAGTGCGCATACGCCTTCAAGACGGTCTCGAGGGTATCGTGAAGCAAGATTGCAACCGTAAGGAAATCGTTGGGATGCTTGCGAAGATAGTCGGTCGCTACCAAATGCCGGAATGCATGCGGTCCAAAGCCGGACGGCGTTTCAGGTATCAAGCGCCGCGTTAGCTTGGCAACATGTCTGTCGAGCCCTGACCATTTCGTACCGATGCTACTTGGAAAGACCCAAGCGGCGTCAGGTGCCTCACGGACCAGACGGGGGCGGTATTCTTCCAAATAAACCTCTATCCGGTTTTGGAGGGCGCGAGGCAAGGGAGCGTCGTAACCCTGGTTCGAAGAAGTTCCTTCGTTCTTAAAGTCGTTGGCGGCCGCATACCGGATACGCCACTGCCCGTCTTGCCGTTGATATAGCACCCCTGTATTGTCCTCGTTCCACGTCATCAACACGTAATTGCGGCGGCGCAAGGGGTTGGCCATGAGCATCGACAAGAGGAGCGCGTCACGCTTGTGGAGCGCCTCATCGAGACTACCGGAAGGCGAGGAAGCAGCTGCTAAATCCAGGAGCTCAATGGCTTTCTGGACTGGTGCGAACGGTTCCTGAAGGTTCAGCAGTTTCTGAATAGGTGCCGTGGGGTCGCGGGAGATGCTTCGCGCATCCCGTTTCCACCCGGCGCATAGGGCGTGCGTTGCTTCGCAGATTTTAGTCCAGTCGACAGAAGCGTAACTGTGGGGCAAGCGCTCGGCGAACTCTGGCTGCTGCGTCAAGTAGCCATAAACAGGATGCGTCAAGCTACCCGCGAGATTTGCGAGTTTTAAATGCCCACCATGTTCAAGCCCGTCCGAGCGCTCGGTCAGGAATTCCAGGTAGCCATTGACCGCCTCCGGAACCGCGAGCCATGCCAACGTCTGCGCTTCGTCTGGCGTAATTCCGAAGCCCCCAGTTGTTACGGGTCGAGCAAGATAGCCCGCGAACGCACGGAACTGGTCGAAGTTTAGCTGGGCTGTAGGACACGGCTGGTTTCCCTTCTGCGCATACATTGGGAGCTGGCGGTCCATCTTGTGCATCGGTAATAGACGCCATCTGCCGCGCGAAGACCGTGCTAGCTTCGGTGGGTGTTTCGAAGTTTTGTAGTCGAGCAAGGCCCGCCACTCGGCCGCAAACGAGGGATTGATGTCTTTGAACTTCAGGCGATACGTGTCTGCTATCCGTTCTTTTAATCGTACGCGATAAGGAAGCTTCACTTGGGGTTCCATCGGTGCGGGGAAACACCGTGGCTCCCGCTGTTTTGGCAGCAGGCGACGCAATGCGTCGGGTTCGAGTCCAAGCGCGAGTTCGAGACGTCGCAACGAAGGCAGTGCACGGGAGTTCGGTATCGCCCCTTTCAGCCAGCGCCTAACAGCCTGCTCGGAGGCGCCAGCGTGGTGTGCTAATTCCATCGGGTTCTCTCCGGAGGCAGCAATTGCGTGCCGCAACTTCTCGTGGAAATCACTCTCGGGAGCACGCTGCTCGCCATCAGGAGTGGCGCTTAGGCGCTTTTCCGAGAGCAGTGTTTGTGCCGTGGCGCGCCAGGCACGAAGATGACTCCGGCGGTCCGCTCTCGTGTGCTCTGAGACCGAGAGCGTTTCTGAATATGACCGGAGCTTTGCGTCAAAGTCACCAAGCAACTCCTTTCCGACGACAGCGTCGATAGTTTTGCAGTTGAACGCCAAATAAGAATGCAAGGAAGACATGAGGTTTCGCATGACTTGCGAGGTACTGGAGCCGACGGCGGAGGACTGGCCGTCCGGCGAATGGAGTTGTTTTTGGCGCGAAATTAGTTCTTTGTAAGTTATAGTCATTGAGGGCGGTTCCAGAATGCCCATGCCGCTTCCCGACGGTTTTCCGTCCTCGTTACAGTAGTAAGTTACACGGTAACGAGAAATTTCTAACGCTTTGAATTGGAACGAGATTTTCATGCTACCTCCGTACTCTGGCTTTGGAGGCCACTGTTCGGAGATTCGTTACGCAGTCCGGTCGAGACGAATGGGTACTTTGGTATCGTTGTTGAGATACTAGGTATAGCAACGAAAGTTAAACGGCCACCAATACATCGCGCCGCGCGAGTGTGGGCGAGAGCTAGCGCCTTACAGAAAGGGCCACGAAAGCGAATTTCAGCGGAGGCAAGCCACATAGCGAAGACGCAGGGCGACCGCCTTGCGAAAGAGCGCAACAGGAAAGAGGCGAGAGAGGCAGACGTCGCGATTGAGCGCACACAAAAAGTGCAGCCCCGGGTTTGCCGTGACGTCGAAGCATTGCGATGCCGGAAATTCGGGGACTACGTCGCGATGAGCGATGGTCGCTCGCTTGCGGTGCAAGCAGATTGGCGCAGAAGGGAGGCTGCCAGAGTGACATTGGCGGCGCTTACCTCACTAAGCGCGCTTAAAAAATCGCTATACAGAAAGCCGGGATGACAACCCGCGGAAATTCCGGAGCCGTTTGGGGGCGTATATGTGCGAGTTGCTGTCCGCGCAATTGAAATACCTTGCTAGAGCCTCTTGCGTCGGCCGCTCGCGCGGCGGCGCAGGCTGCGTCGCGCACGGTCAACGTGAAACGCGCCACATAAATGTAGTCCATGCCCCGGACTCCCATGCTTGTCGCCTTGTTGCGTCGAGCATGCTCGATTGAATGGACTACATTCCGGCATCGAAGATTCGCGGAGCAAAGCCGCCTAATTTCCTGATTGCACCGCTGATACGTCACGGTTCATACCGCATCCGGTGTGTGGTCTGATGCGCGCCCTCAACGACGGCACGGGCTGCGTCGCGACCGGTCACGGCAAGACATGGCTCGTAAATATAGTCCATGCCCTGGGCTCCCGATTTGCACATAACGACACAACATCGTTGGACTACTGATAGTTCGAAAAATACCGCCATTAATGCTGCGTTTCGCGCAGTCTACGTGAGGCCGTCGACATGAGTAGCGGCGGAACACGAAATCATCCCAGATCTGGAGACGACGTCCATGGCCGTGTCTCCGGTCGCGAACGAAAATGTGCCGGAGTCTTATGCGTACGGAAAAGGCTCGCTTGATCTCGCAGTTGGTTCGCTTTTCGATGACGTGCGGTTTAATGCCGTCCACAGCAAGGGCATAGGCGATTACACGCGCGTTAATTCGACGGACCGTTGCTGAGAAGGTCTTTGGCGTCAATTTCGAGAACAGCTGCGATTTTCTGCAGATTGTCAATTGTTATGTTCGTGGCACCGCGCTCCACCTGGCTAATGTATGTTCTGTGGAAGCCGCACTTCTCCGCAAGCGCCTCCTGTGAAAAGTTCTTCTGTAGTCGAATGCGTCGCAGATTGCCCGCGAGGCGCTCGCGGAGCGGCTGATCGGATTTGTTTTTGTCAGTACCCATGGGCGCGAGCGTCGCCCATCTCGTCACATTCGTCTACCGGATATACGTCTACTTTGTTTACATCTACTGTGTATACATCTACAATTGGCAACTGAAAAGGCTGTCAACCGAGTGGGGAGGCCGCTATGAAGGATTTGTTTTTCGCCACGGTGGGGAGTAAGGCGTGCGCATACAAATAGCATCCGATCTGCATCATGAATTCGCGCAGCCTGGGGCGCCGGGTGCCGAGCCGCTGTTACCGGCTTGGAATGTCGACGTCCTTGTCCTTGCCGGTGACATCCATGTGCACCACCTCGCTCTCAGCACTTACGATGCGTACCCGGTTCCCGTTGTCTACGTTTATGGAAACCATGAACTGTACGGTGGGAATCTATGTTCAATCGAACACGATCTCCGACTAACGTCGCCAGCAGCTGAAGTGCACTTTTTGGAGCGCGATGAACTGGTGATGGGTGACGTGCGATTCTTGGGTACCTGCCTCTGGACAGACTATTGCCTTCGCCCGGCATTGAAGGAGGCTGCAATGTTGGAGGCTGCAGTTTCGTTGACCGACCACCGCATAATCAGACGTGGCGTGACGGGAGCCTTCTTCCTTCCACATGATGCGGAGGCCGAGCACAGAAAGTCCAGAGCTTGGCTTGAACGGAAACTGTCCGAGCCGTTCGCGGGAAAGACTGTGGTGGTGACGCATCACGCACCGCATCCATTATCGATTGCAGCAGCATACAGGGGCAACACACTGAATGCTTCACTCGCGAGCGACCTGACTTATCTCGTGGAGAAGGCTGACCTTTGGATACATGGTCACGTCCACGAGTCCTGCGACTATACCGTCGGGAAATGCAGAGTAATTTGCAACCCGAGAGGATATCCATTGAACCGCTTGACAGGGTCACGCAACCCTAAAGCCTATGAGAATCCATTGTTCAACCCGGGCCTCATCGTAGATCTATAAATCGATGTGTCTCCCGGGCTAACCAAGAGGGGATAGGGAAGATGACAATATGGATGTGCGTTCCAGTGACGGCCCAACCAGACGTAACTCTTGAAGAATGGCGGATTTATGAAACATGTAGTGGGACACGACACTTCGTCGGCGTGCGAGTTAGCAAACGCACGGGAAGGGTCAGTTCCGCGATTGTTCGGTTTGACCGTTCAAGACTAGTCGGAATGACGATATCCGGAAGGATTTATCAGCTCAAGGGTTCTCCAGGCTTCAGCGAGGAAGCTCAGTACGTCTGGGAAAAATGGAGGATTCGCAATCGAGTGCACTCGTATCAAGACATCAGCCAGTCGATGCTGATTTAGTTGACGGTTGGGAAACAGGCTGCCTGTCCATTCCGCGTCGCCAGGTGGGAAGAGCGGCTATTGAGCGGCCCCATTGGTTAGGTTGGTGTCCGAAGCTCAAGCTGACAAGCGCGAGTTCGATCCGGAGCAGCCCCTGTGAATTAACAGAGGAATACGAAATGAAACATGGGTCCACAAATTGGAAATTGAATCCCAAAGCCCCAACTCTCTACATCGGCTTTGGAGGGGTATTGAACGTCGGCGAAGGACTGGTTGACAGGGATGGTAATGTCTCACTGGATTCGGGAAGGCCGCCGTTTGAATTTGTTCCGTATCTCATCGACGTGCTGGCGCCTTACCCCGGCGTTCAGTTGATCCTGACTACCACCTGGACTGCGACACTTGGTGAGGCACGGACCGCCGAATTGTTGCCTGTCGAACTCAGTGCCCGGGTTGTCGGAACTACATTGCACTATCCACCACGCTTCGGCGAGGTCCGTGCCGGCTTTGGGCGCACGATGTCAATTCTCAGGCATGCGGCGGCCTATGGCATCGAAACGTGGCTTGCACTAAGCGATGACTATTTCTCCCTTCCGTTCGTCAAGGAAAGCAATTTTCTGCGGGTTCCATCGGATACGGCCCTTGGCACGCCCATTGTTCGCATCGCGCTTCGTGAGTGGCTTGCAGCGAACGCGATAGTATCGAATCCGTGAAGCACAGAGTCCAGGTCCGAATCAGGAGGCTTGTCAATACGTCGTTGGTTTTGGGGGCCGGGCGATGCAAGGGCTTGCGCAGATCCTCTTAAAGGAACGTGAGAACTGGTGGTTTTTTCGTCGAAAGTGGTTCTTATCTCGTGCGCGATGCGCATGCCGACGAGTGGCGCGCGGCGTCGGAGCGGGGGCAGCGGAAGCTGATTGGATTCCTGTTCCAGAGCTTGCACTGTTGCTTAACGTATCGACAAAGTACGTCCGCAAAAGACTGCTGCGCAAACATATTCTGCGACCCGTAGTCGTTTTACGAGGCCGGAAGTTTGTCCTGAGAAGAAAGGCCGAGTCTTATTGCAGCAAGCGCAGGCGGAGCGCGCGCAGGGCGTTGCGCGACCTCGCTCGCATTTCGCAGGAGACGGGGCATTATTAACTGCACAGAGGATGAGGTGACGACTCCATACGAGCGCACGCAGGCGGTACATCGTACGCACGACCTGCTCAAGCGGCTGGCGGCAGGCGAATATATGGATGCGGAGACGTTGCGCTACCATGCTTCGGCGCTGTTGAAGCACTTCCCGGGGCCCGTTGAAATCGACCTATCGGCAGATGCCTCGCCATTCATTTGGGCAAGCATGGACGCAAAGTGGCACGACTAGGTTATACGCGCACTTCTTCTTGGCGGGGCATCGAACGACGTGCCTCGCGCAACCGCAGAAAGCTCGTTCGGAAGGGCGCGTTGCTCTTGCCAGTCGCGTTCTGTCGACAAAGAGGTATTTCGCGCGAGGAACTGGCGCGTCGGGAACGGAGCGGCGACGTCTTCGGCGTCGAAATTGAAGGCCTAACGTACTACCCTGCGGTGCTAGCCGACAAATCTCTTGAGCAGCAGCGGCTGGTGAAACTTCTTCGACACCTTGGTCCGCACGTGCCGCCGATGGCGCGCTATCAGCTGATTGTTAATCGCAGGGGTTCGCTCGGCGGAAAAACCCCACTGCAAGCATTACGCAGGGGGAGGCGATTCCGTCTCGCATTGAGAATCGCAGACAACCTGTCGGACGAATATCGAACTTCGTAGCTTTGATGATCCGTGTTGACGAAGCCGGGCTGCTGATACGCGCATTCGACGGTGGCGTCGAAGCATGACGCCGACGGGAGTGCGCTGCCGGCGAACAGTGCACCCAGGCACACTTGAAGTAGCGCTGAGGCTTTGTGCGGTATTTGCCTGGAAAATGCTGCTTACCCCGCACGGGCTACTGCTTTACGGTATTCAACAGTTGTAGAGCGGTTCGCGCGCTACAGCGAGATGCAGGTGTCAATGGACCCGACCGATCGCAAGTGATCGACTTTCGTGATCACGAGGCGCAAGAGTTCCCTTTGTCAGGTCTGGTTGAGGCGATGACAGAGCTGTATTGACGGAGTGCAGTAATCCTGAATCCTTTGGCCCATGGACACTGACGACTTCTTGCCGCTACGACCGACCTTGACGACAGTTTCGGTGCACGCAGGCGCGTACCTCGCGCACGACCTTCTGTCAGCAATGCCGCGTGTTTGTAAGGGAACATACGTGGGTATCCCGGGCGAATATATGTGGGAGCGTACGGCGAGAGCTTTGCAGCATGTGCGACCACGCGGTCCTTATCCCAGGTGCGACGCGTTGACATTATTTGTACGCGCGCACGAATCAAACAAACTGGGTTTTCGCTGCGACGTCGTTGTGGTGGGCGGAACTGCCATCGCAACGATTGTGCGCAACGGGATCCCCCAGTGGAGGCACGCGCCCATCGGCATTGACGAGGGTGATAACGTCGTGTGTATTGCTCGCAGGGTATTTGCAGCTGGCCTGCCGGAAGGGGGAGTAGAGATCGCGACGCCGTGATGGCGAGATATCACCACTCAGAGAGCGACCATCACGACCGAGCAACTTCAAGGGTTCCGTGCGGTCACCCTCGTTATCAGTTGGGACCCACGGCGTGCCGTATAAGAGTCAGAATGGAATTTCTTGATCCGCTTCGTCAGGGTCAGCGGTGAGTGGGCAATCGCTCATCCATGCATCGAACAAGCGGAGGCGCTCCTGTACGCCGACCATCGTTCCGTCCGGAAGGCAGGTAAAAGCGTTGTTCCTGCTTGGTACCTCGTCTTGCTGCCCATCGAGTTCATGCAGCGTGTTTTCGAGAAGCGCGCCATCGACGAGGCTTCTGAAGCTGAAAAATGTCAGGCAGCACCTGCCGGTTCCCACGAAGAGGACCGGCAGTGCGGCATCGAACTCGAAAAGATGAGGTAAGAGGGCATGCGCTGGCAGCCGAATGGTGCCCGACGCGAGTTCCAGAATTGGGAAGCCATCTCGGCCGGGGCGGTGCGCTATGGCGATTTTAGGAGATTCGAGATTCAAAAAATCCCCGCATCGAAAGAGCCACTCGTCTGAAACCGACAGGGCCAGGCAGCGCCAGGTGGGTAGGAATTGGAGCAAGCTTGGTGGCACTACATCGCGATGGAGAAGGTAAAGCGTATCGTCCTTGTAACGACTCGACCGAATCTGGTCGATTGCAGAGGAGGTATCCCGTGCCCAATACTCTCGCGTCTTCGTCGGTGCGATGAGCTTGCCTAAACGGGCATAAAGCGCGGTTACCGACATCCGGTCAAATGCCCGGCGCGATTCTTCCAGAAGTTCCGGAGCAATCGTCCCCTGTAGATTTGAACGCAGGACCACGGCGGACGCCTGCCAGCTTTCCACAATTTCCAACGGGTCGTGCGCTCGCGTTGCATCGACCAGTTGTTGGACGGCCTGTGCCGCCGTGCGACGCGCCGCAAGGAAGGACGATATAGCGTTCTCGTATTCCGTGTGGTCGACCCACCAATATTCCTCGTCATCAAGATAGGGGCGCCGGCGAAGAACAAACTCCAGAGCAGTGTCCGGGGTTAGTAGCTGCCAGACGGTCGAGTAGTCTTCGTTGATTGCCGCGATGACACTAACCTCGTATTCGATTACGAGGAGCAGCGCTGGCAGTGGCAGGTTTTCCGGCATGGGAAAGTCAAATGGGTCGTAGTGTTCGCAGTCTTCATGAATCATCGCTCGGCCTTTTCGCAGGAGAAAATAAGTGTAGCGAGCCTTTTTATTCGCGAACTCGGAGATTCAATCGTGTCTGGAACGGTGGTGGTGCTTTCCATAACCGGGTATGGGCGGCGGGATCTGGATCAGGGCCGCCCGAACCGTGCAGTTCCAGCGATGCCGATGCGTTTCTTCAATTTTGGCGCGATGACACGGGCGCGTGACGAAAGGCCGGGGGCATCAGACCTGCCGTCGATACTCGTCGACACCCCAGACGGCGGCCACCGGACGGCCCGTTCGGCTCCGATTCAATCCAGCATGGCCAGCGCAATAATCTCGCACCGTCGGGAGCTTCTTCGTCTCGTTGTATTTCACAAGCACACCCTAAAAATCGTCCAATTTTTTGGGTGCGGTTCATCGTTAGGTGGACTCGTTACTCTCAGGCGATTCAACGGAACTCAAGGTGAATTGCCCATGAGATTCTTCTGCCACGCGGTCCAGACCAGCGAGGCAGCAAGGTTACAGCGGGTGTTGAGGGAAGTCCGGACAGGCCGTCGAGACGGTACACTGGACTCGCTTACCGTAGGTCATGCTTCCGCTTCCGAGATATCAAGCAGGTTTGTCTTCCCGGAAGGGACGAGGACCGTGCCATCAGGGAGTTCAGTCTGGGGCGGCTCGAATTCACTTGGATCCCACTTATGCGCACAGGTGTTTGCATGTCTCCAGTCCTGGTGAAGCCAGTACAGGTCGGCCCAATGGTCGAACGGGTGCAGTACGAGTCGGCTCGTCTTGCTACCGACATAAAGCACGGGAAGTTCACGGCGAAACCGGCGGAACGCATCGAGGGCGATTTCGCGTTCGAACCATACTGCGTTATTGGGCAAAGTCCAGATGGACATCGGCACGGTCCGCCCGGAACGGGTTGTCAGTTGGTGTTCGAGGGTGCCTGGCTGCTCCAGAAGTTCCGCGTTCCGGAACCATGCGTCATCAATTCGCACCACAACGCACCGTCGTTCGACGGTCCTGTTGCGTAGTGCGGCGGGCAGAGCTTCCCGGGCGACGATAACGCATGTCGACTGTAACGTTAATCCGTTGCGAACTTCGCTCAGGATTGGAGTGGATTCGTCGGTCTCCCACGAGGGCGCTGACGTTACCGGAGCGTTTCCGTTGCTGCTGTAGTACACCTGTCGGCCTCGAAGAATTCTGAGCGTCTCGCGAGCAACGGCATCGTTCGCATATTCACCGAATCCCGGGCCGCCGCCTCGCCAGGAAAAATTTGAATGGATGGCACCGCTGGCGTCGATATATGGACCGTCGACATCATCGTAATCCTCGTCGTCATTCTCGTTGTCGTAGACCCGGTCTGCGTCGATATACCGGTCACCCCTCGTCATCGCGCGAACCCGCGAAAGCTGCTGTTCATGCGGGGCGGAAACGATCGTATCCCGTACGTTGTCAAGCTCCTTCCAGACGAACAGTTCAGCGTTGCACGTCAGCTGGACCGCAGCCACGATACGCTCCTTGAAGGCAGAGTACAGGTCACGCTGCCAGATTGCGGACGCCAGTTCGGGATGGTCTTCACCCAGCCAGATGAAAAGGTCCTCCGCGTCGGTGCCGCGCCAGAAATACAGGGATACACACTCCCAGGTTGCCTGCATTGCGTCCATCGCGCGAGACGCCGCAATCGACAGTAGTTGTGAATCGGAGAGTGCTGTGGTTTCGAGAGTGCTCATGTCAGTCCATTGTTATGCGCCGAACCGGCGCCACAACATGTATAGCGCCGCTTTTTATCGCTGCCCGCCAGAGCCATTCGTCAACGCCGGACGCATGCAGCGTTGAACCGTGAACAAGCCCGGGTGTCTGGCGACAATTAGTTCTGCCGACGGTAGTTCTAGTTGACGCCAGACACCCGGGAGCGAAATCAATGCTGTTTATATCGGCTGGTGGAGACTGAACCACGGCTGGGCACCGGCAGCCTCGAAGCTGTTCGCGCGGGACCAGCGAGGGCGGACATGGGATTCTTCTGCCCCCGTGTCTGGCAGCGAGGCAGCAAAGTCATTGCGGGTTCTTAGCGGAAGTGCGGATGTGGGTACCACGCCGGCTTTCCGATGCGACGCCGAATCATTTTCCAGACCTCCGTAGAGAGCGAAGGGTCTCGGTCACCATCCTCCGTGTCGTCGATGCGCAGCATGCGCTCAATCAGGGCGAGGGCCTCCCCGGCCGTTATCGGGCTCGAGGCCAGAAGACGTCGCAGAGGTTGTCCGAGGCGGTCCCAATGGTATTCAACTCTCTCCATCCTGCGAACGTGTCGGATAACCGTGCAGAAGAAGGCGTCCCGTTCTGCTTCCAGGGCCTGACTTTCTTCGAAGCTTTCGGCGGGTATCCCACCAAATTGCATGCGAACGTCAACGTTCGACCAGAAGTGAGGGTCGGTGCCGTCGTCAAGCCGCGCCATGATGCCCGTCGCGTAGGCGAGCGCTTCAGAGCAGGGCCGTCCGACCTGGTACGTTACCTGAAACGGCATTGGCCCTCGCGACCCATCGGATGATGAGTCATCGTCGCACTCCATGCAGGATGCGCGAAGGGGAGCGTAGAACTGCTCCTCGGACGCGAGGCCATCGAGAAACAGTTGCACCACCCGGGCTGCCGAGGCTCCCCGATATGCATCACTATCCTGCCGAAGGACGTATTGGTACTCTTCAAGTGTCGGCCGGCCGTACTCGTCATCGAAGATATCGTGCGCGATTTCATTCTCCATCCCGAAATGCAGGTCCTGATGATGTTCGGTCGCTTTGGCGCGAAGCTGACGAAGCACGCGAAGGCTCTCCCTGAATTCCACAAGTATTTGCTGCTTTTTCAACGAGTCGGCGAGCTCAGGATTCCGCTGCTCGAGCATCCACACAACCACGTCCGGGTCTACCGGGAACGTTCCGCGGCCGAGACTCTCATCACTGTCGCGCAGAAGCTGGATTGCGTAACGGAGGGATTCGTCAAGCAGAGAGTCGGATGAAGCGGCGGCAACGCGCTGGGAAATCAATGTCATTCTCCTGAAGGGGGCAAGAACTCAAGCTACATTCTTTATATAGGAACGTTTTTTAGTCGCTTTTGCTTGAGCCTTGCCGCGCAAGGCATTGGGAGAATGTCGATACGCCGCCGGTCACCCTTGTTGCTGTCTGGGCGAATTCCGAAGGAATGTCCTTGAGCGTCCAGGCGCCAATCCGGAAGGGGGCGTAGGACGCGGTCACAATCCTTCAATCTGGAAACGATTGAACTCGATGAGGCTGGCTACCAATCTGGTTCTGGGAGGGTGACCGTCGGCACAAAGATGAGCTGTCTGGGTGCGGCCGATTGTTCCATTTTCTCGATAAGCCGCAACGCATAAGTCAGGGGGCGTTCGAGCGGAGCGTCGACGTCGTTGTCCACAATTTGATGACTTGTCATTTGGGTAGTCGTAGGTATGTGGTGCGGATCTCCATATAAGGTATAGACGCCATTTTTATCGCGACGCGATTGCGTCGGACGGCGGCGTAAAACCTTTTCAACATCCAGTACCGTTCCATGATCTTCATGGATGCATCGCGCGCGCGATTAGTGTTGGCTACAAACGGCCGGACCGCGACGGCCAGCTTCTATTTCAGAGCGACGAAATGAACGACCGCACAGGCCAAACTTGCGCCGCTCGGTGGTCGGGGAGAATTCGGCCTGTCGGTTATCGAGCGGCCGCCAATAAAACGACCACCGTAAAGTTAAATGCGGCCTGTCAAGAATTACGTTGCTGAGTCATTCAGAAAGAGCGGATTTTTGACCCGCGCAGGCTAATTTTTTCAGTAAAGGGTTGTCCTACGCGTAACGCGCGCGCGAGGCGCGCTCAGGACTTTCACTAAAGATGGCTGTAAAAAACTTCAGCAATCCACTATCGAGTGCTGCCAGACACACCTGAGGTCCGGCTCAACTGCATGGAGAATCCCACTTCCCATTAATCGTCAGTGGTTTGCATGCTGACCGTAATGCCATCACGTTGTACCGAATCATTGACCCCTCGATCGGTAGATCGCTCCGAATATAACTCCGAAAGCTCTCTGGACAAGCCTTGTACGCGGACCATATCAATCGAATGGACCGAGTACGTTTTCTGTACGAGTCTCAAGAGATCCAAGGTCGCGGCTTCTACGGTGACTGTCGCATTCGTCACTCCTCGTCGGTCACGGCGTTCAGGTAATGTAACCCTCATAGGGGGCCGTTGGCTTTGGTAATCTGGACGCCGCGTATAGACCTCCATTCTCGAATCAAGCTCTTCAGCTGCTTCGTCACGCAGTATCTTCAAGATGTCGTCCTCAATTGTTCGACTCGGACCAGCCCTCAGTCGCGTAGCACGTGCTATAGCGTCCGCGTTCTTATAGAGGCCAAGGTTCTGACAGAATCCATGCAAATGTGCAGCAATAACTTCGAGCTCCGCCGTGTTGGTGTTTTGATTAAGGACTGTCTTCTCGGAATTCCATGCGCGAATCTGCAGGCGCCGCGTTGTGTCACGAGATGCATTCGGCGAAACCCGTGTCGCGATAACGATGTGGCGTGAAATGTGGACTGGAGTCGCTATGGTAGCGCTGGGCGCTATCGTCGAGACTTTCGCGTTGTGCACTTGATCGGACCACGGACGCGGTGCGGTAGTCATTGATTTCAAAGATCGGTCGGTACCCTTCGCTTCGGCCAATGCCCAATTGAAGCTACCACCTGAGGTCGCTGGGCGCAGTGCAATATAGTCAGGCCGCAATTTCGATGTATTTCTAGGGTCAGCCGCGACACGTAGTCGGCTCGGAGGATAGCTCGGATGCCAGCCATGGGTGCTCACCGGCACGATCTTGTTCGGGTAAAAGGCGCTCACGGGCGCGATCCATTGGTATCCCTCTTCGTCAAGAATTTTTCTAGCCGAAGCGACGCCTAGCATCCACGATACGAAGCCTTTCCACTGTCGCTCACAATTGCGCAGCTCGGGAACCAAGGTCAATTCGTTGGTCAATCTTGCTGCGGTGAGCAGGTACTGTGGCCACCCCATCAAGTCTGTGGCGGTGACGGATGGAAGGTTCGAAACCCAATCTGACACAAGGTATCCCGCGAGTTCGGATGTCGTCAAAGCAAGTGGGGATGATGTGGACTGTCCGACAGCCCAGTATTGACCTACGGTGGTCATGCACTTTCCTTTCTTGGAGAAATTCGTGATTCAACAGGGAATACTGCTATGTTTTTGTTCTTTTGTCAGTTGCTTTGACGAAAGTGTCGGTGATAGCGAACGGCCATTTCCTTGTCATTCCAACTATTTACCGTCATCACATTGACAGGTTCGTTTAGGCCGATGAAACACCATTCGTTGTGGGAATTAAATGACCACTGTACCTTGAAAGCCGCCGCACAAGTCGCGCCGGAACGACGGGCTGAAATGGGTCAAGGCTGTGTGAAAACGCGAATCTGCGAGTTTTCGGTGTCACTTTACCCTTCTCCAGTTGCTACCACGCCAATACAGCGCGATCTAACAGGTTGCTGAAATACCTTCTGGGAAGGGTTCGCAAAAAATTGGCGACATCACAGGAAGTCCTACAAGCCGCTCGCGTGACTCCGGTAAGGGGTAGGTCACCCCTGAAAACTGCTTCCGAGCACCCTGCAAAACGGTATTTCAGCAACCTGCTAAAGGGTCGAGTTTCACGAACACGGGGACTAGCCTGCGTCTTTACACAGCCTCGGCTAGGAACGGACAGTCACCTAATCCGATAGGACGTCGCGCTATCACTCGCTACCGGCCATTTGAATTTGAGCGGCGGCTAGAACTCAAGGGAGCGCAAAGTCTAAAAGAGGACTTCAAAAAGGCCGGCGCCGCGCGATATCGTAGTTGACTCGATCCAACAGCAATTGCGGACCAGCTATGGTGAGAGGAGTGCGTGGCCCCATCGCGGCTAACTCTGCAAGAAAATTTGGCCTCGCATCCCACCTACGGTAGTTGCAGTGCAATTCTTCTAGATACATTGCCGGTGCTGCAAATCGGATGTATTCATCTAATTGCTCGCGGTGAAGCAGCGCCTCGTATGGATTCACCTCCGGAAGATATATCGTCCTGGTGAAGTCGTACTCCCCCTCATCCCAATCAATGCTGAGGACATTCGGAATTATTTCCACCAATATCGATAAGACATCTGGAGGAGATGCCGTGCACCATTCCGATTCAATGCCCGACGACAGGTGACCAATAAAACTAATGTGGAGCTTTCTGCGCAAATAATTTTCGATGCGTGTTAGATCGGAATGATTCGGTACGTGAAAAGCTGCAAACAACGCGTAATACGGATTTGTCGTCGACTCCCGAATGCGTTTGAATATTGGTCTTGTCGTTATACCTATCTTCGTTTGGTCCAAATGGCGGTAGTCGTATGCGAGGTAAAGCCACCCCGTCCAGTTTGGATTGGGACCGCCTAGATGTGACGGCATATCTAAATTTAAGTAAAACATCTGTACTCCCTCCCGAATTCAGCATTATGCCCCTACGCCACGACGCTGAGCCCGATGCGTCCGGGGTGGTCTGGTTGGCAACCCCGCATTCGCTGCGGGTTGCCGGTTGTGAAAAGCTGAATGCCTTTTCAACTAGTCTGCCGCGTGCTGAGCCCAAGCGGTCAAGCCGCGGCGCGCAGTGTGCTGATATTTTCGCCACGCAACGCGACCACCCCAAGATACAACGTGATCGGCACAGTCTTCCTGAAGGCCGGACCTTGCAGGTCGCACGCAACCCACGCTGCAGACAGCGCCCAAACAATCGGACCTATGGCATTGATCCACGGGTTGCGTTTGAGCAATTCCTTGATGAGTTGTTTTGCTGCTTCCCGTCCAATGATCTGGGTAATCATGGACACGATGATCGTCTCAATTATGCCGAGCGTGATCTCTGGCCCGAGGATTTTCATGACGACCGGTAACACGGCCACCTTCCCATTCTTCTTGAGATGATCCTTGATCAGATCAAGTTTGATTTCATCAATTCCCATGTCCGTGAACGCTTTTGCAAGCTCTTGAGGAGACTTCGAAGCCAACTCCTTTTCCACCATGGCAGACGCGACGCGCTGGAGTTTGGCTTCCAGACATCCACCCATCTTGACGTTCAGCTTCATTTTCTTGATGACATCACGGATTATCTCGTCACTGGAGACGCCTGGATCGTCCCTAAAAATCAGACGGGTTACATACGCTACGTCCGAAGAACCGTAGTACCGGATCTGCTGATCCATCAGGTCAATGAGAGATTGTCTGGCACCTGGGTTCTCGCCTGCACACGCAAGGAGACGTTTGCGCTTTCTGTCATCGATGAAGGACAGGTAGCTGTCCAGCATGTCGCTGATGTACACCAAGTCGTGAAGTTCACACTTTTCAAGAGCGGTTTTCATTCGATTCTCCAAAGGTTGTTGTCACAGAGGGATCGCAGGGCATCCGCAGTCAACGGCTTTGCGTCCTTGCGTGAAACTGATTCTCGAGGGAACGAGGTTTCAGGAGAAAGCGCGAATTCCAGTTATCTGGACAACTGGCAAAAATATGATAGCTAGCTGGAATGTGGGGTAATATTCTGTCGTCGTTTGCCGCATTCATCAAATGCAGAGTTGTCGACCACGTTTCGACGTGGGACGAACCTGTGCACGACTGACACGACAATTAACAAATGCGTAATTCAGCGCAGCGGAGATTGAAGGGATGGCCAGACCGAAGAAACTTGCGCGCGCCGTCGACCACGCGGCCCACCCTCTTTATGAACAAGTGCGGCGGCGTATCGCTCGTGCGGTAGACAACGTCTGCGAGGTTGCGGGAGGAACTGATGGCCGGGGCAATCCCAACAGGATCAGCCAGGCTGAACTGGCCCAGCGGGCAGCCATCCCTCGTGCAACGCTTTACAAATATCTCAGCTGTCGGAGAGCGAGTGCGGAAGTCACCGGGTCGCCAACGTTGCGAGACGTGGTAGGAATCGCTCATGCGCTCAATATCCCCCCCGCGTTTCTGCTATTTACGGACGAAGACTGGGCGCGAGTTGATGCTGCGCTCCTGGCGGTCATCGCAGCAGTTCAGAAAAAGGAACTTGGCTACCGCATGCAGTCGCTCGGCGAGGAATTGCAAAGCGGAAGAGTGAAGGTGGCGGATCTCTCGCTGGAGTTGGCACCGTTGATCTTCGGGCAACATCCGCCGAATCAGGTGATCGATCCAGAAAGCGGAGAGCCATCATCTTCGGACCAGGCAAAAAAAGAGAACAAAAACAGGCTGCTCGCTCAAGGATTGATCAACACCGCGCTCGTACCTCGATATGAGCGATTCAGGCCCAAGTCTGGCGTGGAGAGTAGTGCTTCGAAAGGAAGAGGTATTCTTGCGTTTCTTTTCAGTCTTGCCATGGCGCAAAGCAACGGAGTCGTGCCGGATGTGCCCTCCCTGGAGTTAGATTAATGTCGACTATCGACCGTGACCTTGATCCAGTCCTCGAGCATGGAGATCCCGACGATCTCGCTGTTCTTGCCGACTACATCACCGACAATGGTGCAGGTCGCCTCTCGCTGGATAGCGACGTCTGCAAGACCCTCCATGGTGCAAGAGTCGACCGAGACTTCGGTGATGTCGAGCGATCTCTCATCGCGAAGGAAATTCGTCTATTTGGTGGCAACTCCATCATCAATTTGTTCCGCGGCGATGGCGTGCCCTATGCCGAAGTGCTAAGGGATGTCGCGTCCCATATCGGCGTCGGATTCTCCAAGACTACGGTAGCTTCCGAAATTGAAGAGCGGTTGCTTAGGCACCTGCTCGGTCGAGCGCTCGAAAAGATGTCCGAATCCGAACGGACTGCCATTCTCACGGACCTCGAAATGGAGGCACTTGTCGGTAAAAAGCCGGCCGCGATGGCGCTCGCGTTGACTGGTTGGGAACTCCGTGGCCCCGCGACTTACAAGCTCGCTGTCATCATGGCCAACGCGTTAGCGAGGACTTTGGCGGGCCGCGGTCTGGTATTTGGCGCAAATGCTGCTCTCGGTCGTACGTTGGGCATTGCATTGGGTCCGATCGGATGGGCGGTGACTGGTCTATGGTCAATTGCGGATTTGGCGAGCCCCGCCTATCGGGTAACAGTGCCGTGTGTGGTTCAGTTAGCGTACATGCGGCAGAAAATGAAGATTTCGAAGAACTGCCCTTCCTGTCGTCAGCCGGTAGAGTCAAGCGCTAAATTCTGTCCGAACTGTGGTCACAAGCTGAAGAAATAGCTTCAAGCAGTATAGTGCGCCCCGTCTCTTGGACAATAGCCAGATTCTTTCGACTGTTCACCGACCGTCCAGTCGACGAAATCTCTGAGATTGTTGCGGACGAGGAGGCTATCAACGAAGCCAAGAAGCGGCTTGCAGACAGCAACGCGGCTCGAGACGACCGTCCGAAATGGACGAATGACCTGACGTACGCCGCCACTTCCGCGAACGACCGCATAGGGTCAGGTCGAACTGAGCCGCACACCACTCGGCTTAGTTCGGCCGGTGGTCGTCGCTGCGTTGTAGGCCCATACAGCGCCCGTTCGTGCAGGCGATAACATGAACCGGCCGTGCGCCAATCCAATCTTTGGGCTTGTAGGTCCGCGAACGTCGCGGATGACTCGGGCGGCAGTTTGCCCGCCGCTTCCAGCATGGCGCGCAAACGTGTCTCAATGGAAACGAGTGTCTTGCGCAATTGTTCGGGTGCTTGTGCGTCCTCCTCGGCGCAGCGCGCGCTCCACATTTCAACGAGGCTGAAATACATCAAATCAAGCCGCCCCTCTGTGAGCGAGGCGCAGGTCTGATATTGACGAGCGCGCTCCAACTCACGCCTGCGCGTTTCCTCGGTTGTCTGTTCTTTCATATCGGCGAGCAGGCGGCTCAACCGCGCGTCAATGTCGTCATGCGCTTCCCCGTCGTGGCGCGCATTGACCGCCAACGGATCCACGCGGTGAGCATCGGGAACTGCACCTGGCGCCGCTCTTGCCCCAGCCGACGCGCCGTAAAGCCCTACAAACTTTGCCTCGTTAGTGTGCATCTCATGTCGAACGGAAATGCAAGCTGTGCGGCAAGAATCTCCTCGAATCGCCAATCACGCCAGCCGACGAGGGCACACACCGCCGTAAGCGCCAAGGCGTGCGGCCGAGCGAATGAGGTCTGGTGCTTGGCACCGGGGCGGGAGGCAGGGCACGGCGCCATCATGCTCTCCTTGCGGCGATGGGAACCGCGGCTGGCGCATGGGCAGCGGACGGACTAAAGTGTGAGTGACTAGGTAGCAGTGAATAACCGCTTCTGCCTGCAACATGGCGTGATGACCCGATGGACGTGTTCGACATGATGTGGTCCGAGTTCGAACCCGGATTCCCAGTGTACTGGCGGATGGGGCCGTTGCGGGGGCAACCTAAAAAGCCGCTAACAGGATTTCGTTTTTTTTATTTCAAAAAATCAGACAATACGGTAGCCCTCCGCACAACTGGATATCCGAGTCGTACCAAAGTACCCCGGAAACCCCGCGTAGCGTAAGGTGCCGTCGCTATATCGGACGCTTGTCCCGCATGGGCCAGGTCTTTCCTCGAACTCCCTATCCACTCCGTGGAAACTAGCAACGGCATCGCTCGTCTGACCCAACCATTGAATTCCATTGTCGAAGGCAGCGAGTTGCGCGAATACGTGATGACACTACTTGCTGCCGTATGTGCAGATCAAAGGCACGGTATATCTGCTCTCGATCCGCCACCATCGACGGCTTTCGTTCGATCTGGCCAGCTTGAACGGATGGACCAAACATCCTGTTGTCCTTGCGATCGATGGGGCTTCGAATGGCGAGTCATTTAAGGCGGTAAAAGCGGCGCATAAGGTTATGACAAGGGAGGGCGTAGCCCCGATACAATTGTATTTTTAAAAATCATTTGCACATTGAATGAAATTGGAGTTGCCCCTGTAACTCAGGACACGCGGACACCGTTAGGTTGATGACGCCGCAGCCCGCCTGAACTCGCGAGGCGAGCGGTATTTCAGGGCTTTGTGCGGGTGACGCTCGTTGTAATGCTCAAACGCAACAGCCAGACGCGAGAGCGCCGTCGGCGCATCGGGCTTGTCCATATAGGCGACGTAATTGTGCTTCATGGTCTTCACGAACGACTCGGCCATACCGTTGCTCTGCGGCGAGCGCACGGGCGTGGTCAGCGGTTCCAAGCCCAACTCGCGTGCAAAGCTCCGAGTGCGATGGTCGATGTAGGCCGAACCGTTGTCTGTCAGCCATTCGATGGGCTGCGTCGTCTGCGTGGTGCCGAAGCGCTGTTCGACGGCCGCCAGCATCACGTCGCGCACCACGTCGCCGCTATGCCCACCGGTCGTCGCCGCCCAGCTAATCGCTTCCCGGTCGCAGCAATCCAACGCGAATGTCACGCGCAACGGCGTGCCATCGTCGCACCGGAACTCGAAGCCATCCGAACACCAGCGGGCATTACTCCGGTCCACGGCAACGCGGCCGTCGTGCCGTCGCCTGTCTCGACGCACGCCGGGACGGCGCAGCAGCAACTGGTGCTCGTGCATCACGCGATAGACGCGCTTGTGGTTAATGCATGGCGCGCTGACCATCTCGCGACTGCGACGCAGCAGCGCCCAGATGCGCCGGTAGCCGTAGGTCGGCAAGTGCGCCATGTGGGCCTGGACTTCTTCGACCAGCTCCGTGTCGTCGGTCGGTCTGGCGCGGCGACCATCCTGCCAACCGGACGAGCGAAGCCGTTTCACCGCCAAGCCAGAGCGCGCCACGCCGAGAACTTCGCAGACCGTTTTCAATGGTCGTCCCCCGGCAACAAGGGCGAGCGCGCAATCAGGTTTTTTGAGCGACCCCACTCGACGGCTTCTTTCAGGATTTCGACTTCCATCGTCTTCTATATGGACGCCTCCGGCTTGCCAAGGACTTGTTGCGTTGTCGAACAGATACAGGCTGCGGTTTTATATTCGGCCCGTGCAGGTCGATGCCCGCTGGCCCCAATGGAATCCGCTGACTCAATCCTCATTTTTGCCACGGACCATCACGTCCGGAAGACGATGCAGGTTTGATGAGTCCCGGTCTTACCTGTTTGCCATTGCAACGTTACCTTGCGCAACCTTGAACTATAGAGTCTATATTGAGTACAACATAGTACAGTGGAAAGTCAGCTATGCCGTCGTAGGTGGTGGATAACTAGCGCTGTAAGAGCGTCCGTGAGCCAGGAGAGCCCAAATAGTCCGCGCTATCTTGTTTGCCAGAGCAACGACTACCACATTGAATGGGCGTCGCATGCTTAATTGCACCGCCCATGCCCCCGGGTCTTTCGCATGCTTCATAACCGAGCGTGCCCCGTGAACCATGAGGGTGCGCAGATACCGGTCTCCTCTTTTGCTGATTCCAAGCAGGCGGACTTTTCCACCAGTTCCAAACTGCGCGGGAACAAGTCCTAGCCACGCCGCAAATTCCCGGCCGGAACGGAAGGCTTTAGGGTCGCCCATTGAGGCGACTGCAGCAGTGGCAGTGAGGAACCCTACGCCCGGGATTTCCGCAATTGCCCTGCAGGCTGGGTTTTCACGTAGCCATGCACGGAGTCTCTGCTCAATGACGGTAATCTGCTTGTCGATGTCGACAAGCCGTTGCCACTGTTCCCGAAGTGAATCTATCAATACCCGGGGCAAACGTGAATCGAGACGTAGCAGGAGTTCTGGCATGGCACGGTTCATGGCTGCACGCCCAACGCCCATCACCTCTCCGTATTCGCCCAGCAAACCCCTTAGGCAGTTGGACTGGGAGCGTCGGAATACAACCAGCTGCTGTCTTATGCGATGCAACGCGAGAACGGCCTGCTGAGCTTCGGTCTTAACCGGTACGGCTCTCACCCCCGGATGTTTTGCAGCTGCCCAGATAGCGCGCGCGTCGGCGACGTCGTTCTTGTTTCCTGTCACGAACGCCTTGACGAGCTTGCCGGGCATCAGTTTGACCTCGTGCCCGAGTTCAGTGAGGCGACGTGCCCAGTGCTGTGAACCTCCGCAAGCTTCCATTCCAATAAGGCAGGGCTCGCGATTAGCAAAGTGCTCTAGGAACTCACTGCGACGGACCTGCCTGTCGAACACTTCACCAGTATCCGCAGCTATCCAGTGCAGTTGGAAGACCCGCTTGGCGATGTCCACGCCCACGACTGTCGGCTCCATTTGTGCTCTCCCGGTAGGATGAGACCTCAATTATGCGATGAGGAGGCGTCCATACCATTTTTCCCGAGCAGCCGTTGCAGCTCCTTGATTTCCTTGATGGCAGCGGCCAGCTCCGAGGCGGGCACAACGGTTTCGCCCGCTTGCACCGCAGCCAGACTGCCTTCCTGGTATTGCTTGCGCCAGCCGAACACCTGGTTCGGGTTCACGCCGTGCCGCCGAGCCACGGCAGATACCGATGCGCCCGGCGCCAGCGTTTCCTGCACGATGGCGATTTTTTCTTGGGCCGTGCGCCGCCGACGACGCTCCGGCTCGGTCAGAATTTCGATGGATTCCACGTAATGACTAGGCTTACTGATAGGCACAAGACTATCCCTTATTTTAAGAGAGTCCGCGTGTCCTCAGATACGTGGGGCCGCTCCAGAAATCAAATGCGATTTAGGTGGCCTGTGCTATTTTATAAAATAAATAGGATGTCATATTAAGTGGCAAAGATATCAGAGGGGAATTCAACGCTGTAACCGAAGCGCGGGCTGCAAGTGTTACCGGCACTCACAGCCCGCTAACCGCAACCAACTCATCACGGGAGTTGACCATGGCTGGCCCCAATCTTAATGCATTGCACGCACATCCTGTGCGTCACGTGACCATTCAGAAGTCTTGGCGATATCGCCGCATCAACGCACGAACCCACACCGACCCGCCGCTATATCCTTGGATCAAACTCGCCGGTCGATGGCTAGAACTCGCAGGCTTCGAAGCAGGGCGGCGCGTAAGGCTAGAAGTGCACGAAGGCAAACTTGTGATCACGCAGGATTAAGTAGAACTACAAACGAAAACCCCGGCCCCCACCGGGGTTTGTCCTTCTAAGGCTCCCGAATCTCCGCCTCCACCAGCGTCTTCAACAACGCCACCGACTCCTGCCACCCAAGATAACAAGCCTCAACCGGAATAATCTCAGGAATCCCTTCCTGCACCGCATTCAACTCCGTCCCGCAAAACACAGCACGCAGCGAAACCGTAGTCTCCATCACCCCAGGCAAATTCGGATCATCAAACACGCCCGTATACCGAATCCGCTCCCCCGGCACGAGCTCCAGATACTCCCCACCAAACGAGTGACTGGCGCCATTGGTGAAGTTCGTAAACGACATACGATACTTCCCGCCCACAACCGCATCAAGCTGATGCACGGTCCCGGTAAACCCATTCGGCGGCAGCCATTTAGCCAACGCGGCGGCATCCAGAAACGCGCGATAAACCCGCTCAGGCGGCGCCGTAAAAACACGATGAATTCGAACAGTACCCGTAGCCATATCCACCCTCCACGCAGTCACAAATGAGCAAAACGACAAACCCAATCACCCAGGGATTCTAGGCGACAGCCCAAT
The DNA here is from genome assembly GCF_051125205.1 of Paraburkholderia sp. A1BS-2L. Taxonomy (NCBI): domain Bacteria; kingdom Pseudomonadati; phylum Pseudomonadota; class Betaproteobacteria; order Burkholderiales; family Burkholderiaceae; genus Paraburkholderia; species Paraburkholderia sp. A1BS-2L. The sequence continues at coordinate 203,190 of NZ_CP120428.1, forward strand.
AAATCGACTCCAGCAAGCCCCCGCACCGCAGCAACCCAACCCGTCCCAGTGCCCTAAACTAAACCCTATGCCCCGGGCCACCCGCCCGCACCCAGTCCCTCGGAGGCCACCATGCCCGCCGCGCAGCTTGAGACTCAAAAAGTCGATTACGAAGGTTTCGAGATCCACGTCAGCGCGATGCCGGTCCAGGAAGGCGGCACGCGCTATACCTACACTGCCTATGTCTGCCACCCAGGCGCGGACATCACACGGCCGGGCCACTCGGTCCCGTACCATCCGGACGGCGAGGAAACCTTCCGCAGCGAGCAAGAAGCGGTGGAAGAGGCGGCACATGTGGGCCGGAGCATCATCGAGGGCACGCATCCCGATCTTTCGGTGCTTTCGCTCGTGACCCACGGCTACTAGTCAAACCGCAACTAACAGCCCCAGCCGGGCAGCCTTAACGCGCACACTCGCGGCGCAGCATCCACGCTGCGCCCGGAGTCAACTCGCGTCCGCCAAGAACGCCGCGTCCAGCTTGCAGCGTCACACTCGCACCACAAGCTCCCCCCTTGATCAACTCTTTCGTTGCGCATCCCCATCGCTTCCTCAAAAATTCCGCTTCGCGCTCAGACAGGTATTGCGTAATGAATACGATTCTTATTAACATTTCCAGAGTGTAAGGTCCGCAGGTCGTGCGCGCGCCTGAACAGCGCTGCCGCACCGTACCGTCCCTGCGCCGCAACAAGCCACAACCATTCACCGTCCAGCACTCTCATGACTCGCCCTTCGCACAAGGCCGCGCTTGCCGCCGCCTGCGCCGCTAGTTTTCTCAGCCTGAGCGCATCCGCGCAGGCTCAATCCACCGTCACGCTCTATGGCGAGATCGACGCGGGCCTTGCCTATGCGAACAACGTCGGCGGACACTCGCAATATCAGCTCACCTCGGGTCTCGTCGACGGCAGCTTCTGGGGCCTGCAAGGCAGCGAGGATCTCGGCGGCGGCATGAGGGCGCTGTTCCGTCTCGAGCACGGTTTCGCGCCGGCCAGCGGCGAGGCGCGCAACGATCACCCGTACTACGTCGGCCTCCAATCGGAGACGTTCGGCACGCTCACGCTCGGTCGCCAGTACGACTCGGTCCACGATTATTTCGCGCCCTTCACGCTGACGGGCGGCGTCGGCGGCACCGCGTTCGCGCATCCGTTCGACAACGACAACGCCAACAATTCGTACCTCGCCGCGAACGCCATCAAGTACGCGAGCGCGAACTATGGCGGCTTCACGTTCGGCGGTATGTACGCGTTCTCGAACGGCGCGGGCCGTTTCGCCGATAACCGCGCCTACAGCATCGGCGCGAACTATTCGGGCGGCGCGTTCAGCGCGGGCGTTGCGTGGCTGCACAACAATGGCCGCGGCGCGACAGACAACGGCGCTTACGAGCCGTTCGCGCTGCCGGGCTCGGGGGACACGGCGGGTGCGGTCATCGATACTTTCGTCGGCAAGCAGGACACCATCGGCGTCGGGGCGAACTATGTGATCGGCGATGTGACGCTCGGCGCGGCGTGGTCGCGCTCGATTCAGACCGGTGTCGTCGATGCGCAAAGCGGCTTTGGGCTGCCGTCCGTCGCGTTCAGCAACTACGAGGTCAACGCGGTCTGGCAGGTCACGCCGGCGGTGGCGCTCGCGGGCATGTACGTCTACACGAAGGGCGCGGACGCGCACTGGCACGAGGGCGCGCTGCAGGCGGTCTATCAGTTCTCGAAGCGCACCGACGCCTACGCCGAAACGATCTATCAACGCGCGACAGCGGGCGCGCCCGCGGCAATCAATTCGTTCGATCCTGCCAGCGGACGTAACCAGCTCGTGGTCGCCACGGGTATCCGCCACCGCTTCTGATCCCGGCGCGCTTTCGGGCGCGCGTGTTCGCGCGCCGGTCGCTGCATGATGGCCGGCGCGTGAATCCAGGCAGTCAGGGCGCCGGTCAGCGCATTCGCGCGTGCGCTGCTACCATCGGCCGTTCTCCCCTCATCGCCGTCCTCATGGCGGTCTTCTGCCCCGATGCTCGCGCTCAAGCTCACGCTCGTCCCGCTCTTCCTGTTGTTCGTCTCGATGGCCGGCAAGCACTGGGGGCCGAAGGTTGCGGGCTGGCTAGCCGGGTTGCCCGTGATCGCGGGTCCGATTCTCTGGCTGCTCGTGATGGAGCACGGCAATGCGTTTGGCGCGCGCGCCGTCACGCTCTCGCTTTACGCGATCCTCGCGTCCGAGGCGTTCAATTTCGCTTATGCATGGACGTGCCGCGCGCGGCCCTGGTGGTTGGCGCTCGCGGTGGCCTTCGCTGCGTGGTTCGCCGCCGCGTGCGTGCTGTCGCGCTTGCCGGTGTCGTGGCCGTGGGCGCTGGGCGTGGCGCTGGCCGCTACGCTGTTTGGCCAGGCGTTCCTGCCGCGCAGCACCGTGGTGGCTGCCGGCGCGCCGCTCGCGCGCGCCGATCTCGCCGGGCGCATGGCGGCCGGCGCTGCGCTTACGCTGTCCGTCACGGCCTTGTCCACGCGCCTCGGCCCCGTGTGGAGCGGTCTGTTCGCGGTGTTTCCGTTGCTCAGCAGCGTGATGGCCGTGTCGTCGCATCGCGCGCACGGCGCGGCGTTCGTGATTGCGCTGCTGCGCGGGATGGTGCTCGGGCGCTTCGGGTTTGCGGCGTTCTGTCTGGTGTTGTCGCTGGGACTGCAACATCAGTCGGCGACGCTGGCATTCGCCGAAGCGGTGGCGGTCGCCATGCTGGTTCAGGCGGCGAGCGGACGTCTTGCGCGGCTCAAGCGCGCGGATCCCGCGCAAAGCGGCGTGCGTGCCGATGCCGTTTCCACGGAGTAACCGGCGGGCGGAGTCAACGAGACAGAGGTGAGGAAAAAGGCCCGGACAACGTGTGTCCGGGCAAGCCGCCGGTTTACCGGCGGCGGAGGTTTTCTGTGCGAGCGTCGCGCGCGGCGCTCGAGATGCCGCGAGGCGACGTCATCTAATTCGATTGCGCAAAAACTGATGGGCCCGCTCTCCAATTCGATCGAGAGCGGGCCCGTCCGGTGTGTTTCTCGCAGCGCGCCGCTGGGCGGGGCGCTGCCTTCGACAGCGCTTACTGGCCGAAGTAGACCGACTTGGCCGGCGTCACGCGGCTGCCGGCTTGCGTCGAGCCGTTGGTCGATGCGCCGTAGGCCGTGGCTTCGGCCGTAGCGCTCTGCTGCGCGACCTTCGCTTGTGCGGCTTGAATGTCGGCCGGGTAGTACGGGCTCGAGACGCCCGGGCGATAGCCGGCCTGTTCGAGTTGCACGAGTTCTGCGCGAACCTGGGCGCGGGTCAGCGGCTGGCTTTGTTGAGCGAACGACAGAGCCGGGGCGGCAAGAACGGTAGCGGCAAGGGCTGCAGCAATCAGGGTCTTCATGATCAATAACCTCCAAGGTTTATCTTTAGAACCGTAACAATGAGTTTGTTCGATTCGTTGATGTAACTTTATTGCTACGAGGTTCGAAGATAAATATCGAGATACGGCAAATATCATTGCAAAAATGAATATAATCGCCGCTGGCTCAGGCCGTGCTGGGCTTTGGGCGTGCCGACGCGGGGGCAAGCTTTGCGGAGCCAATGGTGAGGCAAAATATTGCGCGAGAGGCCGTGCGGCGCGGCTCACGCGCCTCTCGTTACCTTCAGGGAGATTTCCGATGAAAAACGCATTGAGCCGTCAGGCCGTGATGGCCGCTGCGCTGGCGGGTCTTGCAGCGGCAGGCGTCGCGAACGCCGCCGATACGGTGAACTGCTATGGCGTCGCCAAGGCTGGCCAGAACGATTGCGCGAGCAAGACCGGCGTGCATGATTGCGCGGGCCAGGCCAAGGTCGATCACGACAAGGGCGACTTCAAGACGATGCCCAAGGGCACTTGCGAAAAGCTCGGCGGCACGCCGGAAACGTAAGCAAGGCGCGGCATGAGCACGATGATGCATTCACCTTCGAGCACGAGTGAGGCGCAAGGCGTCGGCATCGGTTTGCGCCACGCGCACTACGGCGCGTTCATGGAGGCGCCGCCGCCGGTCTGCTGGGTCGAGGTCCATAGCGAGAACTATTTCGGCGATGGCGGCTACGACCTGCACGTGCTCGAAACGGTGCGCCGCGATGCGCCCGTGAGTGTGCACGGGGTGGGCCTCGGGCTTGGCTCGGCGGCGCGACTCGACGATACGCATCTCGCACGTCTCAAGCGTCTCGTCGAGCGCATCGAACCGGCGCTCGTTTCGGAGCATCTATGCTGGGGCGCGATGCCCCACGCCGCGCTCCACGATCTTTTGCCGATGCCGCTCACGCAGGCGTCGCTCGATCATCTGTGCGCGCGCGTCGCGCGAATGCAGGACACCCTGCGCCGGCGCGTGCTGATCGAAAACGTCTCCACGTACGTGCGCTTTCGCGACGACACCCTTGGCGAGACGACTTTTCTGGCCGAACTGGCGCGCCGCACCGGCTGCGGCGTGCTGCTCGACGTGAACAATCTCTACGTGAACCAATGCAATCACGGCGAGGACGCCCTCGCCGCGATGGCCGCATTGCCGCGCGAGGCGGTGGGCGAGTTGCATCTCGCGGGGCATCGCGTGACGGAGGCCGCGGTGATCGACGATCACGGCTCGCGCGTCGCGCCAGAAGTCTGGACGCTTTATGAGGCCGCGTTGCGCCGATTCGGCGCGGTGCCCACGCTGATCGAATGGGACACCGGCGTGCCGCCGCTCGATGTGCTGCTCGACGAAGCGAGGCTCGCGCGCGAGCGCATGACGTGCATTGCGCGCGATCCGCTCGCGAGCGCGCAGGTGCGCGCATGAGCGCCGATGAATCGCTGGCGTCGATGCAGGCGGCCTTTGCCGCCGCGCTCGACGATCCCTCCGCCGATGCCGCGCTGGCCGCGGCACACCTGCGCCCAGGCGCTTCGATTGGTGCCGCGCACGAACGTCTTGGCCTTTATCGCGGCAACGTGCGCGCCGCACGGCGCGCTGCGCTGGCGAGCGCGTATCCGGTGCTCGCGGCGCTCGTCGGAGAGGCTTACTTCGATGCACTCGCGCTCGCTTATGCGCGGGCGCATCCATCACGCGACGCGGATCTGAATCGCTTCGGCGCGGCTTTGCCGGTCTTCATCGAGCGCTACGAAACCGATGCGCGCTACGCATATTTCGGCGACGTCGCGCGGCTCGAATGGGCGCTGCACATGGCCGCCTTCGCCGCCGATGCCGAGCCGCTCGCGCCGGCGCAGTGGCAGGCGATCGGCGCGGAGCGGCTCATGTCGTCGCGGCTCGCCGTGCATCCGGCATGTGTCGCGCTGGCCTCGAATTACGCGGCGCTTGCTATTTGGCGCGCGCATCAGCAAGGCGATCAAAACCTCGGCGACAAAGCGCGTGAAGGAGCGCGCCAGCATGCGTGGCCCGACCGCGTCGATACACCGGGTTGGGTGCTTGTCGTGCGTCCGCGTTGGCGTCCCACTGCGCTTGCGCACACGCAGGCAGCGCACGAGGCGTTCGTGGCGCTTCAGCGCGGCGCGACGCTCGACGAAGCGCTCGAACGGGCATTCGCCGTCGACGAGGCGTTCGACTTCGCAAGCCATTGGCGCACGTGGATCGAGGCGGGCGCGATCGTGGGCTTGCACAGCGGATGACGCGTTCGCGCGCTGCAATTGACGTGCAGCAAATTATTACCCGGGTGATATTGCGCTTTAAAATTTACCCGGATAATATTAGCTCCGCGATTTGATACAGGAGCAAGTCATGGCAATGACAAATGAAGCCGCGTCAAGCGGCCCTCGCGTGACGGCCTTTGCCGGCACGCGGCTAATCGCGCGCGGCGCGCCGCGCGAAGTGGCGCTGGCGGTGAAGGCTGTGCTGGAGGGAGGGGAGACCGCGCAGGTGCTGGTTTTCGACGACCGCGACGCGAAGCCGGTGGAGTTCGATTTGCGCGGCCGCCCCGCGGACATAGCCGCGCGCCTCGCCGCCGATGCGGCATGGCAAGCCCGCACTGAAGGCGACCAACAAACGCAGCCAGACGACCCCGGCGAAGACGCCCCGCGCGGCCGGGGCCGGCCCAAGCTCGGCGTGGTAGCGCGCGAGGTCACGTTGCTGCCGCGCCATTGGGATTGGCTGGCGGCCCAGCCGGGCGGCGCGTCGGTGGTGCTGCGGCGGCTCGTGGAAAGCGCGCGTCATGTGAGCGAGGCGAAGGACCGCGTACGGACGTCGCAAGAGGCGGTGCACCGTTTCATGACCGCGCTGGCGGGCAATCTGCCGGGCTACGAGGAAGCGTTGCGCGCGCTGTATGCCGGCGAGCGTGCGCGCTTCGAGGCCTGGAGCGTGGATTGGCCCGAGGGCGTGCGCGACTACGTGCGGGAGCTCGCGCAAGGCGCGTTCGCATGAAGCCGCAACCAGCCATAACCTGCCGGCGCGGCTTCGTGGTGAGCCGCACCGGATAAGAGCATTAAAAACGCCCGGGCAAAAAAAAAGCCGCTCAGGCCACGTGGGCATGAGCGGGAAGTCGGAGAGTTTACATTTACAACCTCTGCATGAACTGTCATGGGGTCACGCAGCAGATGTAGTCTAAGCCGCGGGTATCTCCGTCGATATAGGAGTAGTCCGAAACTCCCGTCAGGCGGGGCTTTGCGCGCTATAGCCCCATTCGCCGGCGCGGGCTCGCAAGTCTGCCTTGCCACGCCGTTTGCGGCTCCGTACACTCGCGCGAGATTTCTCTCCCAAAAAGACAAGACCCAGACAAAACCCGATCGCGCCGGCAGCCATCGCAGCCACCGGCGCAGGACGACCAACAACGGTCAACAACAGCATAAGAGGAGCCCCATGTCCGACTCATATTTTCCCCGCTGGCGCGCGCAAACGAGCTCCGCGAAAAGCGTCGTCGCGCCCGACGAGCGCCTGCCCTGGCCGCAGATGTTCGCGATGGGCGTGCAGCACGTCGTCGCCATGTTCGGCTCGACGGTGCTCGCGCCGCTGCTCATGGGCTTCGATCCGAACCTGTGCATCTTCATGTCGGGCATTGCCACGCTGCTGTTCTTCGTCGTGGTGGGCGGGCGCGTGCCCAGCTACCTCGGTTCGAGCTTCGCGTTCATCGGTCTCGTGATTGCCGTCACCGGTTACGGCGGTCACGGGCCGAACACCAACATTCCGGTCGCGCTCGGCGGCATCGTCGCGTGCGGCGTGGCCTATGCGCTGATCGGCGTGCTCGTTTCGGTGGTCGGCACGGCGTGGATCGAAACGCTCATGCCGCCCGTGGTGACCGGCGCTATCGTGGCCGTGATCGGCCTGAATCTCGCGCCCATCGCTGTGAAGAGCGTGAGCGCCTCGCAGTTCGATTCGTGGATGGCGCTCGTCACCATCCTCTGCGTGGGCGGCGTGGCCGTCTTCACGCGGGGCATGCTCCAGCGTCTCCTGATTCTCGTGGGCCTCGCGATCGCTTACGCGATCTATGCAGTCGTGACCAACGGCATGGGCATGGGCAAGCCGATCGACTTCGCGATCGTCGGCAACGCGGCCTGGTTCGGCATGCCGAAGTTCACCGCGCCGGTGTTCGATCCGCATGCGATGACGATGCTCGTGCCCATCGCCGTGATTCTCGTGGCCGAAAATCTCGGCCACATCAAGGCCGTCTCCGCAATGACCGGCCAGAACCTCGACCGCTACGTGGGCCGCGCGTTCATCGGCGATGGCCTCGGCACCATCGTCTCGGGCTTCTCGGGCGGCACGGGCATGACGACCTACGCGGAGAACATCGGCGTGATGGCAGTCACCAAGATCTATTCGACGCTGGTGTTCGCGATTGCCGCGCTCATCGCGCTCGTGCTTGGCTTCTCGCCGAAGTTCGGCGCGGTGATCCAGACGATTCCGGGGCCGGTGCTCGGCGGCACGTCCATCGTCGTGTTCGGTTTGATCGCCGTGACGGGCGCGCGCATCTGGGTCGTCAACCGCGTCGACTTCTCAGATAACCGCAACTTGATCGTGGCCGCCGTCACGCTCGTGCTCGGCGCCGGTGACTTCTCGCTCAAGCTCGGCAATTTCGGGCTCGGCGGCATTGGCACCGCGACCTTCGGCGCGATCATTCTGTACGCGCTGTTGCGCAGGAAGCCGGCGCAGGAAGCGGCGGTTTAAGGCGAGCCATCTCTTTGCGAACGGCGCGCGTTTGGCGTCGCCACGCTGCAAATACGAATAAAAACGCGACACCCTTTATGACAGGGCGTCGCGTTTTTTGCTCTTTGAGCATATTTGCTTGGAACCGGAGTTGGCTCAAGGATCTATTGCGACTGCGGATCACCAGCAGTGCAAATTTCATCTGATTGTGTATTTATTGGGTGAAATATGAGCGCAGCTATAGATACACCTGTCACTACTTATAGATATGGAACCCACCAGAATCCAAATCCAGAAGAATTGTTTTTCTATATCGCAGTGGAAGAGGGATTTAACCTGTTCTCAATCCTTCTTTTGCCGTTTTCAAAAGTACAGCGGAAAAAGTATGAGAAGGAAGCGCTCACGGTAGGCATGCTGGAACGCGCCATTCACCGCGGGGTGTGGGACAGCCAGAGGCTCGCTGGGTAAGCAGCCGCGTGGCATGCCCACTATCCCTTATCCCCGATTGCGTCCGCGCGTGGTCATCGCGGTTTCAGAAAGATCCACTTCGCGCATCAGCTTCGAGAGCGTCTCGTCGTTGATCGTCTGGCGGTTGCGCAGGTCGAGCAGCGTCGCGCGTTCGGCGCGCATGGCCGCGAGGCGCATCTGCAGTTCGAGCGCTTCCGACTCGCGCGCGTGTTTGGCGCGGTCGCGGTCGGCGTCGAGCGTCGCGAGGCGGCGCCGGTAGGTGTCCATGACGCGCGCCGTGACATCCGCGGCGTAGGCGGCTTGCGATTCGTCCATGTCCTCGGTGGCTTTCTCGTGCAGCGCATCCACGGCGCGAATCGCGGCCTGTGCCGCCTGGGCGCGCGCGGCGCGCTCCTCGGCGGCGTGCGCCGGATGTGCGCCGCGCTTCACGCCGCGCAGCAGCAGCGGCAGCCCCACGATCGCCACCATTAGCGAGGCGAGAATCACGCCCGAGGCGATGAAAATGGCGGTGTCGCGCCCGGGCAGCGGTGCGCCGCTCGCGAGCGCCACGGGCAGCGAGAGCACGCCCGCGAGCGTGACCGCGCCGCGCACGCCGGCCACGGTTGTGATCGCCACGGTGCGCAGGCCCGGCACCGCGTTGGCCATGCCCTGTCGCGCTGCGCTGCGGCTCGCTACCCAGCGCAGCAGCCACACCCAGCCGAAGCGCATCGCGTAGAGCGCTGCGAGCACGGCGGCGATATAGCCGATGAGACGCATCATCTGCATGTTGCTCGTGTGATGCGCCTCGAGCAGCGCCTTGCCGAGAATGCCGGGGAACTGCAGCCCGAGCAGCGTGAACACCATGCCGTTGAAGACGAACTCGATCATCTGCCAGGTGCTGTTCGCGCGTACGCGCGAGGACACCGGCCCCATGTGCGCGACGCTCGTGTAGTTCATCATCATCCCGGCGGCCACGGCGGCGAGCACGCCCGAGACTTCAAGATGCTCCGCGAAGAGATAGGCCGCGAACGGAATCAGCAGCGTCATCACGACGCCGGGCGCGGGATCGCCCTCGCTGGTCATGTTCAGAAAGCGGGCGGACGCGAAGCTGAACAGCCAGCCGATCGCCGCGCCCACCGCGAGCCCGCCCGCCGCGATCACGAAGAAACTGAGCGTGGCGTCGCGCAGCGAGAAGTAGCCGGTGAGCGCGGCGGCCACGGCGAACTTGAGCGCGACGAGGCCGGACGCATCGTTCATCAGCGCTTCGCCTTCGAGGATGTGCATGAGTTGCGCGGGAATCCTGTCCTTGCCGGCGATGGCCGAGAGCGCGACGGCGTCGGTGGGCGAGAGCACGGCGGCGAGCGCGAAGGCCACTGGCAGCGAGATCTGCGGCACGAGCCAGTGCACGAAATAGCCCACCGCCACCACGGTGAACAGCACGAGGCCGAGCGCGAGCATCAGGATCGCGCGGCGCTGCATGAAGAATTCGCGCTTGGGGATGCGCCAGCCGTCCGCGAACAGCAGCGGCGGGATGAACAGCGCCATGAAGATATCGGGATCGAACGTGACGTGCGGATTGATGCGCGGAAACGTGAGCAATGCGCCGATGGCGATCTGCAAAAGCGGCAGTGGCAGCTTGACGGGCAACAGACGCACGATGACGCCCGAAAGTGCCACGGCAAGGAGCAGAATGAGAACGGTGAAAATGGTTTCCATCGATGACGTAAGGCGAGGACGCGATGCGTGCCGGTAGGGCGTCCCGGTCCCGGTAATGCGTCCTTTGAGTGTGTCCCTTTAATGCGGAAGCGTTGCGAGCGAATGCGGAGGTGCCTGGCCAGCCAGGCATCGGCTGGCGGGCAGTTTAGCCCGAGGGCGGCCTCCCGCGCCGCGAAGCGGGCAAGGGCTGCGCGGATGAGTGGCACGCTCCGCGTCATGCAGGTGCGGCCGCGTGTGATGCACGAAGTTGGTGCGCCGGGAGACGTTGCATGCCCGCTGGCCGCGCATGCGCGCGGGCAGCGCGCGGCCTGCGTGCGCACGAACCTTGCTTGACCTGATCGCAGGAGGCGCAACGCAGGGACCGCCGGCACGCGAGCCGCGGCGATCAACTTGCGCGAAGAGGAAAGCATGAGCACAGAGCAACACGACAAAACGGCCACGGCGCCTCATGGCTTCGACCTGAGCGTCGCATCGGGGCTCGAGCGCTATAGCGCACATCACGGCGAACTCACGCTCACGAGCGTGTTTCAGCCCGTTTTCAGCCTCTCGCATATGCGCGCGATCGGCTACGAAGGATTCTTGCGCGCGCACGACGCGCTCGACCGGCCGGTCTCGCCGCTCGACGTGTTCGGGGCTGCCGCGCGCGTGGGCGAGGCGCTCCAGGTGGACCGGCTCGCGCAGGCGCTGCATCTGGAGAACTTCGCGTTGCTGGGCGCCGAGCGCGAGTGGTTGTTTCTGAACGTGCATCCGGGCACGCTGACCGACCCTTATCATGCGGCGGCGCTGCTCGCGAACCTGCGGCGGCTCGATTTGCCGCCGCGGCGCATCGTGCTCGAAGTGCTCGACGTGCCGGACGCGCAGGGCTTGCAGAGTGCGGACAAGACCGGGGCCATCGATCTCGACGTGCTCGCGCACGCGGTGGCCGAGTTTCGCGAGCGCGGCTTTCTCGTGGCGCTAGACGACTTCGGCGCGGGGCATGTCGACATCGGCCGCGTGTGGCAGCTGAATCCCGATATCGTGAAGCTCGACCGCATCATGCTGCTGCACGCCGCGCATCGCGCCGACATGGCCGCGACGCTGCCCGCGCTGGTTGCGTTGCTGCACGAAGCGGGCAAGCTGGTGCTGATCGAGGGCGTGGAAACGGAGCAGGAGGCGCAGCTCGCGCTGTCGTGCAACGCCGACTTCGTGCAAGGCTTTTTCTTCGCGCGGCCCGCGCCGGGTCTGACCGACGCGGTGCACGCGCAAGCCGTGATCGCCGAGGCCACCGAGCGCTATCGTGAGCAGACCGAAGCACGCGAGCGCGGCACGGCAAGCCGTCTTGCACCCTACGTGCGCGCGTTCGAGCGCGCGGCCGAGCGCCTTGGCGCAGGCGAAGCGCTGGAGGAGGTGTGCTGGAATTTCCTCGCGCTCGATCACGCGGCGCGCTGCTTCCTGCTCGACGCAAACGGGCGTCAGGCGGGGCGCAACGTGGTGCTGCGCGTGGACCGCGCCGAGCACGATGCGCGCTTCCTGCCGCTCGACGACGCACAGGGCGCGAACTGGCTGCGCCGGCCGTACTTCCGCGCCGCGCTGGTGGCGCCGGGACGTGTGCACACGAGCTCGCCGTATCTCTCGATAAACGAGGCGCTGCCGTGCGTGACGCTCTCGATGGCGGTGCAGGTGGGCGACCGCCTGTGCGTGCTGTGCGGCGACGTGGATTGGTTTGCTGAAGAGCCGGCCTGAGCGCGGGCCGGACGGACCGAAGAGATCGACTATCGACGAAAAAACGGCGCGAGTGTGAGGCACTCGCGCCGTTTGCATCTTGACGACCGCGCCGCCTACTTCGCAACCACCACGGGAATGCCGCGCAACGCACCCACACCCTTGAACGACGCAAGCGCCTCGTCGACAGCCGCGCTCGTCTTCACGTCGATGTTCAGGCGCGTGGCGAGTTCGCGTTCGCTGCGCTTGACCGAGGCGAGATTCGCGAGCTTCACGTGGCCATAGCCGCGCACGCGCTGATGCAGGCTCGCGAATTTTGCGAGATCGGCGGCCCGGTTGGCGGTATCGCCGGCGGTGACATTCGCGAGCGCGCCGCGCAGCGTCGCCTCGTAGTCGTCGGCGAGGGCGCGTTCCATGCGCCGCTCGAGCGTCTTGCCGAACGGGTCGAGCCACGTGCCGCGCAAGCCGCGTCCCTTCGCGAGCAGCGCGAGCCCGGTCCATAGCCACTGGCCGAACTGGATCTTGCGCGGATGCTGGCCGTTCTTCTCGCGCGCGACGAGCGGCGGCGCGAGATTGAACTTCACCGTGAAGTCGCTGCCCGCACGGCCTTCGAACTGCGCTTCGAGCGCGGTGCGGAAGGCCGGATCGGCGTGCAGGCGCGCCACTTCGTATTCGTCCTTCACGGCGAGCAGCTTGTAGAACGTGGCCGCGACGGCGCGCGCGAGCGCCTGATCGGCGGAAGAATCCGCGCGGCGCGCGGCATCGACCAGCGCGCGATAACGCTTCACGTAGCTCGCGCCGCCATAGGCGAGCAGACGCTGCTCGCGGTCGGCGATCAGTTCGTCGAGCGTTTGCGTGAGCTTGCGCACCGCGGCCTTCGCAGCCGCCGTGCGCTGCATGTCCAGCGCTTCGAGCGCGGCGGCGTCGGCGGCGGCGAGTCGCCCGATCGAGAACGCGAACAGGTTCGCCTGCACGGCCACGTTGTTCAGCTCGATCGCGCGCGTGAGCGCCGCGAGCGACACCGGCACGAGGCCGAGCTGCCACGCGAAGCCGAGCATCAGGATGTTCGCGCCGATCGTGTCGCCGAGGAAGCGTTGCGCGAGCGCCTGGGCATCGCACGTCGAGAGCGGATCTTGAGCCGGCGTTGCGCCGTTAGTGGCCGCATGGCGCATCTTCGCGAGCAGGGCGTCGGCGTGCAGGTTCGCCTCGGGGTTCTGCACGAACGCCGCGTTCGGAATCTCGTGCGTGTTCACGACGATGCGCGTGCGGTCGTGGCGCACGGTTTGCAGCGCGTCGGCGCTTGCGCCCACCACCATGTCGCAGGCGAGCAGCAGGTCGGCCTGCTGCGTGTCGATGCGCACCTGGTTGAGCAGCGCATCGGTCGCGGCGAAACGCACGAACGACAGCACCGAGCCGCCCTTTTGCGCGAAGCCCATGAAATCGAGCACCGAAGCGCTCTTGCCCTCCAGATGCGCGGCCATGCTGATGAGCGCGCCCACCGTCACCACGCCCGTGCCGCCCACGCCGGTCACGAGAATGTCGTAAGGCGCGTTGTCCAGATGCGTGGCCGGAACCGGCAGCGCATTCACGCGCGCCGCGAGCGCCTGCGGATCGAACGCGGCGCCCGCGGCCTTCTTGAGCTTGCCGCCTTTCACAGCGACGAAGCTCGGGCAGAAGCCGTTCACGCACGAATAGTCCTTGTTGCACGACGACTGATCGATGCGGCGCTTGCGCCCCAGTTCCGTTTCCACGGGCTCGACCGAGAGGCAGTTCGACTGCACGCCGCAATCGCCGCAGCCTTCGCAGACTTCCTCGTTGATGAAGAGGCGCTTGTCCGGATCGGGGAATTCGCCCTTCTTGCGGCGGCGGCGCTTTTCGGCGGCGCAAGTCTGGTCGTAGATCAGCACGGTCACGCCCGGCGTTTCGCGCAGTTCGCGCTGCACGGTGTCGAGCTCGCTGCGGTGATGGAACGTCGTGCCCTTCGGGAACAGGCCGTGATGGCCATCGTATTTCTCGGGCTCGTCGCTCACTACCACGAAGCGCGAGACGCCCTCGGCCTCCACCTGGCGCGCGATCTGCGGCACGGAGATGCTGCCGTCGACGGGCTGGCCGCCCGTCATCGCCACGGCATCGTTGTAGAGGATCTTGTAGGTGATGTTGGCCTTCGCGGCCACGGCCTGGCGAATCGCAAGGATGCCTGAATGAAAGTAGGTGCCGTCGCCGAGATTCTGGAACACATGACGCGTGTTCGTGAACATCGAATGCGAGGCCCAGTCCACGCCTTCGCCGCCCATCTGGATCAGGCCCGTGGTGTCGCGTTCCATCCACGAAGCCATGAAGTGACAGCCGATGCCGGCCTGCGCGATCGAGCCTTCGGGCACCTTGGTCGAGGTGTTGTGCGGGCAGCCCGAGCAGAAGTAGGGCGTGCGCTTCACGGCATCGGCGACGTTCGAGAGAATCTGCGGCGCGACGAGATCGACCACGCGCTCGCGGCGGTCGAGCATGGGCTTGTGCTGCGCGAGCCACGCGGCGAACACGGGCAGGATGCGCGAAGGGCGCAATTCGCCCAGATCGGAGAGCAGCAGCGTGCCGTCCTCGGCGTGCTTGCCGACGATAGCCGGGCGCGCACCGTCCTTGCGGTTGTAGAGATGGTCCTTGATCTGCTGCTCGATCACGGGGCCCTTCTCTTCGATCACGAGCACATTGGCGAGCCCCGAAACGAAGGCGTCGATGCGCGACATCTCCAGCGGGAACGAGAGCCCCACTTTGTAGATGCGCACACCCGCGCGGTCGAGGTCGTCGACCGTGAGGTCGAGGCGGCGCAGCGCTTCCATGAGGTCGAGATGCGCCTTGCCGCAGGTCACGATGCCCACGTCCGCGTGGGGGCTCGGCGCGATCCACTTGTCGATGCTGTTCGCGCGCGCGAAGTGGCGCACGGCGTCGAGCTTGGCCGCGAGGCGCTGCTCGATCGAGAGGCTCGGCAGATCGGGCCAGCGATTGTGCAGGCCGCCGGGTGGCGGCGTGAAGCCCGATGTTGCCAACTCAGGCGCCTGCCAGTCGGTTTTTACAGCATCGAGATCGACGGTCGAGCCCGATTCCACCGTTTCGGAAATCGCCTTGTAGCCCACCCATGCGCCCGAGTAGCGCGAGAGCGCCCAGCCGTACAGGCCGAACTCGAGCATGTCGGCGATGTTCGACGGATTCACGATTGGCATGTGCCACGCCATCATTGCGAAGTCGCTCTGATGCGGCATCGACGACGACACGCAGCCATGATCGTCGCCCGCCACCACGAGCACGCCGCCGTGTGGCGACGAGCCATAGGCGTTGCCATGCTTGAGCGCGTCGCCGGCGCGGTCGACGCCCGGGCCCTTGCCGTACCACATCGCGAACACGCCTTCGACGGTGCGCTCGGGGTCGGCTTCCACGCGCTGGGTGCCGAGCACGGCGGTGCCTCCCAATTCCTCGTTGATGGCGGGCAGGAAGCGCACGTCGGCGGCTTCGAGCAGCTTCTTCGCCTTCCACGCCTGCTGATCGACCATGCCGAGCGGCGAGCCGCGATAGCCGCTGATGAAGCCTGCCGTGTTCAGCCCATGCGCGCGGTCGAGCGCGCGCTGCATGAGCGGCAGGCGGATGAGCGCCTGGGTGCCGGTGAGGAAGATGCGGCCGCGCGTGGCGGTGAGGTTGTCGGTGAGCTTGTAGTCAGCGAGAGGGGGCGTGGCAGGCGTGTCGCCGAACGCGGGGCGCGCAGTCATGAGGAGTCTCCGTTTTGTCGATCGCAGTTGGCGC
The DNA here is from genome assembly GCF_051125205.1 of Paraburkholderia sp. A1BS-2L. Lineage (NCBI taxonomy): Bacteria > Pseudomonadati > Pseudomonadota > Betaproteobacteria > Burkholderiales > Burkholderiaceae > Paraburkholderia > Paraburkholderia sp. A1BS-2L. The sequence goes on from NZ_CP120428.1 coordinate 218,957, forward strand.
TTCAGCGCTTACTGCGATCCCATGCAAGGCTATTGCTGTCGCACCCCCTTCGTGGAGGGCGGCGAGGAAGACTCTATTTTTTCGCGCCAATGACGGAAATATTTTGCTAACTCACCAGGCGCGGCAGGTTTTCGCGCGATAAGCTGCCCGTCACGGGGTAATTTTGAGAAGGATTTCCCCTACAGCGTTTCGGACGCCCGGGAGGGGCCGGCTTCAGATCACGCTCGGCCCGTATGGCCTGGCGTCGTCGAATTCCACGACCTCGTGAAAGTGTGTGTAGTCGATGGTGCTCACGCCGTTCACGTCGCTCATCAGATCGACGTAGCGGTATTGCCAGCGGATTTGCGCATCCGACCAGATATGGCGCGCCTGCATGGTCTGCGCGGTCGACTCGTCCGAACCTTCGATCACGACGTGCAGCGCCGCGCTCTGGTTCGCGAGCATGTCGGGCGTGGCGCCGAACAGCGGGCTCGATTCGTCGATCACGTGCATGAGGTTCCAGCCGAGCGTGAAGAGCGGATGCTCCGAGCGCACGAGCTTGAGGTCGTAGATGCGCCGAGCGGTGTAGCCGTCCGACGAGGTTTCGACGCGGATCAGGCGCAGCTTCGCCTGCGCTTCGGCAATCACGTTCTGGCGCGCGTTGGCGGCGCGCGCCATCAGCGTCAAGCGGCCTTCGATCGGATGCACGACCACCTGGTTCGCAAACAGGATCTTGGCGCGCGGGCGCGAGAAGCGCGCGAACACGAGCCCCGTGGCCAACGCGACCCCCGACATGCCGACGAAGATCTCGAGCGTCGCGACGAGGTGGGCATAGACGGTTTGCGGATGCATGTCGCCGTAGCCGACCGTCGCGAGCGTCTCTACGCTGAAGAAGAAGGCACCGAGAAAGCCTTGCGGAAACTGGTTGGCGATGGGCGCCTCGCCCAGCTGATAGAGGCACGCGAAGAGGCCGTTGAGCAGCACGAAGAGGCCGGCGAGCGAGGCGAAGAACGTGAGCCAGCGCATCTGCAGCGCGAAGTGATAAAAGTCGCGCCAGGTCTGCACGGGCATGCCGTAGACGAGAATTTTCCGCGCGCCGAATTCCAGTGTTCGCGCGGTGCGGCGAGGGGCCTCTTCGGGTTTGGATTTGGGTTTGGGCGTGGCCGATGCCGACGCCGACGCAGGGGATGCGCCTTTGCACAGCGTGTCGGTCGAGGTTTCCTCGGGCTGCACATTCGCCGCGTTCGCGGGCGGCGCGTGGGCGGCGGAAGCGTCCTGTACGGCCTGCATGTCGGCGCCGGCATTTTCGCAGGCGTCGCGCCCCGGCATTTCGGATGTCATGGTGGTCCCTTCTTCAGGGGGAGCGAAATGAGGAGGCAAGCGTAGCAATCCCGGAGATGCAGGACAAGCGGCCGAGCGCGCAGCGCTCCTGTGCGGGATCAAGCCGGGTTCAAGCCGGGTTCAAGCCAGGTTCAAGCCAAAATTCGGATGCGTGCGGCGCGAGTGCGCCGGTCACGGAAATGCGTGCGGCTTGGGAATGCCAGCGCCGTGCTCGATGTCGGCGATGGCCTGGCGGCGCGCGGCATCGACGGCTTCGGCGGAGGCCTCGAAGCCCGCGTTGCCGCCAATCGTGACCCATGGCTGCACGGGCTTGTCGCGGTGCGTGATCTGGTATTCGGCGTCCCAGCGCGCGCCCTGCAGTTCGAGCGGATGCACGTGGATAGCGTAGACGCCGTAGAGAAAGAGTTGTTCGGCCATGTTCGTCTCCTGCCGGCCGGAGCAAGCGCGCTTTGGCGTCATGGCTGCCGGCCGAAGAGGACCGCTGGGGACAGGATCGCCGCCCCGCGCGGTTCGAGATTGCCTCTCTTGCGCCTTACAGTTCGAGTTCGCCGAGAATGCGATGCGCGAGCGCCTTCGCTTCTTCGAGCGCTTCCTCAGGCGTGCCAGAGGCGCTCTCTACTTCGTAGATGGCGTTCTCGAGCTCCTCGCCGTCGTCGCGCGCCAGGGAGACCAGGCCTTGGTACTGGCCGGCGTTCATGGGCCGCACGGAGGCGACTGCCGTATAGATCCCCTTGGTGTAGCTGACGTCTTCCATGGCGGGCTCCTCGTGAAAGGAGCTTCCATGCTAGCACGTTGATTCTTCGCCTGCGGGGCACGCTCGTGACGCTGACAAGGCGCTTTCATGTCAGTGTTGCGCCGCGCATCGCGCGCGGCGCGGGTTGGGCCAGTGCGTTAATCCGCGAGTAGCGCGACGACCTCGTCGAGCGTGGGCGAATGCGCGCCGGGCCGGCGGCACGCGGCGGCGCCGGCGGCGAGCGCGAACGCCAGATGCTGGCGCCACTCGCGCCGCGGCGCGCTCATCAGGCTGAAAAGCAGCCCGCCGATGGACGCGTCGCCCGCGCCCACCGTATCGGCCACCTCGACGCGCGGCGGGGCCGCTTCGATCACCGCATCGCCGGCATAGAGCGTCGCGGGCTGCGAGCCGCGCGTGACGAGCAGCGTCGCGGCGGGGTTCAGCGCACGCATCGCCGCGATGGCCTCGGCTTCGCTCTTATCGGCGAACAGCATGCGCAAATCTTCGTCGGACACCTTGATGAGGTCGGCGAGCGCGGCCATGCGGCGCAGGATCGGCTCATAGCCGTGCGCCATCAGATTGCGGTAGTTCGGGTCGAAGCTGATCTTCACGCCGGCCTCGCGCAACTGCGCCGCGAGCGTCGCGAGCGTTTCGCCGAGCGGCTGGCGCACGAGGCTGATGCAGCCGAAGTGCGCCCACTTCGCGTGCGCGCGCCAGCCTTCGGGCAGCTTCGCCGGATCGAAGGCGAGGTCGGCGCTGTTCTCGCCGATGAAGTAGTACGCGGGCGGATGCGTCTGGTGCACGATCGCGAGCAGCGGCGCGCGCTCGACGCGCTGCATGAAGCGCATGTCGAGGCCGGCGGCGACGCTCGCGTTCCAGAGCTCGTCGGAGAAGTTGTCGGTGCCGAGCGCGCCCGCGCATGCGGTTGGCAGGCCGAGGCGCGCCACCGCGCGCGCCACGTTCCAGCCGGCGCCGCCGGGATGCGCGCGCCAGTGCGAATCCATGCCCGGCGCGCTCGACGCGTGCGGCGCGCCTTCGGGCGCGGGAGCGCGCACGAGATCGGTGAGGATGTCGCCCGCCGAGATGAAGGCGGGGAAGCCGGACGAGAAGTCGGGGCCAGTGTTGCAGGTGCTCATCGCTTGTTCCTTCTCAATTCCTTCGCTGAGTCTTCGCTGATGCTCAGGCGTTGCCGTCGGTGCCGGTGGTGCAACTGGCTTGCGCGAACGCCGCTTCGCTGCCTGCCGCGGTGCCGATGACGGGCGCCATGCCACGGCCCGGCAAGGCGTTCAGGACTTCGTAGCATGCGCCCATCGTGTGGTAATCGGTCTTGCCCGCAGGGCTTTTCTCGTCACTGTACTTGCGGTTGTCGCAGGTGAGTATGCGGTACCACGCGCCGAAACGATGATCGACGAAATGCGCCCAGCTGTAGCGCCAGATCTCGTCGTGCCAGTCCCAGAAGCGCTCGTTGCCGGTGCGCTTCGCGAGCAGCGCGGCGGCGGCGAAGGTCTCGGCCTGGACCCAGAAGTACTTGTCGTGGTCGCACACCGTGCCGTCCGGGCCGAAGCCGTAGTAGAGCCCGCCGTGATCGTCGTCCCAGGCGTGCGCCATGGCCGCGTCGAACAATTCGATCGCGCGCGGCAGCAGCCACGGCAGCGGACGATGGCGCTCGAGAATCATGAGCAGCTTTGCCCATTCGGTTTGATGCCCTGGCTGGAAGCCCCACGGACGGAAGATGTTCGAGCTGTCCTCTTCGTTGTAGTGCCAGTCCACCGACCAGTCGGCGTGAAAGTGCTCCCACACGAGACCTTGCGAGAGCTTCGCCTGGCGCAGCGTGATGTTCGATGCGACGCGCTCGGCGCGGTCGAGATAGACGAGGTGGCCGGTCGCCTCGTAGGCGGCGAGCAGTGCCTCGGTGGTGTGCATGTTCGCGTTCTGGCCGCGATAGCTCGACACGATCCAGTCGGCGCTGGCCTCGTCGGCGTAGAGGCCCGCCGCGCCGTCCCAGAAGCGGTGCTCCATGAGCTCGAAGGTGGCGCCGATCATCGGCCGGGCTTCTTCGATGCCTGCCATCGCCGCGTGCGCATAGGCGAGCAGCACGAAGGCGAGGCCATAGCAGTGGCGCGTGGCGTCGAGCGTGCGCTTCTTGCCGTCGCGCCAGTCGATCTCCCAGTCGTAGCCCTCGTGATGCGGATCCCAATGGCCTTCGCGCAGGAACTGCAGGCCGTGGCGCGCGTATTCCAGGTGGAGCGGGTCGCCGAACTCGCGGTACGCCATCGCGTAGTTGAAGACGAAGCGGCAACTGCTCACGAGGTGGCGCGAGTGGGCGTTGTAGATCGAGCCGTCGTCGCGGAAGTAATGGAAGAAGCCGCCGGTGCTGTCGAACACGTTGGGCGCGTAGAAGCGCAGCGTGTCCTCGACGTGGCCGTGCAGGAACGCGCGGTCGCGAAAGCTCGCGACCGCGGGCGCGCCCGCAGCGGCTGCCGGGGCAAGCCTGGCCGGTTGGGAAGAGACCGCGTTGGAAGGCTTCGTCATGGCTTTCTCGTCTGGGCTTGGCCTGGCGTGACGGCTGACCAGGCTTGGAGTGGATTCTGCAGGACGGCTTCGGCGGGCGGCCCGGTCCGCGACAAGGTGCTTGCCGCCGCCTCGGTGCGTTCGCTGGCGGCGGTGCTCGCGCGCTCGATGAGCCGCACGGGCAGCACGATTTCGTTGGCTGCGGGCGCTTCTTCGAGCAGCAACTCGACGCCGCGCCGCCCGAGCGCTTCCTTGTCGACGGCGATGGTCGAGAGCGCGGGCGCGGCGTGCGACGCGCCGGCAATGTCGTCGAAGCCGATGATCGCGATGTCTTGCGGCACGCGCAGGCCGGCGGCCTGGCACACGCGCATGGCGGCGAGCGCGGCGGCATCGTTGTAGGCGAACACGGCGTCGGGCAGCGGCCCGCGCACGCTATGCGCGGCGTCGAGCAGACGCTGCATCGCGAGCGCCGCGCCGGTGTCGGGATCGAGCCCGCCATCGATGCAGGTTTCCAGCGACGGATCGAACAGCAGCCCCGCTTCGAAGAACGCGCGCCGATAGCCGAGCGCGCGCTGGGCGATGCTGTAGTGCGCGAGCGAGCCGCCGATGAACGCCACGCGCCGGCGCCCCTTGCTGAACAGATGATGCATGGCGAGCGCCGCGCCCGCCGCGTTGTCGATGTTCACCGAGCGCAGGCCCTGCGCCCACAGGTCGATCAGCACGAGCGGGCGATGCAGCGCGACCAGCGCGGCGAGCGTCTCGGGCTCGACGAAACCGGCCACGGCGATGGCGTCGGGCGCGTGCAGGCGCAGTTGCTGGATGGTGTCGTCGGCGGGACCGGCGGTGAGCAGCGCGGGCACGATGCCGTGCTCGCGGCAGGCGTCTTCCACACCGTGCAGGACGTGCGAGAAAAACGGGCTCGCGGCGAAGTTGTTGTGCTGGCGGTGCAGCAGGAACGTGAGGCGGCGGATGCGCGGGCGCAGTTGCCCGCAGTCGTAGCCGAGCGAGCGCGCGACTTCGACGATGCGCGCTCGCGTGGGCTCCGACAAGCCCGGTTGGTTCTTCAGCGCGCGGGAGACCGTGCCGATCGACACGTTGGCCGCCTGCGCGACGTCACGAATGGTTGTCCCCATGGTTCCTGTGCGCGCTTGCTGATGCCGCGCGGCACGCGTGCCGCGATATGGCCAGATGTGCGGCGATTGTATAGTAAAAATATGGCCGTGCAACCTTGAAATGCCGTATAAACCGCCGGTAAATACCCGTAATTAGGTGAATAAACGTAAATTTAAATGTTTAGTAAAAAAAGCTAAACAGACCGCGGGAACGTCAGTTGCGCACTGCCGCAGGTCATTGCTTTACCCGGAGGGTCCCTTGCGCGGCATATCCCTATTGCTATTTTTGGTCCTGCTTCTGGTTGCCTCCGTCCCTGCGTGGCCGTACAGCCGTACATGGGGCTACGGGCCATCTGGCACCGTGGGCGCCGGGGTGATCGTCATGTTGTGGCTCGTGTTGACCGGGCAGGTCTAGACGCGCATTGCCATGTTTCCCATGCAAAGGCAAAGAGGCCGGCGCGGATCACTCCGCGCCGGCCTCTTGATTGATGCGCCGGTGGTTTCCGGGCGCCGCTTCGCCTGCGGCTTGTCGATTACTGCCTTCCTCCCGCCACTGCCCGCTCGCCGCGCGCCGCGCGCGACTCGTCGCCGGCTTCGGCGTGCTCGACGCTCATGTCGCGGGCGCCCCAGCGCTGCGCGAGCGCTGCGCACACCATCAGCTGGAGCTGATGGAACAGCATGAGCGGCAGCACCACCGCGCCCACGGCGTTCGAGGCGAAGATCACCTTGGCCATCGGCACGCCGGACGCGAGGCTCTTCTTCGAGCCGCAGAAGATGATCGTGATCTGGTCGGCGCGGGAAAAGCCGAGCTTTTTGCTCGTGAACATGGTGGCGCCGAGCGCGAGCGCGAGCAGCACCGCGCTGATTACCACCAGGCCGCCGAGCGCCGCAATCGACGTATGGTGCCAGAGCCCCTGGTTGATCGCCTCGGAGAACGCGCCATAGACCACCAGCAGGATCGAGCCCTGATCGACGAACTTGAGCACGCTGCGGTTGCGCTCGATCCAGCGGCCGATCACGGGCCGCAGCAATTGCCCCGCGACGAACGGCACGAGCAACTGCAGCACGATGTTCCAGACCGTATGCCAGGCCGATGTGCTGCCCGCGGCCTGGTTCGTGACGACGAGACTCACGAGCGCGGGCGTGACGAAGATGCCGATCAGGCTCGACGCCGATGCGCTGCACACGGCGGCGGGCACGTTGCCGCGCGCGATCGAGGTGAACGCGATGGACGACTGCACGGTCGAGGGCAGCGTGCACAGGAACAGCACGCCCATGTAAAGCGTGGGTGTGACGAGCGGCGAGAGCACGGGCTTGAGCGCGAGCCCAAGCAGCGGGAAGAAGATGAACGTGCTTGTGAGCACGACGATGTGCAGACGCCAGTGCGTGGCGCCCGCCACGATGGCTTCGCGCGAGAGCTTGGCGCCGTGCAGGAAGAACAGCAGACCGACCGCGACGTTGGTGAGCCAGTTGAAAGGCTTGGTGGCCAGGCCGTGCACGGGCAGCAGGCTGGCGAGAATCACCGTGCCGATCAGGCACAGCGTGAAGTTATCGGGCAGGAATTTCGGACGAACCATCGATCAGTCTCAAGTGCGCACCACGGCGCACTTTCATTCGGTCCGGGCGCCACGGGAGGAATCAGGGCCTCTATTGTCGGCCCACCGCGATTGAAAAAGCAAATTCATTTGAAGAATCGATTAATGATCGTTTTGCATGAGAGGGCGGCTTTCAGAAACAGCCGCCATGGTGTGGCCGACGCGAGACAAGTGGGGGCGAGCGGGAATTGGCGCCATTCATTCGTCATGCAAAACACCCGGTGCGAAACGCAGCGCAGCGAAGGCGCGCCCGTTGCCAGCAAAGCCCCGCTGGACGGGCTTCCGGCAGCTTGGGCGAGGCTGCTCGCAAGCATGAAATACTCCCGCACGTCATGTCCCCAAAGACCAAAAAATCGTGCAGTAACATGGTGTTACAACCCTTCCGAGGGCATAACATTTTTTGGCTCGACACCCTTTCAGGACGCCCATAAATTACCGTCAAGGAAGAGTCAAAAACCGTTGCGGCGGCAATTGTTGCGTGACACATACGCTTCCCGGAACGGCTCGCCATGGCCCGAATGGCGTTAAGCCATGCTGAACGTCGGGCAGGTGATCGACACACAATGCGCGCAGGGTTGTCAAAGATTGGACAGTGGGGCTTGGGGGCCGGATTAGCGGCCCTCGTTGTGTTCGCCCATGTCCAGCCTGCCCTGGCCGGTCATGGTGGCGGCGACTTTCATGGCGGCGGCTTTCAGTCCGCGCCCATGATGCGCGGAGCTTCGCGCCCGGCCATGCCAATGCAATGGGGTAGCCCGCGTGGCGGCAGCGCGGGTTACGGCCGCGCGCCAGGCGGACATTACAGTGGACACTACGGCGGCGGGCCGATGCGCGTGGCCGACCAGGGCGGCTGGCGCGAGCGTCAGGGCGCTCACTCGCAGGAGCGCCGTGCCGGCGGTTTCAACAGCAACCCCTATGGCAATGGCTTCGGCGGCTATCACAGCCCGATTCAGCCCGTGAGCGCGGAATCGCGTCAGGTCCCTCGTCCGCCGGCCGATTCGCCGGTACGCGCCGGCTCCATTCGCGAAGACGTCGCGCGCTACAACGAAGAGCGCAGCACGTTCCGCCCATTCCAGCGCGGCGGCGGCGAGGTCCCGCGTCCCCCGATGCCGGCGCCTTATCGCAACTAGGGCCGCTACCCCCGCTTTTCACGCAGTTCTCCAGGCATCTTCTGCCGCTTCCCATTGGCGCTTTTCGCGCGCGCTGCAGGCAGCGTCGATCAAATCGGATCCCGCATCAGCCCAATCGACCGTCCGGACGGCGTGTCCGGTCGATATCGCTCGCTCCTGCGAGTCTCAAAACTGACGCGTGGATACCACACTTTTTCGGAAATTTCTCGTCATACCATACCCTTTCATCATCAAATCCTGGCTTCATGAGGATGGTGCCCGGACGGCGGAGCCGCAGAGCAGCAAAAAACGGGCCGAAGTCCAGTCCACGCGGGTGTCCGGCCTGGCGCCGGCGTTGCCGCGCCTTGGCAAAACGGCTGCTGGAACCGGTCGAACCGGGGTTTGCCGACAGCAAACTATGCGGATCGATATACCGACGATAACAATCGATATTTTTGTCCATCAATCTGGTCCGCAAAGATGGTCCCGCCCAGAACGGCGACGCCAGCGAACGGCGACATAACAAACGGTTTGCACGAGCGCCAAAGCCGCCAACCAATCACTTTTTTGACAAAGAGACAGGAGAACCCATGAAAAAAGCCGTCAGCCGCGCGCTGCGCACGCCTCTCAAGGCGGGTGTCATTGCCGCCATGCTTGCCGCCGCATCGTCGTCGGCATTCGCGCAGTCGAGCGTCTCGCTCTATGGCCAGGTCGACGAATGGGTCGGGGCCACGCGCTTCCCGGATGGCAAGACGGCCTGGAACGTCGGCGGCGGCGGCATGTCGACGTCCTACTGGGGCTTGAAGGGCGCTGAAGACCTGGGCGGCGGCTATAAGGCGGTCTTCAAGATGGAAAGCTTCTTCCGCGCGCAGAACGGCCAGTTCGGCCGGTTCCAGGGCGACACCTTCTTCGCACGCAACGCGTATGTCGGCATCGAGTCGCCGTTCGGTACGGTTGTGGCGGGCCGCGTGACGACGCCGCTGTTCATCTCGACGATTCTGTTCAACCCGTTCGTCGATTCGTACACGTTCTCGCCGATGATCTTCCACACGTACCTCGGGCTCTCGACGTTCCCGAGCTACACGACCGACCAGGGCGCGGTGGGCGATTCGGGCTGGAACAACTCGATCCAGTACTCGACGCCGAACTTCAACGGCCTGTCGGGCACGGCTGTATACTCGCTCGGCAACACGGCTGGCCAAAACGGCAAGAAGAAGTGGAGCGTCCAGGGCCTGTACTTCAATGGCCCGTTCGCCGCCACGGCGGTCTGGCAATACGTGAACTTCAACAACACGCCGGGCGACATCGGCAGCATCGTGAGCGGCGATACGGTCATCCAGGGCCTGCGCAGCCAGAGCATCGGCCAGGTGGGCCTGTCGTACGACCTGAAGTTCGTGAAGTTCTTCGGCCAGTACATGTACACGAACAACAACAGCGACCTCAACAGCTGGCACGTGAATACGGCGCAGGGCGGTGTGACGGTGCCGCTCGGCACGGGCACGGTGATGGCCTCGTACGCGTACTCGCGCGACAGCGGCGGCCTGAACCAGACCCGCTCGACCGCGGCGATCGGCTACGACTACCCGCTTTCGAAGCGCACCGACGTCTACGCGGCCTATATGTACGACCACTTCGACAACATGTCGTCGGGTCAGACCTACGGCGTGGGCCTGCGCGCCAAGTTCTAAGCGCCCCCGAGCTGACGCCCATAAGGCAGAAACCCCGCGCTGTCCGCAGCGCGGGGTTTTGTTTTTTTGAGCGGCATGCACAATCCTGGGGACGGGTTTTTGATGAATTTGAATTTGGCGAAAAGGGCGGCGTGATGGATACCCTTGTCAGCATGAAAGTGTTCCGGCACGTGGTGGAGGCGGGGAGCTTCGTGGCGGCGGCCGAGCGCATGGACATGTCCGCCGCCATGGCGAGCAAGCACGTGATGCATCTCGAGCAGCAGCTCGGCGCGCGCCTGTTGAACCGCACGACGCGCCGCGTCGCCCCCACCGAGGCGGGCCGCGAATACTACGAGCGCGTGGCCCAGGCGCTCACCGAGCTCGACGAAGCAGGCCAGGCCGTGGGCGCCGCGAGCGTGGTGCCGCAGGGGCGCCTGCGCGTGTCGTCGCTCACGGCGTTCGGCCTGCGCCACGTGATGGGCGCGGTGGCCGATTATGCGGCCGGCTTCCCGCAGGTCACCGTCGACATCACGCTCTCGGACCGCGTTGTCGAGCTGATCGACGAAGGCTTCGACGTGGCGATTCGCGCGGCGCCTTCGGGGCTTAAGGCGTCGTCGCTGATCGCGCGGCCGCTCGCGACCGCGCATATCGTGCTGTGCGCCGCGCCCGAGTATCTGCGCCGCCACGGCGTGCCGAAGAGCGTCGCCGATCTCGCGCAGCACAAGTTCGTGCATTACGCGGGCGCCTCGGCGGCGGAGCTCGCACCGTTCGCGGAGGGCGGCGCGCGGCAGGTGCGGTCCAAGCCCGGCGGCAATCTGATCGTCAATCACCTGGAGGCGCTGCGCGTGGTGCTGCTGCAGGGCGGCGGGCTCTCGATGCTCGGCACCGAGGTGATCGGCGACGACATCGCGCAAGGCCGCCTCGTGCCGCTGCTCGTCGATGCGCTGCCGCCGCGCGAGCTGCCCATCTATGCGGTCTACGCGAGCCGCCGGCACTTGTCGGCGAAAGTGCGCTCGTTCGTGGATTTCCTCGCGGAGCGCTTTGGCGAGCGCCCGCTATGGCCAGGCGTCGAGGAGATTCGCGAGGCAGCGGCTCGCGCGGCTGCGAACGGGAAGGCGTAAACAGGCGGCGCGCGCCCGACGCCGCCGCAGCGTTTGCGGAATCAGCCGGCCGCGTCAGCGCGCGATCCCGATCCCGAGCCGTGCGCGGGTCTCGTCGTACTCGCTCTTCAGGCGCGCGACGAGTTCGGCGACCGAGGGCACATCGTCCATCAGCCCCACGCCCTGGCCCGCGCCCCAGATGTCTTTCCAGGCCTTGGCCTTGTCGCCGCCGAAGTTCATCTTCGATTTGTCCGACTCGGGCAGCGCGTCCGGGTCGAGCCCCGCGTTGACGATGCTCTCGCGGATGTAGTTGCCGTGCACGCCCGTGAACAGGTTCGTGTAGACGATGTCGGCGGCCTTGGCTTCGAGGATCGCGTGCTTGTACCCTTCCACGGCATGCGCTTCGCGCGTGGCGATGAAGCGCGTGCCCATGTAGGCGAGATCGGCGCCCATGGCCTGGGCGGCGAGGATCGAGCCGCCATTGGCGATCGCGCCCGAGAGCACGATGGGGCCGTCGAACAGGCGCCGCACTTCGCCCACCAGCGCGAACGGCGAGGTCGTGCCAGCGTGCCCGCCCGCGCCCGCCGCAACCAGAATGAGGCCGTCCACGCCCGCTTCGAGCGCCTTGCCGGCATGGCGCAGATTGATGACGTCGTGCAGCACGACACCGCCGTAGCTGTGCACGGCGTCGAGCAGCTCCCTGGGCGGCGCGCGCAGGCTCGTGATGAAGATCGGCACCTGGTGGTCCACGCACACGCGCACGTCGTGCTCGAGCCGCGTATTCGACTGATGCACGATCTGGTTCACGGCGATCGGGCCGATCACGGCGTCCGGGTTCGCGGCCTTGTGCGCGGCGAGCTGCGCCTGGATCTGCGTGAGCCATTCGTCCAGCCGTTCGGCGGGGCGCGCGTTGAGCGCCGGAAACGAGCCGACGATGCCGGCCTTGCACTGCGCGAGCACGAGCTCGGGGTAGCTCACGATGAACATCGGCGCGCCGACGACAGGCAACGAGAGGTTCTGCAAGACGGCGGGCAATGCCATGGCGAGGTCTCCTGGCAAGTCGAGGGAGTGTTCGGTTTCTAGCTTTTCGTGCCCGAATTTGCGATGGCGCATTGCGCCCCCCTCCTACAATACCCTGAGACCAACAAATAGACGATGGAGACGCGACATGCCGTTCGACGGATACACGCCTTTCACCGTTCGCACCGCGGATGGCGTTGAGATTCACGGACTCCGTGGCGGCGAGGGGCCGCCGCTGCTGCTCCTGCACGGCCATCCGCAGACGCACATGATCTGGCATCGCTGTGCGGCGGATCTCGCGCAGCACTTCACGGTGATCGCCACCGACCTGCGCGGCTACGGCGCGTCGTCCAGGCCCACGAGCGACGCGAGCCACGCGGCCTATTCGAAACGCGCGATGGCCGCCGACCAGGTCGAGGTCATGCGCCACTTCGGCTTCGAGCGTTTTCTCGTGTGCGCGCACGATCGCGGCGCGCGCGTCGCGCATCGCATGGCGCTCGACCACGCCGACGCCGTCGAGCGGCTGATGCTGCTCGACATCGCGCCCACACTCGCGATGTACGAGCAGACCAATCGCGAGTTCGCCACGCTCTATTTCCACTGGTTCTTCCTGATTCAGCCCGAGCCGCTGCCCGAGGCGCTGATCGGCGCGAATCCCGACGCCTATATCGAGCGCGTGATGGGCAGCCGCCATGCGGGCCTGGCCCCCTTCGCGCCCAAGGCGCTCGGCGCTTATCGCGCGGCGCTGCGCCAGCCCGGCGCGGTGCACGCGATGTGCGAGGACTACCGCGCTTCCGCGACCATCGACCTCGACCACGATCGCGCCGATATCGAGCGCGGCCACAAGGTCGCGTGTCCGCTGCGGGTGCTGTGGGGCGAGCATGGCGTGGTCGAGCGCTGCTTCGAGCCGCTCGCGGAGTGGCGCAAGGTGGCGCGCGACGTGAGCGGCCGCGCGCTGCCGTGCGGCCACTACATTCCCGAGGAAGCGCATGAGGCGCTGGTGGGGGAAATCCTCTCGTTCTTCGAGGCGACCGAGCGTCAGGAGTGAGTGCGTCGCGCGCCGCGCCGACGCGTTCAGCCGAGCGGCGGCAGGCGGCGCGCCACGGGTGTGGACTTGACGATGGCGGTGCTGGTTTCCGCGCGCTCGGTGACCTTGTTGAGGATTTCGTCGAGCTGGTCGATCGAATGCAGATAAAGCCGGGCGATGAAGCAGTCGTCGCCGGTGACCTTGTCGCATTCGATGAACTCGGGAATGCGGCGGATCACTTCTTCGACCAGATGCAACTGCCCCGGCAGGGGCTTCACGCGCACGATCGCCTGCAGCGTATAACCGAGCGCGCGCGGGTCGATGCGCACGGTGTAGCCGCCGATCACGCCCTGAGCTTCGAGTCTGCGCAGGCGCTCCGATGTGCTCGGCGCGGAAAGCCCGATCTGGCGGGCCAGGTCGCTCACGCTCGCGCGGCCATCTTCGGCGAGCGCGGCGAGCAACGCGCGGTCGATCTCGTCGAGCGCGATGGGCGCAGGCGCGGCGGGGCGTTTGTTCATGGATTCACCTGCATGTTCGCTCGCATATTTGTTTGCCAGCCTTCGATTCGATGGCAATTCAATCTATCGACCTTAGTTTAGCCATGTATTCCGCGCTTCGTGCTGAGTAAACTTTCAGGCAGATACTCACGCGGAGCACCCGGTCATGTCTTCCCCAGAAGTTCGCCGCGGCGCGGCCGAGATGGTCGCCGCGATGCTGATGTCCGGCACCATCGGCTGGCTCGTCGTCGATTCGCAGCAGGCGCCGATCAACGTGGCGTTCATGCGCTGCGTGCTCGGCGGCGCGACGCTGGCGCTCGCTTGCGCGGCGCTCGGCCTGTTGCGGCGCAGGCTGCCCTGGCGCACGCTCGCGCTCGCCATAGCGGGAGGCGCGGCCATCGTCGCCAACTGGGTGCTGCTGTTCGCCGCCTATTCGCGCGCCTCCATTTCGATGGCCACCGCCGTCTACAACACGCAGCCCTTCATGCTCGTCGGCCTCGGGGCGCTCGTGCTGGGCGAGCGCGTGAGCGCATCTACCGTCGCATGGCTCGCGCTCGCCTTCGTCGGGCTCGTGGGCGTGGTCGAAGTGCAGCCGGCCGTGCTGGCCGTGCCGGGCGAGTATTTGCAGGGCGTGGCGTGCGCGGCCGGCGCCGCGTTCCTCTACGCCATTTCGTCGATCATCACGCGCCGTCTCAAAGGCACGCCGCCGCATCTGATCGCGCTCGTGCAGCTTGGCTTCGGCGCGCTCGTGCTCGCGCCGTTCATCCGCTACGACACGCTGCCCGCCACGCCCGTGCACTGGGTGCAGATCGCCACGCTCGGCATCGTGCACACGGGCGTGATGTACGTGCTGCTCTATGGCGCAATCCAGAAGCTGCCCACGGCAATGACCGGCGCGCTTTCGTTCATCTACCCCGTGGTGGCGATCTTCGTCGACTGGCTCACGTTCGGGCAGCGCCTCGCCTGGATCCAGGTCGCGGGCGCGGCGCTCATCCTGCTTGCGGCGGCGGGCGTCAATCTCGGTTGGCGGATCGTGCCGCCGCGGCGCAAGGCGTCGTCCGCTTGAGGCGTCATTGGCGTGACCTGACGTGCGCGGCGAGTCACGAATGTGGCGTGCGCGGCGTTGCGGGCACGCTGGCCGCATAATGTCGCGGTTTCCCGACCACGACGATGCACCAGCGCATGACCCTCTCCGACGCCAGCCACGACGAAGCCGAACTCAAGCGCGCCAAGCGCCGCGCCCTGCTGCTGCTGGTGGCGGCTGCGCTGGTGTTCGTCGCCACGGCGCTCGCGCCGCCGGGCGTGGTGGTCGACGGCATCAAGGCGGTCAGCGAAGCGTCCATGGTGGGCGCGCTCGCCGACTGGTTCGCCGTGGTCGCGCTGTTCCGGCGCGTGCCGATCCCGTTCATCGCCGCGCGCACGGGCGTGATTCCGCGCAACAAGGATCGCATCGCCGACGAGCTCGCCGTATTCGTGCACGACCGGTTTCTCAACGTGGATGCGCTAGTCGAGCTGATCCGCCGCCACGACCCGGTCGAGCGCCTCTCGTCGTGGCTCACCGCGCCGAGCAACGCGCAGCATCTGGGCGACTACGCGGTGCGGCTGATGTCGGGCCTGCTCGGCCTCACCGACGACGCGCGCATCCAGGCCTTCATCCGCGACGGCCTGCACGCGGCGCTCGACAAGGTCGATCTTTCGAAGTCGGCGGGCGCGCTGCTCGACACGCTCACGAAAGACGGTCGCCATCAGGAACTGCTCGACAAGATGCTCGATCAGCTGGGCGCCTTGCTGGCCGAGGAGAGCACGCGCACGTTCGTGGCGGCGCGCATCGTCGACGGACTCAAGGGCGAGTTTCCGCTGACCGAAAAGCTCCTGCCCTCGGAATGGATCGGCGACAGCGGTGCGCGCGTGCTGGAAAGTGCGGTGAACCGCTTGCTGCTGCAGGTGAGCGCGGACCGCGAGCACCACTTGCGCCAGAAGTTCGACGAGGTGGTGCACAAGCTCGTGGTGCAGCTGAAAAGCGATCCCGCGTTCCTGCGCAAGGGCGAGGAGCTGAAAGCCAGCCTGCGCGAAGGCAGCGCGCTCAACGAGTACACCGGTGCGCTATGGGGCAGCCTGCGGGCGTGGCTGCGCGACGATCTGGATCGCCCCGATTCGACGCTGCACGCGAAGGTGGTGGCGACCGGCCGCTGGCTCGGCGAGTCGCTGGCCGCCGACGCGGATCTGCGCGAGTCGATCAACCGCCATCTCGAAGACGCCGCGCGTGCGATGGCGCCCGATTTCGCGCGCTACCTTACGCATCACATTCGCGACACGGTGCGGAACTGGGATACGCGCGACACCGCGCGCCTGATCGAGCTGAAGATCGGCAAGGACTTGCAGGAAATCCGCGTGAACGGCACGGTGATCGGCGGGACGATCGGGCTCGGGTTGTACTTGTGCTCGCACCTGTTCGAATGGTTGCGCCTGCAACTCGGCTGGTGAAATGTTCGTGAACGTGTGGCGCCGATTATTTGCCACGATTCGCCACGATTTTTTATCGATTCGGATTTCGAATTAATTGCGCATGCTATTCGTTGCGCAAACGTTTTGAATCGGGTGCCGATAGCAGTCTGTAGGGAAATCACCGATGCGACGCAAATTCGCGCGCGAGTATGATCGGCTCGACAGTTTGATCACGTCAGAGCACGATACTCACGCTCGCCCCCGAAAAAAGGGCGAGCGTTTTTTTTGCTGGCGCGCGGACGATGCGTGGATCAGTGCGGGGCGAGTGGGTCAAGCCATGCCGGCGGGCGCTTCGACCCCGTTCTCGCCCATCACGAGCGCACCGCTTTTCGCGAGCTCCCCGGCCAGTTCGCGCACCAGCGCGGGCCAGGCGCCTTCGGGTGCGAGCTGCCGCGCCGCCGCGCGCATGATTGCCGCCTCGGCGAGCATCGTGTCCAGCGCCGCGAACGTCATCGTGCGCACTTCGAGCAGCTTGAACACGATCAGCACCTTGAGCGCGTTTTTGGCGTTGCGCGCGGGATCGGCGCTCAGCCAGGCGAGGCGCGCATAGGCGCGGTCGAGCGCGGCCCTCACATTCGAAAATGGCGCGCCATGGCCCGGAATCACCACGGCCACGTCGAGTTGCGCGATGGCGTCCAGCACCGCGCGCTGCTCCGCAAAACCGCTTGCGCCTTCGAGTTCCGGAAAAATCACGCCGAAGCCGTGCTCCCAGAGCGCGTCGGCGCTGATCAGCACGCGCGGCCCGGCGGCATACAGCATCAGCGAATCGGGGTCGTGGCCGGGTGCGCCGATCACCTCCCACTCGAAGCCGCCAAGCGTCACGCGCGCACCCGGCGCGAGCGTGCCCGTGAAAGCGAAGCGCTCGCAGGTCTGGCCGGTGGCGAGAAAGGACAGCCGCGTTTCGTCCCAGGCGCGCACGGCGCTCGCGCTGGCGGCCGGGATGAGCGTCTCGCAGGTCCATTGCGCCTGCAAGCGCGCGTTGCCGCCGCAATGATCCGAGTGCAGATGGGTGTTGACGATCGTATCGAGCGCGCGCCCCGCGAGCGCGTGCTGCACGAGCGCGACGGTTTGCGCGGCATGCGTGGCGTAGCCCGTGTCGACGAGCGCCGCGCGGGTTTCATCGACGAGCAGCACGTTGTTCGACGAGAGCCAGCCGCGCTCGAACACGCGGATCGATGGCGGCAGCGTGGCGGCGGGGGGATGTGCAGCGTGGCTCATCGCGTGGCCGCTTCGCTCGCCGGTGCCTGAGGCTTCGGCATCACGAGGATCGTCGAGCGGCCCACCACGAGCGTCTCACCGTTCTGGTTCACGGCCGTGCCTTCGAGCTTCACGAGATCGCCGTTCAGGCTGGCTTTCCAGTGGGCCTCCACGACGCGCCATTCGAAGGTGAGCACGTCATGGGCGTGCGCCGCGCGCTTGAGCTTCATGTCGAATTCGAGGCCGAGCGGCTGCGCGTACTGCGAAAAATGCGTGGCGAGCAGCGCCATGAAATGCGCGGTGGGTTGCGTGCCCGAGGCAATCAAACCGCCGAAGCGGCTCTGCGCGGCGTAGGCGTCGTCGTGGTGCAGCGGGTTCAGGTCGTTCACGAGCGTGGCGAACGACTTCACCGTGTTGGGCGAAAGCGCGAGCGTCGAGCGAAACGTCTCGCCGATCGTCACGACACGGGCGGGCGCGCCGGTGCCTATGGTCATCGGGCGTCTCCTGCTTTTGCCGCGTCGCGCGCGGTGCGTGGGGCCGGAGTAAGCGCTGAAGCGCCAACTCCGGGCCGACACAGCCACTGCGCGTGGCGCGTCTCGATCGCGTCCCATACGGCGCGCTTCGCGGCGTGGTCGAGCGTGGACCATGCAACGATCTCGTCGATCGTGCGCAGGCACCCTTCGCACAGGCCGCTCGGCTCGTGCATGCGGCATACGTTGATGCAGGGCGAGGGCGCCTGGGCGGTCGCGCGCGTTGGGCTCCGGTTCGAGTTCATGCGTCGCGCAGCGCGACGTCCACCACGGGCGCGCCGGTGAGCGCCGCCAGTTCCTGCGGCGAAAGATTGAAAACCGCATGCGGATGGCCCGCCGCGGCCCACAGGCTCTCGAGCGCGAACAGGTCGGCGTCGATCAGCGTGACGGGCGCAGTGGCGTGGCCGATCGGGCACACGCCGCCAATCGCATAGCCGGTCATCTCGCGCACGAACTTCGCGTCGGCGCGGCTCACTGCGCCCACGTGCGCCTCGACCTTCTTTTCATCGACGCGATTGGCGCCGCTCGCGATCACGAGCACGGGCGCATCGTCCTTGCGGCGGCGAAACAGGATCGACTTGGCGATTTGCGCGACTTCGCAGCCGAGCCCGGCCGCCGCTTCCGCCGAGGTCTTGCCGGTCTCGGGCAGCAGCACGACCGGCTTCGCGTGGCCGCGCTCGCGCAGGAGCAGCGCGACGCGGCGTGCGGAATCGGGCAGGGCTTCGAAGCCGTCCTTTTCCGAGTTGATGAGCGTTTCCGTCATGTCGTGATTTCCTTCGTGCTGCAATGGCTGCAACTCAGGCACATGCCGCGGCGCTCTGTTTCTTCGCGAGCAGCGCCTTGCCGGCGCGCGAGACGTTGGCGCGGCCGATGGCCTTCGAAATGAAGTCGCCGGCTTCCACCACCTGGTCGAGGTCGATGCCCGTATGAATACCGAGGCCGTTCATCAGGTACAGCACGTCTTCGGTCGCCACGTTGCCGGTCGCGCCCTTTGCGTACGGACAGCCGCCGAGCCCCGCCACCGAGGCGTGAAAGATTTCGATGCCTGCTTCGAGCGCGGCGTAGATATTGGCGAGCGCCTGGCCATAGGTGTCGTGGAAGTGGCCCGAGAGGCGCTCGCGCGGGAACACTTTGGTGACCGCCTCGAACACTTCGTGCACGCGCTTCGCGGTGCCCACGCCGATGGTGTCGGCGATATCGATCTCGTCGCAGCCGAGCGCCGCGAAGCGCTGCACCACGTCGACGACTGACGCCACCGGCACCTCGCCCTGGTACGGGCAGCCGAACGAGCACGAGACGCTGCCGCGAATGCGCACGCCGGCGGCCTTCGCCGCTTCGGCCACGGGCGCGAAGCGCTCGATGCTTTCTGCGATCGAGCAGTTGATGTTCTTCTGCGAGAACGCCTCACTCGCGGCGCCGAAGATCACGATCTCGTCCGCGCGCGCGGCGAGTGCGCCT
The DNA here is from genome assembly GCF_051125205.1 of Paraburkholderia sp. A1BS-2L. Classification (NCBI taxonomy): domain Bacteria; kingdom Pseudomonadati; phylum Pseudomonadota; class Betaproteobacteria; order Burkholderiales; family Burkholderiaceae; genus Paraburkholderia; species Paraburkholderia sp. A1BS-2L. Next base: position 238,335 of record NZ_CP120428.1, read on the forward strand.
TCGAAGCCGCGCAGATTCGGCGTGAGCACCGAATAGATCGCGCCTTCGCGGCGCGCGATGCCGGCCATGACCTCGGCGCCGTCGGCCATCTGCGGGACCCATTTCGGCGAAACGAACGAGGCCGCTTCGATGTTCGGAAAGCCCGCCTTCGAGAGCCGGTCGATCAGCTCGATCTTCACGGCGGTGGGCACGAATTCTTTTTCGTTTTGCAGACCGTCGCGCGGTCCGACTTCGACGATTTTGACTGCGGTGGGGAGGGTTGCCATGTCTGTCTCCAATACTGTGTTCTCGCGCCTCAATATCCGCGCGCCGTATTCACGATCCCGCTCACCGTTTCTCCGCGCGCGAGCGCTGCGATCTTGTCCGCGACCTGCGAGATCGCTTCCTCGCGCAGCGTGAGCGCCGAGCTATGAGGCGTAATCGTGATGCGCGGCTCGCGCCAGAACGGGTGATCGTCCGCGAGCGGCTCGTGGCGGAACACGTCGAGCGTGGCGGCCGAGAGCGCGCCGTTCGCGAGGGCATCGACGAGATCCTGTTCCACCAGATGCGCGCCGCGTGCGACGTTCACGAGATACGCGCCGCGCGGGAGCTTGCCGAAGGTGTTCGCGTCGAGCACGTTTTCGGTGTCGGGCGTGGCGGGCAGCAGGTTCACGAGCACTTTCACGTCGGCGAGGAACGCGTCGAACTGCGGGCCGCGCAGCTCGCCCGAGAAGGTCTCGATGCCGTCGAGGGCTTTCGCGCTGCGCGAGAAGCCGCGCACCGGCACGCCGAGCGAGGCCACTGCGCGCGCGACGTGCGCGCCCAGCACGCCGAGGCCCAGCACGCCCACCGTGAAGGTCTCGAGCGGATGCGGCGCGAGCACGTGCCATTCTCGGCGCGCCTGCTGCAGCGCGTATTCGTCGAAGCGGCGCAGGTAGCGCAGCACCGCGTGCTGCACGTATTCGGCCATTTGCGGCGCCATGCCCGAGTCTTCGAGGCGCACGAGCAGCGCGTCTTTCGGCAGCGTGCCCGGATGATCGCGTTCGAGCGCGAGAATCGCGTCGACGCCCGCGCCCAGATTGAAGACCGCGCGCAGGCCCGAGCGCGCGGCGAACAGCTCGCGCGGCGGATGCCAGACCACGGCGTAATCGGCGGGGGCCGTATCGCCGGGCTGCCATGCGCGCAGCTCGGCGCCGGGCAGGGCGCGCGAGAGACCGTCGAGCCAGGCGGTGGCGTCGGCTTGCGGGAGCCAGAACAGAATTTTCATCGCGGTTCGTTCCCTGCGGATGGTGGAAATCGTGAGACGAGTGGGATCGGTCGCCACATTCTACTTTTTCATGCCGTAAGCCGCCGGCTTTCTCCACGCGGTTCCGCGCCGTGGCCGGAGCGAGAAAAAGCAAAGCGGAAAAAATTGGTTTGGCGCGCAGGGGCGGCGGCTCACAATCCGTTCACGATCCGTCGAAGCGAGGAAAAAATCATGCTTTCGCACGCCGCTTCTTCGTGTGCCTCGCGCTGGCCGCCCAGACTCGTCACCGTGCCGGGCCTGCACGGCAGCGAGGGCGGGCATTGGCAAAGCTGGCTCGAGCGCCAGTTCGCGCGCTCGTTGCGCGTGGAGCAGGACGACTGGGACGCGCCCGATCTGGCGCGCTGGAGCCATGCGCTCGGGCGGCTGCTCGCGCGCGAGCGGGGTCCGTTCGTGCTCGCGGCGCACAGTTATGGCTGCCTCGTGGCGGCGCACGCGCTTCAAAAGGGGACGGTTGCCGCCGACGTGCTCGGTACGCTGCTCGTCGCGCCTGCGAGCCCGGAGAAGTTTCGCTTTGCCGGCGCTTTCGAGGCGCGCCGGCTTCCCATGCCAGCGATCCTGATCGGCAGCGAGACCGACCCGTGGATGCCGCTCGAAGGCGCGCAGCGCCTCGCGCAGCAATTGGGCAGCGCGTTCGTGAATCTCGGCGACGCGGGGCATGTCAACACGGCGGCGGGGTTCGGGCCGTGGCCGCGCGCGAAGTATTTGGTCGATACGCTCGTGCATTGCGAAGCGCCGAGGCGTCTGCATGCCGGCAGCGACTTCGGCGTGAGCGACCGGTTGAAGCTCGCCTGAGTCTCAACCGGTCCGCAGCCTGCTCGCCCGCCGGCGCGGCATCAGTGCGCCAGCGCCTCGCGCAGCAGACGCGCCGTGTGCAGCGCGATCATCCCTTCCTCGTCGGTGCGGATCGCGAAGACCGGCACGCGGCTTTCGCGCGAGCTCACGCGCTCCTTGCCGGCGTCGTTGGCCGCCGCGTCGAGCGCGATGCCGAACAACGGCGCGAGCCGTTCGCAGACCTGCGCGCGAATCGGTGCGGCATGCTCGCCGATTCCGCCCGTCATCACCAGCGCATCGAGCCCGCCCAACCCGACGGCGAGCTTGCCCACTTCCTGGGCGATGCGGTACGTGTAGAAGTCGATGGCGAGCCGGGCCCGCTCATTGTCGCTCGCGAGCAGTTCGCGCATGTCACTGCTCACGCCCGAGAGGCCCTTGAGGCCGGACTCCTGGTACAGCAGCTTCTCGATCTCGTCGTAGCCCATGCCGCGCGCCATCATCCAGAGCACCGCGCCCGCATCGATGGCGCCGCTGCGCGTGCCCATCGGCAGGCCGTCCAGCGCGGTGAGGCCCATGGTGGTCTCGACGCTCTTGCCGTCTTTCATCGAGCACAGGCTCGCGCCGTTGCCCAGATGCGCGACCACCACGCGGCCGCGCGCGACGTCGGGCTCGGTGGCGTGCAGGTAGTGCGCGATGTACTCGTACGAGAGGCCATGAAAGCCGTAGCGGCGGATGCCTTCCTCGTAGTAGTGGTACGGCAGCGCGAAGAGCTGCGCCATGATGCCGTTTCCCGCGTGAAAGGCCGTATCGAAGCAGGCCACCTGCGGCAGGTCTGGCGCGGCCGTGCGCACTGCGCGGATCGCCGCGAGATTGTGCGGCTGATGCAGCGGCGCGAGCGGCGTGAGCGAGTCGAGTTCTTCGATCACCTTGTCGTCGATGAGCACCGCGTCCTTGAAGTGCGTGCCGCCGTGCACCACGCGGTGGCCGATCGCGGCGGGCGCCGTGTCGCGCAGGCCCACCGCGAGCACGAGGCGCAGCAGGCGGAACGCGGCGTCGTGGTCGGCGACTTGGGCGACCGGAAACTTCTCGTCGACGATGAGTCGGCCGTCGGCCATGCGCGCGACCACGCGCGGCGCCACGCCGATGCCTTCGATCTGGCCGCCCGCGCCGAAAATCGCGCGCGCGCCGCCTTCCGCGCGAGGATCGTCGACGACGCGATACACCGAGCACTTGATGCTCGACGAGCCCGCGTTCACGACCAGCACGATCTGGCCTTCGCCGTGCGCATGGTTCGCGGAGGAGGGAAAAGCCGGCGTCGTGCTCACAGGGCCTCCGTGGTCATGCGCGTGCGCCGCGCGTGGGCGAGCAGCACCGCGATCGCGCAACTGCCGATGCGCGCGCGCACGGTGTCGGCGCGGCTCGTGAGGATGATGGGCACGCGCGCGCCGAGCACGATGCCCGCCGATTCCGCGCCGGCAAGAAAGGTGAGCTGCTTGGCGAGCATGTTGCCCGCTTCGAGGTCGGGCACCAGCAGGATGTCGGGGTCGCCCGCGACCTGCGAGGTGATGCCCTTGATGCGCGCGGCCTCGGCGTTGATCGCGTTGTCGAAGGCGAGCGGACCGTCGAGCAGGCCGCCCGCGATCTGGCCGCGGTCGGCCATCTTGCACAGCGCGGCCGCCTCGATGGTCGAGGGCATCTTGTCGGAGACCGTCTCCACCGCTGCGAGGATCGCGACCTTCGGCGTGGCGATGCCGAGCGCCTGCACGAGATCGATGGCGTTGCGCACGATGTCGGCTTTGTCGGCGAGCTTGGGGAAGATGTTGACGGCGGCGTCGGTGATGAAGAGCGGCTTGTGATACGCGGGCACGTCCATCGCGAACACGTGCGAGAGGCGGCGCTCGGTGCGCAGGCCGCTCGCGCCCCGCGCCACTTCGTGCAGCAGTTCGTCGGAGTGCAGGCTGCCCTTCATGAGCAGCTCGGCTTCGCCCTCGCGCACCGCGAGCACCGCGCGTTCGGCGGCGGCGTGGCTGTGCGGCACATCCACGATCTTGACGTTTTCGAGCGAGAGCCGCGCTTCTTGCGCCACCGAGCGGATCTTCGCCTCGGGGCCGACCAGGAGCGGCTCGATGAGGCCGAGGTTGGCGGCGTCGATCGCGCCCGTGAGCGACGAGACATCGCAGGGGTGCGCAACCGCTGTGGGCACGGGCGCGAGGCCCGCGCAGCGGGCCAGCAGGGCGGAATACTTGTCGGGCGTTGCAGTCATGTCTGTCTCTCATCCGAAGCCAGGGCCTCTCGCGGGCGCAAAAATCGGCACGAAAGTCAGCACGAAATGGCCGTGAGCAGGTCTTGAGCAAGCGAAACCACGGTGGCGCGGCAGCGCGCCTTCACGCGTTCATGTTGCGGCGCGTAAACCGCTAACAGTGTAGTCCAGCGCATCTCGCGCCGGCCGCAAAGTGTGCAGCCGCGGCGTGCGGCTTACTGCCCCCAATGCACGGCGCATCATCCATGCAACGGCTTGGGCGGGCGCGCCGGCACGGTCTGTCACGCGCTCTTCACGCCGCCGCGCGATCATGAAGCGCGCGCGCGATCCCGCACGGCTTGACTTGGCGCAAAACTCTGCCTAGATTGAAATACTGCAGTGCAGCATGACTGTCGTGCGCACGCCATGCACGCCCCGTTATAGGAGATTTGTCACGTGGCAGTATCCGCTTTCTCGCCTGCGCTCTCGTCCGATTCCTCGCCTACTTCCCCACGCCGTTCCCTGTGGCCGCTCTGGCCGTTGCCGGGTTTCGAGGCCGTGCAGTCCTTCCAGCCTTTCCAGCCCCTCTTCGACGCGTTCGCCGAGTCTGCCGGCGCGGCGTCCATGCCCGGCATGCCCACCCCGCCCGCGCTGCCCGCCGCGGCGCCCGCCGCGCTCCAGCCGCTGTTCGACTACCTGTTCGATGCCTGGCAGCGCAGCGTCCTGTTCCTCGACGTGCTGCGCGAGCGCGGCAACCAGACCTGGCTGCACGAGAAGGCCGGCATGCCGCCGGTGCTCGCGTTCGACTATGAAGTGATGGTCGATGGCCGCGAGCTCGAGGATCCGTGCAACTACGCGCTGCTGCGCATCAAGCCTGAAGCGGGCGTAGAGACCGATGCGCGCATGCGCCCGTTCGTCGTGATCGACCCGCGCGCGGGGCATGGCCCGGGCATCGCAGGCTTCAAGATGGACAGCGAAGTGGGCATCGCGCTGCGCAAGGGCCATCCGTGCTACTTCGTGACCTTCTTCCCGGTGCCGACCGAAACGCAGACGATCCAGTCGGTGGGCGAGGCGGAAATCGTGTTCCTGCGCAAGGTGCGCGAGCTGCACCCCGACGCGGACGGCCAGCCCTTCGTGATCGGCAACTGCCAGGGCGGCTGGGCCGCGGCGCTGGTCGCGGCGTCCGCGCCAACGCTGGTCGGGCCGCTGATGCTCGCGGGCTCGCCGCTGTCTTACTGGGCCGGCGTGCGCGGCAAGAACCCCATGCGCTACTCGGGCGGCATGCTGGGCGGCTCGTGGATGTCGTCGCTTGCCGCCGATCTTGGCGACGGCCGCTTCGACGGCGCGCATCTGGTGCAGAACTTCGAGAACCTCAATCCGGCCAACACGTTCTGGGGCAAGCTCTACAACCTCTACGCGAAAGTCGATACCGAGCGCGAGCGTTTCCTCGAATTCGAGCGTTGGTGGGGCGGGCATTATCAGCTCAACCGCGCCGAGATCGACTGGATCGTGCAGAACCTGTTCGTCGGCAATCACCTCACGCGCAACGAGGTCTACGCGAAGCACGCGCGCGCGCCGGTGGATCTGCGCAACATCCGCACGCCGATCATCGTGCTCGCTTCGTGGGGCGACAACATCACGCCGCCGCAGCAAGCGCTCAACTGGATTCCAGATCTCTACGCGAGCGTGGACGAGATCGTCGCGAACGAGCAGGTGATCGTCTACTGCCTGCACGACAAAGTGGGGCACCTGGGCATCTTCGTTTCGGCGAGCGTTGCGAATAAAGAGCATACCGAACTATTTTCGGCGCTCGATCTGATCGACGTGCTGCCGCCGGGCCTCTACGAAGCGAAGATCACCGACTCGGCGCCACAGGCCGGGCGGCTCGAAGCGCTCGAAGGGCGCTACGAGATCCGTTTCGAGCGCCGCACCATCGACGATATTCTCGCGCTCGACGATGGCCGCGACGACGAACAGCCGTTCGAAGTCGTGCGCCGCATCGCGGAGAATAGTCAGCGCTTTTACGACCTCTATGTGTCGCCATTCGTGCGCGCGTCGAGCACCGCGCTTTCGGCGCACCTGCTGCGCGAGACGCATCCGGCGCGCGTGGAGCGCAGCCTGTTCAGCGACGCGAACCCGGCGCTCGGCATGCTGCCCGCCATGGCGCAGGCGGTGCGTGCGAACCGCGTGCCGGCCGCGCCCGACAATCCGTTCACGCTGATCGAGCAGCAGGTATCGGCGAGCATCGAAGGCGCGTGGGACGCGTGGCGCGACGCGCGCGACACATGGATCGAAGACACCTTCTACCGCATGTACACGGCGCCTTGGGTGCAGGCGTGGGTGGGCGTTGTGCCCAATACGCCGCTCGACCCGGTCGCGCCGCCGCTCACGGCGTTGCGCAAGGAACTCGCGCAGCAGCGCCTGCGCGCCGCGCGCGAGCACGTGAACAAGGGCACGCCCGTCGATGCTTTCATGCGCATCATGGCCTATCTCGCCGATGAGATGCGCGTGGTCCAGTACCGCCCGTTCCAGCGCATGCGCGAACTCGCGCGCGAATACATGGGCGATCGCCAGCCGAGCATCGCCGAGTTGAAGGAGTCGGCGCGCCGCCAGGGGGCGATCGTGCAGCTCGACGCGAATGCCGCCATCGAGGCGCTTCCCGAGCTGGTGCCGGACATGCGCACGCGCCGCTTGCTGCTTTCGGTGGTGTACCAGGTGGCGACGGCCTCGGCGCCGCTCGATGGCGAGCGGGCGGAACGTTTCGCCGAGGTTCAGCGCGTGCTGGGCGTGGAGCCGGGCAGCGAGAAGGAGCCGTTGCCGCCGCCGCCGGGAAGCGGCAATGACGCGGGCGGCACGGGCAATGTGGGCAAGGTGGACAACGCTGGCGATGCGAAACCGGCAAAGGCCTCGAAGAGCGCGGCGACAACGAAGGCGGCAACGGTGAAGAAAGCTTCGAAGCCGACGAAGCCCACCGCCGAACCCGCGTCTTCGCGCGCGCCGCTAGCGAAGCCCGCGCGTGCGGCCCGCCGCCGCGCATCGTCTGGCGCGGGCAAGTAAGCCTGAAAAATGAGCTGGTAAAAAGCGCGCGCGGCAAATACGCCGGGCACGTGAACAAAAGAACCTGAGAGAACGCGCTCGCGCATGTGGACCGCCACGCGTGCGAGCGCGCCGAACCGCGAACCGTGAATCGGGCGGGCATCGAATCCGCGCCGCGTCGCGACAGATCGTCGAGGCCATCCATGCAAACTCTTCCAGACCAGCCGCTTGCAGGCATGCGCGCTCTCGTGACGGGCGTGGCGAACGCCGAATCGATTGCCTACGGCTGCGCGCGCGCATTTGCGGAGCTGGGCGCCGAGCTCGCGCTCACGTACCTCAACGACAAGGCCAAGCCTTACGTCGAGCCGCTGGCGAACCAGCTAGGCGCGGCAATGCTGCTGCCGCTCGACGTCGAGGACGAGGCGCAGTTCGACGCTGTCTTCGACGCGGTGCGTGAGCAGTGGGGCACGCTCGATATCGTGTTGCATTCGATCGCCAACGCGCCGAAGGCCGACCTCCAGGGCGGCCTGCTCGAATCGTCGGCGCAAGGTTTCGCGTATGCGATGGACGTCTCGTGCCACTCGTTCATCCGCATGGCGAAGCGCGCCGCGCCGCTGATGCCGCGCGGCGGCACGCTGTTCGCAATGAGCTACGATGGCGCGAATCGCGTCGTGCCGAATTACAGCTTGATGGGACCGGTGAAGGCGGCGCTGGAAGCCTCGTGCCGCTATCTCGCCTATGAGCTCGGGCCGCTCGGCATTCGCGTGCATGCGATCTCGCCGGGGCCGCTCAAGACGCGTGCCGCCTCCGGCCTGCCTGATTTCGACCGCATGCTCGCGGAAGCCGTCGAGCGCGCGCCGCTAGGCGAACTCGTCGACATCATGGACGTCGGCTACGCGACGGCCTGGCTCGCGACGCGCTACGCCCGCCGCCTGACCGGCAATACGGTCTACGTCGACGGCGGCTCGCACATCATGGCCTGAGCGCGCAGGCTTCACGCGCTCGACCCGTTCGCTTACCAGCGGCGGTAGCCGTAGTCGCGGTCACGATCGTCCCAGCGGCGGTCGTGGCCCCAATGATGGTCGTTCCAGCGATGGTCTTCCCAGCGGCGCTCGTTCCAGCGACGCTCGTCCCAGCGGCGGTCGTCGTCGCGCCAGCCCACATAAGCCGGTGCCGCGTAAGCCGGCGCCGCATAGACCGGCGCGGGCGCCGTATAAACCGGCACGCCAACGGCGAGTCCCACGGAGACGCCGGCCGTCGCGGTCTGCGAGATGGCGAGAATCGTTGCGCCCGCACCCAATGAGGCAATGAGTTTCGCGTTCATTCGAGTCTCCTTTGGCTCGTTGAATGGACACCTCCAATCTAATCCGGGCTGCGGCGCCGTGGATTACAAAACTGCAACAATCGTCTCGGTGTCGCGAGGCCATGCGGGCCCGAAGCGCGCTTTCGAGCGAGAGCGTGCGCGCGAAAAGCCCCGTAAAACAGGGCTTTTCGGGGTGCGGTACCGCTTCGTGAAAAAAAGTGACGCGCCCTGATTGGACGCAAGATGTTGCGTATTTCAGGCGTGGGTAACGAGTGCGGCACCACCCCGCCAGGCATGCCTCGAGACGCAAAAAAGCCGGAGACATGCTCCGGCTTTTTTGCGCGACGGTGCAACGCGCACCTATCACTGCACCGAAACGCCCCCAAAGTTCTGCCGTCCGAACGGGCTTACCTGATAGCCGCTCACGTTGGTGCGCGTGATGGCCGCGGCCGTGGGATAGCCAAGCGGAATCCATAGCGCCTGATCGTGGATGATCTTCTGTGCGGCTTCATAGTCCTTCGCGCGCTGCGCCTGGTCGGCGGTGGTCTTGCCGTCGGCGATCAGCTTGTCGAGCTGCGGATCGCAGAAACGCGCGAAGTTGATGCCCGACTTCACCGCGTTGCAGCTAAAGAGCGGCGAGAGGTAGTTGTCGGGGTCGCCGTTGTCGCCGGCCCAGCCCATGAACAGCGTGTCGTGCTGGCCTTGCTTCGCCTCCTTGATGAGCTCGCCCCACTCGATCACCTTGATCTCCGCTTTCACGCCGATCTTCGCGAAATCGGCCTGCAGCAGTTCGGCGCCCGCGCGCGGGTTCGGGTTCAGGACACTGCCGTTCGGGCGCACCCAGATCGTGGTCGCGAAGCCGTTGGGCACGCCGGCCTCGGCGAGCAACTGCTTTGCCTTCGCGATGTCGTGCGGATACGGCGAGATCGACTTGTCGTAGCCCCAGGTGATGGGCGGCCACGGGTTGGTCGCGGGCATGGCCGTGTTGTCGAAGATCGCCTTGAGATACGTCGTGCGGTCGAACGCGAGGTTCAGCGCCTGGCGCACCTTCGGGTTATCGAGCGGCTTCTTCTGCGTGTTGAGCGCGACGAAGGCTGTCATGAACGCGGGCGTCTGCACGACCTTGAGCGCTTTGTCGGTTTTGGCGTCGGCCACGTCCTGGGGCTTGGGCGAGAGCGCAATCTGGCATTCGCCGGCCTTCACCTTTTGCGCGCGCACGGCGGCGTCGGGCGTGATCGCGTAGATGAGGCGCTCCACCTTGGGCTTGGTCCCCCAGTACGTGGGGTTCGCGTCGTAGCGGATGACCGCGTCCTTCGTGTAGCTCTTGAGCACGAACGGGCCGGTGCCCACGGGCTTCGCGTTCAGGTCGATCTGCTTGCCGGCCTTGAGCAGCTGCTCGGCGTACTCGGACGAGTAGATCGACGCGAAGCCCATCGTGAGGATCGGCAAGAAGGTGGCGTTGGGCTCGTTGAGCTCGAACTTCACCGTGTTCGCGTCGACTTTGGTGATCGACTTGATGAGCTTCGGCAGGCCCATCGACTGCGCATGCGGGAAACCGCTCGCGCCCGCCACCTTGTGCCACGGATTGTCGGGGTCGAGCATGCGCTCGAAGGTGAAGACGACGTCGTCGGCGCTGAACGCGCGCGTGGGCTTGAACCATTCGGTGGTCTGGAACTGCACGTTCGGACGCAGATGGAACGTGTAGGTCAGGCCGTCCGCGCTTACGTCCCACGACTGCGCGAGCGCGGGCACCACTTTCTTCTGCGCTTCGTCGTAGGCGACGAGCGAATTGAAGATCACGTCGGCGGATGCGTTGGTGGTCACGAGCGAGTTGAACTGCACGACGTCGAAGCCGTCCGGGCTCGATTCCGTGCACACCGTGAGCGGTTTCGCGAGCGCGGGCAGGGCCGCGCAGGCGAGCGCCGCGCCAAGCGCGGCGGCGAGCACGGGAGCGGGCGAGAGGAAGCGCATGGGGTCTCCGTTTGGCTTTATAGCCGGCCAAGCTTAACGAAGGGACATTGCGCAGACAACAACATAATCGGCATACCCATATGGGGCGCGATCGGGCGGGGCGGCGTGGGGCGGTTGTAGCGCGGTTGCGCGGAGCGATTGTGCGGACTGGCCGCGGGCGGTCAATGCTGGGCGGCGCGCGGCTTGCGCGGGGCGCGTTCGAACGCGCGGTCGTAGAGCCAGCGCGGCAGCACGCGGAGCAGTGCCGCGACCACGCGCATCGGCCAAGGGAACACTGCGAAGGCGGTGCCGCGCGCGATGGCGTCGGCGGCCTTGGCGGCGAAGCGGTCGGCGTCCATGAGGAACGGCATGCGGTACGGGTTCTTCGCCGTCATGGGCGTGCGGATGTAGCCCGGCGCGATCGTCACCACGCGCACCTTGAACGGCCGCATCTCCACGCGCAGCGACTCCAGATACGCAAACGCCGCCGCCTTCGAGGCGCTGTAGGCACCCGAGCCCGGCAGCCCGCGCACGCCCGCTACGCTCGCGATGCCCATGAGCGTGCCGCGCCGCGCCTGCGCCATCGCCTCGGCGAACGGCTCGAAGGTGGCGACCATGCCGAAGTAGTTGGTGTCCATCACCTCGCGGAACGTGGCGAGGTCGCCGTGACCGGTGAGCACGCCACGGCTCACGCCCGCGTTGGCGATCACCACGTCGGGCAGGCCGTGCTCGGCGATGAAGGCGCGCGCGGCGGCCGCGAGCGCATCGGCGTCGCGCACATCGGCGCAATAGAGGGAGACGGGGTGCTGCGGATGAGAATCACGGAAGGCCTCGAGCGCATCGGCGCGGCGCGCGACGAGCCCGAGGATGGCGCCGCGCCGCGCGTATTCGGCGGCGAGCGCAGCGCCGATGCCGCTCGACGCGCCGGTGATGAAGACCTTCAAGGGGGACGTCATGCCGGCGCGCGGGCTCACATCTTCTTGGCGCGGATTTGCGAGATGATGAAGTCCATCACCTGGAGCGTGCCCGGCAGGCTGTTGGTCGCGGCCGGACCCGTCTCGTACTTGCCCTGGATCGCGATGGTCGGCACGCCGTCGATCTTGTACGCCTCGATCACAGCCTTGTCGCGCTGGAGTGAGCTTTGCGTCGAGAACGAGTTGTACGCTTCCATGTACTTCTTCGGATCGACGCCTTGCGTGGCGAGGAACTTCGCCTGGTCGTCGGGCGTGAGCAGGTAGTTCTTGTTCACGTGGATCTCATGGAAGATGACCGGCGTGAGTTTCTGCGTGAGGCCGAGCGCGTCGAGCGCGTAGAGCATCTTCGAATGCGGGATGAAGTCGTCGCGAAATGCCACCGGCACGCGCTTGAACACGACGTCCGGGCCTTGCTTCTTGATCCAGTCTTCGAGCAGCGGGTCGAACTCGTTGCAGTGCGGGCAGCCGTACCACATGAACTCGATGACCTGGATCTTGCCCGCGGGCACGTCGAGCGGCTGCACGGCCTTGAGGACCGTGTAGTCCTTGCCGGCGACCGGCGCTTCGGGCGAGGCGTAGGCCGTGCCGGCCAGCATCGAGAGCGAGACCAAAAGCGTTCCGAGAAGTCGTTTCATAGCGTGTTATTCCAGTGAACGGGGCCGGCGGCGTCCGGCGAGGCGGTGCGCGAGCGCGTCATGCGCGTTCGCGCGGGTGATGCATCTGATGGGTTACTGCTTCGTGAAGCGGATCACAGCGGTGTCGATCCCGGCATCAGACAGGCGCTGACGGTTCGAGTTCATGTCTTCGAATTTCGAGAACGGCCCGATGCGCACGCGGTAGTACGTGACACCGCCCGCGTCGCGCTGCGTCACCTTCGACTCGAATCCCTGGAACGCGAGACGCGCGCGCTGTTGCTCGGCGTCCGCCGCGGTCTTGTACGCGCCCACCTGCAGGAAGTAGCCGGTGTTGGCTTCGCCGGCTGCGGGGGCGCCGGGCTGCGTGGGTTTTGCGCCGTTTGCAGTCGGCGCGGGGATGGCGTTAGGCGCCTTCTGCGGCTGATTGTTGGCGAGCTGCTGCGCGGGCGCGCTCGGCGCTTGCGGTTTCGGCGCGGCGGCCGAGGCATTGCTGCCGGTCGAGGGCTTCGGCGCGACTGCGACGCCGTTATTGGCGCTGTTGCTGTGATCCGCGCCGTTGTCAGCGGAAGCCGACGGCGGCACTTCGACGATCTGCGGCTCTTCGAGCATGCCCGAGGATTGCGACTGGTTCGTGGTCTGGCCCGGCGCGGTGTTCGGCGGCGTGCTTTGCGCGGCCTGCGGCGGCACCGGTTGGCCCGGCGTCTTGCCTTGCAGCACGCGGTTCGGATCGTATTGCTCGGCCTGGCTCGCGTCGCTGGGCGGCGCGACTTTCGCGACGAATGGCGTGGGCGAGCGCGTGATATAGAGCGCCACGACCACCGCGATCGCAAGGCCGACAATCAGGCCCAGCACGACACCGAGAAAAGTACCCCCGGACTGTTTCGACTGCTGCTTCGTACTGCGGCGCGGTTTTGCCATCGTCTGAATCACCTGCAAACAAGAGAATCTGGAACGGCGCGTATCCGCGTGCGGATGCGCCCCAAACATGTCGTGTGCGGCCTCGCGCGGCGCGCCGGCGGCGGGTTGGCTGCCGGCGTGCCGCATGCGAAGCGAGTCGTGTTACATGCGCTCGGGCGCCGACACGCCGATCACGGCGAGGCCGTTTGCGAGCACCTGGCGCGTGGCTGCAAGCAGCGCCACGCGCGCGTCGCGCACGGCGGCATCGTCGACGAGAACGCGTTCGGCATTGTAGAACGAGTGAAACTCAGCCGCGAGTTCGCGCAGATAGAACGCCACGGCGTGCGGCGCGAGCTCCGTGGCGGCATGCGTGAGCATGTCGGGGAACTCGCCGAGCTTCGCGATGAGCGCGAGCGCGCGCTCGCTGTCGAGCGGCGCGAGGTCGACCTTGGGCAGCGCGGCCAGCTTGCCGCCGTGCTTGCCTTGCCAGTCGCCGAGAATCGACGAGATGCGTGCATGCGCGTACTGCACGTAGTACACGGGGTTTTCGTCGTTTTCCTTCAGCGCGAGGTCGATGTCGAACACGAACTCGGTGTCGGCCTTGCGCGAGATGAGGAAGAAGCGCACGGCGTCGCGGCCGCGGCGGATGGTGGCTTCGTCCAGCAGGTCGGGCGCGACTTCGCTGCCCGGGTTCGCGCCGCCCGACCATTCGATCAGGTCGCGCACGGTCACGTAGCTGCCCGCGCGCTTGGAGATCTTCACTTCCTGGCCATCGCGCATCACGGTGACCATCTTGTGCAGCACGTAGTCGGGGTAGCCCTTCGGGATACCCACGCCGAGCGCCTGCAGGCCCGCGCGCACGCGCGCGATGGTGCCGTGGTGGTCCGAGCCCTGGATGTTGATGACCTTGGTGAAGCCGCGCTCCCACTTGGTCACGTGGTAGGCGACGTCGGGCAGGAAGTACGTGTAGGTGCCGTCGGACTTGCGCATCACGCGGTCCTTGTCGTCGCCGTAGTCGGTGGTCTTGAGCCACAGCGCGCCGTCCTGCTCGTAAGTCTGGCCCGAGGCGACGAGCGCCTCGACGGTCTTCTCGACGCGGCCTTCCGTGTACAGCGACGACTCGAGGTAATAGCGGTCGAACTTTACGCCGAACGCCTGCAGATCCAGATCCTGCTCGTGGCGCAGATACGCAACGGCGAAGCGGCGGATCGAGTCGAGGTCCTCGGGGTCGCGCGCGCCCTTCACGGGCTCGCCGTCCTTGGCGGCGACGGTTTCGCCCGCCAGGTAGTCGCGCGCGATGTCAGCGATGTATTCGCCGTTGTACGCCGCTTCGGGCCAGCCCGCGTCGCCAGGCTTGAGGCCCCGCGCGCGCGCCTGGGTGGAGATGGCGAGGTTGCCGATCTGCACGCCTGCGTCGTTGTAGTAGAACTCGCGATGCACGTCGTAGCCCTGCGAGGCGAGCACGTTCGAGATGGCGTCGCCGAGCGCGGCCTGGCGGCCGTGGCCGACGTGCAGCGGGCCCGTGGGGTTGGCCGAGACGAACTCGACCAGCACGTGCCGGCCGGCTTCGCGCTTCGACTGGCCGAACGCGGCGCCTTCGGCGAACACGGCGTTCAGCACGGCGCGCTTGGCATCGGCGGTGAGGCGCAGGTTGATGAAGCCGGGGCCAGCCACTTCGGCATCGGCGATCAGGCCGGCTGCGGCGGGCAGCGTCTTGACGGCGTCGACGATCTGCTGGGCGAGCGCGCGCGGGTTGGTGCGCAGCGGCTTGGCGAGCTGCATCGCCACGTTGCAGGCGATGTCGCCGTGCGCGGCGACCTTCGGGCGCTCGAGCGCGATGGCGGGAACGATGAATGCGGCTTCGGCGGCGCCTTCGGTCGCCTGGGCCACCTTGGCGACGGCGTCGGCGAGCAAGGTCTCCAGGGTCAGTTTCTGTGCGGGCAGCATGCTTGTTGCAGGTCCTGTGCGGGTAGTGGGGGGCGGGCTGGCAGACGCGCCGGCGGGCCAGCGGCGAGGCTCCGGCATCGCGCCTCGCACCGCTTTGGGCAGATCTTGCGCGTGGTCGCGCCCTGCGGGTAATTCCGTCCAGACGGATTTTAGCAGGTGCTAATATGTGAAAAGAGATGTGGAACGAGAAGCCCGAAGCGGGCCCCGAAAAACACAAAGGAGAGAGCAGATATGCTGGTTACGTTCAAATGCCACGCAGCGCCCGACGTGACGATGCTGGAAAACCTCGCTCAGTACCTCCTCGGTATCATCGGCAAGCGGCTCGGCCCGCGCGGCGTGATCACGCACGACGAGCTCGACACCGCCATCAGCAAGCTCGAAGCCGCCATCGCCACCGACAAGAAGGAACGTGCCGAGCACGAGGGGCATTTCCACGAAGGCGAGGACGGTCACGAGCCTCACGAATTGCCGCCGGGCCTCGCGCAACGCGCGTTTCCGTTCCTCGACATGCTGCGTGCGGCGAAACAGGAAGACAACGACGTCCTTTGGGGTCTTTGACCCGCGCACCCGAACCGGCATCCCGAAAGCAAAGAGCCCGTACAGCGAACTGTGCGGGCTCTTTGCTTTGGTACTCGCGACTCGAGTACGCGTGGCTTACTGGCTGGCGGCTGCCGGCGCTGCTGCCGAGGCGGCACCCTTTTGAGCCTTCTGCTTCTTCGGCTTCTTCACGTGCTTCTGGGTGGGGGCCGAATACGACGAGGCGTCGCTTGCCTCCTGGTGCACGGCGGCCGGCTGCTGGGCGAACGACGGCTGCGAGAGTGCCGCGACGCCGAAGGCGGTCAACATCAACATCAGCTTCTTCATATGATTTCTCCGGACGACTTTTAAGGACTTGCTGATGAACGAGCCGGAGCGGCGCCAGAGGATGCGTGCCGCGTTGGGCTTGGGGTGCTGCGCGGACATCTTACAAAACCGAAAAAAAACCGAGAATTTGCGTGCGCGAAATACTCGGCCTTTCGATTTCCATATGTCAGCGTAGCGGCGCCGGTGTTTTAGAGCAGCGGCGCGAGCGCGCGCCGCGCGTCCTCGGGGGAGAGCGCCATGCGGCGCGCAAAATCGGCGAGCTGATCCTGGCCGATCTTGCCCACCGAGAAGTACGTGCTGTCCGGATGCGCGAGATAGAAGCCCGAAACGCTCGCCGCCGGCAGCATCGCGAGCGATTCCGTCACCGTCATGCCAACTTCCTCCGCCTGCAGGAACTCGAACATGTCGCGCTTCACGAGGTGGTCCGGGCACGCCGGGTAGCCCGGCGCCGGGCGAATGCCCGCGTACTTCTCCGCGATCAGCGCGTCGTTGTCGAGCGTCTCGTTGGCAGCATAGCCCCACAGGTCGCGGCGCACGCGCGCGTGCATCGCCTCGGCGAACGCTTCCGCGAAGCGGTCCGCGAGCGCCTTGAGCATGATCGAGCTGTAGTCGTCGAGATCCTTCTGGAATTGCGCTTCCTTCTCGCTCACGCCGATGCCCGCCGTAACCGCGAACATGCCGATATAGTCGGCCACGCCCGAATCCTTCGGCGCGATGAAGTCGGCGAGCGAGCGGTTCGGGCGCATCACGCCGTCGACCACCGGACGCACCGACTGCTGACGCAGATTGCGCCACGTGAGCGCGACCTGGGTGCGCGACTCGTCGGTGTAGATCTCGATGTCGTCGTCGTTCACGGTGTTCGCCGGCAGCAGCGCGATCACGCCGTTGGCCGTGAGCCAGCGTCCCTGGATCAGGCGCGAGAGCATCGACTTGGCGTCGGAGAACACCTTGCGCGCCGACTCGCCCACGATCTCGTCGTTGAGAATCTGCGGATACGGGCCCGCGAGATCCCAGGTCTGGAAGAACGGGCCCCAGTCGATGTAGTTGGCGAGTTCGTTGAGGTCGAAGTTCTTGAACACGCGGCGGCCGAGGAACTTCGGCTTCACGGGCTGGAAGTTCGCCCAGTCGATCTTCGTCTTGTTCGCGCGCGCCTCTTCGAGCGTGACCATGGGCAGCGCCTTCTTGTTGGCGTGCTGGTCGCGGATGCGGTCGTAGTCGGTCTTGAGCTCGTCGATGTACTTCGTTGCGCCTTCATCCGAGAGCAGGCTCGATGCCACCGAGACCGAGCGCGACGCGTCCGGCACGTACACCACCGGGCCTTCGTAGTTCGGCGCGATCTTCACGGCAGTGTGCACGCGCGAGGTGGTCGCGCCGCCGATCAGGAGCGGAATCTTCTTCACGCGGAAATAGTCGTCGCGCTGCATTTCGGAGGCCACGTAGGCCATCTCTTCGAGCGACGGCGTGATGAGGCCGGAAAGGCCGATGATGTCCGCGCCTTCGACCTTCGCCTTCGCGAGGATCTCGTTGCACGGGACCATCACGCCCATGTTGACCACTTCGAAGTTATTGCACTGGAGCACGACCGAAACGATGTTCTTGCCGATGTCGTGCACGTCGCCCTTCACGGTGGCGATCACGATCTTGCCCTTCGCGCGCACGTCGCCGCCCGCTTCCGCGAGCTTGCGCTTTTCTTCCTCGATGAACGGAATCAAGTGCGCCACGGCCTGCTTCATCACGCGCGCCGACTTCACCACCTGCGGCAGGAACATCTTGCCCTGGCCGAACAGGTCGCCGACGATGTTCATGCCGTCCATGAGCGGGCCTTCGATCACGTTGATCGGCCGTCCGCCGCCGCCCATGATCTTTTGGCGAGCTTCTTCGGTGTCCTCGACAATGAAGTTCGTGATGCCGTGCACGAGCGCATGCGCGAGACGCTTCTCGACTTCCTGGTTGCGCCACTCGAGGTTCTCTTCCTTCTTCGCGGCGCCGGTCTTGAACTTGTCGGCGATTTCGAGCAGGCGGTCGGTGGCGTCGGCGCGGCGGTTGAGCACCACGTCTTCCACGCGATCGCGCAACTCGGCGTCGAGGTCGGCATACACGCCCAGCTGGCCCGCGTTCACGATGCCCATGTCCATGCCCGCCTGAATGGCGTAGTAGAGGAACACCGTGTGGATGGCTTCGCGCACCGGGTCGTTGCCGCGGAACGAGAACGACACGTTCGATACGCCGCCGCTCACCTTCGCGTGCGGGAGGTTCTGCTTGATCCAGCGCGTGGCTTCGATAAAGTCGACCGCGTAGTTGTTGTGCTCCTCGATGCCCGTGGCCACCGCGAAGATGTTCGGGTCGAAGATGATGTCCTCGGGCGCGAAACCCGCTTCGTTCACGAGGATTTCATAGGAGCGCTTGCAGATCTCGGCCTTGCGCTGGAAGGTGTCGGCCTGGCCCTGCTCGTCGAAGGCCATCACGACGGCCGCCGCGCCGTAGCGGCGGATCAGCTTCGCGTGATGGAGGAACGGCTCCTTGCCTTCCTTCAGCGAGATCGAGTTGACGATCGCCTTGCCCTGCACGCACTGCAGGCCTGCTTCGATCACGTCCCACTTCGACGAGTCGATCATGATCGGCACGCGCGCGATGTCGGGCTCGGAGGCGATCAGGTTCATGAAGCGCACCATCGCGGCCTTCGAGTCGAGCATGGCTTCGTCCATGTTGACGTCGATGATCTGCGCGCCGTTCTCGACCTGCTGGCGCGCGACGGCGAGCGCCTCGTCGAACTGGCCGTTGAGGATCATGCGCGCGAAGGCCTTCGAGCCGGTCACGTTGGTGCGCTCGCCCACGTTGATGAACAGCGAGCCTTCGTTCACGTTGAAGGGTTCGAGGCCGGAGAGTCGCAGGGTATGGTCAGTCATGGCGTGGGACCGGGTCGTCAGAGTGTCGTGGTGAATCGGCGCGTGGGCGCATCGTTATGCGGCGTCGCGATATTGACCGGGCCAGCGGCGCGGCTTGATTTCGGCGAGTGCCTTCGCGATCGCGGCGATGTGCTCGGGCGTCGTGCCGCAGCAGCCGCCCGCGACGTTCACAAGGCCGGCCGAGGCGAATTCCTTCAGGAGCGCCGAGGTATCCGCCGGCGTCTCGTCGAAGCCGGTGTCGCTCATCGGGTTGGGCAGGCCCGCATTCGGATAGCACGAGACGTAGGTGTCGCACAGCTTCGCGAGCTCGGCGACGTACGGGCGCATGAGCGCGGCGCCGAGTGCGCAGTTCAAACCGAACGTGAGCGGCTTCGCGTGACGCAGCGAATTCCAGAACGCCTCGACAGTCTGGCCCGAGAGAATGCGGCCCGACGCGTCGGTGACGGTGCCCGAGATCATGATGGGCAGATTCTCGCCGGTGTCTTCGAACAGCTGGTCGAGCGCGAACAGCGCGGCCTTGGCGTTGAGCGTGTCAAAGATCGTCTCGACGAGGAACAGGTCGCAGCCGCCGTCCATCAGCGCCTTGGCCTGCTCGTAATACGCGCGGCGCAGCTCTTCGAACGTGACGTTGCGCGCGCCCGGATCGTTCACGTCGGGCGAGATGCTCGCGGTTTTCGGCGTCGGTCCGATGGCGCCCGCAACGAAGCGCGGCTTGTCGGGCGTCGAGTACTTCTCGCACGCCGCGCGCGCGAGCTTCGCCGATTCGAGATTCATCTCGACGGCAAGCTCGCCCATGCCGTAGTCGTCCTGCGCCACGGTGGTCGCGCCGAAGGTGTTGGTCTCGATGATGTCGGCGCCTGCCGCGAGATACTGCTCGTGAATCTCGCTGATGACCTGCGGCTGCGTGATCGAGAGCAGCTCGTTGTTGCCCTTGATGTCGCGCGGATAGTCCTTGAAGCGTTCGCCGCGGTAGGCGGCTTCGTCGAGCTTGTAGCGCTGGATCATCGTGCCCATCGCGCCGTCGAGGATCAGGATGCGCGAAGCGAGCAGCGCGGGCAGCGCGGCGCCGCGTGTGTACGGGGTAGCGCCCGGGGCGGTCCCGGCGGGGCGCGAGGCGTGTTCGGCAGGCTGGTTCATGGATGGCGGGCGGGCAAAAGCGCCGGTTGGACTGGGAAACCTGTCATTGTAACGGTAGCGGGGGAGCCCCGCTGGCGCGCCACCTGGCCGCCCCCGGAAAATGAAAACCCCGCGCGGCTTGCGGCCGGGCGGGGTTCCCTGAGCGGGGTGTTGCCGGTATTGCGGTGAGGGCGCTATGTATTGCCAGGATGTTGCTCGAGCGTGGGCGCCGTGTGTTTAACTGCGGGTTCAACCGCGGACGTGAGCACTGGAACAGCGACGCGAAGCGGGCCGCGTCAGTGAAGCACGACCGGTTGCTGCATGAGGCTGTCGAACTGTCCGAGGAATTCATCTACCTCGTCGAGCGACTGCTCCTCGTCCATCAGCTTCTGCACGTCTTCGCGAAACCGCGCGGCCATTGCGCCGTCGATGAAAATTTCACGCCGCGCATTTTTGTCGACGATCTCATAGCCTCCCGAGCGCATGGCGATATGGCCATCTTGCGGGGGAAACTCGACGACGCAATAGTTGGGACTGTTGTAGATCATTTGCATGGCGACACTCCTTTTTCCTGTGCTCCCTCACTGCTTGTATCGATACATGGAGCGTTCGTTCGGGAATTCAAGGGGTGGGTCCCACATCACCTCTCTATCCGATTGCCTTCCCTATTTCCGCCTTTTTCTCCTTTCCCAGGGTGCAACAAACCGGGCGCATCATTTAGACATGCTGCCCAAGAAACGTTTCGAGCAGGGCTGCGAAACTGTGACATTCCTCTACAGGGGCCAGATGTGCTGCATCGAGCATTTCGAAGCGCGCACCGGGTATGGCTTGCGCCAGTGCTTCAGTGAATGCGGGCGGTGTGCCAGTGTCGTGGCGTCCCGCCACCGCAAGCGTTGGCACGCGCAACTGCGCGAGCCGTTCGTGAACATCGAAATCGCGCAGCGCCTCGCACGCGCGCGCATAACCTTCGGCAGGTGTGCGTAATAAAACGTCACATATTTGTGCGGCAGTATCGCGATGCGTGAGACGGAAGCCGGCGGTCAGCCAGCGCGCCATCGTCGTGTCGGCGAGCGCGGCCAGACCTTCGCGGCGAACCAGCGCGGCACGCTCGTCCCATGCCGGGCGCGCCTCGGGTTCAGTGCGGCTCGCGGTATCGCAGAGCGTGAGCGAACGCGCACGCGAGTTCGCGCCCGCTTGCGCGTCGGATGCTGTGTCGGGTGTCGTATGGTCGAGCGCGAACTGTTGCGCGATCATGCCGCCCATCGACATGCCGACGAGATGCGTCTTCTCGATGCCTTGTGCGTCGAGCAGCGTCGCGAGGTCGTCAGCGAGTTCGCGAAAGCCGAAAGCCTCGCGCGAGACCGCGCTCGCGCCGTGGCCGCGCACGTCGTAGCGCAGCACGCTATAGCGATGCCGGAAGTGGCCCGCGAGGGTGTCCCATACGGTGAGGTCGCCGCCGAGCTGGTGAATGAACGTCAACGCGGGGCCACCGCTGCGGTCTTCGAAGACGTAGCGCGTATCGATGCCGTTGACAGTCGCTTGCATGCGTTCCTCCTTGACCATGGGGTCGGGAGTCCAGCCGATTGCGAGTCCCTGCGCGAACGTCGTTTCCGTGTCGCGAACGCTGCGTACGAAAGGTGTGCGCGGGCGGGCGGCGTTCATGGCGCTAACCGTGTTGCATCGTCATGTGCTGCTGTCCGGCTGCGCGCGCTGTCTCGTTGTGTCTCGCGGCGGGCGCGTCAGCGGATGGGTTCGAAGCTTTTCCTCAGTGGATTCGTCTAGTCGTTCTTTGTCGCTCGCGGCATGCAGCCACGAACGCTTCGATGATTTTCAGTATGCGCCATTTCGCGCAAACGTGTAGGCAGATGGGCCGGCATCGTCGCATATGGGCGACTTTGTTGTGTGCTTGTGTGTGGCAGGGCGCTCAGGGGTGCATGGGCGCGTCGGCGGCGGGCAGCGGCGTCGTGTCCCGCGTGGCCGGTGGCGCGGCGGGAGTTGGCGTCGATGGCGCTGCCGGCTGCATGGATTGTGCCTCCGGCGACGGCGGCACGAGCGCAGGCGCAGCCGACGGCGGCGCGGCGCCCGGCGTGCCGCCGTTCGTGGTGGGCGGCGCCGCTTCATCCGTCACCGTCGGCGCGGTCGCGGCGCTGGCTGGCATGTCCGGCTTCGCATCGCCCGGGGTGGTGTTCGTCGCGCCGCTGGCCGTGCCGCTTATCGTGCTGTTTATCGTTCCATTCGCGGGCGGCACGTTGAGCGCGCCGCGCCACAGCAGTTCGATCTGCGTGCCGTTCGGTTCGGTCTGCACGAGCCGCACCGGCAGCCAGCCGAGCGCGGGTGCGAGCCACACGTCGATGCGGCGCTTGTCGCCGTCGTGGCGCGGCAGCCGCATGAAGTGGCGCGCCGTGACGAAGCCGTGATCCGTGTTCACCGTTTCGTCGCCGATGGTGGCGATGGGCCAGGTTTCGCCGCTGTCGTTGTCGGCCACGTAGAACTCGCGCGTGACGCCGGGCTTGTAGGCGTCGGGGTCTCCGCGCACGAGGCTCGCGAGCTGCATCACCATGCTGAAGCGGTCCTGCGCGCCGTCGGGCAGCGCGAGCGAATTCGGCGTGCGCGTAAAAACGATCTGCTTCTCCTCGCGATTGAAGATCGTGAAGTTTTCGGGGCGGCTGCCGCGCTTTTCGATGTACTGCTCGGGCGCGAGGCCGAACGCATCCACATGGCCGCGGCTCGTCCAGCTGAACGTGCCGACGAAGGGCAGGGGCACCGCCACCACCATCTCGTAGCGCTTGCCGTCGCTTTTCCAGTGGATCGTGCCGGGCTGATTGCGTGCGCCGTTAAAGAACGTGTCGTATTGAAGCTCGCCCGAAGGCGGCACCGAGAATTTCACGCCATGCGAGGCCTGATCTGCCTGGGCGGCGGGGGTGCTGCCGTTGCCGTTCGCGGCCACCGTGCCGCTTGCGCCGCTTGTGCCATTCGCGGCGCTTTCCGCTGCGCTCTGCGTGGCAGGACTCGATGCGGCTTGCGGCGCTTCGGGCGCGGCGGTCGTCTTGGGATGCGGCGCGGGCGGCGTGATGGCATGCAGCGTGTGCGGCGGGCTCGCCGCGCGCTTCGGATGCGCGGGCGCCGCGGGCTTCGGTTGTGCCGCAGCAGGCGCGGCGGCCCGCGCCTGCTGCTCGATACGCTCGGCTTTGAGCAGCGTCACCTGCACGGGCACGCGCGCCGGCGCGAGCGGTGGCGGCGCGCCGTGATGACGCTCGAACCATTGCGCGGCGACCCAGTGCAGCACGCTCACCGCGACGAACACGGCCGCCCAGCGCCATGCGCGCGAGCGGCGCGGCGGCGCGGGGCGATCGACCTGGCGGTTTGCGGTGGACGTGGACATCGGGCTCAAATAGGACTGAAGGCGCGAGCGTGTAGAGAGGGCGATGACTGCGAGCCCGTTACTGTGACACGGCACGCGTGTTGGCTGCAGAAAGCCTCGACCGCTTCGGCCCCTCAGCGTTCAACAGGGCTGTACCCCAATTCGTACGAGAGCTTCTGCGCGCACGCGCGCAACGCGGTATCGACGACGCCATTCCAGGCGATGTCGAACGCGCCTTCGTGGCCGAGCGCGATGAGCCCGAGCGCGAGGTCGCCCGTGGCGTCGAAGACTGGCGTGCAGAACGCATGGATGGTCGGCAGCAGCATGCCTTCGACGCGCGCGGCGCCGTGTTCGCGCACTTCGGCCAGCGCGCGCTCCAGTTCTTCATGAGAGCGCGGCGTCGAGCCCGACACGTAATGCTGCGCGCTGCCGAGTTCGCGTTCGATCATCGGCCCGGTTTTGCTGCGCGGCAGGTAGGCGGCAAACAGCAGCCCCGTGGCGGAGCTGAGCATGGGCATGACATCGCCGAGCTTGAGCGAGGCCTTGGCCGGATGGCTCGATTCCATCCAGTGCACGACCGTCGGCCCCTGATTGCCCCATACCGCAATGCCCACGGTGATGTCGAGCGCGTCGCGCAGTTCGGCGAGCGCGATGCGCGCGAGCTTCACGCCGTCCACGCGTGCAAGCCGTGCGAGCCCGAGTTGCAGCGCGAAGCCGCCCAGTTCGTAGCGGCCCGAGAGCGGATCCTGCGCGACCACGCCGAGCCGCATGAAGCTCACGAGATAGCGATGCGCCTTCGCCGGGCTCATGCCCGCGCGCTGCGCGAGGTCGCGCAGCATCATCGCGCGCGGCTCGTTGGTCAGCACCTCGAGGAGGCGAAAGCCCACTTCGATCGACTGAATCCCCGAGCGCAGTTTCTCTTCGCCGGTGTCGGCGCCGTCTTGTGCGTCGGTTGCATCGTCGAGGTCGATGGCGTCGTCGGCGGGCGTGGCGGGCGCGGCCGGTGCGGCCGGTGCGCCGGCGGAACGTGCGGATCGGGAAGACGGCGGCATGAAGTCGTTCGGGTCGTGGTGTTCGAAATCCAGTGCGCGGTCCCGCTTGGGCCGCATCGATTCACCATCGTAGAATACATTTCCTCTATCGTCATCCACGCCCCATTCCATGAAACTCGCCACGCTGAAGGACGGCACCCGCGACGGTCAGCTGATCGTCGTTTCCCGCGACTTGCGCAGCGCCGCCATTGCCGACGCGATCGCGCCCACGCTGCAGCGCGTGCTCGACGACTGGCGCTTCTACGCGCCGCAACTGCTCGATCTCTACGACACGCTCAACCACGGCCGCGCGCGCAACGCCTTCAGCTTCGACGCCCGCCAGTGCATGGCGCCGCTGCCGCGCGCCTACCAGTGGGCGGACGGCTCGTCCTATGTGAACCACGTCGAGCTCGTGCGCCGCGCGCGCGGCGCGCAGATGCCACCCGAGTTCTGGACCGATCCGCTCATGTACCAGGGCGGCAGTGACGATTTCATCGGCCCGACCGACGACATCGTGTGCGCATCGGAAGCGTGGGGCATCGACTTCGAGGCTGAAGTCGCCGTCATCACCGGCGACGTGCCGATGGGCGCGAGCCCGGAGGAAGCGCTCAGGGCGGTGCGGCTCGTCGGGCTCGTGAACGATGTCTCGCTGCGCAACCTGATTCCCGCCGAACTCGCGAAGGGCTTCGGCTTTTTCCAGAGCAAGCCGGCCTCGTCGTTCGCGCCCGTTGTCGTGACGCCCGACGAACTCGGCGAGCACTGGCGCGAGGGCCGCGTGCATCTGCCGATGCTGGTGTACTGGAACGGCAAGAAGGTCGGCCAGCCCGACGCGGGCACCGACATGGTGTTCCACTTCGGCCAGTTGATCGCGCACGCGGCGAAGACGCGCAATCTGCGCGCCGGGGCGATCGTCGGGTCGGGCACGGTCTCGAACAAGGATGCGAAGCGCGGCTACTGCTGCATTGCCGAGAAGCGCTGTCTCGAGACGATCGAGCATGGCGAGGCGCGCACCGAATTCATGAAGTTCGGCGACACCGTGAAGATCGAAATGCTCGACGAAGCGGGCCACTCGATTTTCGGTGCGATCGATCAGGCGGTGGCGCCGGGGGCTGAGTCCGCCTGAGTTGTCCGGGAGGGATTAAGCGGGGGTTTAGCCCGATTCCGCACGCTTCGCGTGCGGCTACACTGCCCACTCGAAGCCGTACGCAGAATACGCTCGACAAACACAAGGAGACACCGTGAAGCTTCTTCGCCCCCGTCGTTTTGCTGGCTCGCTGGCGTTCAGGCTGGCTGCGCCATGCGCGGCGCTCGCCAGCCTTCTCGCCCCCACGCTCGTGCTCGCGCAGGTCAAGGTCGGACTCGTGCTCTCGCTCACCGGCCCGGCCGCTTCGCTCGGCATTCCCGAGCGCGACACGGTGGCCATGCTGCCCACCCAGATCGCGGGCCAGCAGATCCAGTACATCGTGCTCGACGACGCTTCCGACACCACCCAGGCCGTGCAGGACACGAGAAAGCTGATCGACGAACAGCACGTGGACGTCATCATCGGTTCCTCAATCACGCCGAACACGCTCGCGATGCTCGACGTAGTCGCGCAAAGCGAGACGCCTGCGATTTCGCTGGCGTCGTCGGCGAAGATCATCGAGCCCGTCGACGACAAGCGCCACTGGATGTTCAAGACGCCGCAGACCGACGCGATGATGGCCGCCGCGATCGCCGAGCACGCGGCTGCGCACAACGTGAAGACCGTCGCCTACATCGGCCAGGCCGATGCGCTCGGCGAGGCCTTTTATGCGGAAGTCGCGAAAGCCACGCAGGCGCGCGGCATCAAGATCGTCGCGAGCGAGCGCTTCAATCGCACCGACCCGAGCGTGACGGGCCAGGCGCTGAAGATCGTCGCGGCGAAGCCCGACGCCGTCGTGGTGGGCGCGGCCGGCACGCCCGCCGCGCTGCCGCCCAAGGCGCTCAAGGAACGCGGCTACAAGGGGCTCATCTATCACAATCACGGGGTGGGCAATCGCGACTTCCTGCGCGTGTGCGGCGCCGACTGCAACGGCACGTTCCTGCCCGCGAGCCCGGTGCTGGTGGCTGCGCAACTGCCCGCGGGCGAGCCCGCGCGGCGTCTCGCGCTCGACTATATTTCGCGCTACGAATCACAACACGGCGCCGGGTCGGTGTCGGCGTTCGGCGCCTATGCGTGGGATGCGGGCCTGGTGCTCGGCAGCGCGATTCCGGTTGCGCTCAAGTCGGCTGAGCCGGGCACGAAGGCGTTTCGTCAGGCGCTGCGCGACGCTATCGAGTCGACGCGCGACCTGCATACCACCAACGGCGTCGTCAATATGAGCGCCACGGACCATCTGGGGCTCGACGCGCGGGCGCGCGTGATGGTCGAGATCCAGGACGGCAAATGGGTCTACCAGCCGCGTTGATGTCGCGTCGATATCGCATCCAATGATTCTGCAATCCGAAACAATCGAGGAACCGCCCATGAACGATCCTTTTTACGCCCACTATCACGCGCTGCGCGTGCGTCGGCACGAGCACGGCATTGTCGAGATCGTGATGAGCGGCGAAGGCGCGAACAAGAGCGGCCTCGCCACCGCCGACGCCAGCATGCATCGCGAGCTGGCCGAAATCTGGCGCGACGTCGACCGCGACCCCGACGCGCGTGTCGCCGTGATCCGCGGCGAGGGCAAGGGCTTTTCGGCGGGCGGCGACCTTGCGCTCGTCGAGGACATGGCCACGCATTTCGACGTGCGCGCGCGCGTCTGGCGCGAGGCGCGCGACCTCGTCTACAACGTGATCAATTGCAGCAAGCCCATCGTTTCGGCGATGCATGGTCCGGCGGTGGGCGCGGGGCTCGTCGCGGGCCTGCTCGCCGACATCTCCGTCGCGGCGAAATCGGCGCGCATCATCGACGGGCACACGCGCCTTGGCGTGGCGGCGGGCGACCACGCGGCGATCGTCTGGCCGCTCCTGTGCGGCATGGCGAAGGCGAAGTACTACCTGCTGTTGTGCGAACCGGTGAGCGGCGAGGAGGCCGAGCGCATCGGCCTCGTCTCGCTCGCGGTGGACGAGAACGATCTGCTGCCCAAGGCGTTCGAGGTCGCGAAGCGCCTTGCGAACGGCTCGCAGACCGCGCTGCGCTGGACCAAGTACGCGCTCAACAACTGGCTGCGCCAGGCGGGGCCGAATTTCGACACGTCGCTGGCGCTCGAATTCATGGGCTTTGCCGGACCCGACGTGCACGAGGGCGTGAAATCGCTGCGCGAGCGGCGCGCACCGGAATTTCCGGGCGGCGATCCGTTCTAACGGGACCGCGGCCGCGCGGTATGATCGAAGCAGACTATCCGCGCTTTGCGCCGTGTGTGGCTAGACGCGCCGCGCACCGCAAGCCGCTGCCCACACTGGCCGGCCCGCAGGGCCGCCAACATCGCGAGGGAGACTCCGCATGACCGAATCCACAGGCACCGTGCCGCCGTTCCCGGGCTTTCCCGGCTTTCCGCCCGCTGAAATGCTCGACCGCATGTGGGGGATGATGCGCCTCACGCCGTTCGGCAGCGCCTTTCCCGGCAGCGAGCCGGGCGCGGCGCAGGGGCTCGGGCCGTCGCTGTCGATGATGTCCGACATGATGACGCCGCTCACCAACATCGAGGAGCTCGACAAGCGCATCACCGACCTGCGCGCCGTCGAGCAGTGGCTCAACCTGAACCTGAGCATGCTGCAGTCCGCGATCCAGGCGCTCGAGGTGCAGCGCGCGACGCTGTCCACGCTGCGTGCGTTCGGTGCGTTTGCGCAGTCGCAGATGAGTTCGTCGAGCACCCAGAGTGCACCGGAACCCGAGCCGCGCGCTGCGCGCCCGCAGCCGGGCGCCGAATCCGCAGAGGCCGGGCAGGCGGCGGGCGCCGATGGGGCGGGCGCCGGTGCGTCGCCGCCGCCGGGCTTCGACGCCTCGTCGTGGTGGAACCTGTTGCAGTCGCAGTTCAATCAGCTTGCGCAGTTCGCGATGGCCCAGCCCGCGGCGGCGGCCGAGGCGGCGCAGGCTGCCGCCGAAGCGGCCGCGCCGCGCGCGAAGCCGGCGACCAAACGCACAGGCAGTGGCAGCAGCAATGGTGGCGGCAGCGCGGGCAAGACGGCTGCGCGAAGCGCGAAGCGCCCGCCGGCGCAACCCGAGTAAAACCGGGTCGCGACACGGTAAGGGCAGTCAACAGCCATTTCGTCCTGCGGGACGAAGCACACGGGGAGCGTCGGCGTCATGCGGCTTGCGCTCGTGATGATGGGCGGCGGCGCACGCGCGGCCTACCAGGCCGGCGCGCTGCGCGCGCTCGCGGAACTTGCCGCGCAGGCCGAGCCGTCGCGGCGCGCGATGCCGTTCACG
Source organism: Paraburkholderia sp. A1BS-2L (assembly GCF_051125205.1). NCBI lineage: Bacteria > Pseudomonadati > Pseudomonadota > Betaproteobacteria > Burkholderiales > Burkholderiaceae > Paraburkholderia > Paraburkholderia sp. A1BS-2L. The sequence goes on from NZ_CP120428.1 coordinate 267,028, forward strand.
GTGATCTGCGGCACCTCGGCGGGCGCGATCAACGCCACTTCCATCGCCAGCCACGCCGATCATTTCCTGCATGGCGCCCAGCGCCTTGTCGAGATCTGGTCCTCGCTGAACGCCGCCCAGGTGTATCGCGCCGACGTGCCCGGCGTCGCCGCGGCGGGGGCGCGCTGGCTTGCGGCGCTCATGTTCGGCTGGGCCACCTTCGGCCTCGCCGCGCGGCGCACGCCGCGCACGCTGTTCGACAACACACCGCTCGCGCATTTTCTGGCGGACACGCTCAACTTCCACCGCATCGAGCAGATGCTTGACGAGCGGCTCCTGCACGCGCTTTCCGTGACGGCGCTCAGCTACTCGTCGGGCCGGCATCTGACCTTCTATCAGGCGAGCGAGCCGATCAGCGCGTGGCGGCGCGCGCAGCGCACGGCGCGCATGGTCGCGCTCACGCCCGCGCATCTGCTGGCTTCGGCGGCGATTCCCTATGTGTTCCCCGCGGTGCGCCTCGAACTCGACGGCCATCACGAGTATTTCGGCGACGGCTCGATTCGCCAGATCGCGCCGCTTTCGCCGGCCATCCATTTCGGCGCGCAACGCATCGTCGTGATCGGCGCGACTGCGAGCGCGCCCGAGGTGCCGGCCGCGCGCCCCGACATCGACGCCTATCCGACGCTCGCGCAGGTTGGCCAGCAGGTGCTCGCGAGCGTGTTTCTCGACGCGCTGAGCGCCGATATCGAGCGCATCGAGCACGTGAACCGCATGGTGTTGCACTTGCCGCACACGGTCGATCCGGAAAGCGGCTGGCGGCACATCGACGTGCTCGCAATCCGGCCGAGCGAGCGCATCGAACTGGTTGCCGCACGCCATTTGCACGAGTTGCCGCTCTCGGTGCGCATGCTGCTGGGCGCAGTGGGCGGCAATCGTGCGTCGGGCGCAGCATTTGCGAGCTATCTGCTGTTCGAAAGCGCTTTTACTCAGGAGCTGATCGAACTCGGTTATCGCGACACGCTCGCCCAGCGCGAGATCCTTTTGGCATGGCTCAAGCAGCCGTCGGACTTGCCCGCAGGCGTAGTGCATGGGCACCCCGAGGCGCGCCGGAACTGAAAGATCGGCGTGCTATCATCGTGTAAGGTTTTTCCGACCGTCGTGGGGCATGCGTTTGGCGTAGCGATTGCGGCAATTTGCCGCATATTGCCGGGCCGCCCACCGGGAGGTATCCCGCGACAATTCCGGCAGCCGGGTTCAAGGCAGGGTGAATTACCCAGAATCCATCACGGCGCCATTCAATCCGGCATTACAGATTGCCACTCGACAGGAAGTAATCTGTTTAGCGGGGTGTAATTGCGTCCGGGCGGCCGGTAACCGCGTAAAATTAAATGTTTTCGCCTGTGGGCACGCGCGAGGAAGCCAACGCGACGCGCCGCGGGCGGCACGATAGAAGTCGTCATGCGCAGAACAGGGGCGGGACTATGAACACGATGCTTTATCCGGAACTTTACAAATCGCTCGAATCGGTCCGTTGGGACATGGAAAAGGACATTCCATGGGATAAGTTCGACGCGTCGCTCCTCACCGACGAGCAGGCTCAGACCATCAAGATGAACGCGATCACCGAATGGTCCGCGTTGCCGGCCACGGAGATGTTCCTGCGCGACAACCATCATGACAGTGACTTCTCCGCGTTCATGAGCGTGTGGTTCTTCGAGGAGCAGAAGCACTCGCTGGTGCTGATGGAGTACCTGCGCCGCTTCAAGCCGGAGCTCGTGCCCACCGAGGAGGAGCTGCACGCCGTGCGCTTCACGTTCGATCCGGCGCCGCCGCTCGAGACGCTTATGCTGCACTTCTGCGGCGAGATCCGCCTGAATCACTGGTACCGCCGTGCAGCCGAATGGCACACCGAGCCGGTCATCAAGGCGATCTACGAAACCATCTCGCGCGACGAGGCCCGCCACGGCGGCGCCTACCTGCGCTACATGAAGAAGGCGCTCAACAACTTCGGCGACGGCGCGCGCGCGGCGTTCGCGAAGATCGGCGTGCTGATGGCCTCGGCGCGCCGCACCGAAAAGCCGCTGCACCCCACCAACCTGCACGTGAACCAGGCGCTGTTCCCGCGCGACACCGTGCAGTCGCGCCTGCCCGATCCGGAATGGCTCGAGCGCTGGCTCGACGAGCAAATCCGCTTCGACGACGGCTGGGAAAAGAAGGTGGTCGAGCGCATCCTGCACAACCTGTCGATCCTGTTCGAGCGCACGTTCAGCACGGCGCAGGAACTCAACCGCTACCGCAAGGAAGTGGTGCAGCGCCTGCAGGGCGAACAGGGTGCGCAGCAGCCGGCCTGACAGCCTGACCGTCCGTGCACCGCTGAACACCGTTCGTCTCGCGCCCGCCGCGGCGCGGCGAACCCGACAGCCCGGAGCGCTCGCGCGTGACGGGCTGTTTTTTCATCGGCGTGCTTTTTCTTCCGTTCTCAACCGCGATCCATTCGAATCCCATGCCCGCTTCCTTCGAACGCAAGATCACGACCCGCGAAGCGCTCGCGCAGCGGCGCGCCTCGCTGACCGGCCCGGTGGTGTTCACCAACGGCGTTTTCGACATCCTGCATCGCGGGCATGTCACCTATCTCGCCGATGCGAAGGCGCTGGGCGCGACGCTGATCGTCGGCGTGAACAGCGATGCCTCGGTGCGCATGCTCGGCAAGGGCGACGACCGCCCGATCAACAATGAGCATGACCGCATGGCGCTACTAGCGGCGCTGGAGAGCGTGGACTGGGTGGTGCAATTCGGCGAGCAAACGCCGATCGAGCTGATCGAGGCCGTACATCCCGACATTCTCGTCAAGGGCGGCGACTACGACATGGATGCGCTGCCCGAGTCGGCGCTCGTGCGCGGCTGGGGCGGCCGCGCGCTCGCCATCGCCTTCGAGCACGACCGCTCGACCACCAAGCTGCTGCAGAAAGTGCGCGCGCAGCAGGGCTGAGCGGTTTGGTCGGCGGGCGCACGGCTGCATGCTCGCGCGCCCGACGAGGCCAGCCTGGCCGGATTACTGCGTCGAGAGTTCGGAGGCCTTGACGGCGGGATCGGCCATCGGGCCGCCCACCACGGGCACGTCCAACGACTCCGAGGCCTTGATCGGCCGAACCAGCAGGCCTTCCGGGTGGATCTGCCGGTTCAGTTGCTTGTTGCCGCTCGTGGTCGTCAGCGGGGCCGGGCCGAACAGGCCGCGGACCGCCCCGAAGGCGAGCAGGTTGGCGAGAATCAGAATGGCGATCAGCCAGCGCAGCATCGTGTGAGACTCCGTCGATTTCGTTCTTGAAGTTCGCCGCCGCGCCGTGCGGCAGCATGCGCGCCCGGGCGCGCTCAGGATTGCATCGCGATCACTGCGAGGCCCGCGAGCACCAATGCATCGTGGCGAGTATGCGGCACCTTCAGCGCTGCTGTCACTTCGGCGGCCGCGCCGCCGCTCACGACCAGCCGGACCGGCATTTTCCACGCATCTTGCAAATCGGCCCAGGCGCGCTCGATCAGGCTCGCCTGGGCGAGCGCGCAACCGGCCGAGATCGAGCGTTTCGTGTCGGTCGCGAAGAGCGGGCCAAGTGTCGATGAAGCCGCAGCTGGCTCCGCGTTCATGCCCGCGCCGGAGCGTGGCTCGCCCTGCGCCGCGCCGATCAGACCGCGCGCGTTATGCGCGTCGAGCACCGGCAATTGCGCCGTGTGCTCGCCCAGCGAGCGCATCATGAGCGACCAGCCCGGCGCGATCAGGCCGCCCTCGAAGGTGCCGTCGGCGCGCAATGCCTCAAGTGTGGTTGCGGTGCCGAAGGTGGCGATGAGCAGCGGTTCGTCCGGAAACGCCGCGTGCGCGCCGATCATGCCGGCCCAGCGATCGCTGCCGAGTGCGTCGGGCGTCGTGTAGCTGTTCGTCACGCCGCATTGCTGCCGGGCCGAGCGGATCACCGTGCGGGCGAGGCCTGGCCAGTGGGCGTCGAGTGCGGCGTCGATGCGCTGCGCCACCGCCGCGCCCGCGACGTTCGAGATCCACGCGCCGCCAGGCGCGGGCAGCGCCGACCAGTCGGCGAAGTCGCGCACGACCGGGGTAACGGCTGGGGCAACAGTTGAGGCAGCCGCCGCGGCGGGCGATGAAATGTCCGGGGCCGCGTCGTGGCTCGACGCGCCCGCATGCAGGCGCGAGCCGTCGGCGGCCACCAGCGCCCATTTGATCCGGCTATTGCCTGCGTCGATCAGCAGATACGGGGACGGGCCGGCATGCGGGGCGCTGCGCGTACCGCTCATGCGCCGTTGCCCGCGAGCCGCAGGGAAATATCGCCGGTCGTGACGGCCTCGCGGCCGCGTGCAGTATCGACGAGCAACTGGCCGCTCTCATCCACGCCCACGGCCACGCCGCGCAAGATCTCGGCGCCTTGCTCGTAGAGCGCGACCTCGCGGCCCGCATAGGCGTGGCACGCGTTCCAGCGCGCCTGGAACGGCGCGAAGCCCGCCGTGCCGAAGCGTTGCAGCGCGCTTTCGAGCGCGTTGAGCTCGGCGGCGAGCACATCGGTGAGATTGGCGGCGGGCCACACGCGCGAGAGCGCGGTGGGCGCGGCGCCCGGCACCGGTGCGGCCTGCTGCGAGGCCGGGTCGGCGTTGAGCGCGTCGACCTTCGCCGCCAGCGCCTCCGGATGGCGCACGTTCGTGCCGATGCCAATCACCACCGCCGTCGCATCGGCCGTGCTCCACGCGGTCTCGACGAGGATGCCGACCAGCTTGTCGCCTTCGAGCAGCACGTCGTTGGGCCACTTGAGCGCGATCTGGCCGGGCGCGGCCACGGGCAGCGTGCGCAAGCCGTCCACGAGCGCCGAGCCGATCGCGAGGCTCAACCCCGCGAGGCCTTCGATCGGGCGCGGCAGCACGCAGCCGATCGAGAACAGCAGCGCGTCGCCGGGCTGGGCGACCCAGCTGCGGCCACGCCGGCCGCGTCCCGCCGTTTGCAGATAGGCCACTCGCACGATCGGGCGCGCGAGCGCGTCGGCGCGATGCGGCAGCGCCTTCAGGCGCGTCATCAGGTCGGCGTTGGTCGAGCCGGTTTCCTCTACGATCTCGATGGGCCAGTCGTTCGCGGCCGGGCCGAACAGCGTCACCGCGCGGTCCCGGTCGATGCGCCAGTCGTCGGCGCTCGGAGTATTGGGGGTAGGGGTCATCATGGTCTCGTATTGTAGTGGCGGCCAACCGTGCCGCGTACGCGGATTTCATCCCGGGCTTTGCCTGTTATGCAGGCAATTCACAGGCTGCCCACAGCTGGCCCACAGGTTATCCACGGAATCATCCACAGGCGCCGGGATGGCGTGCGTCGATCGACATGCGCTCGGCCACGCTCGATATTCGGGCATTCCACAACGTGCCCACAGGCTGCCAACAGGTCATCCACAGCGTTGTCCACAGCGAGCCATGAGCGCAGTATGCGCTTCGCGCGGGCGCTCGGATCGGTGCGCGTCCCGACCGACGAAACGGGGCTCGTTCGCTACAATGGTTGATCACTTCTTCTTTTGCCCGAGCGTCCCGCCTTGACTCAAGAGATGCCGCCCGGCCTCGAAATCGCGGCCGGCACCCACGGAAAAATCGTGCGCCTGTCCGGTCAATGGACCGCGCTGGCGCTCGCGCGCGACCGCGACAATGGCGGCGCGGCGCGGCGTCTGGGCGCGCTCGTTGACGAGCGCATCGGGCAATGGGATCTCTCCCGTATCGAGCGCATGGATCACGTGGGCGGCCAGGCACTCTGGCGCGTCTGGGGCCACAAGCTGCCGGCCGATCTCGTCGCGCTGTCCGACACGCAGCGCGACATCTTCGAGCGCATTGCGCTGCTCGATTCGGTGCGCGAGCCCGCCGAGCGCGTGGTGCGCACGGGCCCCGTCACACAACTCGGCCTTGCGATGTTTTCGTTCGGCGATCATCTGTACGGCGGCCTGGCCATGCTCGGCCGCGTGGTGCTCGATCTGCTCCTCATCCTGCGCAAGCCGAAGGTCACGCCCTGGATCGAGATTTCCGCGAACATCTATAACGCCGGTACGCGTGCGTTACCGATCACGGCGCTCGTCGCGTTTCTGATCGGCATCGTGCTCTCGTATCTGTCGGCGCAGCAGTTGCGGCTCTTCGGGGCAAACCAGTACATCGTGAATATTCTGGGCCTCGCGGTGATCCGCGAGCTCGGGCCGGTGCTCTCGGCCATTCTGGTCGCGGGGCGCTCGGGCTCGGCCATCACGGCGCAGATCGGCGTGATGCGCGTGACCGAGGAGCTCGACGCCATGCGCGTGATGGGCATCTCGCACGGCCTGCGCCTGATCCTGCCGCGCGTGATCGCGCTCGGCGTGGCCATGCCGCTGCTGGTGATGTGGACCGACATCATCGCGCTGCTCGGCGGCGCGCTCGCAGCCAAGGCGGTGCTCGCCATCGACATCTCGTACTTCGTGCGCTCGCTGCCGGGCGTGGTGCCGATCGCGAACCTGTGGATCGGGCTGGGCAAGGGCGTGGCGTTCGGCATGCTGGTGGCGATCGTCGGCTGCCACTTCGGCTTTCGCATCAAGGCGAACTCGCAGAGCCTCGGCGAAGGCACGACCACTTCGGTCGTGACTTCCATCACCATCGTGATCCTTGCCGACGCCGTGTTCGCGATTCTGTTCCAGAACGTGGGGCTGTCATGAGCGCGATCGGCACACCCGCAACACCCGGCGCCTCCCGTACGATGGGCGCGCCCGGCACGCTGACCACGACCGGCACGATGACCACGCCGCTCAAGGGCGCGGTCGAGGACTTGCCGTTGCCGGTCATCGGCGAGCCCATCATCGAGGTGCGCGATCTCACCAAGCGCTATGGGCGCAACATCGTCCATCAGCATCTGAACCTCGACATCCGCCGCGGCGAGATTGTCACGATCGTGGGCGGCTCGGGCTCGGGCAAGACCACGCTCGTGCGCCAGATCCTCGGCCTCGAGCGGCCCACCTCGGGCACCATCAAGATGTTCGGCGAAGACATCTCGACGATCGAGCCCGAGCGCGCGCGCCTCATGCGCACGCGCACCGGCATGCTGTTCCAGCACGGCGCGCTGTTCTCGTCGCTGTCGGTGTTCGACAACGTGGCGCAGCCGGTGCGCGAGCTCGGCAAGGTGCCGGCGGACCTGTTGCGCGACATCGTGATGCTCAAGCTCGAAATGGTCGGCTTGCCGTGCAAGCACGCTTCGAAGCCGCCGGCCGCGCTCTCGGGCGGCATGGTCAAGCGCGTGGGCCTCGCGCGCGCGATCGTGCTGGAGCCGGAACTGCTGTTTCTCGACGAGCCGACGGCGGGGCTCGACCCGCGTTCGTCGGACGAAGTGGTGGAGCTCATCAGCACGCTGCATCGCGCGCTCGGTCTCACGGTCGTGCTGATCACGCACGACCTCGACGCCATGGTCGCGCTGTCCACGCGCGTGGCCGTGATCGCCGAGCGCAAGGTGCTGGTGGCCGCGCCCGTGGAGGAGGCTGCGTGCGTGGACGACCCGTTCATCCGCGAATATTTTTTGGGCATGCGCGGCCGGCGCGCGCTGCAAGCGCTGCCGCCCGAGCGGCGCGCGAAGCTGCCGCCGGCGGCGCTCGCGTCGGCTTCGGTGGGCGCCAAGCCATGCTGAGGCGCATCACGCGAGGCTGCACGGGTGCGCGCGAGCGGCGCCGTGCCGCGTTCCTGGCGGCACGGATCGGCGCACCGGCGGTGGCGCGGTTGAGGGCGGCAGTCGTCGCCAACAAGGGAATCTGACGATGGAAAACAAAGCGCATGCGTTCTGGGCGGGCGCCTTCACAATCGGTCTGCTGGTGGTGATTGCGTTCGCGGTCGTGTTCTTCAGCGCCGACCATACGGTGCGCGTGCCCTACGACCTGATCTCGCGCAGCAACGTGACGGGGCTCTATCCCGATGCGGCCGTGCGCTACCGCGGGCTCGACGTCGGCAAGGTCCAGTCGATCAAATTCGATCCAAACCATCCTGGGCAGATCCGCATCCGCGTGCTGGTCGACCAGAAGGCGCCGATGACGCGCTCCACCTTCGGCTCGCTCGCGCTGCAGGGCGTGACGGGCATCGCCTTCGTGCAGCTCGACGACAACGGCCTCGATCTGTCGCCGCTGGTTTCGTCGGAGAAGCACGTGGCCGAGATCCCGCTGCGCCCGGGCTTGCTCGACCAGTTGCAGCGGCGCGGCGACGCGCTGCTGCGCAAGCTCGACAGCATCGCCTCCGACGCCGACCAGATGCTGAGCGAGGAGAACCGCAAGCAGATCATGGCGGCGGTCAACAGCGTGCAGCAGGCCGCGGACAGTATGAACATCATTGCGCAGCAACTGGAGCCGGCCACCAAGCTCCTGCCGGGCACGGTCACGGACCTGCGCAAGACGCTGCAATCGACCAATCAGCTCGTTATCGGCCTGAACCGCCCGGACGGCCCGTTCCAGACCAACCTGAACAAGGCCGGCAGGGCGGCGGCCCAGGCGGGGCAGGCGCTGAGCTCGATCGATGCGTCGATCCAGGAGCTCTCGGCGCGGGTGGGCTATGACACGCTGCCGCGCGTCGACTCGCTGACCGAGGACGTGCGCTCGGCGATGCGCTCGGTGGACCGGGCCGCAGGCACCTTCAGCACGAGCCCGAACAGCTTGCTGTTCGGCGGCGCGCCGCAGCCCGCGCCGGGGCCGGGCGAGCCGGGCTTTGCCTGGCCCGCCGGCGCGGGCGCGAAGTAATGGACGGGAAATAGCCGGCGCGAAGCCGCTTCGGGCAAAAACCGGCAAGAACCGCAGCAAGCCATTTCAGGAAGGAACCGCAATGTCACGCCACGCCACTTCGTCACGCTCGTTTCCGAGGCTTTATCGCGCCGCGCTCGCGGCGCTCGCCATCGGCATGCTGGCGGCGTGCGCCGGCCGCTCCGTCACGCTTTCCGAGGTCCACTACGACCTGGGGCCGCAACAGGAGGCGGCGAGCCCATCGGCGGCGTCATTGTCTGCTCCGTCCGCTCCGACTGCGCCGTCGCCGGCCTCACTGCCGCCGCTGAAGGTGCTCGAAGTGAACGCGCCGCCGACGCTCGACCACGACGGCATCCTCTACCGCCTGAACGGCGACTCGCAGCGCACGGGCCGCTACGCGGACAGCCGCTGGACGATGTCGCCCGCGCGCCTGCTCACGCTGCGCCTGCGCAGCGCGCTCGGCTCGCGCGCCACCGTGCTCTCGGGCGCCGATGCCGTGCCGGCGCCCCTGCTGAAGGTCGAACTCACCGAGTTCGAGCAGGTGTTCGACTCATCGACGCAAAGCGCCGGCGTGCTGGCCGCGCGCGCGACGCTCATGCGCGGCGGCAAGGTCATTGCGCAGCGCTCGTTCGTCGCGCGCGCACCCGCGAGCACGCCCGACGCCGCAGGCGGCGTGGCGGCGCTGCGCGCGGCGAGCGACGATTTTGCGGGCCAGGTCGGCGCGTGGGTGAGCGCCCAGGCGTTCGCCGGCACGCCTTGAGAAACGCGAGGTCCGGGCGCGCTGGCTGGCCGGACGCATCAGAAGAGGTGGTACTGGCGGTATGTCGTCACCCAAACCCGAAGCGCTGCCGCGCCAGGCTTCTACGCTCTCGCGTCAGGCGTTTGCGCTCTACACCGCACTGATCGTCTACGCCTCGTGGTATCCGTTCTCGGGCTGGCGCTCGCTCGGGCTCGGTCCCTTCGACTATCTCGGCGATCCCTTTCCGAAATACTGGACCGTCTTCGACGTCGTCACCAACGTGCTCGGCTACATGCCGTTCGGCGCGCTGGCCGTGCTCGCCGCCTGGCCGCGCTGCCGCGGCTTGCTGGCGGTCGCGCTCGCCACGCTCGGCGGCGTGCTGCTGTCGGGCGTCATGGAGGCGGTGCAGACGTATCTGCCCACGCGCGTCGCCTCGAATCTCGACCTCGCCACCAACGTGCTCGGCGCGTTGCTCGGCGCGGCGATCGCCGCGCCGGCCACGGGCGCGCTGCTCGAACGCGGCTTCCTGCGACGGCTGCGCTTTCGCTGGTTCGAGCGCGACGCCGGCGCGCTGATGGTGCTGGCCGCGCTGTGGCCGTTCGCGACGATGTTTCCGGCGCCGCGTCTGTTCGGCATGGGCGACTGGCCGCGCGCGCTCTGGGAGCGCTTCGACGCTTCGATGCAAGGCGCGGTGCTCGCCTGGGTCCCCGCCGCGTGGCACCTGAGCGCGTGGCCCGATGCGCTGGTCGCGCGCCTGCCGGAATCGGACTGGGAGACGCTTGTCACCGCGCTCAACCTGTTCGGCGCGGCGGCGTTCGCCTCGCTGCCGATGCGCGCTCGTGCACCGCGCGCGCGGCTCATCGTGCTGCTGATCGCGACCACACTCGTCGTGAAAGCGGGCGCGACTTTCCTGCAGTCGCAAAGCGGCCTGCTGTTCGACTGGGCCACGCCCGGCGCGCTCGCGGGTCTCGGCTGGGGCACGCTCGCGGCCTTTCTCGCGCTGTACCTGCCGCGCACGGCGCGCGCCGCCGCCGCGACGGCAGCGCTGGCCGTCTCGCTCGTGCTCGTGAACCTGCTGCCGGTGAGTCCCTATTTCGACGTGCTGCTCGCCGACTGGCGTCAGGGCCGCTATCTGCACTTCAACGGGCTGGCGCGCTGGCTCGCGTGGATGTGGCCCTGGGCGGCGCTCGGCTGGACGGCGTTCTCGCTGGAACGCGCGTGGCTTGCGCGGCGCGCACGGAATCGGGTGCGCTCCAGCCGCTGAGTGTGGCCATCGAGGCGCGGCCTCGCGTCCCGCACGCACGCGGATGGCGCGAGAAGCGTTCGCGCCGCGCTCGCTATAATCGATCGCATTCCGCCAACCGCACTGCACCAGCCGCGCGCGAACGTGATTCAACCGTGAGCCGAACGCCACGCGCGCCGCGCCCGTCACTTCACCGGTATCCCTCGCCATGACCGATTCGTTTTATCAACACCACGTCTTTTTCTGCCTGAACCAGCGCGACCCGGGCGCCGATCGTCCGAGCTGCGCGAACTGCAACGCGCAGGCGATGCAGGAATACGCGAAAAAGCGCGTGAAGGAACTGGGCCTCGCAGGTCCGGGCAAGGTGCGCATCAACAAGGCCGGCTGCCTCGACCGCTGCGAGGAGGGCCCCACTGTCGTCGTGTATCCCGAAGGCACCTGGTACACCTATGTCGACGAGAGCGACATCGAGGAAATCGTCGTCTCGCATCTGCAGAACGGCCAGGTGGTCGAGCGCCTGAAGATCGACCGCTAAGAACATCACGCAAGATCCGCAACGATGAACGCACAAACCGAAAAATTCCATATCGACGGCCCCGTCGGCCAGATCGAATGCGCGCTCGACAGGCCCGACGCGAACACGCCCGTGCGCGGCATCGCGCTTGTCGCGCATCCGCATCCGCTGTTTGGCGGAACCATGGACAACAAGGTCGCGCAGACCCTCGCGCGCACGCTTGTGCAGCTCGGCTACGTGACTTACCGGTCGAACTTTCGCGGCGTCGGCACCACGGCCGGCACGCATGACAACGGCATCGGCGAACAGGACGACCTGCTCGAACTCATCGGCTACATGCGCGCACAGCCGGGCCAGGCCGACATGCCGCTCGTGCTCGCGGGCTTCTCGTTCGGCACCTTCGTGCTTTCGCACGTGGCGAAGCGCTATCAGGAAGCCGGCGGCCAGATCGAGCGCATGGTGTTCGTGGGCACCGCGGCCAGCCGCTGGGAAGTCGCGCCGGTGCGCGAGGACACGCTGCTGATTCACGGCGAGCTCGACGAAACCGTGCCGATTCTCTCCGTGTACGAATGGGCGCGCCCGCAGGAGTTGCCGATTGTCGTGATTCCAGGGGCAGAACACTTTCTGCATCGCAAGCTGCACATCCTCAAGCGCATCATTGTCGACGCCTGGCGTTGATGTGATAGATGAAGTACGAAATGCGCGACAGGTACGCGCAAACGTGTGCCCAGTTGGAAAAACGCCATCACGTGGCGCGTATAATGGGCCGTCTTTTTTTGCGCACCGCCGCGCCCGTTTTCCTGTATTCCGGCGTGTGAGCGAGGCGCCGCAGTTAGCTCCCCACTTTGGCTCCTGACTTCGGCCTCCCATCTGCGCGCCTCGTGGCGCGCAACGTTCATCCCGACCCCAATCCGTTCGACCTGAACCTTATGCGTTTTCTCTCCTCCGGCCAGCAATCCTTCTTCGTCTCTTCCTCCACTGTCCGCAACGTCACGCTCGGCGCCATGCTGCCCGCCGCGCTCCTCGCGAGCGCGAGCGCGTTCGCGCAGGTGCCGCCGCCCGCGGTGAACGCGCGCTCGTGGGTGCTCATGGACGCTACCGCGAACCAGGTGCTCGCCTCGGGCAACGCCGACGAGCGCGTCGAGCCGGCCTCGCTCACGAAGCTGATGACCGCCTACCTCGTGTTCGAGGCGCTGCAGGCCAAGAAGATCACGATGGAGCAGATCGTCACGCCGAGCGAAGCCGTGCGCCGCGTGCGCACCGACGAATCGCGCATGTTCATCGAGGCGAACAAGCCGGTGTCGGTGCATGACCTCGTGTACGGCATGATTGTGCAGTCGGGCAACGATGCGGCGATCGCACTCGCGGAGCTCGTGGGCGGCAGCGAGGCGAACTTCGTCAACATGATGAACGCCGAGGCGCAGAAGCTCGGCATGGCGCACACGCATTTCGCCGACGTGAACGGCATGCCCGACCCGAATCACTACACGACGGCCGGCGACCTTGCCACGCTCTCCGCGCGCATGATCCGCGACTATCCCGAGTACTACAGCATCTTCTCGGTGAAGGAGTTCACGTACAACAAGATCAAGCAGCCGAACCGCAACCGCCTGCTGTGGATCGACCCGACCGTCGACGGCCTGAAGACCGGCCACACCAAGGCGGCGGGCTACTGCCTGATCGCGTCGGCCAAGCGTCCGCTCGCGGGCGGCGGCGACCGCCGTCTCGTCTCGGTGATGATGGGCGAGCAAAAGGAGCACGACCGGGTTCAGGACAGCATGAAGATGCTGAACTACGGCTATAGCGCCTACGACAGCACGCGCATCTATGCGGCGAACCAGGCCGTGGCCACGCCGCGCGTCTACAAGGGTGCGACGGATTCCGTGAAGGTGGGCGTGAAGAAGGATCAGTTCGTGACGCTGCCCAAGGGCGCCGCCGACAAGGCCAAGCCGCAGGTCGAGATCACGACCCCGCTGATCGCGCCGCTCGCGGACGGGCAGCAGGTGGGCACGGCGAAGTTCGTCGGCGCCGACGGCAAGGTCCTCGCGCAATTCCCGCTGGTCGCTCTCCAGGCGGTGCCGCAAGCCGGCATTGCGGGCCGCGTGTGGGATTCGCTCATGCTCATGTTCAACAAGAAGAAGTAAATGGACGCATCGACAACGGCCGCGCATGAAGCCGAGCCGCTCGTCTGGCTCGACTGTGGGCGCGGCGGCGTGCTCACGCCGCTTTCCGAAGCGCGCGTGCCGGTGCTCGACCGCGGCTTCATCTTCGGCGACGGCATCTACGAAGTGGTGCCGGCCTACGCGCTGGATACGCACGAAGCCGGGGGCGGCGCGGCCAAGCTGCGCGTGCCGTTTCGCATCGCGCAGCATCTCGCGCGGCTTGCGCGCTCGCTGGACAAGGTGGGCATTGCGAATCCGAACGACCAGGCCGGCTGGCGTGCGCTCATCGCGCGCGTGATCGAGGCGAACGAGGCCGCGGGCGCACTCGCGCGCGATGCGCACGCGAACGTCTACCTGCAGGTGACGCGCGGCGTGGCGAAGCGCGGCCACGCGTTCCCGGCGGGCGCGAAGCCCACCGTGTTCGTGATGGTCAGCCCGCTCGTGCTGCCCAGCGCCGCGCAGCGCGCGAGCGGCGTGGCCTGCGTCACGGCCGAGGACCGCCGCTGGCTCAATTGCGACATCAAGTCGACCTCGCTGCTCGGCAATGTGCTGATGGCGCAGAACGCGGTGGAGCACGGGGTGTTCGAGACGATCCAGCTGCGCGACGGCTGGCTGACCGAAGGGTCTTCGTCGAACGTATGGATCGTGAAGGACGGCGCGCTTTACGCGCCGCCGCGCAGCAACAAGATTCTCGAAGGCATCCGCTACGGGCTCGTCGAGGAACTGGCGCAGGAGTGCGGGATTCGCTTCGAGGCGCGCGAGATCGACGAAGCGGCGCTGCGGGCCGCAGACGAAATGCTCGTGACTTCGGCGACCAAGGAAATCCTGCCGGTGGTCGCGCTCGATGGTCAGGCGGTGGGCAATGGCAAGCCGGGGCCGGTCTTCGCGGCGCTTTACGAGGGTTATCAGCGCGCGAAAGCGCGCGAGGCGCACGCGATGCTCGCGGCGCGCGAAGCTCATGCGGCAGCTGGCAAGTAAGCCCGCGCCGCACGATGAGACGCTAAGGGAAGTGGAAATATGACTGCATCTGTACTGAACGGCGGCGCTCAGGCGCCGGCCAAAGAATCCCTGATCGAATTCCCCTGCGATTTCCCCATCAAGGTGATGGGCAAGACGCATCCGGAGTTTCAGGACACGATCGTCGCCGTGCTGCGCGAATTCGACAGCAGCTTCGACGCCGCGACCATCGAATCGCGGCCGTCGAGCGGCGGCAACTACACGGGCCTCACGGTGACCGTGCGCACGACGAGCCAGGCGCATCTCGACGATATCTATCGCGCGCTCACCGGGCATCCGATGGTGAAGATCGTGCTGTAAAACCTCGCGGCGTTGCGCTGGCGAGGGTGTGTTGCAAGGGCTGCTTTCGGGCGGCCCTTGTTGCGTTTACGGATTCAAAGCGCGGATTCAAAGCGCGGATTCAAAGCGCATCGTCCTCGCGTGCGCGCAGGGCCGCGGCGGCGGCCGTCATCAGCGGGCCCGCTTCGCAGGCGTTCTCATAGAGCCGCCGGAAGCGCGCGACTTCGTCGAACACCCAGTCGCGAAACGCCTGCACGCGCTCGGTCTGCATGCGCTGCTGCGTGCAGATGAAGTAGTAGCGCCACGGGCTTGGTCCGTCGATGTCCTTGAAAAGCCGCACGAGCCGCCCGCGCGTGATCTCGTGCATCGCGAGCGAGCGCCGCACGAGCGCGATGCCCTGGCCGTCCATGGCGGCCTGCAGCAGGTTCGACGAGTCCTGGTAGAGCACGCCGCGCTTGGGCTCGGGCATGTCGTGCATGCCGGCCGCGTCGAACCAGGGGCGCCAGAGTTCGTCGTCGGAGCGCAGAAGGGGCAGCTTCGCCAGCTCGCGCGGGTCCTCGGGCAGCTTGCCGCCGTTGAAGTCCGGCGAGCACGCGGGAAAGAAGATCTCGTCGAGCAGGAGTTCGGCGTGCAGCCCGGGATAGTGGCCGTAGCCGAAGCGCACGGCCACGTCGACATCGTCGCGCGCGAAATCGACGAGCGAGTTCGTCGATTGCAGCTCGACGTCCCATTGCGGATGGGCCTCGATAAAGCGGCCAATGCGCGGCGTGACCCAGCGGGCGGCGAACGACGAGAGCATCGACACCACGAGGCGCCGGTCGCGGTCGCCCGCCCGGATCTCCTGGGTGGCGAGCGCCAGTTGGGCGAGCGCGTCGCGCACCTGGCCCGCGTAGCGGCGGCCCGTGTCGGTGAGGCGCACGCGCTTGCCGTCGCGGGCGAACAGCGCGATGCCGAGCTCGCCCTCGAGCGCGCGAATCTGGTGGCTGACCGCGCCGTGCGTGACGAATAACTCGTCGGCGGCGCGCGAAAAGCTTTCGTGGCGGGCGGCGGCCTCAAACGCCTTGAGGGCGTTGAGCGCTGGAAGCTGGCGCAGGTCCATCGCAATTTTTCTCACATAGCCGTGAAAATTGATCGTTTTGCCCGATCCCTTGCTGCGCCTACGATTGTAGCCATGGATGCGGCACCTTCGGAGGCGAAAATGAGAGAAATTTCTTCGGATATCACGTTTGAAGTGGCGGCGGATCAAGTGGCTTCGGTGCGGGTGGCGCACAGCACGCGGCTGACCGTGCGCTGCGGCGCGGTCTGGGTCACGCGCAGCGACGACACCGCCGACTACTGGCTCGAACCCGGCCACACGCTGCGGCTGCGGCGCGGCGAGCGGCTGTGGATCGGCGCGGAGCAGGGCGGGGCGGCTTGGGTCGCGTTCGCGACGCCGGCGCGTGTGAGCGAGCGCGTGCTCGACTGGGCCGCACGTCTCGCGGCGCGTTGGGGCATCCACGCCGGCGACGGATGGCGCACGGTTTGAGGTGCCCGGCCGAGGGAGTGCGGCGCGCTTGTCCCGAATTAGGTAAACTTCGGGGATCATGTGCGCCACCCCGGTTTCAGTCTCCCCAACTTCACCCTCATCCGAGTCTGCCTCGACGGACGAGCGCTTCACGCCGCCCATCTTGCGCTGGCGCGGCAACGAGGCCTACCAGGCGAGCTTCGACGCCATGCGCGAATTCACCGCGCAGCGCGACGCAGAAACGCCCGATGAAATCTGGCTCGTCGAACATCCACCCGTCTTCACGCTCGGCCAGGCCGGCAAGCCCGAGCACCTGCTGATTGCCAATAGCGGCATTCCGCTCGTGCAGATCGACCGCGGCGGCCAGATCACCTACCACGGGCCGGGCCAGGTCGTGGCGTATCTGCTGCTCGACCTGCGGCGGCGCAAGCTGATGGTGCGCGAGCTCGTCACGCTCATCGAGCAGGCCGTGATCGAAACTCTGGCGGCGTATAATCTCGCGGGCGAACGCAAGGCCGGCGCGCCCGGGATCTATGTGCCAGAAGGCGCACCCGGACCCAGCGCGGCCCATGTGGGCGCCAAGGTCGGAGCACTCGGCCTGAAGATTAGCCACGGCTGCAGCTATCACGGCGTGAGCCTGAACGTCTCGATGGACTTGAGCCCGTTCCTCGCGATCAACCCGTGCGGGTATGCAGGCCTCGAAACCGTCGACATGGCCACGCTGGGCGCGCAAGCGTCTTGGCAAGACGTGGCCGCCACACTGGCGGCCCGGCTCGAGGCGAATCTTGCCGTACATTGGGATTCGACCCTTTCAGCAGCGCTTTCGGTGGCCGAAGCCGCTGCCTCAGACCCTTCAGCCGCACCCGCGGCCGGGGTGAACCCGGCCACATCGGCCACCATGGGCGGACAACCGCCGCAACCGCAGGCCGGCGTTGCACCGGCGGCCTGACTGGATCGAAACGAATGACTGACGTAACCGCGAATTCTGCTGAAAACACTGCAGCGACACCCGCCGACGCCGTACCCTACGACGCCACCGCGAAACAGAAGGCGCAGGCCAAGACATCGCGCATTCCGATCAAGGTGATCCCGATCGAGAAGCTCAAGAAGCCCGAGTGGATCCGCGTGAAGGCGGCCACCGGCAATTCGCGTTTCTACGAGATCAAGAACATCCTGCGCGAGCACAACCTGCACACGGTGTGCGAGGAAGCGAGCTGCCCGAACATCGGCGAATGCTTCGGCAAGGGCACCGCCACGTTCATGATCATGGGCGACAAGTGCACGCGCCGCTGCCCGTTCTGCGACGTCGGCCATGGCCGCCCTGATCCGCTCGATCCGGACGAGCCGGCCAACCTCGCGCGCACCATCGGCGCGCTCAAGCTCAAGTACGTCGTGATCACGAGCGTCGACCGCGACGACCTGCGTGACGGCGGCGCCGGCCACTTCGTCGAATGCATCCGCCAGGTGCGCGAGCAGTCGCCGGAAACGCGCATCGAGATTCTCACGCCCGACTTCCGGGGCCGTCTGGACCGCGCCATCGGCATTCTCAACGCCGCGCCGCCCGATGTCATGAACCACAATCTCGAAACGGTGCCGCGTCTTTACAAGGAAGCGCGTCCTGGTTCGGATTACGCGCACTCGCTCAAGCTGCTGAAGGACTTCAAGGCGCTGCATCCCGAGGTCGCGACCAAGTCGGGCCTGATGGTGGGCCTTGGCGAGACGCCGGAAGAGATCCTCCAGGTCATGCGCGACCTGCGCGAGCACGACGTCGACATGCTGACGATCGGCCAGTATCTCCAGCCGTCGGAGCATCACCTGCCGGTGCGCGAGTACGTGCATCCCGACACCTTCAAGATGTATGAGGAAGAGGCGTACAAGATGGGCTTCACGCACGCGGCCGTCGGCGCGATGGTGCGTTCGAGCTATCACGCCGATGTGCAGGCGCATGGCGCTGGGGTGGTTTGATAAGCCCGCGTTGTCTCGCACGCGAAAAAGCCCGCTGAAGCGGGCTTTTTTTTGCCCTTTGCTTCCGCTCCCGCACGAAAGGCAATGCTCCAGCGGCGTCATTGGTGCGTCTTTAGCTATTCGCAGATAAATTAGAACCGCTCGCCGCCCGTCCCCATTTTCTCCCGTGTTCCGGAAACCCGGACGCTGTCCAGTTCCGTTTCTGGAAATCCAGATTCTTCCTACACTTTCAAGACGCAGAGGCCTTACCCATCAAGGCTGAAGGCGCTGCGCGTCGCTGGCATCAACCTTGCTCTATAGATCGCGCGGCTACTCAGGCCGTGACAAAAAACACAAGGAGACAGCCGATGTCCGATCCCTACCTCTGGTTTCGCTGATCCCCCCGTTTAGACCTGTCGCGGCTAGGCGCTCGTAAAAGCGCGGCCATCGGCTTAACTCATTTGCAGGATCCAATCGTGAAGAAACCTCTGCACAAAGTCCTTTACGTCCAGGTGATCGTGGCGATCATCATCGGCATCGTTCTCGGCCACTACTCGCCGGCCATCGCCATCGACATGAAGCCGCTCGGCGACGCCTTCATCAAGCTCATCAAGATGGTGATCGGGCCGATCATCTTCTGTACCGTCGTGACCGGCATCGCCGGCATGGAGGACATGAAGAAGGTGGGCCGCGTGGGCGGCAAGGCGCTGCTCTACTTCGAGATCGTCTCGACCTTCGCGTTGGTGCTCGGTCTTGCGGCCACGCACTTGCTCAAGCCGGGCGCGGGCTTCAACGTCGATGTCAACACGCTCGACGGCAAGGCCGTGGCGAGCTACGCGGCGAAGGCGCATGGCCAGAGCACTGTCGACTTCCTGATGCACATCATTCCGGACACGATGTTCTCGGCGTTCGCGCAAGGCGAAATCCTGCAGATCCTGCTCATCGCGCTGTTGTTCGGCTCGGTGCTCGCGCACTTGGGCGATCGCGGCCGCGTGGTGACTGACTTCATCGAGAGCGTCTCGGGCGTGCTGTTCGGCATCGTCAAGATCGTCACGAAGCTCGCCCCCATCGGCGCATTCGGCGCGATGGCGTTCACTATCGGCAAGTACGGCGTGGGCTCGCTCCTGCCGATGCTCAAGCTGATCGGTACGTTCTATCTCACCTCGGTGGTGTTCGTGCTGGTGGTGCTCGGCGCGATCGCGCGCTTCACGGGCTTCTCGATCATCCGCTTCGTTTCCTACATCAAGGAAGAACTGCTGATCGTGCTGGGCACGAGCTCGTCGGAGTCGGCGCTGCCGCAACTGATGGAGAAGCTCGAACGCCTCGGCTGCTCGCGCTCGGTCGTGGGCCTCGTGGTGCCGACCGGCTATTCGTTCAACCTCGACGGCACCAACATCTACATGACGATGGCGGTGCTCTTCATCGCCCAGGCGACCAACACCGATCTCACGTGGACCCAGCAGCTCACGCTGCTCGCAGTGACGATGCTCACCTCGAAGGGCGCGAGCGGCGTGACCGGCGCGGGCTTCATCACGCTCGCGGCAACGCTCGCCGTGGTGCCGACCATTCCGCTTTCGGGCATGGTGCTGATCCTCGGCATCGACCGCTTCATGAGCGAGTGCCGCGCGCTCACCAACATCGTCGGCAACGGCGTGGCGACGGTCGTGGTCTCGGCATGGGAGAAGGAGCTCGATCGCAGCAAGCTGCGCGCGGCGCTGTCGGGTCAGGCGGAGAATGTGAAGGAGAGCGCGCGCGTGTAAGCCCGTGCGGTGCGGCGGTGTGGGCCGCCGTGCCGCTGCCTTCCGTATGACCTGACGCTGTACCTGTTTGGTAGCGCGTGCCGCCAGCCGGCGCGCGCCGTTTTCCCTGGTTTTCCGGATTGCGCGGCTATCCGCGCGCCTGTTCGCTTCCGTATTCCCCGGCGCCTTCCTTTTCGGCTTCCGTCCCTCACCGTGGGCCGCCTCGCGCGGTAAGCGTGTGCCACAATTGCCCTCATCCCCGCACGATTCTCCGGAAGCCTCCTTCGTGACGCGCCGTCTCATCCTGTTGTTCATGCTCGCCGTCGGGCTCGTGGCGGTGTGCACGCTCGCGTGGTCGCTTGCCTGGCAGACCGGCATCGACGTGCTGCGCCGCAACGCCGCCGTGCGCAACGGCCGCACGACCGCGGCGCTCAAGAGCACGCTTGAGCGCTACGAATCGCTGCCGTACCTGGTGGGCGCGCATCCGCTCGTGCAGGATGTGCTCGCCGACCCGAAACCCGACTGGGTCGCGCAGGCCAACCGCTATCTCGAGGACGTGAACCGCCACGCGCGCGCCACCACGACCTACATCATCCGCGCCGATGGCCTGTGCATCGCCGCGAGCAACTGGCGCGGGCCGGACAGCTTCGTGGGCGTGGGCTACCAGTTCCGGCCGTACTTCATCGAGGCCGCCAAGGGCGGCGTGGGGCGCTTTTTCGGCATCGGCACGATTTCGCACGATCCGGGCTACTACATTTCGCAGCCGGTGCGGCGCAACGGCAAGATCGTCGGCGTGGCGGTGGTCAAGCTCAACCTCGAATGGTTTCCGGGCACGGACGTCTCCGAGCCGCTGCTCGTCACCGACGATCACGGCGTGATCTTTCTCTCCTCGGTGAACGCGTGGAAGTACCGCACGGTGCGCCCGCTGCCCGCCGACGTGGTGGCCTCCATCGACGAGACGCGCCAGTACGCGCGTCAGGACATTGCGCCGCTTCCGGTGAGCGTGGAGCGCGTGCTGGAGGGCGGCGCCGATATCGTGCGCATCGGCAGCGGCCTGCGCGCGCCGCGCTATCTGGAGACGCGCCGCGCGCTTGGCGAGCCCGACTGGCATCTCGTGACGATGTCGCCGGTCGACCCGGTGCAGGACGCGGCGCGCAACGCGACGATCATGACGGGCTTCGGCTACGTCTCGCTGTGCCTGCTGGCGTTCTACTGGCGCATGCGCCGCGCGCGTGTGCAGGAAGTGCTGCGCAGCCGCGCGATGCTGCAAAAGGCCTACGCCATGCTCAATGACCGCGTGGCCGAGCGCACCGCCGATCTCTCGCAGGCCAACGAGCGCCTGCAGCGCGAAGTGGCCGAGCGCACGCGCACCGAGGCGGAGCTGCGCGCGACTCAAGACGAGCTGATCCAGGCGAGCAAGCTCGCCGCGCTCGGACAGATGGCGGCCGGCATCACGCACGAGCTCAATCAGCCGCTCGCGGCGCTGCGCAGCTTCTCGGACAACACCCGCGTGTTTCTGGAGCGCGGCCAGTACGACGTGGCGCACGAGAATCTGGAAGCGATCGGCTCGCTCACCGAGCGCATGGGCAAGATCGTGAATCAGCTCAAGCTGTTCGTGGGGCGCGCGAAGCCGAAGAGCCAGCGCTCGCCGGTGGCGCGCGCGCTGCGCAATGCGCTCGGGCTGCTCGGCAAGCGTCTCGACGGCGTGAGCGTCGTGCTCACCGTCACCGACGGCGACGCCGCCAGCGCGCCGCTCGATACGCACAACGACTATCCCGAACTGGTCGCGCAGTGCGATGACCTGCGGCTCGAGCAGGTGCTCATCAACCTGATCGGCAACGCGCTCGACGCGGTCGCCGGGACGAGCGCGCCCCGCATCGCCATCGACGTGCGCGCGCGGCCGGCGACCATCGAGATCGTCGTGTGCGACAACGGGCCGGGCATTCCCGCCGAGGTCATGCCGCGCCTGTTCGAGCCGTTCTTCACCACGAAGGAGATGGGGCAGGGCTTGGGCTTGGGGCTGGCGATCTCTTCGTCGATTGCGCGCGATTGCGGCGGCACGCTCGCGGCGTACAACGCCCCCGGGGGGGCGGCCGATGGTGAGACGAATTGTGCGGCGCCGGGTGGTGCCTGCTTCGTGCTGACGCTGCGCCGCACGCGAGTGAATGCGGCCCTCGCGGCAGCCAACGAACCCACGCCGCCGCCCGCGAACGGCATGCAACACTGAATTAAGGAAGGCGAACGAACATGATCAGCTCGATGCCCGGCCGGGTGCTCTATGTGGAGGACGAGGAACTGGTGCGGCGCGCCGGCGTGCAGAGCCTGCAGCTCGCGGGCTTCGACGCGGCCGGCTTCGCCAATGCCGAGGCCGCGCTGCCGCTCGTGGACGCCGAGTTCGCCGGCGTCGTGGTGAGCGACATCCGCTTGCCCGGCATGAGCGGGCTCGATCTGCTCGCGCAGTGCCACGAGCGTGCGCCCGACGTGCCGGTGATCCTCGTCACGGGGCACGGCGACATCTCGATGGCCGTGCAGGCGATGCGCGACGGCGCCTACGATTTCATCGAGAAGCCGTTCGCTTCCGAGCGCCTGATCGAAACAGTGCGGCGCGCGTTGGAGCGCCGCACGCTGATGCTCGAAAACCTCGCGCTGCGCCGCGAACTGGCAGGGCAGGACACGCTTGCGCCGCGCATCATCGGCAAGAGTCCGGCGATCGAGCAGGTGCGGCGGCTGATCGCCAACATCGCGCCCACGGATGCTTCGGTGCTCATCAACGGCGACACCGGTGCCGGCAAGGAGCTGATCGCGCGCAGCCTGCACGAGCTCTCGCCGCGTCGCGACAAGCCATTCGTGGCCGTGAACTGCGGCGCGCTGCCCGAGCCGATGTTCGAATCGGAGATGTTCGGCTATGAACCCGGCGCGTTCACGGGCGCAGCCAAGCGGCGCATCGGCAAGCTCGAGCACGCCACGGGCGGCACGCTCTTTCTCGACGAGATCGAAAGCATGCCGCTCGCGCTCCAGGTGAAGCTCTTGCGCGTGCTGCAGGACGGCGTGCTGGAGCGCCTCGGCTCGAACCAGCCGGTGCGCGTGGACTTGCGCGTGGTCGCGGCGGCCAAGGGCGACATGCTGGAGCACGTCGCGGCGGGCACCTTTCGGCGCGATTTGCTATATCGCCTGAACGTGGTGACGATCGCGTTGCCGCCGCTCGCCGAGCGCCGCGAAGACATCGTGCCGCTCTTCGAGCACTTCTTGCTGGATGCGGCGGTGCGTTACCAGCGCCCCGCGCCGCTGTTGACCGAGCGCGACCGCATGCGCCTCGCGCAGCGCGACTGGCCGGGTAACGTGCGCGAGCTGCGCAACGCGGCGGACCGCTATGTGCTTGGCATTCCCGACGATGTTGCGACACAGGCCGCGAGCGGCGCCGCCGACGCGCTGCCGCTCAAGGAGCGCGTCGAGCAGTACGAGCGCGCGCTGATTGCCGACGCGCTCCAGCAGACGCACGGCGCGGTCGCGCACGCCGCCGAGCGGTTGCAGATGGCGAAGGCCACGCTCTACGAGAAGATGCGCCGTTATGGGCTGGTGGCGCGGGGGGAGAGCGACGCGCGCGGGTGAAGTGAGCGAGGGTGGCGCAAACGAAAACGGCAGCGGATTTTCCGCTGCCGTTTGTGTCCGGCGCTGCCTCGTGTGCGAGGCGCGTCAGGTCGCCAGCGCCTTTTGCAGCAATGCGTCGAGTTCCGCGAATTTCGGCTCGCCCACGTAGCGCTTGAGAATCTTGCCGTCGCGGTCGATCACGAAGGTGGTGGGCGTGAGCTGGACGTTGCCGAACTGTTTGGCCGCCGAGCCGTCGTCCATGGCCACCTTGAACGGCAACTGGCGCGTCTGCGCGTAATTGACGACGTACATGGGCGCGTCATAGTTCATCGCCACGGCGACGAATTCGAGGCCTTCGCCCTTGAACCGGTTATAGGTCTGGATCATCTGGGGCATTTCCTTCATGCAGGTGGTGCAGCTCGTCGCCCAGAAGTTGACGAGATAGACCTTGCCCTTGAGATCGGCGGTCGAGACCTTTTGACCGGAGAGCAGCGTGAAGGTGGCGTCGGGCACGCGTTGCTGGCTGCCGAAGAACGCGAAATAGCCGGCGATGGCCAGCGCGGCTGCAACCACTAAGGCGCCGATGCTGCGGATCGCGCTGGAGCGCGCCTTCGGAGGTGTCGGGGATGCGGACATGAATGAAGCCTCGGGCGCCTCTGGGCGCGGAAATGAGCCGGACTATTGTAGCGCCGAATTTCCCGGCATAGCGGTTGCATCGGCACGGGCGGGCATAAGCCAGGGATAATGTCCCGCTCAGCCGTTTCCTCGTTCCCTCACACTTTTTGGCCGCCTCCGTTCGCGTCTTATGGTCTCCAACGTTTTCTCCCGCGCCCGTCTTTCGTGGTTTGTGCCGTCGCCCTTGCTCATGTTCCTGCGCACTGCTGTCGTTCGCGCGGCGGCCGGGCTTGCGTTGGCGGGTGTGCTCGCGCCGCTCATCGCCTGTTCGCCCACCTACGACTGGCGCACGATTTCGAACGATGCAAGCGGCTATAGCGTCGATTTGCCCGCCAAGCCCGGCTCGGATCAGCGCAGCCTCGACGTGGCCGGCACACCGATGCGCATGCGGGTCCAGACCGCCGAGGTGAACGGCGCGGTGTTCGTGGTCGGCACGCTCGACCTGCCTGACGCGCAGCCGGCCACGCAGCAAAAAGCGCTGGCGTACCTGAGCGCGGGGCTTGCGCACAACGTGGGCGCGATGCCCCAGACGCGCGCGGTAGCGGTGCCGGTCGAGGCGGGAGGCTCGGTCGAGGGCGTCGACATGGAACTCGCGGGCAAGGCCGGGGCGACGGAGGACCAGCGCACGATCCACGCGCGGCTCGTCGCCAAAGGGGCGCATGCCTACCAGTTGGCGATCGTGGGCCGCGAGCAGCCGGCGCCCGAGCAGGTCGATCAGTTCTTCCAATCGTTCAAGCTCCATTGAGCGCATCTTAGGATTACGGAGCGACAAGCGATTGCAGCCGAAAGTGAATGTGCAATCCTGGGTTTACGGGCTAATTCCCGGATTTCATTGAAGGTTTACGAGTTACCCACAGGTCCTGTGGGTAACTTTGTGGAAAAAGACGGATCATCGCTCGCAAAAGGCCACGCTGTGGGCTTTTTGTTAGTTTGGCGTGCTTCTCGGCAGAACTTTAATTGTATAAAAATCAATGGCTTGCGTTTTGGGTCGACGCTGAATGCGAATCGTGCAAGAAATTGCTGCTCACACGACAAAATGTGCATAAGTCAAGTCTTGACTTCCTTTTTTTGATCCATCTGAAGGTTGAAGGCGCGTTTCGGCGCCCAGCTGCGCGCATTGCTCAGTCCGCGCCGATGCGTCCCCGTTAATGCGTACTACTGATCGCTAAATACGCGCCGGTACTGCACCGCTTCCGCGACGTGTGCTGCATCGGGCATGGGCGCATCCGCGAGGTCGGCGATTGTGCGCGCTACCTTGAGCGCGCGATAGTATGCGCGCGCCGACCAGCCGAAGCGCTCGCCAGCCTCGCGCAGCAGTGCTTCGCCCGCTGCATCGGGGCGACAGACCGAGTCGGTCTCGCGTCCGCTCAATTCGCGATTGGTCTTGCCCTGGCGGGCGATCTGGCGCCCGCGCGCTGCTGCCACGCGGGCGGCCACGGCCGCGCTCGGTTCGCCGGGCGCGTTGGCGCGCGAGGCGAGTTCGGCAGGCGGGAGCGCGGGAATCTCGATCTGGATGTCGATGCGGTCGAGTAGCGGCCCCGAGAGTTTGCGGCGATAGCGCGCCGCCGCCTCGGGCGTGCAGCGGCAGCGCCCCGAAGGGTCGCCGCGCCAGCCGCACGGACAGGGATTCATGGCGGCGACCAGCTGGCAGGCGGCGGGAAAGTCGGTCTGCCACGCCGCGCGCGAGATGGTGATCGAGCCTGCTTCGAGGGGTTCGCGCAAGGTCTCCAGCACGTGGCGGTCGAACTCCCTAATTCATCGAGAAACAGGACACCTGAATGGGCGAGCGTGATCTCGCCGGGCTGAGGCGGATTGCGTCCGCCGATCAGCGCCGCCGCGCTGGACGAGTGGTGCGGCGCGCGAAACGGCCGCCGCCGCCATTGCTGCGGCGAGAAACCGAACGAGCTCGCCGAAAGCAGGGCGGCGCTGGCGAGCGCCTCGGCGTCGGTCATCGGCGGCAGGAGGCCGGGCAGGCGCGCGGCGAGCATCGACTTGCCCGCGCCCGGCGGCCCGATCATTAACAGATGGTGGCCGCCCGCTGCCGCGACTTCGAGCGCGCGGCGCGCGCCGCGCTGGCCGATCACGTCGGCCATATCGGGGGGCGGCGTGGCCGGTGCCGCGTCGAGTGCGGCGGCTCGCACGGGCGCGAGGCACGCGCCCTCTTCGCCCGAAAGGTGCGCGCAGAGCGTGCGCAGGTCGGGAACGGCATAGACATCCACG
This sequence comes from Paraburkholderia sp. A1BS-2L, assembly GCF_051125205.1. Taxonomy (NCBI): domain Bacteria; kingdom Pseudomonadati; phylum Pseudomonadota; class Betaproteobacteria; order Burkholderiales; family Burkholderiaceae; genus Paraburkholderia; species Paraburkholderia sp. A1BS-2L. Next base: position 293,384 of record NZ_CP120428.1, read on the forward strand.
CCGGGTACGAGCGCGGCCTCGGCAGCATTGTCGGCGGGCAGGTAGAGCTCGGGTGCGCGCGCGCACGAGGCTAATGCTTCGAAACGGGCGTGCGCGGGCGCCGCGTCATGCGTTTCGGGCGGCTGCGGCGCGCCGGGTTGCGCGCGCGCTGTGCCGCACGCCATCGCGAACGCGCCGCGCATGGGGCGCACCGCGCCCGAGAGCGAGAGTTCGCCCGCGAATTCGCGCGCGGGCGTGAGCGACGCAGCGGGAATCTGACCGCTCGCGGCGAGAATGCCGAGCGCGATGGGCAAGTCGAAGCGGCCCGACTCTTTCGGCAAGTCGGCGGGCGCGAGATTCACGGTGATGCGGCGCACAGGAAAGTCGAAGCCGCAGTTAGAGAGTGCCGCGCGCACGCGTTCACGGCTTTCGCGCACTTCGAGGTCGGGCAGGCCGACGATCGAAAACGACGGCAACCCATTGGCTAGATGGACTTCTACGGTCACATCGGGCGCGCGGCCAGCAGCCGGCGCGCGGCTACGCACCACGGCAAGCGACATGGAAATCTCCGGAAGGGGCACACGACGGTGAGCCGATGAAGCCACCCTTCATGCGCCAGGCTGGTGACGCGCGTGCCCCTTTACGGTTCCATTGCGGAACGGTTACGGCTCGCTTGCCTTAGCGGTGGTGCACCGAATTAATCAGGATGACTGGCCAGTCACCGGCTGCTTCTGTTCGAGTTCAGCCACGCGGCGCTCGAGCTCTTCGAGGCGCTGACGCGTGCGCACCAGCACTTGCGTCTGCGCGTCGAACTCTTCGCGGGTAACGAGATCGAGCTTCGAAAAGCCTTGTGAGAGCATGGCGCGCAAATTGCGCTCGACGTCGCGCGCCGGCGAGTTCTTCAAGAGCTCGCCCATTTTCGATTGCAGATCGTTGAATACGTCGTTTGGCTGTTTCATTCGGTTCCCCTTACTACTTAATCAATTCGCTGCACAAAAAGTGTGCAGATTTCGTTTCGACTGTGCCTCGCTTTGGATCGTGACCAATCCTGGTGCGAGGCGTGCAGCCCGTGAGCGCAACTGGTGCACGGCGCGCCCGCCATGTGCCTGCGGCGCCTCATGTGGGGCGCTGACATGCCTGCGATGCCCGGGCGCCGCGCCGGCCTGACTGAAAACACTCTAGCAACGATCGACAGGCGCCGCCACCGCGCGGCCCGCGCGCTGGCCGTTCGGCCAGGACCCCGGCGCAGGCCGCGCCCGCCCGCGTGGCGGGGATTGGCATGCGTGGATCGGCATTGTCCACGGCTTGCGGGATTCGTGCATCGAAATCCATCAGAAAAGCGGTCCGCGTTAATTGGCACGGGTGTTGCTAATACTGCTTCGCACTGAATCACGCATACGGCATCACTACGGAACAACGGCACAGCAACCGCAACGAGGACTACATGAAACTAATCACAGCAATCATCAAGCCGTTCAAGCTCGATGAGGCGCGCGAGGCCCTCTCGGCTATTGGCGTCTCGGGGATCACGGTCACCGAGGTGAAGGGCTTCGGCCGTCAGAAGGGGCACACCGAGCTATACCGGGGCGCGGAATACGTCGTCGATTTCCTGCCCAAGGTCAAGATCGAAGCCGCCGTCTCCGACGACATCGTCGATCAGGCCATCGAGGCGATCGAGCGCGCCGCCCGCACCGGCAAGATCGGCGACGGCAAGATCTTCGTCGCCCCCATCGAACAAGTCATTCGCATCCGCACCGGCGAGACCGGCGCCGACGCGCTGTGAGTACCCAATAAAGTCCTTGTGACAGACGAGAGAGACTAGAGGAAACCGAGATGCGCAAACTTTTGATGTCCCTGCTGATGGCCGGCTCGCTGCTGGCCGGCGGCATCGGCGCCGCACTGGCCGACGATGCGTCCGCACCCACCGCAGCCTCCGCGCCGGCAGCATCGGCTCCCGCGGCCTCCGCGCCCGCAGCATCGGCCCCGGCGGCCGCAGCCGCCCCCGCCCCCGCTGCAAGCGCGCCCGCCGACGCCTCGGCCGCTGCAGCAGCCGCGCCCGCGGCTCCGACCGCGCCGTTCTCGGTGGATTCGTCGAAGATCAACTCGGGCGACACCGCGTGGATGCTCACCTCCACCGCGCTCGTCCTGTTCATGACGATTCCGGGCCTCGCGCTCTTCTACGGCGGCATGGTCCGCAAGAAGAACGTGCTCGCGACGCTCATGCAGAGCTTCGCGATCACCTGCCTCGTGACGGTGATCTGGACGGTGGTGGGTTACACCCTCGCGTTCACGCCGGGCAACGCGTTCATCGGCGGCTTCTCGCGCGTGTTCCTCGAGGGCATGAACTACATCAAGGGCGACAAGGCGACGACGCTCACCGTGAGCCACCTCGCGCCGACCATCCCCGAGACCGTGTACTTCGTCTATCAAATGACGTTCGCGATCATCACGCCGGCGCTCATCACCGGCGCGTTCGCCGACCGCATGAAGTTCTCGGCGATGCTCGTGTTCATGTCGCTGTGGTCGATCATCGTCTACGCGCCGATCGCGCACATCGTGTGGGAGCCGACGGGCTGGCTCGCGAGCGCAGGCATTCTCGACTTCGCAGGCGGCACGGTGGTGCACATCAACGCCGGCATCGCGGGTCTCGTGTGCTGCATCGTGCTCGGCAAGCGCGTGGGCTATGGCCGCGAAGCCATGGCGCCGCACAACCTCGTGCTCACGCTGATCGGCGCGGCCATGCTGTGGGTGGGCTGGTTCGGCTTCAACGCGGGCTCGGCAGTCGCCGCCGACGGCCGTGCCGGCTTCGCGATGCTCACGACGCAAGTGGCGACCGCCTGCGCGGCGCTCGGCTGGATGTTCGCGGAGTGGATCGCCAAGGGCAAGCCCTCGGTGCTCGGCATCGCTTCGGGCGCGGTGGCGGGGCTTGTGGCCGTGACGCCGGCGTCGGGCTTCGTCGGCGTGATGGGCGCGATCGTGATCGGCGTGGTGGCGGGCGTGGTCTGCTTCTGGTCGGCCACCTGGCTCAAGCACAAGTTCAACTATGACGATTCGCTCGACGCGTTCGGCGTGCACGGCGTGGGCGGCATCATCGGTGCGCTGCTGACCGGCGTGTTCGCAGTGAAGGACATCGGCGGCGCGGATGGAAGCGTCATCCTCCAGGCCAAGGGCGTGCTCACGACCCTCGTCTACAGCGGCGTGGTGAGCTTCGTCCTGCTCAAGGTGATCGACATGGTGATGGGCCTGCGCGTGAGCGAAGAAGAAGAGCGCGAAGGCCTCGACGTGGTTCTGCACGGCGAACGCGTGGAATGAACGTGCCGCGCAGGTTTGAATCGATAAGCAGCAAAAAATAGCAAGCAGGCAGTACGGAGCGCAGCGACCTGGGCCCGCCTCACACGGCGGGCCCTTTTTCTTTTTCAGGGCGCACGCAATGCGAGAAGGGAATAAGCCTGATTTCCTTCACGTTGGCGTTAGTGCCCCTTCTTTTCGTGTGTCTCCATTGCGCCGGACCCTGCGCGCGGTCCAGAATGGATATTCGTTCTAGATGGTGGGGCGCATGGCCGGGAGCAGGGCGTGGCGGCTATAACCCTATGAACAGTAAGGGAAAGGCCGTCTTGCAACCACTGCAATCGTCCCCAGATACGCTCCCGGTTTGCTTACCCTCAATCAGCTTTTGTCCGCGAGTATTACCTTATGGTCCCGCATCTGGTTACGGCGTTGAACGGTCCGCTTCTCGAACTCGAGCAGCGCATCCTCGACGCGACGCCGTCCATCGAGCGCTGGTTCCGCCTTGAATGGATGGAGCACACGCCGCCGTTCTACTGTTCGGTGGACTTGCGCAACGCCGGCTTCAAGCTCGCGCCGGTCGACACCAATCTGTTTCCGGGCGCCTTCAACTGCCTGCCGCAGGAAGTGCTGCCGCTCGCCGTGCAGGCCGCCATGGCGGCCATCGAAAAGATCTGCCCGGACGCCAAGAACCTGCTCGTGATCCCCGAGATGCACACGCGCAATGCGTTCTATCTGGAGAACGTCGCGCGCCTGGCCACGATCATGCGCCAGGCGGGCCTGAACGTGCGCTTCGGCACGCTCGACGAAACCATCGCCGGGCCGGTCACGATCTCGCTCGCGGATGGCCAGAAGATCGTGCTCGAGCCACTCGAGCGCTCGCAGCGGCGTTTGGGTCTGAAGAACTTCGATCCGTGCTCGATCCTGCTGAACAACGATCTCTCGGGCGGCATTCCGCCGGTGCTGGAGAACCTGCACGAGCAATACGTGCTGCCGCCGCTGCACGCGGGCTGGGCGGTGCGCCGCAAGTCCACACACTTTTCCTGCTACGACGACGTGGCGAAGAAGTTCGCGAAGATGGTGGGCGTCGATCCGTGGATGATCAATCCGTACTTCGCGCACGTGGAAGGCGTCGATTTCGAGGCGCGCACGGGCGAGGAGAAGCTGGCGGCGTCTATCGACGCGGTGCTCAAGAAGATCGCGAAGAAGTATCGCGAGTATGGCATCACCGAAAAACCCTACGTGGTGATCAAGTCCGACGCCGGCACCGACGGCCGCGGCGTGATGACGGTGCACGACGCCTCCGAGGTCGCCGCGCTCACCAAGCGCGAACGTGCGAAGATGTCGGCCACGAAGGACGGACTCGAAGTGCGCGACGTGATCGTGCAGGAGGGCGTCTACACGTTCGAGCATATTGGCGACGAAGTGGCCGAGCCGGTCGTCTACATGATCGACCGCTATGTGGTGGGCGGTTTCTACCGCGCGCATGGCAGCCGCGAGCGCGACCAGAATCTGAATGCGCCGGGCATGCACTACGTGCCGCTCGGCTTCGAGCACACGGCGCTGCCCGACACGCGCGCAAAGCCGGGCGCGGCGCCGCCCAACCGCTTCTACATGTACGGCGTGGTGGCGCGTCTGGGCTTGCTCGCGGCGTCGGTCGAGCTGGAGAAGACCGACCCCGAGGCGATTCAGGTGTAAGCCTCGCGACCGTCGTTTTTCGGAAAATTCAACGCAGCGCCCGCCCTGAGCGGGCGTTGCCGTCATAACGCCCCGCACGAAGCGGGCACCAGGCAGGGACAAGGCAGAGACGATATGGACATTCTCTTCATCGCCGATCCGCTCGAGCGGTTCAAGATCTACAAGGACTCGACTTACGCGATGATGGCCGAGGCCGCGAAGCGCGGCCATACGCTGTTTGCGTGCGAGCCCCAGCATCTGGCATGGGTGAACGGCCAGGTCGAAGCCGACGTGCGGCGCTTCGACATTGTCGGCGACACGGCGGACCTGCATCGTGAAACCTGGTTCAAGGCCACGCAGGACGAGCGCGCGCTTACCGGTTTCGATGCGGTCATCATGCGCAAGGACCCCCCGTTCGACATGGAGTATGTGACCTCCACGTGGCTGCTCGAAATCGCCGAGCGCGCGGGCGCGAAGATCTTCAACAAGCCGCAATCGATTCGCGATCACTCGGAAAAGCTCGCCATCGGCGAATTTCCGCAGTTCGTTGCGCCCACGCTCGTCACGCGCAGCGCGGCCCGCCTGCGCAAGTTCCACGAAGAGCATCAGGACGTGATCCTCAAGCCGCTCGACGGCATGGGCGGCATGGGCGTGTTTCGCGTGAAGGCGGACGGCATGAACCTCGGCTCGATCATCGAGATGCTGAGCCACGACGGCGCGCGCAGTGTGATGGCGCAGAAGTTCATCCCTGAAATCAAGGCAGGCGACAAGCGCATCCTGCTGATCGGCGGCGAGCCGGTGCCGTATTCGCTCGCACGCATTCCGCAGGGCAACGAGGTGCGCGGCAACCTCGCGGCGGGCGGCCTGGGCGTCGCGCAGCCGCTCACCGCGCGCGACATGGAGATCGCGAAGGCGCTCGGACCGGTGCTCGCGGCACGCGGCCTGCTGCTCGTGGGGCTCGATGCTATTGGTGACTGGCTCACCGAAGTCAACGTGACGAGCCCGACCTGCTTTCGCGAAATCATGGAGCAGACCGGCTTCGACGTGGCAGCGATGTTCATCGACGCGCTGGAGCGCGCGGCGGCTTGATTCCCCGCGCGGCGGCGCCATGTAGTTGATGAGGGCTGGGGCCTGTGTAGCCGGGGGTGTCCGGCGCATGAGTATTTCGCAACGCAAAACTACAAGCAAAACCGCTTGGTGTGCGCGAAAATGACCCTGTTACAATGCCGCGAGCCTGCGTTTCGCGGCGGTTGTCCGGTGTGCCTCGAGATGTGCTTCAAGGCGCGCCCGGGTAGCCGCGCGGCGTATGTTCCGACCCTGCTGGCTCACGGCTGGCCACAGGTTCGGCGCTGCCGGGACAGGCCCGGCATCAACTGAAGCCGTCATTTGCAGTCACGCTGAAATATGAACTACCCCCAACGCGCCCTGCGTTCGCTGCCCCCCGAGGGGGTGTCAGTACCCTTGGGGCGGCCCGGCGAGTACTGATATGGCAGGAATTCTGATCATCGCCCACGCACCGCTCGCCACCGCGCTGCGCGAGTGCATCGCTCATATCTATGGTGGCTGTCCGGCGCGCATCGGCGCGCTCGATGTGTTGCCCGACAGCGACCCCGCCGAGGTGGTCGCGCAGGCGACGTCCGAAATCGAGCGTCTGCGCGAGGAGAACGGCGCGCTCGTGCTCACCGACATGTTCGGCGCCACGCCTTCGAATATCGCTGCCCGGCTTGCCACCGTGCCACAGGTGCGCGTGCTGGCGGGCGTCAATCTGCCGATGCTCGTGCGCGCCGTGTGCTACCGCACGACGTCGCTCGATATGCTGGTGGAAAAAGCGCTTGCAGGTGCGAGCAAGGGCATTCAGACGATCGGGCCGGGCACGCCCGCGCCCGAATGCGGCTGCGCACCCACGCCGTGCGCCGAGGCTGCCGCCGATGCGGCGGAGCAGGCCGCGGCGGGCGCAGCAAGCCTCGCGGGCGGAACGGAAAGCGCCAAGGCGCCGAGCGGCTTTGCTGCCGGAGTCCTGAAGCCTGCCGGCGCGGCCTGAGCTGGCAATCGGCCTGGCCGCCGGCAGGTGACCGGTCGGCCGGGTTGCCAACTGCGGGAGCAACCCGCACGGGCAAAACCGCCAAACGCAGCGGCCGCACAGCGCCCACGTCCCGCGCGAGCGACGCACAATCACCGAGCATTACATCAACACACTGCGCCTGGATCGACGAACTATGCTGCAACAAGAAACGACCATCGTGAACAAACTCGGCCTGCATGCACGCGCGTCGGCGAAGCTGACGCAACTGGCCGGCAACTATCAGTCGGAAATCTGGATGAGCCGCAATGGCCGCCGGATCAACGCCAAGAGCATCATGGGCGTGATGATGCTGGCGGCCGGCATCGGCAGCACGGTGCTGATCGAAACCGAAGGCCCCGACGAAGCCGACGCCATGGGCGCGATGCTCAAGCTCATCGCCGACAAATTCGGCGAAGGCCAGTGAATTCCACGTATCGGCGTGCTATGTCTTCCCGGTACTTGCCGCCGCTCTGATCATTGCCGGCGCCACGGACTGCCGCCACGCCACCTCCACGACGCCGCGCTTGTTCGCGGCGTTTTTATTGTCGGGCCGCGCGAGGCCACATCGGCGCGCTGCGGAATTTATAATGAAAGTCGGGGTCAGAGAGAGCGCATTGCAGCGGTTTGCCGCGGCATCACATAACCAGAGGAGGTGCGCGTGCCGTTCACGCTGCATGGGATTCCCGTATCACGCGGTATTGCCATCGGGCGAGCGTATCTGATCGCCCCGGCTGCGCTCGACGTCGACCACTATCTGATCGAGCCGCCGCAGATCGAAGGCGAAATCGAGCGCTTTCGCGCCGCGCTCGCGCTCGTCGAGCGGGAGCTCGATATACTGCGCGCCGACCTCGCCGCCGACGCGCCCACCGAAATGGGCGCCTTCATCGACGTGCATCTCATGATCCTGAAAGACGTCATGCTCGTTCAGGAGACCATCGACCTCATCCGCACGCGCCGCTTCAATGTGGAGTGGGCGCTCACCGAGCAGCTCGAACGCCTCACGCGCCATTTCGACGATGTCGAGGACGAATACCTGCGCGAGCGCAAGGCCGACATCGAGCAGGTGGCCGAGCGCGTGCTGAAGGCGCTCGCGGGCGCCTCGCCCGCGGCGCTGCACGGCGGCTGCGATGAGATGATCGTGGTTGCGCACGACATCGCGCCTGCCGACATGCTGCAGTTCAAGGGGCAGACGTTTCAGGGCTTCGTCACCGATCTGGGCGGCCGCACCTCGCATACGGCGATCGTCGCGCGCAGTCTCGGCATTCCGGCCGCCGTGGGCGTGCAGCAGGCCAGCGCACTGATTCGCCAGGACGACCTCATCATCGTCGATGGCGACCACGGCGTCGTGATCGTCGATCCCGCGCCCATCGTGCTGGAGGAGTACACCTACCGGCAAAGTGAGATGGCGCTCGAGCGGCGCAAGCTGCAGCGCCTGAAGTTCTCGCCCACGCAAACATTGTGCGGCGCGAAGATCGAGCTCTACGCGAACATCGAGCTGCCCGAGGACGCGCAGGCGGCGCTCGACGCCGGCGCGACGGGCGTGGGCCTGTTCCGCACCGAGTTCCTGTTCATGAACCACAAGGACCGGTTGCCTGAGGAGGAGGAGCAGTTCGTCGCCTACCGCCGGGCGGCCGAGTTGATGAACGGGCTGCCCGTGACGATTCGCACGATCGACGTGGGCGCGGACAAGCCGCTCGACTCGATAGGCGGAGGCGATGGCTACGAGACCGCCGCGAACCCGGCGCTCGGCCTGCGCGCGATCCGCTGGAGCCTGTCCGAGCCGCAGATGTTCCTTACGCAATTGCGCGCGATCTTGCGCGCGTCGGCGTTCGGCACGGTCAAGATCCTGGTGCCGATGCTCGCGCACGCGCAGCAGATCGACCAGACACTCGACCTCATTCGCGAGGCCAAGCGCCAGCTCGACGATGCGGGGCTCGCCTACGACCGGAACGTGCAAGTGGGCGCGATGATCGAGATTCCGGCGGCGGCGCTGGCGCTGCCGATGTTCCTGCGGCGTCTGGATTTCCTTTCGATCGGCACTAACGACCTGATCCAGTACACGCTGGCGATCGACCGCGCCGACAACGCCGTGGCCGATCTCTACGACCCGCTGCATCCGGCCGTGCTTCAGTTGATCGCGCATACGCTGCGCGAGGCCAAGCGCGTGGGCGTGCCGGTCTCGGTGTGCGGGGAGATGGCCGGCGATCCGCAGCTCACGCGCCTGCTGCTCGGCATGGGGCTCACCGAATTCTCGATGCATCCGAGCCAGTTGCTCGTGGTGAAGCAGGAGATCCTGCGCTCGCAGATCAAGGCGCTCGAGAAGCCGGTGGCCGACGTGCTGGCGGCCTACGAGCCCGAGGAACTGCAGGCGGCGCTGGAGCGGCTCGCGCTCGCGTAGCCGGTTTGTGGCGCTCGCGAGCCGCCTTGGCGAAAAGCGCGCTCAGCCGTGGCGCTCGCCGCACACCGGACAATCGGGCTGACGCGCGACACGCATCGTGTTCCATTCCATGCGCAGCGAGTCCAGCATCATCAGCCGGCCGACGAGCGGCGTGCCGATCTCGCCGATCACACGCAGCGCCTCGGCGGCCTGCATCGCACCGATGATCCCCACCGTGGGCGCAAACACGCCCATCGTCGAGCACGCGACCTCCTCGAAGGGCTGGTCCTCGGGGAACACGCACGCATAGCAGGGCGAGGCCGCGTCGCGGAAATCGAAAGTGCTGATCTGCCCGTCGAAGCGCAACGCCGCGCCCGAGACGAGTGGCACGCTATGCTTCACGCACGCGCGGTTGATGGCGTGACGCGTGGCGAAGTTGTCGGTGCAGTCGAGTACGACGCTCGCGCCCGGCACGTGGGCATCTAGCCACGCATCGTCGATGCGCGCCTGCACGGCATGGACCTTCACCTCGGGATTCAGGCGCGCGATGGCGTCGCGGCCCGACTCGACCTTGGCGTGGCCCACCGAAGCCGTCTCGTGCATGATCTGCCGCTGCAGATTGGTGAGGTCGACAGTGTCGTTATCGACGAGCGTGAGTGTGCCCACGCCCGAGGCCGCGAGATACATGGCCGCCGGCGAGCCGAGGCCGCCCGCGCCGATCACGAGCGCATGCGCGTCGAGAAAGCGCTGCTGCGCCTCGATGCCGATCTCGTCGACGAGGATATGGCGGGAATAGCGGAGGAGTTGGTCGTCGTTCATCGCGATGCGCACGGAGCTGGGGCGCTGCGATGGGCGGGGAGCCGTGACGCGCGCCGGGAGTACGGAAACCTCATTGTACTGGCGCGGGGCGCTTCGTCCTCGCGGCCCACGTTGCGCGGGCCGCGAGGACGGTGATGCACAAAGGCGAACACACGGCGAGCCAGCGGCGAAGCCACTGGCCGGACGCCGGTATTACTTCGCCGGCGCGGAGGCCGGTGCGGCTGGGGAGCCCGCCGCTGGCGCGGAGGCGGACGGCTGCACGGCGATCGGCGCAGAAGCCGACTTCGGCGGCTTCTGCTGCGCGAGCCGGCGTTCCATCAGCGACTTCGATTCCGTCACCGGCTTGCCCTGGAGCTTGTTCACCGCCTGCTGGAGCATGAAGTCGTCGGCCGTGCCGAACTCGACGGGCTTGCGCTCGCGGTCCTTCTGACGCTGCTCCGGCGTCTTCTTGTCGTTCTGCTCCTCGAGCTGGCGCAGCATGTCCATGCGCTCCTGCTCGCGCGCTTCCTGTTCCTTCTTCTCGTTCGGATCCTGCGTGTTCGCAAGGTGGTTCTGGTAATCGACCTCGCGCGTCACGAGTGCGTCGTCCGGATCGCCCTCGGCGTATTGATCGACCGGAATGTCAGGACGGATGCCCTTGTTCTGGATCGAGCGCCCGCTCGGCGTGTAGTAGTACGCCGTGGTCAGGCGCAGCGCCGTGTCGGCGGTCATCGGACGCACGGTCTGCACCGAGCCCTTGCCGAACGTCGTCTTGCCGATGATGAGCGCACGCTTCTGGTCCTGCAGCGCGCCCGCCACGATTTCCGAAGCCGAAGCCGAATAGGCGTTGGTCAGCACGATCATCGGCACGGTCTTGAACTCAGCCGGCTCGTTCTTGAGCGGGTCGCCGTCGAACGAAGGCAGGCGGTAGTTCTCGTAGGTGTCGCGGTAGACCTGCTTGGAGTCCGGGATTTGGCCGTTCGTGGACACCACGACCGAATCCGGCGGCAGGAACGCGCCCGCCACGCCCACGGCGCTTTGCAGCAGGCCGCCGCCGTTGTTGCGCAGATCAAGAATGAAGCCCTTGAGATTCGGTTCCTGGCGCGCGATGTCCTGGAGCTTCGCGGCGAGGTCGGGGACCGTGCGTTCCTGGAAGCTCGTGATGCGCACATAGGCGTAGCCCGGCTGCAGGATCTTCGACTTCACGCTCTGCACCTTGATGATGGCGCGCGTGATGGTGAGCGGGAAGGTGCGGTCGTCGGTCTTGCGGAAGATCGTGAGCGTGACCTTCGTGCCCGGGTCGCCGCGCATCTGCTTGACGGCCTGGTCGAGCGTCATGCCGCGCACGGGCTTGTCGTTGATGCGCGTGATGAGGTCTCCCGGACGGATGCCGGCGCGGAACGCGGGCGTGTCTTCAATCGGTGAGATGACCTTGATCAAACCGTCTTCCGACGAAATCTCGATGCCGAGGCCGGCGAAGCGACCCTTGGTCTGCTCCTGGAGCTCTTGATAGTCGGTCTTGTCGAGATACGACGAGTGCGGGTCGAGACTCGACACCATGCCCTTGATGGCGGCGGTGAGGAGCTTCTTGTCGTCGACCGGCGTGACGTACTCATGCTTGATCTGGCCGAACACTTCGGCGAAGAGCCGGAGCTGGTCGAGCGGCAGCGGCTCGATCACGGTTTGCTGGGTTTGCTGCGCCGAAGCGGAGATCTGCAAAGTGGCAAATACGCCGGTCGCGAGGCCAGCAGCGATCAGGCCGATGTTTTTGAGGTTCTTTCGCATAGAGATTGTTGCGTGCGGTCGAAAGGCGCGGGGCAGCGTCTAATGGAAAAGCGACGGACAAGTATAACTGCACACTTGACCGCTCTGTGTATAAGGCGCGATTGGGGCTGACGGAGGTGATGTCCGCGAGCGCGATTCGAGCGGCAGGGCGCGGCGAACGTTGCGGGTTCGACAGTCCAGACGCAGCGGGGTTCGCACATTGCGTGCCGCCAGGTCTTGCCAGGCGCGGGGCTGGCGGGAAACTGGCAGTGCGGTGGCGGTGGGCTGGCCGCGAGGTGGCAAGTTTGTCAGCGAAGCCGGAAACGCGGAAGGATTTACCCGCTTGAAACGCTTGAGACACGGGAGTGAGTTGCCGCAGAACTGCTGCTGAACCGCCGACCCAGCGCGACTGGCGGGGCGGCGGTTTCGATGCAATACGGGCGAGAAAAGGCTTGGAGGGCTTGTGGGACTTAGCCGGCCTTCTTGCCCTGGTTCGCGACGGCGGCTGCGGCCTTCGCGATGGCGTCGGCGTCGCCAAGATAGTAGTGCTTGATGGGCTTGAGGTTCTCGTCGAGCTCATACACGAGCGGCACACCGTTCGGAATGTTCAGGCCGACGATGTCCGAGTCCGAAATATTGTCGAGATACTTCACGAGTGCGCGGATCGAGTTGCCGTGCGCGGCAATCACGACCTTCTTGCCCGCCTTGATGGCCGGCGCGATCGATTCGTTCCACAGCGGCAGCACGCGTGCCACCGTGTCCTTCAGGCACTCGGTGAGCGGCAGCTCTTCGCGCGGCACCTTCGCGTAGCGCGGATCGTCGTAGGCCGTGCGCGGGTCGGCGGGCTCGAGCGCGGGCGGCGGCGTGTCGTAGCTGCGGCGCCAGACCAGTACCTGATCGTCGCCGTATTTGGCGGCGGTTTCCGCCTTGTTCAGGCCCGAAAGCGCACCGTAGTGACGTTCGTTCAGGCGCCACGAGTGGACCACGGGCAGGTACATTTCGTCCATCTGGTCCTGCACGTGCCAGAGCGTGCGGATCGCGCGCTTGAGCACGGACGTGTACGCGATGTCGAACGAATAGCCCGACGCCTTGAGCAGCTGGCCGGCCTGCTGCGCTTCGAGATTACCCTTTTCGGTCAGGTCGACGTCGACCCAGCCGGTGAAGCGGTTTTCCTTGTTCCACGTCGATTCGCCGTGGCGGATGAGTACAAGTTTGAACATGAAAATGACGGTCGGTAGTGAAGGAAGCGGTAATCGGGGCCGGGGTGCGCCTGGGGCGCCGGTCGTGCGGCTGCCTCGCTGCGGCGGTCCGGTCCTGCGGGTCGCATACGCGATTGCGCACCCGGGCTGGTGGGCGGCAACCTTGCGACAAACGGTTATTTTATAATGAGCGGATTGCCCGAATCAGTTTCTCACCGATTTCTCTTTTTCCCGGCGGATCATCCGTGACGTTCTTTACCAATTACATCAACCTTGTACTCATCGCGATCGTCCTCATCTCAGGAGCGTTGCTCCTGTGGCCGACGCTCAAGCGCGGCGGGCGCAGCGGCGTTTCCGCCGCCGAGGCGACGCAGCTCATCAACCGCCGCAACGCGGTGGTGATCGATCTGCGTTCCGCGGACGACTTCGCGAAGGGCCACCTGCCCGCTGCCCGCCATCTGGAATTCGGCGAGCTGCAGACCAAGGTTGCCCAGTTCGTGAAGAACAAGAGCAACCCGGTGTTGCTGGTCTGCCAGACGGGCCAGCAGTCGCACAAGGCGCAGCGCCTCGTGAAGGATGCCGGTTTTGCCGAAGTCCACGTGCTGGACGGCGGCGTGAACGCCTGGCAGCAGGCCGGCATGCCGGTCGTGAAACAAGGAGCTTCGAAGTGAACAAGGTGGTCATGTACAGCACCCAGGTGTGCCCGTATTGCCAGATGGCCGAGCGTCTTTTAAAGTCGCGCGGCGTCGACCATATCGAGAAGGTGCTGATCGACCGGGACCCGGCGCGCCGCGAAGAGATGATGACGCGCACCGGCCGCCGGACGGTACCGCAGGTTTTCATCGGCGAGACGCATGTGGGCGGTTACGATGACCTCTCCGCGCTCGACCGCGCCGGCGGCTTGATGCCGCTGCTCGAAGCAGCAGCCTGACGCAGTTTTAAACGGCGCGTCAGTGCGCCACGGTTTTTCGCCCGCGCAAGCCGGCAAGGCTTGCGCGGGCGCGTTGTCGTCTGTTGCTGCTCATTGCGGCTGCACGGCATTGCCTCGGTTTAGCGAGACGAAGCGATACTGTGCGGTTGCAACTCAATTTAATCAGGAAGCCATACACCATGTCTGACGAGAACAACCAGCCGTTCTTCAACATCCAGCGCATCTACCTCAAGGACCTGTCGCTCGAGCAGCCGAATTCGCCGGCCATCTTCCTCGAGCAGGATATGCCTTCGGTGGAAGTGGAAGTCGACGTGAAGGCCGAGCGTCTCGCGGAATCGGTGTTCGAGATTCTCGTGACCGGCACGGTGACCGCGAAGATCAAAGACAAGGTGGCGTTCCTGATCGAAGCCAAGCAAGCGGGCATTTTCGACATCCGCAACATCCCGGCGGAACAGATCGATCCGCTCGTCGGCATCGCTTGCCCGACCATCCTGTTCCCGTACCTGCGCTCGAACATTGCCGACGCGATCACGCGTGCGGGCTTCCCGCCGATCCACCTAGCCGAGATCAACTTCCAGGCGCTCTACGAGCAACGCCTTCAGCAGATCGCGCAGCAGCAGGAAGGCGCGAGCAACGCCACGCATTGAGCGCTGAAACGAAATCACCGGTGCGGAGTATCGGAATGAAAGTGGCCGTTCTCGGCGCCGGAGCGTGGGGCACCGCGCTGGCAGGGCACCTGGCCCAGGCGCATGACACGGTGTTGTGGGCGCGCGATGCCGCGCTCGTCAATGCAATGCGCCAGACGCACGAGAACGCCCGCTATCTCGCGGGCATCTCGCTGCCAAAGAAACTCCACTACGAAACGGATCTGGCCGCCGCGCTCGACCATGCGTCGGGCGAGGCGGATCTGGTCGTGCTCGGCACGCCCGTGGCGGGTCTGCGCGACATGCTGCGCGCCATGCGCGGCATGAACCGCGTGCCCGCGCACTTCGTGTGGCTGTGCAAGGGCTTCGAGGCCGATTCGCAGCTCATGCCGCATCAGGTCGTGGCGGCCGAACTGCCCGGGCACCCGAGCAACGGCGTGCTTTCGGGGCCGAGCTTCGCGCGCGAGGTGGGCGAGGGCCTGCCGGTCGCGCTAACGGTCGCGAGCGCGTCGGCCGCCTGCCGCGAGCGTACGCTCGCTGCCTTCCATCATCGCGCGATGCGCATCTATACCGGCGACGACGTCGTGGGCGTGGAAGTGGGCGGCGCGGTCAAGAACGTGCTCGCAATTGCGACCGGCATCTCCGACGGCCTCGGCCTTGGCCTGAATGCGCGCGCCGCGCTCATCACGCGCGGTCTCGCGGAGATGACGCGCCTTGGCGTGACGCTCGGCGGGCGCGCCGAGACCTTCAACGGCCTCACGGGCCTCGGCGACCTCATCCTCACCGCGACGGGCGACCTCTCGCGCAACCGCACTGTGGGCAAGCAGCTTGCGAGCGGCCGCACGCTCGACGACATCCTCGGCGCGCTCGGCCATGTCGCCGAAGGCGTGCGCTGCGCGCGCGCCGTGCTTGCCCTCGCGCGCGCGCACAATATCGAAATGCCGATTACCCAGGCGGTATGCGCCGTGCTGTTCGATGGCGTGGCTGCGCGCGATGCCGTGAGTGCACTGCTCAGGCGCGACGCGAAGGCGGAGTAGGGCGCGATTTCTTCCGGCTCCCGGCGTCGCGCTCAGGCTTTAGCCGCCGGCCTCAACGCGAATCGCTGTGCGTGGAACCGGAGGACCGTCATGCTCACCATTGGAAATTGCCGTATCGAAGCGCAAGTCGTCGACATCACTACGCTGCATGTCGACGCCATCGTGAACGCCGCGAACACGTCGCTGCTGGGCGGCGGCGGCGTGGATGGCGCGATCCATCGCGCAGCCGGGCCGCAGTTGCTGCGCGAATGCGAGACGCTGAACGGCTGCTCGACCGGCGACGCGAAGATCACCGCCGGCTACCGGCTCCCCGCGAAACATGTGATTCACACGGTCGGGCCCGTGTGGAACGGCGGCGCGCGCGACGAGGCGTCGTTGCTCGCGTCGTGCTATCGGCGCTCACTCGAATGCGCGCGTGCAGCCGGTGTGAAGAGCATTGCGTTTCCGGCGATCAGTTGCGGCATTTATCGCTTTCCGCCCGACGAGGCCGTGAAGATCGCGGTGCAGACCGTGGTCGACGTGCTCAGTGCCGAGCGCTCGTTCGAGCGAGCCGTATTCGCGTGCTTCGACGAAGCGATGCACGCACGTTACGTGCGCGAGTTGAGTTTGCGCTGAATGCGCACTGAGCGTGCGCGCTTCGCTCATCCTTCATTCCCCACCTTCGAAGCCTGACTGACGCCATGCTTCGAACGCGACCACGGCCACGGTGTTCGACAGATTCAGGCTGCGGTTGCCAGGCCGCATCGGCAGGCGCACGCGCTGCTCGGGCGCGAAAAGTTCGAGCAGCGCGTCGGGCAACCCGCGCGTTTCCGCGCCGAACACGAACCAGTCGCCCGGCAAGAATGCGTGATCGTGAAAGCGCCCCGAGCCGCGCGTCGTGAACGCGAACATGCGCGATGGGTCGGGCGTTTCGGCGGCAATGAAGGTATCCCAGTTGCGGTGCACGTGCATTTGCGCGTATTCGTGATAGTCGAGGCCGGCGCGGCGCATTTTCGCGTCGTCGAGCGGGAAGCCGAGCGGCTCGATCAGATGCAGCCGCGCGCCGGTGTTCGCGCATAGGCGGATCACGTTGCCGGTGTTCGGTGGAATTTCCGGTTCGACGAGAACGACATTGAACATGGCGATGAGAGTCTGAAAAAAACGATAAAAACGAAAAACGGCGAAAGGCGAGGTTCAGTCCTTCGGCGTGCGCAGCGCGACGAAATTCGTCACGCGGCGCGCGCCCGCTGCCTTGAGCGTATGCGCGAGCGCATCGAGTGTTGCGCCCGAGGTCATCACGTCGTCGACCACGCCCACATGCAGGCCGCTCAAGCCATGGTCCGCGCGCGTGAGCGCGAACGCACGGCCCACGTTGCGGCGGCGGGTTTCGCGGTCGAGCTTCGATTGCGCCGCCGTGTGCAGCGTGCGGCGCACCAGGGTAACGTCGGCGCGCGTGCCGAGCGCGCGGGCGAGCGGTCGCGCGATCTCCCATGCCTGGTTGTAGCCGCGCTCGATCAGACGTTCGCGCGAGAGCGGCACCGGCATGATGAGACCAGGTGCGTCGCCGGTATCGAGCACGTCGACGGCCGCGTGTGCGAGACGCCGCGCGAATTCTTCTCCGAGCGCGAGCCGCGCGCGAAACTTCAGGCCGAGCGCGAGCGCATCGAGCGGGGCGCGATAGTCCGCGAGCGCCAGCGTGGCGTCGAACGCGGGCGGTGATTTCACGCAAGCGTCACACCGGTAGCGCTCGCCGGCCCGCGCGTGCCGCGTTGCGCGACGCATGCCCGAAAGCGGCAGCGCGCAAACGGTGCAGCGCAGACGCGCCTCATTCCAGTACGCCGCATCGCAAGCCGCGCACAGCACGGCGCGCGTGCTGTTGTGCATGCCGTTGGATGCCCTGGACGTGTAGCGCGACAAATTGCCGCATAATGGACACAGATTGGGCAGCACGAACCCGGTAAGCCGCGGCCAGTGCGTTCGCGCGCTGAGCCGCACGCGCGCCAAGGCGCGTCGCAAAGCCTGAGCTTTCGCTCCGGTTTTTTCCGCAGCACAAGCACGCCGTAATGCGGGCGATTGGCTTGACGCCGAAGCGGGTGACGGTGCGTGCTGCTGCGGCATGGATGGACGGCCCGGACCAGGTTCGAGACTCGCGACTGAAGGAATGAGAGTGAGCGAGTATACTTCGCAGACTTCGCCAATACGACCGACATGTCTCCGTCTCACCCCAGACCCGGCCGTCCGGCCTACGAATCGCGCTATCTTCGACGGATATTCGACCGCCGTGCGGCGACGTTCGACGAGGTTGCGTTCCTGCCGCGCGAAATCGCCGGACGCATGCGCGAGCGCCTCGAATACATCAAGGTGAATCCCGCGAGCGTGCTCGACATGGGCTGCGGACCCGGCGACGACCTTCCCCATCTGCGCGAGCGCTTTCCCGAAGCGCCCGTATTCGGCACTGACCTCTCTTTCGCGATGCTCGAGCGCGCCCGTGCGCATGACGCCGGCGACACGAGCTGGCGGCGTTTTCTTCCCGCTTCGATTGGCCGTGCGCTCGGCGCGCGCGGTCCGCGTTTCGCGCAGGCCGACTTCGCCGAGTTGCCGTTTGCGCGTGAAGCGTTCGAGCTGCTCTGGTCGAATCTCGCCTTGCATTGGCACCCACGTCCCGATCTCGTGTTCGGCGAATGGCAGCGCGTGCTCAAGGTGAACGGCCTGCTCATGTTCAGCACGCTCGGCCCCGACACGCTCAAGGAATTGCGCGGCGCCTGGGCCGAAGTCGAAGCCGCGCATGGCGTGCCCACGCGGCCTCACGTGATCGATTTCGTCGACATGCACGATCTCGGCGACATGCTCGTCGAGAACGGCTTCGAGATTCCGGTGATGGACCAGGAGACGCTTACTGTCACATACAAGACGCCGGAGAAGCTGCTCGCCGATGTGCGCCGCTGGGGCGCTTATCCGTTTAACCGCGTATTCTCGCGCGAAGGCCATGAGCGTCATGAAAGCGACCACGCCGAAGGGCTCGCCTCGCGGCGTCTCAATCGCTCGCTCGCGGACGCGCTGGAGGCACGCCGTTTGAAGGATGGACCTAACGCAGGTACGATTGCGCTCACCTTCGAAATAATCTATGGGCACGCGTGGAAGGCTGTGCCTCGCACGACAGCGGAAGGTCACGGTATCGTACGCATAGAAGATATTGGACGTGGTCCGACCAGGAATCGCTAACGTGATAAGGGGGGCTTTCGTTATGCCTGAAATTAGCGCCCGAAAAGCCCTCGAAAAATTATCGAAAAACCGCTGAAAGCCCCGTCGGTATTGGGTTTGCGGCAGATTGTGGCTTGCTTGTGGGTGCTCGGGATCGCGCCTATAATGCGTCGGTTGCTGCATCGATTGCCGCCCTAAATCTTACGCAGCAAGTCCAGATCTCCCGCAGTTGTGTAAGGCAGCAAGCGGCGATAGTCTGCGAGTGTTGCAGTGGGGGAGGCGAGCAATGCAGACGTCTGATCTGCTGGCGAGTCCGGAGCCGGTCCTGAAGGACTGGATCATGAAGCGCAACTGCTCGGTTTCGCCCAGGCAATTCGTGTTGTTCTATGTATCGCTGGCGCTAGTTTCCATCGCGATCGCCGTTCTGTTGTTGATCCGTGGCGCCTGGCTGGTATTGCCGTTTACAGGCATCGATCTGTTGGTAGCGGGTGGCGCGTTTTTGGTGTATGCGCGCCATGCTGTCGATTACGAACGTATCAGGCTTTATCCGAACCGGCTGGTGATCGAGCAGATGAGCGCCGAAGCGCTCACGCAGTTCGAATTCAATCCCCGCTGGGTCCGGGTCGAACCGGGCGCGACCCCACGCGATCCGGTACGTCTCGTGTCCCGCGGCCAGGCGGTCGCAGTCGGTTTGCATTTGCCGCAGTATCGGCGTGCGCAGTTCGCGCGGGAACTGCGCATGTGGCTCGCGCGCGCCGCTTGAATGCGCAAACGCGTGGCAGGGTGGGGTTCATTCAGCGTGCGAGTCTTTAAATGACGCGCACCCAGGGCGTGACCTGGTTGCAGAACCTTCCTGCGGGGTCGAGGGTTTGAATGGAATTTATGGGTAAGGAAGCTATGAAAACAATCAAGCGAGCCCTACAGGGCGTGCTGGCGTGCAGCGGACTCCTCGTCGCCGGCTCGGCACTCGCTGTCGGAGACAGTCCGGGCGGCCCCGCCGTCAATGAGATCAATTTCCAGCCGCCCGTCACGCGCATCGCAGAAGAGCTTTATAACCTGCACATGATGATGCTGCTGTTGTGCGCCGTGATTTTTATCGGTGTATTCGGCGTCATGTTCTATTCGATGTACGCACATCGTAAATCGAAGGGCCATAAAGCTTCGCATTTTCACGAAAGCACGACCGTTGAAATCATCTGGACGATCGTGCCGTTCGTGATCGTCGTGCTGATGGCACTGCCGGCCACCAAGGCTGTCGTCGCCATGAAGGACACGACCAACGCCGACGTCACCGTCAAAGTCACCGGCTACCAGTGGAAGTGGGGCTACGACTACGTGAAGGGTCCGGGCGAGGGCATCAGCTTCATTTCGACGCTCACGACGCCGCGCTCGCAAGTGAACGGCCTGGCGCCGATCAGCGACACGTATCTGCAGGAAGTCGATAACCCGCTCGTCGTGCCGGTCAACAAGAAGATCCGCGTCATCACGACCGCCAACGACGTTGTGCACTCGTGGTACGTGCCCGCGTTCGGCGTGAAGCAGGATGCCATTCCGGGCTTCGTGCGCGACACCTGGTTCAAGGCGGAGAAGGTGGGCACCTATCGCGGCTTCTGTACCGAACTGTGCGGCAAGGAACACGCGTTCATGCCGGTCGTGGTCGAGGTGTTGTCCGACGAGGCCTATGCAAAGTGGGTGGATACGCAAAAGGCGAAGATGGCTGCCGCCAGCGACGATCCAAACAAGACCTACACGATGGCCGAGCTCAAGGCGCGGGGCGAGAAGGTCTACGCAGCGAACTGCGCGGCCTGCCACCAGGCTAACGGCAAGGGTGCGGGCGCGTTCCCGGCGCTCGACGGCAGCAAGATCGCCAACGGCCCGATCGCCGGCCACGTGAACATCGTCCTGCACGGCAAGGCTGCGATGCCGTCGTGGGCGCCCACGCTGAACGATGTCGAGATCGCCTCGGTGATCACGTTCGAGCGCAACGCATGGGGCAACCACATGGGCGACATGCTGCAACCGCGCCAGGTCGCCGATGCACGCAACGGAAAGATGCCCGAAGGCGGCGCGCAAGCGGCGGCGGAAGCTGCGCCGGCAGCGCAAGCCAGCGGCGCGGAACAGGCGGGCGCGGCAAGCGGCGCCGAGCAGGCTTCGGGCGCAGCGCAGACCAACGCAGCGGCGCTCCCGGCCAGCATCTATTTCGAAGTCGGCAAGAGCACGCTGCCGGCCGACGCGAAAGACGCAATCCAGGCTGCGGCCGACTATGCGAAGGCGCATCCGGATGCGAAGTTCACGCTCTCGGGTTTCACCGACGCGAGCGGCAAGGCAGACACCAACGCGGAACTCGCCAAGCATCGCGCGCAGGCTGTGCGCGATGCGCTGAAAGCGGCGGGCATCGCCGAGGATCACATCATCCTCAAGAAGCCGGAGACGGTTACCGGCGGCGCCGACGCGAAAGAAGCACGGCGCGTGGAAATCAGCCCGGCAGCCTGAGCGGGGGCTGATCGGCGCCGGCGTGCGAAAAGAAGGATAGAGGCGCGCACCGGGCCGTGAAAAGAACAGTCAGTCGCATAGGCCAACACAGTAGTAAGAGACGCAAAGCAATTCGCTTCAGGAGAGAGTCATGTCTAGCATCGGACACGATGTAGCGGGCCACGGTCATGTGCACGGGGACCACGCCCACGAGACGCCCCACGGGTGGCGACGCTGGCTGTTCGCCACGAACCACAAGGACATCGGAACGCTGTATCTGCTTTTTTCGTTCGTGATGTTCCTGTCGGGCGGTGTGATGGCTCTGGCCATCCGTGCCGAGCTGTTCGAGCCGGGCCTGCAGATCATGCGCCCCGAGTTCTTCAATCAGCTCACCACCATGCACGGCCTCATCATGGTGTTCGGCGCGATCATGCCGGCATTCGTGGGCTTCGCGAACTGGATGGTGCCGCTGCAGATCGGCGCATCGGACATGGCGTTCGCGCGCATGAACAACTTCAGCTTCTGGCTGCTGCCGGCCGCCGCCGTGCTGCTCGTGGGTTCGTTCTTCACGCCGGGCGGCGCGACCGCCGCGGGCTGGACGCTCTATGCGCCGCTTTCCACGCAGATGGGCCCGGGCATGGACTTCGCGATCTTCGCGGTGCACATCATGGGCGCGTCGTCGATCATGGGCGGCATCAACATCGTCGTGACGATCCTGAACATGCGCGCACCGGGCATGACGCTCATGAAGATGCCGATGTTCGCGTGGACCTGGCTGATCACCGCGTACCTGCTGATCGCCGTGATGCCGGTGCTCGCAGGCGCGATCACGATGCTGCTGTTCGACCGTCACTTCGGCACGAGCTTCTTCAATGCGGCAGGCGGCGGCGACCCGGTCATGTACCAGCACATCTTCTGGTTCTTCGGCCACCCCGAGGTCTACATCATGATCTTGCCGGCGTTCGGGATCGTGTCGCAGGTGATTCCGGCGTTCTCGCGCAAGCCGCTGTTCGGCTATAGCTCGATGGTGTACGCCACGGCGTCGATCGCGATTCTCTCGTTCATGGTCTGGGCGCACCACATGTTCGCGACCGGCATGCCGGTCACGGGCCAGCTGTTCTTCATGTACGCGACCATGCTGATCGCGGTCCCGACGGGCGTGAAGGTGTTCAACTGGGTGGCGACGATGTGGCGCGGCGCGCTGTCGTTCGAAACGCCGATGCTGTTCGCCGTGGGCTTCCTGATCGTGTTCACGTTCGGCGGCCTCTCGGGTCTGATGCTCGCCATGGCGCCGCTCGACATCCAGTATCACGGAACCTATTTCGTCGTTGCGCACTTCCATTACGTGCTGGTGGCGGGGTCGCTGTTCGCGCTGTTCTCGGGGTGGTACTACTGGGCGCCGAAGTGGACCGGCTGGATGTACAACGAGATGCGCGGCAAGATCCACTTCTGGTGCTCGCTGATTTTCTTTAACCTCGCGTTCCTGCCGATGCACTTCGTCGGCCTCGCCGGGATGCCGCGTCGCTACGCCGACTATCCGGCCCAGTTCACCGACTGGAACCAGGTCATCACGATTGGTGCGTTCGGCTTCGGCCTCTCGCAGGTGTACTTCCTGTTCTTCGTGGCGCTGCCGGCATACCGTGGTGGCGGCGAGCTGGAAAAGGCCTCGGACAAGCCCTGGGATGGCGCGACCGGCCTCGAGTGGACCGTGCCGAGCCCGGCCCCGTTCCACACCTTCGAAAATCCGCCGACGGTCGAGTAAGCCATCGGTCCTGGGCGTCCGGCCGCCGTGCGCGGCCGGACGCGAGACATCCCGCAGCAACTGCGCAACACAAGCATGACCCGGAATCCACAAAAAAGACGTACACCCGAACAGATCCGCTCGGGCAACCTGCGGCTCGGCCTGATTTTGCTGGCTGTCGTCGGCGTCTTTTTTCTGGGTGCCGTTCTGAACCAGGTGTATTTCGGCGCTCATTGAGGCCAGCAGCAAGAGGCGCTTCGCATCGCGTTGAGCGCCGGTGTACGTACGAGGAAGTTCGATGTCCACGCCGAAGTTTTCAGATCGCACTGGCAGTGATCGCGGGTTCAACCGCTCGATGCTCATCAAGCTCGTGGTGATCGCGTTCCTGATGTTTGGTTTCGGTTTTGCGCTCATCCCGATGTACCGCGCGATTTGCCAGATCACCGGCATCAACAATCTCGTGCAGCGTGACGTCACCGCGCGCGAGGCGCGCAACACGCAGGTCGACATGACGCGCACGATCTCGGTGGAGTTCGATGCGAACGCGCGCGGGCTGCTGGGTTTCAAGCCGGAACAGACGAGCCTCGAGGTGCACCCGGGCGAAGTCATGACGGTGATGTACGACATTTCGAACAACGAAGGGCGCACGATCGACGCGCAGGCGATTCCGAGCTACGCGCCGAAGCAGGCGACGGAATACTTTCGCAAGATCGAGTGCTTCTGCTTCACGCAGCAGACCCTGAAGGCGAACGAGACGAAGCGCATGCCGGTGGTGTTCGTGATCGATCCGAAACTGCCGAAGGACGTGAAGACGATCACGCTGTCGTACACGTTCTTCGAACTGAACAAGCCCGCAGTGCCGCAGCCGCCGAAGCAGTCGGCTGGCGCATGAGATGAGCGAGGCGTGAGCCTACCGGGACGACGCGCATGAACGGCAACGATAGAAAGGAAGAACGCGGCGGCGCCAGCCAGGAGGCCGGCGCGGCAAAGCAGAAGAAGAGCGGCTTGCTGCAACTGGCGAAAGCCGTGGGGTGGTCGTTCTTCGGCATACGCAGGCGCGCCGACCTCGAATCGGACGCGGCGCAACTGCACCCGCTGGCGCTGATTGCAGCGGGGATCATCGGCGCGGCAATCTTTATCGTCGTGTTGCTGTTGATCGTGCACGCGGTGGTGGGCCAGGCGTAGCGCGGGGCGGCATGCGGAACGCATGCGCTCGCGCCTGAAGGCGAAAACGAATAACGAAGACAGACCGCCGGCAACAACAGTCGGCAAAAGCCGGCACTGTCCGGAGCAACTGGAAATTGGAGAATCAGGCATGAGCGGCCAAAACGATAGCCCGTACTACTTCGTACCGCACCCGTCGCGGCATCCGATCAGCGCGTCCATTGGTCTTCTGATCATGCTTGCGTCGCTGGCGTCGTGGATCAACGGCGAGTCGTGGGGGCCGATCGGCGTGGCCGCCGGTCTGCTGTGGGTGCTCTTCACGCTGTGGCACTGGTTCGGCGACGCTATCGCCGAGTCGGAAGGCGGCATGTATGGCAAGCGTGTCGACAAGTCGTATCGCTGGAGCATGAGCTGGTTCATCTTCTCCGAAGTGATGTTCTTCGGCGCGTTCTTCGGTGCGCTCTTCTACGCGCGCCAGATTGCCCTGCATCAGCTCGGCAGCCTCGACTACAAGCTGATCTGGCCGGACTTCACGGCGGTGTGGCCGAACAATGGCCCGGCGGCGCTCGTCTCGCACTTCCGTTCGATGACGCCGTGGCCGGTGCCGACCATCAACACGGCGCTGCTGCTCTCCTCGGGCGCGACGCTCACGGTGGCTCACCACGCACTGCGCGACGACCACCGCAACAAGACCATTGCGTGGCTCGGGGCAACGATCGTCCTGGGCCTGTGCTTCCTGTGCCTGCAGGTCTTCGAGTATGTCCACGCGTACAACGAACTGAATCTCACGCTTGCCTCGGGCATCTACGGTTCGACGTTCTTCCTGCTCACGGGCTTTCACGGCTTTCACGTGTTCCTCGGCGGCACGATGCTTGCGGTGGTGCTGGTCCGCTTGATTCGCGGCCACTTCACGGCTGAACACCACTTCGCATTCGAAGGCGCCGCATGGTACTGGCACTTCGTGGACGTAGTCTGGCTCGGCCTCTACGTCGTCGTGTACTGGCTGTAACGCGCACGCTGCGGGCGTAATAAGACAAGGCGCCGCCCCGACACTGTCGGCGCGGCGCCTTGGCTTTTGCAGAACCGGATGATGCGGAAGGTCGCGCGATGGCGGGGCGAGGCGGTGAGCCGATGGCTGAACTCAGCGGCCGTACGGAATTCCGGTGGACTGGATCCAGCCCATCCAGTGCGCGAAGAGAATGAAGAGGAAAAGCGAGATGGACAGACCGACGCGCGTCGCGAGCGACCACACCATTCGCTTGCTGCGGCCGCGGTCGTGCATCATGAAGTAAAGCGCCGAGATCATGCTCGCGATGATCAGCACGAATGCAATGGGGACAAGTATGTGCATGAAGTTCACTGAAGTTGGCATGCCTGAAAACGCCTGTCTCATTATCGCACCGTGTCCCCGGGGGCAGGGTTCGGCCATTCGAATGCATTGCATTGGATGTGCCCGATGAAGATCCGTCTCATTCCCGCGCTGCTCATCCTGATCGTGATGGCCGTGACCATCCGGCTCGGCTTCTGGCAACGCGACCGCGCCCATCAGAAGGAAGCGCTGCAGGCGCAGATCACGCGTTATGAGAATGCGACCCCTCAGAGCGTGGGCGCCGAGCCGATTCCGCTGACGGACATCGAGTTTCATCGGGTGCGTGCAAAGGGCACGTTCATGCCCGAGCGCGTGGTGTATCTCGACAATCGTCCGTATAACGACCAGCCAGGCTTTTACGTGGTGATGCCGCTTAAACTGGAGGGCGGTGGCTACGTGCTCGTGAATCGCGGTTGGCTCCCGCGCAACATCCAGAATCGCGAGCAGATCGCGCCTTATCTGACCCCAAGGG
The DNA here is from genome assembly GCF_051125205.1 of Paraburkholderia sp. A1BS-2L. Taxonomy (NCBI): domain Bacteria; kingdom Pseudomonadati; phylum Pseudomonadota; class Betaproteobacteria; order Burkholderiales; family Burkholderiaceae; genus Paraburkholderia; species Paraburkholderia sp. A1BS-2L. The sequence goes on from NZ_CP120428.1 coordinate 319,535, forward strand.
AGCCGGTCGAAGTGGTGGGCATTGCGCGCGCCGATGCCTCGCGTGCCTTCGAACTAGGGGCGGGCGGCTCTGCAGCGCAAAAGAAGATACGGCAGAATCTCGGCGTCGCCTCCTATGCGGCGGAAACCGGACTGCCGTTGCAGCCCTTTGTGATCCAGCAGACGGACGCTGTGCCGGCCTTGAAGGACGGCCTCGTGCGCGACTGGCCTGTGCCGGCCACCGATGTCGAACGCAACTACGGTTACATGCTCCAGTGGTGGGGCATGGCGGCCGCAGCGCTCGGATTCGGCGTTTACGCGGCTCGCCGGGCTGCGACAAAAGAGCGCATTAAGGGGCATGGCACGGAGTCGGCTCACGGCACGAAGGACGCCTGATGATTCGCCGGGCGACGATTCGCCGGGCGACGATTCGCCAGGCGACGAATGGCTGCTGCAGCATCGCAGCGCATGAATAACTGGAAGCGACAGAAACGAGGTTCAAGCAGTGTCGACGCATTCTCCCGATTCATCCCAGGTTTCGCGCAACGCATCGCCGCCAAAGGGCGCACCGCCAAAGGGCGCACCGCCAAAGGGCGCTCCGTCAAAGGGCGCATTGCCGAATGGGGCTCAAAAGAAAGGCTCGTGGCAGCGCGGCCGCTGGATGCTGCTGCTGATCGCGCTGATCTGCGGCGCGCCCATCGCGATCTCGTATTTCACCTACTACGTGATCAAGCCGAAGGGCGGCTCGACGAGCTATGGCACGCTGATCGAGCCGCAACGCACGATTCCGTCCGCGCTGATGGTGACAGGCGACGATGGCCGCGAAGTGCCGCTCGACTCGCTGAAGGGCCATTGGCTGATGATTTCGGTGGACGGCGGCGCGTGCGGGCAGGCCTGCGCGCAGAAGCTCTACTTCATGCGCCAGGTGCGGGCGACGCAAGGCGCGGAGCGCGAGCGCGTCGTCACGGTCTGGCTGCGCACCGACGACGCGCCGGTGCCGGCCGTGGTGAAGACCGCCTATCCGGACACGCGCATGTTGCGCGCCGACTCGGTCTCGGTGGCTGCTTGGCTGCCGGCGACCGACAAGACGAAAGACACCGATCACATCTATCTGGTCGACCCGAACGGCAACCTGATGATGCGTTTCCCGGAGCAGCCGGATCCGTCCAGGATCAAACAGGACGTGACCAAACTACTGAAGTGGTCGCGTATCGGTTAAGGTGCGCAGCGCGAGTCTGACAGAGAAGAGTACGAAAGATGTTTATCCTTGAGCTGGGCCTGATTGGTCTGTGCATCGCGTTGCTGCCGCTGTCGTGGGTCTGGGTGAAGGCCGACGACGACAAGTTCCGCAAGCTCGTGTGGCTCACGACCTTCATGACGCTCGACCTCGTGATGTTCGGTGGCTTCACGCGCCTCACCGATTCGGGTCTCGGCTGTCCTGACTGGCCCGGCTGCTATGGCACCTCGTCGCCGTTCATCGCGCATGCGCAGATCGCCGCCGCGCACCTCGCCATGCCCAGTGGCCCCGTGAGCATGACCAAGGCGTGGATCGAGATGATCCACCGCTACTTCGCGATGGCCATCGGCGTCCTCATCATCGCCCAGACGGCGATCGCCTGGCGCGCGCGCATCAAACGCCTGCCGCTGCATGTGTCGCCGTGGTGGCCCACGGCGCTGCTCGGCCTGATCGTCGTGCAAGGTGCGTTCGGCGCCTGGACCGTGACGATGAAACTGCAACCCATCATCGTCACTACGCACCTCTTGCTCGGTCTCATGCTGCTTGGCGCGCTCGCGTGGCTCGCCGCGCGCATGACGCCGCTGCCCGCGTACGAGCCCGACGCTGCGCGCTGGCGCGTGGCCGCGCTGGTGGCGCTCGTACTGCTCGTCGTGCAAATCGCGCTGGGCGGCTGGGTGAGCACGAACTACGCGGTGCTCGCGTGCACGGACTTTCCGACCTGTAACGGCGCATGGATCCCGCCGATGGACTTCCATCATGGCTTCCATCTCTGGCGTGCGCTCGGCATGGACGGCAACGGCGACGTGATCACTCAGGACGCGCTCGTGGCGATCCATTGGACGCATCGCACCTTCGCGTTCATCGTGGTCGCTTATCTGGTATGGTTCGCCCTCAAGTTGCGGCGTTACGCTTCGCTGCGACGCCCCACTAACTGGATCATGATCGTGATCGCGATCCAGTTTCTGACCGGGCTATCCAACATCGTGCTGCAGTGGCCGCTGCCCGTGGCAGTGGCGCACAACGGTGGCGCGGCGATCCTGCTGCTTCTGGTCGTCGTGCTAAACTTTCGAATTGCTTGTAGCCGCCCCGGCCGCGCCGTTCTCCCTGCGCGCGACACCGCTGCGGTGTGACCCCGCCCTATGGAAAGTACAACCTTCTCTCAGACGCCCGGTAGCCGGATTTCGCAATATCTTGCGCTCACGAAGCCCCGCGTCACTCAATTGGCCGTGTTCTGCGCGATCATTGGCATGTTCCTCGCCGTTCCGGGCATGGTGCCCTGGAAACAGCTGGTCGGGGGCACCGTCGGGATCTGGCTGACGGCGGGCGCGGCCTTCGCGATCAACTGTCTGGTCGAGCAGAAGGTCGACGCCCGCATGCGGCGCACCTCCTGGCGTCCTTCGGCGCGGGGCGAGATCACCAGTGCGCAGATCCTGATGTTCTCCGCGGCGATCGGCGGCCTTGGCATGTGGGTGCTGTACACGTTCGCCAATCCGCTCACCATGTGGCTCACGGTCGCGACCTTCATCGGCTACGCGATCATCTACACGCTGCTGCTCAAGCCCGCCACGCCGCAGAACATCGTGATCGGCGGCGCCTCGGGCGCGATGCCTCCGGCGCTCGGCTGGGCAGCTGTCACGGGCCACGTGCCCGCCGACGCCTGGATTCTCGTGCTCATCATCTTCGTGTGGACGCCGCCGCACTTCTGGGCACTCGCGCTCTACCGCCGCAAGGACTACGAAAACGCCGGCCTGCCGATGCTGCCCAACACGCACGGCGAGAAGTACACGCGCCTGCATATCCTGCTCTACACCTTGATCCTGTTCGCGGTCACGTTAATGCCCTATATCTCGGGCATGAGCGGCGTGCTGTACCTGGCTGCGGCGGTTTTGCTCGGTGCAGTGTTCCTCGCCTACGCGTGGAAAATCTACGTCGAGTATTCGGACGTACTCGCCCGCAAGACTTTCCGCTATTCGATCGTTTACCTCTCGGTGCTGTTCGCCGCGCTGCTCGTCGACCACTACGTGCGCGCCTTCATCGGGATGTAACGACATGATCCATTCAACGTTCGCGCGTGCCGCGCGTGTCACGCTTGTTGCGCTCGCTGCGGCAGGCGCGCTCGGCGGCACGTTGCTGCTCGAAGGCTGCGGCCAGCAGCCGCCATCGTTCTCGAACCTCGACATCACCGGCAACACGCAGTTCGGCAAGGACTTCTCGCTGCCAGACTCGAGCGGCAAGATGCGCTCGCTCGCGGACTTCAAGGGCAAGGTGGTCGTGCTGTTCTTCGGCTACACGCATTGCCCGGACGTATGCCCGACCACCATGGCCGAGCTGTCCCAGGCCCTCCAGCAACTCGGGCCCGATGCCGCGAAGCGCGTGCAGGTGCTGTTCGTGAGCGTCGATCCCGAACGTGACCGCGCCGCGATCCTGGGCCAGTACGTAAGCGCGTTCAATTCCACCTTCATCGCGCTGCGCCCGGCCAACGAAGAGCAGCTCAAGCAGATCACCAAGGACTTCCGCGTCTACTACGCGAAGGTGCCCGGCAATACGCCCGACGGCTACACGATGGATCACACCGCCGCGAGCTACGTGTTCGACACCACCGGCAAGCTGCGGCTGTTCGCGCGCGATGGCCAGGGCGTCACGCCCTGGCTGCACGATCTGAAGATCCTGCTAGACGCCAACGACTGAGGCCGTCCGGCCTCCGATACCCTCGGTTCGCCCAATGCGCCGGCGTCGTCCGGCGCCGTGGAATATTCGTATGCGAATTCTTTATTTCGCGCGGCCGGGGCCATATGAGACCATTCACGTCCACCCGGCCGATGGCACACAATGCCTCCGCAGCTGGGACAGGAAGAAACAAACACGCAACCAGCGGGAACATCATCGCCATGCAGCGCAGAAATCTGATTAAAGCTCTCCTCGCCGGCTTCGCCGCCGCCACCACGCTCACGGCCAGCTTCGGCGCCCACGCCGACGACAAGGTTATCAAGGTCGGGACCGTCTCCGGTCCGGACGCGCAGGTCTGGGCCGTGGTCCAGAAGGTCGCCAGGCGCGAAGGCCTGAACGTGAAGGTCATCGAATTCAACGACTACGTGCAGCCGAACGCGGCGCTCGACTCGGGCGACCTCGACGCCAACAGCTTCCAGACCGGACCGTACCTCGAGGGCCAGGTCAAGCAGCGCGGTTATAAGCTCGTGAACGTGGGCCTCACGTACATTTCGCCGATCGGCGTGTACTCGAGGAAGCTCAAGTCTCTGAACGAGCTGCCGCAAGGTGCGAAGGTCGCGGTGCCGAACGATCCGTCGAACGAGAACCGCGCGCTGCTGCTCCTGCAGAACAAGGGCGTGATCAAGCTGCGCGCTGGCGCGGGCACGAACGGCAACAACGCGACGCCGCTCGACGTTGCCGAGAACCCGAAGAAGGTGAAGCTCGTCGAGCTGGACGCCGCGCAGCTGCCGCGCGCGCTCGGCGACGTGGACGCCGCCGTCATCAACACGAACTACGCGCTGGCCGCCGGCCTCCAGCCGACCAAGGACGCCATCGCGCTGGAAGACACACACAGCCCGTACGCGAACCTGATCGCCGTGCGCGCCCAGGACAAGGACAAGCCGTGGGTGAAGAAGCTGGTCGCAGCGTATCAGTCGGAAGACGTGCGCCAGTTCATCAAGAGCGAGTTCAAGGGTTCGATGATCCCGTCGTTCTGAGCGACGCGGAACCCTCACGCCGCGTTTAAGCCGCCGCGCTGGTGATCTAGCAAACGAAAAAGCCGCTTCCTGGAAGCGGCTTTTTTTGCGTCCGCATTTTCGGCGGGGCGCTTACCCCAATAGTCTTGGCACCCGCTAACCGTCTGGTAGCGAAATAGCCCTCCGGCCTCTTAAAGAGAGCCCACAGATACCTTTCCAGGGAAAATCCCGATCCCCGCGCCGACGCCTTTCTCATCATAAATCAACGATAACTATTTGATTATTATGTAATTTTATTCGATATACGTACGGTCGCCGCACCTGTTGACTGGTATTATTGTGGTTATATAATGGGCTCAAATTTGCACCGGGTCGATGCCATGAAGACAATGGCGAAAGTGCCAGATGGCCTGCCCGGATGCCCCACGATCTGTCCAACCGCTGGCCGGAGCTCCATGGAAACCCGTTGGTCTGCCCTGATGCCCGATGCGCGCAACATCACGCCGCTTTATCTGCAACTGGCGCGCAATCTTGCGACGGCCATTCATTGCGGCGTGTGGTCGGCGGGCGAGGCGCTGCCGTCGGAGCGCACGCTCTCGGATGCCATTGGCGTTTCGCGCATCACGGCGCGCAAGGCCATCGAGCTGCTGGTCGAGCAGGGGCTGATCCGGCGCGCACGCGGCGCGGGCAGCTTCATTACGCCGCGCGTGGAAGATCCGCTTTCGCGCCTGACTGGTTTCACGAAGAAGATGGAGCAGCGCGGCTTCACGCCCGATTCGGTGTGGCTGGAGCGCGAGGTGCGTGCTGCTCACCGCGAGGAGATCGTGCAGCTCGGGCTTTCGCCCGGCGCCTCCGTTGCAAGCCTGCGCCGCTTGCGCCGCGCGGATGGCATCGTGATGGCCGTCGAGCATTCGGCGCTGCCAGCGTCCATCGTGCCGGACGCAGGCGCAATCGACGGCTCGCTCTATGCGTATCTCGAAGGGCGCGGCGTGCCAGTCGTGCGCGCGCTCCAGCACTTTCGCGCGGTCAACGCGACGGGCGAAATCGCCAGGCTGATGGATGTAGAGCCGCGTGCGGCGCTGCTCGTGATCACGCGCGTGGGCTTTTCGCGCGATCAGCATGCCATCGAGCTCACCGACACTTATTGCCGGGACGGTTTTTACGACTTCGTCGCGGAGCTCAGGCAATGAATGCAGTAGCGACAGCAACTCACGGGAACGCAACGCCGCGCCACGAATCTCTCATGCACGTCATCGTCACGACTCACCGCGCACCCCAATTTGTCGTGCGCAAAATCGGAAAAATCTCATGCTGAGCGGAAACATTCTTACCCCTGAAGGTTGGATCAACGGCACGCTCACGTTCGAAAACGGACGCATCACGTCGATCGAGGGCGAGGCCGCCGATCCGGCGAAGAACGACGCGCCTTACCTCCTGCCAGGCTTCATCGACCTGCACGTGCATGGCGGCGGCGGCGCCGACGTCATGGAAGCGGGCGACGCCATCGAAACCATCGCGCGCACGCACGCGCGCTACGGCACGACGAGCCTGCTCGCCACCACCATGACCGCGCCGCGCGACGAGTTGATGAGCGTGGTGTCGAGCCTTGGCGACGTGGCGCGGCAGCGCACGCCGGGCGGCGCGCGCGTGCTGGGCGTGCATCTGGAAGGGCCCTACATCAATCCGGGCAAGCTGGGCGCACAGCCCGACGCGGCAGTGTCCGCCGTGCTCGACGAAGTGCTCAAGTATCTGTCGATCGCGCCGATCCGCGTGGTGACCGTGGCGCCGGAAATCGCGGGCCATATCGAGATCATCGGCGAGATGGCCGCGCGCGGCGTGCGCGTGCAGCTCGGCCACTCGCTCGCGACCTACGACGACGCCGTGGCCGCGCTCAAGCACGGCGCGCGCGGCTTCACGCATCTCTTCAATGCGATGTCGCCGCTGCATCACCGCAATCCGGGTCTCGTCGGCGCGGCGCTCGCGCACGCGGAGTACGCGGAGATCATCCCCGACCTGCTGCACGTGCACCCGGGCGCGATCCGCGCGGCGCTGCGCGCAATTCCGCGCCTTTACGTGGTGACCGACAGCACCTCGGCAACCGGCATGCCCGATGGCGAATACCGCCTTGGCAGCCAGCACGTGACCAAGTGCCTCGGCGGCGTGCGTCTTGCCGATGGCACGCTAGCCGGCAGCACCCTCACCATGGACCAGGCCTTGCGCAATCTCGTATCGATTGGCCTGCCGATTGCAGATGTTTCCGCGCGCCTGTCGCGCTATGCGGCCGACTATCTCGGCATCGAAGACCGTGGCCGCCTCGCGCGCGGCGCATGGGCCGATGTCAATGTATTCGACCGTGAACTGACGCTTACCGCGACCTACGTCGAAGGAGAATCGATTGTCGAATATGCTTAAAGAAGCGCTGGCCTCGGCTGGCGTAGTCGCCGCGCAGCTCGCGGACACCTCGCGCGTCGAGGCGCTCGCCCGCGCGCTCGATGCCGAGCCGCGCCAGGTTGCGCTCACGGTTGCGCGCGGCAGCTCGGACCACGCAGCGAGCTATTTCGCTGCGCTTACCATGAGCCGCATCGGTGTGCCGGTGGCCTCGATTCCCATGTCGATCGCCACACTGCAACAAGCGCCATTACGCGTAAAGGGCCAGTTTGCCTTAGCTTTCTCCCAATCAGGAAGGAGTCCTGATCTGGTCGCGACGATGCGCGCGCTCCACGACGCGGGCGCGCTCACGGCGGCGATGGTCAACGTGGCCGGCTCGCCGCTCGCGGATGCCGCGGGCGCGGAACTGCCCTTGCTCGCGGGCCCGGAGCTGAGCGTCGCCGCGACCAAGAGCTATATCGCGATGCTCGCGATGTCGGCGCAACTCGTGGCGTTCTGGCAGCGCGACGCCGCGCTGCTCGACGCCGTGCGCGCGCTGCCCGAGGCGCTCGATCGCGCGGGCGCGCTCGACTGGTCGAAGGCCGTGGACGAACTGCGGGACGTCTCGCAGATGATTGTGATCGGCCGCGGCCCGGGACTTGCTATTGCACAGGAAGCGGCGCTCAAGCTCAAGGAGACCTCGAGCATCCAGGCCGAAGCGTTCTCGAGCGCCGAGGTGCGCCACGGCCCGATGGAGCTCATCGACCACGACTATCCGCTGCTGGTGTTCGCACCGTGTGGACCGGAGCAGGCGGGGCTCGTGCAGTTCGCGCGCGACATGCAACAGCGCGGCGCGCGCGTGCTGCTCGCGGCGCCCGCCGAAGTGCAGGACGCCACGCTGCCGCTCGTCACGACGGCTGACCCGGCGCTCGATCCGATCGCCGCCATTCTTTCGTTCTACGTAATGGCGGCGAGCCTCGCCGCCGCGCGCGGCCGCAACCCGGACGAACCGCGCTACCTGAACAAAGTCACCGAAACCCACTAGATTGGAATGCTGATGGAACGCACCCAGGAGTCTCGCCTGATGAAGCCGGAAAATTCCGCCGCGGGCCGTATCGAACTGATCGCGCCGTTGAGCGGCCCAGTCGTGCCGCTCGCCTCGGTGCCCGATCCGGTTTTCTCGGAAGGCCTGTTCGGCGACGGCATCGGCATCGATCCGCTTGCCGGCCGGCTCGTCTCGCCGTGCGACGGCACGATCATGCACCTTGCGCGCACCGGCCATGCCGTCACGCTGCAGACCGCCGAGGGTGCGCAGGTGCTCGTGCATATCGGCATCGACACGGTCGAGCTGAACGGCAAGGGCTTTACGCCGAAGGTCGAGCAGGGCGCCCTGGTGCGTCGCGGCGATCTGCTGATCGAATTCGATCTCGACGTCGTGGCGTGCAACGCGCCTAGCCTCGTCTCCGTCATAGCCGTGGCGAACTCCGATGCGTTCGAAGTGATCGAGCGCGCGGGCGTTGCCGGGCATGTCGAGGCCGGCAAGACGCCGCTGCTCGTGCTGCGCGCGCGCGACGGCGCGGTGGCCGCGGCCAGTGTTGCGGAGGTCGTGACGAATGAAGTGCGCCGCAGCGTGACGCTTACGCATGCAGGCGGCCTCCATGCGCGGCCCGCGGCGCGTGCGCGTGAAGCGGTGCGCGGGATCGAGGCGCGCGTGGAAGTGCGCTACGGCGAGCGCAAGGCGGCCATCGAAAGCGTGGTGGGCCTGCTCGGGCTGGGCGCGGGCGAGGGCTCGACCATCGAACTGGTCGGCATGGGCCGCGAGGCGCAGAAGGCCGTTGATGCCGTCGCCAGCGAACTTCTGCGCGAAGCGCCGGGCGAAGGCGGCGAAGCGCCCGCGCGGCAATTGTCGCCGGCGCCGGCCGCCGCCGTGGCGAGCGCCGCCAGTGCCGCGGGTGCGGCCGGCGCCGCACGGCAGGCGCGCGCGGCGCCCCGGGTACGCTGGCTGGCGTGTGCGCGGCGCCGGGCGTGGCCGTCGGCAAGCTGGTGCGCTGGGACGACGCCGAACTCGTTCCCGCCGAGCTCGCAAGCGGCCCGTCGGCCGCTGAAAGCCGACTGCTCGACAAGGCCGTTGCGTCCGTCGACGCCGAGCTGGACACTTCCGTGCGCGGAGCCTCGCAGCGCGGCGCGATCAGCGAAGCGGGCATCTTCCAGATGCACCGCGTGCTGCTCGAAGATCCGACGCTCATCGACGCCGCGCGCGACCTCATCAGCCTCGGCAAGAGCGCTGGCTTCGCGTGGCGCGAAGCGATCCGCGCGCAGATCGCGGTGCTCGGCAAGGTGGACGACCCGCTGCTCGCGGAACGTGCCGCCGATCTACGCGATCTCGAAAAGCGCGTGCTGCGGGCGCTCGCAAACGCGAGTGGCGCAGGCAACGCGCAGGGTGGGGCACAACGCGAGCTGCCTGAAGAAGCCGTGCTCGCGGCCGACGAGTTCACGCCTTCCGATCTCGCCTCGCTCGACCGCAAGCGCGTCACCGCGCTCGTGATGGCGCGCGGCGGTGCGACCTCGCATGCAGCGATCATCGCGCGCCAGGCCGGCATCCCGGCGCTCGTCGCGCTCGGCGACGCGCTGCACAAGATCGAAGAAGGCACGACGGTCGTGGTGGACGCGGGCGCCGGCAGCCTGGCCTTCGCACCGAGCACGCAGGACGTCGAACGCGCCCGTGCCGAGAAGCAGCGCCTCGCGGGCGTGCGTGAAGCGAACCGGCGCACCTCGCATGAGGCCGCGGCCACGCGCGACGGCCATGCGGTCGAAGTCGCCGCGAACATCGCGACGCTCGATGACGCACGCACCGCCGTGGACAACGGCGCGGACTCCGTGGGCCTGCTGCGCACCGAACTCATGTTCATCCATCGCCAGGCCGCGCCCACGGTGGACGAGCATCGCGAGGGCTACCAGGCGATCGCCGACGCGCTGGATGGACGCACGGCCATCATCCGCACGCTCGACGTGGGCGCGGACAAGGAAGTCGACTATCTGACCCTGCCGCCGGAGCCGAACCCCGCGCTGGGCCTGCGCGGCATCCGCCTCGCGCAGGTGCGCCCCGACCTGCTCGACGACCAGTTGCGCGGCCTGCTCGCGGTCGAACCCTTGGGCGCCGTGCGCATCCTGCTGCCGATGGTCACCGACATGGGCGAACTCGTGCGCCTGCGCGAGCGCATCGACACGTTCGCTCGCGAAGCGGGCCGCACTGGCCGCATCGAAGTGGGCGTGATGATCGAGGTGCCCTCGGCCGCGCTGCTGGCCGACCAGCTCGCGCGTCACGCCGATTTCCTCTCGATCGGCACCAACGACCTCACGCAGTACACGCTCGCCATGGACCGCTGCCAGCCCGATCTGGCGGCGCAGGCCGACGGCCTGCATCCGGCCGTGCTGCGCCTCGTCTCCGTGGCGGTGGAGGGCGCGAGCAAGCATGGCAAATGGGTCGGCGTATGCGGCGCGCTGGCGGGCGACCCGCTTGCGGTGCCGCTGCTCGTCGGTCTTGGCGTGACCGAGCTGTCGGTCGATCCGGTGTCCGTGCCGTCGATCAAGGCTCGCGTGCGCAAGCTCGACTACAGCCAGTGCCGCGAACGGGCGTTCGAAGTGCTCGCGCTGGAGTCGGCGCAGGCAGTGCGCGGGGCAAGCCGCGAAAGCTGGCCGCTCGACTGATTTCCCGAGTGGCTCAGCAATCAGCCACTCCATTTACCCGGCATCTACCCGGTATCGGACACTTTAAACCGTTCGATTTCCTGAATAAAAACCCGCCGGCGGGAGCAGCGATCGCGCGCCGGTTTATCTCACCTCGTTTTCTTCACGCAAGAGACAGGGACTGGAGGCAGTTCAATGGATGGCAATCCGTTTCTCAAGATTCAGAGCCTCGGCCGCGCGCTGATGCTCCCGATCGCAGTGCTGCCGGTGGCCGGCATTCTGCTGCGCTTCGGGCAGGCCGACATGCTCAACATCAAGATCATCGCCGACGCAGGCGGCGCGATCTTCGACAATCTGCCGCTGCTGTTCGCCATCGGCATCGCGGTGGGCTTCGCGAAGGACAATAACGGCGTGGCGGCGCTGGCGGGCGCGCTCGGCTACCTGGTCGAGACCGCCGTGATGAAGGACATCAACGACAAGCTCAACATGGGCGTGCTCTCGGGCGTGGTGGCCGGCGTCGTGGCGGGCATGTTGTACAACCGCTTCAAGGACATCAAGCTGCCCGAGTTCCTTGCCTTCTTTGGCGGCAAGCGCTTCGTGCCGATCGTGACGGGGCTCGTGTGTCTCGTGCTCGGCATCGTGTTCGGCTATGCGTGGGGGCCGGTGCAGAGCGCGATCGACACGGCGGGCCACTGGCTCACCACGGCGGGCGCGATCGGCACCTTCGTCTATGGCTTGCTGAACCGCCTGCTGCTCGTGACCGGCCTGCATCACATCCTGAACTCGCTCGTGTGGTTCGTGTTCGGCTCGTTCACGCCCGCCGCCGGCGGCGCGGCCGTGACCGGTGACCTGCACCGCTTCTTCGCGGGCGACCCCACCGCGGGCGGCTTCATGGCCGGCTTCTTCCCGGTGATGATGTTCGGCCTGCCGGCCGCGTGTCTCGCAATGCTGCACGAGGCGCCCAAGGAGCGCCGCGCGATGGTGGGCGGCCTGCTGCTCTCGATGGCGCTCACCTCGTTCCTCACCGGCGTGACCGAGCCGATCGAGTTCACCTTCATGTTCCTCGCGCCGGTGCTCTACGGCATCCACGCGGTGCTCACGGGGCTGTCGCTGGCGATCTGCTCGCTGCTGAACATCAAACTCGGCTTCACGTTCTCGGCGGGTGCAATCGACTACGTGCTGAACTACGGTCTTTCGACGCACGGCTGGGAAGCGATTCCGCTCGGCATCGCCTATGCGGTGGTGTATTACGTGCTGTTCCGCTTCTTCATCCGCCGCTTCAATCTGCCGACGCCGGGCCGCGAAGCCTCGGCCGGCGACACGGCCATCGCGTCGTCGATGTCGGGCGTGGAAGCGCCGGCTGCCGGCGTGGCAGCGGCCACATCGCTCTCGCGCGCGGCGCGCTATATCGATGCGCTCGGCGGTGCGGCCAATCTGAAGGTAGTCGATGCGTGCACGACGCGCCTGCGTCTCACCGTGGCCGATCCGGCACACGTGTCCGAGCCGGCGCTCAAGGCAATCGGCGCGCGCGGCGTGCTCAAGCGCGGCGGTGAAAGCGTGCAGGTCATCATCGGGCCGGAGGCCGACATGATTGCCGACGAGATCCGTCGCGAGATCGCGAGCGGCCGCCCGGCTGCGGCTGCGGTGAAGGCGGCGCCGGTGGCGCAGGCGGTTCCGCAGGCTGCGGCACAGTCCTCTGGTGTCACGAACGATGAAACCGGTCCGCTCGACCCGAATCCGTCGCGTTGGCTGGCCGTGCTGGGCGGCGTGGCGAACATCGTGTCGCTCGATGCGGTCGCGGTCACGCGCTTGCGCGTGATCGTGCGCGATCCGGCTGCGGTCGATCGTGCCCAGCTTGGCGCGCTCGATGTGGCCTGGGTGTCGGCGGATACGCTGCACATCGTCGTGGGCAGCGCGGCGCAGCGTTATGCGCGTGAACTCGCCTTGCAGGCAGCCTGAACTGCTTCTTGTTGCAATGAATAAACCGGCGCTCGCGCCGGTCTATTCATTTCTCGAACACGGGTCCGAGCCTCACTCCGCACTATCGTCGGCACCGTCCACCACGTGCTGCTGATCGAGCCACATCACGTTGATGATCCCGAAGCCGAGCGCCACGCCGATCCCCAATATCCAGGTGAAGTACCACATCGTTGCCACTCCTGCGTAGATTGCGTTGCGGCCCGCCGCCGGGCCGCGCGGCGGCTTGTTCAATACAACGAATTGCGCTTGTCCTCGACGGCCTCGACGGTCACCTTGCCGCGCATGATGCGGTACGCCCAGGTGGTGTAGGCGAGCACGATCGGCAGGAAGATGATCACGGCCACCAGCATGATTTCGAGCGTGGTCTTGCTGGAGGTGGAATCCCACACCGTGAGGCTCGAACGCGGGTCCAGCGACGAAGGCATGATGAACGGAAACATCGAGAAGCCCGCCGTGAGAATCACGCCGACGATCAACAGCGAGGTGCCGGCGAAGGCCGTCTTTTCGAGCCGCGAGCCTGCCAGCACGCATGCGATCACGCCGCCGAGAATGCCAAGCGCCGGCGCGATCGCCATCCACGGATAGAGTCCGTAGTTGCTGAGCCACAGGCCCGTGCCGGGTTCGACGCTTTTCAGGAGCGGATTGGCGACGCTGTCGTACGGTGCGGGCGTCGTGATCGCGTAGCCGCCGATCACCGTCGCCACGAGCGCGCCCGCCACCACGAAAAACACGACCGCGAGCGCCGAGGCAATGCGCAGCGCCTTTGAAGCGCGCGCGGCCACCACGCCCTCGCTTTTCAATTTCACGAACGCAGCGCCGTGCGCCGTGAGCATGGTGAGGCTCACGAGCCCGCACAACAGCGCGAACGGATTGAGCAGGGCGAAGAAGCTGCCGTGATAGGTCACGCGCAGGTCGTAGTCATAGCTGAACGGCACGCCTTCGAGCAGATTGCCGAACGCCACGCCGAACACGAGCGCCGGCACGAAGCCGCCGACGAACAGCGCCCAGTCCCACGCGTTGCGCCATTTCGGATTCTCGCGCTTGCCGCGATAGTCGAATCCCACGGGTCGGAAGAACAGCGCGAAGAGCACGAGCAGCATCGCGAAGTAGAAGCCCGAGAACGATGCCGCGTAGACGAGCGGCCAGGCGGCGAACATCGCGCCGCCTGCAGTGATGAGCCAGACCTGATTGCCCTCCCAGGTCGCCCCCACCGTGTTGATGACGATGCGGCGCTCCGCATCGGTTTTGCCGATGAAGGGCAGCAGCACGGCGGCGCCCATGTCGAAGCCGTCGGTGAGCGAGAAGCCGATCAAGAGCACGCCGATCAGCACCCACCAGATCACTTTGAGCGTTGCGTAGTCCATGGTGTGGTTCCTGTGTGTTTCGCTGGTGTTCCTGACGACACAGCCATCACGAGACGCGGTTGCTGGCCGCCGCGCCTTGCTCGTGGAAGTAGCGTCCGGTATTAAGCGCCGACGGGCCGAGGCGCGCGTACTTGAACATCAGCGTGATTTCGATGATGAAGAGCGCCGTGTAGAACACCACGAAGCCTGCGAGGCTCAGCCATACGTCGCCGGGAGCGAGGCTCGACACCGAAAGGTGGGTGGGCAGCACTTCGGCGATGGTCCACGGCTGGCGGCCAAGCTCGGCTACGACCCAGCCGAACTCCGCCGCGAGCCACGGCAGGGGAATCGCCCACACCACCCAGCGCAGGAACCAGCGGCGATTTTCCTTGAGCAGCGTGCGCTGCGCGCAGAACCAGAACGCGAGCACGAAGGTCGCGAGGAACAGCATGCCGAGCGCCACCATCACGCGGAACGACCAGAACACCGGAGCGACGGGCGGAATCGAACGCTTTGCGGCGGCTTTGATCTGCGCGGGCGTGGCGTCGACCACATTCGGTGCGAATTGCTTCAGGAGCAGGCCGTAGCCGAGGTCGGCCTTGTGCGCTTCGAATACGTCTCGCGTGGCCGTGTCGACGCTGCCTTCCTTCATCTTTTGCAGCGCGGCGTAGGCGAGCATGCCGTTCTGGATACGCACTTCCGCGCGCCCCATCAGATCCTTCAGGCCGATCACCGGCTCGTCGATCGAGCGCGTGGCGATGATGCCCATCAGGTACGGGATGCGGATGGCGTAGTCGGTGCGCTCTTCATTCTGGTTAGGGATGCCGAACAGCGTGAACGGCGCCGGAGCGGGCGCGGTGTCCCATTCGGCTTCGATGGCGGCCAGCTTGACCTGCTGGACCTCGCCTGTGCGATAGCCCGATTCGTCGCCGAGCACGATTACGCAAAGCGTCGACGCAAGGCCGAAGCCCGCGGCAATCGCGAACGAGCGCAGCGCGAAATCCACGTCGCGGCGGCGCAGCAGATACCACGACGAAATGCCGAGCACGAACATCGACGCCGTCACATAGCCGGCAGACACCGTATGCACGAACTTCACCTGGGCGACCGGGTTGAAGATCACCTGGAAGAGGCTCGTGAGCTCCATGCGCATGGTTTCGTAGTTGAACGCAGCCCCCACGGGGTTCTGCATCCAGCCATTGGCGATGAGAATCCACAGTGCGGAAAGGTTCGAGCCGAGCGCGACGAAGAAGGTGGTGAGCAAATGCCCGCCCTTCGACATGCGGTTCCAGCCGAAGAAGAACAGGCCCACGAAGGTCGACTCGAGGAAGAACGCGGCCAATCCTTCCACGGCGAGCGGCACGCCGAAGATATCGCCCACGTAGTGCGAGTAGTACGACCAGTTGGTGCCGAACTGGAATTCCATCGTGAGTCCCGTGGTGACACCCATCACGAAATTGATCGCGAAGAGCTTGCCCCAGAACTGCGTCATGTCCTTGTAGATGGCTTTGCCGGTCATCACATAGACCGATTCCATGATGACGAGGAGCCATGACAGGCCCAGCGTGAGCGGCACGAACAGGAAGTGGTAGAGCGCGGTGACCGCGAACTGCAGCCGCGATAGATCAACGGTTTCGCTAATTGGCATGGCGCAGATCCCTTTGAGATGGAGGTGCCCCGGGCGGACTGGCACCGGGCTGCATGGGCACGGAGAGGAGGGCTTGGGCGACCGCTGCCGGCGGCATGCTCATGTTCTCGGCCTGCGGATGGCTAAAAAATGCGTATTTGAGCGCCATCAGCAGCACAAGCTTGAAGGCGAGGACGAGAACGATGTCGCGGCTGAAGGTCTGGCCGCGAGCCCACTGAAGCAAGCGCACGCGCAGCAACGGTCGCGCACGCGCAGGCGAACCGGAGGTTGGAATCATGACGATGTCAGATTAGGGCCGAATCACACATGAAATCATCTTACGAAGAAATGGGAAATTACGGCATGAAGATGTACGAATTACTGTAGGCCAAAAGAAAAAGCCCCACTCTCGGTAAGAGTGGGGCTTTGCGTGCCGAGCCTCGTGGCGCGGCCTTCTCGCGGCTTCGTGCGACTCAGTGTCTCAGCTGAAGCTTAGGCGTACTCGGCCAGCGCAGTGCGCATCTTCTTCATGGCGCTGGCTTCGATCTGGCGGATGCGCTCGGCCGAGACGCCGAATTCGTCGGCCAGTTCGTGCAGCGTCGAGCCGCCCGAGCCGTCGTCGTCGACGTTCAGCCAGCGCGCCTCGATGATGCGGCGGCTGCGCGCATCGAGAGCTTCCAAAGCGCTTGCAATGCCGTCCGATTGCAGGCGGTCGCGTTGGCGCGAGGCGATCACGGCGGTGGGCTCGCTATGCGAGTCGGCGAGCCAGGCGATCGGGGCGAACGACTCTTCGCCGTCTTCGGTCTGGCTTTCGAGCGCGATGTCCGAACCTGAAAGGCGCGTTTCCATCTCCACGACTTCTTCGCGCTTCACGTTCAGTTCCTGCGCGAGGCCGTCGATTTCCTCGGGCGTGAACGACTGCAGGCCCTGCTTGTGACTGCGCAGGTTGAAGAACAGCTTGCGCTGCGCCTTGGTCGTGGCGACCTTCACCATGCGCCAGTTGCGCAGGATGTACTCGTGAATCTCCGCCTTGATCCAGTGCATGGCGTAGGACACGAGACGTACGTTCTGCTCGGGGTCAAAGCGCTTCACAGCCTTCATCAGGCCGATATTGCCTTCCTGGATCAAGTCGGCATGCGGCAGGCCGTAGCCCAGGTAATTGCGCGCGATGGACACCACGAGGCGCAGGTGCGACAGCACAAGACGGCGCGCGCCTTCGAGATTGTTTTGCTCGCGAAACTCGGTCGCGAATTGGCGCTCCTCTTGCGGCGTCAACATCGGGATCCGGTTCACGGCCTGAATGTAGGCGTCGATGTTGCCGAGCTGGCCGGGCAGCATGGAAGCGTTCGCGAGCGCCAGTACACCCGAACCCCCGGCCTTGGCCGACGACGGGCTAAGCACACTCGGAAGGGTCATGGTCATTGCGTTGCTCACGTAGCGAACTCCTAAGGGATCTTGCGAAAGTCAGACATCGACTCCACGGTGGATGTTAGCACTCTCAATTAACGAGTGCTAATACTTCGAGTCTGTAGGGACTTCAAGGTTCCGTTCACCCTATCGAAATATTTGTTTCGATAGATTTCGTCGAATCCGCGAGAGGCAAGCTGGACGGGGTTTGCCGCGCCGTGCAGTCCTGGAAGACACTGAAGGTCGAAGAAATACTCTAGAACGCGTTGCCATCCGTCGCGGATGAAGTCGAGGAAAAAGCCGGGAATCGCGATGCGCTCCACAGGCGGCTCACACCCTAGGGTCATGCCTTTGATATGACCCTAATTTAGCCACCAAGATCTGTTCAATAGACAACGGGGCGGCCCAAAAGTGCTGCGATGCGACATTCATGGCCGGTCAGGCACGTCGCGCTGCGCATTGGCGATGATTTATCCTGGATGGAGGCGATGCTTTTGATCGCAAGTTTCCATGCGTCAAAACCTGGTATAAATTTCATCGAGGCGCGTGCGAGAAATCTTCGGCGCGGATCGACGCGACGATGCGGACTCTTGCGCAAGGGGCTCGAGCAATGGCTGCAAAAATAATCGATGCGATTCGCGGGTTGGAGCGCGAGCGGTTTCGCGCAATGGTGGACGGCGACGGCTCGTCGCTGGAACAACTCCTCTCCGACAACGCCACCTTCATCCACACGAACGGCAAACGCGAGACCAAGCAGCAGTTCATCGATGCGATCACGGCGGGGCGCCGCCGCTATCGCCAGATCGAGATCCAGTCGCAGGATGTACTGCCGGTGGGGCGCGAGGCCTGCGTGATCTCGGGCCGCGCGCTGATCGAAATGGAAGCGAACAACGGCGCGTTGCTCTATCCCATTGCCTACACGGCGATTCAGACCCAGGAGGATGGCCACTGGCGTCTGCTCGCGTGGCAGGCGACGCGTTGCGCTGTCGAGTGACGACCGGTAGGTCCACTCGCCGATATCGCTTGCTGAGCGTATCGGGCGCACGCCGACGGCCCGTTTTGCCGCCGGCGCTCAACGCTAAGCCCGGGTACTGCTTTCTGCCGAACCGCTGATTTCACCATGCCGCCGCGTCTGCGCGAGGAGCGGCATGCATGCCGGTGTAATCAGGCCGCCGCGCGCTGGTCAACCCGAGGCCAGGCGGCGCGGTTGACCGCGCTCACCACGGCGGCGACAGCCGCATGGGCGGCGTCGTCGGCCACGCCGACGCCGTGACGCAGCGGCTGGCCGCCCACGCGGCAACCGACGAATACCGCCGTGGCGCCCTGCGCCGTGCGCATGGTTTCGAATGAAGTGATTTCGACGCTTTCCCCCGAGGCTGCCGCAATCGCCCCGGCCATTGCCTGGGCGTAGGCCTGATCGATCTGCGCCGCTGCCGGCATGGCGACGTCGCGGCCTTCCCAGCGCACCCGCCCCGCGCCGGCGTGCGTGGCCGGACCGTGCGTCTCGAGGTATTCGCGCGTGAAGAGCGCGCAAATTGCGTCGCCCGAAATTTCCTCGCCCGAGCCGTCGGTGACCGTCTGCACGGCGTGGCTGAATTCGATCTGCACGCGGCGCGGCGGCGTGAAGCCCATGCCGCGCTCGAGCAGCCAGGTGGCGCCGCCCTTGCCCGACTGGCTGTTCACGCGGATCACGGCGTCGTAGCTGCGGCCGAGATCGGCGGGATCGATCGGCAGATAGGGCACTTCCCAGACGGCGTCGGGCTGTTGCTGCGCAAAGCCCTTGCGGATCGCGTCCTGATGCGAGCCCGAAAACGCCGTGAACACGAGGTCGCCCGCATACGGGTGGCGTGGATGCACCGGCAACTGGTTGCAGCGCTCGACCACGCGGCGCACGGTGTCGATATCGGAGAAGTCGAGGCCCGGGTCGATGCCTTGCGTATAGAGATTCATTGCGAGCGTGACGAGATCGACATTGCCGGTGCGCTCGCCGTTGCCGAACAGGCACCCCTCGATGCGGTCCGCGCCCGCGAGCAGCGCCATTTCGGCGGCGGCCACGGCCGTGCCGCGGTCGTTGTGCGGATGCACCGAGAGCACGATGCTGTCGCGGTATGCGAGGTTGCGGTCCATCCACTCGATCTGGTCCGCGTAGACGTTGGGCATCGCGGCTTCGACCGTCGCGGGCAGATTCACGATCATCTTGTGATCGTGCGTCGGGCGCCAGGTCTGGGCGACTGCGTCGCAGACTTCGCGCGCGAACGAAAGCTCGCTCATGCTGAAGGTCTCGGGCGAGTACTGGTAGATCCAGTGCGTGTCGGGGCGCGCGTCGGCGTATTCGCGGATCAGGCGCGTGCCTTCCACGGCAAGCGCTTTCACCTCGTCCTTCGATTGCCCGAACACGATCTTGCGG
The DNA here is from genome assembly GCF_051125205.1 of Paraburkholderia sp. A1BS-2L. Taxonomy (NCBI): domain Bacteria; kingdom Pseudomonadati; phylum Pseudomonadota; class Betaproteobacteria; order Burkholderiales; family Burkholderiaceae; genus Paraburkholderia; species Paraburkholderia sp. A1BS-2L. The sequence continues at coordinate 339,251 of NZ_CP120428.1, forward strand.
AACGACGGGCAGATCGCGTTGTAGAGGTGCACGATCGCGCGCGGTGCGCCTTCGAGCGCCTCGAACGTGCGGGCGATGAGTTCTTCGCGCGATTGCACGAGCACTTCGATCGTCACGTCATCGGGAATGCGCTTTTCGTCGATCAGCTTGCGCACGAAATCGAAGTCGGTTTGCGACGCCGACGGAAAGCCGACTTCGATCTCCTTGAAGCCGATCTCGACCAGCATTTCGAAGAACTCGAGCTTCTGCTCGATGCTCATCGGCTCGATCAGCGACTGGTTGCCATCGCGCAGGTCGGTGCTCATCCAGATGGGCGCGTGCTCGACGGTGCGGGTTGGCCATCGGCGGCCGTTCAAACGGATGGCGGGGAAAGGGCGGTATTTCTCGGCGGGATTACGCAACATGACATGCCTCGTTCTTCATGGTGTCGTTTGCGATGGTGGTCGGCAGCGAGCGGCTGGCTTGCTGACGACGAGGCACGATGTACGCAACGGAGCGCACAACTTCCGGCGAACGGGCGGCAACCACGGACGCGAAGAAGCAGGCCACGGTGACGGCGGCAACCGGCGCGGCAAAAAAGGACGTGAACGAAGCCCATGCAACGTGCATTTTGACCCTCGCGACTCGTCCGAACGGTAAACGGACGAATGCAGACGACTAGGTTGTAGAGAAACTGCGGTTTGGGGTACTGCGAGAACTGCTTGGGAGGACTGCCGACCGGAGAGGTGGTCGTGCAGCGCTACGCCTGGCTTACGCTAGACGTAGCGATAGGGCCGCTAGGCGGCCGGAGGTAATTCGGAGGGTGTTCGGAAAGGAACGCATTCGTCCAATGTAAGTCAGGACCGGCGAATGTGTCAACAGCGAATTCGCTGCGCTACGTTGACCCGCGTGGGCCTAAACGTCGTACCTAAACGTCGTACCTAAGCGTCGTACCTAAGCGTCGTACCTAAGCGCGCTTCGCGATGCGCTTGATGGTTTCGACCTGGCGGGCAATGGCGTCGGGCACCGGCGCATGGCCGCGCAGCACCGCTTCGATCCAGGTTGCCGTCGTGGGGGCGTCACGGCCTTCGGGCAAGTCGACCTCGGGCGTATCCGGCGACGAGCGCACAGGCTCGATCAAGGTCTCGCAGACACCGTCGTGTAGCCAGTCCACCTGCACCTGGCGGCGCGTGTCGGCGACCGCTTCGCCTTCGGTGCCGCGCGCGAGGAGCGCGCCGCCCACGGCTGCATCGGCGTGCGCCGCGAACAGGGCGCTCAGGCTTTCGCGATAGGCGGGATGCGTGTAGTTCACGAGCCGCAGGCCGGGGCGCGCGAACGGCTGCAGCAGCTTGACGAGCGTATGCGTGGAATTGCGCACGCCCATGCGCCGGCGCAGCGACAGGAGACGCGCGAGCCTCGGCGCGAGCGTTTCGATCGACGCGAATGCCACGCGGTGCTCGCCAAGCTGAGCCTCGATTTCGGCGTGATCGTGCGCGGCCGGCAGGTTCAGTGCGGCGAAGATTTCCGCGCTCGTCACGCGGCCCGGATCTTCGGCGACGCCGTGCACAAGCGTCGGCACGCCTTCGCGCGCTAGCAGCAGCGCGAGCAGCGGCACGAGGTTCGGCTGCTTGCGCGCGCCGTTGTAGCTCGGAATCGACACCGGGCGATACGCGCCCTCGGCTACCGCGATGGGCGTGAACGACGCGTGTGCGGCGGCGAGCATCGAGGCGAGTTCGTCGGCGGTCTCGCCCTTGAGCCGGTAGGCGAGCAGCACCGCACCCAGTTCGAGCTCGGGCACGCGGCCGTCGAGCATCGCCGTGTAGAGCGCCTGCGTGTCTTCCGGCGACAGCGAACGCGCACCGTGCGGCCCGCGGCCGATCTCCTTGATGAAGCGGGCGCAGGAGAAGGTGTCGGTGGAATCGGGGGCGTTCATGGCGGCGTGGTGAATGGAGCGATTGGGGCGATTGGGGCAGGTCCGGACTGCTTGCATCTGTAAGTTGGACCGGCTCAGTCTGAATCGGTCCAGGTAGTCCAGAGCAAAAGAAGATGCGGCAAGTATCGCACGAGCGCCGCGGCGCATCGTCTCCGCAGCGCGTTACACTCGCGTTCTACGTCGCGCGGGCGTTATCGATGTGCCTGTGCGGCTCGCTCGCTTGCCGTGCGCTTTGAGCGGCGCGCGGCGCATCCCAAGATGGAGAACCCGATGACATACGTATTCGACCCGCTACCGCAAGCCGCCGTGCCCGTGGCAGGCAGCGATGTGCACTTTCCGGTGCGCCGCATCTACTGCGTCGGTCGCAATTACGAGGCGCACGCGCGTGAGATGGGCCACGATCCGAGCCGCGAGCCACCGTTCTTTTTCGCCAAGCCCGCCGATGCGCTGCTCTACGTCGCGCCCGGCACGACCGCCGAATTCCCGTATCCCACGCAGTCGCAGAATGTCCACTTCGAGATGGAACTGGTCGCCGCGCTCGGTAAGGGCGGCAAGAATATTCCGGTCGAGCACGCGCTCGACCACGTATTCGGCTATGCGCTCGGCCTCGACATGACGCGCCGCGACTTGCAGGCCGAAGCGAAGAAGCTCGGCCGCCCGTGGGATATCGCGAAGGGTTTCGACCATTCCGCGCCCATCGGCCCGATTCATCGCGTGGCGGACGTCGGCCGGATGGCTAATGGCGCGATCTGGCTGTCGGTGAACGGCGAGGAGAAGCAGCGCTCCGACATTTCGCAGATGATTTGGCCCGTTGCCGACACCATCGCGTTTCTCTCCACGCTCTTCGAGCTGAAGGCGGGCGATCTGATCTATACGGGCACGCCGGAAGGCGTTGGCGCGGTGAAGCCGGGCGATGTGATGAAGGGCGGCGTGGACGGCCTCGGCGAGTTCTCCGTGCGCGTGGTGTGAAGCGAAACAGAGGACCGGCGAGTTCTGCATGGGACCGGAGCACGAGCTTTGCATGTGACCAGAGTAAGTGCCAAACCACTCACTCCGATCGACAAAAGACATGAGGGGAGCATGAAGCTTTACAGCTATTTTCGTAGTTCGGCATCGTATCGCGTACGCATCGCGCTGAACCTGAAGAACCTGCCGTACGAGTACGTGCCGGTGCATCTGGTGCGCGAGGGCGGCGAGCAACTGAAGCCCGCGTACCGCAAGGTCAATCCCGATGCGATCGTGCCGACGCTCATCGACGACGAGAATCATACGATTCAGCAATCGCTGGCGATCATCGAGTATCTCGAGGAAACGCATCCCGAGCCGCCGTTGTTGCCAAAATCGCCCGCCGACCGCGCACACGTGCGCTCGATTGCGCTGCAGATCGCGTGCGAAATTCATCCGCTCGACAATCTGCGCGTGCTGAGATACCTGAAGCACACGCTGGGCGTGGATGATGCAGCCAAGGATGCCTGGTATCGGCACTGGATCGAAGCTGGCTTCGCCACGCTGGAGCAGCGCCTTGCGAACGATCCGCGCACGGGCAAGCTCTGCTACGGCGATACGCCGACTCTCGCCGACCTGTGCCTCGTGCCGCAGATTTACAACGCGCATCGCTTCAAGATCGACACGGCGCGCTATCCGACCATCCAGCGCATCCACGACCATGCGGTGCAGCTCGATGCGTTCGTGCGCGCCGCGCCGGGCGTGCAACCGGACGCCGAGTGACGCGGGCGCGGGCGCGCTTGTCCCGCTTGTGCATGAGCGCATGAAAAAAGCGTCCATTTTTTTGCAAAACCGCACACGGACCATGAACCGCCTGTCGCCTATCCTTACATCACGCGTAGCGGTTCCTGGCAGCGTAGCTGCAACGCGATCTGGTGCATCCGACAACTGTTGGATTGCCTGTAAAAAAGCATGGCTCCGGTCATGATCAGTCGCACATTTTGGTGAGCATTGCTTCCTGCTGGAAAGATTTGTTTTTCAAATGACGTGACCGGGCCAGGGCCACCGCGCGCATTGTGAAGCCCAATGCGGAGATTCATCATGTCACAGGAACTCCCCATGCTCGATCCGCTCGCCGCATTCGTGGACGTTGGCAGCGAGCACATGCATGTTTCGGTGGGCGGCAACAAACCGGAAGTGTTCGGCACCGTGACCTCGCAACTGCACGCGTTGCGCGACTGGCTGCTCGCACAGGGCGTGCGTTCCGTTGCGATGGAAGCGACCGGTGTGTACTGGCTGCCGTTGTACGGGGTGCTGGAAGACGCCGGTCTGGAAGTGCGCATGGTCAACGGCCGGCAGACGCGCAACCTGCCGGGCAGGAAGACCGACATGGCGGACAGCCAGTGGGGCGCCACGCTCCACATGCATGGCCTGCTGCACGCCGGCTTCGTGCCACCGGCTGACATCCGCCGGCTGCAGGACTACCTGCGCCTGCGCGCCGATCACGTGGCCGCCGCCGCCACCTGCGTGCAACTGATGCAAAAGGCCTTCGAGCGCATGAACATCAAGCTGCATGATGTCATCTCCTCCCTGGCCGGCGTCAGCGGCCTGGCGGTGGCGCGCGCGATCGTCGCCGGCGAGCGTTCCCCCGAGGCCCTGGTGGCCCTGTGCGACGTGCAGATCCGACGCAAAAAGGAACAAGCCGTGATCGAGGCCCTGCGTGGCACCTGGGCCGACGAGCACCTCTTCGCGCTCGCCCAGGCATTGCAATCCTGGGACCACTACCAGAAACTCATCGCCGATTGCGACGCACGCATCGCCACCGTGCTGCCGCCGCACGATGACACCCAACCGCCGCTGCCCAGATCCACCCGACGGACCAGCGTCAACGCTCCGGAGATTGCCAGGCTGCGCGAGATCCTGGCCCAGATGTGTGGCGGACAGGATCTGACGAAGCTGCCCGCGCTGTCGTCCTACGGCGTGCTGCAACTGATCGGTGAGGTGGGTACCGACCTGAGCGTCTGGCCCACTGAAAAACACTTCACCGCCTGGGCCGGACTGGCACCGGGCAGCCACGATAGCGGCAAACGCAAGAAAGGCGCCAAGCGCACCCGCAACCGTACCGGACGGCTGTTCTGCATGATGGCGCAAGGCCTGGTCCGCAGCCGGGATATTGCGCTGGGCGGTTTCTACCGCCGGCTCGCGGCACGCCGCGGCGGCCTGGTGGCCACCAAGGCGCTAGCGCGCAAACTGGCCGGCTGGTTCTGGCGCGTCATGGTCAAGGGCGACGACTACGTAGAAAAGGGACTCGCGCGCTATGAAGAGCAGGTCCGCAAAACCAGGGAGCAGGCCCTCAAACGGTTAGCCAAAGAACTCGGGCGCGAGCTGGTGCCGATCCCCGGCGTCTCCCCCTAACTTAAAAACCCACCGAATGAGGAAGGTTCATGGAAAGGCGTCGTTCGCGAGAACGACGCCTTTTGCATGTGCATCAATGCTTCCTTGCAGCGGGATGGGATCAGTTCCCGAGCAGCGCATCCGCGAATTCTTCGGCCACGAACGGCTGAAGGTCCTCGACCTTCTCGCCCACGCCGATGAAGTACACCGGGATCGGACGCTGACGCGCGATGGCAGCAAGAATGCCGCCCTTCGCGGTGCCGTCGAGCTTGGTGACGATGAGGCCGGTCAGGCCGAGCGCATCGTCGAATACTTTTACCTGCGTGAGCGCGTTCTGGCCCGTGTTCGCGTCGATCACGAGCAGCACTTCGTGCGGCGCGCCGTCGAGCGCCTTGCCGATCACGCGCTTAACCTTCTTGAGCTCGTCCATGAGATGCAGCTGCGTGGGCAGACGGCCGGCCGTATCAGCCATTACCACATTGATGCCGCGCGCGCGCGCCGCGCTCACTGCGTCGAAGATCACGGCGGCGGGGTCGCCGCTTTCCTGCTGCACGACCGTCACGTTGTTGCGCTCGCCCCAGATCGCGAGCTGTTCGCGCGCGGCGGCGCGGAACGTGTCGCCAGCAGCCAGCAGCACGCTCTGGTTGAAGCTCTGCATATGTTTGGCGAGCTTGCCGATGCTCGTGGTCTTGCCCGCACCGTTCACGCCCGCGATCATCATCACGAGCGGCTGCGCGCGGCCCAGCATCAGCGATCTTTCGAGTGGCTTGAGCAGGTCAACGAGCAACTGGCGCAACGCATTTTTCACTTGCTGGGCGTCGGTCAGGCGCTCGGCGCGCACTTTCTGGCGCAGCGTTTCCAGCAGGTACTCGGTCGCGTCGACGCCCGCGTCGGACATCAGCAGTGCGGTCTCGAGCTCTTCGTAAAGGTCATCGTCGATCTTGGCGTTGACGAAGATGCTCTGAATGTTCGAGCTGGTCTTCGAAAGCCCGGACTTCAGGCGCGAGAGCCATGACTTTTTCGCGCTGGCGTCGGGCGCGGGCGGCGGGACGATTTCGACGGCTTCGTTTTCGTAGGTGCCCTGGGCTTCGACCGCCTCGGCCGGGGGCGCCATGGAGACCGGTGCAGCTGAAGAGTGGTCGTCGGGCAGGGCGGGCGCCGATGCGTCGGGCGTCGCTGGCGCTTCGGGCGCCGCGTCGGTTTCGGCCGCCTCGTTTCCGGCGCCCTTTGAGCCCCGGAGTCGTTTGAAGAAACTGAACATGGTCTGGTGTGAGGAAAACGCGCTGCGGGTCTGACCGAGGAACGGTCATCGACGTCGCTCATCGACGTGGCACAAGTGGGCAACGTGGCGGGCAACGCGTGGAAAACACGTCATTTTATCAGGCGCTTCCCGGCGCGTCGTTGCTGCAGACGTGCGGTAGATATCCAGCGCGCGCCCGGCCCTGTGGTAACGTTCGCGCATTGGCCGGCGCGGCGTCTGCCGGCGCAGATCGGCACCGATTCACTCAGAAAAAAACGCATGGCCCGTTCATCTTCCCCGCGCCCGCAAGGTGCGCGCGCCGCTCGTGGCGCAAAACCCGGCGCGCAAGCCGGCCGCGCCGGCGGCACGCACACGATCCGCATCATCGGCGGCGACTGGAAACGCACGCCGCTCCCAGTGCTCGATCTCGAGGGCCTGCGGCCCACGCCCGACCGCGTGCGCGAAACGCTCTTCAACTGGCTCGGCCAGCGCCTCGATGGCCAGCGCTGCCTAGACCTGTTCGCGGGCAGCGGCGCGCTCGGCTTCGAAGCGGCGTCGCGCGGCGCGGCGCGTGTGGTGATGGTCGAGCGCAATGCGCGCGCGGCCGCGCAATTGCGCGCGAACCAGGCGCATCTGGCGGCGCGCATGATCGAAGTGGCCGAAGCCGACGCGCTGCGGCTCGCCGCCAGTCTCGCGCCGGGATCGTTCGACGTAGTGTTCCTCGATCCGCCGTTTGGCGATGTCGCGCTGCTCGTGCGCTCGCTTGAACTGGCGGCGCCCCTCGTCGCGCCCGGTGGCTGGCTCTACGTGGAGTCTGGCGAGCCCGTGGATCCCGCGGCGCAGCCCGCGTTGGCGGGCTGGAGCGTGGTACGCGAGGGCAAGGCAGGGGCGGTTCGCTATCATTTGCTGCAACGCGAAAATGAGGAATAATGCGCGTTCGATAAGGAAGCGGGCGGGCGGATTCTGGCGCCACGCAGGCACTTGCGCATGCGGCGTATCAACCGCGCATTGCGCCCCATTTCAGTTGAGAGGAGAAGCCTCATGGTAGTCGCCGTGTACCCCGGTACGTTCGATCCGCTCACGCGCGGTCACGAAGATCTCGTGCGGCGCGCGTCGAGCATTTTCGACACGCTGGTGGTCGGTGTCGCCGACAGCCGCAACAAGAAGCCGTTCTTCTCGCTCGAAGAGCGGCTCGACATTGCGCATGAGGTGCTCGGCCACTATCCGAACGTTCAGGTCATGAGCTTCAAGGGCCTGCTCAAGGATTTCGTGCGCAACAACAACGCACGCGTGATCGTGCGCGGCCTGCGCGCCGTGTCGGACTTTGAATACGAGTTCCAGATGGCGGGCATGAACCGCTACCTGCTGCCCGATGTTGAAACGATGTTCATGACGCCATCGGATCAATATCAGTTCATTTCGGGCACGATCGTGCGCGAAATCGCCCAATTGGGCGGTGATGTCAGCAAGTTCGTGTTCCCCTCAGTGGAAAAGCGACTCCAGGACAAGGTGGCCGCGCTCGGCGGCCCGGCGTGATCAACGCCTGAGTTCGAGCGGCGCCCGCCGTAGCCATTATTTGTGCGGCGCCGCCTTTCTTCCTTCTCTCAAGTGGCCGCAGGCGCGCGGCTGCGTGCTTCGACGCCCCGGCATCGTTGCGGCCGCAGCGCTATAATTAATTGTTTTTGAAGGGAAACGCGAGAGTAGTATGGCCCTGATGATTACCGACGAGTGCATCAATTGCGACGTCTGCGAGCCCGAGTGCCCGAACGATGCAATTTCGATGGGCCCGGAAATCTACGTGATCGATCCGAACAAGTGCACCGAATGTGTTGGCCATTTCGATGAGCCGCAGTGCATCCAGGTCTGTCCCGTCGAGTGCATTCCGAAAAATCCGGAGCATGCGGAGTCGCACGAGCGATTGATGGAGAAGTACCGTGCGCTCACTGCGGCGAAGAATGCTTGAAATGCTGGCGGCTTTGGAATAAAAGCTAGGCAGAAATGACAAACGCGCCTCAATCGAGGCGCGTTTTTTATTTCATGCGGACTTTTTATCCGACGATCATTTTTAGGGCGTCGATCAATGCATTGCACTCGTCGCCGGTTCCGATCGAGATACGCAGGTGCTGGTTCACCCGCGGCGCGTTGAAGTGGCGCACGAAGATTCCCTTCTCGCGCAGCTTCGCGGAAATTTGCGCCGCATCGTGCGCGGGATGCCTTGCGAACACGAAATTGGCCGCCGAGGGCACGACCTCGAAGCCGAGCGCTGCGAGCGCAGCGGTCAGCCGCTCGCGGCTTTCCATGACCCGCTTGCTGGTGGTTTCCAGCCATTCTGCGTCCTCGTAGGCCGCGGTCGCCGCGGCTTGCGCGAGGCGGTCGAGCGGATAGGAGTTGAAGCTGTCTTTCACGCGATTGAGCGCGTCGATCAGATCGGCATGGCCGAACGCGAAACCCACGCGCATGCCCGCGAGCGAGCGCGACTTCGAGGTCGTATGCACGACCAGCAGGTTCGGGTAGCGGTCGATCAGCGCGATGGCCGATTGCGTGCCGAAATCGACATAGGCCTCGTCCAGCACCACGACGGAATCGGCGTTGCCTGCTACGAGCCGCTCGATTTCCGCGAGTGGCAGCGCGTGGCCCGTGGGCGCGTTCGGATTCGGGAAAATCACGCCGCCATTCGTTGCGCCATTCGCGGGCAGATAGTCGTCCACGCGAATCGCGAACTGCGCATCGAGCGGCACCGTGCGGTACTCGACCCCGTAAAGGCGCGCATAGGTCGGGTAGAAGCTGTACGTGATGTCGGGAAAGAGAATCGGCTTGTCGTGCTTGAGCAGCGCCTGGAACGCATGTGCGAGCACCTCGTCGGAGCCGTTGCCCACGAACACCTGATCCGCGCGAATGCCGTGATGCGCGGCCACAGCGGCGCGCAGGCGCTTGGCGACCGGGTCCGGATAGCGGCGCAGCGACTCGGCCGTTTCGCCGAGTTCGGCGCGAATCGCTTCGAGCACGCGCGGCGAGGGCGGGTACGGATTCTCGTTGGTATTGAGCTTCACCGGCTTCGCGAGCGCGGGCTGTTCGCCCGGCACGTAGGGCACGAGGCGGTGGACGATGTCACTCCAGTAACGACTCAAGTTGCTCTCCTTCGATACTTCGAGGTGGCTTGCAGAGGATGGACGCGATGAAAGCAACGCGCGCCGAAATCAGCCGTTGCGGTGCAACTGCATGACCGCGCGCTCGGCCTCGCCCTTCACGAACGTGGGCATGACTGCGAGCGCCCGCTCGATCGACGCGTCGATCACGTCCTGCTCTTCGCGGCGCGGCGGCTTGAGCACATAGTTCGCCACGTCGGGCTTGGCGCCGGCGCGCGCGCCTTCGGGAATCAGGTCGCGCGGATGGCCGATGCCGATGCGCAAGCGCCAGTATTGCTGCGTCGACAGATGTGCGGAAATGTCCTTCAGGCCGTTGTGGCCGCCGCTGCCGCCGCCGAGCTTGAGCTTGACGGTGCCGGGCGGAAGGTCGAGCTCGTCGTGCGCGACGAGGATCTCATCGGGCAGGATCTTGAAGAAGTTCGCGAGCGCGACGACCGACTGGCCCGAACGGTTCATATAGGTCTGCGGCTCGAGCAGATGCACTTCCTCGCCGTACAGGCGCGCCTTCGCATAGTGGCCATGGAAACGCCGCTCGTCGCGCAGCGTCGTGCCGGCTTCACGCGCGAGCTGGTCCACGAGCCAGAAGCCCGCGTTGTGTCGCGTTGCCGTGTATTCGGCGCCCGGATTGCCGAGCCCGACGATCAACCTGATCATTGTGGTATTCCGCCTGCAGAATTCATTGAAACAATCCGCAAGTGTACGAAAAAACTGCGAAAAAAAACCCGCCGGGGCGAACCGCGGCGGGTCACGTCGTCCGTTTCTTTGAAACGGATCGAGAGGATCAGCTTAATTCTTGCTGGGCACTTACTCAGCCGCTGCTTCTTCGCCTTCAGCAGCCGCTTGAGCGCCAGCCGGCACGGGTGCCGACGCGACCACCGGGTTTTCGGCTTCGACGTGCGGAACCAGCGTGACGCCTGCGGGCAGCGTGATGTCCTTGGCGTGCAGCGATTGGCCGGCTTCGATCTTCGCGAGGTCGACTTCGAGGAATTCCGGCAGTTGGCTCGGCAGGCACTGGACTTCGATTTCAGCCAGAACGTGCGAGATGATCGCGCCGCCCAGCTTCACGGCCGGGTTGGTTTCCTGGTTCATGAAGTGCAGGGGCACCTTCGTGTGGATCTTCTTGTTCGGATCCACGCGCTGGAAGTCCACGTGCAGCACGAGCTGACGGAACGGGTGGTATTGCACGTCGCGCAGCAGGACTTGCTGCGACTTGCCGGCCACTTCGAGGTCGAGGATCGACGAGTGGAAAGCTTCCTTCTTCAGGGCGTGCCACAGCGCGTTGTGATCGAGTTCGATCAGTTGCGGCTCGGCGCCGACACCGTAAACGATGCCAGGGGTCTTGCCAGCATTGCGCAGGCGGCGGCTCGCACCCGTACCTTGCAGATTGCGTTCGAAAGCGATGACTTTCATGATGTTCTCAGTTGATGCACTGCCCGCGACCAGGCAGTAAATAAAACGGGGTCCTTTCGGCTGGATATCCACCAGAAGGCCCCTGCGATGCGGCGCAAACCTTCGTCCGCTTGCGCCGATTACACCAAAGCGCGGCACCCTTGCGAATGCCGCGCTTCGGCGCGAATCTCTTTAGCTTTCCGCGAACAGCGACATCACCGAGTCGCCGCGGCGGATACGCGAGAACGTTTCCGCCAGCAGACCCGCGCTCGTGAGCGAACGGATCTTCGCGCACGACCGGGCTTCTTCGCCCAGCGCGATGGTGTCGGTCACGACCAGTTCGTCGAGCGCCGAAGCGGCGATGCGCTCGCCCGCGCCACCCGAGAGCACCGGGTGCGTGGCGTAAGCGAACACCTTCTTCGCGCCGCGTTCCTTGAGCACTTGCGCTGCCTTGCAGAGCGTGCCGGCGGTGTCGACCATGTCGTCCATGATCACGCAGGTGCGGCCTTCGACTTCACCGATGATGTTCATCACTTCGGAGACGTTCGCCTTCGGGCGACGCTTGTCGATGATCGCGAGATCGCAGTTCAGTTGCTTGGCGAGCGCACGAGCGCGCACCACGCCGCCGACGTCCGGCGAAACGACCAGCAGGTTCTCGTAGTTCTGCTTGCGCAGATCGCCGAGCAGCACAGGCGTTGCGTAGATGTTGTCGACGGGAATATCGAAGAAACCCTGGATCTGGTCAGCGTGCAGATCCATCGTGATGATCCGCTCGACGCCCGCGATTTCCAGCATGTTCGCTACGACCTTCGCCGAGATGGCGACGCGCGCCGAACGGGGGCGGCGGTCTTGACGGGCATAGCCGAAATAGGGAATGGCTGCGGTGATCCGGCCTGCGGATGCGCGCTTGAGCGCATCGACCATGATCATCAGTTCCATCAGGTTGTCGTTGGTCGGCGCGCTGGTCGACTGAAGGACGAAGACGTCCTTGCCACGCACGTTTTCCTGGATTTCGACTTGGATTTCACCGTCGGAGAAGCGGCTAACCATAGCCTTACCGAGGGGAATACCGAGGATCTTGACGACTTCCTGTGCAAGCGCGGGATTCGCGTTGCCAGTAAAAACCATCAGGCCGTCATGGCTGCTCATCATGCACCTGCTGCGGACTTGGGGGGGCGAGAGGAACTACTTGGGTGAACTGCTTTAGAATTTTTGGCAGGGGAGGAAGGACTCGAACCCTCGCATGCCGGAATCAAAATCCGGTGCCTTAACCAACTTGGCGACTCCCCTACACTCAACTTCGAGCTTGACTGACCGGTAGGACGATCAGCCACGCAAAACTATGCCGCGAAAGCGAAGAGTGGATGCGTGTCCAGGCTCGACGTCACTGCACTTCTCCAGTCTGCCGGAAGCTGCGCTTGCGCAACTTCTGCTTCAGCCCGACTGGCGAACGCTGCAAAAACACTTGCGCCCGACCCGGTCATCCGCGCTGGAGCGACGTTTTCAAAACATCTGAGCACCTGCGCTACTTCCGCGTATTTTCCTGCGACAACCGCTTGCATGTCGTTTTGGCCGAAGCTGTCTGGCCATCCCTTCTGCGTTGCTTGCTGTGCAATAAAGACTGCTATTGTGCAGGCTCTTGTGTCCCTTGTCAATGACTTTTCTGAAAAAATTTCAGCGGTAGGAACATGAACTCGCGGTGTCACCACCAAAAAGTGGCGCGGGGGCAATTGTACAGCCTCCAGCGCCTCGCCAACACCCTCGGCGAACGCATTTTTCCCGAAGACGAAGAAGGGCACGTCGGCGCCGAGTTTGAGCGCGAGCGCCTGCAATTCCTCGCGCGGCAGGTTGAGCTTCCATAGGCGATTGAGTGCGAGCAGCGTGGTGGCCGCATCCGAGCTGCCGCCGCCAAGGCCTGCGCCCATCGGCAGACGCTTTTCGATGTCGATTTCGACGCCTTCGTACGTGCCGGTATGTTGCTTGAGCAACGTCGCGGCGCGCACGGTAAGGTCCTGCTCGGCGGGGACGCCATCAACCTCCGTGGTGCGCGTGATGCGGCCGTCGAGGCGGCGCGTGAAATGCAGCGTGTCGCCCCAATCGAGCAACTGGAAGACGGTTTGCAGGTCGTGATAGCCGTTGGGCCGGCGACCCGTGATGTGCAGGAAGAGATTGAGTTTCGCGGGCGCGAGGCAGTCGCGCAGCGAGTCCTGGGTTTCGGTCATGATGCGGGTAGGCGCCTTGCGGCGGCGCGCGCATCGCGCTTGCCGCCGCAGGGCGCAATTCCTTTACTGGTCGAGCACGAGTTTGATCTGAAGCGGCGGGTCGTCGCGCATGAGGTTCACGCGCTTGACGCCGGTGGCGGGGGCGTCTGCGTAGGCGAGATAGTCGATGGTCCAGCCATCCTGCTGAATCTGCGCGAGGCGCAGCGGATCTTTCGCGTCGGGCGTCGTATGCGCGCGCGACGTGGGGGCGACCGACGGCTGCAGCCAGTAGCGCAAACCTTCCACCGGCAGCGCGAAACCGAGCGCCTGCTGCATCAGCGTGCTGACGTTGTCGGCGGTGAGCGGCTGCTTGTTCGGCAATTCGAGCGTGGCCTGGCCCGGCGACGATGTGACGACGGCAAGCGTCTGCCCAAGCGGATTGAGCAGTTGCAGTGTCACGGTCGAATCGGCTTCGTGCCAGTCGAAATTGCCGTAGGCGTTGCGCTGCTGGCCGTTCTGGTCATCGTATTGAACGGCGAAGCGGCCATGGTAGGCGCGGCTCGTTTGCGTGGTGAGCGACGTCGTGGCGCGAGCCGTGGACGGTTCACGCGGCACTTGCGTCGCGCAGCCCGCGAGCGTGAGCAATCCGGCGAGCAGCCCGGCCGCCGCCACGCCCAGCGCCGGCCGCGGGATCAGTCGCGAGGCGCGTCTCGCAGCGGCAGAGGCGGTGGGGTGGAGATGCGGTTGAAATTCAGCCATCAGAGATCGTTGACCTGGAAGCGCTTGAGCGTCTTCAGGAGTGTGTCGTTGTCGGGTTCGAGCTTGCGCGCCTCGCGCCAGGCCTGGCGCGCACCGTCCTGGTCGCCATTCCTCCACAGCACCTCGCCGAGGTGCGCGCCGATCTCGGCGTTCGGCTGCAGGCTGTAGGCCTTGCGCAATAGCTTGATGGCGTCGGCGTTGTCGCCCATGCGGTACTTCACCCAGCCCACGCTGTCCATGATGAACGCGTCGTCAGGGGCGAGCGACGAAGCTTTTTCGACCAGCTTGTCCGCTTCCGGCAGGCGCTGGTTGCGGTCCGCGAGCGAGTAGCCGAGCGCATTGTAGGCCTGCGGGTTGTCGGGCTGCGTCTTGATCAACTTGCGCAACTGCGCTTCCATGACTTCGTAGTGGCCGGTCTTTTCGGCGGCCATGGCGTAGTCATAGGTGAGATCGGGGTCGTCCGGGAAGTCGGCGGTGGCCTTGGCGAGGCGCGATTCCGCTTCCGCATAGCGCTTCGCGTCGAACAGGATGGCGGCGTCCGTGCGCGCGATCAGCGCCTGGTCGCGTGGGTCGTCGGACTGGATGCTCGCGAGCTGACGGCGTGCCTCGTCGACCTTGCCCTGCTTGTCGAGCATCTGCGCACGCGTAATCTGCGCAGGCACATACTGCTGGCTGCTGGGCTGAATCTTGTTGAGCCACTGCTGCGCCCCCGCGTCGTCCTTTTGCTCGGCGGCGAGCTGCGCGAGATAAATGTAGCCCTGGCCCGGATCCGCGCCCGGCGTTTTTTCCGCCACCTGCGTGTACTGCACCAAATATTGCTTGGCCTCGTCGTACTTCTTCTGCTGCACGTCGATGAGCGAGAGCGCCATCAGTGGCATCAGGTCCGTCGAATTGGCCTTGTGCAGAAACTCGAACTGTTTTTTCGCGTCGTCGAGGCGGTCTGCGGCGAGGTAGGTTTGCGCGAGCGCAAGACGTCCTTCACGCGACTTCGGATTCTGCTGAACAAATTTTTCGATCGACGCGATGCCTTCCTGGCGCTCTTCCGGGCCCATCTGCGCGAGCATCAGCGCGGCGGGCAGATAGTCGGGCTTGATGGCTAGCGCCTGCTCGAACGATTTACGCGCGGCTGGCACGTCGTCGACGAGCAGTTGCTGGCGTCCGAGGGCGAGTTGCGCCTCGGGACGGTTCATGTCGTCCTTGAGCAGCGCTTTGAGCACATCGAGGCCGCCTGCGCGATTCGGGCCGCGCGAGAGCAGCAGTTGCAACGAGAGCAGCGCCTGGCCGCGGCTTTCCGCCGGCACGCGGGCCAACTCGCGCGCGAGCAGCGGCTGCGCCTCGGCGGGCTTGCCCGCAAGCACGAGCAGCGAGGAGTCCAGCTGCGCGGCACGCTCCGAATCCGGCGCGTACTGCTGCCAGAGCTGCACGGCGGTGAGCGCGTCGGTGGGGCTTTGCGCCGCGAGCGCAATTTCCGTCGCGCGCTGCGCCATGCGCGGGTCGTGCGTGTCGCGGGCGAGTGCGAGATAGGTCTGGTAGGCCGGCGCCGGCTGATTGCGCTGCAACGCGATTTCAGCGGCAAGCACCTGGAAGACGATCTGGCTCGAGAGCGCGACGCCCGGCAGGTCCTTCTTTTCGTCGGGCGAAGCGGGCCCGAACACATCCGGCATGGTGACGGAAGTGTCGTCCGAGGTGGGGGCCTGATCCTGTGCGTACGCGCTCGATGTCGTCAACGCCCAGGCCGCGAGCACCGCAGCGCCGATCAGGCGCCGGGGACCCGGCACGCGTAGTTGACGCGCTTCGCGCAGACGCGGCGCTGCCGCCCTGGAGCCCGCTTTGAAGCCCCGCAGCGAGCGCTTCGCAAACAGCTTTACGAAAGACAGTTCCATGGAATTCCGTCGAATGTTTCGGTCGATTGTAACGCGCTGGATACAATACGCGCACAACGGCGACGCAAGTTGCAGACCAGCGCGGCTACGCTCGCCGGATTGTTCCGGCACAACCTCTCACCCCTTTTTAGACATGCCAGAACTGCCAGAAGTTGAAGTCACCCGCAGGGGCATCGAGCCGTGGGTAGCGGGCCGCCGCGTCGAGCGCGTCGAGGTGCGCAATCCGGCCCTGCGCTGGCCTGTGCCGGCCACGCTCGCGCGCACGCTGCGCGGGCGCACGATTCGTTCCGTGGGCCGGCGTGGCAAGTACTTGCTGTTCGAGGTCGACGAGGGCTGGTTCATCGTTCATCTTGGCATGACCGGCACGCTGCGCGTATTACGCAATCTTCCAAAGCCGCCGGCCGCGGAGAAGCACGATCACGTCGACTGGTTCTTCGACGACTTCACGCTGCGTTTTCGCGATCCGCGCCGCTTCGGCGCCGTGCTCTGGCATCCGCGCGAGGCGGGCGACGTGCTTGGCCATCCGCTCCTTGCGAATCTCGGCATCGAGCCGTTTACGCCAGCATTCTCGGGCGCACTGCTGTTTCGCGAGACGCGCGGCCGTAAGGTGTCCGTCAAGCAGGCGCTGCTCGCCGGCGACATCGTGGTGGGCGTCGGCAATATCTACGCATCGGAAAGCCTGTTTCGCGCGGGCATCCGGCCGACCACGGCAGCGGGCCGCATCTCGCTCGCGCGCTACGAACTGCTCGCGGACGCCGTGCGCGCCGTGCTGGCCTCGGCCATCGAGAAGGGCGGCAGCACGCTGCGCGATTTTGTCGGCAGCAACGGTGAAAGCGGCTACTTCCAGCTCGAATATTTCGTTTATGACCGCGCGAGCCAGCCTTGCCGCGTGTGCGGCACGCCGATCACACAGATCGTGCAGGGCCAGCGGTCGACCTATTTCTGTCCGCGCTGTCAGCGCTGAGGGCAGGTTTCTCCTGCAAGCTCTTCCATGTATCTTTCATCCGCATCTACCGAAAAGCCCGCTGCCGGCACGTATCCGGACGATCTGCTCGCGAGTTTCGCGCCACGCCTGATTGCGTGGCAGCGCGAACACGGCCGCCACGATCTGCCATGGCAGAACACGCGCGACCCCTATCGCATCTGGCTCTCGGAAATCATGCTGCAGCAGACGCAGGTATCCACGGTGATTCCGTACTACGCGCGCTTTCTCGAACGCTTTCCCACGGTCGAGACGCTCGCGGCCGCACCCATCGACGACGTGATGGCGCTATGGGCCGGGCTCGGCTACTACTCTCGTGCGCGCAATCTGTATCGATGCGCGCAGGTGGTCGCGCAGGAGCACGGCGGCCGGTTCCCATCGACGGTCGAAGGGCTCGCCGATTTGCCCGGCATCGGCCGCTCGACGGCGGCGGCGATCGCGTCGTTCGCGTTCGGCGCGCGCGCGACGATTCTCGATGGCAACGTGAAGCGCGTGCTGGCGCGGGTGTTCGGCGTGGAAGGCTTTCCCGGCGAGAAGCGCGTGGAGAACGCGATGTGGACGCTCGCCGAATCGCTCGTGCCGGGCGCCGATGCCAGCGACGCCGAGGTGAGCGCCTACACCCAGGGGCTGATGGATCTTGGCGCGACGCTGTGCACGCGCGGCAAGCCCGATTGCGAGCGCTGCCCTTTTGCGAGCGATTGCGTGGCGAAGACGACAGGCCGCCAGCGCCAGTTGCCCGCTGCGCGTCCGAAGAAGGCCGTGCCCACACGCCGCACGTGGATGCTCGTGCTGCTCGACGGCGACGCGGTGATGCTGGAGAAGCGCCCGCCCACGGGCATCTGGGGCGGTCTGTGGAGCCTGCCCGAAGCCGCGGGCGAAGCGGCGCTGGCCGACCGCGCGCAGCGGTTCGGCGCGAGCGCGAAAGCTTCGCCGCTCGCATCGCTCACGCATACGTTCACGCACTTCAAGCTCGACATCGAGCCGCGCATGATCGAACTCGAACTCGAGCGCAGGGGCGCCGGGCTCGCGGCGAATGAGGCGGAAACGGCGTGGGTCCCGCTGCGCGAGATCGACGCTTACGGCGTGCCCGCGCCGGTGCGCAAGCTGCTCGACGGCCTGCGCGGTTCGTTGATCTGATGCAAAAACGTAGGCAGTGAGCGTTACAGCAACTGATGCTGCTGCATGTAGTGATGCACGACGTCGATGCGCGCACCGGCGTCGTTGAGTTCCATCAGCTTCTGCCGTGCGCGCAATGCAATTGGCAGGACCTCCGCGAGGCGGTTGGAGACCCACGACGGATCGTCGAGCCGGAATGGCTCCGCGAACGGCAGACTCGCCGCATCGCGCTCGCGGATCGTCGCGATGATGCGCTCCAGCACCTCGGCGCACGCGCCGAAGCGTGCGAGATGCTCCGCGCCTTCGAGCGGAATGTCCTCGGGGAGCGGCTCGGCCATGCCTACCAGCAAGCCGTCTGCTTCCGCGCGATGCGAGAGCAGTCTGAAGCGCCGCGTGCCGTGCGCGCGAATGTGCAGCATGCCGAAAGTTTCGACATCGCACTGCTCGATTTCGGCGAGACAGCCCACGCTTTCGGGAACCGCGGCGACTTCGTCGGGTTGCGCGACCTCGGCGCCGCTCTTGATCAGGCATACGCCGAACGGTGTTTTCTCGCGCAGACATTCGCGCGCCATATCCAGATAACGCGCTTCGAAGATCTTCAGCGGCAACAAGCCGCCGGGGAAGAGCACCGTATGCAGCGGAAAGAGCGGCAAATCGGCGAGCACGGCAGGAGAAGAAGACATGGCGCAACGCTTTCGGTTAAGGGCCGCGCGACGCGGCCGCGTTAGGCGATCAGCCGGGACGATTCTCCGACGTCGAGTGGCGCGTCGCGATGACGCACGATGACGTTTGACTCGCCGGCGAAGCGTGTGGCGAGCGTCTGGGCAATGTAGACCGAGCGATGCTGGCCGCCGGTGCAACCGATCGCGACGGTCAGGTAGCTGCGATTGTCGTCGCGGAAATGCGGCAGCCATTTCGCGACGAACGCGTAGATATCGTCGATCATTTCGTGGACGGCCGGCTGCGCGTCCAAAAACTCGATCACGGGCGCATCGAGCCCGGTGAGCGGTCGCAGGCGGGCATCGTAATGCGGGTTCGGCAGCGTGCGCACGTCGAACACGAGGTCGGCGTCCAGCGGCACGCCGCGCTTGAAGCCGAACGATTCGAAGGTGAGCATCAGCGAGCCGCGCCCGCCTTCGACGAATACCTTGATCCACTGACGCAGGGCGTTGGCGCTCAGGTTGCTCGTGTCGACCTGATGGCCGAATTCGGCGAGATTGGCGACCAATTCGCGCTCGTGCTCGATGGCCTCTTCAAGCGACTTGAGCATGCCGACGTTGGCGTCGTGCGCGACGGACCCGGAAAGCGGATGGCGGCGGCGCGTCTCGGAAAAGCGCTGAATGAGCGACTGCGTGCTCGCATTGAGGAACAGCACGCGCACATCGTGCTCGCGCGCGAGGTCGCGGATCATCTCCGGCATGTCCTCGAACGAGGAACTCGAGCGCGCGTCGATCGCAACCGCGAGACGCTCGTAGCCGTCTTCGGAGAGATATTGGGCAAGCTGCGGCAGAAAGCGCGGAGGCAGATTGTCGACGCAGAAATAGCCGACGTCTTCGAGCGCATTCAGCGCCACTGACTTGCCGGAGCCCGAAATGCCGGTGAGCAGGATGATACGCATGAGAAAGAGGGTGAACCCGATTGGGTCATCATAGCATTCGATCTATGCGCCGGTGATGACGCTGCGGCGCACAGATCGCGCGTCATGGGCGCGTTTGCCGAATCAGATCAGCTTGCCGGGGAACTGGCTGTCCGGATCCTGCATGGCGAGACGCTGGCGGTCCATGAAGTCGCGCAGGGTGTCGATGCCGCGCAATTGCAGGATGGTGTTGCGCACGGCGGCCTCGACGAGCACCGCGAGGTTGCGCCCAGCCGCCACCTGGATCGTGACCTTGCTGATGGGCAGGCCGAGCACGTCCACGGTCTGGCTTTCGAGCGGCAAGCGCTGGAATTCACCGTCGGGCCGCCTCACCAGTTGCACGATGAGCTTGAGCTTCATCTTCCGGCGCACGGCGGTCTCGCCGAAGATCGTCTTGATGTCGAGCAGACCCAGGCCGCGCACCTCGAGCAGGTTCTGCAGGAGCGGAGGGCAGCGGCCTTCGACGAAATCGGGGCCGAGGCGCACGAAGTCCACGGCGTCGTCAGCCACGAGGCCGTGGCCGCGGCTGATGAGTTCGAGGCCGAGTTCACTCTTGCCGAGGCCCGAGTCGCCGGTCAGCAGCACGCCCATGCCGAGAATGTCGAGGAATACGCCATGCAGCGTCGCGCGCGGCGCGAGGATGCGCGACATGTAGAGGCGCAGGCTGTCGATCACCGTGGCCGCCGACATGGGCGTGGTGAAGAGCGGCGTGGAGGAGCGCGTGCAGCGCAGCACCAGTTCGGGCGGCGCGGTCATGCCGTCGGCGACTACGAGGAACGGCGGCTCGAGCGCGATGAGCTCGGCCATGTGGCGCGAGCGGTCTTCGTCGGTCTGGCGCTGGTAGTAATGGATTTCGGCGTCGCCGAGCACCTGGATGCGGTTCGGGTGGATCAGGTTCAGGTGGCCGACGAGGTCCGCGCTGGCCGTCGCCGTTGCCACCGTCTCGGCCGAAAAGCCGCGTTCCCAGCCTTCGTGCCCCGTCAGCCAGCTAAGCTTCAGCGTGGTGGCGTTGTCGTCGAAGATGCTTTGGGCGTTGATGCTGGAAGTGTCCATGAGTCCTGGCGCCAAATGCGCAAAAAGCCACGAGTTACATCAGGGGCCGCGCGTTACATCAAGGTTGCCACTGGGTGAGCAGTCGATGCAACGTCTCCCGATCTTCCTCAGTATGCAGCCGTTCGCGTGTTTCGCGATCCGACAGCAGTTGGGCGATCTCGGACAAAATTTCAAGGTGCTGCTGCGTGGCCTGTTCCGGCACGAGCAGAAAAATGAGGAGCGAGACGGGCTGGCCATCGGGCGCTTCGAAGGGAATCGGCTCGGCAAGCCGCACGAAGGCGGCGAGCGGCTGCTTCAGGCCCTTGATGCGGCCGTGCGGAATGGCCACGCCTTCACCGAGGCCCGTGGAGCCGAGACGCTCGCGCGCGAACAGATTGTCGGTAACCGTGCTGCGGGCGATGCCGTTCTGGTTTTCGAAGATCAGGCCAGCTTGTTCGAAGACGCGCTTCTTGCTGGTAACGGACAGACCGACGACGACGTTCTCGATGGGAAGTATTTTGGCTAAACGATTCATGTTGGCAGGCGAAAACGTGGCCTGAATGCTCCTCACCCCGACAATCGGCGCAGCTGATGCGCGAGGCGACACGCCGTTGCGCGCAGGACAAACCCTGCGCAGCCGGCACCTCGCCTGGCACGACCAGCGCGATGCCGGGACCATGGGGACGTATTACCCCGAAAGTGACTGGACCATTATAGAACAAGCGTACTGGCCGATGGTGCGATGCGCCATGCATCGGCGCAACCATTGTTGCACGGTTGCACTCTCGAGCACCGTTCGATGCCGGACATACGGATCCTGTGCTCGGGAAGGTCCACGAAACGGTCCACGAAAAAGCCGCCCGGCGAGGGCGGCTTCGTTGGCGGCCTGCTTGAGATCTGGCTGAGGCCAGATTTCGCGCATTTGCTCAAGCCAGCAATCGGGGTTGAATCAACTCCGGATGTTCACTGCGTTATTGCGGCGGAACTTCGATCGGAGCAGCCGGCTGATACTTGAGCGATTCGTGCTGATGCCCTTGCAGGCGATCCTTGTGGCGCACGACCTGACGATCGAGTTTATCGACCACGAGATCGATGGCGGCGTACATGTCGCCGTTCGCGCTTTCCACAAAAATATCCTTGCCTTTCAGATGAAGGTTCACTTCAACCTTCTGTCTCTTGTCCTTTTCCTTGTGGTTGTCGACCGAGAGGACCACATTGCCATCGATGACCTGATCGAAATGTCTTAGCACCCTGTCCAGTTTGGTGATCACGTATTCTCGCAACGCTGGCGTTACTTCGAGATGGTGTCCACTGATCTTCAGATTCATAGTGCTTCTCCAGGCTATTGGCCGCGTGACGCGTGAAGCGCGGCTGTGCCGGTCGACTGACTCGCCCAGGTCGTTCGGCTCCCCGAAAGGCCGTCACGAGGGGGCTAGCCCGACTGGCCATCTCCGCCAACTGGCGCCGCGGCCGGAAAATGCCCATTCCGCAAAGGCCGGAACAGGCTTAAAGAGACTTGCGCAGATTAACCGCCGGGATCTTCAGCGCCTCGCGGTACTTCGCGACAGTGCGTCGCGCAACCACGAAACCCTGTTCCGCCAGCAGTTCGGCTATGCGGCTGTCCGAAAGAGGGGATTTGGTGTTCTCGGCTCCTATGAGTTGCTTGATGAGGGCACGAATGGCGGTAGATGATGCGGCGCCTCCCGTGTCCGTTGAAACATGCGATCCGAAGAAGTACTTAAATTCAAGTGTCCCGAATGGAGTCAGCATGTATTTACCGGTTGTCACACGCGAGACAGTAGATTCGTGTAGGCCCAGCGTATCAGCAATCTCCCTCAAAACCAAGGGGCGCATGGCAATCTCGCCATGCACGAAAAAATTCTTCTGACGCTCGACGATCGCCTGCGCGACGCGCAGGATCGTATCGAAGCGCTGCTGGATGTTCTTGATGAGCCAGCGCGCTTCCTGCAACTGCTGCCGCAGCGACCCGCTGCCCGGATCGCCCCGG
The DNA here is from genome assembly GCF_051125205.1 of Paraburkholderia sp. A1BS-2L. Lineage (NCBI taxonomy): Bacteria > Pseudomonadati > Pseudomonadota > Betaproteobacteria > Burkholderiales > Burkholderiaceae > Paraburkholderia > Paraburkholderia sp. A1BS-2L. The sequence continues at coordinate 361,894 of NZ_CP120428.1, forward strand.
TTGTTGCGCAGGATGTTGGCGTACAGGTGGTTGATGCGCAGCTTGGGCACCACTTCCGGATTGAGTTCGGCGTGCCAGTTCTGGCCGGACTTCTTCACGATGATGTCCGGTACCACATAGTCGGCTTCGGCCTTGCCGTACGCCGCGCCCGGAAACGGTTCGAGCGAGCGGATCAGCGTATGCGCGTCGCGCAATTCATCGTCGCCGGCCTTCAGTTGCTTGCGCAAACGCGTGAAGTCGCGCGCCGCGAGTAGTTCCAGATGATTCGACACGATTTCGAGGGCGAGCGTACGCGTGGGAGACGGATTGACGCGCAACAACTGCAGCTTCAGGCACTCCGAAGCCGAGCGCGCACCCACGCCGGCCGGGTCGAAGCTGTGCAGCAGCGCGAGCGCCGCGTTCAGTTCGTCGGCGTCGACTTCCAGCTCTTCCGGGATATCGGCAAGAATCTCTTCACAGGTTGACGAGAGGTAGCCGTCGTCGTCGAGCGATTCGATCAGGAACGTAATGAGCGCGCGGTCGCGCTGGCTCGCATTGGTTTCGCGCAACTGCGCCATCAGATGGTCGCGCAGCGTGGTGGTCGATTCGTGTATCTGCAGCGGCGGCAGGTCGTCGTCGTCGGAGGCGCTGCCGGAGCGGCCGTAGTCGTCCAGGTTCCACTGGCTTGCCTCGCCATTCGCATCGCCGCCGAGGCCGTCGTATTCGTCCACGCCCTGGGGGTCGCCTTCGCCGCTTTCGCCGCCGCTGGCAGACGAAGTTGCGCCGTTGCCCGCGCCCTGCATCGGCTCGGCGCCCGAGGGCGCTGGCGGCTGGGCGATGACCGAGCCGTCCGCCGCCACGCGCAGCGGGCTGGCGATCCAATCGTCCTCGTTCTCGAGCAAGGGGTTCTGCGCGATCGCCGTGGCGACCTCCTGTTGCAGTTCGAGCGTCGACAGCTGCAGCAGCCGGATCGACTGTTGTAGCTGCGGAGTGAGCGCGAGGTGCTGCGAGAGGCGGAGTTGGAGGCTGGCTTTCATGGCAGTGTGCGATTCATTGTAAAGAGTTTGCCACGCTCGCGATACCACGCGACATACGCGAAAACGCGCGTGCCCGAGGGGAGTGCGCAGGGCGGCTGCAAGCGCGAATTTGGTGCGCAAACAAGCGCGCGGAATACTCGCGCGCACGCCTGCACGATGCGCGGCGCATGAACTTCACTGGGCGGACGGAGCCGACGCCAGCAGGCAGGAACAACGGAAAACTCTCGGAAATGAGGGGGCGCGGCCGGCGGCGCCGGGCGGCCTTGCTCGGCTCGGTGTGGCGAGCAAGGCCGGGGCGCGCAGGGTGTCTGGCGCGCCCCGGATCGGCGTGTCACATGCGGAAATGCTCGCCGAGATAGACGCGGCGAACGTTCTCGTTCTCGATGATCTCGCCGGGGGCGCCTGCGGCGAGCACGCTGCCGTCGCTGATGATGTACGCGTGGTCGCAGATGCCGAGCGTCTCGCGCACGTTGTGGTCCGTGATCAGTACGCCGATGTTGCGCTGCTTCAGGAACTTCACGATCTTCTGGATTTCCAGCACGGCGATCGGGTCGACGCCTGCAAACGGCTCGTCGAGCACGATGAAGCTCGGATCGGTTGCGAGCGCGCGCGCGATTTCCACGCGGCGGCGCTCGCCGCCCGAAAGCGAGAGCGCCGGATTGTCGCGCAAATGGCCGATCTGGAGTTCGTCGAGGAGCGCGTCCGAGCGCGTGGCGATGGTGTCCTTCGAGAGACGCTTGCCGTGCCCGTCGGTCTGCAGTTCCAGCACCGCGCGGATGTTTTCTTCCACGGTGAGCTTGCGGAACACGGACGCTTCCTGCGGCAAATACGAAAGGCCGAGCGCCGCGCGCTTGTGGATCGGCAAAAGGCTGATGGACTCGCCGTCGAGGTCGATCTCGCCCGCGTCGAGCGGCACGAGGCCGACGATCATATAGAACGACGTGGTCTTGCCCGCGCCGTTGGGTCCGAGCAGTCCGACCACCTCGCCGCTTTTCACGTCGAGCGAAACGTCCTTGACGACGGTGCGCGAGCCATAGCGCTTCTTGAGGTTGCGCACGACGAGCGAGCTCGTCTTGCCCGCGGCCGTGCGCTGATGGATGGGGGAGACGGTGGCGGTGTTCACTGTTGCGGCGCTCCCTTGAGTGTCGTGGAGGGCGCGAGCGTGGCCGGGCCGCCGGAGAGCGGCTGTGCGCCGCCGTTGCGCGGCGAGAGCATCGCGCGCACGCGGCCCTTCGGATTGCCGGGGCCGGCGACGTCCGAGCCCGACTTCGCGGTGTAGAAGTCGTTCTGGCCGTCATAGGTGATGACGCTGCCGTGGACCGTGTCCATCACCGTCGAGAGGCCCTGCAGGCGACGCACTGTCGCGCGCGTGGTGAGCGTGGTGAGGTCCTGCTTGCCGTCGTAGTCGATGCGCTCGGCGGTGCCGTCGACGTATTCGTCGATGCCCTCGCGCTTCTGGCGGAAATACGCGAGGTTGGCTTCGGGCGTGCCTGGCGCCACCGTGCCGGTGGCGTACTGATAGCCCTGCGGGTCTTGCGTGACGACGAGCTTGTCGGCCTTGATCATGATCGTGCCCTTCGTGGCGATCACGTGACCGGTGAAGACGGTCTGTTGCTTCAGATCGTCGTACGTCATGTTGTCCGCTTCGATGTTGAGCGGCTTGTCCTTGTCGGCTTTCTCGGCGTGCGCGGCGGGCGCGATGCATGCGAGCGGCAGCGCGGTCGCGAGCGCGGCCAGCGTCGCGAACGCAGCGCGGCGCCAGCCCTGCGCGTGCGGGCGGCCGGACAAAGGTCGGGGAAGCGAATCGTTCATGCAGTCGTGCCTTGGGTGGACGGCCCGGGGGATCAGGACGAGCCGCCGGAATCAGCCGGGGCGATCGCGCCGCGGACATTGCCGAAGAGCTGGATGACCCGGGTGACGTTGTTGTAGTTCATGCCGCTGGTGGCCGTCATGACCGACTGGCCGCGACGAAGTTTAACCGGCTTTTCGGTCAGGATCACATCGTCGTTCACGAGCACGCGGAAATGCTCGGAATCAGCCTGCATGTCGGGGTCGCCCGGGCCGGCTGCGCGCAGAATGCGTGCGTTGTCGTACAGATCGACGATCGAGGCGTCGCCGTTGACCCTGCCGCGCTTGCCCGTGGCCGTGACCACCGGCTTGCCCGGCTGGAACGCGCGCACCGCGGGCATCGTGAGGTCGCTGTTCGAGTCGTCCTCGTAATGCACCATGTGCTCGGCGGTGAGGCGGTATTGCGTGGAGCCCGACTGGTCGAGCTCGGAGACCGAGAAGTTGTCGGCGAAATAGTCGGGCGTGTGCGTGAGCGGGCGCGGCGCGGCTTCGTTCTCGCGCGGCTTGACGGCCTGAATCAGCCACCAAGTGAAGCCGGCGAGCACCGCCACGCAGATCACCGGCACGAGCGAGGTGAGGCGAAACTTCTGCTGGTTCATCGGGACTCCGCGCGCGACTCCGCTGTGTGCGGCGCGTGCGGGGCGCACGCCGCCGCGAGCATGGCGTCGTAATGGCCCTGGGCGCGCAGGATCAGGTCGGCGACTTCGCGCACGGCGCCGTGGCCGCCGGTTTTGTCGGTGACCCAGTGCGCGCGCGCGAGCACGTCCGGATGCGCGTTCGCGGGCGCCGCGCCAAAGCCGCACTGGAGCATCACGCCGAGATCGGGCCAGTCGTCGCCCATGTAGCCGCACTGCTCGCGCGTGATGCCGGTTTCGGCGAGTAGCGCCTCGAATGCGACGCGCTTGTCCTCGACGCCTTGATACAGATGCGTGATGCGCAGCTCCTTCGCGCGCAACGCGACGATCTCCGAGCGGCGCCCGGTGATGATGGCCGTGTCGATGCCGGCTTCGCGCAAGAGCTTTGCGCCGTGTCCGTCGAGCGAGTTGAAGCCTTTCATGGTGTCGCCCGCGCTCGTGAACAGCAGGCCGCCGTCGGTCAGCACGCCGTCGACGTCGAAAATCATCAAGCGCACGCGCGCGGCACGCGCGTTCGCGTCAAGCCCGGGGGCCGCATTCATCAGATCACCTTCTTGGAGAACAGGTCGTGCATGTTGAGCGCGCCGATGAGCATGCCCTCGGCGTCCACCACCAGCATCTGATTGATGCGATGGCGCTCCATCAGTTCCACGGCTTGCACCGCGAGCTGGTCGGGGCCGATCGTGCGCGGGCCCTTCGTCATCACCTGGGCGATCGGCAGATCGCGGAAATCGCCCACGCGTTCGAGCACGCGGCGCAGGTCGCCGTCGGTGAAGATGCCGGCCACGCGGTCTTCTTCATCGACGATGGCGGTCATGCCCATGCGTTTGGCGGTGAGCTGAAAGAGCGCGTCGCGCACCGTGGCGTCGCCGCGCACCTTCGGGATGGCGTCGCCCGTGCGCATCACGTCGCGCACGTAGGTGAGCAGGCGCCGGCCGAGCGCGCCGCCGGGATGGGAGCGCGCGAAGTCGTCGGCGCCGAAGCCGCGCGCATCGAGCACCGCGACCGCGAGCGCGTCGGAAAGCGCGAGCGCCGCCGTCGTGCTGGCCGTGGGCGCGAGATTCAGCGGGCAGGCTTCCTTCTCGACGCCGGCGTCCAGATGCACGTCGCAGAGTCTGCCGAGCGTGGACTGCGGGCGGTTGCCCGTCATGCCGATGAGCTTCGCGCCGATGCGCTTGACGAGCGGCAGGATGGCGACGAGCTCTTCCGATTCGCCGGAGTTGGACAGGCCGACGAACACGTCGTCGGCGGTCACCATGCCGAGGTCGCCGTGGCTCGCTTCGGCGGGATGCACGAAGAACGCCGGCGTGCCGGTGGAGGCGAGCGTGGCCGCGAGTTTGCGGGCAATGTGGCCCGATTTGCCGATACCGGAGACGACTACGCGTCCGCGGCAACTGAGGATGAGGTCGACCGCGCCGACGAAGTTGTCGTCGAGCCGGTCGCGAAGTCCGCGCACGGCGTCGGCTTCGATGTCGAGCACGTCGCGAGCGAGCTTCAGCGCCCGATCGCCATTGATTTTCGCTATCATTCGCGGAGTATAGCAAAGGCGTATGAGCGCCGCGCCGGCGCTCTCAGTGCCAAAGCGCCGGCTTTTGCCGCCTTTGCGCCCCTCTTCCGCGGTACTTCCCTTTAATCCCGATTTGCGCCGATCATGGACCCGACCGGCGCGGGCAATATTCATTTCGTTTGCATCGCCGCCACATTCACGACCGAGGACGCTTCACACGATGATTTCCCCGCTGGAAATGACGTTGTTTCTGCTGCTCGCCTCGGTGGTTGGCGTCGTGCTGTTCCGTTATCTGAACTTGCCGCCGATGCTCGGCTATCTCACGGTCGGCATTCTGGTCGGTCCGCAGGCGCTCGGCATCGTGCCGAACACGGCGGGCGCGCAGAATCTGGCCGAGTTCGGCGTCGTGTTCCTGATGTTCTCGATCGGCCTCGAGTTCTCCCTCTCGAAGCTGCGCACCATGCGGCGGGCCGTGTTCGGCCTCGGGCTCTCGCAGGTCATGGGCACGATCGCGGTCGCGCTGCTGGTCGGGCTCGCGCTCGCGCCGTGGGTGCACATTACCTGGCAGGCCTGTATCGCGCTGGGCGGCGCGCTGGCCATGTCGTCCACGGCCATCGTGAGCAAGATGCTGGCGGAGCGTCTGGAGATCGAGTCCGAGCATGGCCGCAACATTCTCGGCGTGCTGCTGTTCCAGGATCTCGCCGTGGTGCCGCTGCTCATCGTGATCGCGGCGTTCGGCGGTTCGTCGGCATCGCTCGTCGAGTCGCTCGGCATGGCCGCCATCAAGATCGTGCTCGCGCTCGGCATTCTGCTCATCGTCGGGCAGAAGTTCATGACGCGCTGGTTCAACGTGGTCGCGCGGCGCCGCTCGCAGGAACTGTTCGTGCTCAACGTGCTGCTCGTCACGCTGGGTGCGGCGTTCATCACCGACAAATTCGGCCTTTCGCTCGCGCTTGGGGCGTTCATCGCGGGCATGCTGATCGCCGAGACGCCGTACAAGCATCAGGTGGAAGAGGACATCAAGCCGTTTCGCGACGTGCTGCTCGGGCTCTTCTTCGTGACCACGGGCATGCTGCTCAACCCGCACGTGATCTGGCAGCACCCGTTCATGGTGGCTGCGTTCGTGATCGGACCGGTCGTGCTCAAGGCCGTCACCATCACGGCGCTCACGCGTCTCTTCGGCGCTTCGCCGGGCGTGGCGATGCGCACCGGTCTCGGTCTCGCGCAGGCCGGCGAATTCGGCTTCGTGCTGCTGAACCTCATTCTGGACAAGCATCTCGTCGATCCCGTCCTGCTTCAGGCGATTCTCGCGGCGATGCTGCTCTCGATGCTCGCCGCGCCGTTCCTGATCCAGAACGCCGACCGCATTGTGCTGCGCCTTTCGTCGACGGAATGGATGCAGCAGTCGCTGATGATGACGCGCATCGCCACGCAGAGCATCAAGCAGAGCGGCCACGTGATCGTGTGCGGCTACGGCCGTGCGGGGCAGAACCTCGCGCGCATGCTCGAATACGAAGGGCTTTCGTACGTGGCACTCGACCTCGACCCCGATCGCGTGGCAGCGGCGGCGGCGGCCGGCGAGTCGGTGGTGTTCGGCGATGCGGCGCGGCGCGAGTCGCTGGTGGCGGCGGGCATTCATCGCGCGGCGGCGGTGGCGATTACGTATGCGAACACGCAGTCCGCGCTGCGGGTGCTGCACCACATCCACGAACTGGAACCTACCTTGCCCGTGATCGTGCGCACGGTGGACGATGCGGATCTCGAGCGCCTGCTTGCCGCTGGCGCGACCGAGGTGATTCCCGAGATCGTGGAAGGCAGCCTGATGCTTGCCTCCCACATGCTCGTGGTGATGGGCGTGCCGATGCGCCGCGTGGTGCGCCGCGTGGAAGAAATGCGCGACGAGCGCTATAGCCTGCTGCGCGGCTACTTCCACGGCACCGACGATGCGGGCGAGGACGGTCACGAGCAGGTGCGGCTACAATCCGTACCGGTCGACGCGCGCGCCGAGGCGGTGGGCCGCACGCTCGCCGATCTGGGGCTGTTCGACCTCGGCGTGGAGGTGACGGCGATCCGCCGGCACGGCATCCGCGGCGTGGAGCCCGACCCGTCGACGAAGCTGCGCGAAGCGGACATCGTCGTGCTGCGCGGCCTGCCCGAGCAGCTGGCGCAAGCCGAGGAACTCCTCTCGCGCCATCGCAAGGCCGGCGCTGCTGGCGCGGGCGCGACGGCCTGAGCGCAGGCCCTGCCATTTGGTGCCGTTGGTGCCGTTTCGTGCCATTGGTGCCATTGGTGCCATTGGTGCCATTTGGGACGCAATATTTTCAGGGTTCCGTCCCGACGATCCGAACCCGCTTCTCCATTCTTGCTTGTCATTACCCGGAGCCATCATGTCCAACGCACCTGCGAACGCGAGCGCCGAAGCCTCACGGTTCGTCAACAGCCTGATCCGCACGGTGCCGGACTGGCCCCAGCCGGGGGTGCAGTTTCGTGATATCACGCCGCTCATCGGCCACCCGAAGGGCTTGCGCGTGTTGATCGACCTGTTCGTGGAGCGTTACGTCGATACGAAGCTCGACTACGTGGCCGGGCTCGACGCGCGTGGCTTCATCATCGGGCCGATCGTCGCGTACGAACTGAACGTGGGCTTCATTCCAATCCGCAAGATCGGCAAGCTGCCGTACAAGACGGTCTCGGAAACCTACAAGCTCGAATACGGCGAATCCACCGTCGAGATTCACGAGGACGCTTGCCACAAGGGCGATCGCGTGGTGATCGTCGACGACTTGATCGCCACGGGCGGCACCATGCTCGCGGGCAAGCTGCTGCTCGAGCGCCTCGGCGCGACGGTGGTGGAGGGCGCAGCGATCATCGACCTGCCGGATCTGGGCGGCTCGAAGCTGCTCGCCGAAGCAGGCTTGCCGCTTTTCACCGTGACCGCGTTTGGTGGTCATTGAGCGGCCATCTGACTGACCTCAAGCTGACATCTGGCTGATCCTGATTCCCCCAATGGACTGAGCCCATGCCCAATTTCGCGCTCTTTCTCGCCACCTCGCTTGCGATCACCTTCGCGCCCGGCCCCGACAACCTGCAGGTGCTCGCGCGCGGCATTTCGCAGGGTCGCGCCGCAGGCCTCGTGGCCGCGCTCGGCTTTGCCGCGGGCGTGACGTTCCACACCACGCTCGCCGCGCTTGGCATTGCCGCCGTGCTGCGCTCGTCGCCGCTCGCGTTCCAGATCCTCAAGCTCGCGGGCGCCGCGTACCTCGTCTGGATTGGCGTGAAGGCGCTCAGGAGCCGGGGGCTCGCCGCGGCGGGCGACCGGCCGCGCCAGCCGCTTTCCGCGATTTTTCGCCAGAGCGTGCTCGGCAATGTGATGAACCCGAAGGTGACGCTGTTCTTCGTCGTGTTCCTGCCGCAATTCGTCGATACGCACGGCGCGCAAAGCGTCACGCTGCAAATGCTCGAACTCGGTCTCGTGTTCATGGCGCAGACCGTCGTGGTGTTCTCGCTGTTCGGCCTGTGCGCGGGCACCATCGGCGGCTGGCTCAAGCGCCGGCCGCGCGCCGGCGTGTGGCTCGACCGGCTCGCGGGGCTGACCTTCATCGCCATCGGCATGCGCATCGCGCTGCGCGACTGATGCATCCGCACGACGTCTGGAGCTCTACGACATGACCTTGCCTTGCATTACCGACGCGCGCCGTTTCGATGCGAGCGCGCATCTGCCGTTTTTCTTCGGCGACGAACGCGTGGGCTGGATTCGCCGCGGCGACGTCGCGTTGCTCGCACGCTGGCCCGACATCTTCGAGATCGACGAGGCGCACGTTACACTCGCCGCGGAGTTCGACAGCGTGACGGCGAAGAGCGCGGCGCTCGCCGCCGTGATCGGCGCGCTGGCCGCCGAGGGCCGCATTCCCGGCTGGCGCAACGAAACCTACGCGATCCGCAACGCCTTCGACGCAGCGCCGCTCGCTTTTATCGAGCGCGCCGCCTCGCGCTTTTTCGGCACGATGACGTACGCGGTGCATTTGAACGGCATCGTAGACTACGCGGGCTTCGCGTCGACTCGCGCGCCGCAGTTGTGGATCGCGCGCCGCAGCGACACCAAGGCCACCGACCCCGGCATGCTGGACAACGTCGTGGCGGGCGGCATCGGCTGGGGCTTCGGCATCGAGGCCACGCTCGTGAAGGAGTGCTGGGAAGAGGCGGGCATTGCCGCCGAGCTGGCCTCGCAGGCGCGGCCGGGACGCACCGTGCACGTGCTGCAATCGTTGCCCGAGGGCACCCAGGCCGAGCAAATCTTCGTCTACGACCTCGCGCTGCCCGCTGACTTCGTGCCGCACAATCAGGACGGCGAAGTCGGCGAGCACCGCCTCGCGCGCATCGACGAAGCCGCGCGCTGGATCGAGGAGGGCAAGATGACGGTGGACGCGAGCCTCGCGACGCTCGATCTGCTGCTGCGCCGCCAATGGATAGACGAAGACGCGTGCGAGGGCATCGCCGCGATCTTCGAACCGCCGACGCTGTGAAAGGGCGCCGGTTTTTCTGTAAAAGCCCAAAGCCCTTTTTAATTACCAGGTAATTGACGGGAGTAACCAGGGTCATGTCGACCGATCACAGCTTCATTCTCAAACTGTCGTGCGCCGACCGGCCGGGCATCGTGCATGCCGTGTCGGGCTTCCTGTTCGAGCGCGGCAGCAACATTCTCGACTCGGCCCAGTTCGGCGATAGCCACACGGGCGAGTTCTTCATGCGCGTGCACTTTCAGCAAGTGGGCGGCGACCCCGGCCTCGACGGCCTGCGCGCCGCTTTCGCGCCGCTTGCCGACGAATTCGGCATGCGCTGGGAACTGCACGACGCGAACGTGAAGCCGCGCGTGGTCATCATGGTTTCGAAGATCGGCCACTGCCTCAACGATCTGCTGTTCCGCTATCGCACCGGTCAGTTGTCCATCGAGATTCCCGCGATCATCTCGAATCACAAGGACTTCTATCAACTTGCGGCGAGCTACAACATTCCGTTCCATCATTTCCCGCTGCTCGGCGGCAGCGATGCGGACAAGGCCGCGCAGGAAGCGCGCGTGCTCGATGTGGTGAACGGCGAGGGCGCCGACCTCGTGGTGCTCGCGCGCTACATGCAGATTCTCTCGCCGCAGCTGTGCGATGCGCTCGAAGGCCGCGCGATCAACATTCACCATTCGTTCCTGCCGAGCTTCAAGGGCGCGAAGCCTTACTATCAAGCGTTCGACCGCGGCGTGAAGCTGATTGGCGCGACGGCGCACTACGTGACGTCCGATCTCGACGAAGGCCCGATCATCGAGCAGGAAGTCGAACGCGTGGATCACAACATGACGCCAGAACAGCTCACGGCGATCGGCCGCGACGTGGAGTGCGTGACGCTCGCGCGCGCGGTGAAGTGGCATGTCGAACATCGCATCGTGCTGAACGGGCATAAGACCGTGGTGTTCCGGTAATTTCGAAATCTCGCTGTTGCGACAACTTGCCGTAGCGTGCAATGCGCACGCTGCGGATTTTCGAATTACTCTTATTGCTAGCCGGTGTAACCGTATCTCGCGGTCCCTTCCTCAACACCGCTCCACTCCCTCGGACTACTCCCTAAGACATAGCGGCGGATCGTCTCGTCCTACCTGCGAGTAATAGTCGTCAGGTGCGGTGCTTCCTAATCTTGTTACATCAATCCGACAAGAAAAGGAAACACCATGAAAGCCGCCCCTTCCCCGCAGGCGGATGCCGTACCAGACAGCCGCGCCTGGCGCGTGCTCGGTTCGAGTACCTTCGCGTTCACGATCTGCTTTGCTGTCTGGATGATGTTCGCGATCCTGGGCATTCCTCTCAAGCAGCAACTCCATCTCACCGACACCGAATTCGGCCTGATCGCCGCGATGCCGGTGCTCACCGGATCGCTTGCCCGCGTGCCGCTCGGCATCTGGACGGACCGCTTTGGCGGCCGCATCGTTTTCTTCCTCACCATGATTGCCACGGTCGTGCCGATCTGGCTCGTGTCGTACGCGACGCAACTGTGGCAATTCCTGGTGCTCGGGCTGTTCGTGGGCTTCGCGGGCGCTTCGTTCTCTGTTGGCACGCCCTATGTCGCGCGCTGGTTCCCGAAGTCGCGCCAAGGCTTCGCCATGGGCATCTTCGGTGCGGGCAACTCGGGCGCGGCGCTCAATAAATTCGTCGCGCCGGTGCTGATCGTCGCCGCGGGGTCATGGACCATCGTGCCGAAGGTTTATTCGGTTGCGATGCTCGTCACCGCGCTGCTGTTCTGGGTGTTCTCGGCTAGCAATCCCGCGCATCGCGTCGCGAGTTCGACCAGCGTGGCGAGCCAGATGCGCGTGCTTACCGATCCGCGCGTGCTGCGCTATTCCCAGTACTACTCGGTGGTGTTCGGCGGCTATGTGGGCCTTTCGCTGTGGATGCCGCAGTACTACGTGAACCAGTATGGCTTCGGCATCGAGCAGGCGGCTTTCCTCGCGGCGTGCTTCTCGCTGCCCGGCGGCGTGCTGCGCGCGATCGGCGGCTGGCTCTCCGACCGCTACGGCGCGTATCGCACCACCTGGGCCGTGATGTGGGCCTCGCTCGGCTGCTTCTTCCTGCTGAGCTATCCGCCGACCGACTTCGTGATTCACAGCGCGCATGGCCCGCTTGGCCTGCACATCAGCACCGGCCCGGTGTTCTACACGGTGCTCATGTTCATCGTGGGCATTGCGATGGCGGTGGGCAAGGCCTCGGTCTTCAAATTCATCGGCGACGAGTACACCGACAACATCGGCGCGGTATCCGGTGTGGTAGGCCTCGCCGGCGGTCTCGCGGGCTTCATCCTGCCGATCCTGTTCGGCCTGCTGGTGGACCTCACTGGCGTGCGCACCACCTGTTTCATGCTGATGTTCGGCGCCACCGTGGTCAGCCTGCTCTTCATGCACTTCTCGTTCCGCCCCGAGGCGGTCGCGCATGGCCGTGCGGTGCTGGAGCGCAAGGAGGAGAGCGAGGTTGCCACGCTGAAGGAAGCTTCGCATCACTAATGGGCCAGCCCGGAATGGGCAGCACGAATGATTTAACGCGCCGCGTGGGCGGCGCTCACTGTACGAGCACAACCATGTCCAAATATCTTCTGACCAAGTGGGAGCCCGAGAACACCAGGTTCTGGGAAGCTTCCGGCGAGCAGATCGCCACCCGTAACCTCTGGATCTCGATTCCCGCGCTGATGCTGGCGTTCGTCGTGTGGTCGCTGTGGAGCGTTACGGTCGTCAATCTCGACAAGGGCGGTTTCCACTTCACCAAGAACGAGCTGTTCTGGCTCACGGCGCTGCCGGCGCTCTCGGGCGCCACGCTGCGCATCTTCTATTCGTTCCTCGTGCCGATCTTCGGTGGCCGTCGTTTTACCGCTATCTCCACGGCGAGCCTGTTGATCCCCGCCATCGGCATGGGCTTCGCGCTGCGCGACCCGTCCACGTCCTATACGACGCTGCTCGTGCTCGCGCTCCTGTGCGGCTTCGGCGGCGCGAACTTCAGCTCGTCGATGGCGAACATCAGCTTCTTCTTCCCGAAGGCGCGCAAGGGTTTCGCCACCGGCCTGAATGCGGGCATCGGCAATCTGGGGGTCTCGGTCGTGCAGTTCGTCACGCCCATCGTGATCTCGACGGCCGTGTTCGCGGGCCTGCTCGGCGACGGCCAGACGTATGTGAAGGACGGCCTCGAACACAGCATCTGGCTGCAGAACGCGGGCTTCGTCTGGGTGCCGCTCATCATCGTGTCGTCGCTCGCCGCATGGTTCGGCATGAACGACATCGCCGATGCGAAGGCTTCGTTCAGCGAGCAGGCCGTGATCTTCCGCCGCGCGCACAACTGGATCATGTGCTTCCTCTATGTCGGCACGTTCGGTTCGTTCATTGGTTTCTCGGCGGGTCTCGCGCTCTTGACCAAGGCTGAATTCCCCGCAATCAACCCGACTGCATGGGCGTTCCTCGGGCCGCTCGCAGGCGCCCTCACGCGTCCGGTCGGCGGCTGGATCTCGGACAAGATGGGCGGCGCGCGCGTGACGCTGTGGACCTTCGTGACGATGATCGCGGCAGTGGTGGGCGTGATCGCCTTCCTTCCGGGCGGTGCGCTGGGTGGCGCGCAAGGCAGCTTTGGCGGATTCCTCGCGATGTTCGTGGTGTTGTTCGCGCTGACCGGCATTGGCAACGGCTCGACCTTCCGCATGATTCCCGTGATCTTCCTCACGCAGCATCAGCGCGCGGCCGAGGGCAAGGGCGCTCCTGCAAAGCACAGCGCGCTCGCCGAGGCGAGCAAGGAATCGGCGGCGGTGCTGGGCTTTGCGGGCGCGATGGGTGCATACGGCGGCTTCTTCATCCCGAAGAGCTTTGGCACCTCGCTCGACATTACCGGCTCTCCCGTGATGGCGCTTGTGTGCTTCATCGGCTTCTACGTGGTGTGCGCGCTCGTGACGTGGTTCTTCTACGCACGCCGCAACGCCTCGATGCCCTGCTGAGACCGCCGGCCGAACTAGTCCTTCAGGAGTAGTGGGGCGCGAGGGTCCTACTCCCGATGCGCCACGCGCACTCTCCCCCTGATGAATGGGCAGGCCGACGCCTGCCCGGCATACTCAAAAAGTGATTTTCGAAAACCGACGGCCCGCGGGTCGCACGCGAACGGCACGCGCAAGATGTGCAAGCGGCGCGAAACGGCAGGCGCAGTCGAAGACAAAACATCAGCAGTCCCGGAGCATCGTATGAGTTACTTTCTGGACCGGTTGAAGTTCATGTCGCGTGTGAAGTCGACCTTTTCCAATGGTCATGGCGCGGTGGTGAACGAAGACCGCAAGTGGGAAGACGGCTATCGCAGCCGCTGGCAGCACGACAAGATCGTGCGTTCGACCCACGGCGTGAACTGCACGGGCTCGTGCTCGTGGAAGGTCTACGTGAAGAACGGCCTGATCACGTGGGAAACGCAGCAGACCGACTACCCGCGCACGCGCGCCGACCTGCCCAATCATGAGCCGCGCGGGTGTCCGCGTGGCGCCTCGTATAGCTGGTACGTCTACTCGGCACAGCGCGTGAAGTATCCGATGATCCGCGGCCGCTTGATGGACATGTGGCGCGATGCGCGCCGCACGCTCGACCCGGTCAAGGCGTGGGCCTCGATCGTCGAAAATCCCGAGAAGGCGGCGCGCTACAAGCGTGCGCGCGGCCAGGGCGGCTTCGTGCGCGCCGACTGGGATACGGCCACCGAAATGATTGCGGCGGCCAACGCCTATACCGTCGGTGAATATGGCCCGGATCGCGTGATCGGCTTCTCGCCGATTCCCGCGATGTCGATGGTCTCGTATGCGGCGGGTGCGCGCTACCTGAGCCTGATCGGCGGCGCATGTCTTTCGTTCTACGACTGGTATTGCGATTTGCCGCCGTCCTCGCCGCAGGTTTGGGGCGAACAGACCGACGTGCCGGAATCGGCCGATTGGTACAACTCCACGTATCTGATGGTGTGGGGCTCGAACGTTCCGCAGACGCGCACGCCCGACGCCCACTTCTACACCGAGGTCCGTTACAAGGGCACCAAGACGGTAGCGGTCTCGTCGGACTTTGGCGAGATGGTGAAGTTCGGCGACATCTGGCTCGCGCCGAAGCAGGGCACCGACGCGGCGCTCGCGCTCGCGATGGGTCACGTGGTGCTCAAGGAATTCCACGCGTCGGCCAAGTCCACCTACTTCCGCGATTACGTGAAGCAGTACACCGACATGCCCTTGCTCGTCACGCTCGCCGAGCGCGATGGCGTGGTCGTACCGGACCAGTTCCTGCGCGCCTCGCAGCTCGGCGGCAATCTCGACGAAGCGAACAACCCGCAATGGAAGACGCTCGCGATCGACGCGGCCACTGGCGATATCGTCGCGCCGAACGGCTCGATCGGCTTCCGCTGGGGCGAAGGGGAGCACGATGGCGGCAAGAAGGTGGGCCGCTGGAACCTCGAAATGAAGGATGGCGGCAGCGGCCGCGAGATCGATCCGCGCCTCTCGCTGATCGATCAGCATGACGAAGTGGTCGAAGTGAGCTTCCCGTATTTCGGCGGCGAACACGGTGCGCTGCTCGCGCGCCGCGTGCCCGCGAAGCGCGTGGCGCTCGCGGACGGCACGAGCGCACTGGTCGCGACCGTGTACGACCTGCAGATGGCCAACTACGGCGTCGATCAGGGCCTCGGCGGCCCGAACGTGGCGTCCTCTTACGATGACGACGTGCCTTGCACGCCCGCATGGCAGGAGAAGCACACCACGGTGCCGCGCAAGCTCGTGATCCAGGTGGCGCGAGAATTCGCCGACAACGCCGATCGCACGCATGGCAAGAGCATGGTGATCGTGGGCGCGGCCCTCAATCACTGGTACCACAACGACATGATTTACCGCGGCATCATCAATCTGCTGATGATGTGCGGCTGTATCGGCCAGAGCGGCGGCGGCTGGGCGCACTACGTGGGCCAGGAAAAGCTGCGTCCGCAATTCGGCTGGGCGCCGCTCGCGTTCGCGCTCGACTGGCAGCGCCCGCCGCGCCAGATGAACGGCACGTCGTTCTTCTACAACCACACGAGCCAGTGGCGCCACGAGAAAGTCGAGCTCGACGAGATCCTCGGGCCGGGCGCCGATCGCAAGCGCTACAAGAACCTGTCGATGCTCGACCTCAACGCGAAGTCCGAGCGCATGGGCTGGCTGCCTTCCGCGCCGCAGCTGGGCGCAAACCCGCTCGACGTGATGGACGCCGCGAAGCGCGCGGGCGTGCCGCCGGTGCAGTACACGGTCGATAAGCTGAAGTCCGGCGAATTGAACTTCGCCTGCGACGATCCCGACAATCCGGCGAATTTCCCGCGCAACATGTTCGTGTGGCGCTCGAATATTCTCGGCAGCTCGGGCAAGGGCCACGAGTACTTTTTGAAGTACCTGCTCGGCACGCAGAACGCGCTGTTCGGCGACGAAGCCGACGCGATCAAGCCGTCCGAAGTGAAGGTGCGCGCGGCGGCCGAGGGCAAGCTCGATCTGCTCACGGTGCTCGACTTCCGCATGAGCACCACGTGCCTGTACGGCGACATCGTGCTGCCGACGGCCACGTTCTATGAGAAGGACGACCTCAACACGTCCGACATGCATCCGTTCATCCACCCGCTTTCCGAGGCCGTGCAGCCGCTGTGGGAAAGCAAGACCGACTGGGAGATCTATAAGGCGATCGCGAAGAAGTTCTCGGAGATCGGCGGCGAGCACCTCGGCACGCGTACCGACCTCGTTTGCACGCCGCTGATGCACGACACGCCGGGCGAGCTCGGCCAGGCGTTCGAGCCGAAGGACTGGCGCCATGGCGAATGCGATCTGATTCCGGGCAAGACCGCGCCGTCGATGACGGTGGTGGAGCGCGACTACCGCGAGATCTACAACAAGTTCACCTCGGTCGGGCCGCTGCTCGACAAGCTCGGCAACGGCGGCAAGGGCATCAACTGGAACACCCAGCATGAAGTGGGCGAACTCGCTCACCTCACGGGCACCCATGGCGATGCGCGCTCAGGCGTGACGGCAGGACGCCCGCGCCTCGAGACGGCCATCGACGCCGCGGAGATGATTCTTACCTTCGCGCCCGAAACCAACGGCCACGTCGCGGTGAAGGCGTGGGACGCACTCTCGAAGATCACGGGCCGCGACCACACGCACCTCGCCGAAGGCCGCGAGCACGACAAGATCCGCTTCCGCGACGTGCAGGCGCAGCCGCGCAAGATCATTTCCGCGCCCACGTGGTCGGGTCTCGAATCCGAGGAGGTGAGCTACAACGCCGGCTACACGAATGTGCACGAGCTGATTCCATGGCGCACGCTCACGGGTCGCCAGCAGTTCTATCAGGATCACCGCTGGATGCTCGACTTCGGCGAGGGCTTCTGCAACTACAAGCCCGCCATCGACACCAAGACGATTGCGCCGATGCTGGGTGCGAAGCCCAACGGCGAGAGCGAACTGGTGCTGAACTGGATTACGCCGCACCAGAAGTGGGGCATTCACTCGACCTACACCGACAACCTGCGCATGCTCACGCTCTCGCGCGGCGGCCCGCACGTGTGGGTCTCGGAAGCCGAGGCGAAGGAAGCGGGTCTCGTCGATAACGACTGGGTCGAAGTGTTCAACGTGAACGGCACACTCACCGCGCGCGTCGTGGTGAGCCAGCGCGTGCCGCGCGGCATGTGCCTCATGTATCACGCCCAGGAAAAGATCATCAACGTGCCAGGAGCGGAAACGAGCGGCAAGCGCGGCGGCATTCACAACTCGGTCACGCGCACGGTGCTCAAGCCCACGCACATGATCGGCGGTTACGCACAGTTGGCCTACGGCTTCAACTACTACGGCACGGTCGGCAGCAATCGCGACGAGTACGTGATCGTTCGCAAGATGAAGAAGGTCGAGTGGCTCGAAGGCCCGATGAAGGAAGGAGCAGCATCATGAAAATCCGCGCTCAGGTGGCGATGGTCCTGAATCTGGACAAGTGCATCGGCTGCCATACGTGCTCCGTCACATGCAAGAACGTGTGGACTTCACGCGACGGCGTCGAGTACGCGTGGTTCAACAATGTCGAGACGAAGCCCGGCATCGGCTATCCGAAGGAATGGGAAAACCAGGAAAAGTGGAAGGGCGGCTGGATGCGCAATGCCTCCGGCAAGCTCGAGCCGCGCCAGGGGCCGAAGCTCAAGGTGCTCGCCAACCTCTTCGCCAACCCGAATCTGCCGGCCATCGACGATTATTACGAGCCGTTCACCTACGACTACGAGCATCTGCAAAAGGCCGGTCTCTCGGAGACGCCGCCCACCGCGCGCCCCGTCTCGGTGATCACCGGCAAGAAGATGGACAAGATCCATTGGGGTCCTAACTGGGAAGACGACCTCGGCGGCGAGTTCGAATCGCGCAGCCGCGACCAGCTCTTCGAGAACGTGCAGAAGGAGATGTACTCGAGTTTCGAGAACACCTTCATGATGTATCTGCCGCGTCTGTGCGAGCACTGCCTGAACCCGGCGTGCGTGGCGTCGTGCCCTTCGGGCTCGGTCTACAAGCGCGAGGACGACGGCATCGTGCTCGTCGACCAGGACAAGTGCCGCGGCTGGCGCATGTGCATTTCGGGCTGCCCGTACAAGAAGATGTACTTCAACTGGAAGAGCGGCAAGGCCGAGAAGTGCATCTTCTGCTATCCGCGCATCGAAGCGGGTCAGCCGACGGTGTGTTCGGAAACCTGCGTGGGCCGCATCCGCTATCTGGGCGTGATGCTTTACGACGCGGATCGCATTGGCGAAGCGGCATCGGTGGAATCGACGCAGGACCTGTATCAGTCGCAACTCGATGTGTTCCTCGATCCGCACGATCCGGCCATCCGCGCTGAGGCGCTGCGCCAGGGCGTGCCACAGAGCTGGCTCGATGCGGCTGTGAAGTCGCCCGTGTACCGCATGGCAGTCGAGTGGAAGATCGCGTTCCCGCTGCATCCCGAGTACCGCACGCTGCCGATGGTCTGGTACGTGCCGCCGCTCTCGCCGATCCAGTCGGCCGCGGACGCGGGCCATATCGGCATGGACGGCGTGATTCCCGATGTGGCGAGCCTGCGCATTCCCATGCGCTATCTCGCGAATCTGCTCACTGCCGGCGACGAGAAGCCCGTGATTTCGGCGCTCAACCGCATGCTGACGATGCGCGCGTACAAGCGCACGCAGTCGGTGGACGGGGTGAACGACAACGCGCTGCTCAAGCGCGCGGGCCTCACCGCCGAACAGGTCGAGGACATGTATCGCACCATGGCGATCGCGAACTACGAGGACCGCTTCGTCGTGCCGTCGTCGCACAAGGAAATGGTCGAAGACTCGTTCAATGAGAAGGGCAGTTGCGGCTTCTCGTTCGGCAACGGGTGCTCGGGCGGCGTTTCGGATGGCTCGCTCTTCGGCGCGAAGCACGAGGGCAGCGTGGTGTTCGCCGATATGCCGAAGTCACGCCGCAAGGCGACGTCGGAAAGCTGAGGAGGGCACCATCATGTCGATCTATTCCGTTCTCTCCGCGCTGCTCGACTATCCCGAGCAGCCCCTGCTCGATGCGCTCGACGAAATCGAGGGCGCGCTCGCCACGTCGCCGCACGGGCCGTTCGCCGTGCGCGAACTCGCGCCGCTCATCGCGGCGCTGCGCGAGCGCTCGCTCACGGAGTCGCAGGAAATCTACGTGGCGACGTTCGACCGCAATCCGCGCCACTCGCTTCATCTGTTCGAGCACGTGCACGGCGAAAGCCGCGCGCGTGGCCAGGCGATGGTCGATCTGCTCGACGAATATCGCAGCTTCGGCCTCGATGTCACGGCGAGCGAGTTGCCCGATTACGTGCCGCTCTTTCTCGAAGTGCTCGGCCTGATCGGCGACGAAGAAGCCAGCGCGCTGCTCGGCGAAGCGATTCACGTGCTCGCCGCGCTCGGCAAGCAGCTCGAGCGAGACGAGAGCCCCTACGCCGCCATCTTCACCGTGCTGTGCGAGATGAGCGTGGTCGAGCCGCTGCCGATCACCGGCGCGCCGATACGCGACATGGACGAAGCGCTCGAGCGCTTCGGCACGGGCGCCGACGGCGTCGAGCCCCTCCTGCAGCCGTTCGGCGCGGGCGCCGCGAACGCGCCGCAGATCGTCCAGTTCCACCCGCGCGCGGCGTATGCAGCTTCGTCCGCCATGCCCGGTCGCACAAAGGAAATGCAATGAACATGTTCAACCAGTTTCTGTTCGGCATCTATCCGTATATCGCCGCATCGGTCTTCCTGCTCGGCTCGCTCGCGCGCTTCGAGCGCGAGCAGTACACGTGGAAGGCCGACAGCTCGCAATTGCTCTATCGCGGGCAACTGCGTCTGGGCAATATCCTTTTCCACATCGGTATCCTCGGGCTCTTCGCCGGGCACTTCGTGGGCCTGCTCACGCCTGTCGCGGTCTGGGACTGGCTCGGCGTGCCGCATCAGGCCAAGCAGTTGCTGGCGATGATCGCTGGCGGCGTGATGGGCACCATGTGTCTCGCGGGTCTCGCGATCTTGCTACACCGCCGCTTCACGAACGCTCGCATCTCGGCGGTCACACGTTTCGGCGACAAGGTGCTGCTGTTGTGGATCCTCGTCACGCTGCTGCTCGGGCTCACGACGATCGGTGCGTCGGCCAGCCATATGGATGGCGCCATGATGGTGCGTCTCATGACCTGGGCGCAGCACATCGTGACGTTCCGCGGCGACGCCGCAAGCTACGTGCTCGATGCGCCGCTCGTGTTCCGCCTGCATCTGTTCATGGGCATGACGCTGTTCGTGATCTTCCCGTTCACGCGTCTCGTGCACGTATGGAGCGGGCTGGCCTCGGTAACCTATCTGTCGCGGGCATGGCAGCTCGTGCGCAGCCGCTAGGCACGCGCCCGAGGCGGGCCGCCGGCCCGTCTTCCGTGTCTTCATTGCGAGGTTGCTGAAGTTGCTGAGGTTGCTGTAGTTGCCTCTGGGCGGCCGTGAGGATCGGCCGTTCTTTTGCGGGGAGCGAGCGATACGCGAGCTCCCTTTTTTTGTGCTTCTTCGCCGGGCATCCGGCTGGCACGCCGCGGCGAACTGGCGCATAGTGTCGCAGTTCAAGGGCAATCTGGCCGCTGGTCGTGCTGTTTGCGATACGTCAACCGATAATGAGGAATACCGGCGCCCGCGCGCCGCACTTCGTTCTCCGTGTCTTTTATGGCGATGACCCGTTCTCCCGATTCCGCCGCCTGCTCCGGGCCGCACCTGGCGGCTGCCGGAGCCGCCACTTCAGCCGGCTCGCTGGCGCCCTTCCGCCGGCGCCTGTCCACGCGCATCGTTGTGCTCTCCACGGTCGTGCTCGCCATCGTGCTCACGATGATCGGCGGCACGCTCTGGCTCTCGTGGCAGCTCGAAGGCGCGGGTGCCGCGATCAACGACGCGGGCAGCCTGCGCATGCGCGCGAATGCGGTGGCTATCGAATTGTGGGAGAGCCGTCAGGGCAGCCCTTCGCGGCTCGACGCGCAGATTGGCCAGCTCAACGAGACCCTGCACCAGTTGCACGAAGGCAATGCGGCTCGCCCGCTATTCCTGCCCGACGACGTGCTGATTCGCCGGCAATTCGACCGGGTTGCCACGTCGTGGCACGAACGGCTCGAGCCGGCCGCGCAGCGCGACCGTGTTGCGGGCGTGGGTGCGCCGTCGGCGTACCTCGCGCTGCTGCCCGGCTTCGTCGATGACGCCAATCAACTCGTCGTGCTGATCGAGCGCGAGAACGCGCGCAAGACGGCGTGGCTGCGCACTTCGCAGATCGCGCTCGCCGCGCTCTCGTGCGTGGGCACCGTGGCGATCGTCTATCTGCTTTACCTGTGGTTCGTGGTGCCCGTGCAGCGCCTGCAGGACGGGCTCGCGCGCATCGAGGCGCAGGAGTTCGATACGCGCCTGCCCGTCGATACGCGCGACGAATTCGGCCATCTCGCGCAGGGCTTCAACCAGATGGTCGCCGAGCTGCAAGCGCTGTATCAGGACCTTGCTGCGCGCGTGGACGTGAAGACCGCGCAACTGGCGGCGCAAAACCGCGAGCTGCGCATCCTGTACGAAATGGCGGCTTTTCTCAATACGCCGGGGCCGGTCGAGCCGCTGTGCCGCGACTTCCTCACGCGCCTCATGCGCGAGTTCGAGGCCGACGGCGGAACGGTGCGTATCGCCTCGGCCGAGGACGACAATCTGCATCTGCTGGTCGCCGAAGGCCTGCCCGAGGAACTCGTGCGCGCCGAACAATGCATGCCTGCGCAAGAGTGCGCATGCGGTGCCGCATCGGCGGAAGAGCCGGTGGTGGTGGTCGATCTGCGTAACCTGGTTGCGGGCGCGGGCGCGGGCGCCAAGGGGCGCATGCCCGCCATGAGCGACGCCGAGCGCGAGCACGCGCAGCATTGCCTGCGCGCGGGTTTTGCGAGCGTCGCGGTGTTCGGCATCGTTTCGCAGAGCGAGCCGCTCGGCACATTCTCGCTGCACTTTCGGCGCGAGCGCGATATGCCGCCCTCGGAAGTCCAGTTGCTGCAAACGCTCGGCCGACATCTCGGCGTCGCGCTGAAGAACCGGCGCCTCGCGGCGCTCGCGCGCCAGCTCGCGGTTTCGGAGGAGCGCAACCTCGTCGCCCAGGGGCTGCACGATAGCATTGCGCAAGGGCTGAGCTTTCTGAAGATGCAGGTGCACCTGCTCGATGGCGCCGTGGCCGACGGCAATCTCGACGAAGCGCGCGAGATCGTGCCGCTGCTCGCGGGCGGCGTGAAGGAGAGCTACGACGACGTGCGCGAGCTGCTGCTGAACTTCCGCTCGAAGCTCGAGTCGGGCGCGCTGCGGCCCGCGGTGGACGATACGGTGGCGCGCTTTCGGCGCCAGTCGGATGCCGAGCTCACACTCGATTATCGCGACGAGGGCGGCCCGCCGCTGCCGGCCGATCAGCAACTCCAGGTCCTGTTCGTGCTGCAGGAGGCGCTTTCTAACATCCGCAAACATGCCGAGGCGCAGCACGTGCATGTGAGCGTCGTCAACCGGCGCGACTTCCGCCTCACCATCGAAGACGATGGCGTAGGCTACGATCCTGCCGACATTGCCGCGCGCGGCGAGGCCCATGTCGGTTTCCATATCATGCGCGAGCGCGCCAAGCGTCTTGCGGGAACGCTTGCGCTCGACAGCGCGCCGGGGCGCGGCTCGCGCGTGGAGCTCGTACTGCCGGCCGCGAGCCGCAAGGCGGCTTGATCGGCTTTATTCGCTTGTGATCTACCCTACGCGCCGGGCTTCGCGCCACCACAGACCGAATCGCCACAATCTGAATTTCAGGCCATGACCATCCGCATTCTGCTCATCGACGACCACACGCTTTTTCGCTCGGGCGTGAGCGCGCTCTTGCAACGCCAGCCAGACCTCGAAGTGGTGGGGGAAGCCTCGGACGGCGTCGAAGGCCTCAAGCGCGCACAGCAGCACGAGCCCGACGTGATCCTGCTCGATTTGAACATGCCCGGCCTCTCGGGGCTCGAAACGCTGCAATTGCTGGTGCAGGACCTGCCCGATGCCGCCGTTGTCATGCTGACCGTCTCCGAGGAAGCCGACGAGCTCACCGCGGCGATGCGCGCGGGCGCGAGCGGCTTCCTGCTCAAGAGCATCGACGCGGAGGCGCTCGTCGCGGCCATTCGCAAGGCGGCCGCCGGCCAGCCGGTGATCACCGAGCACATGACGGCGAAGCTGGTCGAGCAGATGCGCAAGCCGGCGGCGGCGCCGAGCGCGCCCAGCGCGCCGCGCACGAGCGGCGAGACGCTCACCGCGCGCGAGCGCGACATCGTGCGCGAGCTCGCGCGCGGGGCGAGCAACAAGGAGATCGCGCGCACGCTCGATCTGGCCGAAAGCACGGTGAAGATTCACGTGCGCAACATCTTGCGCAAGCTGAACCTCTCGAGCCGTGTGCAGGTGGCCGTCTACGCGGTGGGGCACGAGGGCATGGCGGACGGCGCGGGCGAGCCGCGCGAGGGATGAGGCGGCGCATGCCGCCTTGCCAGACGCCAGAGGCTCAAACGAGCCGCAAATAGATCAGCTCGCGCTTGATGTAGGCGTAGAAGATAGGCGCGGCAATCACGCCCTGGATGCCGAACGCGGCTTCCATCACGAGCATCGCGACCAGCAGTTCCCACGTGCGCGCCTCGATCTGGCCGCCCACGATGCGCGCGTTCAGGAAATACTCGAGCTTGTGAATCACGATCAGGAACGCGAGCGCCGTGACCGCCGCAGGCAGGCTCACGGTCAGCGCGATCGCGACGATCAGCGTATTCGAGATCAGGTTGCCGATCACAGGCAGCAAGCCGACCACGAAGGTCACCACGACGAGCATCTTCGCGAGCGGCAGCGGCGCGTGAAAGAGCGGCAGCACGAGCAGCAGGAAGAGCCCGGTGAACACCGTGTTGATGGCCGAGATCTTCACCTGGGCGAACACGATGCGGCGGAACGCATCGGCAAAGCGCGACACGCGCGTGACGAAGGCGGTCGAGAGCGGCAGCCGCGTGGCGTTCTTCTGCGTGCCGATGGCGACAATCGCGCCGATGATCATGCCGATCACGATATGCCCGAAGATGCGCGCGGCGTTCTTGCCGCCCTGGCCGAGCTGGGTGGCGTGCTCGTGCATGAGCGCGATGGCCTTGAGCTTCATCTGGGCGACGTCCACGGGCAGATAGGCCGCGATGGCGTCGGGAATCCGCGCGCGCGCCTGGTCGACGAACGTCATCATCTGCGCCATCACTTTCTGGACGCTCGGCACGTCGTTTTCAAACTGTTCGATGACGCCCACGGTGAGGCCCGTGAGCACGCCCACGATCACAATGGAAACCAGCACGACCGAGAGCCAGCGCGCGCGCTGGCTCGACATGCGCCGCTCGATCAGCGGCGCGATGGTGTGCACGAGCTGAAAGACGAGCATCCCCGCGAGCAGCGCGCCAAGCAGGTTCAGGTGCAGCACCGCCCACAATCCGGCGAGCGCGGCCACATAGCTGCCAATTTCCACCGCCGAGAGTTTCGGCAGGCTCATGTCGCTCGTGAGCCTGACCGGTCTTGGCCGCAGGTCGCGCACCTGTTTATCGTCGGTCGCTTCGTTGCGCTTGACCATGTTGGGTGTATTCCGTCTTCAGACCGCGGGGACGCCAGCGCCCCCGCTCTGTTGTTGCTACAGCCGGGGTTGCCGCGGCCATGGCCGCCGCAACCATTTCGATGGCCTATTTCCCCGAAGCCGCGTCAAGCGCGGCCACCTGGCGCTTGAGCAGCGGCGCGAGATAGCGGCCCGTGAAGCTCGCCTTGGCCTTCGCGACCTGCTCGGGCGTGCCCTGGGCCACGATCTGGCCGCCGCCCGCACCGCCTTCGGGGCCCATGTCCACGATCCAGTCGGCGGTTTTGATGACATCGAGATTATGCTCGATGATCACCACTGTATTGCCCTGGTCGCGAAGCCGGTGGATCACTTCCAGCAGTAGTGCGATGTCGTGGAAATGCAGGCCCGTGGTCGGCTCGTCGAGTATATACAGCGTGCGGCCCGTATCGCGCTTCGAGAGCTCCAGCGACAGCTTCACGCGCTGCGCCTCGCCGCCCGACAGCGTGGTGGCCGACTGGCCGAGACGGATATAGCCAAGGCCCACGTCGAGCAGCGTCTTGAGCTTGCGCGCCACGACCGGCACGGCCTTGAAGAACTCATAGGCCGCCTCGACCGTCATGTCGAGCACTTCGCTGATGTTCCGGCCCTTGTACTGGATCTCCAGCGTCTCGCGGTTGTAGCGCTTGCCGTGGCAGACGTCGCAGGGCACGTAGACATCGGGCAGGAAGTGCATTTCCACCTTCAGCACGCCGTCGCCCTGGCAGCTTTCGCAGCGGCCGCCCTTCACGTTGAACGAGAAGCGGCCTGATTCGTAGCCGCGTTCCTTGGCCGCCGGCACGCCCGCGAACAACTCGCGGATGGGCGTGAAAAGCCCCGTGTAGGTGGCCGGATTCGAGCGCGGCGTGCGGCCGATCGGCGACTGGTCGACGTTGATGACCTTGTCGAAATGCTCGAGCCCCTCGATGGCCTCGAACGGCGCGGGCTGCGCCGACGACCCGTACAAATGCTGCGACACCGCGTGATAGAGCGTGTCGTTGATCAGCGTGGACTTGCCCGAGCCCGAGACGCCCGTCACGCAGGTGAGCAGGCCCACCGGCAGGTCGAGCGTCACGCGCTTGAGGTTGTTGCCGTAGGCTTCGACGATGCGCAGGCGCCGCTCGCCGGGTTCGATGCGTTCGTCCGGATAATCGATGCGGCGCGCGCCCGAGAGGTACTGGCCGGTCATCGAGGCCGGGTCGTTCTCCACCTCCTTCGGCGTGCCTTCGGCGATCACCATGCCGCCGTGCTCGCCGGCGCCCGGGCCCATGTCCACGACATAGTCGGCCATGCGGATCATGTCCTCGTCGTGCTCGACGACGATCACCGAATTGCCCAGGTCGCGCAGATGCTTGAGCGTGGAGATGAGACGGTCGTTGTCGCGCTGATGCAGTCCGATGGACGGCTCGTCGAGCACGTACATCACGCCGGTGAGGCCCGAGCCGATCTGCGAGGCGAGGCGGATGCGCTGCGCCTCGCCGCCCGAGAGCGTTTCCGCGCTGCGCTCGAGCGAGAGATAGTCGAGGCCCACGTTATTCAGGAACATCAGGCGCGCGACGATCTCCTTGACGACTTTGTCCGCGATCTCGCGCTTGGCGCCTTCGAGGCGCAGCGTCTGGAAGTAGCCGAGCGTGTCGCGCAGCGGCCAGCCGCTCACCTCGTAGATCGCGCGCGCGTCCTCATTCGAACCGATCCGCACGAAACGCGCCTCGCGGCGCAGGCGCGTGCCTTCGCAGTGCGGGCAGGCCTGGTTGTTCTGGTATTTCGCCAGTTCCTCGCGCACCGCGGACGAATCGGTCTCGCGGTAGCGGCGCTCCAGGTTCGGGATGATCCCTTCGAATACATGCTCGCGCACCGAGGTGCGGCCGCGCTCGTTGATGTATGAGAACGGGATTTCCTGCTTGCCCGAGCCGTAGAGCAGGACCTTGCGCACCTTTTCGGGCAGGTCCTCGAACGCGGCGTCGATGTCGAAATCGTAGAACACCGCGAGGCTTTGCAGCATCTGGAAGTAGAACTGGTTGCGCCGGTCCCAGCCCTTCACCGCGCCCGCGGCGAGCGAGAGCGACGGATGCGCGACCACGCGCTTCGGATCGAAGAACGTGATCTGGCCGAGGCCGTCGCATTCGGGGCAAGCGCCCATCGGGTTGTTGAACGAGAAGAGGCGCGGCTCCAGTTCCGGCAGCGAATACGAGCAGATCGGGCAGGCGAACTTCGAGCTGAACAGGTGGTCGCGGTGAGTGTCCATTTCGAGCGCGATGGCGCGGCCGTCGGCGAGGCGCAGCGCCGTTTCGAACGACTCCGCCAGACGCTGCTTCATGTCGGGGCGCACCTTCAGGCGGTCGACCACCACGTCGATGGTGTGGCGCTCGCTCTTCTTGAGCTTGGGCAGCGACTCGACTTCATAGATCTTCGCCTCGCCCTCATTGGCGGTGCCGCCGCCCGAGCGCACGCGAAAGCGCACGAAGCCCTGCGCCTGCATGTCGTCGAAGAGCTCGGCGTGCTCGCCCTTGCGGTCGGCGACCACGGGCGCGAGGATCATCAGCTTGGTCTCTTCGGGCAGCGCGAGCGCGGCGTCCACCATCTGCGAGACGCTTTGCGCCTCAAGCGGAATCTCGTGGTCGGGGCAGTAGGGCGTGCCCACGCGCGCGTAGAGCAGGCGCAGGTAGTCGTGAATCTCGGTGACCGTGCCCACCGTCGAGCGCGGGTTGTGCGAGGTGGCCTTCTGCTCGATGGAAATCGCCGGCGACAGGCCCTCGATCAGGTCGACGTCGGGCTTCTCCATCAGTTGCAGGAACTGGCGCGCGTAGGCCGAAAGGCTTTCTACGTAGCGCCGCTGGCCTTCCGCGTAAAGCGTGTCGAACGCCAGCGACGACTTGCCCGAGCCCGAAAGCCCGGTGATCACCACGAGCTTGTGGCGCGGCAGGTCCAGATTGACGTTCTTCAGGTTGTGGGTTCGGGCCCCACGGATACGGATTTGTTCCATGAACCTGCGGGAGAAAGGGAGGCTAAACCTGCTACTATAACGACTTTTCCAGACCGCCGTTACGGCTTGCTGAAGGTCTTTGAAAGGTCCCGGATGGCCATAGCAAGGCTGCGCATGGGGCGCGAAAGAAGATCGACAGGAAGCAGCCGGGGATCGTTTCAGGCGTGGGGCCAGCGTAAGCGCAGAAGCGCGAATTCTGGCCGACATGGGGGCTGCCCGCATCGCTGTCGTCCCTGCAAGGCCGCCACCGCCGCAATGACAACGCCGCGAAGCTCGCCCGATGCCCGCTTCGCCTGCCCCAAGGCCAGAAAACGCGCGCGCAGCGGCGGCCCAATCAGAAAACGCTCCGATGTCCTCCAATTCACCCGCTACTTCTTCACGCATGAGCGCGCCGGAAATGCGCGCGACCGTGTCGCTCGCCGCGATCTTCGCGTTGCGCATGCTCGGCCTCTTCATGATCATGCCGGTGTTTTCGGTCTACGCGAAAACCATTCCCGGCGGCGACAACGTGCTGCTCGTCGGCATTGCGCTCGGGGCCTACGGTGTCACGCAATCGCTCCTGTATATCTTTTATGGCTGGCTTTCGGACAAGATGGGCCGTAAGCCGGTGATCGTCATCGGCCTCGTGATTTTTGCCCTCGGCAGCTTCGTGGCGGCTTTCGCGCACGACATCACGTGGATCATCGTCGGGCGGGTGATTCAGGGCATGGGGGCGATTTCCTCGGCGGTGCTCGCGTTCATCGCCGACCTCACTTCCGAGGAGCACCGCACCAAGGCCATGGCGATGGTGGGCGGCTCGATCGGCATGTCCTTCGCGGTGGCGATCGTGGGCGCGCCCATCGTGTTCCACTGGGTCGGCATGAGCGGCCTGTTCGCCCTCGTGGGCGTGTTCTCGATTCTCGCCGTGGGCGTCGTGCTGTGGATCGTGCCCGATGCGCCCAAACCCGTGCATGTGCGCGCGCCGTTCGCCGAAGTCCTGCACAACGTGGAACTGCTGCGCCTGAACTTCGGCGTGCTCGTGCTGCATGCCACGCAGACCGCGCTTTTTCTCGTCGTGCCGCGCCTGCTCGTGGACGCGGGCCTGCCTGTGGCGTCACACTGGAAGATTTATCTGCCGGTGATGGGCGTCTCGTTCGTCCTGATGGTGCCCGCCATCATCGCCGCGGAAAAGCGGGGCAAGATGAAGGCTGTGCTGTGCTCGGCCATTGGGCTTATCCTGATCGGCCAGCTTCTGCTCGGCTCGCTTGCGCATACCATAGCAATCGTGGCGACCGTGCTGTTCGTGTACTTTCTCGGGTTCAATATTCTCGAAGCCTCGCAGCCCTCGCTGGTGTCCAAGCTCGCACCGGGCAACCGCAAGGGCGCGGCCACGGGCGTCTATAACACCACCCAGTCGATCGGGCTCGCGCTCGGCGGCGTGGTGGGCGGCTGGCTGCTCAAGCACGGTAGCGCGAGCGCGGTGTTCTACACGTGCTCGGGGCTCGTGTTCTGCTGGCTTATAATCGCGGCCTATATGAAAGTGCCGCTGAAGGCGCCGACCAAGCGCGCCTGATGGGCCGGGGCCACGGTCGTGCCCGCCCTATGCTTTGAAGCGAACCCGGCGTTCGCAGCAACAATTTTCGCGAAAGGCGGTCCGCGCGCGGTGCATCGCAATCTCAAGCCGATGCGCGAAAACGCGTGGCCGCTCCTCGCAACGGAATCAACAGGAGAAACTCATGGCATCCGTGAACAAGGTGATCCTCGTCGGCAACCTCGGCGCCGAACCGGAAGTGCGCTATCTGCCCAGCGGCGACGCTGTGGCGAACATCCGCCTCGCGACCACCGACCGCTACAAGGACAAAGCGTCCGGCGAGTTCAAGGAAATGACCGAATGGCACCGCGTGGCGTTCTTCGGCCGTCTGGCCGAGATCGTTTCCGAATACCTGAAGAAGGGTTCGTCGGTGTATATCGAAGGCCGTATTCGCACGCGCAAGTGGCAAGCGCAGGACGGCACCGACCGCTATTCGACGGAAATCGTCGCTGACCAGATGCAGATGCTGGGCGGCCGCAGCAGCGGCGGCGGCTCGTCGGGCGGCGACATGGGCGACGACGGCGGCTATAGCCGCGAGCAGTCGGCTCCGCGCGGCGGTGGCCGCGCAGCGGGTGGTGGCGCGCCGCGCGCGAGCGGCGGTGGCGCTGGCGCTGGCGGCGGCGGCGGCCGTTCGAGCGCGCCCGCTGGCGGCGGCTTCGACGAGATGGACGACGATATTCCGTTCTAAGGTCCGATAGCCCGACGCTGTAAAGATCAACCCCCGCCTTCGTGCGGGGGTTTTTATTTGCGGTGTGCGTGCAGGCGGGGGCCGGCGTTGCTGCCTATGCCTGCCGCCCCCGCAACTGCCGTGTCAACAGCCGCTGCAACGCTTGCGCGCTCTCGGGCAACGCCCGCCCGGGCCGCACGAGCAACTGCATCTGCGCGCGTCGCGCTAGCGCGTGTGCGACAGGCAGAGCCGCGAGCTTGCCCTGATCCAGTTCGTTTTGCACCGCAAAAGCGGGTAGCACGGTTACGCCGAGACTGGCGACAACAAAGTTCTGTAACCCGATCAGATGATTGGTCTCGAGCAGCAACTGGAACGTGCAGGCTTCTTCCCGCTCGATTTGCTGCATGATTTTTCGCGTGCCATAAGCGGACCCAGCCAACGCAAAAGCATACGGCAGCAGCGCGTCGACGCAGACTTCCCGCAGGCTGGCCAGCGCATGGCCCGGTGGAACGACGGCGCACATCGGCCGGGTCACGCTGATGGCCTTTTTCACTTGCGCCAGACGCGTATCGAGCGGCGGCCCGTAGGTAATGCCCAAATGAATGGCGTCCTGTTCGAGCCATTGCACGATGTCGTCCATGCCGCCCAGCCGCAGCGATACGGTAAGCGCGGGGTGCCGCTCATGCAGACGATAGAGCGCGTCGCGCATGAGGCCGCCAGCGAGCCCCTGTACCAGGCCGATCTCGACATGGCCGTCGTCGCCGGCTTGCAAGCCGGCCAGGCGGGCGGCCAGGGTTTCTCGCCGGGCGATGTAGCCGGTGTAGTAGTCGAGCAGAAGCTTGCCGGCTTCGGTGGGTTTGATGACGCGCCGGTCAGGCTCCAGCAGGGGCATGCGTGCCGAGTGTTCGAGTTGCGCCAGTTGCCGGCTGACTGACGACGGCGCGACACCGAGATGGTCGGCGGCTTTGCGCACACCCGCGCGACTCACGACCTCGTGAAGGTAGCGAAGTCGGCCAATCGTGATGTCATCCATATTCGGCTGGCCAGAGCAGGATTTCATTGCATACCTCCGAGGCTGTTGTCTTCGACGCAACGAGACCGCGCGGACGATGTTATTGAGGCGCGCCCGGCCGGGAATTAGCCTGAAAGTCCTGTGTCGAGCTTTGGAGTCCATCACGCCATGTCACGCATCGTTTTCCGCAATGCACGGTTGTTCGACAGTGCAGAGGCCACGCTCAAGCCCCATGCGACGGTCGTCGTCGAAGATGAAAAGATCGAGGCGGTGTCATTCTCGTCGCCTCCCATGCCCGCCTTGCACGACGACCAGGTTTTCGACCTGGACGGCCGCGTGCTGCTACCCGGCTTGATCGACGCGCATGTCCACGTTACTGCGACCGTGTCGGACTTCTTTCAGCTCACGTTGATTCCACAATCATTGATCACGGCCCAAACGAAGGACGTGCTCGATGCGATGCTTTCGCGTGGCTTCACGACCGTGCGCGATGCGGGCGGCGCCGACAGCGGCCTCGTGCGCGCCGTCGAAAACGGTCATTTCGCCGGGCCGCGCCTGTACATTGCGGGCCGCGCCATTTCGCAGACCGGCGGCCATGGCGACCCGCGTCCGGAGTTTTTCCAGGGAATGCGTTGCGTGTGCTGCGGCGCGCTCGGCCTGCTGGGCCATGTCGCCGATGGCGTTCCCGCCGTGCGGCGCGCCGTGCGCGAGGAAATTCGCAATGGCGCGCACCATATCAAGGTCATGGCTGGCGGGGGGCGCTTCCGCGCCGAATGATCCGCTCGATGGCACGCAGTTCTCCATCGAGGAGATGCGGGCGATCGTCGAGGAGGCGCGGGCCGCGAAGACTTATGTCATGGCGCATGCCTATTCGCCCGAGGCGATTCAGCGCGCGGTGCAGTGCGGGGTGCGCTCGATCGAGCACGGCAATCTGATCGACGAGAACACGGCGCGCATGATGGTGGATCATGACGCTTGTCGCGTGCCCACGCTTTCCACGTATGCGGCCATCACGCGTCGCGGCAAGGCGCTGGGCTGGTCCGACGCCATGCTGCACAAGACGGCCATCGTGACGGATCAGGGCCTCCATGCGCTGAAAATCGCCCAGGACGCCGGCGTCAAAATCGGTCTTGGGACCGACCTGCTGGGCGACATGATGGTCGATCAACTCGAAGAGCTGACCTTGCGCGAACGCGTCATGTCACCAGCACAGATTCTCAGGAGCGCCACCGCCGTCAACGCCGGGATCATGGGGCTTGCGGGCCAGGTGGGGGAGATCGTGCCCGGTGCGTTTGCCGATCTGCTCGCGCTCGACGGCAATCCGCTGGATGGCCTCGTGCTCCTTCAGGACGAGAAAAAGCGGCTCGCCGTCATGAAAGGCGGCCGGTTTCACGTCAACCGCCTCCCTTGCGCCTCATGACTAACGTCGTCTCGCAGATCCTGTTTGGATTTACCGGTCTGATCGCCATCATCAATCCGCTCGGCATGGCCTTTGTCTTTCTCGATCGCACGCAATCGCTGAGCGACGATGGCCGCGTAAAGCTCGCGAGGCGAGTGGCGATCAATTCGATGATTGTGCTGCTCGTCACGTTTTTCGTGGGCACGCGCATCCTGAACTTCTTCGGGATATCGATGGCGGCATTGCGCATTGGCGGCGGCCTGACGGTGACCGTGAGCGGCTGGCAGATGCTCAATGCGCTCGACATCCCCCCTGACGATGCCGTTCAGGCGCGACCGATCGCAGCCGCCAGTCCGCTGGACAAGGCGTTCTTCCCGCTCACGATGCCATTGACCATTGGCCCGGGAACGATTGCCACCGCCATCGCGCTGAACGCGAGGTACTCGCGGCAACTGGAGGACTTCTTGCTGAGCAGCCTGATTTCGGTGGTTGTGGCGGTGCTGGTGGCCGGCGTGATCTGGCAGCTTTTCGGTCGCGCGGGGTGGTTCGCGCGGCACTTGGGCATTGAGGGAACGCGTATCGCCGAGCGCATCTCGGCCTTTCTGCTGCTGTGCATCGGTGTGCAGATCATGCTGACTGGATTCTCCGAATTCTTGCAGCCCATATTCAAACTATCGCCAGGGTCTTGATGCACAGACGCCGCGCTGCGCACAGCAGCTGCGGCGTTTTTGCACACCCAGATGGTTCTATGACAGACCTGTTTTTTTGATCTACATCACGGCAGAACTTTCTCGCCGGAGTGACCATTTAAAAGATGCTTCAAATTTGCATCTTACAAGGCCCTTCATCGCGATCTGACAGTCGATACATTCCATCGACATCGCACCAGCGCCGTCACCCACAAGAAAAGGAGAAAGCCGTGTTTTGCTATCAATGTGAACAGACCGACCGCAGCAACGCAACGCCAGGTTGCGCGTCGGCAAAGGGCAACTGCGGCAAGGACGCCACCACGGCGGACCTGCAAGACCTGCTGATCCACGCGGCCAAGGGCATCGCCCAGTACAACGCGCTCGCGCGCGGCGTCGGCAGCGCCGACCGCGAAGCCGACCGCTTCATCCTCTACGCCATGTTCACGACGCTGACCAATGTGAACTTCAATGCGGCGCGCTTCCTGGGAATGCTGCGCGAAGCCGCACAGCATCGCGACCGCGTGAAGCAGGCCTACGAGACGCAGGCCTCTGCGCAAGGCGTGGCGGTGCAGGAGCCGGCCGGCCCGGCGCGCTGGCAACCTGGCGCGAACATCGCGGAGTTGCAGGCGCAATCAAGGCTCGTGGGCGTGAATGCGGGGCTCGACACGCTGGGCGCCGACATCGTCGGCCTGCGCGCACTGGTGCTCTACGGCTTGAAGGGCGTTTGCGCCTATGCGCATCACGCCCGCGTGCTCGGCTACGAAAGCGAAGAAGTGTATGCAGGGGTGGAAGCCGCGCTCGAATTCCTCGCGCGCGAGCCCGAGGAGGCCAGCGAACTGCTCGAGCATTCGCTCGCGCTCGGCAGCCTGAACCTCAAGGTGATGGAATTGCTCGACGCCGCCAATACGGGCCGCTTCGGCAACCAGCAGGCCACGGTCGTGCGCATGACGCCGGTGGCGGGCAAGGCGATCCTCGTTTCCGGCCACGATTTGGGCGACCTCGAAGCCTTGCTCGAAGCCACCAGGGATAGCGGCGTGCAGATCTACACGCACGGCGAGATGCTGCCCGCGCACGCCTATCCGAAGCTCAAGGCCTACTCGCACCTCGCCGGCAACTACGGCGGCGCGTGGCAGGACCAGCAGGCGGATTTCGCAAACTTTCCCGGCCCCGTGCTGATGACCTCGAACTGCCTGATCGAGCCGCTG
This sequence comes from Paraburkholderia sp. A1BS-2L, assembly GCF_051125205.1. Taxonomy (NCBI): domain Bacteria; kingdom Pseudomonadati; phylum Pseudomonadota; class Betaproteobacteria; order Burkholderiales; family Burkholderiaceae; genus Paraburkholderia; species Paraburkholderia sp. A1BS-2L. The sequence continues at coordinate 396,108 of NZ_CP120428.1, forward strand.
CCGCAATACCGTCAACGCGTCTTCACGACCGGTCCGGTGGGCTGGCCCGGCGTGCGCCATCTCGAACATGGCGCGTATGCGCCGCTCGTGCAGGCGGCGCTCGCCTTGCCCGGCTTTCACGAGACGGCGCCCGAGGAAACCATCACGATCGGCTTTGCTCGCCATACCGTGCTCGGCGTGGCTGACAAGGTAATCGACGCCGTGAAGGCCGGCCAGATCCGCCACTTCTTTTTGATCGGCGGTTGCGACGGCGCAGCGCCCGGCCGCAACTATTACACCGACTTCGCCGAGGCCGCGCCCGACGACACCGTCGTCATGACGCTGGGCTGCAACAAGTACCGCTTCAACCGGCACGCGTTCGGCGACATCGACGGCATTCCGCGTCTGCTCGACCTCGGTCAGTGCAACGATAGCTATTCGGCCATCCGCATTGCCGTCGCGCTTGCAGACGCTTTCGAGTGCGGCGTGAACGACCTGCCGCTCTCGCTCGTGATCTCGTGGTTCGAGCAGAAGGCCGCCGCGGTGCTGCTGACGCTGCTCTCGCTCGGTATTCGCAACATCCGCCTGGGACCGACCTTGCCGGCTTTCCTCACGCCGGGCGTGCTGCAGATCCTCGTCGAGCAGTTCGGGATTCAGCCGATCGGCGACGCGCACGCCGATCTTGCCGCCGCGCTCGAACGCAAGGCAGCGTAAAAACGCATCGGCGCTGAGGCATTCATGAGCTATCGAATCGAAATCACCACGCGCGACGGCCAGGCGTTCGCTTTTGCCTGCGAGCCGGAGCAGGACGTGCTGGCTGCGGCCGCGGCTGCGCAGATCACGCTGCCGTCGCAGTGCCGGCGCGGCAGTTGCGGCGCGTGCCATGCGAGCGTGGCCGAAGGCGACTACACGCTCGGCGCGCACAGTGTCGATGCGCTGCCGCCAGCCGATCCGCGCGCGGTCTTGCTGTGCTGCACGACGCCGCGCAGCGACTTGAGCATTGCCGCGCCCTATGACGGCACGAAGGTACTGTTGCAGCCTGTCGCCGTGCGTGGTGCGCGCATCGCCGCACTGGAGACGCTCGCGGACGATACGCTCCGCCTCGAACTGCGTCTCCAACCCGACGACGCCCACGGCAGCGCCGCCGAGTTCGAAGCGGGGCAATTCGTCGAACTGGAGCTGCCTGAAAGCGGCGTGCGCCGGCCGTTCTCGCTCGCCAACACGAGCAACTGGGATGGGCGGCTCGAGCTGCTGATCCGCCTGCGTCCTGAAGGCGTGTTTTCGTCATACCTGCGCGAGCGTGCCCAGGTGGGCGACGCGCTCACCGTGCATGGGCCGCAGGGCGGCTTCGGCCTCTTTGCGGAAAGCCTGCGCCCGCGCTGGTTCGTGGCGGGCGGCACGGGGCTCGCGCCGGTGCTCTCGATGCTGCGCCGCATGGCCGAGTTTCAGGAAATGAACGACGCGCGGCTGTTCTTCGGCGTGAACCGTGAGAGCGAGCTCTTCATGGCCGAAGAACTCGGGCGGCTGCAGGCGGAGCTTGCGCAATTGCACGTCGAACTATGCGTGCGCGAGGGCGGCTCGGCGTGGCGAGGCTTTCATGGCACGCCGGTCGAGGCGCTGCAAGTCGCGCTCGCATCGGCTGACGAGCCGCCCGATCTTTATGTCTGTGGCCCGCCCGGCATGGTGAGTGCCGCACAAGCAGTGGCGGCAGCGGCAGGCGTGCCTGCCGCGCAATTTGCCAGCGAACGCTTTGCGGTCTGACGCTCGGCCTCGTGTCTTGCCTTGAACCTCGCCCGTGGGCGAGGTTTTTTTTATCATGGCAGTTTCGCTGCCCCGCGAGGCGCATTCCGCCGCCTGCTCCCACCTACCCAATGAGCACCGACCATGAGCACACTGCCGATTTCCTTTGATGACGTGGCCGCCGCGCACGAGCGTATCCGCGGCGTCGCGCACCGCACGCCTGTGCTGACCTCGCGCACGGCGAACGCGCTCGCGGACGCGGAGCTGTTCTTCAAGTGCGAGAACCTCCAGCGCATGGGCGCGTTCAAGTTCCGCGGCGCCTATAACGCCATTGCGCAGTTCACGCCGGAGCAGAAGGCGGGCGGGGTGATCACGTTTTCGTCGGGCAATCATGCACAGGCGATCGCGCTCTCGGCGCAGCTGCTGGGCGTGAAGGCCGTGATCGTGATGCCGCAGGACGCGCCTGCGGTGAAGGTGGAGGCAACGCGCGGCTATGGCGGCGAAGTCGTTTTCTACGACCGCTATACCGAGGACCGCGAAGCACTCGGCCAGCGTCTTGCCGCCGAGCGCGGCCTCACGCTCATTCCGCCTTACGACCACCCGCACGTGATGGCGGGGCAGGGCACCGCGGCGAAGGAGCTATTCGAGGACGCGGGCGAGCTCGACGTGCTGCTCACGCCGCTTGGCGGCGGCGGGCTGCTCTCGGGCTGCGCAACGTCGGCGCATGCGCTCGCGCCGCGCTGCACGGTGATCGGCGTCGAGCCCGAGGCGGGCAACGACGGCCAGCGCAGCCTGCAGGCGGGCTCGATCGTCCACATCGACACGCCCAGGACCATTGCCGACGGTGCCCAGACGCAGCATCTGGGCGGCTATACGTTCGCGGTGATCCGCGAGCGCGTGAGCGAGATCGTGACCGTGAGCGACGCGGAACTCGTCGAGACGATGAAGTTTTTCGCGAGCCGCATGAAGCTCGTGGTCGAGCCCACGGGTTGCCTCGCGGCGGCGGCGGTCCTGCACCGCAAGGTGGACGCGCGCGGCAAGCGCATGGGTATCGTGATCTCGGGCGGCAATGTCGATCTGCTGCGCTTCGCGGCACTGACGGGCGCAGCGTCGTGATCGGGCGCCACGCGGCTGCGTGCTAGCCGAGCAACGCCGCGAGCGCGGCGCGTGCGTTGGCCACGTGCGCGCTCTCGCCTGGGCGTCCCGGCAACAGATGGAAGTCGGCCCTCGGCAGCCCGGGCAGGCCGAACGACGCCGGACAGGCCACCAGCCCCTAGCCGATCGCCGATTCGTTCAAGTACGAAATCCCCAGGCCCGCGTGCAGCGCGAGCTGCAGACCGGCGACCCCCGACGCCGAATGGGAAATCAGAAACGGGATGCGCGCGTTTGAGCAGCTTCAGCACATAGCGCTGCAACTGGCACGTAGACAGCAACAGCGCGAGCGGCCAGGGCGGGGCGAACGTGGCGTGCTCGCGCAGCGTCTCGCGTGCGCCAACCCACAGCAGCTTCTCGCGCCACAACGCTGAATGTTTGCGCACGGGCGTGCTTGCCCTGGCGCGCTTGCCGCGCGTGTCCACCATGCGCAGCGAAAGGCCGATGTCGAAAACATTTTCATCAGCACGGGTTTCGATCACGGCGCTCGGCAATACCGTCACATGAAGGCGCAGGCGCGTCGATCTTGTGTTTGTCGCGGAGGCGCTCGCGGGCGTGTTCGACGGGCTGGGCGTGCCGGTCGTCCGTCTGACCGAGAATCCCAAGCCGAGCGGCTACCGGGTGGTGGAGAGTGGTGTGCGGGTGAGCGTCAATCCGCTTTCGTGGCGCGGTCTGGGCGCCGCTTGTGCGATGGCGCTCACCGGTCTGCCCGCGGTCGCTGTGCGGCCCGCGCCGGCGGCGGAAACGGTGCTCGCGGCGCCCGATCGCGAGAAGGAGCGCGCGGCAGGGCGTCTGATTCTCGTCGCCGAGGACCATCCGGTGAATCAGGAGCTGATCCGCCATCAGCTCGCGCTGCTCGGCTTTGCATGCGACGTGGTCGACGACGGTGCGCAGGCGCTCGAGGCGCTGGAGAAGGAGTGCTACGGTTGTTTGATAACCGATTGCCATATGCCGAATGTATCGGGCTATGACCTTGCGCGGCGGATACGCGAGATCGAAGCGGCCGAGGCGCGCAAGAAAGGCAAGGCTGCGGGCGCGACGCCACGTCTGCCGATTCTCGCCATCACGGCGAACACCGCGCCCGAAAACTTGCGGCTGTGCCGCGAGGCCGGCATGGACGAGTGCCTCATCAAGCCCACGCGTGTCGCGACGCTGCGCGACCAGCTCGCGCGCTGGTTCGGCGCGGAGAACGCGCTGCGTGTCGCGCAGGAGCAAGCCGCGCCGTGTCCGCGCGCCGGCTCCGGAACGCGCGACGATGCCGCCATGTCGGACGAGGCCGGTGAAGCGGGCGTGGCCGAGCCGCTCGATCTCGCGCATATGATCGAGGTGTGGGGCAGCGAGGCGACGGTGAAGACGTTGCTGGGCTCGTTCGTCAGCGCGATGCGCGACGATCTGGATTTGCTGCCGGAGTTGCTGAAGGACATCGACATCGCGCGCCTGCGCGAATGGCATCACCGGCTCGCGGGTGCGGTGGGCGTGCTGCACTATCCTGCACTGCTCGCGGTGCTCGAAACCTGGCGCGCTCACATGAACACGCATACGTCGGAGCAATTGCGCGAGGAAGGGTTCGCGCTCATCCGCACCTGCCACGCGATGCTCGACGGCATCGAGCAGCAGGCTGCGTTGCTCGCCTGAGCGCTCCGCCTGCGCACGGACCGGGCCACGGGCGGAAAGCCGGCGAAAAAAAACGCGGCCGAAGCCGCGTTCAAGGTTGGAGACCCTTCGATGAAGAGTCACTTCTCGCAAGAGAAAGCATAGTTCGCGTGCCGCCAGAAATCGAGATAAAAGCGATCAATTATTTATTGCCGGATATCTCGGTAATCGTCTGGCGAGAAGCGTCCTGGCCGCGAAACCACTCGACGGTGAAGTCCACGAACGTTCGCGTTTTCGCGGGGATGTGACGTCGCCCGGGATAGACGAGCGAGAGTTCCTTATCGGCGTCGCGGATCTGGTAGTCGTCGAGCACGCGCACGAGCGTGCCCAGCGCGAGATCGGTGTCCACCTGGTTTGCCGGCAGGATCGTGATGCCCATCCCCGCGAGAGCCGCCTGACGGAGCATCACCGAATTGTTGACGGCATAGGCCGGCTCGATCCGCACCGCCTCACGCACGCCATCGGCGCTCGCGAACTGCCATTCGTTGCCGTGAATGTCGATGGACGGCGCAAGCAGCGTATGGTGCGTGAGTTCTGCGGGATGCCGCGGTGCGCGGCGGCCGTCGAGATAGGCGGGCGAGGCGACCGCAACCGGCGTGACCGAAACGAGCGGACGCCGGATCAGTGTGCCGCCGCTGACCTGGCGCGGCGCGACACTGCCCACGTCGAAGCCTTCTTCGATGAGATCGACGGGGCGGTGCAACAGCGTGAGCGTAAGCCGGACCTGTGTGAATTCGGCGAGATACTGCTTGAGCAGTGGCGTGAGGTCATGCAGCGAGAACGAGGCGTGCGCGACCACGCGCAGTGTGCCCGAGGGCACAGACACGCCATGCGCGATCTGCGTTTCGACGCGCTCCAGGTCCTCGAGCATATGACGGCACGCCTGGGCATACGCGTTTCCTGCCTCGGTCAGCGAAATGCTGCGCGTATTGCGGTTGATGAGGCGGGTGTGAAGATGCGCCTCGAGCAGTGCGACATAGCGCGTGACAACGGCGTTCGAAAGATCGAGGCTTGCCGCAGCGCGACCGAACGAGCCGTGTTCGGCGACGCTCACGAATACGCGCATCGCCTGAAGCTGATTCATGGTTTTGGGTCGCATTGACATGGGGCTGACGGGATTGGCTGCGTTGAAGCGATGTTTTCCTGCGTACACATGAGGCTCGGCGCAGGACTGCGACGCGAGCGTTGCCGGATAGTACCGACAGGGCTATGCCCTAAGGAATGAGACTGTTCCTAAACCGTTAATTGTCTTGAATTAATTATGTTGCCGGGCGGCAACGTTATATCGGGATAGTGTGTGATCAATTCTCGCGCGCATGAATTCAAGATTAAGCGCGTGCATTGAGTGGCAAGCGATTGCGGCGAGCGTCACGGCAGTATTCGACTTCTTCAAAAAAAACTTTTTCCTTGGATCGGGATGGCTGGCTTGAAAGTGACGCCCATAAACTTTGGGCTGCGTATCAATGCGGCACTAACGTTTGCGGTGCTGCGGGATCAAGCGAGCCGGCGTATTGCCGGCGACGGCGTCTATTTTTGCCGAAAGGCTTTGCAACTAAGGAAGCATATGAAAAAGAGTCTGGCTATCGCGGCCGCAGTTGCCGCGACTTTCGCATCGGCGTCGTACGCGCAAAGCAGCGTGACGCTCTACGGCATCGTCGATGCCGGCTTCGTCTACACGACCAACGTGGATGGCAACACCAAATACGCTCTGGGCAGCGGCAACATTCAGCAGAGCCGTTGGGGCCTGCGTGGCACGGAAGATCTCGGTGGCGGCCTGAAGACGATCTTCACCCTCGAAAGCGGCATTAACGTAGCGAACGGCCGTTAGGCAAATAACAGCAGCCTGTTCAACCGTCAGGCTTTCGTCGGTCTCACGCAGGATCAGTACGGCACGCTGACGTTCGGCCGCCAGTACGACTCCGTGGTCGACTACCTTGGCCCGCTCATGGCTGTCGGCACATGGGGCGGCACGTACACGGCACACGTGGGCGACAACGACAACGGCAATGCCACGTTCTCGCTGAACAACGCGATCAAGTACACCAGCCCAAATCTCTCGGGTTTCCAGTTCGGTGGCGCGTACGCGTTCTCTAACCAGGCAGGCTTCGCGAACAACCGCGCGTATAGCGCCGGCATGAGCTACGCCAACAGCGGCCTGCGCGTCGCTGCGGCTTACCTGCAGGCCAACAACACGGGCACCTTGAACAATCCCAATGGTGCGGTCACGAACGACCAGTTCGGCCTGTTCGGCAGCGCCCAGCGCGCGCGCGTTTGGGGCGGTGGCGTGAGCTATACCTATGGTCCTGCTGTCGGTGGCGTGGTGTTCACGCAATCGCGCCTGAACGGCTTGAACGACAACCTGTCGATCCGCTACAACAACATCGAAGCCAACGTGCATTACAACCTGACGCCGGCACTTGGCATCGGCGCGATGTACACCTATACCAACGCGAACGGTTCGATCCTCTCCAACGCGGGCGGTGGTCAAACCGCGCACTGGAACCAGTTCGGCTTGCAAGCCGACTACGCGCTCTCGAAGCGCACGGACGTGTACCTCGAGGGCGTGGGCGTTTGGGGTGCCGGTCAGGCTGCGGTGGGCATCACGCAGGTGGGCTACCAGGGGGCGGACAACTACTCGTCGTCGAAGAATCAGGGTATCGTCACGACCGGTATCCGTCACCGCTTCTAATGATGCGGGCGGCCCGGCTTCCGGCCGGGCTGCAGAACCCATTACGAAGAAAAGCAGTAGAAGGTAGTACTTGGGTTAAGAGCGCCGCTCGCGGCGCTCTTTTTTTGGTGTGCCGAGCATGCACAACAGCTTGGGGGTGAAAGTCCCCTGTCCAGCCTGATGGGGCGAAGGACTAGTGAAACGCAAGGGCGTCGTCGCGAGGCGGGGTCTGAAGGAAGCGTGTAGCAAAGCCACGACCTGACGAACAGAAACCTGATATGAGGCCTACCCGGTCGGACGAGCGAGCCAATGATCGCGAAGTCCTCCACCATCAAAGGCTGGGGTGGTAAATCAGGCGGGTGTGTGGTGAAGGCGGTTGAGCTTACCCCGGGAGGCCTGCCCGGTGTCCTGGAATCAGGACTGAACAGCTCGCAAGGGCTGTTGATCGCCGTGCAGGAGTCAGCAGCGGGCATATTAGGGCGGCGACGCCTGAAGGCCCAAACGGAGAGGAGCGGCGAGTAAGCCGGAGAACTCGACATGGGAGCGCAGCAGAAAACGCATCGCGTCCTTGATAGCGGAAGAAGGGGTGAAGCTCCGGTGGCTGCTGATCGAGGGGCTGAACCTATGACGGCGAACCCCGAGCCTGAAAGCCCGTCGGCTTGTGACCGACTGATGGAAGAAGTCTGCGAAAGGGAGAACCTGAAGCAGGCGTTGAAGCGTGTGAAAGCGAACAAGGGCGCACCGGGTGTGGACGGCATGACAGTTCAGGCATTACCGGCGTACCTGCGGGAGCATTGGCCGACGATACGGGCCTCACTGCTCGAAGGCACCTACCAACCCCAACCTGTGAGACGGGTCGAGATACCCAAGCCGGACGGAGGAGGCGTGCGCAAGCTCGGCATTCCTTCTGCGCTCGACCGGCTCGTTCAGCAGGCGGTGTTGCAGGTGCTGCAAAGGCAGTGGGACCCGACGTTCTCGGACTCCAGTTACGGATTTCGTCCGGGACGCTCGGCACATCAGGCCGTGGCGCGCGCGCAGGGCTACATCCAGGCGGGACACCGCTGGGTGGTAGACCTGGATTTGGCGCAGTTCTTTGACCGCGTGAACCACGATATCCTGATGAGCCGGGTGGCAAAGCGGGTGAGCGACAGGCGCGTCCTGAAGCTGATCCGCTCGTTCCTGACGGCAGGCGTGATGGAGCACGGGCTGGTTGGTGCAACGGACGAAGGTACGCCACAAGGCGGTCCCCTGTCGCCGCTGTTATCCAATCTGATGCTCGACGATCTTGACAAACTGCTTGAGCAACGCGGACTGCGGTTCGTGAGGTACGCCGACGATTGTAACGTCTACGTACGCAGCGAACGCGCTGGCCAGCGAGTGATGATGGGTCTCAAAACCTTCCTCACTGGCAAGCTCAAGCTGACGGTCAACGAAGCGAAAAGCGCGGTCGCGCCACCACACACGCGGAAGTTTCTGGGTTTTACCTTCTCGAACCGGGAACAGGTCAAACGGCGCATTGCACCCAAGGCACTGGCTCGCTTCAAGGAGAGGATCAGGGAACTGACACAGCGCACCCGAGGCGTCAGCGTCGACCAGATGATTGGTACGCTGAAGCGGTATCTCACGGGCTGGCGTGGCTACTTTGGTTTCTGCGAAACCCCAAGCGTGCTGAAGCGCCTCGATGAATGGATTCGTCGCCGTCTCCGCTGCTTCTTCTGGAAGCAATGGAAGCGTGGCCGGACCCGTTTCAAGGAATTGACTGCCCGCGGGGTTAGCCGTGATCTAGCCGCTCAGACCGTTGGATCGCCGCACAATGTATGGCGGCTTAGTTGCAGCCCCGCGCTGAGTCTCGCACTGCCAAACCGGTATCTACGTTCTCTTGGACTTCCCTCGGTCGGCCCAGTCGGCTAACCGATCCGAGCCGCCGTGTACGGACCCGTACGCACGGTGGCGTGGGAGGGGCCGGGCCGCGAGGCCTGCCCCTATCCCGATTCCCGCACTTTTCATTCCAGCGTTTTCATGGCTGTCGATCATGCCGGATCGGACGCCTTTTCCGGATTTGCTCTAGCATGTGACGAGGTGGCTGCCGCCTGATGGTGCAGCGCGCCACAACAAACGGAGAATTCCCATGAAAGCGCTTCGTCCGCTGCAGTTTGCTCTCGCCCTGTGTGTCCTTGCTTCCAGTGCCGCGTTTGCCGATACCATTGCGCTGAAGGCCGATCTCGAACCTTCCAGCGAAGTGCCACCGCGTGTGAGTCACGGCCACGGCATGCTCAATGCCACGTTCGACACCTCGACAAAATCGCTGAACTGGACCATCACTTACGAAGGCCTGTCGGGGCCGGTGACCGGTGCGCATTTCCATGGTCCCGCGCCCGTCGGCCAGAACGCGAACGTACAGGTGCCGATTCCGAAGGGTGAACTTGCCACTCCGATCAAGGGTTCCGCAACGCTCAACGAAAAGCAGGTCACCGATCTGATGGCCGGCCAGTGGTATTTCAACGTGCATACGCAACAGAACCCGTCCGGCGAAATTCGCGGGCAGGTGCTGCCGGCGAACTGAGCATCCGCTGGGTTGCGCGCGTAGTGAGCGCATTGCGAGGAGCCGTGCCCCATGAGTTTGCAAAGCAGGTTGATCTGCTGGTTCTTGCGCCGCAGCTTTCTTCCGGCGACGCGCGGCCCGATCGATGTCGCACGCGTGCGCGCACAAACCGCGAAACGCGTGTGGCTGCCTCAGGTCCCCAAGGGTTGGCAATTACGCGAGGAGTATCGGGCCGCCAGCGAGCGCAACGCAGCCGACGCGCCATCGAGTGGCGAATGGCTCGTGCGCGAGGGTGGGGCGCCGCGCACGATCCTCTATTTGCACGGTGGCGGTTATTACTTCTGCTCGCCGAAGACGCACCGTGCCATCACCTTCGGCCTCGCCACACGCGCCGAAGCCGACCTTTTTTCGCTCGACTATCGTCTTGCGCCCGAGCATCCGTTTCCGGCGGCACTGGTTGACGCAGTGGCTGCTTATCGGCGCTTGCTGGCTGACGGCGCGCGTGCCCAGTCGCTTGTGATCGCGGGCGATTCGGCGGGCGGCGGGCTCGCGCTCGCCACGCTCGTCGCATTGCGCGACGCCGGCAATCCGCTGCCGGCCGGCGCGGTGCTCTACTCGCCGTGGACCGATCTCGCCGTCACAGGCGCGTCGATACGCGAAAACGACGGGCGCGATCCCATGTTCTGCGGCGACGTGTTCGCGCGCGTTGCGCCACTTTACCTCGGCGAGACGAGCGCGACCGATCCCCATGCTTCGCCGCTTTACGCCGATCTCCACGGCTTGCCGCCGCTCTTCATGCTGGCGGGCAGCACCGAGACGCTGCTCGACGACACGCGCCGGGTGGCGGAACGCGCACAGGCTGCCGGCGTGAGTGTCGAGTGCAAGATCGGGCGCGGTCTACCGCATGTCTGGCCGATTTACGCGCCGTTCATGCCCGAGGCGCGGCGTGCGCTCGACGAGACCGCGCGCTTCGTGAAGCGCGTGACGACGGCCGACGACACCGCCCGTGCGCAGAAGAGCGCACACATGCAAACGGAGCCTGGGGCGGGGGCGCAATTGAGCACACCACCGGGCGCGCATCGAGCGGCTCAATCGAGCGTGACGTCGATCTCTTCGTAGGCCGCGCGGACGGTGGCTTCGCCGTAGCGCCGCTCGAGCCTGCGCACGGTGAAATGGCCGTGTGCGACGTTCTGGAAGTGATCGATGAACACGGTGTTCACCATGGCGCCGAGCACCGCGCCGATGGCCGGAATCGATTTCGCGGCCACCTGTTCGCTGACCTGCACGGAAAAGCGCGCGGCCACGGTCTGCATGAGCTTGAGCAGCGCAGTCGAGCCGTGCGCGGCGAAGCCCTTGGTCGCCATTTCCGACGACGCTTTCGATACCGCCTGCGCCAGCGCGCCGCGCACGATGAAGTAGCCGAAATCGGCTTCGTCGTCGGCGGCCGAGCGTCCGCCCATGCCGAACACGGTCAGGCACTGGAGTTGAGTGTCGGCGTTCGCGAGGTCTTCGCCTTCGCTGCGCGCGACGTCGCAAATCGAGCGGAACATTAACGTCGTCGTGACGGGTAGCTCCACCGGCAACGCGAACAGGCCGAACGCGCCGCCCGCCGCGCCCGTCGTGGCGACCGCGAACTTGTGCAGCAGGTTGCTCGGCTTCGCGCCCAGTGGGCCTGCGTGCTGTGCGATTGTTGTGGCGATTGATGTCGATTCAGCGGCTGAGCTTGCATCGGCGATCCCGGGCGCCCGCTCGCCCGGTTTGCCAAGTGTCTTGAGCGCCAGCTGCAGGCATTTGCGCAGCGCTGCCTGGGTGGCGTCGTTGACCTTGTCGTTGGCCACGGCGGGCAGCTTAGCGATCAGTTTCTCGACCGGCGCACCGACGATCGCGGCGAGCTTCATGCCGAGCGGCGGCGTTTCCAGTTCGTGCTTCGCGCGCTTGAGCGCGGCAAGATCGGCTTCGGAAAAATCAGAATACGGCCCCATAAATCTCCCGGAAAACGGTTCGGCAAGCGCTCCTCGACGCCCAGTGTAGAGGATCGCATCGTGCTATGATTTCAATTCTTGACGTATCAATCATTGCGGGATCAAAAATGGCCGTCCGTACTGCCGCCCATCATTCGAGCGGGCAGGTGCTGCCGTTCCGGGAGTCGCTGCTGGCGATGCTCGGCATCTCCTTTGTGAGCATGCTGGTTGCACTGGACCAGACCGTCGTTGGCACGGCGCTGCCCACCATCGTCGCCGAACTGCGCGGCTTCGAGCTTTACGCGTGGGTCGCCACGTCCTATCTGCTCACCTCTGTCATCACCGTCCCTATTTTTGGTCGGCTCGGCGACTATTACGGGCGCAAGCCATTCGTGATCGCGTCGATCGTCGTCTTCACCGGCGCCTCGGTTCTGTGCGGCGCGGCCAACAGCATGATGTTCCTCGTGCTCGCGCGCGGCCTGCAGGGCATCGGCGGCGGCATGCTGGTGGGCACGGCGTTCGCGTGCATTCCCGATCTCTTTCCTGATTCGGTCGTGCGCCTGAAATGGCAGGTGCTGATGAGTTCGGCGTTCGGCATCGCCAACGCGGTGGGGCCTTCGCTCGGCGGCTTTCTCACGCAGTATTACGGCTGGCGTTCGGTGTTCTACGTGAACCTGCCGGTCGGGCTGCTTTCGCTGTTCTTCGTCTGGCGCTATCTGCCGCATTTGCGCCATGTCGTGCACAAGGAGCGCATGCGGCTCGATTGGCCAGGCGCGCTGCTGATCGCCGTGACGCTCGGCAGCCTGCAACTGTTCGTCGAGCGGCTGCCCGCGCACGGCGTGACGTTTTCCGCGCTGGGCCTGCTCGTGCTGGCCGCGGCCTCGGGCTGGGCGCTGTGGCAGTGGGAGCGGCGCTGCCCGCAGGCGATCCTGCCCGTCGACATGTTCCGCAACGCGAGCCTCAACGCGCTCTTCAAGCTGGCGGTGCTGGGCGGCTTCACCATGTTCTCGCTGCTGTTCTATGCGCCGCTGCTGTTCCAGGGCGGCTTCGGCATGACGCCGAACGAGGCGGGCATGGTCATCACGCCGCTCGTGGTGTTCATCACGATCGGCAGCATCGCGAACGGACGCGTCGTGTCGCGCATCCGCAATCCGAACCGGATGCTCTACATCGGCTTTGGGATGCTCGCGTTCGCCTGCTTTGCGGTCGCCCTGGCGTCGCACAACACGCCGCGCGTGCTCTTGATGGCGCTGATGATCGTGGGCGGCATCGGGCTCGGCTTCGTGATGCCGAATCTCACCGTGTTCGCGCAGCAGACCGCGGGCCGCGAGCATCTGGGCATTGCCACGGCGCTGCTGCAGTCGTTGCGCATGATCGGCGGGATGTTCGGCACCGCGCTGACCGGCACGATGGTCACCCAGCTTTACAAGGGCGGCGTGCACAAGGCACTGGACGCCGATCACGCGACGCACTGGTTCGCCCAGCTCGCCGACCCGCAGATCCTCATCAACCGCGACGCACAGCACGTGCTGATTGGCGAACTCGCCAAGGCCGGGCACAATGGCGCGCCGTTGCTGGAGGCCGCGCGCGAGGCGCTGGTGGGCGCGATTCATCTGGGGATTGCGGTGGCTGCAGTGATCGCGCTGGTGTCGATCTGGCAGACGCGGCGCGTGCCGCCCATCAGGCTTCAGCGCAAGATCGAGCCCGTGATCCACGCCGACTGAGGGCTGGCGATGCGTCGGGACGCAGAACAAGGCAGTGAGGCACGCACGGCTCGCCGCCAGAGACAGGAAGACAGGCAGGAACACACAGCATGGAAACACAGGATCGCGTCGCCATCGTCCAGCAGTTCGGACGGACCTACCGCACGTTCATGTCCGCGTTCGAGGCGCAGGTGGGGCATCCGCTGCCGCGCTGGCGCATTTTGATGGCGCTGCATGAGCAGAATGGCGAGTCGTCGCAGAAGCGGCTCGTCGAGCGTCTGCGCGTGGACCCGGGCGCGCTCACGCGGCAATTGAAGCCGCTTGAGGCGCTGGGCTGGATCGCGCGCAGCGCCGACGCGCGCGACAACCGCATTACCAATGTGCAGCTCACCCAGGCGGGGCACGATGCTGTCGAGGCGAGTCTGCCGCGGCGCAACGCGTTCCTGAACCAGACGATGTCGTTGCCTGACGATGCGCTCACGGCGCTGTCGAGCGCACTGCGGATGATGGAAGAACGGATTAGCGTGGCAGTGGCGCAAGCCGAGGCCGCCGAAGCGAAGGAAGGCGCTTGAGTCGAGCGCTCAAGTCATCGGCCATCAGCCGGCCAGGCTGCAAGCGCCTGGCCGCCGTGGGCCGGGGTGAATCGAACCGCAGAACGATCAGAAGAACGTTTCGATCACTTCCGTCACGCGATATTGCCCGTCGACCATCAGCACCTGGCGCCACCGGTCGAACGTGAGGCAGGGGTGCGAAATGTCGAAGCCGATCATGTCGCCGACCTTGATGTCCGCGCCGCCCGGAATCTGCAGATAGGCGTGCTGATCCATCATCTGGAAGATTTCCCAGCCCTCGTTCGCGGCGATTTCGCGCGGCATGCTTGCGCCATCGCGTGAAGGACGATAGTGGCGCGTCGGCTCTGGAAAGCCTGCGTCGAAGGCGGCGTCGCGTTTGCCGAAGCCGATGATCGCGCGCCCCGGCTCCGGAATCGACTGGACATAGGCCCACAACTGCAGCGCCGGCAGCAGCGCCACGCCCATCTCCCGCGCGACCGGATTGCGCGTGAGGATCTGCGACTGCGCCTGCTTGTAGACGCCCACGTCGTGCGTGAGATAGCAGCCGGGGCGCAGCACGACGTCGATCGTGCCGGCCTGCGAGGCTTTCGCGAATTCCTCGGCCACCACGTCGTACCATGCGGATCCCGCGCCCGAAAGCAGTGCCGGCGAACGCGAAAAGCGGCCGGCGGCGGCGAGTTCCTCGGTTACGTTGAGCGCGTCGCGCAGGAAGGTGCGCACCTCGCTCTCTTCTTTGAGGATGCCCTCGTAGATCTCCACGCCCGCGAGCTTGAGCGAATCCGGATAGCGCGCGATCGTGTCGATCACGGCGCGGCGCGAGTCCGCGTCGCGCACGCCGGTGCGTCCGCGCGGCACGCCCAGTTCGAGCAGCACTTGCAGCGTGCGATGCGAGGCGCGGAAGAATTCGCCCAGTTGCTCGACGCCTTCCACCGTGTCCACGAGGCAGAAAAACTCGAAATCGGGATCGCTCAGCAATTCGGCGATGATCGCCATGTTGTGACGGCCCACGAGCTGATTCGCCATCAGCACGCGCGAGATGCCGCCGCGATACGCGGCGCGCGTCTGATGCGCCGTGGCGAGCGTGATACCCCACGCGCCCGTTTCCATCTGGCGGCGAAACAGTTGCGGCGCCATCGTGGTCTTGCCGTGCGGCGCGAGCTTCACGCCGTAGCGCGTGACGAAGTCCTGCATCCACTTGAGGTTGTGCTCGACGCGGTCCGCATACAGGACCGCGGCCGGCAAGCTCACGTCCTCGGCGAGCAGATTCCATTCGAGGCGCGCAGCGTCGCCCAGCGGCACGCTTGCGCCCGGCAGGTTGCCAAGGCCCTTGCTGTTCGGGTCGATCGCTGCACTCTGATAGTTTGTAACTTTCATTTCCGTTCGCTCCATCTACGGTCCGTTGCGCCGGTCCGCAAGGAAACCGTGCATGCCTTGCAGGTCCGGCGTTGACTTGGAGATAGTACACAAAGTACCATCTGTTCGGGAAATGTTATTTATTAACAAAACATGAATTCAGCCGCCGAACCGGGACGTTTCGACATCGTCGCCCGAATCGCGCAATGCGTGCCGGATTTGCGTCCGGCCGAGCGCGATGTCGCGGCCCTGATTCTCGACGACCTCGCTGCCGCCGCGCGGGCGAGCATCGGCGAGCTGGCGCGGCGCGCGGGCGTGAGCGTGGCCTCCGTCACACGCTTTGCGAAGGCGGTGGGCTGTCACGATGTGCGCGAGCTCAAGCTGCGGCTCGCCCAGGCCGCCGCCGTGGGCGAGCGATTCTTGCGCGCGGCTCAGGACGAAGGCAGCCGCCGGGGCGCGGGCAAAGGCGGATCTGGCAAACCACGCCGCGGGGCGGCGTCGCCGGCGGCGCAGCCCGAAGAGGGGCTCGCCACGCGCGTCTACGACGAAATCCACGCAGCGCTCGCGCGCAATCATGAGCTGCTGCGCCACGCGCCGTTTGCCGAGGTCGCCGCTGCGCTGGCCAAGGCGCGCATGATCTATGTGTTCGGCATGGGCGGCGGCTCCAGCGCGCTCGCCGACGAAATGCGCTTTCGCCTCGTGCGCCTCGGCCGGCCGGTCGCGTCGTATCAGGACAGTTTGCTGCAGCGGATGGTCGCAAGCACGCTATCGTCCGATTGTGTCGTGATCGCGCTTTCCGTAACAGGACGCGTGCCCGAGCTGCTCGATGCGTGCCGCATCGCGCGCGACTACGGGGCGAAGCTGGTCGCGCTTACCGCGCCGGCATCGCCGCTGGCCGCGCTCGCCGACTGGCTCGTGCCGCTCGTCGCGAGCGAGACCGATTTCATTTACAAGCCCTCGTCGTCGCGATACGCGATGATGATGGCGATCGACGTGCTCGTGACGGAGCTCGCGCTGGCGCAGCCTGAAGCGAGCCGCGAATTGCTGCGCCGCATGAAGCTTACGCTCGACACGCATCGCGGCATTGCCGGGCGCGGCGGCGAGCGTCAACCACTGGGCGACTGAACCCAATACGCGCGAGGCGCCAACGCCAGACGCGCTATCGACAGGAGACTGTGCCATGCATTCGCATCCGGAAGCCGCCGACACCCTGATCTTCGGCGCCATGTTGTACGACGGCACGGGCGCGCCGGGCGTCGAGCGCGATGTCGCGCTGCGCGACGGGCGCATCGCCGCCATCGGCAATCTGTCGAACTGGCTGGCGGAGGAAGTGATCGAGGCCGAGGGGCGCGCGCTTGCGCCAGGCTTCATCGACGTCCATACGCACGACGACACGCACGTGATCCGCTCGCCGCAGATGTTGCCCAAGATCAGCCAGGGCGTGACCACGGTGGTCGTCGGCAACTGCGGGATCAGCGCTGCGCCGGTGTCGCTCAAGGGCGATCCTGCCGATGGCGGCCCCCCCGATCCGATGAATCTGCTCGGCGAGCGCGACGCGTTCCAGTACCCGACCTTCGCGGCGTACGTCGACGCCGTGAACGCCGCGAAGCCCGCGGTGAACGTGGGCGCGCTGATCGGTCATACGGCGCTGCGCAGCAACCACATGGACGATCTCAAGCGCGCCGCCACTGGCGACGAGATCGCGGCCATGCGCGCGCAGCTCGAAGAGGCGCTCACGCATGGCGCGCTCGGACTCTCCACGGGCCTCGCGTATGGCAACGCCTTCGCGGCGTCGACCGAAGAAGTCCTCTCGCTTGCGGAGCCGCTCGCCGCCGCCGGCGCCCTCTACACGACGCACATGCGCACCGAATTCGACGCCATCCTCGAAGCCATGGAGGAGGCGTATCACATCGGCAAGCACGCGCGCGTGCCGGTCGTCATTTCACACCTCAAATGCGCGGGCCCGTCGAACTGGGGGCGCAGCGCGGAAGTGCTCGCGTCGCTCGAAGGCGCGCGCAAGTATCAGCCGGTGGGCTGCGATTGCTATCCGTACAGCCGCAGTTCATCGACGCTCGATCTCAAGCAGGTGACGGGCGACATCGACATCACGATCACGTGGTCGACGCCGCATCCCGAGCAGGCGGGCAAGCTCATCAAGGACATCGCGGCCGAGTGGGGCGTCTCGCAGCAGGAGGCCGGCAAGCGCTTGCAGCCAGCGGGCGCGGTCTATCACAACATGTCCGAGGACGATGTGCGCCGCATCCTCTCGCATCCCGCGACGATGGTGGGCTCGGACGGCCTGCCCAACGACCCGCTGCCGCATCCGCGCCTGTGGGGCGCATTCCCGCGCGTGCTGGGCCATTACGCGCGCGACGCTGCACTGCTGCCGCTCGAAGAGGCGGTGCGCAAGATGACGGGTTTGTCGGCGCGGCGCTTCGGTCTCACGCAGCGCGGCGAGGTGCACGTGGGCTGGCATGCCGACCTCGTGCTGTTCGATCCCGCGAAGGTGCGCGACGCCGCGACTTTCGAGCAGCCGCAGCAGGTGGCAGAAGGCATCGACGCAGTGTGGGTGAACGGCGTGCTGTCGTACCGCGACGGCCAGCCAACCGGCGAACGCGCGGGCCACTTCGTCGCGCGGGGCACGCGCGACGCTCAGGTTTTCTAAGTTATTTTTTCGCGCACATGGTTGCGCGCCAGGCGAACTCAAAGGAGCAAACGATGAAACGAATTGGAGCAGAAGGCGGCAAGGGCCAGGGCGGACAACATCTGCCGTTCGCGCGCGCGGTGGAGGCCGACGGCTGGCTGTATGTCTCGGGCCAGACGCCGATGGAAGGCGGCGAGGTGATCAACGGCGGCATCGTCGAGCAATCGCATAAAGCCATCCAGAACCTTTTCGCTATCCTGAAGGAAGCGGGCTATGGCGCGGAGCACGTGGTGCGCTGCGGCGTGTGGCTCGACGATGCGCGCGACTTCCAGTCGTTCAACAAGGTGTTCCGCGAGTACTTCGGCGAACATCCGCCGGCGCGCGCCTGCGTGCAGTCGAGCATGGTGGTGGACTGCAAGGTCGAAGTCGATTGCGTCGCTTACAAGGCGCCGGCAGGGAAGTAATGCGGGTGGGGCGTGAGAGCGCTTCGTGAATGTCGTTGATCACTGTGCGACAAGCACGCAAAAACCGTACAAGCGGCCGCCAGGCGATCTGGCG
Source organism: Paraburkholderia sp. A1BS-2L (assembly GCF_051125205.1). Taxonomy (NCBI): domain Bacteria; kingdom Pseudomonadati; phylum Pseudomonadota; class Betaproteobacteria; order Burkholderiales; family Burkholderiaceae; genus Paraburkholderia; species Paraburkholderia sp. A1BS-2L. The sequence continues at coordinate 414,633 of NZ_CP120428.1, forward strand.
GCCGTTTTTTTATTCTCATTGCCGGCATCTTTGGACGTCCAGCGACATGCCGTTAGCCATCCGGCCAGGGGATGAAATTCCCAATATGTGAGCGCCCCAATCACATATTGGAGATCGCAGAAAAACCGACCTACAATCCGATCCATCCGACATGACGCGCCACACGCCCCAGACAGCGGGTGGCAGTTGGCAAGTCGGCATAGCCCAGACAAAAGCTCGCGGCCGCGCAATGCGTGCGGTTCAGCGGGCAAGCATCGGAGACGTCAGCCATGTTCCAGTCCGCGAATCGCGTGGCCTTGTGCCGTCCACCGTCGCGCGCAAAAGCGCGCCCCAGCGATTCGCACCATGGTCCGCAGGCTGTCGCTTGACGCCGTGCGTTTATCCCCGTCTTTCTGAACGGCCTCGCCATGAACAAAGCGATGTCCCCGAATTTCGCCGAACGCTTTACGAACGCCGAGGCAGAGTCGGCCGCTGAATCCGCCGCGGACGCTCCAGGCGCCGCTGGCCGCGCGCAATCACAAGCCAAATCCCGCGCCGGCGCCGACGAAATCGTCGGCCTGCCGGGCGCGCTGCTCGACGGCTCGGCGCAAGCCGGCACGCAGACGCTCCTGCGCGGCCTCGCCATTCTCGAAGCCGCCGCTGCCGGCGTGCGCGATCTGCGCTCGTTCGGCGCCGTGCTCGGCACGACGCGCAGCACCACGCACCGGCTCGTTTCCAGCCTCGTGCAGGCGCGCTATCTGCGCCAGGTGCAGGGCGGCTATCTGCTCGGACCCAAGCTCATCGAACTCGGCACGATCGCGCTCGAGCAAATGCCGCTCACGGCCGTCGCGCGCACGCATCTCGAAGCGCTCGCCGAGGCGACGCTCGACACGATTCACCTCGGCGTGCGCGATGGCGACGACGTGCTCTACATCGACAAGATCCCCGGCCAGCGCGGCCTCGAAATGCGCTCGCGCGTGGGGCACCGCATGCCGCTCGCGTCCACGGGTATCGGCAAGGCCATGATGCTGGATCTCTCGCCGCAGTCGTGGCGCGACTTGTTCGAGGCGTCGCGGCGCGCGCTGGCGGGCGTGAGCTTTCGCCCCGATCACAATCTCGATCCCGATACCTTCCTCAAGCGCATGGCCACGTACTCGGCCGGCGGCTACACGTTCGATCTCGAGGAAAACGAAATTTCGATTCGCTGCGTGGCCGCGCCGGTGCGCGATGCGTCGGGGGCGATCGTGGCGGCGCTATCCGTGGCGAGCACGATTCCCTACATGCCGCTCGAACGCATGGACGAACTGATTGCGGTCGTGCAGCGCGAGGCGCGCGCGATCTCGCAGGAGCTCGGTTGGCGCGTGCCGCAGCCCGCGACGCGCCGGATCCGACGATGAGCGCGCACACCGCGGCGGCGCGCAGGGCGCAGGGCAAACCGGATGCCGCCAGGGCCAAACCAGCGGCGCTCATCGCGCTCGATTGGGGCACGACTTCGCTGCGCGCGTATTTGTTCGATGCGTCGGGCGAAGTGCTCGACACGCGCATGTCGACGGCTGGGATCATGAATCTGCCGGTGCCGGCAGAAGAAGGCGGTTTCGACGCCGCGTTCGACGAGGCTTGCGGCGTGTGGCTCGCGCAGTCGAGCGCGCTGCCGGTGCTCGCGGCGGGCATGGTCGGCAGCGCCCAGGGCTGGGTGTCGGCGCCGTATGTGGAAACGCCCGCAGGCGAAGACGCGCTGGTGGCCGGCATCGTCAGGGTGCGCACGGCCAGCGGTGTGGAGGTGGCCGTGGTGCCGGGCGTGCTGGAGCCGGGTGCGTTGCCCAATGTCATGCGCGGCGAGGAAACGCAGATCTTTGGCGCTTTGGGTGCGCAGATCGATGCGGATCCGTCGAGCCCATCGACGAAACACCCTTCGGCGCAGCCGGCGCTGATCGGCTTGCCCGGCACGCACGCGAAATGGGTGGTGGTGGAGGGCGCGCGCATTGCGCGCTTCTACACCTTCATGACGGGCGAAGTCTACGCGGCGCTCACGGCGCACACGATCCTCGGCCGCACCATGAAGCGGCCCGCCACGCCCGATACGGCGGCGTTCCTGCGCGGCGTGACGGTGGCGCGCGAACACGGTTGTGCGGGCGTGCTGGCGACTGCGTTCAGCACGCGCACGCTGGGCCTCACCGATCAGCTTGCCGCCGATGAGCAGCCCGACTATCTCTCGGGCCTCCTGATCGGTCACGAACTGGCGGGGCTCGACGCAGTGCTCGCGCGCCGCGACGTGGAGCTGGCGGCATGCGCGCCGCGCCTGATTGGCGCCGATGCGCTGTGTGAGCGCTATCGGCTCGCGCTCGCGCAGTTCGGCTGCGGCGGCGCGCAGATCGTGCATCGGGCGACCGAGCGCGGGCTGTGGCGCATCGCGGTGCGCGCCGGCCTCGTGGCGCCAACGAACCAGACGAACCAGACGGCGTGAGCCGGGCAGAAAGCAACTCACAGGACTACGCACGATGGAACCCGACTTGAACTTGCCGGCCCCGTACACGCCTCACGCAGGCTTCATGGCCGCATTTGGCGCCTGCCGGATGGTCGCGATCATGCGCGGCATCCAGCCCGCCGAAGCTGCCGACCATGGCCGCGCGCTCTACGAGGCAGGCTTCCGGCTCATCGAGGTGCCGCTCAATTCGCCGTCGCCGCTCGAGAGCATCGCGGCGCTGCGCGCGGCGCTGCCCTCCGACGCCATGATCGGTGCGGGCACGGTGCTCACGACGGCGCACGTGCGCGACGTCAAGGCTGCCGGCGGCGAACTGATCGTGATGCCGCACGCGGACACCGACGTGATTCTCGCGGCCAAACTGCAAGGCCTCGCCTGCGTGCCGGGCGTGGCGACGCCGACCGAAGCGTTCGCGGCGCTCAAATGCGGCGCCGATGCGCTCAAGATGTTCCCCGCCGAGCAACTGGGCCCCGAGGTGACGAAGGCATGGCGCGCGGTCATTCCCGGCGTCGTGCCGCTTCTGCCCGTGGGCGGCGTGAAGCCGGACAACATGGGGCCGCAGCTGGCGGCGGGCGCGAGCGGCTTCGGCCTGGGGTCCGCGCTCTACAAGCCGGGGCAGGACGTGGCGGCGACGCGTGCGAATGCGCTCGCGTTCATCGCGGGCTGGCGCGCCACCCAAAACGCACAAGCCGGCGTGCAAGGAGCGAAAGCGTGAACCGCCTGGACGGCAAGGTCGCGATCGTGACCGGCGCGGGACGCGGCATCGGTGCCGCGATCGCGCGCGCGTTTGCGGCCGAGGGCGCGGCGGTCGTGCTTGCCGAGCTCGACGGCGCGAGCGCCGAGGCCACGGCGCGCGAGATCGCGCAGGCGCAGCCCGGCGCGCGCACGCTCGCGGTGCCTACCGACGTCACGCAAGCAACGTCGGTGCAAGCAGCAGTGGCCGCCGCCGGGCGCGCGTTCGGCCCCGTCGACGTGCTCGTGAACAACGCGGGCATCAACGTGTTCGCGGACCCGCTCACGATGACCGACGACGATTGGCGCCGCTGCTTCGCCGTCGATCTGGACGGCGTCTGGAACGGCTGCCGCGCCGTGCTGCCCGGCATGATCGAGCGCCGCGCAGGCAGCATCGTGAACATCGCCTCGACGCACGCGTTCCAGATCATTCCGGGCTGCTTCCCGTACCCGGTTGCGAAGCACGGCGTGATCGGCCTCACGCGGGCCCTCGGCATCGAATACGCGCCGAAGAACGTGCGCGTGAACGCGATCGCGCCGGGCTACATTGAAACGCAACTCACGCACGACTGGTGGAACGCGCAGCCCGACCCCGAGGCGGCACGCCGCGCGACGCTCGAATTGCCGCCGATGAAGCGCATCGGCCGGCCGGAGGAGGTCGCGATGACAGCCGTGTTCCTCGCCTCGGACGAAGCGCCGTTCATCAACGCGAGCTGCATCACGATCGATGGCGGGCGCACGGCGCTGCATCACGAGTAGAGAAGAAAAGAACACGCAGGACCTTTGCCGCAGCGCTGGCCGCGCGCGGGCGGATGAAGAAAAAGCGGCCGCTACCTTCCCGTGACTGAAGAAGACAGGAGACAGACACCATGCAACGCAGGATTTTCCTCACGCTGTTGGCCGCCGCAACGACCGCGATGCTCGCACAGGCCCCTGTTGCGCAGGCCGCCGACCCGGTCAAGATCGGCTTTCTGGTGAAGCAGCCCGAAGAGCCGTGGTTCCAGGACGAGTGGAAGTTTGCCGAGATGGCTGCCAGGAAGGATGGCTTCACGCTCGTGAAGATCGGCGCGCCTTCGGGCGAGAAGGTCATGAGCGCGATCGACAATCTCGCGGCGCAAAAGGCCCAGGGCTTCATCATCTGCACGCCCGACGTGAAGCTCGGGCCGGGCATCGTCGCCAAGGCCAAGGCCGACAAGCTCAAGATGATGACCGTGGACGACCGCCTCGTCGACGGCGCGGGCAAACCGATCGAAGCCGTGCCGCACATGGGCATCTCCGCCTACAACATCGGCAAGCAGGTGGGCGACGGCATTGCTGCCGAGATCAAGAAGCGCGGCTGGGACATGAAGGACGTGGGCGCCATCGACGTGACCTACGAGCAGTTGCCGACCGCGCATGACCGCACGACGGGCGCGACCGACGCGCTGGTGGCCGCGGGCTTCCCGAAGGCCAACATCATCGCCGCGCCGCAGGCCAAGACCGATACGGAGAACGCCTTCAACGCCGCCAATATCGCGCTCACCAAGAACCCGCAGTTCAAGCACTGGGTGGCCTACGGCCTGAACGACGAAGCCGTGCTGGGCGCCGTGCGCGCTGCGGAAGGCCGCGGCTTCAAGGCCGACAACATGATCGGCATCGGCATCGGCGGCTCGGACTCCGCGCTCAACGAGTTCAAGAAGCCCGAGCCGACCGGCTTCTTCGGCACGGTCATCATCAGCCCGAAGCGCCACGGCGAGGAGACGTCGGAGCTCATGTACGCGTGGATCACGCAAGGCAAGACGCCGCCGATGCTCACGCTCACGACCGGCATGCTGGCGACGCGCGACAACGTGGGTCAGGTGCGCGAGCAGATGGGACTTGCCTCGAAGTAGGAAAGAAAAGCTTTCACGCGAAGGAAGGGGTTTGAGGTATTTCCCGCTGCAAGGCGGCCGGCGTGCGAGCGAAGCAGGCGAAGCGCGCGCCGGCCGTATGCGGCGAATCGGCAGTGAATCGAATGAGAGGAAACCGAAGTGTCAGCGACACTGCGTTTTGACAATATCGGCAAGGTGTTTCCCGGCGTGCGCGCGCTCGATGGCGTGTCGTTCGACGTGCATGCGGGCGAAGTGCATGGCTTGATGGGCGAGAACGGCGCGGGCAAGTCCACGCTGCTGAAGATTCTCGGCGGCGAGTATCAGCCCGATTCGGGCCGCATCCTGATGGATGGCAACGAGGTGCGCTTCGCCGATGCGGCCGCGTCGATCGGCGCGGGCATTGCCGTGATTCACCAGGAGCTGCAATATGTGCCCGACCTCACGGTCGCGGAGAATCTGTTGCTGGGCGCGCTGCCCAATGCGCTCGGCTGGGTGAAGCGCGGCGAGGCGCGCCGGTTCGTGCGCGAGCGGCTTGCCGCGATGGGCGTGGATCTCGATCCCGCCGCGAAGCTGCGCAAGCTCTCCATCGCGCAGCGCCAGATGGTGGAAATCTGCAAGGCGCTGCTGCGCAATGCGCGCGTGATCGCGCTCGACGAGCCCACGAGTTCGCTCTCGCACCGCGAGACCGAGGTGCTTTTCAAGCTCGTGCGCGAGCTGCGTGCCGATAGCCGCGCGCTCATCTACATCTCGCATCGCATGGACGAGATTTACGAGCTCTGCAATGCCTGCACGATTTTCCGCGACGGCCGCAAGATCGCCTCGCATGAGAAGCTCGAAGAGGTCAAGCGCACGACGCTCGTGGCCGAAATGGTGGGTCGCGAGATCAGCGACATTTACAACTACTCGCCGCGCGAGCATGGCAAGGTGCGCTTCGCGGTGCGCGGCATCGAAGGGCATCCGCTCAACGAGGCGGCCAGCTTCGAAGTCAAGGCGGGCGAGATCGTCGGCTTTTTCGGGCTCGTGGGAGCGGGTCGCAGCGAGCTCATGCAGCTGATCTACGGCACGCACAAGCGGCGTGCGGGCGAGATCGAGCTCGACGGCAAGCCGATCCGCGTGAAGTGCGCGAGCGACGCGATTCGCCATGGCATCGTGCTGTGCCCGGAAGACCGCAAGGAACAGGGAATCGTTGCGATGGCAACGGTATCGGAGAACATCAACATCAGCTGCCGCCGTCATTTCCTGCGCGCGGGCATGTTTCTCGATCGCAAGAAGGAAGCCGAAACGGCTGACCGCTTCATCAAGCTGCTGAAGATCAAGACGCCGAGCCGCCGCCAGAAGATCCGCTTTCTTTCGGGCGGCAACCAGCAGAAGGCGATTCTGTCGCGCTGGCTCGCCGAGCCCGACCTCAAAGTGGTGATTCTCGACGAGCCCACGCGCGGCATCGACGTCGGTGCGAAGCACGAAATCTACAACGTGATCTACCAGCTGGCTGCGCGCGGCTGCGCGATCGTGATGGTGTCATCGGAATTGCCGGAGGTGCTTGGCGTGTCGGACCGCATCGTGGTCATGCGCGAAGGCCGCATTTCCGGCGAGTTGCCGCGCAGCGCGGCGAGCGAACATGCGGTGCTGGACCTCGCGCTGCCGCAGGGCGCGCAGGCAAAAGCCGCATGAGTGGACGGGGAGGAGTGACTGAAATGCAAGCGAGAGAAAACCTGGCGGCCGAAGCCGCCGATGCAGCGAAGAGCGTCGCGCACAGCGCCGCCGAAGCGCTGATTCCGAAGGCCAGCGACAAGCAGAAGTGGTGGCAGCAGATCACCGAGTACAGCCTCATCGTGATCTTCGCGATCATGTTCATCACGATGTCGCTGACCGTCGATCATTTCTTCTCGATCGAGAACATGCTTGGCCTCGCGCTGTCGATCTCGCAGATCGGCATGGTGGCCTGCACGATGATGTTCTGTCTCGCCTCGCGCGACTTCGATCTTTCCGTGGGCTCGACTGTCGCGTTCGCTGGCGTGCTCTGCGCGATGGTGCTCAACGCCACCAACAACACCTTCATCGCGATCGTTGCCGCCGTGGCCGCGGGGGCCGCGATCGGCTTCGTGAACGGCGCGGTGATCGCGTATCTGCGCATCAATGCGCTGATCACCACGCTCGCGACCATGGAGATCGTGCGCGGGCTCGGCTTCATCGTCTCGCATGGCCAGGCCGTGGGCGTGTCCTCCGACACCTTCATCGCCATGGGCACGGCATCGTTCTTCGGCGTGCAACTGCCGATCTGGGTCACGCTCGTGTGCTTCATCGTGTTCGGCGTGATGCTCAACCAGACCGTGTACGGGCGCAATACGCTCGCCATCGGCGGCAATCCGGAAGCTTCGCGGCTCGCGGGCATCAAGGTCGAGCGCACGCGCGTGTGGATCTTCCTGATCCAGGGCGCGGTGACGGCGCTTGCGGGCGTGATTCTGGCCTCGCGCATCACCTCTGGTCAGCCGAACGCGGCAGAAGGCTTCGAGCTGAACGTGATTTCCGCGTGCGTGCTGGGCGGCGTGTCGCTGCTCGGTGGCCGCGCGACGATCTCGGGCGTGGTGATCGGCGTGCTCATCATGGGCACGGTCGAGAACGTGATGAACTTGCTCAACATCGACGCGTTCTACCAGTACCTGGTGCGTGGCGCGATCCTGCTCGCGGCGGTGCTGCTCGACCAGTTGAAGAATCGCGGTGCGCGTGATTGAAGCCTGCGATCGGGCGATTAACTGAGCGATTAATCAGGAATCGATATGACAATGTCTTCCAGCAACGCGCATGAAGGCTATGCACGCTACCCGAGCCTCGCGGGCCGCGTGGTGTTGATAACGGGCGGTGCGACTGGCATCGGCGCCTCGTTCGTCGAGCACTTCGCCGCCCAGGGCGCGCGCGTGGCGTTCTTCGATATCGATGTGAGCGCGGGCCAGGCGCTGGCCGATACGCTCGGCGATTCGCGCCACAAGCCGCTCTTTCTCGCCTGCGACCTCACCGATATCGCCGCGCTGCGCGCGGCCATCGCCGATGTGAAAGCGGCACTCGGGCCCATCGAGGTGCTCGTGAACAATGCCGCGAATGACCGCCGGCATACGCTCGCCGAAGTCACGCCCGAGTCGTTCGACGCCGGGGTCGCCGTGAACTTGCGGCATCAACTTTTCGCGGTGCAGGCAGTAGCGGAGGACATGAAGGCCGCACGCGCGGGCTCGATCATCAACCTCGGCTCGATCAGCTGGATGCTCAAGCAGGCCGATCTGCCGGTCTACACGATGAGCAAATCGGCGGTGCAGGGGCTCACGCGCGGGCTCGCGAAAGACCTCGGGCAATACGGCATCCGCGTGAATTCGCTCTTGCCGGGCTGGGTGATGACCGAGAAGCAGCGGCGCCTGTGGCTCACCGACGAAGGGCGCGAGAACATCAAGCGCGGGCAATGCATCGACGCCGAACTGCTGCCCGAGGACCTCGCGCGCATGGCGCTTTTTCTGGCGGCCGACGACAGCCGCATGATCACCGCGCAGGAGATGGTGGTGGACGGAGGCTGGGCTTGAGCGCGAACCGAAGCGATCACCGAAGCGATCACGCAAAGGCACCGGACAACGCGTCGGCCGCGCTGCTGGTGGATGCGAAATGCGAGCTGGGCGAAGGCGCGACATGGTGCGCGCGCAGCGGCCGGCTGTATTGGACCGACATCGAAGGCAAGCGTTTGTGGCGCTACGACGTGCGCGAGGACCAGCACGTGACGTGGGCGATGCCGGAGCGCCTCGCCTGCTTCGCGCTTTGCGAGGACGCGCGCACGCTGCTGCTGGGCCTCGAGTCGCGGCTGGCGTTCTTCGACCTGGAAACGGGCGTGGTCGACACCATCGTCGAGGTCGAGCCCGGCGTGCCCACGCGCCTCAATGACGGGCGCTGCGACCGCGAGGGGCGTTTCGTGTTCGGCACGAAGTACGAGGCAACGCCGATGCAGGCAATCGGCGGGTTCTATCGTTTGAATCGCGACCTTACGCTCGAACGCCTGCCGTTGCCCGCGCCGGCGATTTCGAACAGCATCGCGTTCAGCCCCGACGGATCGACGATGTATTACTGCGATTCGCTCACGCGCAAGATCTGTGCGTGCGATTACAACGCGGGCGGTGTGGACGGGACGATTGCAAACCTGCGTGTCTTTACCACGCTGACGGACGAGACCGGCGTGCCGGACGGCTCGACCGTCGATGCAGAAGGCGGGTTGTGGAACGCGCAATGGGGCGGCGGGCGCGTGGTGCGCTACGGTGCGGATGGCGTGGAAACTACGCGCGTAAAGATTCCCACAGCGCAGCCTAGCTGCGTTACCCTCGGCGGAGTGTTGCTGGACACGCTTTATGTCACGAGCGCGCGTGCGGAAATGGAACCGGCGACGCTGGCGCGTGACCCGTATTCGGGCGGTGTCTTCGCAGTCCGAATCAGCCATGCGGGTCTTGTTGAGCCGCTGTTTCAAGGCGCTCGGCGCGCTTGATTGAAGGTATCGAGCGTTGCGCCGGAATCGCGCTGGAACCGTCTTGCAAGGTGGCCAGCGCGTGTAGACGCGTTGTAGTTCGGCAACAGAAAGCACCCGATAAAGAAAGAGCAGGGCGAACACAAGAAGCGGCCGCAGGACCCGTGCACGAGCAGGCAAGACGCGCGAGCACGGTGCCGGCAGGCCACCGGTGAGCCGCCTGTTGCGGCGGCGATCGATCATGCCTCTCGAGGAGCATCTCATGAGCGTTGCGAATTCCGCTGTGCGTCGGCCTGGCGCCTCGTCCGCCTCAACGGCTTCCGCCGTGTCACCTGCCGCTGCACGGCGTGCGCGGCTCGAAGCCGCCACCCATCCAGTCCTCGCGGGGCCGAGCACCTCGGCGGTGGCGATTGGTGCAGCAGGCACGGGCGACGTGGCCTGTGTGACGCTGGCGAACGCGTATCTGAGACTCGACGTCGCGCCGCAACTGGGCGGCGGCATCACGCGCTTCGACTGGCGCAGCGAAGGCGCGCTCGAGCCGGTATTCCGGCGCTGCGAGCGCGTGAACGCACGCATGGATCCGAACGAACTTGCGTGCTACCCGCTGCTGCCGTATTCGAATCGTATCGGCGCGGGGCGCTTTCAGTTTGGCGGACGGAAGATCGACGTGCCGCGCAATCGCGCGAGCGAGCCGTTGCCGATCCACGGCGATGGATGGCTCGCGCACTGGAGTATCGAGGAGGCCGATCGCGAGCGCGTGCGCCTCGTGCTCGATCGCAGTGACGGCGAGCCCTACGCCTATCGCGCCGTGCTCACCTATGCGCTCGACGGCGCGACGCTTGCGATGACGCTGGAAGTGGAGAACACGGGCCGCGAAGCGTTGCCGTTCGGCTTGGGCGTGCATCCGTTCCTTGCACGCGACGCGAGCACCGAGCTTTCCGCGCCCGCGAGCGGTCTGTGGCTATCGGGTGCCGACTGGCTGCCGGTGCGCCACGTACCCGCCCCGCCCGCGTGGCAGTTCGGCGTGGCGTATCCGTTGCCGGCGCAACTGGTGAACCACGCCTTCAGCGGCTGGAGCGGGCGCGCCGCCGTGGTCTGGGAACGCCGCCGGCTGTCGCTCTCGATCTGCGCGAACACCGACTATTACGTGCTCTACACGCCGCCTGGCGAGCGCTTCTTCTGCTTCGAGCCCGTCGATCATCCGATCAACGCGGTCAATCTCGAAGGCGGCGGCGGGGCGCATGGCATGACCGTGCTGGGTCACGGCGAGCGGCTCGTGCGGACGTTCAGCTTCACGGTCGAGCGCCTGGATATGCGCGCGGCAGCGAATCCGCACCGCGAGGGCGCGCGCGGGCGGTCCGGGGCACGAGGCGCGAAGGGTTCGCGCGGGCGGCGCGCGGCGGGCTGACGGTTGTTGACCGATGCCGCCGGGGCCGCGGTGTTTGTGGCGCGGCGCGATGCCGGCCGCCAAGCCGGGTAAAATACGCGCCGTTTTCCCTACACCGGCTCACCGCGAGTCTTCACCATGACTTCCTTTACTCAGACCCTCGGTGCCGCCTGGCAGCGCACCGGCTCGCTGCTGTGCGTCGGCCTCGACCCCGAGCCCACGAAATTCCCGGCCGCGCTGGCGGGCCGCAGCGACGCGATCTTCGAATTCTGCCGTGACATCGTCGATGCCACGGCGCCCTATGCGTGCTCGTTCAAGCCGCAAATCGCGTACTTTGCCGCGCATCGCGCCGAAGACCAGCTCGAGGCGCTGATCGCCCATATCCACGAGAAGCATCCGGGCCTGCCCGTGATCCTCGACGCCAAGCGCGGCGACATCGGCAGCACCGCCGAGCAGTACGCGCGCGAGGCGTTCGAGCGCTTCAAGGCCGATGCGGTGACGGTCAATCCCTATATGGGCTTCGACTCGATCGAGCCGTGGCTGGCGCATGAGGGCAAGGGCGTGATCGTGCTGTGCCGCACCTCGAACCCCGGCGGCTCCGATCTGCAATTCCTCACCGTCGATGGCAAGCCGCTCTACCAGATCGTGGCCTCGCTCGCGGCGCAAAAGTGGAACGCGAGCGGCGAGCTCGGCCTCGTGGTGGGCGCGACGTTCCCGAAGGAAATCGAGACGGTGCGCGCGCTCGTCGGTGACATGCCGCTGCTGATTCCCGGCATCGGCGCGCAAGGCGGCGACGTCGAAGCCACGGTGAAGGCGGGCCGCAGTGCCAATGGCACGGGCATGCTCATCAACTCGTCGCGCGCGATCATCTACGCGAGCAAGGGCGAGGATTATGCGCTTGCGGCTGCAAAGGCCGCGCAGGATACGCGCGACAAAATCAATGCGTATCGCTGATGCGGACGCGGACCGGCGCATGGAGCCGGTCCGCATCGGTGCTGTACGCTGAAGTCTGTATTCGGGCTTCCGGATATCAAGAAGTGTCCTTGTCTCTTTAAAATTTTTAAGAGCATTCTTATTAAAAGCCCAGCATTCCCTCAGTAATATCTGAGTCAACACGGGGCGAGATGTAGGAAGAGAGATTTCCTCCGTCGGGCAAACATCTCGTTCCCGGTCGACGAATGGCGATCGTCGCCAGTCAGGCGGCGGTGCAACGGAACACGCTGTAGGGAGCGTGTCGCGGATGGTTTAGGTCACCGTCTGCACATTTGGCAGGGCTTTTGCGGCGCATCCATGGGAGCGCCGCTTCTTTTTTTGTGCGCGGCTCAATCCTTTGAAGCTGCTGTCACCGCCGCCGGCTTTCTGAATAGCTCGATGATCGTGCGATGCAGCGGATATTTGTCGACGAGCGCATTCACATCCGCAATCTCGAACTCGCTGAACTCGAACCCCGGCGCCACCGTGCAGCCCACGAGCGCATACGTGGACGGGTCGCAGCAACGCGCCGCGAACCAGTGTCCCGCCGGCACCACGGCCTGAAAAACCGTGCCCGGATGGTCGAGCGCGTGGCCGAGCTTGCGCGTGGATAGCACGCCGCGCTGGTCGATCGAGTGAATCTCGATGGGCGAGCCCGCGTAGAAATGCCAGAGCTCGTCGGAGCGGATCCGGTGCCAGGTCGAGTAAGCGCCGTTCGCGAGGAGGAAGTAGATCGCGGTCGAGGCCGTGCGCGGGCCTTCGCTGGCCGGTGCGCCTTCGCGGCGGATCAACTTGTCCGAACGGTAGGTTTCGCTGTAGTAGCCGCCTTCAGGATGGGGTTCGAGCCCGAAGCGGCGGGTCAGTTCGTCGACGGGATTGCCGGCGCTGGCCAGTTCGGTTGACTTGACGGTAGTCATGGGTGCTGGGCTCCTTGTCGATTGCATGAAGCGGTTGGGTTCCCGTCGGGGCGGTTATCCGCGGGCGTCCAGCGTTCGACCCGGCCAGACGCTTCTAGCGCTCCTTCTCGTCGATCAGCGCAAGCAGCCCGCGCAGTGCGTGGGTGGCGGCCTGCACGCGGATCTGCTCGCGGTCGCCCTTGAAGACCAGCGTTGCGACGCTCGTGTGCAGCCGGTTGCTCCAGCCGAACGACACCATGCCGACCGGCTTTTCCGGCGTGCCGCCGCCCGGCCCGGCAATGCCCGTGATGGCGAGCGAAACTTGTGCCCGGCTGTTGCGCAGCGCGCCTTCGGCCATCGCGCGCGCGACCGGTTCGCTCACGGCGCCGTGTTTTTCGATGAGCTCGGCGGGCACGCCGATCATCTCCGTCTTTGCCTGATTCGAGTACGTGACGAAGCCGCGCTCGAACCAGCCGCTGCTGCCGGAAATATCGGTGATGGCCGTGGCGACCATGCCGCCGGTGCAGGATTCGGCCGTGGCGAGCATGAGCCGTGCGTCGCGCAGCTTGTTGCCGGCGCGAATGGCGAGTTGGTGAACGACGGAGTCGGTAGGCATGGGGAAATGTCCGTAGCGGTGTGCCGGTTTGTGTTTTTTCGAGTGTGGCTTCGGGGGGGCGGCGGCGTGCGCGGCCTCAGACCGACATGCGCCAGAGCGCGGTCACGAGCAGCGTGAAGAATGCGGCAATGAGGTCGTCGAGCATGATGCCGAAGCCGCCCGTGAAGCGCCGCTCGAAATAGCGGATGGGCGGCGGCTTCACCATGTCGAAGAAACGAAACACGACGAACGCCCAGAATTTGCCCATGAAGTCGATGGGCGTGATCATCAGCAGCACGAGCCAGAACGCGACGATTTCACCCCAGACGATGGCGGGCGGATCTTCGCTGCGCAGCATTTTCGCGGTGAACCCGGTGATGCCGATGCCGCCGAGGAAGCCCACGACGATCAACAGGCCCCAGTCGAGCACCGTGAAGTAGCGGTTGAGCACTTCGAAGGCGGCCCACGCGAAGAGGGTGCCGGCCGCGCCTGGCGCGAGCCGCGAGAGTCCGGCGCCGAAGCCGAGCGAGATCAGATGCAGCGGATGCGTGAGCATGAAGCGCGCGTCGGCGCGGCGGGATTCCGCGCTCGCGGCCGCGGCGCTCGCGCCGGCAGGGGCGGGCGGGCCGGCCGTCGCGAGTTTATCGACGGGCGAGGGCGTAGGGTCAGTCTGCATGAAAGTGGTCGAAGCCTTGCAACGTCAGGTTGAGCGGCGCACCCGAGGCGTCGCGCCACGTGATCGCGGGCGCGAGGGGCGATCCAGCCGTCTCGGATGAAGTGATTGTACCGATGCGCGTCACGCGTTCGCCGGCCTGTTGCGCCGCTGCCTCGACGGCCTCGCGCTGGGCTTGCGCTGCCGTGAAGCAGAGTTCGTAGTCGTCGCCGCCGGCCAGCGCGCATTGCAGTTGCAGCGCGCGCGGCAGGCGCGCGAGCGCGGCCGAGAGCGGCAGCGCGTCCACGTCGATCTCGGCATTCACGCGCGAGCGCTCGAGGATGTGCCGCAGGTCGCCCGCGAGGCCGTCGGAGATGTCGAGCGCCGCGCGCGCAACGCCCGCGAGCGCGAGGCCGAGCGCGACGCGCGGCTCGGGATATTCGAGCGCATGGCGAAAATGCGCGGCATCGGCGCGATCGATCGGCGTTTGCGGCCACTCTTCACGCAGCATGCCGAGACCCGCGCGGGCGTCGCCCGGCGTGCCCGACACCCAGATGTCGTCGCCGGGCCGGGCCGCGTCGCGCCGCAGGGCATCGTTCGGACGCACCGAGCCGAACACCGTGATGCATAGATTGAGCGGCCCCGCAGTGGTGTCGCCGCCGATCAATTCGCAGCCGTAGCGGTCGGCCAGCTCGAAAAGCCCGTGGCTGAACGCTTCGAGCCAGTCCTCGCGCGGCTTGGGCAGCGCGAACGCGAGCGTGAAGCCGAGCGGCGCGGCGCCCATCGCGGCGAGATCGGAGAGATTCACGGCGAGCGCCTTGTGGCCGAGCGCGCGAGGGTCGACATCGGGAAGAAAGTGACGGCCTTCCACGAGCATGTCCGTGGAGACGGCCAGCATCTCGCCGGCGGCGGGCGCGATCAGCGCGCAGTCGTCGCCGATGCCGAGCGCGGCGCGGCGCGTGTTCGTGCGTGCGCGTCGCGCGAAATAGCGGTCGATCAGGGAAAACTCGGAAAGCATGACGAATGGTCTATGACGAATGACTTGGGTGGTCCGGCGCGAGCCGCGCCGGCAGGGGCGTTCCCCTCATTGCAGTCGCAGCAGGCGCGCCCGAACTGTAAGGAATGCCTTCAGGGATTGGCGCTACAATGCGATCGATCCAGATTTTGCCATTCTAGTCCGCACTCAAGGCCTGCCCGCCATGTCGAATTCCGCCACGAACAAGCTTCGCGAAGCCGCCCTCGACTATCACGAATTTCCTGCGCCGGGAAAGATCGCGATTGCGCCGACCAAGCAAATGATCAACCAGCGCGACCTCTCGCTCGCGTACTCGCCGGGTGTTGCGTTCGCGTGCGAGGCGATCGTCGAGAATCCGCTGAACGCCGCGCGCTTCACGGCGCGCAGCAACCTCGTGGGCGTCGTGTCGAACGGCACGGCCGTGCTCGGCCTCGGCAATATCGGGCCGCTCGCCTCGAAGCCGGTCATGGAAGGCAAGGCGGTGCTGTTCAAGAAGTTCGCCGGCATCGACGTGTTCGACATCGAGCTGAACGAGACGGACCCGCACAAGCTCGTGGACGTGATCGCCGCGCTCGAGCCCACCTTCGGCGGCATCAATCTGGAAGACATCAAGGCGCCGGAGTGCTTCATCGTCGAACGTGAAGCGCGCAAGCGCATGAAGATTCCGGTCTTCCACGACGACCAGCACGGCACGGCCATCGTGGTGGCGGCTGCGTTCACCAACGGCCTGAAGGTCGTGGGCAAGGACATCAAGCAGGTGAAGCTCGTGGCCTCGGGCGCGGGCGCGGCGGCGCTGGCGTGTCTCGACCTGCTCGTCGACCTCGGCTTGCCGCTCGAAAACATCTACGTGACCGATCTCGCGGGCGTGGTCTACAAGGGCCGCACCGAGCTGATGGATCCGGACAAGGAGCGCTTCGCACGCGAAACCAGCGCGCGCACGCTCGCCGAAGTAATCGAAGGGGCCGACATTTTCCTCGGCCTGTCCGCGGGCGGCGTGCTCAAGCAGGACATGGTCAAGCAGATGGCCGAGAAGCCGCTCATTCTCGCGCTCGCCAACCCCACGCCGGAAATCCTGCCGGAGCTCGCGCTCGAGGTGCGCCCGGACGCGGTGCTGGCCACGGGCCGCACGGATTACCCGAACCAGGTGAACAACGTCCTGTGCTTCCCGTTCATTTTCCGCGGCGCGCTCGACGTGGGCGCGACCACCATCACGCGCGAGATGGAAATCGCCGCCGTGAATGCGATCGCGGAACTGGCGCGCCAGGAGCAGAGCGATGTCGTGGCCACGGCTTACGGCATCCAGGACCTGCAATTCGGACCCGAATATCTGATTCCGAAGCCGTTCGATCCGCGCCTGATCGTGAAGATCGCGCCGGCCGTCGCCAAGGCCGCGATGGATTCGGGCGTGGCGACCCGTCCGATCGAGGACATGGATGCCTACATGCAGCACCTGCAGCAGTTCGTCTATCACAGCGGCACGACCATGAAGCCGATCTTCCAGCTCGCGCGCGCCGCCGAGCCGGGGAAGAAGCGCATCGTGTTCGCCGAAGGCGAAGAGGAGCGCATCCTGCGCGCGGTGCAGATCGTGGTCGACGAGAAACTCGCGACGCCCATCCTGATCGGCCGTCCGGCAGTGATCGAGGAGCGCATCGCGCGCTACGGGCTGCGTCTGGTCGCGGGGCACGACTACACGGTCGTCAACACCGACCACGACGCGCGCTATCGCGACTTCTGGCAGAGCTACGCGAAGCTCATGGCGCGCAAGGGCATCACGCAGCAAATGGCGAAGCTCGAAATGCGCCGCCGCACCACGCTGATCGGCTCGATGCTGGTGGAAAAGGGCGAGGCTGACGGCATGCTCTGCGGCACGGTCAGCACGACGCACCGCCATTTGCACTTCATCGATCAAGTGATCGGGAAGAAGGAGGGCTGCAACGTCTACGCGGCGATGAACGCGCTGGTGCTGCCGAACCGGCAGATTTTCATCGTCGACACGCACGTGAACGTCGACCCGACGCCCGAGCAGCTTGCCGAAATCACCATCATGGCGGCGGAGGAAGTGCGCCGCTTCGGCATCGAGCCGAAGGTCGCGCTGTGCTCGCATTCGAACTTCGGCTCGAGCCTCGCGCCGTCGGCGCAGAAGATGCGCGATCTGCTGGAGATTCTCAAGGAGCGCGCGCCGGACCTCCAGGTGGACGGCGAGATGCATGGCGACGTCGCGCTCGACGCGAACTTGCGCCGCGAGATCCTGCCGGATTCGACGCTCGAGGGCGACGCGAACCTGCTCATCATGCCGAACATCGATGCGGCGAACATTTCGTACAACCTGCTGAAGACGGCGGCGGGCAACAACATCGCCATTGGCCCGATGCTGCTCGGCGCGGCCAAGCCGGTGCACGTCCTGACTGCTTCGGCCACCGTGCGCCGGATCGTCAACATGACCGCGCTGCTGGTCGCCGATGTGAACGCCACGCGTTAAGTTTTCCGCGTCGGGTTTTCGTCAAGCCGTATCTCCGCGGCTTTGGGTTTTACACCGGCGGCGCTGCTCGCCGCCGGTATTCCGGCGCCCTTTAGGCCGATGTCCGGCCGCGTGCCGGGACCCTCTCCGTAATTGTAAAATTTACCAGCTGGCCGCTTGTGCGCGGTCAAGCCCTGTTTGTCGTCGCCGGTGCGAGATTGCTTCCAGGGTCCATTAGCGATACCCTTACATCTTTAATGGTCGTCGAACGCGTGATCCGAGAGGCAGGAATCCAAAGATGGTACGTATAGGACTGCCTGCTGTTTCAACGCTCGAAAACACTGCTGCATTGGCCGAGTCGGTACATGTAAGTCATTGTTTTGACGGGAGTTTCGGGCGTCGTTCGCGCGGTATTCAGCGGTTGGCATCCGTTGCGTCGGCAGCGTTTCTGGCGGCGGCGCTGGTGTGCTCGCAAGGCGCCGTGGCGCGCGCTCAGGCGCCGGACGATGCCGGAGCATCGGGGGTGTCGTCAGGCACCGTGAGCGTGGGCGAATTGCCGCGCGAAGCGGTCAATACACTCGGTCTGGTTGCCGAAGGCGGGCCTTATCCGTTTGAGAAGGATGGCATCGTGTTCGGCAATTACGAGCAGCAGTTGCCGAAGCATCGGCGCGGTTATTACCACGAATACACTGTCCCGACGCCCCGAGCACACAACCGCGGCGCGCGGCGCATTGTCTGCGGCGGTCCGCTCAGGTGCACGGACAACTGCTACTACACCGACGACCACTACGCCAGTTTTAAGCGAATTGTTGAATGACACCGGGAAAAGCGGCATGAGCGATAACACTTACGCGCACGACCCGCGGGTCGCGAGCGATCTGTTCGCGTCCGGCGAGGGCAACCTGTTCCAGCGCGTTATGCAGATGCATCACGACGACCAGCAGCGCGAAGCCGCGCGCAGGGGTGAGGCAAATTCATCGAACGAGGAGGCCATGGACCTGTTTGCGACCGTGCGGCCAAATATCGTCCAGTCGATCCGTGCGTTCCGCGTGCAGGATCTCGCCGACGAGGCGCAGCGGCTGCAACAGCATTTCCTCTATGCGTATTGCGCCAGTGCGCAGACCAAGCAGGAAGTGCTCGAAACCATTGCTACATCGTTTCTGTTTCCGAAGCATTTCGGGAAGAACTACGATGGCTTGTACGACTGCCTGACCGATCTGGTGCAAAAAGCTGGTGAGCAACCCGGTTTTGTGATCGTGCTCGATGGCCTGCCGATCGCGCAGAAGTTCGACAAAGACGGGCGCGAGACGCTGCTCGACGTGTTCCGCGAAGCTTCGGAGTACTGGGGCGAGCGCAAGGTGCCGTTCCGCGTCTTTTATTCGTTCGCCTGAGCGATGCGTGGCGTTTTGACGGCGCTGCTGGCCAATTCGTCTGCTATCTGAATATCGTCGCATTCTCGCGACAAAAATACGCAGGCCCGCCGCATGATCCCATGCAGCGGGCCTTGTCATTTTTACCAGCCACCCCAGCGCGCGGCCAGCGCCGCGAGCACGGCGATGCCTGCCGTCTCGGTGCGCAGGATGCGGGGCCCGAGCCCCACGGCGATAAAGCCGTGATCGAGCGCCGCCGCTTCTTCGGGCGATGAGAACCCGCCTTCGGGGCCGACCAGCACCGTGATCTCGCCTTGCGGCGGGGTGTTGGGCAGGGTGGCGAACGAGACGTTCGCGCGCGGCGAAAGCAGCACGCGCAACTCGCCTTCGGCGGGCGTTTTGGGCAATGAGCCGAGCCAGGTGCCGATTTCGCGGGTGGCGGCGACTTCGGGCATGCGGTTGCGTCCGCATTGCTCGCACGACGCCTGGACGATGCGCTGCCAGTGAACCTGGCGGCGCACTGCGCGTTCGCCCACGAGGCGCACGACGCTGCGCGAGGTGGTGAGCGGCACGAAGTTCGTCGCGCCCAGCTCGACAGCCTTTTCGATCAGCCAGTCCATCTTGTCGCTGCCGGCAATGCCTTGCGCGAGCGTGAGCCGGTACGGCGGCTCGGTCTCGACGTCGCGGAACGGGCCTACGCGCACTTGTGTGTCGCGGCGCTCCATGGAGATGATTTCGGCACTGTATTCACCTCCCACGCCGTTGAACAGCACGATCGTGTCGCCGGGCTGCAGCCGCAGCACCTGAACGTGTCGCGTCACTTCATCCGGGAGAGTGAAGACGTCGCCGGACTGCAGGGAGTTTCCGACGAAAAAACGGGGCATAAGACAAGTTCTCATTGCTTCATGACAGATGGCGAGCAAGCGCCCAGCGGTAGCCGTCGAGGTCTTCGACCTGAGCAAAACGGTCACCCCAGAATTGGTCCTGCGGCTCGCTCAACGATTTCGCGCCAGCGTCCAGCGCTCGCGCATACACCGCGTCGACATTGTCGACGTAAAGGTAAAAGGATTGGGGGGCGACCGCGTTCGCGCTCTTCGGCGTGCGCGCCGTCGAACCGAAGGCACCCTCCGGCGCGAACATCACGATCAGCTGATCGTGATACGTCATTTCCACATGCATGACCGCACCGTCGTCTTCCACGCAATCGCGCACCGCAAAACCGAACGCCGCCCGAAAAAATTCGATTGCGTCGCGCGCGTCGCGCACCGTCAGATACGGCGTCAGCCACGGCACGCCTGCGGGGCGGGGTGGGGTCATCGGATATCTCCAGATTCGGGTTGAGGGACGAGCGGGTTGTTGGAGGCTGTCTGGGTCGGATGGCACGCGAAAATGTGATGAACGCTGCGATTCTCCAACGTTGCGCATCCTAAATCTGCAGGAATTGGCCTAGTTTGTCGCGGGAGAACCGGAGCGCCGTCAGGCGCGCTGCGCGCGGGCGTGCGGCTTACAACCACGCCCCGGACGTTGGCGGGCGCGTGTGTGCGTGTCGGGAAAACCTTACGGCGTATCGGGGAGGGGCGAAGGAGGCGCGGCAAGGTCAAGGTGGTATCGAGCGACGGGAGCGTCGGTGAAACGGGGGCTGGTAGTGCATTCGGCCCAGCCCATGCAGCGTGCGCACAAAACCGGCGAGCGCAATGTCGGCGTCACGTTACAAATGAATATAAATCGGGCCTGATTGGGGCGTAAATCAGGGCAGTAGCCACATTATACGGGCAGCCGGCAGGGCGACCGCGGTCTCGCGGCGCGCATCAGGTGCGATGAAAGGTAACCGGGGCGGGTCTGCCGCCGATTTCGGGGCAGTGGCGTACATCGCCGGGTCCTGCAGCCAGGGAAAATCCGCACGATCTGTTAGAATATCGCCCTTTGCAGCCCTGTCCATTTGCTCTGGCCGTTTGCGTCTTACTGGCGCCGCATCGCGCGCCGCAGCGAACATTTCTGCCGAGCTTCCGGAACCGTGCGCTGCCGCGCGAACGCTGCTGAATGCAGCCGCCCAAGCCGTTTTTGCCCTCGTTCCCCGGACTCGACATGACGACCTCGTCCTCCCCCGCTACCACTCAATTGATGGCCAATGCGATTCGCGCGTTGTCCATGGACGCCGTTCAGCAAGCGAACTCCGGTCACCCCGGCATGCCCATGGGCATGGCGGAGATCGCTGTCGCGCTGTGGTCGCGTCATCTGCGCCACAACCCGGCCAACCCGCACTGGAGCGACCGCGACCGTTTCGTGCTGTCGAACGGCCACGGCTCGATGCTGCTGTACTCGCTGCTGCACCTGACCGGCTACGACCTGCCGATGGCGGAACTGAAGAACTTCCGTCAACTGCACTCGAAGACGCCGGGCCACCCGGAATTCGGCATCACGCCGGGCGTCGAGACCACT
This sequence comes from Paraburkholderia sp. A1BS-2L, assembly GCF_051125205.1. NCBI lineage: Bacteria > Pseudomonadati > Pseudomonadota > Betaproteobacteria > Burkholderiales > Burkholderiaceae > Paraburkholderia > Paraburkholderia sp. A1BS-2L. The sequence goes on from NZ_CP120428.1 coordinate 435,949, forward strand.
ACGGGCCCGCTTGGCCAGGGTATTGCGAACGCGGTCGGCATGGCGCTGGCTGAAGCGCTGCTCGCCGCCGAATTCAACAAGGCGGACGCGAAGATCGTCGATCACCACACCTACGTGTTCCTCGGCGACGGTTGCCTGATGGAAGGCATCTCGCACGAAGCCTGCTCGCTCGCCGGCACGCTCAAGCTGAACAAGCTGATCGCGCTCTACGACGACAACGGCATCTCGATCGACGGCGACGTGGTCAACTGGTTCCACGACAACACGCCCGAGCGCTTCGAAGCCTACGGCTGGAACGTGATCCCGCACGTGGACGGCCACGACGTGGACGCCGTCGACGCAGCCATCCAGAAGGCGAAGGCCTCGGACAAGCCCACGCTGATCTGCTGCAAGACCATCATCGGCAAGGGCGCGCCCACCAAGCAGGGCGGCCACGACGTGCACGGCGCGGCGCTCGGCGGCGAAGAAATCGCAAAGTGGCGCGAAGCCGCGGGCTGGAAGTGGGAGCCGTTCACGCTGCCGCAGGAAGTCTACGCAGACTGGGACGCCAAGGCTGCCGGCGCGAAGTTCGAAGCCGCGTGGAACGATTCGTTCGCCGCGTACCAGTCGAAGTACCCGGCCGAAGCCGCGGAGTTCACGCGCCGCATGGCCGGCAAGCTGCCCGCCGACTGGGCGCAGAAGGCTGCCCAGATCATCGCCGGCGCGGATTCGCGCAAGGAAACCGTCGCTACGCGCAAGGCCTCGCAGCAAGCCATCGAAGGGCTTGCCGCGGTGCTGCCGGAACTGCTCGGCGGCTCGGCTGACCTGACCGGCTCGAACCTCACCAACTGGAAGGCCTCGAAGCCCGTGCGCGCGCCGAAGGCGGGCGAGACTGGCATTCAGTGGGGCAACCACATCAACTACGGCGTGCGCGAGTTCGGCATGAGCGCGGCGCTCAACGGCCTCACGCTGCACGGCGGCTACAAGCCGTTCGGCGGCACCTTCCTGACGTTCTCGGATTACAGCCGCAACGCGCTGCGCGTGGCCGCGCTGATGAAGTGCCCGTCGATCTTCGTGTTCACGCACGACTCGATCGGCCTTGGCGAAGACGGCCCGACGCACCAGTCGATCGAGCAGGTCGCGAGCCTGCGCCTGATCCCGAACATGACGCTCTGGCGTCCGGCCGACACCGTCGAAACCGCGGTGGCCTGGACCGAGTCGATTGCCCACCATGGCCCGTCGAGCCTCGTGTTCAGCCGCCAGAACCTCGCGTTCAACGAGCGCACCGATGCGCAGATCGCCAACATCGCGAAGGGCGGCTACGTGCTCAAGGACTGGAACGACGATATTCCGAGCCGCAAGATCATCCTGATCGCGACGGGCTCGGAAGTCGAACTGGCGATGAAGGCCGTCGAAGCGCTGCAGCGCGAAGGCATTGGCGCACGCGTGGTGTCCATGCCGTCCACCAACGTGTTCGACAAGCAAGACGCCGAATACAAGGAGCGCGTGCTGCCCAAGGGCGTGCGCCGCGTCGCGATCGAAGCCGGCGTGACCGACTTCTGGCGCAAGTACGTGGGCCTCGAAGGCGGCGTGGTCGGCATCGACACGTTCGGCGAATCGGCTCCGGCAGGCGTGCTGTTCAAGCACTTCGGCTTCACGGTCGAACACGTTGTCGCGACGGCCAAGGCTGCGCTGGACAACTAAGTATTGCTATACGGCCCGCCTTGCGCGGGCCTTTTGCTGTACGCGCCATAGCGCCTGCAGCAGCAGCACCAGAATTTTTACTCATCAGGAGATGAACCATGACGATCCGCGTCGCTATCAACGGCTACGGCCGCATTGGCCGTAACACGCTTCGCGCGTTCTACGAGAACGGCAAGAAGCACGACATCCAGATCGTTGCGATCAACGACCTCGGTGATGCGAAGACCAACGCGCATCTGACGCAATACGACACCGCGCACGGCAAGTTCCCGGGTGAAGTTTCGGTGGACGGCGACTACCTCGTCGTGAACGGCGACAAGATCCGCGTGCTGGCCAACCGCAACCCGGCCGAGCTGCCGTGGGGCGAGCTGGGTGTCGACGTCGTGATGGAATGCACGGGCTTTTTCACGACCAAGGAAAAGGCCAGCGCCCACCTGAAGGGCGGCGCGAAGAAGGTGATCATCTCGGCGCCGGGCGGCAAGGACGTCGACGCAACGATCGTCTACGGCGTGAACCACAACGTGCTGAAGGCCGAGCACACGGTCATCTCGAACGCATCTTGCACGACCAACTGCCTGGCGCCGCTCGTCAAGCCGCTGAACGACAAGATCGGCCTCGAAACCGGCCTGATGACGACGATCCACGCGTACACGAACGACCAGGTCCTGACCGACGTGTACCACGAAGACCTGCGCCGCGCGCGTTCGGCCACGCAAAGCCAGATCCCGACGAAGACGGGCGCGGCTGCGGCAGTCGGCCTCGTGCTGCCGGAACTGAACGGCAAGCTGGACGGCTACGCGATCCGCGTCCCGACCATCAACGTGTCGGTCGTCGATCTGTCGTTCATCGCCAAGCGCGACACGACGGTTGAAGAAGTCAACGCGATCATGAAGGAAGCTTCGGAAGGCGCGCTCAAGGGCATCCTCGGCTACAACGACGCACCGCTGGTTTCGATCGACTTCAACCACAACCCGGCATCGTCGACGTTCGACGCCACGCTGACGAAGGTCTCGGGCCGTCTCGTGAAGGTGTCGAGCTGGTACGACAACGAGTGGGGCTTCTCGAACCGCATGCTGGACACGGCGGTTGCGCTCGCGAACGCGAAGTAAGTCTGCTTGTATTGCCGTGCCACCGGGCCTCGCGGTCCGGTGCGCGCGACGAAAAAACCGCCCATCGACTGGGCGGTTTTTTTTCGCCCTTATTTTTCAGCGTCGATGGCGGGCGCAGGAGTGGGAAAAGGAGCGGGAACAGCAGCGGGTGCGGGCGGCCTCGGGAAATAGACGCCCGCACGCTGGGCGGCATTGGCGATGTGAGCCTCGATGGCCGCACCCGCCGCGGCACCGTCACGCGCCTTGAGCGCCGCCACGATCAGGCTGTGTTCCCGATGCGTGGAGAGCACGAGCTCGCGCCGGTAGAACGGCATGCGCTGGCTCTCTTTCATGATGTCGGCGCTGTTGCGCAGGATCGATTCGATTGCCGCATTGCCCGCGAGATTCACGATGCGCATATGGAATTCGAAGTCCAGTTGCGCGGCTTCGTCGAGTTCGTCGCAGGCGAGTGCTTCGTGGAGGGTGTCGGTGTTGTGCTCCAGCCAGGCGATATCGATGTCGCTGATCGCGAGCGCCGCCATGCGCGCGGCGAAGCCTTCGAGCGCGTAGCGCATCTGGTAGGTGTCGGGCAGCGACGACTGGTCGGAAAAACGCCACGGGTGAGCACTCGTGGCCTGCGCGCTCGTGACGTAGACGCCCTTGCCCGCGCGGATCGACAGCATGCCGAGCGCTTCGAGCGTGGAGAGCGCCTCGCGCAGCGACGCGCGGCTGATCGCCAGCTCCTCGGAGAGTTGCCGCTGGGCGGGCAGCAGGCTGCCGACCGGGTACAGGCCAGCTTCGATCCGGGTGCGGATCGTGGCAATGGCGGCATCGGTGACGGTGTGCGGAACGTTCTTCATCGGACGGCTCGGAACCCTCGCGTGGTCTGACCGGTATTGTAGTCTTGAGCAGCGGGCTGGGCAGGCGACACAAGGGTAAACACCGCGCAGCGCATTCTTGACTCCAGTATATCGGCTTTCTACTATTTGCCATAACAGTACTGGTCAGACCAGTAAGAACAGTTGCCCGCTCCCCCCTGCTCGAAGGAGAAAGTCGTGACGAAGTTCCTCAATTCGCTGTTTGGCCGCGTAGTGATTGCCCTTGTGCTGGGCATCGTCGTCGGCGCGGTATTTCCCCATTTCGCCCAATCCCTGCGGCCGCTCGGCGACGGCTTTCTCAAGCTCATCAAGATGGTGATCGGCCCCATCGTGTTCTGCGTGGTGGTGAGCGGCATGGCGCACGCGGGCGATCTGAAGAAAGTGGGGCGGGTCGGTCTGAAGTCGGTGGTCTACTTCGAGATCATGACGACCATCGCGCTCCTGATCGGCGCTGTGCTCGCGTACGCCACGCGTCCGGGCGCCGGCATGAACGTGGACCTGCATTCGCTCGACGCGGCCTCGCTCGCGACCTACACCGAGCATGCCAAGAGCCTGAAGGACACGGCGGGCTTTCTGCTGAAGATCATTCCCGACACGGCGTTCGATGCATTCGCGAAGGGCGATATCCTGCAGATCCTCGTGTTTTCGGTGCTGTTCGGCAGTGCGCTCTCGCTGCTCGGCCCGAAGGCCCAGCGCGTGAACGTGCTCATCGACGAGCTCTCGCAGGTGTTCTTCCGCGTGATGGGCTTCATCATCAAGCTCGCACCGCTCGGCGTGCTCGGCGCGATCGCGTTCACGACCGGCACTTACGGCGTGGCTTCACTCAAGCAACTCGGCTTTCTCGTGGTCGTGTTCTACGCGAGCTGCATCGTGTTCGTCGCAGTCGTGCTCGGCATTGTGATGCGCCTCGCGGGCTTCAACGTATTCAAGCTGATCCGCTATCTGCGTGAAGAACTGTCGATCGTGCTCGGCACTGCATCGTCTGACGCCGTGCTGCCGCAGATCATGCGCAAGCTCGAATGGATGGGCGTGAAGGATTCCACCGTCGGCCTCGTGATTCCGACCGGCTATTCGTTCAATCTCGACGGCTTCTCGATCTATCTCACGCTCGCGGTGATCTTCATCGCGCAGGCCACCAATACGCCGCTTTCGGTGCACGACCTGATCGTGGTGGTGCTCGTGTCGCTCATCACGTCCAAGGGCGCGCACGGCATTCCGGGCTCGGCAATCGTGATTCTCGCCGCCACGCTGTCCGCGATTCCCGCGATTCCCGTGCTCGGCCTCGTGCTGATTCTGCCGGTGGACTGGTTTGTCGGCATCGCCCGCGCGCTCACGAACCTGATCGGCAACTGCGTTGCCACGGTGGTGGTCGCGGTGTGGGAGCGTGACATCGACAAGGCGCGTGCGAAGCGCGTGCTCAACCTCGAGCCGGGCTACCTGTACGTGCCGGCGGGCGAGGACGATGCTGCCGAGGACGCTTCGGCGCTCGGCGGCAAGCCTGCCCACGCGCTTTGAAGCCGCGCACTGGCTTTTGAATAAGGAGCACGCATGAAAACCCTGCTGCTGGAACCTTTGACGCGCGAGGCTTTCGCGCCATTCGGCGACGTGATCGCACTCGACGGCGCGCGTCATTTCCCGATCAACGGCGGCACCACCGAACGCTTTCACGATCTGGCGTCGATCGATACATGCGAGGCCGGCGGCCGGCCCATCGTCAGCGTATTTCGCGCCCAGCCGCGCGCCTGGCCGGTCGAGATCTCGATGATGGAGCGGCATCCGCTGGGCAGCCAGGCGTTCGTGCCGCTCGGCGAGGTGCGCTACGCCGTGGTCGTCGCGCCGGCGGGCGAACTCGATCCGACGCAACTGCGCGCGTTCTGGGTCGAGGGCGGGCAGGGCGTCAATTATGCGAAAGGCGTCTGGCACCACCCGCTGCTCGCGTTCGACCGCGTGAGCGATTTTCTCGTAGTCGACCGTGGCGGCCAGCAGCCGAATTGCGATGAGGTGGCGCTGGATGGGGTCTGGCGGCTCGAGCATGCGACCGAGGCTGCCGCGCTTGCCTGAGTTCCGGCGCAGCGGCAATGCGCCCTCGGGACAAGGCTGGGTCCCGCGGCGCACGCGCTAAATCGCACCAGCCTCAACGCTTCTCAAAATCTCCGCGCCAAACAAAAACACCACAGCAGTCTTGCTGTGGTGTTTTTGTTGATGCGTGCGGGTCGGGTTCCCCGCCCCGCGACCGCGCGCGGCCCGCTCAGTGCTTGCGGTGCGGGCAATTTTCCTTCGTGCACGCGCCGTACAGCGCGAGTGCATGCTCCTGCAGCTTGAAGCCACGTTCGTTAGCAATTGATTGCTGGCGCTTTTCGATTTCGGGGTCGAAGAATTCCTCGACGAGGCCACAATCGAGGCATACGAGATGGTCGTGGTGGCTGCCTTCGTTGAGTTCGAAGACGGCCTTGCCCGATTCGAAGTTGCTGCGGGTCAGCAGGCCCGCCTGCTCGAATTGCGTGAGCACCCGGTAAACCGTGGCAAGGCCGATGTCGAGCTCTTCGTTCAGCAGGTTGCGGTACACGTCTTCGGCGGTGAGGTGACGCACGGCGCTATGCTGAAAAATCTCCAGGATCTTCAGGCGAGGCAGTGTCGCCTTGAGGCCGATGTTCTTGAGATCGGTTGGATTGGTCATGACGATAAGTCCCTGGAGTACAATGCTGGGTTCTTATGTTAACGGGTTTTTGCCGTCCCGGGCATTTTTGGCGGAACTCAAACGAACGTCTACAGGATACGCGCGGCTTCGCGACAAGCCCGCACGGTGAGGGAAATGATTCCAGAATTCACAACGATGGGCCGCCGCCTGAGCGGCCGCCGCGTGGCGTGCACCCTGCTGGCTGCGGCCGCGTTCGCAACGCTCGCCGGTTGCAGTACTTATGACAGCGTGACCCAGCGTTTTGCCCAAAGCATCACGCCGTATCGCATCACCATCGTGCAGGGCAACTTCGTCTCGAAGGAAGCCGCCGCGCAGATGCATGCGGGCATGTCGCGCGCTGAAGTCAAGCAATTGCTCGGTACGCCGCTCCTGACCGACATGTTCCATTCGAATCGCTGGGACTACGTCTTCTACTTCAAGCGGGGCTCGACCGCCGTGGTCCAGCAGCGCGACTTCGTCGTGATGTTCGAGGGCGACCGCGTGGCGAGCTGGTCGGGCGGCGAAGATCTGCCGTCGAATCTCGAATTGCTGGCCGAAATCGACGGCGACAAATCGGGCAAGAAGGTCAAGGCCGTCGCGGCTGCGCCGGCTTCGGGTGCATCGGCGCCTGCGGCCGCGCAGGCCTCGGCCTCTAGCGCCACGGGCCCGACTGTCGGCGACACGGCGCGCACGCCGTCCTCGGAACTCGGCACCGCGACCTCGCAATTGCCGCTCGACGCGAACGCACAGGCCGCCGCAGCCGCGAATCGCGCTACGGAAGCGGTGCAGATGCCTTCGAGCCTGACGCCGTCGGTGCGTGCGGGCACGCCGACTTCGTCCGCGCTGCCGCAGGGCGTGGGCACGATGCCGTCGCAGATTCAGTTGCAGCGCAAGCCGATGCCGCAGATCCAGGGCGTGCCGCCGACGAATCCCGTGGGCCCGGTCCCGGGCGCACAGGGCACCGGCGATACCGAGTCGAATCCGCTGCCGCCGTCGCAGAACGCCCCGCTCACCGCGCCGCCCGCGAATTCGACGTCGGGATCGGGCGGCTGATGTCGCTGCGGGCCGACTCGGGTCGATCCGCAGCGATTCGGCTCGGGTGACTCGGGTAATACAAGGGCCTGGCCACGCGCCAGGCATTCCATCGGCGGCTTCGGGCCGCCGTGCTTTTTGGCAATGCCTCCGCCTCGGCGGTGCGTCTGCTTGATCGCTGCACGGTCATCGACGGGTTTGCGCTGGCGGGGCTGCCGGTTTCACGTTCGCAGGAAGAGCCATGAAAATCGCAATCGCCGGAGCATCGGGCCGCATGGGCCACATGCTCATCGAAACGGTCCTGAATACCCCCGAAATCACGCTTTCGGGCGCGCTCGAACACAAGGGCTCGGCCGCCATCGGCAAGGACGCGGGCGCGTTCCTCGGCAAGGAAACCGGCGTGCACATCACCGACGACATCGAGCAGGTCTTTGCGCAAAGCGACTGCCTGATCGACTTCACACGCCCCGAAGGCACGCTCGTCCATCTGGAGGCCGCGCAGCGCCACGGCGTGAAAATGGTGATCGGCACGACGGGTTTTGACGCGCAGCAAAAGGCCCAGCTCGGCGCCGCCGCGCAGAAGATCGGCATCGTGTTCGCGGCCAACATGAGCGTGGGCGTGAACGTCACGCTCAAGCTGCTCGAATACGCGGCGCGCTTTTTCGAGACCGGTTACGACATCGAGATCATCGAGGCGCACCATCGCCATAAGGTCGATGCGCCCTCGGGCACCGCGCTTGCGATGGGCGAAGCCGTGGCGCGTGCGCTCGGGCGCGATCTCGACGACTGCGCAGTGTACGGCCGTCATGGCGTGACCGGCGAGCGCGATCCTTCGACGATCGGCTTTTCGGCGATTCGCGGCGGTGACATCGTGGGCGACCATACCGTGCTGTTCGCGGGCATCGGCGAGCGCATCGAGATCACGCACAAGTCGTCGAACCGCCAGTCTTACGCGCAAGGCAGCTTGCGCGCCGCGCGCTTTCTGCAGGACAAGCCCACGGGCCTGTACGATATGCAGGACGTGCTCGGCTTGCGCTGAGCGACATTGGCGCGTGTGGCGCCGCGTGCGCGCCGCGCGGGGCCGGCAACAGCAGGCAAGTGACACGGAGGCAGGCGAGATTCAATGGCAGCGAGTACTGGGGTCATCCACTATCTGCAGACGAGCGACGCGGTTACGCACGCCGTGGCGTGGGTGCTGCTGGCCATGTCGATTGCGAGCTGGTGCTTTCTGCTGGTGAAGAGCTGGGTGCTGGTGCGCGCGAAGCGTCAGGGGCCTCGCGCGGTCGCGCGGTTCTGGCAGGCGCATTCGCTTGCTGACGGTGTGAGCGCAATGCGCGCGCTCGACCGCGAGCGCGTGTTCCTGCCGCTTGCCGAGGCGGCGCTCGCCTGCGCCGAGGCCGACACGACCGGTGCGCTGCTCGCGCGCGTGGATCGCGGCGAACGCGTGCTGCGGGTGCTGCGCGGCGCGCTCCAGGCGTCGCAGCGGCGGCTCGAGTTCGGGCAAGTGCTGCTGGCCTCGGTGGGCAGCACGGCGCCTTTCGTCGGCTTGCTCGGCACGGTCTGGGGCATCTATCACGCGCTCGGCAGCATTGCGACGAGCGGCCAGGCGATGATCGAAAACGTGGCCGGGCCCGTGGGCGAGGCGCTCATCATGACGGCGTTCGGCCTTGTGGTGGCGATTCCCGCGGTGCTCGCCTATAACGTGCTGGGCCGCCTCGCGCGCCAGCTCGGCGACGATCTCGACGGGTTCGCGCACGATCTGCATGCCTGGGCCTGCGCGCCCGAGGGTGCCGCGCCGCGCCGCGAAGGCGCGCAAGGCGTGCCGCGCGAAGACGTGCGCGCCGGATCGTTCTGATCCGCTCATCGGCTGGACTGCCCGGCCGGCAACCCGCGAGGAACGACGCACATGGCATTTGGCGGACTCGAGAATAAGCGCGACTCGGCGCCGATGGCCGATATCAACATGACACCGCTCATCGACGTCATGCTCGTGCTGCTCGTCATCTTCATCATTACGGCGCCGCTCTTCACCCACGCCATCCGGCTCGATCTGCCGCAAGTCGCGGCTGCGCCCGTGCAGCAGACGCCGCAGACCGTCACGCTCTCCATCGACGCAACGGGCAAGCTCTACTGGAATGCGCAGCGCATTTCGCTCGACGAGCTGCGCACGCGCTTCACCGCCGCGGGCAAGGCGCCCGAGGCGCAGCAGCCCGAACTGCATTTGCGCGCCGCGCGCGAAACGCGTTATGAAGTGATCGCCCAGGTCATGGGCGCCGCGCAGCAGGCCGGGCTCGCGCGCATCGGCTTCGTGACCGAGCCGCCGTCCGGTCAGCACTGAGCGGCCAGCACCGAGTCCTCGCCAGCCGGGCCGGCCGGCCCGGAATCCCGCCATGCGAAGCGGCAGCGGAAAGCGCGGCCAACTCGACGGTATAATCATCGTTTCCCTGAAAAAAGCGGGGCTGCTGAACCTGCCGCAGCCAGCGAGCGCCCCGCCCGGGCTTGTGTCCTGGCTGCGCACGACCGGCCCGGCTGAATCCGCCCGAATCCGCGTTCCCCATCCACACCATGCTCGAAAAATACGTTCCCTCCGACGTCGAATCCGCCGCGCAAGGCGAATGGCGCGTCAGCGACGCTTACCGGACGGCCGAAACGACCGACAAGCCCAAGTTCTATTGCGTCTCGATGCTGCCGTATCCGTCGGGCAAGCTGCACATGGGTCACGTGCGGAACTACACGATCAACGACGTGATGTACCGCTATCTGCGCATGAACGGCTACAACACTCTGATGCCGATGGGCTGGGACGCGTTCGGCATGCCCGCCGAAAACGCCGCGATGGCCAACGGCGTGCCGCCGGCGAAGTGGACCTACGACAATATCGAGTACATGAAGGGCCAGATGCAGTCGATGGGCCTCGCGATCGACTGGTCGCGCGAAATCGCTACCTGCAAGCCCGACTACTACAAGTGGAACCAGTGGTTCTTCCTGAAGATGCTGGAGAAGGGCATCGCCTACAAGAAGACCGGCACGGTGAACTGGGACCCGGTCGATCAGACCGTGCTCGCCAACGAGCAGGTGATCGACGGGCGCGGCTGGCGCTCGGGCGCGCTCGTGGAAAAGCGCGAAATCCCGATGTACTACCTGCGCATCACGCAATACGCCGATGAGCTGCTGGGCGATCTCGACGGCCTCGGCTGGCCCGAGCGCGTCAAGATCATGCAGCAGAACTGGATCGGCAAGAGCTTCGGCGTGAACTTCGGCTTCCCGTACGAGCTCGACGGCGAGAAGAAGCTGCTGCGCGTATTCACCACGCGCGCCGACACCATCATGGGCGTGACCTTTTGCGCGATCGCGGCCGAGCACCCGCTTGCCACGCGCCTCGCGCAGGAAAAGCCGGAGCTGCTGCCGTTCATCGACGAATGCAAGCGCGGCGGCGTGGCCGAAGCCGATATGGCGACGATGGAGAAGAAGGGCGTCGACACGGGCTTCACGGTCACCCACCCGATCACGAACGAGCAAGTGCCGGTGTGGATCGGCAACTATGTGCTGATGAGCTATGGCGAAGGCGCGGTGATGGGCGTGCCGGGCCACGACGAGCGCGATTTTGCGTTTGCGAAGAAGTACGACTTGCCGATCAAGCAGGTGATCGCGGCGGAAGGCGAGACCTACTCGCTCGACGGCTGGCAGGAGTGGTACGGCGACAAGGAGCGCGCGGTCTGCATCAACAGCGGCAAGTTCGATGGCCTGAACTATCAGCAGGCCGTGGACGCCGTCGCAGCCGACCTCAAGGCGCACGGCTACGGCGACAAGCAGGTCACGTGGCGTCTGCGCGACTGGGGAATTTCGCGCCAGCGCTACTGGGGCACGCCGATCCCCATCATCCATTGCCCGAGCTGCGGCGACGTGCCGGTGCCCGAGCAGGATCTGCCAGTCGTGCTGCCCGAAGACCTCGTGCCGGACGGCACGGGCAACCCGCTCGCGAAGTCCGAAGCATTCCTGAACTGCAAGTGTCCGACGTGCGGCGCCGATGCGAAGCGCGAAACCGACACCATGGACACGTTCGTCGATTCGTCGTGGTACTTCTACCGCTATGCGGCACCCGACGCGAAGGCCATGGTCGACGAGCGTACCGACTACTGGATGCCGATGGACCAATACATCGGCGGCATCGAGCACGCGATCCTGCACCTCTTGTATTCGCGCTTCTGGGCAAAGGTCTCGCGCGACCTCGGCCTCGTGAAGTTCGGCGAACCCGCGAAGAACCTGCTCACCCAGGGCATGGTGCTCAACGAGACGTTCTACCGCGAAGATGCGTCGGGCAAGAAGACCTGGTACAACCCGGCCGACGTCACCGTCACGCACGACGACAAGGGCCGCCCGGTTGGCGCGACGCTCAACAGTGATGGCCAGAGCGTAGTGCTGGGCGGCGTCGAGAAGATGTCGAAGTCGAAGAACAACGGCGTCGACCCGCAAGTGCTGATCGACCAGTACGGCGCGGACACGGCGCGTCTGTTCACGATGTTCGCCGCTCCGCCCGAGCAGCAGCTCGAATGGTCGGGCGCGGGCGTGGAGGGTGCGAGCCGCTTCCTGCGCCGCGTCTGGACGTTCGGCTATGCGAACGCCGCGGCGATCAAGTCGCGCGCGCTGTTCGACGCAGCGGCGCTCAGCGATGTCGAGAAGACGGTGCGCCGCGAAGTGTATGGCGTGCTCAAGCAGGCCGACTTCGACTATCAGCGTCTGCAGTACAACACGGTCGTGTCGGCGGCGATGAAGATGCTCAACGCGATCGAAAGCGCGAAGGGGGCGGGCGCGGGCGTGCAGCGCGAGACCTTCGGCGTGCTGCTGCGCGTGCTGTATCCGGTCGTGCCGCACCTCACGTTCGAGCTCTGGAAGGCGCTCGGCTATGCCGACGAATACGGCACGCTGCTCGATGCGCCGTGGCCGAAGGTCGACGAAAAGGCGCTGGAGCAGGCCGAGATCGAGCTCGTGCTGCAGGTGAACGGCAAGGTGCGCGGCGCCGTCACCGTGGCCAAGGATGCGCCGAAGGACGCAATCGAAGCGGCCGCGCTTGCACACGAGATGTTCGCGAAGTTCGCCGAAGGGCGCGCGCCGAAGAAGATCATCGTCGTGCCGGGCCGTCTCGTGAACGTCGTGGTCTGACATGACGTGCTGGCGGCGGCGCGCGATCAACAGCGCCACCGCCGTTCTGAACCAGGGAGTCCAGGTGATTCGCAGATCGTTCCTGTTACTGGCGGGCAGCGCGCTGATGCTTTCGGCGTGCGGGTTCCAGCTGCGTGGCGAGCAGAATTACGCGTTCAAGCGCCTCGCCGTCGTTGGCGCGTCGGCGCCCGTGACGGCGCGCCTCACGCGCATGGTCGAAGGCGGCAGCGATTCGGTGGTGGTCGACTCGACGGCCAATGCCGACGCCGTGCTGCGCGTGACCGAATCGCGCAGCTTCAGCACGCTTACGCTGAATTCGCTCGGCGTGGTCGAGGAATATCAGGTCAACTATTCGTTGAACTACACGCTCACGGCGCCGGACGGCTCCCCGCTGATTCAGCCGAGCACGATCGCGCTCAATCGCGCGATGACCTATAGCGACCAGTACTCGACTGCGAAGTCCTCCGAATCTGAGTTGCTCTACGCCGACATGCAGAATGACGCCGTCGACCAGCTCACGCGCCGTCTTGCGGTTCTGAAGACCCTGCACCCCACGCCGGCCCAGGTCGTGCCGGGCGTCGCGCCCCGCGCGCCGCTGCCGCCGCCGCCGCTGTGATGCGCGTCTCGTCCTTCTCCTGAAGCGTACCTCATGCAACTGCGACTGGACGCACTCGAGCCGCACCTCGCCAAAGGGATGGCGGGTCTGTACATCGTCTTTGGCGACGAGCATCTGCTCGCCCAGGAAGCGTGCGACCGCATCCGTGCGAATGCACGCGCCGCGGGCTTTACCGACCGTTCGGTGTTCACGGTCGAGCGTGGATTCGACTGGAGTGCGCTGCTTGGCGCAAGCCAGTCGATGTCGCTTTTCGGCGACCGCCAACTGGTGGAGTTGCGCATCCCTTCGGGCAAGCCTGGCAAGGAAGGCGCGGATGCGCTCAAGACACTCGCCGCATCGGCAAAAGCGGCGGCGAACCCCGACGTGCTGACGCTCATCACCCTGCCGCGCCTCGACGCCGCCACGCAAAAGTCCGCGTGGTTTACGGCGTTGGCGGACAGCGGCGTGGCAATCAAGATCGATCCGGTCGAGCGCGCGGCGCTGCCGAACTGGATCGGTCAGCGTCTCGCGCTTCAGGGACAACGCGTGGCGCCTGGCGAGGACGGACGGCGTGCGCTGCAATTCGTTGCTGAGCGCGTGGAAGGTAACCTGCTTGCGGCGCATCAGGAAATCCAGAAGCTCGGGCTGCTGTACCCCGAGGGCGTACTGAGCTTTGAGCAGATTCACGACGCCGTGCTCAACGTGGCGCGCTACGACGTTTTCAAGCTCAACGAAGCGATGCTCACCGGCGACGTCGGGCGCCTCGCGCGCATGCTCGATGGCCTGCAGGGCGAAGGCGAGGCTTCGGTGCTGGTGCTGTGGGCCGTCGTCGAAGAAGTCCGCACGCTCTTGCGCATCAAGCGCGGTGTGGCAGCGGGCAAGCCGCTCGCGATGCTGTTGCGCGAGAACCGTGTCTGGGGGCCGCGCGAGCGGCTCATCGGACCCGCGCTCTCGAGGCTGACCGAGGCGACGCTCGAACGCGGCCTCGCGCTCGCGGCGCGGCTCGACCGGCAGGTCAAGGGGCTTTCCGGGCATTCGCGCGCCGACTGGCGCGACGCGTTGCCGCCCGATGCCTGGGACGGCCTGTTCGAACTGGCGATGACAGTCGCCGCGCCACGCGGCACCGGCGCGCCGGCGCGTTCGGGGCCGTCCGCGCGCGGCGCCGGGGCTTCGGGGCGCGCGCAACTAGGCGGCCCGGCGGCGAGCCCAGCCGCAGCGGCAGCGGCCGCCGCAGCCGCCTCCCGACCGCGCACCGCAGGGCCGGGGCGCAGGCCAGGCTAGTTGTGCTGGCCGGACGTCCGTTCCGGCACCTGCTATCGGCATCGCAAGCGGGCGCGTCGCGCCGCCTGTTCCAGCCCGCTGGTGCGCCGCGCCAGCCGTACCCCATGCCGGCGCATGCTCAGCAAAGCCGGCCGGCTGGCCTTAAAATCGACCTAACCTGAACCACGCAGCCTCATACAGCATCGACCGGTTGCGCCGCATCACGACAGAAACCATGGATATCGAACAGTACATGACCGACCTCGGCCGCCGCGCCCGCAATGCTTCGCGCGCGATGGCCCGGGCCTCGACGGCCGCAAAGAACGCTGCGCTGGAAGCCGTTGCGCAGGCGATCGAGCGCGAGGCGCAGCAACTAAAGGACGCCAACGCCCGCGACCTCGCGCGCGCGAAGGAAAAGGGCCACGATGCGGCGTTCATCGATCGCCTCACGCTCTCCGACAAGGCGCTCAAGACTATGGTGGAAGGCCTGCGCCAGGTGGTGGCGCTGCCCGACCCGATCGGCGAGATCAGCAACCTCAAGTTCCGTCCGAGCGGCATTCAGGTCGGCCAGATGCGCGTGCCGCTGGGCGTGATCGGCATCATCTACGAATCGCGCCCGAACGTGACCATCGACGCCGCAGCACTGTGCCTGAAGTCGGGCAACGCGACCATTCTGCGCGGCGGCTCCGAGGCGCTCGAGTGCAATACGGCGCTCGCGAAGCTGATCGGCGAAGGGTTGGCGGCGGCCGGCCTGCCGCAGGACGCGGTGCAGGTGGTGGAAACCGCCGATCGCGCGGCGGTCGGCAAGCTCATCACTATGACGGAGTTCGTTGACGTGATCGTGCCGCGCGGCGGCAAGAGCCTGATCGAGCGTTTGATGGCCGAAGCGCGCGTGCCGATGATCAAGCACCTCGACGGCATCTGCCACGTCTATGTGGACGATCGCGCCGATCTCGCGAAGGCGCTCACCGTCTGCGACAACGCCAAGACGCACCGCTACGGCACCTGCAACACGATGGAGACGCTGCTGGTCGCGCGCGGCATCGCGCACGAGGTGCTGCCGCCGCTTGGCCGTCTCTATCGCGACAAGGACGTGGAACTGCGCGTGGATGCCGCCGCGCGCGCGATTTTCGCGGACGCGGACATCGGCCCGCTCGTGGACGCCACCGAGGAAGACTGGCGCACCGAGTATCTCGCGCCGGTGCTGGCGGTCAAGATCGTCGACAACCTCGATCAGGCCGTCGAGCACATCAACCACTACGGCTCGCATCACACCGACGCTATCGTCACCGAAGATCACGACCGCGCGATGCGCTTCCTGCGCGAAGTGGATTCGGCGAGCGTGATGGTGAACGCCTCGACGCGTTTCGCCGATGGCTTCGAGTTCGGCCTTGGCGCGGAGATCGGCATCTCCAACGACAAGCTGCATGCGCGCGGCCCGGTCGGCCTCGAAGGGCTGACCTCGCTCAAGTACGTCGTGCTGGGCCACGGCGAGGGGCGGCAATAAGTCGACACGGCGCGTGCAATGCGAGGCGCGCCGCCCTTAATTCGATACGCCAATAACAACAAGGATCGCCGATGCTCTGGGTCAAGACGTTTCACATCGTTCTGATTGCCTCGTGGTTCGCTGGCCTGTTCTACCTGCCGCGCATCTTCGTGAATCTCGCGATGGAAACCGAACCCGCAGCCGTCCGGCGCCTGCTGATCATGGCGCGCAAACTCTACCGCTTCATGACGATGATCGCCGTGCCCGCGCTGTTGTGCGGGCTATGGCTGTGGCTCGTAGTGGGGATCGGCCGCGGTCAGTGGTGGATCCACGCGAAAGTGGGCGTGGTGGTGCTGCTCATCGTTTATCACGCGTATTGCGGGCGCTTGCTCAAGACCTTCGAGCGCGGCGAGAACCGACGCTCCGACAAGTGGTATCGCATGTTCAACGAGCTACCGGTGCTCGGCATGTTGGCGGCGGTGGCGCTGGTCGTCATCAAGCCGTTCTGATTCGCGCTTCTCTCCTTCCATCTTCCCCACCCCTGACGGGCGCTATCAGATGGTGCCCGACTCCTTGCGGCGCATGCGCGCGCCGACGACGCGCCAGCCTGTCAGCTGTGCGGCCCATTCGTCGACTACGCTCGGACTGACGCGCTTTGGATACTTCGGCTCGATGGCATCGGTCTGCCGCAACCAGCTGCGCACCGTGTTTCGGGACAGGCCCGTACGCCTCGCAATCTCGCGCAGCGGGACCTTCTCGCGGAAATATATCCGCCTGATCTTGGTTAATATGCACACCGTGATCACCTTTGAATGCCCTGCTCAAAGATTGAGCAGGGCATTCAATCACGTGGGTCAAAATTCGATGAAAATTTGCGGCTCTAGTGGGGCAGTTCTGCGCGGACATCAACACGCCACGAGCGGTCCTGTGAAGCTAACGAACGTCGCAAACGCCTCGGAAGCCAGTGACGCCGTGAACCTTGCTCAGCTCGAAGCGATGGGCATGACTGTCGACACCTCCGGCAACGTGACGAATGCGCTCGTGGCCTACGACGACACGTCGAAGTCCTCGATCACGCTGGGCGGCGCCGGTTCGAACACACCGGTTGCCATCCATAACGTGGCGAACGGCGTAACGGCCAACGACCCAGTGAACGTCGCGCAGCTTCAAGCGATGGGCGCGATCGTGGACAGCTCGGGAAACGTGACGAATTCGTTGGTTGCTTACGACGACGCGACGAAGGGTTCGGTAACGTTCGGCGGCATTGGCGCGACTGCACCGACCGGTCAAGCCGCACAACGTCGCTGCGGGCGCTGTCACGGGTGCGCAGTTGTACGCGACGAACGTGGAAGTCTCGAACCTGAACCAGGCCATTCAGAACATCAACATCACCGGTCCTGAATACATGTCGACCAACTCGACGAGCGACCCGGATTCGGCCACGGGCTCCAACTCGATCGCGGCGGGCGGCGGCGCAACGGCAACGGGCGCGAACTCGACTGCAATGGGCGAGAAGGCCGCGGCTAAGGCGGACAACTCGGTCGCGCTGGGTGCGAACTCGGTGGCGGACGAGGCGAACATGGTGTCCGTTGGTTCGGCGGGTAACGAGCGCCGGATCACCAATGTCGCAGCGGGCGTCAACCCGACCGACGCGGTCAACATGGGGCAGTTCCAGAGCAGCATGAATTCGCTCCAGAGCGGCTTGAGTTCCGTGGCGCGTAATGCCTACGGTGGCGTCGCAGCAGCAACCGCGCTGACTATGATCCCGGACGTCGACCAGGGCAAGACCATTGCGCTCGGTGTCGGTACGGCCAACTTCCAGGGCTACCAGGCGGCTGCAATCGGGGCAACGGCCCGCATCACCTAGAACATCAAGGTGAAGCTGGGCGGTGGCTACGCAGCAAGTGGCGGGGCTACCTACGGCACGGGTATGTCGTACCAGTGGTAAGTGTCTGATGGCAATCCGGGAGCGGGACATCCGCTTCTGGTGAGCAAGGACACCGCTATTGCCAGGCCCGTAGTTTCGGCCGAAAAAAAAAGCGGACTCCTTCGTGAGCCCGCTTTTTCTATTGGGGGCACGATTTTCGGCGCATCCGCTCGCGCGATGTGTTTAGCTGTTCGCGTCCAGCCGGCGCCGCGCGATGATGTCCTTCGCGTTGGCGAGCTTTTCGGCTAGTGCCGGGCCTCGATGCAGCGCCACACCCACCGCAAGAATGTCGCCTATCGCGAGGTGCGAGGTGCGCGAGGTCATCGGCGAGAAGACGTCGGTGTCTTCGTCGACATTCGCGTGCAGGCCCACGCTCGCGAGGCGCGCAAGCGGCGAGGTGCCGTGCGTAATCGCGATCACCTTCGCGCCGCGGTCGAGCGCTGTTTGCGCCGCATCCACCACGTCGCGCGTGCGTCCGGTGTTCGAGATGGCGACGACCACGTCGCCCGGCCCGAGCAGCGCCGCCGACATCAGGAATGTGTGCGGATCGGAATAGGCGACGCTCGGCATGCCGAGTCGAAAGAACTTGTGCTGCATGTCCTGCGCCGCGATGCCGGACCCCCCCGCGCCATAGAACTCGATGCGCGATGCCTTGGCGAGCAGGTCGATAGCGGCGCCGAGCGCGTCCGTGGAGAGGTTGTTGCGCACTTGCACGAGTGCGCCGATCGTCCGGTCGAGCACTTTGGCCGCGACACCGGACACGGGCTCGTCCGGGCTCACGTCGCGGTAAACCGCAGGCATTTCCGTGGGCAGATCGGCGGCCACGGCTTGCGCGAGGCGAATCTTGAACTCCCGGAATCCCGAGAACCCGAGTGCGTGGCAAAAGCGCGCGATGGTCGGCTGGCTCACGCCCGCACGTTGCGCGACCTCGGTCATGGAAAGGTCAAGCAGTTCTCGCGGTGCTTCGACGATGTAATCGGCGAGCTTGCGCTCGGACGGGCGCAACTGTTCGTGGATGGCCTTCACTTGGGACAGCAGCATCGGGAAACTCGCACTATGCTGAAAGATCCGCTGACAATAGCGGGGCGATTGGTTTGTACAAAAACTACAAGAATCGTTGGGAAGATGCAAGCGGGGTTTAACCGGAGTAAGGCATATTCCCGCAAATATCGGATGTTCAGGGTTTGCATGATTCAGTTTCCCAGGCAAAACTGGGATTGCGGGCTTGTAGTTTTTCTACTAACATCGCCGCATCGCTGACCGGATCGCGCGATGTGTCCCCGAGCGTCCCGCGAGATAAAAATGGAAGGAGATTCGATGGTTTCCCCGCATTCGCAGTTGATGAAGGTCACGCGGCGCGTGATCGAGCGCAGCAAGCCGACACGCGAGGCCTATCTCGCGCGCATTGCAGCGGCGCAGGGTCATTTCCCGGCGCGCGGCGCGCTGTCGTGCGCGAATCTCGCGCACGGTTTCGCCGGTCTCGAAGGGCGCGACAAGATCGCCATCAAGGCGATCCGCGAGCCTAACATCGGCATCGTCTCGTCTTATAACGAGATGCTTTCGGCGCACGCCCCCTACAAAGATTTCCCCGACATCATCAAGATGGCCGCTCGCGAAGTGGGCGGCGTCGCGCAGTTCGCGGGCGGCGTGCCCGCGATGTGCGACGGCGTCACGCAAGGCAATGCCGGCATGGAGCTGTCGCTATTCTCGCGCGAAGTGATTGCGATGAGCACGGCCGTGGCGCTCACGCACAACATGTTCGACGCGGCGCTGTGCCTTGGCGTGTGCGACAAGATCGTGCCGGGCCTCTTGATCGGCGCGCTGCAATTCGGTCATCTGCCCACGATTTTCGTGCCTGCCGGCCCGATGACGAGCGGCATCTCGAACGACGACAAAGCGAAGGTGCGCCAGAAGTTCGCGACGGGCCAGTGCGACCGCGAGGCGCTGCTCGAATCCGAGGCCGCGGCATACCACGGCCACGGCACCTGCACGTTCTACGGCACGGCCAACAGCAATCAGATGCTGATGGAGGTCATGGGCCTGCATCTGCCGGGTTCGGCGTTCATCCATCCGCACACGCCGCTGCGTGACGAACTTACGGCAGCGGCTGCGCGCCGCGTGCTCGAGCTCACCGTCGAGCGCGGTAATTACACGCCGATCGGCCACGTGATCGATGAGAAGGCGGTGATCAACGGCATCGTCGCGCTGATGGCGACGGGCGGCTCGACCAACCATACGCTGCACCTCGTGGCGATGGCGCGCGCGGCGGGCATCATCATCGACTGGAACGACTTCGACGAGCTTTCGGCTGCGGTGCCGCTGCTCGCGCGCGTCTATCCGAACGGCAAGGCCGATGTGAATCATTTCCATGCGGCGGGCGGCATCGCCTTTCTCGTGCGCGAGCTGCTCGACGGCGGCCTGCTGCATGAAGACGTGAAGACGGTGGCGGGCGAGGGCCTGCGCCACTACACCGAAGAGCCGAAGCTGCTCGACGGCAAGCTCACGTGGGTGCCGGCGGTCGAGAAGAGCGCCGATACGGCCGTGCTGCGTCCGCTTCCCGAGCCGTTCCAGCCAGACGGCGGCCTACGCCTGATGCAAGGCCGCATCGGCCGCGGCGTCATCAAGATTTCGGCGGTGGCGCCCGACCATCGCCTCGTGCGTGCGCCGGCCATCGTGTTCGAATCGCAGGAGGCCGTGCAGGAAGCGTTCGATCGCGGCGAACTCGAGCGCGATTTCGTGGCCGTCGTGCGCTTCCAGGGCGCGCGCGCCAACGGCATGCCGGAGTTGCACCGCCTCACGCCGCTGCTCGGCGTGCTGCAGGACAAGGGCTTCCACGTCGCGCTCGTGACCGATGGGCGCATGTCGGGCGCGTCAGGCAAGGTGCCGGCCGTGATCCACATTTCGCCCGAAACGCTGCTGCATGGGCCGATCGGCAAGGTGCGCAATGGGGACATCGTCGTGATCGACGCGGTCGCGGGCGTGCTGGACGTGGAGGTGGACGAGGCCGAGTGGAACGCGCGTCCCGTCGCGCAGCCCGCGCACCAGGAAAGCAACGAAGTGGGCTTTGGCCGCGAACTGTTCGGCGTGTTCCGCGCTGCTGCCGCGCCCGCGGAGCTGGGCGCGTCGGTGTTCGGATCGCTCGTCGGTGAAGCGCCGGCCACGCCGGCTGCTGCCACCGCTGCAGCACGCGCGACGCACTAGGCGACGCACTGAGCGGCGCGAACAGCACGACAAACTGAATTCATCATCAAGGAGCCTGATCATGGCAACAAGCACGGTGGCCGACATTGTCCGCCTCGGCCCGGTGATCCCGGTGCTGGCATTCGACACGCCCGAGCAGGGCGAGCACGTTTCGCGCGCGCTGCATGCGGGCGGCGTGAAGGTGCTGGAGATCACGCTGCGCACGGCGGCCGGTCTCCAGGCAATCGAGCGTGCTGCGCAGATCGCGCCGGACATCGTCGTAGGCGTGGGCACGATCACGAAGCCCGAGCATTGCGCGCTAGCAAAAAAGGCCGGCGCGCAGTTCGGCGTCTCGCCGGGCCTCACGCGCGAGATTCATCAGGCATCGCTCGATGCGGGGCTGCCGCTGCTGCCCGGCGTCATGACGCCGACGGACATCATCGTGGCGATGGAGCTCGGCTACGAGATCGTCAAGTTTTTCCCGGCGGTGCCTGCGGGCGGCCTCAACATGCTGCAGGCCTTCCATGGCCCGTTCCCGACGCTCAAGATCTGCCCCACGGGCGGCATCACCGCCGAATCGGCGATCAACTTCCTCGCGCTGCCCAATGTGGTCTGCGTGGGGGGCTCGTGGCTCACGCCGAAGGCGGCGCTCGCCGCCCAGGACTGGGCTGAAGTGACGCGCCTTGCGCGCGCCGCGAGCGAGCTGTCGCGCCCGGTGCGCTGACGTTGCATGTGGCGGGCGGTATTCCGGACGTTCGCGCCCCGGTTCTGTTGCATCCGCGAGCCGCGCAGGCAGCGCCCTTCGGGGCGCATGGCCTGCGCGGCTCGACTGTCTTGCGCCCGTTTTTCACGCACGCGGCTCAGAAAGCCGCTATAACCTCTACAACCTCGGCCCCTCGACAGCCGAGCCCTTCCGTGCAGCCTGGTGACGTGCTCGCGCCGCTGCGGAAGAACAAAGACAACTAACAGGAGAAGAGCCTCATGGGAGTGGCCCACGGCAGTACGCTGCTGATTTACGCGGTCGTCGCGATCGCTGCGCTGATCTTCATGATCACGCGCTGGAAGGTTTATCCGTTCCTTGTCCTGATCATCGTTTCGTTGCTGCTTGGCCTTGCTGCCGGCATGCCGATGGATACGATCGTCAAATCGTTCGAAACCGGCAACGGCAATACGCTCGGCCACATTGCCATCGTGGTGGGCCTCGGCACCATGCTCGGCAAGATGATGGCCGAATCGGGCGGCGCCGAGCGCGTCGCCACGACGCTGATCCGCTGGTTCGGCGAGAAGAACATCCACTGGGCGATGATGTTCGTCGCCATCATCGTGGGCTTGCCGGTGTTCTTCGAAGTCGGCTTCGTGCTGCTGATTCCGATCGCGTTCAACGTCGCCAAACGCACGGGCAAATCGCTGCTGCTCGTCGGCTTGCCGATGGTCGCGGGCCTGTCGGTCGTGCACGGCCTGATTCCGCCGCACCCGGCCGCGCTGCTCGCGGTGCAGGCGTATCATGCCGACATCGGCAAGACCATCGCGTACGGCCTGATCGTCGGGATTCCGACCGCGCTCGTCGCCGGTCCGCTGTTCGCGCTGCTCATTCACCGCACGGTCAAGCTGCCCGAGAACAATCCGCTCGCGGACCAGTTCATCGGTGAAATGAAGATCAAGGCCGATCACGAGCTGCCCAGCTTCGGCATCACGCTCTTCACGATTCTGCTGCCGGTGATCCTGATGCTGATCGGCAGCTGGGCCGACCTCGTGTTCACGCCCAAGACCCTGCCGAACAGTCTGCTGCACTTTGTCGGTACTTCGGACGTCGCGCTGCTGATTGCGGTGCTGGTCAGCTTCTGGACCTTCGGCGCGCAACGCGGCTTCAACCGCGCGCAGATCCAGAAGTTCTGCGGCGACTGCCTCGCACCGATCGCGGGCATCACGCTCATCGTGGGCGCGGGCGGCGGCTTCGGCCGCGTGCTGATGGACGGCGGCATCTCGAAGGAGATCGTCGCGGTGGCGCAGTCGGCGCATCTTTCGCCGCTGTTGTTCGGCTGGTTCGTCGCGGCGCTGATCCGTCTCGCGACCGGCTCGGCTACCGTTGCCATGACGACGGCCTGCGGCATCGTCGCGCCGGTTGCGGCCGCGAGCGGCGCGGCTGTGAGCCCCGAACTGCTGGTGCTCGCGACGGGCTCGGGCTCGCTGATCTTTTCGCACGTCAACGACGGCGGCTTCTGGCTGATCAAGGAATACTTCGGCATGACGGTCGGCCAGACGTTCAAGACCTGGTCGCTGTGCGAGACTATTATTTCGCTGATGGGTCTCGGGCTGACCTTTGTGCTGGCGAGCGTGGTGTAAAAAAAAGAGGGCGCAGCAATGATTCTGATCGCGATGGGCGTGTCGGGCGCGGGCAAGACCCGCATCGGCGAGTTGCTGGCCGAGCGCCTGCACTGCAGCTTCACCGACGGCGACGCTTTCCATAGCGAAGCCAACAAGAAGAAGATGCACGACGGCATCCCGCTCACCGACGACGACCGCTGGCCGTGGCTGCGCACGATCCGCGCAGCCATCGAGGAAAAGCAGCGCGCGCAGGAGACGGCAGTGTTCACATGCTCGTCGCTCAAGCGGTCGTATCGCGACATCCTGCGCGGCAGCGACCGCGATGTATTCTTCGTTTATCTGAAGGGCAGCTTCGAGGTGCTGCACGAGCGCCTCGCGTCGCGCACGGGCCACTTCTTCGATCCGTCCTTGCTGCAAAGCCAGCTCGACACGCTCGAAGCGCCGGGACCGGACGAGGCGATCGAGGTGAGCATCGAGCACACGCCCGAACAGATCGTCGATGAGGTGACCAGGCAGCTGGAGACGCGCCGCGCGAGTTGATCGCTGCGCTTTGGGTGGATGTAAAAAAGGCGCTTCGTTCGCAATGAACGAAGCGCCTTTTTGTTGAGACGGCGGGTAGTTGGCTTACGAAATACGCTTGGCCAGTTCCGCCGCCTTGCCGACGTACGAAGCTGGCGTCATCGCCATCAGACGCTGCTTCGCGTCTTCCGGAATCGCAAGACCGCTCACGAAGGTCTGCAGCGCTTCGCGCGTGATGCCCTTGCCGCGCGTGAGCTCCTTCAACTGCTCATACGGGTTTTCGATGCCGTAGCGGCGCATGACCGTCTGCACCGGCTCGGCCAGCACTTCCCACGTGGCGTCGAGATCTTCGTTCAGGCGCAGCGGGTTCACTTCGAGCTTGTCCAGACCGCGGATCAGCGAGTCGTACGCGAGCAGCGAGTAGCCGAACGCGACGCCGATGTTGCGCAGCACCGTCGAGTCGGTGAGGTCGCGCTGCCAGCGCGAGACCGGGAGTTTGTCCGCGAGGTGGCGCAGCGTGGCGTTGGCGAGGCCGAGGTTGCCTTCCGAGTTCTCGAAGTCGATCGGGTTGACCTTGTGCGGCATCGTCGACGAGCCGATTTCGCCGGCCTTGGTCTTCTGCTTGAAGTAGCCGACCGAGATGTAGCCCCACACGTCGCGGTCGAGGTCGAGCAGGATCGTGTTGGCGCGCGCGATGGCGTCGAACAGTTCGGCCATGTAATCGTGGGGCTCGATCTGGATCGTGTACGGGTTGAAGGTGAGCTTCAGGCGCTTTTCGACGACGTCCTTCGAGAACGCTTCCCAGTCGAATTCCGGATACGCCGAGAGATGCGCGTTGAAGTTGCCCACCGCGCCGTTCATCTTGCCGAGCAGTTCGACCTTCTCGATACGCTGGATCGCACGCGCAAGACGCGCCGCGACGTTGGCGACTTCCTTGCCGAGCGTGGTCGGGCTGGCGGGCTGGCCGTGCGTGCGCGAGAGCATCGGCTGGTCGGCCTGCGCGTGCGCGAGCGCGATGAGGCGCTGATGCACCGAGCGCAGCGCCGGCAGGATCACGTGCTCGCGAGCGCCCGCGAGCATCAGGCCGTGCGAGGTGTTGTTGATGTCTTCCGAGGTGCAGGCGAAGTGGATGAACTCGCTCGCGCGCTCTAGTTCCGGCTGGCCCTTCACCGATTCCTTGAGCCAGTACTCGACGGCCTTCACGTCGTGGTTCGTCACGCGCTCAATGTCCTTGATGCGCGCGGCGTCGTGCGCCGTGAAGTTTTCGGCGAGCTTGAGCAGGAATTGCTCGGAGGCTGCCGAAAAGCGCGGCACTTCCGCGAAACCGGCCTGCGAGAGCGCGATGAGCCAGTGGATTTCGACGGTCACGCGGTTGCGCATGAACGCGGCTTCCGACAACCAGTCGCGCAGGGCTTCGGTTTTCGAGGCGTAGCGGCCGTCGAGCGGGGAGAGCGCGTTGAGCGCGAAGAGGGTATCGGGACGAGTATCGGACATGATGGGGACGTAACGTATGGCGTTACGGTCAGAAAGGAACCGGGGGGAGCCGCATATTTTATCACCACGCTGACAGGGGCCGGAGCGATTCCCCCCAAGCGTGACGCACCGGGGTGCCATCGGATGCCGTACGGGACGATGGTGATATACGAGACGGATATAGAGTGGCGCGGTTTGCGGCTTCAGTCGCTCTTTGTTTTTGCACCTCGCATGAATCACGATATCTCTCCCGCGCCCCGCCATGAGATTGCCGCGCTGCTCGAAGCCGGCCTTGCGCATCACCGCGCCGGCCGGCTGGGCGACGCGCAGGCGTTCTACGCGCGCATTCTCGACCTGCAGCCTGATCATCCCGCCGCGCTGCATTACTTCGGCGTGGTGGCACTCAATCACGGCGACCCCGAACGCGCCGCGCAACTGATGGATCGCGCGCTTGCGCAGGCGCCCGGCGACGCCGAATTGCTGGGCAATCGTGGCGTGGTCGCGGCGCGGCTGGGCGATCACGCAGCCGCTGCCGTGCTGCAACGCAAGGCCATCGAGATCGCGCCCGAGTTTGCGAATGCGCACAACAATCTTGGCAATGCGCTGATGGAACTTGGCGATCTCGCCTGCGCGGAGCAGCACTATCGGCGGGCTCGCTTGCTCGACCCGCACTCGGTGCATTTCGCGTTAAATCTGGGCCGCGCGCTCGAAAAGGCCGGCCGCGCGCCGGAGGCGGTCGCGCAATATCAGGATGCGCGCGCACTCGATCCAGACGACACGAAAACGCTTACGCATCTCGGCAAGCTCCTGCGCCTGGCCAGGGAACACGCACAGGCCGCCGCCTGCTTCGAGCGGATGGCCGTGCTCGAGCCGGAGAACGCCAATGCGCATTTCGAGTTGGGTTACGTCTACGACGCAATGCATCGTTATGCGGAAGCGATTCCTCACTATCGGCGCGCCATGGCGCTCAAGCCCGACGCAGCGGGCGCCGTGAACAATCTCGCGTTCGCGCTCACGGCGCTCGCACGTTACGACGAGGCCGAGGTGAACTATCGCCGCGCGCTCGAAATGTGCCCGGGCTTGCCGGAGCCGCAGTTCCAGCTCGGCATGCTGATGCTGCGCCGCGGCGAATATGCCGGGGGCTGGCCGCTTTTCGAGCACCGCAAGACCACGACGACCGGCAAGGCCAATTACCGCAAGCTGCCGTGCGCCGAATGGCAGGGCGAGCCGCTCGCGGGCAAGCGTTTCCTGATCGCGCGCGAACAGGGCGTGGGCGACCAGATCCAGTTCGTGCGCTACGCGGGTCTGCTCGCGGAGATGGGCGCGCAGGTCGACGCGTGGGTCGCGCCGGAACTGGCCGCGCTCGCCGCGACCGTGCCGGGCGTGGCGAATGTGCTCGACGCCGCGCCGGCCGACGAAGCGATCCGTATGCGCTACGACTACTGGTGCGATGTGATGAGCTTGCCGCTGAAGTTTCCTGGCCGGCCGATCCATGCGCCGGTGCCCTACATGCACGCCGATGCCGCGCAGGCCACCGCCTGGCGCGCGCGCGTAGAGGCCCTCGCGGGCGGCGCGCCGCGCTGCATCGGGCTCGTTTGGGCCGGCAATCCGCTTCACCTGTTCGACACGTTCCGCTCGGTGCCGCTCACGTCCTTGCTGCCGCTCGCCGCGCTCGAGGGCAACGCGTGGTTGGCGATCCAGAAGGGGCCCGGTGCCGCGCAGCTCGCCGAGGTCGCGGGGCGCTGGCCGCTGCACGCGCTCGGCGACGATCTCCACGATTTTGCGAGCACCGCCGCGCTCATCGAAAGCCTCGATCTCGTGATTACCGTCGATACCTCGGTTGCGCATCTCGCGGGCGCGCTCGGCAAGCCGGTGTGGGTGCTGCTTGCCGCACAGCCCGACTGGCGTTGGGGCATGGAGCGCACCGATTCGGTCTGGTATCCATCGGCGCGGCTGTTCCGGCAAACCACGCTCGGCGATTGGGACAGCGTGGTGACCGAACTGAAGGCGGCGCTCACGACCGCTCGAGCCGAGCCGTACCGGGCTGAAAGC
Source organism: Paraburkholderia sp. A1BS-2L (assembly GCF_051125205.1). Classification (NCBI taxonomy): domain Bacteria; kingdom Pseudomonadati; phylum Pseudomonadota; class Betaproteobacteria; order Burkholderiales; family Burkholderiaceae; genus Paraburkholderia; species Paraburkholderia sp. A1BS-2L. The sequence goes on from NZ_CP120428.1 coordinate 463,284, forward strand.
ATCCCATGCAGGCGCGAGCGGGCCTAGAATGCGGACTTCTCATCCGCACTCTGGCTTCGCATGGAACTCAAATGGCTCGAAGACTTCGTTTCACTGGCGGAGACGCATAGTTTCAGCCGCTCGGCCGAGCTGCGACACGTCACGCAGCCGGCATTCTCGCGCCGCATCCAGGCGCTCGAAGCGTGGCTGGGCACCGAACTTATCGATCGTTCGGTCTATCCCACACGGCTGACTTCCGCGGGCCAGGTGTTCTACGAGCAGGCGCTCGCGATGCTTTCGCAGTTTCACGAAGCGCGCACCGTGCTGCGCGGCCATACCGCCACGCCCGCCGCGACGATCGAATTCGCGGTGCCGCATACGCTCTCGCTCACGTATTTCCCGCGCTGGCTCCAACGTATCGAAGCGAAGCTCGGCCGGATCCACACGCGCCTGCGCGCGCTGAACGTGCACGACGCGGTGCTCTCGCTCGTGGAGGGCGGCTGCGATCTCGTGATGGGCTATCACCATCCGAGCCACCCGGTGACGCTCGACCCCGCGCGCTACGACACGCTCACGCTCGGCATCGAACCCATCAGCCCGTACTCGGCGCCGCAGCGCGCGGGCCGCGCGCGCTACACGCTGCCCGGCACGGCCGATGCGCCCACGCCGTATCTCTCCTACACGCCGAACGCCTATCTGGGCCGCATGACCGAGGTGATCGTCTCCAATGCGCCGGCGCGGCTGTATCTGGACCGCGTCTATGAAACCGACATGGCCGAAGGCCTCAAGGCCATGGCGCTCGCGGGCCACGGCATCGCGTTCCTGCCGCATAGCGCGGTGGAGGACGCCGTCGCGCAGGGCAAGCTGATCCGGCTCGATCGCGGCACGCGCGGCGTGCCTGAGGGCCAGTTCACGATCGACATGGAGATTCGGCTCTACCGCGACAAGCTCGCCTCTCAGGGCGAGGACGCGCGCGAGGCGCTCGTGCGCGCATTGTGGAACGTCGTGAGCGACGAGGTTGCGCGCAACTGAGCACCAACCGGGCGCGACACGTTTTTTCGATTTTGAAAACGTTATGCACGAAATGCATAACGGGATGATCAAACGGCATTGGATTTCGTGTGGGCGTTTTCTGACAATGGCTCCACTTCATCGATCGCCGGAGCGTTCATGTCTTCCCAATCGCAGTCTGCAGTGTCGTCGGTTCCTTCTTACCTTCACGCGGACGATCTTGGTCCGTGGGGCAACTATCTTCGTCAGGTCGACCGCGTGGCGCCGTATCTCGGCTCGCTGTCGCGCTGGCTCGAAACGCTCAAGCGTCCGAAGCGCATCCTGATCGTGGACTGCCCGATCGAACTCGATAACGGCACCGTTGCGCATTTCGAAGGCTATCGCGTGCAGCACAACGTTTCACGCGGTCCCGGCAAGGGCGGCGTGCGTTACCACCAGGACGTTACGCTCTCCGAAGTGATGGCGCTGTCCGCGTGGATGTCGGTGAAGAACGCTGCAGTGAACGTGCCATACGGCGGCGCGAAGGGCGGTATCCGCGTCGATCCGCGCACGCTCTCGCGTGGCGAGCTCGAGCGCGTGACGCGCCGCTACACCAGCGAGATCGGCATCATCATCGGACCGAACACTGACATTCCTGCGCCGGACGTGAACACGAACGAGCAGATCATGGCGTGGATGATGGACACCTACTCGATGAACCAGGGCCAGACGGCCACGGGCGTCGTGACGGGCAAGCCCATCTCGCTCGGCGGCTCGTTGGGCCGGCGCGAGGCAACCGGCCGCGGCGTGTTCGTCGTGGGCTGCGAAGCGGCGCGCCGCAAGGGTCTGTCGATCGAAGGCGCACGCATCGCCGTGCAGGGCTTCGGCAACGTGGGCGGCATCGCCGCACGTCTGTTCCAGGAAGCGGGTGCGAAGATCGTGGCCGTGCAGGATCACACCGGCTCGCTCTACAAGTCGACCGGCATGGACGCAGCGGCGCTGCTCGAGCACGTGGGCAAGAACGGTGGCGTGGCAGGTTTCCCGGGCGCGGACATGCTCAGCAACGAAGAATTCTGGACCATCGAAACCGATATCCTGATTCCGGCCGCGCTGGAAAACCAGATCACCGAGCACAACGCGGGCAAGATCCGCACGAAGATCATCGTGGAAGGCGCGAACGGCCCGACCACGACGGCCGCCGACGACATCCTGCACGACAAGGGCGTCCTCATCATTCCGGACGTCGTGGCGAACGCGGGTGGCGTGACCGTTTCGTACTTCGAATGGGTGCAGGACTTCTCGAGCTTCTTCTGGACCGAGTCCGAGATCAACGAGCGTCTCGAGCGCGTGATGCGCGAAGCATTCACGGCGGTCTGGCAGGTGGCGAGCGAGCAGGGCGTGTCGATGCGTACGGCGGCGTTCATCGTTGCATGTAAGCGCATCTTGATGGCGCGCGAAATGCGCGGCCTGTACCCCTGATCGAAGCGCAACTTCGGAGCGCACCCCCGAAGCGCAAAGCATCCGGCGGCGGTAAAAATTACGTTTTGAATCGTTGCTGAAAGAAGGCAGGCGGCCCTCAAAAAGGGCCGCCTGCTTTTGCATTGGCGGTGTATAAAACATTCATGCCAGCGCCAGGGTCCACCTTAATTCTTTCAATAAAATTACTTTGCTACACTGGCGGCGATTCTTGCCAAGGAGATCAAGGATGAAAATCAAAAAGGCTGCGCTCGTTCTCGCCACCCTCGGTTTCGTTGCCGTGAGCGCACATGCGCAGGACTCGGGCACGCTCAAGAAAATCAAGGACACGGGCGTCATCTCGCTGGGTCACCGTGAATCGTCGATTCCGTTTTCGTACTATGACGACAAGCAGAACGTGGTCGGCTACTCGCAAGACTTCGCGATGAAGATCGTCGAGGCGGTGAAGCAGAAGCTGAATATGCCGAACCTCAAGGTCAAGATGGTGCCGATCACCTCGCAGAACCGCATTCCGCTCGTGCAGAACGGCACGATCGACATCGAGTGCGGCTCCACGACCAATAACGCCGAACGCCAGCAGCAAGCCGCCTTCACGAACACGATCTTCGTGATCGGCACGCGTCTCATGACGAAGAAGGATTCGGGCATCAAGGACTTCGCCGACCTCAAGGGCAAGACCGTCGTGACGACGGCAGGCACGACGTCCGAGCGCCTCCTGCGCAAGATGAACCAGGACAAGAGCCTGGGCATGAACATCATCAGCGCGAAGGACCATGGCGAGTCGTTCATGACGCTCTCCACGGGCCGCGCAGCCGCATTCATGATGGACGACGCACTGCTCGCGGGCGAGCGCGCGAAGTCGAACAATCCTGGCGATTTCGTGATCGTCGGCACGCCGCAATCGCATGAGGCCTACGGCTGCATGATGCGCAAGAACGACCCCGAGTTCAAGAAGGTCGCCGACGACGCCATCGCGAAGGTCGAGACCTCGGGACAAGCCGATGCGATCTACAAGAAGTGGTTCGAATCGCCGATTCCGCCGAAGGGCCTCAACCTGAACTTCCCGGAAAGCGACGACATGAAGGCGCTCTTCAAGAGCCCGAACGACAAGGCAATCGACTGATCTGGGCGAGAAGCCTGATCGGCGTGTAAAACAGAACGGAAGAAGCCGCGCTTCTTCCGTTCTTTTTGTTGGAGGCTCTTCATGTCCTACCACTGGAACTGGGGCATATTGCTCAGCCCGGTCTCGACGGGCGAACCTACCACCTATCTCGGCTGGATCATCTCGGGCCTCTGGGTGACGGTGTCGGTGTCGCTCTGCGCGTGGGTGATCGCGCTCATCGTCGGCTCGTTGTTCGGCGTGCTGCGCACGGTGCCGAACAACTACGCGGCCGCCGCGGGCACCGTCTATGTCGCGATCTTCCGCAACATCCCGCTTATCGCGCAGTTCTTCATCTGGTACTTCGTGCTGCCGGAAATCGTGCCGCCGTCGCTTGGCAACGCGTTCAAGCAACTGCCGCCCGGCGTGCAGTTCTTTACGTCGTCGGTGATCTGTCTCGGGCTCTTCACGGCGGCGCGCGTGTGCGAGCAGGTGCGCTCGGGCATCAACGCGTTGCCGCGCGGCCAGCGCGCCGCCGGTCTCGCGATGGGCTTCACGCAGTGGCAGACGTATCGTTACGTCCTGCTGCCGGTGGCTTACCGCATCATCGTGCCGCCGCTCACCTCCGAGTTTCTCAACATCTTCAAGAACTCGGCGGTGGCGTCGACAATCGGCCTGCTCGATCTTTCCGCGCAGGCGCGCCAGCTCGTCGACTACACCGCGCAAAGCTATGAGTCGTTCATCTCGGTCACGCTCGCCTACGTGCTGATCAACCTGATCGTCATGGCGTTGATGCGCTGGGTCGAGGCGAAGTCCAGGCTGCCCGGCTATATCGGAGGCAAGTGATGCATCATTTCGACTGGAGCGGTATTCCGGGCGCGCTGCCGACGTTGTGGACCGGCGCCATCGTCACCTTCAAGATCACGGTCTGCGCGATCGTCGTGGGGATTCTGTGGGGCACGCTGATCGCGCTCATGCGCCTCTCGGGCGTGAAGCTGCTCGCCTGGTTCGCTCAGGGCTATGTCACGGTGTTCCGCTCGATTCCGCTCGTGATGGTCCTGCTGTGGTTCTTCCTGATCGTGCCGCAGTTCCTGCAGAATGTGCTCGGCCTCTCGCCCGATATCGACATTCGGCTGGCTTCCGCAATGGTCGCGTTCTCGCTGTTCGAGGCCGCGTATTATTCGGAGATCATCCGCGCCGGCATTCAGGCGGTGCCGCGCGGGCAGGTGAATGCCTCGTTCGCGCTCGGCATGCGCTACGGCCAGGCAATGCGCTACGTGGTGCTGCCGCAGGCGTTCCGGGCGATGGTGCCGCTGTTGCTCACGCAGGCCATCGTGCTGTTTCAGGATACCTCGCTCGTCTACGTGATCAGCCTCGCTGACTTCTTCCGCACCGCCACCAATATCGGCGACCGTGACGGAACGATGGTCGAGATGGTACTGTTCGCGGGCGCATGCTATTTCGTGATCTGCGTGATCGCGTCGACCCTTGTGAAAAGTCTTCAGAAAAAGGTCGCAAGATGATTTCAATTAAGAACGTTTCGAAGTGGTACGGCCCGTTCCAGGTGCTGACCGACTGCACGACGGAAGTGAAGAAGGGCGAGGTGGTGGTGGTGTGCGGGCCGTCGGGCTCGGGCAAATCCACGCTCATCAAGACCGTCAACGGACTCGAGCCGTTCCAGCAGGGCGAGATCCTCGTGAACGGCCAGTCGGTGGGCGACAAGCGCACCAATCTCTCGAAGCTGCGCGCGAAAGTGGGCATGGTGTTCCAGCACTTCGAGCTGTTCCCGCACCTGTCGATCACCGAGAACCTCACACTCGCGCAGATCAAGGTGCTTGGTCGCGGCAAGGACGAGGCCACCACGAAGGGCCTGAAGCTGCTCGACCGCGTGGGCCTGCGCGCGCATGCGGACAAATTCCCGGGCCAGCTCTCGGGCGGTCAGCAGCAGCGCGTGGCGATTGCGCGCGCGCTGTCGATGGATCCCATCGCGATGCTGTTCGATGAGCCTACCTCGGCGCTCGACCCCGAGATGATCAACGAGGTGCTCGACGTGATGGTGGAGCTCGCGCAGGAAGGCATGACCATGATGTGCGTGACGCACGAAATGGGCTTCGCCAAGAAGGTCGCGCACCGCGTGATCTTCATGGACAAGGGGCTCATCGTGGAGGACGACCGCAAGGAAGACTTCTTCGCGAATCCGAAGTCGGACCGCGCGAAGGACTTTCTCGCGAAGATCCTGCACTGAGCGTTTCGCGCCGCGAGGCATAAAAAAACCGCGCAGGCCTTCACCGCGCGGTTTTTTCGTTCGGGCATGAGCGCCGCGTCATTCGCCCCAGGTCTGCAAGGCGGCGGCGACTTGCGGGTCCACCGCACCCGGCTGGGCGGCCACGCGCGATGCGCTCGCCGAGGCGTCCGTCGACGGATTCTTGAGCTTGTCGAGCACCTTTTGCGGCACCGGCACGCTCCTGCGCGCGACGACGTCGCCATGCTGGAACATCAGCAGATCGCCGGGGGCGAAGCGCGTCCAGACCTCGTTGTCGGTGAGCGGCGCGGTGGCGATCACCGACACGCGGTCTTCGGGCGTGGTGTATTTTGCGAAGTCGATCGAGACATCGGCATCGACCAGATGCGCAGTGGAAAACGGCCAACTGCGCACGAGGTAGTACAGATGCGTGGAGCAATGGGCGAACAGCGCCTGGCCGTTCGACAGCAGGAAGTTGAACACGCCGAACTGGGTAATTTCGCGCGTGAGCGATTCCAGCGTCGCGAACAGTTCGTCGAGCGGCGGCTGGGTCCCCGGATGAGCCTTGCGCAGGCCTTGCAACAGCGTGCAGAAAGCCAGTTCGCTATCGGTGGTGCCGACCGGCTGATAGACGTCCGTCATGACCGGATTGAAGTCCTGCAGGTCGCCGTTGTGCGCGAAGATCCAGTGGCGGCCCCAGAGCTCGCGCTGGAACGGATGGCTGTTCTCGAGCGACGTATGCCCCTGGGTGGCCTTGCGGATGTGGGCGATGGTGTTGCGCGACTTGATCGGGTAGCGCTTGACCATTTCGGCGATGGGCGAGCGCGCCGACGCCTCGTGGTCGATGAACAGGCGGCAGGCCTTGTCCTCGAAGAATGCGATGCCCCAGCCGTCGGCATGGTGGTCGGTGGCGCCGCCGCGCGCCGCGAATCCTGTGAAGGAGAACGTGACGTCCGTTGGCGCGGCGCAGTTCATTCCGAGAAGTTGGCACATGATGCTTATGGTACGTACGTAACGCAGGTACGGGGTGCGGGAGCTCTGGCGTGCTCCCCGTGAAAGGCGACCCGGTACAATGACGATTTTCCAAGCATATCACCGGGCCGCGGCGCGCCAGTACGAAATTTGTCGGACGCATTCCCGGCGCTCGCGTAAGCGCACCGGCGCGGTATTGGCGCATGATGGCCGCGTGCGGGTTGCCGCGCGGACTGTCGTGCGCGCGCGACGCCGCGCCTGGCGTCCAACGCCTTGCAGCCCCGTGCTTTGCACCCTGATTTCGCAGTCCGATCATCCGTGGCGCACCGCGCCTCACACTAGCCATGAACGCTTCCACACCCACGACTCTCACGCTCGCCCGCCCTGACGACTGGCACCTGCACGTGCGCGACGGCGCGATGCTTGCAGCGGTGCTGCCGCATACGGCGCGCCAGTTCGGCCGCGCGATCATCATGCCGAACCTGAAGCCTCCGGTCACGACGACCGCGCAGGCCGCGGCCTACCGCGAGCGCATTCTCGCAGCGTTGCCCGCGGGCGCGAAGTTCGAGCCGCTAATGACGCTCTATCTCACCGACAACACGCCGCCCGAGGAAATCCGCCTCGCAAAGGCGAGCGGCTTCGTGCATGGCGTGAAGCTTTACCCGGCGGGCGCGACGACCAATTCGGACGCGGGCGTGACCGATATCCGCAAATGCGCACGGACCCTCGAGGCGATGCAGGAAGCAGGCATGCCGCTGCTGGTGCACGGCGAAGTGACGAGCGCCGACATCGACCTGTTCGACCGCGAGAAGATTTTCATCGACCGCGTGATGACGCCGCTGCGCCGCGATTTTCCGGCCCTGAAGGTGGTCTTCGAACACATCACGACCAAGGACGCCGTCGATTACATTCGCGCGGACCACGCGGCGCCCGGCCTGCTGGGCGCGACGATCACGGCGCACCACCTGCTGTACAACCGCAACGCGCTGTTCCAGGGCGGCATTCGTCCGCATTACTTCTGCCTGCCGGTGCTCAAGCGCGAGACGCATCGCGTGGCGCTCGTCGAGGCGGCTACCTCGGGCGACGCGCGCTTTTTCCTCGGCACCGATAGTGCGCCGCACCCGAAGGGCCTGAAGGAGCACGCATGCGGCTGCGCGGGCTGCTATACGGCGCTGCACGCGCTCGAACTCTATGCCGAGGCGTTCGACAACGCCGGCGCGCTCGACAAGCTCGAGGGCTTTGCGAGCTTTTTCGGCGCCGATTTTTACGGGCTGCCGCGCAGTGCGGAAACCGTCACGCTGCGCCGCGAGCCATGGACGCTGCCGGCGGAAATCAGCGTTGGCGACGCGCCCGTCGTGCCGCTGCGTGGCGGCGAGACGATCGGCTGGAAGCTGATTTGAACGTAGCGATGCCCGGCGCAGCGACGCCCGGAGCGCCAAAGTCCGGCGCGGCGCGCCGGACTTTGCCAGAAGGCAGTTTCGCCGACATCGACTGGGCGCGCCCCTGGTTCGCCCAGCACGAGGCGCGCGGCCGGCGCTGGCAGCAAGCCGCGCTGGCGGGCTATGCGCACTATCTCGACGAGCTGAACGCCGATGCGTGCGCCGCGCAACAGCTCACGGGCCGCGGCCAGCGGCTCGCATTCATCGCGCAGGACGATCTGCCCGAAGGCGCCGCCTACGAGGCCCACATTGCCGCGACGGGGTGCGTGCCCACGCGCCACAATCTCCACGACTTCTTTAACGCGCTGGCCTGGTTTGCGTTCCCGCGCATCAAGGCGGCGCTCAACGCGCGCCAGGCGGCGGCGATCGACGTGCTCGGCGTGGGGCCCACGCGCGGCGGCGTGCGCGACGCGCTGACGTTATTCGACGAGAACGCAGTGCTGTTCGCGAGCGCCGATCCTGCGCTCACACAGGCGTTGCGCGGCTTCGACTGGCGCGCGTTGTTCGTCGAGGGACTCTCTGCATGGGATACCGCGCCGATGACGACGGGGGCAACGGCCACCGTGGCACACCCGCTGGCGCGCTGCGAGGTCCACGTATTCGGCCATGCGTTGCTGGAGAAGCTGATCGTGCCCTATGCCGCGTGCACGGCGCACGCGTGGGTAATCGACGTTCCGCCGGCGTACTTTGCGTGGCCGCGCGCGCAGCGAAACACGTATCTGGACGAAACGGTGAGCGCGACGCTCGCCGCCGACGGGCATCTGAACGGGCGCAGCTTCTCGCCGCTGCCAGTGCTGGGCATTCCGGGCTGGTGGGCGCCGAACGAAGACCCGTCGTTCTACAACGACACCGCCGTATTTCGCCCGGGCCGGCGCGCACGCTAAGTGCGTCGCGTGAGGTGCCCGGCGCATTCGGCAGGCACTGCGCGCGACGGACTCACCCGTGCTAATATCGCGCCTCGCAAAGCAGGCCAGGCAGTCGCGGCCCCGAGGTTCACGCCGAGGGGGCGAGGAAAGTCCGGACTCCACAGGGCAGGGTGATGGCTAACGGCCATCCGTGGCGACACGCGGAACAGGGCAACAGAGAACAGACCGCCGATGGCCCGATTTCGGTCGGGATCAGGTAAGGGTGAAACGGTGCGGTAAGAGCGCACCGCGTCTGCGGCGACGTAGACGGCACGGTAACCTCCACCCGGAGCAATTCCAAGTAGGCAGGCGCGCATCTTCGAGATGCAGGACGGGGCCCCCGTCTCGTCTGCGGGTAGGAAGCTTGAGCGCGTCAGCAATGGCGCGCCTAGAGGAATGGCTGCCACGCGCGGCGTGCCTTCGGGCGCGGCGCGTGCACAGAATCCGGCTTATCGGCCTGCTTTGCCGCCTCATTCATGCAAAAAGCCGGCGCGGTTCATTGAAGAACCGCGCCGGCTTTTTCTTTTGCCGCCGATTTTCGCCGCAGATCCTAGACTGCGACGATCTCGAACGAGTGCGTGATGTCGGCCGTCTTGCCGATCATGATCGACGCCGAGCAGTACTTGTCGTGCGAGAGATTGATCGCGCGCTCGACGGTGGCCGGGTTCAGATTCTTGCCGGTCACGGTGAAGTGGAAATGGATCTTCGTGAAGACCTTGGGATCTTCGCTCGCGCGTTCGGCCTTCAGCGTCACGTTGCAGCCGGTAACTTCCTGGCGGCTCTTCTTCAGAATCAGGACCACGTCGTAGGCCGTGCAGCCGCCCGTGCCGAGCAGCACCATTTCCATCGGGCGCGGCGCGAGATTGTGGCCGCCGCCTTCCGGCGCGCCGTCCATGTTGACGAGGTGGCCGCTACCCGTTTCGGCTGCGAACGCCATCCCATCCTGACCCATCCAGCTTACTTTGCATTCCATGCGTTTGCCCCTGCGCAATTTTCTCGATTCAGCCGGCATTGTAGCCCGGTCCTACTGGTATGTCCGGGGGGGCACGTGACGCATGCGAGCCATTCACCTTGCTTGAATGTTGCGGCGCAAAATCTCAGGGGCAATCGGATTTCCCTCGTGCAATTAGGGGGTTTGCTCTAGCCGATGCATGCTGTTTAGCCTATGGATATTTGCAAGGCATTGATTTGTATGCAAAAAATATGGTTCTGTGCACCGCATTTGAATTTCATATTATGGGTTTTATTTTCACGATGCAAATTTCCTTGCGTCGCACAAGGTCGATCCGTATAATTCGTCTCATTGGTTGTCGTGTTTCACGACACCTCAGCATGTCTCCTCCACCCTCCTCCAAAAGGTGGATTAAGCCCAGGCAAACGCGCTTGGGCTTTTTTTCGTCCGCTGTTTTTGGCGCCGCCCCTGCGCCGGCGCGCGGAAACTTTGACGACGCGCCAATTTTCCCTTTATAATCGTAGGTTCTCCGCATCCATGTCCGAGCGGAGACGGGGAAACCCGAACCAGGGAGAGCCTGCGCCGACGTCAACGAGCGTCACCATACAAGCAGGACCAAAAAACAGGGCACAGCATATTTTTTGGATCGATCATGAAGACTTTTTCCGCCAAGGCACATGAAGTGCAGCGCGAATGGTACGTGATTGACGCGACGGATAAGGTTCTCGGCCGTGTCGCCAGCGAAGTGGCACGCCGTCTTCGCGGCAAGCACAAGCCTGAGTTCACCCCGCACGTCGACACGGGTGATTTCATCATCATCATCAACGCCGGCAAGCTGAAGGTCACGGGCAACAAGACCACCGACAAGAAGTACTACCGTCACTCGGGCTACCCGGGCGGTATCTACGAAACGACGTTCGGCAAAATGCAAGAGCGCTTCCCGGGCCGTGCGCTCGAGAAGGCCGTGAAGGGCATGCTGCCCAAGGGCCCGCTCGGCTACGCGATGATCAAGAAGCTGAAGGTCTACGCAGACGCAACGCACCCGCACTCGGCACAACAGCCGAAGGCGCTCGAGATCTAAGGGGAGCCCACATGATCGGTAACTGGAATTACGGTACGGGCCGCCGCAAGAGCGCCGTCGCTCGTGTCTTCATCAAGTCGGGCAAGGGCGACATCATCGTCAATGGCAAGCCCATCGCCGACTACTTCTCGCGCGAAACGTCGCTCATGATCGTGCGTCAGCCGCTGGAACTCACGAACCACGCCACGACGTTCGACATCAAGGTGAACGTGAACGGCGGCGGCGAAACCGGCCAGGCCGGCGCAGTTCGCCACGGCATCACGCGCGCGCTGATGGACTACGACGCAACGCTCAAGCCGGCACTGTCGCAAGCTGGCTTCGTGACCCGCGATGCACGTGAAGTGGAACGTAAGAAGGTCGGTTTCCACAAGGCACGTCGCCGCAAGCAGTTCTCGAAGCGTTAATTTGCGCTTCGGCGCGGCGCTCTTCACCGGGCGCAGCGCTGCTGCAAAAGCCGTCCGCGCTCATGCGCCGGACGGTTTTTTCGTTTGATGGGCATCCATTTATGCCCGGCCGCAAACAAGTGGCGAAAACCCCTTGATTTCGTGGGTTTCAGCACGAACTGCGGAAGAGCCCTACAATAGCGACTAGAAGCTTTTTTGGAGAGTTCGAATGAACGCTGTCACCGAGACCCCCGTGACTGAAATGCCCGGTCCCTTCGTCTTTACCGACGCAGCGGCTGACAAGGTCAAGCAACTGATCGACGAGGAAGGCAATCCGGAGCTGAAGCTGCGTGTGTTCGTGCAGGGCGGCGGCTGTTCGGGCTTCCAGTACGGATTCACGTTCGACGAGGCCGTCAACGAAGACGATACCGTGATGAACAAGAACGGCGTCCAGTTGCTGATCGATTCGATGAGCTATCAGTACCTCATCGGCGCCGAGATCGACTATAAGGACGATCTGAACGGCGCTCAGTTCGTCATCAAGAACCCGAACGCCACGACCACCTGCGGTTGCGGCTCGTCGTTCTCGGTTTGAGCGCACACGTCCGGCAGTAAAAAACGGGGCATCAAGCCCCGTTTTTCGTTTCTGCGCTCGCGAATTCATCGCGCGGGCTTTCTATTTCGGATAAATCGCACCCAGCACGCGTTCGCCCGCCGCGCCCGTCACGGCCGGCAGGTTGCCCGGCTCGCGTGCGACGCAGCGCATCGCGAGCCACGCAAAGGCGAGCGGCTCGACCTGCTGCGGCGGCACGCCTAGCGCCCCGGTTGTTGCGACCGGCACGCCGGCCACGCCGCTGGTTTCCAGCGCCTTTTGCAGTGCGCTCATCAACGCCTTGTTGCGCGCGCCGCCGCCGCACACGTAAACGGCCCGGCAATCCCCCGCATGACGCTCGATTTCGCGCGCGACGCTCACCGCCGTGAGCGCGACGAGGGAAGCCTGCACGTCGGCCGGCGCGAGCGATTCGAAGCCCTTCAGTTTTTGATCGAGCCATTGCGCGTTGAAAAGATCGCGCCCCGTGCTCTTGGGCGGTGGCTGCTCGAAGAACGGCTCGTCGAGCAGCACGTTCAGCAGCGGCTGATGCAGCGCGCCGCTCGCCGCGAACCGGCCGTTGTCGTCGTAGGGCTTGCCCAGATGCCGCTCGGCCCACAGGTCGAGCAGGGCGTTGGCCGGCCCGCAGTCAAAGCCGCGCACCGCGCCCGTCGACGAGAGCACCGTGATGTTGCTGATGCCGCCGAGATTGCAGACGACGCGCGTTTCGTCGAGCGAGCCGAACAGCGTCGCGTGAAACGCCGGCACGAGCGGCGCGCCCTGACCGCCCGAGGCGACGTCGCGGCTGCGGAAGTCGGCGATCACGTCGATGTGCGCGAGCTCCGCGAGCAGCGCGGGATTCTGGATCTGCACCGTAAAGCCCTTCTCGGGCCGATGGCGGACGGTCTGGCCGTGGGCGCCGATGGCGCGCACCTCGTCCGAGGAGAGATTGCCCGAGCGCAGCAGCTCGTGGCAGCAGACCGCATAGCGGGCCGCGAGCGCATTGCCCGCGAGCGAGGCACGCACGATCTCGTTCTCACCGGGCTGCTGCAGCGAAAAGAGCGCGTCGCGCAGGCCCTGCGCGAAGCCCACGAAGGCCTCCGCGAGCACCACGGGCCGCTTGCCGTGTTCGAATCGCACGGCGATGCCGTCCACGCCGTCCATGCTGGTACCGGACATCAGGCCGAAATACACGCCGTCGGCCGGGTATGCGCTGTCTTTGCGTGCGGGCGCCACGTTGATGCTCCTTTCGTGAGTGCGGGAAGGGATTCTGACGGTGATTATCGCGGCAATGGCTATTGAGCGTAAGTCGCCTTGTCGCGCGAATCACGTAAAATCCCGGTCTAAACCCAACGAAACGATCGAAGCATGAGCACCGAGTCCACTCCTAACAGCGGCGCCAAAGACGCCTTTCCGGTCACTGACGAAGTCCGTCACGCGCTCGCCGTCACCAAACGCGGCGTCGACGAACTGCTGATCGAAGAAGAATTCCAGCAGAAGCTCGCCCGCAGTGCCGCCACGGGCAAGCCGCTGCGCATCAAGCTCGGTCTCGATCCGACTGCGCCCGACATCCACATCGGTCACACGGTCGTGCTCAACAAGATGCGCCAGCTTCAGGATCTCGGCCACACCGTGATCTTCCTGATCGGCGACTTCACCTCGCTGATCGGCGACCCGTCGGGGCGCAACGCCACGCGTCCGCCGCTCACGCGCGAGCAGATCCAGTCGAACGCGAAAACGTACTTCGAGCAGGCCGCGCTCGTGCTCGACCGCGAAAAAACCGAGATCCGCTACAACAGCGAATGGTCGATGCCGCTCGGCGCCGACGGCATGATCAAGCTCGCGTCGCGCTACACGGTCGCACGCATTCTCGAGCGCGAGGACTTCACCAAGCGCTTCCAGAGCGGCGTGCCCATCTCGATCCACGAATTCCTCTATCCGCTGATGCAGGGCTACGACTCGGTCGCGCTCAATGCGGATCTGGAGCTCGGCGGCACGGACCAGAAGTTCAACCTGCTCGTCGGCCGCGAATTGCAGAAGCAGTACGGTCAGGAGCAGCAGTGCATCTTGACGATGCCGCTGCTCGAAGGCCTCGACGGCGTCGAGAAGATGTCGAAGTCGAAGAACAACTACGTCGGCATCAGCGAGAAGCCCAACGACATGTTCGGCAAGCTCATGAGCATCTCGGACACGCTGATGTGGCGTTACTTCACGCTGCTCTCGTTCCGTCCGATGGACGAAATCGAAGGCTTCAAGCGCGAGATCGAAGCGGGCCGCAACCCGCGCGACTTCAAGGTGCTGCTCGCGCAGGAAATCGTTGCGCGCTTTCACTCGCAGGCCGACGCTGAGCGCGCGCTCGAAGACTTCAACCACCGCGCGAAGGGCGGCGTTCCCGACGATATCCCGTCGGTCACGCTCGCGGGCGCGCCGCTCGCCATTGGCCAGCTGCTCAAGCAGGCGGGGCTCGCGCCGTCCACGAGCGAGGCGCTGCGCAACATCGAGCAGGGCGGCGTGAAGATCGATGGCGCCACCGTGTCCGACAAGGGCCTGAAGGTCGACGCGGGCGAGTTCGTCGTGCAGGTGGGCAAGCGCCGCTTCGCGCGCGTGACGCTGACCGCGTGATGACGATTCGTGTTCTGGACGTGGAGCGCACGCGATGATTGCGCTGATTCAACGCGTGCGCCGCGCCGAAGTCCGCGTCGCCGATGGCCCTGCGGAGCGCGTGACCGGCGCGATCGGCCAGGGCCTGCTCGCGCTGGTTTGCGCGGAGCGCGGCGACACTGAAGCAAACGCCGACAAGCTGCTCGCGAAACTGCTGGGCTACCGCGTGTTCAGCGACGCCGCGGGCAAGATGAATCTGCCGGTGCAGAACATCGACGGCAACGGTGCGGCGGGCGGCCTCCTGCTGGTCTCGCAGTTCACCCTTGCCGCCGATACCAACAGCGGCCTGCGCCCGAGCTTCACGCCCGCCGCGCCGCCCGACGAGGGGCGGCGTCTATTCGACTACTTCGTTGCCGCCGCGCGCACAAAGCACCCCACGGTCGAGACCGGCGAGTTCGGCGCCGACATGCAGGTTTCGCTCGTCAATGACGGGCCCGTTACGTTCTGGCTGCAAGTGCGCAATTAACGCGCGCAATTGAAAGTGCGCAATTCATCATGACCACGCAGATCCTCTTTATCCGCCACGGCGAAACGGCCTGGAACCGCATCAAGCGCATTCAGGGGCACATCGATATCCCGCTCGCCGAGAGCGGCATCGAGCAGGCCCAATTGCTCGCCGCGCGTTGTGCGAACGAGGCGCGCGCGGGCGTGCGCCTCGCCGCGATCTGGTCGAGCGACCTGATGCGCGCGCAACAAACGGCCCAGCCGGTCGCCGATGCGCTCGGACTGACGCTCCAGCTCACCGAAGGCCTGCGCGAGCGCAACTACGGCGCGTTCCAGGGCCACGACGGCGACCAGATCGCCGAGCGCTTTCCCGACGAATACGCACACTGGCAAACCCGCGACCCCGGTTTCTCGCCGCCCGAGGGCGAGTCGCAACGCGTGTTCTACCACCGCGTGCTGCACGCGCTCGAGCCGATCCTCGCGAAGCACCCCGGGGGGCGCATCGCCTGCGTCGCGCATGGCGGCGTGCTCGATTGCATCTATCGTTTCGCGAACGGTCTCGCGCTCGACGCGCCGCGCGCGTGGCCGCTCTTGAACACGAGCGTGAACGTCGTCGATTTCGAGCGCGACGGCGCGGCGACGCAAGCGCGCGTGCTCGCGTGGGGCGACGTCACGCATCTGCCGAGCCCAAGCGACGACGACAGCTTCAAGCGTTCCTCCTGAGCGAACCGCTGAGCCCCAAGAGGTTCGCCGCGCCGGTCGTCGCTCGACCGGCGCATTTCGCGCGTGCAGCGCCCGCTGCGGACGTCAAGTCTCTTACCTGTTGCTTTCAATTGCTTTCCAAAGGCCAACCGCAAAGCGGGAGCGCCTGATACCATTTGCCAGACCATTGCGCTTTGCCGTGCGTTGAAGAGGGATGCGCGCACCCCGTGCATGCGGTGTTGGCAAGGCCAGGGTTGCAGACGAAAAAACGAAGCGCAGTTTCAAGAACAACCGCAGGAGATTCTTAATGACGTTCAAGCTTCACAAGCTGTTGCCGGTGAGCGCCGCTGTCGTGGCGTTCGCGGCGAGTTTGGCCACTGCGTCGGCCAACGCTTCCGCTGACCAGGTCGTCAAGATCGGTCATGTCGGCCCACTCACGGGCGGCTCGGCGCACCTCGGCAAGGACAACGAAAACGGCGCGCGTCTCGCCATCGAAGAGATCAACGCCAAGGGCCTCACGATCGGCGGCCAGAAGGTCACGCTCGCGCTCGACGGCCAGGACGACGGCGCCGACCCGCGCCAGGCGACCCAGGTCGCGCAGAAGCTCGTCGACGACAAGGTCGTGGCTGTGATCGGCCACCTGAATTCGGGCGCGTCGATTCCCGCCGCGAAGATCTATAGCGACGCGGGCATCGTGCAGATCTCGCCCTCGTCGACGAACCCGACCTACACGCAGCAGGGCTTCAAGACCACCTATCGCGTGGTTGCGACCGACGCGCAGCAAGGTCCCGCGCTGGCCAACTACGCCGCGAAAAGCCTGAACGTGAAGACGGTGGCCGTGGTCGACGATTCGACCGCCTACGGCCAGGGCCTCGCGAACGAGTTCGAGAAGACCGCGAAGTCGCTCGGCATGAAGGTCGTCTCGCACGATGCGACCAACGACAAGGCCGTCGATTTCCGCGCGATTCTCACCAAGATCAAGGGTGAGAATCCCGACGCGATCATGTACGGCGGCATGGACGCCACCGGCGGCCCGTTCGCCAAGCAGGCGCGCCAGCTTGGCCTGCGCGCGAAGGTGCTGGCCGGCGACGGCGTGTGCACGGAAAGCCTCGCGCAACTCGCGGGCTCGGCTTCCGACAACATCGTCTGTTCGCAAGCGGGCATGGCGCTCGAGCGCATGGAAGGCGGCGCGGCGTTCTCGGCGAAATACCAGAAGCGCTTTGGCCACGCGGTCGAATACGATGCGCCGTTCACCTACGACGCGGTGTACATCGTCGTCGACGCAACGAAGCGCGCGAACTCGACCGATCCGGCGAAGGTCCTCGCGCAGATCCCGGGCACCGACTACAAGGGTGTGATCGGCGAGACAGTGTTCGATTCGAAGGGCGACCTCAAGCACGGCGTGATTTCGCTCTACAACTACAAGGCGGGCAAGAAGTCGCTGCTCGACGTGGTGAAGATGTAAGCAACGTCCGGTCCTCGACCGGATGAGGTTTCCGATGAAGCGGCCAGCCTGCGCAAGCAGCCTGGCCGTTTTTTCATGGCGAGCAGAACGAGGAGGGATTCAGGGCGCTGGTGGCGCGGCTGCGCGCCGGCGCGCGCGTTTCGAGACGCCATTGACGAGCGCCCAGCGCAGCACGGGCGCGACCGCGCGCATGCCCGGCTGCACCATCGCGCGGCGGGCGAGCGCGAAGCGGTCGAAGCCGAGCATCTGCTGGGCGAACGGCGGCAGGAGGTCGATGCCCGCATTACGTAGCAACGCGCCTGCGGGGCGCATCGCCGGGCGCGGCACCGGCACTTCCATCAGCACGCGCACGACTTCGCGCGTGCGCTCGCTGGCGACGAGCTCGGGCTGCATCGCTTGCAGATAGGCCGCGACTTCGGCGCGCGAGCGCGGCACTTCGGTTGCGCCCAGCAACTGTGCGATGAGCGCGACTTCCGAGTAGTACTGATCCTGCGCCTCGCCAGGCAGCGCGGGATTCACGTAGCGCAAATAGGCGGCCAGAAAGCTCGATACCTCGGCCACATGCACCCACGTGAGCAGCGCGGGGTCGCTTGCGCGATACGCGCGGCCATCGGGTGCGGTGCCCGTCACCGCGAGGTGAATGGTCTTCACGCGCTCGATGAGCGCGAGCGCATCGGCGCGGCTGCCGTAGGTGGTGCCGGCGATAAAGGTCGCGGTGCGGCGCAGCCGGCCGAGAATGTCGCTGCGAAACGTCGAGTGGTCCCACACGCCCGCGAGAGCGAGCGGGTGCAGCGCTTGCAGCAGCAGGGCGCTGATGCCGCCCGCCATCATCGCGGCGAAGTCGGCATGCACTTTCCAGCAGATGGCGTTCGGGCCGAACAGACCCGGGTCGCCGGGCGGCGACGAGTAGTCGAGCTTCGGGCCGCTGCCCGTGGTGAGATGCGTGACGTTTTCGGCGAGCGTCATGCGCAGGCGCCGCGCGATCTGGCCGACGAGGCCAGTCGGTTCGGGAGCGTTGGGGGGACGGCCGGCGTGATCGGACATCGTGCTCTCGTTCGCGCTGTGCGCCTTGCCGCGCCTTACGACGCGTCCGGGCTCCAGTCGCCGCCCGTCGATGCGTCGTCGGGCACGACGAGGCCGAAGTGCCGGTAGGTGAGCTGGGTGGCCACACGTCCGCGCGGCGTGCGCTGCAGGAAGCCTTGCTGGATCAGGTACGGTTCCAGCACGTCCTCGATCGTGTCGCGCTCTTCGCCAATGGCGGCCGCCAGATTGTCCACGCCCACCGGGCCGCCGTCGAACTTGTGCAGGATCGCTTCGAGCAGCTTGCGGTCCATCAGGTCGAAGCCCACGGGATCGACGTCGAGCATCTTGAGCGCGGCGTCGGCCACCTGCGCGGTGATCGTGCCGTCGGCCTTCACTTCGGCGTAATCGCGCACGCGGCGCAGCAGGCGGTTGGCGATACGCGGCGTGCCGCGCGAGCGGCGCGCGATTTCAAGCGCGCCGTCAGGATGAATATGCGCGCCGAGCAGCGCCGACGAGCGCTGCACGATGCGCGAAAGCTCGCTTGCGTTGTAGAACTCGAGTCGCGAGACGATGCCGAAGCGGTCGCGCAGCGGGTTCGTGAGCATGCCCGCGCGCGTGGTTGCGCCCACCAGCGTGAAGGGCTGAAGGTCGAGCTTCACGCTGCGCGCGGCCGGCCCTTCGCCGATCATGATGTCGATCTGATAGTCCTCGAGCGCCGGATACAGAATTTCCTCGACGACCGGCGAGAGCCGGTGGATTTCGTCGATGAACAGCACGTCGTGGGCTTCGAGGTTGGTGAGCAGCGCCGCGAGGTCGCCCGCGCGTTCGAGCACGGGGCCCGAGGTCTGCCGCAGATTGACACCCATTTCGCGCGCGATGATGTGCGCGAGCGTGGTCTTGCCGAGGCCCGGCGGCCCGAACAGCAGCACGTGGTCGAGCGGTTCCGAGCGGCGTTTGGCGGCCTCGATGAAGATTTCGAGCTGGCCGCGCACCTTTTCCTGGCCAACGTATTCGTCGAGCTGGCGCGGGCGCAGCGCGCGCTCGAACGCCTCCTCGTTGGACGAGGCCGGCGTGGCGGCGATCACGCGGCTGGGGCTGGCGCCACCGCTAGCGGCGAGTTTGTCGGTTTCGATCATGCAGCGATTGTACCGCGCTGTACCACGCGTATCGCACGCACCGCGCGCCGCCACAAGGCAGCATCATCACGCAGCCATCACGCGGCATCACGCGGCATCACGCGGCCCTCACGCCTTCGAGAGCACCTTCAGCGCGAGCTTGATGCCTTCGGAGACGCCCGTGCCGGCCGGCACGCTCTTGATGGCGGCGAGCGCTTCTTTCTCCGAATAGCCGAGCGCGAGCAGCGCGTTGAGGATGTCGTTCGCGTGGTCCGAGGGCGACGCCGCCGCGGCCATCGCGCCCAGATCCGCGCCGAGCTTGCCCTTGAGTTCGAGCAGCAGGCGCTCGGCGGTTTTCTTGCCGATGCCGGGCACGCGCGTGAGGCGCGCCGAGTCCTGCAGCGTCACGGCCTGCGAGAGATCGTGCACGCTCATGCCCGAGAGTACGGCCAGCGCCATGCGCGCGCCGATGCCGGTGATCTTGAGCAGTTCGCGAAACGTCGCGCGCTCCTGCGCGGTGCCGAAGCCGTAAAGCAGGTGCGCGTCCTCGCGCACGATCATCTGCGTGAGCAGTACGACTTTTTCGCCGGTGCCGGGCAGGTTGTAGAACGTGCTCATCGGCACGTCGACTTCGTAGCCGATGCCGTTGCAGTCGATGAGCAGGTGCGGCGGGTTCTTTTCCAGCAATACGCCGGCAATGCGACCGATCATGGCAAGTTCAGTGATGTGGGAAAGGGCAGAGTGTAGCGGAGCGCGCTGCTGCGCGGCGCGCTTCCTCTGAACGTTGGCCTGATGGCCAGGGGCGTTGTTTAGCCGATCAACCGTCCGCGCCGCACGCGCACGCCCTTCTTCGCGAGCGTGGGCGCGATGCCGCCGAGCGCCGCGAGCGTGTCGCCGCTATGTGCGTGGCAGATCGCCATACCGAGCGCGTCGGCGGCATCGGTGCCGGGCGTGCCCGTGAGCGCGAGCAGGCGCACGACCATCTGCTGCATCTGCTCCTTGGTCGCACGGCCATAGCCCACGACGGCCTGCTTCAGTTGCAGCGCGGTGTATTCGGCCACCGGCACGCCACCCGAGACGAGCCCGCAGATGGCCGCGCCGCGCGCTTGGCCGAGCAGCAGCGTCGACTGCGGATTGACGTTGACGAAGACCTTTTCGATGGCGGCCTGGTCGGGCGCGTGCTGGCGGATCAGCGTGCAGACGCCTTCGAAGATGGTGCCGAGGCGCGTGGGCAGATCGGCATCGGCGGTGCGGATGACGCCGCTTGCGACATACGTGAGCTGGTGACCGTGACGCTCGATCACGCCGAAGCCGGTCACGCGCAAGCCGGGGTCGATGCCGAGAATTCTCATGAAATGCGGGGGAAAGCGCTGTGTGTCGAGGATGTGCCTGCGATGGTACAACGAACGGCACAGCGGCCGCGAGCCTTGGCGGCACGCGGGAACGCCGGGCGCGGCGTAAAGAAAAACCCGCGGGACGCGAGGTCCGGCGGGCTTCTCGCAGTATCGGCGCGTCTCGCGCGCCGGGGCGATTAGTGACGGAAGTGGCGGATGCCCGTCATCACCATGGCGATGTTGTGCTCGTCGGCGGCGGCGATCACCTCGTCGTCGCGCATCGAGCCGCCCGGCTGGATCACGCAGGTCGCGCCCGCGTTGACCACCACGTCGAGGCCGTCACGGAACGGGAAGAACGCATCCGACGCCACGGCCGTGCCCGCGAGCTTCAGACCCGCGTTCTCGGCCTTGATGCTGGCGATGCGCGCCGAGTCCACGCGGCTCATCTGGCCCGCGCCCACGCCCATCGTCATGCCGTTGGCGCAGAACACGATGGCGTTGGACTTCACGAACTTCGCGACGCGCCACGCGAACATCAGATCGTCCATTTCCTTCGGCGTCGGGTGGCGCTTGGTCACCACGCGCAGCTCGTGCGGCTGCACGTTCTTCGCGTCGAGCGATTGCACCAGCAGGCCGCCGCCCACGCGCTTGAAGTCGAATGCGTTATGGCCTTCGCCCAAAGCGATCTCGAGCAGACGCACGTTCTGCTTCGCGGCGAACACGGCCTTGGCGGCTGCCGAGAACGACGGCGCGATCAGCACTTCGACGAACTGCTTCGAGACTGCCTGCGCCGCAGCTTCGTCCACTTCGCGGTTGAACGCGATGATGCCGCCGAACGCCGAGGTCGGGTCGGTCTGGAACGCCTTCGAATACGCTTCGAGCGTGTCAGCACCGACGGCCACGCCGCACGGATTCGCGTGCTTGATGATCACGCAGGCGGGGGCGTCGAAAGTCTTCACGCACTCCCACGCGGCGTCCGAGTCGGCGATGTTGTTGTACGAGAGTTCCTTGCCCTGGATCTGCGTGTAGTTCGCGAGCGCGCCAGCCGGCGTCGCAAGATCGCGATAGAACGCGGCGCTCTGGTGCGGGTTTTCGCCGTAACGCAGGTCCTGGACCTTGTCGAACGCGAGGTTCAGCACGGCCGGGTAGGTGTTGCGCGATTTGTGCTCGAGCGCTTCGGTGAGGCTCGTGAGGTAGTTCGTGATCGCGCCGTCATACTGCGCCGTGTGCGAGAACACCTTGGTCGCGAGGCGGAAGTTGGTCGCGTAGCTCACGGCGTTGCCGTTCGCGCGCATTTCTTCCAGTACCTTCGCGTAGTCGGCGGGATCCACCACGACGGTCACGTCGCGGTGGTTCTTCGCCGCCGAGCGCAGCATGGTCGGGCCGCCGATGTCGATGTTCTCGATCGCGTCTTCGAGCGAGCACTCTTCTTTCGAGATCGTCTGGACGAACGGGTAGAGGTTCACCACCAGCAGGTCGATCGTCGGGATGTCGTGCTTTTCGAGCGCGGCCATGTGCTCGGGCAGGTCGCGGCGCGCGAGGATGCCGCCGTGGACCTTCGGGTGCAGCGTTTTCACGCGCCCATCGAGCATTTCCGGGAAGCCGGTGTAATCGGCCACTTCGGTGACGGAGAGACCCGCGTCCGCGAGCAGTTTCGCGGTGCCGCCGGTCGACAGGATCTTGACGCCGAGGTCCGACAGCGATTTCGCGAAATCGACGATACCGGCCTTGTCGGAAACGGAGATGAGCGCTTGCTTGATCATGATGGGGGAGAAGTTGCCGAGGGATCGAGGAGTCCGCGCCGGAAGTCCAGTACCGCCCTGATGAGCGGCGACGGCCGTTACAGCAGGCCGTGCTGCTGAAGCTTCTTGCGCAGCGTGTTGCGGTTGATGCCGAGATACTCGGCGGCCAGCGACTGATTGCCGCCTGCCTGCTCGAGCACCACCTCGAGCATCGGTTTTTCGACGCACGCCATCACCATTTCGTAGACGTCGTGCGGGTTGCTGCCGTCGAGATCCTGAAAGTACATGCCCAGGCTCTCGCGGACGGATTGTTCGATATTGTGCTTGCTCATGCTGCCAGTCGATCGGTGGGTTCGCGCTCGCCGCTTGCGCCATCGGCGCCGGTTTCGTCGTCGACGTAGACGAGGCGCTCGGAAACGGCCTTTTGCTCGTCGAAGAACTGGTTGACGGCGGCGAGTTGGTCGCGCGTGGTGTCCAGCGTGTTCATGCGATGCCGGAAGGTATTGGCGCCGCAAAGGCCGCGAGTGTACCAGCCGATATGCTTGCGCGCAGTACGCACACCCGTAAATTCGCCATAAAACGCGTAGTGGTCTTCGAGGTGCTCGTTCATGATCGCCTGGATCTCGTTCACGCGCGGGGGCGGCAGCAGCTCGCCGGTCGACAGAAAGTGCTCGATCTCGCGAAAGAGCCACGGGCGGCCCTGCGCCGCGCGGCCGATCATGATGGCGTCGGCGCCCGTGAAGGCGAGCACGTCACGCGCCTTCTGCGGCTTCGTGATGTCGCCGTTGGCGACCACCGGAATGCGCGCGGCGGCCTTCACCGCCGCAATCGTTTCGTACTCCGCTTCGCCGTGATAGAGGTCGGCGCGCGTGCGCCCGTGCATGGTGAGCATGGAGATGCCGCTGTCTTCCGCAATGCGCGCGATGGTGAGCGCATTGCGGTGCTCGCGGTCCCAGCCCGTGCGGATCTTGAGCGTGACGGGCACGGCGTCGGGGCCGACGCCCACGGCGTCCACCACGGCCTTCACGATGCGCGCGACGAGCGGCTCGTTTTGCAGCAGCGCGGAGCCGGCCGCCACGTTGCAGACCTTCTTGGCCGGACAGCCCATGTTGATGTCGATGATCTGCGCGCCGTTTGCGACGTTATAGCGCGCCGCTTCGGCCATCATCTCCGGGTCCGCGCCGGCGATCTGCACGGCGATGGGCTCGACCTCGCCCGCGTGATTGGCGCGGCGCATGGTCTTCTCGCTCTTCCAGAGCTGCGCGTTGGACGCGACCATCTCCGAGACCGCATAGCCCGCGCCCAGCCGCTTGCACAGCTGACGGAACGGCCGGTCCGTCACGCCCGCCATGGGGGCGACGAACAGGTTGTTGCGCAGGGTGTGTCGGCCAATTGTGAACATGATGCACGGACGAAAGCGGCAGCGCGCCCGGCTGGCTTCGATGGACGTCGAAGGCATCGGCGCGGCGGCGGCTCGAAAAGGGGAAACGCATATTTTAGCGTTAACGAGATGGGCGGTCTCGGCTTGTGGACCCTGGTGTTGTTCTGGCAGACGGGCCAAGGCTCGGGCGCAACGCCTTGATATGAAACGCGATTCGACCCTTTCAGAGTGAGCGCCGATTCGTCCTGTTAATTCCGCTGCCCGAACATCATCTGCCGCGCGAGCGCCGTCTTCATCGGCGGCGCGAGCTCGAGCGCCGTGAGCGCGAGGCCGCGCAGCGCCGCGAGCGGCGCGAAGTCGATGGTGAACAGGCGCGCGAGCATGTCCGTCGCGCCGATCGTCATGCGGCGGTCGAACGCGCGGCGGCCCGCGAAGTCGGCGAGCGCATGCGGGGTCGCGCCGTGTTGCGCAAGGGCGTCGGCGAGCGCGTGGGCATCGCGCAGGCCGAGATTCAGGCCCTGGCCGGCCACCGGATGCAGCGTTTGCGCCGCGTTGCCCACGGCCGCGATGCGGTTGTTGCCGCTCACCAGCGTGTCGAGCGCGTTCAGGCCGAGTGGGAACGCCGCGCGGCCATGGATCTGCGTGAAGCGCCCCAGCCGCGTGCCGAAGGCGGCGCCGAGCGCGGCGAGGAAATCGGCGTCGGAAAGCTGGGCACGGCGCTCGGCCTCGACCGGCGACGAGCACCACACGAGCGCGTAGTCCGCGCCGCGCACGCCGCCGATCGGCAATAGCGCGATCGGGCCTTCGTTCGTGAAGCGCTCCCAAGCCACATGCGGCTGCGGCGAAGAAACCGTCACCACGCCGACCAGCGCGGTCTGGCCGTAGTCGCGGGTGCGCTTGCGCGTGTCCGTGTCCGTGGCGGTGGCGGAGCCGGCCTCGCCCGAAGCATCGGCGGTTTCGCCTTGTTCGTCGTTACGGTCCGTGCCGGTGCGCGGCGGCTGGTGCGCGGTTTGCGCCCGATAGAGCCCGCCTTCCGCGTTCACGAGAATGCGCGCGCGCAGCGTGCGCATGACGCCCGCGCTTTGCACGGGCAGCGTCACGCCGTCGTGTTCGACGACCGGTTCGTGCGCGTGCGTGTGGTGCAGCCAGTGCACGCGCGTGCCGCGCACCGCCTGCGCGAGCGACTGCACGATCGCGCCGTAGCGCGCGACATAGCCAAGCGCGGGCAGGTCGTAGTCGTGCCGGTCGATCAGCGTGCGGCCGAAGTGGCCGCGCTGCGAGACGTGGATGCGCTCGATCGGCGTTGCGTCCTGCGGCCACGCGAGCGCCTGCAGCAGCGTGCGGCTGCCCTGCGAGACCGCGATGGCGCGCGGGTCGCCGGCGCTGTCGTCGGGTTCGCGCGCGTCGATCAACGCGACCGAGAGGGCCGCCGTCGCGCTGCGCCGCGCGAGCCAGCCGGCGAGCGCGAGCCCGACCGGACCCGCGCCGACGATGATCACGTCATATTCGTTGGGCGCGTGCGTGGCTGCGCTTGCGGTCCCGCTCATCATCCCGCTCGTGGCCCCGCCTGCCGGGGTGTTCGCTGCATTCATGTCGCTGCGTTCGCTTCAGATCGTTGGCTTTTTAAGTGCGCTCACGCGCCGCGTCGCGCGTCCTGCATCAGCGCCTCGATTTCGTCGGCGGCCACGGGCACGTCGCGCGTGATCAGCTCGCAGCCGGCGGCGGTCACGATGGCGTCGTCCTCGATGCGGATGCCGATGTCCCAGTAGCGCTCGGGCACGTCTTCGGCGGCGCGCACGTAGAGGCCGGGCTCGATCGTGAGCGTCATGCCGGGCCGCAGCGTGCGCCAGGGCGGCGCGGCGGCGGCAGGGGCATTGGCATTGGTATTGGCAGAGGCGGCATTTGCGTCGCGTTCGCCGCGCTCACGATAGTCGCCCGCGTCGTGCACATCCATGCCGAGCCAGTGCCCGGTGCGATGCATATAGAAGCGCGCGTAGGCGCGCGCGGCGATCACGTCGTCGACGCTGGCACAGCGCTGCTTGTCCACGATGCCCGTGTCGAGCAGCCCTTGCGCGAGCACGCGCACGGCGGCCTCGTGCGGCGCCTCGAAGTTCACGCCCGCGCGCGTGGCGTCGATGGCGGCCTGCTGAGCCGCGAGCACGATCTCGTAGAGCTCGCGCTGGGCGCTCGTGTAGCGCCCGCTCGCGGGAAAGGTGCGCGTGATGTCCGAGGCGTAGCCGTTCAGCTCGCAGGCGGCGTCGATCAGGATCAGGTCCCCTTCGCGCACCACCGCGTTGCCGGCCGGGTAGTGGAGCACGCAGGCGTTCGCGCCCGTCGCGACGATCGAGCCGTAGGCGGGCGCCTGCGCGCCGTGCTTGCGGAACGTGTAGAGCAGCTCGGCTTCGAGCTCGTATTCGCGCATGCCGGCGCGGCACGCCTGCATGGCGCGCACGTGCGCGAGCGCCGAAATTTTCGCGGCGCGGCGCATGGTGTCGAGCTCGTGTGCGTCCTTGACGATGCGCATGTCGTCGAGCAGCGGCACGAGGTCGTACGCGGCAGCCGGCGCGGCAACGCCGCTGCGCGACTGCGCGCGCACGGCGTCGATCCAGCGCTTGACCTGCGCGTCGAAGCGCTCCGAGGCCGCCAGCGCGTAATGGAGCGCCGGGCGATCGGCGATCAGGCGCGGCACCTGGGTGTCGATATCGTCGACGGCAAACGCGGCGTCGAAGCCGAATGCCTCGCGCGCGCCGTCGGGCCCGAAGCGAAAGCCTTCCCACGTCTCGCGCTCGACGTTCTTCGCGCGGCAGAACAGGATCGTGGCGGGCTGGTTCTCGCCCGCGCTCGCGTCGAGCACGAGCAGCGCCTCGGGCTCGGTGAAGCCGGTGAGGTAATAGAAGTAGCTGTCGTGCCGATACGGATATTCGGTGTCGCGGTTGCGCAGCGCCTCGGGCGCGGTGGGCACCAGCGCCACGCCGCCGCCTTTGGCGCGCAGCGCGGCGAGCACGCGTTCGCGGCGCGCGCGGTACAGCGCGGCGCCGCCATCGGGGCCGCGCGGCGCATCGGCTGCGGCGCGCGAGGCGGCCGAGGCGCTTTCCGTGAGGGTCGTGTCCATCTTGCGATTGTAGCGCCTGCGTAGTTGCGCCTGCGCAGTGGCTTCTGTGCAGCACGCGCGTCGCCGGGGACCGCTCGCGTGCGTTGTTGCATCGAGCCGACAACGCTGATCGGAGAAATCTGCTGCTAGCGAAGGCGACCCGTCAGAATCAGGGCATTCCAACGTATACTTTCGCCGGATTCCAGAAAAGGCAGGTGTGATGAAACTTATCGGTTCGCTCGGCAGCCCGTACGTCCGCAAGGCGCGGATCATGCTCGCCGAAAAGAAAATCGACTACAAGCTGGTGCTTGAAAACGTGTGGGGCGCCGACACGGCAATTCACGATTTCAACCCGCTCGGCAAGGTGCCGTGTCTCGTGATGGAGGACGGCGAAGCCGTGTTCGATTCGCGCGTGATCTGCGAGTACGTCGACATGCTCTCGCCGGTCGGCAAGCTGATTCCGCAGGGCGGGCGCGAGCGCGTGGAGGTGCGGTGCTGGGAGGCGCTCGCCGACGGCATGCTCGACGCCGCCGTGCTGATCCGCCTGGAAGGCACGCAGCGCGAGCCCGAGCAGCGCAGCGAGGCATGGGTCGCGCGCCAGCAGCGCAAGATTCGCGAGGGCTTGAACGCGATGGCCAAGGGTCTTGCGGGCAATGCGTGGTGCGCGGGCAACCGCTACACGCTCGCCGACATCGCGGTGGGCTGCGCGCTCGGCTATCTCGACTTCCGCATGCCGGAGCTCGACTGGCGCGAGCCGCATCCGAATCTCGCCCGGCATTTCGACAAGCTCATGCAGCGGCCGTCGTTCGCCGATACCGTGCCGCAGGCGTAAAACACGTCAAACACCTCGTTACGCAGGACGCGCGCACGCCGCCATGACGTTGCGCGCGCAACCATCTGGGCGTCAGCCCATCTTGTCGATATCCGGCACGAACGAATCGCTGCGCGCGACCGGCCACCACTTCTCGTACAGCTGATAGCGGTAACGCCCTTCGATGAGGTCGCCAGGCTTCAGGTACTTGAGCAGTTCCGACATCAGCTTGACTTCATACGACGAAACACGGCGCACGATGTGATGCGCGCGCAGATCGGCGGGGCTCTCGAGTCCCGCGGCCTGGAGGATTTCCTGCAGCGCGTGCAGCGTGTTGCGATGGAAATAGTAGACGCGCTCGCCCTTGTCCGGCACGTTCAGTGCGCGCTGGCGCGCCGGGTCCTGGGTCGCGACGCCGGTGGGGCAGCGGTCCGAATGGCACTTCTGCGCCTGGATGCAGCCCACCGCGAACATGAAGCCGCGCGCCGAGTTGACCCAGTCCGCGCCGATCGCGAGCGTCTTGGCGATATCGAATGCGGTGATGATCTTGCCGCTTGCACCAATCTTGATTTTGTCGCGCAGGCCGATGCCCACGAGCGTGTTGTGCACGAGCAGCAGGCCCTCCTGCAGCGGCGTGCCGATGTGATCGGTGAACTCGATGGGCGCGGCGCCCGTGCCGCCTTCGGCGCCGTCCACGACGATGAAGTCGGGCAAGATGCCGGTTTCGAGCATGGCCTTGGCGATGCCGAAGAACTCCCACGGGTGGCCGATGCACAGCTTGAAGCCGGTGGGCTTGCCGCCCGAGAGCTTGCGCAGGCGCTCGACGAATTCGAGCAGGCCGCGCGGCGTGGAGAACTCCGAATGGCGCGCGGGCGAGACGCAATCCTGGCCGATCGGAATGCCGCGCGTCTCGGCAATCTCGGGCGTGACCTTGGCGGCCAGCAGCATGCCGCCGTGGCCCGGCTTCGCGCCCTGCGAGAGCTTCACCTCGATCATCTTCACCTGCGGCTCCTGGGCGAGGCGCTGGAATTTTTCGGCGCTGAAGGTGCCGTCGTCGTTGCGGCAGCCGAAGTAGCCCGAGGCGACTTCCCAGATGATGTCGCCGCCGTTCTCGCGGTGGTATTTCGACATCGAGCCTTCGCCGGTGTCGTGCGCGAAGCCGCCTTTCTTCGCGCCCAGGTTGAGCGCGCGGATGGCGTTGGCGGATAGCGCGCCGAAGCTCATCGCCGAGATGTTGAAAATCGACATCGAATACGGCTGCGCGCGCTGCGCGCCCACCAGCACGCGGAAGTCGCTGCCCGCGAGTTTGGTCGGCGCGAGCGAATGGCTGATCCACTCGTGGCCTACGGCCTTCACGTCGAGCTCGGTGCCGTACGGGCGGCTGTCGACGACGTTCTTCGAGCGCTGGTAGACCACGCTGCGCTGCACGAGCGAGAAGGGTTTTTCGTCGGTGTCGTCTTCGACGAAGTACTGGCGGATTTCGGGACGCACGAACTCGAACAGAAAGCGCAGATGACCCCAGAGCGGATAGTTGCGCAGGATGGCGTGGCGCTGCTGGGTCATGTCCCAGATGCCGAGCGCGACGATGAGCGCCGGCACGACGGCGCACAGCCACGACAGATGATGGAGCGCCGCTGCAAGCACGCAGGCTGCCAGCAGCAGCACCGCGCACCACATGGCAAGGTAACGTCGGGAAAACATGGGTGGGGACTCCTCGATCTTTTGATTCGCTGCGCGAGGCGGGTTGCGGCCGCGCGCGCCGGCCGCGCCCGGGTGAGGCGCGACGGTGCCCGAATGATGCCGCAAGTTGGTGAATCTGGCCGGCAGGAAGACAAAAAGCCGGCGTGAAACCGAAGGGGCCGATCGTACGATCGTAAGGAGGGAAAAACGCGCGGCGCCGGGTGCGCCGCGCGAGTGCGCTCGTGTCAGGCCTTAAGCCAGAAATTAAGCCAAATCTCGCGCGGCCGAGGCAGCGAACTGTGCCGATTTCTTGCGCGGCGTGCGCTTTTTCTTCGGCGCGACGGGGGGCGGCATGGCGGGCACATGGGGCTCCAGCGTCGTCACGGCTTCGATGATGCCGCCGCCGAGGCACACGTCGCCGTCGTAGAGCACCGCCGACTGGCCCGGTGTCACGGCCCATTGCGCGCTTGGGAAGTGCAGCGCGAACTGGCCTTCGCCGCTTTCCCCATCTACGCACGCGGCCTTGAACGTGCAGGGCGCGTCGGCCTGGCGGTAACGCGTTTTCGCGCCGCATGCATGGCCGTCGGCGGGCGGCTCGCCCGCGACCCAGCTCACATTGCCCGCGCGCAGCTCGTGCGCGAGCAGCCACGGATGATCGTGGCCCTGCACGACGTAGAGCGTATTGGCGGCCATGTCCTTGCCCGCCACGAACCACGGGTCGCCGCTGCCGTCCTTGCTGCCGCCCAGGCCAATGCCCTTGCGCTGCCCGAACGTATAGAACGCGAGGCCGATATGCTCGCCCACGACCTTGCCTTCGGGCGTCATCATCGGGCCGGGCTTCGTGGGCAGATAGCGGTTCAGGAAATCGCGGAACGGCCGCTCGCCAATGAAGCAGATGCCAGTCGAATCCTTTTTCTTCGCGTTCGGCAAGCCGATCTGTTCGGCGATCTCGCGCACCTTCGTCTTGGCAATTTCGCCCAGAGGGAACATCGTCTTCGAAAGCTGCGCCTGGTTCAGGCGATGCAGGAAGTACGACTGATCTTTCGTGTGATCGAGCGCCTTCAGCAGTTCGAAGCGTCCGTTGCGTTCGTTCTGACGCACGCGCGCGTAATGGCCCGTGGCGATGGTTTGCGCGCCCAGTGACATCGCGTGATCGAGGAAGGCCTTGAACTTGATCTCGGCGTTGCAGAGCACGTCGGGGTTCGGCGTGCGGCCCGCCGAGTATTCGCGCAGGAACTCCGCAAACACGCGGTCCTTGTACTCGGCGGCGAAGTTGACCGCCTCGACGTCGATGCCGATCAGGTCCGCGACCGACACCACGTCGATCCAGTCCTGGCGCGTCGAGCAGTACTCGCCGTCGTCGTCGTCTTCCCAGTTCTTCATGAAGAGACCGACGACGTCGAACCCCTGCTCCTTGAGCAGCCATGCGGTAACCGACGAATCGACGCCGCCCGACATGCCTACCACGACCTTACGTTTGCTCATTTGTCTGCTGCCTTGTTGCTGCTTTCAATCCCGGGGTTTCACTTTCGGACCTGCCTTCGGCCCGACCGCGTGGGTATGCACGAAATCGAGCGGCACGCGCTTGCCCGCGAGGTAATCGTCGACGCATTGCATGACGAGCGGCGTGCGGTGGCGCGCGCTCGCGGCGCGCAGCTCATCGGCGCTCATCCACAGCGCGCGGACGATGTCCGGATCGAGCGCGCGCGGCTGCGGCTCGCTCGCGACGCTGCCGCAGTAAGTGAAGCGCAGATATGTCGTGCCGCTTTCACCGGGCTTGCCGAAATGTGTCATGTACATGCCGACCAGTGCCTCGGGCGCGAACGCATAAGCGGTTTCTTCGAGCGTTTCGCGCACGACCGCCTCGTGGAGCGTCTCGCCGGCTTCCAGATGCCCGGCGGGCTGATTCAGGCGCAAGCCGGCCGGCGTGTGCTCCTCGACGAGCAGAAAGCGCCCGTCGCGCTCGACGATTGACGCCACGGTGACGTGGGGTGCCCAGGTTTCATCATTCATGGGCCGCTATTTTACCGGCACCCGCCCAAGACTGCCGGGGGCCGGATCGCGCGCCCGGTCCCGCTATCCAGTGCGCATGGGGACACGAAGGCGCCCTATGCGGGGTATCGTCGACCGTCCGGTCGGACATCTAAAAGTGTTGTGTGCAGTGCACAAAAACGCGCAATTTCGGCTTCAGTCGCGCTCGCGGTTTCGGTTAAAGTGGTGCGGCAGTTTGCCGTTGCAATAGAAAGCCGGCGGGCCTCGCCGGCTTCACTCCGCTCGATTAGAGCCAGATTAGAAAGAAAGCAGGTCGAGGAGGAAACAGCGATGCATATCGGAGTGCCCGCAGAGACGCGGGCGAACGAAACCCGCGTGGCCGCGACGCCGGAGACAGTCAAGAAGTACGTCGCGCAGGGTCACACGGTCACTATTCAGGCAGGCGCCGGCGTTGGCGCGAGCTTTCCCGACGAGGCCTACACGGCCGCGGGCGCGCAGATCGCCGACGCGGCCGCCGCCTTCGGCGCCGAGCTCGTGCTCAAGGTCCAGTCGCCCTCGGTCAGCGAGCTCGCGTTCATGAAGCGCGGTGCGGTGCTGGTCGGCATGCTCGATCCCTTCAATGCGGAAAATGCCCAGAAGCTCGCCGAAGCGGGCGTGACGGCGTTCGCGCTCGAAGCCGCGCCGCGCACCACGCGCGCGCAGAGTCTCGACGTGCTGTCCTCGCAGGCCAACATTGCCGGCTACAAGGCGGTGCTCGTGGCGTCCAATCTTTATCCGCGCTTCATGCCGATGCTCATGACGGCGGCCGGCACGGTGAAGGCCGCGCGCGTGCTGATCCTCGGCGCGGGCGTGGCGGGCTTGCAGGCGATCGCCACCGCGAAGCGTCTGGGCGCCGTGATCGAGGCTTCGGACGTGCGTCCGGCGGTGAAAGAGCAGATCGAGTCGCTGGGCGCGAAATTCATCGACGTGCCCTACGAAACCGATGAGGAGCGCGAAGCGGCGCAGGGCGTGGGCGGCTACGCGCGCCCGATGCCGCCCTCGTGGCTCGCGCGCCAGTCGGCGCTGGTGCACGAGCGCGCGAAGCAGGCCGATATCGTCATCTCGACCGCGCTGATCCCGGGCCGCGACGCGCCCACGCTGCTGCCCGCCGACACCGTGCAGGCGATGAAGCCGGGCTCGGTCGTGATCGACCTCGCGGCCGGGCGCGGCCCCGTCGCCGATCCGGCCACCGGCCGGCGCGGCGGCAACTGTCCGCTCACCGAAGCAGACAAGGTGGTCACGCACCACGGCGTGCAGATCTGCGGCTACACGAATCTCGCGTCGATGGTGGCCGCCGATGCCTCGTCGCTCTACGCGCGCAACCTGCTCGACTTCCTGAAGCTGATCGTCACGAAGGAAGGCGCGCTCAATATCGATCTCGCGGACGACATCGTCGCGGCCACGCTGCTGGCCCGCGACGGCACCGTCACGCGCAAGACCTGAGGAGACCCGGCAATGGAACTGATCAACCATACCGTCATCAACCTGATCATCTTCGTGCTGGCCGTGTATGTGGGCTATCACGTCGTGTGGAACGTCACGCCCGCGCTGCATACGCCGCTCATGGCCGTTACCAACGCGATCTCGGCCATCGTGATCGTGGGCGCGATGCTGGCGACCGGCCTCACGGTGGGTGGCGCGGGCAAGTTCTTCGGCACCTTCGCCGTGCTGCTCGCAGCGGTGAACGTGTTCGGCGGCTTCCTCGTCACGCGGCGCATGCTCGAAATGTTCCGCAAGAAGGAGCCGAAGAAGGCCGCGTCCGGCAGCAAGGAGGGCGCATGATGAGCATGAACGTCGTTACGCTGCTCTATCTGGTGGCGTCGGTCTGCTTTATCCAGGCGCTCAAGGGTCTCTCGAACCCGCGCACCGCGCGCGCCGGCAACATGTTCGGCATGGTTGGCATGGCCATCGCCATTCTCACCACGGTTGCGCTGATTGCGAAGCAGTCGGCCCAGTTCGGCTCGAACCTCGGGCTCGGCCTCGGGCTGCTGTTCGGGGCACTGGTGGTGGGCGGCGGCCTGGGGGCATTCGTGGCCGCGCGCGTCGAGATGACCAAGATGCCGGAGCTCGTTGCCGCCATGCACTCGCTGATCGGTCTCGCGGCGGTGTGCATCGCGTATGCGGTGGTCTCGGAGCCGGCCGCGTTCGGGCTCGTGGCCGAGGACGCGCCGTATCCGGGCTTCCTGCCTTACGGCAACCGCATCGAACTGTTCATCGGCACCTTCGTGGGCGCGATCACGTTCTCGGGTTCGGTGATCGCCTTCGGCAAGCTCTCGGGCAAGTACAAGTTCCGCCTGTTCCAGGGCGCCCCGGTCGTTTATCCGGGGCAGCACCTGATCAACCTGATGCTCGCGCTGGGCATGATCGGCTTCGGCATTCTGTTCTTCCTCACGCAGTCGTGGCTGCCGTTCATCATCATGACGGCGATCGCGTTCGCGCTCGGTGTGCTCATCATCATCCCGATCGGCGGGGCGGACATGCCCGTCGTGGTGTCGATGCTGAACTCGTACTCGGGCTGGGCGGCGGCGGGTATCGGCTTCTCGCTGAACAACGCGATGCTGATCATCGCGGGCTCGCTGGTGGGCTCGTCGGGCGCGATTCTCTCGTACATCATGTGCCACGCGATGAACCGTTCGTTCTTCAACGTGCTGCTGGGCGGCTTTGGCGCCGAGGCGGGTGGGGCGTCGTCGGCCGGCGCGCAGGAGCAGCGTCCGGTGAAGTCGGGTTCGGCCGACGACGCCGCGTTCATGCTGGGCAATGCCGAGAGCGTCGTGATCGTGCCGGGCTACGGGCTGGCGGTCGCGCGCGCGCAGCATGCCTTGAAGGAGCTCACGGACAAGCTGGTGGAGAAGGGCGTGGACGTGCGCTACGCCATTCACCCCGTGGCGGGCCGCATGCCGGGCCACATGAACGTGCTGCTCGCGGAAGCGGAAGTGCCCTACGACATGGTGTTCGAGATGGAGGACATCAACAACGAGTTCGGCCAGACCGACGTGGTGCTGGTGCTGGGCGCGAACGACGTGGTGAATCCGGCGGCGAAGAACGATCCGAAGTCGCCGATCGCGGGCATGCCGATCATCGAGGCCTACAAGGCGCGCACGATCATCGTGAACAAGCGCTCGATGGCGGCGGGCTATGCCGGTCTCGACAACGAACTGTTCTACATGGACAAGACCATGATGGTGTTCGGCGACGCGAAGAAGGTGATCGAGGAGATGGTGAAGGCGGTGGAATAAGCGCCATCGCCGAAGTTTCCTGGCTACACAAAGCGCGCAGCGATGCGCGCTTTTTTTACGCCTGTATCAGACCGTCACGCGTACCCCGCGCGGTGTTACGTCGACGGTGCTTCTACGCGCCGCAAATAATCGCCGAGCCGTCTCCCGCTCACGTCGGGAAACGGCTCGAGCACTTCCACGTCGTTCATCCGCGCGATGTTGAAGTTGCGGAAATCCTCCCGCATTTCGCACCACGCGCCGATTGTCCACTGCGCCCCCCAGTACACGAGCCCGAGCGGCCAGATGCGCCGCTGCGTATGCGCGCCGATGCGGTCGCAATACGCGAAGCGCACCACCAGCCGCGAATCGACGGCGCGATGCAGCGCGTCCACTTTCTCCGAATACGCGGGATCGACGTGATACGACGGCACGAACACGGCGATGCGTTCGAGCACCGCGCGCTTGTCGGCGGGCATGGCCGCGGCGATCTTCGCGAGCGCGCCGCGCGCCCCGCCCGCGAGCACCGCGCCGCCCCACGATTCGGCCATGCGCGCGCCCACGGCGAGCGCGGTGAGCTCGTCGGCCGTGAAGGTGAGCGGCGGCAGGCTTGCCGTGCGCGCGAGCCGGTAGCCGATGCCCGCTTCGCCTTCGATCGGCACGCCCGAAAGCTGCAGGTCGCGCACGTCGCGATAGACGGTGCGCGGCGACACCTCGAGCCACTGCGCGAGCTGCTGCGCGGTGGTGAGACGGCGGCCGCGCAGCAGCTCGGCGATGCGGAACAGGCGGTCGGCTCGGCGGGTCATGGGTGGGTCGTTGGGGGTGGGCCAGAACGGTCGACGGGTTCGGACGGGCAGCTCGGACGGCCAGTTGGGATGGCCGCTTAAAACGGCCGCTTAAAACGGCCGCTTAAAACGGCCGGTCCGGACAGCGAAGAACCGTGTGGCCGCAAGCATGACCGGAAACGGTCCCGAGGATGATAGCGCCCCAGCGCTCAGCCCAGCTTGGCAGCGTGCAAGCCGACGCGGTTGCCTTCGGTATCGATGAAGAAGCCGATATAGCCGTAGTTGTTGGGCAGCTCCACGGCAGGGCCCTGCTTCTTGCCGCCGGCCTTTTCCACGCGCTCGAGCACGGCCGTGATCGACGGCTGCGCGTTCAGATACACGAGCACGCCTTTCGGGTCCGGCTTGGCGTCGCGCGGATTAAACACGATGCAGCCGCCGGTTTCGGCTTCCGTATGCGAGAACAGCGCCATCGGCACGCCGCCGACCACTTCGCGCTGCAGCGACGTATCGAGGGCGGTTTCGTAAAAGGTGGCGGCACGGTCCAGATCGTGTGCGGGGATTTCGAACCACGAGATGACACGGGAAACTTCGGTCGACATGATGCGCTCCTCGGATGCCAATGGTGTCGATGGCGGATGCGGTGAAATGGCGGCGGCTGGCGGGATGCCGTGGCGCCGGCCTGCCCGCAACGCACTTGATGTCGCGCGGGCTGGCGTAGGAAGGAGTGTGCCGTGGGGCTACTGACAACGTGTTGTCAGTAGCTTTGACAGCACGTTCACCGCGCTGCGCCGCGCCATGCCGGCAGGCGTTTTCGAGAGAGAGGCGCGCGCAAATCTGCTGTAATCGACGGATTGATTCTTCCTTGTTCTCTCGATCCGGCGGCTCGTGGCCTGCCTTGCGCTTCATGTCTCCAAACATCTCCATCATCACGCCCACGGCCAACCGCGAGGCCTTTCTGCCGGCGATCGCGCGCTGTGTGGCGCGTCAGCAGGTCGACTGGGAGTGGCTCGTGCTCGACGACAGCCCCCAGCCCAGCGCCTTCATGCGCCAACTCGCCGACACCGACCCGCGCGTGCGCTACTACTGGTCGAAGACGCCCATGTCGATCGGCGCGAAGCGCAATTTCCTCGTGGGCGAGTCGCGCGGCGAGTTGATCGCCCATTTCGACGACGACGATCATTACGCCTCGCACTATCTCGCGACCATGGCGCGGCTGTTGCGCGAAAGCGGCGCGCAGCTCATGAAGCTATCGACGTTCTGGATGTACGCGCCGCATACGCAGTTTCTGGGCTATATGGACCTGAATGCGCGCGTGGGCCTGCATTACGTGCTCAAGGGCAAGGAAGTGGGCACGGTGACCTTCCACGAGAAGATGCAGATCGGCGCCGATTTCATTCTTTTCTATGGCTTCGCATACGTTTACCGCAAGGCGCTCTTCGACATCGCGCGCTTTGACGACGTCAACCTCGGCGAAGACGAGAGCTTCATCCGCCGCGTGGTGGAGTCGGGACAGAAAGTGCTCGCCGCCGACGACACCCAGGCGAGCTGCCTGCATCTGATTCACCCGGCTTCCACGTCGCGCTGCTTTTCGCGGCATTCGCTGCCGGTCTTCCTGCTGCCTAGACTCTTTCCGGAGTACCAAGGATATCCGCTGCCCGTCGAACCGGGCGGAGCGGCGGTCGGGCCTGCGCGCGTCTGAAACGCGGACGCGGCGCAGGGGTTACATCGTGCGGCTCGTTAGCTGTTTGGGCCGGCGCTGTCCGGGTTCTTGCCAGCGGCGGCGTCCTGGCCGGCG
Source organism: Paraburkholderia sp. A1BS-2L (assembly GCF_051125205.1). NCBI lineage: Bacteria > Pseudomonadati > Pseudomonadota > Betaproteobacteria > Burkholderiales > Burkholderiaceae > Paraburkholderia > Paraburkholderia sp. A1BS-2L. The sequence goes on from NZ_CP120428.1 coordinate 500,663, forward strand.
CCGGCAGGGCGCTGGCGCACGCTGCCCGCGATCAGGTCGAAGCGGAACAGGCGGCATTCGAGCGCGCCGTTGAAGAGCGGCGTCTTGGCCGCTTCGCGCAGACGCAGCTGCCCAGGCAGCTTGCGGTCCGAGGTCAGGAAGAACGCGCGCCAGCCCGTGAAGCGCTGCTTGAGCGCGTCGCCGAGCGCCTGGAAGAATTCGGCGTCGGGTGCGTCGGTATGGACGCGGCGGAAGGCCTCTTGCTCCTCGTAGTCGTCGCTGCGTGGCGCGCGGGCTTCGCCGCGCGCGTTGCGCCCGCGCACCTCGATACGCTCGCCATACGGCGGATTCGCCACGAGAATCCCGTTGCCTTCTGCGGGCGGCGTCATGTTGCGCGCATCGAGCTGCTTGAGCGGCACCTCGCCAAGACCCGCGCGCGCGAAGTTGGCGCGCGCCTTCTCCAGCATGACGTCGGAAATGTCGCTGCCGAAAATGCGCAGCTCCGTCGCGCGGCTCATGGCGGTGTTGCGCAACGTGTTCGCCTCGCTCTTCAGATGGCGCCACGCGGCGGTGTCGGCCTGCTTCAGACGCTCGAAGCCGAAGCTGCGCGACAGCCCCGGCGCGATGTCGAGCGCGACCTGGGCGGCTTCCGCCAGGAACGTGCCGCTGCCGCACATCGGGTCATAGAGCGGCATCTCGGGCGTCCAGCCCGTGAGGCGCAGGATGCCGGCGGCGAGATTCTCGCGCAGGGGCGCGGCGCCCTTGTCCAGACGCCAGCCGCGCTTGAAGAGCGGCTCGCCCGAGGTGTCGAGGTAGAGCGTGCAATCGTTCGCGGTGAGGAAGGCGAACACGCGCACGTCGGGATAGGCAGTATCGACGCTGGGGCGCGCGCCGGCCTTGTCGCGCATGCGGTCGCAGATCGCGTCCTTCACGCGCAGGGTGGCGAATTCGAGGCTGCGCAGCGGCGACTTGATCGCGGTGATGTCGATGCGGATGGTCTCGTTCGGCGAGAACCATTTTTCCCATTGCTGCTCGCGCGCGAGCGCATAGATGTCCTGCTCGCCGCGATAGGGCCGCTGGGCGATTTTCAGGAGCACGCGGCTGGCAATGCGCGAATGCAGGTTCGCGGCCATGCCGCCGGCCCAGTTGCCGCGAAAATGCACGCCGCCGGGCACTTCGGCGCCCACCTGGAGCGCGCCGGGCGGCAGGCGCCGCTGCGCGATTTCGGCCAGTTCGGCGGCGAGCGGGGCTTCGAGGCCGCGCGGGCAGGGAGCAAAGAAATCGAAAGACATGAGAAGAGAGGGGACGCTGCGAGGAAGGCGCTATTGTACGCGGGTTGGCGTGAGTCCCTTCAGGCGGCTGGCCGTGCGAGCGGCCTGATTCTCACGCGAGGGCCGGCGGACTTGCCAAAGATTCCACTGGGTTTGCATGCCGCGCCAATGCTCGGGGCGTCTTCCACGCCCATCCCGTCTTATCGTCCGGCAGCTCACGGCACGATGCCGTTCATTGGCTTTCAGCCCTCCTGATTCGCGCCGCGCCCCCGCCGGATCGGCCACACCAGATCGATCGGATGGCGCGTCACGCGCCGCCAGAACGCACGCATGAGCGGACGCACGTCCTGGCGCCCGAGGTCGCGTGAGCGCACCGCCATGTGCAGCGCGAGCGCGAAGCTCACCGTCACGTTGAGGACGGCCATGCTCGCCACGCCGGCCACGGCCCACCAGAGCTCGCCGGTTTTGAGCGTAGCCGTGCCGAGCACGCCGAGCGCCACGCCGATCGAGCCCGCCGAGAGCGTCACGTGGCGCACTTCGAAGTGGAACGCGACGGCCGAAACGATCGCCGGCACGAGGCCGAGCATCATGCCCAGCACGACGTTGCCCCATACGCCCGCCACGTTCACGCGGCAAAAGCGTGCGAGGCGCGCGGCGCCCGGTGCGCCCAGCGTCATGCGCAGGCGCCGGTTCCACGCGAGCGCGTCCTCGACGCGATGCAGCACGAACCAGTTGTCGGCCCAGCCGGCGAACAGACTCGACGCCCACAGCAGCACGCCGGTGAGCGCGGCGTAGAACGGCGTCGGGCCGATCAGCGAGAACGACTGGAGCGTCGCGTGCGCTTTCGCCGGCGCGATCAGGTTCGCGTGGAACAGCCAGCCGAACGCGAGCTGGATCGCGAGACAGGCCGGGAATACGAGCAGCACGTTGCCGAGCACGGCGGCGGCCTGGGTGCGGATCAGCGCCACCACCGACGACACGAAGCGCGCGCGCCCCGCGGGCTCGTTGGCGCCGTCGAGTTCGCGCGCGAGCGTGGGCGCGGTCATCGCGGGCTGCTTGGTCGCGAGCGAAAAGTGGCAGAAGTGCATGACGAGAAAGCTCAGCGCGTAGTTGATGCCCGCGAAGAGCCCTTCGATCATCGAGGGCAGGTGCGCGCCCGTGATGCCGAATTTCACGTAGACCGTCACCGCCGTGACGAGGCCGCCGCCCGCCGCCATGCGCAGCATCGTGAGGTATTCGGCGCGGTCGCGCGCGATGTAATGCTCGCCCGTGTCGGCGGAGAGCTCCACCACCTTGCGCGAAAGCAGCGCGAAGTTGCTGCGCACGAGGTGGGCCGTGCTCTGGCTTTTCTGGTTCGCGCGGACGAGATCGGCAACGAGGCGCGCTTGAGTCGCGGGATCGTCGGCGGCCATCCACGCGTCGAGCAGACGCTCCGCGCGCACGATGCGCATGCGCATGCGCTGGACCTGGAACACCGTGTCCACGCGCACGCCGTGGCGGTAGAGATGCGCGAAGACGCCGTCGGCGGCTTTGCGGCAGTCGTCGAGCAAGAGGCGCAGCCACGTCACTTCCTGCAGCAGCCGCGTGGGCTCGCCCGCGTCGCGTGCGTTTTCCACTGCGAGCATCGCGCGCGTGAGGCGGAAGAACGACAGCTTTTCGACGGCGACGTGCGCGTCTTCGTTCGAAAGGCGGCTGCGCACCGTCGGCGAGAGACCCGTCGAGCTGATCTGGCAGGTCAGGTTGTGCAGCGCCGTGAGCAGGTCCAGCGAGAACTCGTTGGGCAGCGCTGCTGAAGCGACAGGGCGCGCGGCGCCCGTGCTGTCTTCGTCGGGAAGCTGGGCCGGGACGACGGCGGGTTCGACCGCCGCTTCCGGCTGCACCGCGCCGGGCTCGGCGATCAGGGTCCGCAGCCGGGCGAGCAGGTCGCGCGGCAGTGTGGCGATCCACTCGGGGTCGTGGGTCGACGGGAACATCAGCGTGAAGAGTGCCGCGAGGTCGCGGCGGTTCGGCGCGGGCGGGATCAACTGCGCCTGCATCCGGCCCACGAGCGCGCCGAACAGGTTCGAGTGGACCGGCATGCCTGCGTCGCAGAGCAGGGTGATGCTGTCGCTTTCGCGCAGCAGCTTGCGCACCATCGCGCCGACGTTGGCCTTCCATGCCGGATTGCGGTCCAGCACGTGCAGCAGGTAGCGCACGCGCGCATGCTCGGGCGGCGCGCGCAGCGGCGCATCGGGCGCGGTGGCGGCGGCTGCGGTGGCATCGGCGTCGAGCTGGCCGCGCCGGTGGATCCAGTGTGCGAGTTCGATCAGCCAGTCGCTGCGTTCCGCGTAGGGGGCATCGGCATCTGCGATGGCGAGCAACGCATCGAGTTGCTGAACTGCGCTGCGCGAAGCGCGCCATTTTTTCCAGAGCGTCTTGAGCGAACGAAACATACCAATGCGTCAGGCGGTAGGGTAAAGCGGCATTGAACTAACCCGCTGAAGCGGGAGGAGGTAGTTGGCCAGCGACATCAGCTCCGGGATCATCCATAGGGCGCGTCCGTTCGAGTGGGACGATAGCAGTGCAGTTTGCTGCCGTGACCATTCAGAGCGGAGTCCACCATGACACCCCTACGTCGACGCATGATCGAGGATATGCGCGTGCGCAACCTCGCGGCCAACACACAACGCGTGTATCTCCAGCAGGTGAGCAACTTTGCCAGGTACTTCGGGCGTTCCCCTGAACTGCTGGGCCCGGAGGAAGTACGCGCGTGGCAAGTGCACCTGATTGAAGTCCAGCGACGCTCATCCAGCACGCTGGTGGTGGCCACTGCGGCGCTGCGCTTTCTGTACCACATCACGCTCAAACGTGAGTGGGCCGTCGACGAACTCCCGATGGCGCGGACACCGCGCAAACTCCCGGTGATTCTCAGTCAGGACGAGATCACGCGCTTCCTTGAAGCGATCCGTAGCGACAAGCATCGTACCGTATTGATCGTGGCCTACGCCGCCGGCCTGCGCATCTCGGAAGCCACCCGGCTTAAGGTCGGCGATATCGACAGCCAGCGCATGATGCTGCGTGTCGAACAGGGTAAGGGGCGCGCCGACCGCTACGTGATGCTCTCGCCCCGGCTGCTGGAGGTCCTGCGCAGCTACTGGTGCACCGGCCGCCCCCAGTACTGGCTGTTTCCCGGCCGCTTCCCCGATCAACCCGTGGGTGCCGACGTGATACGACAGGCGTGCCATGATGCGCGTCGCCGTGCCGGTATCACCAAGCCGATCACGCCGCACTCCCTGCGCCATGCGTTTGCAACGCACCTGCTCGAATCCGGCACGGATGTGCGCCTGATCCAGTTGCTGATGGGCCATCGCAGCCTGGCCACAACGGCGCGCTATCTGAAGGTCGCAACCAGCACGATCTGCGCGACGACCAGCCCGTTTGACCGCCTACCGTCAAGGTCGCCGCAGGCTTTACCTGAACCACGGGTTGATCACGTCTGAACCGCCATGAAGGCCCCGCTGGAGTTGGCGGACGTCCTGCGACGCCACGGCCCGGCATACCGGCATCTGCACGCCGACTCGCTCGACCGCGAGCAGCGTCGCGTCATGCGCGCCATCGAGCAATGCCGAACGGCGGCTCTGGGTGGTCATGTTGAGCAGTGCGACGCCTGCGGACATCAGCGCATCGCCTACAACTCGTGCGGCAACCGGCACTGCCCGAAGTGCCAGTCGCTCGCCCGGGCACAATGGCTCGAGCACCGCCAGGCGGACCTGCTGCCCGTGCCTTACTTCCACGTCGTCTTCACCGTTCCGCAAGAGATCGCGGCCATTGCATTCCAGAACAAGCGGGTTGTCTACGACATCCTGTTCCAGGCAACCGCCGAAACGCTGCAGACCATAGCTGCGGACCGCCGCCACCTTGCGGCCACGATCGGATTCATCGCGTTGCTGCACACCTGAGGACAGAATCTGGTCCACCATCCGCATGTGCACTGCGTGATCCCGGGCGGTGGCCTTGCCGCCGACGGCACGCGCTGGGTGGCTTGCCGGCCTGGATTCTTCCTGCCGGTTCGGGTGCTCTCGCGTCTGTTCCGCCGGCTGTTCCTCGAGCGATTGCAACATGCCTTTGACATCGGGGCACTGCGTTTCTTCGCGTCACTGGTCCACCTGTCTGAGCCGTGCGAGTTTGCCCGCTATCTGTCTGGCCCGCGTCAAACCGAGTGGGTTGTCTATGCCAAGGAGCCGTTTGGCGGTCCGCAGCAGGTGCTCGATTATCTCGGCCGCTACACACACCGCGTCGCGATCTCCAACAACCGCCTCATCAGTCAGAGCGATCGGCATGTCACGTTTCGCTGGAAGGACTATCGCCAACCAGGCCATCCGCGCGTAATGCGTCTGGACGCCCATGAGTTCCTGCGCCGCTTCCTCCTGCACGTGCTGCCACACGGATTGCAACGAATTCGCCACTATGGACTGCTCAGCAACCGGCTGCGCGAGGCCAGCCTCGCCGCATGTCGCCGTTTGCTCGGCGCGCCGCCCGCCGAAACCCGGGTGACATCCGCACCGGACTACCGCGACCACTTTGCACAGCTGACCGGCCGGTCACTGCGCGACTGCCCGGTTTGCAAACACGGTCACATGGTTTGCGTCGAATACCTCCTGCCTGGCGCGCCGGCGCGGGCGCCGCCATCCAGCAATGAAGCATGATCGTGCACGCTTCCTGGGGGGCGAACCCGGCACAACGTACGGGGCCGCGTGGTACGCATGTCCCCTGCAGTCACAACGTACCTCGCTCTTGCCACCCAAGCGGCCTGCAGGCCATCATGCTTGGACGTGCCTGCCCAATCGTGCATCCGGATTCTTTCTTGCCCTCGCTTCACTTCCCGCATTCGACGCTCACAACCGGCGCCGCACCGATTCAATTCCCATAGCCACCGGCAGCGGAGCGGCTTAGCTCAACGAATTTTTAGCGGAGCGGAAACGGCTCGTTCGCCGTGCCCCTGGCCAGATCACTACGCCGTTTCCGCTCCGCTAAAAATCCTCTGGATTATCGCGGCTCGCGCGGATTGGGCGGTTCGAGTTGGACAGCGCGAAAGCGGCCGATGCGAGCCGTTTGGCGGCACACGGGAGCGAGCGCGCGGCGTGGCAGCGTTGGCGCACAGGGGCGGCGGCCAAGCCGGCGGGAGCCGTGGCGTGATCATGGCGTTGTGCGCGCTAGTGCGCACTATTGCGTATTAGCGTGTACTGGTGCGCATGCGAGGAGCCGGAGGGAACGCGAATACGGACGCGGCGAGCCGCGTCCGCTCGGGTGTCCGCGCAGGGACTCAGCCCGCCGTTGCGGCGGTGGACACGGCCTGCGGGCAGGCGATGCTGGTCGCGGGCGGCAGGTGCGCGGAAGAGGCCTTGGCGCCGTTCTTCGCCGTGGTCCTGGTGCTGGCCGTCGCGCTCGCCTGCGGCGCGGCGGCGAGCGTGCGCACGCCGCTCGCGATGGCCTGCGAGAGCGCCGCCACCGCGCGTCGGTGGCCGACTACGAGCGCGTCATAGCCGTCGCCGACGGGTTCGTTGAGCACGCTGCGGCAGGTCATGACCGTCTGTGAGTCGAGTGCGCGCACGCTCCAGACCGCGTCGATGAGGGCATGCGAGCCCGGCCACGATTCGAAGCGCTGAACGTTCACGCTCACGCGATAGACCGGCACGCCCTCGGGATGCGGCGAGCCGTACACGTCGATGGCGCCGAGCTGCTGCGTGAGATCGCCGGAGAGCGCGCGGCGGATTTCGTCGCCGGGCAGCGAGGCCCAGCGTTCCTGCTCGAGCACCTTGACCTGGTTGGCGTCGTTCTGCACGACGAACTGCAGCTTCGCGACCTGCGGCGGGACGTCGACCGGCGCCACCGCCACGAGCAAAGCTTGATTGCCCATGGTCGAGGCGACGCTCGCGTGCGCGGCATCGTCAGTGGGGCTCAGCGTGTAGAAGCGGCTGCCGGGCGAGGCGCAGCCCGCGAACGCGGCCACGAGGGCGAGCGCTGAGAGGGCTGGGGCCGGGGCTGCCGGGAGCCGCAGGGGGAGCCGGCGAAACGTCATGGCTTGTCTCCTGATTTGCCGCGCAGCAGCGATTCGGGATGACGCTCCAGATAGTCGGAGAGCGCGTTGAGGGATTGCAGCGTGCGCGTGAGTTCCTGCAGCGCCTGATGCACGTCCGATTGCAGCGGCGAATCCTGCTGCAGCGTGGACTGCGCGGCGTTGAAGGTCTTCTGCGCCTGGTCGAGCGTGCCGCGCATCTGCGGCAGAATCTCGTCGTTGACCTTGCCGAACAACTGGTTCGCGTTCTTCAGCGAGTCGTTCAGATTGTTGCCGATCTGATCGAACGGGATCTTGTCGAGCTTCTTCGCGATGTCGGCGACTTGTGCCTGCAGTTCCTCGAGCGAGTTCGGGATCGTCGGCAGTTCCATCGGGACGTGGTCGAAGTCCACCTTCGCGGCTGGCGCCTTCGGGAAGATGTCGAGCGCGACGTAGAGCTGGCCGGTGATCAGGTTGCCGGTGCGCAACTGGCCGCGCAGGCCGCGCGCGACCAGCCGCTTGACGAGCTCCTGGCCTTGCGGCGTGCCCGGTACGGGCGCCTCGCCGTGAATGCGTCGTGCGAGGCGTTGCGGATACAGGTCCATCGTCACCGGCATCGTAAAGTTGCGCTCCTTCGGGTCGTACTCGATGCCGATGCCCGTCACCTGGCCGAGCACGATGCCGCGGAAGTCGACTGGTGCGCCTACCGAAAGGCCGCGCAGCGACTGGTTGAAGTACATCACCACGCGCTGCGGCGCGCCGTCCGGCTCGCGCATGGCTTCGGCCTCGTCGGCGGCGAGCGTGAAGGTCGAGTTGTCGGGTGCCTGCGGGCCCATTCCCTGACCCGACGGCGCCTGGAACGCGAGGCCGCCTACCACCACGGTCGCGAGCGATTGCGTGTTGATCTTGATGCCGTTCGAATCGAGCTGCACATTTACGCCGCTCGCGTGCCACCAGCGCGTGTTGGTGCCCACGTACTGATCGTAGGGCGCGCTCACGAACACCTGCACCGTGACGCCGTTGCCGTCCTTGTCGAGCGAGTAGCCCGTTACCTGGCCCACCTGGATGCGCCGGTAGAAAATGGGCGTGCCGATATCGAGCGAGCCGAGCGCTTCGCTATGCAGCGTGTAGCGGTGGCCTTTTTCGTCGATGGTCACGGCGGGAGGCGTCTCAAGCCCGACGAAGTCGCTCGCGGTATCTTCCGAGCGGCCCGGGTCGGCGCCAATGTAGGACCCGGAGAGCAGCGTGCCGAGACCTGAGACGCCGCTCGCGCCGATGCGCGCGCGCACAACCCAGAAGTGGCTGTCCTTTTTGGCGAATTTTTCGGCGTCCTTGGTGAGCTCCACGGTCACCAGCACGCGCGAGAGATTCGGCGAAAGCTTGATGGCGCGCACGGAGCCGATGTCGACGTCCTTGTATTTGACCTTGGTTTTGCCAGGCTCCAGTCCCTCGGCGCTCAGGAAGCTGATCGTGATGGTCGGGCCGCGCGAGGTCACCGATTTCACCACGAGTGCGATGCCGATCAGCGCCGCGACGAGCGGCACGATCCAGACGAGGGAGGGGAGCCAGCGCCTCGGCTTGACGATGTCCGGCTCGGGGAGGTCAGGCGGCAGCGAGCCGCCTCCTGAAGGCGGGTTCGGTCCTTGCGGACTATTCATGAGGGCGATCCTGAGAGTGTTGCGGCGGTTGCTGTTTGTCTTCGTCTACCGGATCCCAGATGAGGCGCGGATCGAACTGCATCGACGCCAGCATCGTCAGGACCACGACCGAGCCGAACGCAATCGCGCCGGGTCCCGCCGTAATCACCGCAAGCGAATGGAAGCGTACCAGCGCGACGGTCAGTGTGACAACGAACACGTCCAGCATCGACCAGCGGCCGATGAACTCGACGAGCCTGTAGAGCTTCGTGCGCTCGGCGGGGCGCCACCGGGAGCGGCGCTGCGCCGTGATGCAAAGCAGCGCGAGCACGGAGAGCTTGAGCATGGGCACAAGAATGCTCGCGATGAAGACGATCACCGCGAGCGGTGCGTCGCCCGAGGTCCAGAAGTAGGCGACGCCGCTCATGATGGTGTCGTCCTCGTCGCCGACGAGCGAGGCCGTGTGCATCACCGGCAGCAGATTCGCGGGAATGTACAGGATCGCGGCGGCGAACAGCAGCGCCCAGGTGCGCGTGAGGCTGTCGGGGTTGCGCACGTGCATCGGCGAGTGGCAGCGCGCACAGCGTATATGGGCGGCCTGGCGCTCGCGCGGTTGCACGTGGCCGCAGGCGTGGCAGGAGACGAGGCCGGCGTCGCTGGCGGTGACGAATTTCATCGGGTTGCCTCGGTGCGCTGGGGGTTCGTTGGGTTCATCGAGGGCTCAAGCCAGAGGTGTCGGCGCTGCCGGCGGGCTGCTTCGGCGCGGCCGGATCGCGAATTTCGGTGCTGGAGAGCGGGTGGTTCGGGAGCTTCGGGCCGTCTGGTCCGCTTGGTCCGCTTGGTCCGCTTGGTCCGTCCGGGCCGATGTCGGGTCCGCCGCCCGACCCCGTTCCGCTGTCCGCCGGTCCGGCGCCGCCCAGCCGCGCGGCACGCTGGCGTTCGCGCAGGTCGTCGGCGATGTCCCATAGCGTGCGTGCGTCGAAGGTCAGGACCACGGTGATCATGAGCGTGAGCGTGCCGAACGCGAACAGCGCGGTTTCCGGAATCACGCGGGCAAGGCTCACCATCTTCACGATGGTGATGAGCACGCCCAGCATGAAGACTTCGAGCATGCCCCACGGACGCACGAACTGGATCGTGCGCAGCACGAGGTTGAATCCCGGTGGAATGACGCCGCGCCGGATCGGCAGGAGTACATAGAGCAGCGCGACCAGTTCCGTGAGTGGGCTAAGGATGGTGGCGCAAAAGACCATCACCGCGACGATCTGCATGTTCTCGTTCCACAGCACCACGAGCGCGCCGAAGAGGCTCGACTGCGAGACGATTCCGTTGGCATCGAGCTCGATGATGGGAAACGACTGGGCGATGACGAACGTGACGAGCGCGGCGACGGTGATGGCGCAGATGCGGTCGAGCTGCGCCGACGCGCTGTTATAGAGCGTGGCGCCGCAACGCGTGCAGCGTGCGCTTTGTCGCCCGAGCAGGCGAGGCTTTTTGTAGAGCGCGTCGCATTCGTGACACGCGATCAGATTGTCCAGGGCCATGCGGGCGGAAGACGCAAAACGACGTGAAAGGAGCGAAAAGCGCTGGTGCCGCAACGGCACGGCATCTGCACTGCCGGCCATGTTACCAAAGGAGGCTGGCAATACGTGCTTCGACGAGCGGAGGCGGCGGGCCATGTCACCGCCCGAGCGGCGCGAGAGTGTGCCATGTTTGTTGCAGTTGCGTACGGCGGCCGCGCACCAGTCATGCGCCAACGCAAGTGGGCAAGCCGGGCTTACCGTCGCTGGCCTTGCCGCACTCTCGTGTTGCACTGCATCACGCGTGAGGAGCAATGCGCGATCCCGCAGGTGCATGCATGCGCGCCGCCAGGTTATCTTTCGTTCTGAGCGGCCGAGTGACCGGCCATCCCTTCAGGGGCTCGCGCGGGCGGCGGGTACCATTGGCGGAGGCTCCCGACGCCCGGGGTGGGGAAGAGCATGGAAGCATTGATCGCAATCGCGCATTTGACTGGAGGCCGGGCGCGCGGGGGCAAGGTGCGGGTGGCGCTCGCACGCGCCGTGGCCATCGTGACCCGCGTGCTCGTGGTGCCGGTGCTGCTGGCCGCGAGCAGTGCGGTCTGGGCGCAAATGGACGCGGGCAAGAGCACGATCGTGGCCGTCTCGCGGCAAATGAGCGTGCCCGTGGAGGGCCGCTTCACGAAGTTCGATGCGCAGATCAACTTCGATCCGGCGAAGCCGGCGGCGGGCACGGCGCGCCTGACGGTCGATACCGGCAGTTACGATCTCGGCGACGCGAGCTACAACGACTCGGTGCGCGGTCCCCAATGGTTCGACGCGAAGGCCTACCCGCAGGCCACTTTCGTCTCCACGTCGATCACGCCGACGGGTCCGAACCAGTACAGCGTGAGCGGCAACATGACGATCAAGGGGCATACGCAGCCCGTCGTGGTGCCGGTCGTGCTCACCCAGCAGGGCGCGACGCAGACCTTCGACGGCACGCTGCCCATTCATCGGCTCGCGTTCGACATCGGCACGGGAGAGTGGAAGGACACCTCGACCGTTGCGGACGAAGTGCTGATCAAGTTTCACATCGTCCTCACGCGCAAGTAGCGGCCAACGAGTGAGCAACGCGCGAAAAAAAGCCGGTTCGCGAGAACCGGCTTTTTGCTTTCCATTGCGTTCGATCGCGCTCGATCGTATGCGACGCCGCGCGGGGTTTAAACCTGGGCGCCCGCGTTCGGATCGTTCGGGTCGTACTTCTCTTTCTTGTCCTTGATGAGATCCTCGCGCTTCACGCCGAGCCACATCGAGAGCGACGCGGACACGAACACCGACGAGTAGATGCCGAACAGGATGCCCACCGTCAGCGCAAGCGCGAAGTAGTGCAGCGTCGGGCCGCCGAAGAAGAACATCGAGAGCACCATCATTTCCGTACAGCCGTGGGTGATGATGGTTCGCGACATCGTGCTCGTGATCGCGTGGTTGATGACTTCGATGACGGTCATCTTGCGCTCGCGTCGGAAGGTCTCGCGAATCCGGTCGAAGATAACGACCGATTCGTTCACCGAATAACCGAGCACTGCGAGCACCGCCGCGAGCACGGAGAGCGAGAACTCCCACTGGAAGAACGCGAAGAAGCCCAGAATGATTACCACGTCGTGCAGGTTGGCGATCACGCCGGCCACGGCGTACTTCCACTCGAAGCGGAACGACAGGTAGATGATGATGCCGGCGACCACGCACGCGAGCGCCAGCAGGCCGTCGGTGGCGAGCTCCTTGCCGACCTGCGGACCGACGAACTCCACGCGCTGCAACTGCACCTGCGCATTCGCGGTCTTGAGCGTGGACATCACCAGATCGCTTTGCTGCGCCGAGGAGAGGCCCTGCTTGATCGGAAGGCGGATCAGCACATCGCGCGAGGTGCCGAAGTTCTGCACCTGAGCGTCGCCATAGCCGATCTTCGCGAGCGAGTCGCGCACGGGTTCGAGCGGGACCGCCTGCGGGTATTGCACTTCGATGACCGTGCCGCCCGTGAACTCGATTGACAGGTGCAGGCCGCGGTGAAACAGGAAGAACACCGCCGCGATGAACGTGATGAAGGAAATCGCGTTGAAGATCAACGCGTGCTTCATGAACGGGATGTCCTTGCGGATGCGGAAAAATTCCATTTTCTTGACTCCGTATCAGCGGGACGAGCCCGGGGTGCCGGAACCGTCAGGATTGTTCCGACGGCGCACGACCGGCTTTGCGCGCGCGGCGCCCTTGGCGCCGGCCTTCGCGGTTTCGCGCGGCTTGGTCGACTGGGCCACGGCGCGGCCCGTGTCGGTGCCGGCGTCGGACGCGCCCAGCGCGCGCGCGCCTGCAGCTTCGGGTTCCGGACGCCACACCTGGCCCACGGCCAGCGACTTGAGCTTCTTCTTGCCGCCGTACCAGAGATTCACGAGACCGCGCGAGAAGAACACGGCCGAGAACATCGAGGTCAGAATGCCGATGCAGTGCACGATCGCGAAGCCGCGCACCGGACCCGAGCCGAACGCGAGCAGCGCAAGACCGGCGATGAGCGTGGTCACGTTCGAGTCGAGAATCGTCGCCCAGGCGTGCGCATAGCCGTTCTGGATCGCCAGCTGCGGCGGCGCACCGTGGCGAAGCTCTTCGCGCACGCGCTCGTTGATGAGCACGTTCGCGTCGATCGCCATACCGAGCGCGAGCGCGATGGCGGCGATGCCCGGCAGCGTGAGCGTGGCCTGCAGCATCGAGAGCACGGCCACGAGCAGGAGCAGGTTCACCGAGAGGCCGATCATCGAGATCAGGCCGAACAGCATGTAGTAGCAGATCATGAACACCGCGATCGCGGCAAAGCCGTAGACCACCGAGTCGAAACCCTTGCGAATGTTGTCCGCGCCCAGGCTCGGGCCGACCGTGCGTTCCTCGATGATGTCCATCGGCGCGGCGAGCGAGCCCGCGCGCAGCAGCAGCGCGAGGTCGGCGGCGGCCTGCGGCGTGGGCTGTCCCGTGATCTGGAAGCGGTCGCCGAGTTCCGACTGGATCGTGGCCACCGTGAGCACTTCACCCTTGCCCTTCTCGAACAGCACCATCGCCATCGGCTTGCCGATGTTGTCGCGCGAGACGCTGCGCACCGCGCGCCCGCCCGCCGAGTCGAGACGGATGTTCACCGACGGGCGGTTGTGCTCGTCGAAGCTCGCCGAGGCGTCGATGATGCGGTCGCCCGTGAAGATCACCTGCTTGCGCAGCAGCACGGGGCCGACGTTGCCTTGCGTGAAGAGCTCGTCGCCCGGCGGCACCGGATCGGACGGGTTCGGATGCAGGCCGTTCGGGTCGGCGAGACGCGCTTCGAGCGTGGCCGTGCGGCCGATGATGTCCTTCGCCTTCGCGGTGTCCTGCACGCCCGGCAGCTCGACCACGATGCGGTCGTCGCCTTGCTGCTGGATCACGGGCTCGGCCACGCCGAGCTCGTTCACGCGGTTATGCAGCGTCTGGATGTTCTGCTTGAGCGCGGCGTCCTGAACCGACTTCCTCACGGCCGGCGTGAAGGTGCCGACGAGCTGCGCGCCGCCATCGGGCGCGTTCTGCGTGGCCCAGACGAGCTCGGCGACGCCGCTCGAGCCCGAGAGCACCTTGCGCGCCTGCTCGGCCACGGCCGGATCGGCGAAGTTGATCACGACGCTCTGGCCGACGCGGTTCACGCCGCCGTCGCGGATGTTCTTGTCGCGCAGGATCGTGCGTGCGTCCGAAGCGTCGGAGTCGAGCTTCTTGTTGAGCGCGCCGTTCATGTCGACCTGCAGCAGGAAGTGCACGCCGCCGCGCAGGTCCAGACCGAGGTACATCGGCAGCGCGTGCAGCGCCGTCAGCCAGCGGGGCGAGGCGCTTTGCAGGTTCAGCGCGACGATGTAGCTCGGGTCGTTCGGGTCGGGGTTCAGCGTCTTCGCGAGCACGTCCTTCAGACGCAGCTGCGTGTCCGTGTCGGCGACGCGCACGCGGATGTTCGCGTTCAGCGACGAGTTGTCGAACGTGACATCGTCGGCCTTGATGTTGTTCGCGGGCAGCGCGGCTTCGATCTGCGCGAGCGTGCCCGAGTCCAGCTTGACGGTGGCTTTGCCGCTCGATACCTGGACCGCCGGCGCTTCGCCGAAGAAATTGGGCAATGTGTACACGAGGCCGATGACGAGCGCCACCAGCATCACGACATATTTCCAGAGGGGGTAACGGTTCATTGGTTGGCCCAACGGGGGAGGGAAATGGCCTGCACGATGTGCGCGCGTCCGACCGCGCCTTCATGATGCCCTTGCGGGCGTTTCAGCGGCAGGGCCGGACGCGCAAGGCCGCCCATAAACGCAGCGGCCTGGAGAAGACGATCGCTAAAGGCTTACAGCGACTTGATCGTGCCCTTCGGCAGGATGGTCGAGACCGACGACTTCTGCACGGTGATTTCCGTGCCGTCCGCGATTTCGACGCCGACGTAGGCTTCGCTAACCTTGGTCACCTTGCCGACGATGCCGCCGCTCGTGATGACTTCGTCGCCCTTGGCCATGGCGGCGAGCATGTTGCGGTGTTCCTTCTGGCGCTTCATCTGCGGACGAATCATGATGAAGTACAGCACGGCGAACATCAGAATGAGCGGCAGGAAGCTCATCAGGCTCGATTCTGCGCCGCCGACTGCGGAGCCTTGGGCGAAGGCATTGGAAATGAACGACACGTTGGTCTCTCCGTTTATACGATCACTACGATCAAAGATACGATCAAAAAGCGAGCCGGATATTCTACCACCGGCAAGATACGCGACGACGGCGCAAAATGGGCTTTCCGATCAAGCTGTTATCACGTATTGGCCCGCCTGGGCGGGATGCGACGCGTTTGGCCTGGCCGGAAAAGCGCTCATGAAGCGCCATCGAAGCGAAAGGCAATTGTAAAGTCTGGCGGCGCTCGTCGTATTCCGATATCGGAAAGCTTCGAAAGCGCTGCGGCCAACACTTCCGCCACGGCGCCGCGCTCAATCCACGCCGCGCGCGCGGTTTTCGGCAAAACGCGTCCTGAACGCCTCGAACGTCTTCGTTTCGATGGCCGTGCGCATCTCGCTCATCAGCTCGAGGTAGTAGTGCAGGTTGTGGATCGTGTTGAGCTGCGCGCCGAGAATCTCGCCCACGCGGTGCAGATGGTGCAGGTAGCCGCGCGTGAAGTTGCGGCAGGTGTAGCAGCCGCATTGCTCGTCGAGCGGGCGCAGCGAGTTGCGGTGCACGGCGTTGCGGATCTTGATGTCGCCAAAGCGTGTGAAGATCCAGCCGTTGCGCGCGTTGCGCGTGGGCATCACGCAGTCGAACATGTCGACGCCCGAGGCCACGCCCGCCACCAGGTCTTCGGGCGTGCCCACGCCCATCAGGTAGTGCGGCTTGTCGGCGGGCAGCTTCGGCGCGATGTGCTCGAGCACCCGCATCATGTCTTCCTTGGGCTCGCCCACCGAAAGGCCGCCGATCGCGTAGCCGTGGAACGGCATCTGCGAGAGGCCGGCGAGCGATTCGTCGCGCAGATCCTCGAACATGCCGCCCTGCACGATGCCGAACAGCGCGTTCGGATTGCTTAAGGCGTTGAACTCGTCGATCGAGCGCTTCGCCCAGCGCATCGACATGCGCATGGAGTCGGCCGCTTCCTTGTGCGTGGTGGGCACGCCGTTGGTCGCGTAGGGCGTGCATTCGTCGAACTGCATGACGATGTCCGAGTTCAGCACCTTCTGGATCTGCATCGACACTTCGGGCGAGAGGAACAGCTTGTCGCCGTTCACGGGCGAGGCGAAGCGCACGCCGTCTTCCGAGATCTTGCGCAGGTCGCCGAGCGAGAATACCTGGAAGCCGCCCGAATCGGTGAGGATCGGCCGGTTCCAGCCCATGAAGCGGTGCAGGCCGCCGTGCGCCTCGATCGTCTCCAGACCCGGGCGCAGCCACAGGTGGAAGGTATTGCCGAGGATGATCTTAGCCTGCATCTCCTCGAGCTCGCGCGGCTGCGTGGCCTTGACCGTGCCGTAGGTGCCCACGGGCATGAAGATCGGTGTTTCGACCACGCCGTGATTGAGCGTGACGCGGCCTCGGCGGGCGAGGCCGTCGGTGCCGAGCAGCTCGAATTTGAGGCCGTTTTGCGGGCGTGCGCCCAGATACGTGCCGTGTTCGGCGCGTGCGTTGCTTTGATGACCGTCGGTCATGCGGTAACTCCTGTGCAACCGGAAAACAGTCCGGCGCAGATAGTGAAACGCCGTCGCGCGTATGTGTTACGCGCGACGGCTTGGGAAAAGTGTGCGAACCCTGTCAGGCGCTGAGCGCGTTTTCGGTTCTGCTCAGCAGCATCGCGTCACCATAGCTGAAGAAGCGATACCGCTCTTCGATCGCGTGACGATAGGCGGCGCGGATCGTCTCGATGCCCGCGAACGCCGAAACCAGCATCAGGAGCGTCGACTTCGGCAGGTGAAAGTTCGTGACGAGCCGGTCCACCACGCGGAACTGGTATCCCGGCGTGATGAAGATGTCGGTCTCGGCGGACGTGGCGGCGAGTTCGCGGCCCGCGTTCGCCGCATCGCGCGCGGCGGCTTCGAGCGCGCGCATCGAGGTGGTGCCCACCGCGATCACGCGGCCGCCGCGCGCACGCGTGGCGGCGATCTTGTCGACGAGCGATTGCGGCAGCTGATACCACTCGCTGTGCATCGTGTGATCGGCGATGTTCTCCACGCGCACCGGCTGGAACGTGCCCGCGCCCACGTGCAGCGTGAGCGTGGCGCGCTCAACGCCTTGCGCGTCGAGCCGCGCGAGGAGCGCGTCGTCGAAATGCAGGCCCGCCGTGGGCGCGGCCACCGCGCCCGGGTTTTGCGCGAACACGGTCTGGTAACGCGTCTCGTCGTTCGCGTCGGCGTCATGCGTGATGTAGGGCGGCAGCGGCAAACGGCCGAATTGCTCGATCAGCGTGAGGCAGTCGTCGGGGAAATGCAGCGTGTAGAACGGCTCCACGCGCTCGCCCACCGTGACGTCGAACGCATCGGCCAGACGCAGCACGGTGCCGGGCCCCGGGCTCTTGCTCGCGCGGATCTGCGCGAGCGCCGTGCGCGCGCCGGTCAGGCGCTCGACGAGCACCTCGATCTTGCCGCCGCTGGCCTTCTGGCCGAAGAAGCGCGCCTTGAGCACCTTGGTATCGTTGAAGACGAGCAGGTCGCCGCGCGCGATGCACGCGGGCAGCTCCGCGAAGCGGCGGTCGGTGAGGCGCGCGGGTTGGCGTGGCAACTGCGCGGTGTTGTCCACCTCCAGCAGACGGCTCGCGCTGCGCTCGGGCAGGGCGGTTTGAGCGATCAGCTCGGCAGGGAGATCGAAGTCGAAATCGGAAAGCTTGAACATGCGGACTGATGAAACGGAAATACGGCTTAAGACCCGGGGTGCGCTGCTTTCGAGCCGATGAACCGCCGGGCGATGGCCCGCGGTTGCGCCCCAAAATGCGGCCGCAATGGCCGCCTGCGTACAGCGAGCGGCTATGATTGCGGGACGTGCCCGCGCGTTTGGGACATGCCCGTGGAACGGGCGGGTCGCGCGTTACGCGCCGCGCCTTGCCGGAAAGCCGATATTGTACTTGCGAAGCTGCTCATGCCCTCGTCCGTTAGCCGATTGATTTCCCAAGCCGATGCCACGAGCGAAGCGCACGACGACGTGCGCGAGCCGCAAGCGCCGCAAACCGCAGCGCCGCGCAAACGCGCGACCCGCAAGCCATCCGCCGACAAAGCCACGGACAAAGCCACAGCGAAAGGCGGCGCGGGCGCCACGGCCAAGGACAAGCCCAAGCTCGCCAAAACCGCTGACCGCCTCGCCAAGCTCGGCCTCACGCGTGACATCGACCTCGTGCTGCATCTGCCGATGCGCTACGAGGACGAGACCACGCTCACGCCTATCGGCGAGCTGTTGCCGGGCGGCATGGCGCAGACCGAAGGCGTGGTGTTCGACAACGAGATCGCCTATCGCCCGCGCCGCCAGTTGCTCGTGAAGCTGCGCGACCCGGAGCACGCGGGCGGCGACGAACTGCATCTGCGCTTTCTGAACTTCTACGGCTCGCAGGTCACGCAAATGGCCGTGGGCAAGCGCCTGCGCGTGCGCGGCGACGTGCGCGGCGGCTTCTTCGGCATGGAGATGGTGCATCCGGCGGTGAAGGTCGTGGAAGGCGACACGCCGCTGCCGCAGGCGCTCACGCCGGTTTATCCGTCGACGGCCGGCGTGAGCCAGGCGTATCTGCGCAAGGCGATCGACAATGCGCTCTCGCGCGCCTCGCTGCCTGAACTCCTGCCCGAAGCCGTTGCGCGCGAGTTCCTGGCGCCGCTCAATCTGCCGCAACTGATGGATGCGGTGAAGACGCTGCACCATCCGCCCGTGGACGCCGACGAGCACGAGTTGATCGACGGCACGCACCCCGCGTGGACGCGCATCAAGTTCGACGAACTGCTCGCGCAGCAGCTTTCGCTCAAGCGCGCGCACGAGGAGCGCCGCACGCGCGCCGCGCCCGCGATGGCGCGCCACGTGGCCGGACGCGATTCGGGCACGGCGCTGCTCGCGCGCTTGCGCGCGGCGCTGCCGTTCACGCTCACCGGGGCGCAGCAGCGCGTGGTCGAGGAGATCGCGCGCGACCTCGAAGAGCCGCACCCGATGCAGCGTCTGCTGCAAGGCGACGTGGGCAGCGGCAAGACCGTCGTCGCGGCGCTCGCGGCCGCGCAGGCCATCGACGCTGGCTATCAGGCCGCGCTCATGGCGCCCACCGAAATCCTCGCGGAGCAGCACGCGCGCAAGCTGCGCGGCTGGCTCGAGCCGCTCGGCGTGCAGGTGGCCTGGCTCTCGGGCAGCCTCAAGGCAAAGGAAAAGCGCGCCGCGCTCGAAGCCGCGGCGCTGGGCACCGCGCAACTGGTGATCGGCACGCACGCGATCATTCAGGACGCCGTGGAATTCGCGCGGCTCGGTCTGGTGATCGTCGACGAACAGCATCGCTTCGGCGTCGAGCAGCGACTCGCGCTGCGCGCCAAGGCCCGGAACGCGAAGACGCCGGAGCAGGCCACAGGGCAGAGAACGGCTGCCGCGCCCGCGCGCGAGTTCCAGCCGCACCAGCTGATGATGTCGGCGACGCCCATCCCGCGCACGCTCGCCATGACGTATTACGCGGACCTCGACGTCTCCACCATCGACGAGCTGCCGCCCGGCCGCACGCCGATTCTCACGAAGCTGATCTCCGATGCGCGCCGCGAAGAGGTGATCGCGCGCGTGCGCGCGGCAGCGCTCACGGGACGCCAGGTGTACTGGGTGTGTCCGCTGATCGAGGAAAGCGAGACGCTGCAGCTGCAGACCGCGGTGGAGACTTATGAAACGCTCGTGGCTGCGCTGCCCGAGCTCACGGTCGGGCTCGTGCACGGGCGGCTTGCGTCGGCGGACAAGGCCGCCGTGATGGACGCGTTTTCGCGCAACGAAGTGCAGCTGCTGGTCGCGACCACGGTGATCGAAGTGGGCGTGGACGTGCCCAACGCCTCGCTGATGGTGATCGAGCACGCCGAGCGTTTCGGGCTCGCGCAACTGCACCAGTTGCGCGGACGGGTGGGGCGCGGCAGTGCGGCGTCGGTGTGCCTGCTGCTTTATAGCGGGCCGCTCTCGTTGACCGGACGCGCGCGGCTGCAAACCATGCGCGAGACCACCGACGGCTTCGAGATCGCGCGCCGCGATCTGGAGATTCGCGGTCCCGGCGAGTTCCTCGGCGCGCGCCAGTCGGGCGCGGCCATGCTGCGCTTCGCGAACCTCGAAAACGACGCCTGGCTGATCGACCCCGCGCGAGACGCGGCGGAGTGTCTGCTGCGCGAATGGCCGCACGTCGTCACGCAGCATCTGAACCGCTGGCTCGGTGCGCGCGAGCAGTACCTGAAGGCCTGACGAAGGCCCCGGGGCTGACTGCGGACGTCGTCGTCAGCGCAAGTGACACATGCGCGGAACCCGCGCGCCGCTGTGCCGTCTGAGCGTTCATGTGATCCCGCCCCGCATAGGGGTGTTGATTATTGGCGAATGACCGCCATAGGTGTATAAGTACAAACTATTGATTCACCTCTTTTGATTGGTCCCCAAAGAAATGACGCTCACAGAACTGAAATACATCGTTGCTGTTGCCCGCGAGCGCCACTTCGGACGGGCCGCCGAGGCGTGCTTCGTGAGCCAGCCAACCTTGTCAGTGGCAATCAAGAAGCTCGAAGACGAGTTGAACGTGCAGATTTTCGAGCGCGGCACGAGCGAAGTGAGCGTGACGCCCATCGGCGAGCAGATCGTGACGCAGGCGCAGCGCGTGCTCGAGCAGACGCTCGCCATCAAGGAAATCGCCAAGCAGGGCAAGGACCCGCTCGTTGGCCCGCTGCGTCTGGGCGTGATCTATACGATCGGCCCGTACCTGCTGCCCACGCTCGTCAAGCAGATGATCAAGCGCGTGCCGCAGATGCCGCTGATGCTGCAGGAGAACTACACGCTCAAGCTGATCGAGCTGCTCAAGCAAGGCGAGATCGACGTGGCCATCATGGCGCTGCCGTTTCCCGAAACCGGGCTTACGCTGCGTGCGCTCTACGACGAGCCGTTCGTGGTGGCGCTGCCCTCGGGCCATGCGTGGGAGCAGCGCGAAAAGATCGACCCCGACGACCTCAAGCAGGAAACCATGCTGCTGCTCGGCAGCGGCCATTGCTTCCGCGACCACGTGCTGGGCGTCTGTCCCGAGCTGATGCGCTTTTCGCAGAACGCCGACGGCATCCAGAAGACCTTCGAAGGCTCGTCGCTTGAGACGATCCGCCATATGGTGGCAAGCGGCGTGGGCATCACGGTGCTGCCGCGCATGTCGGTCACCGAGGTGAAGCCGCATGCGGGCGGCGTGGATTCGGGCCTGCTTTCGTACGTGCCGTTCGACGAGCCGGTGCCGGACCGCCGCGTCGTGCTGGCGTGGCGCAAGAGCTTCACGCGGATGCCGGCAATCGAGGCGATTGTCGATGCGATTCACGC
The DNA here is from genome assembly GCF_051125205.1 of Paraburkholderia sp. A1BS-2L. Lineage (NCBI taxonomy): Bacteria > Pseudomonadati > Pseudomonadota > Betaproteobacteria > Burkholderiales > Burkholderiaceae > Paraburkholderia > Paraburkholderia sp. A1BS-2L. The sequence continues at coordinate 522,125 of NZ_CP120428.1, forward strand.
CTGCGAGCTGCCGGGCGTGAAGCGGGTCGAAGCGCCCGCCGAGGCGGCTTGAGGCACGCCTGGTTTTTTCGCCCCGCGCGTCCATTGCGCGTGGGGCCATGCTTACCTTCCCGACTTTCCCCTTCGCTTTCTATCGTGCGACCCCAATAAGTCACGCCTATTTGATAGATTAAATAAATCAAATTTCTGTTTTCAATAGCGTTTGATAAAGTTCTTCACACCGATCCACTCAGGACGAACTGGAGAAAGCGATGCAAACCAACGTTCCCAATACCGTCGCCGTAATGACTCAGGCACCCGCCTCGGCGAGCGTCATTAAGGGTCTGCGTACTGTCGCGTTTTCGTTGCTCGTCGACCGGGCGCTCGCCGCCTGACCGACCTACTCACTCTTATCAGGAGTCCAGAATGACTGACCGTACCCTTACCTCAGCAGCAGGCGCGCCCGTCGTCGACAACCAGAATTCGCTCACCGCCGGCCCGCGCGGTCCCGTGATGCTGCAGGACGTGTGGCTCATCGAAAAGCTCGCACACTTCGACCGCGAAGTGATTCCCGAGCGCCGCGTGCACGCAAAGGGTTCCGGCGCGTTCGGCACGCTCAAGGTCACGCACGACATCTCGCGCTATACGAAGGCCAAAGTGTTTAGCGAAGTCGGCAAGGAAACACCGCTTTTCATGCGCTTTTCGACGGTCGCGGGCGAGCGCGGCGCCGCCGACGCCGAACGCGACGTGCGCGGCTTCTCGATCAAGTTCTACACGGAAGAGGGCAACTGGGACGTCGTCGGCAACAACACGCCGGTGTTCTTCATTCGCGATCCGCTCAAGTTCCCGGATTTCATCCACACGCAAAAGCGTGATCCGCGCACGAACCTGCGCAGCAACGTCGCCGCGTGGGACTTCTGGTCGCGTCACCCGGAGTCACTGCATCAGGTCACGATCGTCATGAGCGATCGCGGCATTCCGAAGAACTATCGGCAGCAGCATGGCTTCGGCTCGCACACGTTCTCGTTCATCAACGCGAACAACGAGCGCTTCTACGTGAAGTTCCACTTCAAGTCGGCGCAGGGCGTGGAGAACTACACGGACGCCGAAGCGGCGCAGGTGGTCGCGCAAGACCGCGAGTCCGCGCAGCGCGATCTCTACAACGAGATCGAGAAGGCGAACTTCCCGAAGTGGCATTTCCGTATTCAGGTGATGCCCGAGGCCGATGCCGCCAGGGTTCCGTACAACCCGTTCGACATCACGAAGGTGTGGCCGCACAAGGATTACCCGTTGATCGACGTGGGCACGATCGAGCTCAATCGCAATCCGGAGAACTATTTCGCCGATGTCGAGCAGGCCGCGTTCACGCCCGCCAACGTAGTGCCGGGCATCGGCTTCTCGCCGGACCGTCTGTTGCAGGGGCGTCTGTTCTCGTATGGCGATACGCAGCGTTATCGCCTCGGTGTCAATCACCATCAGATTCCGGTGAACGCGCCGCGCTGCCCGTTCCACTCGTTTCATCGTGACGGCGCGTTGCGCACCGATGGCAACCTCGGCGGCACCGTGAACTACGAGCCGAGCCGCTTCGGCGACTTTGCGCAGCGTCCGCAGGCCGGCGAGCCGGCGCTCGCGACGGGTGCGGTCGATCACTACGATCACCGCGAGGACGACGATTACTACAGCCAGCCAGGCGCGCTGTTCCGCCTGTTCGATGCGGGCCAGCGCGAACGGCTCTTCGGCAATATCGCGCGAGCCTTCGAGGGCGTGCCCGACGACGTCGTGCAGCGGCAGATCGAGCATTTCCACCGCGCCGATCCGGCATACGCACAAGGCGTGATCGCGGCGATGGCCGCGCTCGCCGAGACGCGCAAGGCGGCGCGGTAGTCGCGAAAGAGAGACGGGGCGCGGCGTTGCATTGGCGCCCGCCGCTGCCCGGCAGGTTAAACGCAAGGCAAGACGTCACAGGAGCACGATCATGACCAGAACGATGACGATGACCCTCAAGGCCGTGGGCCCGGGCCGCGGAGCCGCCATGGCGCGCACGCGCGCCGAAGGCACGCAGACGGTGCGCCGCGTGGTGGGCTTCGCGATCGTGGCGAGCGGCTTGGTGGCGCTCGCTACGCAAGGGCTCGCGCACCTCGTCTCCCTGATGGGCCATTGAGCCCGAATAACCGAAAGGAGTTCTCATGGCCAAGAAACCTGTTGTGCAGCACGTGAACATCGGCATTAGCGACAAGGATCGCAGGAAGATCGCGCAGGGGCTTTCGCATCTGCTCGCGGACACCTACACGCTGTATCTGAAGACGCACAACTTCCACTGGAATGTCACGGGGCCGATGTTCAACACGCTCCATCTGATGTTCGAGACCCAGTACAACGAACTCGCGCTGGCCGTGGATGCCATCGCCGAGCGTATTCGCGCGCTGGGCGTGCACGCGCCGGGCAGCTACAAGGATTTCGCGAAGCTCTCGTCGATTCCGGAAGCCGATGGCGTGCCGGCCGCCGAGGACATGATTCGCCAGCTCGTGGAAGGCCAGGAAGCCGTGGTGCGCACCGCGCGCGCGATCTTCCCGGCGACGGAAGCCGCCAATGACGAGCCGACCGCCGACCTGCTCACGCAGCGCATGCAGACGCACGAGAAGACGGCGTGGATGTTGCGCTCGATGCTGGGCTGATGCTGGCCTTGATGCGGGGATCGACGCGGGGATCGATGCCGGCCCGCCGGCGTGTGGGACGATTGCGGGCCCGATGATGGGCGGGCGGCGGCGCATTGCCGCTCTCGCCTACAATAGGCGGCATTGTTTTTCCCGTTCCCATCATGTTCGCCCGACTCCCGCTCTATCTGCGGCTCGTCCGCATGGACAAGCCGATCGGCAGCCTGCTGCTGCTGTGGCCGACGCTCAACGCGCTGTGGATCGCCTCGAATGGCCATCCGTCGCTCTCGCTGCTTGTGATCTTCACGGTGGGCACGGTGCTCATGCGCTCGGCGGGCTGCGCGATCAACGACTACGCCGACCGCGACTTCGACCGCCACGTGAAGCGCACGGCCGAGCGGCCCATCACCTCGGGCCGCATCCACGCATGGGAAGCGGTGGCGATTGCCATCGTGCTCGCGTTCGTTTCGTTCCTGCTGATCCTGCCGCTCAATGCGCTCACCAAGCAGCTTTCGGTGGTGGCGCTGTTCGTGGCGGGGTCGTATCCGTTCACGAAGCGATTTTTCGCGATTCCGCAGGCGTATCTGGGCATCGCGTTCGGCTTTGGCATTCCGATGGCGTTTGCCGCCATCCAGGATCAGGTGCCGATGCTCGCGTGGATCATGCTCGTCGCGAACGTGTTCTGGTCGGTGGCCTACGACACCGAATACGCGATGGTCGACCGCGACGATGACATCAAGATCGGCATCCGCACCTCCGCGCTCACGTTCGGCCGCTTCGACGTGCTCGCAGTCATGCTCTGTTATGCGGCCACGCTCGGCATCTACGTCTGGGTGGGCGCGACGCTGCAATTGGGCGCGCTGTACTGGCTCGGCTGGGCGGCGGCGGCGGGCTGCGCGATCTACCACTACACGCTGATCAAGGACCGCGAGCGCATGCCGTGCTTCGCGGCGTTCCGCCATAACAACTGGTTGGGCGGCGCGCTGTTTGCGGGGATCGCGGCGCACTACGCTGCGGGCGCGATGTAGCCGATCCGGCTCCGCCCGGACCAGTTGTTAAAAAAGCGCCCATGGGCGCTTTTTTACGTGGGCGGCCTGGCAGGCCCGGCGAATTACTGCTTGCCGAATTCTTCGCCCATCTCCTTCGCCCGCGCGTCGGCGGCCAGAGCGCCGCGCACGATCGCGTCCTTGATGGCCGACGCGTCGAACGACGCGAGCGCCGCGGCGGTGGTGCCGCCCTTCGACGTCACGCGCTCGCGCAGGACGGCGGGCGGCTCGTCCGACTGCAGAGCGAGCTGCGCCGCGCCCGTGAAGGTGGCGATGGCGAGCGCTCGGCCTTGCTGCTCGTCCATGCCGAGCTCGCGGGCCGCGGCTTCGAGCGCTTCGATGAAATAGAACACGTAGGCCGGGCCGCTGCCCGAAATGGCCGTGACGGCGTCGATCTTGCTCTCGTCGTCGAACCAGACGGTCTGGCTCACTGCGCCGAGCACGTTCGACGCCAGTTCGCGGCCTGCCGCGTCGACGCCGCTGCCGGCACAGAGGCCCGTCGCGCCCATGCCGATCAACGCGGGCGTGTTGGGCATCGTGCGCACGACGCGCGCGTGGCCGTCCAGCCAGCGCGACAGATCTTCGATGCGGATGCCCGCCATGATGCTGATCACGACCTGATGCGCGCCAAGGTGCGGCGCGAGCGATTGCGCCACCGCCTTGGCGATCTGCGGCTTCACTGCGAGCAGGATGGCGTCGTATTCGGCGAGCGCACTGTCAGGGGCCGCGCCGGTGCGGATGCCGAACTGATCCGCGCTGCGCTTGCGCGCGTCTTCGTTGGGATCGATCGCGTACAGGTCGCTGGCGGACACGCCCTTGCGGATCAAGCCGCCGATGATTGCAGCGGCCATGTTGCCGCCGCCGATGAAGGCAATTTTCATGGTGATGGTGAGCGTCAGTGAATCAGTGGGAGTAATCGCGTGTGCCGAAGATCGCGGTGCCGACGCGCACGATGGTTGCACCTTCGAGCACGGCGGCTTCGAGGTCCGCCGACATGCCCATCGAGAGCGTGTCGAGCGTGAGGCCGTCGGTGCGCAACGAATCGCGTAGTGAGTCGCGCAGTGAGTCGAGTAGTTCGCGCAACTGCCGATGCGGCGCGCGCTGCGCATCGAGCGTGGCTTCGGGCTCCGGGATCGACATCAGCCCGCGCAGGCGCAGGTTCGGCAGCGCGGCAATCGCGTGGGCGACCTGGGCGGCTTCCTGCGGGGCGACGCCGCTCTTGGTGGCCTCTCCGCTCACGTTCACCTGCAGGCACACGTTGAGCGGCGCCATGCCGGCCGGGCGCTGCTCGGACAGGCGCTGCGCGATCTTGAGGCGGTCGACGGAATGCACCCAGTCGAAGCGCTCGGCCACGAGGCGCGTCTTGTTCGACTGCAATGGTCCGATGAAATGCCATTCGAGACTGGCGCGCAGGTCGGCGAGCGCCTCGATCTTGTCGACGGCTTCCTGCACGTAGTTCTCGCCGAAAGCGTGCTGGCCCGCTGCGTGTGCGGCGCGCACGTCTTGTGCCGGAAAGGTTTTCGATACCGCGAGCAGCGCGACGGATTCCGGCGCGCGGCCGGCATTGCGCGCGGCGGCGGCGATGCGCTGGCGGACGGCTTCGAGATTGTGGGCGAAATCGGTCATCGGCATGGAGGCTGGCTGCGCAGCCGCAAGTGGCGCATGGGTGCGAAAGGGCAATTATACGGACCATTCGGACCGCGCCCGGCGCATGAAATCCGCTTTGCGGCTGGTCGAAAGCCCTATGCCGATTGGCTGACTGTTGGCGAGCGTTGCGTCTCGCTATGCTGGATCGTCATCGAAACCGCGGGATTCAATTGGCCGCCAGCATATGTTCCACAAGTTCGATCCAGTGCGTGACCGGAATGGTCGTGCCGCTTTGCAGGTGCGCGATGCAGCCGATGTTCGCCGAAACGATCAGTTGCGGCTCCAGCGCCTTGAGCCGCTCCACCTTCTGATTGCGCAGGGTGTAGGACAGGCGCGGCTGCGTGATCGAATAAGTGCCGGCGGAGCCGCAGCACAGGTGGCTGTCCACGGGCAGCCGCACGTCGATGCCCAGCGCGGCGAGCACCTTCTCCACGCCGCCGCGCAGTTGCTGGCCGTGCTGCAGCGTGCAGGGCGGGTGATACGCCACGGTGTGAATGCCGCGCCGGCGCGTGGCGGCGAGGAGCTGGTCCTGGAACGCGGGCAGGATCTCCGAGAGATCGCGCGTGAGCCCGGCAATGCGCCGCGCCTTGTCCGCATAGGCCGGATCGTTGCGCAGCAGGTGCGCGTATTCCTTGACCGTCGCGCCGCAGCCCGAGGCGTTCATGACGATCGCTTCCACGCCTTGCTCGACGTACGGCCACCAGGCGTCGATGTTCGCGCGCACGTCGTGGAGCGCGTCGTCCACGTAGCCCAGATGCAGGCGGATCGCGCCGCAGCAGCCGGCTTGCGGCGCCACCACGGTTTCGATGCCGAGCGCGTCGAGCACGCGCGCCGTGGCCGCGTTGATGTTCGGCATCATCGAAGGCTGCACGCAGCCCGCGAGCATCAGCATCTTGCGCGGGTGCTTCGTGGTGGGCCATGCGAGCGCGCGCTGGCGCACCGGCACCTTGTCGCGCAGGCGGCGCGGCAGCAGTGCGCGCATTTGCTGGGCCACGCGCATGGTAGGCGAGAACAGCATGCGGCTGGGCAGGAAGCCCGCGAGGAAGCGGCGCACGAGACGCTGGCGCAACGGACGCGACACCATCTGCTCGGCGTGCTTGCGGCCCACTTCCACGAGCCGGCCGTATTGCACGCCGGAAGGGCAGGTGGTTTCGCAGCTGCGGCAGGTCAGGCAGCGGTCGAGGTGGGTGAGCGTGCTTTTCGTGACCGGCGCGCCTTCCACCATCTGTTTCATCAGATAGATGCGTCCGCGCGGGCCGTCGAGCTCGTCGCCAAGCAACTGATAAGTCGGGCAGGTCGCGGTACAGAAGCCGCAGTGCACGCACTTGCGCAGGATCGCGTCGGCTTCGTCGCCGTCGGGAGTGTTGCGAATGAAGTCCGCGAGGTTCGTCTGCATTGCGGCGTGAAGGTCTTGTCAGAAGTCGGAATAAAGGCGTCCGCGATTGAAGATGCGGGCCGGGTCGAACGCAGCCTTCAGGCCGCGGTGGATCTTCATGAGCGGCGCGGGCAGCGGCGTGAACACCCCGGCGCTGCGGTCGTAGTGGGCGCCCGTGCGGAACATCGTGGCATGGCCGCCGGCCTGCTTCGCGCTGATGCGCACCGTTTGCGCATCGGTTTCGGTGATCCACCAGCGTTGCGCGCCGCCCCATTCCATCAGTTGCGTGCCCGGCAGTTGCAACGGCTCGGCAATCGAGGGCAGGGCGAGACGCCACAGCGCGGCGTCCGGCGCGATCGAGGCAAAAAACGGGTCGGTCTGCTCGCGCAGTCCCGCCCAGAAGCGCTCGGCTTCCACGGCATCCACGACTTCGCCGCCCAGCAGCGCGCGCGCGGCCTTCACGCCGGCCTCCGCGCCCGCGAGGCGCACGGCCAGCGTGCCGTTGCGCCAGGCGCTCGCGGTCATCGGCAGCGGCCGGCCGCCCCATTCGTTGAGCTTGCGCACGGCGTCCGTGCCGTTCATGTCGAACTTGAGCGTGGTCTCGGCTTGCGCCACGGGCAGCACTTTCACCGATAGCTCGAGAATCAGGCCAAGCGTGCCGAGCGAGCCTGCCATCAGTCGCGAGACGTCGTATCCGGCCACGTTCTTCACGACCTGGCCGCCGAAATGCAGCACCTCGCCGTGGCCGTTCATGACGACCGCGCCCAGCACAAAGTCGCGCGCGGCACCCGCGCTTGCGCGGCGCGGCCCGGCAATGCCAGCGGCGACGCAGCCGCCGAAGGTGGCCTGCGGGCCGAAGTGGGGCGGCTCGAAGGGGAGCATCTGGCCGTGCGTCGCGAGCGCGTGCTCGATTTCGATGAGCGGCGTGCCGGCGCGCGCGGTAATGACGAGCTCGGCCGGGTCGTAAGAAATGATGCCCCGGTACGAGCGCGTATCCAGCACTTCGCCTTCGAGTGTCTGGCCATACCAGTCTTTTGTGCCGCCGCCGCGTATGCGCAGCGTGTGTCCGTCCGCGGTGGCCGCGCGAATGCGCTCGGACCACGTCGTGACGATATCGTCCTCTTCCATGATTTCCATGGCGCGTTTGTCGTTGTGGTTCGCTCGATTGTACTGACGCGCCTCACTCTGGCAACCCGGGGCAGGCCCGCATGGGTCATGCATCCTGCATTTCAGCGTGCGCACCGGCTCGCGGTGCGCACGCCGGACCTGCTAATGCGGCTTGAAAGAGCGGCTTGAAAGCGCGGCCTGAAGGTGCGGTTTAGAAGCGCGGTCTAGAAGCGCGGCAGATCCGGATGCGGCAGCAGGTTTCCACGCACGTGCATCCTGCCGTATTCGGCGCAGCGCGCGCGCGTGGGAATGCCCTTGTCGGGATTGAGCAGGCCGGCCGGGTCGAACGCGTGCTTCACGGCATGAAACGCGTCGCGCTCCTCGCGCGAGAACTGCACGCACATCGAATTGATCTTCTCGATGCCCACGCCGTGCTCGCCCGTGACCGTGCCGCCCAGTTCCACGCAGGCTTCGAGGATATCCGCGCCGAACGCCTCGGCGCGGTGCCACTCGTCGAGGTCGTTGCCGTTGAAGAGGATGAGCGGGTGCATGTTGCCGTCGCCCGCATGGAACACGTTGATGCAGCGCAGCCGGTATTGCGTTTCCATTTCGTGGATGCGCGCGAGCAGCGGTCCGATCGCGCGGCGGGGCACAGTGCCGTCCATGCAGTAATAGTCGGGCGAAATGCGGCCCGCCGCCGGAAACGCGTTCTTGCGGCCGGACCAGAACCGCAGCCGCTCCTCCTCGGTGCGCGATATCTGGATGCGGGTCGCGCCGTGCTCGCGCAGCACGACCGTCATGCGCGCGATCTCCTCGGCGACTTCCTCGGGGGTGCCATCGGATTCGCACAGCAGAATCGCGGCGGCGTCGAGGTCGTAGCCCGCGTTGACAAACTCTTCCACGGCGCGCGTGGCGGGCTTGTCCATCATCTCGAGGCCGGCAGGAATGATGCCTGCGGCAACGATGCCCGCCACCGCGTCGCCGCCTTTCACGACGTCGTCGAAGCTCGCCATGATGACTTGCGCCGTCTGCGGGCGCGGAATCAGCTTGACCGTGACCTCGGTGACGATGGCGAACATGCCCTCGCTGCCGATCATCACCGCGAGCAGATCGAGGCCTGGCGCGTCGGGGGCGAGCGAGCCGAATTCCACGATCTCGGCATCCATCGTCACCGCGCGCACGCGCAGCACGTTGTGCACCGTAAGGCCGTACTTGAGGCAATGCACGCCGCCCGAGTTCTCGGAGACGTTGCCGCCGATCGTGCAGGCGATCTGCGAGGACGGATCGGGCGCGTAATAGAGGCCGTAAGGCGCGGCCGCTTCGGACACCGCGAGGTTGCGCACGCCGGGCTGCACCGTGGCCGTGCGCGCGTAGGGATCGACTTCGAGAATGCGCTTGAAGCGCGCGAGCGAGAGCACGATGCCGTGGCGGATGGGCATGGCGCCGCCCGAGAGGCCCGTGCCCGCGCCGCGCGGCACGACAGGCACGTCCAGGCGCCGGCAGATCTGCACGATGCGCTGCACCTGCGATTCCGTTTCCGGCAGCGCCACGGCAAGCGGCAGGCGCCGGTAGGCCGCAAGACCGTCGCATTCATAGGCTACCGTGTCTTCCTCGCGGTGCAGCAGGCAGTGCGCCGGCAGCACCGCCATCAACGCCTGAACCACTTCGCGCTGTCGCTGCGCGAGCACTTCCGGCGTGAGTTCCGGCAACTTCGCCTCCGGTGCGTTCATGTCTTCTCCGCTCCCATGCAGGATGATTGTTGACCGCGTGTTATGCCGCCCAGCTGAAGATCTTGCCGGGGTTCATCAGATTGTGCGGATCGAGTGCGTGCTTGATGGCGCGCATCGTGTCGACCGTGTCGGCGCCATGCTCTTCCACGAGGAAGTCCATCTTGTGCAGGCCCACGCCGTGCTCGCCCGTGCAGGTGCCGTCCATCCTGATCGCGCGCTGCACGATCAGGTGGTTCAGGCGCTCGGCTTCCTCGATTTCCTCGGGTTTGTCCGGGTCGATCAGGATCGCGACATGGAAGTTGCCGTCGCCCACGTGGCCCACGATCGGGCAGGGCAGCGGCGAGGCCTTGAGGTCGGCCTCCGTCTCCACCACGCATTCGGCGAGGCGCGAGATCGGCACGCATACGTCGGTCGTCACGGCGCGGCAGCCGGGCCGCAGTTGCAGCATCGCGAAGTAGGCGCTGTGGCGCGCGTTCCACAGGCGGCTGCGGTCTTCGGGGCGGGTCGCCCATTCGAAGCCCTCGCCGCCGTTTTGCGCGGCCAGTTCCTGCACGAGCTGCGCCTGTTCGGCGACGCCAGCTTCGGTGCCATGGAACTCGAAGAACAGCGTGTGCTTTTCGCGCAGCGTCAGGTTCGAGTGGCGATTGATCGCGCGCACTGCGAGCGAATCGATGAATTCCACGCGCGCGATCGGCACGCCCATCTGAATCGTTTCGATGACCGTGCGCACGGCCTCGGCCATGGAGGCAAACGCGCATACCGCCGCCGACACCGCTTCGGGCTGAGGATAAAGCCGCACGGTGATTTCGGTGATCACGCCGAGCGTGCCTTCGGAGCCCACGAAGAGACGCGTGAGGTCATACCCCGCCGACGACTTGCGCGCGCGCGTGCCGGTCTTGATGATGCGGCCGTCTGCAAGCACGGCGGTGAGGCCCAGCACGTTCTCGCGCATCGTGCCGTAGCGCACGGCGTTGGTGCCGGAAGCGCGCGTTGCCGACATGCCGCCGATGCTCGCATCCGCGCCCGGGTCGATCGGGAAGAAGAGGCCGGTGTCGCGCAGCGCTTCGTTGAGCGCCTTGCGCGAGATGCCGGGCTCCACGGTGACGGTGAGGTCTTCGGCGTTGATCGAGAGCACGCGGTTCATCTGCGAGAGGTCGATCGAGACGCCGCCCTGCACCGCGAGCAGATGGCCTTCGAGCGACGAGCCGTTGCCGTAGGGAATGATGGGCACGCCATATTGCGCGCACAGCTTCACGATCGACTGGACTTCCTCGGTGTTCTGCGCGAACACGACGGCGTCGGGCAGTTGCGGGTCGAAGCGCGATTCGTCGCGGCCGTGATGCGCGCGCACGGCTTCGGACGTGGAGACGCGTTCGCCGAACGCGCTGCGCAGTTTGTCGAGGAGATCGGTGGGGAACGGGCGGCGTGCAAAGGCCGGCGGCGCGGGATGATTCACGCGGGGGTCTCCTTCATTTGAACGTAACGCGTGGTGGAATTCGGAGCGCGGTTCATTTTACGCCCAACGTTTGAGGACGCGGTCCGCTGCCCACGGCTCGCCCGCGAACAGGCCCGCGAACAGGCCCGCAAACAGGCCCGCAAACAGGCCTTGGCCCATGCAGGCCGGGTTCGGCACAATTGCGCTTCAATCTGTTTGCTATTCGGAGAGACATACCATGGGCAACCGCCTGAGCAAGATCGTCACGCGTACCGGCGACGACGGCACGACGGGCCTCGGCGACGGCAGCCGCGTGCGCAAGGACGACGCGCGCATCGCTGCGATCGGCGAGGTCGACGAACTGAATTCGCACATCGGCGTGCTGCTGTGCGAGACGCTGCCGGACGACGTGCGCGCCGCGCTCACGGACATCCAGCACGACCTGTTCGACCTGGGCGGCGAGCTGTGCATGCCCGGGCACACCATCGTCACGGACGCGCACCTCGAGCGCCTCGATGGCTGGCTGGCCGAGTACAACGCCACGCTGCCGCCGCTCAAGGAGTTCATCTTGCCGGGAGGCTCGCGCGCGGCGGCGCTCGCGCACGTCTGCCGCACCGTGTGCCGGCGCGCGGAGCGCATGATCGTCGCGCTCGGCGCGGCGCAGGACGCGAGCGCGGCGGGTGGGGCAGACGGGGCGGGGAAATCGGCCGCGCCGCTCGCGCAAACGCCGCGCCGCTATGTGAACCGGCTCTCCGACCTGATGTTCGTGCTCGCGCGCGTGCTCAACCGCGCGGCCGGCGGCGCCGATGTGCTCTGGCGTCACGACCGCGGCGCGGCGTCGGGTGAATCAGCGGATAAACCGGGCAGCGAGCCCGACACCGGCTCCAGCAAATAACGGGACCGACACGGGCGTGGAATACGGGCGGCCGGCCTGCAAAGCCGGACCGCCCATGCTGCCCGCATCCCGCCACGCGGAAAATGCTGTGGTGCGACAAAATGCCTGGGGCGGCGTATCTCATTAAACATGTATCGTAGTTGCATGTTTAACAAGGAGAAGCCTCAATGACTGCGCTTACCGCCGACCAGATCGCCCGCGTCAAGGCCACCGCGCCCGTATTCGCCGAACACGGCACCACCATCACGAAGCACTTCTACACGCGGATGTTCAATGCCCATCCGGAACTGAAGAACCTCTTCAACCAGACGCACCAGAAGAGCGGCAGCCAGCCCGAGACGCTCGCGCGCGCGGTCTATGCCTACGCCGCGAACATCGACAACCTCGGAGCGCTCGGCGGCGCGGTCTCGCACATCGCGAACAAGCATGCGAGCCTGAACATCCGTCCGGAGCACTATCCGATCGTCGGGCGGCATTTGCTGGGCGCGGTGGTGGACGTGCTGGGCGACGCCGTCGATCAACCCACGCTCGACGCGTGGGCGGTGGCTTACGAGCAGCTCGCGAACATCATGATCGGCGCCGAGGCGAAGCTCTACGAAGCCGCGCCGTGGAGCGGCTTCCGTCCGTTCAAGGTGATGCGCAAGCACGTCGAAAGCGACGAGATCACGTCGTTCTACCTCGCGCCCGCGGATGGCGCGCCCGCGGGCGGCTTCGAGCCCGGCCAGTACGTGAGCGTGACGCGCTATGTCGACAAGCTGGGCGTCGACCAGCCGCGCCAGTACAGCCTCTCCGACGCACCGCACGGCCGCTGGCTGCGCATCTCGGTCAAGCGCGAGGACGGCCGCGGCGAAGTCGAGCCGGGCCACGTCTCGAACCTGATGCATGACGGCGTGGAGGAAGGCGCGGTCGTGCACGTGAGCGCGCCGATGGGTGAATTCAAGCTCGATCGCAAGAAGGCCACGCCGGTCGTGCTGATGAGCGGCGGCGTGGGCATCACGCCGATGGCGTCGATGCTGGCCACGCTGCTGGCCGAGCGCAGCGAGCGCAAGGTGACCTTCGTGCACGCCTGCCGCAACCGTGACGTGCACGCGTTCGGCGAGTGGATGCGCCGCGCCGCGGCCGAGCATCCGAACGTGAAGGTCGCGGTGTTCTACGAAGAAGTGGGCGCACAGGACCGCGTGGGCATCGACTATGACTTCGAAGGCCGCGTCGAGCTCGATCGCATCGTCGCCGAAGCGATCCTGCCGGATGCCGATTACTACGTTTGCGGCCCGGTCGCGTTCATGCGCGCGCAGCGCGACGCGCTGGTCGCTCGCGGCGTCGATCCCGCGCGCATCTACACGGAGATCTTCGGTTCGGGCATGCTCGACTGAAGCACTGCGGCGCTCGCAGCCGCGTTTCCCGCGGACAAAAAAATGCCCCGGTGCAGTTCAGCGCCGGGGCATTTTTCGTTGCAGCGCGAAAAAGCGGCTCAGTTACCGCTGCCACGCGCGACGCGGCGCTGCTTGACCGCTTCGGCGAGCCCTTCGAGCACGCCCACGCTTTCGTCCCAGCCGATGCAGGCATCGGTGATGCTCTGGCCGTAGGTCAGCTCGCAGCCTTCCTTGAGATCCTGGCGGCCCGCCACGAGGTGCGACTCCACCATCACGCCGACGATGCGCTCGTCGCCCGCCGCGACTTGGCGGCCGATGTCGGCGCACACGGGGATCTGGTTCTCGTGCTTCTTCGAGCTGTTCGCGTGGCTCGCATCGATCATCAGGCGCGCTGCGAGGCCCGCCTTGCCGATGTCGCTGCACGCGACATCCACGCTTTGCGCGTCGTAGTTCGGCGTCTTGCCGCCGCGCAGGATCACGTGGCAGTCCTCGTTGCCGGCCGTCGAGACGATGGCCGAATGGCCGCCCTTCGTCACGGAGAGGAAATGGTGCGGCTGCGAGGCGGCCTTGATCGCGTCCACGGCGATCTTGACGTTGCCGTCGGTGCCGTTCTTGAAGCCGACCGGGCACGAGAGACCCGAGGCCAGTTCGCGGTGCACCTGCGACTCGGTCGTGCGCGCGCCGATCGCGCCCCACGAAACGAGGTCGGCGATGTACTGCGGGCTGATCATGTCGAGGTACTCGGTGCCCGCCGGCAGGCCGAGCTCGTTGATCGAGACGAGCAACTCGCGCGCGGTGCGCAGGCCGTCATTGATCTTGAAGCTGTTGTCCATGTACGGATCGTTGATGAGGCCCTTCCAGCCCACCGTCGTGCGCGGCTTTTCGAAGTACACGCGCATCACGATCTCGAGCTCGTTCTTGAAGCGCGTGCGCTGCTCCACGAGCTTGTTCGCGTATTCGAGCGCGGCCTTGGTGTCGTGAATCGAGCACGGCCCGATGATCACGATCAGGCGGTCGTCCATGCCGTGCAGGATGCGGTGCAGGGCGCGGCGCGACTCGAAGATCAGCGTGGAGGCGGCTTCCGAGCACGGGAATTCGCGGATCAGGTGAGCGGGCGGCGTGAGTTCCTTGAGTTCGCGGATGCGGACATCGTCGGTGTTGTGCGGGGGCATGGTCGTTTTCTCCTGATCCGGTGTGTAGCGTGCGTCGTGCTCGATGACGAAACTGTGGGGCGAAAAAAAACCGCCAGGCTTTGCTGGCGGTTTTTCGTGTATTCGGGTTCCTGCGCGTACTGTCAACCCTCTCGATCCGCCAGCGGTCTGAGATACCAAAAAAAGTAAAAATAAAACTTCGTGGCGAACATGGCGGATTCGGACTCGAAAACGTTCGTTACGTCGAAAAGGGTAAATGCCTTTATAACCCGAGCTTCTCGTGGCTGACAAGCTGGGCTGTGAAAAAATGCGGATGATCCGCGCACTACCAATGCTAGCTGCAGAAAATCCGCGCTGCGATGCGGTTTTTCCGCATCGCAGCGCATGAATCCTGCAGTTCTGGACGCTTAGACCGTGCCGCCCACCGTCATGCGATCGATGCGCAGCGTCGGCTGGCCCACGCCCACCGGCACGCTCTGGCCCTCCTTGCCGCACACGCCCACGCCCGAGTCGAGGCGCATGTCGTTGCCGATCATGCTCACGTACTTGAGCGATTCCGGGCCGCTGCCGATCAGCGTCGCGCCCTTCACGGGGTAGGTGATCTTGCCGTTCTCGATCATGTAGGCCTCGGAGGCCGAGAACACGAACTTGCCGTTGGTGATGTCGACCTGGCCGCCGCCGAAGTTCACGGCGTAGAGCCCGTTTTTGACCGAGGCGATGATCTCCTGCGGATCCTTGTCGCCGTTGAGCATGTAGGTGTTGGTCATGCGCGGCATCGGCAGCGCGGCGTACGACTCGCGGCGCGCGTTGCCGGTCACGGGCATCTTCATGAGGCGCGCGTTGAGCGAGTCCTGGATGTAGCCCTTGAGGATGCCGTCCTCGATCAGCGTCGTGCACTGCGTGGGATTGCCCTCGTCGTCGATGTTCAGCGACCCGCGGCGGTTGGGCAGCGTGCCGTCGTCGACCACGGTGACGCCCTTGGCCGCCACCCGCTCGCCGATGCGTCCCGCGAACGCCGACGAGCCCTTGCGGTTGAAGTCGCCCTCGAGCCCGTGGCCGATGGCTTCGTGCAGCAGCACGCCGGGCCAGCCCGGGCCGAGCACCACCGACATCGCACCAGCCGGGGCCGGACGCGCTTCCAGATTGACCAGCGCCGCGTGCACGGCATCGTCGACGTACTTCGAGAGCACCTCGTCGGTGAAATACGCGTAGTCGAAGCGACCGCCGCCGCCGCCGCTGCCGATCTCGCGGCGACCGTTCTGCTCGGCGATCACCGTGACCGAGACGCGCACCAGCGGGCGAATGTCGGCGGCGAGCGCGCCGTCGCTGCGCGCGACCAGCACCACGTCGTATTCGCCCGCGAGCGCGGCCATCACCTGGCTGATGCGCGGGTCGCGCCCGCGCGCCATCTGCTCGATGCGCTCGAGCAGCTTCACTTTCTCGGTGGCGTCGAGCGAGTTGAGCGGATCGGCGGGCAGGTAGAGGTCGCGGCCCGCGATGCCCTTGAGCGAGGAGGCCGCCTGGATCTTCTGCTTGCCGCCGCCGGCCTGCGCGATCGAGCGCGTGGCGATGGCGGCCTGGCGGATCGCCTCGGGCGAGAGGTCGTCGGAGTAGGCGAAGGCGGTGCGCTCGCCGGACACGGCGCGCACGCCCACGCCCTGGTCGATGCTGAAGCTGCCCGACTTGACGATGCCTTCTTCCAGGCTCCAGGCCTCGCTGCGCGTGGTCTGGAAGTAGAGGTCGGCGTAGTCGACGCGGTGCGTGAAAATCTCGCCGAGCGTGCGCGTGAGCACTGCCTCGTCGAGGCCGTAGGGCGTAAGGAGCAGGTCCTTCGCGGTCGCCAGATTGCGGATGCCGGGTTCGATGATGTTCATGCGCTCAGTTAGCAATCTCAGTTAGCGGTGTCTGTCAGAATAGGTTCGGGTGAAACGCCTTGAATTCAAGCGCCTCGTTTACGGTTCGTGGATGGCGTCTCAGGGGTGGCCCAGCACGCGATGCCGACAGGCCGGCAGGCTTGCGCGCACGGCGGCCATGCGTTCCAGGTCGATGTCGCCGATCACCACGCCGGGGTTTTCGTCGCGCACGTCGACGATCTCGCCCCACGGGTCGATCAGCATGCTATGGCCCCATGTGCGGCGGCCGTTCTCGTGCTGGCCGCCTTGCGCCGCCGCGAGCACGTAGCACTGGTTCTCGACCGCGCGGGCGCGCAGCAGCGTCTCCCAGTGCGCGCGGCCCGTGGTGTACGTGAACGCCGACGGCACCACCATCAGCGCGCAGTCGCCCATGCGCCGGTAAAGCTCGGGAAAGCGCAGATCGTAGCAGACCGACAGGCCGACGCGGCCGAACGGCGCGTCGAAGGTGCGCACCTCGGCGCCGGGGCGGATCGTGCGCGCTTCGTCGAACGATTCAGCGCCTTTTTCGAAGCTGAAGAGGTGAATCTTGTCGTAGCGTGCGCGCTCCGCGCCGCTCGGATCGAACACGAGCGTGGTGTTCAGCACGCGGTTTTCTTCGGGCGCTTTCAGCGGCAGCGTGCCGCCGATGATCCAGACGCCGTGGCGCTTCGCGGCAGCGGCGAGAAAGCGCTGGATCGGGCCGTCTTCGTAAGGTTCGCGGATGGCGAGCTTGTCGGTGTCCTTGTGGCCCATGAAGCAGAAGTATTCCGGCAGCAGCACGAGGCGCGCGCCCTGACTGGCGGCCTCTCCGATCAGGCCCTCGGCGTCGGCCAGGTTGCGCTCGCGATCGGGCGTGCTGACCATCTGCAACGCGGCGACGCGAAACCGCGTGCTGCCAGAGTCACTGAGACCACTGGGGACGGGCGTTGCGGGAGAGGGGGGGTGGCTCATCGACGGCTCTTGAGAAGAGAGACGGGGGGGTCCGGTTGCGGTGCACGGCACGAAGGCGCGCGGCAAGCCGCTGCGCCGCTCAATGCGCCGCCGCCGGAACCGGCGTATTCATCTTACCCTGATCGTCCGGCAGTCGCTCGACATGCGGTTTGGACCACGAACCCGTGATCGCATAGGTCCGCGCGAATGCCACTTCGACGGTATGCAGGAGCACGACATCGGCGATCAGCGCGCCAAGCCCGAAGAACGGGTTGATGATCGTCGCGGCGATCACGCCCGCGCCGGCGCTCACCGTGGGCACGACGTGCACACGCAGATCCTGGGTCTTGTGGGCGAGGTCGATGGTGCCGGCCATCTGCGCGCGGCCCGGCGCCGTCACGAGCTTGAAGTCGTCGGTGCGGCCGACGCCGTTCTGGATCTGTCCGGTGCCCGTCACGCTCGTGAACGGCAGGCCCGGCCCGAACAGGTCGTGGAAATCCATCTCGGGAAAGTGCGCGAAGCTTTGCAGGCTCAGCACCCCGAGCAGCGACGCCACTCCCTGATTGATCTTGAGAATCTGGCCATGGTGCAGGTCGAGCGCGAGGCTGCCTTCGAGCGTCGGATAGTCGAGCGCCGTCGGGCCGCCGCGCCACGCGAGCTTGCCGCTCAACGTGCCTTGGCCGCCCCTGACCACATGCGCGACACCCGCGCGTTCGAGCAGCGAGCCCGCGTTCTTGAGGTCGAGGTGGAAGTCGAGCACGGTGCGGCGCGGCGTTTCACTCGCGCCGCCCGCGGTGTCGGCGGGGGGCGCTTCGTCGCCCACGGCGCGCCAGTTCTCGGTCGCGGTGAAGTGCGCGTCAGGGTTGGTGATGTCGAGGGTGTCGAGCTGCCAGACCGGCACGCCATTGTCGACGTAATTGTGGGCGCTCATCTGCAGGCGGCCGAAGTCGTGGTCGCGCACGATGAGCTGGTTCACGACGAGGTCGATCGACGGCATGTTCTGGGCGCGCTGCGACATGGCCTGGCCGAGCAGATCGTTCTCGGTCGCGGCGGGCACGACGAGGCGGGCGAGCTGCGCTTCGAGCGTGCCGGGCGAGCCCGCCACGGGGCCCGGCTTCCACGCGACGTGGCCCGAGACCTGATTCGACGCGACGTTGGCCTGCCATTGCTTGCCGGTGCGCGTGGCGCCCACGATCACGTTTTCCCAGTGACGCTTGAGCAGCGTGAGCATGCCGACGTGGACCGCGAAGCGCGAGGGCAGATAGGATGCGAACGCGCCGCCGGGGACGGGCGCGGTGGTTGGGCTTTCGGCGCTTGGGGCACTTGCGGCGCTTGCTGTCGATGCGGCTTGTAGCGCGCTTGCTGTGCTCGTTGCGCTTGCGGTGTTCCCGGCGCTCGCCGTTGTCTGCGATGCGGGTTGTGGCGGGCGGGCGTTTGCCGCCGCCTGCGATGCGGGCGGCGCCGCTGCAGCCGCGGCTTCGCTTGCTGCCGCGCTGCCGCGCAGCTCCTGCGCCACCCCGCGCCATGCGTCGGCGTTGAAGGTGGGCATGTCGACCACCGCGACCACGCCTTCGCTGGGCAGATCGGCGGGCCGGTTCATGGCGATCACGCCGCGCACCACGCCTGGCACGTGGCCCGGATTGCGGCGCAGCACGTAGCGCGCCGCGAGCGGCCCGAGCGTGAGATCGGCATGCTCGTACAGCGGGGCGTCGGCGGCGGCCGTCGTCTCCGTGTCGCTGCCGTCGCCGGCGCCGGGCTGCAGCTCGAAGCGCAGCGGCATGGGCGCGCCCGCGGTCTTGCCGAATGGCGCGGGCAAGTCGATCGCGAGATCGGTCAGATCCGAGTGCGCCTTCACGTCGGGCAGATGGCCGCGCTCGCCCGCCACCGAGAGCGACCACGGCGCCGAGCCCGAAAAGCGGCCAAGCACCGCCGCCGCCGTGCCGTGCAGGTTCAGCCCGCGCGCCGCGTCGACGGCCACGTTGCCGGCCACGTTCACGTGATAGCGGCCGTCATCGCTCAGGCCGCCGTTCGCGCGCACCTCGCCGCCAAGGAAGCGTCCCGTGAGCCGCTCCACCTGCGCGCTGCGGTTCGTGAAGTGCACTTTGCCGGTGAGGCTGGACAGCGGCGGCACGTTATTGGCCGTGAGCGTGTCGTTCTCGAAGCCGATGGCGCCAGCCACCTTCACCGTGGGCATCGGCTTGCGCGGGATCGTGAGCTTGAGCGCGAGCGTGGCCGGCCCCTGCGCCTGCACCTTCTCGGTAGCGTGTTTCGACATCGCGCCGATCGAGCTGTTGTCCGCATAATCGAGCAGGTCCGCGAGCGGCCCGCGCCCCGCGCCCTCGATCACGATATCGGAGCCCTTGATGCCGAGTTCGTCGATGCGCCCGGTCACGTCGCGCAGCACGAAGTTGCGGTAATGACCGCGCGCGACGTCAAAGCGCAGCTTGTTCTCGTGAAGCTGGAACACGCCGTCGATGCCGTCGAACGCGGGCCAGACGTTCGGCGCGCCGTTGCGCAGCGTGCGCGGCGGAAACGGCGTCGGCTCGAAGCGCCCGTTCTGGAACGGCGCGACGATGCGGAACTGGCCCGCCTCCGGGTCGCGCGAGTAGGGGAATTTGGCGAGATCGCCATGGATCTCGATGGTCCCGCCTTTCGAGACCCCCGCCTGCAGCCCGTGGCCCAGATAGACGCGGGTCTTCTCAGGGATGCTGGTGGGCAGATAGCGCGCGATGGCCTTGACCTGCGCCGTATCGAATTTGGCGACGAGGTCGAGCGCGCCGCGTCCGTGGCCGGGGTTCGTGTAGTGCGCGGTCATGGTCGCGCGCGCGTCGGCGTTCTGCACGCCCAGCTCGCTCACGTTGACCGCAAACGCCTTGAGCTTGTCGCCGGGCTGGCGCTGCGCGGCGATCGTCCAGGTCATGGCGCCCCACAGGCGGTCGAACTTCAGGCGCGGATCGTCGAATACGCCCGGCAGCGTGAGCGTGCTCGCGGCCGTGTCGAGGTGTAGCGAGCCGCGCGATTCGTCGGCGTCGATTTTCCCCCAGAGGTTCTCGATGCCGGGCAGGCCCGCGCGCGGATGGCCGCGCGGCGTGAGGCCGGGCCCCGGCTCCTGGGCTGCCACGCTGATGCCTTGCAGGTCGCCCTTGAAGCGATAGTGGACGATGGGCTCGACGCTCTTGTCGCGCTGCTCGGCGGCCGCTTCGCCGCCCTCGGGGCTTGCGCGCTCCAGCGCGAGATCGTAATTGGCGATCACGCCTTGCGGATTGAAGCGCACGAGCGCGTTCTGCACGCGCCCGGGCAATGGCAGCGCGCGCATGAATTCGGCGAGGATGCCCAGATCGATGCGGTCGCCATTGACCGAAAGGAGCTGGCCGTGCTGCAGCGACTGCTCGCGCATATGTCCGTCCAGCGTCGCAAACGCGAGCGAGCGCGTGAGCGGCGTGCCGTCGTCGAGCGGCGGTTGCCCG
The DNA here is from genome assembly GCF_051125205.1 of Paraburkholderia sp. A1BS-2L. NCBI lineage: Bacteria > Pseudomonadati > Pseudomonadota > Betaproteobacteria > Burkholderiales > Burkholderiaceae > Paraburkholderia > Paraburkholderia sp. A1BS-2L. Next base: position 542,806 of record NZ_CP120428.1, read on the forward strand.
AGCTCGGCATGGAAATCGCGCATTTGCAGGGTGTAGTCGCCGGGCTCGGCCGCGATGCGCCAACTGAATTGCGCGACCGGCAGGTCGAGGCGCGGCTGGGTCGCCTTCACGCGCAGCGCGATGTCGTTGCCGCTCAGCACGCCGTCGGCGGACTTGATGCGGCCCGCCTCGAAGTGCGCCCAGATTGCATTGTTGATGCGCCCGGCATAGGTCGTGAGCGGCAAGGCGATGTAGCGCGCCAGCGTGGGCAGGTCCACGGGGCCGGTCGAGACGTAGGCGTCGCCGCTCCAGTCGAGCGGCTTGCCCGCCTGCGCGTTGCGCGCGTGCCGGAAGTGCGCGCGGAAGTCGAGCGGCCCGTGCAGCACCGTGCCCTCGGCCGGCGCCTGCAGCGCGACGCGGTGGTCGTAGCCGTCGTTGAGGATGGCGAGGCGAATGTCCGAGAGCTTGAGCTCGGGCGCGTCGCGCGTGGCGTCGTGCCAGCGCAGCGTGCCGCCGCGCAGCACGATGGCCTGCTGGCGCATGAGCCAGGTCGTAAAGGTGGCGTTGCCCGTATGCGCCGTGGGCACCGGCACGCCGGCGACCGTGAGCATGCCGTCGTCCTCGCGCGCGATCAGCACGTCGGGGCGCTCGACCACGACGCTCGAGAGCAACAGCTCGAAGCTCACGAGCGAGCGCCACGAGACCGCGGCCGTTGCGTGCGGGACGTTCAGCGCGAGGTTGCCGTGGCGGTCGCGGATCGTCAGGCCCGCGACGTCGATGCCGGGCTGGAAGCCCGACCAGTGAGGCGAGAGCTTGCCGATGCGAAACTCGGCGTGGATCTTGTCGGAGACCAGCTTTTCGATGCGCGGACGAAAATCGTCCACGTAAGGCAGCACGACATAGCGCAGGCCGAGCAGCAGCACCGCGACGATGAAATAAAGGACGAGTGCGATGCCGGCCAGCACGCGGAACGTGTGGCGCAGGACAGGGTGATGGTGCTGTGAGCCCACGCCTGCATTTTCCCGGCTGGCATGTCCGGTTTGATGCTGGCCCGCGGGGTCGTTACGCTCGGACATGCTGCGGCGGGTGGGGTATGGTAGCGTTGCGTTCTGACGTCGAAATGTATCACAGGGGGCCATGGAGCCGGCCATCCGGGGAAGCCGGGATGGCCTGTCGCGCGCTGGTGCACGGGGTTTTTGGCACGGCGGCGGGGGCGGCTGACGCAATGCCGGTGTTGACCCATCCTCCACCCAACCCCCGCTCCACGAGCCGGGCAAAGATCCACCATGACTGACATTTCCCTTCTGAGTTCCCAATATTCGCGTTATGCGGCGCGTGCCTATGCGGCCCGCGCTGGCCTGGCCGATCAGGTTCAGGCGCTTGCGGCTGCGCCGCTCACGCGCGCGACGCTGTCCGCGCGGCTCGATGCGTTGTGCGACGAGGCGCGCGGCGGCCCGGCCAATGCGGATAATGCCACCCCCGTCGCCGCTGCGCCGCTCACCGACGAGCAGTTGAAGAAGGCGCTGCGCCAGTTGCGCGCCGAGGTCATCTGCGCGGTGATGGAGCGCGACCTCGCCGGCGCGGCCGATGTCGTCGAGGTCACCGGCGCCATGACCGATCTCGCCGAACTGACGATCCAGCGCGCGCTGGCAGTCGTGAGCGCGGACCTCGAGGCGGTCTTCGGTGAGCCGCGCGGGCCGAACGGCGAGCGCCTGACGCTGGGCGTGGTGGGCATGGGCAAGCTCGGCGGGCGCGAGCTCAATGTGTCGTCGGACATCGACCTGATCTTCGTCTACGAGGACGACGGCGAGACCACGGGCGGCCAGCGCTCGCCCATCGCCACCCAGGACTTCTTCGCGCGCGTGGGCAAGCGCCTCATCGGCGCGCTCTCCGATGTGACGGCGGACGGCTTCGTGTTTCGCGTCGACATGCGGCTGCGCCCCAACGGCGACTCGGGTCCGCTCGTATGCAGCCTCGGCATGCTTGAGGAGTACTTCTACGTGCAGGGCCGCGAGTGGGAGCGCTATGCGTGGATCAAGGGGCGGCTCGTCTCGGAGACGTCGAGCGAAAGCGCGCTGCGGCTCGCCTCGCAGCTCGAAGGGCTCGTGAAGCCGTTCGTCTACCGGCGCTATCTGGACTTCGGCGTGATCAGCGCGATCCGCTCGCTGCACATGCAGATCCGCCATGAAGCGCAGCGCCGCGCCTCCATGCGCCCCGACAAGGCCGACGACATCAAGCTCGGGCGCGGCGGCATCCGCGAGATCGAGTTCAGCGCGCAGGTGTTCCAGTTGATTCGCGGCGGCCAGGACGCGGGCTTTCGGGTGCGCCCGACGCTCGCGGTGCTCGGCTACGCGGCGGCGCGCGGGCTGATCGCGCCCGAGGTTTGCAGCGAGCTCACGAGCGCCTATAACTTCCTGCGCGAGCTCGAACACCGGCTGCAATACCGCGATGACGCGCAGACCCATGCGATGCCCGTCGATCCCGAAGAGCGCGTGGCCCTCGCGAAGTCGATGGGCTTTGACGACTACGCCGCGCTGATGACGGTGCTCGACGCGCATCGCGAGAAGGTCGAGCGCCAGTTCGACCAGATTTTCTCCGACAAAGTGAGCGGCGACAGCGGCCGCGGCGTGCCCGGGGACGGCGCGGCCGCCTGGGTCTGGAGCGACGCGCTAACCGAAGAGGGCGCCGACGGCACGCTGCTCGAACGCCTCGCGGAACTCGGCATCGACGATCCCGCGCCGCTGCTCGCGCGCCTGCGCGGGCTGTGGCAGTCGTCGCGCTATACGGGGCTGCCCGAGAAAAGCCGCGAGCGCTTCGACAGCGTCGCGCAGCGCGCGCTCGAAGCGGCGCGCACGCTGGAGCCGCGCGAGCGGCGCGGCGACACGCTCGCGCGCATGTTCGATCTGCTCGAAGCCGTGATCCGGCGCGGCGCGTATCTCGCACTGCTCACCGAATATCCGGATGCGCTCAATCGTGTGCTCAAGGTGCTGGGCGCGTCGCGCTGGGCGGCGGGCTATCTGGTCCGCCATCCGCAACTGCTCGACGAGTTGCTCGACGACGAAGCGGTCGCCACGCCCTTCGACTGGCCGGCGTTTTCGCGTCTGCTGCGCGCGCGCCTGGCGGCCGCTGCCGACGTCGAGCAGCAGATGGACCTGGTGCGCCACGCGCACCAGGCCGAGGTGTTCCGCATCCTGCTCAACGATCTCGCGGGCCGGCTGACGGTCGAGCACGTGAGCGACCGGCTCTCCGAGCTCGCGGACGCGGTGCTCGACGTGACCATCGAAACCGTGTGGAAGCAGTTCGCGAAGCGCCACCGCGAGGTGCCGCGCTTCGCGGCGATCGCCTACGGCAAGCTCGGCGGCAAGGAGCTGGGCTACGCGTCGGATCTCGACCTCATCTTCCTCTACGACGACGAGGACGAGCGCGCCTCGGAGATTTACGCGACGTTCGCGCGGCGGCTCATCACCTGGCTCACGACCTCCACGGGCGCGGGCACGCTGTTCGACGTCGATCTGCGCCTGCGGCCCAACGGCGAATCGGGGCTGCTCGTCACCGATCTTGGCTCGTTCCGGCGCTACCAGCTGCGCGAGGGCGACGCCGCGAATACCGCGTGGGTGTGGGAGCACCAGGCGCTCACGCGCGCGCGTTTTTCGGCGGGCGACGCGGACATCGGCAATGCTTTCGAGGCGATTCGCGTGCAGGTGCTCACGACACCGCGCGATGCGGCGCTGCTCGCCCGGGAGATCGTCGAAATGCGCCAGCGCGTGGAAGATGGCCACCCGAACCGCACCGAGCTATTCGATCTGAAGCACGACCGCGGCGGCATGGTCGATATCGAATTCCTCGTGCAGTACTGGGTGCTGCTGCACGCGGCGCAGGACCCCGAGCTGATCCGCAACACAGGCAATATCGCGCTCCTGCGCGAGGTGTCGCGCTTTGGGCTGATGAGCGAGGAGGAGGCCGACACGATTGGCTCGGCGTACCGGCTCTATCGCAAGCTCCAGCACCAGTTGCGGCTCGACGGCATGGAGGCGGCGCGCGTCGATCCCGCGCGGGTCGAGCACGAGCGTCAAGCCGTGCTGGCGCTCTGGAAGCGGGTGTTTGGGGAGCAGGGCTAAGGCGGCGAGCGACGCGGCGTGCTGTTTGCGCACGCCGCGTCGCCGTCGATTTCCAGTTTTCGGAAGCAGCTTCTAGATGTTTAGGCATGCAATGTAATTGCATCGGATTTGCCGTTGAAATATCTCCATCGGTTTCGCTCCTGTATTTAACACTTATCCGGAGGATTTGACGGTGTCCGCCGAGTGACTTGTAGGGCGCCGTCTGACTTGTATCAATCCATCTGGATGAAACACCCGGCTGGCCACTCGCAAAGGCCTGCGCATCGTTTAAGGTGCTGACGCCACTGGCATATCAACGCCTCATATCGATCGTTGCCTGCGCATCCAAATCAAAAAACGCACAGCAAGTGAGTCGCGTCTGGCCCGCGCTTCGCTGTGCCGGCGCCGGTTTCCCCGCGTCGCAGGCCAAACCGGAGCACGCATGTTAAACAATCACGAACCGCGTCGCCGTTTCTTGCGGCAGATGCTGGCCGTCGGCCCGCTGCTTCGATCACCACCGCCGCAGCCGGTTCGGGCGGAAAACATCCAGGGGAACGGCTAAGGTCTCAAGAGACGTTTAGCCAGAAGGTCTTTCAAATCTCTTCGAGTATCGACGATCAAGTGGATATGAAAAGCCTGATCGTCGATTTCGTAGATGATGCGGCACATTGCGCTAACCAACTGCCGATAGTTGGCTATACCGAGCTCAGCCAGTTCAGGCGGGATCGAGCCGTTCTGTGGAAATGATTCGAGTTGAGCCACGTCGCGCTGGATGCGCTCAAGCGCTTCGCGCCAGATAAGACCGCCGAATTTGGTGACCTGATAGCGTCTGAGCCGTTGCAGGTCGGTGCGGGCGGATTGGAGAAAGACGACTTTCATGCAATGCCGTCGTCGTTGTCCATTTACTCCAGTTCGGCGAACACCGTGCTCGCCGGGATGACGTGGCCTGCTTCGATTTCCTTGCGCCCCAAGGCGAGGATCTTCAGAAGCGCCAATGTCTGTTGCATGTCTTCGTACGACTGAGCGTCCTGCACGACAACCTTGGCTTCGCCATTGCGGGTGATGAGCATCGGCTCGCCGCTTTCGGCAATGTCGCGAATAATCGGGTAATCCAGATACCGCTCAAGCCGCCAGCATTTCCTTTGCGTGCCGGCGCGTGGTGGCGGTGATCTCCAGCCCGCCGAGCATGCGCGCGACTTCCTCCACACGGCCCGGTCTGTCGAGCGGCGTGACGACCGAGACGGTGCCGCCATTGCCGTCGCCGGCCTTCGAGACCTGGAAGTGGTGATCTCCGCGCGCGGCAACCTGGGGCAGGTGCGTGACGCACAGCACCTGGCGCTGTCGGCCGAGCTGATGCAGCAAGCGCCCGACCACCTCGGCGACGCCGCCGCCGATGCCGGTGTCCACTTCGTCGAAGATCAGCGTCGGCGTGGGGCTCGCGGCGCTCGCGATCACGGCGAGTGCGAGGCTGATGCGCGCGAGTTCGCCGCCCGAGGCGATCTTCGCGAGCGGGCGCAGCGGCACGCCCGCGTGGCCGGCCACGCGAAATTCGATCTGCTCGAGACCGTGAGCGCCGCCGATCGGCTCGCCGTTCGCGCTGCTGCCGAGCGGCACCAGCGCGACCTCGAAGCTGCCGCCCGCCATCGACAATTCCTGCATGCCCTGCGTGACCGCTGCGCCAAGCGCCTTGGCGGCCTTCGCGCGCGACTTCGAAAGCTCGCGCGCCTCAGTGAGATACGCTTCGTGTGCCTTGTCGGCGGCCGCGCGCAGCACGTCGAGGTCGGAGGCGGCGTCGAGCGCCGCAAGCTGGGCGCGGCGCGCCGCGTGTTCCTCGGGCAGCGATCCGGCCTGGAGGCGGAACTTGCGTGCCGCCGAGTGCAGTGCGTCGAGCCGGTGCTCGACCTGCGCGAGCCGTTGCGGATCGAGATCGAGCCGTTGGGCGTAATGGGAGAGGGAGTAGGCCGCTTCCTGCAACTGGATCGCGGCGGGTTCGAGCGCGGCGAGCGCGTCGCCAAGCGCGGGATCGACTTCGGCGAGATCGCGCAGCTTCGAGAGGATCGAATTCAGATGCGAGATCATCGCCTCGTCGGATTCGGAGAGCGCCGCGAGCGCGCCTTGCACGCCTTCGATCAGATTCGCCGAATTCGCGAGCCGTACGTGCTCGGCGTTCACCTCTTCCCACTCGCCGGGCTGCGGCGCGAGTTTGTCGAGTTCGGCGAGTTGCCAGGCAAGGCGCTCGCGCTCGAGCTGGAGTTCCCGGTCGCGCGACATCGCGGTTTGCACGGCGAGGCGCGCGTCGCGGGCGGCGCGCCACGCGCGCGTGACGGCGGCAGCCGTGTCGACCAGGCCCGCGTGCGTGTCGAACAGCTCGCGCTGCGCGTCGGGGCGCATGAGCAGCTGATGCGCGTGCTGGCCATGGATGTCGACGAGGCGCTCGCCCACTTCGCGCAGCTGCGCGAGCGTGGCCGGCGTGCCGTTGATGAACGCGCGCGAGCGCCCGCCGCTGTCGACCACGCGGCGCAGCATCACGGTGTCCTCGCCGTCGGGCGTGGCGAGCGCCTGCTCGTCGAGCCACTGCGCCACGTGCGGCGGGGCGTCGAACTCGGCGGTGATGTCGGCGCGGCTTTCGCCCGTGCGCACGACGCCTGCGTCGGCGCGCGTGCCGAGCGTGAGCGCAAGGGCGTCGATCAGGATCGACTTGCCCGCGCCGGTTTCGCCAGAGAAAACGGAAAAGCCGTTGTCGAATTCGAGGTCGAGCGCGGCGACGATCACGAAGTCGCGGATCGAAAGATGGCGGAGCATGGCGGCGTCAGTCTTCCGGGTCGTCTTGCAGCGAGGGGTGTTCGTTCCAGTGCAGCTTCTGGCGCAGGGTCCGGAAATAGCTGTAGCCGACCGGGTGCAGGAAAGGCACGGTATGGCGCGAGCGGCGCACCTCGATTACGTCGTTGAGTTCGAGGGCCGTGAACGACTGCATGTCGAAGTTCACGTTGACGTCGCGTCCCGCGATGATCTGGATGCTGACCTTGCAGTCGTCGGGCAGCACGATCGGGCGGTTCGAGAGCGCGTGCGGCGCAATCGGCACGAGCACGATGCCCTGCAACTGCGGATGCAGCAGCGGCCCCTGCGACGAGAGCGAATAGGCGGTCGAGCCTGTGGGCGTGGCGACGATCAGCCCGTCCGAGCGCTGGTTGTACATGAAGCGGCCGTCCACGTGCACGCGCAACTCCGCCATGCCTGAAACGCCGCTGCGGTTCACCACCACGTCGTTGAACGCAAGGGCGTGGTAGATCGGGTCGCCGCCGCGCGTAATGCGTGATTCGAGCAGCGAGCGCTCCTCGCGCTCGAAGCTGCCCGCGAGCAGTTGCGGCACGACTTCCTGCATGTCGGCGAACGGGATGTCGGTGATGAAGCCCAGACGCCCGTGGTTGATGCCGATGAGTGGTGTGCGGTAGGGCGCGAGCTGGCGGCCGGTGCCGAGCATCGTGCCGTCGCCGCCGAGCACCACGGCCACGTCCGCGCGCGCGCCGATTTCGGCGATCTGTAGCGCCGGATAGCCGGTGGCGCCGATCTGCTGGGCGGTGTGCGCTTCAAACACCACGTCGAAGCCGCGCTGCGAAATCGTGTGGGCGAGCGCCATCAGCGGCTCGCCGATGCCTTGGGTATTGCTGCGCCCGACGAGCGCAACAGTCTTGAACTGGCTCTGGATCTTCTGGATCTGCATGCCGGCATTACACCATAGTCGGGTCTCGAAAAGAACCTGGCAGCCCCTGCCCACGGGGCGTGGGCAGGGGCTGCGCCCCTTTTTTGCAGGCCGGCGTGACGCGGCGATGACAGACCGGCCAAAACAGTGCACAGGCTGCCGCGGTTCCCGCACGGCCGGGCCGCGGGCGCGAGCGCGGGCGGACTCGCCGCCAACCCGGCATTAGGCTAGAATTTTCAGTCATGCTAGACCCTCGCGCACAAACCCTCCTCAAAACGCTGATCGAGCGCTACATCGCCGAAGGTCAGCCGGTCGGCTCGCGCACGCTGTCGCGCTTTTCCGGCCTGGAGCTGAGCCCGGCGACGATCCGCAACGTGATGTCGGACCTCGAGGAGCTGGGGCTTGTGTCGAGCCCCCACACCTCGGCAGGGCGCGTGCCCACGCCGCGCGGCTATCGCCTGTTCGTCGACACCCTGCTCACTGTCGAGCCCTCGGCCGACGACGACGCGCTCACGCGGGCGGTCAAGACCACGCTGCGCCCCGGCGAGCCTCAGAAGGTGGTGGCGGCGGCGGCCAGCGTACTTTCGAATCTCTCGCAGTTCGCGGGCGTGGTGCTCACGCCGCGGCGCACGCACGTGTTCAAGCAGGTCGAGTTCATGCGCCTGTCGGACAAGCGCATCCTGCTCATCATCGTGACGCCCGAAGGCGACGTGCAGAACCGCATCATGGCGACGCAGCGCGACTTCACGCCTTCCGAGCTCATCGAAGCCTCCAATTACATCAACGCGCACTTCGCCGGACTTTCGTTCGACGAGGTGCGGCGGCGCCTGCGCGAAGAGATCGACGCGCTGCGCGGCGACATGACCACGCTCATGCACGCCGCCGTGACCGCGAGCACCGACGAAACCGATACCGGCGAGACCGTGCTCATTTCCGGCGAGCGCAACCTGCTCGAAGTGGCCGATCTGTCGTCGGACATGGCGCGCCTGCGCAAGCTCTTCGACGTGTTCGACCAGAAAACGAGTCTGCTGCAGCTGCTCGATGTGTCAAGCCACGCCCAGGGCGTGCAGATCTTCATTGGCGGCGAGTCGAACCTCGTGCCGATCGAGGAAATGAGCGTGGTGACCGCGCCCTACGAAGTGAACGGCAAGATTGTCGGCACGCTCGGCGTGATCGGCCCGACGCGCATGGCCTACAACCGCGTGATTCCGATCGTGGACATCACCGCGCGCCTGCTCTCGCTCACGCTTAGCCAGAGCTGAAAGCGCTTGCCGCGCGGTTTGCCCGCGTTTCCCTTTGCACCGATCATCGCCCAAAGCCGGGCCGCGCGCCACTGGCCGAATGGCTAACGGTGGGGGTTTGGCGTGCGCCGCCGCCGTGCATCCCGCGCCTCGTGAGCGGGCTTTGGAGCTGGCCCGGCGCATCCATTTACGCCCGCTATAATGCGCACTGGTGCAACTTTGCCGCGCCTTGAAGCGCGGCGTCCCTGACCGCCTATGCGTTTCGACCTGGAGCGACCCCTGCAGTCAGCCGTTGCGCATCGCGTCGCGGTGCTGCTCATCAATCTGGGCACGCCCGACGCGCCCACGCCGCGCGCCGTGCGCCGCTATCTGGCGCAGTTCCTTTCCGATCCGCGCGTGGTCGAGATTCCCGCGCCCATCTGGCAGGTCATCCTGCGCGGGCTGATCCTGCCGTTTCGCAGCCGTTCGTCGGCGAAGAAATACGCGGCGGTCTGGACGCCCGAAGGCTCCCCGCTGCGCGTGCACACGCAGAAGCAGGCCGACGGCTTGCGCCATCTGCTGCATCTGAACGACTACGCCGTGCTTGTGGACCATGCGATGCGCTACGGCACGCCCGACATCGCGGCGATGCTCAGCCAGCTCAAGCTCGCCGGCGCCGAGCGCATTTTGCTCATGCCGATGTATCCGCAATACTCGGCGTCGACCACGGCCACGGCTTTCGACGCCGCGTTCGCCAAGCTGCGGCGCATGCGCAACCAGCCGGAAATCCGCACGGTGCGCGCATACCACGACCATCCGGCTTATATCGGGGCGCTCGCGACTCAGGTGCGGGAGTACTGGCAGGCGCACGGCCGCCCCGACTTCGCGGCGGGAGATCGCCTCGTGCTGAGTTTTCACGGCGTGCCGAGCCGCACGCTCGATCTCGGCGACCCGTACCACGATCAATGCCAGCAGACGGCCTCGCTCCTCATGCATGCGCTCGAACTCACGCCGGTGGAATGCCGCGTCACGTTCCAGTCCCGCTTCGGGCGCGCGCAGTGGCTGCAGCCCTATACCGCGCCGACGCTCAAGGAGCTCGGACAGGGCGGCGTGCGTCGCGCCGACGTGTTCTGCCCTGGTTTTACGGCGGACTGCCTCGAGACCATCGAGGAAATCGGCATGGAGGTCCGCGACGAGTTCCTGCATGGCGGCGGCAAGGAGTTCCACCGTATTCCGTGCCTGAACGCGTCGCCTGCGTGGATCGCAGCGCTCGGAGAAATCGTTGCGCAGAACCTGCAGGGCTGGCCGGTGCGGGCGCCGGTTCCAGCCGGCGCGACGGCCTGAGCGCGGGACTTTAGCGGCGCTCAATCAGGAAGCATCCATGAATTACAAGATTTCGACCGAACCCGGCGCGCGTCTGCGCATCGACAAATGGCTTTGGGCCGCGCGCTTTTTCAAGACGCGTTCGCAGGCGTCGGACGCCATCGGCAAGGGCCGCGTGCGGATCGGCGGCGATGTCGTGAAGGCTTCCCGGGACGTGCGCGTGGGCGACTTCGTGAAGATCGAGATCGATCACGCGGTATGGGAGGTGCAGGTGCTCGGCATCTGCGAGGTGCGCGGCCCGGCGAGCATCGCCCAGACGCTCTATGCGGAGACAGAGGCCGGCCGCGCGCAGCGCACGGCCGAACAGGAGCGCAGGCGGCTGTTTCGCGAGCCCGCCGCCGTGCTGCACGGCAGGCCCACCAAGCGCGACCGTCGCACTATCGACAAACTTTCGCGTGAGGATTGAAGAGCGCCTCCATTGTGGCGTGAACGCCCCCGTATTCCGTCGTATTGTCGTTCACGACGCCGGACATGCAGATGGTGGTGGTCCCGGCGATGAGTACCAACGCGACCACCGAGATGGCAAAGGTCAGTTTCACGGTACTCCCCCAAGGGAAGAAAAGCTGCAAAACGGCCAATACATGGGCCACAGACGCAACAGCAGGGCCCCATCAGTGCGGTGCCGGACTCAGGGTAAATGCCCTGTGAGCAGCACCTGTTCCTGAGTGTAGGCCAGGGTTGCCCCGTACTCAATTTCATTGTTGCGGCACTGCAGTAATGGTTGTAACGAGCGATTTCGGCGGTTTGATCCATGGATAAAAAAACCGCGCGAGGCCCTTGAAATAAATGATCCGGCACCCACGTGCTGTCGCGATGGACAAGGCGGCTGTAGCGTTGGCGCATCGCTCGTCAGCGTAGCAAACGAGCTGGCCAGAACGGTCCGCGCCTTGTTTCCCCTTTTACTATTCAACGACGTTCAGCGACATGGAAAACACGCAAGAGAACCCGACGAGCCAGAACCCCACGCCCGCGGACGAGGCGTCGCAAGCCGCTGCTCAGCAGCAACAATCTGCGGCCGAAGGCGCCGCGCAGGCGCCCGAAGGCGACGCGCAAGCAGCGCTGGCAGAGGCCCAGGCGAAGGTCGCCGAGCTGCAGGATGCATTCATCCGCGCCAAGGCCGAGACGGAAAACGTCCGCCGCCGCGGTCAGGAAGACGTTGCCAAGGCGCACAAGTTCGCCATCGAGAGCTTCGCCGAGCATCTGCTGCCGGTCATGGACAGCCTCGAAGCCGCGCTGGCGCATGGTTCGGACGACCTCGCGAAGGTCAACGAAGGCGTCGAGCTGACGCTCAAGCAACTGATCGGCGCGCTCGAGAAGGGCAAGGTGATGCAGATCAACCCGGTGGGCGAGAAGTTCGACCCGCATCGCCATCAGGCCATCTCGATGGTGCCTTCGGAGCAGGAGGCGAACACGGTCGTCGCGGTGCTGCAAAAAGGTTATGTGATTGCCGACCGCGTGCTGCGCCCGGCGCTGGTCACGGTTTCGCAGCCGAAGTAAGGCGTCTGCCGGTCGATTCGCCGTTGTTTTGTAAGGCGTTGGAAAGTCTGGGCGGCGCTGTTTCGAGCGACACGCCACCGATCGAAAAAAATTAACGAATTCATAGCCCAAAGCTCTTGAAAACATCCTTGCGGCACCTATTTGGGCAACAGTGAATTGAAACAAACCGAATTGAGCTGAGGCGAACGCCCCCGCACCACGCGAGACGCGGCGAACGCACAGCGATCAAAATCTGGAGAATTGACAAAATGGGCAAAATCATCGGCATCGACCTCGGCACCACCAATTCGTGTGTGGCACTGATGGAAGGCAATCAGGTCAAGGTGATCGAGAACTCGGAAGGCGCTCGCACGACGCCGTCGATCATCGCTTACATGGACGACAACGAAGTGCTGGTCGGCGCGCCGGCCAAGCGTCAGTCGGTCACGAACCCGAAGAACACGCTGTACGCGGTCAAGCGCCTGATCGGCCGCCGCTTCGACGAGAAGGAAGTGCAGAAGGACATCAACCTGATGCCCTACAAGATCGTCAAGCACGACAACGGCGACGCATGGGTCCAGGCGCATGGCAACAATCTCGCGCCGTCGCAGGTGTCGGCCGAAGTGCTGCGCAAGATGAAGAAGACCGCTGAAGACTACCTCGGCGAGCCGGTCACCGAAGCGGTGATCACGGTTCCCGCGTACTTCAACGACAGCCAGCGTCAGGCCACCAAGGACGCCGGCCGCATCGCCGGGCTGGAAGTCAAGCGCATCATCAACGAGCCGACCGCGGCTGCACTCGCGTTCGGTCTGGACAAGGCCGAAAAGGGCGACCGCAAGATCGCCGTGTTCGACCTGGGCGGCGGCACGTTCGACATCTCGATCATCGAGATCGCGGACGTTGACGGCGAAATGCAGTTCGAAGTGCTCTCGACCAACGGCGACACGTTCCTCGGCGGCGAAGACTTCGACCAGCGCATCATCGACTACATCATCGGCGAGTTCAAGAAGGAGCAGGGCGTCGACCTCTCGAAGGACGTGCTCGCGCTGCAGCGCCTGAAGGAAGCTGCTGAAAAGGCCAAGATCGAACTGTCGTCGGGCCAGCAGACCGAAATCAACCTGCCGTACATCACGGCGGATGCCTCGGGCCCGAAGCACTTGAACCTCAAGATCACGCGCGCCAAGCTCGAAGCGCTGGTCGAAGACCTGATCGAGCGCACCATCGAGCCGTGCCGCGTGGCGATCAAGGACGCGGGCGTGAAGGTCGGCGACATCGACGACGTGATTCTCGTCGGCGGCCAGACGCGTATGCCGAAGGTGCAGGAGAAGGTTAAGGAGTTCTTCGGCAAGGATCCGCGCCGTGACGTGAACCCGGACGAAGCCGTGGCCGTGGGCGCTGCGATTCAGGGCCAGGTTCTCTCGGGCGACCGCAAGGACGTGCTGCTCCTCGACGTCACTCCGCTCTCGCTCGGTATCGAGACGCTCGGCGGCGTCATGACGAAGATGATCAACAAGAACACCACGATCCCGACCAAGCACGCACAGGTCTACTCGACGGCCGACGACAACCAGGGCGCCGTGACAATCAAGGTGTTCCAGGGCGAACGCGAAATGGCGGCTGGCAACAAGCTGCTGGGCGAGTTCAACCTCGAAGGCATTCCGCCCGCACCGCGCGGCGTGCCGCAGATCGAAGTGAGCTTCGACATCGACGCGAACGGCATTCTGCACGTCGGCGCGAAGGACAAGGCGACCGGCAAGGAAAACCGCATCACCATCAAGGCGAACTCGGGCCTGTCGGAAGCCGAAATCGAGAAGATGGTGAAGGACGCCGAAGCGAACGCGGAAGAAGATCACCGTCTGCGTGAGCTGGCCGACGCACGCAACCAGGGCGACGCGCTGGTTCACAGCACGAAGAAGGCCGTGGCCGAGTACGGTGACAAGATCGACGCCAGCGAGAAGGAAAAGATCGAAGCCGCGCTGAAGGAACTCGAAGACACGCTGAAGGACACGTCGGCCGACAAGGCGACGGTCGAAGCGAAGGTCGAGGCGCTGTCGGCAGCGTCGCAGAAGCTCGGCGAGAAGATGTACGCCGACATGCAGGCGGCGCAAGGCGCGGCGGGTGCGGCTGCAGGTGCCGCGGGCGCCGAAGCCAACCCGCAGCATGCCGCCGAAGACGTGGTCGACGCCGAGTTCAAGGAAGTCAAGAAGGACTAAGTCTGCTTGTTCAGGGCCAGAGCATCCGGCGCGTTTCGCGCCGGATGCTTCGATCAGCGGCCCGGTTTGATAGGACTGAGCCGACCCAAGCCCGGCCGCATCGGTTACGATGCGCTTCGGCATTGCAGCGCCTGGCGGGCCTTTAGGCTCTCCGGGCACATTTGTTTTATGGAGGCCGTTCTCTTGCAGGGGCCGCCGGGGCGCAAAAGCGCCCGCGCGCGGAAGGTGCGAAGGAGCGGCAAACGGGTCACGAGATCCAGCATTCAAGAGGAGCCGGCGCGCGCCGCGAGGCGCGCGGCCGGCGTTGAACCGATATGGCGAAACGGGATTACTACGAGGTTCTGGGCGTCGCGAAGAACGCGAGCGACGACGAAATCAAGAAGGCGTATCGCAAGCTTGCGATGAAGTATCACCCCGACCGCAATCCGGACAGCAAGGATGCGGAAGAGCATTTCAAGGAGGTGAAAGAAGCCTACGAGATGCTGTCGGACTCGCAAAAGCGCGCGGCTTACGACCAGTACGGCCATGCGGGTGTCGATCCCAACATGGGCGGCGCGGGTGCGCAGGGCTTCGGCGGTTTCGCGGACGCTTTCGGTGACATCTTCGGCGATATTTTCGGCCAGGCGGCCGGCGGCGGCCGTGGCGCGCGTGGCGGCCCGCAGGTGTATCGCGGCGCGGACCTGCGCTACAGCATGGAAATCACGCTGGAGCAGGCGGCGCACGGCTACGAGACGCAAATTCGCGTGCCGGGCTGGAGCGGCTGCGACGTCTGCCACGGCTCGGGCGCGAAGCCCGGCACCAAGCCTGAATCCTGTCCGACCTGTCACGGTTCGGGCCAGGTGCGCATGTCGCAGGGTTTCTTCAGCATCCAGCAGACCTGCCCGAAGTGCCACGGCACGGGCTCCTATATTCCCGAGCCTTGCACGAACTGCCACGGCGCGGGCAAGGTGAAGGAAACCAAGACGCTCGAAGTGAAGATTCCGGCGGGCATCGATGACGGCATGCGCATTCGCTCGGCCGGCAACGGCGAGCCGGGCATCAACGGCGGGCCGTCGGGCGATCTCTATGTCGAGATCCACATCAAGCAGCACGCGGTCTTCGAGCGCGACGGCGACGACCTCCATTGCCAGATGCCGATTCCGTTCACCACGGCAGCGCTCGGCGGCGAGATCGAAGTGCCGACGCTGGCAGGCCGCGCGAGCTTCACGGTGCCCGAGGGCACGCAGTCGGGCAAGACTTTCCGTCTGCGCGGCAAGGGCATCAAGGGTCTGCGTTCGAGTATCGCCGGCGATCTGTACGTGCATGTGCAGGTCGAAACGCCGGTCAAGCTCACCGAGCCGCAACGCGATTTGCTCCAGCAGTTCGAGAAGTCGCTCGTGGAAGGTGGCTCGCGCCACAGTCCGCAGAGCAAGAGCTGGTTCGACCGCGTAAAGAGCTTCTTCGATTAATGCACGCGTCGGGATTTCGTGCGGTAGCAGGCAGGCGGTAACGTTCAATGGCAGTGAATCAAGGCGGCGCGGCCAGCGACGCGATTTTCGCGCTGCTCGACGATGGCGACTCGACGGCGGCGAGCCGTTCGAGCCGCCTGTACACGGGGTTCGTGCGCGAGATCGCGTGCGAGCGCGCGGCGGATCTCGACGCGGCGTGCCGCGAAGTCAATGCAGCATTGAGTGCAGGAGCGGGCGCGGCCCTTCATGCGCTCGTGCTCGGCGATTACGAATTCGGGCGCGCGCTCGAATTCGCGAAGCGCGACGCCTCATCCAGCCAAACGCAGCACGGCCACGCCGCGCTGCGTTTTTTATTGTTCGCGCGCTGCGAGCGGCTTTCGCGCGACGAGGCCGACGCGTGGCTCGCCGCGCGCGAGGGCAGCGCGGCCCCCGCGCCGGCTGGCATTGCCGGTGTGACGATGGGCGTCGAGCGCGAGCGCTTCGAGCGCGACATCGGTGCGGTGCAGGACGCGCTGCGCATCGGCGACTCTTATCAGATCAACTACACGTACCGGTTGGGCTTCGAGGCGTTCGGCGCGCCGGTGGCGTTGTACCGGCGCCTGCGCGAGCGCCAGCGCGTGCGTTACGGCGCGCTCATCGCGTTGCCGGGCGATCGCTGGGTGCTCTCGTGCTCGCCGGAACTGTTCGTCCAGAAGCACGGCGAAACGTTGCGCGCGAAGCCGATGAAAGGCACCACCGCGCGTCGCGCCGATGCCGCCGAAGATGCCGCTGCCGCGCAATTCCTCGCGAGCGACCCCAAGAATCGCGCCGAAAACGTGATGATCGTCGACTTGTTGCGCAACGACGTGTCCCGCGTCGCGCAGACAGGATCGGTGCGCGTGCCCGCGCTCTTCAGTGTGGAGCCGTATGCCTCGGTCTGGCAGATGACCTCCACGGTGCAGGCGAAACTGCGCCCCGGCACGACCTTCGCCGACGCGATGCGCGCACTGTTCCCATGCGGCTCGATCACGGGCGCGCCCAAGCACCACACGATGGAATTGATCGAGGCGCTCGAGCACGGTCCGCGCGGGCTCTACACGGGCACCATCGGCTGGCTGGACGCTCCTGGCGAAGGCGAGGCCTGTGGTGACTTCTGTCTCTCGGTCGTGATCCGCACGCTCACGCTCGACGCCCCCAGCGGCGCCGATGGGGCAATGCGGCGCGGCGAGATGGGCGTGGGCGCGGGCATCGTGCTGGATAGCGTAGCGGCCGACGAATACGAGGAGTGCCGCTTGAAAGCGCGTTTTCTCACCGAGGCCGACCCCGGCATCGAACTCTTCGAAACGATGTATGCGACGCGCGCGCAGGGCGTGCGTCATATCGAGCGCCATCTCGCGCGGCTTGCGGCGGGCGCGGCCTGGCTCGGTTTTCCGTGCGATGTGGAAGCGTTGCGCGAGCGTCTTGTTGAGGCGTGTGCTGCGTTCTCGGAAGCGGACGTGCCGCATCGGCTGCGGCTCGCGCTCGGCAAGAGCGGAGTGGTAACGCTGACCAGTGCGCCGCTTGCGCCGCTTGCGCCGCTTGCGCCGCTTGCGCCGCTCGCTCACGACACTGTTGGCGTGCTGCTCGCGCCGGATCACGGCTTCGCGCCAGTTGCGTCAGGCGATGCGCTGCTGCTGCGCAAGTCGACGCGGCGCGCCGAGTTCGACCGCGCATGGCGCGAGGCCGAAGCGCAGGGTGGCTTCGACATGCTGTTCTTCAACGAGCGCGGCGAGCTGACCGAAGGCGGGCGCTCGAACGTGTTCGTGAAGCTCGACGGACAATGGTGGACGCCGCCGCTCTCGTCGGGGCTCTTGCCCGGCGTGATGCGCGGCGTGCTGCTCGCCGATGCGGCGTTCGGGGCGCGCGAGCGTGCGCTTACGCGCGAGGACGTGCTCAACGCCGAGGCGCTCTTGCTGACCAATGCGCTGCGCGGGGCCGTGCCGGCGCGCTTGATACGCGTTTGATTCGCTAACGGCGTGAGGCTCCAGAAGCGCTCAAAGCCGTCCGAACTACGAATTGGCTCCGTCCGCGTTGATGACGCTACGCCCAGATTTACGCCCTGTCGCAACCTTTCGATATTTCGTCGACGAACGCGGTATGAGCGACGGCGAACATTCGCCACGGCCGAAGACCGGACACAATCCACGCATATGAACGGCGTGACACCGGTTTCCGAAGCGGCTCCCGGCGCGGTGGCTTCGCTTGTTGATGATGTCCCTCATGAGCGATGCCTGAAACCCGTCGATTAAGCGCATTCGTGCCGCAGACCCGTTGATCGATACTCAATCCTCTGGTCGCTTGGCCAACCGCAAGTATGGTGCCGGTGTGACCCACGAGGGCGTTTTGTCGTGTTTCAGGACGCTATCATGCCCGACGATCAGCCTCAGGTTTGCGCCGCGGAGCCATTTTCGGGACGAGTGGGAAAGGGCGATATGTTTCAGGCGTCGGTCCCTTCTGCCACGACGGATCCGACTGCGACGAGTCGGCGGGTGGCCACGACAGCGCGCCTGGCTTTTCTTGACACATTGCGATTTATTGCTGCGGGTGCAGTGCTCTTTCAGCACATCGCTGAAAAGAGCGGAGAATTCGGTGCGTGGGCTACGGCAATGCTATCGCCGGGTGTGTTTGGGGTGGTCCTGTTTTTCGTTGTGAGCGGTTTCGTGATTCCCATGACGGCGGGGCACCGGTTCGATCTCAAGACGTTTGTGATTCGACGCGTCTTCCGCATTTACCCGCTCGTGCTCGTTGCCTTTGCTCTCCTGGCACTCCTTGGCTACGGCTCGAATCTCACGGCCTTTTCCGACGTAAGAGTTGTCGCGGCTCGTACCTGGGTGGTCAACCTCTTGCTCGTTCAGGACTATTTCGGTGCGCAGGCCCTTCTGGGCGTGACATGGACTCTCAGCATCGAGTTCGCCTGGTATGCAGTCTTCGCTTTGGCTTTGCTGAGCTTCGGCCGTCGGTTCGACGACAAGCTGATCGTCATCGCGCCGGTTGTGGAACTGCTCTTGTGCTGCATTTCTCTTTTGATCGGGCATCGCCTTCCGCTCGCCCGTATTGGCCTGGTGTACGCAGCGATTCTGGGCTGCCGGGTATTCCACGCTCAGGAGGGCAGCTTGACGCCACGTCGCCTTTACATCGACGCGGGTGTCTTTAGCATCACCATGGCGATGTCAAACCTCGTCTCCTTTGGCTACTTTCATCATCCGCACATAAGCTTGTACGAAGCGCTGATTCCCTGGCTGGTTGCGCCGGCTCTGTTCTTGCTGGTCGCTTGCGTTCCGGCGATTCGGCGCTCCCCGCTTATCTCGAATCGCCTTACCGGATGGCTGGGCAGCATCAGTTTTTCGACCTATCTCCTCCATCCATTTGCCATGAGTCTGGCCGGATCTCTCGTGCCGTCAGGCCTTTTCTCCCTGACGTGCGTGCTGCTGACACTTGTTCTTTCGGTGCTGGGGTACCGGTTTGTCGAAGTGCCCGGTCAAGCGCTGGGCAAGCGGATCATTGCCGCGACAAAGTAAGCCTTCGGCCGAGGGCTGAAGGCTCGAAGCCGCTGAAGGGTCGCAGCCGCATCAGAACGCGTGCTCAGGCCCCGGGAACGTGCCTTCCTTCACGGCTTTCACATAGGCGCGCACGGCCGACTCGATATCGGGCTGTCCCGCCATGAAGTCTTTCACGAAGCGCGGACGCTTGCCGGGGAAAATGCCGAGCATGTCGTGCAGCACGAGCACCTGGCCGGAGCAATCGAGGCCCGCGCCAATGCCGATGGTCGGAATGCGCAACTGCTTCGTGACTTGTGCGCCGAGCGTCGCCGGCACCGCCTCGATCACCACGAGCTGCGCGCCCGCAGCTTCGAGCGCCAGCGCGTCGCGCACGAGCTGCACGGCCGCCGCATCGGTCTTGCCCTGCACCTTGAAGCCGCCGAACGCGTGCACCGATTGCGGCGTGAGGCCGATGTGCGCGCACACTGGCACCGCGCGCTCGACCAGCATTTTCACCGTGGGCGCGAGCCACTCGCCGCCCTCGATCTTCACCATCTGCGCGCCCGCGCGCATGAGCTTCACCGAATTCGCGAAGGCGTCCTCGGGCGTGCCGAACGTGCCGAACGGCAGATCGGCGATGATCAGCGCCTTCGGTTGCGCACGTGCGACGCAGGCCGTGTGATAGGCGATGTCGTCAATGGTGACGGGCAGCGTCGTGGCATGGCCCTGGAGCACATTGCCGAGCGAGTCGCCGATCAGCACTGTGTCCACGCCTGCGCGGTCGCACAGCGCCGAGAAGCTCGCGTCGTAGCACGTGAGCATCGAGATCTTCTCGCCGGCGTCGCGCATCGCCTGGAGCTTGGGCACGGTGACCGCGCTGCGGCTCGTTTCCTGCAGGTAAGTCATGGGGAGTCCGAGAGTCCGTTAGTCCATTAGGGAGGGGAAGTGCCGGACGGCGCGCCGCTCAAAGCGACGTGCCTTTGACGAAGGATTCTTTGCGGCCGCGCATCGATTCGATACGCTCGACGATCAGCGCAAGGTCCGCGTCGGAGTCGAGCGGGTTCAGATTTTCGACGCCCACGGTCAGCACCGGCGCACGGTCGTAATGATAGAAAAATTCGTTGTAGCTGTCGCACAGCGCCCGCAGGAAGGTCTCGGAGATGTGCTGCTCCGCCGCCACCGCGCGCTTCTGGATGCGCGCATAGAGCGCTTCAGGGCTCGCCTGCAGATACACCACGAGGTCGGGCGGCGGCGACACCACGCAAAGGCGCGCGGCGAGTGCCTGAAATAGCTGCAGCTCTTCTTCGGCGAGCGTCAGGCGCGCGAACAGGTCATTGCGCTCGGCAAGGAAATTCGTCACGAGCGGGGTGCCGGCGGCAAGTTGCGCGGCCACTTGTCGCGACAGATGCTCGCGCTGCAGCGCCACCGCGAGTTGCGCGGCCAGCGCGTGGCGCGACGTGTCGCGGTAGAAGCGCTCGAGAAACGGGTTGTCCGCGCGCGAGCCGAGCAGCGTCTGCATCGACCAGCGCTCGGCCAGACGCGTCGCGAGCGGCGTCTTGCCCGAGCCGATCGGCCCTTCGATCGCGATGTACTGGAGCGCCGCGGGCCGTGCGCAGACCGTGGTGGCGAAAGACAGCGGCGTGCTCATTGGCAGGGGCCCGAGGAGCGCGGCGTGTTATCGGCGGAGGCGGCGGAATCGCTGGGATCGCTGGGATCGCTGGGATCGCTGGGATCGGCCGCCACACCTGTGGACTTGCCCGCTTCGGGGGCGGCGAGGCACTGGCACAGCGGTTTCAACTTTTCGATGCGCTGCTCCGCAACGGCGGGCAGAAACGTGCTGACCACGCCCTGGCCCGGAATGGCGAGCTCGGGATCGATCTCGGCGAGCGGCGCGAGCACGAACGCGCGGCCCGTCATGCGCGGATGCGGCACGATCAGGTCGGGCTCGTCGATGATCGCTTCGCCGTACAGCAGGATGTCGATGTCGAGCGTGCGCGGCGCGTTGCGAAACGGACGCTCGCGGCCGAAGTGGTGCTCGATGCGATGGCACAGGCCGAGCAGCTCGCGCACCGTTAGCCGTGTATCGAGCTTCACGACGCAGTTGAAATAGTCGTCGCCGCCCGCGTCGATGGGCGCGGTGCGGTACAGACTCGATTTGGCGAGCACGGTGATGGTGTGCTGCTGCGCGAGACACACCACCGTGTCCTTGAGGGTCTGGCGAGCATCCCCCAGATTCGCGCCGATTCCGAGCCAGGCAACCGTCATGGCTTCACTTCCTGTGTTGCGCGAGTGCATTCGATCTGGCCGAGCCGGGTTGCGTGCTGCATGGCTTCAGTCCTCGTGCGGCTCGTCGTTGCCCCCGCCATGGGCGGAGTCCGCTGCGGCGCTTTCGGCACCCGCTGCGGCTTCGCCCGTCTTGCGGTTCTTCGCGCCGCCACGGCGGCGGCGCTTGCGCGGCGCGCGTTCCTTGCTGCCGCCCTGGGCGAGCAGCGTCTCGCGTGCAGCCGGGTCGCCGCTGATGAAGTCGGTCCACCACTGGCCCACTTCGGCGTCGAGCTCGCCCGATTCGCAGCGCAACAGGAGGAAATCATACCCCGCTCTGAAGCGAGGGTGTTCCAGCAGCTTGATCGCGCTGCGGCCGCGTTTTTCGAGGCGCAGTTGCAGGCCCCAGATCTCGCGCATGTCCGACGAGTAGCGGCGATGGATCGCGAGCTTTTCGGTCTGCGCGTCGATCACGTCGTCCATCGCGCGATGCAGCGCCGGCACGGGGAATTCGCCCTCGGCCGTGTATTGCTGCAGGCGCTGCTGCACGTCGTGCCACAGCAGCGTCGCGAACAGGAAGCCCGGCGAGACCGGCTTGCCCGCGCGCACGCGCGCATCGGTGTTCGAGAGCGCGAGCGTGATGAAGCGCTCGCCCTGCGGCTGCTCGAGAACCACGTCGAGCAGGGGCAGCAGGCCGTGATGGAGGCCTTCCTTGCGCAGCCACTTGAGGCACTCGAGCGCGTGGCCCGAGAGCAGCAGCTTGAGCATCTCGTCGAACAGACGCGCCGCCGGCACGTTGTTGATGAGGTCCGCGAGCTCCTGGATCGGTGCGCGCGTGTGGGCTTCGATCTCGAAGCCGAGCTTCGCCGCGAAACGCACCACGCGCATCATGCGCACCGGGTCTTCGCGGAAGCGCGTGGCCGGGTCGCCGATCATGCGCAGCAGGCGCGCGCGCATGTCGGCCATGCCGTTGTGATAGTCGAGCACCGTCTGCGTGGCCGGGTCGTAGTACATCGCGTTGATCGTGAAGTCGCGGCGCGTGGCGTCTTCGTGCTGCTCGCCCCAGACGTTGTCGCGCAGCACCCGGCCGCTCGCGTCCACGTGGTGGGTCTTGCGGTCGAGCTCGTCGCGGCGCAGGCGCTTGTGGCCCGCTCCACCGGCGGCCTCGGCGGGCGGAGCGTCCACGAGCGCGCGGAAGGTCGAGACTTCGATGATCTCCTGGCCAAACTGCACGTGCACGATCTGGAAGCGCCGGCCGATGATGCGGGCGCGGCGGAACAGCTTCTGCACCTGGTCGGGCGTGGCGTCGGTGGCCACGTCGAAGTCCTTGGGCGCGACGCCGAGCAGCAGGTCGCGCACCGCGCCGCCCACGATGAACGCGCGAAAGCCGGCTTGCTGCAGGCCGTCGGTCACGCGCACGGCGTTGCGCGAGATGAGCGAGGGATCGATGCCGTGGATATCGGCGGAGAGCACCACGGGCGCGGCCGGATCTGCGCTGCCCTGGCCCGCGCGGGGCTTCGTGGCTTTCTTCGCGGTGACCGTCTTGCGGCGCGGGCGCGTCGTGGCCTCGCCCGCGGCTTCGCTTTCATGCGACGCCGCAGCCAATGCGGTGTCGCTGGCCGGGGCGCCCTGGGTCGCGGAGGCGTCGTCCTGGCCAAACAGTTTGCGGATGAATTTCTTGATCACGATGCCTGGAACAAATCGAGGATGCGCCAGCCTGCTTGTTGCGCATGCGCGCGCAGGGTGTCGTCGGGGTTGGTCGCGATCGGGTCGGTGACTTTTTCGAGCAGCGGAATGTCGTTGTGCGAGTCGCTATAGAAGTAGCTGTGCTCGAAATCGGACCAGCGCTTGCCGAGCGAGGCCAGCCAGTCCTCCACGCGCACGATCTTGCCCTCGCGGTAGCTCGGCGTGCCGGTCGGTCGGCCGGTGAAGGCAGACGCCGGATGGCCGTCCACGGTTTCGACTTCGCAGGCGATCAGCTTGTCCACGCCGAACACCCCGGCGATGGGCGCCGTGATGAATTCGTTGGTGGCCGTGACCACGCAGCAGAGGTCGCCCGCTTCCTTGTGCTGTTTCACGAGTTCGAGCGCGGCCGGCACGATGGTCGGGTTGATCACCTCGTGCATGTACTGGTCGTGCCATTCCTTCAACTGCGCGCGCGAATACTTCGCGAGCGGCGTGAGCATGGCGAGCAGGTACGCCTGGATGTCGAGCTGGCCGGCCTTGTAGTCGGCGTAGAAGCGGTCGTTCTGCTCCGCGAAGCGTTCGGCGTCGACGATGCCAAGCTTCACCATGAAGCGGCCCCATTCGTAGTCGCTGTCAGTGGGGATCAGCGTGTGATCGAGATCAAAAAGTGCGAGATTAGCCATGGGCGCTCATTTTACTTGAAGCGGGTGAAGCCGTTGCCGGCGCCGGCTGCGGCGTCCGGCGATACGGAAGAGGGTTCGGACGCCGGCGCCGGCGCCGGTGGATTCGCCACCGCGGGCCCGGCGGGCGGGGCTTTGGGCGTGGCGCCGGGCGGTGCTGGATCGGCTGGCTTGGTGGCCGTGGCGGGATCGACAGGCTCGGTGGAGGGATCGAGGTCGCCATCGAGCTCGCCGTTCATCTCTCCGCTGACATCGGCTTCCACTTCACCCTGGAGTTCGGCACCCAGCTCGCGGTGGACGACGTCGCGGAATCTGGCCCCCAGTTCGCCTTCGACATTGTCGGTCGGCGGCTGGAACGGCGGCGCGCCAAGCGGCGCGCGCGGTTGCAGCGCGGGCGCGCGCGGCGCTTCGTACGCAGCGCTGGGCAGCTCCGCCGGGGCTGCAGCGTTCGGTGTGTCGTGAGACGGAAATAGCTCCAGCTCGACGCCTTGCGCATGGTCGCCGGCAGGCGCGGGCGCGTTGTGTTCTTCCGTCTGCGGCGTCGTGCTGGCCTCGTCCAGATGGTCAGCGGCCGTTGCGGCTTCGATGCGCGCAACGGCGGCATCATCCGTTTCGCCCGGCCCCGCCTCGCTATTCGCCAGCATCGTGCGCAGCAGCGGCAGCGTCACCGCGCGCTTTTGCTCGAGCGAGAAGCGGTCGAGCGCGTCGAGCAGGCGCATCAGGCTCGGCATGTCGCGCCGGAAGTGCGTGAGCAGGTAGGCGGGCACGTCGTCGGCGAGATTGATGCCGCGCTCGCGCGCCGCCTGCTTGAGCACGGCAGCCTTGCCCGCGTCCGAGAGCGGCGCGAGGTGGAACACGAGACCCCAGCCAAGGCGCGTGCGCAGGTCCTCGCGCACGGCGAGCCCCATCGGCGGCGCGTTGCCGGTCGCGACGAGCGCCGTGTTCGGGTGCGAACGCACCTCGTTGAAGAGATTGAACAGGGCGATCTGCTGGGCGCTCGAGAGCGCGTCGCAGTCGTCGACCGCGTAAATCGGCACGCGCGCATCGAACGTAAAGGCGGCAAGACCGCTCTTCGGCCCGATGTAGCGGACGTGGTCAGGCGGCGCCTCGAACGCGAGCGCGTGCAGCAGATGCGAGCGGCCGTTGCCGGGCTCCCCCCAGACATAGAACGTGCGGTCGGTCTTCGGGTCCACGGCGGGGCCTGCCGCGAGCGCGGCGTCGAGCCCGCGCAGCCGCGCGACCAGCTCCGCATTGGCGCCGGTATGAAAGTTGTCGAAGGTCGATGGCGGCGGGGTGCCGAGATCGAGCGTTAGCTGTCGCTGCACGGTGTGTCTGGCCGAAGGCGGTGTGTCAGTTATCGCTTGAAAATAGGCAGGTTCGGCGACAAAACGTGGTTTTCGGCTGACGAGCCCGCGCCGCTACTACCAAAATACTCGCGTGTCCTCACGCAGGCGGCGGCGGGGAGCCGTCAATCGGTTAAAATCGCATTTTACCGACCTTCTGCCTCTTCCCCATGAATCAACCGAAATCCGGCCCCGCTAATCAGGACCAAGCGCAGGACCAAGCGCAGGAGCAAGGCCTCTCCTACCGTGACGCGGGCGTGGACATCGACGCGGGCGACGCGCTCGTCGATCGCATCAAGCCCTTTGCGAAGAAGACCCTGCGCGAAGGCGTGATGGGCGGCATCGGCGGATTCGGCGCGCTCTTCGAAGTGCCGAAGAAGTACAAGGAGCCCGTGCTCGTGTCGGGCACCGACGGCGTGGGCACCAAGCTGCGCCTCGCGTTTCATCTGAACAAACACGACACGGTCGGCCAGGATCTCGTCGCCATGAGCGTGAACGACATCCTCGTGCAGGGCGCCGAGCCGCTGTTCTTCCTCGACTACTTCGCCTGCGGCAAGCTCGATGTGGACACGGCCGCCACGGTCGTGAAGGGCATCGCCCAAGGCTGCGAGCTCTCGGGCTGCGCGCTGATCGGCGGCGAAACGGCGGAAATGCCGGGCATGTACCCCGACGGCGAATACGACCTCGCGGGCTTCGCGGTGGGCGCGGTGGAGAAGAGCAAGATCATCGACGGCAGCACGATCGTCCCCGGCGACGTCGTGCTGGGTCTCGCGTCGAGCGGCATCCATTCGAACGGCTTCTCGCTCGTGCGCAAGATCATCGAGCGTGCGAACCCGGACATGAACGCCGACTTCGACGGCCGCTCGCTGGCGGACGCGCTGATGGCGCCCACGCGCATCTACGTGAAGCCGCTGCTCAAGCTGATGGAAACCATCGCTGTGAAGGGCATGGCGCACATCACCGGCGGCGGTCTGGTGGAGAACATCCCGCGCGTGCTGCGCGAAGGCCTCACCGCCGAGCTGAACCACGCGGCATGGCCGCTGCCGCCGCTGTTCTCGTGGCTGCAGAAGCATGGCGGCGTGGCCGATGCGGAAATGCACCGCGTGTTCAACTGCGGCATCGGCATGGCCGTGATCGTGGCGGCCGATCAGGCCGACGCGGCGGCTTCGCTGCTGGCTGCTGCGGGCGAGCAGGTGTGGAAGATTGGCGTGGTGCGTGAGAGCAAGGAAGGCGAGGCGCAGACTGTAGTGGTTTGACGCGCGCACTCCTGGCGGCACAAAACATTCGCGCCGGTCCGGCGGGCTTACCAAAGCCCCGCCGGCCGGCGCGAAGTCATTTCTGGTGGTGTGCGTGGCCTTACAACACCGTCCTCACATGCCAAAGCTCCGGAAACAGCACGACATCCAGCATCTTCCGCAGATAAGGCGCGCCGCTAGTCCCGCCGGTGCCCTGCTTGAAGCCGATAATCCGCTCGACCGTCGTGACATGGCGGAACCGCCACTGCCGGAACGCATCCTCGAGATCGACGAGTTCCTCGGCCATTTCATACAGATCCCAGTACTGCGAAGGATTGCGATAGACCTCGAGCCAGGCCGCTTCCACCGACGCATCGTGCAGCGTCGGCTGCGTCCAGTCGCGAGCGAGGCGTTCCGGCGCGATCGCAAAGCCGCGCCGCGCCAGCAGGCGAATCACCTCGTCATAAAACGAAGGCGCTTCCAGCGTGGCCTTGACCTGCGCAAGCACCTCAGGCCGATGCTCGTGCGGCTTGAGCATCTGCGCATTCTTGTTGCCCAGCAGAAACTCAATCTGCCGGTATTGATACGACTGGAACCCCGACGAAGCGCCCAGATACGGCCGCATCGCCGTGTACTCGGACGGCGTAAGCGTGGACAAAACATTCCATGCCTGCACCAGCTGTTCGAGAATGCGCGAGACGCGCGCGAGCTGCTTGAACGCAGGAGGCAGTTCGTCGCGATGCACGCACGCGAGCGCCGCGCGCAATTCGTAGAGCGCGAGCTTCATCCACAGCTCGCTCGTCTGATGCTGGACGATGAACAGCATCTCATTGTGATCGGGCGAGAGCGGATGCTGCGCGTTGAGCACCGAGTCGAGCGAGAGGTAATCGCCATAGCTCATCGACTTCGAGAAGTCGAGCTGCGCGTCGTGCCAGCCTTCGCCTGGCTGCGCAGCGACGGGCGCGGCGGCAGCCGCTGCGCCATGCCCGAACGGGCAGCCGCCGCGCACGGGCTCGCTGGCATTCGGGCTGGCATTCGGGCCGGCATCCGAGCTGGCATCCGAGCTGGCATCCGAGCTGGCATCTGAGCTGGCATCTGAGCTGGCATTCGGGGCGCTGGAAGGCGTGCGGGCGGAATCGGTGTCGGGCACGCCGGGAATGTGCATGTGATCGGTCATCTCGCGCTCCTCAGGTCACCGCGCCGCGTGCGGCGAATTCAGGCTTGCACCAGCTTTCGGTCGCGAGCACGTCGCGCAGCGTCTCGACGGCGTCCCACACATCGACGTAACGCAGATACAGCGGCGTGAAGCCAAAGCGCAGCACGTGCGGCTCGCGATAGTCGCCGATCACGCCGCGCGCGATCAGCGCCTGCATCACTTCATAGCCGTGCGGATGTTCGAAGCTCACGTGCGAGCCGCGTTGTGCATGTTCGCGCGGCGTGACGAGCGTAAGCGGGTATGCCTTGCAGCGCGTTTCCACGAGTTCGATGAAGAGGTCGGTGAGCGCAAGCGACTTGCGGCGGATCGCCTGCATGTCGGTCTGCAGAAAGACGTCGAGGCCGCATTCGACGAGCGCCATCGATACGATCGGCTGCGTGCCGCACAGATACCGGCCGACGCCGTTGTCCGGTCGGTAGACGGGGTTCATCTCGAACGGCGACTTGTGACCCCACCAGCCCGAAAGCGGCTGCGAGAACGTGTCCTGATTGCGCTTGGCCACCCACACGAAGCCGGGCGACCCCGGGCCGCCGTTCAGGTACTTGTACGTGCAGCCGACCGCGTAATCGGCGTTCACGCCGTTCAGGTCCACGGGCACCGCGCCCGCCGAGTGCGCGAGGTCCCACAGCGCGAGCGCGCCTTGCGCGTGAATGTGCTCGGTGAGCGCGCGCATGTCGTGCATTTGGCCGGTGCGGTAGTTCACGTGCGTGATCATCGCGACGGCCACGTCTTCGCGGATGGCAGCGGGCAGCTCGCTCGGGTCGTCGACGAGGCGCAGTTCATAGCCGCGGTCGAGCTGCTCGATGAGGCCTTGCGCGATGTACAGGTCGCTCGGGAAATTTGAGCGCTCGGAGACGATCACGCGGCGCTTGGGATCGCGTGCGTTTGCGACGCGCAGCGCGGCGGAAAGCGCCTTGAAGAGATTGATGGAAATGGTGTCGGTGACCACGACTTCGTCTTCCGCCGCGCCGATCAGCGGGGCGAGCTTGTTGCCGAGGCGCCGCGGCATGGCGAACCAGCCCGCCGTGTTCCAGCTGCGGATGAGGCCCTCGCCCCATTCGCCGCCAATCACGGCTTGTGCGCGCGCGGCACTGGCTCGCGGCGGCACGCCGAGCGAGTTGCCGTCGAGATAGATGGTTTCGGGCGCGAGCGTGAATTGCTCGCGCAGCGCGGCGAGCGGATCGGCGCGATCGAGCGCCAGGGCTTCGTTACGGTCGTTCATGGGGGTTCTTCGGGGCAGTGAGGTGTTGGGTCGGAGGTAGCAAAGGTTCATTGGCGCTCGTGCAGCGTGCGCAGCACGGCGCGCACGGGGCTGGCATCGAGCGTGGCGAATTTCAGCGGCAGCGCGATCAGTTCGTAGTCGCCGGGCGCGATGGCGTCGAGCACGATGCCTTCGAGAATCGCCATACGGTGCGCGCGGATGCGGTGGTGCGCGTCCATCGTCTTCGATTCCTGCGGGTCGAGCGAGGGCGTGTCGATGCCGATCAGGCGCACGCCGTGCTCAGCCAGCAGGTCGATCGTCTCGGGCGCGACGGCGCAAAACGCGCTGTCCCAGCGCTCCTGCGGGGCCTTGGCGTAGGTGCGCAGCAGCACGCGCGGCGGGATGCCAGCGAGCGCCGCTTGCACATGCTCGGGCCGCACGAGCGGCGCGGCGCCCACGCAATGAATCACGCGGCACGCGCCGATATAGGCGTCGAGCGGCACCGCGCCGATGGGCGCGCCCGCTTCGTCGTAGTGCAGCGGGGCGTCGGTGTGCGCGCCGGTGTGAGGCGAAAGCGTCACGCGCGCCACGTTGACCGGCGAGCCGGCTTCCATGCGCCAGACGCGCTCGACGCCAACGGGCGTGTCGCCGGGCCAGACGGGCGTTTCGGGGCGGATGGGCGGGGAAATGTCCCAGAGGTCGTTCATCGCGTTGACGAGGTTGTCTCAATGTTTTTCGAATGATAGGCAACTCGTCGCGAAATGTGCTTGCGAAAAAAACGTCGTACGCTACAGTTCTTGGCACATAATTTGATTCAAAAGGGGAAAGGGGACCAAATATGAACGCTATCTCGCTCGATGCGACCGATTGCCGGATTCTTGCCGTACTTCAGAACGAGGGGCGCATCAGCAATCTCGATCTGGCCGAGCGTATTTCGCTGTCGCCTTCCGCGTGCCTGCGGCGGCTGCGCCTGCTGGAGGAGCAGGGCGTGGTGGAGCGCTATCGCGCGTGCCTGAATCGGGAAGTGCTCGGCTTCGAAATGGAGGCCTTCGTGCAGGTCTCGATGCGCAACGACCAGGAGAGCTGGCACGAGCGCTTTGTCTCCGCGCTGCGCGACTGGCCCGAAGTGGTGGGCGCTTACGTGGTGACCGGCGAGACGCACTATCTGCTGCGGGTGCTCGCGCACAACCTCAAGCACTACTCGGACTTCGTGCTCAACAAGCTCTACAAGGCGCCGGGCGTGATGGATATCCGCTCGAATATCGTGCTCACGACGCTCAAGGTCGAGGCGGGGCTGCCGGTCGACCTGATCGCCCATCGCGGCGAGCCGAAGGCTTCATAACGCCGCTTCGGTTGCGTTTGGCGTGCCTGGAGCGGGTCTAGAGCGGTTGCAGCTGGTGAAATGCGCCGCCGTGGAAGACGAGCGGCGCGGCGCTGCCCTGGTCGTCCTTGCCGGGTTCGCGAACGCCGCAGCGCTCCACCTCGCCGACGAAGATCACGTGATCGCCTTCGTCGTAGCGGCTGCGGTTATGGCACTCGAACCAGGCGATGGCGCCGTCGAGCACGGGCATGCCGGAGTCGCCGGCCGCGTGCGAGACGCCTTCGAAGCGGTCGCCCTTCACGGTGGCGAAGCGCTTGCACAGGTCGAGCTGCGACGCGGCGAGCACATTCACCACATAATGGCTGTTGCTGCGGAACACCGGCATCGAAGCCGATCGCGTGGCGAGGCTCCACAGCACGAGCGGCGGCGTGAGCGAGACGGAGTTGAACGAGCTCGCGGTGATGCCGATCAGCTGGCCGTCGGGCGCGCGCGTCGTGATGACCGTCACGCCAGTGGCGAACTGGCTGAGCGCACGGCGGAACGCGCCGTCGTCGAAGTTGGGCGGGCTGGCGCGGCGGGTCATGAGCGCAGGCCCCGGTCATTGGGGCGCGTGTCCGGCGCGGGCTGGACGGGGATAGCGGCGCACGCGGCGTGAGCGGTACCGGCGGCGCAAGCGGAAGTCGATGTGAACGTCATGTGTAATTTCGGCGAATTGTCCCAATTTTAACGAAAAGCGGCGGGCGACGGCTCATCGGCCTGGTTGCGCGAGACGGCGCAGGGACGGAGCGGCAATCCCCGCAAATGTGCGAGGGCCCCGAAGCGGGAGGGCCCGCGCGGCAACAACGGAGAGTTCAGCATGACTCAGACGACTCAGACGATCGAAACCGCCACACTCGGCGGCGGATGTTTCTGGTGCCTGGAAGCGGTTTTTCTGCGCGTGGATGGCGTAATGGCGGTGGAATCGGGCTACGCGGGCGGCCATGCCCCGAACCCGTCCTATGAGCAGGTGTGCGATGGCGACACTGGCCACGCCGAAGTCGTGAAAGTGGATTTCGATCCGGCGAAGATCGGCTATCGCGAGATTCTGGACATCTTCTTCGCGATTCACGATCCGACCCAGTTGAACCGTCAGGGCAACGACGTCGGCACCCAGTACCGCTCGGTGGTCTTCACGCACTCGGAGGCGCAGCGCGAGACGGCGCTGCAGGCCATTCGCGAGTTGAAAGCCGAGGGTGTGTACGACGGCGAGATCGTCACGCAGGTGCTGCCGCTCGACGGCAACTATTTCCCGGCCGAGGCGTATCACCAGAACTACTTCGCGCAGCACCCGAATCAGGGTTATTGCGCGTTCGTGGTGGCGCCCAAGGTGGCCAAGTTCCGCCAGAAGTTCGCGCCCCGGCTCAAGGCCGAGTGACGTAGCGCTTCAGGCGCCGTCGCCGCGCATGCGCAGCATCTCGTCGACGATGGCGCGCGCGAGCTTCGCGCAAGTCAGCGGCGCCGAGCCCTCGGCCTTGTTGTTGGTCGTGATCAGCACCGGCTGGCCGGCGATCGCATAGCGCGCGGCCAGTTCGGCGAGGGCGTCGCGCGTGTGGGGGTCTTCGTCGACGAGCTTGTCGAAGGGCTCGTAGCGCGCCTTCGCCTGCTCATACTTGAAGCCGCTGTGCAGGCTCCAGCGCACGATCAGCGGGCCTGCGGGCGCTTCGCCGTCCATCAGCGCGAGCGCTGCCGCCTGGCGCAGCGGGTCGGGCATGCGGGCGTGCAATCCCACGCAGTAGCGCACGCCCGCGGCGCGCAGCGCGCGCACGAAACGCGGTGTGAGCAGAATGCCGTCGCGGATCTCGACCGCGTAACAGGGGCCGTCGCTGGGGAGTGCGCCGCTTGACGCCGCTTCGCCGGCTTCGGCGTCTGCCGGCGGTGCCGAAGCAGCTGCGGGCAGCGGCGGCAGCGCGGCGAGAAAGGCAGCGAGGCGCTCGACGAACACAGCCGGATCCGCAAGCAGTTGATCGGGCAGCGGCGGGAACTGGAACACGAGCGCACCGGCTTTCGCGCCGAGCCCCGCAAGGCACGGCTCGACGAATTCGCGCGCGGCGAGATCGGCGTTCAGGAAGCAGGGGTTGGCCGAGACGGGCTCGCCGCGATCGCCGCGCACGCTCGCATCGGTGATGAGCGCGGGCGCCTTCACGATGAAGCGGAAGTGGTCCGGCACCTGCTGCGCGTAGCGCAGGTAATCGGTGACGGTGAGCGGCGCGTAGAACGAGCGGTCGATGCTCACCGAGCGCAGCAGCGGATGCGCGCCATAGGCCGCGAGCCCATCGCGCGCGAGCTTCGAATTGCTGTAGTCGTCGCCGTAGACGATGCCGCGCCAGCCCGGAAACGACCACGACGACGTGCCCAGGCGCACACCCGGCGGCAGCTCCGCGGCGAGGTCGAGCACGTCCTGGCCGGGAACCGCCGGCAGCACGCCTTTCGCGCGGCGGCGCGGGGCGGGCGAGTCGGCGGCCGGCGTCGACTTCGGCGCTTTGGCGGGCTTTGCCGTAATCGTCTGCTGTGCGCTGTCGTCGGCTTCTGTCGCGGATGCGTCGGCATCGGTGTTTCTGCGCGCCGCACGCCCCGCCGATGGCTCGGGCGGCACGAAGCCGAACAGGTCCGTCTGGGTATCGGGTGGCGAGTTCTCGCGCGTGCTCCGCGGCGTGCGGCGGCCGGTGGCGCCCGTTCGCGGCGAGGCCTGCGCCGGGTTGCGCCCCGCGCCGGAGCTATCGTTTTCCAATGCCCCGAAAAGGCCGTCGTCGCTTTCGTTCATGCGTGTGAGTCGTGATGGCGATCGCGTAGCCGAAGCCGCTCGCAGCGACGCGCGTGGGTGGGCCGAGCCGATGCGCACCGTCCGGCAAAACGTCCGGCTACGTCCGGCTACGTTCGGCTACGTCCGGCGCGAACGCAGCAGCGCGGCTGCCACCCCACCTGCCTGACGCCAAAGCCGCGTCAAAGCGGCTTCTCGTACATATACCGGCGCGACCACGGCAGCGTATTCGCATTGCGGCCGGCCTTGCGGCAGACGATCTGGTAGATCGACACGTCGTCGTGCTCGAACGCGTAGGCGCAGCCGGCCAGATAGACGCGCCAGATGCGGAACTTCTCGTCGTCGACAAGCTTTTTCGCTTCCTCGGCGTGTGCCTCGAAGTTCTCCGCCCAGATTCCGAGCGTGTGCGCATAGTGACGGCGCAGGCTCTCCACGTCAACCGCCTCGAGACCGCCGCGCTGCGCCGCTTCGAGCGCGAGGCCGATGTGCGGCAGCTCGCCGTCGGGGAACACATAGCGGTCGATGAACTCGCCGGCGCCCAGCGCCGCCTCGCCGCTCTCGGCATCGGTCGACGTGATGCCGTGGTTCATGGCGATGCCTTCGTCGGCGAGCAGCTCGCGCACCTTGGTGAAATAGCCGGGCAGGTTTTTGCGCCCGACGTGCTCGAACATCCCTACGCTCGTGATGCGGTCGAACTGGCCCTGAATGTCGCGATAATCCTGCAGACGGATCTCGATGCGATCGGCGAGGCCCGCGGCCTTCACGCGCTCGGTGGCGAGGTCGAACTGGTTTTGCGAGAGCGTCACGCCCACGCAGCGCGCGCCGAACTTCTGCGCGGCGCGCAGCACGAGCGCGCCCCAGCCGCAGCCGATGTCGAGCAGCGTCTGGCCCGGCTGCAGCTGGATCTTGGTGAGAATGTGGTCGATTTTTTTGAGCTGCGCGGCGGCGAGGTCTTCGTCGCCGTTCTCGAAGTAGGCGCACGAATAGACCATGTTCTCGTCGAGCCACAGCTTGTAGAACGCGTTCGAGACGTCATAGTGGTACTGGATGGCCCTCTGGTCGGAGTGCTTCGAGTGCGTGAAGTAGCGGCGCACCCGCGCGAGCTTGCCTGCGCTCGTGATGGTGTTGTGCGCGAGCGAGTAGCCGATGGCGATGATGTCGGCGAGCTTGCCTTCGATGTCGATCTTGCCCTTCACGTAGGCCTCGCCGAGATTGTCGAGGCTCGGTTCGAGCAGCAGCGGCAGCGCTGCCGCGCTCTTGACCTTCAGCGTGACCTGCGGGGCGGCGAAGTGGCCGAAGTCATACTGCTGGCCGCTCCACAGCACGAGCCGCGCGGGCAGGTTGGCCTTGTGGCGCACTTCGTCGACCCATTGAGCGAGTTTTTTCTCCCAGAACATGCGTTTCTCTCCGTGTCAGATGAACGATTGAGGCTCAAAGACAAAAGCGAATTGCAAGGCGTGTTA
The DNA here is from genome assembly GCF_051125205.1 of Paraburkholderia sp. A1BS-2L. Classification (NCBI taxonomy): domain Bacteria; kingdom Pseudomonadati; phylum Pseudomonadota; class Betaproteobacteria; order Burkholderiales; family Burkholderiaceae; genus Paraburkholderia; species Paraburkholderia sp. A1BS-2L. The sequence goes on from NZ_CP120428.1 coordinate 577,023, forward strand.
CGAGGCAAAACCGACTGACCGGCGCTGCGCCGCGGCGCGCGTGATGCTGGGGTGTTGCAGGGTGCTGCACAGTGCTGCGTGGTATTGCGGATCAGGCTGGTGGAACCTTCGGGACGTACGCCGGTTTGTCCGGTCCGCTCAGGGCGCGAGCCGCTCGATGTGCCACGCTGAGCCGTCCCGTGCATTGTCCCGCGTATAACGGATGCGGTCGTGCAGCCGCGACGGACGTCCTTGCCAGAACTCGATGGCGCTCGGCACGAGCCGGTAGCCGCCCCAATGCGGCGGACGCGGCGGTTGCTCGCCGTACTGCGCGCTGATCTCGCGCTCGCGCGCTTCGAGCTCGGCGCGGCTGCCGATCACCTCGCTCTGCTCCGAGGCCCACGCGCCAATGCGTGAGCCGAGCGGGCGAGAGTGGAAATACGCATCGCTTTCCGCATCGCTGGTTTTTTCGACCCGGCCTTCGATGCGCACCTGGCGCTCGAGCTCGATCCAGTGGAACAGCAGCGCCGCGTGCGGATTGGCGGCAAGCTCGCGGCCCTTGCGGCTTTCGTAGTTGGTGAAGAAAACGAAGCCACGCTCGTCCACGGCCTTGATCAGCAGGATGCGCGCGGCGGGGCGGCCGTCCTGGTCGACGGTCGCGACGGTCATCGCGTTGGGTTCGGGCAGCCTGGCATCGAGCGCCTGGTTGAACCAGGTCTGGAATTGGCGGATCGGGTCGGGGTCGACGTCGGAGGTGTCGAGCGAACCGAGTGAGTAATTCTTGCGGAGGTGGGCGAGCGAGGTCATTTTTTTATGCAAACGCTTCAATGCGGACAAGTATATAGAAGACGGCGCGAACGTTCTGCGAAGGCTGCGGCACAGCGGTGGCAAAGCAGTGGCAAGGCGGTGGCAAGGCGGTGGCACATGGGCAGGGCGCGCGCGTTTGGTCGCGATCGGGCAAAATACCGGCTGCCTGGGACCGTGGCAGTGCGCGATCGGTCCGTTTTCGACCCGCTATCGCCATGTCCAGTACTCCGCTTTCCGCCGCAGCCGGTTCGACCGGCCTTGCTGATCTTACCGCGCCCGCTTCAACCGATGTTGCCGACCGGGCGCGTCGCTTTGGCGGCGTGGCGCGGCTTTACGGCGCACCCGCGCTGGCGGCCTTCGAGCGCGCGCACGTTGCCGTGATCGGCATTGGCGGGGTGGGCTCGTGGGTCGCGGAGGCGCTCGCGCGCAGCGCGATCGGCACGCTTACGCTCATCGATCTCGACAACGTCGCGGAGAGCAATACCAACCGCCAGATTCACGCGCTCGACGGCAATTACGGCAAGCCGAAGGTCGAGGCGATGGCCGAGCGCATCAAGCTCATCGATCCGGCCTGCGACGTGCGGCTCGTCGAGGATTTTGTCGAGCCTTCGAATTTCGATGCGCTGCTCGGCGGCGGCTTCGATTTCATCGTGGACGCCATCGACAGCGTGCGCACCAAGACCGCGCTGATCGCCTGGTGCGTCGAGCATCGCGTGCCGCTCATCACGGTGGGCGGGGCGGGCGGCCAGCTCGATCCCACGCGCATTCGCATCGACGATCTCGCGCTCACGATTCAGGATCCGCTGCTCTCGAAGGTGCGCGGGCAATTGCGCAAGCATCACGGTTTTCCGCGCGGCCCCAAGGCGCGTTTCAAGGTGAGCGCCGTGTATTCGGACGAGCCGCTCATCTATCCCGAAGCGGCGGTGTGTGACATCGACAACGAGGCCGAGCACGTGAGCACTTCGCCGGGCCAGCACGGTCCCGTGGGCCTGAATTGCGCGGGCTTTGGTTCGAGCGTGTGCGTGACGGCGAGCTTCGGTTTTGCGGCGGCGGCGTATGTGCTGCGCGCGCTTGCGCATGGGGCGGCTGCGCGCTGACGCCGTCTTGACCGCGTATATCCGATTGCGTCGAAGCCGCACCCAGCCTCGCCATACATTCCGACCCTGCGCATCAGTGACTTTGGTAATCACACTGCGCCTAATTGTCGTCCCCGAGCCTGGCTGGAATATCCATCTGTTGATGCAGGATGCGGATCACGTCGATCAGCGCCGGCGATTGCTTGAAAAAGACGACATGCATTCCAACCAGCGCTTTCCTGTAGCCTTCCCGCACCTCTTCGGCAGACAGACTTGGCTGAGTGCCGTCGGCCAAACCGACAATAGTGCTTTCGATGCTCAGAATGTAACGCTCAGCCTGCGACTCTCCCCATCTGGCGACCGTGTAATCCCAGATCTCGTCAAGGTCGCGCTCGGCCGCCGGAGAGAGAACATACGCTCTCATGCGGCCTTGTTCCGCTTACCCGCGACGTACTTGCGAAAATCAAACGGTCGCGACGGCCCAGAATGCTCGCCTTCGATCAGAGCGTTGCGCAGCGCCTCCAGCCTCGCTTCCTCAGTCTCAAGCAAGCGCAAGCCGGCTCGGACAACGTCGCTGGCCGTGCTGTAGCGGCCGCTGCGTACGCGGTCATCGACGAATTCCGAAAAATGCTCACCGAGCGTGAACGATGTGCTTTTGCTCATGACTCGCACCTCCTCTGCGAAGAATACCAATTTCTGGTATTCGATGCCAGACGTTGCCCGAACATGATCGCGGGACCGATGCGGCAAGGCAGCCCGAACCCTGTTCGGATCGGACCGAACAGCGTCGAACGTGCCGACAACTGGCGTACCTGTAAGGCATTTTCGCGTCGGACGAACATGGGCAGCTTTCATCAACGCCATCCGGACACCGGCGGATATCGGTTTCCAGATGTGCTCCCGCCTGTGGGCCTTTGGATTGTTTTCCTGCATGCATTTCTGGATGGCAATGGCCGCATTCACCGCTTTCTTATCCACCACGTCATTAACAGGGGCGCGACGCCTGAAGGGCGGGGCCATTGTGCCGGTCTCCGCAGTGCTCCTGCGTCGGGCAGATGGATCCCTGAATGTGCTGAATGGCTTTTCCCGCCCAACTACACGACTGTGGAAGTACGCGCCTGGCGAGGATGCTTCGCATGTGACGGCGTCGCCGGGTGGGCGGCCCTTCTCGAACGAACGCAAAACGTACAAACATCTGCCGGATGAGGTCGTCGCCCGTATCGAGGACGTGGTGCGCGAGGCGTTCCCAACTGCGTTAGCGCCCTCGGATATTGACGGGGACGCTCGCTCCGGGAGCTGGAACTGATCGTCCGGCGACCCCGCAAGATCTTATTGCAAGGATGGGGGCGCAATTTCTGGTCCGGGCTTAGGGAATTCCGGGCGGAACGACCGAATCTCCAGGTTTTCGGTCCCGGAACTTCCCTGTTGGAGCGCTGCACCGACAGGCCGGCCCCACTCCCTCAGTTCAGTTCAACGTAGCGCTCAACTTGCGCCGCCATTCGCTCACGAGCTGCGGTTGATGCGACGCGAGATCGAACACCGAGAGCATGGTTTTGCGGCCAATGTCCTCGCGGAACGCGCGGTCGCGCTTGACGATCTCGAGCAGGTGTTCGAGCGCGCCCGCGTACTTGCGCCGCGCGATCAGCGCGCTCGCGAGGTCGAAGCGCGCTTCGAGGTCCTCGGGGTGCTCGGCCACGCGGACTTCGAGCGCGTCGGTGGGCGGCAGGTCGGCGGCGGCGTCGATCGCGTCGAGGCGCGTCTTGAGCGCGTTAAAGCGCGCGTCGATGCCCTGCGTGGTCTTGGGCGAGAGCAGCTCGACTTCCTTGTGCGCTTCGTCGGCGCGGTTGTCGGCGAGCAGCAGCTCGATCAGGTCCATGCGGGCGTCTTCCATGCCCGGGTCGAATGCGAGCGCGGCTTGCAGCGCCTCATAAGCATCCTCGCGGCGGCCTTCGGCGAGCGCTTGCTGGGCGGCCTCGCGCGCGGCAAGCGCTGAATCCGGAATCAGCCGGTCGAGGAATTCGCGCAGCTGGCCTTCGGACAGCACGCCGATGAACTGGTCGACCGCCTGCTGGTCGGCGAACGCCACCACGTGCGGAATGCTGCGCACCTGGAAGTGCGCGGCGAGCTCCTGGTTCTCGTCGACGTTGACCTTCACGAGCTTCCATTTGCCCGCGTATTCGGCTTCGAGTTTTTCGAGCAACGGTCCGAGCGTCTTGCACGGGCCGCACCAGGGCGCCCAGAAGTCGACCAGCACCGGCGCGAGCGCCGACGCTTCGATCACGTCCTTTTCAAAAGTGGCCAGGGTGGTATCCATCAGGTCCTCGTTGGGAAAAATCCATTACGCACGATGGGCATAAGATGAGGGCGGATCGGCGCGCTTCAATGCTGCGGTTTCTTTTCGGGCAGCGGAATCCATTCGGTCTCGCCGGGGACGTGCCCCATTTCCTGGCGTGTCCACGCGTGCTTGGCGGCCTCGATCTTCTCGCGCGAACTGGCGACGAAATTCCATTCGATGAAGCGCTCGCCCGCGAGCTTCTCGCCTCCGAGCAGCATCACGCGTGCCCCGCCGGTGCTCGCGAGCGTGACGGTTTCGCCCGGTTCCAGCACGGCCATCGTGTATTGCTCGAGCGGCGTGCCGTCGATCGACAGGTCGCCTTCGACGAGATAGACGCCGCGCTCCTCGTGCTCGGCGTCGAGCGCGATGGTGCCGCCGGGCGCGAAGTCGGCGGCCACGTAGAGCGTGCCCGAGAAGGTCGCGACGGGCGAGGTTGCGCCGAACGCCGTGCCCGCGATCACGCGCATCGAGACGCCGTTGCGCTCGAGGTTCGGCAGCGTGTCGGCGGCGTGATGGAAGAACGACGGCTCGGTGTCTTCGTGCTCGAGCGGCAGCGCCACCCAGGTCTGGATGCCGTGCATGGTGAAGCCGGTCTGGCGCGCTTCGTCGGGCGTGCGCTCCGAATGGACGATGCCGCGCCCGGCCGTCATCCAGTTGACGTCGCCGGGGACGATCTTCTGCGCCGAGCCGATGCTGTCGCGATGCATGAGCGCGCCGTCGAACAGATAGGTGACGGTGGCGAGACCGATATGCGGATGCGGGCGCACGTCGACGCCGGCGCCGGGCGCGAGTGTGGCCGGCCCCATGTGGTCGAAGAAGATGAACGGGCCGACGAGGCGCGCGGCCATCGCGGGCAGCACGCGGCGCACATAGAGATTGCCGATGTCGCGCTGATGGGGCTTGAGAACCGCTTTGATCGATGAGGACATGAACACTTCCTTGATGAGTCGGACGGCACGAATGGAGGCACGGCGAAGGGCCGTGCGGAGGGCGCGGCGCGCGAGCAGGCGCTCATTCTAACGCCGGCCTCGCCGGTGCGCCGCGCGGGACGCGAGCACGAGCGCGCGCTGGCCGGTAAACTTGCGGTTTCGACTGAACAATAAGCGGAGCCGGAGATGTCACCGAAGGACTTGCTGAGTGCGCTCGTGGTCGTACTCGCGTGGGGCGTGAATTTCGTGGTGATCAAGGTGGGGCTGCACGGCGTGCCGCCGCTGTTGCTCGGCGCGTTGCGCTTTCTGCTGGCGGCGTTTCCGGCGGTGCTGTTCGTCAAGCGCCCGAAATTGCCGCTGCGCTGGCTGCTCGCTTATGGCGCGACGATCTCGTTCGGCCAGTTCGTGTTTCTCTTCACGGCCATGTACGTGGGCATGCCCGCCGGGCTCGCCTCGGTCGTGCTGCAGGCGCAGGCGTTCTTCACGCTCGTGTTCGCGGCGATTTTCCTTGGCGAGCGCTTTCGCGCGCAGAACGTGTTCGGTTTGCTGATCGCGGCGTGCGGGCTGGCGGTGATCGGCCTGCAATCGTCTTCCGCGGCCGCGGGCCCAGGCGCGCAGGCGATGACCGTGGCCGGCTTCTTGCTCACGCTGTGCTCGGCCTGCATGTGGGCGCTCGGCAACATCGTCACGAAGAAGGCGGGGAAAGTGGATCTCGTCGGGCTCGTGGTGTGGGGGAGCCTGATTCCGCCGCTGCCGTTTCTCGCGCTTTCGTACCTTGTCGAGGGGCCGCAGCGCATCGAGGCGGCGCTCGGCGGCATCGGCGTCGATTCGATCGGCGCCATCATCTATCTCGCGTTCGTGGCCACGATACTCGGCTACAGCCTCTGGAGCCGGCTGCTCTCGAAGTATCCGGCAAGCCAGGTCGCGCCGTTTTCGCTGCTCGTGCCGATCGTCGGGCTGGCGGCCGCGGCGCTGCTGCTCGGCGAGCGACTTTCCGCCGCCCAGATCGGCGGCGCGGCGCTCGTGATGGCCGGGCTGGCCGTGAATGTGTTCGGCGGGCGGGTCGGGGCGCGGCTGGCGTCGATGCTGGCCGCGCGTTCCTGAACGCAGACGTTCGCCGCTTGGCCGCCACTTGCCGCTCGCTTCGGAAGTTCGCGGCAACTCGTGTGGCCTGGCTTACGTCATCCGGCTCTTCGCGAGCGGCGGATTCGCCGCGAAGTAGCGCGTGATGCCCTTGAGGATGGCGTTCGCCATCTTGTCGCGATAGGCGTTGTCGTTGAGCTTCTGCTCTTCCTCGGGATTGCTGATGAAAGCCGTCTCCACGAGGATCGACGGAATGTCGGGCGCCTTGAGCACCGCGAAGCCCGCCTGCTCGACCGAGCCCTTGTGCAGCTTGTTGATCGTGCCGACTTCGTTGAGCACGAAGCCGCCGTAGCGCAGCGAGTCGCGAATCTGCGCCGTGGTCGACATGTCGAAGAGCGCACGGTTCACGTATGCGTCCGCCGTCTTCACGTTGATTCCGCCGATCTGGTCCGACGAGTTCTCCTTGTTCGCCATCCAGCGCGCGGCCGCGCTCGACGCGCCGTGCTCGGAAAGCGCGAACACCGACGAGCCGCGCGCCTCCGGCGTGGTGAACGCGTCGGCGTGGATCGACACGAACAGGTCGGCGCCCACGCGGCGCGCTTTCTGCACGCGCACGTTCAGCGGCACGAAGAAGTCGGCGTCGCGCGTCATCATCGCGCGCATGTTGGGCTGCGCGTCGATTTTCACGCGCAGCTTCTTCGCGATGTCGAGCGCGATGTGCTTTTCGTACGTGCCTGCGCCGCCGATTGCACCGGGATCCTCACCGCCGTGGCCGGGGTCGATCGCCACCGTCAGAAGACGCGTGGTGCCGCCCTTGCTGGATTTCGGCGTGGTGAAGCCATAGTTGTCGTCCGCCGGGCCGCTGTTGTTGTCCTGCGCGATGACGGGCGGCTTCGGCGCGGGCTTCGGGCGCGGCAGGATCGTCGCCGGCGGCACGACTGGCGGCACCGTCGGGCGCGGCGAGGACGGCGTTGCTGGCGTGCCCGGCGTGCCAGGCAGGGTGGCGCCCGCATCGTTCTGTGCGTAGCGCTCGAAAAAGGCATCGCTGTTATCGTGCACGGGCGGGTTGTTGGGACCCGCGAGCGTGGAGGGCGGTGCAGGCGGCGCCTGGTTGCCCATTGCTTCACGCGAGTCGAGCTGCTGCTGCTTGTGCTCGGTCTGGGCGAGCAGGTCCATGAGCGGATCGGGCGCGACCGCCGGATAGAGATCGAACACGAGCCGGTACTTGTACGAACCCACGGGCTGCAGATTGAAGACCTGCGGCTTGACCGACCCCTTGAGGTCGAACACCATGCGCACCACGTGCGGCTGATACTGGCCCACGCGCACGGCCTGGATCTGCGGATCGTTCGGCGTGATCTTGGAGACGAGATTCTTGAGCGCGTCGTCGAGGTCGAGGCCGTTCAGGTCGACGACGAGCCGGTCGGGGCCTTGCAGCAATTGCTGCGAGTTCTGCAGCGGCTGATCCGACTCGATGGTGACGCGCGTGTAGTCGCGCGCGGGCCACACGCGCACGCCGATCACCGATGCTGCCCACGCGAGACGTGGCGCCGCGACCGTGAGGCCGAGCATCAGCGTGGACGCGCCCGCTTTCAGAATCTGCCTGCGCCGCCAGTTGTGGGTGGCGGTGGCCGCGGATTCGATCGAGCGGAACGGTTTGATTAACATCTTTCTAGACATGCCTTTCCTGATGCGCTGTATGCGTACGCGGTGAGCACGCGGCCTTCACCGTACGGACCCGGTTCGAGATGGAACACGAGGTCCGGCACGCCGAGCAGGCCACCCGCGCGTTGCGGCCATTCGACGAGACACACCGCCCCTTGCGCGAAATATTCGCGAAAGCCGGCGTCGGCCCATTCGGCCGGGTCGCTGAAACGATAGAGATCGAAGTGATAGAGCTGGAGTTCCCCGCTCGCCGTGGCCACCGTATAGGGCTCGACGAGCGTATAGGTCGGGCTGCGCACCCGTCCGGCATGGCCGAGCGCGCGCAGCGCGGCGCGCACGAGCGAGGTCTTGCCCGCGCCCAGGTCGCCGAAAAGCTGCACGTGCAGGCCGCGGAACTGCGCAGGGTCAGATTCTTGCGTGCGCAGGCTTTCGAGCGCGTGCGCGAAGCGCGCGCCGAACGCATCGGTGGCGGCTTCATCCGCGAGCGCGAAGCGGCGTTCGAGCAGAATGGGCGCGCCAGGCAGGCTCGCGTGGTCGTGTCCGGGCATGTCGGGTGTTCCGGGCATTCTCGTAAAATAGCGTAATGAATCCCTCGCATTCCCCTTCGAACCCGATGCACGACAATTCGCACGATCAGCACGAAGCGCACGATTTGGTCGATGCGCGCACGCCGGTCGAGACATCGGCGAATTCGCCCGCGCCGTTGGCTGCACAGTCGACAGCACAAGCGGCTGCAGCGGGCGTTGCCATGTCGGGAGCCGGCAGGTTAGCGCCGCGCGATGAGACTGCGCCGCTCGATGAAGCGGCGCTGGCCGCACTCGCGGATCGCATCCGCGCATGGGGACGCGAGCTGGGGTTCGGTGCGATCGGCATCAGCGACACCGATCTATCTCATGCCGAGGCGGGCCTTGCTGCGTGGCTCGAAGCAGACTGCCATGGCGAGATGGATTATATGGCCAAACATGGGATGAAACGCGCAAGGCCCGCAGAGCTTGTGGCCGGTACGCGACGCGTCATCACTGCGCGCATGGCCTATTTGCCCGCCGCCACGCTCGCCGACAAAATGCTTTCGGAGGACTGGCGGCAGCACGAGCGAGCGCGGCTGAACGATCCGCACGCGGCCGTGGTGTCGATCTACGCGCGCGGCCGCGACTATCACAAGGTGCTGCGCGCGCGGCTGCAGCAACTGGCCGAGCGCATCGAGGCCGAGATCGGCGCGTTTGGCTTTCGCGTGTTCACCGATTCGGCGCCGGTGCTCGAAGTCGAGCTCGCGCAGAAGGCCGGCATCGGCTGGCGCGGCAAGCACACCTTGCTCTTGCAGCGCGATGCGGGCTCGCTGTTCTTTCTCGGCGAAATCTACGTGGACGTGCCGTTGCCCACCGATGCGGACGCGGCGCAACACGTGCAGGTGCAGAACGTGCAGGTGCAGAACGTGCAGGTGCAGAACGTGCAGGTGCAGAACGTGCAGGTGCAGAACGTGCAGGTGCAGAACTTGCAGGTGCAGAACTTGCAGGGCGCGCGGGATCGCGCCTCGCAGGCGCCCGGGCAGCCCGGTGCGCATTGCGGCAGCTGCACGCGCTGCATCGGTGCCTGTCCGACGGGGGCGATCGTCGGGCCGTACCGCGTCGATGCGCGGCGCTGCATTTCCTATCTGACGATCGAATTGAAGGGCAGCATTCCCCTGGAATTTCGCGAGCTGATCGGCAATCGTGTCTACGGCTGCGACGACTGCCAGCTCGTGTGCCCGTGGAACAAGTTCGCGCAAGCCGCGCCGGTCGCGGATTTCGATGTGCGCCACGGGCTCGACCGGGCGAGTCTCGTCGAGCTTTTCGGCTGGAGTGCTGCGCAGTTCGACGAGCGCATGCAGGGCAGCGCGATCCGACGCATCGGCCACGAGGCGTGGTTGCGCAATCTCGCCGTGGCGATGGGCAATGCGCTGCGTGCGCCGCGTGACAGCCACGACGGGCAGGATCGGCAGGATCGGCAGGAAGGCCGGGCGGCGGTCGTGGCGGCGTTGCGCGCGCGCGAGCACGATGCTTCTGCGCTGGTGCGCGAGCATGTGCAATGGGCGCTGGAAGCGGCTTAGACTGGCGCACGTATCGAGCTTGCACGGGATCGAGGTAAGGAGAAGCGATGTTCAACGCAGTAATCGAAGCGCCGTTCGGCAAGGTCGGCATTCGCACCGGCGATGGCGCGGTGCGCGAGCTCGTCTATCTGCCCGAATCCACACGTGCGCTCGCGCCCGACTGCCCGCTCGCCGAGCGCGCGGCCGCGCAGATCACGCGCTATTTCGCGAGCGCGCAAACAGACTTCGACTTGCCGCTCGCGCCGCTTGGCACGGCGTTTCAGCGCCGCGTATGGGGCGGCATCAGCGCGATCGGGGCGGGCGAGGTGCTCACCTACGGCACGCTTGCGAAGCGCATCGGCAGCATCAGCGCACGTGCGGTGGGGCAGGCCTGCGGCTCGAATCCTTTTCCGATCGTGATTCCGTGCCACCGCGTGGTGTCGGCGAGCGGCATCGGCGGCTTCGCGCATCACGGCGGCGACGGCTTCTTTCGCGAGGTGAAGCGCTGGCTGCTTAACCATGAAGGCGTAACGATCCGATGACAGGCGCGATGGCAGGCGCGATGAACGGCATGCAGGAAGCCGAAGCTCCCGCGCTGGCTCCAGCCTGCGCGCAGGCGCTTTCCGCAAGCCTGCTCGCCATCGACACCTTCTGCGACGCCATGTGGCTCGAGCATGGCCTCTCGCGCAATACGCTCGACGCTTACCGGCGCGATCTGCGCCTCTTTGCCGAGTGGCTCGCGCAGGCGCGCTCGCACGGCCTCGACACGGTGCACGAGGACGATCTGCTCGCCTACAGCGCGCGCCGCAAGGACGACAAATCGACCTCGGCGAACCGCCGTCTTTCGGTATTCCGGCGCTACTTCGGCTGGGCGTTGCGCGAGCGGCGCGTGAGCGTGGACCCGACCGTGCGCGTGCGCTCGGCGAAGCAAGCGCCCCGCTTTCCGTCGACGCTCACCGAGGCGCAGGTCGAAGCGTTGCTGAACACGCCCGATGTGGCCACGCCGCTCGGCCTGCGCGACCGCACGATGCTCGAGTTGATGTACGCGAGCGGCCTGCGCGTGACCGAGCTCGTCACGCTCAAGACCGTCGAGGTGGGCCTGAACGAAGGCGTCGTGCGCGTGCTCGGCAAGGGCTCGAAGGAGCGCCTGATTCCGTTCGGTGAAGAGGCCGCGGCATGGATCACCCGCTATCTGCGTGAGGCGCGGCCCGCGCTGCTCGGCGCGCGCCCGGCCGATGCGCTGTTCGTCACCGCGCGCGCCGAGGGCATGACGCGCCAGCAGTTCTGGAACATCATCAAGCGCCACGCGCTCAACGCGGGCGTGCACGCGCCGCTTTCGCCGCACACCTTGCGCCACGCGTTCGCCACGCATCTGCTCAATCACGGCGCGGACCTGCGCGTGGTGCAACTGCTGCTCGGCCACAGCGACATCTCCACGACGCAGATCTATACGCACGTCGCGCGCGAGCGTTTGCGGCAACTGCACGAAGCGCATCATCCGCGCGGGTAGGGTGCCGTGGTGCGGGCCTTCAACGGCACATGCAACGCCGCTTGCAACGCCGCTTGCAACGCCACCACGGGGCGCCGTTGCACATTAAAATGCGCGCCATGAGCAAATCGAAACATGTCTCCGAAACGCCCGCCACGCAGATGCTGCGCCGCGCGGGCGTGGTGTTCGGCGAGCATCCCTACGAGTACGTCGAGCACGGCGGCACGGGCGAATCCGCGCGCCAGCTCGGCGTGGACGAGCATCGCGTCGTCAAGACCCTCGTGATGGAGGACGAGCACGCGAAGCCGCTAATCGTCCTCATGCACGGCGATCGCAAGGTCTCCACCAAGAACCTCGCGCGGCAGATCGGCGCCAAGCGCGTCGAGCCCTGCAAGCCCGAGGTCGCGAACCGCCACTCGGGTTACCTCGTGGGCGGCACCTCGCCGTTCGGCACGAAGAAAACGATGCCCGTGTACGTCGAATCGAGCATTCTCGAACTCGACCAGATCTGGCTCAACGGCGGCCGGCGCGGCTATCTCGTGAGCCTTGCGCCCGCCGTGCTCACGGCGCTGCTGGGGGCTAAACCGGTGCAGTGCGCAAGCGTAGCGACGCCCGGCGTGGCGACGCCCGGAGTTGAGTGATGGCGGTGTCCGGGCACGCGCAGGCCACCCCCCGCGTTCCCTGATTGCCCTGGGGTGGCGGCAAGAGCCGCCCGCGCTTCGGTAGAATGAGCGTCTTCGCGCGTGCAACCCCCCGCTTATCCGCACCGGGGCGCCGCGCTTTGTTTTTCTTCCTTCGGGTTTCGTGCATGTACAACCTGTTTGTTGCCGTTGCTGCCTATCTGATCGGCTCGATTTCGTTTGCCGTGGTCGTGAGCGCCGTCATGGGCCTCGACGACCCGCGCTCCTATGGCTCCGGCAACCCGGGCGCGACCAACGTCCTGCGCAGCGGCAACAAGAAGGCCGCCATCCTCACGCTGATCGGCGACGCGTTCAAGGGCTGGCTCGCGGTCTGGCTCACGATGCGCTTCGGGCCGCGTTTCGGTCTGGGCGAGACGGCCGTCGCCGTGTCGGTCATTGCCGTGTTCCTCGGCCACCTGTATCCGGTGTTCTTCCGTTTCCAGGGCGGCAAGGGCGTAGCGACCGCCGCGGGCGTGCTGCTCGCCGTGAGCCCGGTGCTGGGGGGCGCCACGCTGCTCACCTGGCTGATCGTCGCGTTCTTCACGCGCTATTCGTCGCTGGCGGCGCTCGCGGCCGCGGTGTTCGCGCCGTTCTTTTGCGTGCTCATGTTCGGTGCACACGTGATGGCGCTCGCGATTCTCGCGATGAGCGTGCTGCTGTTCTGGCGCCATCGGACCAATATCTCGAAGCTCGTGAGCGGCACTGAGAGCCGTATCGGCGACAAGAAGAAAGCCGCGGCAAGCAAATAAACCGGAAAGGAAACCGGGAAGGGGCCGCGTCGTTGCGCGCGCTCCGATAAACCGGGCTCAAGTCTTGTGCGCTGGACGCCGTAAACGCGTGGATCTTCGATTTTTGCCGCAGGTATCGCAGATCGATACCGCAGCTCGATTCACTCATCTTCATACGGCGCCTTTCGTTCTATGTTCACCACCATTCGGGCGCGCATCGTCGCGCTATGCGTCGTTATCGTCGTCACCGCGCTGGCGGCCAACACGGCGCTCGACTACATCGTTGCAGATTCGCACAACCGGGATTCGATCGACGCCACGCTCACGGCCGTCGAGGACAGCCACGCGCGGGGCATCGGCGAATGGGTCGCAAGCCATGCGCACATGATCGATTCCCTGCAGGACGCCGTGCTGCAACCCGATCCCGTGCCCATGCTCAAGCAGGTCGCCGCCGCCGGCGGCTTCCTGGACGTCTACGTGGGCTACCCCGACAAGAGCGCGAAGTTCGCCAACAGCGCCGGCATTCCCGCCGATTACGATCCGACCGGCCGGCCCTGGTACCAGCAGGCGGTGGCGGCGGGCAAGGGCGTGGTGACCCCGCCGTACGTGGATGCGGCCACGGGCAAGCTCGTGGTGTCGTTCGCGCAGCCCGTGATTCGCGAGGGCGCCGTGAAGGCCGTCGTTTCCGGCGACGTCGTCATGGACAGCGTGATCGCCAACGTGCGCGCGATTCGTCCGACGCCCGCGAGCTTCGGCATGCTGATCGACAGCGCGGGCCAGATCGTCGCGCACAACGACGCGAAGCTCACGCTCAAGCCCGTCACCGAAATTGCGCCCGCGCTCACGGGCGACAAGCTGGCCGCGCTGTTCGCGGCGCGTGCGCCGCTCGTGGTCGAGGCGGGCGGCGATGCCCGGTTGATGCGCGCGCAGCCGATCGCGGGCACGGACTGGCGCCTGGTGGTCGCGCTCGATCGCGCCGAGGCCACGGCGGGCATGCGCTCGCTCCTCACGGCCTCGCTCGCCGCGCTGGTGGTGATCGCGGTGGTGGCGGCGCTGGTGGTCGGCGCGGTGACGGCGGTGTCGTTCCAGCGCCTTTCGCGCGTGCGCGATGCGATGGACGCCATCGGCAAGGGCGAGGGCGATCTCACGCAGCGCCTGCCCGCGGCGGGCGACGACGAAGTCGCGCAGATCGCGCGCGCGTTCAACGCGTTCATGGACAAGTTGCGCGACGTGATGCGCCACATCCGTGATGCGAGCGAATCGGTGCGCACGGCGAGCGACGAGATCGCCGCAGGCAACGTCGATCTCTCGGGCCGCACCGAATCGGCGGCGGCGAGCCTCCAGCAAACGGCGGCCTCGATGGAGCAGATCACGGCGACGGTGGCGCAGTCCGCCAACGCGGCGCAGCAGGCGGACGTGACGGCGTCGTCGGCCTCGGCGGTGGCCTCGCGCGGCGGCGCGGTGATTTCGGACGTGGTGGACACGATGGGCGCGATCGAGCACGCCTCGGTGAAGATCGCCGACATCATCGGCGTGATCGACGGCATTGCTTTTCAAACCAACATTCTCGCGCTGAACGCGGCGGTGGAGGCGGCGCGCGCCGGCGAGCAGGGGCGCGGCTTCGCAGTCGTGGCGGGCGAGGTGCGCAGCCTCGCGCAGCGCAGCGCGCAGGCCGCGCGCGAGATCAAGGCGCTGATCGAGTCGACGGTGGCGAGCGTGAATTCGGGCTCGCAACTCGTGCGCAGCGCTGGTGAGACGATGGACGAGATCCTTGCGAACGTGTCGAACGTGACCACCATCATTTCCGAGGTGACCCAGGCAGCCGGCGAGCAGACGCGCGGCATCCAGGAGGTGAACCGCGCGGTGAGCCAGCTTGACGAGATGGTCCAGCAGAATGCGGCGCTCGTCGAGCAGTCGACGGCCGCCGCCGCCGCGCTGCGCGGACAGGCCGCGAACCTCGCGCAGACGGTGGGGCAGTTCAGGCTCGATTGAGCACGCCTGAGCACGCTTGAGCACGCCACCAGTCGCGGGAAGGTGTGCGAGAGAGCGGCAGGAAAGGGACGGCGCTACGGCGCCGTTTTTTTCGCCTGCGCGTTGACGCCGGCTGCGCGCCTTGCTGGCCCGATCGAACCGGAAGTCGGGCGCTTGTGCAGGGAATGGCAAAGTATTGCAGCATGGAGAATGCACACATGGTCGACATCAGCTACGAGCCGTTCGACGCCGCGACCCGGGCGGCACGGGAAAGTCCGGCCGCGCAAGAAGCCGCCTGCCTTGTGCGCTCAGGAGACCTCGACTGGCGTGCTGCGGATGCACTCGTCGCACCCAGCCGCGCACTCGAAGGAAACGGAGGTAGCCATCATGAGCAGCAGTGAGGGCCACGTGAGTGGCAAGGTTGAAAAGAGCGAAAAGGGCGCCACGAGCGGCTCGGTGAGCGAATCCGTGTTCGTCTACGTCACGTTCATGCGCGCCACGCCACAAGGGCTATGGGACGCGCTCACCAGCCGCGCGTTCACGGAGCGGTACTGGTTCGGCATGCATCACGAGTGCGACTGGCAGGCCGGCTCGCCGTGGTCGCTGCGCTTTTCTGATGGCCGGGTGTCCGATTCGGGCGAGATCGTCGAGTCGAACGCGCCGCATCGTCTCGTGATCCGCTGGCGCAACATGTTCCGCCCGGAACTGAACGCCGAGGGCGATTCCCTGTGCACGTTGCAGATCGAGCAGGTGGAGTACGCCGTGAAGCTCACGGTTACGCATCGCATGGAGCGTCCGGGCTCGAAGTTCATCGAGGCCGTGTCGGGCGGCTGGCCGCGCATCCTGTCGAATCTCAAGACGCTGCTGGAGACGGGCGAGACGCTGATGCCGCTCGTCACGACGAGCGACTAGGCAGACAGAAGGGGGCGTGAGAGCGAGGCGGCGCGTGCCGCCTCGTGGCGAGCGATCGTGTGAAAAACCGCGGAAAGCCGCGCCTGGCCGCAAAACATGCGGCCAGGCGCGACGAATCAGTCGCGGAAGTTATTGAAGTCGAGCGGCGTATCGGTCACGTCCTTGCGCAGCATGGCAATCACGCTTTGCAGGTCGTCGCGCTTGGTGCCGGCTACCCGCACGGCATCGCCCTGGATGCTGGCCTGAACCTTGATCTTGCTTTCCTTGACGAGCTTGACGATCTTCTTGGCGAGGTCGCCCGAGACACCCTTCTTCACCGTGATGACCTGCTTGACCTTGTCTCCGCCGATCTTCTCGATCTTGCCGTAGTCGAGGAAGCGCACGTCCACGTTGCGCTTGGCCATTTTCGACACCAGCACGTCCTTGACCTGGCCGAGCTTGAAATCGTCGTCGGCGAACGCGGTCAGTTCGCGTTCCTTTTGCTCGACGCGCGCATCCGAGCCCTTGAAGTCGAAGCGCGTGGAGATCTCCTTGTTGGATTGCTCGACGGCGTTCTTTACTTCGATCATGTTGGCTTCGCTGACGACGTCAAACGATGGCATTGCTTTCTCCCAAAAGTGCGAGTGGTGCACGAGCGGCACGTATTGTGCGGCTCGCGGGCCGCAGCGGGGCTCGCCGGTGCGGCGCCCTGTACTCGCTATAATCACGGACCGACGCCATTTTACCGGCGCCGCCGCGTTTGCCCAAGGCTGCGCGGCGTTGTGTGCCGGCGGCTTCGCAGCCGGCGTGCCTGCTGCTTCGCATCGCGCGGGTTTGAGTTTTCCGGCTTGTGTCTTTTGTGTGTCGTTCGTTTTCAGCGCCCGTTTTTTCGTCTCCGGTCTTTTCGTGTCACATCCATCCTCGATGCCTGCTTGCCCCACGTCCGTCGTTCCGTCCCCGGTGTGGTTTGCCGCCGGCTACCCGCTGCGCGAGCACAACACCTTCGGCTTCGACGTGCGCGCGCGCTTTGCCTGCCGCATCGAGAGCGAGGCCGATCTGGCCGCCGCCGTGCGCGATCCGCGTGCCCAGGGCCTGCGCAGGCTGGTGCTGGGCGGCGGCAGCAATGTCGTGCTCACGCGCGACTTCGATGGCCTCGTGCTGCTCGTCGCGCTGGCGGGCAAGCGCGTGACGCGCGAGGACAGCGACGCCTGGTATGTCGAAGCCGGCGCCGGCGAGAACTGGCACGACTTCGTGGCGTGGACGCTCGACGCGGGCATGCCGGGCCTCGAAAACCTCGCGCTGATTCCGGGCACGGTGGGCGCGGCGCCGATTCAGAACATCGGCGCCTATGGACTGGAAATGGCCGAGCGCTGCGCTAGCGTGCGCGCGATTGAGATCGAGTCCGGCACGCCGTACGAGTTCGACGCCGCGGATTGCCGGTTCGGCTATCGCGACAGCTTTTTCAAGCAGGAAGGGCGCGACCATTTCCTGATTACCTCGGTGAGCTTCCGTTTGCCGAAGGCGTGGCGGCCCAACGCCGGTTACGCCGACCTCGCGCGCGAGCTTGCGCAGCGCGGGCTGTCGGAGGCGCGGTGCGCGCGCGACGTATTCGGCGCCGTGGTCGCGGTGCGCCGCGCGAAGTTGCCCGATCCGCTCGCGCTTGGCAATGCGGGTAGTTTTTTCAAGAATCCGGTGATCGACGCGCAGCAGTTCGACTCGCTCGTCGTGCGCGAGCCGCGCATCGTCTCGTACCCGCAGGCGGATGGCCGCGTGAAGCTCGCCGCGGGCTGGCTGATCGATCAATGCGGCTGGAAAGGCCGCACGCTGCGCGGGGCGGCCGTGCATGAGCGGCAGGCGCTCGTGCTCGTGAATCTCGGCGGCGCCACCGGCAACGACATCCTCGAGCTGGCACAGGCGATCCGCCGTGACGTGTTCGAGCGCTTCGGCGTGGAGCTGGAGCAGGAACCTCTCAGCCTGTAGACCCTCGCAACCCTTCGTGTACCGGCACTACGCCGCGCTGTGCTGCGTGGCGAAGACGGGCCCTTGCACGAAGCGCACGTCGTACTGCTGCAACTGCTCGAACTGCGGGGCGTCCACCACGCGATTGAAGATCAGCGGAATGCGCAGCCGCGCCGCGTAGCTCACCAGCGGCTTCACCATCGAATCGCGCAGCGCCGCGCTCGCATCCATCTTCAGGAAGTCGAGCCGCGCCATGTCCGACACGGAAAGAATCTGCCCCGCATTGGGCAGATTGCCCGCCACCTTGAACCCATAGCGCTGATAGCTCTTCGTCAGATAACCGACGAAGGTCCGGTGCGCGACCGCCGCCGCCGGCAATTCGATCACCACGCGCCCCGGGTTCAGCCCGAACGAGACCAGCACATTCGAAAAGTGCCGTCCGTGGTCGTACTTCACGCTCTTGAGCAGTTGCTCGTGCACGCGCAGAAACAGCAGCCCGTGCTGCTGCGAGCCGAGAAAGTTGATCGCGTGGAGCGCGCGCACGCAGCGGTCGAGCGCGACGAGCTCTCGGTCGTCGACCGTGGTGGCGAACGGATCGAAGAGCTCGGTCTTGCCGTCGTGCTCGCGCAGCGTCACCGCCTGGAAGCCGAGTTCGTCGCCGAAGCGCGAAGCCAATGAGAGGTCCGCTGTGAGCGACTGCACGCCGCCGTGCACGCTGATGTCGTAGATCGGCTCGTAGGCACTCAGGAGCTCCACGCCATTGCGGTGCGCGACGGCCTCCGCGTGATGCGTGCCGCTGCCCATTGTCAGGTGCTCGCCGAGAAATGGGTGATTGGCAGCACGGGCGACGAGCTCAGGAATGGTTGGAGCGATCATGACGCGATGAATGTGGCGTAACGGGGAACGCGCGGGCGGCCCGCGCCGGTTGGGTTGTCGCGGCGACAGGGCCGTATGGCCTGATGGTAGCAGCCTGGGACGCTTCGGCATGCACCGATTAGTGATAACGATATCCACGCAGAGACGCATTTCCGGGCCGCGTCCGAGGAGACCAGGGTTTACATGTAATTTCACTAATCATAATCCGTTTTACTATTCGTAAATTGCGCGGCAAACTTCGCCGGTAAAACGTGGAGAGACAGTGATGAACGCACCCTTGCGGGACGTAACCCAGACAGCACCGGGAAAAAGCGGGTCGGATACGGCGGCCGATTGCTATATGAGCGGCTTTTGCAATGAGTTTGCGACCGAGGCGCTGCCCGGCGCCTTGCCTGATGGCCAGAATTCGCCGCAGCGCTGCGCTTATGGCCTCTACGCCGAGCAGCTTTCGGGCACGGCCTTCACCGCGCCGCGCGCGCACAATCGCCGGACGTGGTTCTACCGGATCCGCCCGGGCGCGGTGCATCAGCCGTTTACGCCGCTTGCCGCGCGCACGAGCGTCGATGGCATCGATGCTGGCAAAGGCCGCGCGTCGCGCCTCGTCGCCGATTTCGGCGGCGTGCCGCCTACGCCGCCCAACCAGTTGCGCTGGGATCCGCTGCCGATGCCCACGGCGCCGACCGATTTCATCGACGGCTGGGTGACGATGGCCGGCAACGGCTCGGCGGCCTCGATGAGCGGCTGTGCGATTCATCTGTACGCGGCGAACCGCCCGATGACCGACCGCTTCTTCTACAACAGCGACGGTGAGCTGCTGATCGTCCCGCAACAAGGGCGCCTTGCCATCCGCACGGAGATGGGCCGCCTCGACGTCGAGCCCTTCGAGATCGCGGTGATTCCACGCGGCGTGCGCTTTACGGTCGAACTGCCCGATGGCGAGGCGCGCGGCTATATCTGCGAAAACTTCGGCGCGCTGCTGCGTCTGCCCGACCTGGGCGTGATCGGCTCGAACGGGCTGGCGAACCCGCGCGACTTCCTCACGCCGCGCGCGGCCTATGAAGACCGCGAAGGGCAGTTCGAGCTCGTGACGAAACTGAACGGCGAGCTCTGGCGCGCCGACATCGGTCATTCTCCGCTCGACGTGGTCGCGTGGCACGGCAACTACGCGCCGTACAAGTACGATCTGCGCCGCTACAACACCATCGGCTCGATCAGCTACGACCACCCGGATCCGTCGATCTTCCTCGTGCTGCAGTCGCCCACCGATACCCCGGGCGTCGACGCGATCGACTTCGTGATCTTCCCGCCGCGCTGGCTCGCGGCCGAGAACACCTTCCGTCCGCCCTGGTACCACCGCAACGTCGCGAGCGAGTTCATGGGCCTCGTGCACGGCGTGTACGACGCGAAGGCCGAGGGCTTCGTGCCGGGCGGCGCGAGCCTGCACAACTGCATGACGGGCCACGGCCCCGATGCCGAGACCTTCGAGAAGGCTTCGAGCATCGATACGAGCAAACCCAACAAGGTCGCCGACACGATGGCGTTCATGTTCGAAACCCGCACGCTGATTCGCCCGACGCGCTTCGCGCTCGAAACGGCGCAACTGCAGGCGCATTACTACGAGTGCTGGCAAGGCCTCAAGAAACACTTCAATCCGGAGCAGCAATGAGCAATCCCATTCCCGCCGATGTGCAGGCAACGCTCGATCCGCAGCGCAAGAGCTGGATCGAAAGCGCAAACGATGCGGCCTGTGATTTCCCGATCCAGAACCTGCCTTTCGGCGTGTTCAGCACGGCAAGCCAGGAGCGCGCGCGTGTGGGCGTGGCGATCGGCGACTCGGTCGTGGACCTGGCGGTGCTGAACGAGGCCGGATTGCTGCGCGTGCCGGCCGGATCCCCAGGGAGCGAGAACGTTTTCGCGCGTGCCTCGCTGAATGATTTCATCGCGCTTGGCCGCGATGCGTGGCGCAGCGTGCGCGTGCAGCTTTCGTCGCTGCTCGCGCGCGACACGACGAGCGGCGCCACGCTGCGCGACGATGCGGGTCTGCGCCAACGCGCGTTCGTGAAGCTCGCCGATGCGAAGCTGCATCTGCCCGTGGAGATTCCCGGCTATACGGACTTCTATTCGTCGAAGGAGCATGCGACAAATGTCGGCTCGATGTTTCGTGATCCGAAGAATGCGCTGCTGCCGAACTGGTCCGAGATGCCGATCGGCTATAACGGGCGCGCTTCGTCGGTGGTGGTGAGCGGCACGCCGGTGCGCCGCCCCAATGGCCAGCTGAAGCTGCCCGACCAGGAGCGTCCGGTGTTCGGCGCGTGCCGCAAGCTCGACATCGAACTGGAGACGGGCTTCATCGTCGGGCGTGGCAATGCGCTTGGCGAGCCGATCGCATGCGAGAACGCTGAGGCGCATATCTTCGGCATGGTGCTGCTCAACGACTGGAGCGCGCGCGATATCCAGCAGTGGGAATATGTGCCGCTCGGGCCGTTCAATGCGAAAACCTTTGCCACCACGATCTCGCCGTGGGTCGTGACGCTCGACGCACTGGAGCCGTTTCGCGTCGCGCAGCCGGCGCAGGAGCCGCAGCCGCTCGACTATCTGCGCCACGCGGGCAATCATGCGTTCGACATCGCGCTCGAAGTGCTGCTGCGCCCCGAAGGGGCGAGCGAGGCCACCTCGATCGCGCGCACGAATTTCCGTCACATGTACTGGACGATGGCGCAGCAGCTCGCGCATCACACGGTGGCCGGGTGCAACACGCGCGTGGGCGATCTGATGGGCTCGGGCACGATCTCGGGCCCCACGCCCGATTCGTTCGGCAGCCTGCTCGAGCTCACGTGGAACGGCAAGCATCCGCTTGAATTGAAGAGCGGCGGCACGCGCGGCTTCATCGAAGACGGCGACGAACTCACGCTCGCGGGCTGGTGCCAGGGCGAAGGTTATCGCGTGGGTTTCGGAGAGTGCGTCGGCAAGATCTTGCCGGCGTTGAAGTAACAAGGTGAGCGCGCCGACGCCGGCTTGGCGTCAGCGTCGGCTCATCAAGCCTTCGCGCGTATGATTCCCCGCGCGCGTTCCCAGCGCAGCGTCCCGAGAAACACCAATGCACATGCGAACAGCACCCACAGCATGGCGTCGCGACCTGCGCGCTCCATCAGTGCCCCGGTGACGATCGGCCCGCCGAAGCTCGCCGCGCTCCACGAGGCGCTCACGAGCGCGCTTGCCGATACCAGCGCCACGCCTTCAAAGCGCTCGCCGCACGCCACGATGGCGAGCGTGTAGATCGAGCCTGCCGCCGCGCCCAGCACGAAAAGCAGGGGCCAGCGCAGCCACGGCGCCGCGACCGCCAATGGCAGCAACGGCAAGAGCACCGCCACGAGCACGCCCATCAGCGCGTGCACGCGCTGGCGGCCGAGCCGGTCGGCGAACCAGCCAATCGGGAACTGCATCGTCGTGTCGCCGAGCAGCACGACCGAGGCGAACAGCACCGCCGTTTCGCTGTCGATGCCGTGGCCCATCGCGAAGAGCGGCAAGAGCGAGAGCGCGAGCGTGTCGAAGAGCGCGAAGAACCCCGTGGCGACGATGAGCGCGGGCATCTTCGGCAGGATATGGCGCCAGCTGCCGTGCGGTTCGTGCAGGTCGGCGGTCTGTGCGCTCGTGCGGATGGCGGCAAGCGTCGGCAGTGCGACGAGGAAGATTGCGCCGCAGATCGCGAAGCGCCACGCCGTGAATCCCTCGATCTGGCTCACCAGCACCGGGCCGGACATCTGAAACAGCGTGAAGGTAGTCGCGTAGATGCCGACTACGCGGCCGCGATTGGTGTCGTCGGCGAGCTCGTTCACCCATGCTTCGCTGATGGTGAAGAGCAGCATCAGCGCCGCGCCGCAGACCATGCGCAAGAGCGCCCAGAGCCACAGATTCGAGCCGAACTGCATGAGCGCGGTCGCGACGGCGGCGGCCAGCACCGAACCCACGATCACCTGGCGCGAGCCGAAGCGCGTGGAGATCCACGCCGTGGCCGGCACCACGAGCAGCCCGCCGAACGCTTGCGCGGCGGTGAGTAAGCCGACGATGGCGGTGCCGTAGCCGGCGTCGGTGAGGGCGAGGGCGGTGAGCGGCAGGGTTGCGCCGGAACCGAGGCCGACCACGGCCACGCTCAGGATCAGTGCGAGGAAGTCGCGCGTGAAGATGGTTTTCATCGGGCGAGATCCTACTACGGGTGCGGTTGGCGCGGCGCGAGCGTTCCGCGTGGCTTGCGTTCTTCTTACGTAACAGCGTCCTGCTGCGGATGGCCTTGACGATTTCTTCAGGTTGCGTCCATGGTGCGCCCCGCAGACGGGCCGCACCATTGGCCTACGATCCAGTGCGCGTTATCCGGTGCAATGCCCATTCTTCAGCTTGCGGGGGGGGACTACTGGTTTCGTCCGCGTTGCGCATGGCGGGTGGGGTGCATGCGCTTTTCTCCTGGAGCGATGACATGAACACGATGAGCACCGTACGCATCGCAGTGGCCTGCTCGGCCGCTTTCTTCGCAGGAATCGCGCTTGCCGATACGTCGTCCGATCCGTCACAGGGCGGGCCGTCGGCTTCGCAGGACGTGGGCGGCATGCCCATGACCAATAGCGCCGCGGGGGCGCCGCTATCGATGTCGCATGCGCAGGTGTATCAGGACCTGGAACGCTCGATCAAGTCGGGTGAGCGCGACCGCCTGAACAACGGTCTCTATCACGGCAATTGAGACGAGCACGGAGACCTCGAACGAAACCCCGGCCGAACCGGCCAATAGACGCACAAAGGGCGCTTGAAAAAGCGCCCTTTGTGCGTCCGTGAGGACCGCTTAAGAGCCGTGCCTTCGCGCAGTTCAGTGCATGGACCCGTCGCCGATGTGCTGCTCGATGCGCCGCATGCGCCCGCTTGCGCGATACGGCTGGAACCACGGATTCATGCGCAACTCGCACAGGCGCGAGCTGCGCTCGGCGAGCGCAGCGTCCAGCCACTGGAACATTTCCTTGGGCTGGGCGAGCCGCGCATAGGCCTCGGCAATCAGCAAGGGCGAAGTGTATTGCCTGCGCCGTCGCGCCAGCAGGTCGTCCAGATACCAGTGCAGCACCGCGTCATAGCCGCCCGTTTCCCAATGCATGCGCACGGCCGCCGAGCGTGCGTGCAGGTTGCAGCAATCGAGCGCTTCCGCGGTTGCGTCCACGGCCTGCGCAAAGAGTTTCTTGACTTCGAACGCGGTTGCCAGCACCTGGTACACGAGCGGTGAATGTTCCATATGGCCCGGCGAGAGATATTCGCTAACGACTTGCGCGTGCTGACCCGCGAGGACCATGCCGAACGCGCGCGAGCCCTGGAATGCGTGCGGATCGATTTTCTCGGCGCGCGCCATCGCGGCCTGGCCTTCGGCATGGCGGCCCGCTGCGAGCAGCAGCCGTGCGTAGAGCCGGTGTGCCTCCGGGTAGCTCGGATTGCGCCGCAGTGCTTCCTTGAAGCCGGCCTCGGCGCGCGGCCAGTCCCATTCGAAGAAGTAGCGCACCGCAGCCAGCGCGTGATGGGCTTCGGGCAGATCGGGGTCGAGCTCGAGTGCGCTTTGCGCGAGGGCGCGTGCGGTGGGCCAGCCGTCGTCGGGCGCGAACAGGCCGTGCACGACCGACGCCCCATAGTAGTTCGAGAGCCCGGCGTAACCGAGCGCATAGTTCGGGTCGTGCTCGAGCGCCGCATCAAAATAGGCGCGGCTGCGCGCGAAGTCTTCGCCGTCGACGCCGTGCTGGGCGCAGAACCCCGCATCGAAATGCACGCGCCGGTACCAGAAGTAACGCCCGCGCACATAGGCGTCGTGCGCAGCGGGATCGACGGGCAGCCGCCGCGCGAGCAGCGAACGCTGCTGTTCGGAGAGCTTGGAGGCGAACTCCTGCGCAAGCGCGGCGGCGGCCTCCTTGAGGAGGTCGAGCGCGCCTTGCGAAACCGGTTCGTGTGCGCGGCTCCAGATCTGCACTTCGTCCGCGCAGCGAATCAGGCGCGTGAGAATGCGCACCTTGTGCGCTTCGCGCGAGAACGAGCCTTCGAGCACGTAGTCGAGTTTGAGCTCGCGCGCGATCTCGCCGATGCTCTTGGACGTGTCGCGATAGCGCGCGGCAGTCGTGCGCGCGATCATGCGCAGACGGTCCGCGCCGAGCGCGCCGAGCGTGGCCGAGATTTCGTCGGCGAGCGCGCTGCACAGCGACTCTTCCTTGCCGTCGCCCGTGAGGTTTGCAAACGGCAGCACCAGCACGCGCACCGCGTTGTGCACGACGCTGGGCTCCGCGGCGGCTGCCGGGTTCTCGAAGCTGGCGCCGTCGAGCCGGTAGCCCTTGCCCTTCACCGTGACGAGATGGCGCGGCTGCGCCGGGTCGTCGGCGAGCGCGATGCGGATCTTGCGGATCGCGGTGTTGATGCCGTTCTCGGTGTCGCGCCAGGGATTGCCGTGCCATAGCCGCTCGATGATGTCCGCGCGCGAGATTAACTCGCCATGGCGCGTTGCGAGCAGGATCAGGAGGTCCATCGGCAGCCGCTCCAGCCGCACCGCTTCGCCCGCGCGGCGAAGCTGGTAGCGCTCGACGTCGAGCTCGAAATCCGCGAACCGGATGATTCGATCCGTCGGCATGGGAGGTCCCCTGATGCAGCATCATGGGTCGTGCGCGGCGATGTTTCGTCCAGGGAATGCACCATCGTGCAACAGATGACGTGGGCGATTCTGGCGGCGCTCGGTGCGGGCGATGCAGGCAGCCGGTCGATCGGTGGGGGGCTCGAAGCGGCTGTCGAATCTAAATTTAGCGGCTCGCACGGCGACCTTCAAGAAGCAGCGAGCGGTGTTTGCGGCATGCGATGGGTGCGCGTTTCGTCAGCTTTTTCCGGGGTGCGGGCAGCCTTCATTCGCCGCGCATAGGTCACGAAGGATTCACATATCCCTCGTAGCTTAGGCCCCTTTTCACCGCTACAAGAGGATGTGCCTGACGCATGCCGCAGACGTCCCTGGTCACGCTTACCGAAATGCCATCGATTCCGCCACCGCAGCCGCAGTCCGCGTCCGGACCTTTCTGGATCGTGCCGGTGCCCGGACATCATCCCTACGATCACGTGCGTTTGAAGCGCGTATTCGCGACCGACGGCACGCGTCACGAAGTGGTGGTGGTCGATCTGTACAAACTGCTGGTCTGCGCGGACCGCGACGACACCGATTACGTGCTCAAGCCCGTCGATGACTGGCATGTGGGCAAGGTGCGCGGCATCCGCGAATTTCTCGACCCGCGCAACGAGCGCGTGCCGCAAATGCCCTACCTGACGATCGAGAAGCGGCGCGTGGCCGGGCTCGCGGGATGGCTCGGCCTTGCGCACGAGGGCGTGGTGGCGTTTCGCAACGGCCAGCATCGTGCGCGTTACCTCTCGTGGGCGGGCGCGAAGTGGCTGCCGGTGGAAGTGCATGAGCGCGAAGCGCCGCTGCTGCGCGAACAGTGTGGCGCCATCGGACTGGAAGAACGCGGGCGGGGCGCGGCACCAGGGCCTGCGTAGCGGTGTTGGGTTTGCGCCGCGCTTGTATCGGGTTAGCGCCAGGCGAGCCCGCAGACGCCGTTCGACATATGCAGCGCCGCACCGTTGCCGAGTGTGCCGTTCACGGGCCGCAGGGCGGCGTGACCGGATGCCGGGAGTGCCGCGGGCGTGATTGTGTTTTGTTCGTTGGCGTCGCTCGCACGCTGGAAATGCTCGATGGCGTAGTCGACGAAGCGCAGCGTTTTCGCGGGCAGATATTGACGATTCGGATAGACGATCGACATGTTGGCGTCGGGGTCGTCGATCTCGTACTCGGGCAACAGGCGCACGAGCGTGCCGGCGGCGAGATCTTCGGCGACGAGCGACGTCGGCACGATAGCCGGGCCCATGCCCGCGAGCGCGGCGTGCCGCACCATCAGCATGTTGTTGACGGCATAGGCGGGCCGCAGCGTGACCTGCTGCGCATGCTCGCCGGGCCTTGCGAATTGCCAGGTGACGCTGCGTGCTTCGGGCGGCAGGCTCACCGCCGCGTGGCGCGCGAGCTGCGCGGGCGTGCGCGGCTCGCCGTGCTCGGCAAGCCAGCCGGGCGACGCGCATGGCACGAACGTTGCCGCGTCGAGTGTCCGCTCGACGAGATCCGGGTCGCTGTCGCGTGTGGGCGACACCGGGACGATGCCCACGTCGAAGCCGTCCTCGACGAGCGAGATTTGCCGCTCGGCGAGCGTGAGGCGCACGTTCACGCGCGGGTAGCGCCGCCGGTAGCCGTCGATGAGCGGCGTGAGCGTGACGAGCGACACGGTGCTGGCCGCGGCCACGCGCAGTGTGCCGCCGGGCTCGCGTTCGGTATGCGCGAGCGCATTTTCGAGGTGGTCCAGTTCGTCGAGCACGCTGCGGCAGCCTTCGAGATAGTGTTCACCCGCTTCGGTAAGCGACAGATTGCGCGTGGTGCGGTTGATGAGGCGGGTATGCAAATGCGCTTCGAGCATGGCGACCGAGCGGGTGACCAGGGCATTCGAGACGTCGAGTTGCTGCGCGGCCCTGCGAAAGCTTTGTGATTGCGCAACCGTGACGAAGACGCGCATGGCGTGTATCTGGTTCATGGAATTTCGCCTCATATGCTGATTGCATTTACCCGATTAAGGGCATTCCGTTTGGCATTGCGGAGGTGACGTCAATGTGCGCGCTAGATTTAGCCCTGTTGTGCGATTGCGGTGGCGATATTGGAAGGAAAATAATATTGACAGTTGTAAAGAATTGCAATATTTATCGCAAACAGCGCCGGCGTTTCACGCTCGTAAAGGAATAGCATTTCTGGCAATACATTATGGTATTTGGGCAATGACGCGAACAGTGGACACGCAATCGACGTCGATCGCGGAATCAATTGCATAATTCACCCGCATGCTTGCCATGCACGATGACATTGCCGGGGTGAATCTCGCCGCGCCCGGCTCAGATCCGGCCTGGACAGCCTTTGGGCGCTGCGGTTGCAGAATGTTTGTTGTCGATGCGTTGAAGATCTGGTTTCGGCTTTGTCCAGCATTTTTCACACAAGCTTGATTCGGTCGGGCGAGGTTTTTTGTGCTTCGCGCAAAATAGCCGCGAAGCACGGGAATAGAGACGTGCATGCTGAGTGCATGTTTTATTAATGCATTTTTCTGAAAACTAAAACGTAAATCGGCGGACCAGACATGATCGTCGAATTGCTGAAATCGCAGCCCGAGATTGCCCTGTTCGTCAGTCTCGCGCTGGGTTATTTGATCGGTTCGATCCGTTTTGGGCCGATTTCGCTCGGCGGCGTGTGTGGCACGCTGATCGTCGCGCTCGTGCTGGGCCAGACGGGCGCGCGCATCTCGCCCGATCTCAAGAACGTTGCTTTTGCGTTGTTCATCTTCGCGCTCGGCTTCACGGGCGGCCCGCAATTCTTCGCGAACATCGGGCGCGGCTGGCGCTATGGATTCCTTTCGATCATCGAGATCGTCTCGGTCATGACGCTCATCATGATCGCAGTCGTCGTGATGAAGCTCGACGCGGGCACCGCGGCCGGCCTGCTGGCCGGCGCCGCCACCGAGTCTGCGGTGATCGGCACGGCTTCCGAAGCGATCTCCAAGCTGGGCTTGAGCGATGCCCAGGTGAGCACGCTGCAGGCGCACGTGGTGACCGCCTATAGCGTGAGCTACCTCTTTGGTTTGATCACCATCGTGCTGTTCACGAGCCAGATCGCGCCGCTCCTGTTGCGCGTGAACCTGCGCGAAGAGGCCGCACGCCTTTTTCGCAAGCTCGGCGGCAACGGCGTGCTCGACGAAGGCCAGCGGCTCGCGCTGCCGCTGCTCGAGGCGCGCGCGTTTGAGGTCGGGCAGGCAGCGGGCGCCCAGGTCTCGGCATTCGAGGCGCGCTTCGGCAACAACGTCACGGTCGAGCGCATCGTGCGCGGCAAGCAGGAGATCGACGCGGTCGCGCAAACTGTGCTGCAGGCGGGCGACATCGTGTTCATCGGCGGGCGGCGCGAGGCCGTGGTGGAGGCGTCGGGCAGCCTTGGCGCCGAGGTTTCGGGCGAGGGTTTCGTGAAACTGTTCGCGCAGCGCGTGGACGTGATGCTCACGCGCCGCGACGCCGACGGCCTCACGCTCGCGCAGATGCGCGAGCGCGCTTCGCCCGAAGACGGGCGCGGCATCTACGTGGGCGCGATCACGCGTCTGGACGCCGCGGTGCCCGCGCTGCCCGGCACCATGGTGCGCCGCGGCGACGTGCTCACGCTGATCGGCGCACCCGGCGACGTCGCGCGCGGCGCGAAGCGCCTCGGCTATGTGATCCAGCAGACCCAGAAGACCGACTTCGTCTACCTCGGCCTCGGCGTGCTCGTGGGCATGATCATCGGCCGCTTCGGCGTGAAGCTGGGCGGCGTCGCGCTCGAGCTCGGCACGGGCGGCGGGTGCCTGCTTTCGGGGCTGTTCTTCGGCTGGCTGCGCTCGCATTTCCCGGTGGTCGGCTCGCTGCCCTCGGCGGCGGCGCAGGTGCTCAAGGATTTCGGCCTCGCAACCTTCATCGCGGCCGTGGGTCTCTCCGCTGGCCCGGACGCCATCAAGCTCGTACGCGAATACGGTCTCGCGCTGCCGCTCGTCGGCATCATGATGGTGCTGATTCCCGGTCTCATGTCCCTCTGGATCGGGCGCATGTTTCTCAAGCTCGAAACCCCCATGCTGCTCGGCGCGATCGCGGGGCAGCAGTGCAGCACCCCGGCAATCAGTGCGCTGGTGGGCGTGACCGGCAACTCGATTCCGGTGATCGGCTACACGATCACCTACGCACTGTCGAATATTTTGTTGCCGCTCATGGGGCCCGTGGTGGTTGCGCTTGCAACGAAATTCGGCTGATTTCGGCTGATCAGCGGTGCGCGCCGCGCTTGAGCACATGGCGCGTACCGAATCCGTTCGTGGCCGATGATGGCCGCGTTATCTCAATTTTGACGCGCTTTCGTCAGGTCGTCCGTCCGGTTTCAACCGGTTGTTCAACTGGCCGTCCTGCTTCAACGGCAGCAAGCAGTCACTTCTACCCATGCGAGGGCACGATGGAATGGCTACATGACATCTTTCACAAATCTCCGGAAATCGCCTTATTCCTCTCACTGGCCGTTGGCTACTGGGTCGGGCAGATCAACTTCGGCAAGTTCCAGCTGGGCGGCGTAGGCGGGTCGCTGCTCGCCGCCGTGGTGATCAGTCAGGTTGGCGTGACGATCGACAACGGCGTGAAGGCGGTGATGTTCGCGGTCTTCATCTACGCCGTGGGCTACGACTCCGGTCCGGGCTTCTTCAACTCGCTCAACCGCAAGACGCTGCGCGAAATCGCCATGGCCGTGTTCATGGCCGTCGCGGGTCTCGTCACCGTGCTCGTCTGCGCGAAGCTCTTTCACCTCAACAAGGGCCTCGCCGCCGGTCTCGCCGCGGGCGGCATGACGCAGTCGGCGATCATCGGCACGGCGGGCGACGCCATCGCGCGTCTCGGCCTGCCGCCCGACCAGGTGAAGGCCATGCAGGCCGATGTCGCGATCGGCTACGCCGTGACCTACGTGTTCGGCTCGCTCGGCGCGATCATCGTGTGCGTGAACATCCTGCCGAAGTTCATGGGCCGCAGCCTCAAAGATGCCTCCATGGACGCCGAGCGCGAAATGGCGGGCGGCAATGCCTCGGCGGGGCCGGGCCAGCTCACTGCGCTGCCCGAGTTGTTCGGCCGCGTGTTTCGCGTGGAAGCTGCAGCCGGCAAGACGGTCAAGCAGATCGAACTGGCCCAGCAGGATTTCGTCGCCATCGAGAAAATCCGCCGCTCGGGCAAGGTCGTCGACGCCACGCCCGAGTTCGTGCTGAGCCGCGACGACCT
Source organism: Paraburkholderia sp. A1BS-2L (assembly GCF_051125205.1). Taxonomy (NCBI): domain Bacteria; kingdom Pseudomonadati; phylum Pseudomonadota; class Betaproteobacteria; order Burkholderiales; family Burkholderiaceae; genus Paraburkholderia; species Paraburkholderia sp. A1BS-2L. The sequence goes on from NZ_CP120428.1 coordinate 607,451, forward strand.
CGTGCTGGTCGTGGGCCGCCGCGAGCAGATGGTCGAAGTGGGCACGCTGATCGGTCCGGAAATGCCGGACTCGGGCGGCATGAGCCTCGTGATGCAGACGCGCCAGATCGTGTTCACGAAGAAGGGCATGAACCACACGACGATCGGCGAAGTGCGCAAGAACGTCGACCGCGACCTGCGTCACGGCGTCTACATCGAGAAGATCGAGCGAGCCGGGCAGCCCGTGGCGCTGCTGCCGGGCTCGAAGCTCGAGCACGGCGACGTGGTCACCGTCTATGGCACGGCAACCGACACGAAGCGCGTCGCGCAGGCTGCCGGCTACGAGCTCGTCTACAGCAACAAGACCGACTTCATCTACATGGGCGTGGGTCTCGTGCTTGGTCTGCTGGTCGGTCTGGTCGTCGCGAACGTGGCGGGCATTCCGCTCACACTCGGCTCGGGCGGCGGCTGCCTGCTCGCGGGCCTGCTGTTCGGCTGGATGCGCGGCAAGTACCCGATGTACGGCGTGATGCCGCCGGCCGCCTCGCAACTGCTCAAGGACTTCGGTCTGGCGGCGTTCGTTGCCGTGGTGGGGCTCAATTCGGGCCTGCAGGCGGTGGTGACGATCAAGCAGAGCGGCATCACGATCTTCCTGCTCGGCGTGGTCGTGACCATCGTGCCGCTCATTCTCACGATGCTGTTTGGCCGCTACGTCCTCAAGTACAACAACGCGGCGATTCTCGCGGGCGCGCTGTCCGGCTCCCGCAGCGCGAACCCGGCCTTCGGCGGCATTCTCGACAAGGCCGAGAGCGCCGTGCCCACGGCGCCGTTCGCCATCACCTATGCGATCGCCAACGTGCTGCTCACGCTGCTCGGGCCGCTCGTGGTGGGTCTTGTGTGACATGAAGTCAAGCGGGCCGCGCAGGTTGGCCGCGCGGGAAGTTCTCAAGACGCAGGCCCGGTTGCATCGATTAGTCGAAGTCGCGTGCCGCACTCGCACCGTGCATCGAGCACATGCAGCGGCGGCACGCTCAACGTCTTCCAACGGAGAGCATCATGGCAAAAGGTAAAGCTGAATCGAAGGCAAAGTCAGGCATCGAAGCACTGAGCCCGTTCGAGCTCAAGGACGAGCTGATCAAGGCGGCGGGCGGCGGCGCAACCGAGCGCCCGGCCAATTACTCGATGCTCAATGCGGGCCGCGGCAATCCCAACTTCCTCGCCACGATTCCGCGTCACGGCTTCTGGCAACTGGGCCTGTTCGCCATGCGCGAGTCGGAGCGCTCGTTCTCCTATATGCCCGAGGGGGTGGGCGGCTTCCCGCAGCGCGCCGGCATCGTCGAGCGCTTCGACCAGTTCCTGCGCGAAAACAAGGGCCAGCCCGGCATCGATTTCATCGGCGGCGCGGTGTCGTACGTGCGCGACCAGCTGGGCCTGTCGGCGGGCGACTTCCTGTACGAAATGTGTGAAGGCATTCTGGCCTGCAACTATCCCGTGCCGGACCGCATGCTCAAGCTCTCGGAGATCATTGTCGGCCAATACCTGCGGCGCGAGATGGTCGGCAAGCATCCGTTCGTGGGCGAGTTCGACGTGTTCGCGGTGGAAGGCGGCACCGCGGCCATGACGTACATCTTCAACACGATGCGCGAGAACTTCCTGATCAAGCCGGGCGACACCATCGCGCTCGGCATGCCGATCTTCACGCCGTACATCGAAATTCCCGAGCTCAACGACTACCAGCTCAACGTCGTGCACCTCAACGCGACCGTCGAGAACAACTGGCAGTACTCGAAGAAGGAGCTGGACAAGCTGCGCGATCCGAAGATCAAGGCGTTCTTCCTCGTGAATCCGAGCAATCCGCCCTCGGTGAAGATCAGCGACGAGAGCCTCGAATACATTGCCGAGATCGTCAAGGAGCGCCCCGACCTCATCCTCCTCACCGACGACGTGTATGGCACCTTCGCCGACAACTTCGTCTCGCTGTTTGCGCTCGCGCCCAAGAACACGATTCTCGTGTACTCCTACTCGAAGTACTTCGGTGCGACGGGCTGGCGTCTGGGCACGATCGCGACGCATCAGGACAACGTGCTCGACGCCGCGATCGCGAAGCTCCCGAAGGATGAGAGGAAGATTCTGCACGAGCGATACAAGTCGATCACGACAGAGCCGGACAAGCTCAAGTTCATCGACCGTCTGGTCGCGGACAGCCGCACCGTCGCGCTCAATCACACTGCCGGCCTCTCGACGCCGCAGCAGGTGCAGATGGTGCTGTTCTCGTTGTTCTCGCTGATGGATACGCCCGACGCGTACAAGAACGCGTTGAAGCGCCTGATCCGTAGCCGCAAGCGCGCGCTCTACGAGGAAATGGGCATCCCCTTCGACGGTGGCGATCCGAATCAGGTCGACTACTACACGATCATCGACATGGAGTATTTCGGTGAGAAGCGCTTCGGCCGCGATTTCGTCGACTGGCTCCTCAAGCAGGTTCAGCCCAACGAGCTGCTGTTCCGCCTCGCCAGCGAGGCGCGCGTCGTGCTGCTGCCGGGCAAGGGCTTCGGCACGGCGCATCCGTCGGGCCGCGTGTCCCTCGCGAACCTGAACGAAGCCGATTACCGCAAGATCGGCCGCGCGATGCGCAAGCTCACCGAGGAGTACGTGCAGCGTTACAACGAGGCCACCGGCAAGAAGCTCGACCCGAATGCCGTGAAGAAGTAAGGAGGACGGGCGCGGCGGCGCGATGCCGCCGCGCCCCGGAACCCGGAAACGAACCGCCCCCGGCGCAGGCGCACCGGGGGCGGTTTTTTATTCCGCGCCGTTATTCCGCTTGCGATGTGGCGCCGCGCACGCTCTTGCGATGCAGCGAGACCGAAAGCGCCACGCCCGCGGCAGCCGCGATGGCAGCGAACAGGTACACCGACCCGTAGCCGAACAGATTGGCTACATAGCCCGCGAGCGGCCCGGTGATGCCGAGCGAGAGGTCGAGAAACACCGAATAGGCCGACAGTGCGGCGCCACGGCTCGCGGCCGGCACGAGACTGACCGCTTCCACGCCCAGCGCCGGGAACACCAGCGCGAAACCGAAGCCCGTTAGCGCGGCGCCCATCAGCGCGACCGTGGGCGTGGGCGCAAGCCACAGCAGCACCAGCCCCGCACATTCGCATGAGAACGAGGCGATGGCGACGCGAAAGCCGCCGAAGGTCTTGATCGTGTTCGAAAACAGCAGGCGCGCGCCGATAAACATGAGCCCGAACAGCGTGAGCGCGAAGGCCGCGTTGGGCCAGTGGCGCGCCGCGTAGAACAGCGTGATGAAGGTGGCGATCGAGCCGAAGCCCGCCGAGCCCAGCGCAAGGCCGAGACCATGCGGCAGCACGCGCGTGAGCACGCTGCGATAGGGCATGCGCTCGCCATGCACGATCGGCACCGGCGCGATCGGGCGCGCGAGCCAGAAGCCGAGCGCGGCCAGCGCCATCACCGAAATGCCGAGCGACCAGAAGCCGAGGTAATGCGCCATTTCCACGCCGAGCGGCGCGCCGAGCGCCAGCGCGCCATAGGTGGCGATGCCGTTCCACGAGATCACGCGTGCGTTGTTTGCGGTGCCCACGCGGCCGATGCCCCAGAGGATCGCGCCGGTGCCGACCAGGCTCTCGCCGCAGCCGAGCAGCAGCCGGCTCGTCACGAGCAGCGCGAGCGAGAGCGCCGGCCAGTGCGCGACGAGCGTGGCGAGCAGCAGCAGCACGCCGCTCGTGCCGCACAGGATCATGCCGATGGTGACCGTTTTCTTGGGGCCGAGCGTATCGGCCGAGCGTCCGGCCAGCGCCCGCGAGCAGAGCGTCGCGATGTACTGCACGCTGATGGCGCCGCCGGCCACGATCGTGCTGAAGCCGAGGTCGTTGTGCACGTAGCCCGGCAGGACCGCGAGCGGAATGCCGATGGTCAGATAGCAGAGGAAGGTGAAAAAGACGACCGGAATGATCTGCAAGGTCGTCGATGCGGCGTTGCGCTGGGGCGCTGACTCGGCGGACATGGGGGAAATACGGATGGATAACGGCGGGAAAGGCGAGATTGTCCCATGGAACCGGTTCTTCTGCTGGTGACGAGAAAGCGTTCAGCGGGGCGACGTCGGGCATTTTTCCGCCGCTTTCTGGCCGATTCGCACGAATTTCACGATAAATCGCGCGTTTCGGCCATCCTCCAGACATATAAGCACAGCCCGCGCACGGCCTGAAGATTCATCGCGATAACGATATAACCCCCATGTACCTGTGCCTATGGGTTCGCGATATTGGCAGTGTTAATTTTCGTACCGTCCACAGAAGCGCGGCACACGCACCTCCATTCGGGGCGTCCTGCGAGCCGCAGAACACGACGAGACGAAAAACCATGAGTCAGCCGATCCGCTTTTATCACCGTAACGCGATCCGTGAAGTCAGCGACGCGGACGTCACCCGTACTGTTCTCCAGTACCTGCGCGAAGACGCGCACTGCACCGGCACCAAGGAGGGCTGTGCGGAAGGCGACTGCGGCGCGTGCACGGTCGTCGTCGGCGAGCGCACGGCCGAGGGCGGCGTGAGCTTCAAGGCCGTCAATGCCTGTATCCAGTTTCTGCCGACGCTCGACGGCAAGGCGCTCTTCACCGTCGAGGACCTGCGCCAGCCCGACGGGTCGCTGCACCCCGTGCAGCAGGCGATGGTGGATTGCCATGGCTCGCAATGCGGCTTCTGCACGCCCGGTTTCGTCATGTCGATGTGGGCGCTCTACGAAAAGCATGGCCATGAGCACGCGGGGCAGGGTACTCAGGGGACTCAGGGTGCCCACGGCGCCCAGGCCGGCCAGGGCTGCCCCGGCAAGGCTGCTTGCAGCGTGCCCTCGCGCGACGAGATCGCCAACGCGCTGACCGGCAACCTGTGCCGCTGCACGGGCTATCGTCCGATCCTCGACGCCGCCGAGCAGATGTTCAAGGCCGACGCGCCCAAGGCGCCCATCGACGTGAAGGCGCTCGCACAGACGCTCGCCACGCTCGAACGCGGCGAGACCTTCCACTACGAGCACGACGGCCAGCAATACGACGCGCCGCGCACCGTCGACGCGTTCGCCGCGATCAAGGCCGCGCGCCCCAACGCGCGCATTCTCGCGGGCAGCACCGACATCGGCCTGTGGGTCACCAAGCAGATGCGCGAACTCGGCGACATCGTCTACGTGGGCCAGGTCGAGGCGATGCGCCAGATCGAGGTGAGCGACGCGTGGATCGAGATCGGCGCGGGCGTCACCGTCGAGCGCGGCTATGCCGAGCTCGCGAAGCACTATCCCGAGCTCGAAGAGATGTGGCAGCGCTTCGCTTCGCTGCCGATCCGCAACGCGGGCACGATCGGCGGCAACGTCGCGAACGGCTCGCCGATCGGCGACTCGATGCCGGGCCTGATCGCGCTGGGCGCACGCGTGGTGCTGCGCGGCGGCGACACGGTGCGCGAGATGCCGCTCGAAGACCTGTACCTCGCTTATCAGAAGAAGGACATGGCCGAGCACGAGTTCGTGCTCGCGCTGAAAGTGCCGACCCGCACCGGCGCGCGTGCGAACCTGCAGTTCCGCACCTATAAGATCTCGAAGCGCTTCGACTCCGACATTTCGGCCGTGTGCGCCGCGTACGCTTTCATCGCCGACGGCGACACGATCCGCGAGCCGCGCATCGCGTTCGGCGGCATGGCCGCGACGCCCAAGCGTGCGACCCACGCCGAAGGCGTGCTCGCTGGCGCGCAATGGCACGAAGCCACCGCGCAGGCCGCGATGATCGCGCTCGCCAACGACTATGCCCCGCTCTCCGACATGCGCGCGACGAGCGACTACCGCCTCGAAGCCGCGAAGAACACGCTGTATCGCTTCTGGCTCGAAACGCGCCCGAACAATCCGCTCGCGCCGCAAGCGCTCAACGTGCGCGCCGTCGCGGCCGAATGTGCACAAAGCGCTGCTTGACCCCCCAGGAAACGGACAACATACGGAGATCGAAACAATGAACCAGCAAGCCGAACCGTTCCTGGAAGAAGCGAAGGCGCTTGAAGATTTCGCGCAGGTGCACGTCTCGCGTGCGCACGAATCGGCGCACCTGCACGTGAGCGGGCGCGCGACCTACACCGACGACATTCCGCTCGTGGCGGGCACGCTGCACGCGGCGCTTGGCCTCTCGCAGAAGGCGCATGCGCGCATCGTCTCGATGGATCTCGCCAAGGTGCGCGCGACGCCGGGCGTGGTGGCCGTGCTCACCGCCGGTGACATTCCGGGCGTGAACGACTGCGGCCCGATCATCCACGACGATCCGATTCTGGCCGATGGCGTAGTGCAGTACGTGGGCCAGCCGATGTTCATCGTGGTGGCGACCTCGCACGACATCGCGCGCCAGGCCGCGCGCCGCGCCGAAGTGAAATACGAAGAATTGCCCGCCGTGCTCACCGCGCAGCAGGCGCGCGCCGCCGAGCAATACGTGCTGCCGCCGATGAAGCTGGCACGCGGCGATGCCGCCACGCGCGCTGCACGCGCCGCGCATCGCCACGAAGGCGAAATGCTGCTGGGCGGCCAGGAGCAGTTCTATCTGGAAGGCCAGATTGCCTACGCAGTGCCGAAGGACGACGACGGCATGCACGTCTGGTGCTCGACGCAGCACCCGAGCGAGATGCAGCATCTGGTCGCGCACGTGCTGGGCGTGCACTCGCACAATGTGCTGGTGGAATGCCGGCGCATGGGCGGCGGCTTCGGCGGCAAGGAATCGCAGTCGGGCCTGTTCGCGTGCTGCGCGGCGCTTGCCGCGTGGAAGCTGCTGTGCCCCGTGAAGCTGCGTCCGGACCGCGACGACGACATGATGGTCACGGGCAAGCGCCACGATTTCCACTATACGTATGAAGTGGGCTACGACGACGAAGGCACGATCGACGGCATTTCGGTCGACATGACCTCGCGCTGCGGCTTCTCGGCCGACCTGTCCGGCCCGGTGATGACGCGCGCCGTCTGCCACTTCGACAACACCTACTGGCTGCCCGACGTCTCCATCGCCGGCTACTGCGGCAAGACCAACACGCAGTCGAACACCGCGTTCCGCGGCTTCGGCGGCCCGCAGGGCGCGTTCGCAATCGAGTACATCATCGACGACGTCGCGCGTTCGCTCGGCCTCGACTCGCTCGAGGTGCGCAAGCGCAATCTCTACGGCAAGACGGACAAGAACCTGACGCCGTACGGCCAGACGATCGATGACAACGTGATTCACGAGCTCATCGACGAACTCGTGGAAACGAGCGGCTATCACGCGCGCCGCGCGGCGATCCGCGAATTCAACGCGAACAACGAGGTGCTGAAGAAGGGCATCGCGCTCACGCCGGTGAAGTTCGGCATCGCGTTCAACGTCACGCACTTTAACCAGGCGGGTGCGCTCGTCCATATCTACACCGACGGTTCCGTGCTCGTGAACCACGGCGGCACGGAAATGGGCCAGGGCCTGAACACCAAGGTCGCGCAGGTGGTGGCGCACGAGCTTGGCATCGAGTTCGGCCGCGTGCGCGTGAGCGCGACCGACACGAGCAAGGTGGCCAACACCTCGGCAACCGCCGCATCGACCGGCACGGACCTGAACGGCAAGGCCGCGCAGGACGCCGCGCGCCAGCTGCGCGAGCGCCTGGCCACGCTCGCCGCCGCCACGTGGGGCGAGGGCCGCGTGAGCGCCGCTGAGGTGCGCTTTGCCAACGACACCGTGATTGTCGGCGACGAGGTCGTGCCGTTCGAGACGCTTGTTTCGAAGGCCTATTTCGCGCGCGTGCAACTGTGGTCGGACGGCTTCTACGCGACGCCCAAGCTGTACTGGGATCAGAAGACGCTGCAAGGCCGCCCGTTTTACTATTACGCATATGGCGCGGCGGTTTCCGAAGTCGTGATCGACACGCTCACGGGCGAAATGCGCGTGCTGCGCGCCGACGCGCTGTACGACGCGGGCGACTCGCTGAACCCCGCGCTCGACGTGGGGCAGGTGGAAGGCGGCTTCATTCAGGGCATGGGCTGGCTCACGACCGAGGAACTGTGGTGGAAGCCGGACGGCAAGCTCATGACGCACGCGCCGTCCACCTACAAGATCCCGACCGTGAACGACACGCCCGTCGAGTTCAACGTGAAGCTGTTCAAGAACCGCAACGTCGAGAACAGCATTCATCGCTCGAAGGCCGTGGGCGAGCCGCCGCTCTTGCTGCCGTTCTCGGTGTTCTTCGCGATTCGCGACGCCGTGGCGAGCGTGGCCGACTACCGCTTCAATCCGCCGATGAATGCGCCCGCGACCGCCGAGGAAATCCTGAAGGGCGTGCGTGCGGTGCGGACGATGGCGCACGGCTGAGTGTGAACTAGCGTGATGCTTTGAAGGAGTCTCGTCAGATGAGCAGCAGTGCGAATAAAAGCGCGAACCACTGTGAACGGATCGATGCCGCGGGGCGCGTCGTGATCGGTCGGCGCGGCACGCCGGTGCCCCACTATGGGCCGATGCACGTCGTGCTGTTCGGCGCGGGGCATGTGGGCCATGCACTGGTCACGCTGCTCGGCATGCTGCCGTGCGTGGTGCAGTGGGTGGACGAGCGCGACGAGCTCTTTCCCGACGAAGTGCCGGCCAACGTGCAAGTCGAGGCGACCGACTCGCCGGCCGCAATCGTCGACGAAGCGCCGCCGGGCGCGTACTTCATCGTGATGACGCACAATCACGCGCTCGATTTCGATCTGTCGTTGCGCATCATGGAGCGCGGCGACTTCGCGTGGTTCGGGCTGATCGGCTCGAAGACCAAGCGTGTGAAGTTCGAGCGCCGCCTGATCGATCGCGGCGTGGCGGCGCAGCGCATGGGCGAGATGACTTGCCCGATCGGCGTGCCGGGCATCGTCGACAAGGCGCCTTCGTCGATTGCGGTTGCCGTGGCTGCGCAGCTTATGCAGATGCGCCCGCCGCTTTCCGCTGCGGGCCAGACCGCGAGCGCGACGAGGTTCGCGCGAGTTTGAGGTCGAGCGTCCACCTTGAACCCGAGCGTGGGAAAGGTGGGCGAAAAAATTTCGTTTCTGCCGTGAGCTGCACCCCAAACGTTGGACGCCATCCTGCGTTTGGGGTGTTTTTTTGTCTGGACGCTCGGTCCTTGGTGTCGCGAGTTAACGTTTTTATCGAAAAGTGGGCTATTCTTAACGAAATTATTGGCCAGTTAACGAAATTAGTGGGGTTGCATCAATGTCGGACGACTGGGTAGGTTACCGCTGGCTCGCCGAACGATACAGCGCGCACCCCGTACAGCCGCAACCGATCGAGAGCGAAATCGGTGCGACACGGCGAACTATCCACCATAACGGCACCGTAAGGGAAGCCTATACCGCAGCGATGAGGCCAGCCGATACGCTGCCAGCCCATCTGACCTTTGCGCTCAAACACGAGGGTGTTTTCCTGGAGCCGCTCGCCAGGCTCTTCAACGCTATTCCCGAAGCCGAGATTCGCGATTGGGTTCTCGCTGAACGAACCGGCCAATATGCCCGGCGTGTGGGCTTCCTGTACGAGTGGCTCATGGGCCGTCAACTCGCCGGCGTTCCGGCGGTGGCTAATGGTGGCTATGTGGACGCGCTCGACCCGCGTGCTTATCTGGTCAGCACGTCTCCTCGCAACAATTCCCGGTGGCGCGTGCGTGACAATCTACCCGGCCGCCGCGAGTTCTGTGTCACTGTGCGACGCACGGATCTCGTGCAGAAAGCAGAAGCCTACAATTGCGCGGCCCAACTCGATGCACTTCAGGCGGAGTACGGTGTTGACGTGCTGCGGCGCAGTGCGGCGTGGTTGACGTTCAAGGAAAGCCGCGCCAGTTTCCAGATCGAGCACGAGTCGGATAAAGGAGATCGTATCAAACGCTTCGCGGCGGTCATGGAAGCGCGCATGGGCACCTATGCCAACCCATTGGAAATTGGCACGCTCACGGAACTGCAACGGGAAATCATCGGCGAACGGACTACCCTCAAGCATTTCGGTCTGCGGCAGTCGCCGGTGTTTGTCGGCGCGATAGACCACTTCCTCAACGTCATTCACTATATCGCCCCGCGCTGGGAGGACGTTGATGGAATGCTCGAGGGACTCAATGCGTTCCTGGCATGCACGACGGGGGCCTCGGCGATTGCTCGGGCGGCGGCGGTGTCGTTCGGTTTTGTCTACATTCATCCGTTGGCCGATGGCAACGGCCGTGTGCATCGTTTCCTGATCAATGACATTCTGCGCCGCGACAATGCCGTTCCGCAGCCCTTTGTCCTGCCTGTTTCATCGGCTATTACCAGCAAACCTCAATATCTTGCGGCTTACGACCAGGCGCTCGAGGTCCTGTCCAGGCCATTGATGCAACGCTACGAGGAATACGCGGGTTTCGAGGCGCACCGCGAGTTCAGTGACGGAGTGAAGTCGAATTTCACATTCTGCGCTTACGACGATGCAGCATTCACGTGGCGCTATCCTGACCTCACGGCGCACGTGGAATATGTGGCCGAGTTGATTGACAGAACGATCCGCACGGAGATGCGTCAGCAAGCCGAACTGATCCGAAACTGGGACCGGGCGAGGTATTCAGTGAAGGAACTACTTGATGGGCCGAACCTGGATATCGACCGGATCATCTGGTCGATACGCGACAATCACTGGAGCGTTTCAGGCAAGCTGAGCAAGGAATTTCCGATTATCCAGGAGGCAAACCTGGGCGAAGCTATCGTGAGTGCGGTGCGCGAGGCGTTCGACGCAACTGACGCGCCACCGCCGTCTTCCGATGCACGCTCTTGATGGTCATTCCTGATTACCCGACGGGCGCCGAGCCCCCGCCTTGCCCGCCTTCCCCTTCCTCACCGGCCCAGTGAGCGTCGCCGACACCTTCTCGATCAACCCGCGCAGCCAGTCGATATCGCTTGGCCGGTCCGGTTGCGGATGCCACAGCTGATAGCAGCGAATGCGCGGAAACGCCAACGGCGGCTCGACCACCGCGATCGGCAAAAGCCCGGCGTAATGCGTCGCGAAGCGGCGCGTGGTCGTGAAGATCAGATCCGATTGCAGCAGCACTTGGGGCGCGAGCCCGAAGTAGGGCAGCGTCGCGATGATGCGCCGTTGCACGCCGGCCTTCGCGAAGCCCAGGTCGACGGGGCTCGCGTTCGCGCCGGTATAGGGCGTGGGCGCCAGATGCGCCGCCGCGAGATACGCGTCGCGCGTGAGCGGCGCGCGCGCGAGCGGATGGTCGGCGCGCATCATGCAGACGATCTTGTCGGTGAACAGGTCGCTGCGCGAGAAGTGCGGGTCGGGCTTCGGCCAGTTGCCGATCACGATGTCGATCTCGCCCGCCTCTAGCGCCGCGTGATGATCGAGCGAGGGCGACAGCGAGATGATCTCCAGACGCGCCGATGGCGCCGCTTCGCGAAAGCAGGCGATCAGCGTCGGCATGAAGAAGTCGTTGAGATAGTCGGGTGCGGCCACGCGGAACATGCGCTTGGAGTGCTCCGGGTCGAAGTCGCCGTGGGGCGTGGCCACGAAGTCGACGTCGCGCAGCACGCGTTGCGCGTGTTGCAGCAGCGACTCGCCGTATTCGGTCGGCACCATGCCCGCTTTGCCGCGCACGAGGATGGGGTCGCCGAGAATTTCGCGAAGCCGCCGCAGCGCCGTGCTGATTGCCGGCTGGGTTTGATTCAGCCGTAGCGCGGCCTGCGTGACGCTGCGCTCGATCAGCAGCGTGCGCAGCACGCGCACGAGCCAAATGTCGAGAGAAAGGGCAGTGTCGTCCATGGCAATGCGTATGCTCGGGAGGAGGCGCCGCGCGTGTTGGCACACTTCACATGCGCGCGGCTCGACATATAACGATATTCCGCTGAGTGCGCCGCCGCCATAGGGCGCCTGGTATGACCGGCATCAGCAGGGCAGGCGCGCGCGCCGTGCCGCCTGGGTGGCCGAGCGCGGGTGCGCTGCATCCGCGCTACACCCGCCTTACACCTTGTCCTGCGTCGTGAGCCCCGAAGGCAGCGAACTGATGCGCTTCACCTCGCGCGAGTCGAGCCAGTTCGGCGTGCGCGCGCAGTAGAGCACCATCGGCAGCGTGTCCTCGCCCCAGAAGAGCTGCTTGTTCATCCAGAAGGTAGGCACGCCGAACACGCCCATCGAGATCGCGTCGTTGGTGTTGCGGCGTAGTTGCGCGCGCACCGATTCCTGCTCGATCATTGCTTCGCCGTGCTCGATACCCACGCGTTCGCACAGTTGCTCGAAGCCCTCCTCGCTCGACGGGTCGCGCCCCTCGCGCCAGATGAAGCGGAAGATCTCGCGCACGCAGGCGAACTCGCCGCCGGCGGCGATGGCGAGCAGCATCGGCTTGACCGAGTCGAACGGATGCGCGGGCGGCATCTTGAACGGAATGCCGAGCTGTTCGGCGCGAAACAGCGCGTGCCGGTAGGTGAACACGCGCTTGGCCGGAATCGTCGAGCCGTACGGCGTGCCCCAGTGGCGGTACAGGTCGCTCAGCATCACCGGGGTGGGCACGAAGTCGAAACCCGGCCATTTGTCGTATTGCTCCAGCAGCAGATACGAGAACGGCGACACGAAGTCGTAGAACCAGGCTGGCCGGTTGGCGTCGATGCCGCTGATCATGCTGTTCCTCCGATATGGGCTTCTTGTGGGCCGCATCGGCGGCCCGCTTTTCGAGTAGTGATCGCGAGTATCGATCGAATTGGCTGCTGCGTGCTGCTTTTTTTCGCCGCGCAGACGCGCCGGTCTTGCGCGCCGGCGCGTGGGTCAAGTCCGGACGCCATCGCCGCTGTGGCCGCTGCTGTGGCTGCCGCTTTCATCGCCCATTTCATCGTCCATGGCCGACAGCCGCTCGCGCACGGCCAGCAGCCGCTCGCGCACGAAGCCGATATGTTCGCGCAGCACGTAGAACTGGCCCGCGTAGGCGAGCGGCATCTTCATGCCGTTCACGGACTCCTCGATCTTGTCGAGCTGGCGCGTGAGCGCGCGCCGCTCGGCGGGCGAGTTGTCGGTGTTCGCGGCGCGCTCGAGCGCGATGAGCGAGCCGTACCAGCGGTAGATGCGCGATTTTACCCGCCACGCGTAAAGGCTCGGCACGAGCCGCAGGCCAGGGATCAGCACCACGATGATCGGCACGAGCACCACGATCAGGCGGTCGGCGAGGCTCGCGAGCCAGAACGGCAGCACGCGGTACAGGAAGCTCTTGCCCGACTTGTAGTAGCGCGCGGCGTCGTCGCTGATCGGGAAGTCCTGCGCGCGCGGGGCGGGGAATTCGCCCGCGTGCTGCAACAGGGACGATTTGCCGTGCACCTGCTTGGCTGCTTCGATCAGGAGGTCGGAGAGCGCCGGATGGAGTGAATCGCGCGCGACCAGCTCGGCCGTCGGCGCGATGAAATGCAGGGGCGCTGCGGGCAGGTTGCGACCGAAATCGAACGCACCCATCGGGATCGTGATGGCTGTGAGGTACGGGAAGCGCCGCGCGTAGGCGTCGGCCTGGGCGAAGTCGAAGAAGCGCACGCCCGGCATGCGCATCAGGCGCCCCATGACCGGCGGCTGCGCGGAGTCGCCCGCGAGAAAGGTCACGTCGATCTTGCCCTCGACGAGCGCGCTCGCGGCGTCGTCGCCCGAGAGCGGTAGCAGTTTGGTCTTGCCGCCCGGCTCGATGCCGTTGGCCTTGAGCAGCTTGAGCGCGAGATCGCGCGTGCCGCTGCCCTCGGCGCCGATGGCGATGCGCTCGCCTTCGAATTCGGAGAGCAGCCGCACGGGCGGCCCGTGATAGAACACCGCGAGCGGCACGTAGGCCACGCTGCCGAGCGATGCGAGACCCTCGGGCGGCGTGCTCGCCAGTCCGTCCTGCACGAACGCGACGTCCACATGCGAGGCCGGGTCGGACAGACGCTGGAGGTTCTGCGCCGAGCCTTCCGATTCGAGCACGTTCACGGTGATGTTGTTGCGCGCAAGGATCGTCTTGTACTTCTGGGCGGCGTTCCAGAACGTGCTGCCCTGGGGGCCCGCGCTCAGCGTGAGCGTGCTGGGCGGGGCGGGCTGGATCAGGCGCACGGCCAGCCAGATCGCGGCGGCGCTGATCAGCAGGATGGGGCCGAACGAGACCGCCAGATCGCGCCATGAAATCGCCACGAAGCGCGCGACGAGATGGGTGGGAGTTTTGCGGCCGGTGGGGAACTTCATTGGGGAAGGGCTGGGGCCTCGGGAAATTCAGGAAAAAATTGCGCGGCGCGATGCGTCCTGGGTTGCGTCCGGTGTCGTGCCGGAAAGCGCGCCAGCGCCATGCCAGCCGATGTTACCCGAGATTGGACGTTGCAACGGCATGTGCGCCGCGGCCTGCGCCGTTGAACCTGCCGCTAAACTCTTTGCACTCGCGCTTCACCCAGGCTAAATTGTGGGTCGCCATGGCGCTTGCGCCATGCAGCACGCGCCGCGAGGCCGTGCAACCCATAACAAACTATCTGGCGTAACCAGGCAATCGAAGCAGGCGCGGGCTACCGGCACACCGGCGAGAACAGACCGGAACCGCCGCCGCGCGCCGCCACTGCCGTCGCAACGGTCCAATGTGCCGTTGCGTGCCACTCAATCCTTGCCTCTCGCAGCAGCGTGTCCGGACCATGGCAGTGTCCGGGCGCGCGTTTCGCGTGCTCGCCCGCTGCCCGTGGGTGTCGTAACGAAGCCGCCGAACCGGGTCTGGCGGACGGCCAGTCCGTCCGCCCGGGAAGGCGGTCTATCCTCGCAACGAGTGAAGCAACAACGCGAAAGCAACAAGGAGAAAACATGAAATCGGTCGCTTTTCTGAAGACGCTGACGGCAGTAGCATGCGTGACGGTCGCCTGCAGCGTGTACGCCCAGGACAATTCGGCGGCGAGCGGTGCGGCTGCCGCAACGGCAGCGGCTCCGGCGGCAGCGGCCCCGACCTCGAGCAAGAAGGTCGACCGCAAGCTCGGCTACGCGGTGCGCAAGGCGCTCTCGAAGACCCAGGGCATCAACGTCGCGAACATCACTGTGCGCTCGCACAACGGTGCGGTCGTGCTCACGGGCTCGGTGCCCGCTCAGGCGCAGATCGACAAGGCGGGTGAGGTCGCCCAGGGCGTGGCCGGCGTGAAGTCGGTGTCGAACAAGCTCACGGTCATGCAGCAGTAATACCCGCGGCATCACCACGCTTTGCTCGCGGTTGCGGGCAAAGCGCGGGCACGATCCGTGCGAACATGCCCCGGAGGCCCCGGCAGATTGCCGGGGCCTGTTTTTTGGGTCACGCGGCAGGCGTCGTCGACCGATGTCCCACTCGCCTATGTGGACTGACACACAATATTTCCGCGTTTGGGGGTATACGTTGTAATTGCGCGAGCTTTACAGCGGCGCGCACGGCTTCATCGCGGGGAAAAGCCATGATTATTCATAGCTACACCGATTTGCCGCTCGTCGACCGGGCGGCGTTCGAGCTGGCGTGCGCGCGGCACGGCTTTGCTCCGATTCACTTCGACGTCCATGGAGAAACCGATCCCGACGATCCCGAGCACAGCGAATTCGTGATCGTGCGGCGCGGGGCCTGGGCGCAGGCCTACCGCATCGACGCGCGCGGCCAGTGGCTGCGCCAGTTCGAGACCGATCTGAACGGCCGCTTCTTTAGCAGCGCGCCGCGCGCGTGAGCGGCGCTGGCGTTCCGGCTGCCGCGCCGGTCAGGCGAGCACGAGGCGCGCGCCCACGAGCGTGAGCGTCGCGGCGAGCAGGCCGCGCAGCAGCTTTTCGGGTGCGCGCGAGGACAGCATGCTGCCGATCGCGATGCCGGGCAGCGAGCCGCACAGCAGCGAGAGCAGCATCGACCAGTCGATCGAGCCGAGCAGCCAGTGCCCCGCGCCCGCGAGCAGCGTGAGCGGCACGGCGTGCGCCACGTCGGAGCCGACGATGCGCAGCGTTGGCAGCGTCGGATAGAGCAGCAGCAGCACGGTCACGCCGATCGCGCCCGCGCCCACCGAGGTCAGCGATACCAGCACGCCCAGCACCGCGCCCGTGAAGATCGTGAAGAACAGCGTGCGCGCCTCGCTGGGCCCGTGGCGGTGGCGCGAGGCGAACGCGGCGAGCTGCGGCCGGAAGATCAGCGCGACCGCGGTGATGAGCAGCGCCGCTCCCAGCACCGACTGGATCAGATGCCCAGCGCGCGGCGTGTCCATGCCGTAGCGGTGCAGCAGGATCAGCGTGATGGTGGCCGCCGGCACGCTGCCCGTCGCGAGGCGCAGCGTCACGCGCCAGTCCACCGAGCCCTTGAGCCCGTGCACGAGCGTGCCCGCCGATTTCGTCGCCGCCGCGTAGAGCAGGTCGGTGCCCACGGCAGTGGCGGGATGCACGTGGAACAGCAGCACGAGGATCGGTGTCATCAACGAGCCGCCGCCCACGCCCGTCAGGCCGACCAGAAACCCGACCAGCAGGCCGGAGAGCGAATAGAGCGGATCGATATGAGGTAGGACCATCGCGGGCGCGCGCGAGAACGCGCAGCTTTCCTGTTGAAAAGAGGGGGCCGCCGGCCGACGGGGCCGCGGGTTCACGCCTCGCGGATGACGCGGCAACGCTCACGCATACCCAAACTGGGCGTCGCGTCAGGCTGGACAGCGGCAAAGACTGGCGGCGAAAATCCGCTATTGTCGCAAAACCGGCGGATCGGCGCTGGGGTTGGTTTGAATCCCCTTCCAAATTCGCGGAATAACGTCGCCGCTTGCCTGCACCGCCTCGCCTCACCACGCCTCGCCACGATAAATCCACTCATGAATCCCGGCATCGCCTACGCCCTGTGCGCCTTCACCATCTGGGGCCTCTTTCCCGTCTACTTCAAGACGCTCCACCAGATTCCCGCGCTCGAGATGCTCGCGCATCGCATGGCTTGGTCGCTCGTGTTCATCGTCCTCGTGCTGCTGGTGCGGCACCGCTGGGCATGGCTGCGGCCCGCGCTGAGCGACAAGCGCCTCATCGCGCGCTTCGCCGCGAGCGCCGTGCTGCTCTCGGCCAACTGGGGCATCTACATCTGGGCCGTGAACGCGGGGCATATCGTCGAGGCTAGCCTCGGCTATTTCATCAATCCGCTCGTCAACGTGCTGTTCGGCTATGCGTTTTTGCGCGAGCGGCTGCGGGCGGTTCAGTGGTGCGCCGTGGCGGTCGCGGCGCTTGGCGTCGCGTGGCTCACCTGGCAGAACGGCGCGCCGCCGTGGATCAGTCTCGCGCTGGCGCTGACCTTCGGCGGTTACGGCCTGTTGCGCAAGACCGCGCAGCTCGGCGCGCTCGAAGGGCTTGCGCTCGAGACGGTGCTGCTGTTTCCGGTCGCCATCGTCTATCTGACGATCATCGGCATGGCCGGTGCGAGCCATTTCGGGCATGCGTCGCTCGGGATCAAGCTGCTGCTGGTCGCCGCCGGGCCGATCACGGCCGTGCCGCTGCTGCTCTTCGCGGCGGCGGCGCGGCGCATTCCGCTGTCGATGCTCGGCCTGATCCAGTACGTCACGCCCACGCTCCAGCTGCTCACCGGGGTGCTCGTGTACGGCGAGCCGTTCGGCTCGGTGCGCGCGATCGGCTACGCGGCGATCTGGGTCGCGCTCGCGCTCTATTCGTTCGAGGGGCTGCGCGCTACGCTTGTCGCGATGCGGCGCGCTCGCGAGACAGCCTGACGCCGGACGCGCAACGCACCTGAAACACCAAAATTGGAGACACCCGCGCATGACTAGCGCCGCCGCTTACCGTTTCGAAGTTGAATTCGCGCCGCGTGTCGCTGCCGCGCTCGCGAGCCATTTCGGCCCCTCGGTGCGCGTGGAGGTCGTGCCGGGCGAGGGGCGCGGACATCCCACGCGCGTGCGCATCCTGGGCGCGCCGAGCGAGCTTCGGCATCCATATGGGTTTGCGTTGAACGTGTCGCTCACATGGGACGTCGATGAGGTCGAGCGCCTCATGGAGCCTGGCGGCGAGGCGCGCTTCGCGCATTATCTGGACGCGCTCGGGCGCAAGCTGGCCTCGTGGGAAACTGCGCGCCCGCTGGACTTCGCCTCGCGCACGCAAGGCGAGCCGGAGGTGCTGCTGGGCGGGCTCGATTTCGAGGGGTGATGCGGCAGGCGCGCGCGGGTTTCACGCCGGTTTCAGATTTCAGATCGCGCCCGCAAACGCGATCGCATGAACGGCCTTCACGGCCATGCCCAGCGCCACGCAGCCCGCGAACACCGCGAACGACTGCTGCAGCCGCGCGCCGCTCACGTGCCGCGCGAAGCCGCGTCCACCCAGCATGCCGGCGAGCGCGCCCGCCGCGAAGGGCAGCGCGTTGAGCCAGAGCATATTGCCGCTGGCCGCCGACGCGGCCACGCCCGCGGTCGAGACCAGCGCGATCACAGCGAGCGAGGTGGCCACGATGCCCTGCATCGGAATGTCCGACGCGCGCTTGAGCGCGGGCACGATCACGAAGCCGCCGCCCACGCCGAGCAGCCCCGAGAGAAAGCCGGCCATCGCGCCCGAGAGCGCGAGCGCCCGCGCGCACGGCGCGGTCCAGTCGAGCTTGCCGCGCTCGAGGTTCAGCCGGCACGGCAGGTCGGTCGGGCAAGGCTCGCCTTGCGGGTCGCGCGCTGCGCCGTTTTCCTGAGCCCGCTGCTGGCGGAACATGCGCCACGCCACGCGCATCATCACGAGCGCGAACGCGAGCATGAGCGGCGCGTCGGGCACGCGGTGCGCGACCCACAGCCCGGCGGGCGAGATGAGCGCGCCGGCGGCGGCCATCAGCGCGGCGGCCTTGTAGCGCACCGTGCCGTCGCGCAGCGCGAGCAGGGCGCCGATGCCCGCCGCGAGCGCGACTGCGAAGAGCCCAATCGGCGCGGCTTGCGCGACGCCGAGCCCGAGGCCGAACACGAGCAGCGGCACGGCGACGATGGCCCCGCCCGCACCCGTGAGCGCGAGGATGAGCCCGACGACCGAGCCGAGCGCGGCGCTTGCGAGCGTGGTGGCGTCCATGGACGGTGATCTCCTTTTTCTGTCGCGGTTAGCGCGTTAGCGCCTCAGTGCTGCGCCTCGGATGCCTGCGCCCCGGTGAACCACTCGCGGCCCTTGAGCATGCCGCTCCAGTAAAAACGCGGCAGCACGGTGGCCTTGAGGAACCACATGAGACGGCGCGGCCGCGTAGGTTCGAGCGCGAAGGTGGGCAGCAGCTTGCCGCCGTAGCCGAACTCGGCCAGCACGACCTTGCCCTTCTCGACCGTGAGCGGGCACGAGCCATAGCCGTCGTAGCGGTAGCGCGGCGGCTGGCCCGCGCGCGCGGCGAGCAGATTCTCCGCGACGATCACTGCCTGCTTGCGCGCCGCCGCCGCCGTCTTCGCGTTGGGCGCCGAGCACACGTCGCCGAGCGAGAACACGTTGAGCCAGCGCGGATGCTGGAGCGTGGCGTGATCGACTTCGCACCAGCCCGCCGCATCGGCGAGCTCGCTGTCGCGGACGAAGTCGGGCGGCACCTGCGGCGGCACCACGTGGATCATGTCGAAGCGCTTTTCAATGCGCGTGACGTTGCCGTCGGCGTCCTTTGCTTCGAAGGTGGCACGCCGCGCCGGCCCGTCGATGGCGACCAGATTCGACGTGAACGCGAGCTTTGCGTCGTAGCGCTTCACGTATTCCATGAGCGGCGGCACGAAGGTCGGCACGCCGAACAGCGCCGCGCCGGCGAGGTCGAACTCCACGTTCACCTTGTCGAGCACGCCGGTTCTGAGCCAGTGGTCGCAGGCCAGGTACATGGCCTTTTGCGGCGCGCCCGCGCATTTGATCGGCATGGCCGGCTGCGTGAAGAGGGCAGTGCCGCCGCGCATCTTCTGCACGAGCTCCCACGTATAGGGCGCGAGATCGTAGCGGTAGTTCGAGGTGACGCCGTTCTGGCCGAGCGTCGCTTCGAGCCCGTCGATGCGCTCCCACGCAAGGCGCAGCCCAGGAGCCACGACGAGCTGGCGGTACGTCAGGGTCTCGCCGTTCGAGAGGCGCACGAGATCGGCATGCGGCTCGACGCGCTCGGCCGCCGCGCGGATCCACGTCGCCCCGCGCGGGATCACGCTCGCCATCGGGCGGCGCGTTTTCTTCACGTCGAAGGCGCCGCCGCCCACCAGCGTCCACGCGGGCTGATAGTCGTGGTGATCCCTGGGCTCGACGATCGCGATGCTCAAGCCCGGCTGGCGGCGCAGCAGGCTCGCGGTAACGCTGATGCCCGCGGAGCCTCCGCCGATCACGACGACGTCCCAGCGCTTGCTCGCGCCGCTCGATGCGGCGGCCTTGTCGCCGCTTTGCGCAGCGGTTTTGTCGACGGCGTTGCCCGAATCCCATGCGGCGGCGGCCGGGTGGCCCGTCTCGACCGGCGCGGGGACGGGATGGGCTTGCGTGCTCGCCTGCGCGAACTGCCACAGATTGGTCGCGCGGTTGCCGGTGCGGCAGTACCCGAGCACGGGCGCGGGCATGTCGGCGAGCAGTTGCTCGAAACGGGCGATTTCATCGGGGCCGATCTTGCCCGGCGTGACGGGCAGATACGCGAATTGCAGGCCGAGCTGCTTCGCGGCCTCGCGGATCAGCGCCGAAGCCGGTTGTGACGGGCCGCCTTCGCCATCGGGCCGGTTGCAGATGATCGAGCGGTAGCCCGCTGCGGCAATCTTGGCGAGGTCGGCGGGCGTGATCTGGTCGGCGCTGGCGAAGCGCGCGTCGTGTTGCACGATTTGCATGATCTCGAAAACTCCTGACTAGCTTGAAGATTGACGGCGCTGTTGACTGCGATTTGCGGCCACGCGCTCGAGTGCGGCGAAGATGGCCATGCCTGCGAGCATCGCGGCCACGAAGAGCCACGCGCGCGGCTGGCCGCTCGCGGCGCTGACGAGCGCGGGGCCGGGGCAGAAGCCCGCGAGGCCCCAACCCGCGCCGAAGACGAGCGCGCCGACGACCAGGCGCGGATCGAGGTGGCGTGCCGTGGGCAATTGCATGGGTGCGCCGAGCACGCTGGTGGTGCGAGCGCGCGCGAGGCGAAAGCCGATGCTCGCGATGGCGATGGCGCCCACCATCACGAAGGCGAGCGACGGATCCCAGCGCCCGGCCAGATCGAGAAAGGCTAGCACCTTGGCCGGGTTCGCCATGCCCGACACGATCAAGCCGAGACCGAAAAGCAGGCCGCTGGCGAAGGCAGTGATGTTGCGTAGACTCATATCAGCCTCCTGCGAGGTGGCGCACCGTGAACACGGTGACGAAGCCGGCGGCCATGAAGAGGCCGGTGGCGACGAGCGAGCGCAGCGAGCCGCGCGCGATGCCGCACACGCCGTGGCCGCTCGTGCAGCCCGAGCCGTAGCGCGTGCCCAGGCCCACCAGCAGTCCGGCGACGACGAGCGTGGCGGGCGAGGCGGCGATGGTGGGCGCGATGGTGGGCAACCAGGCCGCGCTGCCGGCCCCTGCGCTGGTGCCGACGACAAGCCGCCAGAGCCACGGCGCGGCGAACAGGCCCGCGATGAACGCGACGCGCCAGGCGCGGCCCCCAGGTTCCGTGCGCGCGCCTTGCAGCAGGGTGCCGACGATGCCGCTGATGCCCGCGACGCGCCCGTTGCCGAGCACGAGGAGCGCGGCGGCCGCGCCGATCATGAGGCCGCCCGCGAGGGAAGCGAGCGGCGTGAAGTGGGCGAGATCGAGGTTCATACCGATGGCTCCGAATGTGTCGAGGAAGCCGAAGTTGACTTCAGCCGGCCGCAGTAGAGGCTGGAGAGCGTCTGCATGACCTGGATGACCTCGTGGCTGGCGAGGCGATAGTAGATGTACTTGCCTTCGCGGCGCGTCTCGACGAGGCCTTCTTCGCGCAGCACGCCGAGATGCTGCGAGAGGCTCGGCTGATGCACGCCGACGAGCGCTTCGAGCTCGCCGACGTTGCGCTCGCCTTCGGTGAGCTGGCACAAGAGCAGCAGGCGGTCTTCGTGCGCGAGCGCTTTGAGCAGCGCACAGCACTTCTCGGCGGATTCGCGCAGTGTCTCGCGCGCTTCAGCAGTAAGCGATGGGTTCATGTATGCAGGCGTCTGACACGCAATGGAATGGTGAGCACTGAGGTTGACGTACGCCAACTGACAGTTCATTGACAAACATTATATAAATTTATAGTATGTACGTCAATGAATCGTAGGTCGGGCAAACCGGCGTTCGAGCCGCGCAACCGCCTCGCAACCCGTCCCTTCATTCAACCCCTTTTCGGCAACACATCCGGCCAAATGGAGTTCCCGATGTCCGAGTCCATCCCCACTTCTGTCCCCGTGGCTACGCACGCCACGCACGCCACGCTCGTCGAGCCTTTCTTCGACCCGGTCACGTCCACCGTCACCTACGTGGTGCATTCTGGGCGCGGGTCGGCGTGCGCGATCGTCGATCCGGTGCTCGACTACGACCCGAAGTCGGGGCGCACGTCCACGGAATCGGCCGACCGCGTGGTCGCGTTCGTGCGCGAACACGCGCTCTCGACGCAATGGCTGCTCGAGACGCATGCGCACGCCGACCATCTATCGGCAGCGCCGTACCTGAAGCAGCAACTGGGCGGCCAAATCTCGATTGGCGAGCACATTCGCGAGGTGCAGGGCGTGTTCCGCACGGTCTTCAACCTGGGCGCCACGATTGCCGCCGACGGCCGCGAGTTCGACCACCTCTTCAAGGACGAAGAACGTTTCGAAGTCGGCCCGCTCGCCGCGCGCGCGATGCACGTGCCGGGCCACACGCCCGCGGACCTCGCCTATCAGATCGGCGACGCGGTGTTCGTGGGCGACACGCTGTTCATGCCCGACGTGGGTTCGGCGCGCTGCGACTTCCCGGGCGGCGACGCGCACACGCTGTACCGCTCGGTGCGCAAGCTGCTGGATCTGCCGGGCGAGACGCGCCTCTTCATGTGCCACGACTATCCGCCCGAGACGCGCGGCCCGTGCTTCGAAACCACGGTGGGCGACCAGCGCCGCGCCAACATCCACCTGCACGACGGCGTGACCGAGGAAGCCTTCGTGCAGATGCGCACCGCGCGCGACCGCACGCTCGCCATGCCCAACCTGATCCTGCCGTCGATCCAGGTGAACATCCGCGCGGGGCGCATGCCCGAGCCCGAGGACAACGGCGTGCGCTATCTCAAGATTCCGTTGAACGCGCTTTGAAGAGAGGCGGACGCGGGTTGCGCAATCCGCTACTACAAGCCTGCGGCGTGAAGTCGCCCGCGCCGCGCTCCATCGCGCTGATCGCCTTTTCGGCTAGCCGGCGGGCGAGCCTTCCATCGGCTGCGTGCGCCCATACATCGTCCATTTCCGGGGCTGAATGTGCGTTGTCGCCACCGGATTGCCGTCGCGGCGAGTGAAGCCGGCACGCAAAGTCCACAGACGTCCGCAGACGTCCGCAGAGGCGCCTCAGGTCTGCGCCCGTACGAAGCGCTCCGGAAAATGCGTGCGCAACGTGCGCGCGTCGAGCAGCGCGAGGTCCTTGTCGAGTTCAAGCGTGACGAGGCTGCGCGTTTGCGCGTCGAGCGCCTTGCGCAGCGCGCCGAGAAACGCCGGCGGCGCGGCCAGCACGAGCGTGCCGTAGCGGCCCGCGTGGCGCGCCTGGCCCAGCGTGGTCGCGACCTGCGAGGCGAACAGGCTGGTCTCGTGTTCGTGGTGCATGGTGTCGGGATCGCTCTGCTGGCGACCGGCGGTGGCGCGCTCGATGCGCCCCGAGCGGTCGGTCACGAGGCTCTGCTCGCGCACGCGGCCTTCCGGATGGAGCAGGGTTTCGATTTCCTCGATGGCCCCTTGCGGGGTTTCCGTCGCGAAGATGCGCGCGGTCACGCGGTTGGCGACGACGACCCAGATCATGTTCGACATGCGTGTCTCCCTGCCAGTGCCTCGGCGCAGTGGATGGCCGAAGCGGTGAGTGGACTCGCGCGGCGCGGCGCGAGTTTCAAGGGTAGCGCGTTCGCGGTTTGCGGTGGCGCGACATGGGCGAGTGCCGCATCGGGCGCGCCTCCTGCCGCGGCGTGGGTGAGGCGGCACGTTTGCGGCATGTCCGCGTCTTTCCGGATTTTGGGAGGATGATTCCAGCCGATGCCGGATTCTGTTTCCCTGCGGAAGGATCTATCTTGCAGGCTCCAGAGTGTGCAGCGAAGGAGCCGCAGATGAATACGTCCGCAATCCGCTATCCGAGCGACGTCGCGTTCACCCCCACCGTGAAGGCCATGCAGGCGCGCCTTGGCTCGCGCGACCTCTATGCGCGCATGGAAGCGCAACGCGGCTTCGGCACCGACCTCACGCCCGACGTGAGCACGTTCATCGAGGCGCAGCGCAGCGTGTTCCTCGCCACGGCGAACGCCGACGGCCAGCCCTACATCCAGCATCGCGGCGGTCCGGCAGGCTTCCTGCAGGTGCTGGACGCGCGCACCATCGCGTTCGCGGACTTCATCGGCAATCAGCAATACATCACCCTTGCTAATTTGACGGACAACCCGAAGGCGTATCTGTTCCTGATCGATTACGCGCGGCGCAGGCGCATCAAGATCTGGGGCGAGGCGCGCGTCGTGGAGGATGCGGCGCTGGTGCAGCGGCTCATGCCGGCGGGCTACAAGGCGCGCGCCGAGCGGGCGATCCGTTTTACGGTCACGGCGTGGGACAGCAATTGCCCGCAGCATATTCCGCAGCGTTTCGACGCACAGGACGTGAAGGCGGCGCTCGACGGGCGCGATGAACGGATCCGCGAGATGGAGACGGCGGCGCAGCGGCGCGAGGCGCGCGTGCGGGAACTGGAGGCGGAAGTGGCGCGGCTGCGGGAGTTCGCGCGCGGCTGAGGGTCAAACGGGCTGCAAGGTACGCAAAAACGTACGCAAAAACGTACACAAAAAACGCACTCGGCAAAACGAACGGAACCGGCCGCAAACATCGCTCAAGCGTCGTTGGCGGCCGGTTCCGGCGGTCAGGCGAGCTTACTTGGCTTTTTCGGCCGAATTCGTGATGGCGTTGCCGCCCTTCGAAAGATCCTGGCCGAAGCCGGCCATGGTGTTGCAGGCGGCCAGCGTGACAGTGAAGAGAGCGAGAGCAATCGCGAGATAGCGGCGCATTCTGGTTTTCCTTTTATGTTGACGACGACGGATTACGACGAATGTTCGGGCGCTCGCTGGGCTTGCCCGGCGGGGCCAGCGCGGCGCGTGCCGGAATTGTACGTGCGATCCGGGGACGTATGCGTAAGCACATATTTCCGCGGCATTTGCCCTTATTTGCTCAGATCCGCCGCTGATGCTTGCGCACCACGAGCCACTTGGGTGAGCGAAACCGCACGATGCTCACATAGAGCCAGACGTAAGTGAGCGCAAACACCACCACGAAGCAGAACAGGTGCAGCGTGTGGCGCCAGAACAGCGTGGCCGGAATCACGGCCACGAGACACAGCAGCCACAGATACGGCGAAGTGAGCGAATTGCGGCGGGTGAGCTCGCGTGCGGTGCGCGCGCCGACGGCCCAGCGCATCAGCCGCTTGTAGACGAGCATGTGCAGGTGCACGCCGTCGGGAATGCCCGGCGACATGCCGCGCACGAACTTCTTCCGGTAGATCGAGAAACAGGTCTCGAAGATCGGGTACATGAAGAGCAGCACCGGATACCACGCCGAGACGTCGCGGTTGCGCATCACCAGCAGGATCGCCAGCTCGCCGAGCATGAAGCCGATGAAGTACGCGCCGCCGTCGCCAAGAAAGATCAGGCCGGCCGGGAAGTTCCAGATGAAGAAGCCCAGCACCGCGCCCATCATGATGAACGACGCCGAGAGCACGACCGCGTCGTGCACCTGGAACGCGACGTAGGCGAGCGAGGCGAACATCATGAACGCGACCATCGAGGCGAGGCCGTTGAAGCCGTCGATGATGTTGATCGCGTTGGCGAGCGCCGCCACGGCCAGCACGGTGATGGCGCAGGAAATGACCGCGTATGAGAGCAGGAAGTCGAGCGGCGGCACGCTGATGCGCGTGACTGCGATGTCGAGCAGGAAGTACGCGAGCGCGGCGGCGGCCATGGTGCAGACGAGGCGCGCGAGCGGCGAGACTTTTTTGGTGAGGTCCTCGACGAGCCCGGACGCGAACGCGGGCAGCCCGCATGCGACGATGCCGAGAATGCCGCCCGACACGGCCGGATACGTGAAATGCAGCTGCGCCGCCGCGACGATGAGCCCGACGAGGATGCCCGTGCCGCCGATGCGCGGCACGGGTCGCGCGTGGAATTTCTGCACGCCGGCGAGGTCGGAGTCGACGGAGAATTTTTCATGCAGATGCGCGTAACGCACGATCAGCAGCGTGACCAGCAGCGAGACAAGAAAGCCGAGTGCGAAACTAAGCATGAAAGGTGAACGCAGGGCAGGAAGACGGAATCCACGATTATACAAAGGCGGCGGGGCGCGTCCGGTGCGCGGCCCGTGCCGAAGGCGCGCGGGCGTGGCGCCGGCTCCCCGCGCGCAGCGTCGAAACCTGGCGCGCACCCTTGTGCCATGATGGCCGGACCTTCAATTGACGGGATCCGCCCATGCCCCATTCCGCCTGGGTCCGCGAAGCGATCCGCAAGATCGACGCGGACTTCAACCGCTCCGCCGATACGCATCTCGTGCCGCTCGACCTGCCGGGCTATCCCGATCTGCGCTTCTATTTGAAGGACGAATCGAGCCATCCCACCGGCAGCCTCAAGCACCGTCTCGCGCGCTCGCTGTTTCTATACGCGCTGTGCAACGGCTGGCTTCACGGCAAGAGCACCGTGGTGGAGGCGTCGAGCGGCTCGACCGCGATTTCCGAAGCCTACTTCGCGCGCCTGCTCGGGCTGCCGTTCGTCGCGGTGATCC
Organism: Paraburkholderia sp. A1BS-2L; assembly: GCF_051125205.1. Classification (NCBI taxonomy): domain Bacteria; kingdom Pseudomonadati; phylum Pseudomonadota; class Betaproteobacteria; order Burkholderiales; family Burkholderiaceae; genus Paraburkholderia; species Paraburkholderia sp. A1BS-2L. The sequence continues at coordinate 634,283 of NZ_CP120428.1, forward strand.
CGGCCAGCACGTCGCGCCAGAAGATCGAGGAGATCGAGTTCTACGGCGGGCGCTGCCATCTCGTGAACAAGGCCTCGGAGATCTACGAGGAGTCGCACCGCATCGCGCAGTCGCTGGGCGGCCACTTCATGGACCAGTTTACCTACGCCGAGCGCGCGACCGACTGGCGCGCCAACAACAACATCGCCGAATCGATTTTCCGGCAGATGGCGGCCGAGGAGCATCCCGTGCCGGCGTGGCTCGTATCGAGCGGCGGCACTGGCGGCACGATCGCCACGCTCGGGCGCTACGTGCGCTACACGCGGCACCTCACGCGCGTGCTTTGCGCCGACCCCGAGAACTCGGTGTTCTTCGACTATTTCCGCAGTGTGCTGGCGGGGCGGCCCGAGGCCGGGCTCACGCACGACATCGGCTCGCGCGTGGAGGGCATCGGCCGCCCGCGTGTGGAGCGCTCGTTCATTCCCACTTGCATCGACGCCATGGTGAAGGTGCCCGACGCGCTCTCGTTCGCGGCCATGCGTTACCTGGCGGGGCGGCTCGGCAAGCGCGTGGGCGGCTCGACGGGAACGAACTTTGTCGGCGTGCTGTGGCTGGCCGAGCGCATGAAGGCGCGCGGCGAGTCGGGCTCGATCGTGAGCCTCTTGTGCGACAGCGGCGAGCGCTACCGGTCGACCTATTACGACGACGCATGGTTCGCGGCCCAGGGCATCGATCTCGCGAGCGCCGAGGAGTGGATCGCGCGGGCCGTGAACGGCGAGCCGGTGTTCGCCTTGAGCGGGGCGGGCGGGGTGCAGTCCGCCGGGCTGTAGCGCGGGCCGAAAGGCGGGGCGCGCGTGATAGTATGGCGCCCGCGCCGGGGCGGGCGCCCCGGGAGCCCCCCAAGCCCATCACGGGCGCGATCGAACCCCGCGCTCAAACTCATACGCCCGCGCTCGCGGGCTCGTCATTGCCGATGCCTCAGGATCACTCGCAAGATCAAGGACCCGCCGAACGCAGCGAGCCACGCGCGAACGACGCTTCGCGCCCGCTCGTCTCGATGCTGCTGATTGCCTATAACCAGGCGGATGTCGTGGCCGATGCCATCGCCGGTGCGCTGGCCCAGACCTGGTCGCCGCTGGAAATCCTGATCTCCGACGATTGCTCGACCGACGGCACGTGGGCCGCCATCGAAGCGGCCGTGCGCGATTATCGCGGCCCGCATCGGCTCGTGCTCAACCGCAATGAGCGGAACGCGGGCATCAGCGCGCATCTCTCGAAGCTCGCCGCCATGAGCCAGGGCGACCTGCTCGTGGTGACCGCCGGCGACGACGTCTCGGTGCCCGAGCGCTGCGCGCGCCTCGTCGATTGCTGGAACGCGCTGGGGCGGCGTCCGGACCTCATCGCTTCCGACCTCGAAGAGTTCGAGAGCGCTGCGGGGCAGGCGGGCCGCATCGCGCCCACCGATCTCGACCAGTACAAGAATTTCGACGACTGGGCGCGCGAGCGCCCGTGGCTGGTGGGCGCGGCGCATGCATGGTCGCGGCGTCTGTTCGAGCGCTTCGGGCCGATGCTGCCAGGCGCCATGGCCGAAGACCAGATCATGACGTTTCGCGCGATCATGTCGGGCGGCGCGCACAGCCTGCGCGAGCCGCTCGTGCGCTACCGGCGCGGCGGGCTTTCGGGCAAGAGGCGCTATCGCACCGTCGAGCAGTTCATTGCGCGCGTGAAGCTCACCACGGCGTTCGGCCTCGTCGAGTCGGAGCAGTTTCAGCACGATGCGCAGATTGCGGGCGTTGGCGAGCCGATGCGCGCGCTGCTCGTGCCCAAGCTCGCGCGCGAACACTACGCGCGCGACGTGTTCGCGGCGCGCGGCTTCGGCGCGAAGCTCGGGCTGATGCTGCGCACGCCGGGCGTGAAGATGGGCTTCAAGGTCCGCATGTTCTTCTACGCCGCCTGCCCCTGCGTGTACCGGCCGTTTTTCGCGCTGCGCAATTTCGTGAAGCGTTGACGTCGCGACCAGGCTCAGGAGCGGGGCTGGCCACCAAGGGTTACTTCGAGCAGGACCGGGTGATCGGGTACGGCCACGCCGAGCTTGCGCACCTCCCGGTGGGTGGCGAGCGGTGCCGCCGATACACTCGGATCGTAAAGGTCGACGCGGCTCGCTGTCGCTCCAAAGTCGACTTCCACATTCGCGGGTGGGCTCGTGAGCGGGGCGCCTGCCGCGCGATCCCAAATCCGCGTTTCATTCCACAGTACCAGCACGACGCGGCCGTCCTTCTTCTGCAGCAGCAGACTGTTTGCCGACACCGGCATGCCAGATAGCGACCAGGCCAATGTGCCCGGCACTGCCCCATTGGCCCGATGCACGGCGTCCGCCCGCAGAATCGACGTGAGATTGCGGATCGCGTGAGCCACGGGCTTCGGGCTGTTGTCGTTGCGAAAAAGACCGAAGTGCATCTCGTTGTTTTTCTTCTGCGGATCGGGCTTCTGGTCCAGGAGTTCATAGACATAGGTCCGCTTCACGCCTGCCGCCGCCGCGCCCATATAGCCATTGAGGATGCCTTTGGCCTGCGTCGGCTCATCGACACCCAGCATGTACCAGCCAGACTGGGGCATCGAGAAGTATCCGAATTCGGTAATCACGATCGGCAGTTGGAACTTCTTGACGCTGTCGATGGCATTGCCCAGCCACCTGTCGCCGTTTGCCTCGTAGGACGGCTGTTCGCCGTTTTGCGGATAGAAGTGCTGGTTCGCGTAATCGGCGGCGTTCGCGCGGGACTCGACCGGCCTGGTTTCGTAGCCAGTGAGGTCGTAGACGCTCACGCCCGCGAGTTCCGGGCTGGCGTGTACGCGCGTATAGATCTCGCGCTGGACGGCGAGTCCGGCGGGGGTGCCGGTAAGGCCGCGATAGGTGGGCGGCCAGTTATTGATCTCGTTTAAGCCTTCGACGCTCGCGATGCTGCCGGGCACTGCTGTGCTCAGGCGCGCGATTTGTTCGATCGACTCGGTGATGTCCCCATGTACGAGGAAGTCGAATTTGACGCCGCGCTGCGCGAGATAGACATAGCTCGAGAACGGCGCGGCTCCGCTGGCCGGCGACGCGTCGCGAACATGACGAATGCCCAGCCACGCCAGATCGTCGGCGATGTTCTGCACATTCGCGTAGGCGCCGTCCGTGTAATTGACGTGCGTGTTGACGGCAAGCGTGTCGAGGAAAGCGTCGGCGGGCATTACGCGCATCGCATCGCTTCCCTGCGCCAACGATGCGCACGCGAGCGCGCCAAGGATCACGAAAACATGCGCCATGCGCGTGCCAGGCTGCAAGCGCCAGCGGGTGATGCACGAGTATCGGGAACGATGCCGGACGGCTGCGCGAGCAAGCAGGCTGTAACGAGTTACTAAGGAATCCTTCACGGCGCATTCCTCGCGTGGTGCGACTGCCGGTTTCGAGCATCTTGCTTCACGCGGGCGTCGCTGAACCGCTGTTTCTGCGGCGCAGACATTTTGACGTGTCCTGGAGTCCTCGTGTGTGGGATCGCGAACGGATGCGCATGACAAGTCATGCGCATATTTCAGTTGCAACCCATCTCCCGCTGGCGACCGGCCCCCGTGCACAGAAGCACACAGGGGCGCACGCATGAATGCATATGCGCGCCGCGCTTGCGGATTCGCACGCTACTGCGCGGACCGCATTCGTATTCAGAATTGACGTGGCGAATACGCTGCGCATTCAACCATCAAGGCATCTGAACACGATCGTGCGAAGTTGGTGGGATTGCGCACGGATCCCGGCGTGCCCGTTTCGTATCGTGTTGTTGTGGCTTATCAGGTCGTTCTCTCGCAGCAGCCTATCGCGACCGACCACGACAGTCTGACGAATACGACTCGCACTGGGGTAGGGATATGTCTGAACTAACGCAGCGCGCGATCGACATCGCGCTGATTGTGCTTGGCGCAGTAGGCGCAGTCCACCTGAACCCGAATTTTGCGCATGCAGGTGCCGTGCATCACCCTGACCCTACGCTGGTGGCGTTCTGCGCAGCGCTCGCCTTGTCGGTTTTCCCGGCCTGTGGGACCTATGGTTCGCGCGGCAGTCGTTCGCTTTTCAGCGTTGCGGGCCGCACGGCGCTCGCCTGGCTCGCCGTGCAGTTCTGTGGGCTCGTGCTGCTTTACGCAATTCATCATGATCATCTGCTGTCGTTGCCGTGGTTCATCTACTGGACGCTGACGACCGGCATTGCCCTGCTGGCGTCGCACACGCTGTTCTTTGCGGAATTCAGCGTGCTGCGGCTCACGCGTGCGTGGTGGCGCCGCGAGCCGCTCGAGATCGCACCGCGCAGTGCGGTGCGCAGTGCCGTCCTTGGACATGCGATGAAGCGGATCTTCGACATCGTCGCTGCGATGGCAGGCATCGTCGTACTTTTGCCGGTGCTTCTTGTCATCGCGCTATTGGTCAGGCTCGACGGCGGGCCCGCGTTGTATGGGCATACCCGCGTGGGGCGTCACGGCAAGACATTTCGTTGTCTGAAGTTTCGGTCTATGGTCGTCAACTCGGAGCAGGTGCTCAAGGAACTACTCGCGAACGATCCCGAGGCGCGTGCCGAATGGGAGCGCGAATTCAAGCTCAAGAACGACGTGCGTGTGACGCGGATCGGCCACTTTCTGCGGCGCACGAGCCTCGACGAACTGCCGCAAATCTGGAACGTGCTGCGCGGCGAAATGAGCTTTGTCGGGCCGAGGCCGGTTATCGATCAGGAACTGGAGCGCTACGGCGAGGCCAGCCAGTACTACCTGATGGTGACGCCCGGGATCACTGGTCTGTGGCAGGTGAGCGGACGCAATGACATCGACTACGCGACACGGGTACTGCTGGACGTCTCCTACGTGAAAAACTGGACCTTCCGCACGGACATGGGAATTCTGTTCAAGACCTTCTTCGTGGTGATTCATGGTCACGGCGCGTATTGAGCAGCGTAAGGACGCGGCCAGATAAGGATGCGGGCTTCCTGGAACATCGGGAACGCCCCGCGTGTGGGCAACGGGGATGGATGTAGCGGGATGTGGAGTATCGCAATGGGACTGAATGCGAAGCAGTCGAGCGGAGTGGCTCCCGCGTGCGTTGCGCACAATCGCGCAGTGTCGGCAATGTTGCGGCGCCAGGCCGCGTGTGTCGCCTGGCTGGCGCTCGCGGGGTTGGGCGGTTGCGCGTTGGCGCCGGGCATGACGGCCAGTGCGCCACCAGGCGGTGCCGCAGCCACGGCCAGTACGGTATCCGGCTCGCAGGTGCCGGACAGCATGGTGGCCAAGGGGGTCGTGGGTGCGCCACCCGGCCAGGTCATAGAGATCACGAGCCATCTAGTGGAAAAAGAGGCCGAGCAGCGGCCCAAGGGCATTCCCGCCGATGTGGAGAAGCTCTTTGCCACGCCCAAGCCATACGAGATCGGTCCGGGGGACATTCTCAGCATCGTGGTGTGGGACCATCCCGAGCTCAACCTGCCTTTTGCGGGTGGCGGCGCCGATGCCGCCAATGGTGCCAGTTCTGTCGCTCCGGGCTATACCGTCGATACCAACGGCTTTATTCAGTATGCCTATATAGGGCCATTGAAGGTTGAGGGTCTCTCGGAAATGGGCGTGCGAGATGTCCTTGCGGCGAAGCTCGCGCGCTACGTGCGTGAGCCGCAAGTCACCGTGCGCATCCAGACCTACCGCAGCAAACGCGTCTATCTGGATGGGGAAGTCAAAACGCCGGGCGTGGAAGTGCTCAACGACCGGCCCATGACTTTGCCGGAGGCGATCAACCGGGCGGGCGGATTCACCAACAACGCCGACCGTTCGCATGTCGCGGTGACACGTGGGGACACCACCGTGGAAGTGGACATGCCCGACATGATTCGCAAGGGCTTCAATCCTGATCGCGTCGTTCTGCGCGACGGCGACCTCGTGCGCGTCTATGCGCAGACGGACAGCAAGGTATTCGTGGTCGGCGAGGTGGAACGCCCCGGCGGTGTGGTCTTCAACAATGGACATATGTCACTGAACGAGGCGCTCGGCAACGCGGGCGGGATCAATCAGGCGTCGGGCGATGCCTCGCAGGTTTATGTCGTGCGTGGTCGCGATACCGGCAAGCCGGTCGTTTTTCATCTCGATGCCAGCAATGCCGCCGCGATGGCCACGGCCGATTCGTTTGATCTGAAGCCCAACGACGTCGTTTTCGTCGATACGTCAGCGCTCGTGAAGTGGAGCCGCGTCATCAGCCTGATTTTGCCCACGACCCAAGCCGCCGCGGCCAGCCGAGCGGTGGGTTTTTGATGGCGGCATGAACGCGCGCCCGCCACGGCAGCGCGTCACCGTATAAAGAGGAAAAGATGATTCGTCGCGATTACATGCTTGAGGGCCCTGCCGAGGTGGTTTTACCGCAGGCGCCCGAGGGCGGGCATATGAGCAATCTGCTCGACGTGCTGTACGCGGGACGCCGGACGATCCTGATCGTGACGGCGATCTTCACGCTGATCGGCTGCACGTATGCGCTGCTGGCGCCCGCTGTCTACCAATCGGACATGCTCATCCAGGTGGAGGAAGGGCAGAACCCTGCAAAAACGGCACTCGCCGACCTTTCCGCGCAGTTTGCGATGAAGACCGCAGCCACGGCAGAGATAGAAGTGTTGCGCTCGCGGCTGGTCGTATCGTCGGCGGTGAATGCGACGAAACTTTATATCCGCGCGACGCCGCACTATTTTCCGCTCGTGGGTCGCTGGGCCGCGCGACATCTGAATCTGAACGGATGGTCGGGATGGGGCGGTTACGCGTGGACCGACGAAGCCATCGACGTGACGCAATTCGATGTGCCGGATCGCCTGTACGGCAGCCCATTCCTCCTGACTTATCAGGGCGACGGCGCTTATACACTGTCCTCCGGCAGCATCAGGCTCGAAGGGCGTGTGGGCGAACCGCTTCACGCGCAGGCTGTGGGCGGTGCGATCGATCTTCTGGTGAACCGTATCGATGGGCAGCCAGGAACGACCTTTGATCTGATGCGCCTGTCCGAACTGCGTGCAATCCAGTCCTTGCAGACCGCGCTGATGATTTCTGAAAAAGGCAAGGAATCGGATGTTATAGGCGTTGCGCTGGAAGGCGACGACCCGGTCCTCACCAGCACCATTCTCAACGCGATCGGCACTGAATATATCCGGCAGAACGCGCAGCGCACGCAGGAGGAAGCGCAGAAGTCCATTGCCTTTCTCGACCAGCAACTCCCGATGCTCAAGGCGCAGCTCGAGAAAGCCGAGAACGAGTACAACACGTTCCGCTCGCAGCATGGCGCGGTGAATCTGGGCGCCGAAGCGACGGCGTTGTTGCAAAGCTCGGCACTCGCCCAGCAGCGCATCGCCGATCTGCGCCAGCAGCGCGCGCAGTTGATGGCCCGCTTCACGCCGGACAATCCTGCCGTGGTCGCCGTGGACGGACAACTGGCCGAAGCGCAGAAGTCGCTCGCCGACCTTGTGGGGCAGACGCGTGCGCTGCCGCCGGTGGAGCAGGGCCTCGTGCGCCTGCAGCGGGAAGTGACTGTCGATACGAACATCTATACGAACCTGCTGAACAACCGCGAGCAGATGCGTCTGCTAAAGGCCGGCCGCGTGTCGAACGTGCGCATGATCGACGCTGCGGTGCCAGGGGAACAACCCGTTCGGCCCAAGCGTGCCGTTCTGGTGGTCGCGGCGTTCTTCACTGGCCTTTTTGTCGGTGCCGCCATCGTGCTGCTGCGTCAACGGCTCAACCGCGGCGTGTCCATGGTGGACGAAATTGAAGTGCACACCGGCCTGGCCGTTTATGCAGCTGTGCCGCGCAGCCGCATCCAGCAATCCCTTACGCGGCGTCTGCCGCGCACGGCTCCGGGCGTAAACACGGTGCTCGCACGTACGGCCGTGTTCGATGCAGCGGTTGAAAGTCTGCGAAGCTTCCGCAGTGCGCTCGAATATTCGCTGGCCGATGCGGCTAATCGTGTCGTGCTGCTGGCGGGGCCGACGCCCATGGTGGGCAAGTCGTTCGTCTCGGTCAATCTGGCGGCGGTGTTTGGCGCATCTGGCAAGCGGGTGCTGTTGATCGACGCCGATCTGCGGCGTGGCTCGCTGAACCGCCACGTCGGTGTGCCAAGCGCCCCCGGCGTGACGGACATCGTCGACCGCAGTCAGAACTTCGGCGACGCGGTGCGCCGCGAAGTCATGCCAGGCGTCGACTTCATCCCGACGGGCGGCTACGTGACCAATGCGAGCGAGCTGCTGCGCGAAGACAGTTTCACGGAGTTCGTGGCTTGGGCCAATGACGCATACGACCTCGTGCTGATCGACGCGCCGCCGATTTTGCCGGTCGCGGATGCGGGGATCGTCGGCAAGCTCGCGGGCACGGTGTTCGTGGTCGCGCGCCAGGGCGCCACGAGCGTGGCCGATCTGCGCGAGTCCGTGCGCCGCCTGGAACAGGTTGGCGTACCGATTCGCGGCGTGATCTTCAACGACATGACATCGCGCCCTGGCCGCTACGGCAACCAGTACGGCACGTACGGCTACGCTAGCTACGGGTTTTCGAAGGACATGGGGCCGGCGAACCGGTAAGCGCATCTGGATTTATGTCGCAGTACGAATTTGACCGGCTGTGCGGCGCAAGCCGTGCAGCCGGCAAATTTCCCGAGCTTTAGCTCATCTCCCGGATTCAACCGCCGAGCGATCTCCAACGCTACCCGTGCAAGGACCGCGCAACGTGGTTCGCAAACTGACGTCGGATGCGCGGCGGCGAACATTTTTACTCATGCGCGTCGGTCACACTCTGGATCAATGACTGGCATCATGTGAGCCCGTCTAGTCCGGTCGTTTTTGGCAAGGTGACCTTGCGGGCGGAAGGTGACCGGGCCTGAACGATGTCCTGGAATCCGTCGATGAAACCCGTAGGCTTTCCCAATCTGCTGATCAATGGCCGTTTCCTCGCTCGCCGCGCGACGGGGGTCGATCGCTTTGCCTTCGAAACGATTCGTGCTCTTGACCAGATGCTCGAGGCTCGCGAGCCGCTGGTCGCCGAAGTGCGGGCTGAAATCGTCGTGCCGGAAGCCGTGGCAGGCATGGTGAATCCGTTTCGGTATGTCAGGCTTCGGGCGAGCGGTAAAGGCGGCGGCCTGCGCTGGGAGCAGTTCGCGTTGCCGCAGGCAGCGCGCGGGAGGCTGCTGCTCAATCTATGCAATTCGGGGCCGCTGCTGTGCAGGCGCCAGGTGACGGTGCTGCACGATGCGGCGCCAGCACGCGTTCCCGACAGCTACAGTCGGTCCTTCGTGGCCTGGTACCGCCTGATGGTGCCGCACCTCGGCCGCGTGTCGCAGCGGGTGATCACCGTGTCGGAGTTCTCGCGGCGCGAGCTATGCGACGCTTACCGGATTCCAGTCGGAAAGATCGGTGTAGTGCCTGAGAGCGGCGAACATATGTTGCGCGTGCAACAAGATGAAGCGGAAGTCACGCCTACGCTGAACGGGCGTCCGTTCGTGCTCGCGGTGGGAAGCCTCAACCGACACAAGAATTTTCAACTCGTCGCCGAGGCTGCGCGCCTGATTCCCGACGCGCAGTTCGACATCGTGGTCGTGGGCGGGGGCGATTCACGGGTCTATGGCAGTGGCCAGGATGCGCTGCCCGGGTTCGTGAAGCACCTCGGTTATGTGAGCGATGGCGCGTTGGCCGCGCTGTACAGGCGCGCAGCATGTTTCGTGTACCCGTCGCGCTACGAAGGCTTCGGGCTGCCGCCCGTCGAGGCGCTGGCGCTCGGCTGTCCCGTCATCGCTTCGCGCTTGCCTGCGGTGCAGGAGGCGTGCGGCGATGCGATTCTCTACACCTCGCCAGACGATCCAACCGAGCTCGCGCACCTGCTCGAACGGATCACGGGCGACGCCGCGTTGCGTGCAAGTCTGCGCGAGCGTGGTCGTGCGCGGACCGCGGAACTGACCTGGCGCGCCACAGTCGTCAAACTGATCGAGGAGATTTCGCCGTGGCTAATGTAACCCTCGCTCCCCCGCTTGCGAACGACACGCGCCGTTTCGGACGAGTGGCGCTCGTGCACGACTGGCTCACCGCCTACGCGGGCTCCGAGAAGGTCGTCGAGCAGATTCTTCAATTGTTTCCGCACGCCGATCTCTACAGTATCGTTGACTTTTTCCCCGAGTCGCAGCGCAGTGCATTGGGCGGAAAACATGCGACGACCTCGTTCATTCAGCATCTGCCTCGTGCGCGCAGAGCGTTTCGCAACTATCTCCCGCTCATGCCGCTGGCGATCGAACAGTTCGATCTCTCGTCCTACGATCTGGTGATTTCTTCGAGCCACGCGGTGGCCAAGGGCGTGTTGACCGGCCCGGATCAGGTTCATGTGAGCTACGTGCATTCACCCATTCGCTACGCTTGGGATTTGCAGCATCAATATCTGGCCGAAGCCGGCCTCGAGCGCGGGGTGAAGAGCTGGATCGCGCGCTCCCTGCTTCATTACATGCGCATCTGGGATCAGCGCACGGCGCATGGCGTCGATGCCTTTATCGCCAATTCGGCCTTCGTGGGGCGGCGCATCCGCAAGGTCTACGGCAGCGAAGCTGTCGTCGTTTATCCACCGGTTGACGTCGAGCGGTTCGAATTGCGCACGCAGCATGAGGACTTCTATCTCACGGCCTCGCGTATGGTGCCGTACAAGCGTGTTCCGCTCCTCGTCGAGGCGTTCTCAGCAATGCCCTCGCGGCATCTCGTGGTGATCGGCGAAGGCCCCGATCTGGCGCGCGCCGGTGCAGCGGCGGCGGGCAACGTGACGCTGCTTGGCTATCAGCCGGATGCGGTACTGGTCGACTATATGCAGCGCGCACGGGCGTTTGTCTTCGCGGCGGAAGAGGATTTCGGCATCTCGGTGGTCGAGGCGCAAGCCTGCGGGACGCCGGTCATTGCGTTTGGCCGTGGCGGTGTGCGGGAAATCGTCATCGATTCGACGGATCCGGAACGCAGTACCGGGCTCTTTTTCGGCGAGCAGAACGTGGCATCGATTGTCGATGCGGTGGAGCGCTTCGAGCAGCATCAGCCGTTCCGCCCGGACGTGTGCCGCCGCAATGCCATGCGCTTTGCGGCGGACCGTTTCAGGCGTGAATTCCTGAGTGTCGTCGAGCGCGCAATGGAGGGCAACGAGGCGCCCAGCGAGCCGCCGGCCCGGCGTTGGCGTTCTGCCTGAAGCAGCGCGAGACGAGAGCGTTTGCGCACGTACGCGCGTGCAGTCGGATGGGGGCGAGGCAAGTGGGACTGTCGATATTCGGAATCGTAGTCATCGTCAGCGGATTGGCGGCGCTTTATGCGTCGTATCGCGGCGCGATCTACGGGATGGCGGTGTTCGCGCTATTCGGATGCGCGCTTGCGCTGTCGTTGGGCGCGACGGGTGTGATGCCGGCGCAACTCTTTCTCGCCTTCTTCGCGCTGAGGGCCTTCAATCTCGTCGGTGGGCGCAAGCTTGCTGACGCATTCTCTTTGGACAAGCCAGGATTTTGGCTGCTCTGCACCTGCGTGTGGGGAGTCGCAGGCGCCATCGTGCTGCCGCGGTTGCTGGCCGGCTCTACGCTGGTGTTCCCGGTCGATCGCGATGCCACCGGTGCCGGCCAGGACATCCTGCTGCGTCCGCTCGCGCCTGTTTCGGGGAATTTGTCGCAGGCAGTCTATTGCATTGCAGACACGCTGGTGTATTGCTGCATGTACGCGTTTCTGCAATTTCGCGGTGTGTACCGCACGCTCGCGAACGCGATTCTTCTGCTCACCGCGCTGGATGTGCTCGCCGGCGTGATCGATATTGCGACGCACGCTGTTGGCGTAGACGCGCTTTCATTCGTGAAGACAGCACAGTTCGGCTACCTGACCGGCGTCGAGATGGACGGATTGGTCCGTATCAGCGGGACATTCAGCGAAACGTCGGGCTTTTCGGGCTTCACGGTTCCGCTCTTTGTCTTTTGTCTCAATCTCTGGCTGGTCGGCTTTCGTCCAAAACTGTCGGGCATGCTAGCCGCCTCGTCGGGGGCGCTGCTGTTGCTGTCCACTTCAGGGAGCGCCTATGTAGGGCTCAGTGGGTATCTGGTCGTGCTGCTGTTTGGTCGGCCCCAGCGCGTCGCACGCGCCGCTTCCGCGCGCAAGCACCGTATGTGGATCATGGGCCTGTGCCTGGGTGTGCTTGGGGCGCTCTATGTCGTGCTTTTCCTCCCCGCGGTGGCCGACGCGCTCGCGCAATTCGTCGACACCACGATATTGAGCAAGGCCGCTAGCTCGTCGGGCGTCGAACGAATGGGGTGGAACGCTCAGGGCGTGACCAATTTCTTCGATACCTACGGAATTGGTGTCGGCCTCGGCAGCATTCGCGCGTCGAGTTTCCTCGTAGTGCTGCTGGCAAGCCTCGGCATCGTGGGGGTCGTCTGCTATGGGCTATTCATCGGCAAAACGCTGTTCTCGCCGGTGTCGCCCCAGTACCCGTTCACAGAGCGCGCGGTTTGCTACGCAGCGCGGCATAGCACGATCTCGGCGTTGATCGTCGCTTCGGCGTCTGGCGGGGTATTCGAGCTTGGAGTGTGCTTCTACCTGATTGCGGCTGCGGCAGGCGCGCTCTCGCTGGCGCCACGACGCGTGCCCAAGCCGCGAACAACAGTCCGCTACGGACACGTGAACAATGAGGTAAGCGATGGAATCGAGTGTCAGCCCGGGGGAAACCGTGTCGAGAAAATGCATCCAGCCGTCGCCCGGAAAAGCGCCAAGAATCTGCCTGATTTTCGCCACGCGGGGCCGCGCAGAACTCCTTAAGCATGTCATCGCTTCCGTGGATGCGCAGACGCTGAAGCCGGAGCTGATCATCGTTTCCTGCGTGTTGAACGAGGATGCCGGCGACCTTGCAGATCGCCCCGGATTACTCGTGGTCAAGGGACGGCCCGGCCTTACCGTTCAACGCAATACGGCACTGAATCATGTGCCGGCCGGCTTCGACGTCGTGATTTTTCTGGACGATGATTTCCTCATGCATCGCACGTGGATTTCCGAAATCGTCGATGCGCTAAACAGCGATCCCACTATCGCCTGTGTTACGGGCACGCTACTCGCAGACGGCATCCACGGGCCGGGTCTGTCCATTGAACAGGGGCAGGCTATTCTCGCGCGCGCGAGCACGGCGAGGCAGGCGTTGACGGTGATTCCCACCCGGGGGCCCTATGGCTGCAACATGGCGTTCCGGGCAAGCAGCATTGCCGGCCTGCGTTTTGACGAGCGCCTTGTACTCTACGGCTGGCAGGAGGACCGTGATTTCGGAGGCCAGATCCGCAACCGGGGGGGACGCGTCGTGCGTATCACCAGCGCGGTCGGCGTGCACCTGGGAACCAAAGGTGGGCGGGTGTCGGGGCGCAAACTGGGCTATTCGCAGGTCGTCAATCCACTCTATCTGGTGAGCAGGAAGACGATGTCTGTGCGCGATGCGCTCGATCATGTCGTGCGCAATGTCGCCAGCAATGTGGTGCGGAGCCTCGCGCCGGAGCCCTGGATCGACCGTCGTGGTCGACTGAGCGGCAATCTGATCGGCTTTTGGGACTGTATGCGAGGAAGGCTGACACCTGAGCGAGCGGAGAAGCTATGAGCGCGGCGCCGTACAGGACGATAGCGTTCAACGGCAAATTCTTCGGGGCCGGGCCAACGGGTGTGCACAGGGTGGCCGAACAGTTGATCGCCGCGACCGATGCGCTGATAGCGAAGCAAACCGGCAGTGGCGTCGACTATGCGCTGGTGGTGAGAAATCGCATCGCCGTTCCACCTTACCGCAATATTCTGTGCGTCCGCGAAAACGCGCTGGCTCGCAGGATGCACCGCATAGCGTGGGAGCAATGCTATCTTCCGATGGCGCGCAGAAAGGACTTCATCCTCAATCTCTGCAACCTCGGGCCCCTGTTGCACCGTGACTCCGCGACGATGATTCACGACGCCCAGGTCTATTCCGCGCCGGATTCCTATTCGCCGGGTTTTCGGCTCTGGTACAAATTCCTTTTCTTTTTCATAGGCAGACGGCACAAGATTATATTTACCGTCTCGGAGTTCTCCAAAGGCGAGCTCGTGCGATACGGCATTGCCAGCGCGGAAAAGATCACGGTCATACATAACGGCTGCGACCACGTCCTGCTCGTCCAGCCCGACGCGCGGCCGCTGGCGGCTTTGAACCTTGAATCGAGGCGCTATGTTCTCGCGCTCGCCAACACCCAGAAGCACAAGAACATCGCCGTTCTGCTCAAGGCCTTTTCAGCGCCGGCGCTTCGGGACGTTGCACTCGTTCTGTTCGGGGGGGCGACAAAAGCCGACTTCGAAGCGCTCGGGCACGTCGTGCCTCCGAATGTGCGATTCGCGGGCCGCGTTTCCGACCCGGAACTGGCGGGCTTGATGAGCAATGCGGGGGCGCTTGCCTTCCCTTCGCTAACCGAAGGATTTGGCCTGCCGCCATTGGAGGCCATGGTGCTCGGCTGCCCGGTTCTTGCCGCTCCGCTCGGCGCACTTCCTGAGGTTTGTGGCGACGCCGCGCTCTATGCGGACCCGTTCGATCCGCATGCGTGGAGTCTGAAGATCCGCACGGTGCTCGACGATGAAGCGCTGCGTGAAGCGTTGATCGCCGAAGGTCGCCGGCATGCCGCCGCTTTTACCTGGGAAAGAGCCGCACGAGAGCTGCTGGAAGCGGTGAAAGCGGCCAATCAGTAATGCTTTCGGCACCAGGAGGTCGAGCGTTTCATCACGGTGCAACCTCATGTCAGGGCACGCCACGCTCGACCGGGTCGCCCCTGGGCCATCGGGGTGGGATGTTCGTCAACGCACATCTGGCTGATGGGCCGGGGAGTAGCCTAGAAGCACGGTCCATATCTGCGCCTGCTGGCGCTTCGACCTCTTTGTGTGCGCTGCCTGATGGACGCACCGCCGGGCACCTGGCGCCCGTTTAGACGGTACTCAAAATCCACATCGTGTCAGGAGATCGGTATGAGCACATACGATTCCGCCGTGAGACGGCAGCACCTGCGTCGTGGGCTACTGCGCATCGCGCGTGAGATCTCGGAGCTGCCTGGCATCAGGCTCTTGAGTGCGCCTCTGTACCGACGCTATTTTCGCGAGCCCTATCGCAGCGGAAACCTGTACTTTGGCGTCTACGACACTTATGAGGACGCGCTGGACGAGGCGCAGCGTATTTCTTCGGCGAAATTGCCCTCGACCTACGACGTCGAAGAAGTGACCACGAGATATCTGGATCAATTGCATTCGCTGCGGACATGCGACTACCCAGCGCTCTTCTGGATCAACCAGATCCTGAGTGCAGGGGGGCGCCGGATATTCGATATCGGCGGCCACCTGGGTCTCGCCTACTACGGATATCAGCATTACATTTCATTTCCGGCCGACCTGGTTTGGTGCGTGCATGACCTGCCTCACGTGGTAGCCGCCGGCAGGCGCCTTGCCTCGGAACGCGACAAACTGGGCGCGCTGAAATTCTGCGAAACGCCTCACGGAGCGGACGGCTTTGATGTGCTAATCAGCACCGGCGCGTTGCAGTACCTTGGATATAGCTTGCCGTCGCTGATTGGCGAGCTTTCGCATCCGCCGCGCCACGTTTTGTTCAATCTCATACCCTTGCACCCCCAAAAAGCATTCTTCACCTTGCAGAACCTAGGGGTTGCGGTGTGCCCGTACCGGGTGGAATCGATCGGGCGTCTGGTCGCCGACATGCAGGCCCTTGGCTATCGCGTGCGGGATCACTGGGACCTGAACGAGCGCCGCATGCGCATCCCCTTCAAGACCGAGTACGAAGTCGATAGTTACTACGGTTATTACTTCGAACGCGTGGCAGCGCAGACCTAGCCCTCGCCTTGCGAAGCGCTCCGAGCCGTGCGCTGGAACCGCGGCGGCTCGTCTGAATGCAGCGCGCGACAGGGCGATCATTCCCGAAGTTGGGCTTTGACCTATAGTCGGGCGAGCCAGGCAGTCGCTCAGCGCGATGCGCCACCGATCAGCTGGCCACGCGGCCACCAGCCAGAAAACTCCAGGGCGCACTTTCGATGGACGCGGCGATCGCGCGCCGTTCGATAAATGTCATGTTCGCTCGGACGAGGGCTCCGATGCCCTGATCGGAGCTGACAACCCGCAGACGGGCAGATGCGTGAAATCAGGGCTGCCCTAACGCAGGGTCCGTCCGATGCATGTCTCGGTAACACTGGAAGCATTGCTGCGCAAACGCGTGTCGCCGCAAGCCGCAGCCTCGGGTATCGCTTCGGAAGACATGGGCTGCTGACTGCATTCGCGGGTTGTGCGTTTGGGGGCGATCTCGTTGCACGCTACCTGAGCGCTTTTTCTTTTCCAGATGCGCTCGCGATTGCGCTGGAAGAAAGACGCGAGCACCGGGACGATTTGCGCGCAGGCGCCAGGCTCTGCCGAAATCGACCATGCGATGGCCGCGCAGGTGAGTCCCGCCCAGGCCGCCACGCCCGCGAGCGAAAGCGAATCCAGCACGAACGAACTCCCGTAGGCGGCCAGAATCAACAGTGCGGGCACCACGATTTGGCGAAGGTGTTGCCGGCCGAAATGCGCGGCCCAAAAGAGCAGGGCGCCATCGAGCGCGCATCGCCCGCTCCACGCAAGGGCCGCACCCAGTACGCCGAGGGCATGAAGCGCCCACCAGAGGCTGGCGATAAAAAGCACGATTTCGACTAGCTGAAACCGTGCCACGACGCCCGGTCGCCCCTCAGCCTGCAAATGACAAGACAGAACAGCCGCGAGGCAATTAATCCAGACGCCGAGCAGAATGGTCTCGCCAACCGAGGATGCACTGTTCGCGAAGTCGTGGCCCACCCACAACGAAAGAAACGGTCGCATCAGAAAGATGCCGAACACGATGGCCGGCGTCATCACGAGCGTGAGCCCGCGCAAGGCGAGCAGGGAAAGCTGGGCGGCATCGTGACCGCCGAGGGCGGACAGTCGCGGGAACAGCGTGCGGGTGATGACGGTTGGCACCAGACGCGCGCGTACAGCAAGGCTGAACGGCACCTGATAGTAGGTCACGGCTTGTGGACCCAGCACATGGCCGATCAGCAAGCGATCGGCCGTCTCGAGCACCGGCGTCGCGAAACCGGTAATGCTGATCCACGCGCCATAGGAAAAGAGCGGCCGCACATGCTTGCGGTCGGGTCCAGCGGCAAGCCGCAGCGGGAAAACATAGGCCATTGTGCAAAACGTGATGATGAGCGAGATCACGCTGGCAAAGAGGGTCGCGAACACGAGATAGTGCAGGTTCGGTCCGAACACGATCGCAACGCATAGCGGTAGCAGCTGGAACAGCATCATGACGACAAACTGCACGGCATTGGCGATGCCAAACTGTTCGCGCCCCGACATCGCCCCATTGCATGCGGCAATCACGTTCGTAAGCGGCACGAGAGCGCAGATCCAGGCCTGCGCGGGCCTGAGTTCCGCGCTCAGCAGGGGACCGATGTCGAATTGCGCGAGCATGACGTGCATGAGCGCAAATAACAGGAGCGCCCCGACGAGGCCGAAGCCCAGGTTGAGCAGCAACGCGGTCCAGAATACGGATTCCCGCTCGGCAGGTGTCGCGTCGGAAAGCTGTGCAATGCGGTTGGATGCGGCGAAGGACAGGCCGAGATCGAAGAATCCGAAATATCCCTGCAGCATCCAGAGAATGGCGAGTACGCCGAAGCGCTCCGCGCCAATGTGATGCAGATAGACCGGTGTACTGACGAGCGAAACAAAAATGGGTAGCACGCTACCCAGAAAGTTGAAGATTACGTTTCGTTTGAGTGTGGGCTTGGCGGTCATGATATGTGGCAGTCTGGGCCATCCCGGAACAGCGCGCTGCCGCCCGGCAAACAGGTTAGATCAATTGTGCCTGGTGGATCGTGGCCTTGTTTGTGCGCTTGCGTACCCCAGCGGCGCTTTCAGCCGAGGCTCCCAGACTGCCACGAGTGGCGGTGCGCGGTGGTCGCGAGACAGCCTTTCCCGCCCGGAATTGTTGGGCAACCCACCGACCGGTAATAGTAAGCCTTCTTACGATTGGTCAAGGCTGAGCGCGGCATGTGTCAAGGCGAGCGCCAACGCCGATATTCGCATGCGACGCAAAAAAGGGGGGGGCAACGCAGCACGTTGCCGGAGTCAATGAAGATATTCGTCATCAATCTCGACAGGTCCACCGACAGACTAAGCCACATGGCGGAGCAGCTCGACAGGCTGGGCTATGCCTGGGAACGGTTTCCCGCTTTGGGGCCCGCGCACATCGACGCCATGAGTCGAACACTGGCGCTGCCATTGCTGCGCGGCAAGTGCACCGCGCCCGAAAAGGGACTCGCGCTCAGTCACTACACCATCTGGAAAAAGGTGCTGGACGAAGGCATCGATCATGCGCTCGTGCTCGAGGATGATGTTCACTTCTGCCGGGACGCAAGAATGCTTGTCGAATCCATCCAGGAGAAAATATCCCGAGGATTTTGCTACGACATCATAAAGCTGGAGACATTCCTGGCGGGGATATTCGTTGACAGGCAAGGCATGAATTTGCCGGGTCACACGGGACTGCACCGGTTACGGAGCAATCACTCGGGCACGGCCGCCTATATCATTTCGAGAGATGGGTGCCGCAGGATGGTCGAGCGTTTTGCGCGAGCGGATCGCCCAGTGGATCTCGTCATGTTCGACGGCGATCTGGACGAAATGTCCGTGTTTCAATGGCACCCAGCGCCATGCATCCAGGACATGCTGCTAAAACATGGGAGCAAGGGGATGGCCTCTGATATCGGAGCGGCGCGATCCGAGGCGGATCATCGCTCCGGCTGGCTCGAGAGATTGAAATCGCCTTTGCGAGGCGCTTATTACTGGGTTGAAACGCTGCGTGTCTGGCATAGCGGGCGAATAAAAATTCGGTCCACGTATGTAGACGGAATTTGATTGACGGAGGCTCCCGAATTTGGCCTCTTTGATCCTCACGAACGGGGCAAGCGATCGCGAATTCGCCAACCGGTACTGACTTCGTGAAACTGTGCTGGGCGGCCGGTGTTGAACCGGCATGTTCACGGCCGATACATGGGAAAACCGTGTGCTATGTCTCGCTTTCGTAAAGTGGTGGTGGTTGCTGTCTGCGGCACGATGACCCTGGCCGGCCTCATCGCTGCGCGACTGGCCCTGCCCAGTCTGCTGCGCTCGCCTTCAGCCGCCATTGCTGCCGGGGCAGCAGAGGGTGCAGGGGCCGCGGGGGAAACTGGCAGGATACGATTTGCCGTGCTCGGGGATTCCGACAGCCAGTCCTACCATGACACGTTGTTGTTGGGCGATCCGGACGCGCGAGGGGGCCCCCGGCGTGCGACCACCTGGCAGTGGACCGAGGTGCTTGGGCGACTGCGCGGCGACCAGATTGACCTGGGCAAGTGGGGCGCGTGGGGAACCGGAAAGTATCGCGCCTATTTCGACGAAGCCTTCGGCTTGCTTGCCCGCACGCCCCCCAAAGACGACTACCGCTACAACTTTGCAGTCAGCGGCGCGACCTGCAACCAGTTGATGGGACATCCGCTGCGCGAGGCGATCCGGCTCGTGGACTTGATGAACACGGAGCCGCAGGCCTGGCGAGGCGGCATCGTTTTGATCCGCATCGGCATCAACGATATCGGTGCGCACGACGTACTCGATGAGTTGTCCCGTGACCGGAATGCAGCGCGTCCCCGTGCCCTCGTCGACGCTTGCATCAAGGAAATTGGCGCGGCAGTCGCTTTGATCCGCGCGCACCATCCCGACACCTATATTGTGCTCGTTGGCGTACTCAACAACGCGGACTGGTCCGCCGAGTTCGACAATTGGCAATCGGCCAGGCAAATGGCCAATATCGATGCTGGCATGGATCTATTCGATGATGGCTTGCGCAAGTTGGCCGCGGCCAATCCCCATGTCTACTTTCTTGATGATCGCGCCTGGTTCAGGAGCCTGTGGGGCACGCGCGACCCACAGGGCCGCCCGCATTACAAGACGGTGCGTCTGTCGCCAGGCTGGGCAATCACCAATACGTCCGGCGACGATCCGCACAACGCCGTCGTGTCGGACAGTCATGCCGGGGTCGTCTGGAATACCCTTTGGACGCAGCACCTCGTGGCTTCCCTGAATGCCGCATTGGGTTTGCATATCAAGCCGATCACCGATGCCGAGGTCATCGCGTTTCTGCAACCGAGCTTTGCTGAAAGCACGCAGTCAGCTTCGCCGGTGCGCGAGGAGGTGGGCGCAAGCCAGGGTGATCCGAAATGAATACAGGTGTTCGTCAGCGCACATCTGGCCGCCATGCGGGGGCGTAGCCTGAAAGCAGTGCTCTCCAACAAGCTGTGCTCCCCAACCTATGAAGGTGTGCCATGTCTGTATTCAGCGATGGTACCGTCTCGGCGAATTCGTCACATCAACTCCGCGCCGATGAGAACATTCTTCAGGTCTGCGAGAAAGAATTCAAAAGTAATTTCAATTTGCATCCGTTCAAATTCAATCATACGTTGCACGAAAGCGGCTTGTTCGAGATCCCTCGACTCGTCGAGCTCGCCAAGCGGATGATTGACAGAAAAGATGGTCATTTCTGTGCGCTTAAGCACGGCACCATCGACAAAAAATTCAGCGCTTTGTCGCGCAGCGAGCAACTGGCCGAGACGGTATCCCGTCTTGGCGAAAACGGCACATGGATCAAACTCACCCGGGCGCAGGATTACGACCCCGAGTATGCGCAGGTGCTTGATGTCGTGACATCCGAACTCGAGGACCTGTCTGGCTGGCCGCTACGCAAGGATATGACCTGGGTGTCGATGACGCTGCTGCTCACCTCGCCCAGGATCGCCACGCCTTTTCATATCGATCACGAAACCAACTTCCTTTTCCAGTTGCAGGGCTCGAAGGACGTCTGTCTTTTTCCTGCGACCGATCGCGAGTTGGTGCCGGAGCAGGAGATCGAGCGTTATTACAGCGGTAACTTCGAAGCGGCGCTGTATCGCCCGCAACTGCAGGATCGCGGCACGGTCTATCGGCTCTCCCCGGGGGAGGTGGTGCATCACCCCTCATTGGCGCCGCACTGGGTAAAAAACGGCGACAATATTTCGGTGAGCCTCAGCATCAACTACTGCATGAAGTCGCTCGAGCGACGTGCCCGGGTCTATCAGGCCAACTACCTTCTGCGCAAGATGGGCATCAAGCCGTTGCCGCCCGGACTTTCGCCGTTGCGTGACAGCTTGAAGAGGCGGGCCATTTCGGCGCTTGAGCACCGCAATCCAAAGTCCTTTTCCGATGTCGTCTACTCGCCAGTGAGCAGATTGATATCGCCGCTGAACGCGGTCCGGCGGCTGGTCAAGCGCTGAGCGCACACGCGGGCGTCGCATGCGTCGCCCGCACGGTCGCTTCTCATTTCGATCGCGCATTTCGATCGCGCTTCGGTTCACGAACGCTTCGCGCAAATCAGCTATCGCCCGGTCTGCTGGGACACGCCACGGCGTGCCCAGCAGTCCTCATCAAGCCGCTCGGCAACCCGCCGGCCTCTAGGCATTGGCGCGATTCAGGTCTGCCGTGGGAACATCCTGCTCGCCTGGAGCGTCGTCGACTGCAGGGTTGGCCCCGATTCCGCTCAGGCGCTCATGTAGTTGCTTTGCAATGACAGCGGCGCCGGCCGGGCGGAAGATCTGGTCGTGCATGCCCGGGACCGGGGTCACGGCCAGAGTGCCCGTTACCACCGATCGCCATCCCAGATCCCAGGCGAACAGCCTCCCCTTGAGCGCCTGATCGCTGCGGAAGATTTGCACGTCGCCGTCATAGGGCGCTGGACGATATCGCGCCTGCTGAGCCAGCAGATACTCGATGTACCAGCGATTCTCGGCAACGAGATGCTCCGAAGCGTCGCCCTTGATCAGGCCAAGCTTCAGCGCAACGTCTGCAATGTGGAGCCAGCGCACGATCCGGTACTGGTTGAGGAAGGCTGCCATGGAGGTCTCGCCGCGCATGGCCTTGCGAAAGTCGCGCGGGATGTTGTCTGCGCGCACCTGCATTTTGCGCAGCTGCCGGTCGTACCAGGGCATCGTTTCGCGATAACCCGGGCACCAGGAATCGTTGAGGATGATGAGTTCCACCGTTTCGCCCTCGCGCCGCAGCTGATGGGCCGCCTCCAGCGACATCGCGCCCAGCACGCAGTGCCCCATGAGGATATAGGGGCCTCTTGGCCGGGCGAGCCTGATGAGCCGCACGGCATCCGCTGCGATATCCTGGAAGGCCCGCTGCGGGAACTCGCGCGGGGCGCCTTCGGGCACCATCGGGATGTCGATGAGCGGCCGCTCACAGGCGAATTGCTGAGCCAGCCCGAAGAGCACGGCCGTGTTGTTGAGCGCGATGATGGGCGTTCCCGGCGCTTCCTCGTTGAACTGAACGATATTGCGCGCTTTCGCCTCCAGCTCGGCCTGACTCATGAATCCACTGGCGCCCACGCCTGCGACGGCCCCCGGCGTTCCTTTGCCGGGCACATTGACGTGAACCGGCGCCAATGGCCGTTGCGCCACGATCTCGACGGTTTCCAGTACCTCGCGCCACTTTGCGATATGGCGGTCGATCGTCTCCACATCGTAGAGATCCGTGTCGCCTTCACAGGAGATGCGCCAGCCATCCGGGCGCCGCACCATGAAGAAATTGAGGTCGTAGAGCGCGCCCGCATTGAATGAGGGCGAGGTCGTGGCGGCGAAATCGTGCCGGCGTACTTCATCGTCCATGCCGACAAAACTCTTTTGCAGAGCGAAATTGACGGAGCAAAGTGGCGGACGATCCTTTTCGGAAACTTCGCCAGCCAGCTCCATCATCTCCTCGAACGGCAAATGGAGATGTTCGATGGCTTCACTGAGCTTGGCGCCACACTGCGCGGTGACGGAGGCGAGCGTGCTGCCTTCGGGAACGTCGAGGCGAAGGATCACCGTATTGATGAGCGGGCCAACGACGCCCTCCAGCTCCTGCTGATCCCGCAGCGACATCTGGGTGCCCATGGAAACGCGGGTCTGGCCCGCCGCCGCTTGAAGCGCCATTGCAAGGCCCGCCGCCGCCACGCTGAAGAGCGTCACCCCCTGGGCCTTGGCTGCTGCTATCAGGCGCTCGCTCAGTGCGCCGGGCAGCAGCGTGGAGCGAATCACGCCCTGGAAGCGTCGCTCCTGAGGTCGGGGACGATCTCCGGGCACGTCGAAGCGGCTGAAATCCCGAAGCTCCTCGCGCCAATGGGCGCGCGCGCGATCGAGCGCGCCGCTCGCCAGGAACTCTTCCTTCCATAGCGCATAGTCGCCATGGTGAAGCTCGACATCGGGCAGTTCGGGGGCGTGACCGCCATGCAATGCGGCAAGCCCTTCCACGAGTTCGCGCACGAGTATCCCAAGCGACCAGCCGTCCATGACGAGCGAGTGGAAGGTCAGCTGCAACTCTCCCTGCGTGACCGACCTGGGCAGCCATACAGCCCGAAAGAAGGAGCGCGACGTCAATTCGAACGGTGTGCGGGCCTGCTCGCGACCGACTCGCTCGGCTTGTGCAAGGGCGGCATTTTCCTCGATGCCCGCGAGATCGACCACTTCGAGCTGGAAGGGCACGTCGCTCCAGACTTGCTGGCGCAGCCCTGCGCCCGTCATCAGGAAGCCGGTACGCAAGATCTCGTGCCGCGCGACCAGCTCGCCGAGCACCTGTTCGAGATTCGCGGCTTTCAGCGGCCCAGACAGCTGCAGCCGGAAGGCGATGTTCAGCGCCGAGGCGTTCGGCGATGCCCTCTGCTCATGCCAGAACCGTACCTGGCAGGCGGTTGCCGGGAAGAGGGCGTAGCCGGTCTCGAGCTCTTGAGTATCGGCGATGTTCAAGGCTATCCCGTTCATCGCTCACCCCTCGGCATGCCTGCGCTTGAAGTTGAGAATCGAAGGCCGCATGACGGCCGGAGCCTGCGTCGGCTCTTGCGCCTGCGTGCCATCGAGGCTCGCGGCCAGTTCGGCGATCGTCACGTTCTTCATGAGTTGGCGCGCATCCACGCCCAGCCCGCGTTCGTTCATTCGCGCGACGATGCGAAAGAGCTGGAGGCTGTCCGCGCCGAGGCTGAAGAACTTCTGGTCGATGTCGATGTACTGCAGGCCGAGGACGTCGCGCCAGACCGCGGCGATGGCGGCCTGAGTCGGCGTCAAGGCAGCGGGTTCGGCTGCTGCATTGGCCGCGGAGTCGGTCACCGGGTCGGTCACTGATTCGGCTGCTGTTTCGGCCACCGAGTCCGGCACTGAGTCCGCCGCTGAGTCGGCCACTGAATCGGCCACTGAATCGGCCGACACAGGCCCGGAGGGTGTAGTGTCGATTGCCGCCGCTTCGCTCGGCATGGGGGAGTGCGGGACCACCTTGAGCGCGGCGTGCGGCTGGCGCACGGGCGTGGCCACCATGTCCGGCGTTGGCACGGGCAGGGCTTTGCGGTCGAGCTTGCCATTGCTGGTCTGAGGCAGCGCGTCGAGCGTCATCCACAAGGTGGGCACCATATAGGCAGGCAACTGCGCGCCAACATGCGCCGCTACCGCCGCGTGGTCGGCCTTCCCGGAGCTCGCATCGACAAGGTAGCCCACGAGGCGGGCATTGCCGCTGACCGTATGCAGCGCGACGGCCGCTGCGGCAACCCCCGGCGCCTGGCGCAAGGCCGCCTCGATCTCCTCGATCTCGATCCGGAATCCCCGCAGCTTGATCTGCTGATCGCGACGGCCGAGGTGCTGCAGTGAGCCGTCGGCGAGCCGCTTGGCGAGATCGCCGGTGCGGTAGAGCCGGCGCGGCGCGGTGCCTTCGATCGCGACCGACTTGAAGGCGGCGTCGGTGAGATCGGGGCGGTTGAAGTACCCCTTCGCCAGGCCCGCACCGCCAATCCACAGTTCGCCGCTCACGCCTTGCGGCGCCAGATGCAGGTCGTCGGTCAGCACATGCAGTTCCGTATTGGCGAGCGGAGCGCCGATCACCACAGGTCCGTTCGCGTTCACGCGAGAAGCCGAAGACCAGATTGTCGTCTCGGTCGGGCCGTAGAGGTTCCACACCTGAGCGCCGGTTGCGAGCAGCGCGTCGGCGAGATCGCGTGGCAACGGCTCACCGCCGCAAAGGATCTTGAAGCCCTTCGGTGCCTTGAAGCCCGCCTCCAGCAGCATGCGCCAAAGTGTTGGCGTCGCCTGCAAGACGGTGGCGGCTTCTTCCTTCAGCCGCGTCACCAGCTCGTAGCCGGTGCGCACCTCTGCATGGCCGGCGATGAAGGTTTGCCCACCCACGATGAGCGGCAGGAATAGTTCGAGCCCCGAGATATCGAAGGAGAACGTGGTGACCGCGACGATGCTGTCCCTCGCCGTGAAGCCGGGGGCTTGCGCCATCGACAACAGGAAGTTGCTCAGCGCGCGATGGCCAATCTCTACGCCCTTGGGTTGCCCGGTCGAGCCCGAAGTGAAGATCACGTAGGCCGAATGCGCATCGGACACGACGGGCAAAGGCACGGCTTCGTCATCGCTTTGCTCGAGGAGGGCCTCGAGATTCAGCACGCGATGTGCGCCCGCTTCGAGCACCAGGCGACTGATTTGATCGCTGAGGATGGCGGCTGGCTCAGCGCCATCGAGGATCTGGCGCACGCGTGCGGGCGGCATCGTCATGTCGAGGGGCACATAGGCACAACCGGCTCGCCACACGCCAATCATGGCGGCCACGGTCAACGCCGTCCGGTCCATCGCGATGGCGACGCGTGAGTGCGGCGCGATGCTCGCCGCCACGAGCCGGCGCGCGATCTGGTTCGCGAGTGCGTCGAGATCGCCATAGGACAGGCTTGCCGTTTCGTCAGATACGGCGGTCGTATCGGGCGTCAGGCGGGCCTGCGTGGCGATCATTGCCGGGGCCGTCTGCGACAGATCGAAGGCGCACAGGGAAGCGTTCAGCTCGTCGCGAAGATGGTGGATCTCTTCTTCGCGCAAGAGCGGCAATGCGGCGACCGGCGTTTCGGGATCGCGCGCGATCGCGCCAAGCAAGGTCTCGTAGTGGCCAAGCCAGCGCTGGATCGTCGACTCGTCATAGATGTCGGTGTTGAAATCGCAGTCCAGACGCAGGCCGTGCGCCGATTCGATCACGTTCAGGAACAGATCGAAGTTGCTGTAGGCCTTCGCGTTCGGCGTAAAGCGCGTCGTCACGCCGGCCATGTCGAGCTCGCCGTCGACCTTCTCCAGGTTGAACTGCAGATCGGTGAGCGGAAGGCGGTTGAAATCGCGCTTGATGCCGAGGTCGCGCACCAGCGCGCCATAGGTGTAGTTCTGCCGGTCACCCGCGTCGTAGAGATGGTCGCGCACGGCCTTCATGTGCGTGGCGAAAGGCTTGTCGCGCTCGAACCTCACACGCAAGGGCAGGAAGTTCACGCAGTGCCCGACCAGCAGCGCTTCGCCGGCTTGAGACTGGCCCGCCATGGGTGCAGCGATGACGACATCGTCATTGCCGGACAGCCTGCCAAACAGCACCTGGGCCGCGCCGAACAGGGCGGCGAAGAGCGAGCAGCCTTGCTTCGAGGCAGCGGTCTTGACCTGCTTGAGCAGATCGGCACTGAGATGGCGTGTGGTCGATGCGCCGTTAAAGCTCTTGAGCGCCGGGCGCGGACGGTCGCCGGGCAGTTCGGGCTGCGGTGCCGGGTCGCGATGGAGATTCAACCAGAATTCGCGCGTTTGTTCATCGACGCCGGCCTCGTCCTGTGCCTTGGCGAAAGCGAGGAAGCTCTGCACTTCGTCGAGTTGCGGCTGCGTGCCCCACACTTCGGCTGCGTAGAGGGCAGCCAGGTCGCGCAGGATGATATTGATCGACCATCCGTCACAGACAATGTGATGGGCCGTGAACACGAAGGCCCACTTCTGGGCTTCAAGGCGCACGAGCGCGGCGCGCGCAAGCGGCGCGCGGGTGAGATCGAAGACTTCGCGCGCTTCCGCATCGACAATCTCCGCGAGTTCGCCTGCCCCATCGGCGTGGCCCAGGAGATCGATGAGCACGAGCGGAACGGTTGTGGCCGCATCCGCGTACATCGTGGTCCCGATGCGCGAGAAGTGCGCGCGCAACGCATCGTGGCGTGCAACGGTCGCATTGAAGGCGCGCTCGAAAGCGGCCTCGTTCAGCTTGCCCGTGAGTTCGAGCGTGAATGACTCGTTGAAGACGAGCGATGCTTCGTGACCCTGCTGAGCCGACATCCAGATTTCTTTCTGGGGCTCGGTGAGCGGCGATTGCACGAGCGGCTCGCGTTCGACCGGCTGCGTGCCAGCGAGGGCTTGCGTCGTTCCGCCGAGAATGCCCACGGCCTGGAGCGCCGCGAGGGTTTCGATGAAGGCGTCACCAATCCTGCGGATGTCCTCATCCGAATGGCTCGTGGTCAAAAAGCACGGGAAGCCTTCCATGATGTGGATGCCGAGGTAGCGCATATAGGCAAAGAACAGACTGCCCAGGCGGTCCTCGCCCGCAAAGTTGATATAGAACCAGCTCGAGAAGCATTCCGCCCGCGTGGCGATGCCGACTTTCTCCAGATGGGCATTGATACGCTGCACGAGGCCGTCCATGCGCGCGCCAAGCGTTGCCTGCAGCGCCGGGCCCGCCTCCTTCAGATGCAGCAGCACGGCTTTCATCGCCGCCAGGACGAGGGGATGACGCACGAACGTGCCGGCGAAGAAGGTGGGCGGGACTTCGGGCACCGACGCATCGCCGAATTGCCACTGGCCGCCGTCAAGCGCGTCCATGAATTGCGCGCTGCCGGCGAGCACCCCGACGGGCAGGCCGCCGCCGACCACCTTGCCATAGGTCGCCATGTCGCCCTTGATGCCCCAGTAGCCTTGCATGCCGGCCGGATGAACGCGAAAGCCGGTCACGACCTCGTCGAAGATCAGGGCGGAGTCGTTGGCCGCCGTGAGCTCGCGCAGTTGCTGCACGAAGTCCCTCGGCCGCAGGTTGGGGTGGCGCGATTGCACGGGCTCGATCAGGACCGCGGCGATGTCGTCGATGTTGGCTTTGATCCACTCGAGGCTTTCGGGCCTCGCGTAGGGCAGCACGAGCATATTGCCCACGGAGCTCTGCGGGATGCCCGGCGCGACCGGGAACGCACGCGGCTGGCCCGCTTCGCTGCCTGGCTTGACGAGGACTTCATCGAACTGGCCGTGATAGTCGCCGTCGAAGCAGACGACCTTGTCCTTGCCGGTCACCGTGCGTGCGAGGCGCATTGCTGCCATCACGGCCTCGGAACCGGTATTGCAGAACGTGACGCGCTGATGCCCGGTCATCTCGGCGAACATCTGGGCGACTTCGCCCGCAAGCGGGGACTGCGGGCCGATGGCGAAGCCCTCGGCCATCTGGGCGTTGACGGCTTCCACCACGAAATCCGGCGTATGGCCAAACGCGGTTTGACCATAGCCGTTGACCAGATCGATATATTCATTGCCGTCGACGTCCCAGATCTTCGAGCCCTTCGAGCGCTGGGCGACGATGGGATAGACGAGCTCCTTCCATTCCTCGCGAAAGCCACTGGCAGTGCGCGGGTCAGCAAGCACAGCGCGATAAGACTGGGTGCGCGCCTTGGAGGTGAGCGTCTTCGCCGAGTAGCGCGCCGCCAGATCCTCGACGAACGCCGTCTGGGCAGCGGTCATCTGCGCCGAGCTGGTTGCGCCGGGCTTGTACGCGTTAAAGCGCGATGGCCGGCTCTCGTCGAACTTGATCTCGGGGCAGGTGGCGCGCGAGGCGGCGTCGGGCACCGGCGCCGCAGGTGCGGCTGCGAGCTGGATTGGCGCCGCAGACGGGGCGGGTGCCGCCGCCGAGGGTTGCTGGAGCGCGAGTGGCGTCCCTTGAAGCATCTCGAGCTGACGCGCCATCAGGGACTGCATCGCAGCGAGCTGGTCACGGATGACCGCGTGGAGGTCGCCCGCCGCTGGCACGCCGGCCAATTGCGCGGCGACGATGGAAGCTGCCGGTGCCGCAGCGGCAGGCGGCGCGCTCGCGGCGGCCGTTGCGGCAGCGGCGGGTGCAGCGGAGGATGCAGCGGCGGGCGCAGCGGCCGCGACGGGCGCGATCGGCTGCTCGGGATCGGGCGGCAAAGCGCCATCGAGGAACGCCGCCAGGGCAGGCAGCGTGGGATAGTCGCTCATGATTTGCCGGAAGCTGATCGTGACATCGTAGCGGCGGCGAAGCTGGCGGGAGACTTGCCCCATGAAGAGCGAGTCGTAACCGAGATCCCAGAAGGTCACATCCGGATTGGACGTATCCGGCGCCTCGCCGGACATCTCGGCAAGAAGCGATGCCAGTTCGGCGACGAGACGCGGTTTGCGGTCGATTGGGGCGGTTTGGGCCATGGCGGTCTGGGCGATGTCGGTGATGGCGGCGGACGAGGCCGGCGCGGCTATTGGCGCGGCGTCCGCAGTCGGTTGAAGGGCAATGGCAGCTTCGGTGGTCGCTGCACTCGCCGCTGCGCAAGCAGGTGCAGGCGCAACGGCCGACCGAACTGCCGATCCGGCTGCCGACCCAGCTCCGGGCGCTTCAATCCAATGCCGTTCGGGTTCGAAGGGGTAAGTCGGCAGCACGATGCGGCGCGCACCTTCGGTCTGGACGGTTTTCCAGATCGGCGTGACGCCGTTGATCCACAGCCGCCCGGTCGCATCGGCGAGGACGGCAAGTTCCCGGTCGCGCATGGCGAAATCAGGCAGGGAGGCAACCGCGGCCAGATAGCGCTCCTTCGACAACCCTTGCATGGCGAAGGTCGTCAGCGTCCGGCCCGGGCCGATTTCGAGCAGAAGCGGCTTGCCTTCTGCCGTCACGGTGGTGAGCGCATCGCCAAAGCGCACGACGTCCCGGCAATGGCTGGCCCAGTAACGTCCCGACACGGGCTGATCCATGGCCGCCCACTGCCCGGTCACCGAGGATACATACGGGGTCTTTGGCGGTGCGAAAGACAGGCTGTCGGCGACCGTCGCAAGCGCTTCGACGACGCCGGACATCATGCGCGAGTGGAAGGCATGCGAGGTGTGCAGGCGTCGATGCTCGATGTCGCTCGCTTTGAGCGTGGCCTCGAAGGCCTCGATGGCCGCGAAGGAACCGGCCACGACGCTGAGCGTCGGCGCATTGATGGCGGCCAGATCGACATCGGCGGGCAGAAGCGGCCGCAATTCGGCTTCCGAAAGGCGCACGACGAGCATCGCGCCCGGTTCGGCCGACTGCATGAGCGCCCCACGCCTGGCAATCAGGTACAGCGCGTCGTCGAAGGCGATCGCCTCGGCCACGCAGGCCGCGACCAGCTCGCCGATGCTATGGCCAATCATGGCCGCCGGCTTGATGCCGCGCGAGATCCACAGTTGCGCCAGCGCGTATTCGACGAGGAACAGCGCCGGCTGCGCGTAGATTGTCGAACGGATGGGGTGCGCGGCGTCGTCCCCCTGGGCGGCATCGCTGAACATCAGCGTGCGGATGTCCAGCCCCAGGTGCGGCATCAGCGCCTGGGCGCCCTTGTCGATCCATTGGCGATAGACTGGCTCGGTGCGATAGAGCGCTTCTCCCATGCCGGGATACTGGGCGCCCTGGCCGGGAAACATAAAGACCACCGCGGGCGGGGTCTGAGGCGCCTGGGCTTCGATGGCACCCTTCTGAAGCTTCGCCTGGGCCTGATCGAGGCTATCGGCGATGACCACGGCGCGGTGGGTAAAGGCACGGCGACCCGTTTGGAGCGTCGCGGCCACGTCGGCGAGCGAGAGCGCGGGATGGGCCGCCAGATGGTCGGCGAGCCTTGCCTTCGCGCGATCGAGCGCAGGTGCGCTGCGCGCGGAAAGCGGCAAGATCTGGAGCCCTTCTTCCGCCTCGCACGCGCTGGCACGGCATGGCGCTTCTTCAAGCACTACGTGGACGTTCGTGCCGCCGACGCCGAAGGAACTCACGCCGGCGCGGCGCGGTGTGGGCCCTTGCGCCCATGGACGTGCCGCCGTGTTGAAGAAGAAGGGGCTGTTGGCTGCATCGATGGCCGGATTGGGCGAGCGAAAATGCGTGAGCGGCGGCAGGGTATGGTGGCGCAGGGCGAGTGCCGCCGATATGAAACCCGTTACGCCAGCCGCCGCGTCGAGGTGTCCGACATTGGCTTTGGCCGAGCCGAGCGCGCAGAACTGGCCGCCCTCGACGCCGCCGAGGCGGAATGCCTGGACGAGGCCGGCGAACTCAATCGGGTCGCCTAATGGTGTCGCCGTGCCATGGGTTTCGATATAGCCAACGGACGCCGGATCGATACCCGCCTCTGCGTGGGCAATGGCAATCGCGCGGGCCTGCGCATCGACACTGGGTGCCGTGAAGCCGACCTTGTCGGAACCGTCGTTGTTGATGCCGACGCCACGGATCACGGCATAGATTGGATCCTCGTCGGCGATGGCGTCGTCAAGGCGCTTGAGCAAGACGACGCCGGCGCCGCTGCCGAACACCGTGCCTCTGGCATCGGCATCGAACGGGCGGCAAACGCCATCGGGCGCGCCCATTCCGCCTTCCTCGTAGAAGTAGCCTCGCTTTTGCGGGAAGGTGATCGACACGCCGCCGGCCAGCGCCATTTCGCAGCGGCCCGCGCGAAGGTTCTCGACGGCGAGGCCAATCGCTGTCATCGAGGTCGAGCATGCCGTCTGTACCGAGATAGCGGGGCCGGTCAGGCCCAGCTTGTAGGCGGTGCGCGTGGCGACAAAATCGCCTGCGCCGACGAGCTTTTGATACTCGCCGATCTGAAACTGGCTCGTGAATTCGTCGATGACCGCGCGGTCGGACAGGACGTGCTTGAGGAAGTAGGTGTTCATCGAGGTGCCGGCGAACACCCCGACGGCGCCAGCAATCGTCGCTGGATCGTATCCGGCGTCTTCAAACGCCTCCCAGGCAATCTCGAGAAAGAGCCGTTGTTGCGGGTCGGTGAGCGCCGCTTCGCGCGCGAGCATTCCAAAGAAGCCGGCGTCGAAGCGATCGACGTCCGGAAGAATCGGCCGCGCTTTCACATAACTTTCTTCGCGCCTCGCGCCCTCGTCGAAACTGTCTTCCAGCTCCGCCACGTCGAAATGTGTGACGCAGTCGCGCCCCGCGAGGATATTGCCCCAAAGCTCCGAGACGTTGCGCGCCCCAGGAAAGCGTCCCGCCATGCCGATCACGGCGATCGCCCCGCCATGCGTGTCACCGCGGGGCTGGACAGAGAGCCCGTTCGCGTTGTCGAGCGTGGCGCGCATATGGGCGGCCAGCGCGTCAACATTCGGATGACGAAACAGGTCTACCAGCGCGATCGTTGACGCTACGTCGCGCATGATGATGGCGTGCGAGCGCATCAGGTCAAGCGAGCGCAGCCCAAGGTCGAAGAAGTTCGCGCGGCGATCGACGGGTTTGCCGAGAAGACTCTCGAAAACCGCCGCGAGCTTCTCGGCGATATCGTCATTGACCGGCTGCGGCGCGGCTGGTGATTCGGCTTGCGTATCAAGTCCAGCAAGCAGGGCTTTGCGATCGATCTTGCCGTTCGGCGTCAAGGGAAAGGCCGCGAGGACGCGCAGTTCCGCCGGCACCATGTAGTCGGGCAATGCCGTCTTGAGATGGGCGCGCAAACCGCTCAGGAAGACGGCACCCTCGGCGACATCGGCGACATCGGCGACATCGGCCTTCACGAAGCCGGCGATGGACTTGCCCGTGCGGCCTTCGAATGCCGCCACGGCGGCGTCGGCCACGCCGGGCGCCACGCGCAGCGCGTGTTCGATTTCGTCTAGCTCGATGCGTTTGCCGGCGATCTTGATCTGCCGGTCGTTGCGTCCCAGGAAAGCAATGGCACCGTCCGGGCGCCGCCGGACCAGGTCGCCGGTACGGTAGAGTTTGGCACCGGGGTTGAAAACGTCGTCGACGAATTTTTCCGCAGTCAGTTCCGGACGATTGAGGTAGCCAAGCGCAACGCCGTCACCGCCCGTGACGAGCTCACCGACTTCTCCCTCCTCAACAGGCTCAAGCTTGTCGTCCACGATGTAGACGCGCGTGCCCGCGATGGCCTCGCCGATGGGAATGGCCTCGCCATGGGCCAGGGCCTCGCCGTCGCGCGGAATGCGGTAGCAGCACGTGAAGGTCGTGTTTTCGGTCGGACCGTAGCCGTTGATGACCTGCAGCCCCGCGTGCGCCTGCATGACCTTGCGCACATGGATGGGCGAGAGCACGTCTCCGCCGGTGAGCACCTCCTTGAGCGGCTGGAAGGCTTCCAGCTGATAGTCGGCGAGCGCATTGAAAAGGCCGGCTGTGAACCAGGCGCTCGTGACGCCGAGCCGCGCCATTTCGGCGGCGATCGTGTCGAGCGAAGGCTGAACCTCGTTGATGATGGCGGCGCATCCGCCGTTGAGAAGCGGACCCCAGATTTCCAGTGTGCTTGCATCGAAGGCGAGGGGCGCGAGGTTGAGAAAGCGGGTGCGCGACGAGAGCTCAGTGAAAGACTGATCGTGCACCAGGCGCAAAATCGCGCGGTGCGGCACGATCA
This sequence comes from Paraburkholderia sp. A1BS-2L, assembly GCF_051125205.1. Classification (NCBI taxonomy): domain Bacteria; kingdom Pseudomonadati; phylum Pseudomonadota; class Betaproteobacteria; order Burkholderiales; family Burkholderiaceae; genus Paraburkholderia; species Paraburkholderia sp. A1BS-2L. The sequence continues at coordinate 667,832 of NZ_CP120428.1, forward strand.
CACCCTTTGGCTTGCCGGTCGAGCCGGAGGTATACATGATGTAGGCAGGATCGTCTCCACCGCAGGCTCGCAGCGCGGCGGGTTCGGCCGCCTCCGATGACGCTACGATATCCGCGAGATCGATTAGTACTCCGTCGAGCGCGCCAACGTCTGCGAGAGCCGCACCTTCGGCAACGATAAGCTTGGGCGAGCAATCTGAAACGATGAAATCGAGCTGCGCCCTGGGATAGGCCGGATCGAGCGGCACATAGACGGCTCCAAGACGCAGGATCGCGAGCATCAAAGCCAGCGTGTCCCGACTGCGCGGAACCATGATGGCGCAGCGCTCACCTCGTTCGAGTCCATGGCGGCTCAGGATGGTGGCAAGGCGGGCCGAACGCCCGGCGAGTGTGGCATAGCTTTCTTCGCCTGTTGCGTCGATCACTGCGAGATGATCGGCATGCTCAGCACATATGGCATCGAAGCGTGCTGCCAGGCCAGGTCCGTGATCGGTTTCGCCCGGCAGGGCGCCTGACAATCCATCTCTATGTGACATTTGCCGCTCTCCAATGATGGTGATGAGGGGCCTTGCAATGAGTCACGTCTCGCGATGCGAGCGCTATTCGCGCACCGATCGGCGGCCGGTCACGGTGGGGCAAGCAGCACGAGGCGATGCGCGTCTGATCCGTGTCTCAAGCGCGGCATGTGCTGTAAGTCAAATTTAATCTTCTTGCGGGTTACCGATCCGTTCGCCTTCGTACATACGTTGCGATGCAACAAGCACTACATCAAGGTGCCGGCGAGGCATGGTCCCGCGTGCCGCTAATGCGAGCCGGCAACGGAATCGAAGAGAGAGTGGCCGCACCAGGCCCAGAACAATGCAACGTCAGCGTGGCGAAGACGCCCGAAATGTATGGCTTGCAGGACCTGCCACGTCGGGGCGGGCCGCGTCTCGCACAGCCATGCGCACCATGCGCGGCGATCATCCAGCGTTCCGATCCGTCAATCCACTCGGTGTCATGGCCGGATGTCCTGTAAATCGCTTCGACAGGAAAGCGCGCACGGGTTCCTCGACGTATCGCGTCACGATGATTGCGCTCACGAACGTGACTGCGCATGTGACGAGTGTCGGAACGATCACCGATCCGTTGGGCGTGCCGACAAGCATGTATACGGCTCGGCCGATCGGAAAATGCAGGAGATAAATCGGGTAGGAGAGCCAGCCGAGAAACCGCGCGATTTTCGCTTCGAACACGCCCGCACAGGCGAGATTGGCGCCGACCATCACCAGGCAGGGTGCAACGCAGAAAATGGCGAACACCGGGTACATGCCGCGAAGCGACAGCGGAAACATGAACAGGAGCAGTGCACCGGCATACAAGCCGTATGAATTGCGAAGCACTTGTTTCAGTCCATCTATGATGCGCAGATCGACGCCGGAGATTTTTGTCTTATGGAGCAGGACGCCAATCGTGAAGCCGAATATTACGCGATAGAATCCGCCATCAATTCCTCTGCCAACCGAACCATCTTCGAGATCGACGATTGAGTGTCCATGAATCTCGAAACTGGTCAGGATGCCTGATATTATAAGCATGAGGCCGCTCGCGAAGATGATCTTGAGCATTGCGGGCCTGCCCAACCGGACGATGAACACGAACGCAATGCTTGCCACCATTTCAAAGAAAAGCGACCACGCGGGGGGATTGGTCGGGAATATTTCGCCGAATGTGAGATAGGCTGCAGCATCGGCGCCCGCCGTCGCCATGTTCGCGGTGCCGTAATGGGCAATGTACGGCGTGAAGAACAGGTTGGAGATGGTTCCAGAGATGATGCTGCGCATCGGATAGTTCGATATGCCGAGCGTTCCTGCCTCGATCAATACGGGCAAGCCCAGCAGCAACGAAATCACGAGCATGGGATAGAGTCGGATAATGCGCCTTTTTACATATTCATATGTCGTCATGCCGCCGAGGAGCCGTGCGCGATAAGAGTGAGCAATGACAAAGCCGCTCAGCATGAAGAACAGATCGACCGCCACGTACGCGTTCTTGAATATGGCGCCCTGGGTAATATGCAGCAGCATCACTGCAATGGCGGCGACGCCTCTCAAACCGTCCAGGGCATCGTATCTGCTGTTGCTCGGAGCCATCACACCCCCTGTCGTCCGGGACCCACAACCCCAAGGCAGCCGCCTGACACTCTGGCCTTAGCTGTCAATGAGTCTAGCGGCCCAGGCAGGACGCTTGTGTTCGGTGGGCAACGCAATGCCGGCGAAGCCGCAATGGAGCGAACGCCCGAAACGCCCAAATGGGCGCGCAGTCGTCAGGGCGGGGCTCGTGCGGGCGCCGCCGCTCAATTCATCTTAAGAATTGACCAGCCCGTGCGCCGGGCCGCCACCGCTCCGACACAGGCCGGACTCACCGGGAGGGTTCTAATGCGCCAATGTGTTGCTTCCAGTGTCTTGCCGCCGACCAGGCGGGGTGTCGTGTCACCGCGGCTGGAAAGATCGAACTCGAAGTGGCTGGCAGGCAGGATGAAGCCGGTGCCTAGTGCTTTCAGACAGGCTTCTTTGCGCACCCAGGTTTCAAAGAAAATGGTTTGCCGTTCGGCATGTGCTAGCGCGGTGAACTCGGCGCGCTCCCGGGGGGAAAAGACTTCAAGGGGCATCGACTCTTCGATCGGGCGAACGAACTCGACATCGACGCCGACCTCGAAACCACTCGAGATTGCAAGAACCGCCGTATTCTCGCTGTGGCTGAGGTTGAAGCAAATTCTCCCCTCGGGCGGCTGGGCCGCGCAAAAAGGCTTGCCTTCCGGGCCGTAGCCAAGCGCGATTGCCTGAGGCGGTAGCGCCAGATAGCGGCCGAGGATTCGCCTGAGCTCGCCTCGTCCCGCCACGTAGCGATGGCGATGCAGTGGGAAGCGGAATTTGTCGGCGCGCTCGCGTTCCTGTGCGGACAATATCTGCCAGTCCAGATTGAAATCGCCGCAGTCATCGAGATCCCACTGCCAGATATGCACGTCTTGTGACGACGGCGGTGGTAGGCGAGGAGAGGACATTGAGTAACTGGAATCAATGGTCGGCGGTGCTTGTCGATTCTACAGGATCGATGGGCGCGAACCGGCGGAGGGGCGTGGCAGCCCGATGCTCCGCGGAGCAAGGCTGCCGGAGTGTCTACATTCGTACATGGATAGCCCGGCAGAGCAATGCGTCGAATTTAAATTTTTTGCTTCACTCGCTTGATCATATTGATTCCGCTTCTCCCGACAATCAATCGCATAAAAGATGATATCTTTCCTTTTCCTGGTAGTTTTATTTCATTCGCCATAAGTTTTTTGGCGATATGAAATCTCGACAGTAAGTCGAGGTTTTTGTAAATCAATACGTTGAATACAAACCATGACATATGCCGCTTTGACATGAATTTTTCGTATTTTCTAAGAAATTTCCAGCTTGGCTCGCAATTGGTCCCGGCAGATAATCTTTTGGCATTTGCGCTCAACGAGTATTCAACCAGGGCTTCGTGCATATAGATGAATTCGCTGCCCACCATCTCCGCATTGATTGCAAAATCCCAATCTTGATGACGGCGCAAAGATGCGTCGAAGCTAATCAGCGGATACTGATGGCGCCACATCATAATAGATGAAGTTTGGCAATATCCGCCTTCCAGTAAAATGAAGTCAAACATCGATTGACCATCGTATGGAAACGGGTTGCCAGGTATGCGCCGGCTCCCGTCGACGAGCATGACGTTGCTGAACAACACCCGCGCGGCGTGTTGTGGAGGCTTGGGGCCAAGCGCGGCGATGCATCGTTCCAGCTTGTCCGGTAGCCATCGGTCATCCGCATCCAAAAAAGCGATCAGGTCACCAGTCGCTTCCTCTATGCCCCTGTTTCGACACCACGCCGCTCCGCGATTCTCGGGCTCGCGAATCAGGCGCAACGCTATCTTGTCTCCACAATGACTTGGCAATTCGAATTGCAGTCCCGATGCATCATCTATAACAATAATTTCGCGCGGAGCGATGGTTTGTCTGGATATTGATTCTATGGCGATAAAAAGCAAATCAACACGATTGTAGTGTGGAATTATTACGCTTACTCCATAGGGATTTTCGAAGTCGCGCCTCATCTCGTGCCTGATTTCGCTCTTGTATGAAGGAGAGTGTGTTTGCGTCGGATTGATGCGCCAGGACAGTCGCGCTGCATGCGTGACGCATATTGTGGATATCAAAGAATGGGCGCGTTCGTGCGCCATCGCACGTATAACGGGAGATCTAGCCTATTCGATGAAGATGCTTTCCTGTAAGTTGGCTCAATGTTTGATAAATGTTTGTTTTTTGAAAGCATAAGCGCGTCATGAGAAGTTTCCCTATACTGCCAGGCCGAACAAGAACTGCTCCCAGGGCCGTCCACCGCCCGCGCAAAAAGGCCCGCAGTTCGTCACTGCGGGCCTTTTTGCGTCTGGCGTCGGCGTCATTCCCGCCGTTAAGCAATGCAGGGATGTGTCAGCTCTCGAAGTGTGTCAGGCGATGCGCGACCACTCGCGTTTTAAGATGGTCGGCCAACCGGATCGCGAGAGCCATGATGACCATCGTCGGATTGGCATGTCCGCTCGTCGGGAATACAGAAGCGCCTGCCACGTAAAGGCCGCGTATGCCATGTACCTGACACGTGTCGTCCACGACGCTCGTCGCGGGGTTCATGCCCATTCGCGTAGTCCCGGCGGTATGGGCCATATCGTGCAAGACGAGCTTCGTCATGTCGCCGGTTGCCAGCTCCGGAGCAAATTCAAAGCCGATACCCGCGGCGGATAGATCCTGTTTCAGCAGTTGCGAGAACCTCAGCACGGAGCGCCTCATGAAAACTCCGGGCTCCCAGGTGACATGGGCAAGCGGGAGTTCGAGGCGATCGCGCTTGTCGGAGAGGGTAATTCGGTTTTCGGGCAGCGGTGTTTGCTCGCAGATCAGATTTAGCGTCAGCGCTTCGATCTTTCTCGCCGTGCCTTGGGTCACATAGTCTCGCGCCACAAAATTGGCATTCAGCAGAACTGCGGCGTCTGCAATCGCGCGGCGTAGCCGGTAGGGCACTTTCTGGCTGCCCAGGATTTTGCGACCGATGAGACTCAAGACGATTCCCGAACTTTTCACGACCAACAGCATGTCCGACACCGGATGCTCGCTCTGCCGCCTGATCAAGCGCTTGAGCGCGACCATTGGATCATCATCCGAAATATGCATGTGTGCAAAAACGGCCATGTTGGGCAGACGCTCGCCTTGTTGCACCTCATGGCGAAGAGCGAGTCCGTGAAAATACATAAAGGCCCGATACTTCAGGCGCAGTGGAAAAAAGCCCAGCAATGTGGCGACACGCGCGTGGCTATCGGGTGAAACAACGCCCAGCGCAATGCACGGATGGTCCGTCAGGTAGCGTCCGACGACGTCATGCTGATTTCCCAGCGCGCCGCCCGTGAGATCTTTCGACATGAGCAGCAGGCGGGCATTTTCTATCGCGCCGGCGGCAAGCACCACATGCGCCGATTCAATGGTTCGCCTCCTGCTACCTGAGAGCGACGAGATGATGTGCACGCCCGTTATCCCGTCTGCATCGACATTCACCGCGGAGACCGTCGCGTTAAAAAGGACCGTCACGTTCTCATGTGCTTCTCGCATGAAGTCGGGCCCGAATCGCATGATGTCCTTTGCGTCGTGACGAGAGCGGGAGAATTGCCAGAAGAAGGACGTCAAGTGCTGCATTCGCGAGACTTCGGCTGGTTCCTTCAGTTTCGCGGTGCCCCAGAACGTGCGGTCGTGGATGGTCGGTCCCAGGTCGAGCCATTCGGCTGCCCGGTCGATATAAGGTGCGATGGTGGCGCAATCGATTGGCCATCCGGAGTTTGGTATCCAGTCGCGCTGAATAAAATCCGTCGTGTCGAAGGGCGCAACCTTGCCCGCCCAGCCAGTCGTCGATCCCCCCAGTACTCGGCATCGGACGCCGAACTTCTGGATTTCGGCGCTCCAGAACTTCAATTGATATGCGTGGAATTTCTGACGCGCTTCGCGCATGCTCGCGTCGTTGAGGGCACCCTGTACTTCCACCTTGTTCAGCGCCTCGTGGCTGGAAGACTCCTGGAGTCCACCGCTTTCCAGCAGTAGAATCTTGAGCCCAAGGCCGGACAATTCGCGCACGATGGTCAAACCGGCCGCACCGCTGCCAACCACGATGAGATCAAACGGCTCGCACCCGATGGGCGACGCGGCGTCTGCTTCGAAATCGATAAAATGCGTCATCTCTCAACGACCTCGAATCGCGTTGAAGATAGCTTCGGATACTGGAACGGCGTAACGAATGCGACCGGCTCCAGTCGAAACGCGCCTGGAGCGCGGACTTGGGTCCGGCGCCAAGTCGGGATTGGCGGCATTCACCGGACGCGGTCTGGAATCAAACAAGATGAGGCCGGGTTTGGACCAAAGTCTCTTCGACACGCGTTGTCTTCCGGGAAGCTATCAACAGCTATCGATAGTTTCCGTTCGCTAGCTAACCCAGTGTGATTGGGTGGGGCGCGTGACTATTGACTATTCGTATAAAAGAGACGACGGTGTCAGTCTCGAATCAGGTTTGCTGTTGTCTCAATCGGATCCCATCCCCTGCCGCATTTCCTGACAAACGGTTTAAAGCAGGTTTTCAGCGGATTTTGAGCGTTTTGGGACGGGACAATCTCGCCACGACACCCGCTGGAGGCGACGACATGAAACCGGCTGCTGCCACGGAGTCCCGTCCGCATCGCCTGCCATTTCTGCAAGGCGTCTTGCCAGTCAAGCCTGCCCAGTTGCCGCACGACATCGTTGCGGGCATCACGCTCGCCGCGCTCGGCATTCCCGAAGTGATGGGGTACACGAAGATTTCCGGCACGCCCACCGTGACCGGGCTCTATACGATATTGCTGCCGCTGATTGCGTTTGCGGTGCTAGGTGCGTCGCGGCAACTGGTGGTCGCGGCGGACTCCGCAACCGCCGCCATCCTTGCGGGCGAGCTTACGACCGTCGCTGCGTTGGGAAGTCCGAAATACGTCGGGCTCACCAGCACGGTGGCCCTCGCGGTTGCCGTGATGCTCGTGATCGCGCGGGTGTTCCGGCTGGGGTTTCTGGCCGACTTCCTTTCTCGCAGCGCATTGATCGGCTTTCTGACCGGCGTGGGCGTGCAGGTCGCCGCCGGCGAATTCGCCGGGCTGATCGGGCTGCCGAAAGAGGGGCATGGCCCGATCATGCAAGCCGTCTCCGCATTCGAGCGCATCCCGGCAGCGCACCTTGCAACCGCGGCGCTTTCGTTCGGCGTGCTGGCGGTGATCATCGGCTGCAAGCGTTTCGCGCCGCGCGCGCCGGGTGCGCTGATCGCCGTGATCGGCTCGATTCTCGCGAGCGGCGTTTTCGATTTCGCGGGGCGCGGCATCGCGGTAACGGGCGATGTGCCGGGCGGCCTGCCGTCGCTGTTCCTGCCGCGCCTGACGGCGGCCGATGTCAACGAGGTGCTGGTCACGGCCGCCTCGTGCTTCATCGTCATCATCGCGCAGAGCGCGGCGACCGCGCGCGCCTATGCCAACCGTTACAACGAGAAGGGCGACGACAACGCGGACCTCGTCGGGCTCGCGGCCGCGAACGCCGCGGCGGCATTCACGGGGACCTTCGTCGTGAATGGCAGTCCAACCAAGACCGAGATGGTCGACGAAGCGGGCGGCCGCACCCAGATCGCGCATCTCACGACGGCCGCCATCGTGCTGCTGGTGCTGCTGTTCCTCACGCGCCCGCTAAGCCTCTTGCCCGCGGCGGTATTGTCGGCGATCGTTTTCATGATCGGCGTGAAACTGATCGACGCGAAAGGCATGGCCGAGCTCTATCGCATGCAGAAGGACGAGTTGATCGTCGCCTTGCTGACGGCGGGCGTGGTCGTGTTCGTCGACGTGATGCACGGCATTCTCGCGGCCGTCGTGCTGTCGCTGATCGCGCATGTGCGGCACAGCTACCGCCTGCATACGCGCGTGCTCACGCGCAGTCCCTCCGGCCACTGGGTTCCGCATCGCGTCGAGCCGAATCTGTTCGCGGTGCCAGGCATTGTCGTCTACCGGTTCGAAGCCGATCTGTTCTATGCGAACACCGGACGCTTCACCGAGGAAGTGCTGATGCTCGTGAACGAAGCGAATCCGGCGCCGCGCTGGGTGGTGATCGATGCGTCGGTGATCAACAACATCGACTACACCGGCGGCAAGGCGTTGATACAGTTGGCCGAGGAGCTCGACCGGCGCGGTATCGGCATTGCGGCCGTCGCGCTTCCAACGGGCGTGCGCCGCGAGATCGAGCGCTACAAGGCGCTGCGTGCGCGAGGCGCGCAGCGCGAGATCTTCGCGTCGGTCGATGCCGCAATCGAGGCGCTCGGCAACGTCGCGCCGGACACATCGGCGGCGTCGCCCGACGATGCGAAACCAGGCGAAAGCCAATGAATACCAGGAGGGGATGACGCGTGCCTAAAACCGTTGCAGATGAGCGCAATGTTCCTGCGAAGGAACCCGCTGGCCTGGGAGTTGCGGCTGCGCTCGAAGATCCGTCCATGCTGTTTGGCGGGCGCGGCTCGCTGGCGTCGCGAATGGGGCACGGCAAGGCGGCGCGCAAAAAGGCGCCGCGCGCGAAGCTGGCGGTGTGCAGGCTCGACGATCGCGATCCGCTCGCGTTGCTCGACGCATCCAACGTGGGCCGGGTGCCCGAGCTGATACCGATTCGCTACGCACGCATGGTCGCGAATCCCTTTGCGTTCTATCGCGGCGCCGCGCCGCTGATGGCCCATGACCTCTCGAAGCTCCCGAACTCCGGCGTGACCGTGCAGCTAGGCGGCGATGCGCACCTCGCGAACTTCGGACTGTTCGCGAGCCCGGAGCGGCGCATCCTGTTCGGGCCCAACGACTTCGACGAAACGCTGCCTGGCCCGTTCGACTGGGATGTGCGCAGGTTGGCGACCTCGTTCGTGATCGCCGCGCGCGAACGCGGATTGGCGACGCGCGATCAGCGCGCCGTGGTGCGGCGGCTGTGCGAGACGTTCCGGCAACAGATCGCCAGGTTCGGCGAGATGGATACGCTCGATGTCTGGTACTACCAGTTCAGGGCCGCGAGCATGCTCGCGATTGCCGATACGCTGGAGGAAAAACAGAAAGAACTGGCGGTGATCGAGAAGGCGCGGCTGCAGTCGTCGCGTTCCGAGATGGGGCACGCCACCGAGATCGTCAACGGCAAGCTGCGCATCAAGGACGCGCCGCCGCTCGTGTATCACGTTCCGCTGGCGAGCCCGCACGACCAAAAGCAGTACGAGGTGCAGGTCCGGCGGTTTTTTGCCGACTACCGCTTGACGCTGCCCGATGACCGGCGCGCATTGTTCGACCGCTATGAACTCGTGGATGTCGCCATTCGCGTCGTGGGCATCGGCTCGGTCGGGACGCGATGCTATCAGGCGCTTTTCATGGCCGATGGGGAGTCCCCGCTGTTCCTTCAATTGAAGGAGGCGCGCGCTTCGGTGCTGGAGGGTTATGTGCCGCCGAGCCGCTTTCCGAATCACGGCCAGCGGGTGGTTAACGGACAGCGCCTGCTGCAGTCGGCGAGCGATATCTTCCTGGGGTGGTCGAAGATGCGGCACACGGGAAACGACTTCTACGTGCGCCAGTTGCGGGACATGAAAGGCGCCTTCGATTTCACCGCCTTCGATGCCGAGGATCTCGGCGAATATGCGGTCTCCTGCGCGCACGCACTGGCCCATTCGATGGCCAAGGCGGGCGATCCGGCACTCCTTTGCGGCTATATGGGCAAGTCGAGCGCCTTCGACGACGCAATCGAACGATTCGCACTCGCTTATGCCGACCGGAATGAAGCCGACTGGGAGATTTTGAAGGCGGCGGTTAAATCGGGGCGGATCCAGGCCATTCGTCAGTGAGTCGATGTTTACGGGAATCCCCTGGGACGCTGACTAAAATTGGGGCGTGATCTCAGGGTCATGGCAGCCCGCCATGGGGCTCGGTGTCACCAGACAATCCACAGTCCAGCGAGCGGTCGCGATAAGTAATTGTTTATTAATGAAAAAATGACCGGTATTGCGCGGCTTGCGCCGGCGCGGCGAACTCGAATCCAGGTCACCGGGGTTCAAAATTTGGCACTTTTAGGCCGCCCCCGCACCCGAAAAAAACCCATCCGGCCCGTTCTTGAATTTGTCATTCCTCGTCCATATAATTAGCACTCACCGCATGAGAGTGCTAACAACTCTGGTGCCAAACATCGCTGGCTGGTGGTTGTCGTCAGCCAGGTTTTGTCTCTTCAAGTCCCAACCAAGATAGAGGATCTATCCATGAACCTTCGTCCTTTGCATGATCGCGTGATCGTCAAGCGCCTGGATCAAGAAACCAAGACCGCTTCGGGCATCGTGATCCCGGACGCAGCGGCAGAAAAGCCGGATCAAGGTGAAGTCCTGGCCATCGGCCCGGGCAAGCGCGACGACAAGGGCGCCCTGATCGCGCTCGACGTGAAGGTCGGCGACCGCGTCCTGTTCGGCAAGTACGCAGGCCAGACCGTCAAGGTCGACGGCAACGAACTGCTCGTGATGCGCGAAGAAGACATCATGGCCGTGGTGAACAAGTAAGTTCAGACCACCGCTTAATTCTCAAGAATTCAAGGAGTTAGAAGATGGCAGCTAAAGACGTCGTGTTCGGCGATTCCGCCCGTTCCAAGATGGTTGAAGGCGTGAACATTCTCGCCAACGCAGTGAAGGTCACGCTGGGTCCGAAGGGCCGCAACGTGGTCCTCGAGCGCTCGTTCGGCGGCCCGACGGTCACCAAGGATGGTGTCTCGGTCGCCAAGGAAATCGAGCTCAAGGACAAGCTCCAGAACATGGGCGCGCAAATGGTCAAGGAAGTCGCTTCCAAGACCAGCGATAACGCCGGTGACGGCACCACGACCGCTACGGTCCTGGCACAGTCGATCGTGCGCGAAGGCATGAAGTACGTCGCATCGGGCATGAACCCGATGGACCTCAAGCGCGGCATCGACAAGGCCGTTGCAGCAGCCATCGACGAACTGCGCAAGGTCAGCAAGCCCTGCACGACCAACAAGGAAATCGCTCAAGTCGGCTCGATCTCGGCAAACAGCGACACGTCGATCGGCGACCGTATTGCTGAAGCGATGGACAAGGTCGGCAAGGAAGGCGTCATCACCGTCGAAGACGGCAAGTCGCTGCAAGACGAGCTCGAAGTCGTCGAAGGCATGCAATTCGACCGCGGCTACCTCTCGCCGTACTTCATCAACAACCCGGACAAGCAAGTCGCTGTTCTGGAAAACCCGTTCGTCCTGCTGTTCGACAAGAAGATCTCGAACATCCGTGACCTGCTGCCGGTTCTGGAACAAGTCGCGAAGGCTGGCCGTCCGCTGCTGATCATCGCTGAAGACGTCGAAGGCGAGGCACTGGCCACGCTGGTCGTCAACAACATCCGCGGCATCCTGAAGACCGTTGCTGTGAAGGCTCCGGGCTTTGGCGACCGTCGCAAGGCCATGCTGGAAGACATCGCGATCCTGACCGGCGGCCAGGTCATCGCTGAAGAAACCGGCCTCACGCTCGAAAAGGCAACGCTGAACGAACTCGGTCAAGCGAAGCGCATCGAAGTGGGCAAGGAAAACACGACGATCATCGACGGCGCAGGCGAAGCCGCGAACATCGAAGCGCGCGTGAAGCAAATCCGCACGCAAATCGAAGAAGCGACCTCGGACTACGACCGTGAAAAGCTGCAAGAGCGCGTTGCCAAGCTGGCAGGCGGCGTTGCAGTGATCAAGGTTGGCGCTGCGACCGAAGTCGAAATGAAGGAAAAGAAGGCACGCGTGGAAGACGCGCTGCACGCAACCCGCGCTGCCGTTGAAGAAGGCATCGTCCCGGGCGGCGGCGTCGCGCTGATCCGTGCACGTACGGCAATCGCCAACGTGAAGGGCGCCAACGCAGACCAGGACGCAGGTATCAAGATCGTCCTGCGCGCAATGGAAGAGCCGCTGCGCCAGATCGTCACGAACGGCGGCGAAGAAGCTTCGGTGGTCGTGGCAGCGGTTGCAGCTGGCCAGGGCAACTACGGCTACAACGCAGCGACGGGCGAGTACGTCGACATGGTTGAAGCCGGCGTGGTCGACCCGACGAAGGTCACGCGCACCGCGCTGCAAAACGCAGCTTCGGTCGCAGGCCTGCTGCTGACGACGGACGCAGCCGTTGCTGAAGTGCCGAAGGAAGATGCTCCGATGCCTGGCGGCATGCCCGGCGGCATGGGCGGCATGGGCATGGACATGTAAGAACGGCTCGCGCCGCGATTGCATTGAAGTGCAGGGGACGCGTCGACAGGCGTGTTTCCCTTCCAAACAAAAAACCCGCTTCGGCGGGTTTTTTGTTTGGTGCGCACGGTTCGTCCTAAAAGGTTCGTTCAAAAAGCCGACTCGACTCGTTTGAATATTTCCAGCAGGCGAGCAAGCAAGCAAGTTTGAGGAATGCCTCGTGAATGTCGCTACGACGATCGAATCGGATACGAAGACGCCGGAAGTTGTGGAGCCACGAGTGAGTCCGTTCTACCACCTAGCGGAATTTGCCCAGACCGCTGCCATGTTCGGTTCGACGTCGTGCGATCACTGGTCTGATGCCACGATCACGCAAGCGCTGGCGATGTGTGTCGGAGTCGTAGCCGCGATCGCCGTAGATGACCTTAGGCTTGCGAAGTGGCCTGCCGCGCGTGCCGCGAATCGGGGAATGGCGTCGACCAATAGCAGCGATTGGGTGATGTCGTGACGGTTCGCGCCGGTTAATGTCACACTGACCCGAAAAGCTTGAAAACCCGGGCTTTTAATGGTTATCGTGAGGTGTGCCGGAGCGATCGTCTGGTGATATATTGGTGTACATGAACACGCCATCACCTCCTGTCGCAATAGACAACCGCATCCGCATGCGTGAGCTATGTGTACTCGCCGGGTCGCAGGGCGAAGCGGCTAGGCTCATTGCAAAGCAGACAAGTCGCCCGTGCAGCCTCAGTGCCGTGAAGTCGTGGACTTGCGATCCAGATACTTCGCGTGCCAGAACCTGTCACGATTGGGCCGTTGCGGCGCTCGAAAAGTCGCTCAAGAAATTGAGCAAAGCGGATTGATTTGATGTACATGTACACCATAATATATGGTGCCTGACACAGGAAATTCTTGTGAATCCGACTGTTGACCCTGCCACCGCTCGTGCGGCGGACGTGTTTCTGAAACGCATCGCGAACCGTTATCCGGTGAGTCGAGCCATTCTCTTCGGCAGTCGTGCTCGGCACGACAACACTGAAGAGAGTGACGCTGATATCGCCGTCATTCTTCTTGGCGAACACGGGGAGCGCACTGATATTGCCCTGGACATGGCGGGCACGTCGTTCGATGTGCTGCTCGAGACCGGCGTTCTGGTCGGGGCCTTGCCGCTTTGGGAAGACGAAATGGCGCATCCGGATCTATTCAGCAATCCGGTGCTGATTGAAAACATTCGCCGTGAGGGCATTCCCCTGTGACGAAGACGCAGAAGGATTTCATGGCGAAGGCAAGCCGCGCGCTCGAAGAGGCGCGGGTACTGCTCCAGGCCGAAGGCTACGAGGGCGCGTGCAACAGGGCTTACTACGCCATGTTCGATGCGGCCCATGCGGCACTGCTTGGCAGCGGAGTCATGGACAAACCGCCTGCAACGCATAGCGGATTGATCGCAGCATTTGGTTTGAAACTGGTGAACACCGGGGCGATACAGCCGGAGTCGGGTCGGGCGTTGCGGCAGGTTGAAAGCCTGCGAGGCATCGCGGATTACGGGGTTGAAGCTATTACGGCCGACAAGGCGCGTTGGGCGGTCAGCCAGGCTGAAGATTTCATATGTGTTGTGCGTCAGCTTCTCTCGCAGGATTTGACGAACAAGCCGACAGAGCCGGGTTCATCATCGACGCCCAGTTTCGATATCTGATTGCCGTCGGATAACAACCGGCGCGGGAGCGCCCCGTGTGGCCGGAAGCTGGGAGCGCTTTGCAAGCCTGCGAACGACCAGAACCCAGGCATCGTGGTTTGCCACATGAAGTCGTTGGTCATGTTTTTCGCAATCATGCCGGTGACGAACCCGGCAGCGGCTTGCCGTAGCCAATGTCGAGCCACTCGTGCTGTTCGCCCGCAGCGAAGTAGAACGCCCAAACTTAGGTCGCGTGTCAGGCGAAAGGGTATCGTCGATGCCCACCAGCGCCTTCGGCAGGTAGATCCGATTAGCGTCGATCCTGAGGTTCTGCGCGCTCGGCTACGATATCTCGTTGCCATAGCGCGGTCGCGCGCTGATCTCGAGCGTGCCGATGTCTGCCACGCCGAACAGCGCGATCAGGAGCGTGATGCCAGCCGCTGGTCAGAAGAAACCGGTTGAGCGTCGCGAGACCGGTGAGCCGGCATAGGAGCATCCGGGGCATACCGGCGATTCGCCACCGCGGGCATAGCATTAGCACGCTGAACAAGGAAACCACGACGATCATCGACGGCGCAGGCGAAGCCGTGAACATCGAAGCGCGCGTGAAGCAAATCCGCACGCAAATCGAAGAAGCGACCTCGGACTACGACCGCGAAAAGCTGCAAGAGCGCGTTGCCAATCTGGCAGGCGGCGTTGCAGTGATCAAGGTTGGCGCTGCGACCGAAGTCGAAATGAAGGAAAAGAAGGCACGCGTGGAAGACGCGCTGCACGCAACCCGCGCTGCCGTTGAAGAAGGCATCGTCCCGGGCGGCGGCGTCGCGCTGATCCGCGCACGCACGGCAATCGCCAACGTGAAGGGCGCCAATGCAGACCAGGACGCAGGTATCAAGATCGTCCTGCGCGCAATGGAAGAGCCGCTGCGCCAGATCGTCACGAACGGCGGCGAAGAGCCCGGTTCGCCGGGCTTTTTTGCGTACCGACATATTGACACATCTATGTTATGTAGCGCTTAATTATCATACTTCGCGACTGAGACGCGGCGCTTCTCGAAAAAACCAATAAGGAGAATTGATATGAACGCGTCCCACCCCGTGACCGAGTGAGCAAAGGACGGTGGATCCTCACGGGCCAACGGCATCGATGTGCCCAAAGTGGAAAATATGGAATTTTCCAAGGCGACCGGAGGATCCTGTGATGAATCGTACAGCAGTCGGTGTGGACATCGCAAAAAACGTGTTCCAGGTGCACTACGTCGATCAGGAAACGGGTGAGCTTGTGAACAAGCCGATCAAGCGGGCAAAGTTCCTCGAGCACTTCGCGAACCGGGCACCCTGCGTGATCGGGATGGAAGCGTGCGGTGGAGCGCACCACTGGGCCCGGCAACTGATGAAGATGGGCCACGAGGTGAAGCTGATGCCGGCAGAGTTCGTGAAGGCGTTCAACATACGTAACAGGAACGACGCGGCGGATGCCAAGGCGATCTGGCTGGCAGTGCAGCAGCCAAGCAAGTCCGTCGCGATAAAAACCGAGATGCAGCAAGCGATGCTGGGGCTCCACCGTATGAGGCAGCAATTGATCAAGTTCCGAACGATGCAGATCAATAATCTGCGAGGATTGCTGACGGAATACGGCGAGGTGATGAGCAAGGGCCGGGCCAAGCTGGACAAGGAGATTCCGTTGGTACTTGAGCGGATTGCTGAGCGCCTGCCCGCAGTGGTCATTGACACGCTTCGCGAGCAGTGGAACGGACTCGCAAAGCTGGACGAGCAGGTGGCGCAGATCGAGCGCCGCATGCGCGAGTGGAAGAAGGAAGACATCTCGGTGAAAGCCATTGCCGAGATTCCCGGCGTCGGGCTACTGACGGCAACGGCCGCAGTTGCAATGATCGGTGATCCGAAAGCGTTCAGTTCTGGGCGGGAGTTTGCCGCGTGGGTTGGCATCGTGCCGAAGCAGACGGGTTCAGGTGGCAAGGTGAACCTTCACGGCATATCGAAGCGAGGCGACACGTATCTCCGCACACTGCTGATCCACGGTGCGCGTAGCGTGATTGAGAACGCAAAGGAACCCGGTGAATGGGTCGAGCAGATGAAGAAACGGCGGCCAAAGAATGTGGTGATCGTCGCATTGGCCAACAAGATGGCGCGGACGATCTGGGCGGTGCTTGCCCATGGCCGGCCGTATCAGAAAGGCTACGTGAGCGTGAAGCCGGCTTAGGCGGGTCATGCGAGGTAGAAGGTCAACGTTTAACACAGGGTGAACGTCGAAAGGTTGCGCAGCTATCGAGTGTGATGACGAGCAGGTAGGACCTGGGACTTGCTAAACCTGAATTCCCCCAAGAGCTTCGAGCTCGCTAGGAGAATGAGGCGCGAGTCAGCGGATTTCATAGGGGCCCGCAGCGGCAACACCGGCTGCAAGAAGGCCGGATATAGAGCTGCAGCCCATCCTGTCTATCAAAACACAAGAGAGCTGTTGCAAACGGGACGCGTTCATATAGAGGGGTAATGAGCGCATGGGGATTCTTGATCATGCTGGCTATCAACGTCGGGTCGGTAGTTTGCCTGTACCGGGTCATCGAGAAGATCGCCAACCGGTACAGCCGACCGGATCGTCACGAGCGCTGGTGGAAGGAATGAAAAACGCGGGCACGAGGCCCGCGTTTTTGTTAGCGGGGCAGCCGATGGATGAACGGCCAACTGTCTGGACAACGCCCCGATGGAGAGCTTCTTTGGCACATTGAAGTTCGAGTTGTTCAGACTGGAGCGCTTCATATGCGTAGCGCAGTTGGGCCGCACGTTGGACGACTATATCCATTACTACAACCACGAGCGCATCAAACTCAAACTGAAAGGCCTGAGTCCCGTGCAATACAGGACTCAGGCCCTCCGTTCTCGCTAAACTTTAACTGTCCAACTTTGCGGGGTCAGTTGTTCACGATGCGTTTTTTCGTTTTTGCGTCCTGAGCTTCCCCTGAAATTTCGCCTTCCAGCAGGTCGTGTGTAAACTCGACCCGAAGGAAGGAAAGAATCGATGTTCAAAATACCGAAGCAGGCATACACCGCGGAGTTCAGGACGCTCGCGGTACAGCGAGTGAAGGACGGGCAAGGCGCGCGGGACGTTGCTCGTGAACTGGGGATTTCACACCAGTCGCTGCGCAACTGGGTCAAGGCCGATGAGGCAGGCACGCTCAATGGCGCGGGGGCAAAGGTTGTCACGCCAGAGCAGATGGAGCTGTCTCGCCTGCGGGCTGAGAACAAGCGTCTGCAGATGGAACTTGAAATCGCAAAAAAAGCGGCGGCGTTCTTCGCGAAGGACCTCCTGTGAAGTACGCCTGGATTGATTCGCATCGCCGGCACTATCCGCTGTCGGCGCTGTGCGGGGTCCTCTCGGTCAGTCTGAATGGCTATCGCGCGTGGAAGCGCGGCGGCACGCCCGCGCGCAAGCGGCTCACAGATGCGCAGTTGCTCGCCCTGATCCGGTCTATCCATGCTGCGGTCAAGGGCGCCTATGGCTCGCCACGGATGACCGAGGAGATTCGCGCACGCGGCTTCCCGGCCAGCAAGGAGCGGGTTGAGCGGCTCATGCGCGACAATGGCATCCGGGCCCGTCACAAGCGCCGTTACCGCGTCACGACGGACTCGAAGCACAAGCTGCCGGTTGCAGAAAATCTGCTGGCTCGCAACTTCACGCCGACGGCGCCGAATCAGGTCTTTACGTCGGACATCACGTACATCTGGACCGATGAGGGCTGGCTGTATCTTGCGATCGTGCTGGATCTGTTCAACCGGGAGGTCGTCGGCTGGTCGATCAAGCCGCGCATGACGGCTGACATCGTGACGGACGCGCTGACGATGGCGTGGTTTCGACGCCGGCCCGAGCCCGGCGCGCTGCTTCATTCGGACAGGGGCAGCCAATACGCCAGCGACGACTTCCAGCGCAAGCTGGCGCAATACGGCATGCACTGCTCGATGAGCCGCAAGGGAAATTGTTGGGACAACGCCCCCACCGAAAGTTTCTTCAACAGCCTGAAGAACGAACGGGTGCATGCTACGCGATACCGTACCCATCAGGAAGCGATGACGGACTTGTTCGAATACATCGAAGTGTTTTATAACCGCAGTCGTCGTCATTCGTCGCTCGGCTTCATATCGCCGGATCAGTTCCTGCAAAACTGGATCAAAGCTCAGCAGACCAAGGATGCGGCTGCATAACCAAGGGCCTCTGGAAGGCGAAAAACCGAGGGAACCTCATCCGGTGCGCGACCTGGAATCAGGCGTCGTCGGGAGACGCTTCCCCGCCCTCGACATCGTCTTCAGCGTCATTACTCCGCGCCCAGAAAAACCGGTCTGGCACCCACGCCCCCATCCCCGGCCTGAATGCGCTCTGCACTGCCTGATAGAGGTATTCCTGCGCCTCGCGGACCGCCTCGGGCGGCTCTTGCCCGTTGGCGAGCAACGCGGCGATCGCCGACCCAAGCGTGTCGGCCAGCCCCATCATCGGCTGGTTCGAGCGGTCCCAGAAGTCCTGGCGCAACTGGCCCTCTTCGCTGTAGAGCGTGTTCACCACGCGGTGCGAGCCTGTCTCCATCGAGAGAATGTATTCGCAGCCCGTGGAGAGCAGATGCGAGATCGCGGTGTCGATGCTGGGCGTATCGGCATCGCCGTCGGGTTGCGCGAGCGCGAGCAGCACCGAGACGTCAGCAACGAGCACGGTGGTTTGCGGCACCAGCAGGTCGGTGACAACTTCGCGCAGTTCGTCGGCGGCAAGCACGTGCTCGTCGTCGAGGGTGAAGTCGGGCGCGACAACGAGCGGCATCTCGTCGTAGTCGGCCACCACTTCGGCGATCGCGCTGACCACTTCGGCGCGCGTGCCTGCGCCCACCTTGAACGCCGACACGGGCATGTCTTCCAGCAGCATGCGTGCCTGGGCCGCGACGGTTTCGGGATCGAGACCGGTGACTTCGTCGCAGCCGGCCGAGTCGCGCACGGTGTAGCCGGTGAGCACGCTCACGCCGTGGCAGCCCATGCTGGCGAGCGTGAGCAGGTCGGCTTGCAGGCCGCCGCCGCCGGTCGGGTCGGAAAGGCCGAAGGTAAGGACGATGGGAGGGGTGTCGCCGGGCATGTACGTTGACGCGAAGTGTTGGGTTGGCTCGTGGGTGTTGCGGATGCTGGCGCGGCCATCTCGCGCCGATGGTTCGATTATGCGGCCTGGAAGCGATTGCGGGGGACGGATGGCCTGCTGCCTGCGAGGGATTTTATTGTCTTGACAGCACGCCAGGCGCAGAAGTCGGGTGCCGTCATAGTTGCTAGGCATGGAATCGGCAACACGGTACCATCATGGCTCCTGTTTTTCCGACAATTTTCGATCGTCCGCGGCGCTTGCCCGCCGGCGGCTTTTTGGACTTTTCGACGCGGCATAAGAATGGAATATAGAAGCTGGATGTGCCTGATCTGCGGCTGGATCTACGATGAAGAAGCCGGTTTGCCAGACGAAGGCATCGCCCCCGGCACGCGCTGGGAGGATGTTCCCATCAACTGGACCTGCCCTGAGTGCGGCGCACGCAAGGAAGACTTCGAGATGGTCCAGATCTGACGCGTCTTGGGCGAGGCTTCGGCCTGGTCTTCATCAGCTGTTTTTAGTACCGTTGTCGAACGTTTTGCCGGCTTTCCGTGGCGCCCGTGGTTGGCGTCCGCGCTTTTTGCCTGATCCCGCCGGTCTTCGCGCGAGGTGGTAGTCGGCCAGCCGGTCGGCTCGCCGCTTTTTGCACCGCATCGCAACTGTTCCAGGCACTGTCTCATGAGCCTTCATACGACGTCGGTTGCCCGTTTCGAAGCCTTGCCCAATCCGCGCGGGGGGCATGTGCCGTTCGCGCACGCGGCGCTCGCCCAGGCGCTGGCCGCGCTCGACGAGCAGCGCGATGTCGCGCGGCCGCTGCGTCAGGCGGCGCGCGCGTTGCGCGACGCGGGCTGGTTCGCGGCCGCGCGCTTTGCGGACACGTTGCTGCTGGCCTCGCCGCTCGCGCTGGCGGCATCGGTGCCCGCGCCGCCGCCGCCCGGCATGCCGCCGCGGCTCGCGCACGATCACGATAACGCCGATGAGGGCCACATTCGCGAGGCCTTTCGCGATGCGCTGATCGATCTGGTCGGCGCGCTCGAGCGTCACAATCTGCGTGAACTGGCGTGCTCGCCGGTGCTGTATGCGCGCCAGCGCGTGCTGTTCGAGGCGCTCGCCTCGCATGGGGCTGGCGTCGTGCTTGCTTACGAGGATGTCGCGCTGTCTGGTCGGCCCATTGCGGTCGCCACGCTGGCCGCGCAACCGGGGCAGCGGCTCGCGCAGATTCGGGCGCGCTACGAGGCGGCCTTGCTGCCCGCGTTGAAGGCGCGCATGGCCAACGGCAGCCGCGCGGCGGAGCAGTTCGCGCAGGCCGCGTTCGGCGAGTTGGACGCGTGCATCGCGGAACTCGCGAGCGCCGATGTCTACGACTTCTGGCGTCTCGCGTCTGCCTGTGCCCGGGTGCTGCGCAACGGCGTGACGATCTGGGGCGATGGCCCCATGCGCTCGTTTTACGCCCGTTGCAATCTGTTGATCGCCGAGCAGGCGCGCGGCTTGCGCGTCGCGCCGCAGTCGTTCGTGTGCGTGGCGCTTGCGGTGCTGTGGCGCGATTACGCGCTCTTTGGCGCCGCCGCGGAAGATACCGCCGACGTCGACCTGCTGCTCGACTATGGCCTGACCGTGGACTGGCATGTCGCGGGCACCCAGGCCTCCGAGGCGCTGTGGGAGGCGGGCAGCGCGCAGGCCGATGCGCTGGCGGCGCGCGTGGCGCCCACGCGCGAGCTGGGCGCGCTCGTGGTGAACGGCAACGCGTACGAAGATTTCCTGCAGACCGCCGATGCCGCCATGCTGGAGCTAGGCACCGCGTCTCGCGCACTTTCGCTGCGGCCTGCTGGCGCGCCCGCGGATTGCGCGGCGGCGCTCGTAGCGGCGGATGCGGCGTATCGCATCGGCGCGGCGGCGTGGGCGCTCGGGCTTGGCCACGTGGGCCTGCTCTCCGACGCGCTCGGCCTTGCCTGGCGGCGCACCGCGCACGCGGCGGCTGGCGGGGCGCGGGGGGCGCAGGGGGCGCAAGCAGCGTCGGGCTACGTGGCCGTGGAAGCACCGGGCGCGCAGGCGATCGAACACGCCAACGAGGCGCTGCGCGCGATGTTGCACAAGGTGGCGGCGGGCGTCGCGCAACCCGATGCGAGCGCGGCGGTGCGCGCCCTTGGCGCGGCAATTGCGGCGGGCGCAACCAGTGGTGTTGGCGAAGCGGGCGCGGCGGCGCAACTCGCGCCGCGTTGAAGCGCATCGCTTTGTCCGGCGTGCGTTGGCGCACAGGTGCGTCCACATACGCCTCGGCGGCCATGCCGCCGGGTCGGCTGCGCGTGATAGAGTGATCACCTAATTGCTACGGAGCGCTGGAAAGTGCGTTGAGGCCAACCGCCGTTACGTATCGTCTTTGCTAGAATTCAAACCATGTCCAAGAGTAACGATCGCATCAATCTGACCAACCAGTTCCTGATCGCCATGCCCAACATGGCGGACCCCACGTTTTCAGGAACGGTGGTCTATCTTTGCGATCATTCCGAGCGCGGCGCGCTTGGCCTCGTGATCAACCGTCCTACCGATATCGATCTCGAAGCGCTGTTCTCGCGCATCGATCTCAAGCTCGAAATCGAACCGCTGCTGCACGTGCCCGTCTACTTCGGCGGCCCGGTGCAGACCGAACGCGGCTTCGTCCTGCATGCCCCCAAGACCGGCACGAACTACACCTCGTCGATGTCGGTGCCCGGCGGCCTCGAAATGACCACCTCGAAGGACGTGCTCGAAGCCGTCGCCAGCGGCACCGGCCCCGAGCAGTTCCTGCTCACGCTCGGCCATGCCGGCTGGGGCGCGGGCCAGCTCGAAGACGAAATCTCGAAGAACGGCTGGCTCACGGTCGAAGCCGATCCGAAGATCGTTTTCGACGTGCCCGCCGAAGAGCGCTTCGAAGCGGCGCTGGCGCTGCTCGGCATTTCGTCGACGATGCTTTCGGGCGAGGCGGGCCACGCTTGACTGCTCCCCTCCCTGAAGGGAGGGGATTCCCACTTCACTGAATGCAACCCAGCATCATCTCAACGAGACATGGGATTTACGCTTTCTCCATGGGCTGACACCGCGAGCCCCGCGGCCAAAACATTACGAGCGGCATTCACGTCGCGATCGTGGATCGACCCGCACTCCGAGCATGTCCACGTGCGCACGCCAAGGGGCATTTTCTGCACCGTATGGCCGCAGTCGCTGCACCGCTTGCTTGACGGATACCAGCGGTCGATGCCGATGAGCATGCGTCCGTACCACTCAGCTTTGTACGTCAGTTGCCGCACGAACTCCGACCAGCTTGCATCGCTGATCGACTTCGCCAGGCGGCTGTTCTTCTGTATGTTGCCGACGGCAAGGCTTTCGATGGCGATCACTTGGTTTTCGTTTATCAACCGGGTCGAAAGTTTGTGCAGGAAGTCCCTGCGGGCGTCTGCCACCTTGGCATGCAGCTTTGCAACCTTCAGCTTCGCCTTTACGCAGCGAGCCGATCCCTTCTGTTTCTTCGCGAGCCTGCGTTGCAGCTTGGCGAGCGTGTTCTCGTACTTGCGGAACGTGTTCGGCGCGCTGATCTTTTCTCCAGTCGAGAGGGTTGCAAAGTGTGTCAGCCCGAGGTCGATTCCGACCTGCCCTGTCACTTTTGTCTTCTCCGACACCATGTCGTCGCAAAGGATAGAGACATGGTATCGACCCGCCGTATCTTTGGACACGGTAACAGTCGTCGGCTTTACGCCCTTCGGCAACGTGCGTGACCAGCGGATTGCCAGCGGCTCGTTCATTTTCGCCAGCTTGAGTGCCGCGCCGTCCCACCTGAAAGCGCTCGTCGTATATTCGGCTGACTGGACGCCGTCCTTGCGGCGGAAATTCGGGTACTTCGCTCGCTTCGCGAAAAAGTTGACGAACGCCGTTTGCAAGTGCCGAAGCGCCTGCTGGATCGGAACCGAACTTACTTCATTCAACCAGGCATGTTCTGGTGTCTTTTTTAGTGCTGTTAGCGCAGCGGAGGTTTCGTGGTAGCCAATACGCTCCTGGCGCTGGTACCAGGCGTCGGTACGCAGTCGAAGCATGTAGTTGTAGGCGAAACGCGCGCAGCCAAACGTTCGGGCAAGCACTACGGCTTGCTCGGGCGTCGGATAGAACCGGAACCGGTACGCGCGTTTGATGTCCATGGCTCACACGATATCATGCGCTTGTGTGAAGTCGATGCAGCCATGGAGACTTCGGACACGCTCCTTTCAATCCCCGTCGGGAACGACGGAGTTTCTTGGAGCGAAATCTAATGGGCGTGGCTGCAGGGCGAGGCGCCGCCGAGGCGACCTTGCTGGCGTTCGACTACGGCGAGAAGCGCATCGGCGTGGCGCTCGGCAATGCGCTCACGCGCAGCGCCCGCGCGCTCACCGTGATCCAGAACCGCAGCATCGACTATCGCTTCGAAGCCGTCAGCGCGTTGCTGCGCGAATGGCAGCCCGATCTGCTTGTAGTGGGCCTGCCGTGTCATCCCGACGGCACGCCGCATGTCATGACGAAGCTGGCCAAACGCTTTGGCAATCAACTGAACGGCCGTTTCAATCTGCCCGTGGTCTGGGTGGACGAGCGCTATTCCTCCGTCGACGCCGAATCGCGCCTGCGCGAACGCGGCGAGCGCGCGGAGCATGTGGACGCCGAAGCGGCCTGTGTGATCCTCCAGCAGTACCTCGACGAAAACACGCCTCAATCATTCCTGTGATGAATACACCTGACGCTGAGGCGCTGTACCGCGCCGTTCTCGAGCAGATTCGCGCGGCTTACCCGGACGGCGCGTTCGGCGCAGCCGATGGCGTGGCGATTGCCGGCATCCATAGCGGCGGCGCATGGCTGGCCGAACGGCTCGCGCACGACGTTGGAGCCACGCAATGGGGCGTGGTGAACGTCGCGCTGCATCGCGACGACTACGCGAAAAAGGGCCTGCACAGCCAGGCGAGCCCGACCGCGCTGCCGTTCGAAGTGGAAGGTCGCCGCATCCTGCTCGTCGACGACGTACTGCACACCGGGCGCACCGTGCGCGCGGCGCTCAACGAACTCTACGACTATGGCCGGCCCGCTTCGGTCGAGCTGGCCGTGCTCGTCGACCGCGGCGGGCGCGAGTTGCCCGTGGCGGCGCGCTTCACCGGCGGCGAGATGCGGCAGGCGGACCCGGACTCGACGCTCGTGCTCGAGCGCGCCGACGATGGCCGCTTCGCGTTGCGCATCGAACCGCGCGAGGCGCACTGACCGCACTGCCAGAACGAGGCCTGAGCGAAGCCATTAAGCACCGCCACGCTCGGGCAACATCACCGAACCCGATACCAGCGGATCCGCCGAGACCCGGCCAGATCCAGTCAGACACCCGCGCAGGAATTTCGCGATGAACACACAGCCCACGCCGGCACCAGCCGCACCGGACGACAAACGCTTTCGCTATGGCTTCTTGAAGGGCAATCCGCAGCTCACGAAGAACGGCGAACTCAAGCATCTGCTCACGATCGAGGGTCTGCCGCGCGCGATCCTCACGCACATTCTCGACACCGCCACGCAGTTCGTGAGCGTTACCGACCGCGACGTAAAGAAAGTGCCGCTGTTGCGCGGCAAGTCGGTGTTCAACCTGTTCTTCGAGAACTCCACGCGCACGCGCACGACCTTCGAGATCGCGGCCAAGCGCCTCTCGGCGGACGTGCTCAACCTGAACATCAACGCCTCGTCGACGAGCAAGGGCGAGTCGCTGCTCGACACCATCGGCAATCTCTCGGCGATGCACGCCGACATGTTCGTCGTGCGCCACGCATCGAGCGGCGCGCCGTACCTGATCGCCGAGCATTGCGCGCCGCACGTGCACGTGATCAACGCCGGCGACGGGCGCCACGCGCACCCGACGCAGGGCCTGCTCGACATGTACACGATCCGCCATTACAAGCGCGACTTCACGAATCTGCGCGTGGCGATCGTCGGCGACATCCTGCATTCGCGCGTCGCGCGCTCGGACATCCACGCGCTCACCACGCTCGGCGTGCCCGAAGTGCGCGCGATCGGCCCGCGCACGCTGCTGCCGGGCGGACTCGAGCAGATGGGCGTGCGCGTGTTCCATAACCTCGACGAAGGCTTGAAGGGCGTCGACGTCATCATCATGCTGCGCCTGCAGAACGAGCGCATGAGCGGGGCGCTGCTGCCATCGGCGCAGGAGTACTTCAAGAGCTGGGGCTTGACGCCCGAGCGGCTCGCGCTCGCCGCGCCCGATGCGATCGTGATGCACCCGGGGCCGATGAACCGCGGCGTCGAAATCGATTCGCAGGTCGCGGACGGCCCGCAGTCGGTGATCCTCAACCAGGTGAGCTTCGGCATTGCGGTGCGCATGGCGGTGATGGGCATCGTCGCCGGTAACAACGATTGAAGCGGCGAGAACAACAGGGGCGGCACATGAACATTGGCCCGCGCATTCCCCTTCCTTATCCGACCGGTTCGCTTGCGAACCCATAGGCGAAGCCAGCCGAACAGGATAGGGTCAAGTGGGTGGTTTTGCCCTTTTCTTCACGCCAGACTTTCTGGCGTGCTCCTCTGTGCCCTGAGCCTCCACATAGGCACGCACCGTTTCCAGTGTTGCACCGCCGACGCTCCCCACAAAATAGGCACGGTTCCAGAACGCCGGCTTCCAATAGAAACGGGCAAGGTGTTCGGCAAACCTGTTGCGCGCTCGACGGGCACTTGCAGTCTTCAGGTTGTTCACAAGGACCGATATGTCGAGCGCCGGATGGATGTCGACCAACATGTGTACGTGATCTGGCTCGCCACCGAATTCGACTAGTTTGCAGTGCCACGCGGCGAGGACTTCGCCAAAGGCCGCTTCGAGGTATTCGAGCAGTTCGGGCGACAGCGTTTTCCTACGATACTTAGTCACAAAGACTATGTGTAGCTTAAGGCTATAAACTGCACGCGAGCTCGATCTGTTGGCGGTTTCCACGTTTGCGCCTTAACGGATTTGGTGTGCTATTGTATTTCCCATGGAACGCCGCAAAGTCACCTTTAAGCTGTATCCGAGCGCTCGTGATGCCAAACGCCTTACGGGTTGGATTCGTTTGCACTGTGAGCTTTATAACGCGGCGCTGGAGGAGCGAGTCGACGCTTACCGGAAGCACGGCAAGTCGATCTTCTACTGCGATCAACAAAACGCCCTACCGGAGATTAAAGCCGCACGCCCTGAGTTCGTCGAGTTGGGTTCGCACGCACTACAGCAAACGCTTCGTAAACTGGACCTTGCGTTTCAGGCGTTCTTCCGGCGGGTCAAGGCCGGGCAGACGCCGGGATTCCCGCGCTTTAAGGCCAACAAGCGGTTCGGCGGCTTCTGCTACCCCGATCCCGCAGGATGGAAGCTCATGCAGCTGGGTGGTCGAGGTGCCACGATTCGCCTGGGAAGCGGCAAGGATGCTATGTGGATTCGCGCTCGAGGCCAGCATCGTTTCGGCGACGGCGCGAAGTCAAACGACCTGACGATTACGCGCAGGAACGGCGAGTGGTTTGCGTCTGTCACACTGCGCGTATCTGAGAATGCCGTCTTGCGCATTCGCACTGCTGACGAACATCGCGGCATCGACCTCGGCCTCACCGACTGGGCCACGTTCGACAACGGCGAGACAATCGCGAATCCCCGTTTCGTGCGCACAAACCTGCCGCGTCTCGTTGACCTTCAGCGTCAGCGATCGCGCAAGAACAAAGGTTCGTGCCGGTACAAACGCCTGGGCCGTCAGATTGCGAGCCTGCACGCCCACATCAGGGACGTGCGCCGGGACTTCATCCATAAGCAGACCTCGCGCCTCGTCGCGTCGTGCTCAGTCATCGCAACGGAAGAGCTGGTTGTATCGAACATGAGCCGTTCGGCCAATGGCACGCAGGACAGGCCCGGCCGGATGGTCAAGCAGAAAGCTAGCCTGAACCGGGAAATTCTATCGGCTGGGTTTGGCATGGCGCATCAAATGCTCGCGTACAAAGCGGTAGAGGCTGGTACGCGCCTGCATTTGTCGAATACGCGCCAACTCAAACCGTCGCAGCGGTGCTCGTCGTGTTGGGAGATTGTGCCCAAGATACTCGCGCACCGCGTGCATGAGTGCCCGCATTGCGGCCTCAAGATGCAACGCGACCAGAACGCAGCGTCGGTTGTTCTGATTGACGCGCACACGCCTGGGACGGGCGTGGCGGCGAGACCTAAGCCCCTGTCGCGGAAACGCGCCAAGTTAAAGTCTACGACCCGCGAAACCCCCGCTACAATCTCGACCGACGTTTAGCGGTGGGAGAGTTCATGATTCACATTCAAGGCGGTACGCTGATCGATCCGGCGGCCGGCACCGAGCTGCAGCAGGACATCTATATCGAAGCGGGCAAGATCGTAGCGCTAGGCGCCGCGCCCGCGGGCTTTTACGCGGACAGAACGCTCGACGCGAAGGGCCTCATGGTCGCGCCGGGTCTCGTCGACCTGAGCGCGCGGCTGCGCGAACCGGGCTACGAGCACAAGGCCACGCTCGACTCGGAAATGAACGCGGCGCTCGCGGGCGGCGTGACGAGCCTCGTGTGCCCGCCCGACACCGATCCGGTACTCGACGAAGCGGGCTTGGTCGAAATGCTCAAGTACCGCGCGGGCAAGCTCGAACGCGCGCATGTGTATCCGCTCGGCGCGCTCACGGTCGGCCTGAAGGGCGACGTGATCACCGAGATGGTTTCGCTCACCGAAGCCGGCTGCATCGGCTTCACGCAGGCCGACAAGCCGATCGCCGACACGCAGGTCCTGCTGCGTGCGCTTCAGTACGCGAGCACCTACGGCTACGCCGTGTGGCTGCGCCCCCAGGACGCGTATCTCGCGAAGGGCGGTGTGGCCGCAAGCGGCGCGCTGGCTTCGCGGCTCGGGCTGTCGGGCGTGCCGGTGAGCGCGGAAACCATCGCGCTCTTCACGCTCTTCGAGCTGATGCGCGTGACGGGCGCGCGCGTGCACGTGCAGCACCTTTCGTCCGCAGCGGGCGTTGAGCTCATGCGCGCGGCGAAGGCCGAAGGCCTGCCCGTGACCTGCGACGTCACGGCCAACCACGTGCATCTGATCGACATGGACATCGGCTATTTCGATGCCCAGTTCCGGCTCGACCCGCCGCTGCGCCAGCAACGCGACCGCGAGGCGATTCGCGCGGGTCTCGGCGATGGCACCATCGACGCGATCTGCTCGCAGCACACCCCCGTGGACGACGACGAGAAGCTGCTGCCGTTCGCCGAAGCCACGCCGGGCGCGAGCGGGCTCGAACTGCTGCTGTCGCTTACTGTGAAGTGGGCGCAGGAAGCAGGGGTGCCGCTTGCGAAGGCGCTTTCATCGATCACTTCGGCGCCTGCCGGGGTGATGCAGCGTGAGGCAGGGCGACTTGCCGTAGGCGCACCCGCCGACCTCTGCGTGTTCGATACGAACGCGCACTGGCGTGTCGAGCCGCGCGCGCTCAAGAGCCAGGGGCACAACACGCCGTTCCTCGGCTACGAACTGCCCGCCGTGGTGCGCGCGACGCTGGTGGCGGGGCGCATCGGCTTCGAACGCGACGCCGGGCATCACTAAGGATCATCGAGCGCACTCGCCATCGCCATTCGTATCGCCATGAGCCTCTTTATACGCAAAGCCCGGCTGCTCGGGCACCTGCTGCGCGGCGCCTGGACCGTCGGCGTGCGCTTTCCGCGCGCGACGCCCCAGGCGCGCCACGCCATGAACCGCGCCTGGTCGCTCAGGATGCTCGAACTGTGCGGCATGAAGATCGTCGTGCATAACGACGCGGCGCGGCTCGACGCGGGCGCGCTCGTCGTGAGCAATCACATTTCGTGGATCGACATCTACGTGATCAACGCGTGGCGCCCGACGCCGTTCGTCTCGAAGGCCGAGATCCGCAATTGGCCGCTGATTGGCTGGTTCGCGCAGAATCTGGACACCGTGTTCATTGAGCGCGAGAGGCGCAGCGACGCGCACCGCATCATGCACGAACTGTCGGCGCGCCTTGGGCGCGGCGAACTGATGTGCGTGTTTCCGGAGGGCACGACCACCGACGGCCTCGCGATCAAGCCGTTTCACGCGAATATGTTCCAGGCGCCCGTGTCGGCGGGCGCGCCGGTGCAGCCCATCTGCATCCTCTACGAAGACGCGCAGGGGCGGCAGTCGGCGGCCCCCGCGTATATCGACGATGTCTCGCTCAAAGAGTCGCTCGATATGTTGCTCAAGGCCGGGCCGATCACGGCGCATGTGTATGTATGCGAGGCGATCGAGCCGGGCGATGATCGCCGCAGGCTCGCGGCGCAAGCGCAGGGAGCGGTGGGGGAGGCGCTGGAAGTGCTGCGCTCGCCGGGGCGGATGGATCGGCAGGGGCTGCGCAGCGGGGTTGGCGCTTGAGGCAGGGCGCTTGCGCACCGCGCGTTCAGCCCGAGACCGCGCGGCAGCTCGAGCAGGGCACCTGAGTGAGCACGCGCTGGTGGGGATCGGCTTTCAGGCTCACCGCCGAAAGACGCGCGCCCCAGACGCAGCCCGAGTCGAGTCCAACCAGGTTTTCGCGCAATGTGAGGCCAAGCGCCGCCCAATGGCCGAACACCACGGTGGCGTTATCGGTCTTGCGTCCAGGCGCGTCGAACCACGGCATAAAACCTGGAGGAGCGGAATCGAGCCCGCCGCTCGTGGAGAAGTCCATGACGCCATCGGCGTTGCAAAAGCGCATGCGCGTAAGCGCGCTGCAGGTGATGCGCAGCCGCTCGATCCCCTTCAGATTCTTCGACCAGCGGCTCGGCTCGTTGCCGTAGAGGCCGGCCAGCACTTCTTTCCAGTTGTCGCCACGCAACGCCTTTTCGAGCTCGCGCGCGAGTTCCAGCGTGAGTTCCACATCCCATTGCGGCAGCACGCCGGCGTGGACCATCAGCATGCCCTGGTCGTAATGCGCGATCGGACGATGACGCACCCAGTGCAGAAGATCCTCGGCATCGGGAGCGCTCAGGATGTCGTCGATGGTGTCGCCCTTTTTCGATTTGCGGATGCCTGCCGACACGGAAAGCAGGTGCAGATCGTGATTGCCGAGCACCGCCACCGCGCGGTCGCCGAGCGCGATTACCTCGCGCAGCGTCTCGAGCGAATCGGGGCCGCGATTGATGAGGTCGCCCGCGAACCAGAGCGGGGTGTCGGCGGAAGGGCCGGCCTTGGCGAGCAATTCGCGAAATGGGGTAAGACAGCCTTGAAGATCGCCAAAAGCGAGGGGCGGCGGAAATGGCGCGTGCGTGGTCATCGAAACGAAAACAGGTGTGGATCAGCTGCGGGTCAGCGTGACTGTGTGTCGGGGCAAGTAGACGACGGTATCACAGGAAAACGATTGCGGTATGGGCGCCGGGTGAATTGTCTGGTTCGTTTGGGCGCAAATTGACGCAGGCGGGCAGCCGAATAATTACGTGCCGGAGCGAAAGGGCGAGAAATTGTCAAGCTGTTTCAAGATGTTAGGGGTATGGCTTTCGCTCAAGCTGCCCGTATAATTGCTGTTACAAAATCAGAGTCAAAGTATGCTGCGTGGATAAAATCAGGCGTTATCGTGCCTAAAGTCCACTGTTTACAGCATCCTTTCGAGCGTCTGGCCACGGGGATTTGCGCCAGACCAGCCTCCAATCTCGCGTCAAAAAAGGGAGTTCCATGATCCTGGTAACGGGCGGTGCCGGCTTTATCGGCGCCAACTTTGTGCTTGACTGGTTCCGTCAATCCGAGGAAGCCGTTCTGAACGTAGACAAGCTGACCTACGCGGGCAATCTTGGAACCTTGCGCTCGCTGCAGGGCAATCCGAAGCACGTTTTCGCGCGCGTGGACATCTGCGATTGCGCTGCGCTCGACGCCCTGCTCGCCGAGCACAAGCCACGCGCCGTGCTGCATTTCGCTGCGGAAAGCCACGTCGACCGCTCGATCCATGGCCCTGCTGACTTTGTTCAGACCAATGTCGTCGGCACCTTCACGCTGCTCGAAGCCACGCGCCAGTACTGGAACACCCTGCCCGAGGCGGAGAAGGCCGATTTCCGCTTCCTGCACGTGTCCACGGACGAAGTGTTCGGCTCGCTAACGGATACCGACCCGCAATTCTCCGAAACCACCCCGTACGCCCCGAACAGCCCGTATTCGGCAACCAAGGCCGGCTCCGACCATCTCGTGCGCGCCTACCACCACACGTACGGGCTTCCGGTGCTCACCACGAACTGCTCGAACAACTACGGTCCGTACCAGTTCCCTGAAAAGCTCATTCCGCTGATGATTGCCAATGCGCTCGCCGGCAAGCCGCTGCCCGTGTACGGCGACGGCCAGAACGTGCGCGACTGGCTCTACGTGGGCGACCACTGCAGCGCGATCCGCGAAGTGCTCGCGCGCGGCCAGTCCGGCGAGACCTACAACGTGGGCGGCTGGAACGAGAAGAAGAACCTCGAGGTCGTGCACACGCTGTGCGACCTGCTCGACGAGATGCGGCCGAAGGCTGCGGGCTCGTATCGAGACCAGATCACCTATGTGACGGATCGCCCTGGCCATGACCGCCGCTACGCGATCGACGCGCGCAAGCTCGAGCGCGAACTGGGCTGGAAGCCGGCCGAGACGTTCGAAACGGGTCTTGCGAAGACGGTGCGCTGGTACCTGGATAACCAGGCCTGGGCGGACGAGGTTGCCTCGGGCGACTACCGCAAGTGGGTCGAAACGAACTACGCGCAGCGCGCGTAAGGGCACCCGACATGGCGCGCAAAGGCATCATTCTCGCCGGCGGTTCCGGCACGCGGCTCTATCCGATCACCCATGCGGTCTCCAAGCAGTTGCTGCCGGTGTACGACAAGCCGATGATCTATTACCCGCTGTCGACGCTGATGGTGGCGGGCATCCGTGACGTACTCATCATCTCGACGCCACAGGACACACCGCGCTTCGAGGCGATGCTCGGCGACGGCAGCCATTGGGGCATGAACATCCAGTACGCGGTGCAGCCGTCGCCGGATGGGCTCGCGCAGGCGTTCATCATCGGCCGGGAGTTCGTGGGCAACGATCCGTCGGCGCTGATTCTCGGCGACAACATCTTCTACGGCCACGATCTGGCGAAGCAGCTCGAGCGCGCGGATGCGCAGGACACGGGTGCGACGGTGTTCGCGTATCACGTGCACGATCCGGAGCGCTATGGCGTGGTCGAGTTCGACAAGGGCTTCCGTGCGCTGTCGATCGAGGAGAAGCCGGCGCAGCCGCGCTCGAACTATGCGGTGACAGGCCTGTACTTCTACGACAACCGCGTGTGCGACATCGCGGCGGACATCAAGCCGTCGCCGCGCGGTGAGCTTGAGATCACGGACGTGAACTCGCGATACTTGAGCGACGGTGCGCTGAATGTGGAGATCATGGGCCGGGGTTACGCTTGGCTGGATACCGGCACGCACGACTCGCTAATCGAGGCGGCGACGTTCATTGCGACGCTGCAAAAGCGTCAGGGGCTCGTTGTTGCGTGCCCCGAGGAAATTGCCTACCGCCGGCAATGGATCGATGCGGAGCAGGTGCAGAAGCTTGCCGCGCCCCTCGCGAAAAACGCATACGGCAAATATTTGTTGAACATTCTCACGGATCACGTTGCATGGCCATCACGGTAACCGCTACGGCGCTCCCCGAAGTCAAGATCATCGAGCCGAAGGTGTTCGGTGACGCACGCGGCTTCTTCTATGAGAGCTTTAACGGACGCGAATTCGAGGAACTGGTCGAGGCCGGCGTGGAATTCGTGCAGGACAATCATTCGCGCTCGGCGAAGGGTGTCCTGCGTGGGTTGCACTACCAGGTCCAGCATGCTCAGGGCAAGCTCGTGCGCGTGGTGGAAGGGGAGGTGTTCGACGTTGCCGTCGATATCCGCCGCAGTTCGCCGAATTTCGGCAAATGGGTCGGCGTGCACCTTTCGGCCGAGAATCATCGGCAACTGTGGGTGCCGCCAGGCTTCGCGCACGGCTTCGTCGTGATTTCGGAGTCGGCGCAGTTCCTGTACAAGACCACCGACTACTGGTTCCCCGAGCACGAGCGCAGCATCGTGTGGAACGACCCGGAAATCGGCATCGAATGGCCGATCGAGTTCGAGCCATTGCTGGCGGCGAAGGATGCGGCGGGCAAGCGGTTGGTAGAAGCAGAAGTCTATGCGTGAGGATTCGATGGACATCCAGCCGACGATTCTCGTCACGGGTGTGAACGGCCAGGTAGGGTTTGAGTTGCTGCGCAGCTTGCAGGGCTTGGGGCGCGTGATTGGCCTTGATCGCGCGGCGCTCGATCTCGCCGATCTCGATCGTGTGCGCGAAGTTGTGCGCGCAACGAAACCGTCGATCATCGTGAATCCTGCGGCGTATACCGCTGTGGACAAGGCAGAATCGGACGAAGCTACGGCGCGGCGGCTCAATGCCGAAACGCCCCGGGTGTTTGCCGAAGAGGCTGCGAAGTGCGGCGCAACGCTGATCCACTATTCGACCGATTACGTGTTCGACGGTACGAAAGACGCGCCGTACGTGGAAACCGATGCGGTTAATCCGCAGAACGTCTACGGTCGCACCAAGCTCGAAGGCGAGCAGGCGATTGCGGCGAACGGCTGTGCACATCTGGTCTTGCGCACGAGCTGGGTCTATGGCCGGCGCGGCAAGAACTTCCTGCTGACGATGCTCAAGCTTGGCGCGGAGCGTCCTGACCTTCGCGTGGTGGCCGACCAGATCGGGGCGCCGACATGGTCGCGCACGATTGCCGATGTGACGGCGCATATCGTCGCGCAAGGATTGGCGGCTCAGCGCGGCGGCAGTGCGCAGTGGTGGCGTGAGCGTTCAGGCATCTACAACCTGACGGCCGGCGGCGCGACGTCGTGGCATGGTTTCACGCAGGCCATCCTTGGTATCGCGATGGGCGATAAGGCCCCGAACGTGCTGCCGATCCCGGGTTCGGAGTATCCGGTGCCGGCGAAGCGTCCTGCGAATTCGCGACTGGCGGGCGACAAGCTTGCGAACACGTTCGGGCTGCGACCGCCGATGTGGGACGAAGCGCTGCGCCTTTGCCTCGAAGACTGATGGATGCAAGCGTGGTTGGCGATGCCGGGACAGGCACGGTCGTTGTGTTTTACCGTCCCGATGCGGGGTGTGTCGCGCGGGCGAACCGGCTAGCCAGTCTTGGCCCTTGTGTGGTGGTCGACAACACCGAGCAGGTGTACGACCCCGCCGCACTTGGGCTTGACCCGCGCGTTTACTATCTGCCGAACGGAGCCAACCTGGGCATTGCCACGGCGATCAACCAGGGCGTCGAGGCGTTGATCGCGTGCGGCTGCACGAGTGCGATTCTTTTCGATCAGGACAGCGAGGCTTCGGATGAATTGCTGCGTACGCTGCCGCTTACGTTGAAGAGCGAGCTCGAGCGGGGGACGAAAGTGGCGCTCATCGGCCCAGCCTACGAAGACGGCAGGCTCGGCGGGATTGCGCCGTTCGTGCGATTCGGAATGTGGCGCCTCAAGCGGGTTGCGCCGGTTGGGACCTGTCCGGTCGAGGTTGATTTCCTGATCACTTCGGGGTCATGTATCAATCTCGC
Source organism: Paraburkholderia sp. A1BS-2L (assembly GCF_051125205.1). Lineage (NCBI taxonomy): Bacteria > Pseudomonadati > Pseudomonadota > Betaproteobacteria > Burkholderiales > Burkholderiaceae > Paraburkholderia > Paraburkholderia sp. A1BS-2L. The sequence goes on from NZ_CP120428.1 coordinate 702,529, forward strand.
CGCGTGGTCAGCTATTGGTCCGATGGACGATGCTTTGTTTATTGATTTCGTCGATCTCGAGTGGTGTATTCGTGCACGGTGGAAGGGTTACAAGGTGCTGGGCGTGCCGTGGATCGTCATGCGCCACACACTCGGCGACGAGCCAGTTCGGTTATTTGGACGGCCGTATCCAATGCATAGTCCGGTGCGGCACTACTACTTGTTTAGAAACGCGGTCACACTCGTGCGTCGCTCGTATGTTCCGTGGACGTGGAAATCGACCGAGTTGATCAAACTTCCGGTTCGGTTGCTGGTGTATGCATGCTTGCCGCAGGAGCGGACTGCTCATCTACGTATGGCGTTGCGCGGTCTTTACGATGGTCTGCGCGGGCGCTTGGGGCACCTGTAGGGCGAGGGTGGCTGCCCGTGCACGTGCGAAGTACCGTGCCACTCGTTTGCTGGTGCGGATATCGGCTCTTTGGATTCGGAAATCATCAAATGTTCTGTGGCTATGAGGACGCAAATGAATATGCAGACCGATAACCATCGGATAGCTGGCGGTGCCGGTGCTGATTCAAAGCGGACGGCGATCGAAACTCGTCCATCGAGCGTGCGGTGTTGCGTAATCGTGTGCTCCCGTTGGAAGTCGAGGTGATTGCATTGAGTCATTCGGCTTCTTGGCGGACCACTGCGCCTTTGCGTAATCTAGCGCGCTCCCTGCGGGCCGCGCGGTTGGCGTATTCGATCGTGCGTCGCCAGATACAAACTCGCGGCGGACTGGTGGGCGCATTTAAATTCTGCGGCTCGATCGTCAGACGCGAAGGCTGGTCTGGCGTGACCGCGCGAGTCAAGCGTTTGCGCAGGGGCGGCGGATTCGCATCCGCGCCAGTGTCCGCCGAACTCTACCGAGACTGGATTGCGCAATATGATTCGATCACGCTAGAGCAGGAAAAGGGGCTGGTATCTGAGATCAATATGTTGGCGCGCAAGCCCCTGATTTCCGTCATCGTTCCTACCTACAACAGTGACGAAAAGCTTTTACGCGAGATGATCGAGTCGGTGCAGGCACAGATCTATCCGCATTGGGAACTCTGTATCGCCGACGATGCATCGACTCAGCCACATGTGCAAAAGTTGCTGAGATCAGCTGCTGCTGCCGATAGCCGGATCAAGATTGCTCTGCGCGAAAAAAACGGCCATATCTCGGAAGCGAGCAATAGCGCACTCGCACTGGCGACGGGCGAATATGTAGCGCTGCTGGATCATGACGACCTGTTGCCGCCGCATGCCTTGTACATGGTCGCACGCTATATCAATCTGCACGCAACCGGCCGTCTTTTTTATAGCGACGAGGATAAGCTCGACGAAAAAGGCACGCGAACGATGCCGTACTTCAAGAGCGACTGGAATCCCCTGATGTTTCTCGCGCACAACATGTTCTCGCATCTGGGCGTGTACGAGACAGCATTGGTGCGCGAAGTCGGTGGTTTTCGCAAGGGTTACGAAGGGAGTCAGGACTACGACCTCGCGTTGCGGTGCATTGACGTTGCCGGGCACGAGGCCGTCGTTCACATCCCGCATGTCCTGTATCACTGGCGTATCGTCGCGGGGAGCACGGCGGGCAGTGGCGAAGCGAAACCCTATGCGCTGCAGGCGGCGATCCGCGCCATGGAGGATCACTTCAAGCGCATTGGAATCGACGCCACCATCGATAGTCCGGACGACTCTGCAGGCACGATGCGCGTTCGCTACGCGCTGCCTGAACAGCAGCCGCTCGTGTCGATTGTCATTCCGACGCGCGACGGCCTTGAGTTGCTTGAGCAATGTATCGACAGCGTGACGGAGAAGACGCTGTATCGCAATTACGAGATTATTGTGGTCGACAATGGCAGCGTTCAGTCGAAGACCATGGCGTATTTCGAACGGATTTCGAGGCTGCCGAACGTACGGGTAATTCGCGACGATGCTCCGTTTAACTTCTCTGCTCTTAATAATCGTGCAGTCGATATTGCGCGCGGAGAGTATGTTTGTCTGATGAATAACGACGTCGAAGTAGTTTCACCAGAGTGGCTCGGCGAAATGGTGAGCGTCGCATGCCAGCCGGGCGTAGGCGCAGTGGGCGCCTGCCTGTGGTATCCCGACGATACGTTGCAGCATGGTGGCGTGGTGGTCGGACTGGGTGGCATCGCTGGGCACATGCACCTCAAGTTGGAACGCGGGGAGTTCGGCTACTTCGGCCGCGGCGTTACGCTGCAGAATCTGTCTGCCGTGACGGCCGCTTGCCTTGTTGTCAGTAAGGAGATCTACAAGGAAGTCGGCGGACTCGATGTTGAACTCGCCGTGGCCTTTAATGATGTCGATTTCTGCCTGAAAATTGCGAAGGCCGGTTATCGCAACGCCTGGACGCCGCACGCCGAGCTTTACCACCATGAGTCCGCCACACGTGGCTCCGATCTTGCCCCTGAAAAATATCAGAGGTTCCTCGAGGAGATTCGCTGGATGGAGCGCCGTTGGGACGGATGGTTCACGCGTGATCCGGCGTACAACCCGAATCTGACATTGCAGCTTGATGACGGGCCCTTTGCGCTGGCGTTTCCGCCACGGATCGGGCAATTTGAATGATTGTGCGGCGCAGCAGTTCAATTGACGCGTGCCGTTGCGCTACGGCAGAATGCGGAGCTGACTTCCGGGTCGTTCTGTAATTTTTACAAGGTTGATCCGGGATCTGTGTGGGCATCTCGATTGTGAGGATGCCGCCCGTTGGGAATATTCCATGCAAGTTTCTATTTTGCAGCATCGTTCGCTGTTGCGCGATTTTGTGCGTCGGGATTTGGCGACCAAGTTCAGAGGGTCGGTGCTCGGCTCCATCTGGATGGTCGTCACGCCGATTCTGACCCTTGTCGTCTATTTCTTTGTTTTTAGCGTCGTGTTCAAGGCGCGCTGGTCGAATGGCACCGCGGGCAGCAGCGAGTCCGCGTTAGTCCTGTTCAGTGGCTTGATTACATACACTTTCTTTTCGGAATGCTTTCTGCGCGCCCCAATGTTGATGCGCGAGAATCCAAATTTCATCAAGAAAGTTGTTTTCCCGTTGGAAATTTTGCCGCTTGCCATCACGCTTTCGGCTTTGGTCAATGCGGCGATCGGCTATGGCTTGCTTTTAGTGTTCTTCCTCATTTTCGTCGGTCTGCCGCCGCTCACAGCCATCGCGTTACCGGTTGTGCTGCTGCCGATGTTTTTTGCCGTGCTAGGTGTTGCGTATCTGCTTTCTTCATTGGGTGTTTATCTACCTGACATGAAGCTTGCCGTGCCGCCGATCGCGATGGCTCTCATGTATTTGAGCCCGATTTTCTATCCGCTCGAAATGGTTCCGAAAGTGCTGCGTCCTATGGTCGGATGGAATCCTTTCACTCCGGTACTCGAAAACGTGCGTCACGTATTCTTCTTTGGCTCGTGGCCGGACTGGACAGGGTTGGCCATTCAAGTGGCCGTGTCGCTCCTGTTCCTGCGAGTATGCTACTGGTTCTTTATGAAAACGAAAAAGGGTTTTCCGGACGTTCTCTAAGCTGCGCGGGAAATAGCGGTGATGCCATTGCCAGATCGTCGTTGGCAGTGAAAGTGAAAATTATTTTGAAATGGCCAATAAAGTGAAGGTTGGGATCGTAATCGTCACCTACAACTCTGCAGACGTGTTCGCACTGGCTGCCGAGAGCCTCGTGCGCACTCGCAGCGACACGAAATTTGCTGTCGCGGTCATCGACAACGCGTCGGCGGATGCAGAGCGTGTCGTGTCGCGCCGCGTGTTCGATGAAGCAGTCTCGCAGGGTGTGTTTGAGGGCGTCTTCTTTCAGCAGGACAAGAATCTCGGCTTCTCAGGCGGGAATAACATCGGCATCGAGCATTTTCTGAAAGATCCGTCGATCACTCACATCTGCCTGCTGAACAGCGATGTTATCGTCACGGACCACTGGCTCGACTATCTCGTCGCGCAAGACAAGGATGCGATCGGACCGCTAACCAATGCGTCGAACAACGAGCAGGGCATTCCCATCCCGTATGAATTGGGCGACCGGGCAAAAATCCCCCAAGGCAGCGCCGCATTCGACCTCGAATCGCTAGAGCGTTTCGCACGCGATCGTAGAGACGGCTGGCTTGGTGATGTCGTTGAATCCGACTTTCTCAGTTACTACTGCGTGCTGTTTTCCCGCCTGCTTATCGAGCAGGTTGGGCTTCTGGATACGCGCTTTTTCCCCGGTGCCTACGAGGATGACGACTACTGCGTGCGCACGTTGCAAGGCGGCTTCAAGATGCACGTCGCGCGAGATGTGTACATGCACCATTGGGGCTCGGCGTCGTTCGGCAAGTTGGACGCTTTGGAGGCTCAAGGCTTCGCCGCTGCGAATCGTGCGCGCTTCGAGGAGAAGTACGGCCGCACGTGGAACGACCGCACGTATCTTTCGGTGACCGCATGGAAGGACGACGCGTTATTTGCAGTAGGCGAGCGCAAGCATCCGCCGCTGCATTGTCAAATGCACGATCTGTATGCGGTGCAACTGACACGACTCGTCGATGGCCTCGAGAGCTACAGGACTCACCTCAAGCACGAAATCGCCAGTCGGCGTTCCGTGCAGGCGCGCGACCTGAAAACGATCGTGTTCGGCGACTACCCCGATGACGACTCCACACCTCCTTCGTTGGTGCCGGCGATCCAGTCCATCTCTGCCGAGGTAGCGCAGTATCTGACGACAACCGGCGAATGGGCCGACGAAGATACGCGCGAACGCTTGCGTAAGCGCTTCGTGGCGCTGGAGAAGAGCGTTGACGCGTTGGTGGCGGAAACCAAGGGGTTACTCGCGACGCTCAATGCCATTCCCGCGGCGGCTCCTGAGGCGGGAACTGGCTGGCGCGCTCGTATCGCGGCGCGACTCGCAAAAGCAGCGGAGTTTCCTACTTCACGCGTGAGCCGAATGGCGAGGGCGCTGGAGTTTATCGACCTCATGATCGGCGGCAACGGCATCATGTTCGTTGCGCCTTTTCCGACCAAGGCGCGCGAGCGCGATGGATATTTTCAGCGCGTGAGGGCGATCGATTCGCTGTATCCACAGAGTCGTCGCGTGTATTGCGATGTGCGCGAAGGTGGTGCTCCCAAACCGTTTATCGAGCGCGCGGAGAAAAATTCGTGGGTGCTGAACGTGGAAATGAATTCGCGCGCTCATCGTTATGCGGCGTGCCTGCTGGCCTTCCGCTTCAAGCGTGTGTATTTTCATAGCGTGTTGCGCATGGCGAATCGGATTGGTGAAGCGCTATTGCGCGTTCCCGGCGTCAAGTGGGTTCTCGATGTCCACGGTGTGGTGCCGGAAGAATTTCGGATGCACAACGATTTCTACTCGGCACGCATTCACGACGACTGCGAACGCAATGCCGTGGAGAATGCCTCGTTCGTGGTGGTGGTCTCAGAGTCGATGGGAGCGTATCTCGCGCACAAGTATCGTGATCTGCTGCGTGCCAAGGTGATCGTCCTGCCCATTTTTTCGGCGGACGAATGGAGCGATGCTGCACGCAGCTATGTGGACGGCAAGCCCGTTGTCATCTATGCGGGTGGAACTCAGAGGTGGCAGAAGGTGCCGGAGATGATGCGGGTCGTGCGCGACGCGGTCGACTATGCTCATTGGTGGATCTATACGCCCGACGTCGATGTGATGCGCAATGCTGCGGCGCCTGAAGTCGTACATCATCCGCAATTTCATGTGGCCAGCGCCACGCGTGCGGAGCTGAGCAAGATATATGAAAGTTGTCACTTCGGCTTCGTATTGCGCGACGACATGGTCGTGAACAACGTGTCATGTCCGACCAAGCTAATCGAGTACCTTGCGTTTGGTATCGTGCCGATCGTTGATACGCCGAATATCGGTGATTTCAATGCCAACGGCATGCGATATGTCACTGCGGAGGACTTCTCGAAGGGCTTGATTCCAGGTGAAGCCGAGCGGCTCGAAATGGCTGCGCACAATCGTGCCATCTGTGTGCGGCTTGTAGAGCAGAAAGCGGCTGGCGAGCAGCAACTCGTTGCAGCGGTGGCCTGACGCAACGTGTACGTTTGACGCCTGATTCCTGAATTTGATTGAAAGATTTGCAAGAGAGTGTCCGTGGACGATTTAGCTATCGATGTTCGCAACCTGAGCAAGCGTTACGAACTTTATGCAAAGCCGCAGCATCGTCTGATGCAAATGTTGTTCCGCGGACGTCGTCAGTTCTTTGGCGAATTTTGGCCACTGCGGGATATTTCGTTCGACGTGAAGAAGGGCGAGGCGGTTGGCATTGTCGGTCGCAACGGCGCGGGCAAATCGACGTTGCTGCAGATCATCGCTGGCGTACTCGCGCCGACCCAAGGTGACGTCACCGTGCGCGGACGCGTGGCGGCGTTGCTCGAACTCGGCAGTGGCTTCAACCCGGAATTTACCGGGCGCGAGAATGCGTACCTGAACGGCTCGATCCTTGGCTTGACGCGCGCCGAGATGGATGCGGCAATGCCGGAGATCATCCGCTTCGCGGCCATTGGTGAGTTTTTCGACCAGCCCGTCAAGCACTACTCGAGCGGTATGATGGTCCGGGTCGCATTCGCCGTGCAGGTGCAATTGAGTCCGGACGTGCTGATTGTGGACGAGGCGCTCGCGGTCGGAGATGCGCTGTTTCAAAAGCGCTGTTACCAGCGGATTCGCGAACTGCGCGAACGCGGCGTTGCGATCCTGTTTGTTTCACACGATATCGAGTCCATTCGCACCTTTACGGATCGCGCTCTGCTACTCGATAAGGGGCGCTTGGCCGTGGCCGGCCCGTCATCGGAAGTCGTGCTTGCCTATCGCAAACTGCTCCACGACGAGGAAAACAAGGCGAAGCAGGGGGAGATTGCGGAGCATAAGGCGGCAGTACAGGCGCGCGCAGCGAATATGCAGGAGGAGCAGGCGGCGAAGCTAGCGGAAGCTGCACCAACTGCGCTGGAGCCTGCCCAATCCGAAGCAGTGTCCAGCACGGTCAGCGAAGCCGTGGAAAAGGCGTTGGATCAGCCCCATGAAGACGCGCGTTTCGAGTTCGGCAGCCGTGAAGCCATGATTTCGGATGTCACGGTCTTCGACGGTCAGGACGAGGAATGCACGACCTTCTACACCGGTGACAAGGTCAAAATTGCCGTGAAGTTCACGATTCGCGAGGACATGGACAAGCTCTATGTGAACCTGCGCATTCGCAACAAGGAAGGCATCAAGATGTATTCTTGGGGCACGTTCAATCAGGACGCTGAACTGATGGCGCACAAGCGTGACGGGTTCATCTTCTGGGATCAGAAGTTCCGTGCGGGGGAGGAGCACACGGTTGTGTTTACGATGGATTCGTGCGCGTTGGGTGAAAATTTCTACGAAGTTCAGGCGTCGCTCATCCACCAGCAATCAATGAACTTTTCCGATCAGGCAATTTTGCACTGGATCGATGAGGCTGCGTTTTTCATGGTTCGGGCGCGAGTCGACACGCACTTCTTCGGCGGGGTTTGCGACTTGCACATGCGTGCCGATTTGCAGCCGGCAGACCGCGTGGCGTCGGAGCATATCGCCTGAAAATGTCAGAGTTGACTGTGCCCGGCGTGGCCCGCGCGGACTTTTAATCAGCCTGTTTTCACTACTGTATAACTGTGCTGAAGCCAATCGAACTGGAAGTATTCTTGCGCCAATGCCTGATCTGTTTCGGGCATGGGCGCATTTTGTATGTCGGCGGCAATACCGTCGATGTTCTGAGGTTTCTGCTGAACGCGGGTGTCGACGCCCTGGCGCTCGTGCATTCCGAAGAGGACGCAATGCGTGTGGCACCGTTCTTTTCGAGCGCGCGTGTGGCGACCTTCAAAGCTGGTATGGCGCTTGATAATGCGTTTCCGGCAACGAAGTTCGATGCGTTGATTGTCGTCGAGGGCAATGGGCCTGAGTTGGAGGTCACTCGTCTAGTCACCGGTCAGGTTCGGGAAGCGTCAATCGAGCAGGTTGCGGTTTTGACGCAATGGGACTCGGGCGGCGCAATCGTGTTGGCGGCCGACTCGTGCGTTGGTGGATTGCTCGCAGGAGACCTGAGGCGGCATGCGCGCTCGCGCACTGCCGTTTTTCAGAGTCCGTTTCCGCCGGCTTGCGAGTTCAAATCGTGGTTCTTCGAAACGCTACCTGAATCTGCCGCCGTCACAAACGCCGAGTCGCTCGATGTCCTTAGGGGAGCCGACTCGGCTTCAATCGCGGCGCTCTCTAGCGTGACGGAGATGTGTGAATACGTTCGCATTGGTGATTCGGTCTGCGTATTCGATACGCGTGGCGGTAGCGCCGCGCGCGTCATCGAACAGAATAGTGCCCCTCGCCGTGTGTTCGCTTTCGTGCCCGACGAGTCGGCCTTGCGCTACGCGACGGCGAATTACGGTCCGGTCGGACGTGTGCGTTTCGACGTGTATGCGGCCGCGGTCGCAGTGGACGAGTATTTCGATGTCCTCGTCGCAACGGACTGCACGCGCGTACCAGCCAGCTTGCTACAAGGGCTGTTTGAGCGTCTGCGTCCTGGCGGGCGCTTCATCATGAGTGTGCCGGAGTATGAGCGCGGCGTTGCGCCGGCGGCTCAATCCACTGCGCGCGCATGGTTGCGAGCAATTGCCGGTGATGTCGCAGACCGGCTGATAATTGAAAAGGCGTTTCGCGTAAATGTTGCGCTGGCGGCGGAGAACGCGCGAACGTGGCGTTTGGCGGGCTTGGATGAGCCGTTGCAGCCGGAGGCTGGCGGGCTGATCGTCGTCGCGATGGTTGATCCGCTCACCGCGACCACTGTGCCCTATGTCGAGACGACCTTTGAAACGCTAGCGTCTGATGATTTCGCAGTCGTGCCCGGTGCGGGCGACATGGCAAATCCATGGCTCTTCAAGAGCATGATCTCGATCGGCATGCGCCTGACTAATAACGATGCGCTTGCCGAACTCAATGATCGTGTAATGGCGTCGCTACCGTCCGAGAGTGCAGATTTTGGCGCCGCGCTTTGCGGGCAAGCATACCGCGTGCTCGGAAAGGGGCCGTCTGTGGCCGAGGCGCACGCCTGCATCGAGCAGATCGAATCGTATCTTGGCACCACCGGGTCGTCGCCGCAGCAGTTGCGTTGGTCGGTTTCGCTGGCGTTTGTGGCGGCAAAGCTCGCTCAATGCATTGGCGAACTCGATCGGTGCGAGCATTTGGCGTTGCGCTGTGCATCGATGGACCCTATGCCGTTCAGTCCTCTGCTGGGCACGAAGATCGTCAGTGCGCTCGATCTGGCGGCGTCGCTCGCACTCGTACGAGGCGATTGCACCGCCGCACGTGAGCGGCTTGTTCGCGCAGTGCGCACGGTGCGCCGCCTGCTGTCCGGAGACTGGATCAATATTCTCGGCAACGAGGACAAGCCGTTGAGCTTCGGCTTGCCGGAAGTCGCACAGGTCGCCGAGGCCGGCGCCCGGTGTGCCTACCTACTCAATTTTCTCGACGATTCGCAGTTTCGGAGGGGGCTCGTCTGGTGGGAGCATCGAGGGTATTACGAGCGCATTCTTGACGACGGCACGCGGCGGACTGAATCGCTGGAAGCCTACGCGTCGACACAGTTGCGCAATGCCATGCGTCTCGAAGATGTCATTGTCGAAAAAAATAACGAATGCGCCAGGCTTGAAGGGGTGATCGCCGAGAAAGAAGCGGAGCGCCTGCGGCTCGAAGGTTTGATCAAGGAGAAGGAAGCAGATCGCTTGCGGCTCGAGAGCGTGATCGCCGAGAAGGAAGGGGAGCGTTTGCGCTGCGAAGGCGTTATTGCCGATAAGGAAGCCGAGCGATTGCGGATCGAAAAGGCGTTGCTAGAAAAGGAGCGGCAACGGGCGACGCTTGAGGCGCTGCTTGTCGCGGAGCACGCGACGGCGCAGGCGCGAGAGGCGTTTCAACGGGCGGCGGATGAAGAAGCAGCGACCGCCAATGCGTTGGGCCGAGGATTTCGACTGAGGTGGAATTTGAAGAGACTTTGGAATGTACTTACGCGCGGTTTGAGGCGCACGGTGGATCCCACAACGTCGCCGCCAGATCCTATGCCGGCGACGCGGCCCGTGCAGCCCGCCGAACCGGTGGTTCGTCAGCCCGTCGCGCCGGTTCGGTTCGACGATTTGGCTGGCCGTTGGCTCGCACAGATCAGCGGTGCCACCCATGTGCCGGTGCAGCTTAGCGATGCGGCCGTTGCCGTGTCGGGGATATCGGCGCCGACAGGTGCGTCGGCCGGTGGCTTGAAACTGGTCACAGCCAGCGAATTGAGCGCGCTGCGCAGCGCCGAAGGCGAAGTAGTTGTCGCGCTCTTCGGAGAGCATGACGATGTCTACGCCTTGCGTGCGCAGGTGTACGACAAGATTGACCTCTGCATCGCGATGGACCGCCAGTCATATGGCAGGCTGTCTTTGCTGCATCCGCTCGTAGTACAGGCTGGGCCTGCGCAGGCCGTCGATACCGCGCAACGGTTCTGTGCAGCGATCGCACAGGAGCGCCGTCTGCGCGTCGGCAGGCCGTCCAACGAGGTGGCCGATGCACCCGTAATCATGCTTCAGGTCGACAATTTCATGGTCGGTGGACTGGAGCGTGTCGTGTTCGATCTGCTTCAACATCTCGCGGACCGCGGCTTTCGGCCGATGCTCGGTGTGACCGGTGAGATCGCACCCGAAGCCGAGGCGGAATCGAAAGAGCGTCACTTCGCCTGTGTGCGCTTGCCCCAGGAGCCGGAGGCGCTGCGCGCCGCGCTGGTGGCCAATCAGGTGGCATTGGTTAACGCGCACTATTCGTTGTCGCTTGTGGAAGCCTGCGGGGCGCTGCGAATTCCGTTTATTCAGACCGTCCACAATATGTATATGTGGCTGGATGAGCCGAGCAAGGAAAAGTGGCGGACTGCGGACCAGATTACTGACGGCTATATCTGCGTGTCAGCGAATGTCGCGATGTTTGCGGACGTGAATCTGCGTCTGGCGCGTGAGCGGATGTTAGTGATTCCGAATGGTGTCGACGCCGCGAGCCGCGTGCCGCTCGGCTTGCCTGAATCCGACGAAGCGTTGCGTGCCGAGCTAGGTTTCCCGAGCGATTCGCCGGTCTTCGTAAATGTGGCGTCGATCAACCCCGTGAAGGGCCAGGGGCTGCTGATAGACGCGTTTGCACGTGCCCACGCGCAGCGACCCGGTATTCGTCTTCTGATTCTTGGCAAACATGCCGACGTGGGCTATGCGCAGTTTTTGCGCGAGAAAATTGCCGGCTACGCCCTGCAGGATGCGGTGCTGATGCCGGGTTATCGTGCGGACGTTCATCGTTTCGTCGACTTGGCGCGAGCCGTCGTTATGCCTTCTTTCACCGAGGGCTGGAGCCTCGCGATTTCAGAGGCCGTGCAGCGGCACGCGCCCGTAATCGCAACCGACGTCGGCGGGGCGCACGAGCAGCTGGTCGATCCGGCAAGCACTGTAATTCGTGCCTGGCGTGACGAATGGGCCTCGCTCGATGGTCCGGCGTTCTATCATGCGATCGCGAATGAAGGCGAGTTCCATGCCGTGCGCGATGAACTCGCCCGGGTGCTCGTCGAACACGCAGACCGTTTGCCGCGCTCCGCGCGCAGCCAGCTGCGGAAGTCGTTTACGTCAATGACACCTGCCCAGGCCTACGAACACCACGTAGAGGTGTTCGCCGCGGTGCTGGCGCGCCGACACGCGACGCCTGTGCGCTATGCTTCTTACCGGCCGCAGCGGCAGAGCCGCCATGTTGACGCAGATCAATCGGGCGCTGACGCACGCTGATTTCAACCGTTTTCGATCATCACCATGTCCAGGAAAAAAGTAGTTGTATTTGCGGGCACACGGCCCGAAGCCATCAAGGTCATCTCGGCGGTGCGCTCGTTGCGCGCTGCGCCCGAGGATTTCGATTCGTGTCTGTGCTCCGTCGGGCAGCACCGGGAAATGCTGATGCAGGCGTTCGCCGACTTCGGTATCACGCCCGATGCGAGCCTTCACGTGATGGCGAAGGATCAGACGCTTTCCGGGTTGAGCTCGCGCCTTTTCTCGGCGATCGACGAGTTCCTCGAGAATCACCAGCCTGATATCGTCGTCGTGCAGGGCGATACCATGACTGTTCAGGTTGCATCGCTTGCTGCGTTCTACCGACGCATTCGCGTCGCGCACATCGAGGCAGGGCTGCGCAGCGGCAACATGCTCGCGCCGTTCCCGGAGGAGCTCAACCGCCGCATCACGTCGCTCGTGGCAGATGTGCATTTCGCTCCGACCGAGCTCTCTCGCGACAATCTGCTTTCCGAACGCGTGCCTGCTGAGCGTATTCACGTTACCGGTAACACAGTGGTGGATGCGTTGTATCTGATGATGGAGCGCCTGAAGAGCGAAGACGTCAGGCTGCCGGAGCGCGTCGAGAAGGCGCTCGAAGAGGGGCGTCGCATCATCCTCGTCACCGGTCATCGGCGCGAAAGTTTCGGTGCGGGTTTCGAGAATATCTGCACCGCACTGCGTGAGTTGGCGAGTCGCTATCCGGAGGACCGCATCATTTATCCGGTGCACATGAATCCCAAGGTGCGCGAGACGGTTAACCGGATTCTGGCAGGCAATGATGGCATCTACCTCGAAGAGCCGCTCACCTACAAGCCCTTCCTCAAATTGATGGCGGCGAGTCGCATCATCCTGACCGACTCCGGTGGAATTCAGGAAGAAGGTCCGGCGCTCGGCAAGCCGGTTCTCGTGATGCGTGATGTCACCGAACGTCCCGAAGGCGTGACGGCCGGCGTCAACAAGCTTGTCGGCACGGACGTCGCGAACATCGTGTCGTCGGTCTCGGAACTCCTCGATAACGCAGATGCATATCACCGCATGTCGGCCGGCAAAAATCCCTTCGGTGATGGTACGGCCGGCCAGCAGATCGCCACAATCCTGAAATCGTTGGTGTGATCGCATGCGTGCCCGGGCTCTTTGAAAAGGCAGACCGGGCGGCGGGTGCATTGCTGACGTCAGAGGCGCGCATGATTGCCCAGAGGCGGGAAAAGCGGTGCGTATCCGGAAGTGGCAAACACTTTTGCAATCACGATCATTGTCACGATCGCCGGAACTCGGCCGCTTCCCGAGTTTCTCGCATGAGTCAACCTGAGGCTGGTGCTGGACGTGCAGGTCAGTGCGGGCAAACAGCACACGTCGGCGCATGCGAAGGCCGGCCTGGGCCGGGTGCTCGACGAACTGGGTAGCCGGCGTCCGGCGATCGTGCGTGGCGATTGCGGCTATGGCAACGAAGGCATTCTGGTAGAGCTGGAGCAACGACAGCAACCGTACCTGCTGAGGCTGCGCCAGACGAAGAACGTTCAGCGGCTGGTTGCGCGACAGTTCGGTCGCCGCGACTGGAGCCGGCCCGATGCACAGGGCTGCCAGGTCGTCGAAGATCATCTGCAGCTCACGGGCTGGTCGGCGAAGCGGCGCGTCGTGATCGTGCGCCGGCGCATCCGCGACGGGCTGGCTCGCGAAAGCCGCGATACCAGCGGGCAACTCAGGCTGACGCTGGCCGACGATACCGTGCTCGACGCCGACCCGATGTGGGAATACACGGTACTGGTGACCGACATCCGCTATCCGCTGGAGGCCATCGCCCAGCTGTACCGGGATCGCTGCGACTGCGAAAATGGTTTCGACGAACTGAAGAACCAGTGGGGGCTGGGCGGCTTCGCCACACAGGACATCGCCCGCTGCCAGACGACGGCACGGGCCGGCGCGCTGGTCTACAACTGGTGGAGCTGGTACTGCAGGGCCGCCCATCCAGGCGCACGTCTCGAAGCGGTGACGAGCCGGCCTCTGCTACTGGCAGCGGGCGGAACGATGGCCAGCCATGCCGGACAGACGCAGCTATATCTCACGCCGCTGCATGCGAAGGTCGTCACGATCAAATCGCTGGTCGCCAATGTTCGCGCGGCTCTGGAGCACGTCGCGCGCTTTGCGGAGCAGTTCTCGAAGACCGACCGATGGCGCGAGCTGCTGCGCTACATCTGCGCACGTATCATCGCGTCTGCACCGCTGCAACGGACTTCGATCGCGACGATCGCGACCGGGTAACTGCGGTTTTTAGGTTCAATTGAGGAGTCGACATGAAATCGCCGTTGCGAAAGCAACGGAAGTGGCCAGACTGTGTGGGCACCCTGAAAAAACGTGAAACTGGCCGTCTCGCGGCGCGCCAGGCTCAGCGGATCACGGGACGCTCAGGTCGTCCAGGTCGAGCCAGGCCATCGCCAAGGGCATGCAGGCAAGGCATGCCCGCCAGAACGACATCGTGTCGGTTGTGCGGCCGAGCTCGGGGAAGCGGCTGCGCAGGAGGAAGGCGAAAACGGGGGTGCGCTCGCGCAGCCAGCGCCACCAGCGACGCACGGTATTGCGGCTGAGACCGGTCACCTTCGCGGTGCTGCGCAGGGACAGGCCGAAGAGCATCAGCGCGAGAACCAGTTGCTGCAGGGCCCATGCGTACCACCGCCGCGGGCAGATGCATAGCGGCAGACGCGAGCAGGTGCGGCCACACGACTGGCAACAGAAGCGTGCAACGGGCACCGGGTTGAGTCTGGCGCCACTGCTGCGGTCAGCCTTGCGGCCGTAGAAACCGTGGCCCCAGAGTCCGCCGAAGCCGCAATGTGGGCAATGACTGGGGCGGTAGGACTGCGGGGTGGAGATGACAGAGCGAAGATGCTGTTCGAGAGAGAGGAATGCGCGTACGATTCGTCGCATAGGCTGGTCTGTTGTTGATTCGAGAGTTGGCTTGGAACCCGTCTCACGATATCACGGCAGCACCGGCCTTCTTTACGCCCCTCGTGTCCCGCGCTGCGCGCGGTGAAGTTCAAAAAATCGTTCCCGACGTCCGCGAGATAAACGCCTCCCGCTAAAACTCAAATAGTTCGGGACGTAACAGTTGTAAAGTCTAATGGAGCTATGGCTGTATCCAACCGATTACACGACCTATAGATTGACCTGCCGTGCCTCACGCTAAATCTGCGTATCGTGAGGCGCGGGACGTCTATAGGTGAGATCTATCTGCGAAACACCCACAATTTCGCGGAGGCAAAGTTGATGATCATGCCGGCAAGGGATCCTGCCGCAATGGCCGCAATCGGGCTCCAGCGGACGGACGGTAGCGCTTGAAGTGCCAGCACATACGTCACGTAATTGCACGCTCCGCCGAATGCCATGGCCAGCAGATATTCATGCCATTCGCGCCATGCCGATTTGCCTTGAATGGGCTTGAAGGTCAGGCGCCGATTGATTTGCCATGTGGAGAACGCTGCGCACAGGAATGAGACCAGGCGTCCCCAATAAGGGCCGCAGCCGAGCGGCAATATGAGGTATAGAACCCCGGCGTCGACGATGAAGCCGATTCCGCCGGCGATGGCAAATCGAAGAAATTGTCCGCGCATATCAGGGACGGGGTCTACGGCATGCTGGGATCGACAAGTACACAAGGCGCTTGAATTCGTTGCGGCCTCGCGTGACCGTGTCAAGGACAATGCCGCAGGTTAGCAAGATGCCGCCGAGAATCATGAGGCCGCTGCTCAGAATGACGGTAGGAATGCGCGGAACGAGGCCGGTCTCGGCATATGTCTCGAATACGGGGATTGCGAGAATTACGGACAGCAACGCGCAGATCGCAAAACCAATCGAAAAGAACGCCAACGGTTTTTCTGTTTTAAACAGCTTCAGGATCGTCATCAAAATCCTGAAGCCGTCACGGTACGTATTGAGCTTGCTCTGTGAGCCTTCTGGACGTGAGCCATAGTTCGTGTCGAGTTCGGCGACCGGCATACGCATGCTCAATGCGTGCACCGCGAGCTCGGTTTCAATCTCGAAGCCGGTAGAATGTGCGGGAAAGGTCTTTACATAACGACGAGAAAAAACGCGATAACCCGACAGCATGTCATTGAACGTCTTGCCGAAAATCACCGCTGCGCATCGTGTAAGCATGACGTTGCCGAAGCGATGCCCGAGGCGGTAAGCGGATTGCTTATCGCTTAGGCGTGAGCCGACGACCATGTCGAGATGCTGATCGACGAGCAGGTCGACCAGCGCGGGTGCCGCGGTAGCATCGTACGTGGCGTCGCCGTCCACCATGATGTAGACATCTGCTTCCACATCGCTGAATATGCGGCGAACGACATTACCCTTTCCCTGCAACGGAACCGGTATGACATGTGCGCCGGTACGGCGCGCGATGTTTGCAGTGTCGTCCACCGAATTGTTGTCGAATACGTAAATTTCCGCTTGCGGCAGGCTACGCAGAAAATCGCGAACGACAGTGGCAATCGCGGCCGCTTCGTTATAACAGGGAACTACGACGGCGATGCGGAGTGGCGAGGTGTTGTCCATACTATTCTGATTTAAATGCGTGCGCGAACCCGATGTATGCATTATGACGAGACAGAGAGCCGGCGCTTGCGGCTTCTGACGATGTCCCACGCGAGTAGCAGCGCTCCTGCGCAGAATGCAGCATAGGCCCAGACAATATAAGGGGGGGTGAAATCGAACTCCACCGTGGACTTGCCTTGGGGCAACGGAATGCGCTGAAAGATCTCACCGGTATGTTCGATCGGAACCTCGTATCCGTTGACGGCTGCGGTCCAGCCGGCCATATGCAACTCCATGCGCGTCAGGTGGGAGGGCTTCGAGCATTGTGCCTCGACGCTGTCGCGCGACGAAGACGTCAGGCGGCAAGCCGGAGCGTCAAAGTATGGGGCGGGGGCAGGCAATTCGATAATGGTCATGACACCGTCTTCAAAGACCACCTTGGCGCCGGCTTGCCGGTTCGTTTCGACATAGTGTTTGAGCGCAGCCAAGCCCGGCGTATCGAGTGCGTGGGCAGGTGCTAGAACATATTTCACGCCAATCCCGCGGTAAGCGTCGATATTTTTAAGTAGATTATCGACTGCTGATGGCCCTTGAAGATCGTTGCGGCTCGTCCCGGTAAACAAAATTGGCGGCGAATTGCTGTCGAGGTGACGTTCGACGTAGTCCGTCCAGTCTTTAGGGATCGGTAGGTCATTGTGATTGATTGATGCTATACCGAAGTACGAGCCGTAGTTAGGCTGGACTGGACCAAGCGTGGTGAATCGTTGTATGCCAATGTGCTGTTGCAGATATTTCACACCGCCCAGTTCCACCGTGCCCCGGGACGGATGACTCATAACCGGTACCTCGAAGGCCATGATGGCCTCAATGATCAGCAGGCCGGCTACCCATTTTGCGCGACGGCCGGGAGGCATCGTGACGCAGGAAACGATCACAGCGACTACAAATATTCCCAGGAGGAAAAGGCCGTTGATGATCGCGAATTTGCTGCGAAGCGGGAAGGAGTTGAAATGGGCAACACATGCAGCGATCAGGCAGGCACACGCCACGAGTGCGATTACGGCGAGAAGTCGCCGTTTATTGAAGCTACTCGCGAGGTCACTCAAGCCGAGGGCTGACAGAACACAGAGTGCGAATTCCCATGACGGAGGGAGATAGCGGTAGAACGCTGTTAGCTTGAACGCCGGGATGAGCTTCATCAGAATGACAGTGCCTGGCGCGCCATAGGAAATGGCAATCGCGACAAAGGCCCAGGCAAACAGGAGAATTCTGAGTCCTCGCAAGTTACGGCCGAAGGTGCCATATAGGGCAACCGCGGTCAGGACGCATCCGGCGTAGCCGCCAACCGAATCCCAGAACGGACCGTAAATAGGATGCTGGAAAATCCCGCCAAATGCGTACGGAATCCAGATAGCCAGAAGGAATGCCGGATTGAGCGAAACGATGGTGAATCCGTCGCCTTGGTGCCCACCGGAATTTGCTACAAGCAGGTAGTCGGCGAAAGGAACCAGGATCGGGGCGGCAATAGCAAGTGCCGCGATGCCACCGACGATAATCCGAAGGAGAAATTGAACTCGTGCTGTGGGTACTACCGACGGCGCCCTGACCAGCGTCCAGGCCAGAATGAGCAATCCGTCGAGATATGCGACTTCTGGAAAACCTGCGTACAGCGAAGCTGCGAGACCGATCGTCATCCAGGCTGCACCTCCGGCAGCCTTGCTATTGACGCGCTCGCGCAGGGTCTCGATTCCATAAAGGGTGAGCGGTAAAAACGCGATCGGATTGATGACAGCATTTGCGAGCCATGCAAATGTCCCGTTGAATTCAAAAGCGATTGCACCGGCAAGCGCCGCAAAGCGCGCGCACCCGAGTTTGCGAAGGAGTGCCCAGGTGGACAGTCCCGCCATGATCTGCAAGACAATGTGCTCATACAACTGGCCGTTGTGGAGCGTAAGCAGCCACGTGAGCGGAAATAGCGCCGCTGCCTGCATCTCTCCAACGAGTGGCGCGCCGACACCTTCGAAGTGATTCCACCACGGGATATGTCCGCTCAGAATCTCCAGAGCAGAGCGATGCCCGAGTGCATGGCTCGTGAAGGCAAGGTTGGGGTCGATGGTCGGCAGCGGTGGAAAGCCGCCAAACGGACCTCTTTGAAGGCCGGAAGCCAATCCGGAGTAAAGCATCATGGGGTCAGCAATTAGCCAACCGAGCAGCAATGGGGCCTTTACAAGAATTGGCGCTAGAACCAATATCCACGCAGGCCGGTTCGAGGTTTGTATCTGGAATTTGTCTCGCCCCGACGCAAATTGGAACATCGTTTTTCTGGATTTTGAGGAGTTGAAGTTGTGTAGCATGCTAGCATTTGTCCGCAATACTCTACAATGGCTTCGAATTGTCTGATACGACTTGCGTTTGATCGGCCCGACGACGAATGAGAGGTTGTGTCGAGCGGTTCCGCATTGCCTCGCATGCACGTCCAATTGGGCAAATCATCGAGACCGCATTTGCGGGATGTCGAAGCTGCCGCTCGGCGAGTTCGCGACGACGCTGTGCCTGTTCTTTTGATTAGATGCTATGTGGGAGGGCAGCGGCAGTAAGCCTGACTGGAGTAAAACGGGATTTGCACACTCGTTTTCTCCAAAGGAGCACGCAAATGGACGCGTCTGACACAGCCCTCCATGGGCAGAATACGACGGTGGTTGTCCAGCTGTACATCGCTTTTGAACTGGGCGAGAAGAGCTGGAAGCTCTCACTGGGTGATGGCCGGCGCGCGCCCAGCCGCTGTACGGTCACCGCGGGGGACACCACGGCGGTTCTTGCCGCCATCGCGAGCGCGAGGGTGCGCTGCCATCTCGGCGCCGACGCCCCTGTCTACAGCTGCTATGAAGCTGGCCGCGACGGGTTCTGGCTGCACCGCTGGCTGACGGGACAGGGCATCGCCAATCTCGTGGTGGATTCGGCCAGTATCGAGGTGAACCGCCGTGCCCGTCGTGCCAAGACGGACCGGCTTGACAGCGACAAGCTGCTGTCGATGCTCATCCGCTATCACACTGGCGAACGGCGTGTGTGGGCGGTGGCGCGCATCCCCACGCCCGAGCAGGAAGACGACCGGCGCCTGCACCGCGAGCTCGAACGCCTGCGGCAGGAACGCACCGCGCATACCAACCGGATCCGCTCGCTGCTGGTGCTGCACAATCTTCGGGTCAGGTCTGTCGGCGGCCGCATCTGGACGCACTGGTGGACCCGGCAGCGTGAGCTGCTCGCGCCCGGTCTGCGCGCCGAGATTGAGCGCGAATGTGAGCGGCTCGCGCTGGTGCGCCAGCAGATCCGCACGCTCGAAGTGCAGCAGGACCGGCAGGTACGCAGCGGCGCGCACCCCGGCATGGCGTTGCTGGCACAGCTTGCGGGAATCGGTACCGGCAGCGCGTGGACGCTGGTCAGGGAACTGTTTGGCTGGCGACAGTTTCGCAACCGCCGGGAACTGGCCGGTTGCCTAGGCCTGACGCCCACGCCGTACGCCAGCGGTACCAGCGAGGTTGAACAGGGTATCAGCAAGGCGGGCAACCGGCGATGCCGGTGGCTGATGGTGGAGCTCGCCTGGAGCTGGCTACGCCTGCAGCCCGGCAGCCAGCTCAGCCACTGGTTCAACGAGCGCTTTGGTGGTGCCGGCAAGCGGCTGCGGCGCATCGGTATCGTAGCGCTCGCACGGCGTCTGGCGATTGCCCTGTGGCGCTTTATCGAGCACGGCGAGATCCCCGAGGGCGCGATACTCAAGTCGGGAGCAGCTAACACCGTGAGGGCCTGAACCACATGAGACGCGGCGACAGCATGTAAAGGTCAACGCGCCCGGAACACCCTCGGGTTACCCATTGCGGGTGACCGTGTATTTAGATGGGGCGCGTCGGTAACAGGGTGGCGCCAGCGCTTCGCGCATGCGGCATGAGGTGACCGGCCTGCCAGGCCGGCACGGATAGAAGGTCGAACCCGCACTGGCCGGGGCAACAGACACCCTGACCTGAATGACATCGACATGCCAGACTGCAAATGGTGTCGGTCGTCAGCGTCACAACCTGTGACTCACGGGTTGTCTACGGCCAGTCTGCGTCTGGTCGTAGCAGGCGACCACGCAAACTGGACGTAGACAACGGGCAAGGAGATTTACTTCGCATAACAGAGTATTTATCTTGAGCGGGGCTTGACTTCTGGTTCCCCATAGAAGAGGGTGTTAGCAACTTTGGATAATCGGCACAGCATGAACGAGCATCAACATTGCGAAGACGACGAAATGAAGCCCTGCAAGCGTCTGCGGAAGTCGCTCGTAATGTCGGGCGAGCCGCCGGAATCGGCTCGACGACGTCGATCGCGTCGAGACGGCGGCGTTGACCATCGGCGTTGGCGGCCTTGTCCAGAGGACTCAGCTCAGTCGTCGGCGGGCGCTCCGCGACGACATTCCGGAACTCGCTGACATTCGACGCGCGTCGGGCGACGATGTCCGTTGCTCAGATCAACAATTGCTTCCAACTCCGATCAGCGCCGACGGATGTACACATCGGCCTCGAATGAGCCATAGTCGCGCACGTCGGAGCGCCCGACTGCGCCGACGTGACGATATTGCGGAAGTTGCTTCATTGCTTCCGTCAGTTCGCGACGCCCGGGCAAATCTCTGCGGGTGGATGCGATCACATCCGCTGGACATTGCTCTATGGCCCGCTTCAAGGCCGGCTCGTCGAGATGCAATGTGACGAACATAAAGGTCAGGTTGCTGAGCGCATAGCACGGCGGACGCAGCCCGGTGAGCGGATACAGAATCAGCATCGCGCCGCTCGAACTTAGCGTGGCGTGCGGAGGCGCCACGCGGCGAATCTGTTCCGCCATGAGCAGGTAATTGCTGTGCGCCACGGAATCCTCGGCCCAGTACCGGCCGCGAGTCTCTTTGAAGGCAGGGTACGTGAGAGAAGCGTAAATGTCGCGGACATACTTGAGCTGAGGAAGCAACGAAACCAGCGAGACGGCCAGGCACAGTCCGCCGGCCGCCACGGTCCACGCTCGTCCCGCGCCCGTCGATCTCGCGACACCCCAGCCAAGGCTCGCAATGCCGCACAGCCCGATCAGCGACCACGAAAAATGATAAGGAAATCCGATCTTAGCGAGCGGCTCGATGAGCGCAAGCAAAGCGACCGCGGCCCAGAAGGCAAACGATCCGAGGTACCGCGACGACCCTCTGCGAATCGACACGACGAGCACAAACACGGCCGCCACGAAACTCAGCAGAAGCGCGCCGATGCATGTCCGCGCAGCGAGTGCGCCGTTCGATTCGAAGAGCGCCCATCGCGTGAGCGCCAATGCGCCATAACCGGCGCCGGCGTCGACGTATCCGGCGATGAGACTGGCGAGTCCTCCTGGACCGCGAAGCATCGTCAGGAAAGCCAGGACGAGCGCGCCTGCCGCGAGCCCGCCCAGAGCATAGTATGCAAGCGCACGGACGCCTCGGAATGCAAGAACCGACACGGCGCCGAGCACTGCGGCAACGGCGAGCGTCTCGCGTAAAAGCACGCCGCATGCAACGAGAACACCGATGACGAAATACCTGGATGCGCTTGCCCGCTCAACCGACATGAACAACACGACCGCATAGAGCAGCGGGCATAGCGCGATAAAGAAACTGTTCTTGAAGCCGTATTGAATGAATACCGGATGGTTCAGCAAAGCAAAAAAAATCGCGACGATGAAAGCGCTTGCGGTCCTGCTTCCGCTTAATCTCACCGAGATGCGCAGCATCAGGACAGCGGCCAGCGCGTCCGGAACGATATCGACCAGTCTCAGTGCGAAAATCGGATTGATATCGAGCGAATAGACAAACGATGTCAACAACGAATAAAGCATCAACATGCCTTCATTCGGCAGACGCATGTGTTGCGACAGCGCGTCGTGCATGATCAACGCGTAGTAGGCGTAGAAGCCCTCATCTGTCGATGGATAGCCGCCCAGGACAGCCAGCCGAAGGGCCACCACGACGAGAACGACGAATGACGCGGCGGCGACATGACCCGCATGGCCGCGCGCCGAGGCCAATGCAGGCCTCGAACCATCATTGAATGCGTCGCTCATCCGGTCAGACCTGTTTCGAGCCGGAATCCTTCATCAATGACAAATAGACCTCATAGTCGCGGATATAGTCGGCTTCGTTGTAGCTGTCGGAAGCGAGCACCAATGCAACCGTGCCAGGATCGAAGTTCACCTCCGCTGCCCAGATCAACGGGGGAACGTGCAGCCCCCTCCACGGTCGATTCAGATGGATGCGCGATCGTGATCTTCCGTCGTCCACTTCGACATCGAAGCTACCCGACAGACAAATCAGGAACTGATGCAGCGTATGGTGCGCATGCGCCCCACGGCTCTCTGCCGTCGGAACATCGTAGAGATAGAAGACTCGCCGGATTGCGAAGGGAATCTGGACGTCGTTCTCGATGAACGTGAGATTGCCACGTGGATCGTTGATCTTCGGCAGTTCATGGAGCTTGCAATCGGCGACGGTAGGGAACGATGCGGGCTTAATCATTGAAGATCGCGCGAGTGAATATGAACATTGCCGGAACGGTGACACAGATGACGATCAACGGTGCGATCTGCGCCGGAACGTGCAGTATATCGACGCAGAGCCGCAGTATACCTAATCCCAGTGCGTAGTTGATCAGATACGCGAGCGGATATCTCGCCGCCGTGCGCAGGCTCAGACTCTTCCTGAATACCCACTTCGCGCTCAGGAGATAACCAAGCGCGATACCCGCAGCGTAGGTGACGGAATAAGCCCATGCGTACGGCAGGAACTTGAGCAGGCACAGATACAGGATATACGTGGACAGCGTATTGATCGCTCCGGAGATCAGGAATCGCTTGAACCTCATTTCACCAGACCTGCTCAATGACCGTTTCTGGGCGCCGGTTTGTTTCTTCGAAGATGCGCCACAAGTACTCTCCGATCAAACCGAGCATCACGATCACGAGACCGAGCATAAAAGAGATCAGCGAAACCACCGTCGCAAATCCGGGAATCGTGTTGAAGTGAAGCAATGCGCCGATGATGACGACCGATCCATACCCGAAGCTGCACAACGATATGATCGTGCCGATGCCCGACATCACGCGAATGGGCGTGATGGAGAAACCGAGCATTATGTCGAGGAACGCTGTCAGTTTCTTGCGAAAGGTCCAGCCGGATTTTCCGAATTCCCGCGCAGGACGGTGATAGGTGATCACGCTAGGCTCGTATCCGAGCCAGTAAGCGAGGAGCGGAGTAAAAACCGATTTCGAGCTATGCAGAAGATGCGGCAACAGCGCCTTGTCCATCAAGGCCATGTCGTATCCGCCCTCCGGATAGTCGCGAATGACCAGCATGCGCAGCAGTTTGTAGTGGATGCGCGAAAAAAACTTCGACACAACCGGATCGTCCCGGGTTTCGCGCTCGCAGATGACAAACTTCGAGCCTGCCAGCCATCGGTCGACCATTTCGTTGATCAGCGTCGGCGGATCCTGCAGGTCGGCCGCCAAGACGATGAAAGCATCGCCCGTCACGAAACGGAAACCCGTTTTCGAACAGTGGACCGCGCCAAAGTTGCGCGTCAGCTTGACGACCGTGGTAGCGGGCCGGGTTTGCTTGAAGTCGAGCAACAGTTGGAGCGAATTGTCCTTGGATCCGTCGTCGACGAAGATGAGGTCGAGAAGCAATTCGCGCTCGAGCAACGACTGCTCGAGCGCGTTCAGTTGCTGGAAGAGAGAGGGCAGACTTCCGGCATTGAAGTACACCGGCACGACCACGGATATTTTTTTCGGACTCACGGTCTCAAATCGTCAATTCGTAAAATTCATGGGCAACACCGCCACCGCCAAACTCGGACTTGAACCGATACAACCCGTCGTTCAGCACCGTGCCGGCCGACTCATTACTCGTTCCGAAGTCGAAATAGCGCGCGCCGCCGGTGCGTGCTTCCTCGATCGCAGCATCGAAAACCGCATCGAGCGCAGAGACCTGATTGCCGCGCTCGCTCGACGCGATATATTGAGCATGCCATACAGTTGTCGAGTTGAAGAACAGAACGCCCGCCACGACCTGCCCTTCAATGAAGGCACACCGCAACTGAATTTCATTCGGGAAGCGCGAAACAAGCAAGGCTATTTCATCGAACGTGTGAACCGGTACAGCCTCGTGCCGGCGAGCGAGTGTTTCGCCGAGAACAGACCAGAACGCACGCAGCTCACCTATGGTTGAACCGAGCGTCACGACTTGGTGCGCCTTGCGTCGGGCGCGGCGCCGGCGCTCGCTGACAGGCCGCTGATGACTCAGGTCAATCGCACATGAAAGGTCGCATCGAACGCGCTGCGCGCCATGGCGGAAAAGCGCATAGACGTCGTCTTGCGCGGGGACGCGCGCGTAGATGAACGGAACGAGCTTGTAGACAAGCTTTCGAACATGCCGGTCACGATAATGGCTCTTCAAAGCGCCGATCGCATCGATCATGCGTTGCCCCTGAAGGCGCCCGTCATGTGCAATGCCACCGTACGTCGCACCTGGGTGGCTCACAACGGAGTGCGCATCTCCCGTCACCCGCGCCGCCGGAAACACGCCGGTTAGACGCTGGTCATCGAATAAAAGGACAGACGCGTCTTCGAAGCGGTCACCGTGATAGGAGAGGAAGCGTCGGGTATGCAGCAGGGTCGCGTTGTCCGATGCACCGCACCAGTCGTCCCAGACTTGCGCGTGTTCGGGGTCGTATTCGACGATATGAATGTTCACTTGATCAGTTCCGCCACCCCGAAGCCGGTGACGCCGAAATCGTTGCCGTTATAAAAGCACAGGGTTCTCCCGCCCGTTTCGACGACCGCTGCGTACTCGACCGTCTGATCGTCCCAGCCGGACACGGAAACATCGAGCCCCATCTGATCATCCAGGCGCGTCCACTGCAGGCCGTCCGGGGATTCGGCGTAGCCCATGCGGTAACCAAGCGGGTGCTTCTTTCTGACGCTATAGAACATCTGGTAGCCGTCATGCCGTTTCACGACATAAGGCCGTCCAAAGCCATGCTCGACATTGCGATCGAGCGGGAAGAGACGAGCTCCCGCCTCGGGCCACTCGATGCCATCGCGCGATTCGATGTAGTGAAGGTTATAGACGGGCATCGACTTTCCTTCGATTTCCTCCCACTCGCTTCCGGCAACGTACCACATCCGGTAGACGTCACCGTCGAGCATGACGAAAGGACCGCCGCGAATGTGCAGCTCCTCGGGAGATCGCTCGAGAACGGGTGTGCTTCGAGCCCGCTCGAATGTCTCACCGCCATCGCGACTGATTGCAAGGCCGGTTAGCAACCGATAGCGAATCTGATGACAGATCTCGAACCCGACGTAATACATGGCTAACGTGCCGTCGGGACGCGCGATCACGCATGTCTGGAACACGCCGTTGTCATCGAAAGCGCCCGGCACGCCCACGTCAAGCGCGGGATTGTCGGACACACGCTGAACGCGCGTCGGCTCGGCGGGATTGATGTCGACAAAACCGACGCGGCCAATACCCTTCTCATCACGGCCCTGCACATAGATGCGCAAGGATCCGTCGTTCAAAAAGACAGGTGTCGGGCATGAAGCATGAGTCCGGGCCCACCACAGATCACGAACCGGGCACCAGACGACGCCGAGTTTTTTCCATTCCATTTATTGGTCCGCGCTTACTTTGAAGAAGCGTCGGGCGCTGACTTTCGCCGGCTCCGATTTCGCTCCGCCGAACAGCTTGTCTGCTTCCGTGTCTCCGGTGATCGACACTCCCGGTCCGATCCAGTTGCTTTCTCCGATGTTGACATTGTTGCCGACCGTCGAATTGACGCCCATGAACGTGTGGCGTCCCACGTTGCAGAACCCGGAGATCACGACCTGCGAGGAGATGAAGCAATGATTGTCGATCGTGCTGTGATGGCCGATGTGATTGCCGCTCCACAACACGACGTTATCTCCGATTCTGACGAACGGTTGAACAGTATTGTTCTCGAAGATGAAGCAGTGTTCCCCGATCACGGCATTACGCCACACGAACGCCTTCGAGCTGATATAGCTGGCAGGCGCATAGCCCTTTGCCTTGCATTGCTCATAGAGGCGCGCGCGCAACCGGTTCAGTTTCGAATAGACGATTGCGGCATAGAAATCGACCGATTGCGGCGAATAGAACTCCTCGATGCGCTCGAGCGGCACGACGGGCAGATCGAAAAGGCACTGACGGGTCATGAACTTCGATTCGACCGCGAAACCGACGACGTTGTACTTCGAATCGTGAGTGAAATACTCGTAGGCGACTTCCGCAAACGCGCTGTCCCCGACGATCACCAGATCGCGATCTTTTTCCATTGGTCGGCCCTCAGGGTCGTTGGATCAGAATATCTTCGCGGCGATTCGCCATTGGCAGCGAGCGCGCTTGCGGGAGCAGATAGGCATCGAAGCCGGCAGACCGCGCTCTGCCGAGAATGGCGAAAACAATGGCGTCGTCAATCTGATCATGTTCGATCTGATTGAAGCGAACCACGGGTTCGTCGGCCGTGCGCATGAAATCCTTGTGAAAGCGGATGCCCGCTTCGCTCGAAAAGAACCGCTTGCGCTTCGATACATTGGGGATATCGCCGATGAGCATCTGACCACCGGGTGCGAGCAAGGAAAGCGAATCGTCCAGAAAGCGGAAAAACGCCGTGTCGAGCACGATGTATTGCAGCACGCTATAGCAAAGAATGACATCGACGGCCCCGCTGAGCCCGTCGATCAACTCGGGACAGTCGGGATAAGGCGCCGTAACCTTGCTGAGGAATGGGCGGTCATCGAGTTGCCGCAGCATTTCTTCGCTATCCACCAGCGTGAGCGAGTGGCCATTTCTCTCGCAAAGATTAATCAGCATGTTCGGCAGATCACTACAGCCGGGACCGATATCCAGCACGGTTTGCTGTTGACGTTGCAGGTTATAGAGCTTGCCTGCAATGTCGTCGAATATCTGCCTCTCGAATCCTTCCCGATACTCGTCCGGAAAACCGATGCGCTCATATTTCGATAGCGATTCGTCCCGTGCCAGGCGACGGAAGTCTTCGAAGCCGATTTGCGAAGTGCGATTCTTTGGCTTTTTCATTGCCTCGGTGCGCGATCAAAAAATGCGTGGACAGCCGCGATCACATGATTCACCTGCTCCTCCGTCATGCCCGGGAAACACGGCAAAGTGAGAATTTCGGTGGTGCTCTGCTCAGTCACGGGCAAATGGACATCGTGCGCGGCGGATGCGGTTGCGTAGGCACGCTGGTAATGATCGGGAATCGGATAATGGACTTCCGACGCGACGCCTCTTTCACCGATGAACGCGCGAAGCGCCTCGCGCTCTCGTGTGCGAATGACGTAAAGGTGCGCGACGTAATCGTCATCGACCGACGCAGCGGTTCGCACGGGCAAGTCGGCAAACGCCGCGCCGTACCGTCGCGCGACGGCCTTACGCTCGGCGTTCCAGCCATCGAGGTGCGGCAACTTCTCGTGCAAGATCGCAGCCTGCACTTCATCCATGCGGCTATTCCTTCCGCCTGCCGTCTCGACGCTGT
This sequence comes from Paraburkholderia sp. A1BS-2L, assembly GCF_051125205.1. Classification (NCBI taxonomy): domain Bacteria; kingdom Pseudomonadati; phylum Pseudomonadota; class Betaproteobacteria; order Burkholderiales; family Burkholderiaceae; genus Paraburkholderia; species Paraburkholderia sp. A1BS-2L. Next base: position 730,522 of record NZ_CP120428.1, read on the forward strand.
ACTTCGTATTCCAGCCGTACTGGCGCAGCACCTTCACCTTCTTCGCGAGAGCTTCGTCCGAACACGTGACCGCGCCACCGTCGCCCAATGCGCCGAGGTTCTTGGTGGGATAGAAGCTGAAGCAGCCGAACGTGCCGAAGCTGCCCGCCATCCGCTGGCCGCGCATGGCCCCATGAGCCTGCGCGCAATCTTCGATCAGGGGAACGCCCGCTCGCGAGGCGATTTCCGCGATGTCCTCGATGGCCGCGAGTTGTCCGTACAAATGGGTGACGATAATTGCCTTCGGCTTATGGCGCAGCAGCGCCTCGCGTAACGCCGATGGCGACATGGTCAGGGAATCGGCATCGATATCGACATAGAGGGGATTCGCACCGATGGCATGAACGGCGGTGCTGCCGTAAAAGCCCGCGTTCGCGACGAGCGCCACGGAGTCGTCCCGGGTCACATCGAGTGCGCGTAGCGACAGTTCGAGCGCGTCCGTGCCGTTGGCGAGTGAAACGCAGGCGCCGACCCCGACATAGTTCGCAAACGCGCGTTCGAAACCTGCCACTTCGCCGCCCAAAATGAACCAGTGGCTATTCGCGACCCGGCTGAAAGCTCCGGTCAGATCGATACCGCGATTTGCCGCTTCGACCGAAAAGAGGGGAACCTTGCTGGCCATACGGCAATAACCTTCATTGGAAATGACAATCGACAATACCGTGATTTGTAAAGGAATCGGACAGCCGACCAATGCGGCGGCACCAGACCTTCGCGAGGCCGTATTGTGTCACGCACAAAAAAAACCCGCAAACGCGGAGGTTCGACCAAGCTTCCACGCATAAGCGCGATTACGGGTTCAGTGCTACCTGGAAAGGTTTCGACATTGCTGCCGCCATTAGGCTCGATGAGGGCGCATCGAGCGGCTCGTTGTTTCCAAGAGAGCCGCTCAGCACGCGACAGCGCACGAAGACCGTCCAACCCTGCGATACGGCCTTGTTTATTCTACCCCATATCTGTTTGTCAAGAGTTCAATGGGAATATTGTAACGCCCCGTTACCCGCCCGATGAATTCGCCGTGACTCACCGAACTCGACTTTAGACATTCAGCACCCCGATGAGGGGCGCTGGAAAATGGTTCGGAATTCGAAAACAACTTGACATAGACAGGCAATCGTGGGGCCGCCGCGCTGCTTGTGCGAGGTTTTAGCGCAAGCAGCGCGGCGGCCAATGAGAATCGTTTTCGGTTCTCTTGCGATAGCCATGTCACTGTCGAAACGCACTGAGTTTTACCTGAGCCAATGGATCAACGTTCTGCTTACCGCCGTGCCGATTCGCTCGCAAACCAGCTTCCTCGAGCTGCTGAGCGGGTGCATGATTTCGCCCGAAGGATGGGTGAGCCGCGCGATCTCGGCCATTGGGTGTACGCGCCACTGGACGGCGTATTTCAAGCTTCTGGAGCGTGGCACCTGGCGTACGGTGCCGCTCGCGCGAGCGCTGCTGAGACTGGTGCTTGCCGTCTTGCCCAGCTGCTCGCTCACCATGGTCCTGGACGACACGCTGATCATGCGCTGCTCGAAGAAGGCACCGGGCGTGGCGTGGCGACGCGAGCACAGCGGCAAGACCAACCGGCCCAAACGCGTCTGGGCGCAATGCATCGTGACGCTGGGTGTGAGCGTACTGGGTAACGGGGGCGTCGGCATGGTGCTGCCGATCCCGGGTGAGCGGGAACAAGGAAGTGCAGGCGCTGGTGGCGATATTTGGGGATCTGCCGGATACGCGGGTGACGGGGCGCTGCGATCACGATCTGCTCGATATCGTGGTACTGGCGCTATGTGCGGTGATGTCGGGAGCCGAAGGCTGGGACGACATCGAGGCATGGGGAAAAGCCCGGCAGGCGTGGTTGCAGCAGTACCTGAGGCTGCGCAACGGGGTACCCGGACATGACACGATCCGTCGAGTGTTCGAGTCGCTCTCGCCGGCGGCATTGGAAAGCCAGTTTGTGGAATGGGCACAGGGCGTATGTGGCGCGCTCGACGGGCGAGTGATCGCGATTGATGGCAAGAGCCTGCGTGGCTCACGTTCAGCCGCGCGCGGCCTGAATGCGCTGCACCTGGTGTCAGCGTATGCGGCAGAGATGGGCCTGACGCTGGGGCAGCGCCCGTGCGAAGAGAAGTCCAACGAGATCGAGGCGATCAAGGCGCTGCTGCCGACGCTGGCGCTCGACGGTGCCGTGGTCACCATCGACGCGATCGGCTGCCAGACGGCGATCGCCGGGCAAATCGTCGAGGGCGGCGGTGATTACGTGCTCGCGGTCAAAGACAACCAGCACACGCTGGCTACCGCGCTGCGGGAGTTCTTCGCCTGTCTGAACCAGCCGGGCTATGGGCCCCGTCCCAGTCATCTCCACGAAACCGTGGACAAAGGCCACGGCCGCTTCGAGACCCGCCGCTGTACGGCGGTGGGTGAACTCGACTGGCTCGACGCCATCGAACTACGTGCGCGCTGGCCGAACCTGCGCTCGGTGGCCTGCATCGAGTCGCAGCGAGAGATGAACGGGCAGCACCAGAGCGAGACGCGCTATGTGATCAGTTCACTGCCGGCCGACGCCGAACGCATCCTGTATGTCGCCCGTACCCACTGGGGCGTCGAGAACGGCCTGCACTGGTGCCTGGACGTGACCTTCAACGAAGATGCCAACCCGATCCGGTTGCGCAATGCTGCGCTGAACTTCTCGTACCTGCGCCGGCTCGCCATCAACCTGTTCCGGACTGACACTTCGCGCAAGCTCAGCTTGCCCAAACGACGCAAGCTTGCGGCATGGGAGCCCGACTATCTCGCTCAAGTCTTGAAACTACAGAAAATTTGATGCTCCAGCCCTGATTTGCCCGCCCATCGGGGTTGCCAGCATTGCGACGAGTGTTACTCATAGGTCAGTAAGTTAGGGAACTAACTCGTCGAATGAAAGTCTATCGAGTCGTGTCATTCGACGGAGCTACGGATCGTGAAACGAGACGGAAGAAGTCTGGCGCACAACATTCTCGAAGAGATGCGCATTCTCGCGCTTCAGCGAATGAATGAAGGGGAACATCCCGATGCGGTTTCGGCGTCGTTTGGAATGCATCGTTCGTGGGCATACAAGCTGAGGGCGAAGGCTCGGGGCCAAGGGCGAGGTGCGCGTGCATTGCGCTCGACTCAGGCGACAGGCCGCCCGCGCAAGCTCACGACCGCTCAGGAGCAGCAGGTGCTGCGCTGGATCAATGGCAAAAACCCGATGCAGTATGGCTTTGACTTCGGGCTTTGGACGCGCAATCTGGTACGCGAACTGGTGCAACGTAAATACGGTACGACGCTGAGCCTCGCCTCGATCGGTACGATGCTGGCGCGTCTGAACCTGACGCCGCAAAAGCCTCTGCAACGCGCTTAGCCACACGCCTGGCGATGGCCCCCGAGCGCTGACGAGGATTTTTAGCTCCGGCCTCGGTCGTGCGCATCATGAGTTCTTCCCGGGTGCGCAGCTCGCCCGCCTCCAGATTCCAGCCAACCAGGCCGAGCGAGTCGTCGCCTTCACGACGGCCATGTGGGTGTGGAACAAGGCAAAGACTCTCGCCTCGCGTCCTGCTTACGCGCACCGGGTACGGCTTGAAGTCGAGCACCAGCGCGCTGATGCTGCTAAAGAGAGCGTCAGCCCACGCGAGCAGGGCGGCCTGTGCTTCGACGTCAGGCACAGCAGTCGGCACTGAAGCATCCTGTTGGCGGCGCGGCACCCTTGCATCGGCGCAGAAGTCGTCGTTTCTGAAGAATTCACGTAGCATCGACAACAGACTGCGCTGATAGTGGGCGATGGAATTGCGGTTCAGGTTGCCCAGCGAGACCTGTTCGCGCTTCTCCGCGAAGTAGCGATGAACCGCCTCTGCGGTAGCCTCCTCGTCACAAAGCACCTGATGCAGGCTTTGCCTGTCGGCCCAGTTGACGAACTGAAGCACGCCGCGCAGTGCTGTACTGATTGTGCCCGGACGCATCGCACCAAATGTCATACGCCCGGAAAGCTGGGTCACCAGCAGACGTACGATCCTGGCGCGTTCGCTGCTGAAGCTTGTTTGGTCGAAAGTGTGTCGCGAGCGCTGTGGGCTCGACGTGTCACGCGTCAGATAGCAGATCTGACCGATATCGGAACGTTTGCTGACGCCTTCCCACCTGAGCAGCGCCCGCTCGGGGTGCAGCAGCGTCGTGCCTTCCGCGAGCGGCATGCGAACTTCCTCGTACTGGCGGCTCATGATGCCACCGCGGTGTTGAGGGTGCGCGTGACCAGCGTCGACAGGTGCGCTCCCCAGCCGTCCTGTACAGCGTCGAACAGCTTGCGATTATCGCGGTAAGCGAGGTAGCGTAAATGTGCTGCAGCACAAACGGTTATGTTTTGCCGAAACTTATGTTGCCGCGAAGACCGGAATGCCATTCTTGCGGCACCCGCGTTCGAAACGCGGCAACATAACCTTTGTCCGCTTATCAAGCGTCAAAGGGCTTTCAGGAAACTCATGAGGCCAGCATCAGTATGCCAAGGCCTGGTCCTCTTCTCCTTCGGTAGATCGCAGAGGGCAAGCGCTTTAGCCTTCATTTCCAGGTCGACCTCCGCATAGATATGGGTGGTATCCAGAGATACATGCCCCAACCATGCCCGAATGGTGTTGATGTCTACGCCTGAACGAAGCAAATGGACGGCACAGGTGTGCCGCCTATCTCTATCAAGAGATAGAGCAGAGATTTTTTTGGTTGGCGATCGCGGCTACGGACGCGTGAACAGGCCGGTCGGGGGCAGTCCGCGATCGGTAATCAAAAAAATGTTTGTGCTAAACCGCTCCGCAGGCGCTGGCGTCTATGGGCGTTGAATGCTCGTCGGCGTGATTTGTGATGCCCGGCGCACGGGTGGCGCGCGCCAGAACCGGGCGGTTGGCCGGGCGCGTCGTGCGAAGACAGCCGAAATGCGGACGTCAATGGGTAAGGAATGCGGAGTGTCGCGGCATTGTGATGGTGCGACGACGCCAGGGCACGCGTCGGTTCGCGTTGGCCGCGTGGGGGAAGACCAACGTGGGCGGGGGTGGTGCTGATGCCGGTCAGTGCACATGGCTGGGGTCAGGTGGAGCCCGAGCGAGGATGCCAGGCGTGCGGCTAGGCAGTGCACCTTCGATACGGACCATGTGGCCCTTGCCGCACACGGGGCAATCGCGCAGTGACCTGCCGGTGAGCCGCTGGTAACGGTCGCGGTAGTCTTCCGCGATGATGGGTGACGCAGCGGCAGCCGGCTCGACGCCGAGCAGCCGCCGGCAGGTGGTCAGGCGCGCCGCCCGATGGCGATTGGCGAGCCACCCGTAGCTACGGATGCGCTTGAAGCCGTCGGGCAGCACGTGCAGCAGGAAGCGGCGGATGAACTCGTCGACCGTCAGGGTCATGGTCCTGTGGCGGGCTTCGTGACGGTAGTCCTTCCACTGGAACAACACCGAATCGCCATCAAAGCGCAGCAACCGGTTATTTGAGATGGCAACGCGATGCGTGTAGCGGCCAAGGTAATCGAGTACCTGGGCCGCGCCGCCAAACGGTGGTTTCGCATAAACGACCCACTCCGCCTGGGCGGCGGGCGCGAGCCAGGCGGCGAACGCTCGCAGATCACGCAGCGGCTCGAGTTGGCCATGGAAGCGCAGCACGCCAGCGTCGAACGCGCGGCGCAGCTGCTCGAGAAAGAGGCGGCGAAACAGGCGCGAGAGCACCCGCACCGGCAGGAAGAAGCCGGGCCAACAGGCGATCCAGCGCTCACCGTCCGGCGCGATGCCACCGCCCGTTACCACGCAGTGCACGTGCGGATGGTGCAGCAGATTCTGCCCCCACGTGTGCAGGACCGTGATGAAGCCGATCTCCGCGCCCAGGTGTTTCGGATCGGCGGCGATCGTGCGCAGCGTCTCGGCGCTGGTGCGAAACAGCAGATCGTAGAGGGTCTTCTTGTTCTGGTACGCGAGCGTAGCGATGGGCTCGGGAAGTGTGAAGACGACGTGGAAGTATTCGATCGAGGGGAGTAGCTCGGCGCGCCGGCGTTCGAGCCATTGCGCGCGGGCGAGCGACTGGCACTTCGGACAGCAGCGATGGCGGCACGAGTCGTAGGCAATGCGCTGATGACCACATGTATCGCACTGCTAAACATGTCCGCCGAGCGCGGCGGTACGGCACAGCTCGATGGCGCTCATCGCGCGGCGCTGGGCGCGACTGAGGGCGTCGGCATGGTTCTGCCGGTAGTAAGGCCCGCAGCGGCGGAAGATGTCCGCCACCTCGAGCGCCGGTCGCATCGCCGGCTTCAGAAGTATGCGGGAGGTATGGGTTCAGGCGGGATGGGTGCGGGGCGCGGCAGCAGGTCGAAGGGACTGGTGGTGGCACACACGGTGCTCGTAGCCAGCTTGAGATACCGGGCTGTGGTCGCCATGCTGCGATGTCCCATCAGCAGCTGGATCCGGCGTACATCGGCGCCGGTTTCCAGCAGGTGCGTGGCGAACGCGTGGCGCAAAGAATGTGGAGTAACGGGTTTGGTGATGCCGCTGCGCTGGCGCGCAAGCGCGCATGCCTCGCCGACTGCGCAGCGCGTGATGGGCCGCCCGGGAATGTTGCCCGGAAACAGCCACTCCCGCGGGTGAGCATCCTGCCAGTACAGTCTCAGGATCTCGAGCAGTCGCGGCGAGAGCATTACATAGCGGTCCTTACGGCCTTTACCCTGGCGGACGCGAATCATCATCCGCTTGCTGTCGATATCGGTGACCTTCAGGTGGACGACTTCCGATACTCGCAGGCCGGCCGCGTAGGCAGTCATCAGGATGGTGCGCTGCTTCAGGCTCGGAATGGACTCGAAGAAACGCGTCACTTCGTCGAAGCTCAGGATGACGGGCAGTTTCACGGGCCGTTTGGGTAACGGGAAATCCTCGTCACTCCAGTCGCGCCTGAGCGTGATCCGGTACAGGAAGCGCAGCGCGCCGACGGCCAGTTGGACACTGGCGGCCGCGAGCTTGCGTTCGTTGGTCAGGTGGATGATCCAGGCACGGATCTCCTCGGGACCGAGCACCTCGGGTGAGCGCCGGAAGTGCCGGGCGAAACTGGAGACTTGCAGCAGATAGGCCTTCTGGGTGTTGTCTGCAAGGTTGCGGATCTGCATGTCATGCGTAAGCGGTAATTTCGGCTCATCTGGAACGTGCGGGTAACCAGGAACAAGATTGCGTCCGCAGCTTACACATTGCGGACGCAGATCATGACTGACCTACAAACTGACTTTGACTTCCTGCCCCTTCGGGTAATTGGTAAATCGGCCGACGGCAAGAACCGGTACGACCGGGATAGCAAGCGCAAGCTGATCGAGGCGTGCCAGAAACCCGGCGCTTCCGTGGCCGGGCTGGCACTCAAGGCCGGCGTGAACGCCAACCAGCTTCGCAAGTGGATTTCCCTCGATCGTATAAAGACACGCTCCCGGTCTGCACGGCAGCCGGAACCAGCCAGTACGTCGGCATTCGTTCCTGTTCTGGAAGTGGTCGATGCCGAGCCTGTGCACCTGCCAGCCAGGCCATCCCTGTCCGACCCCCAGCCGGCCGTGAAACGGCCCGAGCCGATGCGACCCTCGCAACGTGCACCGTTGCCTTCACGCCTGGTGGCTCAGTTGCCCAACGGCGTCAGTCTTGAACTCGAATGTGACCAGCAGGATACGGCACTACTCAAGGCGATGATCGATGCGCTGAGGGCGAGATGATGCTGCGCTTCGATCCCGATCTGAAGGTCTACCTCTGTCGCGAGCCTGTCGACTTCCGTTGCGGCATCAACACGCTCGCGGCCCTGGTCACGGAGTCGATGCAGCTGGACCCGCTCGCCCGCGCCGTGTACGCCTTCCGCAACCGCAAATGCGATCGCGTCAAACTTCTGCTGTACGAGCGCACCGGATTCTGGCTGCTGCTGCGCCGGCTTGAGGAAGACCGTTTCGTCTGGCCGAAGCGAGCTCAAGAAGTCATCGAGATGACGACCGAGCAGCTTCACTGGCTGCTCGACGGTATCGATATCGACGCCGTTCGTCGCCATCCTGTGCGCCGCTACCTGCACGCCAGCTAGTCTGCGCAAAGGCGCGTTGCACGTAAACAACGGCGGCGCGCTTTTTACGGGTTGACGTAAACCCACGGCGCGCCGTGCTCCGCTATCCTGGAGCGCATGAATCATCCCGATCTCAAGCACGTACCCAGCGCCGTCAGAGGCTATATCCGCGATCTCGAAGAGCGCGCGACACAGGACATTGCCCAGCGCGACGCTCAGATCGGCGAGCTCAATCAGCGCATCGAGCAACTCGAAGAACAGATCCGCCTGCTGCAGGCTGAACGCTACGCGCCAAAGAGCGAGAAGCGCAAGGATCGCGTGTTCGACGAGGCCGAGCAGATCGCCCGCACCGAACCCTCCGACGAAGAAGACGAGGGTGTCCAGCCGGCGCTGCCCGAGACCGGACTGCCCCCGTCCAGTCAGCCTGAACGAAGCAAGGCTGGCCGTACTCCACTGCCGGCCTATCTCAAGCGCGGACGTGTTGAATACGACCTGCCGGAGGACCAGCGAGGCTGCCCGTGTTGCGGCAATACGATGCATCGCATCGGCGAGGACGTCAGCGAACAGCTGCACGTCGAAGTCAAGTGGACCGTGCGGCAGAATGCACGCTCCAAATGGGCATGCCGGCACTGCGTAATCGGTAATTCACCGACGTCCTTGCGATATCAGACGTCCTGATGCAAGGGCGAGCGCAACGGATTGTCGGCGAAGAGCGATTTCCACATGCGCGGCGTGAGTTCGTGCACGCGCGACGCCGGGTGCTGGCCCACGCGCTGCAGCACGTCGACGAGATAGTCGTAGGGATCAATGTCGTGCAGCTTGCACGTCACCAGCAGGCTTTGCGCGATACCGATTTGCCTGGCGCCGAGTTCGGTCCAGCAGAACATCCAGTTCTTCTTGCCCATTGGAATGGCGCGCAGCGCGCGCTCCAATGAATTCGTATCGATCTCGACGTCCGGATCGTCCAGATACAGCAACAGTCCTTCGCGGCGCTCGCGTACATAGGCCAGCGCTTTCGTGAGCGGACTGCTCGGCAGCAAGCCTTGCGCCTCAAACTGCCTGTCCACCCAGACGAAGAACTGCTGCGCCGCCGGCTTCGCATATTGCTGCCGCCAGGCGCGCTTGCCGGAGCCTGTCAGGCCCTTCTGCCGAATGTCTTCCTCGACGCGATACAGCGCGCCGATATGCTCCAGCGCTTCGGCCACCCGTGCCGGCTCGATCTCCTCTGCCTTCACGAACGCACGTCTGCTGTGCGCCCAGCACTGTGCGTGGGCGAGTCCCGTCTTCTTTGCATACCAGGCGTATGCCTTGTAGCCGTCCGTGTGCAGCACGCTGCCAGTCGCTGCGGTTTGCCCGAGCAACTGCTCGACGTGCTCCTGCCGCCGGCTCGGCTGGTAGTGGAAGCATATCTCCTCGCGCTCGCCCATTACAGGCCAGAAGTACGCCGACTTCATCTTGCCGGGGCCGTCCCGCCCGGCCTTGATCGGCGTCTCGTCCATGCGCTTGACGCGCGAGCTCAGGATCGATTGCCACTGCGCGTCGTGGATTGGCTCGATGAGCGCAATGGCCGCTTGCGCGATCTGCGTGAGCCACTGCCGCGACACGCGGATGCCACATTGGGCAAGCCGCTGATGTTGACGGTACAGTGGCAGGTGGTACACCAGCTTGTCGATGAGCAGCCCGGCGATGAACGACACATCGGCGCGGCTGCCTTCGATCACACCAACCGGCGCCGCAGGACACGACAGCGCCTGCGTATCGCGCCGCTTGATCACCGGGCGCACGTACCTGAGCACGACATAGCTGCCGGGACGCTGGGCCAGCCGGTGGCTCACACGCTCGCCGATTACTTCGTAATCCTCGGGATCGAGTCCTTTGGCTTCGGGGTTCGCAACCGGGATGACTTCGACCGGTACCTTGCCCTCGTCGAAGAACAGTGTCGATTCGTCGACATCCGCACGCCTGGGCGGGGCGCTGCGCTCGTGGCCGGCTATGCGTGTCTTCCTGCCTGGAACCGGTGCATCGGGCACGGCATCGAAGGCTTCGCCCAGCGTGCCTTGTGGCGCATCGGGCTGGACGATGCGACGCTCGCTCTTGCGACCGAACAGCTGGCGCTGGAACCACGCGACTTGCGCGCGCAATTGTGCGTTCTCGCCGAGCACCGCATCGCATCGCGCCGACAACGCCGCCACGCGCGCGGTGAGCGCAGCGATGGTCTCGTCGGTGGCGGCTGTCGATGGCATGGCCACCATCATAGGGCAAGGTATGCCTCATGGCCAGGGCCTCACAGGTGATTGTGGCTGCGGGTGCCGGTAACGATGCCGCTGCCGGATGACCTCGATTCCCTCCAGCAACAGCTTCAGTTGCGTGACATCAATCTCACGCGTATCCACCCGGTTCCAGTTGGCCAGAAAGCGGCCTTGCTCGAGCCGCTTGGCCCAAACGCACCAGCCGCTGCGATCGAAGTAGAGCACCTTGATCTGCGTGGCACGACGGTTGATGAACGCGAACAGATGCCCCCCAAGTGGATCGACCGGCATGCTGTGGCGCGCGATCGCGTACAAGCCATCGAACGAACGCCGCATGTCCACGGGGGCACCGTACAGGAACACGCGCACCTGCTGTTCCGGAAAGAACATCAGCTTCTCGCGATCGTGAGAACGATGCCGCCGGGCAGATCGAGGCGGATCGTCAGATTCGCCTGTCCAGCCGGGGTGCCCGGCTCGACGTGCGTGTCAGTTGCCGCAATGGTACCCAGATCGACAAAGGCTGTGCCTGCGGTGGGCACATCCGCACCACGCGGTGATGCCGGGCTCTGCAAGCGCCGCCGCCAATGATAGAAGCGAAACTCCGACACCGACTCCTCGCGGCAAAACGCTCTGACCGTCTGTCCGCACTCTGCAAAGCGCGCTAGCCGCTGCCGCCATGCAGATTCCACTTCCTCTCGCTTTGCTGTTGCACTCATCGTCTGCTCCTGATCGGACTGAACGAGGAGCATTCTGCAACGACACTTACGCGAACTCTATAACGCTCATGGCTTACCGCTTACCACGTGCCGACTACACATACGACCTGCGGCAAAAGCACAGTGTCCCGCTGCTCGACGCCTTCAAGACGTGGCTCGACGAACTGGCACCGACTGTGGCGCCGCAGAGTCTGCTTGGAAAGGCAATCGCGTACACGCGCAACCAGTGGCAATATCTGAGCCGTTACGTAACCGATGGCCGAGCTCCGATAGATAATAATGTTTGCGAACGTGACGTCAGGCCGTTTGCCGTCGCAAGGCGAAACTGGCTATTTAGTGATACTCAAGATGGCGCGAAGGCGAGCGCTACCGTGTACAGCTTGATGCTGACTTGCAGAGCTTGCGGTGTCGATCCATACGACTATCTGATGCACATACTCACCGAAATGCCGCAGCGCGCACCGGATGCTGATGTGACTGATTTGCTGCCGTTCCGCTACGCCCAACAGCAGCGGGAAAAAGCGCAGTCCGACTGACAAACTGGATGCGCGTCAGCACGCTGACAGCCGCGCATGCTCACCACCCTGACGCAGACATCGCTGGTTGATCTCGACCGTCGCGATGCGGCTACGCTTGCCCACTGGCTGCGAACGATTCTCCATTCGGTGTGCGGAAATCATCGCTTACTGTCATGCAGCATGCGTTCGCGCAGCGGTGTCATGGCGAACCTCCTGAAACAGTGGATGGAATGCCCGATCGGGCACTTCCATACTGCTCCAGGTGGACGGCCTGCCATGCCGGCGGTTCGGCAGTAGACGACCGTGATGGTCGAACGCCAGATATTGACGTCCACCATTCCCCCCAATACCGCTTCAGCGGTTTAGTACAGGCGGCACTATCTTCCCTTCCGAATTATGTCTTGTAATTGCATGAAGACGGCTTTTCCTAGTCAAACAGCCGACGCCGGATAGAGATAATCTTGAACTCCTTCCATCAGCTCCCCACGCCGGGGAAGGAGGTCATCGTGAAGTACACCATTCATGATCGGGTCACGCCCTCTCATGCGCCAGAAGGGCCGCTTGCAGCCCATTTGATATCGTTTGCGGATGCGATCAGCGCCCAGGGATACAGCGCGCAGTCCATGAAGCAGCAGATACGTATCGCCGCATGCTTTAGTCTTTGGCTTAAGCAGACAGGTGTCAGCGTAAAGGACATCTGCTACGACCACGCGACACGGTATTTGCGCTTTCGCGCCCGACATGTGCAACCTTACCGTGGCGATCGGGCTGCACTCCGTCATCTCATCGATTTTATGCGGAGTGAGGGCGTGATTCCTGTCGAGAAGACAGCAACACGTCGGGTGCCACCGGCTGAGATCTGTGCACAGGCATACGCGGAGTACCTGCGCGATGCTCGGGCTCTCGCCGATGCAACGATCAACTACTACGTGCCATTCGTCTGCGACTTTCTCCGCCATTGTTTCGGTAACGGGAAGGTCAACTTATCGCGATTACGTGCCGTGGATATCGTGAGCTTCGTTGGAGTAGCCCCCTGAAACACCGGACACAGTCTCCCACTTAAAATTACGGGTAGGCATAAGACTGTGTTTTTGACTGACACCAGGCAGGAAGTGATGGAAGTGTTGACGGGCCCGGAGCGTCGGCGGCGCTGGACGGCGGAGCAGAAACTGGCGATGGTTCGAGAGAGTTTTGAACCGGGGAAATCAGTTTCGTTGGTCGCGCGGCAGCACGGCGTGAATCCGAACCAGTTGTTCCACTGGCGCAAGCTGTACCAAGACGGGAGCCTGTCAGCGGTCAAGGCTGGTGAGGAAGTGGTTCCGGCATCGGAACTGGCCGATGCGCTCAAGCAGATTCGTGAGCTGCAACGCATGCTCGGCAAGAAGACTATGGAGAACGAGATTCTCCGCGAAGCAGTTGAATATGGCCGAGCAAAAAAATGGATAGCGCACGCGCCCTTGCTGCCGGAGGACGGCCAGTGAAACTGGTTTGTGAAGTTCTCGGCGTGTCGCGCTCGAACGTATCGGCGCAGCTTGCTCGACCCGCCGATTGGCAGGATGGCCGCAAGTCCAGGCAAACCGATGATGCGCCCGTGGTTGAGGAAATCCGCCGGGTGGTCGTTGATTTGCCGAGCTACGGCTATCGCCGGGTGTGGGGCATGCTGCGCGACGAGCGTGAGGCCATGGGACTGGTGCCGTTCAATGCGAAGCGTATCTATCGCGTCATGAGCGCGCATGGACTGCTGATGCAGCGCCGCACCGCACCGCCCCGTCCTCAGCGACGACATGACGGCAAGGTGGCCGTGGCGCGCAGCAACCAGCGCTGGTGTTCGGATGGTTTCGAGTTCCGGTGCGACAACGGCGAGCCGCTGCGCGTGACGTTCGCGCTGGACTGCTGCGACCGCGAGGCGATGAGCTGGGCGGCCACGACGGCAGGCCACAGCGGCGACATCGTGCGCGACGTGATGCTCGCAGCGGTGGAAAATCGCTTCGGCAATGCGCTGCATACGCCATCCGAAATTGAATGGTTGAGCGACAACGGTTCGGGCTACACAGCCGACGAAACACGCCGGTTTGCGACAGGTATTGGTCTGAAACCGTTGACCACGCCCGTGTGCAGCCCGCAAAGTAACGGAATGGCCGAGAGCTTCGTGAAAACGATGAAGCGCGATTACGTTGCCTTCATGCCGAAGCCGGACGCGGCGACTGCTGCACGCAACCTGGCCATCGCGTTCGAGCACTACAACGAGAAGCATCCCCATAGCGCGTTGAAATACCGCTCGCCCAGAGCGTTCCGTCGCGCAATGGATTCAGCAACCTTAGTGTGATGCTGTGTCCGGGATTACAGGGTCAACTCCATTCGTGCAGTACCGTGCACCAAGTTTGCATTTGAAGCGAGCCAAGCTAATGACCACTGCACTGCGCTCCTTTCTACGCTATGCGCGCTATCGCGGCGACGTTACGCTGGATCTGGCTGCCGCCGTTCCGGTCGTCGCCAACTGGTCGATGCCGTCAATTCCTCGAGCGATTTCTGCGGAGCAGACGCGACAGTTGCTGGCTAGCATCGATAGACGGACTGCAATCGGGCGGCGCGACTACGCCATCCTGCTCCTGCTTGCGCGATTGGGGTTACGCTCTGGTGAGGTGGCATTTCTCGAGCTCGATGATATCGACTGGCGCGCCGGCCAGGTGAGCGTGCACGGCAAGAGTGGGCAACGCAGCGAGATGCCCCTACCTGCGGACGTCGGCAAGGCAATTGCCGCTTATTTGCTGCGCGGGCGTCCTCATAGCGCCAGTCGTCGCGTATTTTTACGTGCAAAGGCGCCCATCACCGGTTTTCGTGGACCATGTGGCGTCGGCTCCCTCGTCCGACATTCGCTTCAGCGCGCTGGCATCGACGCACCCACGATGGGTGCTCATCAGTTCCGCCACGGCCTGGCCACTCAGATGTTGAGCCGCGGGGCCTCGCTCAGCGAAATCGGCGAGGTGTTGGGTCATCGTGATCCCAACACTACGAGGATCTATACGTCGGTAGACATCAAGGCATTGCGCACACTTGCCCCCCGGCGGCATAGTAGTTGTCGCCTCTGAACTTTCTTATCAAGAAGAGTCAGAGGTACAAGTTGAAGACGAAACAAACGTATTCTGTTGAGTTCAAGGAGCAGGCGCGCTCGAAAGTTCTGCAGCGCGGGAACCGAACGGTTGGAGCCGTCGCCGACGAATTGAACGTGAACGTACTGACATTGAGGAATTGGATGAGAGGCACCGCCGCCGCGAACCGGAGCTCGAATTCTGGACACGCAAGACGTCCGGAAGACTGGTCGCTTGAAGAGCGCCTGATGGCCCTGCAGGAGAGCCACGGCCTGGTGGACGAAGCATTGAACGGCTGGTGTCGGGAGCGCGGCCTGTTTGCGCATCATCTCGCGCAGTGGCGAGCGGATTTTTGCGCCGGTGGTGCAGCCGGTGGCCGACGTGAGAGCGCCCAGGAAGTCCGGGATCTGAAGCAGGCGAATGTGCAACTGCAGCGTGAGCTCAAGCGCAAGGAGCAGGCGCTGGCCGAAGCTGCGGCGCTGCTGGTGCTGCAAAAAAAGTACCGTGCGCTCCTCGGGGACGAGGCCGAATGACGGCCCCTGAAGAGCGCAAGGCATTGATCGGTCTCATCAACGAGGCGACCCTGGCCGGGGCTCGGCAGGCACACGCGTGCAGGATTCTGGGGCTCAGCGCGCGCACAGTTCAGCGCTGGCAGCGCGGCGAACCTGGCGCGGTGGACGGGCGCTCGCTACGGCACCACGAGCCGCGCCACAAGCTAACTGCCGAGGAACGCGCCGAGCTTCTGGCGGTCGCGAACTCGGCCGAATTTGGTCATCTGCCGCCAAGCCAGATCGTGCCGCGACTGGCAGACCAGCAACGCTATATTGCCTCGGAATCGACGTTCTACCGGGTACTGAAAGCCGAGAAGCAACTCGCGCACCGGCGCAGCGAACGGCCAGCCCACGCACGCAGCAAACCCCGTTCGGTTTGCGCCGACGCGCCGAACCAGCTGTATTCCTGGGACATCACGTATTTGCCGACGACGATCCGTGGACAGTATTTTTATCTGTACCTGTTTATGGACGTATTCAGCCGAAAAATTGTCGGCTGGCAGGTCTATGCGGAGGAAAGCAGCGTGCAGGCCAGCGAAGTCCTCAGGGACCTCTGCGCGCGCGAAGCGATACAGTCCGGCCAGGTGATTCTGCATTCGGATAATGGTGGCCCGATGAAAGGCGCGACGATGCTCGCCACCCTTCAGGCGCTGGGCGTCATGCCGTCGTTGAGTCGCCCGGGCGTGAGCAACGACAACCCGTGTTCCGAGTCGCTGTTCAAGACCCTGAAGTACCGGCCGGCTTATCCGCTCAAGGCGTTCGATACCCTGCTCGCCGCGCGCACCTGGGTGGGCGCGCTGGTGCGCTGGTATAACCACGAACATCGTCACAGCGCGATCCGGTTCGTGACGCCAGCGCAGCGCCACGCCAACCTCGACCAGGACATTCTGGATCGACGGGCGGCGCTTTATGAGACTGCACGGCAGCGCAATCCACTGCGATGGAAAGGCCCAACGCGCAACTGGCAGCGGGTACATGCTGTGCACCTGAACCCGGATCGAAGCGACAACCAGGGCGTCGCCCTAAATCGTCACCAGGAGAAGAAGGCCGCCTGAAATTTAATCGTTGAGGCGACAACTAGCTTGAAAATTTCCGCGAATAACGCTATCACCCGCATCCGCGCGCGAAGGGTCGTTGTACGAAGACGGCGATCCCGGCAGTACAGTTCATAGTCGCGCAATGCCGTGCTCATGCGTGCGGGAACTTGTATCGTCTTGATGTCGGTGACGGTGCGCTCAATATGCCCTTCATGCGAAAAGCTATCGAGAACCTTGAGGGAAAACACGATATTCCGCCGCCACCGCTGGCCATAGTTCAGGCATGAATTGATGGCAAAACAGGTAAGACCGTGGCCACGGAAATCTGACCCGCACAGCGTGCCTCGAGCACACGGATCTATTGAGAACTTGGCCAGCGGATTCCATCAGGGACAGCGGCAACGCCGCACCGAAAGTCCGGATGTATGAGTGCAATCTCTACCTTCGAGCCGTCAAAGACTGAAAGGTTGGCAAACCGGGGGCGTCCATGTATGTGCGGGGGGTGTTCAGCAACGGACATCCCTATCGCGATCCTATGAGTAATACGACCACAGGTGTTATCACAACGTCTCAAGGCCAATCGCAGCAAATCGTGGCATCTTTCTCGACGGGGCAGCAGCAGATGCTCGCCTTTCCGACTTCCCGAATGAGCTTGTCTGCGACGACGACGGTGTACCTCAACGGGTTGGCGTCATTCGGCGCGCCTACAATGACCTGCAACGGCTTCATTCGCGCGCGCCGCATTAGATAAGAAAGCCTTTAGGCTTCGTCACGGCGATCCCCCGACATTCGTGGGTTCGCCGCGCTTTATGTCAATGCGTGTGAAAAGCGCAAACGGTTTCGCCAAGGATTTCCTTGCATGCTAGCTGGCGGCACGCTCCTGGCTCGCACATTTCCGTGTCAGCCCCGAGGCGCTTAAATATGGGCGTCAAGTCTTCAACGGTTTTTGTCCAATACAGTGGGACGCGCATGTTGTCCGACAGCTCCGAAGTCACCTGCTGGAGGTAGGCGTTCCCGCTTTGGATCATTCGAGTGGTCTCGTATCCGACGATCCCGCCGTTGATCAACAGCACCGCAGCCAAGGCGTAAGCTGCGACGCGCCGCTCCAACAAACCCAGAATCGCCACAACAGCCACAAAGATGTAAAGCTGTGGGTTAAGGCGCGCCCACCAGGACTCGGGGCTGATCACGCAAAGCGTTGCGAGTATTACAAGCAGCGGCGCGGTGCTGCGGACTGACTTTCTACACAATGCTCCGAGAGCCAAAGCAGCAATGCATGCGCCTCCGAATAACGGACCCCATCCTCCCCACCTTGGATCAATGGCGCCCGAGTATTTCAGTTCGAGCTCATCGACGGTGAATGGCACCTTGATCACCGGAACGCGAGGTGTCGACTTGTCGAACGGGTTCTCGTTTCTGGTTCTGCCGAAAACGCTCAACCCAAGTTGAGAAAATCTGTTGAGCGCATGAAACTCGGGCGTCGTCTGGCCGGAGATCAGCGTTTTGATTCTGCCTTCCCCCATCGCCGGATAGAAGATGTGGTGACCCTCGACGAGATTCTTTACGTATGGATTGATCGCGAGGATTGAGAAGGTTCCGACAAGCGCTGCAATGTGCCAAGCGCGCAGACCAAGCGTAACTTTCCTCGCTCTTGCGAGAATGAACAGGCCGCCCACTAGCAGCGTAGAGAACACGAGGCCGGTGTGTTTTAGCGTCGCAGCACCGATCGATGCCAATGCAAACGCAATGATCAGTTGTCGAGAACTCTCGCGCCAGAAGAAACCATAGATACACAGCACCTGTATAGACAGCAGGGCGGCCATGCAACCGTCAACGTAATGCGTAAATATCTGCGAAACGATAATCGGATTCGCGCAGATACACAGGACGCCGGTTACTCTAGCGAGAATGGGCGCGCCGCGCATCACCGACCACGTGACTAGTGCGGCTGCTAGCAGGAGTATCAGGTTGATACTCTTTCCGAACTCATAATTGCCCGTCATCTTCATCAGGGCAGCGGAGTAGAACCACGACAGCTTCGGATAGCTGTTGATGTAGATTGCATATCGTCCGGTCAGCGACGATCTCAGAAAGTCAAAGTGCTCGGCGAGTTGATAGATGCCGTTCGCATGGTAGCCAAGGCCGTCGCTTGAGAAATCGAAATAGATGTTGGACACTAGCGCACAGCCGACGATTAACAGGCTGGCGCCAATAGTGCAACATAGACCCCGCATCCTTCCCATATAGATCGCCCAGCCGACCATAGCCGTAAGGCCATACGCTGGCACCCAAGTAGTAACGATGTTCGGTGCATTCACCCCCTGCATCACAGCAAAGAGCGCCGCAGTTGCAATGATGAACGTTAGTAAGCAGGTTGCGAGGGCGAGAGGAAAGTCGATGGCGCGCTTTGCGCTTGATATGTTCATTATTCTACTGAGTACGTTCATTATTCTACTGAGGCGTCAGGCTTAGGCGTAGTTGAAAAGTCCTTGTGGCTACACCGTCATGCCGACGGCACGTCAAGCGGGCCAGTCGGTGACCAGTCTGTGCTTAAGAGCCCGATTAATCGATTAATCGATCGTCAGGCGAATACGAATTTTTTGTCGAGGCGGTACTTTACTAGGTAGCCGATCACCAGCCCAATTGTGCCACCAGTAAGGCGTGCTGTTTCCGTGCCGAAGAGATGGTCTGCGCTGAACTCGAAGCCCCAAAAGATGGCAGTCGTTGCGAGGCCCATGGTCGAATACAGAATGAAACTTTGAATGCCGTGCGCGATGTCGCGGTGTTGGTATTCGAAGATCCAGACTTTGTCGAGGAGGAACTTCACGCCGAGGCCTACCGTCGTACCGGCCAGTACCGAGAGAAGCACGGCAAAAAGGAGGGGAGCGAACATAAGGTAGATTTTCTGTGTGCCGATATTTGCTGCGATTGAGATCGCTGAAAAAAGGGAATAAAGGACGACGATCTTGGTGCGACTCATGACGAATGTTGGTTACGGCGGTTCGAGTGAGGCGGCTGCCGTGCTGCTTAAAGCGACGCGCGTTTGAACATGACGCGCGGGATTGAGCGAATGATCAGCATGATGTGTTGCCAGAACCACGGCGTATAGAGAACGTCCGTGTTCTTTTCGATGGCGCGCGTGATTTCGCCGGCCACCTTGTCCGGGGTCGCAACGAGCGGACCGGGGAGCGGCAGGCCTTCGGTCATCGGCGTGGCGACGAAGCCGGGCTTGATCGTGACGACATGTGCGCCGGCCTTGAAGAGGCGTGCGTTCAGACCCTCGCAGAAGGCCGAAAGCGCGGCCTTCGCGCTCCCGTACAGATAGTTCGACGGCCGGCCGCGATCGCCTGCCACGGACGAAATGACGGCGATCGTACCACGTCGCTGAGTCTCGACCAGATTCGCGATTGGTGTGAGCAGACCGATGATCGACGTGACGTTGGTGTTGAATTCGCGCATCGCAACGGCTGCGTCGGCCTGGCACTGCGCCTGGTTGGGAAGCGTGCCAGGCGCGACGAGTACGATGTCGAGCGCGCCAAGTTCGGCTTGACAGCGCGCGAGCATCGCCGCGTGCTGCTCGACTTCGTTGACGTCGAGTTGATAGCACGCCGCGAGTTTGGCGCCACGCGCGGTGAGGTCATCGGCGACTTGCTGCAGCCGTTCGCCGTTGCGGGCGACGAGGAAAAGGCGCGCGCCTTGCGCGGCCCAGCGGCGGGCACAGGCTGTGGCGATGGCCGAGGTTGCGCCCACGATGAGGATATTCTTCATGTTCGAGTCGTTCGTTCCCAGAACCGCGAAAGCATCGCGGGATCTCGCAGGTTCTCTAGTTGCTGCCATTGCGGGTAGGCGGCCCGAAAATCGGCGCCGGACATATGCGCATCCTTCGCCGGATACATCCGGCCGTGCGCTTCGCTTACGATTGCGTCGAGTCGCGCAAAAAGCCGTGCATTTTGCGCATCGCGCTGCGGGAAGTCGAGCGCGAGCGACGTGCCTTCGCGCGGGAAGGAGAGAAGCCCCGGCGAGCGGATGTCGCCGCAACGCTTGAGTACGGCGAGAAATGAGCCCGTGCCGCTCGTCGCGATTGCGTCGAGAATGGCTCGGATAGCGTCGCGCGCGGCCTCAGGCGGCACCACGCACTGATACTGCTGGAAGCCTTTGCGCCCGTAAATGCGATTCCATTCGAGCAGGCTGTCGAGCGGGTAAAAGTAAGCATCGTAGCTAACTTTCGAGCGCGTCTCACCGCTACGCTGGCGGTGATAGTACAAGCCGTTGAACGCATGCAGGGTCAGCGGATTGAAGATGGGGACGGGCAGCGTCATCGGTACGGTGCGCTTCTTGCGCCGGTCGACTTCGAGCGGCCCATCCGCGGCGTGATCGCCAACCATGAATATGCCGCGCCCAAGCGTCGCCCCCCGACTCTGGCAGTCCACCCATGCCACGCTGTATTCGTGCAGTGGATCGAGACGTTCCGAGAGCCTGAAGAACTCGTCGAGGTTATTGAAGCGGATGCTCGTCTGGTCGATCAGGCTGGAGCGGATCGGCATGAGCTGGATTTCCGCCCAAAGGATCAGGCCCGTGAGACCCAGACCTCCAATCGTGGCGGCGTAGAGTTCCGGATATGCGTCCGGCGCACATTCGATCAGGCTGCCGTCACTACGTGCAAGGCCGAAGCGGCGCACGTGGCGGCCGAAGGTGCCGCGGACATGATGATTCTTGCCGTGCACGTCATTGGCAATTGCGCCGCCGAGCGTCGCGTATTTGGTGCCGGGCGTGACTGGGAGCATCCAACCGCGCGGGATTGCGATTTCGAGGATCTGTTCGAGCGTGACGCCGGGTTCCGCGCGCAGTACGCCGGTCGCCCAGTCGGCTGCAATCAGGCGGTCCAGCGGCAGGGTCTGTAACACATGGTTCGAGGTCGCGAGGCAACTGTCTCCGTAGCTGCGGCCGTTGCCAAACGCAAGTGCGTTGCCGTGTGCCTCTATCGTCTCGCGCCAGGTCGCCATGGCGCGGTCGCGCCATGCTAGCGCGTGCGCTTGTTGCGGGAGGGCTGGGTACCGCCCCCAGGATAGCACCGTACTCATTGGTTAGGTCGCCGCCCAGAACACTAGGCAGCAGAGGGCTACGACCGCGATGCTCACGCGGTCTCGTGCGGCGAACACGATCGGGTCGTCGTGCATGAGGCCCCGGTGTGCGATGATCCAGGTGCGGCTGATCCAGTAAAGCAGCAGCGGACATGCGAGCCAGATGGCTTGCGCATGCCGGTAGAGCTTCGCCGTGTTGCCGTCCTGGATGTACAGCGCGAGGACGAGCACCGAGAGGTAGCCCGACGCCGTGCCCAGCGACGAGATGAGTGGCAGATCGCTAGGTACGTAGCCGCGCCCGCGCGTCTTGACGAGCCCGCGCGCCTTCATCGAGTGCAACTCTGCGTAGCGCTTCACAAGCGCGAGGCTCAGGAAGATGAACATCGAGAACGCGAGCAGCCAGAAAGTGAGGTGCGTGCCAATGGCGGCCGTGCCGGCGACGATGCGAATCGTGTACAGTATCGCAAGCACGACCACATCCACCATCACCTGCCGCTTGAGGTACATCGAGTACGCGAGCGTGAGCACGTAGTAGCCCACTAGCACGGCAGCGAATCGCCAGGGGAGGAAGAGCACAGTGAGCACGAAGGCGCCCACGAGTAAGACAGGAAAGAGTCCGATCCCCCAAGTGAGCGGCAACGCGCCGGATGCGAGCGGGCGCTTGCGCTTGGTCGGATGGTGCCGGTCGTCTTCGAGATCGAGCAGGTCGTTGAGCAGGTAGACGCTCGACGCACAGAGCCCGAAGGCGAGGAATGCGAGCAGCGCTGCGGCGATGACGTCCGGGTGGTCGAGCTTATGCGCGGCGAGGAGCGGGAGGAAGATCAGCAGGTTCTTCAACCACTGGTGCAGGCGCAACGATTTCGACCAGACTTTCAGCGTCGGTGTTCGCGACTCGATGACGCGTTCGACATTGCCGATCTTGCGAGCGGCGCGCTCGACCCCGCTCGACGGATTAACGACGTAGGCTCGCGCCGCCGATTGCCACACGGCGATGTCGTCGTGCGAGTTGCCGGCATAGTCGAAATTCCTCTCGCCGAACTCGGCCACGAGCTTGTCGCGCTTGCGATGCGACGAGAGATTGACGCCGTTTGCCGTCGCGAAGGTCTGGTCGAACAGGCCGAGGTGATCGGCGATGGCATGCGCATAGCGCTCGTGGCTCGCGGTCGCGAGCACGAGCGGGCGTCCCGCATCGCGCTCTTCCTTGAGCCAGCTGAGCACCTGCGGGTCATAGGGCAGGACTGTGACGTCGATATTCATGCTCTCGGCAAGCCCCGCCTTGAGAGCCGGCTTGCCACCGCGGGCAAGCCACATGAGCGGCCGGTAAAACCGCAGTGGCGCCGATTTGAGATAGGCAAATCCCGATTCGATCAGCACATCCGATCGAATCAACGTGCCGTCCAGGTCAACAACGAGTGGTCTGCTGCGCATACAGTTGGCCAGTGGCAACTTAATTCTATGAAATGGTCTATCCGGTGCGCTTGCCTGGGCGCGTGCGCCAGGTGCGATTCCGTGCGTCAAACCGCAGAATTTTAACCGGATATTGTGACGCTGTTACATTTATGTCGGTTCTTAATTTATCGGGAGGCCGGGCAGCTTCGATAAGACGCGTGGCGTATCTCCCGCCTATGATTGGGGGCGCAGTCGGGGGTGCGTTTCACGCGGCTTGTTGATCGCAGCTCTATTCGGTTCGCATTGTCGTGTGCTCGTAACAAATGGCAAAGCGAGTTGCCGGAAACGTGCATTTTTAGGAAACTAGACATTTTTGCTGGCCCCTTTTATTCAGGTGACGCGTAAAGCGTACCGAATCGTCGCGTTACCAGATGACAGTGAGTGCGGTATCTAGCATGGATCACGGCGGGGTATCCGTCTCGGTGGTCGTTTTTCATCCCGACAGGCAGTTGCTCGGGCGGACGTTCGCGAGCCTGGCAGCGGCAGGTACGGCGTTGGAGCGGGTCAGGCCGGGGATGCCGATTCACCTCTATCTGATCGACAACGGCGGCATGCCGGACATGACGAGCATGCGTGCCTCGTTGTCACAGGCAGGCATTGAGTGCACGACCCTCAGCGGCCACGGCAACATCGGCTACGGGCGCGGCCATAACCTTGCCATCGAACGGACATCGAGCCGCTACCACCTGGTGCTCAATCCCGACGTGGACATCGAGCCCAGCGCGTTGCTCGAGGCGGTGGAGTTCCTGGAGGCTCACCCGGAAGTGGGATTACTTACGCCGGCCATCGTCGACGACAGCGGCCAGCTCCAGTACCTATGCCGCCAGTACCCGACGCTCATCGACCTGTTCGTGCGCGGCTTCCTGCCGCGCGCGGCGCGTCGGCCTTTCGAGTCGCGCCTTGCGCGATACGAAATGCGCGCGCAGATCAACGAGCGCGACACGCTATGGGATCCACCGATCGTGAGCGGCTGCTTCATGCTGTTTCGCACGAAGGTGCTCAAAAAGCTTGCCGGGTTCGACGCCCGTTACTTTCTTTATTTCGAGGACTACGACCTGAGTCTGCGTGCCCATGATGTCGCACACGTCGTCTATACGCCTGCGGTGCGGGTGCTGCACCACGGCGGTGGCGCGTCCCGCAAGGGATGGGCGCACATCCGGATGTTCGTGGCGTCGGCGTACAAGTTTTACAACCGGTTCGGATGGAAGTGGCTTTGAGCAGCATATTGGTGACGGGCGCAAATGGTCTGATCGGGCGCGCATTGTGCCGGACGCTGGCCGGCCATGGCCATGATGTGACCGCGCTGGTGCGGCGTGGCGACGTCGGTGTCGATGGCGTGCGCGAATGGCGTCACGGTGCGGCGGATTTTGTGGGATTGCTGGAGGCTTGGCCGGACGACTTGTCGCCTGATTGCGTCGTTCATCTGGCCGCGCGAGTTCACGTGATGCGCGATGAGGCGCCGGACCCGCTGGCGGCTTTTTACGCAACTAACGTCGAAGGCACTCTGCGCGTCGCCCGCGCTGCCCACGCCCGGGGCGCGCGGCGGGTGGTTTTCGTGAGCAGCATCAAGGCTGTCGCGGAGTCGGATGGAGGCGCGCCGCTTGCCGAGTCCGCGCAGCCCATGCCGGTCGATCTGTACGGCCGCTCGAAGCTCGCGGCGGAGGAGGCGCTCTGGCGCCTGAGCGAGGAAACGGGGATGGAAGTCGTTGTCGTGCGCCCGCCACTTGTGTATGGGCCAGGCGTCGGCGCCAATTTTTTGCAGATGATGGATGCGCTTTGGCGCGGTGTGCCGCTGCCGTTTGGCTCGATCGATGCGCGGCGCAGCCTGATGTACACGGAGAATCTGGCCGACGCGCTCATACACTGTGCCAACGACGCGCGAGCCGCGAACGCCTGCTTCCACGTGGCCGACGCGGATGATCTTTCGGTCGCGCAACTGTTGCGAGGCGTGGGGCGCCATCTGTCGAAGCCCGCGCGCCTAATTTCCGTTCCTCCGCGTCTACTGCGCGTGGCCGGGGTGCTCACGGGGCGCGCAGCGCAGATGGAGCGTCTGACGACGAGCCTGCAAGTCGACACGTCTCACATCTGCGAGCGGCTCGGCTGGCAACCACCGTTTGTAGTCGACGAAGGGCTGGAAGCCACTGCAAAGTGGTATCGAGCGTCGCATTAATGTGTGGAGAACGCCTGCGTTGAATTTGCAAGTCCACATTTCGTCCCTGCTGCACGCCACCTCGATTGCGCTGGCGTGCGGCGTGTTGTGTGCCGCTATCCTCGCGCTCCTGTTGAAGACAGGTCTCGCGTGGCGTCTCGCCACCGATATCCCGAACGAACGTTCTCTTCACGAGCGGCCGACTCCGCGTGTCGGCGGGTGGGGCATCATGCCGGTGGTCGTACTCGCGATTGGGCTTTTGGCCCCATCGCTGTGGTTGATCGCTGTTGGCGTTGCCTTCCTGGCTGCGGTATCGCAAATCGACGACCGCCGCGGCTTGCCCGCGCGCGTACGTTTTGGTGCGCATTTCGTTGCCGTGCTGGCCCTTGTCGTTGTCTATCCGGCCCCGATTCCCTGGTGGTGCCTCGCGAGTCTGGCGTTTTTGATGTTGTGGCTGGTTAATCTCTACAATTTCATGGACGGCTCCGATGGTCTTGCCGGCGGTATGGCGCTGTTTGGCTTCAGCACGTACGCAATTGCCGCGCTGTTCGGGCCGACGCCGATGCGGGAACTGAGTTGGGCTTGTGCGGCGGTCGCAGGTGCTGCGGGCGGTTTTTTGCTTTTCAATTTCCACCCGGCGAAGATTTTTCTCGGCGATGCCGGGTCGATCCCCACGGGCTTTCTGGCCGGTGCGCTCGGCTACTGGGGCTGGCGCAACGGCGCTTGGCCGATCTGGTTCCCGGTGCTCGTGTTCTCGCCCTTTATTGGCGACGCGTCTATCACGCTGATCAAGCGGCTTCTGCGCGGCGAAAAATTTTGGCAAGCGCACCGCGAACATTATTATCAACGCATGGTTCGCCTTGGGACCGGTCATGCGGTAACGGCACTGACGTGGTATCTGATCATGTTTACCGGCATAATACTTGCTCTTTGGGCGTTGGCATTACCCACGGCCTTGCAGTGGGGGATCGTTGGAGGTTGGGCTGTCGTTCTTGTTTTGATGGGCGCGGCAATTGACATGCGCTGGCGCCGTTTCCAGTCCCTTAGCAGACAACCCTGAGGTCGAGCTGATGCTT
The DNA here is from genome assembly GCF_051125205.1 of Paraburkholderia sp. A1BS-2L. NCBI lineage: Bacteria > Pseudomonadati > Pseudomonadota > Betaproteobacteria > Burkholderiales > Burkholderiaceae > Paraburkholderia > Paraburkholderia sp. A1BS-2L. The sequence goes on from NZ_CP120428.1 coordinate 756,519, forward strand.
CGCAATAAAGCCTCTTGGCTCTCATTCAGCGCCTTTATCTTTGATATCGGCGCGGTGGCCGCCGCATGGCTGACGGCCTATCTTCTACGCTTCAACGCTTCCGTTCCAACTGAGTTCAGGCATGGTGCCGTCGACAACCTGGTCTGGGTGTTGCCGGTCTACGCCATCATGTTTCGTATTTTCGGGCTGTATCGCGGTATGTGGGTTTTCGCGAGCCTGCCCGATCTGATGCGCATTTCGAAGGCGATCGTCTCAGCCGCGCTAATAGCGATGGTGGCGTCGGTCATGCTGCAGCCGTCGCCGATTATTCCGCGCTCGGTGCTAATCGTCTCGCCGTTGCTGCTGTTTTTCGTCATGGGCGGCGCGCGCGCTCTCTATCGCGCGACCAAAGAATTTTATTTGTACGGTGGCCTTGTCGCGCAGGGCAAGCCTGTGATTGTCGTAGGTGCGGGTGGGGCCGGTGCAAGTCTCGCGCGCGAGTTGTCGCGCTCGGCGGAGTGGCGCCTCGTAGGGCTGCTCGACGACGATCCTGCGAAGAAGGGCCGCGAGATCTACGGCTACAAAGTGCTGGGACCGATTGGCGACATCGAGCACTGGGCCAGCACGCTGCGCTGCGATTTTGCCATTATCGCCATTCCGTCCGCGTCGGCGGAGGTGCAGCGTCATGTCGCTTCCCAGTGCCTGCGCGCGGGTGTGAACGCGCTGATGTTGCCGGCTTTGACCGAACTCACTCCTGGTCAGGGTTTTCTTTCGCAGGTCCGTAACATCGATCTCGAGGACCTGCTTGGTCGCGATGCGGTCAATATCGATACGCCTCACGTCGAAGCCCTGTTGAGCGGACGGGTGGTCATGGTAACGGGGGCGGGCGGCTCGATCGGCTCGGAACTCTGTCGCCAGATCCTGCGTTTCGTGCCCGCGCAACTCGTCGCGCTCGATCTGTCCGAATACGCAATGTACCGGCTCACGGAAGAAATTCGCGAGCGCTTCCCAGAACTTTCTGTGGTATCCATTATCGGAGATGCTAAGGACTCGCTGCTGCTAGACCAGGTTATGGCGCGTTACACGCCTTACATCGTGTTCCACGCAGCGGCATACAAGCACGTTCCGTTGATGGAGCAACTCAATGCCTGGCAGGCGATCCGCAACAATGTGCTGGGCACGTACCGCGTGGCACGTGCGGCGATCAAGCACCAGGTCCGCCATTTCGTGCTCATTTCGACCGACAAAGCCGTTAACCCGACGAACGTGATGGGCGCGAGCAAACGCCTTGCCGAGATGGCCTGTCAGGCAATGCAGCAGACGAGCGAGCGTACCCAGTTTGAGACCGTTCGCTTCGGTAACGTATTGGGCAGTGCGGGTAGTGTGATTCCCAAGTTCCAGCAGCAGATTGCGAAGGGCGGTCCAGTGACCGTTACGCATCCGGAGATCACGCGCTTCTTCATGACGATTCCCGAGGCTTCGCAGCTCGTGCTGCAAGCCTCCAGCATGGGACATGGCGGCGAAATCTTCATTCTCGACATGGGCAAGCCAGTCAAAATCGTCGATCTCGCTCGCGACCTGATCCGTTTGTATGGGTTCACCGAGGAGCATATCCGTATCGCTTTCACGGGGCTGCGCCCGGGTGAGAAGCTATACGAGGAGCTGCTTGCGGACGATGAGACGACTACGCGTACGCCGCATCCCAAGCTGCGTATTGCGCGTGCGCGTGAAGTGCCTGAGCACTTGCTCGACGAATTGCTGCCTTGGCTGATGCAGCATCGCGTGCCGAACGACGATGAGGTGCGCAGGGATTTGCGCCGCTGGGTGCCGGAGTATCAGCCATCCAGCCCGCCCAAGCTGCAGAGCGTGGGTGGGACGTCGGCGCGAGTGGCCGGCTAAGTTTTGACGGCGAGGACCGACCGGTCCTCGCGTGGTGAACGCCGCTCTTTCTTACTCAAACCCTCGCGGATTCTTCTCCTGCCAGCGCCAGTGATCGACGCACATGCGCTCGATCCCGAACTGCGCTTTCCAGCCGATCAGCTTTTCTGCCGTTGCAGGATTTGCATAACACTCCGCGATATCGCCAGGGCGGCGCGCGACGATCTCATACGGGACAGAGCGACCCGATGCCTTCTCGAAGGCCTTCACGACTTCGAGCACGCTATAGCCTTGGCCGGTACCGAGATTCACGACAAAGCCCTTGTCAAGGGAAGCCAACGCATCAAGCGCCTTGATGTGTCCCAGCGCGAGGTCGACCACGTGAATGTAATCGCGCACGCCCGTGCCGTCCGGAGTCGGATAATCGCTGCCGAAGACGCGTAGTTTGTCGAGCTTGCCCACCGCCACTTGCGCGACATAAGGCATGAGGTTGTTCGGAATGCCGGCTGGATCCTCGCCGATCAAGCCGCTCTCATGCGCGCCCACCGGGTTGAAATAGCGCAGCACGGCAATACGCCACGTCGGGTCGGAGAGCGCGACGTCGCGCAGGATTTGCTCGGCGATCAGCTTGGACTGGCCGTACGGGTTCGTGGCCGAGAGCGGGAAGGTCTCGTCGATGGGCGAGCGCTCGGGTACGCCATAGACGGTTGCGGACGAACTGAACACGAACTGCTTGACGCCGTGCTGGCGCATCACGTCGAGCACGACGAGCAGACCGTCGAGGTTGTTGCGGTAATACTCGATCGGCTTGGCGACCGATTCCCCCACTGCCTTGAGCGCTGCGAAGTGGATTACCCCAGTGATCTTGTGTGCTTCGAAAATGCGCGTGAGCGCCTGAGCGTCACGCACGTCGGCTTCGTAGAACGAAATCGGTTTCCCGGTGATCTGCGTCACGCGCGCGAGCGATTCTTGACGGCTATTAATGAGGTTATCGACGACAACTACGTCGTAACCGTCATTGAGGAGCTCGACGCTGGTGTGGGACCCGATAAAGCCAGCACCGCCCGTGACGAGAATTGTGCCCTTAGAGTTCGTTGCCATGCGATGTTCCGTTCCTCTCCAATTGTTCAAAACGTCAATCCGGTCAATTCCCGAATCAGTTCCCGGTAGCGTTGTACCACAACCCGTTCGTCGAATTCTTTCGCAATTTTTTTCCGGCCTCGCTCGGCCATGGCTGCGCGCGCAGAAAGGGCCATATCGATCATGCGGGACAGTGCGGCCGCGAGCGAAGCCGCATCGCGTGCCGAGCAGAGAAGGCCATTTTCGCCATCCGTCACCACTTCGCGGCAGCCAGGCACGTCGGTCGCCACGATCGGGCGGCCCATCGCGCTCGCTTCCATGAGCGTGCGCGGCACGCCCTCGCGGTACGACGGCAGGACGACGCAGTCCACATCGGCGATATAAGGGCGCACATCGGTGGTTTCGCCCAGATACTCGATTACGCCTTCGCGCTCCCATGCGGCCACTTCATCGCGTGTAATGGCACTCGGATTATCGACGCCCACCGGGCCCAGCAAGCGAAACCGCGCATGCGGATAACGTGCTCGCAACTGCCGCGCGGCCTCGACATATTCGCCCACGCCCTTGTCCCAGAGCAGCCGGCCGATCAGCACGAACGCAAACGCTTCGCGCTCGGGCAGCGGGGTGAATGCGTATTCGTCCAGATCGACGCCTTCGCCATGCAGCAGGCGCGCGCGTTCGGGATGCGCGAGCAGGTTCTCTTGCTGGAAGGCGGCTTCGTCATCGCGATTCAGGAACCAGATTTCACGCGGGAACCGGAACGCGAAGCGATAGAGGCGCTTGGCAACTTGCGCCGCGCGGCTCTTCTGGATGAATACATAGCCGAGCCCTGTCGTGACCGCTACCGACGGCACGCGCGCGAGCCACGCCGCAACCGAGCCATAGATATTCGGCTTGATCGTGTAATGGAACACGACGTTCGGCCTGAGCGCGCGATAGTGCTTGAAGAGGGCGAGCAGCATGCGCAGGTCGTCGAGCGGATTCGTGCCCTTCGAAGCGACAGGCAGATCGACGCAGTTGCAGCCCATCTGCTCGAGCGGCTCGAACGTGCGGTCGCGCGGCGCGATGATCGTGACTTGCGCGCCGGCTGCGTTGAGCGCGCGCAGGAAGCCTTGGCGGTAGGTATAGATCGCCCACGCGGTGTTGCAGACGAGGGCGATGTGCAACGGGAGCCGTTGGGGCGGGGCTTCACGCCGGGCAAGCGCGGATGGAGCAGCGGGGGAATTCACGAAGGCCTGTTCGCTGTTGAGCGTCGATGTGTGGAGGAGGCGGGGGCACGGGTCTTGCGGGCTGCGCCGCCGGGGCCACATTTTAGCCGAGCGTGGATGCGTCTCGCCGGAGCGCTCAAACGGGCACCCGATAAATACCGTAGGTGCCCGTCACGCTGCGCGTTCGCCTCTCCTCGGCTACACTGCCGGCCGCGCGGACCGCCGCCGCGCGCAATTTTGCCAAATCCCAGCCATGCTCCGTTCCCTGGCCGCCCTCCTGATCTTCCAGTGTCTTGGCGAGAGCGTTTCCTACGTTTTCTCGCTGCCCGTTCCCGGTCCCGTGATCGGCATGTTGTTGCTATTCGCATTCGCAATGTTCCGGCCCAATGCGGCCGAGGCGATCGAGCCCACCGCGCTCGAGCTGCTGCGCCATCTTTCGCTGCTCTTCATTCCCGCGGGCGTGGGCATCATGGTTTCCGCTCAGGCCGTGCGCGGTGAGGCGCTTGCCGTGATCGCGAGCCTCGCCGTGAGCACGACGCTTGGCATTGCCGTCACGGCGCTCGTCACGCGTGCGTTGATGCGGCGTCAGCGCGGCCGCGAAAACACCGGGGAGGGCGCGTGATGCATACGCACCTGCCGTTCGCGAAGCTCGACGCCATCTGGGTCTACCTCGCGGCCTCACCGCTGCTCGGTCTCACGGTCACGCTCGTCGCGTATCTGATCGCGCTGAACATCTACGCCCGCGCGAAACACAACCCGCTCGCCAACCCGGTGCTGATTGCCGTGGCGATCGTCGTCGTTGCGCTGAAGATCACTGATACGCTGTATCGCACCTATTTCGAAGGCGCGCAGTTTGTCCACTTCCTGCTTGGGCCCGCAACGGTCGCGCTTGCGCTGCCGCTTCTTGGCGGCCTCGTGGCGGGTTCGCTTACCGCAATAGTCTCGGCGGTCGGTATCGCCAAGATGTTCGGCGCTTCGCAGCAAACGCTTGCGTCGCTGGCGCCGAAGTCGGTTACAACACCCATCGCCATGGCGGTCGCCGAGAAGGTGGGCGGCGTTCCTTCGCTCACTGCGGTGCTCGTGACTTCTACGGGCGTGTTTGGGGCGGTGCGCGCGCGCTGGATTCTCGATGCCGTGCGCGTGCGCGAACCCGAGGTGCGTGGCTTTGCGATCGGGGTGGCGTCGCACGGTATCGGTACGGCGCGGGCGTTTCAGGTGAGCGAGATGATGGGCGCGTTTTCGGGCCTCGGCATGGGTCTGAACGGCGTGTTTACAGCGTTCGTCGTGCCGGTTCTGCTGCCAGTACTTCTTCGGTGGATGTAAGCGATTCCGGCACATCGGGCGTGATGCCGCGCTGACAATCTCGGGGCACACGAAGCGAGCGGAATCCGTCGATCGATGTCATATCGTGCGTGCAAGGGCGGCCCGTTCCGAGAGGCCGCGTGTCCCCAGATTACTCGCCGATTTGAGTTCAGAGTCTGCGGCGCGCGTCCTTGTCAGGCGCCTGAACGCCTTCGACCGGAATGGTGGTGTTTTTGTGAAGCTTTTGGACTGCCCGCGATTGCATGCTTAAGCCATACTATTGCACGAATTGAACGTTCCAAATTGTTTGCCGTAGGAAAAAATCCTCGAAAAATTAAATGCTTACAATGGGTCGATTGTACGATGGAGACGCAAACGCGTGCAGGCGCCTGCACGGCGCACACCGGAAAGGTGCAGTTTTTTAGCCAGCTTTTGGTCCTCCAACTTGCCGGGTACGCCACATAGTTGCACATTTTGAACGCGCGAAAATTTCAACAAGATGGAAAATTATCTTTAGATTCAATACTGCCCAACGTGTTTGCATGATGATAGACAAATCGCTTTCAGGCACGTGGCACGCCACGAACAAGAAGCATGCTATTTTCTCGCAACAACTTTTTTCGCCTTCCGCAGGCGACAAGCGCTTTAAACGATGACTGAAATGAGCGACGATTTGCTGGAGACCGATAGGGCTCTTAGCTGCACGGTCCACAGGGGTCTTCGCACCCTCTCAAAAGCCGGGCCCGTGGACCTAGGCAACTTCTATAGCTACGACCTGGCGACCGGGCTTTGGCCATCTCGAAGTGCCATGGCGTCCGCGCTCTCTGTCTCGGTTAGTCACATCTCCAAGTGCATTTCGATCAGTCGCCTGCCGAAGCCAGTCGTGGAAGCCTTTGGGGGCTCGGACTACGTCAGCTTCGGATTGGGCAAGAAGCTGTTGGACATAACCCGAAAGCTCGGAACCGACGAGATATGTAAGCGCGCGGCGAAAGCCAAAGCCTTGAAACTCGTTCACGCGAGCGACGTCCTGCGGTTGCTTGACTCCGGTGTCCCTCCTGCCCCCAAGAATCTGCGACTATGGGTCTCTGTCGAGCGCGGCGCGAAATCGCTTCGCATACAGGGCCCAGATGCCGAGAAGCTGATTTCGCATATCGACGCGCTAGAAGACGCTATCAAGGCGTGTATGTTTAACCTCAATCTGGCTCAACAAGTCAACGCTGAATTTATAGCTAATCTTCCACCCCACTCCGGGGACGGCGGTATGGCGTTCGAATCATTCAGCCCTTCATTTCGGAGAAAACGCCGAAAGAGGTAAAGGCCGGACCCGATCCGCGGCAACACTGCCGACGATCGACGCATTCCATCATGTTGAGCGCGTCTGTCAAACGATTAGCCGGCGTGCTACGCCATTACCGAATTGATGCCATGGGGTGGACAATCGGACTCTTCGTCGGCTCGGCTGACTTATGGTGTACCGGTAGCCCGCAACCATAGGCGTCAGTTGCGTGCGCGACGAACGACCGGTGCACCATGAGGCGAACTGCATCATTGGGTGTGATACTTGCAGCAGTACGGCGGCGCTCAAGTGCGTGTGGCTCGTGGAAGTGGCACGCCAGCAGGCTACCCAGATTGGAGCTGAAGCCCTGCGCAATGTCCGCTGCGTTGCCTGCGCGGGTCTCAAATCCCCTGGTCACAATCGCGTCTGTGGTTTTTAACGCCGACTTTGTGCCTGTACGCACGATGCAGGCTCGGGATCCGACGTTGGCGCATGCCGTACGAGTTCTCGAAGCAGCGTCGTTTCGCCAGGCGATCTCAATAGCGCTGCGCGCTCGCGTCGATGTGCGCCGGTCCAATCGCTGATAGAGCAGCGGTGAGGCGAGACGGGTCATAGTCATGCGCATCAGGAATTTTTCGTTCAATCCGCGCGGCGCTCACGCGCGAGCCCAGCTTCGCCGATCATCCGGAACCCGAGAACATTGGCGAGGCATGGGGAGTCGATCACTTCGATGATGACGCGCGGGAAGGCACGACGGATCGCGGCGGCGTAGAGTGCTATACCGCCGCCCGAAAGGATGATTGAGTGCACGTCGGGCAGGGGGGCGATGCGGTTCTGTAGATCCATCACAACATCGGCGATGATCGGCGCGGACAGTTCGATATACGGTGCAAGTTCGACATTTCTGCCATAAAAGAAAAAGGGCGACTTCTCGCGCAGAGCCTTATCAATGAGTTCGATCTCGTCGACTTCTTCGTCCTCGTCGCGTGAAACGAGCTTCGCGATGCGCCGGACGATCTGCGATGTGCCGCCTGGCATGCCACCGCTGCGGTTGTAATCCATCGCGAAGCCGTTCGCGTAGACCCAGTCCGTCGTGAAGCAGCCGACGTCGACAACCAGGTGCGCATCGTCGCGTCTGAAGTTGTCGCCACGACAGCTGGCCGCGAGCACGAGCGAACCAAAGGGCTGCGGGATGACCACCACCTTCTCGACGATGACGCGGCCGTGGCCGAAGTCGTGCTCGCCGACGAATCGCTGCTTCAGCACTGCTGAGTCCTTTTCAAAATTGCGCATGGATGCGCCGAGAACGAGCCGCTGGATTCGAGTGACACCAGCGAAGCAAATCGCGCCGAAGAGCAACGCGGCGTAGTTGTCGGACAGCACGAAGTCGTCTCCGAGCGCACGGCCGGTCCTGCCATAAGCGGCGGTGAGCGGGACGCCGGGGCCGACCTCGTAGTCGATGCGTCCGATGGTGATTTTCGCGATCTGGCGCACGGCGAGCATGCTCTCGCCATCACCCCAAAGCAAGCGGGGCGGTGCCAGCGGCGCAAGCGACGGAAACATGCCAGTCACAACCCTGCCACTGGCGGCGCGGAATGCCCATTTCGTATTGCCGTAGCCGACGTCGACTGCGAAGACGGAGGTATGCACGGTGTGTGTCCTGTTAAAGCGGTATTGGCAGGATTGAGGGATAAATCGAGGGCGAACGAATTCGATTGGCTTTTCCAAGAAACCCAGACTTGTATTCGGAAATTGCTCCGCAATGCAAGCAACGAGAGCGCAGAGTTTCGACTCTGCAACATTCAGTCTATCGCTCGCGACGCAACGTCAAGACGGCAAAATCTCGCGAAAACATGGGGTCTTTTGCTTGCTTTCGTTTGCCGATCTCAACCGTCCATCGGAGGACTCCAATGAAGTCGTGCCCGCGTTTGGCGGCGCCCTTGGCAGTCAGCCCGAAGCCGGCTTTGAATGAACGGCACGCGCCTTGACTTTGCAATGGGCATGCGATTCTGAAATCGGGCTGCAGTGACGCAGCCCGGCGGCATGCACCGTTGTATGCCCCTCAACTGGAGAAACAAACATGGAATACAAACTGATCGATGCCATTCTTCACGGTCAACGTCTGGGCGAGCCACTCACGTGGATTTACCTTGCAGCACTCGTTGCTGTGTCGATTGCTGGATGGAAGTTCGGCGAGCTCGCCTTTGAGGTTTCACAACAAGTTAAGGATGAAGACTGATGGATCGGCTCGAAAAGGCATGGGCCCGATTCAAGGGGTGGCCGTGGCTCGCACAGCGGGACGTTATCGCGGCGGCGCTCTACCTGCTCTGGCTGCTTTCGGTCTGGATCTACAGTGAGGGGCTACACGACGGGGCCGAGGTACTGGGTGTCGTCTCCAGCATCGGCTTTTTCTTCGCGATTGGCGGTTGGTACATCCTGAGGGGCGCGCTCTTCATTTTGGCTTGGTGGCTGCGTCTCTTCTAGCGGAGCCAGCGCACCCGATAAAGTTGAAACGACCGCGTCGGGCGCGAGCCGATCGGCATAACCGCTCATGCTGTGCGCCCGACGTCGCTTCCTCGCGCCGCTCGCTCACGAACTATTTGCGCGTAGCCGCCCTGGAGCGAACTGGCGGTCCCGCCCGTTACCCAAGCATTCGACGGACGTGGCGGGTCGGGCGATGCGCCTCACGTCTGATCAACGTTGCATCAGCAGGGCGCCCTGCGGTGTAAGTGACTCGGAGCCCGGTTTCTGGCGCGTCGTCAGAGAGCACTGGGGCGATCTCCGTCCACGAGTTCGGGCCATTGCGCACCTGACAAGTTTTCGTCCGTAGACGGCTCAGGCGTCTGGGCAAGCAGCCCGACGAGCGCGCGGGGTTCGAGGTGTGGGGCCGCCGCAATGCTCGCTAATTCGCGTCACCGCTCATCCGAATTCCGGATTGTGCAGGCGCCTGAACGCAAAAAACCGGAAAGCTCAACAAAAAGTGCAGCTTTCCGGGTTCAGCCGTGCCGGCGCCCGAAACGCAGGCGCGCTTACTTGACATCGAAACTGGCGCGGCAGACTGGATTCACTACCCCCTTTCATTTGGAGTGGACAATATGTCTGGTCTGATTGTACTTTTCGCGCTCGGCTGTCTCGGCTACTGGCACAGTACACGCTCAAGCAACGCGCGCCTTGGCGGCAGGCGCAATTCTGGGCATTTGGCACAATATGAGCCTTCTGCGCAGGCCAGGCGTGCGCAGCAGCGTGGTGAGGCGGGCGAGGCCGCCGTGCTTGCGGAACTGCGGCGTGTGCTCACATGGCTGTGCGGCGCTAACTTCCATCTGCATGACGGCGCGGTGCTCATCCACCATGCTCCGGGCACAGCCTTTCCGACCGCTGAGATAGACCATCTTGTCGTGACGTCCTTTGGCATCTTCGTCATCGAGACCAAGAACTGGAGCGGCTCGATTACCCCCGGGGCACATCGCGACGAACTCGTGCGCACGGGTGCCGACGGCGCTCGCGAGATCCGACGCTCTCCGTTAGCCCAGAACCGCACCAAGGTGGCTTTCCTCAGCGACAAGCTACCGTGCGTCTGGCCAATCGATGGTATTGGGGTATTCGCGTCACCCGATTGCAACCTGCACCCCGACCTCCCGTTGCCGCTGATTCACATCAGCGAACTCGGGCACTGGATGCGCCAGCGACGCCATGAGTTCGCCATCTCTGGCCGCAAACCGGTCAATGTGAAGACAGCGTGGCAGGCCATTTTACTCAACGCATCAATTTCGGAAAGTGAAATCGTCGCGCATCGCAATCGCGTACGAGATAAGCCTAAAGGTCTCGCTGACGATGGGGGACAATGATGAGCTGGAGTTTCTTCGTACTGGGTGTTGTGCTCGCTACTGCCGGTACGATGGTTACATGACGAAGAAGAGCCGTGAGGCCGATCGTGAGCACCGCTCGCGTTCGAACTGAACGGTCGGCTGCCGCGTCGGATTCAACTGTCCATTTCAATCATGGCCGCGCCTGCGGGTGCGGCTTTATCTATTTCTCGGCGCTTTTCATGCTTTCTATGCCTGGACTCCCGCGCCCGGTGCGTCAGGCACCATACCGGTCGGCTTCGTCGGCAAGACACGTAGGCAGGGCTTGCGTGATAGTGCACGAAAGGACGCTGCCTGCACTGGCACTTCACACGCAGACGTGCACGTGATGTGCCATCGCGGCTACAAAAGAGAGAACAAAAAGCGTCGTGCTTCAAGGCGATATCAGTTTTCGATATACGCCTTTTCCATTCCATTCTGTAGCTGGGATCAGTGTCCTCTGTCCAGACTCAAGCGCTTGGCTGGTGTTACGCCGGCTGGCACTCCTCTGAATTGATTCCCATAGACGTCCTGATGATGCTCTCCTGCGAAAACTTGACTTTGCGAATTTGGAGAAATACTGGATTGGCGAACGTCCTCCGGAACGGCGCTCGCTAACCTAGTTAGTCAGGAGAGTTGAGATGACACGTGAAGAAACGCCTCGATGCCCGCGTGACCAGAATGTCGTTAGTGCACCATGCGAATGCGCTTTCGAGATGCTTGACCATGGAGCAAGCGAAGAACGATGCACCGTCAAACAAACGATTGACGAATCCACAGCAGAGAAAGAGAACCACGGGGCTGTGGCTGGTTGCCGTTGCCTGCGTGACGTGAGATACGGTACCGCACGGGACAACTGGATAGCCTCTTATGTCCGTACAAGACTTAGAACGATGGCAGACGACACCTTCGCAATGTCACGCTGCACTGCTGAGTTTGCGGCACGCGCGGTGCAGGATCGTTTCCTCTTGGATACGGATGCCGTACTGAAACGAATCCTTGAACTCGCTGCACTTCGGTACCTGCGTGACGGCTCAAGTACGGTCACGCAGGAGGACGTCGAGGTTGCCATACGCTCTCTTGCATTTCCGCACCAAGGACAGGTCTTCGGGTGACCGGTGCTGGCGAAGGAATGCAGGCTGGTCTTCCGTGAGAGGCTTGGCCAATTGCTGTCGGACGCAGATCGGCGCACAGCGGATCGAGCCTGAACGCACAGCCCAACGGGTAGGGTATGGACTACTTAGAGTCATTCGTCAATCGCCATCATAGGTTCCGATGCCGGGGTGCCGGGGCTTTCGTAGGTGATCAAGTGGCATGGCTCGGAGCCTTTCGGCGAGCGAAACGCGATTGATCGCATGGGTCAACGGACCATGAGTGGAAGCGGCCCGTTGACCCTCCATGCGGTGGCCTCGTTATCAGCGGGAATAAAAGCCCTTAATCGAGCGCCCCCGTACGCGCGCGCTTACGGTTCGTAGTGGGCGCGCATTCGGCACGCCACTCGTCCTGCGAAATGCACGGTAGTCCGAGCGCTTTGGCGGCGCATTTAAACGTATCGGCGGTGCCCAACAGATCGCGCTGTGCAATCACCTTGTGGGCGAGTGCATGCACGATTTTCTCTGGCGCGCCGTTGAGTCGGGCCGCAGTCAATTCCGTTTCGAAATCGACCGTGCGGTTCAGTACAGCAGCAATCGGCATCTTGAATTGCTGTGCCTTCGCGAGAGATATCGACGCCGGAAGGATAGCTTCAGGCGATGCCGTGATTTGAGCTTCACGGGCGTACTCAACGACAGTCGGGTAAGCGTCGTCGAACCGGGCGTCTGCCGGGATATCGGTACCCAGAATCCGGATGCCCGCCGGAGCGACTCCCGCCGCGCAGATCGCGGTCAGTGTTTCTACGGCAGTCTGCTGTGATGCAGTATCCGGGGACACCGAGACAATGATCGTTTTCAATTCGACAAGAACGTGACGTCTTGCCTGGATAAACCCGATTACGGCGTTTCGATCTTCATGCGAGACGTCGATGATGCCTCCTCGCGGGGAAGTCATCATGGTGCAGTAGTGGTCCTCAAGCGAATTTTCATTTTCCGTCTGGGATGTCTTGCTGCTCCCATGCTCACCATTCGCATCAAGCGGGCCTGGTTTGAGAAGCAAACCACCCGTCTGTGCGTGAAGGAGTTGTGCTGCCGATGCTTGCGCTGCGCTGTTCGAGCTTTGGAAGTGAGCGACAATCAGATGCGTCATTGTTGTTCCTGCGATGGTCGTTAGTGAGTGGGAAATGAATTAAGCGAGTGGCTTCTTACGTGACAGAATCTTCGACGTGCGCGGGATCGCTCGCGCTCGCTTCGCGCTTGTTACGGCGTCTCGTGCTTCGGGCGAGCTGTGAGTATTCGAGTGGTCGGTACGTTCTCAAGCGGAAGGCATCCCATTGACGATTTTGAACAGGACGACGAACGCGTGGGATGACGATGGAACGCAGTATCTTGGCGTTGTAGCCAGCGTGAAGGCACACGAGAAGAACCGCGCTAAGCGCGACGAGGGCGTCGTCGACGTGACAATCCTGGTAATCGAGAAACGTTGCGTACGCGCGAAGCGACTCCTCAGGAATGTCGAGAATGGAGGACGGCGCCGTGTCGTGTGACTTCAAAAAATTTTCGAACTGAAGCCATAACGGCAGCAGTGTCTGAGCGGCTTTGTTGCTGCTATATCGTGATAGCGCAATGCGAACCTCCTCTGAGAGTTTGGATTCCAACATTTTTTATTTGCCTCCTTTAGACGTATGGGCCGCGATTTATTGACAATTGGTTTGTAATGCGAATTACATGAGTTTTCTCTGCTTTCAGGGTCCCGCGTGATTCGTCCGTACACGGCGTCCGCGTGCCGGCCCCCGACGCCGATGCTTCCAAGCATTGCCGTGCTGCACACGACTACCCGCGCTAGCGATTGCGGGCATAGCAGCGTTTTCTTTGCGAGCTTCTCTTAACGATACGAAGTCACTCGGAAGGTGGATCTTTTCCGGAAAGCGATGGCGAATCTGCCAGCAGTAAACATCCAGGATCATCTTCACTCGTGACGGCCCATGTCCAAGGCGGTCCGATAGCTGGGTCAGTACCTCGACAGGCGGTACCCCGCGATCGAGTGCGGCATTGGCAAAATCGACCGCATAAGTGAATCTCAGGCTGTGACTTCCGAGCTCTTTGCGCATCGGCAATTGGTCAAAGCGCGCTTTCAGGCGGGACTTTGCGCTTTTGAGGTCATCGTTGCAGCCGCTGATCAGTTCAAAATCGCGATCGCGGCAAAACGCCAGTGCAGCGTTGATTGCGTCGAGCGTCTCTTCGACGTGGTGCGCAAGTACCTCAGTACGACGCGGGCGTCCATTCTTCGCTCCGCGTTCGATTGGCAGACGTCGATTCCCCTCCAGAATCAGATCTCGCCACGTCTGCAGTGACTTGCCGCACATGAGCGCTTCGCGCATGCGAAGTCCCAGCCAGCGCATCAGGCGAACCACGTGCACGACACCGTCATCGAGCTTTTGTGCTGCGGCAAGCAGTTCGTTGAACTCCTGAGGTGTGCGGGCACGGTGCCTGCCATGCCGCTCGCGTCGCTCAAGCTGGAGAGCCCGGCTTCCAGTTGAACAAGACATGTTCTGTCCGGCCGTACCCTGTATTACTGAGAGCGATGCCCGATAGTTTGCGAGCGTGCCAGGCTTCATATCCCCGGCAACCAGGAACCAGACAAAAAACTCGAGCATCCAGTCTTCCGCTTCGTCGACTGCTTCGAGCGTGTGACCAATCCGAGCCATAAAGCGCGAAAACTCGCTCCAGTGCAAACGACGGTGTTTCTGTGAGTCTTTGCTTCCGCCGGCCTCGCGGCTCATTTGTGCGGCGTGGTTTACGCCTCGTGACCTTCTACCCATAGGAGTCCTTTTCTGTGGCTGGTTTTTCCGCCTGTACTTGACCTCATGCGCGGGCGGGAGCGCGAATGAGGACACCCTCTTGCCATCGTTGGCGATGGCGACGTGTCCGAAGAGGGCACGTGATTGAAACGAGCAGACTCAACGAGGGTGCGACGTTGAACTGCTGGCATGCGGGACGGCAAATCGGCGGGCAGAGGCGGTTTAGCTGAGGGTCCCCGGCGGGTGCCGGTGGAAAGGTCTGCGCGCTTGGAATCGAGAGCCCGGGGCGGAATGAACATGGCGCGTCGCATCGCGACGCATTCGATGTTCAATCGCATTCGTGTGCATGCAGCACATGGGCGATGACGGCTCGCTTGAGAGCGAGCACGAGTTGGGCGGATTCCCGGTAGAGCACGTCACACCGGGGTCGCGCTGGATGGCGGATGAAAGGATTGGAGGGCGCCAGAGTGGCGCGTCGCAGACCGAAGCGATCGATGAGGTCGTTCGCTTCAAGACGTAGAGGAGGCCTACTACCGTCCAAAAGCGGAGAATCGACGCATGTGGTTGATTCCCGGCTGTACCGGGAATCAACTCACGTCTTGGGATAGGCCCCTGAATCGGAAGAGGTCACAGTGCGGTTTCCGCGCGCGAAAATTGCTTTCCGCCCCGACATGCCGCACGACCTTTTGGGGAGCATTTGGCTCCCGCGAGGGCAAAAACGATGGGCGATTGGTTAGCCGCCTATCGACATCGGACCACGGACGACAATCTGGCCCGAAGCCACGCGACGCGAAACATTTCGTTGGATTTTCAGTGACTCCCGCGTGTAGCCAGTCAGTGCTGGCGTAAGAACTACGAAGTGCGGGAATGGCATGTTCCATCGCCCCCAAGGTTGGTCGAACCAGGAGGCATGAACAATCCGGAAGGGAACTGGAAACGCGTGCCGTCACATGCGCGCGCGATGACCCGTTCGGCTGGCGAAGAAGCAGCCGCTGACGGGGACACCCAATGAGTCTCACATTCCTTGGGCTAACCCGGGAGGGCTAGATCAGCATGTCAAAATATTCGGGCGATACGCCCCCAACCCCCAGAGGGGGTGGAAAGGTCGATGCTCGTAACGTGAGCGAACGGTGTGCAAATTAGATCCTGATCGCATGGTGGACGTCAAGCGTTATCTTCGCGCTATGTGGTCGTCCCCCAGGCGATTTCCGAGCCGCCATTCAGTGCGTGCGCGGATACCCATTCCGGTTGAGCGACGCCCACGGAAGGAAGCAGGAAAAAGTCTTAAAGGGAACCGGGCAAGGGTGAATGCCAACTGCCTTGAAGCATTCATCTTTTTGAGACGAAAACACCCCCAAACCCCCAAGAGGGGGCTGGCTAGGTCGATGCTCGCGATGCGAGCGCAAGTGCGCAGATTAGATGTCAATCGGTTGGAGACGTCAAGCGCTATGTGTGTAGACGGTAGGGCATTCACTGCAAGCTGCTGGGGTAATTGCTGTCATTGACTGCAATGCATCCAATGACTACACTTAACTCATCCCCCAACCGGAGGCCACCATGGCAGTCATGACCATTCGCAATCTCGACGAGCTGCTAAAGGCGCGGCTGCGTGTTCAGGCAGCCCGTCACGGGCGCTCGATGGAGGAGGAGGCGCGCGACATCCTGCGCAGCGCGTTGGCCGCCGAGCCACTGCAGGGCGACAGCCTGGTCGACACGATCCGCCGGCGCGTGGCGCCGTTCGGCGGGGTCGAGCTCGAGCTGCCAGCCCGTGAGTCGATCCGCGAACCGGACCTGGGCGTCGCATGATCGTGCTCGACACCCATGTGCTGTCTGAGCTGCTGCGCCCCGCGCCGGATCCGGCCGTGCTGGCGTGGTTCGGCCGGCAGTCGCGCATGTCTCTGTTCGTCACCACGCTTTCGCGCGCCGAGATGCTGTACGGCGTGGCGCTGCTGCCGCCCGGTGCGCGACGCGAGGGGCTGGCCGCAGCGATCGCGGCCATTTTCGACGTCGACTTCGCCGGCCGCGTGCTCACGTTCGACTGGGACGCGGCCGACGCGTATGCCGTGCTCGCGGCGAACCGCCGGCATGCCGGCCGGCCTGTCAGCCAGATTGACGCGATGATCGCCGCGATCGCGCGCTCGCGCGGCGCCGCGGTTGCCACCCGGAACGTGAAGGATTTCACGGGCTGCGGGGTCGACATCGACGACCCCTGGGGTGTGCGCCGCCCGGCGTGACGCATCGTCCGCAGTTTCACCGCCCCGCCGGTTTTCACCATCCGTTGAAAGCTACTTGTCCAGTGAAATTCCATGTTTTCATTGAATTGGTTAATTTCAGCGAATGTTGAAAGGGGTGCTTTAAATGAAAGGCGGAGAGAGTCGCGCTAGCGAGGCGCTTGAGCAGTTGCTCGAAAAGATTCCGATTATCGAGATCAAAGACATCACGTCCGAAGCCGCGTCCAGCCAATGGCAGCCGGACATGGTCGCCCGACTGCTGGTCGACGGCAGGCCGCATGTGATCGTCTGCGAGTACAAGTCGAACGCTCAACCACGATACGCTCGTCCAGCGCTGCTGGAACTGCGCGACTACGTGCAGCGAACTCCGCTCGCCACACCCGTCTTCATGGCGCCCTATACTTCTTCCGCAGTCAGACAACTATGCGAAGAAAAGGGCGTCGGCTACCTGGATCTGGAGGGGAACGCCCGCATTGCCTTCGGCGGCGTGTTCATCGAGCGTATCGCGGCCTGATGCCATGAGCCCACCTAAACCTCACGCAGCAGGGCGGACCATTCGAGTTGAGCGTCAAGCGGCGTATCAGCTTTGACGGCGAGCCAGTGGAGTATTGGGCCGCCGACAGCCTCCAGAGCTACGTCACCAGCCTGTACCGTGCGGCTGGACTGGGAGCCGGGGACAGCAGTCATTCCGGACGAAGAACGTTCGCCAGCCGCCTCATCGCTCAAGGGCACTCGCTTGATACGGTCCAGATTCTGTTGGGCCATTCGCAAACTTGACCATGCAGCCCCATATATTGACGTATCGGATCGCGAGTTGCGGGACGCTGTTGCAGCGGTTCCAGGTGTTGACGGCTGTGTAAATCCGACACTGGACGGCGGCGCAAGGTCGAGTAAATCGCTCAACAACGAACGGCAACGGCGGCCGATGCCGGCCGCCGGTAAGCGTCGTTTCAGAACGGGTCCGCGATATCATCAATGCCGCCGACGTTCGGAGGCGATCGCTGTTGACGGATCAGCTCGTGCAATTCGACGCCGTAGCGCATCCAGATACGCGCACGCAGATCGCTGAGCAGCTCAAACACGGCGAACGCCTGCTGGGGCGACCATTCGGTATCGATCAGGAAGTCCAGCCCGCGAGACAGGCCCGATGGCAGGTGCGTACGCCGGCTCATGACTTTTTCTCCAGGCGCGTGGCGTTACGCCTGCTGGCGCGTTGCTCGGAGCGCTCGCGCGCTTCCTTGACGCGATACGACTCGCCCTCGATTGCAATGACCTCGGCACGATGCACGAGACGATCGACCAGCGAGACGACGCAGGCCGCATTCGGAAACACCTCTGACCATGCCTTGAACGGTTTGTTGGTCGTGACCACCGTGCTTGCGACACCGTACCTGCGGCTGACGAGCTCGAACAGCAGGTCGGCATGGCGGTTCGAGTACGAGAGGTAGCCCACTTCATCAATCACGAGGACTTCAGGCGAAGCGTAGCGATGCAGGCGGCGGCGCAGCGCCGAGTCGCTGTCGAGCGCGGCCAGTTCGCCGAGCATCTGGCCAGCCGTGGTAAAGAGCGCCGTGTAACCATGGATGAGCGACTGGTACGCAAGGTTCAGCGCGAGTGTCGACTTGCCCACGCCGTTCGGCCCGATCAGCACGACGTTGGACTTCTCCCTGACGAACTCGAGTGCCATCAATTCCTCGAGCGCGACGCGGTCGATACGTTTGGGCCATTCCCAGTCGAAGTCGGCGAGGGGTTTGAAGTTACCCAGGCGGGCGTCGCGAATGCGCCGTTCGAGCGAACGGCGTGTGCGCTCCTGTTCTTCCCACTGTACCAACGGTTCGACCCACGACGCCTCGGCAATCTCGCTCCAGTGCGCCAGCAACCCGTATAACCGCAACGCATTGGCACGCTCCTGCAACTGCTCAGTCCTGTTCATCATCGGCCTCCCGCGTGAGCTGGTCATAGATGTCGAGCCGGTGTGGTGTTACCAGTTTGTCCTTGTCGCGCACGTGTTCCGGCAGTTTCACGGCGACCGGTGGAGGCGCGCCGCGCTCAACCCTGCGGCGCTCCAGCGCCAGACGTACCGGATTCTGGTGAGGCGCGGCGTCGCTCGCGAGAGTTTCCTCGATTGCCGCCTGCAACTCGGTGGCGCCATAGCGGTCGAGCAAACGCAACAGCTGCGCGGTGATGTTCCCCAGGTTGCTACCGCGCTCGGCCGCACGCAGGATCAGGATCCGGGCAGCCGGTGCGGCGCGCGTGAGATGGTCCAGGCCGCGATGATGACGGGCCTCGCGTTTGCGCTCGACGAGCGCATCGATATGCGCAGCGATCTCGACCTGTTCGCCGCGATCGTAGCTGCGCGCATGCTCGGCAACGACATCGGCGCCATCAAGGATGCGTACCCGGTGCTGATCGGCACGTACCGTGAGGGTGCGTTGCACGTGGGTGTGGGGTACCGAGTAATCGTTCAGGTCGAAGCGCGCATAAGGTGTCTTGCCGACTTTCACGGGCAACTGCAGTTCACACGGGTACGGGTTATCTGGCAGCACAAGCAGACTGGGTCGCTCACGCTCGAAGGCCTCGCGTAC
Source organism: Paraburkholderia sp. A1BS-2L (assembly GCF_051125205.1). Lineage (NCBI taxonomy): Bacteria > Pseudomonadati > Pseudomonadota > Betaproteobacteria > Burkholderiales > Burkholderiaceae > Paraburkholderia > Paraburkholderia sp. A1BS-2L. The sequence continues at coordinate 775,792 of NZ_CP120428.1, forward strand.
ACTGATCTGCGGTTCCTCACGACAGGGACGCTCTGCTGCCAAGCCCACGCACCACTGTGCCGCCTGGGCGTTCAGGTCATCGAGATCGTCGAACTTGCGGGCCGCAAAGAAGCTTTCCCGTGCATACCTGATTGCCCTTTCGACGCGACCTTTTTCGTTGCCGCGTGCCACGGCCACTGGCCGAGGTTCGAACCGGTAATGGCTCGCAAATGCCAGCAGCGCAGGATTGAAGCGGATCGCATCGCCCTGACGCTCGAGCACAGCGCTGCGCAAGTTATCGTATTTCAGGACCCTCGGCAGTCCAGACCATGCTTCGAAGGCGCCCACGTGGCCCGCCAGGAAGCTGTCCATGCGGGCATCGAGGAAGAAGCGCAGCCAGATCTGGCGCGACCACGCCAGCACCATCACGAAGGCCATCAGCGGCCGGCGCGCGCGACCGATCTGCAGATGGCCGAATGAGGCCCAGTCGACCTCACCCACTTCTCCCGGCATCGTGCGCAAACGCAGATAGGCTTCAGGAGTCGGGCGCGGCCTATGGAGCGCGACCATGTGCCGGAAGTGGTGGATATTGCCCCGGTAACCACGCTCGGACACCATCGCATACAGGCGGCTCGCCGTGAGCGAAGGGAACTTCCTGAGCGTCTCATGGATGAAGGGCAGATAGGGATCTATCCGCGAAGGCCGCTGCACAGCGCCCAGCCGTGGCAGACCCGCCTGGGCGAGCACACGCTGCACGGTGCCGCGATGTACATGCAGCTGGCGCGCGATGGTGCCGCAGCGCCACTTCTCGACATGGTAATAGCGCAGGATCTGCGCCTCCAGTTCAGCCTTGATGGTCATGGTTCGCTTCCTCCTTTATCCGTAGCAGTACGAATTTCATGGAAGACCCGACGGCGTGATGGCCCATGACGCAAGAATTCGCATGCGCGGCAGCAGAAACGGCAATGCCCGGTAGCCAGCGGTGTAGCAGCAATCGTGGGGATGGCCACGCTGGCCGACGTCGTCGATGTCGAAGCCAGTAGAGCATCAGCGGCGGGACCAGTGGAACCGTGATGCGTCACCTTATTTCGCTTGTCGCGAAAGCGGCGCATCCTGGCGGCATGTGCAGAACGTCCGCGCCGGCTGCGCTGGTAGCGGCGGCCAGCCTCCCGCTGACTGGCCCGGCGGGAAGCCAAAGCGCAGTCGCGACCGCAGTAGATCTGGCCACGATCGCAACGGCGGCAGACGATGACCTGCGCCCGGCAACGGGCGCACACGTACAGGCGGCCCGTGGGCGGCTGCATTGGCGGTTCCTCCAGAACGCCAAAGAGGAGGAGTCGAACAAGGTCGACGGGCCGCGTGAGCAATGCGATACTGACCGCTCACACGGCTGTCCGGCCGGCCGACAGGCCTGCCATGTGGATATCCCTTGTGGAGGTGCGGCGCCGGACTGGACTTGGCGGTTGAGGCCGGCGCTGCGCCTGTTGTTCTTCTTCGGCAAACGCCTTTCTACCATGTGGACGGCATGCCCCGATGCAGGGCACGTCTCCAGTCGCCCTACGGGCTCCCTTCACCGTGCCCTGCATCAACATCCCGGTCACGATGCGTTGGTCATTTCCGCTAGTTCTTTTTTGCTCTCGCGTCACGCCGTCTCTATGTGACGCCGCCAGATTTGCGCGGATTTAGACCGCTATCGACACCAGGCGACGGCTAAAGGATCTTTGCCCTGCGGCCGATAAGAGACGGGATGCGCACCCAAAGCCGCTTGATTTCGCTTGCGAGCAGGCCTAGCATGTACATGCCATGTGCATGTACATTGAGGAATGGAAATGGCAACTGCAACGGAGCGGATCGTCGTGCAGGTCACGGCGGTTCAAAAGCGTGCGATCGCGCAGACCGCCAAGCGTCTCGGATTGAATGTGAGCGAATTTATGCGCCAGGCCGCGCAGGGGTTCACGCCATCCGAGGATGAGCAAGAAGTTCTTGCGCTGGTCGAGCGTGTGAACGCATCCACGAAGGAAGCGAACGATGCGCTCGATGATGCGCTTTCGTTCGTCGCGGAGTCGAATAAGCGCATCGCGGCCATGACAGGGGGCAAGCAGTAATGGGCGTGACTGACAAGGTATGGGATGCGCTCACGACCGTTATCAAGATGAACGACAAGGTGGTGTCGCTGGCTGGTACGGTCAAAGAGCAACAGGTGAAGATCGAAGGTCTCACGGAGCGCGTGATTCGCCTGGAAGCGACACTGGAACTTTTGATGCGCGCGGGCGGCGACAACAAGAAGCTTCCCCGCTCTTAAGAGGGAAACCGCGATGGACAAGCACCTGACGCTGCTCGACCGAGCACCGCCGCATAAGAAAGCCATTGGTCGTTGCTTCGTCGCCGTTGCAGTTGCGCTCGATGTAGAACTCGCCGTCATCGCACCACCAGGATAAGACTTTGCTGGTTCAGTTATAGGATTTTGTTAATTTCGCGAAGCAATCTGTCATGTCATTCTCGCTCAACACCACCGAACTGAAAGGAGAGGAGCATGCTGAGCGCCGAGCGAAAAGCATTTGCACGCGATGGAGTGAGCGTTTTGCGGGGCGTGTTCACTGATTGGGTGGACGTTTTACGCGATGGCGTGGACTTCAACGCAAAGCACCCCGGGCCCGATTTTCGCGACTACACCAAGGGCACGTCCTCAGGACGGTTCTTCGGAGACTATTGCAACTGGCAGCGTATCGAGCCCTTTCGCCGGTTTGTCGAGGAAAGCCCGGCGGGACGCATCGCAAGAGAACTGATGGCATCGAAGCGTGCACGCATCTTTCACGAGCACGTTCTCGTCAAGGAGGCGGGCGCCGACAAGATCACGCCCTGGCATCACGACGAACCCTACTATTGCGTGAGCGCCGAGCAGTCGGTGAGCATGTGGGTGCCGCTCGATCCGGTGCCGCGCGAAACCACGCTCGAATTCGTCGCCGGCTCGCATCGTTGGGGAAAGCTCTTTCGGCCGAGGAAATTCACCGGTGTCGCGTATGACCGCAACACTGATGGACTCGAAGAAATGCCGGACATCGACGCTCATCGCAGCAACTACGAGATTCTTGGCTGGGATCTGAAGCCCGGCGATGCAGTGGCTTTTAACTATCTCACGGTGCACGGTGCGCCGGGAAATCGTTCGGAGTCCGTATCCCGACGCGTAGTGTCGTTTCGCTGGCTTGGCGACAATGCCGTGTATGTCGACCGAGGCGGCGAAACTTCGCCGCCGTACCGCCATCTGGCCGATCGATTGACGCCGGGCGATCCGCTGCCGGAAGAGGAGTTTCCGTTCGTTTTCTGATCGCGCTTCGCGCGCAAGCGGCCAATACGTCGGAATGCGTTGGGTAACCGGGATAGCTCAGCCACCGTTATCATTCATGGTTTGAGCCCATACCCAGCGAGCCCGAATGTCGCCTCCATTCACGTTGCGCCAGCTGAAATACTTCGTTGCCACGGTGGACTACGGGAGCGTTGCGCAGGCTTCGCGAAAACTCTTTATCGCGCAGCCGGCGATATCGGTTGCCGTCAAGAGTCTCGAAGAAGGGTTCGGCACACAGCTCATCATCCGGCATCATGCGCAGGGTATTTCACTGACCCCAGCCGGCGCCAGATTCTATGAGCGTGCAAAGGCGCTGCTCCAGTCGGTACACGAGTTCGAGCAAAACGCGCTTGCCGATGGAGACGTTTCATCCGGCCGGGTGGACATCGGGTGTTTCGAGACATTCGCGCCGCTGTATCTGCCGAGTTTGATTCGCGGCTTCAATACGCTTTATCCCGGCATTGAAATCAAGGTGCGGGATGGAGATCAAGACGAGCTTCTGCAAGGGCTGGAGAAAGGTCGATTCGATCTTGTGGTGGTGTACGAGCTGGGACTCGACGAGACACTCTCCACTCATCCGCTGACGGCGGGGCAACCTCCCTATGTCCTGCTGCCGGCGATGCATCGGCTTGCCGGGGCCGCCAAGGTCAGTCTCTTCGACCTGTGCGACGAGCCGCTGATTCTGCTCGATGTCGCGCCGAGCAGAGACTATTTTGTCGGTCTGTTTGAACCTTACGGACTGAGCCCGAAAGTAGGGTTCAGTTCACCCTCGCTGGAACTGGTTCGCGGCATGGTGGGCCAAGGATTCGGATATTCCCTTTTGGTCACGCGGCCGCATTCACCGACCACCTATGACGGGCACGAAGTCGTTGCGCTCGAGATCGCGGAGTCAGTTGCCTGTTCGGGCCTCGTGGCTGCGTGGCTCAAACGCAATCAACTGACCGTGCCTGCTCGATTGTTCCTGGAGTACACCGCTGCTCGATTCCGCTCGATGTCCAGTTCCTGAGCCTGTTCGCCCGTCTCTGGCCAATTCAGATCAGCGCTTGATTCGCGGCTGCCGCGCGACTACGCAACCAGTTGATGCTCATGAATAGCACCACGGCGAACACAATCAGCATGGTCGCCACGGCCAGAATCGATGGATCGATGGAGTCCCGGATGCCGCTCCACATCTGTCGCGGAACGGTCTTTTGATTGGGGCCGCCGATGAACAGAATGACGATCACTTCGTCGAACGAAGTTGCAAATGCGAATACGCTTCCCGTCGCGACCGCAGGCGTGATCATCGGAAGCGTCACGCGCCTGAACGCGACCCATGGCGGCGCACCGAGCCCGGACGCTGCGCGCAGCAGGCTCTGATCGAAAGACAGCAGCGACGCCGTCACCGTGATGACGACAAACGGCGTGCCGAGCACGGCATGCGCAAGAATAACGCCGGGGTACGAATTCACGAGCCCGAGCGGAGCGAACACAAGATAGAAGCCTGCCGCGACGACGACAATCGGCACGATCATCGGGGAGATGATGATCGGCATGACGATCGAACGTAGCGGAAACTGCGTTCGCGACAAGCCGAGCGCCGCCAGCGTCCCGAGACAGGTCGCAATCAGCGTGGACGCAGCGCCTATCCCGACACTGTTCAGAAGCGCGAGTTGCCAGTCCGGGCTCGTGAGCGCCTGCTCATACCAGCGCAGCGAGAATCCCTGCAGCGGATATGAAAAGTACGAGCCGGAGTTGAACGAAAGCGGAATGATCGCGAGGATCGGCGCGACCAGAAAGAACAGAACGAGCGCGCAATGCACGCGTGCCCAGCGGAAGGCGACGCGCTCCGTTAGTACCGTATTGCGTTTGTCTTGCATGATCGTTCCTGTGTCTAAGCCCCGTTTCTCAACCGAACCGCAAACGGTCGATTCCGACGATGCGGTTGAAGATGAAATAGAAAATCGCGGTAAAGATCACGAGATAGGCCGATAGCGCGCCCGCGAGTCCCCAGTTCAGTTGCGTGTTCGTCTGGTTCGCGATGAGCTGGCTGATCATCTCGTCGCCCGCGCCGCCGAGCAGGGCCGGCGTGATGTAGTAGCCGAGCGCCAGCACGAACACCAGGAAGCAACCCGCACCAACGCCTGGCAAAGTCTGGGGAATATAGACGCGCACGAAAGCCGTGAAGGGGTGCGCGCCCAGCGACTTGGCTGCGCGCAGATACACGGGCGACACGCCTTTCATCACCGAAAAAATCGCGAGAATCATGTAAGGCAGCAGCACGTGAGTCATGCCGATCAATACGCCTGTGCGATTGAAAACGAGCGGCATGGGATGCGTTACGATGCCGAGGCTCATCAGCAGGCTGTTGACCACGCCGCCCGGTTGCAGGAGCACGTACCACGCCGTCGTGCGCACCAGCAGCGACGTCCAGAACGGCACGATGACGAACAGCATGAGCCGGCTGCTGCTTTTCTCGGGCAGATTCGCGAGCAGCCATGCGACCGGATAACCGAGCAGCAAGCAAAGCAAGGTGACGGTGAAGCTGATCGAGATCGTGCGCAGGAACGCTTCGCGATAGACCGTGGCGTTCGCCGGCAGCGAGACGATCGAGCCTTGAGGCGTCACCTTCGCATCTACGGCGTTCAACAGATAGTCGGGCGTCGGCGAAGTGGCGGCGCGCTTGAGCAGACGCCATGTCTCGGGCGAGTTCCAGCGTTCATCGATTTCGATCAGCGCCGGCTTCCACGCGGCAGGCGCATCATGGCGAACGCCGCGCGCCGTTTTCAACAGCAGGCTGCGGAATTCCGGTTGCGCGAAGTTCATGCGCCGCGCGACAGTGCCGAGTTCTCCGCTTTGCTGCGCGTCCTTGATTCCGGTTGCGAGCAGGGCGAACGTGTGTTCGTCGGGCACGCCATGGCCGTCCCATGCATCGAGTGCGCGGGATAGCGCTGGCATGCTGTCGGGCACTTCGCTGTTCTGCACGCTGCGGGAGAGCAAAAGCGCGATGGGTGCAATAAACGTAGATAGCAGGAATGCGATTAGCGGAAGCGCCAGCATCAGCGCTCGAATCGAAGCACGGCGTTGCGCCTTTTGATAAGACGCGCGGCCGGCGGCTCTCGTCGGAGAGCCCGTGGCCGGAGAACTGGCCGTCATGGGCTTATGGGTAGTCGCGGTCACAGCGGGCTCTCTTTCGATGGGAGTTTTACTGCGGGGTATTACCGCGTCAGCCAGACCTGGAAGCGCTTGTTGATCTCGTCGGCGTTATCGGCCCAGAAGGTCGAATTGATCTGGATGGCGCGCTTGAAGTTATCGGGCGCGGTCGGCAGATCGGCGAGCCGTTGTTTGTCGACGAGCGCAATCGCATCCTTGCGCGGCGGCGCATAGGCGATGTACTTCGAAAGATCGGCATAGGCTTTTGGCTGCGATGCGAAAGCGATGAACTTCGCAGCCTCGTCGGCATGCTTGGCGCCCGCCGGGATGCCCCACCATTCATAGTCGTAGACTTGCGCATCCCAGACGATCTTGAACGGTTTCTGGTCCTTCTTCGCAGCGTCGTCGATTCGGCCGTTGTACGCCTGCGTCATCACGACGGCGCCATCGGCGAGCAGTTGAGGCGCCTGCGCACCGGACTCCCACCACACGATGTTCTTCTTGATCGTGTCGAGTTTCTTGAATGCCCGATCAACGCCCGCTGGCGTTCCGAGGACCTTGTATACGTCTTTCGGATCCACGCCATCGGCAATGAGCGCCCATTCCATTGAACCCTTCGGCGATTTGCGCAGGCCCCGCTTGCCGGGGAATTTCTTCAAGTCGAAGAAGTCGCTGATGGTCTGCGGCGCCGTCTTGAGCTTGCTCGCATCGTAGGCGTAGACCGTGGACCACACCATGCTTGCCACCGCGCAGTCGCTGATGGATCCGGCAATGAAGTCGCTCGTATTGCCAAGACTCTTCTTGTCGAACTTCTTGAGAAGCCCTTCGTCGCAGGCCGTGATCGCGTCGTTGCTTTCGAGATCGATGAGATCCCATGTCGTGTTTTTTGCCTGCTCCATCGCCGCAAGCTTCGCGAGGCCGCCATCGTACGATTCCAGCGAAAAATTAACACCGGTCGATTGCGTGAATGGATCGAAATACGCCTTTTTCGCCGCCGCCTCATAGGCGCCGCCGAAGGTGACGACATTGAGCGTCTGCGCGGCTTGCGCCGAAACGCAAGCGAAGGCGACTACAGCGAGTGCAGCGCATTGTGCTTTGATGTGAGTGCGCATATCAGTTGGCTCCTGCGGGTGCGGTCGAAATGATGGAAGGTGAGGGCGATGCTGGGGGAGGCACTGCGGGGGCGCTGCGAGGCACGCTCGCAGCGAGAATCTTGCAGTCGTCGTGGCGCCAGGCCACCTCGATGGTGTCGCCGGCCGCAGGCAAGCTGTGGCATTGCGTGTTGGGGACCTTCACAACGAGCGCGTCGCGCGAGCCGAGCGTCAAATGCACCCGGTGGTGATCGCCGCAATACACGAGTTCCTGCACCCTGGCGCGCACGACATTGCTTTGTGCGTCGGCCTGCATGTCATCGGCGCCGTGAATATGCGCGCGCTCGGGCCGCAAGGCGAGCATCGCCTCGTTGCCTTCGCTCAGGTCTTGTTCGCAGCGGCCGCGAATGATGCTGCCATCGGAGAGCATGAGGGTTGCCCAGTTGTCCTTCACCGTCACGACGCGCCCACGCAGGCCGTTGTTCTCGCCCACGAAGTTCGCGACGAAGGCGTTGCGCGCGTTTTCGTAGAGCTCGGTGGGCGACGCGGCTTGCTGGATGCGTCCATCGGAAAACACCGCGACCCGATCCGACATGGTCAAGGCTTCCGCCTGATCGTGTGTCACGTAGACGATCGTGAGCGACAGTTCGCGATGCAGTCGCATGATTTCGTACTGCATGGTTTCGCGCAGCCGCTTGTCGAGCGCGCCGAGCGGCTCGTCCATGAGAACGACGCTGGGTTCGAAGACGAGTGCGCGCGCCAGTGCGACGCGCTGCTGCTGTCCGCCCGAGAGTTGCGCTGGACGCCGGTTTGCCAGATGCGGCAGCTCGATCATCTCCAGCGCTCGCTTCACGCGCACTTTCTGGTTCGCGCGGCTCACACGTCGCACGGACAGGGGAAATGCGACGTTCTCCGCAATCGTGAGATGCGGAAAGAGCGCATAGTTTTGAAAGACCATGCCGATGTCACGCTGATGCGGTGGCTTGTCGTCGAGACGTTTTCCGTCGAGGCGTATTTCGCCTTGCGTGGGCGACTCGAAGCCAGCAAGCATCATGAGTGTGGTCGTTTTGCCCGACCCCGACGGACCAAGCAGCGACAGAAACTCGCCCTTTCGCACATCAAGGTTCAAATCGTCGACGACGTAATTCGCGCCGTCGTACGACTTGCTCACACCTGAGAACGAAATGAAGGATCGGTTAGACATCGTGATAGCGTCCTCTCGAGGGTGCTTCAATTAGCGCGCAGTGAGCTTCGACGCGAGATAACGGGCGAAGTCAAAGTTCGGACGTTCGAGGTGGCTCAGGTGGCCGGGCTTGGCAAGCGGCGCATGCACACCGCGAAACACGGCTTCCACGCCGCGCTTGTCTTCCGCATTCACTTCGTCGAGCAGTGTCTTGAGCGTCGCCATGTGCGCGTTGGCTTCGGGATCGGCGATGAATTCGGGCGCAAGCCCGCCGCCAAAGCGGATATGCACGTGGCCGACGCCTTGCGGCTGCAACACCAGATACCAGAAGTAACCTGGCGTAAGAGTGATGAGATGCGTCGGATAGACCGCGAGCAACGCGGTGGTCTTGCGCCAGTGCCCGGTCAGGCGGTTATTGTCCGGATGGGCATTGCCGATAGGAAGCGACGCTTCTTTCGTGATCCAGTGATAGTTGAACGCGGGATAGCCCGGCGGGCATTCCATCTCTTCGAGTCTGGAATGCGGCCCGACCGTTGCGCGATGCAGCATCGGCAGGTGATAGCTTTCCATGAAGTTTTCGGCGAGGATTTTCCAGTTGGTATCCCAGACGTGCTCTTCATAAAAGGTCTCGACATAGTCCGTCATGCCGTATGCGCCAATCAACTCGCCCAGTTGCGCGAGCTGCTGATGAACCGGCTGTGCATCTTGATCGAGTGTCACGTAGATCCAGCCTTGCCATTCCTCGCAGCGGATCGCCGGCAGCTGGTAGCTTTCCTTGCAGAAGCCCGCTTGCTGGTCCATCAGCGGCGCGCCCTTCAGTGCGCCGTCGAGTCCGTAGTTCCACGCGTGATACGGGCAAATGATTCGTCGTATGTTCCCTCGGCCTTCAAGCAGAACGGACATGCGATGCAGGCACACATTCGACATTGCGCGCAGCCCCATCTTTTCGTCGCGCACCACGACGACCGGTTGAGACGCGATATTCGCGGTCAGGTAGTCGCCGGGCGCTTTCAGCGCACTCGCACGCCCCACGCATTGCCATTCCTTCGCAAAGATCGCGCGCTCCTCGAGCGACAGGAACTCGGGCGATGTGTACACGCCAGGAGGCATCGAGCGCGCATCGCTGAATGGTCGCTCGCAGCCGGCCACAAGCGCGTCGACCAAAGCATGGGCGGCCATTTGCACGGTGTGCACGGTGGGGTTTTCCATGAGGCGCTCCTGATGTCGAGTGCGTTCGCGCGACGGGAAGGTCTGCGCTTTAATCGCGTTGTCTGGGAGGTAATCTACCAAGCCAAATTACCAGTCAAAATATTGTTTTCGGATACTAAAGACAGGATTTGGCTATGCAGCCTGCGAAGCATGTCCACTCCGTTGTGAGGGACGGTTATATGTCGAGCTTCAGGCGGCGTATATAGCTTTCGCTAAACGATGAGAATCGGGACACCACCTGGCGCGCCTTCATCGTTTTCGATTGGGCGATTCCGAGCGTCGTCGCGTTGACGTTGTCCCTGAATCGCTTGATCACGAACTCGCTGCCGTCGACGGTTCGCGTCGAACTCAGCGGGAAGTTCAGGATGCTGTAGCCAAGGCCGTTGGCAACCATCCCCCGCACCACTTCGGGCTGGGATGAACGAAAGGCCGGCACGGGCCGGCTGCCTACGGCATCGAAGAGCGCGGCGAAATAGTCCCGGCTGTGCGGCAGGTCCAGCATCACGTAGGGTTCGTCGATCAGGTCCTGCAGCGATACCTTGCGCGCGCGGGCGAGCCGGTGCGTGGCTGGCAGGATCGCGTAAGGCGGCAAGGGGAGCAACGGGGTAAACGCGATGTCTTCGGTCAGATCGAGGCTATAGGTGAGCACGATGTCGAGCGAACCGTCGTGCAGGCCCTTTAATAGCTCGTCCTGATGCGCCTCGATGGTGCGAAAACTGATGCCACTGTGCTCGCTCGTAAAACGGCTGATCAGCCCCGGCATGAGCGGCGGCGCCAGAGAAACGAGGCAGCCGAGCGCAATCGATCCCGTCATCCCGCCGTCCATTTCGGTGGCGGTCATCTGCAGTTCTTCCGCAATCTTCAGGAGATTGCGTGCCTGGCCGAGAAGATCGCGCCCCGCTTGAGTGAGCGACAGGCCGCTCGCGTGATGCCGGATGAACAGCTGCACGCCGAACGAGATCTCGAGATCGGCCAGAGCGGTCGAGATGGACGGCTGCGAAATATGCAGCCGCTTTGCAGCGGCCGTGAAAGACAGGACTTCGGCAGTCACTACAAAGTACCGCAACTGGCGCAGCGAGTAACGCAGCGGCTGACTTTCCATAAGCTTCGCTCCCGGTTGACGTCCTCAGATGGATCGCATTGTGAAGTGATCAAAAATCACTGCATAGCCGAATCCAATGCTCTGCATTTTTTTAATATATTTTTCGGATTGTGCAAGCCGGCGTAGATTCCTATCCGAAAGATCACGCAGGGTGTCTGGAGGCCGCGCGAGGTCGATTCAAGCACACCGAATTTTGCTCCTTCGAAGGACTCAGCCATGACAGTCGAAATAAAGGCAACGGACACGCTCGTTGTGGGCGCAGGGCAAGCTGGCATCGCCGTGAGCGAACACCTGGGCAAGCTCGGCGTCCCGCATATCGTGCTCGAGCGCGATCGCATCGCCGAACGCTGGCGCACCGGGCGATGGGACTCACTCGTCGCCAATGGACCTGCCTGGCACGATCGCTTTCCTAACCTCGAATTCGCCGATTTCGATCCCGACGGCTTCCCGGGCAAGGAGCAGATCGCAGACTATTTTGTTGCCTATGCGAAGAAGTTCGACGCGCCGATTCGCACCGGCGTCGAAGTAAAGAAGGTCGTGCGCAATGTCGGGCGGCCCGGATTTACCGTCGATACATCGGCCGGAACGATCGAAGCGCAGCGCGTTGTTGTCGCGACCGGGCCGTTTCAGCGGCCCGTGATTCCGCCGATCGCACCGAACTCGGATCGACTCACGCAGATCCACTCCGCCGACTATCGCAATCCGCAGCAATTGCCCGAAGGCGGCGTGCTGGTGGTCGGCGCGGGATCGTCGGGCGTGCAGATCGCCGATGAATTGCAGCGCTCGGGCCGGCGCGTTTATTTGTCGGTCGGCGCGCACGATCGTCCGCCGCGCGGATATCGCGGACGCGACTTCTGCTGGTGGCTCGGCGTGCTCGGCGAGTGGGACGCGGAAGTCATGAAGCCCGGCCGCGAACACGTGACCATCGCGGTGAGCGGCGCGCGCGGCGGTCATACGGTCGACTTCAGGCGTCTCGCGCAGCAGGGCATCACGCTCGTTGGCCTGACGAAATCGTTCAACGATACGACCGTCGCGTTCGAAGCCGATCTCGCCGATAACATCCGCCGCGGCGACGAGAACTATCTGTCGCTGCTCGATGCAGCCGATGCCTATGCTCGACGCAACGGCCTCGATCTTCCTGAGGAACCCGAAGCGCGCATCATTGGCCCCGATCCTGAATGCATGACGCATCCGCTTGCCGAACTCGATCTGGCGAAGGCAGGAGTAACGTCGATTATCTGGGCCACCGGTTATGCCGTCGATTTCAATTGGCTCAAAGTCGATACGTTCGACGAGAAGGGCAAGCCCAAACATCAGCGCGGCGTCGCGAAGGAGCCGGGCATCTATTTCCTCGGCCTGCCGTGGCTTTCGCGCCGTGGCTCCGCGTTCATCTGGGGTGTATGGCATGACGCGAAACATATTGCCGATCACATCGTCACGCAGCGCAAATACCTGACCTATTACGATACGCCGCAACAGCATGTGGAAGACAAGCGCGCGGGAAGCGCCGGAAGCGCACCTGACGAGTCGTGCGTGCGCAAGGTCAGCGAGATGGGCGTGAATTGATTTCAAAACTATCCAGTAAGGTACATCGATGAGTCAACCTACGCATACCCGTATCCGCATGTTCAACACCAAGGATACGTACCCCAATCAATCGCTCGATAACGATCTTTGCCAGGCCGTGCGTGCCGGCAATACCGTTTATGTGCGCGGCCAGATTGGCACGGACTTCGATGGCAATCTCGTCGGTCTCGGCGATCCGCGCGCGCAGGCAGAGCAGGCGATGAAGAACGTGAAGCAGTTGCTCGAAGAGGCGGGCAGCGATCTCTCGCATATCGTCAAGACGACGACCTATCTCACCGACGTGCGCTTTCGCGAGCCCGTGTATCGCGAAGTCGGCAAATGGCTCAAGGGTGTGTTTCCCATTTCCACCGGTCTCACTGTCGTGGCGCTGGGGCAGCCGGAATGGCTGATGGAAATCGACGTGATCGCCGTGATTCCCGATGGATGGGTGCCGCCGCAGGCCTGAAAGACGTTAAAGGAGCGTTAAAGGAGAGGACATGACTTTTTCTATCGTCGGGCGTTGCGAGCGGACCGGCCAGCTTGGCATCGCGATTAGTTCATCGAGCATCGCGGTGGGCGCGCGCTGTCCGTGGGTACGCGCGGGCGTTGGCGTGGTCGCGACGCAGAACGTCACGCTGCCCGCGCTCGGTCCGCGGATCCTCGACCATATGGAGAGTGCGAAGCTCGATCCGGCCGCAGCGCTGGATCGCGCGTTGGGCGAGAGCGAATGGAGCGAGTACCGGCAGGTGACGGTGGTTGATGCACAAGGGCGCATCGCGTTTTTCAGCGGCAAGCAAGCGCTCGGCACGTATCACGCGGTCGCGGGCAAGCAGTGCGCCGCGGCGGGCAATATGCTCTCGGGCCTTCACGTGATCGAGGCGATGATTCCCGCATTCGAGAGTGCGTCGGGTCATCTTGCCGATCGATTGCTTGCGGCGATGCATGCGGCGCTCGCGGCGGGCGGCGAAGCAGGGCCCGTGCATTCGGCCGCGCTGAAAATCGCCGGGGAGCAGAGTTGGCCGCTTGTCGATTTGCGCGTCGATTGGGCCGATGACAATCCCATCGGCAAGCTCGATGGTCTCTGGCAGGCGTATCAGCCGCAGATGCAGGACTACGTCACTCGCGCATTGAACCCGACCGCCGCGCCAAGCTATGGAGTGCCAGGCGATGAGTGAAATGACGAGCCGCGATCTGCTCGAAAGCCTGATCGGCTTCGCGACGGTCAGTCGCGATTCGAATCTGAAGCTGATCGAGTTTATTCGCGACTACCTCGCGCAACTGCACATCGAGTGCGAGCTGTTCTACAACGCGGAGCGTACGAAGGCGAACTTGTTCGCGACCATCGGGCCGCGCGATCGTGGCGGCATCGTGCTGTCGGGGCATACAGACGTCGTGCCGGTCGACGGACAAGCATGGAATGTCGATCCGTTCAGGCTCAGCGAGCAGGACGGGCGGCTCTACGGACGTGGTACGGCCGATATGAAGGGCTATCTCGCGTCGGCTTTGGCGGCGGTGCCGCTGTTCCTCGAAAGCGAATTGAAGATTCCGGTGCATCTCGCGTTTTCTTACGACGAAGAAGTCGGATGCCTGGGCGTGAGGCCGATGCTCGCCGAGCTGGAAAAGCGTCCGCACAAGCCGCTGTTGTGTCTGATCGGTGAGCCCACCGAACTGAAGCCCGTGCTTGGCCACAAAGGCAAACTTGCGATGCGCTGCCAGGTGAAGGGCGCGGCTTGCCATTCCGCTTATGCGCCGTATGGCGTCAACGCCATTCAGCACGCGGCGCGTCTGATCAACCGTCTGGAAGAGATAGGCGAGCGCCTGGCGCGGCCCGAGCATCATGACGAGCGCTTCGATCCGCCGTATTCGACCGTGCAGACGGGTGTCATCAAAGGCGGCCGCGCGCTCAATATCGTGCCGGCGGAATGCGAATTCGATTTCGAGGTGCGCGCGTTGCCGGGTTTCGACGCGAGCCAGGTTGCCGACGATTTGCAGGCGTATGCGCAAACGGAACTGCTGCCGAAGATGCGCGCCGTGAAGTCCGATACCGAGATCCGCTTTGAGTTGCTGTCCTCCTATCCCGGACTCGCGACGCCGCCAGACAGCGAAGCCGCGCGTATTCTGTCGATGCTCAGCGGCTCCCGGGAGTTTGGTACGGTCGCGTACGGATCCGAGGGCGGGCTATTCAACTTCGCAGGCATTCCTGCTGTCGTGTGCGGCCCGGGCAGCATGGACCAAGGGCACAAACCCGACGAATATCTGACGGTCGAACAACTTCACGGCTGCGATTCGATGATGAAACGCGTGGCGCGGTACGCTGTTGACGCGGGTTGATGCGTCTCGTCACGTCTCTTGCCGTCGATCAACGGGCCTAAAAACACCTAAGTCTGCCGATCGGCCGATTGCCTCGCGTTTACACGCAATTGGCCTCGGCCAAATGTTGTCGGCCGCACATACCACCATGCCGTCATTCGTACGGCTGATCACTCCTTAACCCGCCGAACGCCCAATCGCGACGTTTCTGCCAAAGCGATGGTTGGCTGCGCAACGTGTCAACTGTCGAAACGACGGGCTTCCTGAGGGCGCGTGGTCCAGCGCTCGTCTGTCGGATTCTTTATTTCGGATTTCCTCCCGCTTTCAATCGCTCAGTGAGGTAGCGAACGGTTCGCTCTCTGTGTCGCGGATACCTTAACGACACGTAAAAGGGAGGCGGCCGCGCTGAGCAATCAGCGGCGCTGCTTGAGATGGCGTCCACGGTCGACGTCGAAGAATTATTAATTGGGAATCCAAAATGAAAAAGAAGGCCCGGGGGGGGAAGGAATGGGTGCCACTGAAAGTTCTGGCGATGCTGGCGGTTAGTCTGCAAGCGGGGACGGGGGTGGCTAGTCCATCTACTGCAGGGAACGCGCCGGACGTCCTCGCAGATGGCACAGGTCTGTCATTCCGGCAAGGCGGCATCGATTCACCTATGGGCGCAGCTGACGCTTTGGCTGCGACCGGTCAGCAGATGCCAGGCGGCGCGCGCGGCGCGGGAGTAGGTGTCGGCTCGGCTGCGAGCCCGGGGCCGGGCGCGGGCGATGGCAGCGGGTCGGGCGGGCCCGGCACGGCGGGCGTTGCGACGGACGGCGGCCCGGGCGCCGGCACCGGAAGTACGGGTATTGGCAGTGGGGGCGGCCTCGCTGCCAGTGTCGGTGCCAACGTGGGGGCAGCCGCAGCAGGAGCTGCAAACGGTGGCAGAGGTGACGCTGGAACAACGGGTGGTGGCGTGGGAGGTTCCACCGCGGGTAGCTCAAGCAGCGGTGGCGCAGGTGCTGGAAGCACGGGTAGCCAAAGCAACGGGGGCCAGCAGGGTGCCGGTGGTCAGGGCACGGGAGCGCAGGCTGGCAGTGGCCAAGGTAGCGGTGCGCAAGGTGGCGGTGCGCAAGGTGGCAGTGCTCAGGGTAGTGGTTCGCAAGGTACCGGCGGTCAAGGTGGTAGTGGCCAAGGTAGCGGTGCGCAGGGCGGCGGTGGTCAGGGTGGCGGTTCACAAGGTACCGGCGGTCAAGGTGGCACTGGTCAGGGTAGCGGTTCGCAGGGTGCCGGCGGCCAGGGTGGCAGTGGTCAGGGTAGCGGCTCGCAAGGTACTGGCGGTCAAGGTGGCGGTGGTCAGGGTGGCGGTTCACAAGGTACTGGCGGTCAAGGTGGCGGTGGTCCGGGCGGCGGTTCGCAAGGTACCGGCGGTCAAGGTGGCAGTGGTCAGGGTAGCGGCGGCCACGGCAACGGCGGTCAGGGCAATGGTGGTCAGGGCAACGGCGGTCAGGGAAGCGGCGGCCAGGGAAGCGGTGGTCAGGGAACCGGCGGCCAGGGAAGCGGCGGCCACGGTAACGGCGGTCAGGGTAGCGGCGGCCAGGGAAGCGGTGGCCACGGTAACGGCGGTCAGGGTAGCGGCGGCCAGGGAAGCGGTGGTCAGGGAAGCGGCGGCCAGGGTAGCGGTGGCCACGGCAGCGGTGGCCAGGGTAGTGGCGGCCAAGGTAGCGGCGGCCAGGGTAGCGGTGGCCACGGTAACGGCGGCCAGGGAAGCGGTGGCCAGGGAAGCGGTGGCCAGGGAAGCGGTGGCCAGGGTAGCGGCGGTCACGGTAACGGCGGCCAGGGAAGCGGCGGCCACGGTAACGGCGGTCAGGGTAGCGGTGGCCAAGGTAGCGGTGGCCAAGGTAGCGGCGGCCAGGGTAGCGGTGGTCACGGTAGTGGTGGCCAGGGTAACGGCGCCAACGGTAACGGAGGCCAAGGGAGCGGAGGCCAGGGTAGTGGCGGTCAGGGCAACGGTGGTCAAGGTAGCGGCGGCCACGGCAACGGCGGTCAAGGCAACGGCAACGGCGGCGGGCACGGCGGTACGCACTAGAAATCAATCGACTGCGGGCGCCTGGAATCCCCTTGCAATGAACAGTCAGACCTCGCGACTGCCTGCTCCAGAAATCCTCCCCCTTCACGGGGCGGAGGATTTTCAGCCTGAAAAAGCGCATTCTCTCCGTGTGAAAGCGGGGCTGACTAAACGGTGAAAATTCCCGAAAGTCACCGGTCCATGCGACGCCTATACGGCTGGCTATCGCGACGGGGCAAGCCCATCTGCCGCCACAAAACGCGATTTCCATTACTCATAGGTCAGTAAGTTAGGGAACTAACTCGTCGAATGAAAGTAAGCGATGATTTCCGCACACCGAATGGAGAATCGTAAGCGCGAAATAATGCACACCTAGCATCAGCAGTCGGAAAGAGGCAAGCTGCGTCCGCAGACTTGAATTGCGGACGCAGATAATGACCGACACTGACTTTGACTTTCTTCCCCTGCGGGTGATCAAGACATGTGCCGATGGCAAGCATCGATACGATCCCGAGGGCAAACGCAAGCTTATCGAGGCTTGCCGGCGGCCTGGTGCATCGCTGGCTGGTCTGGCGCTGAAGGCCTGCGTGAACGCCAACCAACTGCACAAGTGGGTGCGTCTGAAGGAGCGGCGGGAACGCGCTGCTGACGCGACTGCTGACGTTGGGCAACCGTCGTCGGCATTCGCAGCGGTCGTCACGGTCGACGAGGCGTCCTCGATATTGGCCCCGAAGGTCGCTGTGCCGCGTGAGCAGCCATCGACGTCACGGCGCGAACTGTTTCAGCCTTCACGCCCGGCATCGACCGCGCGCCTGTCAGCGACGCTGCCCAACGGGGTCGTCGTCGAGCTCGAGTGTTCCGGCCGCGATGCTTCACTCGTGAGCGCGATGATCGCCGCACTGGGAGCGCCCTGATGTTCCGCTTCGATCATGACCTGCTGGTGTACCTGCATCGCGAGCCGATCGACTTCCGCGCCGGACTGAACACGCTGGTGACGCTGGTCGAGCAGTCGATGCAGCTTGACCCGCTCGCGCGAGCCGTCTTCGGGTTCCACAACCGCAAGCGCGACCGCGTGAAACTTCTTCTCTATGATCGCGCGGGGTTCTGGCTCATGATGAAACGACTTGAGGCAGACCGGTTTGCCTGGCCCCGTCGCCAGCAGAGCGTGGTCGAACTCACGACGGAACAGCTTCACCTGCTGCTCGACGGCGTCGATCTCGACGCGCTGCGCCGCCACCCAGCACGGCAATACTGCCACGCGAGCTGAAGCCCGGTGTCGCCGCCGTTGCAGGTAAACAACGGCGGCCCCAGCCGTTACAAATTCGCGTAAACCTGTTTGGCTCTGCGATTCGCTATCGTGGAGCGCATGTCCCCTCCCGATCTCCCCCGACTCCCGCGCACCGCCAAGGCCTATATCCACAAGCTGGAAGAGCGCGTGGCGGCTGATGCGCTGCTCATTGCCGAGCGCGACGCCAGGATTGACGAATTGACCCGGCGCCTGGACGCGCTTGAGGAGCAATATCGTCTTGCGCTGGCCCGACAGTACGCACCGAAGAGTGAGAAGCGCAAGGACCGCGTGTTCAACGAGGCGGAACAAGCCGTCCAGGATGAACCTGAAGAAGAGAACGCCGGCGAAGTGCCCGTGTTGCCGGACACCGGGTTGCCCGAGGTCAAGCCTGCCGAAACACGCAAGCCCGGACGCCAGCCGCTGTCTGCGGATCTGCCGCGCGAGCGCATCGAGTACGACCTGCCCGAAGAGCGCAAGAGCTGCCCGTGCTGCGGCGAGGCAATGCACCGCATGGGCGAGGAAACCAGCGAGCAGTTGCACATGGAAGTCAAGGTATCGGTGCTGCAACACGCGCGCTTCAAGTATGCATGCCGGCACTGCGAGCGTCATGGCATGCGCACGCCGATCGTGATCGCGCCCATGCCGGTACAACCCTTGCCGGGCAGCCACGCGAGCCCGTCGATGATCGCCGCTGTCACGCTCGGCAAGTATGTCGATGGCACGCCGTTGTACCGGATGGAGGATGTGCTCGCGCGCTCAAACATCGCGGTCAGCCGTGGTACGCTGGCGAACTGGATCATCCGCCCCGCCGAGTTGCATTACAGCCGGCTGTATGAAGCGCTCAGGCAGATCCTGCGGGGACAGGACCGAATCCACGGTGACGAGACGACAGTCCAGGTTCTGAAGGAAGAAGGCCGGAAGGCGCAGGACACGTCGTACATGTGGGTGTACAGAAGTGCTGAGGATAGCGAACAACCGGTAGTGCTGTTCGACTATCAGACCGGGCGTGGCCAGGAGCATCCGAAAGCCTTCCTTGGTGACTATGCGGGTACGCTGATGACGGACGGCTGGCCCGCGTGGCGCACCCTCAAGAATGCGACCCATCTTGGATGCCTGGCGCACGCCAGGCGAATGTTTACGGACGCGCAAAAAGGGCAAAAGAACAAGCCAAGTACGCGTATCACGCGGGCGCTGGAGTTCTTCCAGGCGCTGTATCAGGTCGAGGCGCTCGCCAAACAGACGTTACCCGATGGTGAGGCATTGGCTGACCACCGGTACCGGCTGCGGCAACAGCACAGCGTACCATTGCTGGATGCCTTCAAGGCCTGGCTCGACGAACTGGCGCCGAAGGTGTTGCCCAAGAGTCTGCTCGGCGAGGCGATCGGCTACTGTCGCCGGCAATGGCCTTACCTGAGCCGCTACGTTGAAGATGGTCGCCACGCGATAGATAACAACATCGTCGAGCGCGACATAAGGCCATTCGTGATGGGGCGTTCATTGTGCACCTCCTTCCGAAACCTCGATAAACATTGGGATTTGTCCTTCGACATCGTTGCGACACGGGCGATGTTTGCGTGCCAGCGCCGTCGTAACAGCTTCGCTTCGCAGATCGCTTTCCCTGATCTGCCATGGGGCGTCAGGCATCACCTGCTCGGCGGGCAGGATGCGCTCCTTGATCAGGCGGCGGATTGTGTGACTGGTTACGCCAAGGCGTTTCGCAGCCTCGAACATTGTTAGCCACTCTCCGTCCTTCTGCGCCGATTTGTAGGCGTGAATGTCTCTCACCTGTCGCATGGCCCTGACGCGATTCGCCGTCCAGGTCATGCCCTGTCCAGTGCGTAAGCCCATCCGGTTTAACGACGCAGCGATATCCTGATCTGACCACCGGCCCGCCATGCTGCGCATCACGGCGAGTGCTTCATCGGACGTGTTGCGCCCATG
The DNA here is from genome assembly GCF_051125205.1 of Paraburkholderia sp. A1BS-2L. NCBI lineage: Bacteria > Pseudomonadati > Pseudomonadota > Betaproteobacteria > Burkholderiales > Burkholderiaceae > Paraburkholderia > Paraburkholderia sp. A1BS-2L. The sequence goes on from NZ_CP120428.1 coordinate 795,980, forward strand.
TTCACCGGTCTTCGGCTTGCGGATACGGAGCTCGGAATGCTGACCGCCTTGCCAGTGGATCGTGAGGGTAATCTCCCCTGCGGTTTCGTCGACATCGGCAACGATATCGACAATCAATGCGCGAACGAGTTGCTGGCGCACGCGCATGGTGACACCCGGAGCATTCCAGGCGGCAAGCAGATCCTCTGCGAGCTTCGTAAAATCGGGAACCGGCGCGTTTGCCTCGGGTGAAATCACCGCCTCCAGACGAGCCTGGCAAGCCTGCACGCGGCGCAATGCCGCCTCCCAGTTCTTCTCCAGCTGGCCGGCGATGAGGCGGTTGTCGGGATCACAAGCGGCATAGCGCCGTTCGGCCAGCGTGGCGTCGTACTGGGCCTGCTGCAACTCAAGCTCTACAATCCGTCGCTGCTCGATCAGGGTATCGATGTGCATTTGCTCAGCCTGCTGGGCGGCTTCAATCGCCAATGGCTCCACGACGCGCAGAAGTTCCTTGCCAATGGCAGCATCGATACGGGAGCCGCCAAAACTCATGCATTTCGATCGCGTGTCAAAACGGTGGCATCGATAGACTGCTCGCGGCACTCGTCCAGTATAAGCCACCGACAGCCGGCGTCCACAGCGCGCACAGGCAAGCAGGCCGGAGAGCAACGCGCGTCCTCCACGGCTCGATTTTACGTCACCCGCCTTGCCATATGTGTTGGCAGCGAGCTGCTTCTGGTTTCGTTCGAACTCCACCCAATCGATGTAGCCTTCGTGATGCTCCCGAAGCATGACCTCCCAGTCCTCATATGGCTTGCGATGCTTGTAGCTCTTGCGCGCACGGCCGTCCACGATTTCCATGCGCTTTCCGCTCTTGCCGTACACGTAGGCTCCGGCATAGAACGGATTCTTGAGCACCGATATCACGTTACGATAGCGTATCGGAGTCCAGTCGAAGTGCGTCAGCGTGCGGCCATCCGAAGGTCGCGGGAAGTGAACCTGCTCGCTCTTCAGTGATAAAAAAACCTGTCGTGCACTGCCCAGTTGCTGAAAGCGCGAGAAGATCAGGCGTATGACTTCCTGCAGCCGAACATTGGGATCGAAACCCAGACCGATGTCGCGATGCCAGATATAGCCAATGGGCACGCTGATACGCAATTCACCCCGGTGTGCCTTCTCCCTCTTGGCATCGAGCATGCGCGTACGCAGCACATTGAGTTCAAATTCACTAATGCTGCCCTTCATGCCCAGGAGCAAGCGGTCGTTAGCCCGGCAAGGATCGTACACGCCATCGAGATCGATGACCCTTGCTTGAACGAGCCCGCAAAGTTCGAGCAGGTGATGCCAGTCGCGACCATTACGCGCAAGACGTGATGCATCCAGGCACAGCACCGCACCGACTTCGCCAGCGCACAATAATGCGACCAGACGATCGAAACCGGGCCTCGCAACCGTGCCGCTCGCTGAGCGCCCCAGATCGTCATCAATGACTTCAACATCGCGAAATCCACGGCGCTTTGCTTCCTGCACGAGTTCATACTGGCGCCGCTGGCTCTCGAGGTTCAACTGAACCTGTGCCTGACTTGACTGCCGGACATAAACCACCGCCTTGCGCTTGAGAAGATCTGCTGGCAACCGATCACCGTTCGTCATCGTCACGCTCCTTCTCGGTCGCGACGCCGGCGGCGTGCATCAACAGGTTCGCGAGATGCCTGGTCGTGATTGCGCGTTGCGCCGCGCTTATCCCCTGAAGCTCGATGGTGTCGAATGCCATGCTCATCTGGCGCAGCATCGGCCGCGACGATTGCGGTTCTGCTGGATCGACGTTTGGCTGCTTGCCCATTGCGTTTCTCCCTGACGATGGTGGAATCGTCTGGGCAGTTTGCTCGCAAACCTCGACCAGCAAGCAGTTGGCACAGATTGCACAACGCCGATACGGTGACCCTCGGGTCACCGAGGTCCATGGATGAACATACAACCGCATCGAGCATCCATCCTGCAATCGTCTTGACATCGCCGCTGCCGGCCTGAATATGAACTAGCCAACCTGGGCCGCGCCGCTCGACATCTCTGACCTTGACGCGCCGTCTGTACAGCGGATGCCAGCGATAATGAACCTCCACGTCCTGCCCGATATGGGCAGAATGAACGGGAAATTGTCGTCGGAAGAAATTATCGCCACCCGGTAGTTATCGAAGGTTCGCCCCCTGCGCGCGAACAGTAGTCCCTGTTTCTACGGTTGGAGTCCAGTCGGGCCGTGTCCTGAAACCTTCCATAATTTGGAGTACTTTCCTCTTGCTGTCTTGTCGTTTTGAGGAGAGTCATCATGCAAACGCACTCGCGCGTCAGACCCGGCCACATCCTTGCGCAACGGTGGTTTTCCAAGGCAGGCTTGGGGGTGCATGCGGATTCATACTGCCGATATCTGACCGAACGTGGATACCGGCAGGTAACCGTCGAGAGCTATTTCCGGAGTGTCGCGCACTTCGTGCACTGGATATCGGGTCAGGGAATTGGTCTGGGTGAACTCAGCGGACCATTGATTGATCGATTCATCTACGGACATCTTCCGCGCTGCCGTTGCGCGCGCAAATGTAAAAGAACGGGAGCCGACATGCATGCTGCACTGATGCGTTTCGTGGAGATGTCGGCTGCCGCCCATGCGAAGCCAGTATCGAATGTGTCAGCGTCCATCACACAAGAGCTTGTTGATTTCGACCACTACTTGATGGAAGCTTGCGGGCTCACCGACTGCACCCGACGTACACGGAAGCTACATGTCGGAGAATTTCTCGTTGATCGGTTTGGCACCCGCAGGGTCGACATTTCCATGCTCAAGCCGGAGGATGTATCCCGCTTTGTTCAGCACCGCACGCGTGGACTCGCACCCGGCACCATCAGGGGCGTGAGCAATTCGCTACGTCGCTATTTCCGATTCAAGGCCAGTTACGGTATCCCAACTACAGCACTCATCGCTGCATTGCCGCGTGTACCTTCTCCGCGGCTCGCAGGGTTGCCCGATGTGCTGTCGGTTGACGAGATCAGGCAACTGCTCGGTGCCTTTGACCACAACAATCCAACCGGCATGCGCGACTATGCCATTACACGTTGTTTGCTAGACCTCGGCTTGAGACGCACAGAAGTCGCGCACCTGTGCCTTGGTGACATCGACTGGCGTGCCGGGACCTTGAATTTGCACAGTAAAGGCGGTCGGATCGACATCGTGCCGTTGCCCCGACAAACCGGCGAAGCAATCGCCAAATACCTGCAGTACGGGCGCCCTCTAACGACGCGGCGCGAGGTTTTTGTACGTCATCGTCCACCACTCAATGCTGAAGCCAATCTGGACATCGTGAGAAACGCGGTGCGCTACGCTGCTGAACGTTGCGGACTTCAGCACCGAGTGCGCGGGACGCACATCTTCCGGCACACGATGGCATGTCGGATGACGCAAGCCGGCACCCCATTTAAAGAGATCGCCGACGTACTGCGTCACCGCTGCCTCGACACGACGTCCATTTATGCGAAGGTGGACGTTCCATCGCTTCGGCGCGTGGCGCTGCCCTGGCCGGGGAGGCACTCATGAACCGCCCCAATTCGTTCATGCCGTGGGTCAACGACTACCTCGCAATTCGCCGTCAAGTGGGCTATGCGCTCAAGGCGGAAGGCGAAGCGCTTCGCGACTTCGCTCGATTTGCCGAGCGGTTCGGCTATCAGGGGGCGCTAACCAGACAGCTTGCCATTCGATGGGCCAGTAGTTCTCCCGGCGGTCGGCGGTTAACGGCAGCACGAAGAATCGAGATGTTACGGCCGTTCGCCAGATACTGCCAGCAATTCGATCCCGCGACGGAGGTTCCTCCACGATCGCTGTTGGGTCCGGCACGTCGTCGATTGGCGCCACATATCTTTAGTGCCGCCGAAATCGTTGAGCTAATGGCGGCCTGCGATGGTCTTTACCCGCCAGGCGGCTTGCGCGGCGCAAGCTGTGCGACCATCTTCGGATTGATGGCGTCGACGGGCCTGAGAATCTCGGAAGCGACGGCGCTCAACCGTTCGGATGTCGATCTTGAACATCAGCTACTGTGTATTCGGCGCGCGAAACTTGGCAAATCGCGCTGGGTCCCGATACACCACACTACGGCTCGCGCGCTCCAGCGCTATGCGAACACTCGTGATCGCGAGCCTCTCACCGCGAACAGCGATGCGTTCTTCGTTTTTGACTATGGACGCCCGGCCTCCACACGAAGTGTCGAGTATGCCTTTCATGTTCTCCGCGACACATTGAAGTGGCAACCTCGCGGTGGCCATGGCCGGCTCCGCTTGCATGACCTAAGACATTCGTTCGTCTGCCACAGGCTAGAGGACTGGTACGCGCGTGGACTGGACGTAGATCGCAGCATTCTTGCCTTGTCGACCTACCTCGGGCACGTCAAAGTTACCGACACGTACTGGTATGAGACAGCCACCCCGGAACTGTTAGCTATCGCAGCCCAACGCTTCGTGAGCTGCCGGCGAGGTACATCATGAGCAAGCCTTCTATACAACCGTTTCCAGCGCTACTTCAGAAGTTCTTTACGCAGCGCCTGCAACAGCAGCGTCACGTAAGCCCACGCACTGTGACGGCTTACCGCGACAGCTTCCGCTTGCTGTTAGCCTTTGCTTACCAACGGCTGCACAAGCGTCCCTCCGATCTTGCTATAGAAGATCTAAACGCTTCGTTTATTCTCGAGTTTCTACGCCACCTCGAGCAGGATCGCCACAATTGCATCCGAAGCCGCAACGCGAGGTTTGCCGCCATCCGGTCGTTCATGGAATATGTTTCGTTCGAAGAGCCTTCAATGCTGGCAATTGCGCGATCCGTATTGGCAATTCCGATGAAGCGGTACGAGCAACCTCTTGTCGGATTTCTGTCTCGTGAGCATATCGAAGCGATTCTCGCCGCTCCTGACACGCGAACGTGTACGGGTCAACGTGACCACATCATGCTCGCAACGCTGTACAACACTGGTGCGCGTGTTTCCGAGCTTCTTGAGATGCGTGTATCCGATCTCGTTTTCGGCTCGACCGCATGGATACGCATTCACGGCAAGGGTCGAAAGGAGCGCTCGGTGCCGCTGTGGCCGGACACGGCCAGAGAACTAAAGCGCTGGCTGAAGGAGTATCCGCGGAGTCCTCACGAACCGCTTTTTCCTAGTCGGTCCGGTGCCCCACTAACACGAGTCGGGTTTGCCGAACGGTTGAACCGCGCAGTCGAGGAAGCATCGAGGAAATTTCCTGAACTTGCGCGACGCCGTGTCCATCCGCATCTTGTTCGGCACTCCGTAGCGATGCATATGCTGCAATCCGGCGTCGATATTACCGTCATCGCGCTATGGCTCGGTCACGAAAGCCCTGTTACAACCCATCGCTATGTTGAAGCCGATCTTGGAATGAAGGAGCGGGCGCTAAAATCTCTTCAGGCGCCTTCGCGGAAGCCCATCCGATATCGACCTGAAGACGATGTCCTTCGCTTCCTGCAGACCCTATAGTTATGGAAACCTGATCGACCGGGTACGCTCTAAACGTGCCGATTTGTCAATCGACGGTCCCGCAAATGCGGGACCTTGCTGGCGTTTTCTGCTCTCATTCGCTCGCGTAGCCGGACGAACCTTCGATAACAACCGGGTGGCGATAATTTCTCTTGTACTAACCCGCTGACGCGGGAGGGGGCGGTGAGCGAAGGTCTGTGGCTGACGTTTCGAGGGGTACGGTTTCCTACGGCAGACCCCGGCGAGGGGTGAGCGGCATCTCCAGGAGCAGTATGTGAACGCCCGGTTGGGCATTCCATCCACTGCTTCCAGGAGGTTCGCCATGACGCCACTTGAGCTAACGTCAATAGTGGTGTATGAGCTTTTTGATGGCGGTCGATTTCAAGCGGCGAGTTTCTGCTGAACCGGCCGATCGTCTTGCACCGGTTCGCCGTCCTTGAAGGCAACGCCCTCGAGCAACAGCTTGATCTTCTCCGGGCCGTTGATACGGCGCCAGGTTTTCTCAGCTTCCTCGATCAGCTTGAATGCCAGTCCGAGGAAGGTTGGTCGCGACACGCAGTTACGCGTGCGCGTCGTACGGTGGCGCACCGTCGCGAACGTCGATTCAATCGCGTTGGTCGTGCGCAGATGCTGCCAGTGCTCGGCAGGGAATTCGTAAAACGCGAGCAAGCTCTCCCGGTCCTTCTTCAACGTCTCGCTCGCCTTCGGATATTTGGCTGCATAGATCGACACGAAACGATCGAACGCGGCGTGCGCATCGGCGCGGGTCGCGGCCATCCAGATCGATTGCATGTCGGCCTTCGCGCGTGCCTGTTGCGACTTGGGCAGCGCGTTCAGTACGTTGCCCATCTTGTGAAACCAACAGCGCTGGCCACGCGTCGCCGGAAACACCTCTTCCAGCGCCGCCCAGAAGCCCATTGCGCCGTCGCCGACAGCCAGCCGTGGACCTGCCGTCAGACCGCGCTTTTTCAGGTCGAGCAGAAGCTCCAGCCACGACGCTTTCGTCTCGCGATACCCATCGCCGATCGCCACACGCTCTTTGCTCCCGTCCGGTTTCACACCAATGATGACCAGCAAGCATTGCCCGTCGGAGTTCTCACTGCGCAGCCCCGTGTGAATGCCGTCGACCCACCAATAGACGTAGTGCGACCCGGACATGTCACGCCGGCTCCAGGCCACATGCTCGTCGGCCCATTGCGCCTTCAGCCGGCTCACCACGTTGGCCGACAAGCCCTTGGCGTCATCGCCCAGCAGCACGCGCAACGCTTCGCCCATATCGCCCGTCGAGATGCCCTTCAGATACAGCCAGGGCAGCGCTGCGCTCACGCGAGGCGACTTCCTCACATACGGCGGCACGATCGTCGAATTGAACTTCACGCCCGACCCCGATCGATCGCGCACCTTCGGCACCTTTACCGCAATCGGCCCGGCGGCCGTCAACACCTCGCGCTCTGGCAAGTAGCCGTTACGCACCACGGCGCGTTGCCCGTGCAAAGTCTTGACGTTCGCGAACCGCTCCATCAGCTCCGCCAACTCCGCTTCGATCGCTTGCTGAATCACCTGCCGCGCTCCCTGGCGAACCAATTCGTCCAGGCCAAGCCCGACTCCCGATAGACCGACGACTGCTTTTTCCGTATCCTTGCTCATGGTGGATGGTTTGATGTTTGCTGGATTCCGACTTCGACAATCAGATTCTCAGCTGAAACCTCCACCGCCTTCAACTTCCCGCCTCAACTCCCCCGTACACCACTTCCGACTTTAGCTCACGCCACTTCGCCAACGCATGCTGCATGACATGCAGATCCGCAACCTTGCGGAGAACACCCAGACATCCTATCTGATTCAGGTATCCAGTTTTGCCCGCCACTTTCGTCGCTCCCCAGAACTGCTGGGCCCCGACGAGATACGGTCGTGGCTCATCTATCTCAGGGAGGAGCGCAAGCTCGCTCCCAGCAGCCTTGGTCCAGCGATTGGCGCACTGCGGTTTCTCTACCGCGTAACGCTCAAACGCGACTGGAGCGACGAGGACTTTCCACTACCGAAGAAGCCATTGAGACTCCCCGTCATTCTGAGCTCCGATGAGGTAAAGATCTTCTTCGACGCGATCCCCAGTCTGAAGCATCGGGCCATCCTGATGACCGCGTATGCTGCCGGTCTGCGAATTTCAGAAGTGGCGCACCTGAAGGCCACCGATATCGACAGCAAGCGCATGGTTATCCGTGTGAATCAGGGTAAAAACCGTAAGGATCGCTATGTAATGCTTTCGCCGCGCCTGCTTGATGTCCTGCGAACATACTGGCACGATGCTCATCCGCGCGACTGGCTTTTTCCTGGCGATATCCCCGGACGTCCGATCACCCCGACCGCGATCAGGCTGGCATGTAGCCTCGCGCGGGAGCGAAGCGGCATCCAGAAGCCAATATCCCCGCATTCCCTGAGGCATGCGTTTGCCACCCACCTGCTCGAAAACGGTACCGATGTTCGCAGGATCCAGCTTCTCATGGGGCACAGGTCCCTTGCAACTACTTCGAAGTACTTGAAAGTTGCAACCAGCACGGTGTGTGCTACCGCGAGCCCCTTCGATCTGCTCCCGCATCCCGAACCCATTCCGTCTGCGACCGCTGCACCCGAGTACTTCTGATCGCAGTCATGCGCCCAGCGCTCGAAGTGGCGGATATTTTCCGTCAAAGCGGAGCGATCTTTCGGCAAGCCCATGCCGAAGCGATCAGTCGTGCCCAGCGTCGCGTGATGAGCGCCATCGAGCTATGCCGTACCGCCGCGCTTGGCGCCCATCTCGAACAGTGCGATGCCTGCGGACATCAGCGCATCAGTTACGACTCATGCCGCAACAGGCATTGCCCAAAGTGCCAGTCGCTCGCGCGTGCACAGTGGCTCGAACGCCGGCACGCCGAACTGCTTCCACGGGTGGAGTACTTCCATGTCGTCTTCACACTGCCCGAATCCATCGCGGCTCTCGCGTACCAGAACAAACGCGTGCTTTACGACATACTGTTCCGCGCGAGCGCCGAGACGCTGCGCACGATCGCCGCCGATCCGAAACACCTGGGCGCCGAGATCGGCTTCCTCACTATCCTGCACACGTGGGGGCAGAATCTCTTGCACCACCCGCACGTGCATTGTGTCGTGCCCGGTGGTGGCATCTCCCCGGACGGCGAACGCTGGATCGCCTGCCGCCCCGGCTTCTTCCTGCCCGTGCGGGTACTCTCGCGGCTGTTCCGGCGGCTCTTTCTCGACGAGCTGTGCCGCGCCTTCGACGCTGGCATGCTGCGTTTCCACGGCCAGCTCGAGCCGCTGCATGATGCCCGCGCGTTCGCTGCCTGGCTTGCGCCAGCTGCCAGGTCGGAGTGGGTCGTCTATGCCAAGCCACCGTTTGGCGGTGCCGAACACGTGCTCGATTACCTGGGCCGCTACACCCATCGCGTGGCCATCTCCAATAACCGGCTGCTCGCCTTCGACGGGCGCAGCGTACAGTTCCGGTGGAAGGACTACCGGCACGAGTCCAGGCAAAGGTGCATGACGCTCACGGCTGACCAATTCATTCGCCGCTTCCTGCTGCATGTACTACCTGACGGCTTCAAGCGCATCCGCAGCTACGGGTGGCTCGCCAACTGCCACCGTGCCGACAAGCTTGCCACCTGCAGGCGGCTGCTCGGTGTCGAGGCTCCCGCTGCTTCGCCCGCCGAGCCCGGGGAAGACTACCGCGACCGCTACCAGCGACTCACTGGCAAGTCACTACGCGACTGCCCCGTATGCGGCAAGGGACACATGCACCGCATCGAGGATATGCCCGGCAGCCTGCCACGGGCCCCACCAGGTCACCACCATGCGCGCTAGTTGCCACCGCACCTGTTTCAGTACACGTTCGCCTGTCCTGTGGAGGCCAGCGCGGCCAGACTCGTGCCTTCGATCTGCCAGCTCAGCAGCAAACTCCCAAAAGGCGGGGAACTTGCCTGTTCACGCGCACATTCCCGCTTCCTTTGCGCGTAACGCTTCGCACTCTTGCTGGAAATCCATGTCTGATAGCTCCCGCACGACGTCACAAACTACCGCAGTGGTCATTCAATGCCCATAGCGGCCACCGCCTGTGGAGCGGCTTACTACAAACATTTTTTTGATTACCGGTCGCGGATCCGGTCCGACGACATGGTGATGCGCTGGTTGCCGCGACCGCCAACCAAAAAAATCTCTGCCTTAGAGAAGTCTTTCCATAAGAGAAAAAATTGGCTCTTCAGTGATACGGTGGCTGGCGCGAAGGCGAGCCTGAACCTGTATTCTCTGATCGAGACAGCAAAGGCTAACGATGTCGATATCTATCGATATCTCGTCGATCTGTTCAAGGCACTGCCCTATGCGAAAACAGCCGACGACTACGAGGCATTGCTTCCCTGGAGGCTCGGAAAACCTGCGCGCGATACCAATGTCACGGCGTAGCTGATTCCCTATCAAAGCGCAAGGGGCCGCAGACGTGGGTTCAATGAGCGCTTACTTTTTGTGTGCAGGTAGTCCGTCGACAACCAGATGAACCGGCCTCTTGCGATTGAACATCAACTTCTTGAGCAGCACGACGAACAGTTCGCCACTGAGCCCGCCTTCGAATGTCGCAAACCAGAAAGCGCCCTTCGAGTTGACAGCGGACGCTGCGCTCATACTTTGCCGTTGCCCAGGGCGCTCTACGACGGGTGTTTCGCCCCGTGGCGCCCAAGTTTTGCCATGTACCGAGTCAGCTCGAAAGCCAGATTCGTCCCAGAAGAAAATGTCCGCCTTCTGCTCACGAGCCCGCTTGGCGATGGACGGATACGTGTCATGTTGCCAGCGCTCAATTGCCTCCGGATCGCGCTGGTAAGCGCGTTGCAGAGGCTTTTGCGGCGTCAGGTTCAGACGCGCCAGCATCGTACCGATCGAGGCGAGGCTCAGCGTCGTACCGTATTTACGTTGCACCAGTTCGCGTACCAGATTGCGCGTCCAAAGCCCGAAGTCAAAGCCATACTGCATCGGGTTTTTGCCATTGATCCAGCGCAGCACCTGCTGCTCCTGAGCGGTCGTGAGCTTGCGCGGGCGGCCTGTCGCCTGAGTCGAGCGCAATGCACGCGCACCTCGCCCTTGGCCCCGAGCCTTCGCCCTCAGCTTGTATGCCCACGAACGATGCATTCCAAACGACGCCGAAACCGCATCGGGATGTTCCCCTTCATTCATTCGCTGAAGCGCGAGAATGCGCATCTCTTCGAGAATGTTGTGCGCCAGACTTCTTCCGTCTCGTTTCACGATCCGTAGCTCCGTCGAATGACACGACTCGATAGACTTTCATTCGTAAGCGGTAATTTCGGCTCATCTGGAACGTGCGGGTAACCAGGAACAAGATTGCGTCCGCAGCTTACACATTGCGGACGCAGATCATGACTGACCTACAAACTGACTTTGACTTCCTGCCCCTTCGGGTAATTGGTAAATCGGCCGACGGCAAGAACCGGTACGACCGGGATAGCAAGCGCAAGCTGATCGAGGCGTGCCAGAAACCCGGCGCTTCCGTGGCCGGGCTGGCACTCAAGGCCGGCGTGAACGCCAACCAGCTTCGCAAGTGGATTTCCCTCGATCGTATAAAGACACGCTCCCGGTCTGCACGGCAGCCGGAACCAGCCAGTACGTCGGCATTCGTTCCTGTTCTGGAAGTGGTCGATGCCGAGCCTGTGCACCTGCCAGCCAGGCCATCCCTGTCCGACCCCCAGCCGGCCGTGAAACGGCCCGAGCCGATGCGACCCTCGCAACGTGCACCGTTGCCTTCACGCCTGGTGGCTCAGTTGCCCAACGGCGTCAGTCTTGAACTCGAATGTGACCAGCAGGATACGGCACTACTCAAGGCGATGATCGATGCGCTGAGGGCGAGATGATGCTGCGCTTCGATCCCGATCTGAAGGTCTACCTCTGTCGCGAGCCTGTCGACTTCCGTTGCGGCATCAACACGCTCGCGGCCCTGGTCACGGAGTCGATGCAGCTGGACCCGCTCGCCCGCGCCGTGTACGCCTTCCGCAACCGCAAATGCGATCGCGTCAAACTTCTGCTGTACGAGCGCACCGGATTCTGGCTGCTGCTGCGCCGGCTTGAGGAAGACCGTTTCGTCTGGCCGAAGCGAGCTCAAGAAGTCATCGAGATGACGACCGAGCAGCTTCACTGGCTGCTCGACGGTATCGATATCGACGCCGTTCGTCGCCATCCTGTGCGCCGCTACCTGCACGCCAGCTAGTCTGCGCAAAGGCGCGTTGCACGTAAATAACGGCGGCGCGCTTTTTACGGGTTGACGTAAACCCACGGCGCGCCGTGCTCCGCTATCCTGGAGCGCATGAATCATCCCGATCTCAAGCACGTACCCAGCGCCGTCAGAGGCTATATCCGCGATCTCGAAGAGCGCGCGACACAGGACATTGCCCAGCGCGACGCTCAGATCGGCGAGCTCAATCAGCGCATCGAGCAACTCGAAGAACAGATCCGCCTGCTGCAGGCTGAACGCTACGCGCCAAAGAGCGAGAAGCGCAAGGATCGCGTGTTCGACGAGGCCGAGCAGATCGCCCGCACCGAACCCTCCGACGAAGAAGACGAGGGTGTCCAGCCGGCGCTGCCCGAGACCGGACTGCCCCCGTCCAGTCAGCCTGAACGAAGCAAGGCTGGCCGTACTCCACTGCCGGCCTATCTCAAGCGCGAACGTGTTGAATACGACCTGCCGGAGGACCAGCGAGGCTGCCCGTGTTGCGGCAATACGATGCATCGCATCGGCGAGGACGTCAGCGAACAGCTGCACGTCGAAGTCAAGTGGACCGTGCGGCAGAATGCACGCTCCAAATGGGCATGCCGGCACTGCGAACGCCATGCCGAACGCACCCCAGTCGTGCTTGCACCCATGCCGGTCCAGCCGATCCCGGGCAGCCATGCCGACGCGTCGGTGATCGCGACGATCACGACCGCAAAGTACGCCGACGGCATGCCGCTGTACCGGATGCAGAACGTACTCTCACGCTGGCAGATTCCGGTGAGCCGCGGCACGCTCGCGAACTGGATCATCCGCCCCTGCGAGCTCTACTACACCCGCCTGTACGATGCGCTGGTCAAGACGCTTCTCTCGCAATCATTGATCCACGGCGACGAAACGACGCTACAGGTACTCAAGGAGCCTGGCCGGGCTGCGCAGAGCAAGAGTTACATGTGGATATATCGCAGTGCCGAGCACTGTGCCGAACCGGTGGTGCTGTTCGACTACCAGGCCGGGCGGGGTCAGGAGTATCCGAAAAAATTCCTCGGCGACTATAGCGGCATGTTGATGACCGACGGCTATAGCGCCTGGCGCACGCTCAAGAACGCCACGCACTTCGGATGTGTCGCGCACGCCAGGAGGCTCTTCGTCAAGGCCGACAAGGCGGCCGCGCAGAAGCAAGCCACTGGCGCAAAGAAGGTGCCGAATGCCCGTGTAGCGAAGGCGCTCGAGTACTTCCAGGCGCTTTACCGTGTCGAGGCACTGGCCAAAGGCGATCTGCCCGCCGGGCGCACACGTGCCGACTACACATACGACCTGCGGCAAAAGCACAGTGTCCCGCTGCTCGACGCCTTCAAGACGTGGCTCGACGAACTGGCACCGACTGTGGCGCCGCAGAGTCTGCTTGGAAAGGCAATCGCGTACACGCGCAACCAGTGGCAATATCTGAGCCGTTACGTAACCGATGGCCGAGCTCCGATAGATAATAATGTTTGCGAACGTGACGTCAGGCCGTTTGCCGTCGCAAGGCGAAACTGGCTATTTAGTGATACTCAAGATGGCGCGAAGGCGAGCGCTACCGTGTACAGCTTGATGCTGACTTGCAGAGCTTGCGGTGTCGATCCATACGACTATCTGATGCACATACTCACCGAAATGCCGCAGCGCGCACCGGATGCTGATGTGACTGATTTGCTGCCGTTCCGCTACGCCCAACAGCAGCGGGAAAAAGCGCAGTCCGACTGACAAACTGGATGCGCGTCAGCACGCTGACAGCCGCGCATGCTCACCACCCTGACGCAGACATCGCTGGTTGATCTCGACCGTCGCGATGCGGCTACGCTTGCCCACTGGCTGCGAACGATTCTCCGTAAGCGCTAAATCCAGCACACCGAATGGAGAATCGTTCGCATTTCAGAGGCGAGCGAGGCTGCATTGCGGCGGTCTGGCGTGACCGGCGATGTCCACGACTGCGCCCTGGGGCTACGCGCCGGGCCTGATGGGTGGCGCGCAATCGGCAGATCAGCTCTCGCTCGTTTCGGCTTGCCGTTTCGCGTAGTTGAACGGCAGCAGGTCCGTGATGTCGGCGTCCGGTGCGCGCTGAGGCAGTTCTTTCAACACGTGCAGCAGCCAGGCATGGGGTTCAACGCCGCACGCCCGACACGTGAGCATCAGGCTGTAGACCATTGCACTCGCTTTTGCACCATCCTTAGTAGAACTGAAGAGCCAGCTCTTGCGCCCCGTCACAATTTCCCGTTCATTCTGCCCATATCGGGCAGGACGTGGAGGTTCATTATCGCTGGCATCCGCTGTACAGACGGCGCGTCAAGGTCAGAGATGTCGAGCGGCGCGGCCCAGGTTGGCTAGTTCATATTCAGGCCGGCAGCGGCGATGTCAAGACGATTGCAGGATGGATGCTCGATGCGGTTGTATGTTCATCCATGGACCTCGGTGACCCGAGGGTCACCGTATCGGCGTTGTGCAATCTGTGCCAACTGCTTGCTGGTCGAGGTTTGCGAGCAAACTGCCCAGACGATTCCACCATCGTCAGGGAGAAACGCAATGGGCAAGCAGCCAAACGTCGATCCAGCAGAACCGCAATCGTCGCGGCCGATGCTGCGCCAGATGAGCATGGCATTCGACACCATCGAGCTTCAGGGGATAAGCGCGGCGCAACGCGCAATCACGACCAGGCATCTCGCGAACCTGTTGATGCACGCCGCCGGCGTCGCGACCGAGAAGGAGCGTGACGATGACGAACGGTGATCGGTTGCCAGCAGATCTTCTCAAGCGCAAGGCGGTGGTTTATGTCCGGCAGTCAAGTCAGGCACAGGTTCAGTTGAACCTCGAGAGCCAGCGGCGCCAGTATGAACTCGTGCAGGAAGCAAAGCGCCGTGGATTTCGCGATGTTGAAGTCATTGATGACGATCTGGGGCGCTCAGCGAGCGGCACGGTTGCGAGGCCCGGTTTCGATCGTCTGGTCGCATTATTGTGCGCTGGCGAAGTCGGTGCGGTGCTGTGCCTGGATGCATCACGTCTTGCGCGTAATGGTCGCGACTGGCATCACCTGCTCGAACTTTGCGGGCTCGTTCAAGCAAGGGTCATCGATCTCGATGGCGTGTACGATCCTTGCCGGGCTAACGACCGCTTGCTCCTGGGCATGAAGGGCAGCATTAGTGAATTTGAACTCAATGTGCTGCGTACGCGCATGCTCGATGCCAAGAGGGAGAAGGCACACCGGGGTGAATTGCGTATCAGCGTGCCCATTGGCTATATCTGGCATCGCGACATCGGTCTGGGTTTCGATCCCAATGTTCGGCTGCAGGAAGTCATACGCCTGATCTTCTCGCGCTTTCAGCAACTGGGCAGTGCACGACAGGTTTTTTTATCACTGAAGAGCGAGCAGGTTCACTTCCCGCGACCTTCGGATGGCCGCACGCTGACGCACTTCGACTGGACTCCGATACGCTATCGTAACGTGATATCGGTGCTCAAGAATCCGTTCTATGCCGGAGCCTACGTGTACGGCAAGAGCGGAAAGCGCATGGAAATCGTGGACGGCCGTGCGCGCAAGAGCTACAAGCATCGCAAGCCATATGAGGACTGGGAGGTCATGCTTCGGGAGCATCACGAAGGCTACATCGATTGGGTGGAGTTCGAACGAAACCAGAAGCAGCTCGCTGCCAACACATATGGCAAGGCGGGTGACGTAAAATCGAGCCGTGGAGGACGCGCGTTGCTCTCCGGCCTGCTTGCCTGTGCGCGCTGTGGACGCCGGCTGTCGGTGGCTTATACTGGACGAGTGCCGCGAGCAGTCTATCGATGCCACCGTTTTGACACGCGATCGAAATGCATGAGTTTTGGCGGCTCCCGTATCGATGCTGCCATTGGCAAGGAACTTCTGCGCGTCGTGGAGCCATTGGCGATTGAAGCCGCCCAGCAGGCTGAGCAAATGCACATCGATACCCTGATCGAGCAGCGACGGATTGTAGAGCTTGAGTTGCAGCAGGCCCAGTACGACGCCACGCTGGCCGAACGGCGCTATGCCGCTTGTGATCCCGACAACCGCCTCATCGCCGGCCAGCTGGAGAAGAACTGGGAGGCGGCATTGCGCCGCGTGCAGGCTTGCCAGGCTCGTCTGGAGGCGGTGATTTCACCCGAGGCAAACGCGCCGGTTCCCGATTTTACGAAGCTCGCAGAGGATCTGCTTGCCGCCTGGAATGCTCCGGGTGTCACCATGCGCGTGCGCCAGCAACTCGTTCGCGCATTGATTGTCGATATCGTTGCCGATGTCGACGAAACCGCAGGGGAGATTACCCTCACGATCCACTGGCAAGGCGGTCAGCATTCCGAGCTCCGTATCCGCAAGCCGAAGACCGGTGAACATGGGCGCAACACGTCCGATGAAGCACTCGCCGTGATGCGCAGCATGGCGGGCCGGTGGTCAGATCAGGATATCGCTGCGTCGTTAAACCGGATGGGCTTACGCACTGGACAGGGCATGACCTGGACGGCGAATCGCGTCAGGGCCATGCGACAGGTGAGAGACATTCACGCCTACAAATCGGCGCAGAAGGACGGAGAGTGGCTAACAATGTTCGAGGCTGCGAAACGCCTTGGCGTAACCAGTCACACAATCCGCCGCCTGATCAAGGAGCGCATCCTGCCCGCCGAGCAGGTGATGCCTGACGCCCCATGGCAGATCAGGGAAAGCGATCTGCGAAGCGAAGCTGTTACGACGGCGCTGGCACGCAAACATCGCCCGTGTCGCAACGATGTCGAAGGACAAATCCCAATGTTTATCGAGGTTTCGGAAGGAGGTGCACAATGAACGCCCCATCACAAACGGGCGAATTGAATTTTCACAGGCGTTGTTACAGATTGGCCATGTTGCGTTTTCAACATAACGGCATAGCTTGGGCCACTGATTGCCGAGATAGCCCAACGCCTGGCCCAGCTTGCCGCCTGGCAGCGTCGTCTGTAGGTGCTGGTCCAGTAACTTCTTGATTTCGCCCAGAACCACGCGGCTGTAACGCTGGCGAAACCGCATGCAGCGCTGCGGTGCCTTGCGCGCACGCTCCTCAGCAGCATACAGCTTGCCGATCAGATGAAGGAACTGCGTAGCCGGTTGGTGCATCCCTCGGGCTTCCTTGGGAATGACTTCTTCGGACTCCACAAAGTAACGGCGTGCGTGCGTCCAACAACCAAGGTGGACCAGTCCGTTCTTTTTTGCGATGACATCATACACGGCGCCGCCGTCGCTCATCAGCGCTGCACCCTCGCGCATGCCCGCCCATAGCTCGTCGCCATGCTCGATATGATGACCCGGCGCGTAGCTGTACAGCCGCACGGGTGGCCCCAGTGCGTTCATCTGCACCCAGACCGCGCTTTTCGACTGCGCCGCGCGACCCGGCTCCTTGAGCACCTGGACATTCGTTTCGTCGCCCTGTGTAACTCCACTGTCGAGCAGTACGTCGCGCATCAGATTGATAACCGGCTGGCTCGCCTGGCCCACCCGGATCACAGAGGCTGCCAACGTATTGCGCGAGATGTCACCACCAAAGCGGCGCAGCAGCGCCGCGATCCGGTATAGCGGCAGCCCGTCCATGAACTTCGACAGGACGATCCATGCCAGTGCCGCTTCAGTGAACAGCCCTCGGGGAATAATGCGAAGCGGTGCCGGCGCGACCTTCAAGCCATGATCGCATTTCCGGCACGCATACTTGACCCGCTCGTGACGGATCACCTGGATCTTTTGCGGGATGATGTCGAGCTGCTCGCTGACCTCGAGGCCGATCTCAACCAGTTCGGTGCCATCCTGCGCACAGAACCGCTCGGCCTCCGGGATCTCGTAGCGAACCACGACGCGCGGCAACGCCGGATCCAGCGGCTTACGACCACGCTTCTTGCGTTTGTGCGCCGCCACTTCGGTATCCGGACCGTCTTCCAGCACCGGCAGCGTCGCTGCTGTCGACGCCAGCATCTCGGCTTCGTTCAGGAACAGATCTTCTTGCCGGGGATCGCGCTTCTCGCTCTTCGCACCGAACAACCTGCGCAACATGACCTGCAGCTGCTCTTTTGCGAGATCGCGCTCGACCTTCGCCACCCGCAACTCGCCGCGCAGTTCGTCGCGTTCGGCGCGCAACGCGTCAAGCTCATCGCGCGCGGCGATGAGCGCATTGAATTCTTCGACGGTAATCGAGAGGCGTTCGCGGGTCATGACGCAACCATAGCGAATTGCCGGCTCCAGTGGGTTTACGTCATTTCGTAACACCCGCGCCTGTGTCGCATGACTGCAACACCATCACACGTGCTCATAGCGTCGCACGGGATGCCTGCGCATTGCCTGCAGATCGATGCCTTCAAGCAACCAGTGCAACTGCTCGGTGTTCAGCTCAAGCACCGTTTCGCCCCCACGTGGCCACGCGAACCTGTCAGCTTCCAGGCGGCGCAGCATTAACCAGAATCCGTTGCGCTCCCACAGCAGCAGTTTCAGGCGATCGGTCCGTCGGTTCCGAAACACGTAAACCGCTCGCGCGAATGGATCCAGTCCCAGCGCGTGTTCCACCGTAAGCGCCCGGCAAAGACACCCCTCAGCCTAAATTGCCGTCAATCAAGCTGCGGCAGGCGCCCAGCGATGCGGCAGAAGTGCGGCGATGTCGTCGGCTCGATGGGTGGGCAAGCGATTGAGGACGTCTTTCAGATAGACGTACGGATCGTGGCCATTGAGCTGCGCGGATCGAATCAAGCTCATGATCGCAGCGGCGCGTTTGCCGGCGCGCAACGAACCTGCGAACAGCCAGTTCGAGCGGCCCAGGGCCCAGGGACGAATTTGGTTCTCGAGCCAGTTGTTATCGACAGGCACGTGCCCATCGTCCAGATAACGCGTGAGCGCCACCCATCGCCTGAGGCTATAGTCGACTGCCCTGGCAATTGCCGATCCCTCGGAGACCAGCTTGCGCTGAGCAGCCATCCACTCATGTAGCGCATCGGCGATTGGCCGGGCGCGCTCCTGGCGCACTTCACGCCTACGATCGGGCTTGAGTTCTGCAACATCGCGCTCAACCGCGTAAAGTTCGCCGAAGTATTTCAACGCCTGTTCGGCGATTTGACTTTTGTTGCTGGCGTGCAGCTCAAAGAACTTTCGGCGCGCATGAGCAACACATCCAATTTCCGTTATGCCCAGCTCGAATCCGGCTTTGTAGCCTTTGTGGTCGTCACATACCAGCTTGCCGCGCCAGTCACCGAGGAACGTGCGAGCATGTTCACCCGCGCGGCTATCGGCGAACTCATAGACGACGGCGCGCACGTCCGCGAACTGCGTGGTGGCATACGCCCATACGTACGCGCGCTGCGTCTTTCCTTTCCCGGGAGTCAGCATTTGCACCGGCGTTTCGTCGGCGTGCAGCACACCTTGCTGGAGAAGCACTTCGCGCAGCGCGTCGACCAGCGGCTGCAACCGTACGCCGCAAACCCCGACCCACTCGCCAAGCGTTGATTGCGGGATCGCCAGGCCGGCGCGCTCGAAGATGCGTTCCTGACGGTATAGCGGCAAGTGATCGCCATATTTGGCAACCAGCACCTGTGCGAGCAAGCCGGCGGTGGGAATGCCCTTGTCGATCACATGCGGCGCAACGGGTGCCTGTACCAGCGTCTCGCACGCCTTGCAGGCCCACTTGCCTCGGATGTGGCGCTCGACCGAGAACACGCCCGGCGTATAGTCCAGCTTCTCGCTGATGTCTTCGCCGATGCGCACGCGCTGGCAACCGCAGGAGCAGTTAATGTTGTCGGGTTCGTGGCGGATGTCGGTGCGCGGCAGGTGCGGCGGCAACGGCGTGCGCTTTGGTTTCTGACGTTGTTTGCCCGGGGCCGTATTCGACTGTAGCTGCTCAAGCTCGGTTTCGAGTGCGGCCAGATCAGCGTCGATCGCCTCATTGAGCAGGCTCATCTGCTCGGGGTTGAGTTGCTCGCTGCGCTTGCCGAAATGCAGGCGCCTGAGCATGGCAATCTCGTGTGTGAGCTGGTCGATGCGCGTCTGACGGTAGCGCAGTTCCCGCTCGTTCTCACCAGCCTGGGCCATCAATTGCGCAGCCAGCGTGCGCAGTTCATCGGGGCTCAGGACGTCGAGGTTGGCGGGCAGGTTCATC
This sequence comes from Paraburkholderia sp. A1BS-2L, assembly GCF_051125205.1. Taxonomy (NCBI): domain Bacteria; kingdom Pseudomonadati; phylum Pseudomonadota; class Betaproteobacteria; order Burkholderiales; family Burkholderiaceae; genus Paraburkholderia; species Paraburkholderia sp. A1BS-2L. The sequence goes on from NZ_CP120428.1 coordinate 815,893, forward strand.
CGGCCAGTCTGCCAGAACCCGACCCGCCGCTGCAAGCAAGCCAGTTTACTTCTGCGGGGGTATTACACGAGCGTGATCGCGTGATCGTGCGCAAGGGTCTGCCAGGGCAGTCCCGTTACGAGCGCTTGCAACTGCTCAGGATTGAGCGCCGTGGCGATCGCCTGAGCACCATTGGTCCAGATAAACCGCCCCTTGTTCAGGCGACGCGCGGCCAGCCAGATGCCAAAACCGTCGTACACAAGCACCTTCATACGCGTCGAATGCTTGTTGGCAAACAGGTACGCGTGGTGCGGGCGCGCCGCGCCGAAGACCTTTACGACACGCGCCAGGATCGTATCAACGCCGGCGCGCATATCAATGGGCTCCGTTGCCAGCCAGATCGCATCGATGCGGATCATCGCAGCCACCCTTGCAGCCAGGCGGCGCAATCCGCTGCCGCGCAAAGCGGCCAGCGTACCGTCACGACCGCCGCCCCGCGGCGCACCTCGATCTGAATCTCAGTCGAAGTGGGAGCCACGCCCGGCGCTTCCAGTTGCAACGGGATGAACTCCGCCGGCGGTGCACTCATCGACTGGCGCGCCTCGCGCGCGACATCTTGCTCTTCCCGGGCGGCGACCCAACGCCGCAACAGGTTCGCATTCAGCTGGTAATGCAGCGCCACCGCGGCGATCGACACATTTGGCTGCATCGCCGCACAGATCACCTTCTCCTTGAACTCCTTGCTATGCCGCCGCCGCCGCGTCGGCTGCACTACTTCCCGGATCGCTTCACTCTCGTTCATAGCGTACACGTGTCCACTTAAAAATTAGGTGGACACGATCGTCGCTTCCTCGACCTATCGGTTCAAGGTGAGATTGCCGGGGGCTTACGTTCCACCATCGTCGACAAGCCGGCAATGCCCTTGCGGAAATCAACGGCGTCGCGATGGACGTAAACTTTTACGTCAGCGTCGAAGCGGAACATGGTGACTCCCCAGTGATTCCACCATCGCTGTCACCAGCGCCGCATCATGATTGGTACACTCCAGCCGCAAGACAACGCCGTTGGGCAGTTCGGCAACCAGCCGTGAACCCTGGGCGGCCTGCACGGGCACCGATATCTCGCGCGGCTCGCAGGCCACCGCATGAGCCCGACTGAGCGCAACCACGGGAACGAAGGCGGGCGAAGTCTCGACAACCCGCTCCCGGGCTACGTCGCCGAGCCCATGCTGCTGCTCGTACTTGGTAATCCACTTGCGCAGCAGATTTGCGTTCAGCCCGTGCTCGAGCGCAATACGGGCAACGGAAACGCCCGGTCGCAGGCACGCCTGTACGAGTTCATCCTTGGCTTGAGGATCGAAACGCCGACGCCGGCCCTCGCGCTCAAACCCTGCTACCAGGCGCTCCTTCAGTTTGCTGTCCTCTGGCATGGTGTCCACCTATTCGTTGAAGTGGACACCAGCTTGCCCTGGCATTCATCGCGACGAAAGTGCGTCGGCAATGAGCGCTTACCACAAAAAGGCCGTCGTAAAAGATTACGTTGCCAGTACTGACGGAAAGCTCACCCTGCATTTTCTTCCCGGCTATGCGCCGGACCTCAATCCAGATGAGCTGGTGTGGAGCCACGTGAAGCGAACAGGCGTGGCGCGAAATCCTTTGCGTAAAGGCGAAAAACTCGGTCCGAAAATTCATGAGCAACTTGCACAGGTTAAGCAAAACCCTGAGCTTGTTCGTTCGTTTTTCAGGCATCCGTCTGTCGCCTATATTTCTGAGTGCGCCGGGAGACCGGCAAGGAGTAGGTGGTGAAAGTCCACTACGATGAAGGAGTAGCGACCCACATCGACCCCGAGCCGTGCGCAGGCCTCCGCGAGGATGCCGGCGAAGCGTCGGCAGGGGAGCGTGCGGGCCAGCCTATAAGGACCTCCCCGATTTAGCAAGATCGGTTTAGCAGTGATCGAGTAAGCGCCTTTGTCATAGATTGGGACTTGCGTGGCAGGAACGGCGGCGAGACAGACTGCATGCCTATAAACGGCCTTACTGGGCGCGCTGAAGTCGTTGCGCCCGGGCCCGGATAGTAACCGCGCAGCGGGACTCCATTCATTGAGCGGAATTTGCGCTGAGCGCATCGCCTTGCTGGCCTTCGAGTTCGCCTGCTGCCGGTCTGACCTGTCGCTATCCTTGCGTGTTACGTCCTCAACCATGAAGTCAATTCAGTGTGGAAATGGTGCATTCGGGTTCAAGCCTTACGCGCCCGCCGCCCCGCCATGGCGGGCGGGCGCATGCGATGGATCGAAATGTTCGCCCTTGGCGAGCACCGCCCACAGGATGCGAGCATGCTTGTTAGCGACGGCAACGAGGGTGCGGGAGTAGCCCACGCGCGCCTTCAGCTGAACGATCCAGCGGGAGAGCCGGTCGTTGCGCCGGGGCGCGGTGAGGACCGCGGAGCGCGCGCCCTGGAACAGAAGCGTGCGCAGATAGTCATTCCCCTGTCTGGTGATGCGGCCGAGCCGCTGCTTGCCGCCGCTGCTGTTTTGCTTGGGCACGATGCCGAGCCACGCGGCCATCTGCCTGCCGTTTCTGAACTGCTGTGCGTCCACCACGGTCGCGACGGTGGCCGATGCCGTCAGCTGCCCCACGCCGCATACTTCCATGCAGCGCTGTGCCTGCGGATCGTGGTTCGCGTGGTCGCTGATCTGCCGGTCCAGCCACGTAATCTCTTCATCTAGTGCCTGCCATTGGGTCCAGCCGCGCATCAGAGCTTGACGGGCTGGACCGTTGAGTTCGTTGCTGCCGTCCTCAATGTGTTCGACGAGTTGTTTGCGCAACCGGTGGATGCCTTGGGGCAGGAAGACGCCGAACTCGCCCAGCAGCCCTCGCAACCGGTTCACGAGTGCGGTACGCTCCTCGACGAATCCGGTGCGCATACGGTGAAGCACCAGCACGTTCTGCTGGGCTGGTGACTTTACTGGAACGAAACGCATGTTAGGGCGACCGGCGGCTTCGCAGATAGCTTCGGCGTCCTGAGCATCATTCTTCGTCTGAGCGCCGCCTTTTCGATAAGGCGCGACAAATTGCGGGGGAATAAGGCGTACCTGATGTCCAAGTGCGTGCAGTTTTCGGGCCCAGTAATGGGCGGCACTGCACGCTTCCATGGCGACGAGGCACGGCTGCAGATTAGCGAACCAGCTCAGGAAGTGCTCACGGCGAACGGCCTTGCGGATCACAACGTGCTCTGAGCGGTCAACGGCATGAATTTGCATGACGTTCTTCGCCAGATCCACACCGACACGCATAATCTGTTCCATGACTGCCTCCGCCCGGAAGGTTGTGTAGCACGAGCAATGATGGCACCCAAAAGGTGCGGGTGCTGAGAGGGAGGGCCTTACTAATTCATTGAGCCGCGATAGTATAGAAATCCCGGGTGCCGACGCGGTTCAGAACGCGGAAGGCAACACGTCGGGGCGCGCCAACGCGAGTGCCCTGACGACCCGGCGTGGTCGGAGACCCTGGCACGTACGGACGCTTCTTGCGCGGGAACCGGGAGATCTCCCGTTTGGCCAGTCGCAGCACGGACGGGTCCGCATCGGGAAGGCGAGGAGCCGAAGCCGATGACGAACGGACGGGAGAAGTCAGACTCCGCCGTAGTAGCGACGAAGCCTGCGAACAACGCTGGGAAACCGGCTGCGGAGTGGGTGGAGCGAAGGGCGGGGACCAAGGGGAACACGGGTCAGTCACACACGCACCGGGCGCAGAACCGGGCAAGCGTGCCACAGAGGCTGGAACGTGTACGGCAAGCTGCAAGGCAGCGGAAGAAGGAGCGGTTCACCGCGCTTCTGCATCACGTCACAGTCGACCGACTGCGGATGGCGTTCTTTGCGCTCAAACGCAATGCGGCTCCCGGAGTGGATGGCCTGACGTGGCGGTACTACGAGGCAGGATTGGAAGAGAATCTCCAGCGCCTGTTCTCGCAGGTACAGTGCGGAGCGTATCGGGCACTGCCTGTTAGGCGACAGTACATACCGAAGCCGGACGGCAAACAGCGCCCGTTGGGGATCGCCGCGCTGGAAGACAAGATCGTCCAGCGTGCGGTGGTGGAAGTGCTGAACGCGATATACGAGGAAGACTTTCTCGGTTTCTCGTATGGGTTCCGGCCCGGGCGCAGTCAGCATGATGCGATGGACGCGCTGGCAACGGCCATCACACGCACCCCGGTGAACTGGATTCTGGACGCGGATATCCGGAGCTTCTTTGACGGACTGAGTCAGGAATGGCTAGTCCGCTTTCTGGAGCATCGGATCGGCGACCAGCGCATCATCCGTCTTGTGCGCAAGTGGCTCAAGGCGGGCGTTCTGGAAGACGGTCAATGGAGCGTCAGTGAAACGGGTACACCTCAGGGTTCAGTGGCCTCGCCGCTGTTCGCGAATGTGTACCTCCACTACGCTTTCGACCTGTGGGCCAACCGTTGGCGACACAAGGAAGCTAGAGGCAACGTTGTCATTGTGCGCTTTGCCGATGACATCGTGGTCGGCTTCCAACATGAAGACGACGCGCGGCGTTTCCAGGCGGCGATGCGAGAGAGGCTGGAAGAGTTCTCGCTTGCGCTACACCCGGACAAGACGAGGTTGCTGGAGTTCGGCCGCTATGCAGCGGCCAACCGCCAGAGTCGGGGCCTTGACCGACCGGAGACCTTCGCCTTTCTGGGCTTCATCTTTATCTGCGGACGATCGTCTCGTGGAGCCTTCCTGCTTCTGCGGAAGACTCGCAGCGATCGCATGCGGGCGAAGCTCAGTCAAATCAAGGAGGAGTTACGGCGGCGCATGCATGAATCGATCCCTGCACAAGGGCAATGGCTCAAGCAGGTGGTTCGTGGCTATTTCGCATACCACGCGGTACCTACGAACTCGCGGGCACTGGCTGCGTTTCGTCACCATGTCACCGCTCTATGGCGGCGCGCGTTGCGGCGTCGCAGCCAGAAGGATGGAATGACGTGGGCCCGAATGAAACGTATTGCCGACGCCTGGCTTCCACAACCTCGAATTCTTCACCCATGGCCCGACCGCCGCTTTGCCGTCAAACACCCAAGGTAGGAGCCCGGTGCCCGAATTGGGCACGCCGGGATCTGTGCGGGGGGTGTTCAGCAATGGACATCCCTACCGCGATCCTATGAGTAATCCACAAGGTCGGAGCCACCGGAGCCTGTGCGGCACGACCTTGTCACCGGCATGCCCAGCTCGGTAATTCCGTCCAGGTTAATGCAGTCGACCTGATGCAGCGGGCCGACCCCGACCGAATCTTGACTTGTTGATTACCGTCCAACGGGGAACATCGTGAAAGCCATGTTAGGTGCGACGCTGTATGTGCTCGCGCACGGACACGCCCCGCGCGGACATGCAAACATTTCACGTCCCCGCCGCGTAATGCGGAAATTGATGACAATTTTTGTTCACGCGATGATGCACAGCGACGCGAAGAAAGCGACAGCAGAAGCAAAGCGAGGCAATGTAACCCTCATCATGCTGTGCTCATGATGAGTGCATTCACTTTCTGGCTGTCGAGCGTGATGGCAGGTGCTGGATTCGGTACGTCCAATCTGTTTGGAGATCTGTTCATCTGGTCGTCCGTACTGCTGCTGCTTGTGTCGATCGCCCTTGATACCGAATAGGTATGCCTTTACCCCTAGTTCTAGGCGCAGGTCACCTCTTCCGCTGCAGACCACTCACGTGCGCCGGCGCCCTTTCTATACGCGAAGGGACCGCATGTTCGCGCGCTATGCGTCCAAGCGCACACTCGGCACCAAAAAATTACCGTAACGTCATATTTGAACAAATCGGGGCACTGTAGATTCGATGTCAGAAAAATAAGCAATTCCGGGGGGGCAGTCATGATTCATGATGTAATTATATTAACTATTAATTCGTACGTGGCATATCTATTTATTGTTATAATTGGGCGATTAATAGAGGGGTGGGCAAATTAACTTGATGTTAATCTATTAAATTCGATTGGATTAAATCTGCGATGTGCGTTGCTCAATGCCTTGACGCAGGCGATCACTCTGGCCGTCGTGCCAATCGTTACCGTCGTTACGGTCAATGCCGCGGGCGGCGGATGGTTAGTCTTGCCACCTTCAGGATGGATGCTATTTCCCGCCTTCCTGCTATATGCATTTACAATGGATTTTTTTGAATATCTTTTCCACCGTGCGCAGCATCGTATCCCTATCATGTGGGCTATGCACTCACTTCACCATAGCGATAGTGCGATGAACGTATCCACAACACATCGTCATCACTGCGTTGAATTTGCAATTAAGTCAATGATCATTTACATGGTTGGCGGAATTATTTTTAAGGCTAATTCATCGATAATGGGATTGTATGTATTATTAAATTTATTTAATTTTTTTGCGCACATGAATTTGCGGGTGGGATTCGGTAGATGGTGGATGGTTATTAATTCCCCGCAATATCATAGAATCCACCATTCTTCCCTGCGCGAACATTGGAACCGCAACTTTTGTGGCCTGTTTCCGATCTTCGACGTGATTTTTCATACTTTCCATAGGCCGAATGGAGTTGCCCCCGTAACACAGGACACGCGGACACCGTTAGGTCGATGACACCGCAGCACGCCTGAACTCGCGAGGCGAGCGGTATTTCAGAGCTTTATGCGGGTGGCGCTCATTGTAGTGTTCAAACGCAATAGCCAGACGCGAGAGCGCCGTTGGTGCGTCAGGCTTGTCCATATAGGCGACGTAATTGTGCTTCATGGTCTTCACGAACGATTCGGCCATGCCATTGCTCTGGGGCGAACGCACCGGCGTGGTCAGCGGCTCAAGGCCCAGTTCTCGAGCGAAGCTGCGTGTGCGGTGGTCGATGTAGGCCGAGCCGTTGTCCGACAGCCATTCAATGGGCTGCGCGGCCTGCGTGGTGCCGAAGCGCTGCTCGACGGCTGCCAGCATTACATCGCGCACCACATCACCGCTATGTCCGCCGGTCGTCGCCGCCCAACTAATCGCCTCCCGGTCGCAGCAGTCCAGCGCGAACGTTACGCGCAGCGGCGTGCCGTCGTCGCACCGGAACTCAAAGCCATCGGAACACCAGCGGGTGTTGCTGCGGTCCACAGCAACGCGACCGTCATGGCGCCGCTTGTCTCGCCGCACGCCGGGGCGGCGCAGCAGCAACTGGTGCTCACGCATAACCCGATACACGCGCTTGGCGTTGACGCACGGTGCGCCAGTCTGCTCTCGACTACGGCGCAGCAGCGCCCAGATACGCCGATAGCCGTAGGTCGGCAGGTGCGCTACGTGCCCCCGAATTTCCTCGACCAACCCGGTATCGTCAGTCGGGCGGGCACGGCGGCCATCGCGCCAGTCAGACGAACGAGCCCGCTTCACCACCACGGTAGAGCGCGCCACGCCGAGAACTTCGCAGACCGTCTTCATCGGTCGTCCCCTGGCAGCAAGGGCGAGCGCGCAATCAGGTTTTTTGACCGGCCCCAATCCACGGCTTCTTTCAGGATTTCGACTTCCAGCGTCTTCTTCCCGAGTAGCCGTTGCAGTTCCTTGATTTCCTTGATGGCGGCGGCCAGCTCAGATGCGGGCACAACAGATTCACCTGCCTTCACCGCCGCCAGACTGCCTTCCTGGTATTGCCTGCGCCAGCCGAACACCTGGTTGGCGTTGACGCCGTGCCGGCGTGCCACGGCCGACACCGAAGCCCCCGGCTCCAGTGTTTCCTGCACGATGGCGATTTTTTCCTGCGCCGTGCGCCGACGACGGCGCTCCGGCTCGGTCAGAATTTCGATACTTTCCACGTAATGACTAGGCTTACTGATAGGCACAAGACTATCCCTTATTTTAAGAGAGTCCTCGTGTCCTCAGATACGTGGGGCCGCTCCACCGAAGAAGGATGAGTATCCGCCGACTGGTCTTGATACGGGAGAATACCCCCCGGCGGCATAGTAGTTGTCGCCTCTGAACTTTCTTATCAAGAAGAGTCAGAGGTACAAGTTGAAGACGAAACAAACGTATTCTGTTGAGTTCAAGGAGCAGGCGCGCTCGAAAGTTCTGCAGCGCGGGAACCGAACGGTTGGAGCCGTCGCCGACGAATTGAACGTGAACGTACTGACATTGAGGAATTGGATGAGAGGCACCGCCGCCGCGAACCGGAGCTCGAATTCTGGACACGCAAGACGTCCGGAAGACTGGTCGCTTGAAGAGCGCCTGATGGCCCTGCAGGAGAGCCACGGCCTGGTGGACGAAGCATTGAACGGCTGGTGTCGGGAGCGCGGCCTGTTTGCGCATCATCTCGCGCAGTGGCGAGCGGATTTTTGCGCCGGTGGTGCAGCCGGTGGCCGACGTGAGAGCGCCCAGGAAGTCCGGGATCTGAAGCAGGCGAATGTGCAACTGCAGCGTGAGCTCAAGCGCAAGGAGCAGGCGCTGGCCGAAGCTGCGGCGCTGCTGGTGCTGCAAAAAAAGTACCGTGCGCTCCTCGGGGACGAGGCCGAATGACGGCCCCTGAAGAGCGCAAGGCATTGATCGGTCTCATCAACGAGGCGACCCTGGCCGGGGTTCGGCAGGCACACGCGTGCAGGATTCTGGGGCTCAGCGCGCGCACAGTTCAGCGCTGGCAGCGCGGCGAACCTGGCGCGGTGGACGGGCGCTCGCTACGGCACCACGAGCCGCGCCACAAGCTAACTGCCGAGGAACGCGCCGAGCTTCTGGCGGTCGCGAACTCGGCCGAATTTGGTCATCTGCCGCCAAGCCAGATCGTGCCGCGACTGGCAGACCAGCAACGCTATATTGCCTCGGAATCGACGTTCTACCGGGTACTGAAAGCCGAGAAGCAACTCGCGCACCGGCGCAGCGAACGGCCAGCCCACGCACGCAGCAAACCCCGTTCGGTTTGCGCCGACGCGCCGAACCAGCTGTATTCCTGGGACATCACGTATTTGCCGACGACGATCCGTGGACAGTATTTTTATCTGTACCTGTTTATGGACGTATTCAGCCGAAAAATTGTCGGCTGGCAGGTCTATGCGGAGGAAAGCAGCGTGCAGGCCAGCGAAGTCCTCAGGGACCTCTGCGCGCGCGAAGCGATACAGTCCGGCCAGGTGATTCTGCATTCGGATAATGGTGGCCCGATGAAAGGCGCGACGATGCTCGCCACCCTTCAGGCGCTGGGCGTCATGCCGTCGTTGAGTCGCCCGGGCGTGAGCAACGACAACCCGTGTTCCGAGTCGCTGTTCAAGACCCTGAAGTACCGGCCGGCTTATCCGCTCAAGGCGTTCGATACCCTGCTCGCCGCGCGCACCTGGGTGGGCGCGCTGGTGCGCTGGTATAACCACGAACATCGTCACAGCGCGATCCGGTTCGTGACGCCAGCGCAGCGCCACGCCAACCTCGACCAGGACATTCTGGATCGACGGGCGGCGCTTTATGAGACTGCACGGCAGCGCAATCCACTGCGATGGAAAGGCCCAACGCGCAACTGGCAGCGGGTACATGCTGTGCACCTGAACCCGGATCGAAGCGACAACCAGGGCGTCGCCCTAAATCGTCACCAGGAGAAGAAGGCCGCCTGAAATTTAATCGTTGAGGCGACAACTAGCTTGAAAATTTCCGGCGAATACATCGAGATCTTCTATAACCGGCAGCGCACGCAAGCTCGACTTGACTACCTGTCACCTGTAGCATTCACGCAGCGATACTACCTGAATCAGGTCGCTGCTTAACCCGTTGGCGTCCACGCGTTCCGACCGACCTCAGACGTACCACACGGCAAACACGGCGCCCGCAGCGGCCAGACCATGCACGTCGCACGCGCCAATGACGGGCGTGCCGAGTAATTGCGGTTGGACGGCTCATCGCTCGTCGCACCGACGTCGCTTTCGTGCGCAGCGCTTCACTCCACCTTTTCTTCGTGAAGGAGTGGCAGGAGGCGTTCGAACTCGCGGCGCACGAGACCGTAGCACTCGCAGGCCCGGGCTTCGAGACCCTTGCGGTCGAGCACGCGGATGCGGCCGCGGCTGTGGTGGATGAGACCATCGTCGTGCAGCTTGCCGGCCGCTTCGGTGACGCCTTCGCGGCGCACGCCAAGCATGTCGGCGATGAGCTGCTGCGTGACCGTCAGGTCGTTCGAGGCCACACGGTCCACTTCGATCAGCAGCCAGCGGCAGAGTTGCTGGTTGAGCGAATGATGGCGGTTACAGGCCGCGGTTTGTGCCACTTGCGTGAGCAGTACATGCATATAGAGCAGCATGAGGCGGCGCAGGAAGTCCGAACGCGCGAAGTGTTCTCTGAGATCTTGTGCACTCATGCGATACGCAAAGCCCGTGCATTGGACCTGCACGCGATTGGGCATGGCTTCGCCGCCCGTCAGCACGGGCACGCCGGTCATGCCTTCGCGCCCGATCGCAGCGATTTCTATCGAGCTGCCGTCTTGCATCGTCGAGAGTATGGAGATGATTGCCGTGGTCGGAAAATACACGTGGTGAATGCGCTGGCCGGAATCGCAAAGCAATTGCTCGGTACGTAGATGGACGAGTTCGAGGTGCGTTGCGAGTGCGTGCCATTCGTGTGATGGCAATGCACCGAGCAAGTGGTTGCCGTGCAGATCCGATTGAAGGGCTAGCATGATTGGTCCCCGTGCGAAGCGGCTTTTCCCGCCTCCTGTTTTGTCATTCCGGCCGCCGAACCGCTTGTTGTTGGTCGCTCCCATAGCGACTGCTGGCTCGTCTTGCCGACCCCGTAGGCCCGACTGCGTTCGCGATATCGGTTGTATGCGTCACGCTGTATGGCGTATCACGCCAAGCACGGTATGTGCCAGTGCGCTGGAAACCGCGAGCGCGCGAGCTTTCGAGAGCGTCACGCCCCGAACTCGCCGACGTACCCCCGCGTTTTTGTTTCAGATATGTACGACGTGTCACCTGAACACTGCCGCCGGCTGAACTTGATTAACTTGCAAATCATTGATTCGACTTGATTATTCTTCGTTTCGGCGCGGGGGCGAAAATGACGCCATGCTGAAACACGCTCATCCGGAGCCCAGGCCGCATAGCCGGGACGTGCGTGGAACCGTTCGAATTTGATTCATCTGCGTCGCACTGCGTGCGCGCTGCGGGCGCACTGCACAGAATCGTTCTGTCCTGAAACATGCGCGTTACGACTCCTTGCGCAAAGGGCCTTACGTCGTTGTTCGCGCAACTATCACGCAGGCGCGTCACGGGCGTGCGCAGAGGTTGACGTCGCAGCCTGCCCCCCGCGGTCGTCGACGAGTAAAAAGTCGCGTTGATCGGTATTTAATCTTGGACAAACGCCTTTATTGCGTGCCATGGCCAAGACAAAGCGTGCGCAACGAGCATATGCCCTGTGCGAGTGAGTCCGCATCACGTCCCCCGCGCAAACATGGTCCGCTTTATCTGCTGCAACGCCCCGCAGGTCGTCACGAAGTGCAGCAGGCTCCTCGCAATCCCCCCCGAATCTCCCCCAGCTCAGCAGGTTAAGATACTGCGTTTGCAAACGCAGCGTGAAGGCGCCGCCGCTTCGTCGCGCTCATACCGCATTCGTTGAGCCCAAGCTCGTCACAACGACAAGTACGTTTCTACTCCGGAGACCGCCATCGTTTGGCGGACGAAAATTTCCGTGTTCATCGGAACTCGCGGGATTGAAGCCAGTTTGGCTGTGACAGCAACCGGTAACCAGGCGATTTAATTCGGTTATCCGAAGCGTGCCTTGGCTGTGTAGCAACTGGTGGCGCTGGACTGTAACGTACGCGGATCCGAAATGTGTGAGTGACGTTGGGTTTTATGTTCGGGGCCGCACAGTGCTAGTATGGCGAGAAATCAGGCTCGCAGAGGGGTTCACACACGACTAAAGGGTAGATTTGTAACCCGTGTATCAATCATGTAACAAAGTGTGAATTGAGCGTCGAAACGGGTCTTGTCCAGCGCACCTCGTGCGCTTTCTACGTGTTTCTCCTGGCAGTCCAACCCACTCCCTTTCACAGGCTACCCATTTCGCTTACACCCAAGCGACTGCGGTTGCAAACGTTTGCCGTGCCAAAACGCCCGGCAGATCGGGCAATCCAGCCTGGCTATACGCTTTCGCAGACTGAAAGAAACGACTCCTCCCATGCGCGCCAAGCGTAATGGTTGCGTCATAGTCCAAGACCGTCTTCGCGCACTTGCGCCGCCACGCTCGGTGTAACCGTTGTATCAAAGGTGTAACGAAATGTATTTTTGAGGAATGACTGGCATGGTGTGTGCGGAGTGTGCGTGCCATGCGTGTTTCCTCCTACGGGTCGACCGATCCGCTTGTTCGGTGCAAGGATGAGGTCGATATACGCGCGATCTCCCCACCAAACCTTTACGCGGCCAAAAGGCTTCTGGGATCGGGCGGCCGGTTCGGGCGAGTCACTTCGGGTGTCTGAAGGAAAGATCTGCTGGGAACCGGCGGGGAGACTTCTTTCCCCGACCAGCGCCGCCCGCCCTCTATAACGATCCTGGCGATTTCTGAGGGTCGTGTTCAAAGATGAAACATTTCTTGAGCCGTTCGCCCTCCCAGATCTTTTACTTCGCCAAACAATTCAATTCAATCAAGCCTTTCCGGCTAGTTGGCACGCTCCTCGCTAAGTAGGGTCCGCAACGGTGACGCGTTGCTTGCGAAGTACCAGAGCAAAGCGTCACGGTTTCCGGCGTCGCAGGATTGCTGACGGGGGAATCAATCCTCGATGCCGAAAACTTCAGCCTCTGACATGTCGGTTACGGCAGTCGATGCTGAAGGCAGGGAGCAGCGATCACGGCCTCGGCGGTTATCGACGTTCCCGCAGTGGTGGCATAGGGGGTGGTAAGCGGCGCATCGCACAGAGGGCGATTCGACTCAAGCCTAACCTCTTAGCCAGGCTAATCCGGGCTATACAGCGTGCAGCCCTTTAACCGATGCTCGGTCCCGCAGCGGGCATGTTTGACTACTTGAGTTTAAAACTTCATCTCCAAGGAGCTTCAAAATGCAAAAGACTCTCGACCTGATCCGTGCCTTTGCCCGCGAAGAAGATGGCGTGACCGCAATTGAATATGCGCTGCTCGCTGCTTTGGTCGCCGTTGGCATCATCGTCGCCGCCACGGCTCTCGGCCAGCAGATCAGCGCCACGTTTGACTACATCAGCGCTCAGCTGAAAGCCGCAACGCCTTGATTCGAGCAACTGTCCGCGAGGAACGGCTTCCTGATGGGGAGCTGCTCCTCGCTCTACTGCGGCTCAATTGACATGGTAAACGAATAACCAGAAATCGCGGTGGGGGGGGGCCATGCAGGAAATGCTCTGTTTGATTCGTGAGCTGTTATGTAAGGAAGACGGCACCACCGCGATCGAGTACGGACTGCTCGCTGCGTTGGTTGTCTTGGGCATTGTTACTACGGTGACGACGGTTGGTGGCGCAGTCGTCGATCTTTTAAACGTCGTCGTTAACGCATTCAAAAACATTGTGTTTCCTTAATTGAAAACACTCTAGATGAGGCTGACTACAGTCTCCTCCTGGCGCATCTCATCGCTTGGCTGTGGCGGAAAGGAAAATCGGGGAAATCCATGAACACATTCGAATTTCCGGTTGGCTTGTGCCTGCTAGCACTGGTCGCAATTGCCGCAGGTACAGACTTGCGTACACGACGCATCCCGAACTGGTTAATCCTGAGCGCGCTTGCGCTTGCGATTGCAGTTCAGGGGCACCTGCATGGCGCAAGCGGTGGCAGTAGCCGTTGGGTGCTCGGCATGTTGACGGGAGGAGGTCTGTTCTTCCCGCTTTATTTGCTGCGCGGGATGGGGGCTGGCGATGTGAAATTGATGGCCGCCGTGGGTGCGTTCGTCGAACCTGGCGTAGCGCTACAGATTGCAGTGTTTACCTGTGTGATCGGCGGCGTATGGGCACTGGCGGCTATCGTTATGCGGGGCACTTTGAAATCGGCCGGTGAAAATGTTCTCGAAATAGTGTTGTCGAGTGTAGGGCCGTCCGGGGGGGATGTCAACGTAGGTAAAAGCGCAAGAGCCGCTTCGGTGGGTTCGTTGCCTTACGGTGTGGCCATTGCTTTGGGCACTTTGGGTGTGATGATGCTGAATGCCTGGCAAATTGCGTTCTAAGTTTTATTCGATCAATCAGTACTGCAGTATTCGATACCAAGCTAGAAAGTAAATAGAAACAAACGTAGCAAGCCGCATCTGCGGCGCGAGAAACCGGGGGAATAACGTGAACGACAACTTGAAATCAGCGTCGGCGGACGGCAATCGCCTCTACGATGTCAATCGCACCCGCGCGAACGCCGACCACGTCGAAACGGGTTTGGTGGCAAGAGCGCCTCGCACCGTCGCCGAGGTGGGCCTCGATCAAAACTTCCTGCTGGAACTGGTCGCGAAAACTGCATTCATGGTCGGCAAGGTTTCCTTGTCGCAACTGGTTCAGCGTCTGAAGCTCGGCGCGAGCGTCCTCGACAGCGTAGTGGCATTCGCTGTACGCGAACGTGTGCTCGAAATCGTGCGACGTGGAGCAAGCGACATCGATGTCGAGGTTCAGCTCACCGATGGCGGGCGCAAGCGTGCGGCCGAATTCGTGAGCCATTGCCGCTACGTTGGGCCTGCGCCCGTGTCGCTGGCCGCATATGACGCCGTGCTGCAGCGTCAATCGGTGCGCGGCGCGCATGTCACGCGTGCCGGCATGCGTGCGGCATTCGGGGGCCTGACGGTTAAGGATGCGCTGCTCGACGACATTGGCGGCGCGATCAACAGCGGCAAGCCCCTGATCTTCTTCGGGCCGCCGGGAGGCGGCAAGACATCGCTGGCCGAAAGACTGGGACGGCTGCTGCCGGGGCAGATTGCCGTGCCGTATGCGATTGCCGTCGAGAACGAAATCATTCAGATCTTCGATCCGCTTATTCACCGCGTTTGCGAGCGCGCGCCCACAGAGGACGCGCGGGGCGCGCCGCTCGACGCGCGCTGGCAAGTCTGCCGCCGGCCCATGGTGATGTCCGGCGGGGAGCTCACGCTCGAGATGCTCGAGCTGGGCTACGACAAATCGAGCGGCTTTTACCAGGCACCGCCGCACGTCAAGGCCAACGGTGGCCTCTACATCGTCGACGACCTCGGGCGTCAACGCGTGGCGCCGGCTGATCTGCTCAATCGCTGGATCGTGCCGTTCGATCGCGGCCGAGACATGCTGACCCTGCATACGGGCTCGCGCTTTTCATTGCCCTTCGACGTCATGGTTACGTTTTCCAGCAACTTTGCGCCGGGGGATCTGGGCGACGAAGCCTTTTTCCGGCGCCTCGGCTGCAAGCTGTACATCGGGCCGCTCGAGCTTGTCGAGTATCGCGCGGTCTATGAGCAGCGCTGTGCGGAACTGAACGTGGCAAGCGATGACGGCGCGTTCGAGTACCTCGCTCATCACTTGCACATGTCGTCCGGCCGGCCGCTGCTGGCGTGCTATCCGGGAGATCTGTTGCGCATCGTGCTGGCCAATGCCCGCTATCTGGAGAAGCCGGCCGTTGCGGACAGGGTAAGCCTGCTGCGCGCCTGGAATAGCTACTTCGCAGTGGTCGGCGAGCATGAGAACCCGCCGCCTCAGCAACAGGGAGGCGCGGAGTGGGCAGCAAAAAAATTCGCGGCCGGTTAGCCGGCCGATGACCGAGGGCAGGACGTGGTTCACGTATCAGGAGACTCATCATGAAGAACGTACGCGCGCTAGTGATGTTGCTGATTGCCGCCGTCGCCGGACTGGGCGCGGTCGCGTTGGCCTCACGCTGGATGTTGGATCGATCGTCGGGCTCGACGGCCAAGGTTGCCGTAGCCGCGGTCGACATCAATCTGGGGCAGCGCCTCAATCCCGAATTCATCAAGATGGTCGACTGGCCTTCGGGCAGCCTGCCGCCCGGCGCATTCGTCGACGCCCAGAAACTCGACGGCAGGGTGCTGAAGACGAGCGTGCTGCGCGGAGAGCCGATCCTCGACGGCAAGCTGACGCCGCTCGGTACGCGGGGTGGGCTGTCCGCGGTGATCGCTGAAGGCCATCGTGCGATCACCGTGCGCGTCAACGATGTGATCGGCGTAGCTGGCTTCGCACTGCCTGGCAATTACGTGGATATCATCGTTAGCACCCAGCAAGACAAGGGCAACAAGGGCAATACTGACGACAGCATTTCCAAGATTGTGCTCGAGAAGATCCTGGTGCTGGCGGTCGCGCAGGAGGTGGGGCGTGACGAAACCAAGCCCAAGGTCGTCAATGCGGTCACGCTCGAAGTGACGCCCGAGCAAGCTGAGAAGCTCGATTTGGCGCGCAGTGTTGGCACGCTATCGCTCGTGCTGCGTAATCAGGTCGATACGGTGGTTGCGCCGACTATAGGCGTGACGAAAGCCACGCTGCTTGGCGAGAAGGCTGCGCCGGAAGTCGCACCGGTGAAGCCGATTCGCACGCACTACGTGGCACGGCGTCCTGCCGCGCCGCGCGACTGTATCGGCGTGCTTTCAGGTGTGCTGAGCAGTGAGGAGTGTTTCTAGGCGCGCTGCGGCCGAATCAACGAAGACAGAAGGCCGCATCGAGAACCGCTAGAACGACAGGACCGAAAATCTAAATTGAATCGGGTAACGGTGTAACGGGGGCGTGACGAAATGAAAACGAAACTGGAATTCGCGTCGGGCAGCGAGATGCGCTGCCGCTCGCTGGGCGGCGTCATGTTTGCCACGGCGTTGTGTGCCGGCATGCTGGCTTCCCAAAGCGCTACGGCGCAGCAGATGTTCGAGAGCCCGGCGCTCGCGCGCGGCCGCACGAACATGCCCGGCGGACGCGCGCCTGCGCCGATGACCATCGCCATGGCCCCGGTGCCAGCCGCACCAGCTGCGGCACCGTTGCGCGGCCCGAGCTGTACTGGCGTGATCGGCGAGGAATCGAACGTCGTGGTCGCGATCGGGAAGTCGACGCTCGTGCCCTTGTCCGAACCGGTGCGCAACCGCACCCTCGGCAATCCGGCAATCGCTCAGGCCACCCTCGTGTCGCCGCGCACTCTTTATCTCGTCGGTATGGCGGTCGGCACGACGAACATGATCGTCCAGGGGCGCAGCGGCTCCTGCCAGATGATCAATGTGATCGTCAATATCGACCCCGAGGGGCTGCAGAATTCCCTGCGTCAATTGTTGCCCGATGAGACCGGCATTCGCGTCTCGACCGCAGCCGGCAATCTCGTGCTGACCGGCCATGTCTCGAGCGCGCCGGCCGCACAGCAGGCGGTGGAGATTGCGCAGGCCTTCGCGGCCGCACAGCCGACGCAGCAGCAACAGTCGGCCAGTGTGAACTCGGGCAACGGCTCGACCTCGTCGATGCAGCAGAACACGAGCAGCAGCAAGGCGGCCGACGTGATCAACATGATGACGGTGGACACGCCGCAGCAGGTCATGCTGGAAGTGAAGGTGGCAGAGGTGTCGAAGACGCTGATGAACCAGATGGGCTCGGCACTCAATATCCAAGGCGGGTTCGGTTCGTGGACCGGCGCACTGGTCACCAGCATGCTCCAGGGCGTGAGCAGCGCCTTCCTCGCCAGCAAGGCGAACAACCGACCATTTAACGTCGCCGTCGATGCGCAGAATACCGATCAGCCCGTCAAGATTCTGGCCGAACCGAATCTCGTGACGATCAGCGGCCAGGAGGCATCGTTCCTCGCGGGCGGCAAGATCTTCATACCGGTGCCGCAAAGCAGTGGCGGGGGAGCGACCACCATCACGCTGCAGCAAGAGGAATTCGGTGTCGCGCTGAAGTTCACGCCCACCGTGCTCTCTGGTGGCAGGATCAACCTCAAAGTCGCACCTGAGGTATCAGAACTGTCGCCAACGGGTGCCCAGTTGACCGCGCCCAACGTCAACGGCGCAGCGGTTATACCGCTGATCACGACGCGGCGCGCCGCGACGACCGTCCAGATGCACGACGGCGAAACGTTCGCGATCGGCGGGCTCATCAAGGACAACATCTCCGGCACGCTGAAGGCGATCCCGGGTATCGGCGAAGTGCCGGTGCTGGGTGCGCTCTTTCGCAGCACGTCGTTTCAGCAGGACCGCACCGAACTGGTATTCATCATCACGCCGCATCTCGTGAAGCCGATGCGTACCGCGGACGTGCCGCTGCCGACCGATAGCTTCGCGAAGCCGAACGAAGTGGACGTCTATGCGACCGGCGTGATGGAAGGCCGGGGCGGCAAAGTGCGCGCAGCACCCGCAGG
Source organism: Paraburkholderia sp. A1BS-2L (assembly GCF_051125205.1). Lineage (NCBI taxonomy): Bacteria > Pseudomonadati > Pseudomonadota > Betaproteobacteria > Burkholderiales > Burkholderiaceae > Paraburkholderia > Paraburkholderia sp. A1BS-2L. Next base: position 834,118 of record NZ_CP120428.1, read on the forward strand.
CGATGCGCCGCAGCCCGCGCCTGTTCCAGCCCCAGCGCCGGCGCCTGTGCCGTCGCAGCAACCGGTCAGTTCCGTTGCGCCGGTCACGTCGTTACGCAATGGCACGGATACGACCGCGAGCGATACACGAGTGGAGGTAGCTCCGGTCGAAAACACCACGGTGCACGTCGCGGCGGTCGATACCGGCACGAATGAGCAACGCGAACTAAATGCGAGCACGCCGGACGATGCCGGCCACCACTGACGCCAAGTCCAAGGGGAACATCATGAAACTCATATTCACAGTTTTTATGCAGCGCGCCGCGCTGGTTCTTCCGGCAATGCTCGCGCTCGGCGGCTGCATGACCACGACGCCGGTGTGGGACGCGCATTTCGGCGAAGCGGTCCGTGCGGTCAAGCAGGCACAAATCATCGACCCGAACGCGGCCGAGCACGCGCAATCGGCTAGCGGCGTGGACGGCAAGTCGGCGAACGCGGCCATGAACACCTACGACCGATCGTTCTATCAACCCGTGGTGACACCGAATCCATTCGTCATCGGTGTCGGGAATGGCAGTTCAGGCGGACAGTAAGAGAGCGGCTTTGGGGAACCGGTATTGCGGGCGCGGTGCATGAGCGTACGAACGGTTCGAACTTCGCCCGCACCACCATTCAGGAAGAATCAAATGATCGACATTCTGATAATTTCGCCGGACTCCGCTCACGCCACCGCGGTCGAGCGGGTCATCAAAGCGGGCGAAACCCATCATCGCGTGAAGACCACGAATGCGCCGCTGGAATCGCTGCACGCGAACCAGGAGGGACTCGATGGCATCGATCTGCTGATTTTCGACGGCGAGCAGATGGGCGAGCGCGACTTCGACACGCTCGCCGCGCTGCTCCACCAGCGCCAAGGCCTCGCCAGCATGCTGCTTACGCCGGCTCCTTCCGCCGATCTGCTGATTCGTGCGATGCGCGCGGGCGTGCGCGACGTACAGCCGTGGCCTGCCAGCGCCAATGACCTCAGACGCGCCATCGATGGCATTGCCCGCAAGATTCCCGGCGCGCGGCGCGAAGGCAGGGTGACGTCCTTCGTCTCGTGCAAGGGGGGCAGCGGAACCTCTTTTCTGGCCGCGAATTTCGGCTTCGCCGCAGCGGCGCTCGGCAAGCGCACGCTATTGGTCGACCTGACCCAGCAATTCGGCGAAGCGGCGTTTTTGGTGTCCGAGATGACGCCACCGGCCACGCTTGCCGATGTCTGCGGCCAGATTGACCGGCTCGATCCCGCCTTTCTCGATGCGTGCCTGACCCACGTGAGCGACAGTTTCGACGTGCTGGCTGGCGCGGCTGATCCCGCCAAGGCAAAAGAGGTCAAAGCCGAGCACGTGCAGCGCATCCTGGATATGGTGCACGACCAGTACGACGTCGTGGTGCTCGACATCGGTGAGAGCATCAACAACGTGTCGATTGCGGCGCTCGATCGCAGCGAATGGATCTTCGCGGTCATGCAGCTGAATCTGCCCTATCTGCGCGCGGGCCGCCGCCTGCTCGACATCTTCCGCTCGCTCGGCTATCGCAGCGAAAAGATTCGCCTCCTGGTCAACCGGTATGAAAAGAAGGGGTCCATCGGCGTCGCGGATCTCGAGAAAGCCGTCGGACTGAAAGTAGTCAGCCTGATTCCGGACGACAGCGCGTCGGTCTCGGAGTCAATCAATCAAGGTGTGCCGATTTTGCAGCTCGCCAAATCCAGTGGCGTAGCCAAGGCCATCAATGAGCTTGCGCGCAATCTGTCGCCCGCTTCATCCGGTCAGCGTGGGGGCATTTTGCAGCGGCTCCTTGGCAAATCGTCGTCCGCCGAAGCGTCCGATAAGGGAGAGATGAAATGGAAAGCATCCTGACATTGCGCGAGCAGTTCTTCGAACATAACGACGCGTCTGCCCGCGAGCCGGGTGCCAGCCGCAACAACATGGCGAAAAGGGCGTATCAGGAACTCAAGAGAAACGTCCACCAGGCCATCATCGACCGGGTCGAGCTCGAAAAGCTTCAGCGCCTTTCGAACGAGCAGATTCAGCAGGAGCTGGCGCAGCTGGTCGAGCGCATCGTCGAAGAGGACAACGTTCCCATCAACGAGATCGAGCGCCGTCATCTGGTGCGGGACGTGCGCGACGAGATGCTGGGCTTCGGGCCGCTCGAGCCGCTGCTCGCCGATCCAACGGTTTCTGACATTCTCGTCAACACCTACAAGCAGGTGTACGTCGAGCGGCGCGGCAAGCTCGAGCTCACCGACATCACGTTCTACGACGACGCTCATCTGATCAAGGTGATCGAAAAGATCGTCTCGCGCGTCGGCCGTCGTGTCGACGAATCGAATCCGATGGTCGATGCGCGCCTGCCTGACGGTTCGCGTATGAACGCGATCATTCCGCCCTCGGCGATTGACGGGCCGCTGCTGTCGATTCGTCGCTTCGCGGTCAATCCGCTGTCGGTGAACGATCTCGTCGAATACCAGAGCGTCACGCCGCCGATGATGAAGGTGCTCGAAGCATTGTCCGCGGCGAAGGTAAATGTGCTGATTTCGGGCGGTACGGGCAGCGGCAAGACGACGATGCTCAACGTGCTGTCAGGATTCATTCCCGCCGACGAGCGCATCGTGACGATCGAAGACGCTGCCGAACTGCAACTGCGCCAGGCGCACGTGCTGCGGCTGGAGACGCGCCCACCCAATATCGAAGGCAAGGGCGAGATCACCCAGCGTTCGCTCGTGCGCAACGCGCTGCGGATGCGTCCGGACCGGATCATTCTCGGCGAAGTGCGCGGCGCCGAGGCGCTGGACATGCTGCAGGCGATGAACACGGGGCACGAAGGTTCGCTCGCGACGGTGCACGCCAATACGCCACGTGACGCGCTGACTCGCCTCGAAAACATGATCGGCATGGCGGGATTGAATCTGCCGCAGAAGGCCGCGCGCCACCAGATCAGCTCGGCGATCGGCGTCGTCATTCAGGTCGCGCGCCTCACCGACGGGCGCCGAAAGATCACCAGCATCCAGGAAATCACGGGCATGGAAGGCGACGTGATCAACCTGCAGGAAATCTTTACTTTCAAGCGAGCGGGGGTCGACAAGAACGGCAAGGTTTGCGGCCATTTTTGCGCGACGGGCGTACGCCCGAAATTCTCCGATCGGCTTCAGGCCTTCGGCGTGGCGGTTCCGGACAATGTGTATGACCCGAGTGTGCAATTTCCCGTGTAGCGTGCGCGGTACGTGGGTATCGGGCGAGTGAGTCCGATGCCCGGCTCAACAGGGAGCGTTGAGATGAATTTTCTATTCTACGGATTCGTCATCCTGGCATTCTTCTCGGTCCTTCTCTTGGTCGAGGGCGGCTCGATATGGTGGCAGGGGCGTTATGGCAGTGCGGCGAAGCGCCTGGAGAGTCGCATTCGCACGATGTCCGCGAGCGGACATGGCAATGCGGTGTCGATTCTCAAGCAGCGCGAACTGAGCGCGTCACCGTGGTTGACGCGTCTGCTCGCGCGCGCACCACGGATCCATGCGCTCGATCGCTGGCTCGTGCAGTCCGGGCTGAGCTGGTCGGTGGGAAAGTTTCTCGCCTACACTGTATTTCCGCCGCTCGTGGTGGCACTCGTCGCACGAATAATTTATATGCCGCTGCTTGTCGGGCTTGCGGCGATGGCAGTCGCAGGGTGCTTTGCATGGCTCAAGGTCAATCACGCGAAGGCGAAGCGTCTTAAGCAGATCGAGCAGCAATTGCCCGAGGCCACCGACATGATCAGCCGGTCACTGAGGGCAGGGCATTCGTTTTCGACTGCGCTTGGCATCGTGGGCGACGAACTGCCCCAGCCGCTCGGCGGCGAGTTTCGGACGACATTCGACGAAATCAATTTCGGTGTGCCGTTCAACGACGCGTTGAGTGGGCTGGCAAACCGTGTGCCGATCAGCGATTTGCGATATTTTGTTGTGGCCGTTCTGATACAGCGTGAAAGTGGCGGCAACTTATCCGAGATTCTGACGAACATTGGCCAGCTTATTCGCGCTCGCCTGGCGCTACTCGGCAAGGTCAGAGCGCTTTCAGGCGAGGGGCGGCTCTCGGCATGGATTCTCGGCGCGCTTCCGTTCGTAGTGGCGTCGATTATCTCCATGATTAATCCCGGTTTCATGCGTATTTTGTGGACCGATCCCGCCGGTATGAAGCTGGTCGGTGCCGCAGCGGTCAGCATGGTTATCGGCGTGATCTGGATGCGAAAAGTCATTCGCATTCACGTTTGAGCAAGGTGGTTTCTTTATCTACTCAGGAGATGGGTTTGTCCCATACCCGCCATGAAAACAGAACAGCTTATCTTGATGGCCGTTGTTTTTGCCATTGTTACGGTGGTCGCATTTAGCGCGATGGCATTGCTGGTGCCGGGCGCCACGCGTCGTCGCCTCGGTCAGCTCACCGACAACGGGCAAGGGTCGCCGCAGGGTGTCGACGATCCTGAGGCCAAGTGGGTGAAGAAGATCATAGAGGTTTCAAAGCCGATCGCCAAACTCTCCGTTCCTAAGGAGGGTTGGGAAAACTCGCCGCTACGAGTCAAATTCATGCATGCGGGCTGGCGCGACCCGTCGGCATCTGGGATTTACTTCGCTGCCAAGAGCATTTTGGTCCTCACGCTTCCGCTCGTGGCTTTCCTGGTTGGCGGCCGAGCACTGATTGAAAACACGCACCATGCCTTGGTCCTCGTGCTCCTGTTGGCGGCGGCAATTGGCTACTACTTGCCCAGCTTCGTGCTGACGCGTCAGGTGCGTCTGCGTCAGCGATCTATTTTCGAAGATTTTCCTGATGCGCTGGACCTGCTGACCGTCTGTGTCGAGGCGGGGCTCGGACTCGACGCGGCAATCATGAAAGTGGCCGACGAGATGCATCTGAAGAGCCCGGCGATCAGCGAGGAACTGCAACTGTTGCTGCTCGAACTTAGAGCCGGGCAGAGCAAGGAAACCGCGCTCAAGAACCTTGCGCTGCGCACCGGCGTGGACGAGGTGGACGGGCTGGTGGCGATGTTGATTCAGGCAGAACGTTTCGGCACGAGCATGGGCGATTCGCTGCGCGTGCACTCGGAAAATCTGCGGTTGAAGCGCCGGCTCCGGGCCGAGGAGGCGGCCGGCAAGATCGCGCTCAAACTGCTCTTCCCGCTGATCTTCTGCATTTTTCCGACGCTGATGCTGGTCTTGCTTGGCCCCGCGGTCATTCAGGTCATGCGCGTGTTGCTGCCGACGATGGCCGGCCATGCCGATGCGGGAATGCCGATCAACTGACGACTGGAGATGAAGCATGCCCCCGTGTCAACGAGAACGTGTCGAGGTGGTCAAGCTCCGCTTCATGCTGGGCCTCAAGCTGGCTGCCTTTAACCAGTTCGTCGCCACGCGGATGGGACTGAACGTAACGGACCTGAAGTGTCTGGAGGTGGCATGGTACGACGAGGTCCAGCCGGTGACGCCCGGTCGGCTGTCGAAATTGATGGGGCTGTCTCCCGGAGCAATTACGACTTCGATGAAGAATCTCGAAAAGGCCGGCCTGATTAAGCGGGAGACCGACCCGACAGACAGGCGGCGCGTTTTGTTGCGCTTTATGCCAAACCGGCGTACGGCGATCACGGGATATTTTGAAGCCGTCAATCGCAATCTGGCGGATTTTGATGAAACGCTCGATAGCAGCGAACTCGAAAGCGTCAGGAAGTACCTGACCGGCTTGATGAAGGTCCTCGACGAGTTCATGGAAGAACATCAGGTCGAGTAACGGGGCAGGCGAAATGAGTCGAACAAAAAAATCGGCGGATGCGATGACGACGAAAATGGGTGGGGGCATGCAACTCGAAGCCGCTTCGGTCGGCGGACAGGTGGCAGTCACACTCCAGGCGAAACAGCCTCTGCACGAAATCGTGCTGGAGAGGTGTTTTTGCATAAATCGAGCGTAAGGACGGAGTGACCTCCATGTTTTCGATCTCAGGCGATCCGGACGGACTGCGGGCGGGCAAGCGCCGCCATGCGGTTGAGCACCCCTGCACGAATCGAAACCTCGGCCGCTTGGGAGCCGATCTCGCGCGTCCACAGGCATGGGCCCGTGAGTATCTTGAGCCGATCCATCAGGGTCTCGGCGAGCGAGCGCCGGTGGTAGCCACTCTCTTGCTTCCATTCGCGCCTGCTGCTCTTCGCGATAGCATCGATCGCCGCATTGCGCCACGCCGCGCCGGGCGTGGAGTCAGGCCAAGGCATTGCGCCCTCACGCGGCGGGATCGCTGGGGTGGCCGCGCGCGAGGCAATTTACACTTGGCACGGCGTGGTGTCGTAGGCGCCGTCACCTCCAATGGTGTCAATCGGCACGTCATTCGGAATCTGGTCGAGCAAATCGGGCAGCATTTCGCTATCTCCCTCGTCTCGATGCGTCATCAGCGCAGCGCAGATCTGGCCGGTGTTCGCGTCCATCGCGAGGTGCACCTTGCGCCAGGTGCGACGCTTGGACCAGCCATGCTTGCGCACCTTCCACTCGCCTTCGCCATTACGCGCAAGAGAAAAAAAATGGACATCAGGCGGAGCCTTGAAAATACTGGGATCTGCTGTCTGCGAGGTGTCCATAAGATTATCCGAAAAAGTGGACAGAACGGCCGTCGGAGTGTCCATCTTCCGCCCCAAGTTTCGCATGGTCGGAAGCCCGATAAAGCCGGGTGTCCGACCATGCTAGAGCGTGTCAAACCATCGTGCGTCAAGGGTCCACTTCGCCGGGCTTCGCCCGCCCTTGACCGGTTCAGCGGTGTCACAGAACCACGATCGAATTTGATGCGTCACTACGCGCGGTCGGTTATACGGTGGAAGCTTCCCGAACGTAAAGTCGACGCAGGCGAAGCAGCCCAAGCGCCCGGCGCGCGACGGCAGTGTCGCGGTCAACGACCTCGGTCAGTGGCAGTTGCCGGATGGCAGTTCGTCTTGCCGTCATCACTCAGTTTCCCTGCTGTGTTCGTGTTAATGTCCGCTTTAACACAGCCTGCGAGTATCACGAAATCGCTCTTGACTTGCGCATACGCCGTAGACCTTCAGTCCGGTACTGTCGACGACGAGGTGGAATGGCTTGCAGGTGTGCAGCACTGGCAGCGCGACCTTCAGTGTCTGCGCGCGACGGCTCAGGGTCGTGCAGTTGGGCACCGGCAAGCCAGGGAAGGCAAGCTTGCGCAGGCTCAGCGCGAACTCTTGCAGCGCGCGCAGCGGCAGGTGAAAGACCTGCTTGAGGCCGAGCAGCGTCTGTACGAGCGCATCCGGATAGACGCAGGGGCGGCCACGAACGTGTTTGTCCAGCTCGGGCGGCGCCGCGAACAGGCTTGGGTCGATCAACATCGTCACGTCACCTCTAGCAACGAGGCCTACGTTGTACCGCGCCCAGTTCTTGACGCGGTATTTGGACCGACCCGCATTACCCTGGCTATTGCGAGTCGTGTCGGAATGCCTCGTGATGGGCTTTTCACTCTTCTCAAGGATCCCCGTCAGTCGGGATTGGACGCCATTCGCGTTTCTGTATTCGATTGCGGCCACTTACTACTTTCTCGCGGTGCATCTTGGGCCCGGCGTGAAGCGCGTGCCGGAGGCAGTCGGTGTGGGGCTCCAAATTGCGGGAGGAGCTGGCAGACATTCGCGAAAGCCTTCCCGCGGCGCTCATTCGGCCTTCTGCCGGCGAACCGCGGCGTGGTATCGAGTGGTGCGTACCGGGTGATGCGTCATCCGATGTACTCAGGATACTTCGTTACTGATATCGGGTTTTCGCTCGTTAATTTTGGTATGCAGAACATAATCGTCTATTTGGTGCAGTTCGCCTTGCAGGCGGCGAGAATCGTGCGCGGACAGGGGCCACTTTCGGACGATGCTCAATATCGTGAATACAAGGAAATTGTTCGTTACAGTTGGTTCCGAGGCTATTCTGAACGTTTCCGCGCGGAACTTTCGGGCGATTCTGTTCGCATCGAGTTTATTAGTCGCTACAACCAAGTTCGATCAACGGCGCGGAGCTTGCGAGTAGTTTTTACGGGGAGAAGTACAATGACAAACTGTCAAAAGCGTGGGTATCGCAGGCGAGTTCCAGCCATTCGTCTTAAAGAAAGCCAAAAGGGCGTGGCGGCGGTGGAGTTTGCGATCGTGCTGCCCGTCTTGCTGCTGATCTTGTTCGGGATCGTCGAGCTGGGCATCGGCCTTTACGACAAAGCAGTGATTACCAATGCCAGCCGCGAAGGTGCACGCGCTGGAGTCGTACTGAAAACCCCGAAGCCCAGTTCCGATGACGTGAAGGGTGTCGTGACACGCTACACGTCAAACTACCTGATGACGTTCGGTCAGCAGAATACGCCCGCGGTCACGACCACTGGCACTGGTGGTACGTTTGGTCAGCCGCTTTCGGTAACTGTGACCTATCAGTACAACGGACTGGGTCTGGGGCAGATACTGTCCGCGATCACAGGCCCAATTACGCTTTCCGCCACCACCGTGATGAACAACGAATAGAGGAGGCCATCATGCGTCGGGGGAACAAAGGGAAACAAGAAGGTGCCGTGGCGGTCACGGTTGCTTTGTTCATGGTCTTTCTGCTGGGCATAGCGGCACTGACCATCGATATCGGCAATCTGCTGGTTGCGCGCAACGAACTCCAGAATTCTGCTGATGCAGCCGCGTTGGCTGGTGCGGCGTGTCTTTATCAGCGTACCGAATGCAACAACACCACCGTACCGGAGCCGGACTGGTCGGACGCACAGGCATCAGCGGTGAGTTTTGCGACGGACACATTTCCAGGCTGCTTCCAACCCCAGCCTCCAAATGCGCCTCCAAATAAGAACTTGGTTCAAGGTTGTTTTGTCAAAACAGTGTCGACGGCATCCGGCTACTGGAATGTCACGGGCACGCCCGCGGGTCTTCAAATGCCTGGTGCGCTTGCACCGGGTAACAACGACATGCCAGCAATTCAGGTGACCGTAGCCAAGGATCCGTCCAACGCCAATGGCGGGATACCCACGTACTTGGCCGCAGTGCTGGGCGTCAATATCCTGAAGGCGAGTGCGACGGCGACCGCGGTGATCTCGCGACCAGGCTATGTCGGTTCGCACGGATTGTTCCCGTTGGCGATGCCGAAGTGCATGTACGACGAGTTCTGGAGCACGGCCAACAACGCGCCGGTCCTTTACCCTAATGGCCCGACGCTCGATTCGTCACAACCACAATCACAAACGAACGGTGATCCTTACTTGTTTAACATCGGTTCGCCCTACCACGTAACAGCGGACTGCCTTGCTGGCCAGTGGACCACCTTTAATCCTTCGGCCAATGGAGGATGTAGTTCGGCTCAAAGTGACCAATGTATCGACAACATGATTACGGGTGGTGGGAATACAGGGGCACTCGGTATCGGCGATTCGATTTTCGTGAAGAGCGGCACGGCGAACAACCTGTTCAAGGACACGAACGCTTGTAGTGCAGCGGCTCCGAATCCGGTGAATCGGACTTGTGAATGGGTGTCAGTGCCGGTGGTGAATTCGGTAACATCCAGCACAACCGGCTCCTCCCAAGCCGTCGTGGCATTTGCTTGCCTTCACGTTCTGGGAGCCAAGAACGGGTCTAATCCGTCCGTGACCGTACAGATGAGCGCCGATCAGTCCAAATGCACGGTGGCTAACTCAGGCGGGGTGGGGCCGAATTACGGGGCGATTACGCCGCCTCGGCTCGTGCAGTAAGTATGGCTTTACCCGAACGGGCACGGCGACGCCGTGCCCGTTCACGGTGCCGAGGGGACCGTTGCGCAGCGGGCTGACGGCGGCCACCGACGCAACGCGCGCCCTTCGCTCACGCCCCTCGTGCGAACACTGTACGCTTCATCCGCTGCAACGCCCCATAGGGCGTCACGAAATGCAGCAGGCTTTTGGCAATCCCAATCCAGTCGCGCCAGTTCAGCACGTTCAAATACCGTGCCTGCAAACGCAGCGTGGACACAATCTGCTGCCGCCGCTTCGTCGCGCTGATACCGCCTTCGTTAAGCTCGTAATAAAGCCCGAGCTCAGGCAGATTCGCGCAGTCATAGCGTTCCATCAGCCGCAAAAACAAATCGAGGTCCTCGGCGGCCGGATACCGCACGCGATAATTCCCCACCGCCAACACCGCGTCGATTCTCAGCATCACCGAAGGATGCACGAGAGGCGAGCGCAGCATGCGCGTGCGGCGCAGCGTGCGCGCGTCGGCGGCGGGGCGCAGCATGAAGAGCGGCGCGCCGGCACGATTCACCACTTGCGTCCACGTACCGAGCGCGGCCAGCCTTGGCTCGGCTTGCATGCGCGCGCGCTGCTTCGCAAGCCGCTGCGGCGCGGCGAGGTCGCCGGAATCGATGCGCGCGGCGTAGCGGAAGCCGCGCGCCGCAAGGGCTTCCACGCCAGCCTTGAGTGCCCGCTCGATGCCGCCGTTTTGCGGCATGCGCAGCACCTCGATCTGCATGCCCGGAACGTTCGGCGCGACGATCGGCGGCGTGCTGCCGTCGTCGACGACTAGCGCGTACACCGGCGCGTCTTCCGCGAACGAGGCGAGCGTGCGCTCTACGTCGGCCTGGCCGTTGAAGGCGGGCATCAGCACGGCCACGTCGGCGAGTGTGCCGGTGCGTGCATCGGCTTGTGTGGCGGCGGGGGAATTCGTCATGAAGCCAATTTGAAGCGGATGTAGTAGAAGTTCACGCAAGCCGCCGCAAGATAGCCGCACGCGAGCCCGACTAGCGCGCCATACGACCCCATGCGCGGAATCGCCACGAGGTTCACGGCGAACGCCACCGCGAGCGCGAGCAGCCATTTGGCGAGCAGCACGAACTTCGCCTGATATTTGAGCACGACGAGGTTGCCGATCGCCTCGACGCCCGCGGGCAGCGAAAGCCACACGGCCCAGCGGAAGATGCCGATCGCGCCCGCGTAGTCCGGGCCGAACACGTGGCCGATGATGAACCCGGCGAGCGCATCAAGAACGATTGCGCCCGCAACCATTAGCGCGGTGGTCATCGCGAAGAGACGCACGAGGTTGCGACGAAGTTGCGCGGTTTGCTGCACGCGATAGACGAAGGCGGGCGCGATCGTCTGCGAGAGCATGAGCGCGAGCGTGATCCAGTTTTCGTTGAGCTGCTGCGCGGCCGAGTAGCGGCCGAGATCGGCGAACGAGATGGTGCGCTCGAGCATGAGCCGGTCGAGCTTCAGGAACAGGTACATGCAGATGAGCCCGAGCCAGAACACGGTGCCCGCCGTTGCGAAATGCTTAAAGAGCGCGCGGTCCACATGCCAGCCGAGCTTGCCGCCGTGCTGACGCCGGAAATAGAGCACGAGCGCCGCGCCGATGGCCGCCGATTCGAGCGCCCAGAGCCAGCCGAAGCTGGCGGGCGCGAAGGCCGCGCGCGCGAGCAGGAACACGAGCAGCGCCTTGACCACGGCCGTGCTCATGCTCGCGAGCAACTGCGGCTTGCTGTACGTCATGCTCTGCAGCCAGGCGTTGATCACGCCGACGAACGGCTCGCGAAACGGCATCGTGACGGCGAGCCCGGCCAGCATCGCGCCCACGAGCGGGTCGGGTACGCCCAGCGCGATGCCGCCCCAAGTGACGACGAGCGCCGCCGCCGAGACGCCGATGCGCAGCGCGAAGGCGCTGCCGAGCACCGTGCCCAGTTCCTCGCGAGGTTTGTTCACGATGGTCGGCACGAGAATTTCGGCGCCGCAGACCCAGGTGATCGGGGCGAGCACGAGCAGCAGCGTGTTCGCGTATTGCCATTTGCCGAATATATCCGGCCCGAAATAGCGCGCGAGCACGCCGCTGATGACAATGGCCACGGCGATCTGCGTGATGCGCTCCAGGCCGAGCCACACGATGTTTGCAAACGCGCGGCGGACGTCCGGGTTCGCGTAGCGTTTGAGGCTCAGCATCGGCGGAACACGCCGGTCGTGCCCGTGGCGCCTGCGTTGAGGCAGGCACGCTGCGTGCTGAGCCATGCGCCCAGGTCCCGCCCCACCAGATCCGGCGCGGTTTTTGTCGTCTGAAGGAAACGGTGAGGCATTAAAATAGGTGCGTAATCAGCAGATGACCAACAGGTAACCAACAAGAGCCCCGGCCGGACGACGGCCGACGCCAAAAAACGGCAATTATAGTTGTAACGATTCCGACTTTTCGTAACCACTGGCCCCGTCAGCCGGGGGAACCGTGTTACGAATACATTCCGACTTTCTATCGCACTGTGAGCCTCACTATGATTTCTCAATCGATTTTTAAGGCCTATGACATCCGTGGCGTCATCGGCAAGACGCTCGACACCGACACCGCACGCGCGATCGGTCGGGCGTTTGGCAGCGAGGTGCGTGCGCAGGGCGGCGATGCGGTGGTGATCGCGCGGGACGGCCGTATTTCGGGGCCAGATCTTTCGGCGGCGCTGGCCGATGGCCTGCGCGCTGCGGGCGTGGATGTCGTCAACGTGGGCATGGTGCCCACGCCGGTCGGCTATTTCGCGGCCAGCGTGCCGCTCAAGCTCGCCTCGGGCGAGCGCAGCATCGACTCGTGCATCGTGGTCACGGGCAGCCACAATCCGCCCGACTACAACGGCTTCAAAATGGTCCTGCGCGGCAAGGCCATCTACGGCGAGCAGATCCAGGCGCTGTATCAGCGCATCGTCGACGAGCGTTTCGAGTCGGGCGCGGGCACCTATGCCGACTACGATATCGCCGATGAATACATCGCGCGCATCGTGGGCGACGTGAAGCTCGCGCGCCCGATGAAGATCGTCGTGGACACCGGCAATGGCGTGGCGGGTGCGCTCGCGCCGCGTCTGTTCAAGGCGCTCGGCTGCGAACTGGTCGAGCTCTTCACCGAAGTCGATGGCACCTTCCCGAACCACCATCCGGATCCGGCTCACCCTGAGAATCTCCAGGACGTGATCCGCGCGCTCAAGGAAACCGATGCCGAAGTGGGCTTCGCGTTCGACGGCGACGGCGACCGCCTCGGCGTGGTGACGAAGGACGGCGAGATCATCTACCCGGATCGCCAGCTCATGCTGTTCGCGGAGGAAGTGCTTTCGCGCAATCCGGGCAAGCAGATCATTTACGACGTGAAGTGCACGCGCAATCTCGCGAAGTGGGTGAAGGAGAAGGGCGGCGAGCCGCTCATGTGGAAGACGGGCCACTCGCTCGTGAAGGCGAAGCTGCGCGAGACCGGCGCGCCGCTGGCGGGCGAAATGAGCGGCCACGTGTTCTTCAAGGACCGCTGGTACGGTTTCGACGACGGCCTGTACACGGGCGCGCGCCTGCTCGAGATCCTGACGCGCGTGGCCGACCCGAGCAAGCTGCTCAACGGCCTGCCGAATTCGCACTCCACGCCGGAACTGCAGCTCAAGCTCGAAGAGGGCGAGAACTTCGCGCTGATCGCGAAGCTCCAGCAGAACGCGAAGTTCACGGGCGCCGACGACGTCATCACGATCGACGGCCTGCGCGTGGAGTATCCGGACGGCTTCGGTCTCGCACGTTCGTCGAACACGACGCCGGTCGTGGTCATGCGTTTCGAGGCCGATAACGATGCAGCGCTTGCGCGCATTCAGGCCGACTTCAAGCGTGTGATTCTGGCCGAGAAGCCGGATGCGAAGTTGCCGTTCTAATGCCTGAACGGTTTTTTGCGCTGTCCCGACGTTTGATCTCTTTAACGTCCGCCTGATTCCGCGCTAACGCGGCAATCCAGAGCCAAAGCGGCGCCGTGCGGTTCTCCCGCCCGGCGCCGCACTGTTTTCGGAACCGGCTGTCAGGGCGCTGATTCCAGCGCCCATATCCGCACTTTCTTCCCGCTTTTTCGCTTAACTTCGTTTGACGCGCTAAAATTGCGGACCTTTTAATCAGTCCGCCTATTTCTGCCTTGAGCGTGCAAAAGATCCTCATCGTGCGCGTGTCGTCGCTTGGCGACGTCGTCCACAACATGCCCGCCATCGCCGATATCCGGCGGCGGTATCCCGACGCCCAAATCGACTGGCTCGTCGAAGAAGGCTTCCAGTCGCTCGTCGAGCTCGTGCATGGCGTGCGCCGCGCAATTCCGTTTTCGCTGCGCCGCTGGCGCAAGGGGCTCTTCTCGGCGGCCAACTGGCGCGAGATTGGCGCGTTCCGCCGCGCGCTCGCCGCCGAGAAGTACGACCTCATGATCGACTGCCAGGGGCTTATCAAGACCGCGTGGGTAGCGAGCTGGGCGCGCGGGCCGCTCGTCGGCCTCGGCAATCGCACCGACGGCGCGGGCTACGAATGGCCGGTGCGCCTGTTTTACAACCGCTCGATCCGCATCGAGCCGCGCACGCACGTGGTCGAGCGCACGCGCCAACTGGTTGCGGGCGCACTGGAGCTGCCGCCGCCGCAGCCCACCGACGACATCGAGTTCGGCCTCGACACCTACCGCGCGGCGCAGGCGCTCGCGGGCGTCGGCCTGAATCTGCCGGTGCCCTATGTGGTGTTCGTGCACGCCACTTCGCGCGCGGACAAGCAATGGCCCGAGGCGCACTGGATCGAGCTGGGCCAAGCGCTCGTGCGCCGCGGCGCCTCGATCGTGCTGCCGTGGGGCAGCGAGGCCGAGCGTGCGACGAGCGAGCGTCTTGCCAAAGAGTTCGGCGAGGCGGCCATCGTGCCGCCCAAGCTCGCGCTGCCAGCCGTAGTCGGCCTGATCGACGGCGCGGCGGCCACGGTGGGCGTGGACACCGGTCTCGTGCACATCGCGGCGGCGCTCAAGCGCCCGACGGTCGAGTTGTACAATTTCGCGACCGCCTGGCGCACCGGCGGCTATTGGTCGCCGAAGGTCGTCAATCTCGGCACGGCGGGGCAGCCGCCCACGCTCGCGCAGGTGAAGGGCGCGCTGGCGGGCTTCGGCCTGCTTTGAGCAGGCTGCGCGCCCGAGGTCACATTAAGTCACATCAAGTCGCATCAGGTCGCATTAAGGCACGTAAAGGCATGTCAAGGCGCGCCACGCGGCACGCGCGGTATAAGGGTCGGCGCCGGGCATCCCGCCAGGCAACCCGATCCATCGCTTCCCAGGGGCGACTATGAACGAATCCCAGATTATCGAAATCACTTCCGCCGACTGGCACGGCCAATATCTTTCACAGCCGCGCGAGACGCTGCTCGATGCCGTCGAGCAGGGCAAGGTCCTGTATTTCCCGAAGCTCGAGTTTCCGGTCGAAGGCGGCGAGCGCGCGCTGCTCGATCCGGCAATTGCGGACCCCAAGCGCAAGAACATCAGCCTCGACCCGAATGGCGGCGCGCTGCGCGGCGTGCTGGGCGACACGGTCACGCAGTCGGCAGTGCGCGCGTTGGTCGCGCGCTATCAGGCCTGCGCGCGCACACTCGTCGACGGGCTCTTTCCCGAGTACAGCGGCAAGCTGCGCGTGGCGCCCACGAGCCTGCGCCTGCATCAGGTGGAAACACGCCAGACCTCGTGGCGCAAGGACGATTCGCGCCTGCACGTGGACGCCTTTCCGTCGCGCCCGAACTATGGCGAGCGCATCCTGCGCGTGTTCACCAACGTGAACCCGAACGGCGTGCCGCGTGTGTGGCGCGTGGGTGAGCCGTTCGAGGACATGGCGCGGCGCTTCCTGCCGAACATCAAGCCGCAGATGCCGGGCTCGGCCTGGCTGCAGAACCTGCTGCACATCACCAAGTCGCCGCGCAGCGAGTACGACCACCTGATGCTCCACCTGCACGACAGCATGAAGGCCGATCTCGACTATCAGAAGACGGCCCCGCAGGAGACCATCAACTTTCCGCCGGGCTGCGTGTGGGTCTGCTTCTCCGATCATGCGTCGCATGCGGTCATGTCCGGCCAGTTCATGATGGAGCAGACCTTCTTCCTGCCGGCGAAAGACATGGTGCACCCGGAATGGGCGCCGCTCGGCATTCTCCAGCGCATCAAGGGCAAGGAACTCGTTTGAAGCCGGGCTTGAATTTCATCGCGGGTTCGCTCGCCTGGGCGTGCATGATGCCTCGCATCGCGGAGGCCCGATGCTAAGGGCCGTCTATCGCGCGGCCTGGTGGCTGATCGCGCCGCTCGCGGTGCTGCGTCTTTTCGTCCGCTCGCGGCGCGAGCGCGGCTATCGCGAGCATATTGGCGAGCGGTTCGGTTTTGGCATCGGGCGCGTGCCCGAGGACGACGCGCCGCTCATCTGGGTGCATGCGGTGTCCGTGGGCGAGACGCGCGCGGCGCAGCCGCTCGTCGACGCGCTGCTGGCGGCGCGCCCCGACGCGCGCATCCTGCTCACGCACATGACGCCCGGCGGACGTGCGGCGGGCGAGCAGCTATTCGGCGATCGCGTGCTGCGCTGCTATCTGCCGTACGACATGCCGCGTGCCGTGCGGCGCTTCCTGCGCGCCTGGCGTCCGTCGCTCGGCCTCGTGATGGAGACCGAGGTGTGGCCGACGCTCATCGACGAATGCAAGCACGCCGACGTGCCGCTCGTGCTCACGAACGCGCGCATGTCTGCGCGTTCGTTCAAGCGTGCGGCGAAGTTCGGCGCGCATGCGCGCGAGGTGTTCGGCGGCTTCACGCGCGTGCTCGCGCAAAGCCCGGCGGATGCCGAGCGCCTCTGCGCACTGGGCGCGCGCAATGTGAGCGTGCTTGGCAATCTGAAGTTCGATATGGCGAGCCCCGCCGCGGTGGTGGCGCGCGGGCGCGACTGGCGCCGCGCGATCGGGTCGCGGCCCGTATGGGTGGCGGCGAGCACGCGCGAAGGCGAAGAGGAGTTGGTCCTGCAGGCGTTCGCGACGCTGGGTGTAGAAGACGCGCTGCTGATTCTCGTGCCGCGCCATCCGCAGCGCTTCGACGAGGTGGCCGCGCTTGTCGCGCGCAAGAATCTCAAGCTCGAGCGGCGCTCGCGATGGGTCCAGAATCCGGCTCCAAATCCGACGCCAACTGCTTCGAAGGTGGGCTCCGCCGCGCCGCATGAAGGCGTGCGCGCGTTGCCGCAGGACGTGAACGTGCTGCTTGGCGACTCGATGGGCGAGATGGGCGCGTATTACGCCGCCGCCGATCTTGCGTTCATCGGCGGGAGCCTGTTGCCGCTCGGCGGCCAGAATCTGATCGAGGCGTGCGCGGTGGGCGTGCCCGTTTTGATCGGCCCGCACGTGTTCAACTTCACCCAGGCCACCGCCGACGCCGTGGCGGCCGGCGCGGCGTTGCAAGTGCAGGATCCCGCCGATCTCGCGCGCGCATTGCGCGAGCTCTTCAACGACAAGCCGCGCCGCGTGGCGATGGCCGCGGCAGCAGCGGCGTTCGCGGCGCGCCATCGTGGGGCGACCTCGCGCACGGTCGACATTTTGCAGACGCTCGTATTCGACATATGACTTCGTGCGCGAATGCGCACGAGCACCTGACGTCTTTGGGTGATCAACTTTCGGTGTCGGCTGGCCTGTGGGTCGATCGTTTCATCTTCGCAACCATCAAAGGGCTTGCTGAGAAATTCGACTGACTGGGGCTGGAAGAGGTAGTTCTCGGGGTCGGGTGTTTGCGGACCCGTTCGCGATTGCCAACGAAGCGCCTAATCGCGCAATGGCGCCGTGTGCGCTACATAACGACTTCCATGCGGCACGCTCCCCAGTTACAGAAGTGAGACCTGCTCGTACGTTCGTGCCTGACAAGTCGCTTGCATGGCTGCCTGGTATTCGTTGTTCAGCTCGGTCGTCGCATTTCGCGCAGCTTCAGTTATCTGGGCGTCGATCGCTTGAATCTGCTTGAGCGCACTGAGTGTCGCGGACGGCGGCTGCGCGGAAAGTGACATAATCAGCGGTGAGCGCTCGATCGCAAGTTGCGACGCCTGTTCCCATTCGCCCACGGCCACCGCCTGTTCGATAGCCTTGGTGAGTTGCGAGATGCGCTCGATGTCGGCTAAGGCTTGCATGGAGTGTGGTCTCGTTTCCGTCAGTTCTTGTTGGTGGCCATCGCGCCCGCGCTGTTCTGGCCGCCGAATAGCTGCGTGAGATATTGCTGGTTGTTGCTCATCGTCGCCATCAGCGTATTGAGCGCCGTGAATTGCGCGGTGTACATGCTGGTGAGTTGCGACTGATACGTGGCGAGCGAAGCCTGCTGCGTCGAGAGATTCGTCAGGTCCGTGTTGAGCGCCTTGGTGCGCGTCTGGATCGCGCCGCTGCTCGACAGATAGCTCGTGATATTGGTGTTCAACTGCGCGGCCACGCCGTTGGTCGAGCTGAACAACTTGGCCACCGTGGCCTGGTTGTTCTGCAGCGCGCTGCTCAATGTGCTGCTGTCGACCGCGAGCGAACCGTCGGCATTCAGCGTCACGCCGATTGTTGCGAGACTCGTGGTGGTGTTGCCGTTCTTCACGCCCGTCGCGACGATCGAGGCCAACTGGTTGCGCACGAGGTTCAGCGTGGAGTCGCCGAGCAGCACGCCCTGCGAAGTCGCGGTCGAACTGTACGCGGTGAGCGTGCCCATGGTCGTCACGAGCGTGTTGTAGAGCGTGACGAAATTGTTGATCGCATTCGACTGCGAACTCGTGTCCTGCGCGATCGTGAGCGTTTGCGGCGACGTGCCCGTGGCGTCCACCGATGCGGCGCTCAGGCTCAAGGTGACGCCCGCGAGCGCGGAAGTCACCGAGTTCGTTGCGCTGGTCACGCCGGTGCCGTCGAGCGTGAAGTACGCATCTTGCGCCGCGGTGGTCTGGGTCCAGTTGGGCGTGGCTGGCGAGCCGGAAGTCTGTACGTTGCTGAGCGTCGACTGATTGGCCTTGAGCTGCGCGCTGGTCGCGCTCGCGTTGCCGCTGAGCGACGTGCCGGGATTGCCGGTCACCGCCAGGCCGTTCAACGGGTCGCCCGAGGCCGTATCGCTGACCTGGATGCTGATGGCGTTCTGCGATCCGGTAGCGTTCGCGTGCAGCACGAGGTGCGCGCCATCGGCGCCGTTCACGACCGTGGCCGTCACGCCAGGATTGTTGCTCGCGCTGTTGATCGCCGCCGCAATGCCGGAAACTGTGCTGTTGCTGCTGTTCAGCGAAATCGTGGTGCTCGCGCCGCCAATCGACAGCGTCATCGTGCTCGGCACCGAAGCGAGCGGCTGGCTCGCGCCATAGCCCCTCGACGTGAGGACCTGCGCGGTCGCGATCTGCGCGACGTCGATCGAATACGTCCCAGCCACCGCTCCGGTGGTCGCGGTGGCCGCAATGCCGGTGCCGCTCGTGCTCGCCTTGAAGGCGTTGACGGTCGTGCCGTCCGAGAGCGAGCTGAGGCCCGCCTGCAGCGCCGAAAGCGCGGCCGAGAGCGTGCCGTATGCGGAAATCTGCGTGTTGTCCAGTTGCGCCTGCGAGGACAGTGTCGCGGCCTGGCCCGCGATCTTGCTGTTGACGAGCGCCGTGACGAGCGAGCTCACGTCCATCGACGAATTGCCGGTCGAGCCGCTGATGACCGACTGCGCGGCTTGCTGCAGCGCGCTGTTGGCCGATGCTGCGGCGCTGGAGGCCAGATTCGCGTTCGAGGTACCGGATACGGTGGACATGAAGGGGCTCCGTGCGTCGGCGATGCCGGGTGAATCGGTTCAAATACGGTTCGGGTTTAAAAACGCCAAACGGGAGGCGATCCTCCCGGTTGGCAAGCGCCGCGCGCCCCGGGTATGGCGGGCGGAACGCGCGGCGCGTACTGCTTGACTCACATGAAGCGCTTGTTACTGCAGGAGCTTCAGGATCTGCTGCGGCTGCGAGTTTGCTTGCGCCAGAACCGAGATACCGGCTTGTTGCAGAACCTGGGCCTTCGAGAGGTTAGCCGTTTCTTGTGCGAAGTTGGCGTCTTCGATCGACGACTGGGCGGTCGCCAAGTCGGTCGACTGGGCTTGCTGCGACGCACCGATTGCGCTGAAGCGGTTTTGCGCAGCGCCGAGCGTTGCCTGAAGGTTATTCACCGTTGCAAGCGCGTTGTCGATCGAGAGCATCGCGTTGTTTGCACCTGCTTGCGTGCCGATGTTGATCTTGTCCACCGTGTTAGCGGTAGCGACGTTTGCCACCACGATACCGCTGTCCGTGACACCCGTGCCGAGTGCCGCGCCCAGTTTAGCGGAAGTCGTAACCGGGGGGCCGCCAGCGGGTGCAGTATAGCCCAGTGCGGTCTTGACCTTCGCCAGCACCCCAGCCGAAAAAGCAGCGCCGTTTTGATCGGTAAAGGTCAGATCGCCTGCGCCGTCCGACTTGACCGTGACCGCAGTAATGTCACCGACCTTACCCGCCACGGCATCCACACCGGTCGTGGAGTCGATGTTCAGGCCCGTAATCGTACCGAGAGTCGTGCCCGCAGCCGGTGCCAAGGCCGGATTCGTACCTTCCGCTGTGTTGATTGCTGCCAGTTGAGTAGCCGACTGGTCCAGCGGACCACCCGACTTGATTTGGAGCACGCCACTTGTGCTTTGCGTGAACAGGGCTGCACCCGTGAAAGCCACAGAGTTGCTATTTTGGTCGGTCAGAGTGTAGCCGCCGTTACCGTCCGACACGATGTTCAGTTGTGTGACTGCGGGGGTAGTGCCCGCTGCCGCTGCCGTGCCGGTTGCGGTGAGCGAAACAGCCATCGAACCCAGAACGTTGCCCTTCTGGATATTTCCGCCGCCGATTGTGGCCGCGCTCATGTTTTGGGTCAGACCCAGCGAAATCGTCTGGCCGACGTTAGCGCCAACCTGAAACGACACATTGCCCATCGTGCCATTCAGGACATTCATGCCGTTGTACGTCGTTTGCGACGCAATACGATTGATTTCTTGAAGCTGCTGATTCACTTCCTGTTGCAGAGCGGAGCGATCGTCTGCCGTCATCGAGCCGTTGGAAGCTTGCGTTGCCAGTTGGCGGACACGTTGCAGGCTCGATGTCAGCGAGGCCAGGCCCGACGAAGCGGTTTGAACGATGGAGATACCGTCGTTCGAGTTCGACACGCCCTGGTTCAGACCGTTGATCTGGGTCTGCATGATGTTCGAGATCGCAAGACCCGCTGCATCGTCCGCTGCGCTGTTGATGCGCTTGCCCGACGAGAGGCGCGTAATCGCTTGCGACAGCGCGCTGCCAGAGCCGGTCAGGTTCTGTTGCGCGACGAGCGAGTTGATATTGCTATTGATTCCGAGCATGGAAATTCTCCTGATTGGGACTGAGCCCGTTTGCGCCACGGCGACCGTGGCGTCGGCGGACTGTCAAACGCGTTGTTTCGACCGCCATGCCTAGGCTAACGACCTTTCACCACGGAACTTTAGAGGGACACATGTAAAAACTCGTCTGTTGCCGCCGTGGGGACAATAAGCCCCTCGGAGGCGATACCAGACGAACAGGACCGAAGTACGCCGTCTTTTCAGCGGATGCTCTTGCCTGCGGATATGAGACGCTCGCCTATTACGAATTTCATGTCATACGCTTCTCGAACATGTCCATGCCCACAAATGCTGCCGAGGATGGCGAGCGTCCCGCCTCGGATCGGGACGCTTTCAGTCAGGTTGCCGCAGCGCGCGCGCGCGCACGGCGGGAGGAGCTGGGTCTCTCGTGGGAGGCGCTGGGCGCGCTCAGCGGACTGGACAGCTCAGCCCTTGGCCGATGGGAGATGAAAGGGATTCCCCGCTCACTGACGGATCGTGAGCGGCAGGCTTGGGAGCGTGCCCTGGAGGTTCCCTCGGGATGGCTGTTCGGGGCTGACGAGAAGGCAGCTCCAGGCGCCCCCCATGCCGAGGCAGGCCCGCGCGCGCGTGCGCGCAGGGATATGCTCGGGATAACGCGCCGCGCCGTCGCCGCGAGGATCGGGATTTCAGTCGACACGCTCGCGCGCTGGGAGCATGAGGGTGTTCCGACACGGATCAAGGGCGCCCAGGTCGCAGCATGGGAGCACGCACTCAGGGTTGACGCTGGCTGGCTGCTTGGCGAGGCATTTTCTACCGTCGCAAAGACTGCCCGGCCGCGCGTCGTCTGCCCCGCGATAGACGCTCGCTCGGCAATCATTGATGTGACTGCTCGTATTGCTGCCGTCCAATTCGAGAGGCTTGCCGCAGGCGATGCGCGGGTTGAGCGCGAGCGCGTAAGCGCGAGGATATTTGCGCAGCGCTACGGGGTTGACCCGCAAATGAGCACCTCGCTTGCTGCGATCGCTAAACAGCACGGTATTGTCGAGTCGCGTGTCAGCCAAATCCTTAAGGCACTTAACACGACTGCACAGGGGCTCGACATCGATGCCGTTGTATTTGAGCGTATTCGCGAACAGGCAGACCCGCATCTGCCATGCACTTTGGATGAGCTGGAGGCGCTGCTGCGCCCGTTGCTCGGTGAGGGACTAAAACTTGAGGATGTGGGGCGGTTCAGCGTCGACATCCTGGGCAAGCCCCTGCTCGCATTTGTTAAACGCCGTGTCAACGGGCGACCGGAGATCATGGTGACCTCGCCGGACGCGGGGGACTCGGTTGCCGATGTCTCAGTGCACGACACCGCCATTGGCGAGATGGCTCGCGCCATGATCCGGACTGCGGGCGTTGCCCACATGGGCTTGCTCAAGACCTATGCCCTGGAAGAGGGGTGGGCGACGGAGGTAATCGCCAAGATCCGGGCCGTGCTTGAGCGGACAGCGGGGTTCGAGTGGCTTGAAACACCTGAGGGCGGTAACCCACAGTGGTTCTGGTTTCAGGGCTATGCGACCGAGCGCAATCTCATCCTTGACGCGACGAGACGGGTGCTCGCCGTGGCTGCGGGGCTCGTCTCGTTCGATGACATCGTGGGTGCGATTGGCCGACTTCGGACAACGCGGGCGCGGCGTGCCGTGTTCTCGCCAATGTTTGATGTTCAGCCTCCAACGCGAATCATCTGGGCGCTGCTGCAGCGACAATCCTGGCTATCCGTGCTCAGTCCGGAAGCCGGTATTCGATCTATTCAGAACATTCACCCGCACGACGTGTTGCCACCGTCGGAGCTAATCGTGTATGAGGCTCTGCGTGGAGCCGGTGGCGTGGCGACCCGTGCATGGTTGTTCACTCATCTGGTCAGAAGCGGCCGGATGGACGAAACAAGCTTTCGCTCTGTGGTCCTTTGGGCTCCGTCCGTTACGCGACCTTACCGCGGGGTGTATGCGATACGGGGGATCCAGCCCGATCCGAGTGTCCTTGCAGAGGCGCTTCGGGACAGTCTCGCGCGTACAGGTTCACTGTTACCGGTGGAGCTGGATATGGACGCCGGGCGCGCGGTTTTCCATCAAGTCGTCAATGACTGGCATGTGCGGGGCGGTTGGGTGACGTTACCCGCTTCACTTGCGGCCCATGTGCCGCAAATGCGATATGCAGTTCATCCCGATGGGGGCGAGATTGAGGTTTGCTCGAGCGAGAGGGCCGCGATCGTGATCAAAGGGATATCTCGCATTCTGCATGCGCGCGGCCTGGGTGTGTGCGACGTCATCAGGCTGACGTTCGATCTGCGTGCCAATCGTCTGCTCGTGGACCTTGTAGCGCAAAACGAAGATGCTGAAGATACGTTATCGACGCCTCAGTTCGATGATTGAGAAAAGAGGTGGCTCCGGTTCGATATCTGTCAGATTCATTTTTCCCATGACCGGTATCTGAACACAGACGGGGTGCCAACTCAGTGACGCAATCGACTAGCGTGTGTTGAATCCGACCCGGGTCATCACCCCCCAGGACTTGTCTTTGCGCAGGAACTGCCACCAACCGAGCATGCGCCAGTAGCTGTTCAGCTGACGGTAGCCAAAATTCTCAACGACGGCGGCCAGCGCCAGCCGCAGCAAGTCGCCCAGACGCGGGTATGGGTGCGTTGCAAGTTCGGCCAGCACGAGCGACGAGACGCTGAGAAACATGCCAAAAAGAAAGACCAGCGAAAGGAACGCCTTGAGGTACGAGACATTGATCCAGGCGAGGGCCCAGAAGGCAGGCAACATGATATAGCCCGACAGTTCGGCGAGCGGCCCGAGAACATCAACGATCAGGATCTGCCCCATGCCGAGCCAGCCGATACGGCCGTAGCTGGACCGGAACAGCATGTCTCGCTGCTTGAAGAACACTTCCAGCGCACCGCACTGCCAGCGGCAGCGCTGCCCCTTCAGCACGCGCAACGATTGCGGCGCTTCCGTCCAGCAGATCGGATCGGTCAGGAACGCGATGTTGTACGCTCGGCGCTGATCCCGCAAATGCCGGTGTATCTTGATCACCAGATCGAGATCCTCGCCGATCGTATCCGTCCCGAAGCCGCCGACCTGAACCACCACGTCGCGCCGGAACAGGCCGAACGCCCCCGAAATCAACATCAGCGCGTCCACGCCGCTCCAGGCGACGCGTGCCAGCAGGAACGCGCGCAGATATTCGATGGACTGCACGAGCGGCAGGAAGCGCCGCGGCGCGCGCATCTCGACAACCCGTCCGCTCTGAATGCGGCACCCGTTCGCCACGCGCACCACGCCGCCGACTGCCACCGTTCGTTGCGGGTCCTCGACGAAGGGCCGGACAATGCGCAGCAATGCGTCGGACTCCAGCAGGGAGTCCGAGTCGATTGCGCAGAACAGCGGCGCCCGCGCCAGGTTGATCCCGGCGTTCATCGCATCGGCCTTGCCGCCGTTTTCCTTGTCTATGACGAGCAGGTTCGGATGGACGCGCGATACATAGATGCCGCGAATCAGCTTATGCGTGACAACCGCGTCAAACGTGCGCTGGGTTGGCATCAGCTCGAACGCGTCGGTCAGCACGCCCAGCGTATTGTCCGTCGAGCCATCGTTGATGACGATCACTTCGGTCAGCGGATACTCGAGCGCGAACAGCGCCTTCACACAGTCGACGATCCCCAACTCCTCGTTGTAGGCCGGTGCCAGCAACGCGATCGGAGGGGCGCTCGCGCCATAGCGGCGCCAGAGCTGGATACCCCCGCTTTTCGCGCCAGGACGGATCATGCCACCGATCGCGGCGACGATCTGGAACAGGGACAGCGCGTTCTGCAACACGTTGACGGTCAATATCACGGTCACGATGCCATGCACGACCAGGGACAAGATGTCATTCGCGCTCACGATGCAATCTCCTTGCGCTCCAGCAACGTCAACGCAGCGACGTCGCGCGCCACAGACGGCTCGCCCTGCGCCGCGCGCTCCAGAATGTGGTAACCGCGCCCGCCTTCCATCGCGAGGGCCTCCGCCGCCCGGAACCGGCCCCACCAGTTGGTGTCGCTCAACAGTGTCTCGATCTCTGGGTCGAGGGCTTCGACATTGATCTTTCCCGCCGCTTCGACTGCCGCCACCCTGACATACCACACGTCATCGCACAGTAGCGCCCGCAGCGACGAAGCGGCGAGTGGATGATGCAAGTGGCCCAGCGCACGCGCGGCCGCCGCTCGTACGTCAGGCTGCCGCGATCGCGAGGCGCACGTGAAGACAGGAATCAGCGCGTAGTCGCCGGACGCGGCCAGCGCGCGGATGGCCACGCTGCGAAGCCGTGGCAGCACCTGATCGTCCGCGACGAGCGCGATCAGATCCGACATCTGACGGCTCGCCAGACGCTCGAACAAATCCTGGGTCAGCATCGAGCCGGTCAATCCGCCCAGCTTGTCGATGACCTGTTTCAACGGCACGTGAAGTCCCCGTCGCGCCAGCGCCCAGGCGGCTGCAAGGCATACCGTGGCTTTGCGGTCCTCGAGGGCGCCGATCAAGGCGCGGGCCGAGACGTCATCTTCAAACAACGCGAGCGATTCCGCCGCGCGCCGCCGTATCCCCGACCGGTGCCGTCGCAAGTCGCGCACCATGCGCTCCTCCAGCCCCAACCGGTTGGCCAGTCGTATCAGCCGGACATGCTCATCGCCGAGCAACTGGCCTGCGAGCCTGAGTACCAGCGACGTCAGCAGTGCCGGGTTGCGGCGCGCAACGCGTTCGACCTCGGCGAGGCCCGCTTCCGGCCCGACGAGCCAGACGATCAGCTCATGCGACAGCGCCTGCGCCAGCTCCGTATCGCGCGACGCCAGCCACCCGCGCACCGCATGGGTGAGCAGCAGCATCCCCAGCATCAGCAGCGATATGGCGCTGAGCGCGAGCGATACGGTCTGGATCGATTTGAGCATTGGCGCGTCGGCCTAGAATTTTGCGGTCATGCCGAGCCCGACCACGTTGCGGTCGTAAAGTTGCGGCCGCAACTCGCGCGCTGCCGAGACGTTGATCGCGAGCGAGTCGCTCACGTCGAATACGGCCCCTGCATAGAAACCGCGGGTCTTGACGGTCACACCCTGGTCCGTCTCGGGCGCATTGGCGAACCCTGCCAGCAGACGCAGCCGGCTCCACGCCTGCCAGTCTGCGCGCAGCGAATATCCCGTCAGATAGCGGTCTTGTTCGTCCACCGAGTTGATCCATTTCGCTGTGACCCATAGCTGATCGTTGCCGAGATACTGGATCGCGCCAAGGTTAGCGGACCAGATCCGCCCAGTCTCATAGAGGGTGTAACGCGCATCGAGCGTCGCGTAAGTCGACTGCTTGCCGGCCGCCCGATCGAGCCGCCATTGCAAGCCGGTGCCGGCCGCCACTTTCGGCAAAATCGATGCGTCCGGTGTGCCGCCGCCATAGGCGTAGACGCTCAACCTGTCGGAATACCGATGATCCAGCCTCGCCTCGGAATAGACGTTGGTCGTATCGAATCGTCGACTCACGTCCGTACCGGCGGAAATCACGTTGCGCTCGTCCATCGAATATGCCAAACGGACGGCGCCTTCCTTCCAGGGTGGCGCTCCGTTCGACAGGCTGCTGTATTCGCCGTTGACGTCCAGACGGAATCGCGGGTGATCCGGCAATGTGACGCGTTGCGGCGCCACGGAATCTGGCGCCAGCACGGCTGCTTCCCGGTAGGCCGCGCGTGCCTCGTCATCGCGCCATTGCTCGCGCAAGCTGTCGCCAAGGCCGATCAACGCCGCCGCGTTGCCCGGTTGCTCCTGTGCGAGCGCGCGATATTCCGACTCGCTGTTCCGGGCGTCGCCCCTGGCGAGCAGCAGGCTAGCGTGCAACTCGCGCGCCTCGGCATCATGCGGGGCGTCGTGCAAGACGGCATCGACCTGCGCGAGCGCCGTATCGATGTCGCCGCGCCGCTCGGCGATTCGCGCGAGCGCGAGACGTGCATCCCTGTATTCGGGCGCCAGCGACAGGACGCGCTGAAACAGCCGGGCTGCGTCGTCGTCGCGTCCTTTCGCCATCAGCACCAGGCCTTTCTGCAGCAGCACGTCGACATTGTCTGGCGCAGCGGCCGCCGCGCGAGACAACAGGTCGAATGCTTCGTCCATGTGCCCGGCCAGTCGCGCCTGCACGCCGGCCTGATACAGACCGGCGATTTCCGCCGCGGAGAGGCCCGGCTCACTTTGGGCGGCAGCCGCCGGCAAGCAAGCACAGATCAGCCAGGCCGTGAGCACGCAACGGCCTGCGAATGGAACCGGATTGACCATCAGGCACGCTCCGGCGGCGACACGATGCGTGCAATGCGGGACTGCAACTCGCTGAGTGAGAACGGCTTTCTCACGTAGTCTTCCACGCCCCACCGAAATGCGTTGACGACATCGGCTTCCAGCGTGCGCCCGGTAATCATGATGACCCGCGTGTGTGCGAGCGCGCCGTCCTGATTCATCTTGCGCAGCAGCGCAAAACCGTCGAGGCGCGGCATCATTACGTCCAGCAACGCCATCGACGGCCTTTGCTCGCGTATGAGTTCGTACGCAGCCTCGCCATCAGGCGCGGACAGCACCCGGTAACCCCAGATCGCGAGTTTGTGCTCGAGCAGCTCACGAAGGAGCGCGTCGTCTTCAGCAATGAGAATCGTTGGTAAATCCGACATTTGCGCTTTCAGGACCATGGCTGTTGTGGCGGCGGGATGACAAGAGAGACTCGGCGCATTGCCGGCAAATGACATTTGATCAACGATCCAGCAGCCCGTGGAACGCGATGCCGGCATAGTTCGGCCACGCGCGAAACACGGGTTGCAGGCTGGCAGAGACGCTCAGCAGACGATCCGCATCGCCGAGGAAACTCACTTTGCCTGCATCGATTCGTTCTCTGCGCTGCTCGACATACCCGATGCCTCGCTCCAGCATGGTGGCGTGATCGAAGCGTAAGGCGACCATCTTGCCGTCCTCGGGCACCAGCCATAGCGTGCCCACGCCGCCGGGCGGCACGGGTGCGTAAGTCTGTGTCCATTCGTCCTGCAGCGGGCCGTTTTCCAGCGCGACGCTGACCGGAAAATTCCGGACTGCGCCCCACGCCAGCAAGGGCGCGGCCACGCGCTGCACTTGCGCGGCATCGGTGCGATACGCCATGACGGTCAGCGAGCGCCCGGTTCGACCGATCTGGTCAAGCACCTCGTTGCCGCCCGGCGCGTCGGGCAGCCAGAATGGCACGACCGTATCAAGCGGCAGGGCCGCCGCCTCACCGAGCGCGGCGGTGGTCTTGCTCCACGCGTGCATCACCGCCTGCGGCTCGATGCGATAAGCGGGTAATTGATACGGTTCGATGTCGTATTGAACGCCGTTCAGTCGGGCCGGTTCAGCCGACAGGCGCTGATACTGTTCGATGGCCCTCAAGCGTGCCACCGCCTGTTCTCGCCCCTTGTCTGTGACCATTTCTGGGTCGCCTTCGACCGCCCAGACCTGGATGTTGGCTCCGTGCGCGCGCGCCACGAAATCCCGCAGCGCGCCGGCGTCGCTCACCTGAGCATCAGCGATCGGCAACGCGATGTAAAGGCGCGACACCTTGTACCGCAACGCGTCCGCGAGCAAGTCACCTCCGCCGTCTTCCCATCGATTGCGTTGCCACACCCACGCGGCACGTACGCCTTGCGCCGCTGCGGCACGCGGTGAGAGATGCACGTCAATCACGTCAAGACGAGCGCCATCGGACGGACACACCAGCACGAGGTTTTGATCGATGTTCGCTGTCCCTTCACGCAACGTCGCCAGATCGATCAGGCCAAGGACCCGCCCAGTGCCGACCGTTGGCTGCAGCGGGTAAAGAGCACCAGGATCGCGCCCGGCCGGCGCAATCCCCCACTGAAAACCGGTGCTCCCGCTCCCTGCCAGCACGACAGCGCCCGCCGCGGCACGCGGCCATCGGGTGTCACGGTGCTCCAGAACGATGCCCGCGGGCTGCCGGCCAGGCCGGCAGGCGATCATGACTGTGTCACCTTCGCGATTGCGGATTGCGCTTGCCCGTTCTTCCTGCCCGAATGGCCGGAACGTGAGGTCGGGCAAAAGCGGCGTGTTGAACATCAGCATGTCGGGATTGGCTGGATCGCCGGGCGAGGCCGGTCCGATCGCCGTCGGCACGAATCGACTGTCGTCGACGATGCCTGACACGGCGATCGGGGCGCCGGCAGTCGTCCCCACCGGCGCCAGCCACGCAGACCACTGCAGTTGCGAGTCCTTCGGCAGATTCAACTCGAAACAGTGGGAGGAAGACGCGTCCGGCCGCCCTTTATCACCAAAACACTGCAGACGGGTTGTTTGGGTGTGCGCGGACGCGGATGCCATAACGGCCGCAGTCGCAGCAATCCACAGCATGATTGAAAACTTCATTCTTCCTACTAATTGAGTTTGGCCGATTCGATGACTGCCACGAGAAGGAATACGACTTTCTTCACCGAAAGCCAGACAGCCGCTCCGGATCGTGCCCGCTCCATAGCCAACCACCCCCGATGAATATGTGATTTGCCGGGCAACCGACTCCTGCCGACCTGCCGACCCGCCGACGAACGCGACAAGCCAAAGGCGTGCACTCAGGACGACATCCCGTCGCCAGAGTGGCGTATTTTCTCTCAATGCCCAGGTGCTTGAACAGTCTCGGCGGGTGAGAAGGTGACAGTCATTTAATCGATTCGCTAGCTTGTTAGCCGCAATCATGGTAAGGATCTCGGGGGCTTTGCGGTCACGGTTGCAGACCCGTTTCCGGTTGTGATGCGCTCCATTAGCACGTCGCTCGCATACCATCTGATGGCCGCGCCCCTGAACCGGTTTTCGCTACGAATTGCCCTCCTGAGGCGCGTGCCTGCATCGTCTTCGACGCCGTGGCGCGTCAGTTGGCGGATGTCTCCAGAGTGGCTGTCTTCCACCGTCATTGAGCGTGACGGGCCCCTCCCTGACCTCCAGCGTCGGACCGCAGCCCCTGCCGCGCAAGCGGTTTCGTGTACGCCCGTGATGGCGTGCCATCTGCAGGGTGCAAGTTCCTGCCGGAGCTGGCCACCGCGCCGTCGCTGAAGGTAGCCCGTCAATCTGCCGGGAGGCCCCATTTTCCCAGCGTGGTTGGCATCTGCTCGGTTTCCGGCGCCAAAGCCTCTTCCCGTTCCGAAGATATAGCGACACGATCCGATCGGTTTTGTCGTATGACTTATCAACCTTACGCAAAACCGGCCGTCTGGCTCGACGGTCCAGATGCCCTGCTCGTGCATTACCGTCCCCGCATGAGAAAAGAACCGGGGAAGTGCGCCGGATCGTGCTGCTCGGCGACTCGATGGGCGAGATGGGCGCGTATTACGCCTCCGCCGATCTCGCGTTCATCGGCGTAAGCTTGCTGCCGCTGGGCGGCCAGAACTTGATCGAGGCGTGCGCGGTGGGCGTGCCCGTGCTGATCGGCCCGCACGTGTTCAACTTCACCCAGGCCACCGCAGACGCCGTGGCGGCCGGCGCGGCGCTGCAAGTGCAGGATCGCGCCGATCTCGCGCGCCTTGCGCGAACTCTTCAACGACAAGCCGCGCCGAGTCGCCATGGCCGCGGCTCGCCGTCGCATTCGCGGCGCGTCATCGCGGCGCCACGGGGCGCACGGTGGACGTGCTTGCCACGCTGTTGCCCGAGCGGGCGTCGGCGTCGTTCGATCTTTAATGGTCGGCTCAGAACGCAAGACGCGGCGCGACATAGCCACCGTAGTCTGACGTGGAGACGCCGGTTCCCTGGGTCCGCATCGTGTAGCCTGCTACGAAGTGCCCCTGGATGTATTTGCTGTTCTGACCGACCGAGCTGTCGATATATAAAGCGGCGAATGCGACGATCGGGACGGACGTCTTGCTCGCAATTTGCGTGCCGACCGGCAGCAGGACAGTGGTTCCGGTGGGGACGTTGCTATAGATGACATCCTTGACGCCCGGCTGGACGTAGATGTTGTCTCCGATTGACAGCGAGGTCGGATTGCCGGAATTGATCAGATTGATGATCGCCGTCGTGTCGTTGGCCATCGTGTTGAACGACGTCCACTGTCCCGCCTCGCACGACGAGCCATAGGTTTGACCGTTGCCGATCTGGAACTCGTAAGGCTGGCCTGTCGCGTCGACTTTGGGCGCATTCGTTGTCGAGTCCCAGTACTGGTTGTACACGCACTGATCCATGACCACGGGAAAGAGCGATCCGGCCGGCACCGTGGACGGCGGTGCGATGATCGCGACGGCCGTTGCGCTGTCGGCCGTCGTCGGCACGCCGAGCAGCGAGCCGAGCAGCAGCGACACCAGCCCGCCGTTGCTCGAGGCATTGCGGGCGATCGTCACCTGCACTGCGGGTTCGAGCATTTGCCCCGATGGCGCTGGCAGCGTGACCTGGCTTGGGGCGAGCAGCGTGGGCGAGGATGCCGCGACGTCCCAATATCCCGCTTTGACCGCGCCGCTGGAGAGCGTGACGCCATCCGACTTGTTCAACGCGATGGCGGTCGTGGCGGACGCGGCCGCCGCCGTCCAGTTCGGTCCGCTCGTGCTGCCTCGGGAGAGCGCCCCGGCCCCGGCGAGTGCCGCCGCGTCAGCGCCGTTTTGCAGCTCGCCGCTGACCGTGAAGACACGCGGCAAGTCGATCGCAAAGGCGCCAATGATCAGCAGGGCAGTGAACGTCAACAGGAACCAGAGCGTGACCGACCCGCGCGAGCGCGATCGTGCCGGTTCCAACGGGTGCGGGTGCGGGCGCCGGCCGCGGCGCACCGGCGACGGATAGCGGGCGGCTGCTGCCCGGCCCGGAGGCACGCGGGACGGCGCGCTGGAAGACACGCGGGAACGCACGCGCTTATTCACAGTTTTTCACCGCGACGGCGGTAACGGTGATGGGGCCTGTCAGCACGCTCAACGCCGAGCCGAGCACGACCCCGTTGTAGGTGTACGCGATGCTCACCTGAAGCGGATTGCTGCTGCCGGCCGTTGCGCAGCCCCCTGCGGGGCTCACCGTCACGGTTGGAGGCGTGGCGGTGCCGCTGGTCACCAGACCGTTGTTCGTATAGGCGAGCGCGACATTCCTGATCTGGGTTTGCGTGTAGGTCGGCACGCGCAGCACCACGCCCTGGCGCGCCGCTTCCCCGGCGGCATTCGTGATGACGGCCTTGTCGCAAAGGAGCATGCTCACGTCGACGATGCCAAAGAGCATCATCAGCAGGAACGGCAGCACCAGCACGAATTCGAGCGAGACGACGCCGCGCGCATGAACGCGGGCGCCGGGGCTCGCGCGCCCGCGCGCCTTCATTGGAGCGCTCCGACACGCGCGACGCTCGCTGCCGATACCGGCTGGGTGTGTGCGGCGCCCGCGGCGCTCGCATCTGGCCCGGCGGCGGCAAGGCGCTCGCGCAGTTGCCGGTAGAAGCGCAGATTGTCATCCGCCGAGTCGGGCGGCATGTCGGTGACCAGGATACGCCTCGCGGCCTCGTTGTTGCCGAGCAATCCGTAGGCCAGCGCGAGGTTCTCGCGCGCCTGGGGCGGCGCGTCGGGCAAGCCCGCGACATCGAGCAGGACATTGGCGCCGGCGCGCACGTCACCCGCCAGGATGAGCGAGAGGCCCAGGTCCGCCTTCAGGCCTGCGACTTCGGGGTGTTGCTGCAAGGCGGCTTGATAGACCGCTTGCGCTTGCGCGTGCTTGCCTTCGAGATCCAGCGTCGCGCCCAGGCCTTCGGCGGCTACGGCATGCTCAGGGTGAGCCGCGAGCAGTTTCCGGTAGCGCTGCTCGGCTTCGTCGAGCCGTCGCTGGCGCAGCGCGACGCGTGCGAGCCCGAGCATGGCGCGCGCATCGTCCGGCGCACTGGCTGCAACCCGCGCATAGAGGACGCCGGCGCGCGCGAGATCGCCACTTTGATACATCGCGTCGCCGAGGCCGAGCTGGGCGGCTTTCGATTGCGGATCGGCCTTCAACTGCTTGCCGAAAAGCGATATGGCCAGCTGCGTATCTCCGGCTTCGAGCGCGCTTTCGGCGACATGCATGTCGGCTTGCGCATCGGGCAGGTGCGTGGCGGCAGGCTGCGGCGTCACGAAGTGATTGCTGGCGCATCCCGTGGCGAGCAGCGCGGCGGCCAGCGGTGCGAGCAGCGTCAGCAGCGCGGTGAGTGTCCTGCGCGCAGGCATGGGTCGAGATGGGATCAATTTGAACTCCTGCATTCCTGAAGCGCTCAATGGCCGCGAAACACGGCGATGAGCCGAATGACGGCCGGGCCCGCCGCAATGAGCGAGACGGTCGGCATGATGAAAAACATCATCGGCATGGTCATCTTTGGTGCGAGCTTGGCGGCCTTTTCCTCGAGCGCGACCATCTGCATGGCCCGCTCGGTGCGCGACAGCGTGCGCAGCGATTGCGTGATCGGTGTGCCGTACTTTTGCGACTGCACGAGGGTAGTCACCAGTGCGCGCATGGTGGACAGGCCGACTCGCGCCGACATCGCATTGAGCGCCTGCGCGGTGTCGCTGCCGATGCTGAGTTCGTCCGCCGTGACCGTGAATTCATCGGCGAGCGGCGGGCAGATCACGCGCAGCTCGCGCGCCACGCGCTTGATGGCGACGACGAGGCTATTGCCTGCGTTGGTGCAGACAACGAGCAGGTCGAGCGCATCGGGCAGCGCGGCCGCGATGGCGCGGCGGCGATGCCGGACGAAGAACGCGAGCGCATATTCCGGCAACATCATGCCGATGACGAATGCGCCCGCCATCAGCAGCGCCCGGATCACGAATATCTGGCCGGCCGCGGGCAGATGCCCGCCAAGGGCGATGGCGCCGAGCGCGAAACAGGCGCCCACGACGATCTTGAGCCCCGAGAGAACCGCCACCGCGCGGTGGTCGCGAAATCCCGCGCTGGCAAGACGCATGGCGACTTTGGCGCGGTCTTCGGCCTGCACGACCGGCAGCCGCTCGCCGAGGGCGGCGATGCGTCTTGCGAAGCGCTGCGGCATGCGTTTGGCGACATCGGCCGTCGCGCTGCTGTCGACGCCCATGACGCCCACGCGGGCCACGGCTTGCCGTGTGCGCTGGGCAATGCGCGCGCGCTGGCCCTTGTCGCGCATGGCGAGCCACAGCGTGAAGCCGGCAAGCAGGACGAGCAAGGCGGCATTGCGCCAGAAGTCGGCGTTCATCATCGCGAGGTGTCCAGGTTCGAAATCTTGTTGATGAGCCACAGTCCGATCGTGAGCAGCACGGCGGCGAGGGTGAGGATCTTGTGTCCGGCCCGGGTATGCGTGAGCATGTCCAGGTAGGGCCGATTCACGATGTAGATAAACCCCATGAGCGCGAACGGCACGGCTGCAATCATCTTGCTCGCGAGCCGTCCCTCCGCCGTGAGCGCCTTGCTTTTTGCGCGGATGTCGCGCCGCATGCGCACGATCCCCGAGAGGTTCTCGAGCGTATCGCCGAGATTGCCGCCCGTTTCGCGCTGCAAGATCAGGCAAACGGTAAAGAACGAGAAGTCGGCGAGCCGCATGCGCGCTGCTGCCTGTTCGAGCACGTCTTTCAGGTCGGCGCCAACGAGCAGGGCATCGCCCATCGCGCGAAAGGTCGTCCGAACCGGCTCGTCGCTTTCGACCCCTGCCACGCAGATCGCCTGCACAACGGGAATGCCGGCGCGCACCGCGCGGATGATGAGGTCGATCGTATCGGGAAAGATCGCGAGAAAGCGGTTCCTGAAACGCGCGATCAACCACTGGTAGGCCGCGCGCACGACAAGCACGGGGATGACGATGCAGCCGAGCACACGCAGTACGGGTCCCACGGGAGCGAGCGCGGTGCCGATCACCGACGCAATGAGCGCCACGATCGCGACGACGTAAAGCGCGCGAATGCCGCCCGGCCCACTGACCGTATGGATGCGTTCGTGCCAGGCCGGGATGATCGCAAAAAGGGCGTCCTGATTCGCGAAGCGGCGCTTGGGCTGCAGCAGTTGCGCCTGCTGCTTCGCGTCGTGCTCGACGAGGGCGGCCTTGCTCTCATCGCGTACCGTGATTACGCGCGCGCGGATGCGCGTGCGCGGCTGCTGGCGGGCGATGCTGCGCAAGGAATGGACGATGAGCCCGACCATCACGAGAGCAAAGAAGGCGCCAAAGCCGATGATGTCTGCGGATCTCATGATTGCATCGCCGTGAGCAGCGCCTCTTCGAGGCCGAAGTAAGCCGCGCGCTGAGCGAACACGGGACGCAGCGACGAGCATTCGAACGTCCCGCGCACCTGCTCTTCGTAAGCGGTGCCGTTGTAGCGGAAGGTGAACAGGTCCTGCGTGATGACGACGTCGCCTTCCATGCCCGCGATCTCGGTCACGTGGGTCACGCGCCGCACGCCGTCACGCATGCGCTCGACCTGCAGGATCAGATGGACGGCGCTGGCGATCTGTCTGCGAATCGACATCAGCGGCAGATTGCCGTTGGCCATCATCACCATGCTCTCGAGCCGCGTGATCGCATCGCGCGGGGTGTTCGCGTGGATCGTCGTCATCGATCCGTCGTGGCCCGTATTCATTGCCTGCAGCACGTCGAATGCTTCAGTGCCGCGCGTCTCGCCGAGGATGAGCCGGTCCGGGCGCATACGCAGCGCGTTGCGAACGAGGTCTCGCTGCGAGATGCCGCCCAAGCCTTCGCTGTTTTCGGGGCGCGTCTCGAGACTCACGACGTGCGGCTGCTGGAGTTGCAGCTCGGCGGCGTCCTCGATCGTGACCACGCGCTCGGCTTCGTCGATGAAGCGCGAGAGCGCATTGAGCAGGGTGGTCTTGCCGGAGCCGGTGCCGCCCGATATCACAACGTTCAGGCGGCACGCGGTGGCGATGCGCAGCACGTCCACCATCTGCGTCGAGATATTGCCCTGCTGCGCCATGCGGCCGAGCGTGATGTTGCGTTTGGCGAACTTGCGGATCGAGATCGATGCGCCGCGCAGGGCGATCGGCGGCAGCACGACGTTGACGCGGCTGCCGTCGGCAAGACGCGCATCGACCATCGGACTGCTTTCGTCGACGCGCCGCCCGATTGCCGCCGCGATGCGCTGCGCCACGTTGATGACGTGCGCGTTGTCGCGAAACTTCAGCGCCGTGAGCTCGAGGCGGCCGCCGCGCTCCACGTAGACCTGGTCCGGCCCGTTCACGAGAATGTCGGTGACGCGCTCGTCGGCGAGCAGCGGCTCGATCGGCCCGATGCCGAACATGTCGTTGAGAATCTCGTCGACGGCGAGCGTCTGCTCGGTCAGCGTCAGCGACAACCGCTCGCGCGCCGTCGTCTCGGCTGCGATCTGCTCGATGCCCGTGCGCACTTCGGCGCGCGACATCATGAGCGCCGCCGACATGTTCATCGATGAAAAGACGGCCGAACGAATCGCCTTGAACGTCTCGGAGCGGATCAGCGCTTCGTGGCGGTCCGCGCTCGAGAGGCTGGCGGCGGCGTGCGGCCCTGCCAGCGAGGCCAGCGGCGCCAGCGGCGCTTCGCGCTTGCCTGCTTGCGGCTCGGCGGCAGCGGCGGTGCAGGCCGCGCTGCCTGGGTCATCGGCGGATGCGGCGGATGCCGCTGATGCCGCTGATGCGCCTGAAGCGGGCGAGGGGCCGCCCGCGAGGGGGTTGCGGCGGCCGAACATCAGCTTGCCCTCCGCATGGGCACGAGGCGCTTGTACCACGGCTCGCGTGGCACGGCCGCCTCGCTGCCCGTGATCGCATTGGCGAGCGACACGATGGCCGCGGCGAACGGCGAGCGTTGTGCGTTGGCAAGCGTTGGCGCTTCGCCGAGGTTTTCCGCGAGCGCGAGGCTCTGCGGCTCATAGGGCAGCGAATGCACGGAGCCGCGTGCGAGCGCGGTGATGAAATCGTCCTCGCGAACGCGTCCGGACACGGGTTGCCGCGCTTCGTTGAGCAGCACCGTGATGCCGGGCGCGCTGTCGAGCGTTTGGGCAAAACGGCAAAGGCGTGCGGCTTCGCGCGCCGAATGCACGGAGAGATCGGCCACCACGTGGATCGTCGAGCTCGCGTCGAGGGCTTCCTCGACGACCCGGCCGGCGCGCCCCGGCAGGTCGAGCATGATGTAGTGAAAGTGGTGCTTGAGCATCGCGACAAGCTCGCCTAGCGCGCCCTGGCGCAGCATGAACTCCTGGTTGTACGGAAGTTCCGAGGCCAGCACGAGCAGGCGGTCGCTCTGCGCGACGAACGCCTGATTGATCAATTGCTGATCGAGCCGCTGCGGGTTTTGCAGCAATTCGATGAGGCCGTTGTTGGCGGCGACGCCGAGCATCGAAGTGGCCGCACCGCCGTAAGGGTCGAGGTCGATGTAGGCAATGCGGCGCCGCGTTGCATCGGCGAGATGAGACGCGAGCGCCGTTGCGATCGTCGTGACGCCGACGCCGCCTCGCGCGCCCACGAACGAGAGCACCTTGCCCATGCGCGTCGACCCGCCGCCGCCCGTGGAGGTGAGCGCGCGCCGCACGAGCTCCGCGGTGAGCGGCTTGACGAGATAGTCATGCACGCCGATGTGCAACAGGCTGCGAAAGAGCCCGACATCGTTGCGCTCGCCCACGACAATGACGGCGACCGAAGGATCGACGGCCTCGGCGAGCCGCGTCAGATCGGAAATCGGCATCGTCGATCCGGTGATATCGACGATCAGATGGCGCGGCGACTCCTTGAGCGAAGACATGATCGCGACCGCATCGTCGAGCGAGCCGGGCGTGACATGCGAGGTCGCGATGCCCTGATCGATGACGACGCTTTTGATGACTTCCGTGCTTTGCGCGTCGGCGACGACGGCGATGAGTTTTTCGGCGCCGGACGGCTGTGCCCGGCGTTTGAGGATGGTCGATTCGAAAACGCCCATGGGTGCATGCTCCGTTATCGGGATCCCGTCGACGAGTTCGACGAGGAGGGCGAAGATGACGTAGCGCTCGAATAGTCGGAGTTCAGCGGTTTCGTCCGGTCCTCCTCGTAGCGCCGCACTGCGCTCGCGGCGAGCGGCGCGTCCGCACCCGCGTACGGCACGGGTGCAACGAGGTCAGCCGGCCGCGCGAGCATCGCGGCCAGGTTCGAGTAGGTCGCGCAGCCGAACGCCACGCCGGGCCGCGCCTGTCCGGCATCGAGCATGCCGGAGCGCTGGTTGAGCGCCGCGCACGCCGGGGGCGTCGCGTGGCCGCCGTCGCCGGGGGCAAAGCCGATCACCGACGGATCAGGCATGCCAATCGGCGGCTGCGCCGACATGCAGGACGCGAGGCCGGTGCTGGCCACGCCGGCGAGAATCGTGGCAACGAGCGAGAGCCGGGGCTTCATCATGGTTCCCCTGTCAGTGTCAGTAAACGAAGCCCGCAGCGCCAACAAGGCGCGGCGAATTACCCGAAAGCGGGTCGATCGAGAGCGACTGGCGCACGGCAAACTCGATGTCGCTGCTGGGCGTGATGACATCGTCCAGCGCGCCGTGCAACTGGCCCGGCCCGGTCGGCCCGACGATATACGGCGTCACGATGACGACGAGCTCCGACTTGTCGTTCTGGTATTTCGTCGACGAGAACAGCTTGCCGAGAACGGGCAGACCGCCCACACCGGGAAGCTGGGAGAGCACATCGCTTGTCGAGCTCTGCAAGAGTCCGCCGATTGCGAAGCTCTGCCCGCTCGAGAGCTCGACGGTGGTCTCCATGCGGCGAACCGATAGCGCCGGCACCACGATCGAGTTCAGCGTGACGCTGTTGCTCGGGTCGATCTGGCTGACTTCAGGCCGCACGTTCAGGCTGATGCGGTTGTCGGCGAGGACGGTTGGCGTGAAATTCAGCGCGACGCCGTAAGGCTTGTACTCGACCGTGATCGTGCTCGTCGTGCCGCTCTGCGGCACGGGGATCGGCAACTCGCCCCCGGCGAGGAAGCTCGCCGTTTGACCCGACATCGCCGTCAGGTTCGGCTCGGCCAGCATGGTCAGCAAGCCTTCCTGATCGAGCGCGTCGAGCACGCCTTGGATGTTCGTCTTGCCGACCTTGAATCCGCCAAGCACCGAGTACGCGCCGTTGGACTGGAGGTTGAAGAGATTCGTCGTCGCGTCCAGGATGGCGCGCCCGTTGAACAGCCCACCGAAGAAGTTGCCGCTCGCGGCAATGGCATTCCAGTTGATGCCGAGCTGTTGCGTGATGTTGCGATCCACCTCAGTAATGCGCACGCGCAGCAGCACCTGGATCGGGTGCGCGATCGAGAGGCGGTTCACGAGTTGCTCGTTGGCGTGAAGATACGGCTGCAGCGTCTGGACGATGGCATCGGCATCCGCTGCGCTCGGCACCGCGCCGGTCACCATCAATGAGCCGGGCGCGCCCGACACTGTCACCGCGAGTTTGGGAAAGCGCGCGTCGATAAGACGCTGGATCGAAGCCGTATCCGTGGACACGCTGATTGTCTTGCGCAGGATTTCCCGATTGTTGGGGCCGAGTGCGAAGAGTGTCGTCGTGCCGGACTTCTTGCCGAGCACGAAAACCGAGCGCGGCGTCGGCACATGGACATCGGCAACGTTCGGGTCGGCAACGAAGACAGCAACAGCGGGTTGCGGCAATTCGATTAACGTGCCGCTGCCTGCGGCGACCGACAGCACATCGGCGGGCGCCGCGGGCTCTTTTGCCCATGCAGCATCCGCTCCCGGGCCGGCGAGTATGGTCATGGCAAGCAGCGCGCCGAACAGGGCGGTGACGGCAGGGCGGCCGCCAGCGTGGCGCCGCGCACCGCGTGAAAGCAGCTTGCCGTATGTGAGGCTGAACATGTGTCGTCCTATGATCCTGCGGCAGGGGCGGGGGCCGCTTGCGCCTGTGCGGGCGTGACGGGTGTCCCGGACGGAGTGGGCGCCGCGGGCGGCATGCCGCCAGGCAGCGGCGGCACCCCCGGCGCGCCAGTGGAAGTGCTGCCGGCCAAGTCGCCGTCTGCCTGCTCGACCTTCGAGCCGCGGTAGATGACGACATGCGGCGCCTGTGCCGGTGCTTTCGTCTGGCGCGGTGTTGTTGCCGGCGCGCTCATGCCGCGTAGCGCGCGCGAGACGTCTCCGGCCCATACGGGCGGCGTGTGCGCCATGGCGATGTCCTCGGCGTCCGGTGCGTGCCTGTCGCGCGTAGCGAAACTGCGCAGCGCAAGCGAGAGCGTGCCGAGGTGCGCTGCCACCGTGATCGACTGTGCGCTCGCCGGTGTGACCTCGATAGTCACGGTGCGGGCATTGGTGCTCGGGGCGCCGTCATCATCCTTCGGACGACGAAACGCTGTGCCGACTGCGAGTACGCGCACGCGCTCGGCAACCGTTTCCGATTCGACGGCGCGCGCGGGATCGACATGAACACCTGTTTCGTTGCGCATCTGCTGTGTGAGCAGGATGTCGACATAATCGCCGGGCTGAATGAGCCCCGCGTTGCCCGACACGTCGTCGACGGCAACCGAGATCGCGCGCATGCCGGGCTTGAGCGCCGCTGCAAGAAAACCTGGGGCGCCCGGCAAGATCACGTCGGCCACGCCAAGCGGCGTTCCTGCGCGAACCGCGTGCCGCAGCAGATCGCCCTTGAGGTCTTTGGGGGTGCCGGCTTCGGTGGCCTCTTCGACGAGTGCGCCGGACGGAACCTGATCACGTGGCACCGCTTTCCATACGAGGTCCGCGTCGCGCAGCAGCAATCCGTCCGGCAAATCGTCGGCTGCGGCGCGCACGTGCACCGTGGACGCATGAGCCGCGGCTTTCGGGTTCGATGCGGCAATGAACAGCGCGCGGATGATGAATGCGCCAATCGCGGCGATGACAACGAGCGCGGCTAGCTTGATGAAATTTGGCATATGGGCGGCGTTGTATTCGGGCAAGCGGCGTGGACGCGGCGGGCGAGACTTCGGTTAAACTAAACAAGCAGTTGCAACATGGCAAGCGTCGTGCGATGGCCGGATGCGGGCTGCAGCCAGACCGCGACCAGGCCGCCCAACGCGAGCGCGACGCCATAGGGGACGCCGCGTGCCGGTGCGATCCAGTCAAGCCGCACGCTCACACCCGCGAGGGCGGGAATGCGCTGCATGCCGGCTACTGCGAGCACGACAAGGGCCACAAACAATCCGCATGTCGAAACGACCACCAGCACGGGCCACGATTGCGGCCCTGCCCAGAGGAAGACCGCAGCGGCGAGCTTCACATCGCCGCCGCCGAGCCAGCCCAATCGAAACATCACAGCAGCCGCGACAAGCGCCGCCGCGCCCGCCGCCACATGGATCTCACACGCGGCGCGGCCGAACCCTGTCATCGCGGCGTTGACGAAATACAGGGCGGCGAATGCGGCCACGGCGGTATTCGGCAGACGCCGCATGCGCAGATCGCAACCTGCGAGCATGACGAGGGTCATGCTCGCAGCCGCTTTCACTATGCCCAGGTAAAACATGGTTTGCCGAATCTGCGGAGGAAGACGGTCTCCGGCTCGCACCTGCTCGTGCGGTGCCGGAGCATAACGAGCGCTAGATTCAGCTGATTGCGTTGGTTGCCTTGGTGATCAGCGTCTGGAAAAGCGCCTGGAAACCCGTGTTACCGGACAGGTACGTACCGAGCGCGACCAGGACAGCGACGATGATGCCGCCAAGAACCGCATATTCCAGCGAGCTGACGCCGCGCTCGTCGCGCGATAAGGAACGGATAAAACGCAGCATGAGAAGACTCCTTTTTGAAGTGACGCTTGCGTGACAATGCTTGCTATGCCGACTGGCCCCGAAGGAGGACGAACTCATCCCCCGAGACTCTTTAACGGCAATTGGCCCGCAAGCTTGAGCCCATTGCACGCGGCCTGGCATCCGGTGTGAATGCCTTCCCTGATGCGAATCGTATTGCCGGTCGCATTCATGTGATCCGTTGAATAGAGGCGTAAAGCGGTGCCAGTTTTTGCCTTATGAACGGCTTTTTGATCAGATGATTACAGAATGTTTTCGGCAGATATTTCCGCCTGCAAGGGGGCGGTCGGGGTGAAACGGGGAGGGATAGTGGATGGGTTATCGCGGCGAGGTACGCCGACGATTGTGCGATCGCCATGCAAAAGCACTGCGTGTTTTGCGAGGCCGCAGGATGGAATGAGGGCCGGGGAACAGGTGGCGCGAGCACTGGGCAGGCGGAGCGCGACGGGCATTTCGCGCGCGGCGTTGATCAGCGCTTGAGCACCCGTCTGGGCTCCAGATTCGGCCCCGCGCCCGTGCGTGTCACCGGGGTCCGGTTCCGCTGGATCCGCCGTTGATTAGCAGTCCCTGTTTTTCAATAAACGCGATTACCTGATCGAGGCCCTCGAGCGCCTTCAGGTTGCACATCACGAACGGGCGCTCGCCGCGCATCTTCTTCGCATCCGAGGCCATCACGTCGAGATTGGCGCCCACGAGCGGCGCGAGATCGGTCTTGTTGATGACGAGCAGGTCCGACTTCGTGATGCCGGGGCCGCCCTTGCGCGGAATCTTCTCGCCGCCCGCCACGTCGATCACATAGATCGTGAGGTCCGAGAGCTCCGGGCTGAAGGTGGCCGCGAGATTGTCGCCGCCCGATTCGATAAAGACGATGTCCGCGTCGGGAAAGCGCGTGAGCATCTGGTCGACGGCTTCGAGGTTGATCGACGCGTCTTCGCGGATCGCCGTATGCGGGCAGCCGCCGGTCTCCACGCCCATGATGCGCTCGGCGGGCAGGGCGCCCGCGACGGTCAGCAGGCGCTGATCTTCCTTCGTGTAGATGTCGTTGGTGATGGCGACGAGGTCGTAGCGCTCGCGCATCGCCTTGCAGAGCATTTCGAGCAGCGTGGTCTTGCCGGAGCCCACCGGGCCGCCTACGCCGACGCGCAGCGGCGGCAGTTTCCTGGTGCGTCTGGAGTGCGAATTCATGGTTTGTGTGCGTGTGTGTGTTCAGTCAGACGGCCAGGAGCGCTAGGAGCGCTAGGAGCGGAAGAGCCGCGAGTATTGCGATTCGTGCCGTGCACTCAGAATGCCGAGTTGTGGCGCGAAGGTGTTGAGCGCGTCGGGCGGCGTGGCGAGCGCACGCGTGACCGCGCGTTCGATGGCCGGCCGCATCGCGACCACGATGCGCTGCCCCGCGACCTGCCCGAGCGGCACCGCCTTGAGCGCGGCGGCGACCTGGTTCTCGACCCAGCTGAACGCGTAGGCCGCAAGCGTGGCGTCGGCCGACGCGTCATGCGCGAAGGCCGCAAAGGCAAAGGCCGTCGGCTGCGCGACGGGCGTCATGCATTCGAGCGTCGCGCGGCGCGCGGCATCGCCCCATTCGAGCTGAGCGCAAAGCTGGCGCAGCGACCAGCCCATCTGCGAGGTCTCGCGGCGCAGCTCCGCCGATTCGCGGCTCGCGACGAATTCCTCGTTCGCTTCGATCAGCGCATCGGCGTCGTGTGTGCGCCAGCGTTCGAGCTGATGCGCGATGAACGGCAGCTCGCCGGGCGCGAGCACGTTCGCGAGGCCGCCTGCGATCCAGTGCGCGGCGTCGTCGGCGTTGGCGACGAGCCCGGCGTCGATGGCCGCTTCGAGCCCCTGCGAATAGCTGAACGCGCCGATCGGCAGCGCTGGCGACGCGAGATGCAGCAGCGCGGTGAGCTCAGCGATGTCCATGGCTGTGGTCGTGCGCGTGGCCGTCGCAATGACCGTGATCGTGGCCGCAGTCGGCGCCGTGTGCGTGGTCGCCGTGGTCGCAGTGGGCGCCGTGTGCGTGGTCGCCGTGGTCGCCAGGGTCGCCGTGGTCATGATGATGGGCATGCCCGTGATGCTCGTCGAACACGCTTTGCGCGAGTGCATAGTCTTCGGCGAAGGTTTCGTCGTGACCATGACGATGTCCTCCGCCATAAGCGCCGGCTTCGGGCTGGAACGGCAACTCGGCGCGCTCGACTTGCGCACCGAGGCGCGTGAGCATGTCCTCGAGCACTGGATCGGCTTCGAGCTTGAGTGCGTCGATGTCCACTTCCACGGGCGTATGGCGGTTGCCGAGGTGATACGCGGCGCGCATGAGGGTGAGGCGCTCGGGCGCGCGCACGAGCAGCACGCTTTGCGGCGCGGCGATCACGCGCACGAGGCCGCCGTCGTCGGCGACCAGCATGTCGCCGTCGCGTAGCACCGTGCCGCGCGGCAGCACCACGCCCACTTCCTCGCCCGAATCGAGCGTGGCCGCAAAGCGGCTCTTGCAACGCGCGTCGTACGCAAGGGTGAGCGTGGCCGCGCGCTTGATCAGCACCGGCGCGAGCTTCGCGTTGAGTCGTTTGTCTATCGTGCGCATGTCGGACTAGCGTTTTCAGGCTTAGAACAGGAAATAGCGCT
This sequence comes from Paraburkholderia sp. A1BS-2L, assembly GCF_051125205.1. NCBI lineage: Bacteria > Pseudomonadati > Pseudomonadota > Betaproteobacteria > Burkholderiales > Burkholderiaceae > Paraburkholderia > Paraburkholderia sp. A1BS-2L. The sequence continues at coordinate 878,586 of NZ_CP120428.1, forward strand.
GCGCCATCGGCAGCACCGTGGCGGGCTCGCAGGTCAGCAACTGGCCGTCTGCGATCACCTGATAGGTTTCGGGATCGACACTGATCGAAGGTTGCCACGCGTTGTGGATCATGTCGGCTTTCGTGACATTGCGGCAGTTGCGTACCGCCACTATGCGCTTTTGCAGGCCGTAGCGCTCGGGCATGCCTTTGTCGAGCGCAAGCTGCGAGACGAACGTGAGCGAGGTCTGCGTGAGCGCGCGCCCGCGCGTGCCGAACATCTCGCGATAATGCACGGGCTGCGGCGTGGGAATCGATGCGTTCGGGTCGCCCATCTGCGCCATCGCGATCATGCCGCCCTTGAGGATCATCGCCGGCTTGACGCCGAAGAACGCCGGATCCCAGAACACCAGGTCGGCCCACTTGCCGGGCTCGATCGAACCGAGCTCGTGCGCGATGCCATGCGTGAGCGCCGGGTTGATCGTGTACTTCGCGACATAGCGCTTCACGCGGAAGTTGTCGTTGCGCGTGCTGTTGGCACCCCCGTCCTCGGGCAACGCGCCGCGCTGCACCTTCATCTTGTGTGCGGTCTGCCACGTGCGGATGATGACTTCGCCCACGCGGCCCATCGCCTGGGAATCCGAAGAGAGCATCGAGAGTGCGCCTAGATCGTGCAGGATGTCTTCGGCGGCGATGGTCTCGCGGCGGATGCGCGACTCGGCGAACGCGATGTCCTCGGCAATCGACGGGTCGAGGTGATGGCACACCATCAGCATGTCGAGATGCTCGTCGAGCGTGTTGATCGTGTAGGGGCGCGTGGGATTGGTCGACGAGGGCAGCACGTTGGCCTCGCCGCACACCTTGATGATGTCGGGCGCGTGGCCGCCGCCCGCGCCTTCGGTGTGGTACGTGTGGATCGTGCGGCCCTTGAACGCGTTGACCGTCGCTTCGACGAAGCCGCCTTCGTTGAGCGTGTCGGTGTGAATGGCCACCTGGGTGTCGGTGGCGTCGGCGACGGTGAGGCAGTTGTCGATGGCCGCGGGCGTCGAGCCCCAGTCTTCGTGCAGCTTCAGGCCGATCGCGCCCGCGGCGATTTGTTCTTCGGCGGGCTCGGGCAGACTCACGTTGCCCTTGCCGAGAAAGCCGAGGTTGATCGGCCAGCCGTCGGCGGCCTGCAGCATGCGCTCCATGTGCCACGGGCCCGGCGTGCAGGTCGTGGCGTTGGTGCCGGTGGCGGGGCCGGTGCCGCCGCCGATCATCGTCGTGACGCCCGAGGCGAGTGCCTCGTCGATCTGCTGCGGGCTGATGAAGTGGATGTGTGTGTCGATGCCGCCCGCCGTCACGATCTGGCCTTCGCCGGCGATCACTTCGGTCGAGGCGCCGATGGGGATCGTCACGCCCGGCTGCACGTCGGGATTGCCGGCCTTGCCGATGCGCCAGACGCGGCCGTCCTTGATGCCGATGTCGGCTTTCACGATGCCCCAGTGGTCGACGATCACGGCGTTGGTCACGACCGTGTCGGCCACCTCGGCTGCGAGGCGCTGCGACTGGCCCATGCCGTCGCGGATCACCTTGCCGCCGCCGAACTTCACTTCGTCGCCGTAGACCGTGTAGTCGCGTTCGATCTCGATGAGCAGGGCGGTGTCGGCGAGACGCACGCGGTCGCCGGTCGTGGGGCCGAACATTTCCGCGTAGGCGCGGCGGCCGATCTTCAATGTCATATCGGAATCCTGATGAATTCGGAGGCGGGCGCCGCGCTCAGAGCGGGCCCATGACCTTGCCGTTGAAGCCGTAGATGGCGCGCTCGCCCGCGAACGCGACCAGCTCGACGGTGCGCTCCTGGCCGGGCTCGAAGCGCACGGCGGTGCCCGCCGCAATGTTCAGGCGAAAGCCGCGCGCGGCCTCGCGCTCGAACGAGAGCGCTTCGTTGACTTCGTAGAAGTGATAGTGCGAACCGACCTGCACAGGGCGGTCGCCGGTGTTCGCGACAGTCACGGTCACGGTTTCGCGGCCCGCGTTGAGCTCGATTTCGCCGTCGTCGATCAGCATTTCGCCGGGGATCATGAGCGGCACTCTCAAGGAATCGGATGGTGGACGGTCACGAGCTTCGTGCCGTCGGGGAAGGTGGCCTCGACCTGAATGTCGGGGATCATCTCGGGCACGCCTTCCATCACGTCGTCGCGCGTGAGCAGCGTGGTGCCGTAGTGCATGACCTCGGCGACGGTCTTGCCGTCGCGGGCGGCTTCCATCAGCGCGGCGCTGATGAAGGCGACCGCCTCCGGATAGTTGAGCTTGAGGCCGCGCGCGCGACGCCGTTCGGCGAGCAGCGCGGCGGTGAAGATCAGGAGCTTGTCTTTCTCGCGTGGCGTGAGCTTCATCGTTTTTAATAAGTTGGAACGGCTAACCGGGGCCAACCATCCGGGCCCGATCGTGCGGCGTCAGCTTACGGCAGCGAGGTTACGCGCAGCTTGCAGTTCCTTGGGGATCGCGCGGACATGGCGATGCAGGCATTACGCAAGGTGTATGCCAATGACGGGGCGCTTTGAATGCACCTTCGCGCGGAATTTGCGCACCTTGTTGATGCATCGATGCGCTTCGATGGCGCATGGACGCGCCGACGTGGTGCGTGAAAGGGGCGGCGGGGGTCAGGTCGTCCAGAGGCGCAGCGGCGCGGCCGTTACGCCGTGCACGATCGGGCGCAGCCGGCTCCAGCACTGCGCGAGCGTTTGCTGCAGCGGCTCCATCGAGCGCGCGATGACGCGCACCAGCAGCACGCTTGGCGCAACGCAGGTGGCGCCCGCGCGCAGCGCGTCGTCGAAGGGGAGCGTGAGCGCGAGGTCTTGCGCGAGCGCCTCGTTGCAGGCCGGGCCAACGGCCCACAGCATGCCGAAGGCCGGATAGCCGGCGAGGCCCTGAGGAGCGTCGCGCAGCGGGTCGGCGGCGTCCATGAGGGCGCGTTCGAACCAGAGGAGTTGCTCGTCAGCACCGGGTGCGGCGGCGCGCACGACCCGAGTGAGCGAGCGCACCATGCCGGCCGACCAGCGCTCGCCGGCCGCCTGGCGGCCGAGTTGCACGGCGTCCCAGCCGATTGCTGTCGCGCTTTCGGCGAGCGTGAGCGAGAAGTCGAGCTCGGCGTGCGCGTGATCGAAGACGAGATTGTTCTGCGGCAGCCAGTCGAGCCTGGCGTTCGCGCCCACGCGCAGCTTGATGCGCTGGCGCGCCACGCGGCCATTGGACTTGTACCACTTGGTGGCACCCGGCGTGGTGAGCACGGCATGAGCGCCAGCGCCGACATTCACGTCGATGTCGAGCCGGTCGCCACCCGCGATGCCCGCCGGCGGATGCACGATCACCGCGTGACAGATCGCATCGCCTTCGGGATAGAGCGGTCGTTGCACGCGCAACGGTCCCGTGTGCAGCCGGTGCGCGAGCGTCGTGCGCTCGCCGCGAAGCTCGAAGCCGAGTTCGAGTTTCGCGGCCCATTCGTGATGAATCGGGTTGCGCGAGGCGGGGCTGGCGGGCGCGGCGAGATCTTCGTGAAGCGGCATGCGAAAAATATGGGGCAGGTGCGGGCGGCGACTGGATGCGCAGGGTAGCGCATCACGCGCCGGCCATGCCTCGCGCGATTCGTCGGTGAACCGTGAGCGATTAGTAGGTGGGCACCTTCGGATCGACCTGGCGCGACCACGCGTCGATGCCGCCTTGCAGGTTGAACACCTTCGTGAAGCCGCGCGACTCGAGGAACATCGCGACCTGGGCGCTGCGCGCGCCGTGGTGGCAGATGCAGACGATCTGCGCTTCGTCGTCCAGTTCTTCGCTGCGCGCCGGAATCTGGGCCATCGGGATCGAGACGCTGCCGGCGATGCTGGCGGTCTGGATTTCCCACGGCTCGCGCACGTCTAGAAGCACGGGGGCGCCGCGCGAGGTGTCGGCGAGCCATTCGGCGAGGGCGGGGGCGGTCAGATTCTGCATGGGAGACTCAGTCGTAGAGATGAGACGAGCCGCTTATGCGGCCCGCCGGAAACACCGTGGTTTAAAACTTGAAACGCGAGGGCTGCACTGCGTTCTCGAGCGGCTCGACATACGTTTCGAACACGGTCGCGATGCGGTATTGCTTCTCGTCCATGCGCGTGATGATCTGCGCTTCCATGACCGGCGCGTCGCCGACGAAAGCGGCCAGCCGCCCGCCCACCTTCAATTGTTCGAGCAGTTCCTGCGGCACCACCGGCAGGCCGCCCGAGACGCAGATCACGTCGTAGGGCGCATTCGCGGCCCAGCCGCGCGAGCCGTCGCCCTGCACGACTTCGGCGTTGAGCACGCCGTTCTTCACGAAGTTGGCACGCGCGAATTCGGCGAGTTCCGGGTCGATCTCCACGCTCAGCACCTTCTGCGCGCGATGCGCGAGCAGCGCCGCCATGTAGCCCGAACCCGCGCCGATCTCGAGCACGCTCTCGTGCTTTTTCACCGCGAGCTCCTGGAGCACGCGCGCCTCGACGCGCGGCGCCAGCATGTGCTGACCGTTGGGCAGTGGCACTTCGAGGTCGGCGAACGCGAGATCGACATAGGCCGCGGGGACGAAATGCTCTCGCTTGACGATCGAAAGGAGGTTCAGGACGTCCTGGTCGAGCACGTCCCAGGGGCGAATCTGCTGCTCGATCATGTTGAAACGCGCTTGTTCGATATTCATGGTGACTCGGCGTTATGGTTCGGGTTCTGTGCAGATGGCCAGGCCTCGGGCAACCAGCAAACACACGCTGAAAACGGTGCCAGGCAACCGCGAGATTGTACCAAAGGGCTTTCGCGCCGCGCCTTGCGGCCGGCGCTGGAAATGCACAAGCGGATCAGTATTTGTCCTGGCTCGAATGCGTGGGGAGGCCCGCCTGGCCATTCGGACGAATGTGCGCGAACGCATCGGGCAGCGAAACTCGAAGCGTGTTTAACCCGCTTCAAAGGAGCAGCATGTCTGGCGTGATACAGATGAATTACAGGGTGGCTTCGAACATCACGCGAAGGCGTTGGGGGATGGGCGCAAGCGCATTGGTCCAGGTGCGCATCGATCCGGCGCTCAAGGAGCGCGCGTCGGCGGTGCTCGAATACATGGGGCTCACGGTTTCGGACGCGGTGCGCATCCTGCTCACGCGCGTCGCGAACGAAGGCGCTTTGCCGCTCGGCTTCGCGCTCGATCCGGCCACGCACGATGCCGGGTTCCGCGCGAAGGTGCGCGAGGCGCTGGAAGACCCGCGGCCCGGGCCTTGCGCCCGCTCGCGGGAGTACAGCTTGAAGCTCGAACGGCCGCCGCCCACGCTGGCCGGCTGTTGCCGGCTAGCGAACCGGCCGAGCCCGCCGGCAACCCGAATCACTGCGCGAGATACACGAACTTGCCGCCGCGTATCGTGCCCATCACGCTCGCGCGCTGGTCGAGGCCCACGTGGTCCTTTTCGCTGGTGTTGACCACGCCGTTGGGCACCACCAGCTCGTGGGCGCCTTCGAGCTCCCGGCGCAGCGCCACGCGAAACGCCTCGGTGCCGGGCTGGGCGGTCTTGAGCGCGCGCTTCACCGCATCCTGAAGGCGCGGGTAGACGCCGGCGGCGTCGCCGGCGAACTGCGTGACCGTGCCCGGGCCGTATTTCGCCTCATAAGCATCGACGAACGCTAGCGCGGCCTTGTGCGCCGGGTGGTCCGCCGGCAGCGTGCGCGCGACCACCACGGGCTGCGTCGGGAACAGCGTGCCTTCCACGTCCTTGCCGCCGAGCTTGATGAACTCCGGCGTGGCGATGCCGTGGGTCTGATAGATCGCGCCCTTGTAGCCGCGCTCGACCAGTGTGCGCTGCGGCAGCACCGTGGGCGTGCCGGCGCCCGCGATCAGCACGGCGTCGGGTTTCGCGGCCATCAGCTTGAGGATCTGGCCGGTCACGCTGGCGTCGGTGCGGTTAAAGCGCTCGGTCGCCACGATCTGGATGTTGCGGTCCTTCGCGAACTTCGTGAACTCGTTGAGCCAGCTGTCGCCGTAGCTGTCGGCAAAGCCGATGAAGCCCACGGTCTTCACGCCGTGCGCGGCCATGTAGTGCGTCATCACGTCGGCCATGGCGGCGTCGGTCTGCGCCATCTTGAAGGCCCATACGCGCGCGCCTTGCTGCGGTTCGACCACCGAGGCCGAACCCACCAGCGTGATCATCGGCGTTTTGGCTTCGGCCACGGGGTCGAGCGCGGCGAGCGCGGCCGGCGTGATGTTCGGCCCCACGATCACGTCGACGTGGTCCTCGTTGATGAGCTTGCGGATGTTGCGCACCGCCGCGCCAGGGTCGGAGCCGTCGTCGAGCACGATGTAGTCGGTCTTCTGGCCTGCGATCTCCGGGGGCCACATCAGGATGGCGTTCTTGCTCGTGATGCCGATGGCCGCGGCCGGGCCGGTGCTCGACAGATCGATGCCGACCTTGAGGTCGGCGTGCGCGGCGGGCGCGAACGCGGCCGTCGCCAGCGCGGCAGCCGCTGCGAGCGGGCGTAGCGCGCCGAGGGGCGAGCGCACAAACGAGCACAAGGACGGAATCAGGCGCGGTTGCAGCTTCATGCGATGGGTCTCCAGGAGGATATGAAGCGAAAAGCGTTGTTGTCGTGTTGCGTTGTGGTTTCTTCCGGCGCTCGCATGCCGTTACAGCTCGTAGGTCTCGTGCTCGCCCTTGAGCGCCTGCTCGATCAGCTTGCGGTTCAGGCTCGGCGAGAGCAATTCCACCAGCGTATAGACGTAGCTGCGCAGGTACGCGCCCTGTTTGAGGGCCACCCGCGTCACGTTGCTGCCGAACAGATGCCCCACCGGCACGGCGCGCAGATGGCGGTCGCGTTCGGCGTTGAACGCGATATCGGCCATGATGCCCACGCCCAGACCCAGTTCCACGTAGGTCTTGATCACGTCCGCGTCGATGGCCTCAAGCACGATGTCGGGCGAGAGGCCGCGCAGGCGGAACGCGTCGTTGATCTTGGTGCGGCCCGCGAACGCATTGTCATAAGTGATCAGTGGAAATTGGGCCAGATCGTCGAGCGAGAGCGGCTTGCGCTCGAGCAGCGGATGGTCCGGCAGCATCATCGCCACATGGTGCCAGGTGAAGCAGGGCAGCGACACCAGTTCCTTGTAGCCGGAAATGGCCTCGGTCGCGATGCAGAGGTCGGCCTGGTCGTGCAGCACCATCTCGGCCACCTGGGTCGGGCTGCCTTGCAGAATTGAAAGGTGGACCTTCGGGAAGCGCCGCTTGAATTCCGCGATGGCGGCCGGCAGCGAATAGCGCGCCTGAGTGTGCGTGGCGGCGATGGTCAGGTTGCCCTGATCCTGCGCGGCGTAGTCCTTGCCCACGCGCTTGAGGCTCTCCACCTCCTGCAGGATGCGCTCAACAGAGGCAAGGATGATGCGTCCTGGCTCCGTGAGCGAGCGCACGCGCTTGCCGTGGCGCGTAAAGATTTCGACCCCGAGTTCATCCTCCAGCTCGATGATGGCCTTCGAGACGCCCGGCTGGCTTGTATACAGGGCCTTGGCCGCTTCCGTGAGATTGAAATTCTGGCGCACGGCCTCGCGCACGAAGCGGAACTGGTGGAGGTTCATATATAACCCCTTGGCATATCAACCTGATTTTTAGATCGTTTGAATTATAAGGCGAGTTTATTACCATTCCTCCAAGTTTTCCAATATGGATATCTGTTTTGGTCATTAGCAAAGGAACGGCGCATTTCAAGCACGCCGACCGGAAGCCAGATCAAGACGGTCGAATCGAATCGGAGCGCGCGGCGTAACCGGAACGCTGCGAATGAACAACCCTGGGGTCCCCGAATGTACCAATACGATCAGTACGACCAGACCATCGTTGACGAACGCGTCGCGCAATACAGCGACCAGGTTCGCCGGCGCCTCTCGGGCGAGTTGAGCGAAGAAGAATTCCGCCCGCTGCGCCTGCAGAACGGCCTGTACTATCAGCGCCACGCCTACATGCATCGCATCGCGGTACCGTACGGCAACCTGCGCAGCGACCAGTTGCGCATGCTCGGCCGCATCGCCCGCGAGCACGACCGTGGCTATGGCCACTTCTCGACGCGCACGAACGTCCAGTACAACTGGATCAAGCTCGAAGAGACGCCGGAAATCCTGCGCAAGCTCGCCTCGGTGCAGATGCACGCCATCCAGACTTCGGGTAACTGCATTCGCAACATCACCGCCGACCAGTTCGCGGGCGTCGCGCCCGACGAGATCGTCGATCCGCGTCCGTGGGCCGAGATCCTGCGCCAGTGGTCGACGTTTCACCCCGAGTTCGCGTGGCTGCCGCGCAAGTTCAAGATCGCCGTCTGCGGTACGAAGGAAGACCGCGTGGCCGTGCAGATCCACGACCTGGGCGTCTATCTCGACCGCAACGAGAAGGGCGAAGTGGTCGCGAGCATCCTCGCGGGCGGTGGCCTCGGCCGCACGCCGATCGTCGGCGCCATCATCAAGCGCGACCTGCCGTGGCAGCATCTGCTGACCTACTGCGAAGCCGTGCTGCGCGTGTACAACCGCTATGGCCGCCGCGACAACATCTACAAGGCGCGTATCAAGATCCTCGTGAAGGCGCTCTCGCCGGCGAAGTTCGCCGAGCAAGTCGAAGAGGAGTGGCAGCATCTTAAGGACGGCCCCTCGACGCTCACGCAAGCCGAGCTCGACCGCGTGGCGCAATATTTCGTGCCGCCGGCCTACGAGAAGCTCGCCGATACGGACGCCTCGTACGAGAAGCATCTGCTCGAGAACCGCGCGTTCGCGCGCTGGGTCGAGCGCAACGTGCGTCCGCACCGCGTGCCGGGCTATGCATCGGTGACGTTCTCGCTCAAGACGGGCAAGGTCGCGCCCGGTGACGCCACCGACAAGCAAATGGAAGCCGTGGCCGACTGGGCCGACGAATACGCGTTCGGCAAGATCCGTATCTCGCACGAGCAGAACCTGGTTCTCGCCGACGTCAAGAAGCGCGACCTCTTCGCAGTGTGGGAAAAGGCGAAGGAGCAAGGCTTCGCCACGCCGAACATCGGCTTGTTGACCGACATCATCGCGTGCCCGGGCGGCGACTTCTGCTCGCTCGCGAATGCGAAGTCGATCCCCATCGCGCTCGCGATCCAGGAGCGCTTCGAGAACCTCGACTACGTCTACGACCTGGGCGACCTGTCGCTGAACATCTCGGGCTGCATCAATGCGTGCGGTCACCACCACGTCGGCAATATCGGCGTGCTGGGTGTGGATAAGGACGGCTCCGAGTGGTATCAGGTCACGCTCGGCGGCGAGCAGGGCAACGGCGCCAGTGGCACGCGCCTTGGCCGCGTGATCGGCCCGTCGTTCTCGGCTGAAGAGATGCCCGAGGTGGTGCAAAAGGTGATCGACACGTTCGTCGAGCACCGCATCGACGGCGAGCGCTTCATCGACACGTACGACCGCATCGGCATCGCGCCCTTCAAGGAGCGCGTGTACGCATCGCGCCAGCCGGCCCACGCCTAACCGCAGCACGCAACGAGATACGAGCAATGGCATTGATTATCAAACAACGCGAGATCGTCGAAGACAACTGGCAAGTCGTGCGTGCCGCCGAAGACGGCGCCCTGCCTGAAGTGTCGGCGCTGCCCGCCGGCAAGGTGCTGGTGCCGCTCGCGCTGTGGCAGGCCGAGCGCGACGCGCTGGTCGCTTCGCGCGGCAAGGGCGAACTGGGCGTGTGGCTCGCGCCGGACAGCGAACCGGCCGACATCGCCGGCGACTTCGAGAAGATCGCGCTGATCGGCGTGGACTTCCCGGTGTTCCGCGATGGCCGCGGCTATTCGATCGCGCGTCTGTTGCGCGAGCGCTTTGGCTACAAGGGTGAACTGCGCGCGATCGGCGACGTGCTGCGCGACCAGCTGCGCTTCTATGAGCGCTGCGGCTTCGATGCGTACGCGCTGCGCGCCGACAAGGACATCAACGACGCGCTCAACGCATTCACCGAGTTCACGGTGCAATACCAGGGCGCGTTCGACGAGCCGTCGCCGCTGTTCCGCCGCCGTGCCGCGCTGGCAGCCCAACAAGGCGCTGCAGCATGAGCACCGCTTTGGACACAACGGCCAACGACATCCCGGCGGAACTGCAGGCGAAGATCGAGCGCCTCGACGCGCTGCTCGATTCGATCGCTGCGCGCCACGCCAGCGTGAAGCTCGCGAGCAGCCTCGCAGCCGAAGACATGCTGCTCACCCACGCGATCCTCTCGCGCGGCGTGAAGATCGGCGTCTTTTCGCTGAACACGGGCCGCCTGCATGCGGAAACGCTCGGCATGGTCGAGCGCGTGCGCGAGCGCTACGGCTACGAGATCGAGCAGTTCCACCCGCAACAGGACGCCGTCGATGAATACGTCGCGCAGCATGGCCTGAATGCGTTTTACGAGAGCATCGATCTGCGCAAGCGCTGCTGCGAGATCCGCAAGGTCGAGCCGCTGAACCGCGCGCTTTCGGACGTGTCGGCATGGGTCACGGGCCAGCGCCGCGAGCAGTCGGTCACGCGTGCTGAGCTGCACGAGGAAGAGCAGGACGGCGCGCGCGGCATCGCCAAGTTCAATCCGCTCGCGGACTGGACCGAAGCCGAGGTGTGGACGTATCTGCGCGCCTTCGACGTGCCGGTGAACCCGCTGCACGCGCGCGGTTACCCGAGCATCGGCTGTGAGCCCTGTACGCGGGCCGTGTGTCCGGGCGAAGACAGCCGGGCGGGGCGCTGGTGGTGGGAGTCGCGCGACACGAAGGAATGCGGGCTGCACATCACGTCGGTTTCCGCGATTCCGGTTGTGCAAGCGCCAGCCGCCGGCCAGGCGAACTAGAATTGAGGGTTGTCGCGCCGTTTGCAAAGGCGGCGCGAAATCGAACACAGAGCATCGCGCCCCATCAACGGGGCGCCCAGACGAAGGATCTGAACATGAGCACGACGCTCGATTCCGCAGTGAACGCACCGCTCCAGGTCACGGCGAACCGCATGGACCATCTCGACTGGCTCGAAGCCGAGTCGATCCACATCCTGCGCGAACTCGTTGCCGAGTGCAGCAAGCCCGCGCTGCTGTTTTCGGGCGGCAAGGACTCGGTGGTGGTGCTGGCGCTCGCGCTCAAGGCCTTCGGCCTCGGCGCGAACCGCAAGACCTCGCTGCCGTTCCCGCTCGTGCACATCGACACGGGCCACAACTACGAAGAGGTGATCGACTTCCGTGATCGCCGCGCCGCTGAAATTGGCGCCGAGCTCGTGGTGGGCCACGTCGAGGATTCGATCAAGAAGGGCACCGTGCGCCTGCGCCGCGAAACCGATTCGCGCAACGCCGCCCAGGCCGTCACGCTGCTCGAAACCATCGAGCAATACGGCTACACGGCGATGATCGGCGGTGCGCGCCGCGACGAAGAGAAGGCCCGCGCGAAGGAGCGCATCTTCTCGTTTCGCGACGAATTCGGCCAGTGGGACCCGAAGGCGCAGCGCCCGGAACTCTGGAGCATCTACAACGCGCGCCTGCACAAGGGCGAGCATCTGCGCGTGTTCCCGATCTCGAACTGGACCGAGCTGGACGTGTGGCAGTACATCGAGCGCGAGAAGCTTGAACTGCCCTCGATCTACTACGCGCACCAGCGCGAGATCGTGCGCCGCAACGGCCTGCTCGTGCCGGTCACGCCGCTCACGCCGATGAAGGAAGGCGAAGTCAGCGAAATGGCGCAGGTGCGTTTCCGCACGGTGGGCGACATCAGCTGCACGTGCCCGGTGGAAAGCGATGCCGACAACGTCGAGAAGATCATCGCCGAGACGGCCGTGACCGAAATCACGGAACGCGGAGCTACGCGCATGGACGACCAGGCGTCGGAAGCCGCGATGGAACAGCGCAAGAAGCAAGGTTATTTCTAAAGAGCACGCAGAGGAAGAAACGAATATGGTTACGACGCACCAACCTGAAGACCTCGGCGTGCTGCGCTTCATCACGGCGGGCAGCGTGGACGACGGCAAGAGCACGCTGATCGGCCGCCTGCTGTACGACAGCAAAGCAGTCCTGAGCGACCAGCTCTCGGCGCTCTCGCGTGCGAAGAACAAGCGCACCGTGGGCGACGAGATCGACCTGTCGCTGCTCACCGACGGCCTCGAAGCCGAGCGCGAGCAGGGCATCACGATCGACGTGGCATACCGCTACTTCGCTACGGCACGGCGCAAGTTCATCATCGCCGACACGCCGGGCCACGAGCAGTACACGCGCAACATGGTCACGGGCGCTTCGACGGCGCACGCCGCGATCATCCTGATCGACCCCACGCGCGTGACGGTCGAGAACGGCGTGACCCAACTGCTGCCGCAAACCAAGCGCCACAGCGCGATCGTCAAGCTGCTGGGTCTCCAGCACGTGATCGTCGCGATCAACAAGATGGATCTGGTCGACTACAGCGAAGCCACCTTCGATCTGATCCGCGACGCCTACGTCGCGCTCGCGCGCCAGCTCGGTCTGGAGAACGTGCGCTTCGTGCCGGTTTCGGCGCTCAAGGGCGACAACATCGTCGCCGCGAGCGAGCGCATGCCGTGGTACGCGGGCGAGCCGCTGCTCGACGTGCTCGAGGCGCTGCCGGTCGCGCAGGCCACCGGCGACGCGCTGCGCTTCCCGGTGCAGTGGGTTGCGCGCCAGGACGGCTCGAGCGCCGACGACTTCCGCGGCTACATGGGCCGCATCGAAGCGGGCGAAGTGAAGATTGGCGACGCCATCACGGTGCTGCCGGCGGGGCGTGCGGCTACGGTGGCCGAGATCATCGCGCCGGTGCCGGGCGGCACGGCGCAAGTCGACCGCGCGTTCGCGGGCCAGACCGTCACGATCCGTCTCGCCGAAGATGTGGACGTTTCGCGCGGCGACACTTTCGTGCCGGCATCGGACGATACGCAGCCCGCGAAGAAGCTTGAGGCGGACCTCTGCTGGTTCGACGAAGAGCCGCTCTCGTTGCAGCGCAAGTACCTGCTCAAGCAAACCACCAGCACGGTGTTCGCGAAGATCGGCGCGGTCAAGGAAGTGCTCGACGTGCACACGCTCTCGCACGCCACCGACCGTCACAACCTCGCGATGAACGACATCGGCCGCGTGGCGCTCACGCTGCAAAAGCCGGTCGTCGCGGACCTGTATGATGTGCACCCCGGCACCGGCGCGTTCGTCCTCATCGACGAGGCGACGCACCACACGGTGGCCGCAGGCATGATTCGCGCGGTTGCCGCCTGACGCGGCACGGCGCGAACGTGGCAGCGCGCCGCCGCCAGGGTTCGAAGGCGACGCGCCGACACAGGAGTCAACGAGGCAAATGGGCAAGGTTTATCTGATCGGCGCCGGACCGGGCGCGGCGGATCTCATCACGGTGCGCGGCGCGCGTCTGCTCGCGAAAGCGCAGGTCGTGCTGCACGATGCGCTCGTGGAGCCGGCGATGCTGGATTACGGCCCACAGGACGCGAAATTCATCGCGGTCGGCAAGCGTTGCGGCCAGCGCTCGACGGCGCAGCACTTCATCAACAAGCAGATCGTCGATGCGGCGCGCGAGCACGACGTGGTCGTGCGCCTGAAGGGCGGCGACCCGATGCTGTTCGGCCGCGCCGACGAAGAGATGCGCGCGCTCGAAGCGGCGGGCATCGAGTACGAGATCGTGCCGGGCATCACGGCAGCGCTGGCGAGCGCGGCTACGCTGCAACGCTCGCTTACGCTGCGCGGCGTGTCGCGCAGCGTCGCGCTCGCGACGTATTCGCGCGCGGCGGGCAGCGAGGAGATCCGCGAGCAGGTCAACGCCGATTCGCTGGTGTTCTACATGGGCCGCGACAGCGCGCCGGAGATCGCGCGGCAGCTGATCGAAGCGGGCCGCGCGGGCGCAACGCCCGTGGCGATCGTCGAGGCATGCAGCACGGCGCGCGAACGCACGCTCACGCTTACGCTGGCGGGCCTTGAAGCGGGTGAGGCGCACGACTGGCTCGATCCGGCGCAGCCGAGCCTGCTCATGATCGGCGAGGCTTTTGCCGAGCGGTCGGTGCAGCAGTCGCAGGCCGAAGGCGAGACCCGGGACGAGATGCCGGGCTATCGGGCCGCATGAGGCAACGAAAAACAACAGGGGTAGCAGAACGTGCGACGGGCCGCTGAATGAAGCGGCCCGTTTGCTTTGGTGCAGGCGTTAGTGGTTTCTAGTCACGCTCTTGCGCGAGACAGTACTGCACGATCGCGTCGAGCACGCCGTCGTCCTCGCCCACGGCGCTCGCGCACGAGAGCCGCACGTGCGGATGCGCCGCCTGGCATTGCGCGATGAGTGCGGGCAGGTCGCGCCGGATATGGCCGCCCTGGCCGAAGAACACCGGCACCACCGTGATGGCGTCGCAGCCCAGCGCCGCTTGTTCGGCGATGGCCTCGGGCAGGCTCGGCGTCATGAGTTCGAGGAAGGCGAGACTCACGGGCCGCGCCGCGCCGCGCGTGGCGGCGAGCTTGCCCGCGAGCCGCGTGAACGGCTCTTTCCAGCGCGCATCGCGCGCGCCGTGGCCGAAGAGGATCATGCCGTGCGTGCCCATCGCCGTATTTTCCTGAGGAGCGTGGTCTGGCCGCTAATCGATACCCGCGCGTCAGATCGACGTTAGTGCCGGTCGACCCATTTCAGGCTGAACAGCCCGAGCGCCAGATAGATGAGACCCGGCGTCGCTGCGGTGAGCGGCGCAGGCCACGTGTTCAGTGTACCGATGTGCGAGAACAGCGTGTTCACGAGCTGGAAGCTCATGCCGAGCATGATCCCGCCGAACACCTTGATGCCCACCACGCCCGCGCGCGTATGCAGGTACGCGAACGGCAGCGAGAGCACCAGCATCACGAACACCGCGAACGGGTAGATCAGCTTGCGCCAGAACGCGATCTCGTAGCGCTGCGTGTCCTGATGGTTTTCCGCAAGGTGCTGGATATAGCGGAACAGGTTGAACATCGACATGCGATCGGGCGAGACCAGCAGCACCGAAAGAATCTGCGGCGTGAGCTCCGAGCGCAGCGAGTACTCGGGCACGGCGGTTTGCTGCGCGCGATAGACCGGATTGAGCGCATCCGTGGGCTGGCTCGGCGGCGGCGTCACGCTGATGAGCTGGGTATCCGTCACGTCCTTGAGCAGCCAGTGCCCCGGCGGCTGATACTTGCCGCTCTTCGCGACGCGCACGTTCGAGAGCCTGAAATGCGAATCGAATTCGTAGATGCGCACGTTGGTGATCGTCGCGTCGGGCAGCAGCTCGCCCACGTTGACGAAGCGCGTGGCCTGTTGGCCGTCGGCGCGCGCGGTGAGCGTGTCCTTCACCCACACCCCCGACTTGAAGTCGGACGACACGGCGGAGCCGAGCGCTTCGAGGCGCACGCGCTCGGAGAGCTGATCGGTGTACGGCCCGATCACTTCGCCCATGAGGTAGGTGAGCAGCACGAGCGGAATGCCGATCTTCAGGAGCGAGCGCAGCGCTTGACCGGTCGCGAGACCGGACACGCGAAAGATCGTGTACTCGGAATTGGCGGCCATCTGCGCGAACACGTAGATCGCGGCGATGAGCGCCGCCACCGGAATGATCTCGTAGAGCCGCGACGGCGCCTGCAGCGAGACGCGCAGCACCGCGTACATGAACTTGTAGTTGCCGTGGCCGACCGAGTTCAGCTCGTTGATCAGGTCGAAGAAAAAGAACAGACCCGAAAACGCAAACAGGATGAACACGAAGGACACGTAGACCTGGCGTGCGAAATACTTCTCGTAGATGCGCATCGGTCAGCTCCCCTGGGACGTGCGCTGGAACATCGCGCGCGTGAAGAGCGGCCGGTTGCGCACGCGCAGCCAGAAGATGAAGACGACCAGCGCGAGCACCACGACGTGCAGCGCGACGAGGCCGACGCCGAACGGCATCTTGCCCTGCTCGACCTGCGATTGCACGACGTTGAGCAAGTTCGAGTAGGTGAGGTAGATCAGCACGGCCATCACGAGATTGATGGTGCGCCCGCGGCGCGGGTTCTGATACGCGAGCGGGATTGCGAGCAGCATCAGGTTGATCGCGATGAGCGGCAGGCCCGCGCGCCAGGCGAATTCGCCGAGATTGTCGCCGCTTGGATTGCGCAGCAGATCCAGCGTGGAGGTGCTGCTCGCCGTGGGCGTGGCGACCACGGGCTGGCTCTGGACCTTGACGCCGTAGCGCTGGAACTCGGTGATGCGGAAGTCGGGATGGCCGGGCTCGCCGTCGTAGCGGCGGCCGTTCTCGAGCACGACGAAGCGGTCGCCGTTCTTCTCGGTTTCGGTGTGGCCGGTCTTCGAGACGATCACGTTGACCTTGCCGTTTTCGGTGCTCGTGACGAACACATTGTCCACGCGGCCCTTGTCGGGGTTCATGCTCTCGATGAAGAACACGCGGTGCGTGGTGGGCGATTCGCGGAACTGGCCCGGCGCGAGGAGCGACACTTCATCGCGCTGCTGAAAGCGCGCGCGGATCAGCTTGCTTTGCGCGTTCGACCACGGCCAGCCGACGAAGGCGAAAAACACGATCAGCAGGATGATCGGCGTCGAAAAAACGGCGATCGGCTTGATGAGGCGCGTGAGGCTCACCCCGGAGGCGAGCCAGACGACCATTTCGGAATCCTTGTACCAGCGCGTGAGCACAAACAGGATCGACACGAAAAGCGTGACGATGAGCATCACCGCGAGATAGCCGATCACGGTCAGGCCGATCAGGACCAGCACGTCGCGCGGGTCGATCTGGCCGGAAGCCGCGAAGCCGACGATGCGGATCATCATTGTCGTCAGCATGATCGTGAGCAGAACCATGAACACGGCGCCGGCCGTATACGCGAGTTCTCGCTGCAGGGAACGTTCGAAGATCATTGTTGATGAAGAGGGCGGGCGGCCCGCGCCGGGCGGCGCGCGGCTCGCGCAACGGCTCGGGAGCCGCCGCGGGAAAAATAGCGGATAATTGCGGCTTTCATCCTAAGCCCTGATTTTATCCGAGGACAAGCGCGATGGACTTTAGCATAAAAGCCTGTGACTGGAGCAAAGGCGGGGAAGGTCCCTTCCTGACTGGCAAGTCGGATTGCGTCGTGGTGGGCGTCTTCGAGGCGCAGACCCTTTCGGGCCCGGCATTCGTGATCGACCGCGCCATCGGCGGCGCAATCGTTCGCCTCGTGAAGTCCGGCGACATCGACGGCAAGGCCGGCTCGACGCTGTTTCTGCCGGAAGTGACCGGCATCGGCGCTTCGCGCGTGCTGCTCGTCGGCCTCGGCAAGCAGGATGCATTCGGCCAGAAGGCCTATGGCGAGGCCGTCAAGGCCGCGTGGCGCGCGATTCTCGGCACCAAGATCGCACAGGTCACGTTCACGCTCGCACAGCTGCCCGTCAAGGATCGCACGAGCGACTGGGGCGTGCGCGCTGCAATCCTTGCGCTGCGCAATGAGACCTACCGCTTCACGCAGATGAAGAGCAAGCCCGAGCTCGCGCAGCGCGCGCTCAAGCGCGTGGTCTTCAGCGTCGACGCCGCGGACGAAAAGGCCGCGAAGCTCGCCGGCAAGCAGGCCGTGGCGCTCGCCAACGGCATGGACCTCACGCGCGACCTCGGCAATCTGCCGGGCAACGTCTGCACGCCCACCTACCTCGCGGCCACGGCCAAGAAGCTCGCGCGCGACTGGAAGCTCAAGGCCGAAGTGCTCGGCCAGCGCCAGATCGAAGCGCTCAAGATGGGATCGTTTCTTTCTGTTACAAAGGGGTCGGTCGAGCCGCCGCAATTCATCGTGCTGCACTACCAGGGCGCGAGCGCGAAGGCCGCGCCGGTCGTGCTGGTGGGCAAGGGCATCACGTTCGACACGGGCGGCATCTCGCTCAAGCCCGGCGAGGGCATGGACGAGATGAAATACGACATGTGCGGTGCGGGCTCGGTGCTCGGCACGCTGCGCGCAGTCGCCGAAATGGGCCTGAAGCTCAACGTGATCGGCATCATTCCCACCTGCGAGAACATGCCCGCGGGCAACGCCACGAAGCCCGGCGACATCGTCACGACGATGGCGGGCCTCACGGTCGAGGTACTCAACACCGACGCCGAAGGCCGCCTGATCCTGTGCGACGCGCTCACCTACGCCGAACGCTTCAAGCCGGCCGCCGTGATCGACATCGCCACGCTCACGGGCGCTTGCATCATCGCGCTCGGCCATCACAACAGCGGCCTGTTCTCGACGGACGATGCACTCGCGGGCGAATTGCTCGATGCTTCGCGCGAGGCGATCGATCCGGCGTGGCGCCTGCCGCTCGACGAAGCGTACCAGGACCAGCTCAAGTCGAATTTCGCCGATCTCGCCAATATCGGCGGGCGTCCGGCGGGCAGCGTGACGGCGGCGTGCTTCCTCTCGCGCTTCACGCAAAACTATCCGTGGGCTCACCTCGACATCGCGGGCACCGCATGGAAGAGCGGCGCGGCGAAGGGCGCGACGGGCCGTCCCGTGCCGCTGCTCGCGCAGTTCTTGATCGATCGGGCCGCGGACGGTCGCGCAGGGCAATGACGCGCATCGACTTCCACACGAACGTCGGCGATTCGCTGATGTACGCGTGCCGGCTCGTGCGCAAGGCGTATCAGGCCGGCCAGCAAGCTGTCGTGCTGGCCGAGCCCGCGCGCCTGCGCGCGTTCGACGAGATGCTGTGGACTTTTTCGCCGCTCGATTTCGTGCCGCACTGCATGGCCGGGAGCGCCCACGCCGCGCAAACGCCCATCGTGCTGAGCGCGGATCTCGAGCAGGCGCCGCATCATGGCGTGCTGCTCAATCTGGGCTCGGCGGTGCCGCCGCAGTTCGCGCGCTTCGAGCGCCTGCTCGAAGTGATCGGCGACGCGCCCGAGGAGCTCGCCTCGGGGCGCGAGCGCTACCGTTTCTACCGCGACCGCGGCTATGCGCTGAACAACTACAAGCAGGGCGCTTGACCCCTATTGAACCCGGCACGCCGGCTGCTTGTCTCTCCTTTATTGTTTGATCGAAATCCAAAGGAGGTGATCGTGTCCGATTTTCATCGCGCTGACGAACCCGAGATCCCGATGCTGAACGAACCGCTCGTGCAGGGCAACCTGCTGCGCGGTCGTCATGGGTCGCCGTTCGAGACCGTGTCGGCACAGGCATCCACACCCGAGCCGAGTGCTGGCGTGTGCGCCGAAGTTCCCGATAGCCCCCTTCCTCCTGACGCCGAAGCGCTCGTCGAACGGCTGAGCGGACGGGCCATGAGCTGGCTCACGGGCGATGGGCGCGACGTGATCGAGGCGCGCTGCGCCGCGGCAATGCAGGAGCACGCGCACTGGATCGTCGGGCAGGTGTCACGCGAAATCGGTCTCGCGCTCGAAGCTGAATTGAAGGGCTGGGTGAAGGCTGCGGTGCGCGAGGAACTGGCCGCGCGCGCGGCGCAATCGACGCCTCCGGCGGCCTGAAGCGGTTTTGCGGCGGGCCGTGCTGCACGCAGGCCCGTATGGATTATTTCAGCGTGAGGATCCAGTTCGCGAGCGAGGCCGCCTGAGCGGAAGTCAATTGGGTGTTCGCGGGCATGGGCACCGAGCCCCACACGCCGTTGCTGCCTTCCAGGATCTTGCGCGCGAGATAGCTTTGCGCGTCGGGCTTGTCCGCGTACTTCGCCGCGACGTGGTGGAGCGACGGGCCCATGAAGGTGCGCGTCACTGAATGGCAGCTCATGCAGTTCTGCTGTTGCGCGAGGGCAAGCCCGCTCGGGCCCGGACCGTTCTGTGCGTGGGCGCTCGTCGTGGCTAGCGCCAATGCCAGCGCCAGCGCGGCAACGGGCGTCGCTGTGTCGTTCTTCGCGTGCGACTTCAGTTTCATACTGGTCTCCGCCAGCTTGTTCGCCGGCTGTGTGGTCGCATTATAAGAGCAAAGGGCGCACGGTCCGTGCGCCCTCCTTACGGCGTGCCCGAAGCCTTTACGTTGCGCCGATTTTCCGCCTGCCGCGGGTCTGATCGTTCTCAGCTCCGCGGGTTCTCAGCCTCCGGTTCTCAGCCCGTGACCGCACCCTTGTTCGCCGGACGCGCCAGCGCGGCGTATTTCGCGAGCACGCCCCGCGTGTAGCGCGGCGCCGGCTGTTTCCAGGCCGCGCGGCGGCGCGCGAGTTCGGCGTCGTCGATATTCAGTTGCAGCAGCAGCTGGTGCGCGTCGATGGTGATCGAGTCGCCCTCCTGCACGAGCGCGATGGCGCCGCCTTCGAACGCTTCGGGCGCGACGTGGCCCACCACCATGCCCCACGTGCCGCCCGAGAAGCGGCCGTCGGTGATGAGCCCCACGGATTCGCCGAGCCCCTTGCCGATGATCGCCGAGGTGGGCGCGAGCATCTCCGGCATGCCCGGGCCGCCCTTCGGGCCAAGGTAGCGCAGCACCACCACATCGCCGGCCTTGATCTTGTCGGCGAGGATCGCTTCCATTGCGCTTTGCTCGTCGTCGAACACGCGCGCCGGGCCGGTGATCACGGGATTTTTCAGGCCCGTGATCTTGGCGACGGCGCCATCAAGCGCGAGGTTGCCCTTGAGGATCGCGAGGTGGCCTTCCTTATAGAGCGCCTGGTCGATCGGGAAGATGACTTTTTGATCGGCGCGCGGCTTCGCCGGCACGTCCTTCAGTTCCTCGGCGATGGTCTTGCCAGTGATGGTCATGCACTCGCCGTGCAACAGGCCTGCGTCGAGCAGGATCCTGAGCACCTGGGGAATGCCGCCGGCCTTGTGCAGATCGGTCGCCACATACTGGCCCGAAGGCTTCAGATCGCAGATCACCGGCACTTTCTTGCGCATGCGCTCGAAGTCGTCGATGCTCCAGTCGATTTCGGCGGCATGCGCAATGGCAAGATAGTGCAGCACCGCGTTGGTCGAGCCGCCCGTGGCCATGATCAGCGCCACGGCATTCTCGATCGACTTCTTCGTGATGATGTCGCGCGGCTTGAGATCCTTCTTGACCGCCTCGACGAGCACGCGCGCCGACTCGGCGGCCGAATCGACCTTTTCCTCATCGGGGTTGGCCATCGTCGACGAATACAGGAGCGACATGCCGAGCGCCTCGAACGACGAGCTCATCGTGTTGGCCGTGTACATGCCGCCGCACGAACCCGTGGACGGGCACGCGTTTTTCTCGACGCCCTCGAAGTCCTCCTCGGTCATGCGGCCCGCGGTGAACTCGCCCACGGCCTCGAACGCCGACACGATGGTCAGGTCCTTGCCCTTCCAGTTGCCGGGGCGGATCGTGCCGCCGTACACGTAGATGCCGGGCACGTTGATGCGCGCGAGCGCGATCATGCCGCCGGGCATGTTCTTGTCGCAGCCGCCGATCACGACTACGCCATCCATCCACTGGCCCTGCACGCAGGTCTCGATACAATCGGCGATCACCTCGCGCGAGACGAGCGAATACTTCATGCCCTCGGTGCCCATCGACATGCCGTCCGAGATCGTGGGCGTGCCGAAGATCTGCGGATTGGCGTTTGCGCCCTTGACCGCCGCGACGGCCGCGTCGGCGAGGCGCTGCAGGCCCGCGTTGCAGGGCGTGATGGTCGAGTGGCCGTTGGCGATGCCGATCATCGGCTTGTCGAAGTCGGCCTTTTCATAGCCGAGCGCGTAATACATCGACCGGTTCGGCGAGCGGGCGACGCCTTGCGTAATGTGCTTCGAACGACGATTGTAGGCCATGGGGACGCTCCATGAAAGGTGTCTCGATCTTGTTCGGTTGCCGGGTTCGGGGCTCGAGGGGAATGCGCCGGCGTGTGCGAAGAAGAATGGAGTTTCGCGAGCACAATGTCCAATATATTCTCCGCGCCATCTGTCCCCCGAGCCCGCAGTGAACCCGCAGTGAGCCCGCAGTGAGCCCGCAGTGAGCCCGCAGTGAGCCCGCAGTGAACCCGCAGTGAACCCGCAGTGAGCCGCGTGGGAGGCGCGTTTTGGTTCATGCCCGCTCGTCTCGGCGATAATGTGTCGCCGCAGCACGCGAAGCGAACTGTGCAGCCTTGAAGCCGTCCAATGCACGCGCCGCGCATTATTGTGCTGATTTTTACAACTCGATTTCAAACCTCACCGCCGACAAGCACTGATTTCACGATGCTCATCCACCCGAATTTCGACCCCATCGCCATTCATCTGGGGCCGCTCGCCGTGCGCTGGTACGGCCTCATGTATCTCGTCGGCTTCATCCTCGCGATCGTGATCGGCCGGCTGCGCCTGCGTCTGCCTTACGTGGCCGCGCAGGGCTGGACCGTCAAGGACATCGACGACATGCTGTTCTACGGCGTGCTCGGCACGGTGCTCGGCGGGCGCCTCGGCTACGTCGTGTTCTACAAGGCGAGCTGGTACTTCGCGCATCCGCTCGACATCTTCAAGGTGTGGGAAGGCGGCATGTCGTTCCACGGCGGCTTTCTCGGCGTGACTTTCGCGATGGTCCTGTTCGCGTGGCAGCGCGGGCGCACCTGGCTGCAGGTCACCGACTTCGTCGCGCCGATGGTGCCCACGGGGCTCGCCGCAGGGCGTCTTGGCAACTTCATCAACGGCGAGCTGTGGGGCCGCGTGACCTCGCCGGACGCGCCGTGGGCCATGCTGTTCCCGGGCGCCGCCAACGACGACGCCGCGTGGCTCGCCGCGCATCCGCAACAGGCTGCGCAGTGGCATCTGAACGAGGTGTTCGCGCAATATCATTTGCTGCCGCGTCACCCGTCCGAGCTCTATGAAATCGCCCTCGAGGGCATTGCGCTCTTCATCGTGCTGATTCTGTTCGCGCGCAAGCAGCGTCCCGTGGGCGCGATCTCGGCGATGTTCCTGATCGGCTATGGTCTCGCGCGCTTCACCGTGGAGTTCGCCCGCGAGCCCGACGATTTCCTCGGTTTGCTCGCGTTGGGTTTTTCGATGGGGCAATGGCTCTCGTTGCCGATGATCGTCGTGGGCGTGCTGATGATGATTTGGGTCTATCGCCGCGCCAAACGCGACAACGGTGCGCAGCAAGCCGTGAGTGCCAGGAGCTGATGCCGCGGTTGATGCGACTCGCGCTGCACTGAACGCACCATGAAGAAAGCCACGGTTTTGCCGTGGCTTTCTTTTTTGTTGTGCGCCTGGCGCGCGTTACTTCATCTGCACCGAGCCCGACACGTTGACCGTGACGGTGGACGTGCCGCCTTCGAGCGGCATCGGCGGTGCGGCCTTCGCGTCGGCCGACATGGCGCGCGCGCTCATCATCATGATCGGACGCGGCATCACGCCTTGATGGCCCACGTTCACGTCGCGGACCGTGTAGCTGCTATAGCCGAATGCGCGCGCATTCGCGGCCGCCTGCTCGCGAAACGAGGCGATCGCCTGGCCCGAGAGCTTTTGCTCGGCGGCACGCTGGGCTTCGGGCGAAAGCGAGAACTGCACGTTGCCCACCTGCATCACCGAAGCGATATCGCCGGCGAGTTTCGAGGCGGCGGCGAAGTCGTGCGATTCGAGCACGACTTCCGTGCGGCCGCGCCATGCCGAAATGCGCCCGTCGCGATCGGTCGACGGATAGATCGAGAACTGGCCCGAGCGTGCAGTCACGCCCGCGACGCCCTTGGCTTTTTGCAGCGCCTGGTCGGCGCGCTGATTGAGCGTGGTCGTGAGCGATGCGGGATCCTTCGCTTCCTGCTCGTAGAACAACGTGATCGTGACGACGTCCTGCGGGATCTCGGCGCTTGCCTGGGCGGAAAGCGAAAGTACGCCCGCCGGTTGATAGCGCGCTTCGCTCTGCGCGAATGCGGCGCCCGGCGCGAGTGTCATGGCAAGCGGTACAGCGGCTGCGAGTGCGGCGGCGAGCGTGACGACAGCTTTTTTCTTCATATTGGGGCTCCTGGCAGAACAGATTCGCAAAACGGCACGTGCGTGCCGTTTGCGTGTTCGTTAGGCGGGGTGGGCCGCGCAGGGTTCCCGCCGGAGCAGGGCAGCTTTGCAATCTTTAAAGATTGGCTGCACACGCACGCCAACGGCTCATGTCGAGACTTACATCAGCCGCCTGGTGATGAAGTCCCATTCGGCCTGGGTGACCGGCGTGATGGACAGGCGATTGCCCTTGGCGAGCACGCGCATGTCGGCGAGCTCCTCGTGCTCGCGCAACGCGGCGAGTGCAATGAGCGGGCACTTCTTCTTGAACACCACGTCGACGAGCATCCAGCGCGGCGTTGCCTGCGTGGATTTCGCGTCGTAGTAAGGGCTCTTCGGATCGAATTGCGTGGGATCGGGGTACGGCGTGGACGAGACTTGTGCGAGACCCGCGATGCCGGGCTCGGGGCAGCTCGAATGGTAGAAGAGCACGCCATCGCCGATCTGCATGGTGTCGCGCATGAAATTGCGCGCCTGATAGTTGCGCACGCCGGTCCATGGCAGCGTGCGCTGCGGGGCGTTCGCGAGATCGTCGATGCTTGCTTCGTCGGGTTCGGACTTCATCAGCCAGTAGCGCATGACTCGAAGTAACACGTCGGAAGTGGAGGGGGGGAAACAGCGTTGGCGCAGGGAACGCCAAAAGGGAAGCACAAAAAGGACAACACAAAAGGAAAACGGCATCGGACGTGAGTTCGATGCCGTTTGAATAGGTCCCCGCCTTAGCCGCTAGGCCGGCATCCTGAACCGGAGGTTCAGAATTGGTCGCAGTTAGCAGCACTTCGGGTACATCAGACTAGTGACGCGCACACCCGTGCTACAAATTTCCGCAACCGTGCACATGGCATTGGTTCAAGGAATATATGACCTTGGCGAACCAGGCAGGGAAGCTGACTAAACTGTTTGGTGCTCTGCTGTGTGCTGCTGTTCGAAAACGTCTTGTGGACGTTTTCGTGAACATCACTTTAGCGCGATTTTAATCCTTTATGTAGCGGGTTTTATTGAACCCCGTACTGCTGGATGACTGCGCCAAGCTGCTCATTCATTTGGTGCATTGTACGACGGATTTCTTCCGCTGGGAATGCTTCGCCGTGCCGCACGCTCGTCTGCAAACGCAGCAATTCCGATGCGATCGAGAGCGCGGCCATCACGGCGATGCGGTCCGTGCCGCGCACGTTGCTGTGATTGCGGATCTTCGACATTTCCGCGTCCACGCGCGCCACGGCTTCGAGCAGCGCGCCTTCGGTTTCCGGCGAACAGGCGAGGCGATAGCTTTGGCCGAGAATCGTCGCTTCGATCTGTTTGGTCGTCATGCATTTTCTCCGTGGCGAGCCGCGTTTTGACCCGTGCCTTCGTCGCCGGCGTTTTGCGACGGCTCGAGCAAGTCGAGCTGGTTGTCGCGCTCCGCGCCCGTGCGCGCGCGCGGCAGCTTTTCGAGGATCGCGTTCAGACGAACCTGAGCGTCGTCGATCTTGGCCGAGAGCCCATCGCGCTCGGCCTGCAGCGCGTTGCGCTCTTCGCGCACCTGGTCGAGTTCGGCGCGGGTCGCTTCGCATTGCGCCTGCAATTGCGCGAGTTGCTCTTCGAGCGCCACGCGTGCTTCATGATGGCGCTGATTAATCTCGATCAGCCGCCCGATGTTTTGTGAGAGTGTTTCGAGTTCGTTGAGCATCTGCTGCGTCCTCTAAAGACAGGCATTCTAGCGCGGATTGTCGCGTATTCCGATAACTGCGACGTTTCCAGACGTAACATCACCGCTTCATGGTGGCTTCTTGCTGTTTTTGAACCGCCATGTGTGGGCCGGCGACGCCCGGGAACGCATCTTGCACCATGCGCGAGGCCGGCCTTCATATCGTGGTTGTCACCGCGTTTCGCGCAATAATGGCGCTTTCTTGACGCCCGCACGGGGCCCTCCTACACTTGACGGCCCCGTTTCGCCTCTAACGATCGCGTGTGTCAGTGTCCCGGGATCGACTCCTTTCGACGATGCGAACCGTCAACTCCGATAAATCGCGCAGCACCTCTGCGCCGGCCGTGCCGCGCGCTTGCGGCGCCAATGTGTTGCGTCGCACGATGAACGCGCGCCGCGCGGCAACGATCTGGTGTGGGCTTGCCGTGGCCGCGCTCGCAGTGTTCGTGGCGTCGCTTGCGATCGGCAGCGTGCCGGTGACGCTCGCGCAGGCGCTGCATGCGCTCGTGCCCGCCACGCCGGGCACGACGGCCACACAAAGCGCCAACGACATGGCAAGCGAGATCGTGCGCACGCTGCGCTTGCCGCGCGCGCTCGGCGGCTTCGCGTGTGGCGCGTTGCTCGCGCTCGCGGGCGCGCTGCTTCAGGTGCTGTTGCGCAATCCGCTCGCCGAACCCTACGTGCTCGGCGTCTCGGGTGGCGCTGCCGCATTCGCGCTGGTGGCGATGATCGCGGGCGCGGCGTGGTGGGTCGTGCAAACGAGCGCCTGCGCAGGCGCTTTCGTGTCGATCCTGCTCGTGCTCGGCCTCGCGCGCCGCGAGCTTTGGCGCGGCGAACCGCAGGACAGTTCTCCGCGTCTGTTGCTCACGGGCGCGGTGACGGCGGCGGGGTGGGGCGCGCTGATCACGCTACTGCTGACGCTCGCGCCTGAAGCGAGCCTGCGCGGCATGCTGTTCTGGCTCACCGGCGACCTCAATGGCGCCGGCATGCCATGGCCTGCGCTGATGGCGCTTGCGCTCGTGCTTGCATTCGGCGTGATCGCCGCGCCGCGCCTGAACGTCCTGCTGCGCGGCGACGCGGCCGCCCAGGCGCTCGGCGTGCCGGTGCTGCGCTTGCGCGTGGGCGTTTATCTCGCGGCATCGCTCGCGGCGGCGGCGGCCGTCACCACGGGCGGCACCATCGGCTTCGTCGGGCTCGTCGTGCCGCACATGTTGCGGCTCGCGTTCGGCAACGACCAGCGCATGCTCGTGCCCGCAGCCGCGCTCACGGGCGGTCTCGCGGTGATGGGCGCCGATCTCGTCGCGCGCACGATTGCCGCGCCCACGCAGTTGCCCGTGGGCGTCGTGACCGCGCTCGCGGGCGTGCCCGTGTTCCTGTGGATGTTGCTCAAAAGGCGCACGCCATGAGCAGCAACGCTGGCCGCCGCGCTCCGGGTCACGACCCGGCTCACGAAAAGCCGCTGCTCGCCGTGCATGCGCTCACGCTGCGCACGGGCGCGCGCACACTGGTCGAAGGCCTCACGCAGCGCTTCGGCGCGGGCGAGATCTGGTGCGTGGCCGGCGCGAACGGCGCGGGCAAGACCACCTTGATCGCAACGCTCGCGGGCCTGCGCGAGAGCGCGGCGGGCCACGTCGAAGTCGACGGCATTGCGTTGCGCGACTGGCCGCCGGTGCGCCTCGCGCAACGCCGCGCGTTGATGCCGCAGGACGTGCGCGATGCATTCAGCGCAAGCGTGCTCGATACAGTGCTGCTCAACCGCTATCCGCACCTCACGGGCTGGGGATGGGAAAGCGAAGACGACCGCGCCGCCGCGCACGCCGCGCTCGCGCTGCTCGGTCTCGAGACCCTCGCCGCGCGCGACGTGCTTTCGCTCTCGGGCGGCGAGCGCCAGCGCGTCGCACTGGCGGCGGTGCTCTGCCAGGGCGCGCCGCTTTTGCTGCTCGACGAACCGCTCTCGCATCTGGATCTGCATCATCAGATCGCGTGCCTGGAAGCGCTTTCGCACTGGGTGAATACCGGGTCGCGCGCGGTCGTGTTTTCCTGTCACGATCTCAATCTTGCACGGCGCTACGCGACGCACGCCCTGCTGCTCGACGGACGTGGCGGCTGCTTCGCGGGCCCGGTGCGCGACGTGCTGACGGCGGAGCGCGCGAGCGCGGCCTTCGGCCACCCGCTCAGGCTGATCCGCGAGGGTATGCACGAGGCGCTCGTGGCCGCTTTCGAACTTCCACGCCAGCGCTGACGCCTTTTGCGCGCGCGAGCGGTATTGAACCGCGCATTGAACCGCGCATTGAACCGAACTGAAACCAACATGACTTCAACGCTTTCCGAATTGCTGGCTGTCGAGCCGCTCGATCCGTCGCTGCGCGAAGAGCTTCAGCACCTCATCGATACCAAGACCAAGCCGCCGGGCAGCCTTGGCCGTCTCGAGGCGCTCGCGCGCCAGCTCGGCTTGATTCAGCGCACTACGCGCCCGAGTGTCGAGCGTCCCGCGATGATCGTGTTCGCCGGCGACCACGGCATCGCCAACGAAGGCGTGAGCCCGTATCCGCAGGCGGTGACTGCACAGATGGTCGCGAACTTCATCGCGGGCGGCGCGGCCATCAACGCGTTCAGCGGCGTGGCCGGGCTCGAGCTGGAGATCGTCGATGCCGGTATTGCAACGCCATTGCCGCCACTGCCGCCGCTCACTGAGGTTTCGACGCTCGTCTCGCTGCCGGTCGCGCGCGGCACGCGCAACTTCGCGCACGAAGCGGCGATGACGCGCGACGAGGCCATTGCTGCGCTCGCGGCGGGCGCGGCGCGCGTGCGTCATCACGCGGCGCTCGGCACCAACGTGATCGGTTTCGGCGAGATGGGCATTGCGAATACGTCGTCGGCTGCGTGCCTGATGAGCCGCCTGTGCGGCGCGCCCATCGACGAATGCGTGGGGCGCGGCACAGGGCTCGACAACGCGGGCCTCGCGCGCAAGCGCAATGTGCTCGCGGCAGCACTCGCGCGTCACCCGAACGCGCGCGAGCCGATCGATGTGCTCGCAACCTTCGGCGGCTTCGAGATCGCGATGATGGCGGGCGCGTTTCTCGAAGCGGCGCGCCAGCGCATGGCGATTCTCGTCGATGGCTTCATTGCAACTGCGGCGCTGCTGGTGGCGGATGCGCTCGCGCCGCACGTGCGCGAGTACTGCGTGTTCGCGCATGCGTCGAACGAGGCGGGGCATCGTCGCATGCTCGATCATTTCGGCGCGCGCGAGCTGCTCGCGCTCGATCTGCGTCTGGGCGAGGGCACGGGCGCCGCGCTGGCGGTGCCGCTCCTGCGCGCGGCCGTGGCGTTTCTCAATGAAATGGCGAGCTTCGAGTCCGCCGGCGTGGATGAGCGCAGCGAGCGTGGGCATTGAATCCGCTCGCGGAACTGCGGTACTTCTTCACGGCGCTCGGCTATTTCACGCGCGTGCCGGTGCCGCGCTGGGTCGGTTTCGAGCCGCAATGGCTGAACGCGGCGGCACGCTATTTTCCGCTCGTCGGCGCGTTGATCGGCGCGCTGGCGGCGCTCGTGTACCTCGCGGCGCTCCACGTGTTTGCCGCGAGCGTGGCGGTGCTGCTCTCGATGGCCGCGACGCTCCTCGCGACCGGCGCATTCCATGAAGACGGTCTTGCCGATTGCATCGACGCATTCGGCGGCGCGTATCAGCGCGAGGACGTGCTGCGCATCATGCACGACTCGCGCATCGGCGCGTTTGGCGCCATCGGCATCGTGATTTCGCTCGCGCTGAAGTGGCAGACGCTGGCCGCGCTGCCGCCGTTGCGCGCCGCCACGCTCATGCTCGCCGGCCATGCCGCGAGCCGCGCGCTCGCCATCAGCTACCTCGTCTCGCTCGATTACGTGCGGCCCGAGGGCAAGGCCAAGCCGCTCGCGCAGCGCATGAGCGCGCGCTCGCTCGGCTGCGCGTTCGTGTTCGGCCTGCCGTGGCTCTTTTGGCCCGCGTGGCCGGACTGGCGTGCGGGCGTGGCGACGCTCGCGGTGCTCGGCGTGCTGCGCTATGGGCTTGGGCGGTATTTCGTGCGGCGCATCGGCGGCTATACGGGCGATTGCCTCGGCTTCGCGCAGCAGGTGTTCGAGCTTGCGATCTATCTGATGGGGCTCGCTTGGATCTCGTCCTGATTCGTCATCCTGCCGTGGCGGTGGAGGCAGGCGTGTGCTACGGCAAGTCCGACGTCGCGCTTGCCGCAGCCGCCGATGCCGGCGCGGCATCGATTGCCGCTCGCCTCGCCGCGCTCGACGTGCGCGCGCCGCAACGTATCGAAACGAGCCCGCTTGCGCGTTGCGCGAGCGTGGCGCGCTTGCTCGGGCAGATGCACGACGGCATGGCTGCGCATGAAGATGCGCGTCTCGCGGAGATGGACTTCGGTGCGTGGGAGATGCAGCGCTGGGACGCCATCGAGCGTGCGCAGATCGACGCCTGGGCCGCCGATTTCGCGCATGCGCGCACACACGGCGGCGAGAGCGTCGCGCAGTTCTACGCGCGGGTGTCGACGTGGTTCGATGCGCTCGACGCCGGGGCGCACGAGCGCGTGTGGGCCGTGGCGCATGCGGGCGTGATTCGCGCGGTTGCCGCGCGCGCATTGGATTTTCCGCTCGAGCGCTGCGCACGCTGGCCGCTCGCCATGGCGGCGATCGTCACGCTGCGCCGCGAGGCGTCGGGCGGCGAGTGGCAGCTCGCGCGCTGGAACGCGTGACGTGCGCTGCCGGTTTATTCGGATTCCAGACTAATTGGTGTTTGCATCGCGCGAACGCGCGCGGTCGAGATCCTCGCATAACTGCGCTGCGCCTTGTGCGATGCGCGGCCCGGGCCGCGTGAGCAGATCGCCGTCGATGGCGAAGAGATTGCCGCGCGCCACTGCATGCATCTGGGGCCACGCGCGCCAGTGCGCGAGCGCGGGCAGCGGCTGGTCCGGCGCCGTTGCGCCTTGCGACGCGGTGACGATCGCATCGGGATTGGCGGCCAGTACGGCTTCGGTGGAGAGCGTGGGCACCAGCGGATGCAGCGCGGCAAAGACGTTGCGTGCGCCGCATAGCGCGATCACGTCGCTGATCATGTGCTCGCCGTTGATCGTCATGAGCGGCCGGTCCCAGACTTCGTAAAACACCTTTACCGGCGCGCGCTGCGCGTAACGCGTGCGCAATTGCGCGATGGTGCTGCGATACGCGAGCGCCGCTTCCGCAGCGGTTTTTTCCGTGCCGAGCAGCGCGCCGAGCCGCGTGAGCGAGGTCGCCACATCGTCGAGCCGTCGCGGTTCGCTGAAGAAGAGCGGGATGTGCAGCTCGCGCAGACGGTCGATCTGCTGCTGCGCATTGCCATGCCGCCACACGACGATCAGGTCGGGCTTGAGCGCGGCGATGCGTTCGAGGTCGAATGCGCGATTGTCGCCGACGCGGGGCACGCTTCGCGCCTGCGGCGGGTAATCGCTGTAGGCGACCGCGCCCACCAGCCTCGCGCCGCCGCCCGCTGCGTAGATCAACTCGGTTGCGTGCGGCGAGAGGCTGATGACGCGCTGTGCGGGCGCGGCGAGCGTGACGGTTTCGCCGGCGTCGTCGACGGCGCTGATTGCGCTGATTGCGCCGGCATGAGCGGTTTCGGGTGCGAACGCGGCGCAAGCCGCCACGAAGAGCGCGTGGGTGAGCGGGCGGCCGCGCCGGCCGGTGTTCAGCTGCTTTTTGATGTGGTTCGCGAGCGCGCTGAACGCGACCAGCGGATGCGCGCGGCGCGGCTCGCCAAGCCAGCGGCCGACGACTACGCCGGCAACGGCGAGGGCGGCGGTGGCGGGCCGGCTCAGCGTTGTCAGCACGATGGCGGCGCTTTGAGCACGAGCGGCAAACCGGCCGCCACGAGCGTTGCGCGGTCGGCGAGCGCGGCGATGCACTGGTTCAGGCGGCCGAGTTCATCGACGTAAAGGCGCGTGGCCGCGCCCATCGGCACCACGCCCATGCCGATCTCGTTGCTCACCACGAGCACGGTGCAGTCGGCGCGCTTTGCGCGCTCGCAGGCGGCGGCGAAGGCGTCGAGGCGGGCGCGCCAGTCGGGCAGCGGCGTCTCGGACTCGGGCGGGCACAGCAAGTTGGCGAGCCAGAGCGTGAGGCAATCGATCAGCACGCACTGGCCGGGCGTGGCCGCGGCGTCCAGCGCGCCCGCGAGATCGTGCGGCGCGACGATCAGCCCCCAATGGGCGGGCCGCCGCGCGCGATGATGCGCGACACGCGCGGCGAATTCGGCATCGGCATGCGCGCCACCGGGCATGCTGGCGGTGGCGATATAGGTGACTGGCAGGCCGCTTTCGGTGGCGAGGCGTTCGGCGTAGGCGCTCTTGCCCGAACGCGCGCCGCCGACGATGAAGGTGAAGTCGCGTGAAATCATCGTGCGATTGTAGCGGCCCGCGCAAGCCTGTTTCTAATGTGAGCAGTCCCTTCTCGGGGCAGATTGACGGCGAGCGCGGCGGGAGCGCGTAGCCTGGCACGCCTTTACGGCGCGAGGGGCTGAAAACGGCGCATTTCAGCGAGGCCTGCCGCTTTAGTACAGCACCATCTGCGTGCAACGGAACAGCGCGGTGGTTTTGCCGTCCGGGCCTGTCACGGTGGCATCCCAGATTTGTGTGCTGCGCCCGAGATGCACGCCGGTCGCGACCACGCTCAGCGTGCCTTCGCGCGCCGTGCCCAGAAAGTTGCTCTTGAGCTCGATGGTGGTGAAATTCTTCGCGCCTGGCGGCAGGTGCGCGAAGCAGCCATAGCCACAGGCCGTATCGGCCAGGCAGATGACCGTGGCGGCGTGCAGGAAGCCATTGGGCGCGAGCAGTTCACTGCGGATATCGAGTTCGCCGCGCAGCAGCCCCTGATCGAGCGCGAGCGCGCGAAAGCCCATCAGCTCGGGCAGCCGGCCGCGCTGGCGCTGGTGCAGGGAATCGATGGTGATATCGGTGCGCAAGATGCTCATGGCAGGAGGTTCCTTGATTGTCGGAAAATAGGGACGAAGCTCGGCGCAGGCACGGGCCCGGACTTCGGCGCCGCCGCATTTGCCGATATTATCGGACGGTTGCGTCGGCGCATCGGTGTGCCGCGCGGCTTCCCGGCGGCTCGCGCGCGCAACGGCGTGGCAGCGGCGGCATCGGCGGAAGCGAAATCGGCAGAATTCGGCAGAATCGGCAAACCGGCTGGCCCGCGCGCCAGCCATCCTGACGGGAGCATTCATGACGGTGATCGTGGTGGCGAACCCCAAGGGCGGCGTTGGCAAGAGCACGCTGTCCACCAATCTGGCCGGCTATTTTGCGGCACAAGGCGAGTGGGTCGCGCTCGCGGATCTCGACCGGCAGCAGTCGGCGCACGCATGGCTCGAGCTGCGGCCCGAGACGCTGCCCGCCATCGAGAGCTGGAGCGTCGATCTCGATAACCCGGCGAAGCCGCCCAAGGGGCTCGAGCACGCCATCATCGACACGCCGGCGGGGCTGCACGGCAACCGGCTCGCCGCGATCGTCGCGCTCGCGGACAAGGTGATCGTGCCGCTGCAGCCCTCGATGTTCGACATTCTCGCGACCAAGGACTTTCTCGACCGGCTCGCCAGGGAAAAGGCGGTGAGAAAGGGCGCCATCAAGGTGGGCGTGGTGGGCATGCGGGTGGACGCGCGCACGCGCTCGGCCGAGCAGCTGCAGCGTTTCGTGGAGGGGCTGGATTTGCCCGTGCTGGGCTATGTGCGCGACACGCAGAACTACGTGCAGATGGCCGCCCACGGGCTCACGCTATGGGACGTCGCGAAAAGCCGCGTGGAGAAGGATCTCGACCAGTGGCGCTCGATTATCGAGTGGGTAAATGCCAAATGAGCAGCACATAAGCGGCAACCCCGGCGGCGCCTGCCTTGCCTGCGGGCGGCGCCGGCGCTCAAGGCCGAGGCCGCCCGGGTTTGGCGCGATCAGGTCCAGCTTTGCGTCGGCACGTGGTCGCGGCTGCCCTTGATGCGGTTGTTCTCGTCGACGAACACGAGGTCCGGCTTCCAGCCCGCCTTCAGCTCTTCTTCTTCCACATTCGCGAAAGCCGCGATGATCACGAGGTCGCCCAGTTGCGCGCGGCGCGCGGCCGAGCCGTTCAGCGAAATCATGCCGCTGCCGCGCTCGCCCTTGATCGCGTAGGTCGTGAAGCGCTCGCCGTTGTTGATGTTCCAGATGTCGATGCGCTCGTTTTCGACGATGTTCGCCGCTTCGAGCAGGTTCTCGTCGATCGCGCACGAGCCTTCGTAGTGCAGCTCGCAGTGCGTGACGGCGACGCGGTGAATCTTCGACTTGAGCATATGGCGTTGCATGGTGAGTCTCCTCATGCGAGCGGGCGCGCGGCCCGCCACGGGTAATACGGGAAAAATCGGCTGGAAAACGTATGAAACGGCGCGCCGCGCTCAGATCTCGAGGTTGTCGATCAGGCGCGTGGGGCCCAGCTTGGCCGCGGCCAGCACGACGAGCGGCGCATCCGCATCGGCGGCAACGCCGGCTGCGGGGGGCAGCAGGTTCGCGCGCTTGCGGATGGCGATGTAGTCGGGCTGCCAGCCGCGCGCGGCGAGCGCGGCCATCGCTTCGAGTTCGAGTTGCTGGAAGTCGTGGCGGCCCGAGAGCACGGCTTCGCGAATCCCGCGCAGCGCGAGCGCCAGTTGCGGCGCTTCCGCGCGCTCGGCGGGCGAGAGATAGCGGTTGCGCGAGCTGAGCGCGAGGCCGTCGGTGTCGCGCACGGTTTCGGCGGCAATGATTTCGGTCGGCAGCGCGAACTGCTGGCACATCGCCCGCACGATCATCAGCTGCTGGTAATCCTTCTTGCCGAACACCGCCACGCGCGGCTGCACGCACGACATCAGCTTCATGACGACCGTGCACACGCCTTCGAAAAAGCCGGGCCGGAACTCGCCTTCGAGAATGTCGCCCAGATTGTGCGGCGGATGCACGCGGTATTCCTGCGGCTGCGGATACATGTCGGCCTCGGTGGGCGCGAACAGCACGTAGACGTTTTCCTTTTGCAGCTTCTCGATGTCGTCCTGGAGCGTGCGCGGGTATTTGTCGAAATCTTCGTTGGGGCCAAACTGCAGGCGGTTCACGAAGATGCTGGCGACCACCGGGTCGCCGTGCTGGCGCGCGAGGCGCATCAGCGAGAGGTGGCCTTCGTGCAGGTTGCCCATGGTCGGCACGAACGCGGTGCGGTTTTGGCCGCGCAACTGGTCGCGCAGTTCCTGAATCGAGCTGATGACTTTCATGATCGGATGCGTTATGCCTCGCACGGGGCAAGACGGGTTGCGGCAAGCGGATGGCGCGCGGCGCGGCCGCCCGGATGGCGTGCCCGGCCCGTCAGGGGCAGGCGCGGGCGATTGTAGAGGATTTGCGCTCGCGGCGCAGCCGTTCCGGATGGGGGGTTATCCTGGCCTGGCTTGACGGGGTCTTATCGCCCCATCATCGAGCGTCAGGCGGAGCGCCGGGCGCGCCGCTAGGCCGGGAGATAGGCGAGGCGCACGTAGATCGGCGCAAACGGCTCGGCCTGGGTGATCTCGATGAGCGACTCGCGCGCGAGCTCGAGCATGGCGATGAAGTTCACGACCACCACGGGCACGCCGCGCGTGGTGTCGAAGAGCTCGGAGAACTCCATGAAGCGTGCGCCCTGGAGCCTGCGCAGGATCACGCTCATGTGCTCGCGCACCGAGAGCTCCTCGCGCGAGATCTTGTGGTGCTGGACCAGCTTCGCGCGCTTGATGACGTCGGCCCATGCGGCGCGCAGGTCGTTGCTGTCCACGTCGGGAAAGCGCGGCGTGATGCTCTGCTCGATATAGACCTCGGCGCGCAGGAAGTCGCGGCCGAGCTGCGGCAGACGGTCGATGCGCTGCGCGGCGAGCTTCATCTGCTCGTATTCGAGCAGGCGCCGCACGAGTTCGGCGCGCGGGTCTTCGGCTTCCTCGCCCGTGTCGGCCTTCTTGACCGGCAGCAGCATGCGCGACTTGATCTCGATGAGCATGGCCGCCATCAGCAGATATTCGGCGGCGAGCTCGAGGTTGGTCTTGCGCAGTTGCTCGACGTAGCCGAGGTATTGCGTCGTGACATCCGCCATCGGGATGTCGAGCACATTGAAGTTCTGCTTGCGGATCAGGTAGAGCAGCAGATCGAGCGGGCCTTCGAACGTTTCGAGGAAGACTTCGAGCGCGTCGGGCGGGATGTAGAGGTCTTGCGGAAGCTTGAAGAGCGGCTCGCCGTACAGGCGCGCGAAAGCGACGCCGTCGACCGTGTCGGGCGTCGAATCCGTGGCGGGAGCGGTGAGTGCGTCACCCGCGCTGGCCGGGCTCGCCGCAGCGTGATGCGCTTCGGCTGCGGCCGGAAGGGCATGACCCGCGGCGGCCTTCCCTTCGGCCTCATTAGCCATGTCGGCCCCGTCGGCCTCGGCCATCAGAAGTTCTGGTAGTAGACGTAGGGCGTTTGCTTGACGCGCGAGGCTTGCTGGCGCTCGCGCTCGTCGAGGTCGAGCGGCTGCTTGTCCCAAAGGAGCGCACGGCCTTTGCGCTGCTGCTCTTCCAGGCCGGGCTTCTGCTCTTTGAGTTGATTCAGGAACTGCGTGATTTCCGACTGATACATGGCGAATGTCCGTCGCGGGTAGTTTGCGATTAGTGCGATTCAGTGTGATTGACGCGTGTCGGCGGGAATTTTACCGCAAGCGCGGGACGGGGAACATCCGCACGGGCGATGCCGGGGCCCCGTCCCCGGCAGCCATGGTGCCCGGTTACAACGCATCTTGCGGCCCTTTTTGCGCCGCATCCTGGGGTTTTCGAGCGCCGATGTGGTGAAATAACGCGTTTGCGCCCGCGCCCGGCGTGTGCAACGGAAAAAAGAAACACGGCTGGAGGTTTGT
This sequence comes from Paraburkholderia sp. A1BS-2L, assembly GCF_051125205.1. Taxonomy (NCBI): domain Bacteria; kingdom Pseudomonadati; phylum Pseudomonadota; class Betaproteobacteria; order Burkholderiales; family Burkholderiaceae; genus Paraburkholderia; species Paraburkholderia sp. A1BS-2L. The sequence goes on from NZ_CP120428.1 coordinate 915,025, forward strand.
TTGGCGGGAAGGGTGAACGAAGCGGTGCGCGTGCAGCAGCGTCCCTCGCGGGTGACGCGGCGCGGGCACGCCGTTGCGCGCGTGCAGACGCGCTCGCTGCGCTTCGCCGCGTGGCTCGCCGTGAGCCTTCTCGTCAGCCTCATGAGCGCGGCGCCCGCGCGGGCCGATCTGGTCGATTTGCTGCCGTGGTCGCACAAGCGCACCTATTACGACGTCGAAGTCCAGAGCTCGCCGCGCGAGCTGGCCAAGCTGCTCGAAGCGCACCTCGACATCGCGCGCTTTTCCACGCGGCCAGGCGTGAGCGACGATCAGTTCGACTTTCTCATCACCGCCACGCCGCAGCAGGTGCGCGACCTTGCGTCCACGGAAGGCTATTTCACGCCCGTCGTGCGAACCGACGTGCGCAGCGGCGAAAACGGCAAGCGTCGCGTGATCGTGCATGTGGATGCGGGCCCGCGCACGACCATCTCGGCGGTGAACCTGACCTTCACCGGGCCGGTGCTGAGCGAGGATCCCGCGCAGGAAAACGCCGCGCGTTTTGCGTTCTCGCTGCACGAGGGCGAAGCCTTCACGCAATCCGGCTGGAGCGGCGCCAAGAGCGCGGCGCTCAGGACGCTGCAGGCGCGCCGCTACCTGGGCGCGAAGATCGTGCGCTCCGAGGCGCGCATCGACCCGCTCAAGCATGACGCGAAACTTTCCGTCACATTCGACAGCGGCCCGACCTTCACGATGGGGCAGATCGACGTCTCGGGCACGCGGCGCTACCCGGAGCGGATCGTGAACAATGTGAACCCGATCACCCCCGGCGAAATCTACGATGTCCACCGCGTGACCGAACTGCAGCGCCAGGTCCAGAATACGCCGTACTACGCGAGCGTGGCCATCGACGTCGACGACAACCCGAAAAAGCCCGAGCAGACGCCGCTGCACGTCAAGGTAAGCGAGTATCCGTACAACAGTTTCCGCGGCGGCGTGGGCTACTCGACCGACACCGGCGCGCATGTTCAGGGCTCGTACACCTATCTGAACACCTTCGGTTCGGCATGGCCGCTGGAGCTTTCGGGGCGGCTCGACCAGATCCAGAAGTACGGCCAGATCCAGCTTTCGATGCCGCCGGGCGAGCATGCGTGGACCAACAGCGTGCTCGCGTCGTACACGACCACCGACGTCTCGGATACCACGATCTACAGCCTGCGCGCGGGCGTGCAGCGTACGCGCACGTCGCAGAACATCGACTTTGCGTATTCGCTGCTCTACTACCAGGATCGCCTCTACCAGAACGCCGGGCCGCCCACCATGGCCCGCGCGCTGATGCCCGAGTGGTCGTGGACGCGCCGCAACGTCGACGACCCGCTGTTTCCGCGCTCTGGCAACGTCGTGCGCGTCGAGGCGGGTTTCGGCGTGAAGGGCGCGGGCTCCGACGCCACCTTTGTGCGCGGCTACATGCGCGGCCAGCAGTACCTGCCGATCGGCCGCGACGACATCATGGTGTTTCGCGCCGAGATGGGCGGCGTCTTTACAGGGAGCAGTTCGTCGAGCGTGCCGGCGTCGCTGCTGTTTCGCGCGGGCGGTTCGAACTCGGTGCGCGGCTACGCGTTCCAGAGTATCGGCAACAACGTCGACGGCTCAATTCTGCCGACCAAGTATCTCGTGACCGGGTCGGCGGAATATCAGCACTGGTTCAATCACGACTGGGGCGGCGCGGTGTTCTTCGATGTCGGCACCGCCACCGATACCTGGGGAGAAAAGGTCTTCTATCCGGGCGCGGGTTTCGGCGCACGCTGGCGCAGCCCCGTCGGCCCGGTCAATCTCGACCTCGCGTACGGCTTTCGCGACCGCCGGGTGCGGCCCTACGTGACTCTCGGTATCGCTTTCTGATCATGACGCTCGCCACGTTTCGCGCTGTTTCGACGCCGCTGCCCGCCAGGGGGCGCTCCGCCAACGGGCGTTCCGCCGTGCGGGGCGACGCATGAGCGCGCGCGAGCGCTGGCGTCGCGCGGGCTGGCCCGTGCCTGCGGTGGCGTTTGCCGCGCCCTCGGAGGGTGGCGGGGCGCTGCCCTCCGGAACACCACCGGGCGGCGATGGCGCGAACGGCAGCAGTGGCGCGGATGCGCCGCCGCCGCGCCGCCGGCGCCGCCTGTGGAAATCGCTTGCGTGGGCGGTTGCGGCGCCCGTGCTGATCGTGGCGCTGGTGGCCGGGCTCGTCTATGGCGTGGCGACGACCGAGCGCGGCACGGCCTGGGCCTGGCGCGTCGCCGTCAAGGCGCTGGGCGGGCAGCTCGCAGGCCGGCTCGATGGCGGCACGCTCGCAACGGGTCTGCGCCTGCGCGACGTGCGCTGGCGCGGCAAGGACGGCACCACTTTCGCGGTCGACCGCGCGAGCGGCCAGTGGGCGCTGGAGATCCACGAGGGGCGCCGCTGGCGCTTCGTGCTCGATTATCTGCATGTGGGCGACATCGACGCGCGCATTGTGCCGTCCACCAAGCCTTCGTCGCCAATGACGCTGCCGGGCGACCTGCGGCTGCCGCTCGCGCTCGAGATTCGCGATTTGCGCGTGGCGAAGCTCACATTGCACGAAGGCGCCTCGGCCACCGAGTTCTCGAACTTCGCATTCCACGCGCGCAGTGACGGGCGGCATCACGAGGCGGCCGTCGAGCAGCTCGACACGCCGTTTGGCGCGGTGAACGCGAGCGCGAAGCTCGACGGCGTGCGGCCGTTCGCGCTCTCGGGCGACCTCGGCTATGCGGGCAAGGTCAACAAGGAGGACGTGCAGGTGAGTGCACGCCTTGGCGGGTCGCTGGAGGCGCTCACCGCCGATATCGCGGCGAGCGGCATGAAGCTGACGGGGCAAGCCCACGCCGAGGCGGCGCCGTTCGCCGCAGTGCCGCTCAAGCGCGTGACGCTGGCCTTCGATCACGTGAACCCGCAGGCGTTTTCGCCGGGCGCGCCGTTCGCCGACCTCGCGCTGCGCGCCGACCTCGCGCCCGCGCAGGGCGGGGTCAAGCCGTTGGTGCCTGAGGCGGCGTCGCAAGCCGCGGCGTCCGGGGCAAAGGGCGCGTCGGGCACTGCGCCGGCTCTTGCCGCGGGCTTCGCATCAGGTGCATCAGGTGCATCGGGCGCTTCCGGCGCTTCCGGCGCTTCCGGCGCCGCGGCGCGTCACGAGAACGCCAACGCAGCGGGCTTCACGGTCGCGGGCACGGTGTCGATCGTCAACGCAAAGCCGGGCGCCATCGACGCGCATCTGCTGCCGCTCATCGACGCGCACACGAATGTCGTGCTCGATGCGCACACGCAGCGCCTCTCGAACCTGAACGTGCGGCTCGTGAAGAACGCCACGTTGACGGGCGGCGGCGTGCTGAGCGGGCGCAATGGCCGCTTCGACCTCAAGGTGGCGGCACTCGACCTGAACGCGATCGAAGCGAGCGTGGTCCCGACCCAGCTCGCGGGACCGGTCACGGTGCGCCTCGCCGGCGACGCGCAGAGCGTCGCACTCGATCTCGCCGATCCGAAGGCCGCGCTGCGCCTGCAAGGCAAGGTGACGCAGGATCCCGCGCGCCTCGCGTTCAACGACGTGCGGCTGAGTTCGGGTGCCGGACGTCTCGATCTCTCGGGCGCGCTCAAGCATGACGCCAATTCGAGCTACACGCTCAAGGCGGTGCTGACCGATTTCGATCCGCTCTCGCTGACGTCGCAGGCGCCGGCGCGCACAGACGCGGCGCACAAGGCAGCGCACAAGGCGGCGCAGCCCGCGGCGCCCACCGATGCGCAGCGCGCGGCTGAAAAGAACGCCCTGAATCCGAGGCGCAACCTCGCGCTCAATCCGGCGATGAACCCCGCGCTCAATCCGGCGCAGACGAGCGAGCAGGCGGACGCGCAGAATGTCGCGCGCAATACGACCCAAAGCGCGACCCAAAGCGCGACTCGAAACGCCACGCAAGCCGCCGCCCCCAAAACGCCCCCGCCGAAAGCGGCCCTGCGCAAAGCCGCGCCGAAGGCCCCGGCGCGCCGCATCACGGCGCGCGTGAACGGCACGCTCAACGCAAGCGGCATGCTTGCGCCCACCTTCACAACGAAGGCCGAGTTCAAGCTCGGCCCGAGCGTCTACGACGACTTGCCGCTCACCGGCGAGGGCCTCGTCCAGCTCGCGGGCTCGCGCATCCTGCCGAGCCGCGCGAACCTCTCGGTCGCGGGCAACACCGTCGACCTGCAGGGCAGCTTCGGCGCGCGCGGCGACCGCCTGCGCTTTCGCGTGGACGCGCCGCAGCTCGACCGGCTCGGCTTCGGCGTCGCGGGCCAGCTGGCAGCGAGCGGCGACCTGACCGGCACGTTTGCGCATCCCGACGTGACGCTCGACTACAAGGCCGAGAACGTGGTGTTCGGCGAGAACCACGTTGGCCACGCCGAGGGCCGCGCCGAGGCGCGCGATGGCGCGAACGGCGCGCTCGCCTTCAGCGCCGATGCGAGCGGCATCGCCGTGGCGGGCGTCGACATCACGACGCTGAGCGCGCGCCTTGCCGGCACGCGCGCGAAGCACACGCTCACCGCGAGCGCGAAGGGCAGGCTGCAGGGGCAGCCGATCGACGTCGCGGTGGCGGCCAACGGCAAGCTCTTGGACACCCGCGAAGGCACGCGCTGGGACGGCACGGTGACGCAACTCGAGAATCGCGGCGTGCCGGGTGTGAAGCTGGAGGCGCCGGTGACGGTGAGCGCGGGACCGGGCAAGCTCACGCTTGGCGCGACGCGCATCGCTGCCGTTGGCGCCTTGCTTGACTTGAAGTCGTTCGACCTCGATCACGGCCGCATCCGCTCGGCGGGCGCGCTCACGAACGTCTCGCTCGCGCGCATCCTGCAGTTGCGCCAGCAGTTCACGGGCGTGCCGTCCACGCTCAGATCGGACCTGATCTTCGATGGCGACTGGGACTTCTCGCTCGGCCAGAGCGCGAGCGGCTATGTGCAGGTGAAGCGCCGCTCGGGCGACATCACGACCGAGATCGGGCGCGGGTTTGCCTCGCTTGGCATCGGCGATCTCCATGCGCGCGCCGCCTTCAGCGGCGGCAACCGGCTCACGTTCACGGCGCATGCGCAGGCGAGCCGCGTGGGCGTGCTCGACATCGACACGAACACCACGCTGGTGGCGCGCGACGGCATCCTCACGATAGCCGACGAAGCACCGCTCGGCGGCACGATCAAGGCGAACGTGCCCTCGCTCAAGACCACCGGCGGCCTGCTGGGCCCGAGCTATCTGCTCGACGGCCATCTCGCGCTCGACCTCGCGCTGGGCGGCACGGTCGCGAAGCCGAACCTCACGGGCTCGCTCGTCGGCGACGGCATTTCCGCCACGGTCGTCGATCAGGGCGTCGAGCTGAAGGACGGCGTGATACGCATCGCGCTCTCGAAGAATCTCGTCGACTTCCAGCAGGTCGAGTTCCACGGTGCGACGAGCGGCACGCTGCGCGCGACGGGCCGCGTGCGGCTCGACAATGCCGAACCCGATCTCACCGCGAGCATCATCGCTGACAAGCTCGAGCTTTTTGCTTCGCCTGACCGCAAGCTGTCGCTGTCGGGCAGCGCGACCATCGCCAATGGCGGGCATCTGGGCGGCATGCAGATCGATGGCAAGTTCACCGTCGATCACGCGCGCTTTGACATGCCCGAGTCAGCCGCGCCCGCGCTCGGCGATGACGTCGTGATCGTGCGCCCCGACGGCACGACCACGGGCGGCGTGCCGCCGCCGATCGAGGAGACGGCGTCGAAAAAACCCGCGCCGCGCTTCTCGCCGCGCTCGAACATCGCCATCAGCCTCGGGCGCGACTTCCGCTTCCATGGCCAGGGCGCGGACCTGGGACTGGCCGGCACGATCACCGTGAACAGCGCGCCCGATGTTCCGCTGCGCGCGGTCGGCAACGTGCGCGTGACCGAAGGATCCACGTACACGGCGTTCGGCACCAAGCTCAACATCGAGAACGGCTTCTTCACCTTCAATGGACCGGTCGGCAATCCGGGCATCAACATTCTCGCGATGCGGCGCAACCAGCAGGTCGAGGCGGGCGTGCAGGTGACCGGAACGGTCCAGGCGCCGGTGGCGAAGCTCGTTTCCGAGCCGAACGTGCCCGACAGCGACAAGCTTTCGTGGCTGCTGTTCGGCCACGGCACCGACCAGGGCAACAACGTCGGCCAGCAGAACGCGATGACGACGGCGCTGGCGCTGCTCGGCAGCGAGCAGGGCAAGCGCATCGCGCAGAGCATCGGGCTCGATGAATTCTCGATCGGGCGCAGCGAGGTCGGCCTCACCGATCCCGAGGTTGTGATGCTGTCCAAAGCCATCAACGAACGGTTCGTGCTCGGCTACGAGCAAGGGCTGCAGTCGGCGTCGAACGCGATCAAGGCCACCATCAACCTCACGCGCTATTGGTCGGTGACCGCTTATGGCGGCACGTTCTACGGCGCGGACGTGCTCTATACGCGGCGCTACGATCGCATCCGGTGGTAGCCGCAAACAAAACACCCCGCAGCGCAACTCGCCTGCGGGGTGTTGTCTTCTGCTAGCGAAGCCCCTCTCGCGAGGGGAACGCGGCGTTGTTTTACCGCACGCGCATGCCCGGCTTCGCGCCGCTATGCGGCTCGAGAATGTACAGGCCCGGTTCGGCCTTCTCGTCGGTGGCGGATGCCGCGAGCACCATGCCTTCGGACATGCCGAACTTCATCTTGCGCGGCGCGAGGTTCGCGACCATCACCGTGAGCTTGCCTTTGAGGTCTTCGGGCTTGTACGCAGAGCGGATGCCCGAGAACACATTGCGCGTCTTGCCTTCGCCCACGTCGAGCGTGAGTTGCAGCAGCTTGTCCGAGCCTTCCACAATGTTGCAGTCGACGATCAGCGCCACGCGCAGGTCGATCTTCGCGAAGTCGTCGATGGAGATGACTTCGGGCGTTTCGTCCGATTTGTCGGCAGCGGGCTTCTTCGCAGCTTCCTTCGAGGCCTTCGACTTCTTGCTGGCGTCGGCGGCCGCGGGCGCTTCCGTGGCCTGCAGCGAGTCGCGGTTCGCGGCGAGCAGCGCTTCGATCTGCTTCGGGTCCACGCGCGTCATGAGGTGCTTGTACGCGTTGATCGGCTGTTGCGACGACAACGTCTTGCCGGTGTCGGCCCACGTGAGCGGCGCGATCGCGAGAAACTGCTCGACGCCCTCGGCGAGCGTGGGCAGCACCGGCTTCATTGCCAGCGAAAGCAGGCGGAATGCTTCGAGGCTCACGCTGCAGGTTTCGTGCAGCGCCGCCGCGTTGGCCGGGTCCTTCGCCTGTTCCCACGGCTTGGCCGTATCGACGTATGCGTTCACCGCGTCGGCGAGCTCCATCGTGTGGCGCAGCGCGCGGCCATACTCGCGCGCCTCGTAGTGCGCGGCGATCTGCGGGATCGCCGCGCGCAGTTGCGCGATGAGCGGATGATTCATCGCGCTGTCCTGCACGCGGCCCTCGAAGCGCTTGATGAGGAAGCCCGCCGCGCGGCTCGCGATGTTGATGTACTTGCCGACGAGGTCGCTGTTCACGCGCGCCTGGAAGTCGTCGAGGTTCAGGTCGAGGTCTTCCATCGAGCTATTGAGCTTGGCCGCGAAGTAGTAGCGCAGCCACTCGGGATTCAGGCCCGTGTCGATATAGCTTTGCGCGGTGATGAAGGTGCCGCGCGACTTCGACATCTTCGCGCCGTCCACCGTGAGAAAGCCATGCGCGAACACGTTGGTGGGCGTGCGATGGCCCGAGAACTGCAGCATCGCCGGCCAGAACAGCGTGTGGAAGTACAGGATGTCCTTGCCGATGAAGTGGTACTGCTCGGTCTTCGTGTCGGGCTTGACCCACGCGTCGAAGTCGAGGCCGCGCTTCTCGCACAGGTTCTTGAAACTCGCGTAATAACCGACGGGCGCGTCGAGCCAGACGTAGAAGTACTTGCCCGGGGCGCCTGGAATCTCGAAGCCGAAGTACGGCGCGTCGCGCGAGATGTCCCAGTCGGCGAGCTTCGATTCGCCCGCGTCGCCGAGCCACTCGCGCATCTTGTTGGTGGCTTCCGGTTGCGCGAGGCCGCTCACCCAGCCGCGCAGGAACTGCTCGCAGCGCGGGTCGGAGAGGCGGAAGAAGTAGTGTGTCGAGGTCTTGCGGATGGGCGTGGCGCCGGAGACCACCGAATACGGGTTCTTCAGGTCCGTGGGCGCATAGGTCGAGCCGCACACTTCGCAGCTGTCGCCGTACTGGTCTTTCGCGCCGCACTTCGGGCACTCGCCCTTGATGAAGCGGTCCGGCAGGAACATGTTCTTGAGCGGATCGTAGGCCTGCTCGATGTCGCGCGTCTCGATGAGGTCCGCCGCCTTGAGCGCGAGGTACACCGATTCCGAGAGCACGCGGTTCTCGTCGGAGTCCGTCGAGTAGTAGTTGTCGAACGATACGCCGAAGCAGTCGAAGTCGCGCTTGTGCTCTTGCCAGACGCGCGCGATCAGCTGTTGCGGCGTGAGGCCTTCCTTCTCGGCGCGCAGCATGACGGGCGTGCCGTGGGTGTCGTCGGCACCGACGTAGTAGACCTCGTGGCCATGCATTCGCAGCGCGCGAACCCAGATGTCCGTCTGGATGTACTCGACCAGATGGCCGATGTGGATCTGCCCGTTGGCATAGGGCAGAGCAGACGTGACGAGGATCTGGCGGCGGCCGCTTTGAACGGTAGACGCGCCGGCTGCGACGAGGTCGGTGGCGGGTGCTGACATAAGTGGGGGGAATCCGATGTTGCGGGGGAAACGACGATTTTAGCAGGGCGGGGGCGGGGCGCGTTCGGCCGGGGAAGGACGGCCCACGCGCATGCGGACGCACATGCAAAAATGCCAGGCAAAAAAAACCGGGGCAGGATGGCCCCGGAGCAACAACGACAAGAGGAGAATGGTGACGCGGCGGCGTCGCCGCACACGTACCGTAAAGAAAGACAGCGGAGTTGGGGGAGAGTTCGAAAAATTTTCAATCCGCTAACTTCGCCCGCCGTGGGTCTGCCCGAAGGCCTGCCTGCTGCAGTTTGCGCACGCCCAAAACACAAGCGGGACGGCTTGCAGCCGTCCCGCTTCATGGTATTGCCGGCGCCGCGATATTGCTGATGCGGCGCCGCGAGGCGCGCTTAGCCCCCCTGATGCTGCGCCGTCGCGCGCAGATAGATTTCCACGCGGCGGTTCGCGGTGCGGCCGGCTTCGGTGCTGTTGTCCGCGATCGGCTGGGTGTCGCCGCGGCCTTCGGCGGCCATGCGCTGCATCGGGATGCCGCGCGACGCCAGGTAGTTGACCACGCTCTGCGCGCGGTTGACCGACAGCGTCTGGTTGTAAGCGGGCTGGCCCGTGTTGTCCGTATGGCCCACGACCTGCGCGACCACTTCCGGGTTCTGCTGCAGCGTCTGCGCGACCTGGTCGAGCACCGGCGCGAACGACGGCTTGATCGCGTAGCTGTTGGTGTCGAACGTCACGTTGCTCGGGATGTTGAGCTTGAGCGAGCCGTCCGGCTGCTCGCTGATCTGCGTGCCGGTGCCCTTGGTGGCGCCGGAGAGCTTGTTGTGGATGGCGGTCCAGTTGTAGCCCGTGATGCCGCCGACCAGCGCGCCGGCGCCCGCGCCGATGGCTGCACCCTTGCCGCCGCCGAAGATCGCGCCGATGGCCGCGCCCGTGCCAGCGCCGACACCGGTGCCGATGGCGGTGTTGGTACCCTGCTCGGTTGCACAACCGGCGACGAGCGCACCGGCAACGGCGAAGACGGACAGGCGGGTCAAGATTCTTGTGTTCATTTTCAATCCTCTCTTGGGTGGAACTGCACAGTCGCTTGTGCCGGTCACTGCGCCCGATTGGGCCCGATTGGGCCCGATTGGCCTCAGGGTCTTCGGACGGCGCGCGGCTGCAACTACTACAATGACGACTTGGGCACATGCGCGAGTCGTCTGGCAATGATGGGTCCTTTTTTGCGACGGCTTGACAAGTGCACATTCGGCACAAGCAGCGGTGCAAAAAGGGCCGATGCCGCGAAGCGTGCCTTGCCGCGGGCATTTGCGCAATCCAGCTTAACAATTTCTTGCGATTTCCGGCGCTGACATGACACCTCACGGCATTCCGGCCGCGCGGGCGCCGGCGCATTCTTGCACACGGAGTTTGAATGAGCATTGATCGGGCATTGGTCGACGCCGCGCTGGCGGCCCTCGTGGATCCGAACACGGGCAAGCCGTACGCAACGGCAAAAGGTGTGCGAAACGTTACGGTCGACGGCGATACGGTTGGCGTCGAAATCGTGCTCGGCTATCCGGCAAAGAGCCAGTACGACGCGGTCCGCGCCCAGGTGGAAGGCGCGCTTGCCGGCGTGCCCGGCGTCAAGGCGAGCCGGGTCGCGGTGCGCCATGAGATTACCGCGCACACCGTGCAGCGCGGCGTGAAGCTGTTGCCGAACGTGAAGAACATCGTCGCCGTGGCCTCGGGCAAGGGCGGCGTGGGCAAGAGCACGACTGCCGTGAACCTCGCGCTCGCGCTGGCGGCCGAAGGCGCCTCGGTCGGCGTACTCGACGCGGATATCTACGGCCCGTCGCTGCCGATGATGCTCGGTATCGTTGGCCGCCCGCAATCGCCGGACGGCCAGTCGATGGACCCGCTCGAAGGGCACGGCGTGCAGGCCAACTCGATCGGCTTTCTGATCGAGCAGGACAACCCGATGGTCTGGCGCGGCCCGATGGCCACCTCGGCGCTCGAGCAGTTGCTGCGCCAGACCAACTGGCGCGAGCTCGACTACCTGGTGGTGGACATGCCCCCGGGCACGGGCGACATCCAGCTGACGCTCTCGCAGAAGGTGCCGGTCACGGGCGCGGTGATCGTGACGACGCCGCAGGACATCGCGCTGCTCGACGCGAAGAAGGGTCTCAAGATGTTCGAGAAGGTGGGCATTCCGATTCTCGGCATCGTCGAGAACATGGCCGTGCACGTTTGCTCGAACTGCGGTCACGCCGAGCACATCTTCGGCGCGGGCGGCGGCGAACGCATGGCGAAGGAGTACGGCGTGGAGGTGCTCGGCAGCCTGCCGCTCGACATCGGGATTCGCGAACAGGCCGACTCGGGCCATCCGAGCGTGGTGGCCGATCCGGCTGGCTCGGTGGCCGCGACTTACAAGGCGATCGCCCGCCGTATCGCGATCCAGATCGCGGAGCGCGCGCGCGACATGAGCTCGAAGTTCCCGACCATCGTCGTGCAGAACACGTGAGCCGCGCATCGCGCGGCTGGCGGGCCAGGCCGGCAAACTGTCCCTGTTTGAGCCGATACCGAGCCGAGGCCGCGTGGCGTACCTCGTTAAGCCTTGCTGCATAAGGCTTGCGGCGTGTGTGGCAGCGCTCACGCGGGGCGCGCACAAGGCCTTGCGCGCGGTATCATGTGACATTCAAGGGTCCGGATCGACGGGCGCAGGGGCGCACCGCGTGCGGACATGAGGATTGCATGGGCAAAGGAATCGAGAGGGGAGACGCAAGGCGCGCGGGCCGCGCAGCCCTGCTGGCCGTGGCGGCGTGCATGCTGCTGGCCGGCTGCACCAGCTTCATGGGCCGGCAGGACAAGCGTGCGCTCGCACAGGTCTTGCCTGTCGTCGGCAGCCAGGTGCGGGGCACCGTCTCGTTCGTCGAGCGCTCGGACGGCGTGCAGGTGAGCTACAACCTTCTTGGCCTCGCGCCCGACAGCGACCACGCGGTCCAGGTCCACGATCGCGGCGACTGCAACGCTGCCGACGCTTCGAGCGCCGGCAGCGTGTTCGCGCCCGCGGCCGACCGCCTCAAGCCGGGCGTGCGCGTGGAGGGCGATCTCGGCAATATCCACGCGGATTCCAACGGCGTCGCCATCGGTTTCATCGTGGCGCCGGAGGTCTCGCTCGACGGCGTGCGCTCCGTTTTGCAACGCGCGGTGCTCGTGCATCGCGACCCCATCGATCCCTACGCCTTTCCTGCGCGCGGCACCGGCCCGGCGCTCGCCTGCGGCGTGATCAAGGCGCAGTGACGCGCGGCCGCACCGCACGCGATGACGCCCCGCCTAGGGGCGCCTCGCGTGCACTTCCAGGCACGCCGATCCACATCGCGTAAAATAGGCGCCTTTCGTACAGCGGCGGCGCGCCGCGAAGCGGGCGGCAGAGCGCGCGAGGCGCGCTTTCGGGCCATTCCCGCGCCGCTTCTGCGTTGTTTCCGGCGTTATCTTTTTTCGTTCCCCGTTTTTTCTGGACCGTAGCCCAACATGGCAATCAAATCCGACAAGTGGATCCGGCGCATGGCCGAAGAGCAGCAGATGATCGAGCCGTTCGTGCGCGACCAGGTTCGCATGTCGGAGGACGGCCGCAAGATCGTGAGCTACGGCACCTCGAGCTACGGCTACGACATCCGCTGCGCCGACGAATTCAAGATCTTCACGAACATCAATTCGACCATCGTCGACCCGAAGAACTTCGACGAAAAGTCGTTCGTGGACTTCAAGGGCGACGTCTGCATCATCCCGCCGAATTCGTTCGCGCTCGCGCGCACGGTCGAGTACTTCCGCATTCCGCGCAACGTCCTGACCGTGTGTCTGGGCAAGTCCACCTATGCGCGCTGCGGGATCATCGTGAACGTGACGCCCTTCGAGCCCGAGTGGGAAGGCTATGTGACGCTCGAATTCTCGAATACGACACCGTTGCCTGCCAAAATCTACGCGAACGAAGGCGTGGCCCAAGTGCTCTTCTTCGAGAGCGACGAGGTCTGCGAGGTGTCGTACGCGGATCGCGGCGGCAAATATCAAGGCCAGCACGGCGTCACGCTGCCCAAGACCTGAGTTCGAGCGCACCACCACCCACCGCACACACGACATATGGGGACCGCTGCGCATCATTAGCAGCGGTCGTTTCTTTTGGAGAATTCGCCCATGAAGTTTCGTTTTCCCGTCGTCATCATTGACGAAGACTTTCGCTCCGAGAACATCTCGGGTTCCGGCATCCGGGCACTCGCCGAAGCCATCGAGAAAGAGGGCGCGGAAGTCCTCGGGCTGACGAGCTACGGCGACCTCACGTCGTTTGCGCAGCAATCGAGCCGCGCGGCGTGTTTCATCCTTTCGATCGACGACGACGAGCTGTTGCCCTACGTCGAGGATTCCGATGGCGAAGCGCCTGGCCACGCGCCCGCGATCATCGCGCTGCGCGCATTCGTGGAAGCGGTGCGCAAGCGCAACGCCGACATCCCGATCTTCCTGTACGGCGAGACGCGCACCTCGCGCCACTTGCCCAACGACATCCTGCGCGAGCTGCACGGCTTCATCCACATGTTCGAGGACACGCCGGAGTTCGTCGCGCGCCATGTGATTCGCGAAGCGCGGGTGTATCTCGACGCGCTGGCGCCGCCGTTCTTCAAGGAACTCGTGAAGTACGCCGACGAAGGCTCGTACTCGTGGCACTGCCCGGGCCACTCGGGCGGCGTGGCGTTTCTGAAGAACCCCCTCGGCCAGATGTTTCACCAGTTCTTCGGCGAGAACATGCTGCGCGCGGACGTCTGCAATGCGGTTGAGGAACTCGGCCAGCTGCTCGACCATACGGGCCCGGTCGCGGCCTCGGAGCGCAATGCGGCGCGCATCTTCAGCGCCGACCACGTGTTCTTCGTGACCAACGGCACGTCCACGTCGAACAAGATCGTCTGGCACGCAACGGTGGCGCCCGGCGACATCGTGCTCGTGGACCGCAATTGCCACAAGTCGATCCTGCACGCGATCACCATGACGGGCGCGATTCCCGTGTTCCTCACGCCCACGCGCAACAACTTCGGCATCATCGGCCCGATTCCGCGCGACGAGTTCAAGCCGGAAAACATCCGCAAGAAGATCGAGGCAAATCCGTTCGCGCGCGAAGTGCTCGCGAAGAACCCGAACGTCAAGCCGCGCATCCTCACGATCACGCAAAGCACCTACGACGGCGTGATCTACAACGTCGAGATGATCAAGGACCTGCTCGGCGACATGCTCGACACGCTGCACTTCGACGAAGCTTGGCTGCCGCACGCCGAATTCCACGCGTTCTACCAGGACATGCACGCGATCGGCGCGGGCCGTCCGCGCACCAAGGCGCTCGTGTTCGCGACGCATTCCACGCACAAGCTGCTGGCCGGCATCTCGCAGGCTTCGCAGATCGTGGTGCAGGACTCCGAAGACAGCGCGTTCGATCGCCACCGCTTCAATGAGGCCTACCTCATGCACACGTCCACGAGCCCGCAATACGCGATCATCGCGTCGTGCGACGTGGCCGCTGCGATGATGGAAGCGCCGGGCGGCACTGCGCTCGTGGAAGAGTCGATTGCCGAGGCGCTCGATTTCCGCCGGGCCATGCGCAAGGTCGACGCCGAGTACGGCGACGACTGGTTCTTCCAGGTCTGGGGCCCGGACGATCTGGCCGAGGAAGGCATCGGCTCGCGCGAAGACTGGATGCTGCGCCCGAACGATCACTGGCACGGCTTCGGCAAGCTCGCCGAGGGCTTCAACATGCTCGACCCGATCAAGGCGACCATCGTCACGCCGGGTCTGGACGTGGACGGCGATTTCGGCGACGCCGGCATTCCCGCGGCCATCGTCACGAAGTACCTGGCCGAGCACGGCATCATCGTGGAGAAGACGGGGCTGTATTCGTTCTTCATCATGTTCACGATCGGCATCACCAAGGGCCGCTGGAACTCGATGGTCACGGAGCTCCAGCAGTTCAAGGACGACTACGACAATAACCAGCCGCTCTGGCGCGTGTTGCCCGAGTTCGTCGCGCAGCATCCGATGTACGAGCGCGTGGGCCTGCGCGACCTGTGCCAGCAGATCCACAGCGTCTACCGCGCCAACGACATCGCGCGCCTCACGACCGAGATGTATCTCTCGGACATGGAGCCCGCGATGAAGCCGTCCGACGCGTTCGCCAAGCTCGCGCACCGCGAGATCGACCGCGTGCCCGTCGACGAACTCGAAGGCCGCGTCACGTCGATTCTGCTCACGCCGTATCCGCCGGGCATTCCGCTCTTGATTCCGGGCGAGCGCTTCAACAAGACGATCGTGAATTACCTGAAGTTCGCGCGCGAATTCAACGAGCGCTTCCCGGGCTTCCACACCGACATCCACGGACTCGTGGGCGAGACCATCAACGGCCGCATCGAGTATTTCGTGGATTGCGTGCGCGCTTGAGCGCCAGGAGAAGGTCGAGCGGCATGATGGTGCGTTCTTTCGTGACGACGCTGGCTACGGCGGCTACGCTGGCGGTGAATGTGGCAGCGGGGTTGGCGGCCGGGCTGGTGGCGCTAGCGCCGGCGGCGCATGCCGAAGTGGCGGCCGCCGACCCGATCGATGCGGGCATGCGGGCCTGTCTCGCGCGCGCCGACCGTTCCTCGACGGCGGGGCAGATCCAGTGCATGGACGAGGCGCGCACCGCGTGGCATAGCGCCGCCGACGCGGCGCTCGCGCAACTGGTCTCGCAGTTGCCGCCTGCGCAGCAAAAGCGCTGGCGACTCAGCCAGACCAAATGGGCGGCGTGGCGCGACGCCGAGGACACGATGCTTGGTGCGGCATTCGCGAGCACGAGCGGCTCAACTTATCAGCTTTACGAGGCGGATATGCGCCTGCAGCCGGTGCGCGACCGCGCGCTCTCGCTGCGCGGGCAGGCCGCGGCGGCATCGGGCGACGCGCCGCCTCGCGTGCGCGCCTGTAGCGCCGATGCACGCTGCGAGCACGTGAGCTACGACCTGAATCGCTACTATCGCAAGCTGTATGTGCGCATGCCGGCGCACTCGCGGCCCGCGCTCGCGCGCGCGCAACGCGCATGGCGCGCGTATCGCGACGCGACCACGCCGCTCGTCGACGAGCGTGCTCGCCTCGACCTGCTCGGGGCGCGGCTTGCGACGCTCAAGCGCTTGTCGGAGACGGTGAATAACCGCTGAGCCGTCAGCCCCGGCCGGTTCGTTCAGTCGAAGATGAACTGCTCGGGCGCGCGCGCCGCGAGCGTGGTGGGGTCGCCCAGCAGGTCGTGCAGCGCGAGCTCGATGCTCTCCGACATCGCGTTTAGCGCGAGGTCGTTTTCATCAGTGCCGAACGGGTCTTCGAGCTGCGAGGCGATTGCTTCGTGCGCCATGAACGCGTAGGCCACGAACACCGCGAAGATCGGCGTGAGCGCGCCGATGCTGTCGACGAGCCCGAAGGGTAGCAGCGCGCAGAAGAAGTACACCGTGCGGTGAATCATCACCGTATAAGCGAAAGGCAGCGGCGTGGAGACGATGCGCTCGCAGCCGCCGATCACGTCGGAAAGTCCATTGAGATTGTGCTCGAAGGCGAGCACGGCGTAGCCGTCGACGCGGCCCGCGCGCGCTTCGTCGCGCAGCCATTCGGAAGCGCATTGCACGAGCGTCATGGGACGGTAGCGCGAAGCCATCACGCGTTCCACCATGTCGCGCGGCAGGCGCGCCTCGAGGTCCGCGCGTGGGTCGGTGCGGCGCAACTGGTGGCGCAGCGCATGTGGCAGCGCGCAGAGCAGCGCAGCTAACGGGCGCACGTGCGCGCGAGGATCGCTGCTTTGCACCAGTGTGAGCGACTCGCGCACGAGCGAGCGCGTCTGGTTGAGCAATTGCCCCCACAGCTTGCGGCCTTCCCAGTAGCGGTCGTAGCTCGCGCTGTTGCGAAAGCCGAGGAACACCGCGAGCGCGATGCCGATCAGCGAGAACGGCACCGTGCTCAGGTTCACCGTGACCTTGAGGATGTGATCGTGGGAGGCAACAGCCACGATCGAGATCGCCAGCACGAGCATGAGGCGCGGCAGAAGCTGCGGCAGCACGGAACCGCGCCAGGCGAGCAGCATGCGGAACCAGTGCAGGTGAGGGCGGACGATCATCGGGTCGGGCGAGCGGGGTTGGGCGGGGCCGGCGGGTCGGCCAGCCGGGATCATGCGCCATGATAGGCGAAGGGGCGCGAACCTCGGGTGCTCACTTCGTGCATTTTGCAGGGAACACAGTGCGCAGCGGCGCTCCAATGCAAAGCGGGCGCGCGACGGTATTCGTCGCGCGCCCGCTTTGTCGTGACCTCGTGGACGCATCATCCAGCCCGAATGATGCGCCGCCGCGCCCCTTACTTCAGCGCTGCGCGTGCCGCCGCGATGGCCGCACGCACCTGCTCCGGCGCGGTGCCGCCCGGATGGTTGCGCGCCGAGACCGAGCCTTCGAGCGTGAGCACCGCGAACACGTCCTCGGCCAGCAGATGCGCAACGGCCGGCAGCTCGCGGCGCATTTCGTCGAGCGTGAGGTCCGCGAGATCGCAGTTGCGCTCCACGCAGATGCGCACCGCGTGCGCCACGGCTTCGTGTGCGTCGCGGAACGGCAGGCCCTTTTTCACGAGGTAGTCGGCGAGGTCGGTGGCCGTCGAGAAGCCTTGCAGCGCCGCTGCGCGCATCGCCTGCTCCTTCACCGAGATGCCCGCGACCATTTCCGCAAAGATGCGCAGCGTGTCCGCAACCGTGTCGACGGTGTCGAACAGCGGCTCCTTGTCTTCCTGGTTGTCCTTGTTGTACGCGAGCGGCTGGCCCTTCATCAGCGTGAGGAGCGCCATCAGGTGGCCGTTCACGCGGCCGGTCTTGCCGCGCGCGAGCTCGGGCACGTCCGGGTTCTTCTTCTGCGGCATGATCGACGAGCCCGTGCAGAAGCGGTCGGCCAGATCGATGAAGCCCACGCGCGGGCTCATCCACAGCACCAGTTCTTCGGAGAAGCGCGACACGTGCGTCATCACCAGTGCGGCGGCGGCCGTGAATTCGATCGCGAAGTCGCGGTCGGAGACGGCGTCGAGCGAGTTCGTGCAGATGCTGTCGAAGCCCAGCGTCTTCGCCACCGCGAAGCGGTCAATCGGATAGCTCGTGCCCGCGAGCGCCGCCGCACCCAGTGGCAGACGGTTCACGCGCTTGCGGCAGTCGGCCATGCGCTCGGCGTCGCGCGTGAACATCTCCACGTAGGCGAGCAGGTGATGGCCGAACGTGACCGGCTGCGCGACTTGCAGGTGCGTGAAGCCCGGCATGATCGTGCCCGCGTGCTGGTCGGCGAGGTCGAGCAGCGCGCCTCGCAGGTCGCCGAGCAGGCCGCCGATGCGGTCGATCTCGCCGCGCAGCCACAGGCGGATGTCGGTCGCGACCTGGTCGTTGCGCGAGCGGCCCGTGTGCAGGCGCTTGCCCGCGTCGCCGATCAGCGCCGTGAGGCGCGCCTCGATGTTCAGGTGCACGTCTTCGAGATCGAGCAGCCATTCGAATTCGCCGCGCTCGATCTCGCCCTTGATTTGCGCCATGCCGCCCTGGATGGCGGCGAGGTCGTCGGCGGAGATGATCTTCTGCGCAGCCAGCATCGACGCGTGCGCGAGCGAGCCCTCGATATCGACGAGCGCGAGGCGCTTGTCGAAGAAGACCGACGACGTATAGCGTTTGACCAGCTCCGACATGGGCTCGGAGAAGCGAGCCGACCAGGCTTCGCCTTTTTTGTGCAGTTGGGACGTCATGGTGATGGGCGTGAACGAGCGTGATTAAGCGGGCCGTGTGCTCAGGCAGGAAGCTCAGCAGCGCATTCTGATGCCAGACGCGGCGCACGGCGGGAAAGAAGACGATTTTACCATCGGCGCAGTGGGCCGCCGGTGCGTGGGCCGCCCGGCGCTGCGCCGGATGAAGCGATGCGCGGCGGCCGCGCGCAAAGCGCCGGGCGCCGCGGCGTTCAAAGCCGCACCAGCACCACCAGCTTCAGGTCTTCGCGATGCGCGGGCTTGAGCGTGATCTGGTCGTAGGCGATGCGGCCGTGGCGCGGATGATTGAACTCGCGCCGGCCGCCTTCGCGCTCGAACACATCCTGCGAGGCCCAGAAGCGCGCGAACTCGTCGCTCGCGGCCAGCAGCGAATCGATCAGCGCGCGCGTGGGGGCGTCGTTCAGATGGCGGATCGAGTCGGCGCGAAATTCGGCGGCGAGGCGCCGCGCGCGCGTTTCCCAATCGACGATCAACTCGCGCCCGAGCGGCTGCGTGAAGGTGAAGCGCAGCAGGTTGCGGTCGTGCCCGGCATCGAGCCAGCCCGTGAACAGGTCCGCCGCGTGGGCGTTCCATGCGAGCGCGGTCCACTGGCGGTCGAGCACGTAGGCGGGCGCGTCCACCAGTTGCACTGTTTGCAGGAGCGTGGCGGGTGCATCGGCAGCGCTGGATGGATCGGGCTCGGCGGGATCGCGCTGGGCGGCCAGTTCGAACAAATAGGCGCGCTCGGCGCGCGAGAGGCGCAGCGCGACGGCGATGCGCGCGAGCGCGTCCGCCGAAGCCGAGACGGGCCGGCCCTGCTCGATCCACGTGTACCAGGTGGGGCTCACGGCGCACAGCTGCGCGACTTCTTCGCGGCGCAGGCCCGGCGTGCGGCGGCGCGGGCCGGGCGGCAAGCCGACTTCCTGCGGCGAGAGCCGCTCGCGGTGGGCGCGGATAAATTCGCCCAGCGCACGGGCGGGCGTGGCGTCGAGCGTTTTGGCGGCGCCGAGGTCGGCGGCTGGCGCTCCGGAGGCTGGGGTGTCGGGGCTCATGAGGCGTGGGGCAGGTGCTCGCGATACCAGAATAATCGCTTAACTTGTACTGGTACAAAACGGCCTCTATTGTAACGGCTGACGCGGCGCCGGACTCGGTACTGCACAGGCCGTTCACCTACAGGAGCAAGCGATGAAGCATCACGATCAGGTCGCCGACGCATTCGGCTCGACCGCAGCCGCCTATCTCACGAGCCAGGTTCACGCGAGCGGCGCGGATCTGGACAATCTCGCCGCCACCTTCGCGGCGACTTGCGGCAACGCCGTGGTGCTGGACATGGGCTGCGGCGCGGGGCATGCGAGCTTCGCGGTGGCGCCACACGTGCGTGAAGTCGTGGCCTACGACATTGCTGCACCGATGCTCGCCACGGTCGAGGCCGCCGCGAAAGACCGCGGCCTTGCGACCATCCGTACACAGCAGGGCGCCGCCGAGGCGCTGCCGTTCGCCGATGCGACCTTCAACTGGGCGATCAGTCGCATGAGCGCGCACCACTGGCGCGACGTGCCGCGCGCGCTTCGCCAGGTGCATCGCGTGCTCAAGCCCGGTGGGCGCCTGAAGTTCATCGACATCGCCGGTATCGACGATCCGCTTTACGACACGCATATCCAGGCGGTCGAATTGTTGCGCGATGCTTCGCATATTCGCGACTACCGCGCCGATGAGTGGCTCGCGATGCTCGATCGCGCGGGGTTCGACGCGAAGGTGGCCGAGCGCTGGCGCATCGCGCTCGACTTCGACACGTGGGTGGCGCGCATGCGCACGCCGCCCGAGCGCGTGAGCGCGATCCGCTCGATGTGGGAGCGTGCGCCCGATGAAGTGAGGCAATACTTCGATGTCCAAAGCGATGGCTCGTTCAAGCTCGATGCGTTGATGATCGAGGCGACGCGGCGCGACTAAAGCCCTTCACGCAATCGGCGCAAGAAAAAAACGGCGTCGTGCCCGTAGGGGCATGACGCCGTTTCTCGATGCGCGTAAAGATCAACCCGTATTGCGCAACCCCGCCGCAATCCCGTTGATCGTCAGATGAATGCCGCGCCGCACGCGCGGGCTCGGGTCGCCGGCGCGATAGCGCTTGATCAGCTCGACCTGCAAGTGATTGAGCGGGTCGAGATACGGGAAGCGGTTCTTGATCGAACGTGCCAGCAGCGGGTTATCCGCGAGACGGCCGCTCGCGCCCGTGATCTCGTCGAGCACGCGCGTGGTGCGCTCCCACTCGGCCACGATGCGGTCGAACACGAGCTTGCGCAGCTTCTTGTCGGCGACGAGCTGCGCATAGCGCGACGCCACCGCGAGATCCGTCTTCGCAAGCGTCATGTCCATGTTCGAAAGCAGGTTCGAGAAGAACGGCCAGGTCTTGTACATCTTCCTGAAGAGCGCGAGGCGGCGCGTGCGCTCCGCGTCGTTGCCCGCTTCGTCGAGATACGCGGCCACCGCGCTGCCAAAGCCGTACCAGCCGGTGAGCAGCAGGCGGCACTGGCCCCACGAGAAGCCCCACGGAATCGCGCGCAGGTCGTCGATCTTGCGGTTCTTCGGGTCCTGCAGCTTGCGCGAGGCGGGCCGGCTGCCGATGTTGAGCTCGGCGATTTCGGTGATCGGCGTCGAGGCGAAGAAGTAGTCGGTGAAGCCGGGCGTCTCGTAGACGAGCGAGCGGTACGCCGCCATCGCCGCATCGGAGAGCATCTGCATGGTCTCTTCGAACACGGGCAACTGGTCCGGCGCGTTGCCGGCGGCTTTGCCCATCGGCAGCAGCGTGGCTTCGAGCGTGGCGGCAATCACCGTTTCGAGGTTGCGGCGGCCGATCTCCGGATTGCCGAACTTCGAAGCGATGACTTCGCCCTGCTCGGTCAGGCGGATCTGGCCTTCGACCGTGCCCGGCGGCTGCGAGAGGATCGCGTTGTAGGTCGGACCGCCCCCGCGGCCCACCGTGCCCCCGCGGCCATGGAACAGGCGCAGCGTGATGCCGCGCTCGCGATAGAGCGCGACGAGCGCGAGCTCGGCGCGGTAGAGCTCCCAGTTCGAGGTGAGGAAGCCGCCGTCCTTGTTGCTGTCCGAGTAGCCGAGCATGATTTCCTGCTCGTTGCCCTGGTGCTCGACGATGCTGTCGATGCCCGGCAGCGCAAGCAGGTCGCGCATGATGCGCGTGGCGTTGCGCAAATCGGGGATCGTCTCGAACAGCGGGATCACCATCAGCGAGGCCTTCGCGGCATCGTCGGCATGGCCGAGACGCCCGCTCATGAGACCGGTTTCCTTTTGCAGCAGCATCACTTCGAGCAGGTCGGAAACCGTTTCGGTGTGCGAGATGATGTAGTTGCGCACCGCGCGCGCGCCGAACTTCTCGCGCGTCACGCGCGCCATCTCCAGCACGCCGAGCTCGCTTTTCACGAGGTCCGAGTAGTCGAGCCAGGGCGAGCGCAGCGGGCGCGCGTCGGCGAGCTGCGCAAGCAGGACGATCTGCTTGTCGTCTTCGGAGAGCGACGCGTAATCGGCTTGCACGCCCGCGCGCGCGAGCAGCTCGGCGATCACGGCTTCGTGGATGTCCGAGCTCTGGCGCAAGTCGATGCTCGCGAGATGGAAGCCGAACACGTCGACGGCGCGCATGAGCGGGGCAAGACGCGTGGTCGCGAGCGAGGCGCCGTGATGCTCGGCGAGCGAATCCATCAGGATATGCAGGTCGCGCGAGAACTCGGCTGCGTCGGCGTAGGGCTGCGCGCGCACGGGCTGGACGTTGCGGCCCGCGCTGCGCACGGCGACCACGCCTTCGCCGAGGCGCACGCGCGCGCTGGCCGCAAGCCGCGTATAGACGCCGATCAGCGCGCGGCGGTACGGCTCGTCCACGCGGTGCGGCGACTGGTCGGGCGAGGCCGCGGCAAGTGCCTTCAACTCGTCGCTCGCGCCCGCGAGCAGGTTCGAGACGGACAGCTCCGCGCCGAGCTTGTGCACTTCATCGAGGTAGTGCTGCAGGATCACCTGCGCCTGGCGCTCGCTCGCTTCTTCGAGCGTGGCGGCGGTGACGTTCGGGTTGCCGTCGCGGTCGCCGCCGATCCAACTGCCCATCTGGAAGAACGCGGGCAGTCGCGCATCGACGCCGTGCTCTTTCAGCGACGTTTCGATCTCGCCGTACAGCGCGGGGATCTCGGTGAGGAAGGTCGTGTGGTAGTACGAAAGCGCGTTTTCGATTTCGTCGCCCACGGTCAGGCGCGAGTCGCGCAGCATGCGCGTTTGCCAGAGCGAGGTCACGCGCGCACGCAACAGCGCCTCATTCTGCTCGCGCTCGCGATGCGTGAGCGGCTGGTCGCGTTCGGCGAGCAGGCGCGCGACGTCGTGCTGCGAATCGAGCGTGCTTTTGCGCTGCACTTCGGTGGGGTGCGCGGTGAGCACGGGCACGATCAGCGCGTCGTTGAAGAACTGCTGGAGCACGGGCGTCGCGGCCGCGCCCGCCTGCGCTAGACGTTCGAGCGAATGCGCGATGGTGCCCGCCTGCGGCGCCGAGCCCGCGAGATCGTGGATGCGGCGGCGGCGGTTGCGATGGCGATCCTCGGCGATGTTCGCGAGATGCGAGAAATAGCTGAACGCGCGCACCACGCTCACGGTCTGCTCGGGCGAGAGCGCGCGCAGCTGCTTTTCCAGCGCGAGCGCGGCGGTGTTGTCGTCCTCGCGGCGAAAGCGCACGGCGGTCTGGCGGATGGTTTCCACCACGTCGAACACGGCGTCGCCTTCCTGCTCGCGCAGCACTTCGCCGAGCAGGCGGCCGAGGTAGCGGATGTCCTCGAACAGCGGCTGGTCCTTGTCGTCGCGTGCGCGGGCGTTGCGCGCGGCGGTCGCGGGCTTCGCCGCCGACTTCGCCGCGGGCTTGGCAGCTCGAGTGACTTTCAGGGCCTTGGGAGTTGGGGTGGCCTTCGTGGTCTTCGTCGCGTCTGCCGCTTTCGTGGCCTTTGCCGCCTTCGTCGATTGGGTCGATGGGGTCAAGGCTTTCACGGTGGTCGTCGACTTGGCCTTTTTGGCCGTCGACGGGGCGGCCGTTTCGGCGGCCGTGGAAGAGGCGGGTTGCGATGCGTTGTTGCGGCGCTCTGCGCGCGCCGATCCGGAAGACTTCACGATGTTTTCCTCAGGACTAGCCAGGAGATGGACAAGTTGATCGGGAACTGCCAACTGCATGGCCGCGGCGCGGGCCGCGGTCAGGGGTACAACGGGTGTAACCTGGAATGAATGCGCCATCTTGCGCGTGCCGCACGTGCATCGCGCATATTATGAGACAGCGTGCGGACAGTTCGGACAGGGCCGGTGTTGCCGGGGAGGGGCTTCGTGAGCCCCATCGGCTTGCGGGCGGCAGGCCGAAAAAGGGGCGCGTGCTAACATTGCCCGTTATCCGATTCTGTTTTTCGAACCCGTCATTCGATGTGCTTGCCATGAATTCCGAGATGTTATCCGCGCCCACGCCCCGCACCCTTGTGATCGCTTCGCGGGAGAGCCGCCTGGCGATGTGGCAGGCCGAGCATGTGCAAGCTGCGCTGCACAAATTATATCCATCCTGCGACGTGAAAATTGTCGGAATGACGACACGCGGCGATCAAATTCTCGACCGCACGCTGTCGAAAGTCGGCGGCAAGGGGCTGTTCGTCAAGGAGCTGGAGCAGGCGCTGGCCGAAGGACGCGCCGATCTGGCCGTGCATTCGCTCAAGGACGTGCCCATGGAGCTGCCCGAGGGCTTCGCGCTCACGGCCATCATGGAGCGCGAGGACCCGCGCGACGCCCTCGTGTCCAACGATTACGAATCGCTTGCGGCGCTGCCGCCGGGCAGCGTCGTGGGCACTTCCAGCCTGCGCCGAGAGTCGATGATCCGCGCGCGCTATCCGCATCTGGACGTGAAGCCGCTGCGCGGCAACCTCGACACGCGCCTTGCCAAGCTCGATCGCGGTGACTACGCGGCCATCATTCTCGCGGCGGCGGGGTTAAAGCGCCTGGGCCTCGGCGCGCGCATCCGCGCGCTGCTGGAGCCGGCGGACAGCCTGCCAGCGGCGGGGCAGGGCGCGCTCGGCATCGAGATCCGCGCCGATCGCGCCGATCTGGCCGCGTGGCTCGCGCCGCTGCACGACGACGCCACCGCGAAGGCCGTGGAGGCCGAGCGCATGGTGTCGCGCGCGCTCGGCGGCAGCTGCTCGGTGCCGCTGGCCGCGTACGCGCAGTGGCGCGATGGGCGGCTCGCGCTGCGCGGCACGATCGCCACGCCCGACGCGAGCCGCGTGCTCGCCGCCGAAGGCGACACGGCGCCGGCCACCGTTGAAGATGCCGTCGCGCTGGGGCGCCGGGTCGCGGACGAACTGATCGCCCAGGGCGCGCTCGAGATCGTGCGCGCGCTTTCCGAGGCCAGCGCCGACGATGCGCGTGCGCCGAACGCGCCGCCGGCCAGCAAGCCGGACGAGACGGGCGCGCGATGACGGCCCCCTGGCAGCCGCGTCGCGCCGGCGCGAGCGCTCCTGCGCAGCCCGATGAGTGGGGCGGCCCCGCCGACCCTGGCGGGGGCGCGGGTGGTGCTGCTTCCAATCGTGCTTCCGGGCCGTTCACCGTCGTCATTACCCGACCGGCCGGCCAGTCGCGCTCGCTTGCCGCACAGCTCGAGTCGCGCGGCCTGCGCACGCTTGAATTCCCGCTCATTGCCATCGAAACCGTGCGCGACGACGCGCCCTTGCGCGAAGCGCTCGGCGCGCTCGACCGCTACGCGCTGGTGGTGTTCGTCTCGCCCAACGCCGTCGACCGTGCGTTCGGCCACTACAGTGCGATTTCGTCGATCTGGCCGCATGCGCTGCCCGTCGCCGTGGTGGGGCCGGCCAGCGTGGCTGCCCTCGCGCGTCACGGCGTCGCGGCGCCCGAGCATCGCGTGATCAGCCCGGCGCGTCCCGCCGACGAGGAATCCGCGCGCTTCGACTCCGAGTCGCTCTACGCCGCGCTCGAAAAAACGCTCGGCGAGAACGCTTTCGCGGGCAAGCGCGTGCTGATCGTGCGCGGCGACGGCGGCCGCGAATGGCTCGCCGAGCGCCTGCGCGAGGCGGGCGCCGAAGTCGAGGCCGTCGCTGCCTACCGCCGCGCCATGCCCGAGCCGCCCATCGGCGTCTGGGAGAGCGTGCATGCGCTGCTCGGCGGCGCGCCGCACGCGTGGCTCGTGACCAGTTCCGAAGGCGTGCGCAATCTCGACGAGCTCGCGCGCGATCACCTTACTGCAGGCGAACTCGTCGAGTTGCGCCACGCGCCGCTGGTCGCGCCCCATGCGCGGATCGGCGAGACGGCGCGCAGTTTGGGTTTTGATAGGATTACGGTGTCCGGCGCGGGCGACGAGCGCATCGTCGAAACGCTGCTGGGCCTTGCGTTGTCCCTTTCAGCATCCTCGGCTTCTTCCGTAGCGCATTTAGCTGCGCCTCATGGTGGGGCACAGGCAGCTCAACCGGTTCAGAACACCCCGGCGTCGTCGCCGGCACAACCACGCATGACTGATTCGAACGATTCCAGCCAGGTTTCCAATCGGGGCGCGGCATCCCAGGGCAGCAGCGGCGCTTCGCCTGCGGCCGCGAGTGCGCGCCCGGCATCCGCCTCTTCCACTTATTCCTCCACGCCACCCGCGTCATCGCAGCCCGTGCGGCGCGGCGGTGCGGGCCTGGCCGCCCTGTGGTTCGTGGTGGTGCTGGTCGCCGCAGGCGCGGGGGCAGGCGGCTACGCGCTTAACCGCAAGCTCGACCGCGTGGACGCAGCGCTCATGCAGCGCCAGCAGGCCGCCGAGCAGCAGAGCGCCGCGCTGCGCGCACGCACCGATCAGGCCGTCGCGAACGCCCAGCAGGTCGACAAGCAGATGTCGCTGCTCGAAGGCAAGATCGCCGACGCGCAGAACTCACAGCAGGCGCTCGCGCAGCAGTACGCCGATCTCGCGCGCAACCGCGACGAATGGACGCTCGCCGAAGTCGGCCAGATGCTGTCGAGCGCGAGCGAGCAGCTGCAGCTCACCGGCAACACGCAGCTCGCGCTGTTCGCGCTGCAAAGCGCCGACACGCGTCTGGCCGCCTCGGACAGCCCGCAGGCGCTCGCCGTGCGCAAGGCCATCGCGCAGGACGTCGACAAGCTCAAGGCCGCGCCATCCACCGATCTCGCGGGCCTCGCGATCAAGCTCGATACCGCGCTGGACGCGGTCGACTCGCTCCCGCTCGCGGGCGAAGCGCTGGTCGCGCACACCAAGCCCGAAGTCGCCCCGCCGCTCGACGCCGCTAAAGTGGCCGCCGCCACCGGCGAGCCGCGCTGGCGCGCGTGGCTCGACACCTTCGTCTCGGGCATCGGCAAGCAGATCGCGAGCCTCGTGCAGGTGCGCCGCATCGACAACGCCGACGCCATGCTCACTTCGCCCGACCAGGGCTACTTCGTGCGCGAGAACCTGAAGCTGCGCCTGCTTTCGGCGCGTCTGTCGCTGCTCTCGCGCAACGGGCCCACGCTCAAGTCCGACCTCGCTGCCGCCGACACGGCGCTCGCGCGCTACTTCGACAGCGCGTCGAAGGAAACGCAGAACGTGCGCGACCTGCTCAAGCAGGTGGATGCGGGTTCGGGCGCGGTCGCGCTGCCCACGCTCGACACGAGCCTGAAGGCACTCCAGCAATACCGGAGCCGGGGGTAATACATGGCGATCCGTGGACTTATCTGGCTGGCGATCCTCTTCGCGGTCGCCGTCGCGCTTGCCACCGTGGGCCGTTTCGACGCGGGGCAGGTGCTGCTCGTCTACCCGCCGTATCGCGTGGACGTCTCGCTCAATCTCTTCGTGGTGGGCATCGTCGTCGCGTTCCTGCTGCTTTACGCGCTCTTGCGCTTTGCGCGCAACATCGTGACGATGCCGCGCCGCGTCGCCGCCTACCGCGCGCGCATGCGCACGGAAAAGGCCAACTCGGCGCTGCGCGACGCCGTGGGCAATCTCTACGCGGGCCGCTTCTCACGGGCCGAAAAGGCCGCGCGCGATTCGCTCGTCGACGAGAAGAACAAGGGCGCCGCGGGCCTGATTGCCGCGAACGCCGCGCATCGTCTGCACGAGTACGCGCGCCGCGACGACTGGCTCACGCAGGTGGACGACCCCGACCTCCAGGAAGCGCGCCTCATGGCCACCGCCGACATGCGCGCCGATGGGCGCGACGCGGACGGGGCGCTCGCCGCGCTCACCGAAATGCGCTCGCAGGGCGGCCGCCGCATTCACGCGCAGCAGATCGCGCTGCGCGCGCAGCAGCAGCTCAAGAACTGGGGCGAAGTGCTCAAGCTCGTGAAGACGCTGGAAAAGCGCGAGGCGCTGCATCCGGCCGTGGCGGTGCGCCTGCGCCAGCTCGCGGCGGAGAACCTGTTGCGCGACCGGCGCCACAACGCGGACGCGTTGCTCGAGCTCTGGCACGCGCTCACGCCGGTCGAGCGTTATTCGCCGCGTCTGGCCGACTGCGCCGCAGAACTGCTGATCGCACTCGACCGCCCGAACGAGGCGCGCAAGATCGTCGAGGAAGCGTTGGGGCAGAGCTGGGATGCGCGCCTGTTGCGCCGTTATCCCGACACCGCGGGCAACGACGCGCTGCCGCTCATTCAGAAGGCCGAGGCATGGCGCAAGGAGCGTCCCGAGGACGGCGACCTGTTGTTCGCGCTGGGCCGCCTGTGCCTGAAGCAGCAGCTTTGGGGCAAGGCGCAGTCGTTCCTGGAGGCCGCGCTCAAGTCCGCCGAGGCGAGCGAGAACGAGCCGCTCAAGATCCGCTCGCATCGCGCGCTCGCACGCCTGCACGAGCAGCTCGGCGACGCCGGCAAGGCGGCCACGCACTATCGCGAGAGCGCACTGGCGATGAACGTCGTTTAAGACCTGGCGCGCTTCGCTTCGCTTCACAACGCAACGCAACGCAAAACGGCCGCTTTCAAGCGGCCGTTTGCATGTTGGCGCGCGTAGCCGCGCTAGCGGTTCACCAGTTTCGCGGGTGCGCACAGCGCGAGCAAGCCGCCGAGGATCATGAACGCCGCAAGCATATACATGCCCGAATCATTCGCCGACGTGACCTGCTTGAGCCATCCCACCGCATAGGGGCTCAGAAAGCCCGCGAGATTGCCGATCGAGTTGATGAGCGCGATGCCCGCCGCCGCGCCGGCGCCCGCGAGCCAGGCCGTGGGCAGGCTCCAGAACAGCGGCAGCGTGGTGAGAATGCCAATGGTGGCGATCGTGAGCGCCGTCATCGCGAGCGTGGTGTCGTGCGCCCACGCGACCGAGAGCACGAGGCCGATCGCGCCGATCGCGGCCGGAATCGCGATATGCCAGCGGCGCTCGCGCAGGCGGTCGGCGCTCTTCGCGGCGAGCACCATGCCGACCACCGCCGCCGCGAACGGAATCGCCGAAAGCAGCCCGATCATGAGCGCGTCTTTTACGCCCGTCGCCTTGATGATGGTGGGCAGCCAGAAGCTTACGCCGTAGAGGCCCATCACGAACGAGAAGTAGGTGAGGCTCATCACGAGCACGCGCGCGTTGATGAGCACCCTGGCGAGCGGGAGGTTTTCCTTGGTGGCGTCCTCGGCGGCGATGTTGTGCTCGAGCAGCGCGCGTTCTTCGGCGCTCAGCCACTTCGCGTCGCCGATGCGGTCGTCGAGCACGAAAAACACCAGCACGCCGACGATAATCGAAGGCAGACCTTCGAGCAGGAACAGCCACTGCCAGCCCTGCCAGCCGTTCACGCCGTTGAACGACTTGAGGATCCAGCCCGAGACCGGGCCGCCGATCACGCCCGAAAGCGCGACGGCCGTCATGAACCAGGTGGTCATGCGGCCGCGCCGGTGCGCCGGATACCAGTACGTGAGATAGAGGATGATGCCCGGGAAGAAGCCGGCTTCGCACAAGCCGAGCAGAAAGCGCATCACGTAGAACATGGTGGGCGTGGTCGCGAACATCGTGAAGATGGAGACGAGGCCCCACGTGACCATGATGCGCGCGATCCATACGCGTGCGCCCACGCGATGCAGGATCACATTGCTTGGCACTTCGAATAAAAAATAGCCGATGAAGAAAATGCCCGCGCCGAAGCCGTAGACCGCATCGGAGAGATTGAGCGCGGCGCTCATTTGCAGCTTGGCGAAACCCACGTTGACGCGATCCAGATACGCGACCACGTAGCAGAGCATCAGCAGCGGGATGAGGCGCCACGCGACCTTGCGGTAGGTGGCTTCTTCGAAGGCGGAGGGCGGAGCGCCCGCGCCCGCTTGCGGCAGGTGATTCGCTGGACTGGCCATAGTTTCTCCATAGACTCGATCGTGGTGCTGGTTGCCTGGGGAGCGCGCTGGAACGTGCCAGAACGTGCCAGAACGTGCTATACGCAGCGCCCGCCGTCCACTTCGATGCAGGTGCCGGTGATGAAGGCTGCTTCGTCGGAGGCGAGGTAGAGGCACGCGTTGGCCACGTCCTGCGGCGTGGAAAAGCGCCCGAGCGGAATGCCCGCGATAAAGCGCTGGCGGTTCTCGGGCGTGTCGGGCACGCCCATGAATTCGGCGGTCAGGCCCGTATCGCCGATCACCGGATTCACGCAGTTCACGCGGATCTGGTCGGGGCCGAGCTCGGCGGCGAGCGCCTTGCTGGCGACGATCATCGCGCCCTTGCTGCCGTTGTACCAGACGAGCCCCGGGCGCGGCCGTATGCCCGCCGTGGAGGCGATGTTGACGAACGCGCCGCCGCCATGCTCGCGAAAGTGCGGCACGAACGCCCGCACGCTCCAGTAGAGCCCCTTCACGTTGACGGCGTAGACGCGGTCGAATTCGGCCTCGCTCACTTCGAGCACGGGCTTGTTGCGATGCGTGGTGCCCGCATTGTTGACGACGATCTGCACGCTGCCGAAGTCCTCGACGGCGGCTTCGCGCAGCGCGTGCCAGTCGGCTTCGCGCGTGATGTCGCCGGTCACCGCGATGGCCTTGCCGCCCGCGAGCGCGATCTCGCTCGCGACGCGCTGCGCGGCGGCGCCGTTCAGGTCGTTGACGACGACGTTCGCGCCTTCGCGCGCGTAAGTCTTCGCGATGCCCTCGCCGAAGCCCGAGCCGGCGCCCGTCACGACAGCGGTCTTGCCTTTGAGTCGCATGATGTCTCCATGTGTTGGTGGATTTATTCCGTTTTCCTGACTATGCGCGGAGGTGCGCGAGCGCTATTGCGCCGCGCTAGCCGTGCCGCAGCGCGATGGTCTTCAGCACCGTGAAGCCGTACAGCGCCTCGAAGCCTTTTTCGCGCCCATAGCCGGACAGGCGCGTGCCGCCGAACGGCAACTCGACACCGCCGCCCGCACCGTAGTTGTTCACGAACACCTGGCCCGCGCGCACGCGCCGCGCCATGCGCATCTGGCGCGCGCCGTCGCGCGTCCATACGCCTGCCACGAGCCCGTAGGGGGTGCCGTTGGCGAGTGTGACCGCCTCGCTTTCGTCGTCGAAGGGCATGGCCGCGAGCACCGGGCCGAACACTTCTTCCTGGGCAAGGCGGCTTTGCGGCGGCACGTCGCGCAGCAGCGCCGGCGCTTCGTAGAAGCCGCCGGTGGGCGCATCGGCTTCGAGCTTGCCGCGCGCAGCGGTCGCGATGCCGTCGCGCTGGGCTTCGTTGAGAAACTCGCGCACGCGCCGCCGCTGCTTGTCGCTGATGAGCGGCCCGCAATCGAGGTCGGCGCTCGCGGGCCCGACGCGCAACGCTCCGAACGCCGCCGCGAGCCGTTCGAGCAGCGGCTCATAGGCGGCTCGCTCGATCAGCACGCGGCTGCCCGCCGAGCACGTCTGTCCCGCGTTCTGCACGATGGCGGCGACGAGCACGGGCAGCGCGGCGTCGAAATCGGCATCGGCGAACACGATCTGCGGCGACTTTCCGCCCAGCTCCAGCGTGACGGGCACGTGATTGCCGGCGGCTGTCTGGGCGACGAGCTTGCCCGTTTGCGGCGAGCCCGTGAACGAGATGTGGTCGATGCCGGGGTGCTCGGAGAGCGCCGCGCCCGCCTCGTGACCGAGGCCCGTGACGATGTTCAGCGCGCCGGCGGGCAGACCCGCGTCGTGCGCGAGCGCCGCCACTTCGAGCAGCGAGACACAGGCGTCCTCGGCGGGCTTCACGACGCAGGCGTTGCCGGCCGCGAGCGCTGCGCCCACGCTGCGCCCGAAAATCTGCATCGGATAGTTCCACGGCACGATGTGGCCGGTCACGCCATGCGGCTCGCGCACCGTGAGCACCGTATAGCCTGCCTGGTAGGGCAGCGTCTCGCCGTGCAGCTTGTCGGCGGCGCCCGCGTAGAACTCGAAGTAGCGCGCGAGCGCGGCGGCGTCGGCGCGCGCCTGCTTGAGCGGCTTGCCGGTGTCGCGCGCTTCGAGCTGCGCGAGCGCCTGCTGATGCTGGGCCACGCGCGCCGAGAGCTTGAACAGCAAGCGTCCGCGCTCCGCTGCGCTCAGTGCGCCCCAGGCGCCTTCGTACGCGGCGCGCGCGGCGGATACGGCTGCATCGATATCGGCGGCATTGCCACGCGCGAGCTGCGCGAACGGCTGGCCAGTGGAGGGGTCGATTGCGGCGAGGGTCTCGCCGCTGGCGGGCGAGCGCCACGCGCCGCCGATGAAGTGCTTCGCTTCTTCCATGCATGCGCCTCGTAAATGGGGGATGAAACGAGGGAAGGGGAATGCAAAACGAGCAACGCCAAAAGGGCAAAGCCTCCGGCGCGACCATTATCACGCCAATTCAGCAGGTGCTTCATCCGCGTGCGGGAAAGCCCTGGGCCGAACCGTCGGACGCGGCGGGCGATTGGCTATAATGGGCGCCAACTTCCGACGTCCGGTTGCACGCTGGAGCGTCGTGCGCGTTTTGGCCGATGGTGCTGATTCGTGCCGGTCCGCGCCCCGCGCATGCAACCGTCGCTTTTTCCCTTCTCAACAGAGAGCGCTCATGAGCTTCGCAAATGTCCCCGCCGGCAAGGATCTGCCGCAAGACTTCAACGTGATCATCGAAATTCCGGCGCAAAGCGATCCGGTCAAGTACGAAGCCGACAAGGACCTGGGCCTGCTGGTCGTCGACCGCTTCGTCGGCACGGGCATGCGTTATCCGGTGAACTACGGCTTCATTCCGCAGACGCTCTCCGGTGACGGCGACCCCGTCGACGTGCTGGTGATCACGCCGTTCCCGCTGCTGGCAGGCTCGGTCGTGCGCTCGCGCGCGCTCGGGATGCTGCAGATGACCGATGAGTCGGGCGTCGACGCCAAGCTGATCGCCGTGCCGCACGACAAGGTCTGCCCGATGACGGCCAACATCAAGTCGCTGGAAGACGTGCCCGCGTACCTGATGGATCAGATCAAGCACTTCTTCGAGAACTACAAGTCGCTCGAAAAGGGCAAGTGGGTCAAGGTGGAAGGCTGGGTCGGCATCGAAGCCGCCCACAAGGAAATCACCGACGGCGTCGCGAACTTCAAGAAGTAATCGCGAAGCCAGCACCGCTGGCCAGAGCGCTCCGCAAGGGGCGCTTTTTTTTCGTCCGCGGCGTTCGCGCCAGGCGCTGGCGCCGCGTCTGCCGGCCGCTCAATCGAGCTCGGCCGCTCAATCGAGCTCGGCCATGTCGCGCGCCTGCGGCACGCGCAGGGCGTCGAGCGGCGCGGGCTTGCCGAGCGCATAGCCCTGCACGAAGTCGACGCCCATGGCGATCATGCACTCGACGATTCCCGCGTCCTCGACGCACTCGGCGATGGTTTCCTTGCCGGCCGCGTGCGCGACCTCGTTGATCGAGCGGACGATGGCCTGATCGAGCGGGCTGTCGACGATGCCGCGTATGAAGCTGCCGTCGATCTTCAGATAGTCGACGCTCAGGTGCTTCAGATAGTTGAGCGACGACATGCCCGCGCCGAAGTCGTCGAGCGCGAAGCGGCAGCCGTGCGCGCGCAGGCGCGAGATGAGCGTGATGGCGTCGTGCATGTTCGTGATCGCGGCGGTCTCCGTGATCTCGAAGCACACGCGCGAGAACGGAATGTCCCAGACCCGCTGCTGCTCTTCGATATAGTCGGCGAGCCGCTCGTCGCCGAGCGAGGCGCCCGAGATGTTGATCGACCAGGTGCCGTAGCGGTGCGCGCCGGCGGCGATGGTCGCGAACGCGCGCGCGATCACCCAGCGGTCGATCGCAGGCATCAGGTCGAAGCGCTGCGCCGCGCCGATGAATCCCGCCGGGCTCACCAGCGCGCCCGCGGCCGAGCGCATGCGCAGCAGCACCTCGACATGCGCGTCCTGCGGGCCGGAGTCGGGTGCGAGCGGCACGATCTCCTGGCCGAACAGGCAGAACTGGTCGTCTTCGAGCGCCGCCTTGATGTCGGCGACCCAGGCCATTTGCGTGTGAGCCTCGGAGAGCTCCTCGTCGTCGAAGCGAAAGAGGTGCACGCGGTTACGTCCCTTCTTTTTTGCCATGTAGCAGGCGACGTCCGCTGCCTTCATCACTTCCTTCACGCAGGCGAGGCTCGCCACGTCGCCGACGAGGCCGATGCTCACGCTCGTCTGCACGATGCGGCCGCCGCCCGTGAAGCGGATGCCGGCGATGGCCTCGCGCAGGTCCTCGGCGAGCGCCCATGCATGCACGACCGGGCAGTGCGGCAGCACCACGCCGAATTCGTCGCCGCCGAGGCGCGCGATGATGTCGGTGCCGCGCAGCGTGTTGCGCAGCACGCTGCAGACTTCCCGGATCAGTTCGTCGCCGGTCGAATGGCCGCAGGTATCGTTGACCACCTTGAACTGGTCGAGGTCGAGGAACATGGCCGAGTGCGCGGAGCGCTCGCGCGATTCGCCGGTGATGGCTGGGAAACCTGATCTACCCGCGCCGCCTTCGAGCAGCGCGCCGAGCCGCTGCTCGAATTCGCGGCGGTTGTACAGGTCGGTCAGCTCGTCGTGGGTGGCCTGATACGAGAGGCGCGCCGCGTGCTCGCGCAGCGCGCTCACGTCGTAAAGCACAATGACAGTGCCGATGGTGCCGCCCCGCGCGTCGCGCAGCCTCGAGACCGAGTAGTCGACTGCGAGCCGCGAGCCGTCCGGGCGCGCGACGTAGAGATCCGCCGCGCCGCCGCCTGTTCCGCTTATCCCGCTTATCCCGCTTATCCCGCTGGTCCCGCTGGTCCCGCTGGTCCCGTCGGCTGCGCACACGGCGGGCGCGCTGCCAGCAATGTCGAGGCCGCAGGCCTCGCCGGCGCCGTTGCGCAGGTCGCAGATGGTCCCGAAGGGCTGGTCGAGGAGCGCGGCGGCGCGGCGGCCGAGGATGCGCTCGGCGACAGCGTTGCAGTAGGTGACGCGCCCGTCTTCGTCGGTGCGGATCACGGCTTCGCCGATCGAGGCCAGCGTGACCTCCGCGAGTTCGTGCTCGGTATGCGCCTGCGCTTCCGCCGTCTTGAGATCGGAGATGTCGAACAGGCATCCGACCATGCGCACCGCGCGGCCGCGCGCGTCGCGCACCGCTTGCCCGCGCGCGCGGCACCAGCAGTAGCCGCCGGCCAGCGTGTGCAGGCGGAATTCCACATCGAAGGTCGTCGCGCGCGCGAGGTGACGGCGCAGCGCCTGGCGCACGCGAGGCAGATCGTCGGGATGCACGAGTTGCACGAGGCCGGTTTCGCTGTCGAACGGGGTGCCCGCGGCAAGCCTAGCGTCGTAGCCGAGCTGCTCGTAGAGCCAGTTCGAGAAGTAGCACTGGCGGCTGCCGACCTCCCAGTCCCAGAGCCCCGCGTTGATGCCCGCGAAGCCGAGGCTCAGGCGCTCCTCGTTCTTGCGCACCTCGGCTTCGAGACGGTCGCTGCGCTTGAGCACGCGGCGGATGAATAGCGTGAACACGGCGAGCAGCAAGAACGCGCAAGCCGCGAGTGTGAACGTGAGAAGCGAGCGCGTGGCGCGCGCGGCATCGTCGAGCGATCGTGAGAAGCCGTTTTCGATGGGCGCGAGCTCGCTGTCGATGGCGTGCAGTTCGCGCACGAGCGCGGCGGACTCGGCGCTGTGCAGCTTGCCCGCCTGCGCGAGCGCATGCAGCCGCGTCCCGGTTTCGGCGAGGCGCAGGATGTAGCGGTCGCCGATGTCCCAGTACGCCACCGCCGGTCGCATCCACGGCGTGTTCTTGAGCGTGCGGTAGCCCCAGGTCATGCCGTCGACGTCGGCGGGCGCGATGCGGCCCTGCTCGAAGCCGCGCCGGATCCCCGCCACATCGGGCTGCGGCCGGTTCATTTCGAGCTTGGCCGCACGATCGCCCAGCGGCACGGCGATCCAATCGAGGAAGGAGCGGTAGTCGGCTTCGTCACCGACGCGGGCGTAGCGGTCGAGCGCATATACGGCATCCTTCTGGCCTTTCGACCAGGTGCTTTCCCCGGCCACATAGGCGAGCAGGATCGACATGATCGCGAGGCTGATCGACGCGATCACCGTCATCACCACCGCGAGCAACCACAGCGGCAGCAGGACGGCCGTGGTGCGCCGCAGTCCATGCCACCCCGGGGTCTGCCGCGTGGGCTCCATTTTGAATCGTCTCATCAGGCCTCACCGCTCCGGTCGCTTTACGGAATGACGTGACGGCTCGCGTCGAGGGCAAACGCTCGGCGCTCCTGTGAAGGATAACGGCGCAAGCGGGGCGGGCTTTAGGCTTGGGCAGTGACGGGCGGCGATGGGCGTGTGTCCGCGTGGACGCTTAAGCCGGCGTCTCCTCCTCCGGCTCCGTACGCCCGGACGGCTCGGCCGGCGCCGGCAGCACCGACTCCAGCGTGCGCTCGCCAGCCGCGAGCGCACGTTTTTCGCGCGGCGTGAGGCGCTTGACACGGTATTCGGCGCGCAGGGCGCTGGCGCGGTCGGCCAGCTCGAACTGCGCGAGCACGCGCACCGGCTTGCGCGAGCGCGTGTAGCGTGCGCCGGTGCCGTTCGCGTGCTGCGCGAAACGCGCCTGGACGTCGACGGCGATGCCCGTGTAGACGCTGCCATCGGCGCATTCGAGCAGGTAGAGGAACCACGGCATGACTGGGGGTGCGATGATCGTTTGAACGGTGATGGGGGCGAATCTAGCTACCGGACTCAGCTGCCGAATCTAGCTGCGAAACGGATTATGATCGTTCAGCTCATGCACATAGGCATGAATCTGGTTCGCCTCGCCTTGCAGAAAGTGGGCGACGGCGTCGGCGAACGCGGGATGCGCGAGCCAATGCGTCGAGCGCGTGACCGTGGGCATGAAGCCGCGCGCCATCTTGTGCTCGCCCTGAGCGCCGCCTTCGAACACGGCGAGCTTCTCTTCGATGCAGAACTCCAGCGGCTGATAGTACGCGGTCTCGAAGTGCAGGCAGGGCACGTGCTCGAGCGCGCCCCAATAGCGGCCGTAGAGCGTGCCGCCGCTGCCGTCGGCGTCGCGCTGGTAGACGACGAGCGAGCTTGCGATCGGCTTGCCCTCGTATTCGGCGATCACGAGCATCAGGTTCTCGGGCATCGTTTCGCCAATCGCGCGGAAGAAGTCGAGATTCAGATACGGCGACGAAAAGTGCTCGCGATAGGTCTGCCGGTAGCAGCGGCTGAAAAAGCGCCAGTGCTCGTCGCGGATGTCCTCGCCGCGAATGCGCCGGTGCGTCACGCCCGCGTCGCGCACCTTGCGGCGCTCGGCGCGGATGTTCTTGCGCTTCTTCTGTTCGAGCGTCGAGAGAAAGTCGTCGAAGTCGCGGTAGCCGTCGTTGAGCCAGTGAAACTGCACGCCTTCGCGCTGCATCATGCCGAGGTCGGTGAGCATGGCCGCGTCTTCGGCGCTCGGAAACAGCACATGCAGCGACGAGACGTCGGCCTGCTCGGCGAACGCGACCAGCGTGGCGGCCAGATGGCGGCGCGCGTGCTCGTCGGCGGCCAGCAGGCGCGTGCCCTGCACGGGCGTGAAGGGCACCGCGCACAGGAGCTTCGGGTAGTACTCGAGGCCGTTGCGCTTGTAGGCGTCGGCCCAGGCCCAGTCGAACACGTATTCGCCGTACGAGTGGCCTTTCAGGTAGACGGGCGCGGCGGCGGCGAGCTGGCCCGTGCGCGCGTCGGTGAGCGTGACGAACTGGGGCGCCCAGCCCGCGTCGGGCGTGGCGCAGCGCGTCGCGTCGAGCGCCGCGAGGAATTCGTGGCGCAAAAAGGGCGTCGGCTGCGCCTGGCGCGCGAGCAGCGCGTTCCATTGCGCAGCGTCGACCTCGGCCGGTGAGCCGAGAATGCCCGTGCGATAATTAAAATGTTCCTTATTCAACTTGCGTGCCCGTTGTGGCTTGGCGCAGCGCCGCGCCGCGGCAAACGTTCATGGTAAGGCAAACCATCCGAACGGGTGAGGGCGCGAGTCGGACTGAATGTCCACTGGGCGTCGCCTGAGCGTCTCCATGCCCCCAATCGCTTATCGGTCATCCAGATGAAACAGCGCTTCTTCAATCTCTATTCGCATGGCTTCGCGCGCGTGGCCGTGGGCGTGCCGCGCTGCCGCGTGGCCGATCCGGCCTTCAATGCCGAACAGACGCTCGCGCTCGCGCGCGAGGCCGCAGACGGCGGCGCGGTGCTGATCGCGTTTCCCGAGCTCGGCCTTTCCGCCTATAGCTGCGACGATCTCTTTCACCAGCAAGCGCTGCTCGATGCGTGCGAGCGCGCGCTCGCGCAGATCGCCGCCGCGTCGGCCACGCTGCCGCTCGCGATGATCGTGGGGTTGCCGGTGCGCGTCGGCCATGCGCTGTTCAACTGCGCGGCGGTCGTTGCGGGCGGGCGCGTGGCGGGCGTCGTGCCCAAGAGCTATCTGCCGAACTACGGCGAGTTCTACGAGCCGCGCCAGTTCAGCGCCGCCGATTGCGCGAGCACCGAAACGGTGCACCTCGCCGGCCAGGACGTGCCGTTCGGCGCGTCGCTGCTGTTCGATGCGGCGCCGACCCCGGGCCTGCGCTTTCACGTGGAAATCTGCGAGGACGTCTGGGTGCCGATTCCGCCGTCGTCGTTCGCGGCGCTCGCGGGGGCATCGGTGCTCGTGAACCTGTCCGCGTCGAACGTGGTGGTGGGCAAGGCCGGGTATCGGCATCAACTGGTTTCGCAGCAGTCGGCGCGCTGCCTCGCCGCGTATCTGTACACCTCGGCGGGCCAGGGCGAATCGACCACCGACATGGCCTGGGACGGCCAGGCGCTCGTCTACGAAAACGGCGAGCTGCTCGCGCAGTCCGGGCGTTTCCTCGACGACTCGCACCTGATCTATGCCGATGTCGATCTCGACCGGCTCCAGCAGGAGCGCATCCGGCAGACCACCTTCGGCGACTCGGTGCGCCGTCATGCCGACGAGATCGCGAAGTTCCGCGTGATCCATTGCGAGCTGGGCGCCACAGGCAAGGGCGCCTGGGAGCAGGAGACGCTGGCGCTCGCACGCCGCGTCGAGCGTTTCCCTTATGTGCCGGCCGATCCGAAGCGCCGCGATGAGCGCTGCAACGAGGTCTACAACATCCAGGTGCAGGCGCTCGTGCAGCGGCTCTCGCAGGCCGGCATCAAGAAGGTGGTGATCGGTGTGTCGGGCGGGCTCGATTCCACGCACGCGCTGCTGGTCTGCGCGAAGGCGATGGACCGCCTCAAGCTGCCGCGCGCCAATATTCTCGCGTACACCATGCCTGGCTTCGCGACGAGTGAGCGCACGCTGCGCCAGGCGCGCGAGCTCATGACGCTGGTGGGCTGCACGGCGCGCGAGATCGATATTCGCCAGAGCTGCATGCAGATGCTCGAAGACCTCGGCCACCCGTATTCGGAAGGCAAGGAGAGCTACGACATCACCTTCGAGAACGTGCAGGCGGGCGAGCGCACGAATCACCTGTTCCGCCTCGCCAATTTCAACCACGCGATCGTGATCGGCACGGGCGATCTTTCCGAGCTCGCGCTTGGCTGGTGCACCTACGGCGTGGGCGATCACATGTCGCACTACAACGTGAACGCCAGCGTGCCGAAGACGCTCATCACGCATCTCGTGCGCTGGGTCGCGGAGACGGGGCAGATCGGCCAGAACGGCCGGGGTGACGAACGCGGGCGTGACGTGCTCGAAGCGATTCTCGCCACCGACATCAGCCCAGAGCTGATTCCGGGCAAGACCGACGGCGTGCCGGAGCAGAAGACCGAAAGCACGATCGGCCCGTACGAGCTGCAGGACTTCAATCTCTACTACACGCTGCGCTTCGGCTTCGCGCCTTCGAAGGTCGCGTTCCTCGCGCGCCATGCGTGGCGCGAGCGCGAGACGGGCGCGTGGCCCGAGAACGCGAAGGTCGCGCGCAATCAGTACGATCTCGCGGCCATCAAGCGTAATCTGCGGATTTTTCTCGACCGCTTCTTCCGCACGAGCCAGTTCAAGCGAACCTGCATTCCGAACGCGCCGAAGGTGGGCTCGGGCGGCTCGCTCTCGCCGCGCGGCGACTGGCGCGCGCCGAGCGATTCGGAGTCGGTCGTGTGGCTCGCGGATCTCGAGCGCGTGCCCGATCAGGAGCGCGCGAGCGCGCCGCCGCCCGCCGCTGCGTCTTGAAATCGTCGCGCACAGCGTAAAATCGCGGATAACCTGCGGACGAACCGCAAACAAACTGAGACAGACGAGGATCGCCATGAAACGCATTACAGCCGTCATTAAACCGTTCAAGCTCGACGAAGTGCGCGAAGCGCTTGCCGAAGTGGGCCTCACGGGCCTGACCGTGACCGAGGTGAAGGGCTTCGGCCGCCAGAAGGGCCACACGGAGCTTTATCGCGGCGCCGAGTATGTGGTGGACTTCCTGCCCAAAGTGAAGATCGAGGTGGTGGTCGCCGACGCGCAGACCGACCAGGTGATCGATGCGATCATTGGTGCGGCGCGCACGGGCAAGATCGGCGACGGCAAGATTTTCGTCACCGACGTCGAGCGCGTGATCCGGATCCGCACCGGCGAAGAGAACGAAGCGGCGGTCTGAAATCAGAAAAAGCAGGGGACGGCGCCGCTCGCACGGCCCGTCCCCAAAATAAAAAACGGTGCGATACCCGTTGGGATACCGCACCGATACGCGCCTCTCGCAGCAGCGTGAAAACTTCGATGTAACTGTTCTGTCCAGACTTCTCGCGAATTAGAACGAGTGCTGGATGCCTGCGTACACGCCGGTCTGGCTGTGGCCCGGCAGCGGGTTGCCCGTTCCGGCGCCCAAGCCCGGGTTGTTCGCGTTCAGACCGAAGTTGGCCGACTTGCTGTTCTGCACCGTCGCGACCTGGAGGTCGAGCAGTGTGCGCTTGGACAGGTTGTACGAGCCACCAACCGTGTAGAGCGTGGCATTGCCGCCGCCGTTGTTCGCATTGACGTGATAGACCGCCGCGATCAGCGCGGCTGCCGGCGTGGCTTGCCACGTCACGCCACCCCACTCGTGATCGAGCGTGGTCGGCTGGCCGGGCATCGTGAATGCGCCGTTCATTCCCGACGTGCGAATGGCCTGATAGCCGCCCTGGACCTTGAACGGACCCAGGAACACGTTCGCCATGATCGTGTATTCGCGCGACGCGGTGAACGGGCCGCCGGTCTGGCCGGTGGCCGGGTCGGTCACGGTCGGGTCGCCATTGAGCTGGCCGTTGATCGGGTTGCGGATTTCATCGTACAGGCCGCGGATCTGGAACAGCGCGTTCGTGTAGGTCAGCTGCAGGCCGTCCTGGCGACCCTGGGACGTGCTGCCGTTGCCGTTCCAGCTCGTGGCGTTCGAGAACGAGTACTGGCCGTACACGTCGAAACCGTAGAACTTCGGCGACTGGTACGAAATGTTGTTGCTCGACGCGGGCCAGTTACGGCCACGGACCATCGATGCCGACGACCAGTTCGACTGGCCGAACGGGTCGAAGTCCCAAATGCCGTTCGCGATGAACAGTTCGCGGCCCATCAGCAGCGTACCGTACATGTCGTTGGCCATACCGACCGTTGCCCAGCGATTGAAGAGACCGCCGCCGCCCGGGCCTTGACCGGTTGCCGTGCTAAAGCTGCCTTCCAACTGGAACAGCACCTTGTTGCCGGCACCGATGTCTTCAACGCCCTTCATGCCCCAGAGGCTCGTGCCCCAGTAGCCGCTTTCGAGCTGAACCTGGCTCGTGCCATGAGTGGCGCGGCCTTGGGCGTCGCTGCCTGCGCCGATGCCGTTCATGTATGCGATACCTGCATCCAGACGGCCGTAAAGGGTCACGCTGCTTTGCGCATGCGCGACTACGCCAGCCGACATCAACGCTGCGGCGAGCAGAGCTTTCTTCATCTTTTCTCCTCCATACCCTGTCAAAGAGTCAACCTAAGTACTGCCAATGACGTCCGCGCGTTCGGGGCGCCGCGGACAGAAGTTGTCGCGTAGGGAGCGTGACCCGAGGATC
This sequence comes from Paraburkholderia sp. A1BS-2L, assembly GCF_051125205.1. Classification (NCBI taxonomy): domain Bacteria; kingdom Pseudomonadati; phylum Pseudomonadota; class Betaproteobacteria; order Burkholderiales; family Burkholderiaceae; genus Paraburkholderia; species Paraburkholderia sp. A1BS-2L. The sequence goes on from NZ_CP120428.1 coordinate 956,941, forward strand.
GGCGTACGGAAACGATGCGAGCAGGACAACCTGGTCGAGTCGTCTTGCAGATCCCCTGGTTGACTGGCATCTCCCGTTCTTATTTGAAGTGAAACTACTTTTAATGAACTTCGTTTTGCTACTTTGGTTACTAATTTAGCAAAAAAGCCTGACGCTGGCGACCGAAATCGCTTGTGGGTGCTGGGGTGTCGCCAAATTGCCATACGTGTTTCCTGGATGGTGGTCAGCACGATCTGAAAAGTATGTCTAAAGCCTTGCGGGACAAGGCACACACGTTTGCTGACGGAGGATCTTCAGGATTGCCACTATTGACGCAAAATATCGTCAGGCGTAGGGCGGAATGCGCGAATTGGCCGCGCAAAGGGGCGTTCGAACGGGATTTGGAAGGTAAAAAGAAAAGGCGCTGAAAGCGCCTTGAAATACTACTTTTACTACATTGCCGCGACGGCATGTAGTCGACTACATGATGGCCCGGCTTACTTGAGGCTGCCCGAGAGGAACTGGCGCAGGCGCTCGCTTTTCGGACTGGCGAACACTTCGGCTGGCACGCCTTCTTCCTCCACGCGGCCCTGGTGCAGAAACATCACATGATTGGAGACGTTGCGCGCGAAACCCATCTCGTGCGTCACGACGATCATCGTGCGGCCTTCCTCGGCGAGCTTCTGCATCACCTTGAGCACTTCGCCCACGAGTTCGGGATCGAGCGCGGACGTAGGCTCGTCGAACAGCATCACGTCGGGGTTCATCGCGAGCGCGCGCGCAATCGCCACGCGCTGCTGCTGGCCGCCCGAGAGGTGCGAGGGATATTGCGTCTCCACGCGCGGCGCGAGGCCGACCTTTTCCAGGTACGTGCGCGCGCGCTCCTCGGCTTCCTTTCGCGAGAGGCCGAGCACGTGCACGGGCGCCTCGATCACGTTCTCGATCACGTTCATGTGCGACCACAGATTGAAGTGCTGGAACACCATCGCGAGCTTGGTGCGCACGCGCTGCAGTTGCTTCAGGTCAGCGGCGTGCAGCGCGCCGGTGCGCTTGTCGGCGCGGGTCGCCACTTCCTCGCCGTCGACGATGATGCGGCCCGAGTTCGGCTGTTCGAGGAAGTTAATGCAACGCAGCATCGTGCTCTTGCCCGAGCCGGACGAGCCGATCACGCTGATCACGTCGCCGGCGTTCGCCTTGAGCGAAACGCCCTTCAGGACTTCATGGTCGCCGTATTTCTTGTGGAGCGAATCGACGAAAAGTTTTTGCTTCTGGGAATTCATCAAATACCTCGGTGCGGGCTCACTTGCCCTCATTTACCTTGAGGTCGCAGATACGCGAGCCAGCGGCGCTCGGCCTGGCGGAACAGCCAGACGAGCGTGAAAGAAATGATCAGGTATAGCAGGGCGGCGATGCCGAACGCGCCGAACGACTGGTAGGTCGCCGAGTTCACGTCGCGCGCGATCTTCAGGATGTCGGGCACGGTGGCCGTGAACGCCACGGTCGTGGCGTGCAGCATCAGGATGACTTCGTTGCTGTAGTAGGGCAGCGCGCGGCGCAGCGCCGAAGGCAGGATCACGCGGCGATACAGCGTGAAGGGCGACATGCCATAGGCGCGCGCGGCCTCGATCTCGCCATAGGGCGTCGCCTTGATCGCACCCGCGAAAATCTCGGTGGTGTACGCACAGGTGTTGAGCGCGAATGCGAGCAGCGTGCAGTTCATGCCGCTGCGGAAGAACGCGCTGGTGAGCTCGTGGTTGCGCACGATGTCGAGGCTGTAGAGGCCCGTGTAGCAGAGCAGCAACTGCACGTAGAGCGGCGTGCCGCGGAACACATACGTGTAGAGCCACACGAGCCGCGCGAGCCACTTGCGCTTCGAGACGCGCGCGACCGCGAGCGGCACCGATAGGCAGAAGCCGATGCCGATCGAAATCACCAGCAGCCACGCCGTAATGGCGACGCCCGTGAAGTGATAGCCGTCGCTATAGAGATAGTTGCGCCAGTATTGCTGGATCAGTTGGACGAAGTCTTGCATGGTCTTGGCCTCTCGCGTGTCAGAGATCCGCTTTGCGCACGCCCGTGGAGTAGCGCTTGTCGAGATACATCAGCACGAAGTTCGAGACGGTCGTGATGACGAGATAGATCGCGCCTGCGAGCAGGGTGAAGAAGAAGAAGCGCAAGGTGCCTTTGCCGGCGTCCTGGCTGGCCTTCACGACGTCGGCGAGGCCGATGATCGAGACGAGTGCCGTGGATTTCACGAGCACCTGCCAGTTGTTGCCGATGCCGGGCAGCGCGAAGCGCATCATCTGCGGGAACATGATGCGCGTGAACACCTGCCAGTTGGTCATGCCATAGGCGTGGCCCGCTTCGAGCTGGCCGCGCGGCACCGCGAGAAACGCGCCGCGGAAGGTCTCGGTGAAGTACGCGCCATAGATGAAGCCCAGCACGATCACGCCCGCGAGGAACGGGTCGATGTCGATCTGGTCCCAGCCCAGGTAATCGGTGAGCATGTTCAGCCAGATCTGGATGCTGTAGAAAAGCAGCAGCATCAGCACAAGATCGGGCACGCCGCGAATGAGCGTGGTGTAGGTCGTGCCCGCGCCATACGCGACGCGGTTTTTCGAGAGCTTCGCCGCCGCGCCGATCAGCCCGAGCAGGAACGAGAGCGCGAGCGAGAGCACCGAGAGCTTGACGGTCTGCCAGGTGCCGGCGAGGATCAGCGGGCCGTAGCCTTGAAGAAACATAGGTGAGTCCTCAACGGGGCGTCGCAACGCTGGACGGCGCCCCGCGAAAGGCGCGGCAGAGACTGCCGCGGTTCAAGTCGGTTCATGCGCGGCCGGCGTGGCTGGCCGCGTGCTTCGCGACGGCGGCGCCCATGAGCGCCGTGTGTCCCCGTCTTGTTGTTTACTTGCCTTTATAGATATCGAAGTCGAAATACTGCTTCGCGAGTCGGTCGAACGTGCCGTCCTTGTGAATTGAGGCGAGCGCCGCATTGAATTTCGCCTTCAGGTCGGTATCTTCCTTGCGCAGGCCGATCGCGGTGCCGTCGCCGATCGTCGCCGGATCCTCCACGGCCGGGCCCGCCCACGCGAAGCCCTTGCCGCGCGGCGTCTTCAGGAAGCCGAAGTCGGCCTGGACCTCGTCCTGGAGCGCCGCATCGAGGCGGCCCGACATCAGGTCCTGATACACCTGATCCTGATTCTGATACGTCACGACGTTCACGCCCTTGCCGGCCCAGTGCGCCTTCGCGTAGGCCTCCTGGGTCGAGCCCTGCTCGACGCCCACGTTCTTGCCCTTGAGCGAGGCGACGGTGGGCTGGAGCGGCGAGCCGGCCTTGGCGAGCATGCGCGCGGGCGCGTCGAACATCTTGTCGGAGTAGTCGATCTGCTGGCGGCGCTGATCAGTGACGGACAGCGACGAGACGATCGCGTCGAACTTGCGGGCCTTGAGCGCCGGAATGATGCCGTCGAGGTCGCTCTCGACCCAGACGCACTTCACGTTCATGCGCGCGCAGAGGGCCTTGGTCAGGTCGACGTCGAAACCGACGATCTGGCCGCTGGCGTTCTTGGATTCGAACGGCGGATAGCTCGCATCGACGCCGATGCGCACGGTCTTCCATTCCTTGGCCGCGGCGCTGCCCGCCAACAGGGCGAGTGCGAGGCACACTGCGAACTTCTTCATCATTCTCCTGTAGACCAGAATTCGCGCTTTGGCGCGTGACTCCGGTCCCATGCAAAGCGGATACGGGCGCGACGCCGGGCGGGCGCCGCGTTGTAAGGGCGCCGTCATTTTAGGCGATCAAAAATGCGGGTCGGACGCGGACAGCGCCGGTTGCTTGTCTCTGATGGGCCTGCCGGACTGTTCCTGACCGGGCGTCTGAAAAGCGCGGTATTTTACCCGATGCGCGGTCCCGCGCGGTCAGCCGTCGCTTCGCGCGCCGTTTCAGCAAGAAAAACGCCGCGGGATTCGCAGACTTAGTGTGTCACGAACGTAGGCGAGAGCCTGCGGTGCTGTACTGAAGATGGGAGTAGGTCTCCCGAAGTCGGCTTTCAACCGGCGGCGTCCGCATTCTGACCTCATGCTGACGGTCCCCTTCGGGCCCGGCTGGCTGCATGTCCACGCAGCGATCAACGTCGTCCGGAAATCACTATCATTGTCTTGCGGGGGGGGGGGCAAAGAGGGGACAGATCGAGGCGACTTATAAAGAACTCAAAGAGCAGATGGCCGAACTTCAGGTTTAGCTGACCGCCGCCCGTCAGGCGGAATTCCAGATGGTTCTCGAAGATATTCGGGCCAAGGTTGCGGAGTACGGCTTCACGGAACAGGAGGTTTTTGGCCGTCGTGCCGGCAGAAGTCAAACTCCGAAAAGTCTGTCGCTCGCAAAATATCGGGACCCACGGAGCGGAGCGACATGGTCGGGGAGGGGGCGAGCACCTGACCGGATCCAGGGCGCAAAAAACCGCGAGCGATTTCTGATTTCAGAATAACGTATCGCACTCCGCGATGTTTTTCCTGGCTCGGCCCCGGTGGCCCATGCGAGCAGATGCTGGCAAACAGATCCTTCCAGATGCAACGCCGCGTTTTCACGCCGTGCGTGCCGGCAAGGTCGACAGCGGGGTTTTCACGTGGTTCACGATCTGGCAGGTGGCAAACCCGCGCGCGCCGACGCGGTGACCGACACGATCGTGCTGCTCGCCAATACACTCCCAGCGTATGAGCTCGCCCACCGGGGCAGTTGCGCGGGAAGGCTGCATGGCCATATCCACCTCGAACAGTCCGCGCAAATGCAGTCGCTTGTAACAGTGCCGCATCAATGACCGCCGCTTGATCCAGCGCGCTTCCTGGGGGAGCGCTGCAGAAAACGTTGCTCTGTATTGCGAATTACCTGCTATCAGGCGCGTGGAAAGCAGGTACATTCCCGCTGCTATCCACCGTTTTCATGCCCGCGTTCGGATCACTGCGAGTCCGTGCAGACAATTGCTCTGCTCACGAAGATCGTTGCCTTCTCAGCGGCGTGAATGGCGGGCGTGAAAGTGCGTCGTGCGGCGCAAACGCGCGCAGCCGCAGAAACGGAGCCATTGCAGTATGCGATTGTGGCGTACGAAGTTTTACGGCAGGATAAGTGTGTCGTACGATTCCGGTGCAAGCATTCACGCGTATCCCTGCACGTTATGGCTGACCTTCGTTTCAAACTCGTTGCGCTCGCGCTGCCATCCGGGAGTGCACCCGAATCCCTTCCACCTTCTGTCGTCCAACTGATCGCTGCGTGCTGGCCCGGCATGAGCCGTGCCCAGCTCCTTGATCGCGCGCGCCGCCTGGCCATGCGGGCATCGTTGCGCGCTCGAGCGGGTGTGGGCCCGGAAGGCGTGAGCCTGTTCTCGCTGATGCTGGAGGCGGCCGACGGCCGGATAGAGCTTGTGGCGCACGTCCGGCGACGCGCGACAAGGCGTACCGGACGACGCGCGAAGGTCTCGCTGCCGCCGCCGCGCGACGCCAGGCAGCGGGGGCTCTTCTGAGAGGTGATTGTCGACGTTCATTCAGCGCGTCTGCCGTCAGTAAGCGTGAGCAGGATATTTCGCGGGAAAGTCCCGCTGAGCGATGTGTGCGGGTTCGATAGTTAAGTCGTTATCGAACGCTGCCGCGATGGATCGTGAACGTTTCCGTGCGCGCACCATACCGTTTCGTGACTTCTGCATCCGCCATCAGTCTGGACGATTTCAGGATCGGACCTGCCACGACATACAGTCGATCGGGATCAGCGCCGTACATGTAGATGTAGCCGTCATTGCCGTCGAGATGAAGTTCGGTCTCGCCGAGTTCGCCAGCATGCGCACGCCTTATCGCGCTTTCCAGACGGTGTTCCAGTACCCGGATTCGCGGCAGGTCCCTGGGCCAGTAATCGAAATCGACCATCATGACCGGTCCAGGTGGCCTTTGTGAGGGCTCCGAAGCGCCTGTACTGCCGGCGAAGAGCGCGATGCACAGAACGGTGGAGAACGCCCCTCTTCTCATCGTTCGTACCATGGCGACGGCGAAATGAAGATCCATTGTCGGAGATCGAGGCTGTCCCGTCGAGAGCACCTGTGTGGCCGATCGCTGCCTGCGGGTTGCGTGACACCCATGTGACGTAAGGTTATCGTGCCAGTTGCACGCGACGTGGCGGTCCGACGTTCCATTTGGCGAGCCGTGACCACGAAGAAGCGAAAGGCATGACGAATGAAACGGACAAGACTAACGAACCGGACAAGACTAACGAACCGGCGAACATCTCAATGTGTTACCTCATGGCAGACCTGGCCGCTGCCTTCGTTCAACCGCTGCCTTCGTCTCGCGCGGCTGCCGCGACCGCCGTCCAACTGCCTGACTCGGGGCGTTGCGTGATGCGCTCAACGGGCGTGCTCGCCTGAGTGGTGATCAGCTTGCAGATGAGTCTCGCAAAGGGCTCAATATTCTGATACGTGCTCGCCTGCTCAAGGGCAGCAAGGTAGGCGTTCCTCGACTGAACCGTAACGATCGTCCACGGGTAGCCACCGGTGCTCAGCATGAAATTCATGATGAAGCGCGACAGCCGGCCATTGCCGTCCATATAGGGGTGGATGAACACGAAGATGAAATGACCCAGGACCGCCCGAACGCCCGGATGATCCTCCTGCTCGATCAGTTCCATCAGCGCCGGCATGCAGTCGCGCACAGCGTCGGGCGCTGGCGGGACGTGCAGTGCGTTGCGGATGAACACCTGGTTGTTCCGGTAGCCCGCGAGGTCACCGACCTTGAGAATGCCGGCCTGCACACTGGGCGAGAAGAGCGCCAGATACCACTGGAAGAAGTCCGCGACGAAAGCATCGGCTGGCCGCTCACCGTCCCGTACGACACGACCGATGAGCGCCTTCACGTGCGCGTGAGTCTCGGCGTATCCCTTCGCCGCCGTGGCATCCCGGGTCTGTCTGTCATCTGGATTCGTCTCGGGGCTCCACCTCCCTGTGCGAACCTTGTCAATCAGATCCGCACTGACGCGATAACCCTCGATGGACAGCGAGTGATACGCGTCCGCTACGTACCGGGCCGTGATGTCGGAGATCAGTGCGTCTGCTTCAACTGGCTCAGCGCGCGGCACCGTCTCGAACAGACGGATGACTGTCGCGCGCATGGTGGACCACATTGCCCGGATACGCATGACATATGGAGACTCGTTTCGGCCACCCCGAATCGGCATGAGAGCCCGTTCGAACGGATTCTCGATATTCACGTTGAAATCGGCGGCCCGCATGGTGAACACCAGCTGGTTTGCTTCAGCCGCACGACCGACCGCCTGAAGCGCACCTGCCAGCCGGCCTGCCACCACACTATGGCCCCCCGCGAGAAGTGCTTCGATGAGTTGCGTGATGTCGACCTGCCGCATGGCAATCTGCGCGGACATCTCGTGCTGCGTGAAAAACGTTGGGCTCACCCGGATCAGCGCCTCCGGCAAAGGCATGAGCAGTATTCCGCTGGCGTCCGGCGTGCGTCTTGGCACCAGCTGCCCGGGGGGAACACGGTAGAAAAAGATGGAGCAGTCAAAGGGCAGCGATTGGGGCTGGTTGTCTGCAGACGGCGACTGAATCTGCAGCTGCTTGGCGATGCTGGTGTGGCCGCTGTGCTTTAGCACCGAGAGCTCGGCACTGAGCTGCCAGTCCCGACCAAAGCGCGACGGCCGACACGAACACTTCCATGTTCGCGTACCAGTGCGTGGAGTCTCCGTCTGAGTCTTCAGGGTTGTTGGCGAGATACCACCCCTTGATGACCGGCTTCAGAAACCCCGCCTTGAGCAGCCGCTGCCGGTGAACACGCGTGAGGGCTGGCAGGGCGGACGCCTGAAATACCCCCACGCCCTCATCTTGCAGGGTCTTGAGTACGCGAAGGGACTTGGCTAGTTTTTCGTGTGGAGCAGCCATTTCCCGTCATTTCACTAGAATGATGCTTCATTGCATCACTAGAATTATGTCTTTTATGTTCACTAGAATGATGCTTCGCGATATCACTAGAATCATGTGGATTTTGTCGGGTGCGCGGGCGACACGCCGCTTGTCCGGCTCGTCGTGCTCAGCGAGGAGACTGGCTGCGTGATTCCCGGCACCGCCGAGTTCATGAATTCGGGCGTGAGCTTTGTGCTGCACTTTCCAGGAAAAGATGCAGCTATTCAGCGTCCCCAAAACGGCGTCGTTTCTCGAGAAACCGGGTTTTTCCCGTGTACGGCATGCCAGCGACCATCCCCATTCAGGAACATTTGAATTCCCCCGCAGGTGCCGAACCGGCGCACGACAGCGAGGCAGTAAAAGGCGCGGCTTCCCGTTGAGCGGATCAGGTGTCGCCGCTCCGGGAATCGTTCACCGGCGCAGCGGGCATGCCAGCTGGACTGTCGCTCCGGTATAACGACATGGGCCGGGTTTCCTTTGGCATGCCCGGCTCCGTTTTTCCGGGGGGGGATCAAGCAACTGCGCGGGGAAGCGGAAACAGTGATGGCCCTGCACCGTCCTGAGGGCACGCCAGGACCAGATTCAATATGCACTAAAGTCTGGCGCGCCGCTGCCGAAAACTACGGCATGAGACACGAACATCCAATGCATTCCTGGGGCGACTCCATTTTTGCGGAAGCGCGGGCGCTCGAAGCGAGCATTCGCGCGATCCGCGAAGCGCAGGGCAAGAAAAACCCAAGCGATTTCCCACCCGATAGTCCGGCTTGCCTTTTGGCCATGGACGAATTCGCGCATGATGTTTGCCGTGCGCTCGGCGTTGATCCGATAGCGTCCGGCGAAGTCACGGACGACGCTCTTCACTGGGTGGCTACACAGAGGCAATGAAATGGATGCGCCACACTGGACGCAACCCTCGCGCCAATGTGGAGCGGCGAGTCAGGCGTAATCACGGACGAAGACGTACAGCGCTTCCCGTTACGCAACGCGATGCTCAGCTCGCTGGGAGGCGGCCCGCCATACGGCGGGCGGGTGTTCGCGGCGTGCGGACAGGAGCCAGACTGGGGTCGATGGCCTGCATCGGCCCGGCGGTCGGTAAGGCACGGACGCGGCCGCAACCGGCGCGACGACTTCCGATCATCATCAGTTGCGTGATGAGACGCGATGGAGTCAGTCCGCCTCACTTCGATCAATGAGCCTGGTGATTATGTACGACCGTCGATAGTATGGAAGCGATCCGCCTGGGCAAGCTGCCCCCGCCCATATCGGCGCGGCCAGTCGGGACTCCGTAGACTTTTACAGCTGGAATGCGCGTACCGCAGCGTGTAACGTTTCTGCCTGTGCTCGCAGTGCGCTGGCCGCCTGAACGCCATCCTGCACGAAGGCAGCGTTTTGCTGGGTGACACGATCCATCACGGTGACGGCGGCGTTCACCTGTTCGATGCCGGTGCTCTGCTCCTCTGAGGCATCGGCGATCGAATCAACAAGTTGGGCGACCCCTCTTACGGTGCCCAGCAGATCAACGATGGTTGCGGCGGCAGCTTCAACGGCCTGATTGCTTTGATCGACCTCTGCTGTCATTTCTTTGATGAGCGTATCGATTTCCTTCGCCGCGCCTGAACTGCGTTCAGCGAGCGCGCGCACTTCCTGCGCGACGACGGCGAAGCCTCGCCCCTGGCTCCCGGCGCGCGCAGCTTCGACGGCAGCGTTCAATGCCAGCAGATTCGTCTGGAAAGCGATTCCATCGATCACTGAGGTAATTTCCTGAATGCGCGCCGAGCGCTGCGCAAGCGCCCGCATGCGCTCGCCTGCGTCGCGTGCGGCACGGTCACCGTCGCCGGCTTTTGCCGACGCGATGCCGGCGAGCGTGCGTGCCTGCGTGGCATGCCCTGCATTCGAGCGCACCATCGTGGAGAGCTGCTCCATGCTCGACGAGGTCTGCTGGATACTGGCCGCGTGTTCTTCGGTGCGCTGTGCAAGCGTGCCGTTTCCCGAGGCGAGTTGCGCGGTTGCCTTTGCGATGGCTTCAACTGAATCGCGGATGCCGCCAATAATCGCGGCGAGCCGTTGCTGCATGACATTCATGGCGTAGAGCACGCTACGCGTGTCGCCGGGCCTGACCACGACCTCGACTGACAGGTCGCCTGCGGCAACGCGATTGGCGAGTTGCGCAGCCACGAACGGTTCCGAGCCAAGGTCACGAAAGAGACTGCTTGCCATCGAGGCACACAGGGCGGCAACCCCGACGAGCCCAGCGACGATGAGCCCGACCACGAACCATTCGACCACCTGACCCGTCCTGCGCGCGCGTTCATATTCCGATTGAGCATCGGCGAGCTCGAGCGCGCGCAGCTGCGCGCCCTGCGTCTTCACCGTCTTCGAGAGAGGATCAATAATCTGCGTCTGTACCCACTGCGCTTCGGAGAGACTGTTCGCCGCAAGCAGTTGCACTGCGGGACGCAGGCCCTTGTCCCGCAGCGTGGTCCAGTTCGTGGAGAAGGCCTCGGCGCGGCGGCGGTCATCTCCGGAATCCGTGTGGGATAACCAGGCCTGCATGAGTGAGTCGATGCGCGCAATGCGGCTCGTCGTGCCTTCGACCACGAGCTGGGTCTTTTGCGCAGACGGATCGAGGATGGCGTCGCTGACCGAAAAGCTCGCTTCAGTGACCAGCTCGTCGATCGTCGAGATCGCCTGTAGCGCCTGGACGCGACCCTCGATCATGGTTTGAAGCGTGCCGATCGAAGTCGATACACCAAACAGACCCACCGCGCCGATACACAGCGAGACGAGAACGACCACCGTGCTCAGCAGAACAAGTCGGGCTTTGATAGTGAGCTTGCGCATAAAAGTCTCGCAAAGACGCGCACCGTGCACGGCACGGGCATAAATCCGGAATGATTGGCTACCGCGACAGCAGCGCGTCTTTTTACGACCGATTCGCTGAAACGGTGAGTGAATTTTTTGTGACACGGCTAATCGCCATGCCGCGCCTGCGAGGCATGGTGTCAAGCACGGGGCCGCGTCACTGGATGTGCGATCGCATCCGGGGGAGGCGACGTCGGCGCTCCAGGGTGCTTTCTACCCGTTGATCTGGCGTTGGAGTTGCGACCTGTAGACCTTAGGCAAACTGCTTAAGTTGAAATGCAGAGGACATTTGTGTCGTCGCCGGGCGCGGAACCACCAGCATCTGAAAGTGAGCATCTGCTATTGCAGGCGCAGGGAGGGGCGCCCATGTCAGGTTCCCCTTGCAGCTGTCGCGTATCGAATCAGTCTTCCGCAAACGTTTTGCCCAACGTTCGCCGCCACAGTCCAAAAAACGGATATGCGAATTTTTAGAATTCTTTCGGATGCCAAAACACTGATTCAAAAGAAGCTTTCTGAATTTTCCGGTCGTCGCATATCACCGCCTTTGGGTTCATGAGACTCTAGTTTGTCGCCATCGAAGCGGCGCCGCTACTTCGATGGTGACGTACTTCTTACTCATTAACCTACGGGGTTTGACATGGACCGCATCGATTCGGTCGTTTTGTCGCAAATTGGCGCTTATAGGCCTATTGGAGAATCTTTTAATCAGGGTAACGTAAAGAAAACAGAGACGCTGCCGTTTACGATCAAGGTGGTAAGCAATCTGGCTGACCTCAAGAAGGCCGTCGAGATGCGTCGTGCTGCCTATCGGCGCCACTTGCCGGAGTTTGCCGAGACCATGGGCGTGGAGCCGCTTGACGGCTCGCCTGGCACGGTCGTGCTACTCGCGCAGTCACGGCTGGATGGTGGCCCGCTTGGCACCATGCGGGTGCAGACCAATGCGTTCGGTCCACTTGCTGTTGAACAGTCGGTCAGCCTGCCGGACTGGCTGGGTAACGCGCGCCTCGCCGAGGCAACACGGCTCGGTGTGGCGCACGGTGCAATCGGCAGGATGGTGAAGGTGGCGCTGTGCAAGGCGTATTACATGTATTGCGCACAGAATGGGATCGACTGGATGTTGATTACGGCGCGTTCACCACTCGATCGGGAATACGACGCGATGCTGTTTGAGGATGTGTACGGCCAGAACGAATTCCTGCCGATGGCGCACGTGGGAGGGATGCCGCATCGCGTAATGGCGAAGCCGGTTGCCCTGGTTCGTCAGCGCTGGGCGAAGGTCAATCATTCATTTTTCGGGTTCTTTTTCGAAACGGATCACCCCGATATCGATGTCAGCGTCGCGCCGAAGCAGGGTGAAGCCGGACACGGCGTTGAGTGTGGTGGCATGGCGGCCAGCGCATCTGGCCGTCTGCGCACGCTGAGCGAAGCGTAAGGCTCGAAGTCCGCCCGAACGCAATCTGGCGGACAAAAGGTCGGCGGCGTCAGCACAGTCGTGCTTTTGTCGCCGGCCATCGTAGCATTACAGGAAAATCGGGGATGAAGTCATTGGGGAAGGGCAGCAGATGACAGGCCTTAAGTGGGCGTTCCGGGACAGGCTGACCGGCTGGTCTTTCCAGTGGTTTTCAGTGTACGTCGCGCCATTTGTGATTGCGCTTGGCAGCATTGCCGTTCTGTTCTGGGCGCCGCGCCAGTTCGATACGACCGGGGTGGTCCCGATCAGCTTTCCCGTGATTGCGGACCCGTCGGCGACACTGTCACCCTCCGTCGCCATTGCACGCCTGCGCGATACCGCGCCCACAGCACGTTTCAGTACCCATCTCGCGGAAACACCGTTCTGGTTCCTGCTGGAAGCGCCAGCCACCGCCGATGGAGGTGTCACGTTCATCGATCTGCCGTCGAGGCACGCGCAGGCGCTGTCGTGCTGGCAGACGGCACCCGTTCTCACCTTGCTCGGCACGGGCGACCGCTACGGAACGAGCGGCGAGATGCGCGCCAACAAGGCGGGATTTGCACTCAGGGTCGACGACCACGTCGCGCGTGCGCCGATCCTGTGCCGGGGTACCTTCTCAGGACCAGCGTACATTACCGCCTCCGCGTCGAGCCGCGACAAGCTCGAGATTACAACGCTTGATTTCCAGCAGGAGGTATCGCTGATCACCGGCGGCCTGCTCACGCTCGCGATCTTCGTGTTCGTGACGGCAATCATCAATCGCGAATGGACCTACGTGATCTTCGCCGCGTGGCTCGTGGGCAACCTCCGGTTGAGCGCCAACGCGGTCGGCTTTGATACGGAATGGATGGGCAGGGTTATCCCGCCGGAGCACATCGCGCTATTGCGGCAGTTCACCTTCGCAGCCTATTACGTACTCACCACGACGCTCTTCGTGGAGCTGTTTCGCCGCGAACTCCGGGAAATCGGCCTGCGCTGGAGTCTGCAGGCCGTCCGGTACGGCGGCTGTGTGCTGATGGTCGCTGCGTTCGCATTAAATTACGCACACTTCATTCCGGTGCTGTGGGCAAGCGCCAGCTTCTGCATACTCGTGCTGACCTACTTCCTCGTGCAACTGGTGATCAAGGCGAGATCGCGCACGGTGCTCTGGTATGTCGCGTCAATGGCCATCGTGCTGTTTGCGACGCTGTCGCAGGTGCTTGCCGCAGCACTTGGCCTGAAAGCGCTGGCCGGGGGCCTGAGTCCTGTCGTGACGGCGCTGTCTTCGAGCATGCTTTGTGCATTTGCCATTGCGGAACGTATGCGCGAAGAGCGCGAACGTCGGCGGCAAATGGAGATCGAGCTGCGCAACACGTATGACGTCACGCCGATCGGTCTCTTCACGCTGAACGGGGAGAGCTGCTTCGTGCGCGCCAATCCGGCGCTGCATGCGATGCTCGAACTGCCTCAACAGCGCTATACCTCGTATCGATGGGCCGACTATTTTGCGCCTGGCGCTGAGCCAGCCCTGCATGAACTCCTGGAAAGGGAAGACTCCGCGTCAATCGAGATCGACGGCGTCGCCGGCACGAGGACTGGCGCCCGGCGGTACTCGCTGCGGGCAATCCGGGCGAACGGATTCATCGAGGGGTCGCTCGAGGACGTGACGGACCGGTCGAAGGCGGTGGAGCGCCTGCACTTTCTCGCCGAGCACGACCCGCTTACTGGGCTGCTAAACCGTCGTGGCATCGAACATGCAATCGGCCGGCAAAGCGGCGAAACGGGCCCGTGGGCACTCGCATACCTGGATCTCGACCGGTTCAAGCAGTTCAACGACCTGTTTGGTCATGGGACCGGCGACGAAATACTCAAGCAGGTCGCCGCTTACCTCGTTGAGCATCTCGGCTCCGATGTCCCGATCGGACGCATCGGCGGTGACGAATTCGTGTGCGTCCTCGGGGACGTGGCGATCGACGATGCAATCAAGCGCTGTCGCGAATTTGTCGTGACATTGAACTCTGCACCCATTCACTTCGACACGCGGGCATTTCAGGTGAGGGGATCGATCGGCCTGGTCGAGTGCTCGGAAGGTGCACGGGTCCTTGATGCATTGGCCCACGCTGACCGCGCGTGCCGCGCTGCGAAGCGAGGGGGTAGTGCGCGGCTAGTCGCATTTCGCAAGGACGCGCCAGTGTTCGAGGAGCGTGCCGCTGAAATCAGCCTGATCGAGGCGCTGGGGCAGAGCCGGCTGCCCGATGGGCTGTTCCTCGTGATGCAACCGATTATGTCCATGCGTGCGCCGACGCAGGCGCTCGACTTCGAGGTGCTGCTGCGTCTGCGCATGCCGGACGGCGCGGTTGCGACAGCCGCGAAACTGATCGCCGCTGCCGAGGATTCCGGCACCATCACCGCGATCGATCGCTGGGTGCTCTCGACGACGCTGGCATGGCTGCGTGAAAACCGCGCCTCGCTTTCCACGACACGCTTCGTATGCGTGAACCTGAGCGGCGGGTCGCTTAACGACGAGCAGTTCCTCGACGAGTTGTTTGAGCTGTTCTCGCGTCACGAGGACGTCATCCACTACCTTTGCATCGAAATCACCGAAAGCGTGGCATTGCACGATCTCGAACACACCGAACGCTTTATTGCGCGCGTGCATGGGATGGGTGCAAAGATAGCGATCGACGATTTCGGTGCGGGCCACACGTCGTTACGCTATCTGAAGAAACTGTCGGCCGATGCCCTGAAGATCGACGGGGAGTTCGTGCGCACGATGTGTAACCATCCGGCCGACATTGCGATCGTCGAGGCGATCATTACGCTTGCGCGTAACCTCGGCATGCGCAGCATCGCCGAATGGGTTGAAGATGTCGAGACCTTGCGCGCGCTCGACGAACTGGGGGTCGACTATGTGCAGGGCTACGCAATCGCCAAGCCACAGGAAACCGATGACATTCTCGCTGCAACCTCTGCAGCGGGCTTCGTGAGCAAGGCGGAGGTCACGCGCTATCTGGAAGAGCAGCAGACGCTGAATGGTGGCGCCGATGACGAGTTCATGGAGCGGGAGGGTGCGGTGTGAAATGAATTGCCGCACCACGCACCAGCCCACGGCCTCCGACGTTGCTATACCCGAGCGCGTGGTTGCATAGTCGACCCACATCCAGCTGCGCTACACGCGACGGATAGATCGACAACCACGGCGACGATTGCATCGAGCGGAAGCTGTCGCGAATCTCGTGGGCATGTACCTGCGCGCCAGTGCGTGCGTGAAGTGAGGAACTTCCCCGGTGAGTTTCACACGATGTCGCAGCAAGTATGGGCATCTGACGGGCATTCGGGCGGTGTTGCATGTGCCCGTCGCGCTCGATTATCCTGAAGGCGAACGGGCGGCAGGATTGAGTCACCTGAAGGCGTCAGCAGTCTTCGCAGAGATCAGCGACGCCGACACAGCGCTTGTCGCTCAGTGGCTGCAGGTTCGCTTCCTGATCGCCTTCGGTGGCCGCCTCGGGCGCACGCAGGGTGACCGAGCCGGCTGAGTCCCGTCCGTAGTACTCGAGCAGGGCAAAGGCGTCATTCACGTCCGGCAGCTTCGCGTCGCTCGCGAGCAACTCGCGCACTCGCTCTTCCGGGAGTAGGTTGTCGAAGTACCACTGTGCCGGACGCCGGGTGGCACCATCGCACAGGATCTCCGCCTGCAGGGGCAGGTGCGGGCTCAGTGCGTACCGATCGGGATTGGCGAGCCACGCCGGGTCATATTCGAACGCCCACAGGTTCTGGTTTTCATGCAGCGTGCCGATCAGTTGGTGATCGATCGAGGCGAGAAGGGCGCGCTCGGTCATTTGCGGGCATTCCCTTTACCGGTCTTTTGCTCGCTGGCGCCCTCGGCGTGCGCGAGAACGTTGCGCGCGCGCGTGAGGGTGTCGCTCGCGCGCGCGTCAGGCGAGCCCACTAACAAAAAAACCGTTCAATCGCATGGTTTCGGAGCCACCGGGCTGGACTGAAGTGCAAAAAACGTGCGGTCGCAGGGCGACTTTGCGCGCAGCGAGGTGGGCGCTATGCTCGTGCCGTGCGCGACAGCGCTCGCGAGCGGCCCGGGCACGGTGGCGCGCGCGAGCAGTTGCGCGAGCAGATACGCATGCGCGTTGGCGCTACGATGCTCGGCACTGCGCGGCGTGCACGGTGCTCGTGCCGTGCACGACCTCGCTCGCAGACGAGCAGCGCGGGCGCGGTGCAGTCGAGCCGCGCGCGGGAAAGCGCGACATGATGCGCGGGGGATGCACGAGACCGCGCACGAGTGAGGGGCGCGTGCGCAAGCCTGCGCGGCGCGCTTGCGCGACTGACCCGCCGTGTCTCGTAGACACTGTCGAACGGTCGACCCGCGAAGGCCTGTAGCGAGGCGGCAACCCGACGCTCGAGTGTCCGTGCAATGGTGGGGCCATTGACCGCTTGTGGGGTGCGCCGTGACAAGGCGGCGCTTTTTCCAGTGGGTGAACGCCCCAATGATCACAATGGGCCCGACTATGGGTGGCGGCTTCGGTATCGCATGGGGACCTGCCAGGCGCAACTGCCAGGCGCAACTGCCAAGCGCAACTGCCACTGACGGCGCAGCCCCTCCAACCGCGACCGCTCGTAACGGTGCTCCGCGCGCGCAAGCGCAGCGAGGGACGTCGCTGGATCGTGCTCCAGGCGTTGCAGATCTATGACGCAGAGAATCCGATTTGCGCCATGCGCGCGGCGCCTTCGATTGGCGTGTTAGCCGTTCCACGACTCGACGTTCAGGACGATCCGTGCAGCCCGCTGCACATCCCATGTGGATGGCGACGGGCTTTTAAATCGTGTGCGCGGGCGCTTTGGTGCACGCTCAGGGGGGGAGAAATGCAGACGTTCTTTCCGTGCAGCAATCCGGCGTGCGACGAGGGATTGGAAACGCTCAAACACGAGTTTGGCACTGCCTGCCAGCAGTGCGCGTGGTGCCGCGGGACGGGTGGCGACTGGCGCGAGAGCGCCGAGGACGACGCCGCCTGTCTTTGACGGCGGGGCTCAGCCGTTCAGTTGCGACTCAACGTTGAGGACAATCCGGGCGACCGGGTTGTTGTCGGCGGAATCCGGAGCGAACTTGATCTGGGCGAACGTGACAGCAGCGAAAGCGACGACGACGAGGGCAGCAGATGCGGCGATGCGGGGAATGTATTTCACAGGGACTTCCTTTCGAGGTGTAGGCAGAAACTGGCGAAGCTGACAGGGGGCCGAATCACTTCGGCGCCATGACTGTCGATAACCGGCAAGGCCGCACACGGGGTCCGATCGCGCCTGGCGATCTGGACCGCACTGCAAAAAGAGGGGCGACCCAAACCCAGCCACTATAAAGGTTTTACCCGTGTGTGCAGTGCGACACCCGGTCGCCGGTGGGTGCTTAATTCTTGAGCAGCGTTTCGTGATTGAAAGGTCTATGTAGGCCGTAACGAGCAGTGCGGCACTGTGCTTTAGACCACCATCGGCAATGTGTTAAAAATAGGCTTAACATGGGATACGCACGCCACCAATGGCGCGTAGGAGATTCCATGGACCATTACATTGTGCTAGCCGTGATTCTGCTAGTCCCTTCGATCGCGTTTGCGTCCGTGCTTTATACGGGCACGCACAAACGCCATTGAAGGCCAGTGGTGAGACTTTGCCGCTGGTTCAGGCGGCACGGGAAATCGGACGACCACCAGCCAGCCACGTAAGGCTCCCGGCGGGAACCCGCAAGACCTTCAGGCTAATTGCGCAGCTTGGAGGAGCGCTCCGTCTTCTTCGCAAGGAAGCGCTGGTAGTGCGCCCCCAGGTAGACAGCCTGTTCTGCCGTGGGTGTCTTGCGCAGGCGCGTATGGTCCCCCGCCAGACGGGCACGTTTTGCCGCGTCGATCGCATCGGAGAAGAGCAGCTCGCCAGTCTCGGGATGGACAGACATAAGGTAGCAGTCGTAGATCTTGTCCAAAGTGCACGCGAGCACCAAGCCATTGCTCGGGTCCAATTTCTCTACATCGGTGCTGTCCGTCCATGGATTGGCATGACTCGCGACCAGCGCTCCCAAGGTGTAAGCGCCAGTCACTGCGCACTGGCCTTCCCACAGTTCGATCATGTCCTTGAGGCGCCGTTACGTCGCGCCTGGCGCTGAGCATGAAGTTTATTGTCTGGCGGCTCGCCCGAACCACCGCCCGAAAGCGATTCCAGCGTTTGACAAACTCCGGCGCAAAGCGCCGCACCATGCAGGATCTTCGTGTGCGTGAGCGAGAGACTCCGTTCACCATCGTTTCGACCCGTAGAACTGAATGATCTTGTCACCAGCGCGGCCTTGTGGGGCTGCGATCGGAGCCGTGCGTATAGATTTAATGTGCTCTACGGCCGGCGCCGATGGCAACGCGAGCCTGCAAGCGAGGTACGGGGCCTTCTTGAGGTCCGCGCCTGCTCAAGTGTCGGTGGCAACGAAACCGTTACCGCCCGGCACCCCTCCCTGTGTCGGCTCTGTGCTCGCAAGCAGCTTTGCATGCGCCAGAGCTAGCAACGTCTCAATTCGCCCCCCTCGCATGGTCGCCCTCGGGCTGGCAGGGTTGACAGGACGACGCGCTTTTAAACTTTCGGCGTATCGCGGTTATGTTTGCAGTAGCTCAGGCAGGAGGCCGCAGCACAGTAGCGCATCTCCATCGAATGACTGGACTCGGCGGCGCCTGGGTCGTTCGAACCTGCATGGTGGCTCTCTCTTGGTGGTCGGCTAGCGCCTGACGCGGTCGGCCGGACCCGTTAAGGGTTATTCGATGCCTGCCCTCGTTGCCATTACGGTGAGCGCGCGATGACGCGTGCGGGCAGGCGGCGAATAAGCCTCGAGGGAGGAAACCGCGGAGTGATCCGAGGCGGTGGTAATTCTCGAAGGCTATGGCGATTGATGGCCCGGCGTCCTCAGCCTTGTTAGAGCGAGGCGGCCCAAACGGGATGCTGGAAGTGCCATGGTGCCTGGACGACGCGGAGTATTGGCGCGATGGCGGTGGTGAAGTGGACGTGTGAGGGAGAGCTTGATATGGCGGGCACGAACGTCCGCTCGCAGGCCGCGTTGCCGCAAGGCCGACGTTCGTTCTGGTAGGCACTGAACCGTAGCAATCATGTTGCGGCCCGCGGGATGGGTGGCGCACGGATCGGTGCGGTGCGCGCGAGAATGTCGATGACGATCATCGGGGCACCGCAGTGCCGGCAGATGAAGGTGGGCGGAGTGTCGATGACGGTGTGGTCGGATGGCGTGTCGAACTCCGGCACGACGTGCAGCAGCTCACGCACCTTCGCGAGACTGGCGCGACGCACCGGGTTGGCGAGCAGGCCGTAGTGGCGGATGCGATGGAAGCCGCCTGGCAGCACGTGCAGCAGGAAGCGACGCATGAACTCGCCGGCCTCCAGCGTCATGGTCTTGTAGCGGGTACGTCCCGTCGCACGGTAATCCTTCCAGCGGAAGGTCACGCCGCGCTCATCGAAGGCGAGCAGACGCTGGTTGGAGATCGCGACGCGGTGCGTATAACGCGAGAGGTATTCGAGTACGGCTTGCGGCCCGGCAAAGGGACGCTTGGCGTACACAAACCATTCGCAGGCACGCAGGGGCGCGAGCCACCGGGCGAAGGCGGTCGTATCGGCGAGCGCTGCATACTCGCCGAAGAACTGCAGTTCGCCGCGGTGGTGAACCGCCTGGAGGGCTTCGAGGAAGCGGCGCCGGAACAGGCGCGAGAGCACGCGCACCGGCAGGAAGAAGCCGGGCCGGCAGGCGATCCAGCGCTCGCCGTCGGGCGACAGCCCCCCGCCCGGGACGATGCCATGCACGTGCGGATGATGCGTGAGTGCCGAGCCCCAGGTATGCAGCACGAGTGTCGCGCCGATCTGGGCGCCGAGGTGTTTCGGATCGGCGGCGATCGTGCGCAGCGTGTCTGCGGCGATGTCGAACAGCAGCCCGTAGATGACCCGCTTGTTGTACCAGGCGATCGCGCTGATGGCCGCGGGCAGCGTGAAGACCACGTGATAGTACTCGAGCGGCAGCAGATCGGCCTGGCGTGCCTCGAGCCAGCGGCGTGCGGCACTGCCCTGGCACTTCGGGCAATGGCGGTTGCGGCAGGAGTTGTAGGCGATCTCGGTGCGCGCGCAGCCGGTACAGCGCAGCACATGTCCGCCCAGTGCCGCGCTGCGGCACTGTTCGATGGCTGACATGACCTTCAGCTGCCCGAGGCTCAGGCGTACCGTACGTCGCCACGCCGGACCGTGGGCGCGGAAGATGTCCGCGACCTCCAGCACGGGGAGTGCATCACAGGGCTAGTTGGCTGGCAGGCGCTCCAGGGGACTGGTGACTTCGCGCAGCAGGTCGGTGGCCACCTGCGCGTAAAGTGCGGTGGTCTCGAGCTTCTTGTGGCCGAGCAGCACCTGGATCACGCGGATGTCGACCTTCTGCTCGAGCAGGTGCGTGGCGAAGCTGTGACGCAGCGTGTGCATCGAGACGCGTTTGTCGATCTGCGCGGCTTCGGCGGCAGCATGGATGGCACGGTTGAGCTGCCTCGGCGTGAGCGGATCAACGGGGTCGAGCCCGGGAAACAGCCATCCGCCGTCAGGCATCTTGCCCTGCGCACGGGCCACGCGCCACCAGACGCGCAGGCGCTCGAGCAGCACCGGTGAGAGCATCGCGTAGCGGTCCTTACGGCCCTTGCCTTGTTCGATGCGCAGCGTCATGCGTTGGCTGTCGACGTCGGTGACCTTGAGCGTCACCACTTCGCTGGCACGCAGTCCGGTGCCGTAGGCGACCGAGAGGGCCGTCTGGTGCTTGAGGTTGCCCGTGGCGGCGATCAGCCGCCGCACTTCATCGGGGCTGAGCACGACCGGCAGCGTGCGGGGCACGCGCACCGGCTGCATCCGGGCCATGAGTTCCGGCTCGCGGAGCGTGATCTCGAAGAAGAACTTCAGCCCGGTGATCGCGGCGTTCAGCGAAATGGGTGACGTGCCGTGATCGACGAGATGCAGTTGGTAACCCCGCAGGTCCTCGACGGTGGCGGTATCAGGCGAGCGCCCGAGGTATCGGGCGAACTCGCGTACGATGCGCAGGTAGTTGGCTTGCGTCTTCGGAGCAAGCTGGCGCATGCGCATGTCGTCGATCATGCGCTGACGCAGCGGGCTGACGGCTGGTTGGGAGGAGGTCATGATTCGGCTCCTGTTGAAGAACGAGGCGGATTGCCTCATTCGCCAACATAAAACCGCGTGACCGGCTTCACCCTAACCTCCAGTGTTGGACCGGAGCCCCTACCGCGCGAGCGGTTTCGTTCATCGACCCACAACGGCCATCTGCTGTGCCGCATAGCGGTCAGTCGAACGCCCTTGAAAGGGTCTCCCCGAATGGCTAGGGCGGCGGTAAGCACCGCCGTTCAACTGTCACCATGGCTGCGCCGCGTTTTAACCGGCAAGCGTTTTATCCGGCAAGCGTCTGAATGCGACGGTTCGTAGTGAGTCGGGGACTCTTTGTCATGCTTTGCTCTAACTATGTATTTCAGGCCAGGGGTAATAATTCGCATCCCGCGGCGTTGTGCCGATGTAGTGCCAACGGTTGGCGCGCCAGCCGGCGCGCCGCCCGCGCTGCGCCTCGAGAGGCGCTTACTGCGCCGGCGCCGACGCCGCGCCCGGGTTCTCCTTCTGGTACTGCTCCCAACGCTCGCGCATCTTCTCGCGGCGCTGTTCCCTCTTCGCGAAGCGCTCCTTGAACGCAGAGCTCACCGTGGTCTTCTGCTGATCGTTCAGGCCGTTATAGAAGGCGAGCCACGCTTGCGCGGTCTGCTCGCGCAGTTGCGCGTCCTGCTGCTCGACTCTCTGATGCGTGGCGTGCAGCGCGCTCATGTCGAGGATCGGCTGGCTCTTCATCGAGTCGAACTGCTGCTTGATCTGCTCGCGGTTCTTGCGCATGGCTTCGTGGTTCTGCTTCATCGTGTCGAGCGCGGCTTGCCATTGCTTTTCCTGCGCGGCGTTCAGGTTCAGCTTGTCGTGCAGCTTCTTGAAACCCGTCATGAAGTCGCCGCGCGTGCCGTGGCCGTCATGCATGCGCGGGCCGCCGTGCATCATGCCGGGGCCGGCAGGGGGAGGCGGCGTTTGAGCGTTGGCGGCGGTGGCGCCGAAGCTGAGCGCAAACGTCGTGGCGGCGATGGCGAGAAGGCGCGAAGGGGTCTTAATCATGGTGAAGCTCCTGACAAATCCTTGAAGGTGTCCGGTCTGGCACGGCGCCAAGGGAAGTCGATGGCGTTCGCAACCGGTGTCCCTAGCGTATCGAGCAGACCCGCCCCGCGTGTTACCGCCCTGGCCGCCGGCATTACGCAACATTACGTGCGCCTTTCGCGGTAACACCCTGTAACCCAAAGCGCGTCCGTGTAAGCAAACGGCTTTCTCGCGCGCGTTAAACTTCGTCCCATGGCTACTCAAATTCTGGTCGTCGACGACGACGTCGAACTGCGCGACCTGCTGCGCGACTATCTGGCGCGGCAGGGGATCGAAGTGTCGGTGCTGCACGATGCGGGCTCGCTCGAGCGGCGGCTCGAGCGCGAGCGCCCCGACCTGATCGTGCTCGATCTCATGATGCCCGGCGTGGACGGGCTCACGGCGCTGCGCAAGCTGCGCGCCTCGGGCGACGATATTCCCGTGATCATGCTGACTGCGCGCGCGGACGACGTGGACCGCATCGTCGGCCTCGAGCTTGGCGCCGACGACTATCTCGGCAAGCCCTTCAACCCGCGCGAGCTGCTCGCGCGCGTGCAGGCCGTGCTGCGGCGGCGCCGCACGGTGCCCTCGGCCGCCGCGCCCGAGCAGCGCGAGCCGTTCTCGTTCGGCCGCTTCGTGCTCGACTTCCAGTCGCGCACGCTGCAGCAGGAGGGCAAGCCCATCATGTTGTCGGGCAGCGAGTTCGCGCTCCTGAAGATCTTTGTCAATCATCCGATGCGCACGCTCACGCGCGAGCGCCTGCTCGAGCTGCTGCATGGTCCGGAGTACGACGGCACCGACCGCGGCATCGACGTGCAGGTGTGGCGCCTGCGCCGCATTCTCGAGACCGACCCGTCCACGCCGCGCTTCATTCAGACAGTGCGCGGCCGTGGCTACGTCTTTGTGCCGGATGGCGAGCAGGCCAGCCATGCGCCGGCCGGTTGATTCGCTGTTTGGGCGGTTCGCGCTGCTGTTCATCGGCGTTCTGCTCCTGTCTCACGTCGCATGGTTCGCGCTCATGCGCCTCGAGCGCGACCAGATGCAGTCGCGCTACGCGGTGGAAGAGGCCGTGTTCCTCGTCGATGCCGTGCGTCAGCACGTGCAGCGCGAGCCCGATCAGCCGCTGCCCTCGCGCGTGCAGCTGGTCGACCCGGCGAGCGTCGCGGTGCCCGCGATCAAGCCCGACATGCCCGCCGGTCTGCGCCGCTTCATCGACGACCTGCGCGACCGCATGCCGACCGGCACCGACGTGCGCATCGGCCCGCCCGGGCATCCGCCCATGTTGTGGGTGCGCGGTCCGCAGGATGCGCGCTGGATCGTGGTGCCAGCGCAGCCGCTGCGCCCGATGCGCCCGATCGACCGCGCGGTGCCGTGGTTCATCATCATTTTCACGGCGGCGGTGAGCGCTGCGCTGGTGGCCGCCTGGATGCTCCAGCAGCCGCTGCGCGCGCTCGCCCAGGCGGTCGCGCGCTTCGGCCGCGGCCAGCCCGTGCCGCCCTTGCCCGAGCGCGGGCCGCGCGAGATGCGCCAGCTCACGCGCGGTTTCAACCAGATGGTGAAGGAGGTCGAGCGCACCGAGAAAGACCGCGCGGTCATGCTCGCGGGAGTCGCGCACGACCTGAAGACGCCGCTCGCGCGCTTGCGCCTGCGCGCCGAGATGATGGACGAGCAGAAGGTCCGTGACGGCGTGGTGCGCGACGTGGCTTCCATGGCGCATATCGTCGACCAGTTCCTGGTGTTCGCGCACGATGGCGCCGACCGCAGCGAGCCCGTTGAAGTGGACGACCAGTGCGAGCGCATCGCGCGCAACTACCGTACAGTCGGCGGCGAGACGCTCGTGATCGAACGCCGCCTGAATGCGGGAGCGGTGTTCCGCCTGCCCGCGGCCACGCTCGAGCGTGTGGTGTCGAACCTGCTCGACAACGCGCACGCCTACGGCGCGCCGCCCGTGGTGATCGAGACTGCGCGCGGGGCGCAGGATTTCACGCTCACCGTGCGCGACCACGGCGGGGGCATTGCCGACCAGGACCTCACGCAGGCGAGCCGCCCGTTCGTGCGGCTCGATCCGGCGCGCGGCGGCAACGGCCATAGCGGCCTGGGTCTCGCGATCGTCGAGCGGCTCGTGCGCCGCGCGGGGGGGGAGATCGCCATCGGCAATGGCGAGAGCGGCGGCCTCGAAGTGCGCATGGCGTTTCCGTTCGAAGTGGTCGAACGCACGGTTGCCGAGGCGGCGCAGATCTGGTGAGCGCCGGCGTGCGGCGCATATTGGCGGGGGAGAGTGCGGCGGGCAAGGCCGCCGGATGTCACGTGATATGCGTGCGGGTGCGTCAGGCCGAGAACAGCGTGTCGAGCGCGGCGGCGGCCTCGCTGTCCACGGTGTTGTAGACGACGCTATCGGCCTCGAAGATGTAGTGCGTCGTGTACTTGCCGAGGCGGGCAAGAATTTCTTCCTGAACCAGCTCGGGTGCGGCTTCGAGCTTCAGGTACCACGCGGTCGATGACAGGCGCGTCTGAAACGCTCCGTATTCGACCATCAGCTGGTCGAACGCGAGAGCATCCTGATCGCGGCAGACGATGACCAGATTTCCCTTCATGCATGCCTCCTATGTGCTGAGCGACTTGCCACGGCGATGCGCGCCGCATGATGCCGCGCGCTCGGATCGTTCGATGATACCGCGTTGGAGAGGAAAGCCCTGGACGGGTTCCACAATTAAGTGAGTGGTGACTTCCCCTCCTCATGCGTGAGCGCGCCTGAGCGCGCGCGGACGGTGGCGCGGATTACCAGGTCGCCGTGGCGGTGCGCGGCGGCGCGGCGCCGTCCGAAGCCATCGCTTCGCAGCGGTCGCGGCCTCCCGCCTTCGCCATATAGAGCGCGAGATCGGCGCGGCTCATCAGGCGTTCGGGCTGGTCCAGGGCCGCCGCGAGCTCCGTGATGCCGATGCTCACGCTCAGATACGCCTCGCTGGGCAACCCGGTGCAGACGTTCGCTTTCACGTGGCGGCGCAGCCGCTCGATCACGTCTTGTCCGGCGGCGAGCGTGGTGGCCGGCAGCAGGATGCCGAACTCCTCGCCGCCGAGCCGCCCGACCGCGTCGTCGGAGCGCAGCTCGGTGCGGCAGGTCTCGACGAAGTGCTGTAGCGCGCGGTCGCCGGCCGGGTGGCCGAAGCGGTCGTTGATCTGCTTGAAGTGGTCGAGGTCGGCGATCGCCATGCAAAGCGGCTTGCCGCTCGCGTAGGCCGCGTCGATTTCGTGGCGCAGCAGGTCGAGGAAATAGCGGCGCGAGAGCGCGCCCGTGAGCGCGTCGTGGCGCGCCTCGGCGGCCAGCAGCGAATTGGCGGCCTGCAGTTGTTCCGCGAGATCCCGGCTTGCGCGATGCAGGCGCCGCTCGCGGACCCACGAGATCGAGATCACGGCGGCGAGCGTGACGGAACCCGCCAGCGTAAAGAAGATCAGCAGCCGGTCGCGCCGGTGATTCGCGAGCAGTTCGGGCCACGCATTGAGCGGATCGACGAGATGGGCGGTGAGCCCCGAATTGAGCCCGCCACGCTGCTCGTAAAGCGCCGGGGTGCGCTGGCGGGGCAATTCCACGAGCGCCTGTGCCGCACTTTCCGATATCCACGGCGCTTCGTGCGCCGCCGCCTCGCCGGCGCCATGCAGCGGGAGTTCGCTAAAGCGTTCGCGCAGATAGGTGTTCACGCGGTCGACGGCGTTCATCTCCTGCACATGGGAGCCGGGCATGGCGAGCCCTTCGAGCTTGCTGTCGTGCGCCATGACGATCACGCCGTTGCTGTCGGACACAAAGGTGCCCGGGTGGGTGACCCAGTGGCGCAGCCGCGCGATGCTGACCTTGGCCAGCACCGCGCCCACCAGCAGGCCGTTGTCGTACACGGGCGCGGCCACGAAGATGCCCGGCTCGCCGCTCGAGGTGCCGACGCCATAAGTCTCGGAGAACGCGCCGAGCAGGGTGTCGCTCAGATAGTTGCGCGCCCGCATGTCGACGCCCACGTAGGAGATTTTCTCCATGGCGTTGCTCGACGCGATGCAGATGCCGTTGTTGTTCACGAGCCAGATGGCGTCGAAGCCGGAGAAGCCCTGGGCGTCGTGCAGGAAGCCGTTGACGGCCGCGAGCGTGGGAGCGTGCTGCAATGCTTCGCGCCGCACCAGTTCCGTGGACGTGCGCGACGCGGCATAATTCCCGGCCTCGACCAGCGCCTGCTGCACCACGCGGGTTTCGGCCATGGTCGCGGGGATGGCGCGCGACATCGAGAGATCGCTCGCGATGACCTCGGCCATGTTGTCGACGACCGAGCGCGTCATCTGCCGCTGCACGCGAAGCGCGGTGTCGAGCTCCTGGCGCATCATGCGGTTGGCGAGCCCGCCCGCGACCAGCCAGCACACGAGCGCGAGCGCCACGACAGCCGCCGCCGTGACCACGGGGGGCAAGGCGGCTTGACGCAAGAGTCTCCTGTTCATTGGCCTTCTGGTTCGGTCAGGCGCATGGCGCGCAGGGTGCAGATGGTGCGTTAGCGGGCGCGATGCCCGGCGTCCCGGTAAAGCGGGGGCAATCGGTGAAACATTAGGGGGCTGCGTGTGACAACCGTTTTACAGGTCGCCGCCGTTGCCGTGCGACGATTTTAACTCTCGAATGGAGCGATGGAGCCCGCGGACGCCTTGGGGCGGGCCGTGTCGATGCAACTCGCATGCTTCGCCATGAGGCGCAGGCATCGGACGCGAGGTTGAATCTGTCATGAAGGTTGTGTAGTGTCGTGCCGTTTCGGAAGCGGGCAAGCACGGGAGAGCGCCTGAATGGACTTCAGATTCAACCTGAACCGTACGGCCAACGCCTCGGCGTGGCGCGTGCTGCCCAATCGCTGGGACTTCGTGGCGTTCCCGCTGATCATCTGTTTGATCGCCATGGCCGTGGTGGGCTTTCACGAGACCATGGCGCCCATCGCCACGCTCAAGACGCAGACGATCTCGCTCGACCCGGCCAACCTGCCCGAGTACGCCATGCGCACCACGCTGCGCATGCTCGCGGCCATGGTCGCCTCGCTCGCGTTCACGCTGGTCTACGGCACGCTCGCGGCCAAGAGCCGGCGGGCGGGCCAGGTGCTGGTGCCGATCCTCGACATCCTGCAGTCGGTGCCGGTGCTCGGCTACATCTCGTTCACGGTCACCTTCTTTCTCGCGCTGTTTCCCTCGCGCGTGCTGGGCGCGGAGCTTGCGGCGATCTTCGCGATCTTCACGAGCCAGGCGTGGAACATGACCTTCAGCTTCTACCAGTCGCTGCGCACGGTGCCGCGCGATCTGGACGAAGTCTCGCGCGGCTTTCACCTCACGGGCTGGCAGCGTTTCTGGAAGCTCGAAGTGCCGTTCTCGATGCCGGGCCTCATCTGGAACATGATGATGTCGATGTCGGGCGGCTGGTTCTTCGTGGTGGCCTCCGAGGCGATCACGGTGGGCAACAACACGATCACGCTGCCGGGCATCGGCGCGTACCTGGCGCAGGCGATCACGGAGAAGAACCTGCACGCGGTGGGCTGGGTGATTCTCACGATGACCGTGGTGATCCTGGCCTACGACCAGTTCCTGTTCCGCCCGCTGGTGGCGTGGGCCGACAAGTTCCGCATGGAGAACACCTCTTCGGGCGACGCGCCCGAGTCGTGGCTGCTCGACCTGATTCGCCGCACGCATCTGATTCATCAGTCGCTCGTGCCGATGGGCTGGTTCTTCGCGAAGGCCGCGCGCGTGCCGTTGCGGCTGCCCGCCGCGCTGACCTCGTCACTGACGTCCATCGCGGCGCCCGCTCCGGCGCGCGGCGAAGGTCTGCGCGCGAAGATCGGCGATGTTATCTGGGCCGTGTTCGTGATCGCGCTCACGGTCTACGTGGTCTGGCGCGTGGTCGCGTTCGTGCGCACCGGCGTCACGCTCGACGAAGTCGGCCACGTGCTCGTGCTCGGCCTCATCACGCTGTTGCGCGTGGTGCTGCTAATCGCGATTGCCTCGGTGATCTGGGTGCCGCTCGGCGTGCTGATCGGCCTGCGTCCGGCGCTGGCCGAAAAGGTGCAGCCGCTCGCGCAGTTCCTCGCGGCGTTCCCGGCGAACCTGCTGTTCCCGGTGTTCGTGATCGTGATCGTGCGCTTCCATCTGAACCCGGACATCTGGCTCTCGCCGCTGATCGTGCTCGGCACGCAGTGGTATATCCTGTTCAACGTGATTGCGGGCGCCACGGCGTATCCGAACGACTACAAGGAAGCGGCCAGGAACTTCCGCATCCGCGGCTGGCAGTGGTGGCGCCAGGCGATGCTGCCGGGCATTTTTCCGTACTACGTCACGGGGGCGATCACGGCCTCGGGCGGCGCGTGGAACGCGAGCATCGTGTCCGAGTTCGTGCAGTGGGGCGACACCAGGGTCGCTGCGCACGGCCTGGGTGCGTATATCGCGCAGATGACAGCAGCCGGCGACTATCCGAAGATCATTCTCGGCATTGCCGTGATGTCGCTGTTCGTCACGCTGTTCAACCGCGTGCTCTGGCGTCCCCTCTACACTTACGCGGAGTCCCGGCTGCGGCTCGACTGATCGAATAATCGAAGGCTCGAAGGTAAAGCGATGCAAAACCCCAAGACCCTAAGCACTACGACTACGCTGGGCGACGCGCAGAGCGTCCCGATTCCGCCGCGCGTCGGCGAGGAAATCCTGCGCGTGCAGAACGTGTGCCGGGGCTTTAACAAGACCCAGGGCGAGTTGCTCGTGCTCGACGACGCCAATCTCTCGCTGCGCGAAGGCGAAATCGTCGGGCTGCTCGGCCGCTCGGGCTCGGGCAAGTCCACGCTGCTGCGCATCATCGCGGGGCTGATTTCTCCGACCTCCGGCGAGGTTGCGTGGCGCGGCAAGCCGCTCGAAGGGCCGGCCGAAGGCGTGGCGATGGTGTTCCAGACCTTCGCGCTGTTTCCGTGGCTCACGGTGCTGCAGAACGTGGAAGCGGGCCTCGAAGCGCAGGGCGTGGGCGCGCGCGAGCGCCGCGAGCGGGCGCTGGCCGCCATCGACCTGATCGGTCTGGACGGCTTCGAAAATGCCTACCCGCGCGAGCTTTCGGGCGGCATGCGCCAGCGTGTAGGCTTCGCGCGCGCGCTCGTGGTGGACCCGATGCTCATGCTGATGGACGAGCCGTTCTCGGCGCTCGACGTGCTGACAGCCGAGACGCTGCGTACCGACTTGCTTGATCTCTGGACGCAAGGGCGCTTGCCGATCAAGTCGGTGCTGATCGTCACGCACAACATCGAGGAAGCGGTGTTCATGTGCGACCGCATTCTGGTGTTGTCTTCGAATCCGGGGCGCGTGGTGGCCGAGATCAAGGTGCCGTTTAAGCACCCGCGCAACCGTCTGGACCCGGCGTTCCGCAAGCTCGTGGACGACATCTACGCGAAGATGACCGCCCGCCAGACCGGCGAGGCCACCCGCAAGGGGCTCGAGCTCGGCAGCTGGCTGCCGCGTGTGTCGACCAACCTGATGGCCGGTCTGATCGAAACGCTGGCGGCGGCGCCTTATCACGGCCGCGCCGACATGCCGGAAATCGCGCGCTCGCTGCACCTGGAAGTGGACGACCTGTTCCCGATCGCCGAAGTGCTCCAGCACCTCGGTTTTGCCGACGTGCGCGAAGGCGATGTGCTGCTTACGCCGCCCGCGCGCGTGTTCGCGGAATTCGGCACGCAGGAGCGCAAGATGATGTTCGCCGAGCATCTGCTGCGCCAGGTGCCGCTCGCGGCGCGCATCAAGAAGGTGCTCAACGAGCGCCCCGGGCACCGCGCGCCGCGCGTGCGCTTCGAGCAGGAACTGGAGGATTTTCTTTCGGACGGCGCCGCGGAAGAGACGCTCGACACCGTGATCGACTGGGGCCGTTATGGCGAGATCTTCTCGTACAACGACCAGTCGGAGATCTTCAGCCTGGAGGACGTGGAGTCCTGATCGGGCTGGACTGAGGCGCGTTCCACGCGCAATTCAGGTGCGCTTCAGGGGCGTTTCAGAGGCTATTGCAGCGTGCCCCAGCGCTCCACGGCCGGCTCGGCCGTGGCCCATTTCCAGCCGCCCTGGTCGTGGCAGGTGCTGGCCGTGTACCACTGCTCGGGCGCGTCGGCGGCTTCGCCGTCCTGCACCGAGAACACGAACTCCTTGCACAGCGCGAGCGCCGACGCAAAGGCGCGCGTCACGCGCACCTGGCCGTGACCGTTTTCCACCGGCAACTGGTGCTTGATGCGCCAGATGTCCATGGCGCCCACGGGCAGCCGCCCGGCCGTTTCGGCGAGCATTTCCTGCTGGTCGGCGTGCATGCTCTTCATGAAGCGGTTGACGGCCTCGTCGGTGGCCGCCTGCACCGCAATACCCACGCCCAGGCCCACTGCCGGGTTCGCCGTCACGATGCCGGTGGCGGCCGCCGCCGCGGCGCCGCTGGCCGAGCCGATCGACGAGCAGCCGCTCGACGCGAGCGCGACGCTCACGCATAGCGCGGCAAGCGCGACGACACGCGCAGCCGCACGTGGCATGACGTGTGCAGTGGCGCGCGGGATGCAGTGCCTGCGCATATCGAAGTCGTGCGCCCCGCTCATTGTAGCGCGCCCCAGCGGTCGGTCGCCGGCTCCGCCGACGCCCATTTCCATGTCTCGCCGTCGCGGCAGACCGAGGCCACATAGAACGCGCTGGAGGCCGCCGCGTCCCTGGTCGCGTTCTGATCGACGGAGAACACGATTTCCTTGCAGTCGAGCGCGCCGGTGCTGATCGTGCGGCTTACCGTGACGCGGCCATGCGCATCGTCCTCGATGGGAAACGAATGGCTGATGGACCAGGGCGCCACGCCGCCCACGTCGAGCGGGCCGGCGGCCTTCGCAATGCTGTCCTGGGTGTTGCGGTGTACCACGCGCTCCGAATACTGCACGCCGGCCTTCGCGGCGGCCACGGCGCCAAGGCCGATGCCGGTGGCGACCGCCGCGTTGCTCGTCACCTTCGAGGCGATGGCCGCGCCGGCAATGCCGGCGCCCGCCTGTGCGCCTTCGGAGTAGAGCGAGCTGCACGCGGAGCAGGCGAAGCTCGCCACGGCGGCGAGCAGCGTGAGCGATACCGTGCGTCGCCAGTGGGCACTCGAAGCGTGGGTGCGGGAGCGTGTCGCGATGGCTGAAGGCGCGATTCGCGGGGCCGACGTTGGTGCATTGCACGCCAGAGCACTTCGTTCTTGCATGTCATTTTCCCTGCCGCTAGCGGCTGGAAGCTGCCCGGCGCGGGCCTCCAGCACGTTTTCGTGCTGCGGATTGTGCAGGATGGCCTATACGAAGGGGATAGGGAAAGTGCAAGAAATTGCAAAACGTCGTGCGCCGTTTGTTGTTACATGCTTGCGTGCGCCACCATCGTGTTCGTTCTGAATCGATGCGTTCGTGCTGGCGTGTGGGTATCGACCTCAGTGGGTTTAGTGTGCGTTGTCCGTTTCGTCATCGCTCGTGCTTTCGTCGGGCGTGCTGGTGTCGCCGTCCTCGGCGCCGTAGCTGCCGAGCCGGTTGTAGAGCGTCTTCAGGCTCACGCCAAGCGTGCGCGCCGCGAGCCGCTTGTCGCCGCCGCAGTACTTGAGCGTGCCGAGGATGATCTGCTTTTGCGCGTCGGCGAGCGGCGTGCCGATCCACACGCTCATCGAGTCACCCTGGTTGACGGGCTTCTTCACGCGCGGCACGAGCTGCGGATGGGCGATCTCGACGGTCTTCTCCGCAAGGATGAACGCGCGGTACACGGCGTTCTTGAGCTCGCGCACATTGCCGGGCCACGACCAGTTGCGCACGGTCTCGAGCGCGCGCTTGCTAAAGACCTTTTGCGTGCCGCTTTCCTCGTTGAGTTCGGTGAGAAAGAGTTGGGCGAGCAGCTCGCGGTCGCGCTCGCGCTCGCGCAGCGGGGGCGCGCGCAGCGGAAACACGGCGAGGCGATACATCAGGTCCTCGCGCAGCGCGTTCTCTTTCACGGCGCTCACCGGATCGCGATTGGTGGCCGCGATGATGCGCACGTCGCCGCGTATCGCCTCGTTGCTGCCGACCGGATAGTACTCGCCGGTTTCGAGCGCGCGCAGCAGCTTGACCTGATGCAGCAGCGACATCTCGGTGACTTCGTCGAGGAACAGCGTGCCGCCGCGCGCATGTTCGAAGTGGCCGTCGCGGGCCTGCACGGCGCCGGTGAAGCTGCCTTTTTCGTGGCCGAACAGCTCGGCTTCGATCAGATCGTCGGGAATCGCGCCGCAGTTCACGGCGATGAACGGGCCGTCGCGGCGGGTGCTTTGCGCGTGGATCGTGCGCGCCACGAGTTCCTTGCCCGTGCCCGACTCGCCGACGATCAGCGCGGTGGCGTCGGTGAGCGCGACGCGCTCGATCTGCCCGTAAAGCTCGCGCATGATTGCCGACGAGCCGTACAGCAAGCCGTACGACTGCAAGCCGGCAACACGCGGGCCGGCAACACGCGGGCCGGCCGGGTCGCTGCGGCGCGCGTCGTTGCCCTTCTCGTGGCGCCCTTCGGCGCGCTCATCGTCTCGTTCGGCGGCGGGCAAGCCCGGCTCGATTGACGCCATGGCGTAGTCGTCCTGCATATTGGGGTGTGCGGCCAGAAGCCGGAAAACGCTCGCGATGCCAGTCGTAGAGGCGCGCGGTGCGTGGGCGAGGTCCGGGAGTGAAGCCGGCAGGCCGCTATCATCGGTTATACCGCAGTCTGTCTTGACAGGCCGCCCAGGACGTGCGCGGGCGATGCGGCGCCGACGGCTTCGGAATCTCCATCCCGTAAACATTTAACCATTGCCGCGCCTTGCACGGCAATGGACTCGCTCCCATGGCATGTCTCATGCTGTGCAACTCGGACCGGCGCAGCGCGTCTACGTTACTAGCGGGCGCGTATCCTGCGTGGCGTCTGGCCCGCGCAGGCCGAACTGTTCCGAACCCGCTTCGCCGGCGACGAAATTGGGAGAATGCGATATGGCAAGAAACAAGCCTGGACTGATTGGAACCCTG
This sequence comes from Paraburkholderia sp. A1BS-2L, assembly GCF_051125205.1. Taxonomy (NCBI): domain Bacteria; kingdom Pseudomonadati; phylum Pseudomonadota; class Betaproteobacteria; order Burkholderiales; family Burkholderiaceae; genus Paraburkholderia; species Paraburkholderia sp. A1BS-2L. Next base: position 990,420 of record NZ_CP120428.1, read on the forward strand.
TTCGCGGTGGGTGCGCTGGGCGCGACGGCAGGGATGCTGGCGTTGCGCTGGTCGCAACGGCATCGCATGCAGCGGCAGAGTTTTTATCGCGATCTGAGCCGCTGGGAAGGCGAGGGCGGCGCACTGGTTGAGAACGGCGCGGGCATGCCGGGCGTGGCTGCTGCGGATAGCGGCGGCGCTAGCATGGCCGACCCGATCAAAGCCGCTCGCACGGTCAGCAAGACGGCGCGCGAGGCCCCCAACGGCGTGTCGAACGACGACCCGGGCGCGGCCTGGCCGTTTCCGCACGGAGGCAGCGACCCGGTCACGCGACACTGAAATCGCATGCGGTAACGGGTGCGCTGGCCGTGCTGTCGTACGTCGACAGGGCGCCGACAAACGTGCGCAAGCCTATCTCGATTAAGTCTATAATGGTCATATCCACAACAATCGAGGTTCGGGTTGCGTGCTGGCTGCGGTATTGTTGCGTAAGTGCAGCTAAAACCGCTCAATCGCCGTCTTGAGCGCCCCCGACCGTTTCGTACTCCCCTGCAGCGCGACAGCATGCGCCGCGAAATTTGCGGCGCGGGCTCACGTTGCCTCGCGGCCCGTGCTTGCCGCGCATGGGAGCCATTCATCTTTCAGGGCTGACGAGACGCGATGCCACATGTATTGATTGTCGATGACGATGCGCAAACCCGCGAAGCGCTCGCCGCCGTGGTGGCCGAAGACGGACTCACCACCGCGCAGGCCGGCGACCTGCGCGAGGCGCGCATCCAGCTGATCCGGCAGATGCCGGACGTCGTCTTCACCGATCTGAAGCTGCCCGACGGCAGCGGCACGGACCTGTTCCAGGACCTCGACCCGCGCTCGGGCGTGGAACTCGTTGTCATCACCGGTCACGCGAGCGTGGAAACGGCGGTCGATGCGCTCAAGTCGGGCGCCATCGACTATCTGGTCAAGCCGATCAACCTTCAGCGCGTGAAGGCGATCCTCAACCGCCTGCCGCGCGCGGGCGACCTCAAGGCCGAAATCGGCACGCTGCGTGGCGAGCTGCGCCGCATGGGGCGCTTCGGTCTCATGATGGGCAATTCGCCGGCGATGCAGGAGGTCTACGACCAGATCAGCCGCGTCGCACCTACGCCCGCGTCTGTGATGCTCGTGGGCGAGTCGGGCACGGGCAAGGAAGTGGCGGCCCAGACCATCCATCAGCTGAGCCTGCGCCGCAAGCACGAATTCCTCGCCGTGAACTGCGGCGCGATCTCGCCGAACCTGATCGAGTCGGAGATGTTCGGCCACGAGCGCGGCTCGTTCACGGGCGCGGATCGTCAGCACAAGGGCTATTTCGAGCGCGCGAACGGCGGCACGCTGTTCCTCGACGAAATCACCGAAATGCCGATCGAGCTCCAGGTGAAACTGCTGCGCGTGCTGGAGACCGGCATGTTCATGCGCGTGGGTACCACCAAGGAGATCGAGACTGACGTGCGCCTGATCGCGGCGACCAACCGCGACCCGGAGCAGGCCGTCGAGGAGGGCAAGCTGCGGCTCGACCTCTACCATCGGCTGAATGTGTTTCCGATCAGCCTGCCGCCGCTGCGTGAGCGCGGCAAGGACGTGGAACTGCTCGCCCAGGCGTTCCTCGACGAGCTCAACGAACGCCACGGCACGAAGAAGCAGTTCCCCGCGGCGGTGCGCGAGACGCTGGCCGGCTATCCGTGGCCGGGCAACGTGCGGGAGCTGAAGAACTACGTGCAGCGCGCGCACATCATGGCCGGCACCGAAGGCGATCTCACGGCGGCCGTGCCGCTGCAGATCTCGATTTCGAAGCCCGTGGCGGGCACGGCGGTGACGATTCCGTTCGGCACCTCGCTCGCCGATGCCGATCGCCAGTTGATTCTCGCGACGCTGGAGCAGTGCGGCGGGGTGAAGACGCGTGCGGCGGAAATTCTGGGCATCAGTCTGAAGACGCTTTATAACCGGCTCGTCGAGTACGGCAATGAGAGCGGCAAGGGCGACGCGCCCGCACGCGCCGCAGGCTGCGCCTGAGCGCCTGCGCCCGGCGACGGCCGCGCGCAGCCACGCGCGCGGCTCTGCACGGGTTTGCGCTCGGACAGATGCGCTGGTATGGGGTTTGTGACCTGCTCTGTGCAACCTCACGAGGAGCCACCGATGCTGACCTGCCGATTACCGAATCCCGCCGATCCTCCGCGCATGCCGCCGTCGCTTGCGCATACGCCGCAGCCCGACGACCCCCCGCCCAGCGAACCCGACGCGCCCGACGCGCCGCCCATCGGCGATCCGCCGCCCGAGCCCGGCGAAGCGCCGCGCGCCGATGGGCCGGGCACCGATGGGCCGGGCACCGCTGCGTCGCCGAGGCAAGTTCTCTGATTTCGCTGATACTCGTGCTTTTTATGTACGAGTTACAAACGCTTCGCCATTTTTACCGGCATTTTCACGCGACGGCCCCTAGACTGTAAGCACACCGCCGCCTTGGCCGCCGGTTCGCGGCCAAGGCCTCAGGAGGCATCGATATGAGACATCCCGCCATGCGCCGTTCGGCGCGCTACACGGGCAAGCGCGGCCCGCGCGACACCGCGCAAAAGAGCGGCGATCCCCCTGCCGGTCCGGCTTCCGGCGCCACCCACGATCCCGCCGGACAGAACCGCCCGGCACCCGGCGTGCCGCCCGATGGCGACCACAATCAGGGCGGCGCGCGCGCCGAGGGACTCGACTACCAGCGCGATCTGGGGTCCGAACAGGACGCATGATTTGCCGGGCTGGCCGGGCGCGTGGAGCGCATGCGGCTTGCACTTGCCGTGCGAGCCCGCCCTTCACTGCGATTCGCGTCTGGGTTCACGGGAGGCACGACTCTTGCGTGAGTTGTTCTTGCACCGTCCCCTGGACCCAACGAAACAGGAGGTACACCCGTAATGGGCAGACTGATCGTGGTATCGAATCGCGTTGCACCGACACAGGAAGGGCGCCCCGCAGCTGGAGGGCTGGCGGTCGGCGTGCTCGACGCGCTGAAGGAAACCGGCGGAGTCTGGTTCGGCTGGAGCGGCGAGACCGTGACGGAGCAGGCGGCCCCGGTCATCGAGCAGCAGGGCAGCGTCACGTACGCCACGGTGGGCCTCACCCGGCGCGACTATGACCAGTACTACAAAGGTTTCTCGAATACGACGCTCTGGCCCACCTTTCACTATCGCAACGACCTCGCGCGCTACGAGCGCCAGGAATACAGCGGCTATCTGCGGGTGAACGCGACGCTCGCGCGTCAGTTGCAGCCGCTGCTCCAGCCCGACGACATCATCTGGGTGCACGACTATCACCTGATCCCGTTCGCGCGCAGCCTGCGCGAGCTCGGCGTGAAGAACCCGATCGGCTTTTTCCTGCATATTCCGCTGCCGGTGCCGGAAGTGATGCGCTCGGTGCCGCCGCACGAGGAGCTGATGCGCTTCATGTGCGACTACGACGTGGTGGGCTTCCAGACCGACGCCGACCGTCAGGCGTTCCTCGACTACGTGGAACGTGGCGGCCATGGCACGTCGAGCGAGGACGGCATGGTCCACGCGTGGGACCGCTTCCTGAAGGTGGGCACCTACCCGATCGGCATCTATCCCGACGCGATCGCGAAGTCCGCCGTGCAGTTCTCCGACCGCAAGCCGGTACGCAGCCTGCGCGACGCCATGCGCGGGCGCAAGCTCATCATGAGCGTCGACCGGCTCGATTACTCGAAGGGGCTTGCCGAGCGCTTCCAGGCGTTCGAGCGCATGCTGCTGAACGGTCCGGGCTGGCATGGCCGCGTCTCGCTCCTGCAGATCGCGCCGCCCACGCGCTCCGACGTGCAGACCTATCAGGCGATCCGCCGCAATCTCGAAGGCGAGGCGGGTCGCATCAACGGCCGTTTCGCACAGCTCGACTGGACGCCGATCCAGTACCTGAACCGCAAGTACGAGCGCGATCTGCTGATGGCGCTGTTCCGCCAGGCGCAGGTGGGCTATGTCGCGCCGCTGCGCGACGGTATGAACCTGGTTGCGAAGGAGTACGTCGCATCGCAGGACCCCGAAGATCCGGGGGTGCTGGTGCTCTCGCAGTTCGCGGGCGCTGCCGAACAGTTGCCGGGCGCGCTGGTCGTGAATCCTTACGATCTGAACCAGACCGCCGAGGCGCTCGAGCGCGCGCTCTCGATGCCGCATGCGGAGCGCCGCTCGCGCTACGAGGACATGATGGCCTTGCTGCGCGAGAACAATCTCTCGGTGTGGCGCGACAACTTCCTCGCCGACCTGCGCAGCGTGGCGACGGCGGCTTCCGTCACCGCGAAGGCGCGCAGCGCCGCACCGGTGAAGGCCGCTACGACGAGCAAGGCGAACTGAGCCCGCGCGCGCTGATTGCACCAGGTGTGCCGGGCGCGCACGGCGCGAGCGCAACGATTCGGGCACGGCCGCGCGCCGTACCCGATGTGCCGCCGGCTTTCATCGGCAGCCGGCGTTTTCAGGCCCGCTGTGCGCCCGTCTGGCCATAGGGCGTGGGTGTCCGGGTCGGATCGAAGTCGGCCCAGTGGCCACCGCTCCATTGCCCCGAGGCGCGCTCGAGATCGTCGGCGCCGCCTTCGCGCAAGACCTCCGCAGCTGTTGCCTGATTCTCGGCGCTCACGTGCACGGTGAGCAGCACGCCCGACTGGCGCGCTTCACGATGCACGCGCTCCTCGTGCTCGGCATGGTGCTGCCAGCCCGCACCGATGCGTGCGCCAAGCCACGCACCCACGATCGCTGCAATCGCGGTGGACGGCAGCGATGCCATCAGCAACGCGCCGAACAGCGCGATGCCCACCACGGCGCCCGCGACCGCGCCGATGACGAGATTGCGCTTGCGGTGCGTCGATGCGGCGCTCGCGTGCACGGTATGCGCCATATGGCGCGCGTGCTGTCCGCGCGGATTGACGAAAAACAGGTTGACGTCTTCTTCGATGAAGCCGCGCGCGAACAGCTTTTCGGCTACGGCTTCGGCGGCGGGGAAGGTCGTGAACCGGCCAGCGACGATCAGAGACATGGGAATCCCCCTTTGCAAGGTTGACTCGCCTGGAGAACGGCGCCGAACCCTCGGCGGATGCCGGGGGCCGGCTACCATGCATCCATGTTAGTGCATGTTCGAGCGGGCTACCGGCGTACGGCCGATGCAGCGGGCCTGGCTGGGAACGGGGAGGGGTGTGTCGTTATTCCAGCGTGGCCGCGCCGCGCCCCGGCACGAGCCGCAGCACGCTCACCACCGCAGCAATGGCCGCGAAAGCGGTCGCCACATAGAGCGCCACGGTCGGCCCATGCTGCGGCGCGATGCCGAAGATCAGCGCGACCAGCGCCGCTCCGAGCGTCTGGCCGATGAGCCGCGCCGTGCCGAGCATGCCGCTCGCGCCACCGCTGCGCTCGCGCGGCGCGGCGGAGAGAATCTGCCGGTTGTTGGGCGACTGGAAAATGCCGAAGCCCGCGCCGCACAACGCCATGCGCCAGCTGATCTCGACGATGGTGGGCTGCGCGTGCAGCGTCGCGAGCGAGGCCAGCGAAACGAGCCCGAGCGCAAACAGCGCGAGCCCCACGCCGCCGAGCATGCCGGCCGGATAGCGGTCGGAGAGCACGCCCGCGAGCGGCGCCGCGCCGATGATCACGAGCGGCCAGGGCGTCATGAGCAGGCCCGTCTGCACCTGCGAAAAGCCGAAGGTCTCCTGCAGCAGAAACGGCAGCGCGACGAACGCGAGCATCTGCGCGCAGAACGAGCAGATCGAGGTGCCGATCGATAGCGCGAACACCGGGTTGGCGAGCAGGTCGACGGGCAGCAGCGGCGCGGGCTGCGTGAGTTGGCGCCGCACGAAGAACCAGCCGATCACGAGCGCCCCTGCGAATTCGAGCGCGACCCACGCGCGGCGCTCGCCGTGGCCGAGGCCATCGACAGCGAAGATCAGGAGCCCGAAGACGAGGGCGTTGAGCACCGCGCTCAGCAGGTCGTAGGGCGCGGGGTGCCGTTCGTTGACGGGCAGCGCGCGCAGGCCCAGCACGAGGGCCGCGATGCCGATCGGCACATTGATCGCGAACAGCCACGGCCACGAAGCGATCGCGAGCACGCCCGAAGCGAGCGTCGGGCCGACTGCGGAGGCGATCGCCACCACCATCGCATTGATGGCGATGCCGCGCCCGAGTTGCGCGCGCGGATAGATCATGCGCACGAGCGCGGTGTTCACGCTCATAATGCCGGCGCCGCCGAAGCCCTGCACCGTGCGCGCGATCGCGAGCTCAGGCAGCGAGGTCGCGAGCGCGCAGCCGAGCGAAGCGAGCGTGAAGAGCGCCATACCCCACAGGTAGACGCGCCGGTAGCCGATGCGGTCGCCGAGCGAGGCGAGCGGGAGCAGCGAGATCGTCACCGAAAGCTGATACGAGTTGACGATCCAGATCGAGCTCGCGGGACTCGCATTGAGATGATGCGCGATGGTCGGCAGCGCGACGTTGGCGATCGCGCCGTCGAGCACGGCGAGCGTGATGCCGAGCGCGACGACGAGGATCGCGTAATAGCGTTGCGGGAAGGGCAGCCCGGTCTCGAAGTCGTCGGAGGGATCGGCGGGGCTGGCGGGACCGGCGCGCGAGGCGGCAAGCGTGGATGTGGGCATCGATGAGAGGGGCGGCGCGCGTCAAGCCTGACGTGCGCCGCCGGACGTTTTCATGGTGCTGCGTTGTGTCGTGTTGCGGCGCGCTGCGTGCGCAAGCCGCGGTGACTTCCGCGTTACTTCAGCTCGTAGAGCCCGACCCAGGTGGTCGAGTCCATCTCGTTCAGGTGCGTCATGAAGCGGGCGACTGCGTTGGTGGTTTCCGGCGTGACCGGCAATTGCGCGACCTTCAGCGCATGGATTCGGAAGATGTAGCGGTGCGGCTTGTCCCCGCGCGGCGGCGCGGCGCCCCCGAAGCCCACCGTGCCGTAGTCGTTGCGCACCTGCACCGCGCCTTGCGGCAACAGGCTGCCATCGGCCTTGCCCGCGTTGAGCGCGAGCGAGCGCACGTCGGCCGGGATGTTGACGACCACCCAGTGCCAGAAGCCGCTGCCCGTGGGCGCGTCCGGGTCGTAGACGGTCAGCGCGAAGCTTTGCGTGTCGGCGGGCGGCGCGTCCCATTGCAAGGAGGGCGAAACATTGTCGCCATCGACGCCGAAGGCCCGATCGTCGAACTCCTGCGCCTTCGGCATGAAGCCGTTACTCGGAAAGTCATCGGACCAGAGTCGAAAATCAGCCATCGGTTGCCTCCTTCTCGTTCAATTCTGAAATGGATATGGCGGGCGTCGGACGCTGGGCGTCGCAGGTCGGGCGTCGCGTTGCAGGGAGCGCCGGCAGACGATCCAGTTTATCACTGCGGGGCCTCGCGCCATGGCCGTGCGCCGGCTGTGCCTGGGGCATGCCCGGGTCGTCGACGCGCTCAGGCACGCGCCTCGAACCAACTACTTGCCGGGTCTTCGAGCCAATGCGCGAGCCGCTCGACGACGGCCTGCGGATCCTGCGCGGCGCCGCGCAGCGCGCATTCCCAGATCACGGCGACGCGCCAGCCTTGGGCCGCGAGCGCGGCGAGGGCCTTGGCGTCGTTGGTGCGGTTGCGCGCGATCTTGGCGCGCCAGAATTCCGGCCGCGTGGCCGGCCACTTGAAGAGCGCGCATTGATGGCCGTGCCAGAAGCAGCCATGCACGAACACCACGGCGCGATAGCGGGGCAGCACGATGTCGGGGCGCCCCGGCAGCTCGCGCACGTCGAGCCGAAAGCGAAAGCCGCGCCGGTGCAACAGGCTGCGCACCAGCATTTCGGGCTTCGTGTTGCGCGCGCGGATGCCCGACATCATCCGGCTGCGCGTGGCGGTGTCGACGACATCGACCATGGCGCGCCTTTTGCGATTCGCCCGGGCCGGCGCTCAGGCCGGCGCGCTCGCCGGTTGGGACGCAGCCGCCGCGCGCGTCAGCGCCGCATCGAGGTGCGGCATCATCGTGCGCGCCACTTCGCGCATCACCGGCATCACGACGCTATTGCCGAATTGCCGGTACGCCTGGGTGTCGCTCACCGGAATGCGGAAAGTGTCGGGAAAGCCCATCAGGCGCGCGCATTCGCGCGGCGTGAGGCGGCGCGGACGCAGGCCTTCGCCCTGATGCACGAGGATCTCGCTGCCGTCCTTGTGATAGCGCGCGGAGAGCGTGCGCGTGACGCTGCCCGCAAACGCGAGGCCGTAGCCAAAGCCGTTGCCGGCCGCGCGGTGCTTCTCCGCGTATTGCTGCAGATAGGCCCACAGTCCCGGCGTGAGCGTGTATTTCGGCTGGACCCGGCGCGCCGCGTGATCGAAGAAGCGTTCGCCGTCCCATGGCAGGAGGGGCTCGCTGCCATCGGTGCGGTGCAGGATCGAACCGAGACGCGGACCTTCCTCGGGCAGGCTGAGCGCGTCCCACGTGAACGGCGTGGGCTCGCGAAAGCCGACGATGATGATGCGCTCGCGATGCTGCGGAGTGAAATGGCGTCCGTCGATTACGCGGTAATGCACGTCGTAGCCGAGTTCGTCGCGCAGCACCTGCAGGATCACGTCGAAGGTGCGGCCATGGTCGTGCGAAAGGAGATTCTTGACGTTCTCGAGCAGGAAGGCGGCGGGCCGCTTCTCGGCGATGATGCGCGCGACGTCGAAGAACAGCGTGCCTTGCGTCGTGCACTCGAAACCGTGGGGACGGCCGAGCGCGTTCTTCTTCGAAACGCCCGCGATCGAGAACGGCTGGCACGGAAAGCCCGCGAGCAGCACGTCGTGATCGGGCACCTCGGCGGCGGGAAACTCGACGATGTCGCCGACGAACGCATGGCCTTCGCCATCCGTCTGCGCGTAGTTTTCCAGATAGGTTTTCTTGGAGAACGGATTCCACTCGCTCGTCATGACGCAGGCGCCGCCGTGCGCCTCGAAGCCCTTGCGAATGCCGCCGATGCCCGCGAACAGATCGACGAAGCGAAAGCGCGCGGGCTGCCGGCTGGACGATTTCGCGCGGGAGCCCGGGCCCGTTTCGGCGCGGTGCAAGAGCTCGCGCAGCGCGGCTTCGAGCATGGCGGGGCACGGCGTTTCGCCTTTTTCCCAACGTCGCACGGTCTTGACGTCCTTGCCGACGTGGGCGGCGATCTGCTGCTGGGTGAAGCGCTGGCGTGCCTGCTGAAGCAGGTCTCGCGAATGGGCCGGGTGCACGAAGTCCTCTCTGGGTATTTTGGCGGACATTATGTCCGATGGACGACCCCGACACCAGGATTTCCGCGCGCGGCGGATGGGCGGCTCACGGCCGCTAGCAGTGGCTAGTGGCGATTAGTGGCGACTAGCGGCGGCCATCGCCGTTGCCGACGGCGCGCTTCGGGCTGGCCGTCACCGCCGATGCGGCATTCAGTTCGTACAGTTCGATCTGGAGCAGCAGGCTGTCGATATCGGCGAGTTGGCCTTTATTGACGTGGCCGGTGTCGAGCAGCCGGTGCAGGCGCATGCGCCAGTAGGAAGGGGCGAGGATCGGCCCGGCGAGGTCGCCCGAGAGCGAAAGCGGCATGACGCGCCGAATATGGGCGATATCCTGGTCGAGGAGAGTCGACATCAGGTGGCCGGCCGGAAGGGGACGTAGTTGGTCCATGTCCGAAGATTACGGCAGTTTCGGCCCCAGCTTTAGGTCCGGGCGGCTCCCTGTTTACCCGCAGTCGGACGCGGGTTCGGGCAGGCGGCTTATTCGGCCGGCGTCTCGGGCGTGGGCGCGGGCCCTTGCGCGGCGGTTTCGAGGAAGCGGCGCGTGGCCTCGAACGAATTGAGCATCTGCTCGGGCCAGGGCGTTTGCAGCATCACGGCCTGATGATTCTCGAACGCCGACGACAGCAGCTTGACGAGTTCCGGCGAGCTCAGATGACGCAGCAGAACGCTCACGGCGATGGCGGTTGCCTGGCTGGCGCCTGCGGTTTGCAGTTCGGAATGTGTGAGGGCGGCGAGTTGCTTGTTGATGTCCATGCGGAATCTGCCTGGAGTGAAGATGTTGCGAGGCGGGCGCGGGCGCGCGGCAAGGCGGGGATGGGTGCGGGCGGCTGGTCCCCCTGGCAGGAATCGAACCTGCATCTAGCGCTTAGGAGGCACTTGTTCTATCCATTGAACTACAGGGAGCCGTCAAATCCGCTGCGGGGCGCACGAATTCCCACTCCGCCGGATCGCCATGTTTCCCAAGTCACCCGTCATGGCGCGGAGTCGGTGCAGGCGCAAGAGTATAGCAAACGCCATTCACCTCGAAAACGTCGTTCCCGCGTGCCGCTGGTCGCGCACCGCGGGTCGCGAACCGCGCGCGTCAGAATTCCACGGCTACGAAGTCGCCCTTGCCCACGTCGCACAGCGGGCAGCGCCAGTCGTCGGGGATATCCGCGAAGCGCGTGCCTGCCGCGATGCCTTCGTCGGGCAGACCTTCCTCTTCGTTATAGACCCAGCCGCAGATCAGGCAGACCCAGCTTTTGTATTCGATCACTTCGCTCACAACACACACCTTTTCGTTCGGTTCGACGCGGTTTTGCCCGCTGGTTTGCCCGCCATATGGCCCCATGAACCCCGTTGCACGGGCCGGGGCGAGCGGCCGGCGACCCGCGATGTTACCGGAAACGGCGCACCCGCGGCGCGTGGCGTAGTTCTTGCGATGTATGCTGGGACGCGGACGCATCGCGCCGCAACCCACTGAGCAACCACCGGGCAATCCCCCAGGAGCGAACAATGACCAGAAGGACATGGCTGGCCGGCGCAGCGCTGATGGCCTCGACGACGGCACTCCTCGCGATGAGCAGCATCGCGCGCGCCGAGGGCGTCTACTTCGTCGAGCCGAAGAACGGTGCAACGGTGAGCAACCCGGTGCACGTGAAATTCGGCGTCGATGGCATGACGGTTGCGCCCGCCGGCACGGCCACGCCCAAAACCGGACATCACCATCTGCTGATCGACGGCGCGGCGCTGCCGCAAGGCACGGTCGTACCGGCCAGCGAGAAGTCGATCCACTACGGCAAAGGCCAGTCCGAAGCCGACGTCACACTGCCGCCCGGCGACCACACGCTCACGGCGCAATTCGCCAACGGCGCGCATCAGTCGTATGGCCCCGAGTGGAGCCAGACGATCACGTTTCACGTGAAGTAGGCCGCACGGGCGGCCAGTCCCGCGAACCTTGTCGCAACGGGGCGCGGGCTGGACACATGAGGGGCTCCCATGCGCCCCCTGTGCCCAGCGCGCGCCCCGGTACAATACGCGCTTGCTCTCCAACGCAGGCAACGCTCTCCACTCATGTCGCTTTACACCATTACCGGCGCGCAACTCGCGTTCGGCCACGTCGCGCTGCTCGATCTCGCCGACTTTTCGCTCGAAGCCGGCGAGCGCGTCGGGCTGATCGGCCGCAATGGCGCGGGCAAGTCGTCGCTGCTCAAGATCGTCGCCGACCTCGCCAGACCCGATGACGGCCTCGTCACGCGCCAGCAGGATCTCTCGACCGTCTACGTGCCGCAGGAGCCCGATTTCGACGCCGAGGCCACCGTGTTCGACACGGTCGCCTCGGGGCTCGAGGGCGTGCGCGCGCTGCTCGACGAATTCGACGGGGTCGCGCACCGGCTCGCGGACACGCCCGAAGGCGCGGAACACGACGCGTTGCTCTCGCGCATGAATGCGCTGCAGTCGTCGCTCGATCACGCCGACGCCTGGAACTGGCGCACGCGTGTGTCGACCACGCTCGCGCAGATCGGCCTCGAAGGCGACGCGCGCGTGGGCGCGCTCTCGGGCGGCATGCAAAAGCGCGTGGCGCTGGCGCGCGCGCTCGTCGTGCAGCCCGACGTGCTGCTGCTCGATGAGCCGACCAACCACCTCGACTTCGACGGCATCCGCTGGCTCGAAGAACTGCTCGTCGCGCAGCGCTCGAGCCTGCTCTTCATCACCCACGACCGCGCGTTCCTCGATCGCGTGGCCACGCGCATCGTCGAGCTCGATCGCGGCAAGCTGCTCTCGTATCCGGGAAACTTCTCGCAGTATCAGGAGCGCAAGGCGCAGCAGCTCGAAGTCGAGCGCGTGGAAAACGAGAAGTTCGACAAGTTGCTCGCGCAGGAAGAAGTGTGGATCCGCAAGGGCGTGGAGGCGCGCCGCACGCGCAGCGTCGGACGCATCGCACGGCTCGTGCAGATGCGCAACGAGCGCGCCGAGCGCCGCAACGTACAGGGCAACGTGAAGCTCGACGTCGCGCAGGGCGAGAAGTCGGGCAAGATCGTCGCCGAGCTCACCGACGTCGTGAAGCGCTATGGCGACCGCACGATCGTCGACAACTTCTCGGGCACGGTGATGCGCGGCGACAAGATCGGCTTCGTCGGCCCGAACGGCGCGGGCAAGACCACGCTGTTGAAGCTGATCCTCGGCGAGCTCAAGCCGGACGCGGGCACCGTGCGCGTGGGCACGAACCTCCAGGTGGCGTACTTCGACCAGATGCGCGCGCAGCTCGACCTCGAAAAGAGTCTCGCCGACACCATCAGCCCGGGCAGCGACTGGGTCGAGATCAACGGCGCGAAGAAGCACGTGATGAGCTATCTGGGCGACTTCCTGTTCGCGCCCGAGCGCGCGCGCTCGCCCGTGAAGTCGCTGTCGGGCGGCGAGCGCAACCGCCTGTTGCTTGCACGTCTGTTTGCTCGCCCCGCGAACGTGCTGGTGCTCGACGAGCCGACCAACGACCTTGATATCCCCACGCTCGAACTGCTCGAAGAACTGCTGACCGACTACGACGGCACGGTGCTGCTGGTGAGCCACGACCGCGCGTTTCTCGATAACGTGGTGACTTCGGTGATCGCGTCCGAAGGCGAGGGGAAGTGGCGCGAGTACGTGGGCGGCTTCACCGACTGGCAGACCCAGAGCGCCCGCGCGCAGGAAATTGCCGAGGCGCGCGCGCCGAAGGAAACCGCGAGCGTGGCCGTCGCACCGAAGGAGAGCGCGGCGGGCCGCAACGCGCAGCGCACCGTGAAGCTTTCGTTCAAGGAGCAGCGCGAGCTTGAGGAACTGCCCAAACGTATCGAGGCGCTGGAGACCGAGCAGAAAACAATCGGTGCGCAGATCGAGGACGGCTCGATTTTCGCGAAGGATGCGCAGGAGGGCGCGCGCTTGACCGAGCGGTATGCGGCGATCGATGAGGAATTGCTGGTTGCGCTGGAGCGGTGGGAAGAGTTGGAGAGCAAGCGCAAGTGATGTGATGCGCAGAGAAGGCGGCCTGATGAAGGCCGCTTTTTTATGTGGGCTTCAGCTTCGAGAGCTTGTGTTTCAGGTCGGGCAAGGAGGTCTGTACGGTGCTCCAGACAATGTCGATGTCGACGGCAAATAGCCGTGCGAGACCTGGTTGCGCATTCCGTACATCGCCTCCCACGGTATCTCCGGGTGCGCGGCCGCAAGGTCAGGATGTTTCGCACGACGGCATCGACAGCCATCGGTGTTGCCTCGAAGCTCTCGTGTGAAAGAGGCTCCGTGTATGTGCGAATGCGTTCGATGGCGTCGAGGATATGCTGCAAGTAATCCGGGGTGCGCAGATCTTTTTTCCTCATACCGGTACCGATTCGGCGACTACGCGGGCACGGAAGGTCTCGGGCAGCGCTTTGGGCGTAAGTACGTCCACTCGCACGCCCATGAGCGCTTCGAGGCGCAACTGAATTTGCGCGAGATCGATAAGCGTAGTTTCCGGCGTTGGATCGACGAGTAAATCGAGGTCGCTATCCTCGTTATCCTCGTCACGCGCCGACGAGCCGAACACGCGCGCATTCATCGCGTGATGGCTTGCGACAATTTCGCGGATCTCAGCGCGATGCGCGCGCAAGGCTTCGGACGGTTTCATAACAACTCCACGCTCCCAAACAGGGCGACAGGCCGGTTGAATTCCTGGCGGCAGGCAGCGCGCCGCACGTGCCCAATTCTTCGCGACTCCCGCACCTCGCTACCCCTCGGCCGAACGGCCGACCCTCTTCCAAATTGCCGCGCAAGCCCAAATCAGTACAATACCTCGCGCATTCGAACAACTGCGGGAGCGCGCGCCGGCCCGGCGAGGTTTGCACGGGCGTTGCGCAGCGCGCTCACCCCGTTGTTTCGACACGGTTTTTTTGAACACTCAACGCGTTTTCCCCGCAGATGTCCACAGGACCTGTGGACAAGCGCGCGGATAACCCCCTGCGGATCACCATGGCAACGAAGAAGTCAAACGCTGCAAACGCTGGATATAGCGAAGCGTCGATCAAGGTGCTCAAGGGCCTCGAGCCCGTCCGGCAACGGCCGGGCATGTACACGCGCACCGAGAATCCGCTGCACATCATTCAGGAAGTCATCGACAACGCGTCCGACGAAGCGCTCGGCGGCTTCGGCAAGCGCATCACCGTCACGCTGCATGCCGACCATTCCGTGTCCGTCGACGACGACGGCCGCGGCATTCCGTTCGGCTTGCACCCCGAGGAGAAGGTGCCCGTCGTCGAAATCGTGTTCACGCGCCTGCATGCGGGCGGCAAGTTCGACAAGGCCGCCGGCGGCGCCTATACGTTCTCGGGCGGCCTGCACGGCGTGGGTGTCTCGGTCACCAACGCGCTTTCGACGCGGCTGGACGTGACCGTCTGGCGCGATGGCAAGGTCGCCGAAATCGGCTTTGCGGATGGCAACGTCGTCAAGCCCATCACCACGCGCAACGCCGCGCGCGACGAGAAAAAGACCGGCACGCGCGTGACCGCGTGGCCCGATCCGAAATACTTCGACTCGGCCAATCTGCCGCTCGGCGAACTGCAGCGGCTGCTGCGCTCGAAGGCGGTGCTGCTGCCCGGCGTCGAGGTCGAGCTCGTCAACGAGAAGACCGGCGAGCGCCTCTCGTGGAAATACGAAGACGGCCTGCGCGGCTATCTGCTCGAAGGCATGGGCGGCAGCGACTTGCTGATCCCGCTCTTCGAAGGCGAGCGCTACGCCGACGCTCGCACCACCGACGACACCTTCGCCGAAGGCGAGGGCGCCGCGTGGGTGGTCGCGTGGAGCGAGGAAGGCTCGCTCACGCGCGAGTCCTACGTCAACCTGATTCCGACGCCCGCGGGCGGCACGCACGAAAGCGGCCTGCGCGATGGCCTGTTCCAGGCCGTGAAGAGCTTCGTCGAATTGCACAATCTGCAGCCCAAGGGCGTGAAGCTGTTGCCCGAAGACGTGTTCGCGCGCGTCTCGTTCGTGCTCTCGGCCAAGGTGCTCGACCCGCAGTTCCAGGGGCAGATCAAGGAGCGACTCAATAGCCGCGACGCCGTGAAGCTCGTTTCGTCGTTCTCGCGTCCCGCGCTCGAACTGTGGCTCAACCAGCACGTCGAGCACGGCAAGAAGCTCGCCGATCTCGTCATCAAGCAGGCCCAGGCGCGCACGCGCGCGGGCCAGAAGGTGGAAAAGCGCAAGAGCTCGGGCGTGGCCGTGCTGCCCGGCAAGCTCACCGACTGCGAGTCGACCGACATCGCGCGCAACGAGCTCTTCCTCGTCGAGGGCGATTCGGCGGGCGGCTCCGCGAAGATGGGCCGCGACAAGGAATATCAGGCCATCCTGCCGCTGCGCGGCAAGGTGCTCAACACGTGGGAGACCGAGCGCGACCGTCTGTTCGCGAACAACGAGGTGCACGACATCTCGGTGGCGATCGGCGTCGATCCGCACAGCCCCGACGACACCGTCGATCTCTCGAACCTGCGCTACGGCAAGATCTGCATTCTCTCGGACGCGGACGTCGATGGTTCGCATATCCAGGTCTTGCTGCTCACGCTGTTCTTCAAGCACTTTCCGCAGTTGATCGAGCGCGGCCACGTGTGCGTGGCGCGCCCGCCGCTGTTCCGCGTCGATGCGCCCGCACGCGGCAAGAAGCCTGCGCAGAAGCTCTACGCGCTCGACGAAGGCGAGCTCGAAGCGATTCTCGACAAGCTGCGCAAGGACGGCGTGCGCGAAACGCAATGGACCATCAGCCGCTTCAAGGGTCTCGGCGAAATGAGCGCCGAGCAGCTCTGGGACACGACGATGAACCCCGACACGCGGCGCCTGTCGCCCATCTCGCTCGGCGAGCTCGACTATGAAGCCACCGTCGCACGCATGACGATGCTGATGGGCAAGGGCGAGGCGGCTTCGCGCCGCTCGTGGCTCGAAGAGAAGGGCAACGAAGTCGAAGCGGACATCTAAGTGCAACTGAGCGCACGCACACGAATACGGACTGATTGAAACATGGACGATCTTTTTGCTGAAGTCACTGATACCGGCGCCCCGGACGACGACACGCTCACGCTCGGCCACTACGCGGAACGCGCCTACCTCGACTACGCGGTGAGCGTGGTGAAGGGCCGCGCGCTGCCCGACGTCTGCGACGGCCAGAAGCCGGTGCAGCGGCGCATTCTCTACGCGATGAACGAGATGGGTCTCGGCGACAATGCCAAGCCCGTGAAGTCGGCGCGCGTGGTGGGCGACGTGCTCGGTAAATACCACCCGCACGGCGACCAGTCGGCGTACGACGCGCTCGTGCGCCTCGCCCAGGACTTCTCGATGCGCTATCCGCTCATCGACGGCCAGGGCAATTTCGGCTCGCGCGACGGCGACGGCGCGGCGGCCATGCGCTACACCGAAGCGCGCCTCACGCCCATCGCCAAGCTCCTGCTCGACGAAATCGACATGGGCACCGTCGATTTCATGCCGAACTACGACGGCTCGTTCCAGGAGCCGAAGACCCTGCCCGCGCGCCTGCCGATGCTGCTGCTCAACGGCGCATCGGGCATCGCGGTCGGTCTCGCCACGGAAATCCCCTCGCACAACCTGCGCGAAGTCGCGGCGGCGGCCGTGGCCATGATTCGGAACCCGAAGCTTTCGCACGCGGAGATCATGGAGCGTTTGCCCGGGCCCGATTTCCCGGGCGGCGGCCAGATCATTTCGAGCGAGGCGGAAATCGCGGCGGCTTATGAGTCGGGCCGCGGCAGCCTCAAGGTGCGCGCGCGCTGGAAGATCGAGGACCTCGCGCGCGGCCAGTGGCAGCTCGTGGTGACCGAATTGCCGCCGAACACTTCGGGCCAGAAGGTGCTCGAAGAGATCGAGGAGCTGAC
This sequence comes from Paraburkholderia sp. A1BS-2L, assembly GCF_051125205.1. Lineage (NCBI taxonomy): Bacteria > Pseudomonadati > Pseudomonadota > Betaproteobacteria > Burkholderiales > Burkholderiaceae > Paraburkholderia > Paraburkholderia sp. A1BS-2L. The sequence continues at coordinate 1,007,524 of NZ_CP120428.1, forward strand.
CAATCCGAAGCTCAAGCTCGGCAAGAAGACGCTCACGCCCGAGCAGTTGCAGAGCAAGCAGTCGATGCTCGCGCTGCTCGACGCCGTGCGCGACGAGTCGGGCAAGGACGCGCCCGTGCGCCTCGTGTTCGAGCCGAAGACGAGCAAGATCGACCAGGGCGAGTTCGTCAATTCGCTGCTCGCCAACACGAGCCTCGAATCGAATGCGTCTTTGAATCTCGTGATGATCGGCGCAGACGGCCGTCCGCGCCAGAAGGGCATCAGCGAGATCCTCGGCGAGTGGATCGGCTTTCGCTTCGCGACGGTCACGCGCCGCACGCAGCATCGCTTGACGAAGGTCGACGACCGTATCCACATCCTCGAAGGGCGGGTGATCGTCTTCCTCAATATCGATGAGGTCATCCGCATCATCCGCGAGTCGGACGAGCCCAAGAGCGCGCTGATGAGCGCGTTCGGCCTCTCCGAGCGCCAGGCCGAGGACATTCTCGAAATCCGTCTGCGCCAGTTGGCGCGGCTGGAAAAGATCAAGATCGAGAAGGAGCTCGCCGAGCTGCGTGAAGAGAAGGCGAAGCTCGAAGAGTTGCTCGCGAACGAGTCGTCGATGAAGCGGCTCATCGTGAAGGAAATCGAATCCGACGCCAGGCAGTACGGCGACGACCGCCGCACGCTGATCCAGCAGGAAAAGCGCGCGAGCTTCGAAGTGCGCGTGGTGGACGAGCCGATCACGGTGGTGGTCTCGCAGAAGGGCTGGGTGCGCGCACTCAAGGGCCACGGGCTCGACCAGCAAGGCTTCACGTTCAAGGCCGGCGACGGGCTCTATGCGGCGTTCCAGTGCCGCACGCCCGACACGCTCATCGCGTGGGGCAGCAACGGGCGCGTCTATTCGGTGTCGGTTGCGCAATTGCCGGGTGGCCGCGGCGACGGCGTGCCGGTCACCTCGCTCATCGAGCTCGAAGCGGGCACGCATCTGCTCCATTACTTCGCGGCGAGCGCGGACCAGCAATTGCTGCTCGCGTCGAGCAACGGCTTCGGCTTCATCGCGAAGATCGGCGACCTCGTGAGTCGCGTGAAGGCCGGCAAGGCGTTCATGACGATCGACGAGGGCTGCGTGCCGCTCGCGCCGATGCCGATGCTGCCCAATGCGATCCAGGTGGCGTGTCTTTCGTCGGGCGGGCGCCTGCTCGTGTTCGGCCTCGACGAGATGAAGACGCTTTCGGGCGGCGGGCGCGGCGTCATTCTGATGCAGCTCGAGGAGAAGGAGACGCTGGTGCAGGCGCTCGCGATCACGGCGGCGGGCGTGGTGCTCGAAGGCACGGGCCGCGGCGGCAAGGCGGGCGAGGATCAGATGGCGGGCGCGGTGCTCGCGCCGCAGATCGGCAAGCGTGCGCGCAAGGGCCGTGCGCCGGATTCGAGGCTCAAGGTCATCACGGGCATGCGTCCGGTGCTGGCGCAATAACTCTACGTACAAGGAATCTCAAGCATGGCTCACGCGATCGAAATCGCGCTCTTTCTGCACTTGCTGAGCGTTGCCGTCTGGGTGGGCGGCATGGTGTTCGCCCACTTCTGCCTGCGTCCGGCGCTCGAAGACCTCTCGCCGCAATTGCGGCTGCCGCTCATCGAGTCGGTGTTCGGCCGCTTCTTCAACTGGGTGGGCATCGCCGTGATCGTGATCCTGCTCACGGGCGGCTTTCTGCTGATGAAGTTCGGCGGCGGTCACGCCACCTGGCAACTGCACGCCATGGCCGGCCTCGGCGTGATCATGATGCTGATCTTCGGCCATATCCGCTTCGCCGTGTTTCCGCGCATCCGCCGCGCGGTGCAGGCGCAGAAGTGGCCCGACGGCGCGCGCGCCGTGGGCACGGTGCGCCGGCTCGTGATCGTCAATCTCGTGCTGGGCGTCGTGACGATTGGCGTTGCGGTGATGGCGCGGGGGTTCTGAGCTTTCGGGCTGGCCCACGCTCGCGGCGCGCGCTTTAAAGCCACGCTTTATAGCCGCTCCGCGAGCGCATAACGCTGCATGCAGCGCTCCATCGCGTCGAAGAACGCTTTTTCCGCCGCATTCTGTTTGCGGTCGCGATGCCACAGCAAGTGGATGTCGACATCCACGAGCCCTTCCTCCGGCGGCAGCCGCCACAGGCGCTGCCGCGCCAGATCGTCCTTCACGATGTGCTCGGGCAGGCAGCCGATGCCATAGCCCGCGAAAATGAGCCTCCGCACCTCGTCGAGGCTCGGCGACGACGCCACGATTCTCCCCGTAAAGCCGCGCTGGTCGCGAAACACCGTAAGCGGCGAGAGGCTGTCGCCAATCTGATCGCTCGTGAACGACACGAAATTCTCCGCGAGCAAGTCTTCCATCGTCAGCTGCGAGAGGCCGAATAGGCGGTGGTGCCTGCCGCAGAACATCGCATAGCGCTGGCGCAGGAAGCAGCGCATCTCGAGCTTTTCGACCGGCGTGCGGCACAGGCTCAGGCCCGCGGTCGCGGTCTTTTGCAGCAGCGACGAGATGATGTCCGACGAGCGCATCACTTCGATCTGCAGATCGATGCGCGGATACGCCGAGTGGAGTTCGGCAAGGAACTCGTCGTAGACGCGCGACTCGATCCGGCTGACCGTGAGCAGGCGGATCGAACCGGTGATGTCGGCGGTACGCGCGTCGAGCCCGGTTTCGAGAAGCTCAAGGACCAGCGCCGCACCGTGAAGCTGCCGGTCGCGGAAGTGTTCCGCTCGGCGCGGGGGCTCGTGCTGCTGTGCATCGGCGCGAATACCATCGGCATCGCGGGCGTGTACTTCACCAACACCTTCATGATCGCGTACACGACGCAGTACGTCGGCATCACGCGCTCGCTCATTCTCGACTGCCTGTTCGCGGTGGCAATCATCCAGTTCCTCGCGCAGCCGCTTGCGGCGTGGATCGCGGAGCGCATGGGCGGCGCGCGTTTCCTCAAGTGTGCGGCGCTGGCTGCCATGCTTTCGCCGTACCCGATGTTCGTGCTCGTGCAAAGCGGCAAGGTCGTGCCGATGGTGATCGGCATCGCCATCGCCGTGGTCTGCATGGCGAGCTTCTACTCGGTGATCGCGGGCTTCGTCTCGGGCGTGTTCCCCACGCGCGTGCGCTACTCGGCCATCTCGCTCGCCTATCAGGTGTGCGGCGCGGTGGCCGGCGGTCTCACGCCGCTCGTCGGCACCTGGCTTGCGCATCGCTACGTGGGCCAATGGTGGCCGCTCGCGGTGTTCTATACATGCCTCGCAGGCGTGTCGCTGGTGTGCATCATCGCGCTCGATGCGCGCCGTGCCGCTCAATCGCACGACGAAGCGGTTGCCGAAGCGCTCAGTTCGCGTTGAGGCAATACGGATGCCGCACAGATGCCGCATTGAGGCATCCGTGCAGATATGAGCCATTATCAGATCGGAGCTGGGCTTACAGATGAATGACCTTTTGCATATCGACGGCCCGCGCCTGTGGGCGAGTCTCACGGAGATGGCGCGCATCGGCGCGACGGCGGGCGGCGGCGTTCGTCGCCTCGCGCTCACCGAAGAGGACCAGCGCGGCCGCGAACTGTTCGCGCACTGGTGCCGCGAGGCCGGTATGACGGTGTGGACCGACGAGGTGGGCAATCTCTTCGCGCGGCGCGAGGGTGCCGACCCGCAGGCCGCGCCTGTGCTGATGGGCAGCCATCTCGACACGCAGCCCGAGGGCGGGCGCTTCGACGGCGTCTACGGCGTGCTGGCCGCGCTCGAAGTGGTGCGCGCGCTCAACGACGCGGGCGTGGTGACCGACAAGCCCATCGAGATCTGCTCGTGGACCAACGAGGAAGGCGCGCGCTTCACGCCCGCGATGCTCGGCTCGGCGGTGTTCGCGGGTGCGATGACGCTGGACGATGCGCTCGCGCGCCGCGATGCGCAAGGCGTGACGCTGGGCGAGGCGCTCGACGCATGCGCGGCGCGCGGCACGCGGCCCGTGCAGGGCGTGGCCGTCGATGCGTACTTCGAGGCGCATATCGAGCAGGGCCCGATCCTGGAGGCGAATGGCACGACCATCGGCGTGGTGACGGGCGGCCAGGCGATCCGCTGGTTCGACGTGACAGTGTCGGGCGTGGCCGCGCACGCGGGCACCACGCCGATGCGCTACCGCAAGGACGCGTTTTTCGGTGCGGCGCACATGGCGCTGGAAATCGAGCGCGCGATGGCGCCTCACGCGCCGCTCGGCCTCGTGACGATCGGTCAGGTGCAGATCGCGAAGTCGTCGCGCAACACGATCGCGGCCAGCGTGACCTTCACGGTCGATCTGCGCCATCCCGACGACGCCCAGCTCGACGCGATGGAGCAGGACCTGCGCGCGGTTTGCGCGGCAGTGGGCGGCACGCGCGGGCTCGGCGTGGAGATCGCGCATTGCTGGACTTCGCCCGCCACGCGGTTCGACCCGGCGTGCGTCGCGCTCGTGGCCGACGCGGTCGAGCGCCTCGGCTATCCGAACGAGCGTATCGTGAGCGGCGCGGGCCACGACGCGATTCACCTCGCGCGCTATTGCCCGACGGCGATGGTCTTCATCCCTTGCGTGGACGGCCTTTCGCACAACGAGGCCGAGGATGCCTTGCCCGAGGATGTCACGGCGGGCACGAACGTGCTGCTCAACGCGGTTGCCGCGCGCGCCTGCGTACGCGAACACGCGAGTGCATGAGACCCATCTAAAGGATTACTGAACATGAAGACCTGGTTTCATCCCGAACAGCTGCTCCATCATCCCCGCACCTATCTTTCGCGCGGCCAGATGCGCGAGCCGCAGGAAGTGCCCGAGCGCGCCGCGCGCCTCGTTGCTGCTGCGCACGCGCTCGGCTTCGAGGTGAGCGAGCCCGCCGACTTCGGCACCGCGCCGATCGCCGCCGTGCACGACATGAACTACCTGCGCTTCCTGGAGGAATCGCATGCTGAGTGGAAGCGCATGCCCGAAGATTGGGGCGACGAAGTCATGTCGAACATCTACGTGCGCGATCCGAATCCGCTGCGCGGCGTGCTTGCCCAGGCGGCGCGCTATCTCGCCGACGGCAGTTGCCCGGTGGGCGCGAACACGTGGCGTGCGGCGTACTGGTCGGCGCAGAGCGCGCTGGCGGCGGCGGCGACCGTCAACGACGGCGCGCGCGCGAGCTATGCGCTGTGCCGGCCGCCCGGCCACCACGCGCGCGCGGATGCGGCGGGCGGTTTCTGCTACCTTAACAACGCGGCCATTGCGGCGCAGTCGCTGCGCGGCCGCTTCAAACGTGTGGCGATCCTCGACACCGACATGCACCACGGCCAGGGCGTGCAGGAGATTTTCTACGGCCGCGACGACGTGCTCTACGTGTCGATCCACGGTGACCCGACCAACTTCTATCCGGTGGTCGCGGGCTACGAGGACGAGCGCGGCGCGGGCGCGGGGGAGGGCTACAACGTTAACCTGCCGATGCCGCACGGCGCGTCGGAAGAAGCGTTCTTCGAGCGCGTGGGCGCGGCGCTGCGCGTGCTCAAGCGCTTTCAGCCCGACGCGCTCGTGCTGGCGCTCGGCTTCGACATCTACAAGGACGATCCGCAGTCGAAGGTGGCGGTGAGCACCGGCGGGTTCGGCAAGCTCGGCCAGGCGATTGGCGCGCTGGGCCTGCCTTCGGTGATCGTGCAGGAAGGCGGCTATCACCTCGAAAGTCTCGAGGCCAACGCGCAAGCGTTCTTCGGGGGCTTTGCGAGGGCGGGCGCGCGATAGGGCGCCGGGCGCAAGAAATCATGCAGTAAAGCGGCGCTGGCGGAACACGCCGCGCGCCGCTCAACGCGATTGCGGCGCGTCGCTCACGCGTTCGTTGCGCGCGTCTTGCGCGCCCGGCAGCGCCGCGCCGCACACGCCGAAGCGTTCGATCAGCGCGGGCACGCCCTCCACCGGCACGGGCCGCGAGAACAGGAAGCCCTGCGCCTCGATCGGACCGAGCGCGGAGAGCCACGCGATCTGCTCCTCGGTCTCGGTGCCTTCCACGACCACTGTGAGGCCGAGCGAGCGCGCGAGATTGACGATGGCCGCGACCATCACGCAGACGCTGCGGTCGGCCGGAATCGCCTGCACGAACGAGCGGTCCACCTTGAGCGTGTCGACGGCGAAGCGGTTCAGGTAGGACAGCGACGAATAGCCGGTGCCGAAGTCGTCGAGCGCCACGCGCACGCCGAGGCGCTTCAACGCGAAGATCTTCTCCGAGACGAGCTCGGGATACTCCATCATCGCGGTCTCGGTGATCTCCAGTTCGAGCTTGTGCGCGGCGATGCCGGTTTCCTCGATTGCGTGCGCGACCGTCTCGTAGAGGTCGCCGCGCCAGAATTGCACCGCCGAGATATTGATCGCGAGCGAGAGCGTTTCATAACCTTGCTGTTGCCACTGCGCGAGCTGCGCGCACGCGGTGCGGATCACGAAGTCGCCCACCGGCACGATCAGGCCCGTGGACTCGGCCACCGGAATGAATTCGCTCGCTGGAATCAGCCCGTACTGCGGATGATTCCAGCGCACCAGCGCCTCGAAGCCCGTGATGCAGCGGCGGCGCAGATCGATCTTCGGCTGATAGGCGAGAAAGAGCTGCCCTTCGCCGAGCGCGATGCGCAGTTGCTGCTCCCACTTCATCAGGTGGTCGGCGCGGTGCGCGAGCTGCGGCGAGTAAAAGCGAAAGCAGTTGCGGCCGGCTTCCTTGGCGGCGTACATCGCGAGGTCCGCCTTCTTGAGCAGATCGATTTCGCTCTCGTGCGCCACGGCGAACAGCGCGATGCCCGTGCTCGCATGCAGCACGAAGGCGCTGCCGCGCACATCGAACGGATGCGTGAACGCAGCGTTGGTCACTTCGGCGAGCGCGCTCGCGCGTTTCTCGATCTCGTCGCCCTTGACGATCACCACGAACTCGTCGCCGCCGATACGCGCGAGCGTGCCTGCGCCACCCACCGCGTCGGCGAGACGCGCGGCGCTCATCTGCAGCACGATGTCGCCGGCGTTGTGGCCGAGCGTGTCGTTGACCGTCTTGAAGTTGTCGAGGTCGATGAAGAGGATCGCGAGGTGTCCGAGGTTACCGGGCTGCGAGACTTCGTGGCGCAGCCGCTGCAAGGTGGCGTAGCGGTTGGGCAGGCCCGTGAGCAGGTCGTACTGCACGAGTTGCGACATCTCGCGCTCGCGTCCGAGCAGCTTGCCGATCAACCCCGTGGCCACGGCGAAGAACGACAGCATGGCGAGCGAGATGAACGTCGCCATCATCAGGTAGACGTTGCGCGTGTGGTTGTAGTCGGCGAACTGCTCGGCTTGTGACAGGCCGACCAGCACCGCGAGCGGATAGCCGTCGATGTGGCGGTACGAGACGATGCGCGTGACGTGGTCGATCGGATCGGTGTAGGTGCCCGAGACGTGCTCGGCTATCGGGTACACGCCGCTGGCCGAGAACGCGCCGCTCGCGCGCTCGGCGTTACCGGTGCGGCGCGCGAGCACGGCGCCGGTGTCCGAGATCACGGCGATCACGCCGTCACGGCCAATCGCGGCGTTGTTGTAGAAGTCGCTCGTGAAGTAGCTCGGGTCTTCGGAGACCACCACCACGCCCGCGAACGACCCGTCCGGGTGATTGAGGCGGCGCGTCATCTGCAAGGTCCAGTGGCCCGACACGCGTCCGAGCACCGGCTTGCTGATATAGAGCTGATCGTCGTTCTCGTGCTCGTGCACCTTGAAGTGCTCGCGATCGGAGAGGTCGATGGGCTTGGGATTCGGGTCCACGGTGTTGGCGACGAGCGTGCCGTGCTCGTCGATGATCGACACCTGCACGAGCGAGTCGCTCTGCACCACGCCTTTCTCGACCGTGCTCGAGAGATTGAAGTGCTCGGGCGTCTTCTCGAACTCGTACTTCACGAAGCGCGTGATCTGGTCGACCTGGTGGATCGCCTTAACCGTGTGTTGCTCGAGCGCCGACGAGAGGATGGCCGCCGAAGCCGTGGCCTCGCGCTGGGTGGCTTCCTTCTCGACCGCGAGGCGCGTAAAGATCACGGCCCACAGCAGGATCAGCACCAGCACGCCGAGCGCCGGGATGGCCAGCAACGTGCGCGGGCGCGTGTAGGCCGGCCCGGGTGCGTCGCGCAGCGCGGCGTCGCGCGAGAGCAGGCGCCGGTGCGTGCTCATGGCGCCCGCCGTACGCGCGCACCGCGGCGCCGCTGATGCGGCGGCCGGGACGGCAACAAGGCGCTCGGTTGGATCGGCGGCATCGAAACGGCTGTGGAAATAGCGCGGAGTGCGCGAACGAGAACCCTCGGATGCATCGTTGTATCCGATGTCTGGATCTTAATGGTTGGACAATGAATTAGGAAGCTATCCCTCCCTGGGTATACGCGAGTCGAGGCGCCCGTCGAGGGCAAACGTCGACACCCGTTATTCGTCGCGCATAGGCGGGATGCCGCGCATCGGGCGATAGGCGCGAGTTCACGCAGAATGCATGCCCGCGGGCACGGACGCGCCACGTGCGGTGAATGCGCGCCCCAAGTGTTCAGAAGAGCGATCGCAAGGGTGCCGATCGCGTGTCGCTCATGCGAGCTGAATCGTGCCGTCCACCACCGTGAGCGACGCGCCGCCGATCCAGATCTTGCCTGCCGCATCGTCGTAGTCGATGAAGACGCGGCCGTCGCGCCCCATCGCGGTGCCCTGGCGCACGGTATAGCCGCTGCCGGGGCGGCGGTCTTGCTGCGCGAGCAGCATCGCAATGGCAGCATTGGCGCTGCCGGTCACCGGGTCTTCGCCTATGCCCAGACCCGTCATGAGGCAGCGCACCTCGAAGGTGGCGGGCCCCTGCGCAGCATGCGCGCCATAGGCCGCGAGCCCTTGCGCGCCCACACTCGTGGCAACCCTCGCCAGCGCTTCGTAATCGATGTCGAGCGCGAGCACCGCCTGCGCCGAGGCGAGCCGCACGACGAGCCACGGCGCGCCGTTGTCGACACCGCACGGCGGCGCGCTGAAATCGATCGCATCCGTGCGCAGGGCCGCGCGCAGCGCGTCGTATCGCGCCTCGGGCAGCGGGGTCATCGTTGCGGGCGGCGCGGCGAAGGCCCAGCGCGGCGCACCATCGTCCTCGTGTCCGGCCCGCTGCTTCGCGGCCAGCTCGATAAGGCCCGCGCCGCATTCCTGCACGAGCCGGCCAGGCGTTTTTGGCTGCCGACCGCTGTCGAGGAACGCATGCGCCGTGCCGAGCGTCGGGTGGCCCGCAAAGGGCAATTCGCCTTGCGTCGTGAAGATGCGCACGCGATAGTCGGCGCGCGCATCGGTGGGGGCGAGCAGAAACGCGGTTTCGGAGAGGTTGGTCCAGCGCGCGATGCCTTGCATCTGCGCCGTATCGAGCCCGTCCGCGTCGAACACGACCGCGAGCGGATTGCCTTTGAAGGGATGCGACGTGAATACGTCGACCTGTTTGAAGCGGACGTTGCGTAGGGCCATGGCGCGAGAACGGGGAGCAGAAGGAAAAAAAGCCCGGCCCGGTCGCGACGGACCAGGCCGGGCAGCTATACACCGAATGCTTACTCGACTTCGGCGATCAGCTCGATCTCCACGCACGCGCCGAGCGGAATCTGCGCGACGCCGAATGCCGAACGCGCGTGCTTGCCTTTCTCGCCGAACACCTCGGCAATCAGTTCGGATGCGCCGTTCGTGACGATGTGCTGCTCGGTGAAGGTGAGCGTCGAGTTCACGAGGCTCATCAGCTTGACGATGCGCTTGACCTTGTTGAGGTCGCCCACGTGGGCATGCAGCGTGGCGAGCAGGTCGATCGCGATCGAGTGAGCGGCGGCCTTGCCTTCCTCGGTCGTGAGCGACTCGCCCAGCTTGCCGGCCCAGACCTTGCCGTCCTTCTTCGCAATGTGGCCCGAGAGGTACACGGTGTTGCCGCTTTGCGCGCTCATCACGTAGGCCGCGGCGGGGGCGCCGGCGGTCGGCAGTTCGATGCCGAGTTCTTTGAGGCGGTCGTAGACGTTGAGGTCAGCCATGATCAGGAGTCCTTTCGCAGTAAAAGTGAAAATGAAGATGGGTTTGAGTAGCGCGCTCGCCTCAGAGGCGCGCGCGGATGAGTTTCGCGAGCGTCGCCACGCCTTCCTCGATCTTTGCGGGCGGCACGGTCACGAACGACAGGCGCAGCTTGTTGTGCTGCGGCTCGCTCGCGAAGAAGGGCGCGCCCGGCACGAAGGCCACGTTTTGCGCGACCGCTGCTTCGAGCAGTTTCATGGTGTCGATGCCCTCGGGCAGCGAGACCCACACGAACATGCCGCCTTCGGGGCGGTTCCAGCTCACGCTCTCGGGCATGTTGCGCGCGAGCGCATCGAGCATCGCTGCGCACTGGTCGCGGTAGAGCGCGCGCACCTTGGGAATATGGGTGTCGAGAAAGCCGTCCTTCACGACCTCATGGACGACGCGCTGGGTGAAGCTCGGCGTGTGCAGGTCGGTGGCCTGCTTGGCCTGCACCAGTTTGAAGTGCAGCTCCTCGGGCGCGATGATGTAGCCCACGCGCAGGCCCGGCGCCAGCACCTTCGAGAACGAGCCCAGATGGACGATGCGTTCGGGCGCCATCGAGAGCAGCGTGGGCAGCGGCTGGCCCGCGTAGTCGAGTGCGCCGTAAGGATCGTCCTCGATGACCGGGAAGGGCGCGCCCTGCGCGAAGCGGGCGAGCGCCTCGCGCCGTTCGAGCGGCAGGCGGCGGCCCGTTGGGTTCTGGAAGTTTGGGATGGCGTAGAGCAGGCGCGCGCCCTGGGTGAGTTCCGGCGTGAGGCTTTCGGGCACGAGGCCATGCTCGTCGGTGGGGACCTGCACGTAGCGCGGCTCGTAGAGCGAGAACGATTGCAGCGCCCCGAGGTAGGTGGGCGTTTCGACCAGCACGGGGCTGCCCGGCGAGACCAGCACCTTGCCGAGCAGGTCGAGCGCCTGCTGCGAGCCCGTGGTGATGAGCACCTGCGACGCGCGGATCCTGGCGCCGCCCACCGAGTAACGCTCGGCGACCCATTCGCGCAGCGGCAGGTAACCCTCCGTCGCGCTGTACTGGAGCGCGCCGGTGGGGTTCTCGCGCAGGATGCGGTCGGCGGCTGCGCGCATTTCCTCGACCGGGAAGGACGCCGGCGCGGGCAGGCCGCCCGCGAATGAAATGACCTCGGGCCGTTCCGTTACCTTCAGGATTTCGCGAATCGCCGAGCTGGTCAGCTTGATCGCACGCTCGGACAGTTGCCACGCGGGGGCAGCCTTGAGATCGCTTTGGTCCATGAGGTCTCCTTGTTGAGGTCGGGAACGAGGGCTTGAACGGGCGCCGAACTTTCAATTATGGCGCGAAACCTGCTCGCGCGGATGTATTGCACGACAGAGGAATGCGAGCCTTACCGGTCGGTATTCGAAGAAATGTACCGGTATGGTCGCAGACAGTAACGGTACAATCGCTCCGATAGTGTTCTGTACAGTTGGAGCCGCCATGTCGTCCGTACCCCATGCGTCTGTCCCTCTTGACCAGATTCCGGCGCCGCACGACGCCGCCACGACCACACTCGTCGATCAGCTGGTCCAGTGGGGCCGCCGCCGCATCGAAGAGCGCGTGTTCCGCCCCGGCATGCGCATGCCGTCCATCCGCAAGCTCGCGCTCGACAAGGGCGTCTCGCGCTTCACGGTGGTGGAGGCCTACGAGCGCCTCGTCGCGCAGGGCTACCTGGATTCGCGGCGCGGCTCGGGTTTCTATGTGCGCGAGCGGCTTGCGGTGGTGGCGCCGCTGGAGCACCGTCCCGCTGCGCCCGACAGCGGCGTTGATGCGGCGGCCGAGCCCGCGCCGCCGCCCACCCTCGACGTCGTCTGGCTGCTGCGCAACATGCTCCATTCGTCGACGCACCCGGAAAAGGGGCCGGGGCTCGGCTACCTGCCCGCGCGCTGGCTCGACGGTGAGCTGCTGGCGGGGGCGATGCGCTCGCTCGGACGCCAGAGCGGCGCGCAGCTGCTCGGCTTCGGTTCGCCGCAAGGCTTCCTGCCGCTGCGCCAGCAGTTGCAGACGCGTCTTGCCGAGTTCGAGATCGGCGCGACGCCCGAGCAGTTCGTGATGGTCTCGGGCGTCACTCAGGCCATCGATCTGCTGGCTCGCCTGTACGTGCGGCCCGGCGACACCGTCGTGGTGGGCGACCCCGCGTGGTTCCAGATGTTCGGCCGCTTCGTCTCGCAAGGCGCGCGCCTCGTGGGCATGCCGTACACGCCCGAGGGGCCGGACCTCGACGCGCTCGAAGCGCTGGTGGCGACGTGGCGGCCGAAGCTGCTCGTCATCAACTCGGTGCTGCAGAACCCCACCGGTACTTCGCTCACGGCGGCGCAGGCATTTCGCATCCTGCGCCTCGCGGAGCAGTACGACTTTCTCGTCGTCGAAGACGATATCTACGGCGATCTCTGCCCGGCGGGCTATCCGGCCACGCGCCTCGCGAGCCTCGACCAGCTGCGCCGCGTGATCTATCTCGGCAGCTTTTCGAAGACGCTCGCGCCCAATTTGCGCGTGGGCTTCATCGCGAGCGCGCTCGACGTGGCGCAGGCGGTCGCGGACCAGAAAATGCTGGTGGGCATGACGAGCCCCGAGCTCAACGAACGAGTGCTGTTTCGCGTGCTTACCGAAGGCCATTACCGGCGCCACGTAGAGCGCCTGCGCGCGCGGCTGGACGCCGTGCGCGACAAGGCCGCGCGCATGCTCGAGCGCGCAGGCTGCAAGCTCTTCGTCGCGCCGGGCGCGGGCATGTTCCTGTGGGCCGACACCGGCGTGGACGCCGACGCCCTCACGGCCGCGGGCCACGAGGCAGGCTTCCTGCTCACGCCGGGCAGCCTTTTTTCGCCGCACCAGTCGCCCACCACGTGGATGCGCTTTAACATCGCGAACTGCGGCGACCCGGCGCTGCCGACCTTTCTCGCCGGCTATCTGGACGGGGCGGCGCGGCGCGCCTGAAATTCGCCTGAAACCTGCCTGAAAACCCTTGAAACCGGCGCGGCGCGTCCCCATATGCGCGCCCAAAGCGCTGCGCAACGGGCACGCGCGGCCGATCTTACTTACTGCAACGAACGAGGACTCCCGACCATGGCACAAGAAACCATGAGCTTCCAGGCGGAAGTGAAACAGCTTCTGCACCTGATGATCCATTCGCTGTACAGCAACAAGGAAATTTTCCTGCGCGAGCTGGTTTCGAACGCATCGGACGCCGCCGACAAGCTGCGCTTCGAAGCGCTCGCCAACAGCGCGCTTTATGAGAGCGATCCGAACCTGCGCATTCGCGTAGGCTTCGATAAGGCCGCGCGCACCATCACCATCGACGACAACGGCATTGGCATGAGCCACGACGAAGCCGTGGCCAACCTCGGCACGATCGCGCGCTCGGGCACCAAGGAATTCTTCGGCAAGCTCTCGGGCGACCAGCAAAAGGACGCGGCGCTGATCGGTCAGTTCGGCGTGGGCTTCTACTCGGGCTTCATCGTCGCCGACAAGATCACCGTCGAAACGCGCCGCGCGGGCCTGCCCGCAAGCGAAGGCGTGCGCTGGACGAGCGCCGGCGAGGGCGAGTTCTCGGTCGAGATGATCGAGCGCGCGCAGCGCGGCACCACCATCACGCTGCATCTGCGCGAAGGCGAAGACGAACTGCTTTCGGCATGGAAGCTCAAGTCGATCATCCAGAAGTACTCGGATCACGTCGGCCTGCCCATCGAGATGAAGAAGGAAGAGTGGGACGCCGAAAAGAAAGAGATGGTCACGAAGGACGAGTACGAGACCATCAACCAGGCGAGCGCGCTGTGGACGCGCGCGAAGAACGACATCAGCGACGAGCAGTATCAGCAGTTCTACCAGCACCTCGCGCACGACCACATGAATCCGCTCGCGTGGACGCATAACCGCGTCGAGGGCCGCAGCGAATACACGCAACTGCTCTACGTGCCGTCGCATGCGCCGTTCGACATGTGGAATCGCGATCACAAGAGCGGCCTGAAGCTTTATGTGAAGCGCGTGTTCATCATGGACGAAGCCGAGCAACTGCTGCCGAATTACCTGCGCTTCGTGAAGGGCGTGGTCGATTCGAGCGATCTGCCGCTCAACGTCTCGCGCGAAATCCTGCAGGAAAGTCGCGACGTGAAGGCGATTCGCGACGGCGTGACCAAGCGCGTGCTGTCGATGCTCGAAGAGCTCGCCTCGGCGCAAACCGATGCCGAAGCGAAGGAAGAGGACAAGGCGAAGTTCGCGACCTTCTGGACCGAGTTCGGCCAGGTGCTCAAGGAAGGCGTGGGCGAGGACCAGGCGAACGGCGAGCGCATCGCAAAGCTGCTGCGCTTTGCATCGACGCACAACGACACCGATGAGCAGACTGTCTCGCTCGCTGACTACGTCGCGCGCATGAAGCCCGAGCAGACGAAGATCTACTACGTGACCGCCGATACCTGGCAGGCCGCGAAGAACAGCCCGCACCTCGAAGTGTTCCGCAAGAAGGGCGTGGAGGTGCTGCTGCTCACCGATCGCGTGGACGAATGGATGCTGTCGTTCCTGAACGACTTCGACGGCAAGCCGCTCGCGAGCGTGGCGCGCGGCGACCTCGATCTGGGCGCGCTCAACGACGAAGAAAAGCAGCAGCAGGAGAAGGTGGGCGAAGAGCTCAAGCCGCTCGTCGAGCAGATGAAGGAAGCGCTCAAGGGCAAGGCCAAGGACGTGCGCCTCACGTTCCGGCTGACCGATTCGCCGAGCTGCCTCGTGGCCGATGAAGGCGACATGAGCGGTTACCTGCAGCGCATGCTCAAGGCCGCGGGCCAGCAGGCGCCGCAGATGCAGCCGATTCTCGAAGTCAATCCCGAGCATCCGCTCGTGAAGGCGTTGCGTACCGATAGCGCGGACTTTGGCGACTGGTGCCATCTGCTGTTCGATCAGGCGATGCTGGCCGAAGGCGGGGCGCTGGAGGATCCGGCGAGCTTTGTGAAGCGGACTAATGCGTTGTTGCTGGCGCGGGCGGGTTAATGTAGAAAGCACACGCTTCGCTTGCAGGAGGCGTGTGTTGAATTGCCGATCCCCTTACAGCCTCGTGCGATAAGGGGATTTTTCTTTGACGCATGGTTTCTCGCCGCTGCGTTGCGACGCTGCGCCCCGCAGCGAATTGAAATGCGTGCAGCCTATAATGCGCGCCATGCTCATCCGATTCGATGCCGCCGACGCGCACTGGCGCGTCGCGCCCCTCGCGGCCTTCAGTGCCGACCAGAAAGACTGGCTTACCCGCGGTGGTTCGCTGACCGCGCATCTGCGCGCGCTCGGCCATGTCGTCGTGCGCGTGACGCGCGAAGCTGTCGACATGCCCTGGCCCGACGAATACGCCGCCCTCGGCCTCGCGCCGCGCGCACGCGCGTGGGTGCGCGAGATCGTGCTCGAAGTCGACGGCGTGCCGTTCGTGGCCGCGCATAGTGCGACGCCGAGCGCGGCGAGCCACGGTATCTGGCAAGCCATGCGCCGCCTGCGCACACGCCCGCTTGCGGAGTTGCTTTACACCGATAGCGGCGTCGCGCGCTCGGCGCTCGTGAGCCGGCGCGTGAATGCGCGGCATCCGCTGCATGCGCTGGCCGCGCGCGAAACGCAGGGACATGTGCCGCATGTCTTTGTCGCGCGCCGTTCCGTGTTCGAGCGCAATGGCGCGCCGCTCCTCGTGACGGAATGCATGCTGCCTGCGTTGTGGGCGCGTCTTGCGTGTCTGGCGGGCGATGCGCAACCGGCGGCGCCCGCACACGCCACTCACTCGGCACGCGAGCGCGGGCCGCTTGGCCATACGGCCTCGCGCGCCGCGCATGTGCCGCTTCCTCCAGCGGTTTTTCGAGGATGAGCATCAAGCGCTGCTTTGCGCCGGTCGTCGACGCGCATACGCGCGTACTGATTCTCGGCAGTCTGCCGGGCGAGGCGTCGCTGGCGCATCAGCAGTACTACGCGCACAAGCAGAACCGGTTTTGGCATCTGGTGGGCGAGGTGATCGGCGCCAACCTTCCAGCGATGGCCTACGACGCGAGGCTGCAAACGCTGCTTGAACATCGCATCGGTTTGTGGGACGTGGTCGCGCAGGCGCGGCGTGAGGGCAGTCTCGACGGCAATATCCGCGACCACGCAGGCAACGATCTCATCGCGTTGATCGAGGGGCTGCCCGCGCTCGAAGCGATCGCGTTCAACGGCGGCACGGCGGCGCGTATCGGCGGGCGCATTCTCGGGCCGCACGCGCAGCGCTTTCGCATCTTGCGGATGCCGTCCAGTAGTCCCGCTCATGCGTCGATGAATTTTGCCGCGAAGCTCGCGGCATGGCGCGCGCTGGGCGAGTTCGCCGTCGCCTAAAACCGGCCCGATGCGCCGCGAATGCTATGCTCTCGGTCGCCCGCGCAGTTGCGGCCGACATTGCATCCCAAGTTGCGTTTGAACTCGCACCCAAAACGCTGTGGATTGCGCATCCGCATCTGCTCCTCATAAGCAAGAAAGCAAAACATCTTCACATGACGACTCTCATCAAGCGTGCTTCGGCAGAAGCGCGCGCATTCAGCAAGACCCGCAGCAAGACCGCCTCGAAGCACGCCTCGAAGCACGCCGATGCCGACCTCGACAACGCACCGGTCATCGAAGCGCCGCGCAAGCCGCGCTTTGCACCTGTGACGTTCTCGGAAGAGGGCGGCGTGCGCTATCTGCATTTCGGCACCGAGTGGGTCCAGGGTGCGATGCGTCTGTCCAAACCGCAGCACATCGAGCTCGAATACGCTCAGCAGATGATGTCCTGGCTGCTGTTTCTCGCCACGCCGGCGCGCATCGTGCAGCTGGGCCTTGGCGCTGCGGCGCTGACCAAGTTCGCGCATCGCTACCTGCGTCCGGCGAAGGTCGAGGCAATCGAGCTGAACCCGGCCGTCGTGGTGGCCGCGCGCACGATGTTCGAACTGCCGCATGATGATGCACGCCTCACGGTGCGCGAACTCGATGCGTGGGACTTCGTGCACGACCGCGCGAACCACGGCACCATCGGCGCGCTGCAGATTGATGTTTACGACGCGACCGCGCGCGGTCCGGTGCTCGACAGCGTGGCGTTCTATCGTGCGGCGCGCGCGTGCCTCACCGATGCCGGTATTGCGACCATCAACCTGTTCGGCGACCACCCGAGCTATGTGCGCAACATGAAGCGCCTGAAGGAAGCGTTCGACGGCCGCGTGATCGCGCTGCCCGAGGTGCACGAGGGCAACCGCATTGCGCTGGCGTTCTCGGGTCCGGCGCTCGAAGTGAGCTGGGCGGCGCTCGAGAAGCGCGCGCGCCTGCTCGAAAGCAAGCTCGGCTTGCCGGCGCACCAGTGGGTGAAGGCGCTGCGTGAAGCCAACGCCGAAAACAGCAAGAGCAACAAGAACGACAAGGGCGGCGACACGTTCGCCATCTGACGCGCACCCCCGCGAGGCATCGCGGCGCGCAACGCAAGGCCGGCCCCATGACAAACGGGGCCGGCTTTTTTGTGTTTCGGATCACCAAGCTTTCTAAATGCTGACGACTCAGGGTCAAACGCACCGCCAGTCGTGTCTTGACAACATGATCTAAATTGGGGTCCGCCCTTCTTGACCCGTCGCTGCGGCATCGCTACTCTTTTCTGCGCTTTCGGGGACCTTGCGAGGCACGATCTCGCGGGCCAGGGGCCGCTCGATATCGGGCGGCGGACCACCTCGAAAACCCCATAACTACATAAGTAACGAGGAGACGTCATGGCTCACGACGCCGACGCCGCAAAAGCCAGCAAGCACTGGCTATGGCTGTTGATCTTGCCCTGGATCGCAATGATCTGGGTGCCGTCGTACAACAAGGTCGAGCCCACGCTGTGGGACTTCCCATTTTTCTACTGGTATCAGCTGCTCTGGGTGCTGATCAGCGCGATCATCACCGTGTTCGTCTATCTCAAGACCAAGGGTCGCTCGAAGAACCGCGGCAAGGCAGGGGGTGCGCAATGAACGTTACGGCAACCTTCGTCTTCGTCCTGTTGTTCATCGGCGTCACGATCGTCGGCTTCCTTGCCGCCCACTGGCGCAAGGGCGACCTCGCCCATATCGACGAGTGGGGGCTCGGCGGCCGGCGCTTCGGCACGATCGTCACGTGGTTCCTGCTCGGCGGCGATCTCTATACCGCGTACACCTTCGTGGCGGTGCCGGCGCTCGTGTTCGGTGCGGGGGCAACGGGTTTCTTCGCTCTGCCCTATACGATCCTGATCTACCCGTTCGCGTTCGTGGTGTTTCCCAAACTCTGGGCCATCGCCAAGCGTCACAGCTACGTCACTTCGGCCGACTTCGTGAGCGCGCGCTACGGCAGCCGCGTGCTCGCGCTCGCCGTCGCGGTCACTGGCATCGTCGCGACCATGCCTTACATCGCGCTGCAGCTGGTGGGCATCGAAGTGGTGATCGGCGGGCTCGGTTTCGACACCACGGGCTTCATCGGCGACCTGCCGCTCATCATCGCGTTCGCGATTCTTGCGGCCTACACCTACACTTCGGGCCTGCGCGCGCCGGCCATGATTGCCGTGGTGAAGGACGTGCTCATCTACATCACGATCATCGCGGCCATCATCGTGATCCCCGCGCAGCTGGGCGGCTTCGGCCATATCTTCGGCGCGGTGCCGCCGGCCAAGCTGCTGCTCAAGGCTCCTGATGCGACGAGCCTGAACGGCTATAGCGCTTATGCGACTCTGGCGGTGGGTTCGGCGCTCGCGCTGTTCCTGTATCCGCACTCGGTCACGGCGATTCTTTCGTCGTCGTCGGGCAACAGCATCCGCCGGAATATGGCGATGTTGCCCGCGTACTCGCTCGTGCTCGGCCTGCTCGCGCTGCTCGGCTACATGGCGCTCGCTTCGGGCGTGAAGGACATGCCGCAATATGCGCCGTACTTCAAGGCTTTCGGCCCGAATTTCGCGGTGCCGGCGCTGTTCCTGCAGTATTTCCCGTCGTGGTTCGTGGGCGTGGCGTTCGCGGCTATCGGCATCGGCGCGCTGGTGCCGGCGGCGATCATGTCGATCGCGGCCGCCAACCTCTACACGCGCAATATCCACAAGGAGTTCATCAACCGCAACATGAATCACGAGCAGGAGACCAACGTGGCCAAGCTGGTTTCGCTGATCGTGAAGGTGGGGGCGGTGGCGTTCATCCTGGGCCTGCCGCTCACGTATGCGATCCAGCTGCAGCTGCTCGGCGGCATCTGGATCATCCAGACGCTGCCCGCGATCGTGCTCGGCCTCTACACGCGCATGCTCGACTGGCGCGGCCTCCTGATCGGCTGGGCGGCGGGCATCGTCACTGGCACATGGATGGCGATTTCGCTGCACCTCAAGGGCTCGATCTTCGTCGTGCACCTGTTCGGCGTGGCCGTGCCGGGCTATGCGGCGGTGTGGTCGCTGATCGTGAACCTCGTGGTTGCCGTGGCGGTGTCGGTGCTCGTGCATCTGTTCGGCATGCAGAAGGGCGTGGACCGCACGCGGCCCGAGGACTATCTCGACGTGCAGGAAGGCTGATCCGCCGCGCAATTCGCGTTGCGCCTGCAATGCCCGCAACTTCACGGTTGCGGGCATTTGTTTTTCCGGTGCACCCTGCTTGCAGGGGCCGCTTTTTCCGCTAACTCGCGTCACGTCCAGCAGGCTGCTAGCGCACCATGACTACGTCCGATCACGACCACGATACCGAACCCGCAGCCGCTTCGGGCGATGCAGCGCGCCACGGCGCCAACGCTGCCTCGTATGGGAAGCCGCCGCGTCGGCGCTCGCGCGTGCGGGTGCGCGTGGAGAATTTCTGGCGCGCGCTCACCTCGCCGTTTTACCGCTATCGCAACGCCGGAATCATTCACGGCGTGCGCGTCGGGCTCGCGATGCTCGTGTCGATTCTCGCCACCACGGGCATCAACATTCCGCACGGCATCTGGGCGTCGGTCACGCTGCTCGTGGTGATCGGCGGGCTCCAGCACCACGGCAACATTCGCAAGAAGGCCGCCGAGCGCGCGCTCGGCACGGTGCTCGGCGCGCTCATCGGCCTCACGCTCATCATCGTGCAGGCGGTGACGGGCTTCACGTGGCTCACCTATTCGCTCATGGCGATCGTCGCGGCGGTGTGCAGCTACTATGCGATCGGCAAGGAGGGCTACGTGCCGCTCCTCACGGCCATCACGATGTGCATCGTCGCGGGCCACGGCGACAACCTCATCGACACGGGCTTGTGGCGCACGCTCAACGTGATGATCGGCATCGTGATCGCGCTGGCGTTTTCGTTCGCGCTGCCGCTGCATGCCACCTACTCGTGGCGCTACCGGCTCGCCGACAATTTGCGCGAGATTGCGCGCGTTCATGCCCAGGTGGTGAGCGGCGCGCAGGTGGATCCCGATGCGCAGGTCGAAGCTTTCCGGCGCCTGAACGCCCGGCTCGTGCAATTGCGCGGGCTGATGCCTTCGGTGGCGCGGGAAATCGATGTGCCGCTCGCGCGGCTCGAGCAGGTGCAGCGCCTGCACCGCGCGCTGCTCAGTTCGCTGGAAATGATGGCTACCGCCTTGGGCCATTACGAGCAGCAGCGCGTGCGGGCGGCCTTCGCGGGGTACGGCGAGAGCGTGCGCGTCGCGCTGCTGGCGACGGCCCGGGCGCTGCGTTTTGGCGGCACGCGGCATCATCCGGAGGCGGCGGCGCGGGCGCTGCGCTCGAGCCCGCTCGACGCGGCACCGGGTGCGATGCCCGCAGTAGTGCCGCCGCAGCAGCAGCCCGACACCGCGTCGCAGATGCAAGGGCCTTACTGGCTCGAACAGCGTTTCGAGGAGCAGGTGGGACAACTGCGTGCCTTGCTCCTCGAAACCGAGCCGAGATGGAACATCGAGCGCGCGCATTGGCGCCGCATGGTGTGATGTGCGCGCTCGCGAGCGTGCCGGGGCCGCTCAGGTGTGACTACCTGGTTGCCAATCAGGCGGTGGGACTTTCGGAATGCGGCGCGCTGACCATCCACGGCACGCCGAACTTGTCGGTGAGCATGCCAAAGCCCGGAGACCAGAAGGTCTTCTGGAACGGCATCGTCACCTGGCCGCCCTTGGCGAGCGCGTCGAAGTAGCGCTGCGCGGCGGCTGCGTCGGGTCCCGTGAGCGAGACGCCGAAGCCGGCGAACTTGTCGTTCTGCGTCATGCAACCGCCGTCCGACATCATGAACTGCGCGTCGCCGATCTGCAGCGTCGCGTGCATGATCTTCTCGGCGAACTCGGGCGGCATCGGGCGCTCGGGGTCGGGCGGGGCGTCCTTGAAGCGCATCTTGAACAGCTCCTGCGCGCCGAGCGCTTCGCGGTAGAACGCGATCGCCTGCTCACAGGTGCCGTTGTAAAACAGATAGGGCTGGATTTGCATCGTCGATTTCCTTGCGGACTTGTCCGGTGGGCGGTCCCACGATGGCCGGTCCCGTGAAGAAGCGTCGCGCAACCTGGGTGACGGGCGCGGCAGGGCGGGGCCGGGGATGGCGCGGCATGTTGCGCCGCTGGCCTGATTCTAGGCGCTTCGGGTGACCGTATGCGCGTTTCGGGAGCCGGTGTCGCCAGGGTTTGCGAGAGCGCATGCGGGAATGGCATTTGCGCCCAGCTGCGGGCTGTCGTGCCATGCAAAAAGGGCCGCACAGGGTGGATGTGCGGCCCTTTAAAAGGAATCGGCTGCTGCGGCCAGGTACGCTTTCGCGTGCTCGTGCGCGCTTAACGCGCGCGCAGCTCCTCGATCATCTTTTCGAGCTTGATCGCATCGGCGGCGAAGGCGCGGATGCCTTCCGCGAGCTTCTCCGTCGCCATCGCGTCTTCGTTGAGCTGGAAGCGGAACGACGGTTCGTCCACGGCCACGCGCGCGATCTGTGCGTCCTTGAACGCTTGCGTCGGGAGCTTGCGTTCGACCTTCTCGTTGCTGTCGTGCAGCTTTTGCAGCAGGTCCGGGCTGATCGTGAGCAGGTCGCAGCCGGCCAGCTCGACGATCTGGCTGGTGTTGCGGAAGCTCGCGCCCATCACCTCGGTTTGGTAGCCGAACTTCTTGTAGTACGCATAGATCTTGCGCACCGACTGCACGCCCGGATCATTCGCGCCGCCGTCCTTCGCGTCGTCCCAGTCGGCGCCCTTGGCCTTCTTGAACCAGTCGTAGATGCGGCCGACGAACGGCGAGATCAGCTGCGCGCCCGCCTCGGCGCATGCGGCGGCCTGCGCGAGCGAGAACAGCAGCGTCATGTTGCAGCGGATGCCGTCCTTTTGCAGCACCTCGGCCGCGCGGATGCCTTCCCACGTGGATGCGAGCTTGATCAGCACGCGCTCGCGCGGGATGCCGGCCTGCTTGTACAAATCGATGATGTGGTGCGCTTTGTCGATCGACTTCTTCGTGTCGAACGAGAGGCGCGCGTCCACTTCGGTCGAGACGCGGCCCGGAATGATCTTGAGAATCTCGGTGCCGAAGGCGACCAGCAGATGGTCGATGATCGACTCGACTGATTCGCCCGCGTGATCGCGCACGGTTTTTTCGAGCAGCGGCCGATACTCGGCCTTCTGCACGGCCTTGAGGATCAGCGACGGATTGGTGGTCGCGTCCTCGGGCTTGTACTGGACGAACTGCTGGAAGTCGCCCGTATCGGCGACGACGGTGGTGTACTGCTTGAGCTGATCGAGTGCGTTAGTCATGTCAGGCCTTGTGGGCGCATGTGCGCCGGCATCGGTGGGAGTTGAACGGCTTCGCGCTGTTGGCGTGGCGCCGGGCGCGAAGGGCGGCACACGATGCCGTGCCGGAAGGCACGGCTTACCTCATCATTTTATGGCGGATCGGGTGGCGATGCGATTACGCGAGCTTCGGCCACCCTCACGCGCCCTCAGGCACCCTCAGGCCCCTTCACGCCCGCCGCGCGTTCAGGATCACCTGGGTGATCACGCCTGCCACGAGCCCCCAGAACGCCGCGCCGATCGAGAGCAGCGTGAGCCCCGAAGCGGTCACCATGAAAGTCACGAGCGCCGCTTCGCGCTCGTGTGGGTTCTGCATCGCGTTGGTGAGTCCGCTCATGATCGAGCCGAACAGCGCGAGCGCCGCGATGGAGACCACCAGCGCGGGCGGAAACGCCGCGAACAGCGCTGCGATCGTCGCACCGAAGACACCCGCGATCAGATAGAAGAAGCCGCACCAGACAGCCGCCATATAACGCTTGGTGCGGTCTTCGTGGGCATGCGGGCCGGTGCAGATCGCCGCGGTGATGGCCGCGAGATTGATGCCGTGCGAGCCGAACGGGGCGAGCACGAGCGAGGCGATGCCGGTCGTGGCGATGAGCGGCGAGGACGGCGTGTTGTAGCCGTCGGCGCGTATCACGGCGATGCCGGGCACGTTCTGCGAGGCCATCGCCACGACGAAGAGCGGAATGCCGATGCTCACGATCGCCGACGCCGAGAATGCGGGCATGGTGAACACGGGCTTCGCGAGCGCCACATGGAAGTGGCTGAAGTCGAGCAGCCCGAGCGCGGCGGCGGCCGCGACGCCCACCACGAGCGTGCCGACGATCGCGTAGCGCGCGACCCAGCGCTTCATCAGCAGGTAAGCGAAGAACATCGTGAGCACGAGCGGCGTTTGCACCTGCGCGGCGTGGAAAATCTCGATGCCGATCTCGAACAGGATGCCCGCGAGCAGCGCCGCCGCAATGCCGGCGGGCACGCGTTTCATGAGCGCGTCGAACCAGCCGGTCACGCCCACGGCCGTGAGCAGTAGCGCGCACACGATATACGCGCCGATCGCCTCGGCATAGGGCACGTGCGGCAGCGAGCTGATCAGCAGCGCCGCGCCCGGCGTCGACCAGGCAATGACGGTGGGGGCGCGGTACCAGAGCGACAGCGCGATGGTGGTCACGCCCATGCCGATCGAGAGCGACCAGATCCACGAGGAGATCTGCTCGGGCGAGAGGTGCGCGGCCTGGCCGGCCTGGAACATCAGCACGAGCGAGCTGGTGTAGCCGGTCATCATCGCGACGAAGCCCGCGACGATCGTGGCAACCGAGGTGTCGGCGAAGGGGCGCAGCGGTCCGGGCCGGAATGTCGATGGCAGGTCCGGGGACGAAGGCGCGGTCATGCTGGAAATCTCCTTGTTTTATGGTTGTGTGCGCAACGGTCTGGCCGCGAGTGCGCGGCGCGGCGCTTCGATGCAGGCGGGCCGCGCGGCTATTTGCTCAGCACGCGCATGGCGGTTTCGAGCCCGGCGACGGTGAGCGGATACATGCGATGCCCGAGTATCTCGCGGATGATCGACACCGACTGGCGATACTCCCATAGCCGCTCGGGCTCGGGATTGAGCCACGCGAAATGCGGGAACTGGTCGGCGAGACGCCGCAGCCACACGGCGCCGGCCTCGGGGTTGTTGTACTCGACCGAGCCGCCCGGCTGCAGCACTTCATAGGGGCTCATGGTGGCGTCGCCGACGAAGATCAGCTTGTAGTCGGGCGTGAACTTGTGCAGCAGATCCCAGGTGGGCGTGCGCTCGGCGTGGCGCCGGCGGTTGTTCTTCCACAGGTAGTCGTAGACGCAGTTGTGGAAGTAGTAGAACTCGAGGTGCTTGAATTCGGCCTTCGCCGCCGAGAAAAGCTCTTCGGTGCGCTTGATGTGATCGTCCATCGAGCCGCCCACGTCGAGCAGCATCAGCACCTTCACGTTGTTGTGGCGCTCCGGGACCATCTTGAGGTCGAGCCAGCCCGCGTTGGCCGCCGTGCTGCGGATCGTGCCCGCGAGATCGAGTTCCTCAGCGGCGCCTTCGCGCGCGAAGCGGCGCAGGCGCCGCAGCGCGACCTTGATGTTGCGCGTGCCTATCTCGACCTGGTCATCGTAGTCGCGGTAGGCGCGCGCGTCCCACACTTTCACGGCGCTGCGCTGGCCGCCTTCGCCACCGATGCGGATGCCCTCGGGGTTATAGCCGCCGTTGCCGAACGGCGAGGTGCCGCCCGTGCCGATCCACTTGCTGCCGCCTTCGTGGCTCTCCTTCTGTTCCTCGAAGAGCTCCTTGAGGCGCTCCATGAGCTTGTCGAGCCCGCCCATCGCCTCGATCTGCGCGCGCTGCTCAGGCGTGAAGTCGCGTTCGAGCCGCTTCTTGAGCCAGTCTTCGGGAATCTCGAAGGCCAGCTCCGATTTTTTCTCGATGCCGCGAAAGTACGCGCCGAAGGCCTGGTCGAAGCGGTCGAAGTACTGCTCGTCCTTCACGAGCGTCATGCGCGCGAGGTAGTAGAAGTCGTCGAGCGAAGGCGCGATCACGCGTTCCTTGAGCGCTTCGACGAGCGTGAGGTACTCCTTCACGGAGACCGGCAGCTTCGCGTCGCGCAGCGTGTAAAAGAAGTCGATCAGCATGCAGGTTCTCCGGCCTTGCGAGCTTGCTCCGCGCTTGGCGCGTGGTCAGCGGTTATGACGGTTCATGTAGATGAGCCGCTCGAAGAGCGTCATGTCCTGCTCGTTCTTGAGCAGCGCGCCGGCGAGCGGCGGCATCGACTTCGAACCGTCCACCGCGCGCAGCGCGTCGGGCGGAATGTCTTCGGCGAGCAGCAGCTTGAGCCAGTCGAGCAGCTCGGAAGTCGATGGCTTCTTCTTCAGGCCCGCGACGTTGCGCAGCTCGAAGAAGCTTTCCATGGCCGCGCTGAGCAGATCCTTGCGAATGCCGGGGTAGTGCACCTCGACGATGCGCTGCATCGTGGCCGGGTCGGGGAAGCTGATGTAGTGGAAAAAGCAGCGGCGCAGGAACGCGTCGGGCAGCTCCTTCTCGTTGTTCGACGTGATGATGACGAGCGGGCGCTGCTTCGCTCTCACGAGCTCGCGCGTTTCGTACACGTAGAACTCCATGCGGTCGAGTTCGCGCAGCAAGTCGTTGGGGAACTCGATGTCGGCCTTGTCGACCTCGTCGATTAGCAGCACGCTTTGCTGCTCCGACTCGAACGCCTGCCACAGCACGCCCTTCACGATGTAGTTGCCGATATCTTTCACGCGCTCGTCGCCGAGCTGCGAGTCGCGCAGGCGCGAGACCGCGTCGTACTCGTAGAGGCCCTGTTGCGCCTTCGTGGTGGACTTGATGTGCCACTGCATGAGCGGCATGTCGAGCGCGGCGGCCACTTCCTCGGCGAGCATGGTCTTGCCCGTGCCGGGCTCGCCCTTGATGAGCAGCGGCCGTTTGAGGGTGATCGCGGCATTGACCGCGAGCTTGAGATCGTCGGTGGCGACGTACTGCGAAGAGCCTTCGAAACGCGTGGCGCGCATGATGAACCGCTCGCTAAAAAAATCTCAGTATAAGTCAGAAGGGGTGTTGGGCCGGGAGGGGCTCGCGTATCGTTGGGTCCGCCCGCGATGTGGACCTTTGCGCCACTCGTTTGCGGCTCGCAAGCAGTGCGCGAGACGCATCAGGGATGACCCGCACGTCACGCGCCAGGCCGCTCGCGAATATTTCACTCACGCCCGAGCCCCGTCCGGCGGGCGTCAGCGGGCCTTGCCCGGGCGGCAGCCCGGTGGACGTGCGGCGGGGCGTCGCGGTATACTCGGACCGATTTTTTTCGGCCTGCACGGCGACCCAAAAGTAAAACAGCAGTCATGCGTCGCAGGCCGTGGCCTGCGGTTCGGGCGTTCGAATCCCCTCAAGCCAGGTTGGATGCTATGAAAAAAATTGTCAGCAAGCACGTCATGTTTGGCGCATTGACAGTGCTGGCGGGCTTCGCGGCCTCGGCCCACGCGGATGTCGTGGGCGACGCGAAGGCAGGGCAGGGTAAGGTTGCGATGTGTATCGGCTGTCATGGTATTCCCGACTACCGCACCGCTTATCCCGAGGTCTATCACGTGCCGATCCTGGGCGGCCAGAACGCGCAGTACATCGCTAGCGCGCTGCACGGCTACAAGAAGGGTGATCGCCACTTCGGGACCATGCACGCGATCGCGGCGTCGCTGTCCGAGCAGGACATCGCCGATATCGCGGCTTATTACTCGTCGCAGACGGCCGCCACGAAAAACAATCCCGAGAAGTAACCGGCACGGGCGCTCTAGCGCAATGGGACCAGAGCAAGGCGCTAAAGCGCCAACTCTGGCCGACACAGGAGAATTCATGAACAAGCCCTATACGGCTGCGCGCGCGTCGCTTCTGAAGGCCGCCTCGGCGGCCGCCCTCACGCTTGCGTTCGGCGTGCAATCGGCGCAGGCCGCCGATGCCTCCAACGGCAAGGTGCTCGCCGACAGCCACAACTGTGCGGCCTGCCACGGCGTGAACCTGAACAAACCGGTGAGCCCCGATTACCCGAAGCTCGCGGGCCAGCATGCCGACTACATCTTTTGGGCGCTGCGCCAATATCAGATGGGCAACGGCAACGCGAATTTCGGCCGCAGCAATCCGATCATGCAGGCGCAGGTGCAGAGCCTCTCCGAGCGTGACCTGAAGGATCTGGCTGCTTACGTTGAATCGCTCAAGGGCGATCTGGTCGAGAAGAAGTAAGCGCAATCCGGCATGCGCCATGCGGCATGCATGGCGTTTGTGCGCGATGCGCTTGCGATTCATGCAAAAACACCCCGTGCGAGACGCGCTTCAGGCGCTTTCTCGCACGGGGTGTTTTTGCATGGGCCTGCGCGCTTTCGGCCCGCTCGCCGGCGGCGGCCCGGACTCAGTCGCGCGAGGCGCGCCGCTCGATGCGCGCGAGGTAAGCGTCGGTGTCGGGCGGCGTGTTGGTGCGCTGCGCTTCCCAGATCGTCTCGCCGAGACATTCCATGATGGCGTGCTGCGCGTCGTGGGTCGAGCCCATGCGCGCCGCAAGCCGGTCGTGGGCCGCGCGGATGCCCGGCGGCTGATCGATCGAAAGCTGCTCGCTGATCGCGAGATGCATCGACAGATGCAAAAAGGGATTGCTCTGCCCGCGCTCGGGTGAATAGTCCTGCGCGGAGGCGGCTTGGGCATCGGCGAGTTGCGCGTGGTACTCGGGATGCTCGACGATCCAGTCGGCGGCCATCGCCTCGAGCGGCGTGAGAATCTCGCCCGCGCGCTGCTTGCGCCAGGTCTCGGTGAAAAAATGGCGGACTTCGTCGCGGCTGGGATTGAACATCGGGTGCTGGATCGTGCAGTGGTGAGGGCGGGGTGGTCGGAGCCTGATTCCATGTGATGCGGTGGCTCAGGCCTCGATTTTACGCCGGGCCGGTTCGTCAGAGTTCGGGGGGCGGCGTCTTCGGCTTGAACTCGCACAGCGGCTCGATCACGCAATGCCAGCACTCCGGGCGGCGCGCCTTGCACACGTAGCGGCCGTGCAGGATCAGCCAGTGATGGGCGTCCTGACGGAACTCGGCCGGCGTGAACTTCTCCAGGGCGGTTTCCACGGCCTTGACGTCCTTGCCGGGCGCGAGGCCGGTGCGGTTGGCGACGCGGAAGATATGCGTGTCCACGGCGATGGTCGGATGGCCGAACGCCGTGTTGAGCACCACGTTCGCGGTCTTGCGCCCGACGCCCGGCAGCGCTTCGAGCGCTTCGCGCGTTTGCGGAACCTCGCCGCCGTGCTGCTCGATCAGGATCTTGCAGGTGGCGATGACGTTCTTCGCCTTGGTGCGATAGAGGCCGATCGTCTTGATGTAATCGGCGACGCCTTCCTCGCCCAGCGCGAGCACCGCCTGCGGCGTGTTGGCCACCGGAAACATCTTGCGCATGGCCTTGTTCACCGAAACGTCGGTGGCCTGCGCCGAGAGCATCACGGCGATCAGGAGTTCGAAAGGCGTCGTGAACTCCAGCTCGGTCGTCGGGTTTGGGTTGATGCTCTGGAGCGTCTCGTAGATGGCGCGGCGCTTGGTGGCGTTCATGCGGGCTTGTCGTTCTGATCGGCGTCCGGCGCGGGCTGTTCGGGCGTGGCTGCGCCCTCGGCCTTGCTGTCGGCCGAGCCCGCGTCGGCGGCGATGCCGAGACGCCGGCGGCGGGCCTCGGCGGCGTCGATTTGCGCCTGCACATCGGCGCTCACGTGCTCGGTGTTGCGCGGGCCGACGCCGCGTTCGGCGAGCTCCAGTTTCTTGCGCCGCGCGCGTTCGAGCGCGGCCTGGATGATGGCTTTTTTCTTTGCTTCGGCGTCGTCGGCGGGCGAGGCCGCAGCCGGCGAGGCTGACGCGGCCGAAGCGCCGGACGCATCGGACGCATCGGAAGCAGCTCCGGCGGGCGCCACCGCTGCGCGCCGCGCGGCAGCGCGCGCTTCCGCGGCATGACGCTCGGCGGCGAGCCGGGCCTGGCGGCGGTCGTGGCGCACGCGTGCTGCATCGGCTTGTTGCTGGGTCCACGCGTCCCAGCCCGTTGCGTCGCCGGTTACCGGAATCATCGCGATGCAGTCCACGGGGCAGGGCGCGACGCACAGGTCGCAGCCCGTGCATTGATCCTTGACGATGGTGTGCATCTGCTTGGGCGCGCCGACGATCGCATCGACCGGGCATGCCTGCATGCACAGCGTGCAGCCGATGCACAGTTGCTCGTCGATGAAGGCCACCGGGCGCGGCCGCTCGACGCCGTTCACGGGGTTGATCGGAATGACCGGCTTGCCGAGCAGCTTCGCGAGGCGCGCGACGCCCTCGGCGCCGCCGGGCGGGCACTGGTTGTAGCTCGCGGCGCCGGCGGCGACGGCTTCGGCATAGGGCCGGCAGCCGTCGTAGCCGCACTTGGTGCATTGCGTCTGGGGCAGCAGATCTTCGATGAGATCTGCGAGTGTCTTGGAATCGTTCACGGTTGCGATTGCTTGGCCGGCGGCGGCGTGGCTGCGCGAGCGCACGCCTGGGGCTTGCACGCCCAGGGGCTGCTCGCCCCGCGCCAAAGCCCGCATTATCGCCGATTTCCCGCATTGCCATCGGCGGGCCATGTGCCATAATCAAAGCGCTTAATTCGAATGTTCTCGCAGCGCTTGCATCATCGGCGCATGGCATTGGATCGAGTCCGCAGGACGGCGTCACATCTGCAGCGTCGGGCGAGGGGGCAAGACGACTGCAAACCAAGAAAAATCGAGAAGCGAAGGGTGTAGGTTCATTAACCCGGCGCGCTCCATGCACGCTGCCGCACGATGGGTTTGGAGAGGCCCGGCAGCGCAACGTGGAAAGCCGCGCCTATCGAGCGATCCTGCCACCATGAATCAGACGAAAATCAAAAGAGATCCTGAAGGCACGCGCCGCCGCATCCTGCTTGCCGCAGCGGAAGAGTTTGCGAATGGCGGCCTGTTCGGCGCCCGCGTCGACCAGATCGCGCGCCGCGCGGAAACCAACGAGCGCATGCTGTACTACTACTTCGGCAGCAAGGAGCAGTTGTTCACTGCCGTGCTGGAGCATGCATTCGGCGCGCTGAACGAGGCCGAACGCGCGCTCGATCTGGCCGGGCTCGCACCCGTCGAGGCGATCACGCGGCTCGCGCATTTCGTGTGGGATTACTACCGCGACCATCCCGACCTTCTGCGGCTCATAAACAACGAGAACCTCCACGAGGCGCGCTACATGCAGAAGTCCACGCGCATTCACGAGATGATCTCGCCGATCATCGCGACGCTCGGCGCGATCCTCGCGCGTGGCGAGGCCGCGGGGCTGTTTCGCGCGAACGTCGATCCGCTGCGTCTTTACGTGACGCTCTCGGGCATGGGCTACTACATCGTGTCCAACCGCTACACGCTCAACGCCACGCTCGGGCGCGACTTCAGCACCGCCGCCGAGCGCGCCGAGATCATCCAGCTCAACACCGAGATGCTGCTTGCGTTCTTGATGCGCAAATGAAAAACCCCGCGCCCGGTGCGAACCAGGCGCGGGGTTGGGCGTTGCGTGCTGCGCGTGCGCCTTCTCAGGCGACTCACGCCACGGCGCTTTCCTTGGCGGTCTTCTTCGCGCGCTGGTGACCGCGGATGAAGTCGCGCAATTGCGGATAGATGATGGTGCGCCAGCGGCGGCCCGAGAAGATGCCGTAGTGGCCGCACTTTTCCGCCGTCAGGCGATGCTTGTGCTCCTCCGCGATGCCCGTGCACAGGTCGTGCGCGGCGTGCGTCTGGCCCGAGCCCGAGATGTCGTCGAGTTCGCCTTCGATCGTGAAGAGCGCGGTCTCGCGAATGTCCTGCGGCTTCACGCGCTCGCCCGCGACGTCCCACGTGCCTTCGGCGAGGCTGAACTCCTGGAACACCGTGCGGATGGTTTCGAGGTAGTACTCGGCGGCCATGTCGAGCACCGCGTTGTATTCGTCATAGAAACGGCGATGTGCTTCGGCATCCTCTTCGTCGCCGCGCAGCAGGCTCTTGTAGAAGTCCCAGTGCGCGGTGGTGTGGCGGCCCGGATTCATCGCGACGAAGCCTGCATGCTGCAGGAAGCCCGGGTAGACCGCGCGCCCTTCGCCCGGGTAGTTGGCGGGCACCGTGTGAATCACGTTGTTCGCGAACCATTCCATCGAGTGCTCGGTGGCGAGCGAGTTGACCGTCGTGGGGCTGCGGCGCGCGTCGATCGGGCCGCCCATCATCGTCATGGTGAGCGGGGTGGCCTCGCCGCGGCTCGCCATCAGCGAGATGGCCGCGAGCACCGGCACCGTGGGCTGGCACACCGAAAGCACGTGCAGGTTCCTCGCGCCGATATGGCGGATGAATTCCTGGATGTAGGCGATGTAGTCGTCCAGATGGAACGGGCCGGCTTCGAGCGGGACCATGCGCGCGTCGATCCAGTCGGTGATGTAGACCTTGTGGTCCTGCAGCAGCGTGCGCACGGTGTCGCGCAGGAGCGTCGAGTGGTGGCCCGAGAGCGGCGCGCACACGAGCACTGCGGGCTCGTCCTTGAGCGCCGCGACGGCGGTCGTATCGTCGGCGAAGCGCTTGAAGCGAAGCAGCCGGCAGAACGGCTTTTCGATGATGGTTTGCTCGACGATCGGAATGTTGAAGCCGTCTTTCTCGATCTGGCGGATGTCGAATTCGGGCTTCTCGTAGTCCTTGCCGAGGCGGTAGAGCAGCTCGTAGCCCGCCGCGAGGCGGGTGGCGCCCGGCACAAGCGAGAACGGGCTCGCCGGATTCGAGAACGACTTGGAGGCGGCCTGCGCCCACGCGGTAAGCGGGCTCAGCAGGGCGCGTTGAAATTCACGGATTTGGTAGAGCATGGGTGCTCCAGCATCGGGGACGGTTCGCGCCCGCGCAGCACGGAACGCGGCCTGTAGTTGGTCGGTTAGCCTGTTTATCGGCTTTGCAGCCTGCCGCCTGAACGGCGCGGCGTACGGTTTGCCGCAAGCAGATGCGGATCCCGGCGCCAGGATCGGACCTCCCGTGCCTGGCGGCTTCCGGATCGTTGTGCAATGCAGCAACCCAATTCCCGAGTGTAGCGCACTTGGCGCAGGCGCATGGGGGTTTTCGTGCGCTTGCGCACCTGTTTGGCATCGATTTCGTACTTTTACGATGCCTCGTTTGCCGCCGTCGCGAGATCCGGATCGATCGGCGGATCCCCGGCAACGGCCGGATGCCCGGTCGCCCGGGCCATGTCCTGCTCGTGGCGCATCAAATTCAGCCCCGTATGAACGAGGGCCACATGAGAAAACGCTTGTGGAAAATTCCCCACAAGCCGGCCCGCCGCCGGGTCGTACTCCTCGGCGAGCAGTCCTACGTCGTTGGCGAGCGCAAGCAGACGCTCGTACATCTTGCGCGCGTCGTCTACGCGGCCCTGGAGCGCGAGGTTGTCCACCATCCAGAAGCTGCAGGCGAGGAAGGTACCCTCGCCGGGCGGCAGGCCGTCGTTGAAGTCGGTGGTGCGGTAGCGCATCACGAAACCTTCCACCATCAGGTCGCGCTCGATGGCCGCGACCGTGCCCGCGATGCGCGGGTCCGAGGCAGGCAAAAAGCCCACCAGCGGCATCAGCAGCAGGCTCGCGTCGAGGTCGGTGCCGCCGTAGATCTGCGTGAACGAATTGAGCGAGGGATTGAAGCTGCGCTCGCAGATGGTCGCGTGAATGGTGTCGCGCAGCGTGCGCCAGTGATCGAGCGGGCCGGGCAGCTCGAACTTCTCGGCCGAGCGGATGCAGCGGTCGAACGCCACCCACGCCATGACCTTCGAGAACGTGAAGTGCTGACGCCCGCCGCGGGTTTCCCAGATGCCTTCATCGGGCTCGGTCCAGACTTTTTCGAGGTGCTCGAGCATCGTGCACTGGATCGACCACGCGGTTTCGTCGGCCTGCAGGCCGCCCACGCGCGCGAGGTGCAGCGCGTTCATGACTTCGCCATAAACGTCGAGCTGCAACTGCCCGACCGCGTTGTTGCCCACGCGCACCGGCTTCGCGCCTTCGTAGCCGGGCAGCCAGTCGAGCTCGAACTCGGGCAGGCGGCGCTCGCCGGCAATGCCGTACATGATCTGCAACTGCGAGGGCGAGCCCGCCATCACGCGGCCGAGCCATGCGCGCCAGGCGCGCGCTTCGTCGTAGTAGCCGCCGCGCATCATCGCGAGCAGCGTGATGGTGGCGTCGCGCAGCCAGCAGTAGCGGTAGTCCCAGTTGCGCGTGCCGCCCAGCTGCTCGGGCAGCGAGGTGGTGGGCGCGGCGACGATGCCGCCGGTGGGCTCGAACGCGAGCGCCTTGAGGGTGATGAGCGAGCGGCGGATCGGCTCGGCCCAGCGGCCTTCGACGGTGCTGCGCGCCGACCATTCCTCCCAGAAGTTCTCGGTGCGCGCGAGCGCCGTGAAGGGGTCGCGCGGCGGCGGCAGGCGCAGATGCGAAGCCGCGTAGGCCATCGAGAACGGCAAGCGCTCGCCTTCGCTCACATCGAATTCGGCGACGGTGCGCATGTTCTCGCCTTGCAGGTCGACGGGCGTGCGCAGCACGACGGTGTCGGGGCCGACCGTCGCCTTGATGCCGCTCTCGTAAGCGAGGCGGCTCACCCAGGGCACCGAAAAACCGTAGTCGAAGCGCAGCACGAGTTCGCAGTGCATGCGCACGGTGCCGCGCCGGCCCACCACGAGCCGCACGAGTTCGCTCCAGCCATTGCCGGGCGGCATGAAATCGATGAGCGTGACGGCGCCCTCGGGCGTTTCGAAATCGGTTTCGAGAATCAGCGTCTCGCCGCGGTAACGGCGCGTGGTTTTGATCGTGGCCTGGGAGCCGTCGGCCGGCGGGACCGGCGCGATCAGCCAGCGGCCGTTGTTCTCGGTGCCGAGCAGCGCCGCGAAGCACGCGCCGGAATCGAAGCGCGGCCAGCAGAGCCAGTCGATGGAGCCCTCGCGGGACACGAGCGCGGCCGTGTGGCCGTCGCCGATCATTGCATAGTCTTCGATGAGTGCGGGCATGGTAAGCAGATTGACAGCGTTGCGCCTGGAGCGGAAACGGCAGATGCACGCACAAGATTAGTGGGTGCGGGGGGACTCGCGCAACGCGTTTTGCGGCATGCCATGCACGCCTGCATCAAAAATGCCCGAAGTGGCCGCCGGTGCCGAAGAGCCCGACCAGCCCGATGATGATGAGATAAAGGGCAACGATGTAATTGAGCAGGCGCGGCGCAACGAGAATCAGAATGCCGGCGATGAGCGAGACGAGCGGGCCGATCGCAAGATGGATGTTCATTGACTGGTTCCTCCCTGGGCAGAGCGGGCCTGGCCTGGCGGCCAGCGGCCAGCCTGGCGCAAGCTCTCCTATACTGGGCCGCGAATCCTCACGTCGCCGATGCGCTCGCGCTTCGACAAGAAAAATGGAGGTCGACATGTTTCAGGTCCATGACGCAGCAATCGCCGTGCCCGCGCGCCGGCTCGATCGCCGCCATCGTAACCATGCGCCGCACGCGAAAAGGCGCGCGCTCATTCATCAGATCATCAAGGGTATCGTCATCATGGCTTCAGTCGCCGCCACCCAGGCGTTCGCTCAGACCAGCGGCGCATCAGCCGATACGGCAGCCAATGGCGTGTATGACTTGATCGTCGGCACCTATACCGGCGGCAAGAGCGAGGGGCTTTACGTCTATCGCTTCGACTCGAAAACCGGTGACGCCCGGCAGGTGAGCGTCGCGAAGACGGTGAATCCGTCGTATCTCGTGGTCAGCAAGGACAAGCGCTTCGTCTACGCGGTGAACGAGCTGCCCGGCGACAATGGCCCGGCGACCCAGCGCGGCGACGTGAGCGCATTCGGCTTCGACGCCGCGAGCGGCCAGCTTACGTTCCTCAACAAGGTGTCCGCGCAAGGCAACGACCCATGCTATCTGAGCCTTTCACCCGATGGGCGCTATCTCCTCGTCGCCAACTATTCGGTGGCGGCGGACCCCGGCGGCAGTTTCGCGGTGCTGCCCATTGAGCAGGACGGCAAGCTCGGGGCCTCGGTGCTCACCGTGCATCACGAGGGCAGCGGTCCGGTGAAAGGGCGTCAGGACAGCGCGCACGTGCATTCCACGGTGTTCTCGCCGGACGGGCGCTATCTCTTCACCCAGGATCTCGGCACCGACAAGCTCTGGACCTACCGCTACACGCCGGACGGCAGCCGCGGTCTCGTGAGCCCGACCGAGTGGCGCTACACCGACGTGAAGGCCGGCACGGGACCGCGCCACCTCGTCTTCGGCAACGACGGACGCTTCGCCTACCTCACGAGTGAACTGGCCGCCACGGTGAGCGTGTTCGCTTACCACGACGGTCGCCTGACGCTCGAACAGGTCGAAAAGCTGACGGAGCCGGCTTTCAAGGGCGCGGTGGGTGCGGCGGCGCTGCATCTGTCGCCGGACGGCAAGTTCCTGTACGTCTCGAATCGCGGCGACGCCAACGACATTACGATCTTCGCCGTCGACGCGCACACCGGCAAGCTCAGGCGCGTGGGCCGTCAATCGAGCCTCGGCAAGGCGCCGCGCGAGTTCGCGATCGATCCGAGCGGCCAGTGGCTCATCGTCGGCAATCAGAACAGCGACACGGCCTGGGT
This sequence comes from Paraburkholderia sp. A1BS-2L, assembly GCF_051125205.1. Classification (NCBI taxonomy): domain Bacteria; kingdom Pseudomonadati; phylum Pseudomonadota; class Betaproteobacteria; order Burkholderiales; family Burkholderiaceae; genus Paraburkholderia; species Paraburkholderia sp. A1BS-2L. Next base: position 1,043,392 of record NZ_CP120428.1, read on the forward strand.
GTTCCGCCGCAATCAGGAAACGGGCCTGCTCGAGCCGAATCCGAAGCGCATCGACATCGGCTCGCCCGTCGACTTCAAGTTCGTCGCGCCGTAAAAAGCAAAGCGCCGCGCAGGATCGATCCGGCGCGGCGCTTTGCGTTCAGGCGTTCGTGTCTCACGGCACGCATCGCGAGGCTTACTCGGCCTGGCCTCCTGGAACGAGCACTTCGCGGCTGCCGTTGATGCCCATCGGCGAGACGAGGCCCGCCGCTTCCATCTGCTCGACGAGGCGCGCGGCGCGGTTGTAGCCGATGCGCAACTGCCGCTGCACCGAGGAAATCGACGCGCGCCGCGTGCGCACGACGAATGCGACCGCTTCGTCGTAGAGCGGATCGGCTTCCGCATCGGGCGATTCGCCGATCAGATCCTGCGGCGCGCCTTCGCTGGCGGGGCCGTCGAGGATGCCTTCGACATACTCGGGCTCGCCGAACTGCTTCAGATACTCGACCACGGCGTGCACTTCCTCGTCGGCGACGAACGCGCCGTGCACGCGCTGCGGGTAGCCCGTGCCCGGCGGCAGGAACAGCATGTCGCCCTGGCCGAGCAGCGACTCGGCACCCATCTGGTCGAGAATCGTGCGCGAGTCGATCTTCGACGAGACCTGGAACGCCACGCGCGTCGGAATGTTCGCCTTGATGAGACCGGTGATGACGTCCACGGAAGGGCGCTGCGTCGCGAGGATCAGATGAATGCCCGCAGCGCGCGCCTTTTGGGCGAGACGCGCGATCAGCTCTTCGATCTTCTTGCCCGCGACCATCATGAGGTCGGCGAGCTCGTCGATCACCACCACGATCATCGGCAGCGGCGAGAGCGGCTCGGGCGCCTCGGGCGTGAGCGAGAACGGATTGCCGATCTTCTTCTCGTGCGCTTCGGCGTCGCGAATCTTCTGGTTGAAGCCCGCGAGATTGCGCACGCCCACCGCCGACATCAGCCGGTAGCGCTTCTCCATCTCGCCCACGCACCAGTTCAGCGCGTTGGCGGCGAGCTTCATGTCGGTGACCACGGGCGCGAGCAGATGCGGAATGCCTTCGTACACCGAAAGTTCCAGCATCTTCGGGTCGATCATTATGAGCCGCACGTCTTCGGGCGTGGCCTTGTAGAGCAGCGAGAGGATCATCGCGTTGATCGCCACCGACTTGCCCGAGCCGGTCGTGCCCGCGACGAGCATGTGCGGCGCCTTGGCGAGGTCGGTGACGATCGGGTGGCCGACGATGTCCTTGCCCATCGCGATCGTGAGCTTCGACTGCGAGCGGTGGTACGGCGCCGATTCGAGAATCTCCGAGAGGCGGATCATCTGGCGGCGCGCGTTGGGCAGTTCGAGCCCCATGCAGGTCTTGCCGGGGATGGTCTCGACCACGCGGATCGACGTGAGGCCGAGACCGCGCGAAAGATCCTTCATGAGGCCGACGATCTGGCTGCCGCGCACGCCGAGCGCGGGCTCGACTTCGAAGCGCGTGATGACCGGGCCCGCCGACGCGCCCACTACGGTCACGGGCACCTTGAATTCCTGCAGGCGCTGCTCGATCAGCTGGCTCGTTTCGGCGAGCTTTTGCTCGGAGACGGGCTCGATTTCGGACGAGGCGCGCTCGAGCAGTTCGATGCCGGGCAACTCGACCGCCGATGCGCTGAGCGGCTGGAACTCGAACGAGGTCGGCGCGTGGCCGCGCACGGGCTGGCGCGGCGCGGGGGCTTGCTGGACGTCGGGCTGAACTTCGGGCTGAACTTCGGGCTGAACTTCGGGCTGAACTTCGGGCTGGACCTCGGGCTGGACCTCGGGCTGGACCTCGGGCGGTGTGGCGGGCGGTATAGCGGGCGCGCCTTTGCCGTGGTCGAGCGGGGTTGCGGTTGCCTGCGCCCACGGCGGTGTCATGCTGGCGTAGCCGCCTGTTGCAACCGGGGCGGGCGACAGTGGCGCAGGGGCCTCATGCGCGGCGGTTTGCTGCGTGGCTTCGACTGCCGGGGCAACGAACGGCGCTGCCGCTGATGCCTGAATCGCGGCGACGGCGGGCGCGCTTGCGGAGCCGATCGATGCAAATGGCGGCGTCGCGGTGATTGCGGGCTGCGCAGGGGCCTCGGGCTTGGGTTCCGCGGGCGTGGCAGGCGCGGCAGCGAACGGGGCCGGCGTGGGCAGAGCACGGGCCGCCACGGGCGAGCAGGGCGCGAAACTCGCCGGCGCAATGGGCGTCGTGGCCATGGCGCCCGGCGTTGCGTCGGGCATCGTGCTGGATGCAGTATCGGGCACCCGAGCCAGAAACGAAGGCACTTCAACGGCGGGTGCCGGTGCAAAAGCGCGGGCCTGGTGCGCGGGCAGCGAGGCGTCGTGGCCGGCTCGCGTGTCGTCCGGTTGCACGGCGTTCACAGGCGATGTCTCTGCGATCGCGTCATGGCTTGCCGGCGTGGACGGCACGGCGTGCAGCGCTACCGTCGCAACGCGCGGGAATTGGACGACGTTTTCGGCGCTTTGCGGTTCCGGTACATCGGGCGTTACGTCCAGCGTTGCTTCAGGCTGCGGCGGCTCGCTCGTCACGTCGACGGCATCGTGATGCGGGAGCGGCGTGGCAGGCGGCAGCGCGGCGCGGGTCTGGGCAACGTTCTCCGACGGCGCAAGGCTCGCGGCTCGAGCCGTGGGCTCGGGCGCCGAAGCGGCCTGGTCAGGCGCTGCGTCGGCTGGTTCGGAGGCTTCCGGTTCGTCGTCGAGCATGACCCACGGCATGCCGTTGTCGAAGGTCGGCCAGTGGACGGGCGAAGTTGCGAGCGGCTGTGCGGGCGGCGTTGCGGTTGCAGCGGGCGCTGCAGGCTCTGGCAGCACGTCTTCCTCTTGCGCATCGATGAGGAACGCGGGGAGGGCGCTCGGGTGGCGCGGGTTCGGGGCATCGTCGGCGTCAGTCCACGGCGCGATCGATTCGGCAGCGGAGGGGGTGACCGACGGCATCGCGGCGGTCGATGCAGCGGACGCCAGGCCGGATTCAGCGGTTTGTTCCGGTTGCGCGGGAGCCGGCGACGCGTCGCGGCGCACGCTCGCGGGCGTTTGGGCGAGTTCGGCCGGCGCATGCGCCAGAGGCGCTGCGCAAGCCAGCGGAGGCGGTTCGTTCGCCGCATCTGCGGGAGCCGCGCTATCGAGCGCTGCCGCTTCGGGCAGCGGAGCGATCTGCGATTCGACAAGCGGCGATGCCGCGTGCGCTGCCGTGGCGAGGCTCGCGTCGCTGGCCGGCAGGTCAGCGGCGGTATCGGCGTTCGCGCGCAATTCCGTTTGCGTTGTAGCCTGGTCGATCGTGTTGCGGCGCGCGAGGCTCGCGCCCGCGAGCGTCGTCCAGCGCGCGGCGTTTTCCTCGATCGAGCGCAGCGTTTCGAGCACGCCGGTCGAGAGGGGCGCTTGCGGCGCGGATGCCGTGCCCTGCGCTGGGCGGGAGTAGGCCGGCGTGGCGGTGCCCGCGAGCGGCGTCGTTGCGGGCGCACCGAACCGGGTGCTGAATGACGAGTCGGGCGCGCGCTGTGCCGGGTTGGATGCGCCCTTGGCCGGCCAGACGAACGGACGCTGCGGTTTCTGCTGGCGTGCTTGTGGCGCGGCTGCGGCCGCTGCGCGCGCGGCGGTGCTGCCCGCGACGGGCGGCGGCGCGCTACGGCGTGCCGGGGCCGGTTGCGCAAACGGCGAAACCAGCGGATCGCGCGGCGCGGACAAGCCGCGCGGCGTGACCGCAGTCGTCGATGCGAGTGTGGCGGCGGCTGCCGCCTGGCGCATGCCCGGCGCGCTCATGGGTGAAATCGGCGGCGACATCGCGGAGGAGAGCGGGGCGGCAATGGGGGCAGCCGGGGGGATCGGGGCCGCGCGCCGCGTCGTCGTGCTGCCGGCTGAGCCGGCAAGCGCCGCGCCACCTGCCGGAGCCCCGCCGAACGGTGCGCCGCCGATGTCGGCCAATGCCTGGCGGCGCGAGTCGGGGGGAAAGCCGGCTGGTGGGGTAGTGGACGGTGCACCGTTCGCGCCCGCTGCCGGGCTGCGGCGCGCATCGATCGGTTGACCCTCGCGTAGCCAGCCAGCCGGGGCGGTCGGTTCGGAGCGCGCCCATGCGGCGGCGGGGCTTGGCTCCGGCGACGCGAAATCCGGTTCTGTACGCCACGGCGAGGCGCTGCTACGCGTCCCGCCATTCACCGCGAATGCGCCATCCGCGTCCCGAGCCGTCGCGCCCGCCGCCGCACTTGCCACGCCGGCGGCGCTCGCCGCGCGTTTGCCCGGCATCTGCGGACGCCATACGGTTGGACGTTTGCGGCGTGCTCCATCGAGCGGTTCGGCAAAGCCGCCTGCACCAGGCGTGCCGCTTGCGCTGCTGGCACCGATGCCCTGCGCCGGCCTCGCGCCCGAAGCCGTCCTGCCCCCGAGCCCCAGGCCGCTGCCAAGGCCGCTAGCCAGCTTGCCGAGGCCGCCCAGGCCGCTCATGCCATGCGAGCCCGAGCCCGAGCCCGAGCCCGAGCGCGCCGCGCCGTGCGGCTGCGCGGCGTCCTGTCTGGACGCGCGGCGGCTGCGGCGTTCATCGTCGTCTTCTTTGTTCGACGGACGGATGTTGAGCCCGAGGCCGAGCGAGACGTCGGCCCAGGCGAAGAAGTCGCGCCAGCGGAAATCGATGAGCCAGGGCAGGCTCACGAACAGCAGCGCCGCCATCGCGAGCGGCGCGGCGATACGCCCGATCAGCTTGCCGAGCCCGCCCGCGAGCGCATGCCCGAGCGCATCGAAGCCGTCGATGTTCAGGAGCGTGGCTTCGAGCGCGCAGCTTGCCAGCAACACGCAGACAAAGCCGAGCCAAAGCCGGATCGTGCCAGGCCCGTGCAAGCCCGCGCCGCCAGGCAGCACCGACTTCACGAGACGCCAGATCAGAGGGACGAACCAGATGGCGGATAAGCCGAACCAGCCAGGGACTACCGTGTGCATGCCAGAGATCAACGCTTAAAAGATGTGCAACGTATCGAGTGTAACCGCCAGGCCCCTGCGCACCGCAATGCGCGTTGCCGCGCCGCAACCGGGGTGGCCGCTCAGGCGCCTGGCGAGCGTGCTGCAAGCCCGGCGCGCACGGCTATAAGCAGGGCGCGCCGCTGCGGGAAACCACGCCGGAAACCGTGCGGAACTCAGCAGGAAGAAGACTGTGAGACTGTGGACCAGTGTGCCGCACGCAAGGTGCGAGACGGTGCGCCAAAAAGAGCTGCGCCGCAAGCGGGCGCGGCTGCCGGATGGCGCGGCGCCTCACTTGCCCTGCTTCGCGGGCATGGCGGCGGAGGCGGACGCTGCGGACGGCGCGCTTGCGGGCGCACCGGCCGCAGCGGGCCCACCCGCTTGGGCGAAGGTCAGGCGGTCGCCGTTTTCGAGCACGACCAGAAGTGCTTGCGGTTCGCGCATTTGCACGCCCGAACGCTGGATGTGCGCGAGTGCGTCGAGATACGGACCTTCGATTTCGCCGCCCGTGCCGATGCACGCCATGCGCGTGCCCGCGAGCTGGCCAAACGAGAGCAGCCCGTTCTTGAGCGAGTAGCTGCCCATGTAGCGATTGCAGCCCGAGAAGCCGCTCGCACGGCGCTGGCCGCTGCCGGTCGAGAGATCGAGCGTGATGGGCCGCGCGGCTCGAACATCAGGGGCGCCGCTGTCGGCGGATGCGCTCGGCACTGCGGGCACCGCGCGCTGCGTGCCGTCGGCGCGTTTCCATTCGACGAGTTGCCAATGCGTGTTGTCGAGCAATTGAGTCGTGGCGGGATTGAACGGGTCGGGCGGCGGTACGGACGTGTCCTGGTGAACCGGCAGCTTGCAGGCGGCAAGCAGGAGCGCAGCCGCAGCGGCGGCCGCGAACGGCGCGGTGTATGACGCACGCGAGGCGAGCAGGCGCGCAATCTTGCGTGCGGCGGGGCGTGTGCTCGAGCGGTGGGGCATCGCATCGTTCCTTATAACTGGCGAAGGCGTAAGCGTAACGCACCAAGGGGCCGCATGCGAGCGCAAAGGCTCGCTGGAGATCTGCAAAAGCCTGCCTCACGCGCTCGATCGAGGCGCCTGGGGCCTGCGTGGGACCTGCGTGGGACCGATTTCTCGCGCAAGGCCCGCTCAATTCACGCACGGGTGGCGCGAGACCGGGCACGGGGTGTTAACATCGGCGCTCCCTCGCATTCGCATTCCCTTGAAGCGCGCGAATCACGCGCCGCCTCGCTCTCATTCCTGGAGATGGTATGGACCCCTCCCTCTCGCGTCGCATCGGCACGCCGCTTTCCGCTTCCGCCACCCGAGTCATGCTGCTCGGCGCCGGCGAACTCGGCAAGGAAGTGATCATCGCGCTGCAACGCCTTGGCGTCGAAGTAATCGCCGTCGACCGCTACGAAAACGCGCCCGGCCATCAGGTCGCGCATCGCGCCCACGTCATCGACATGGCCGATCCCAAGGCGCTGCGCGCGCTCATCGACGCCGAGCGGCCGCACCTTGTGGTGCCCGAGATCGAGGCCATCGCCACCGATGCGCTGGCGGCCGTCGAGGCCGAAGGCGCAGCCGTGGTGATCCCCACCGCGCGCGCCGCGCAGCTCACCATGAACCGCGAAGGCATCCGGCGTCTCGCAGCAGAGGAACTGGGCCTGCCGACCTCGCCTTACGCATTCGCGGATTCGCTCGACGAACTGAAGGCCGGCATCGCCACGGTCGGCTACCCGTGTGTGGTGAAGCCGGTGATGTCGTCCTCGGGCAAGGGGCAGTCGGTGCTCAAGAGCGATGCCGATGTCGAGCGTGCCTGGCAATACGCGCTCGCGGGCGGACGCGTGAATCACGGCCGCGTGATCGTCGAGGGCTTTATCGACTTCGAATACGAAATCACGCAGCTCACCGTGCGCGCGACCGATCCGGCGAGCGGTGCCGTGCAGACGTACTTCTGCGATCCGATCGGCCACCGCCAGGTCGACGGCGACTACGTGGAGTCGTGGCAGCCGCAGCCGATGAGCCCGAAGGCGCTCGAACGCTCGCGCGAGGTTGCGCACAAGGTGACCGAGGCGCTGGGCGGCCGCGGCCTCTTTGGCGTCGAGCTGTTCGTGCGCGGCGATGACGTCTGGTTCTCGGAAGTGAGCCCGCGTCCGCACGACACGGGGCTTGTCACGCTCGCGTCGCAGCGCTTCTCCGAGTTCGAACTACATGCGCGCGCGATTCTCGGGCTGCCGGTCGATACGACGGCGCGCGGGCCGGGCGCATCGGCGGTGATTTACGGGGGCATGGATGCGCGCGGCATTGCCTTCGAAGGCGTGGCAGAAGCCCTGGCCGTGCCGGGTGCGGACCTGCGCCTGTTCGGCAAGCCCGAGAGCTTCGCGAAGCGCCGCATGGGCGTCGCGCTCGCGACGGGCGTCGATATCGACGAAGCCCGCTCGCGCGCACGTGCGGCGGCCTCGGCGGTGCGCCCGGTGCCGGGGAGCCCGTCGTAACAAGCGCTGGCGTGGCGACGCCTGACTTGAGGCCGTGTTGATCGGGCGCATTCGTGCTGCCGTCGTAGCGCCGGATAATCGCTGTTCTTTCCGCTCGGTCCGCGCTGCCGCAGTGCATGGCCAGGCATGCACGGGGCGCGGCGCGATGCGCCGGGTTATCGTGTCAAGCCATTGCAGGAAATTGGGAATGATGAAGTCGATCGCGTTGTGGTGGCCGCGTGGGCTGATGGTGGTGTGCGCTTTCGCGCTCTCGGGCTGCGGCCTCGCTGCCGCGCCGTGCCGCGTGGTGTCGGCGGGCTTGAAGATCGTGCCGGTGGTCGGGCACGTGGCCGCCGCGCCCACCGACGCCTGCGCCGACGTGATCGACCCCTGACCCGTGAAGCCCGTGCAGCGGCGCAACACGGCCAATCACCACGCCGGCGCAGCGCGCCGGTCCAACCGGGTATCGGGAGAACACGCCATGATCCGCGGATGCGACGCCGCCCTTCGTCTTGCCGCCCGTCTACGCACGCCGCGCCGATTTGCTGCGGGCGTGCTCGCGTTCGCCGTCCTCGGCGCCGGCGCGAGCCTTGCGGCAACTGCCGCGCAAGCCGCCTCGCTCGACGTGCGCGAGATCCAGACCCAGTCTCGCCACACCTATCGCTATACCTGCGCGGACGGCAAGACCTTCAAGGTGACCTACATCAACGGCTCCAACGGGCAGAGCTTCGCGCTCGTTCCCGTGGCGGGCCGCACGCTGCTGTTTGTCGGTGTGATTGCCGCGTCGGGCGTGAAATACGTCGCCGACCGCTATACCTGGTGGACCAAGGGTCCCGGCGCCGACCTCTACGACGACATGTCCGAAGCCAGTCCCAAGCCCCTCGTTTCCGGTTGCGCCACGATCATGCGCTAGGGCCCCCCGGCGCTTTGCGCCCGCGCCGTTCCGGTGAGCGGCGTGCAGAAGCCGGACTGCCCGGCCATAGGGATTTATGCCAAGGTGTTACAATACCGGCCTTTCGCCGAATTGCGCCTGCTCTCGTGGCGGGTTCTGGCCGGCGACGGGGCAGACTGCCGCGCCCGCGAGCGCCGGGACGAGGCAGACGCCCAGGCGTTACGACATCGACTGAAACAGCCGGGCGCACCGGCTGGCAACAAGGGAACGAGCGGGTCGAGCGCGGCCGTGCAGCCGGCGCTCCCTGCACACCGCGATGGGTTGACTCGATGGCGTTCCCGCGCGAATCTGCCGGCATTTTTCGCGAGCCGTCTGCTGGACGGCCAACGCGGCCGCTGCGGCCGGCAGCCAGGCGGAAAAAGCCGCTGCGGCCCCGCAGCGCCGTAACTCAGTAACGCTCGCCCAGTTTGCCCGCACTTTTCGAAGCAATCCGGCAGTACCCTGCAGTGAATATTTGAGGCGCGTCGCGCCTCGCGCGCATAGCGCCTTTATAGCGAAGCCACCATGTCCGACACAGCCGTCAAGCCCAGCACCGAGACCTTCGATCAGTTCGGCCTCGCACCCGAGATCCTTAAGGCGATCAAGGAGCAGGGCTACACGACGCCCACGCCCATTCAGGCGCAGGCGATTCCCGTGGTCCTTACGGGCCGCGACGTGATGGGCGCCGCGCAGACCGGCACCGGCAAGACCGCGAGTTTTTCGCTGCCGATCATTCAGCGTCTGCTGCCGCTGGCAAGCACGAGCGCCTCGCCCGCGCGCCACCCGGTGCGCGCGCTGATCCTCACGCCTACGCGCGAGCTGGCCGACCAGGTCGCCAACAACGTGCGCACCTACGCGCAGCACACGGCGCTGCGCAGCGCGGTGGTGTTCGGCGGCGTCGACATGAATCCGCAATCGGACGAACTGCGCCGCGGCGTGGAAATCCTGATTGCGACGCCGGGCCGCCTGCTCGACCACGTGCAGCAGAAGACCACGAATCTGGGCCAGGTGCAGATGCTGGTGCTCGACGAAGCCGACCGCATGCTCGACATGGGCTTCCTGCCGGACCTCCAGCGCATCCTGAATCTGCTGCCGAAGGAGCGCCAGACGCTGCTGTTCTCGGCGACCTTCTCGGGCGAGATCAAGAAGCTCGCCGCCACCTATCTGCGCACGCCGCAGACCATCGAGGTCGCGCGCAGCAACTCGACGGCCACCAACGTCACGCAGGTCGTCTACGAAGTGGCCGAAGGCGACAAAACCGGCGCGGTCGTGCAGCTAATCCGCGAGCGCGGCCTGAAACAGGTGATCGTGTTCTGCAACAGCAAGATCGGCGCGAGCCGTCTTGCGCGCCAGATCGAGAAGCAGGGCATCGTGGCCGCGGCGATTCACGGCGACCGCTCGCAAAACGAGCGCATGCAGGCGCTCGACGCGTTCAAGCGCGGCGAGATCGAGGCGCTGGTGGCGACCGACGTGGCCGCGCGCGGCCTCGACATCGCCGAATTGCCGGCCGTGATCAACTTCGACCTGCCCTTTAACGCCGAAGACTACGTGCACCGCATTGGCCGCACGGGCCGCGCGGGCGCCTCGGGCGACGCGCTCTCGCTGTGCAGCCCGAGCGAGAAGAAGCAGCTCGCCGATATCGAAAAGCTGATCAAGCGGCCGCTGACGGTCGAGCGTCTCGTGGTCGACACGCCGGTTGCGCATCACGAAGGCGGCAGCCGGCGTCGCGAGCGCGACAGTCATGAAGGCCGCGAAGGACGCGGGGAGCGCGTCGGCCATCGCCGCGCCGGTGCGTACGAGCGGCCGCATCACCACCGTCCGGCGCAGCCCGTCGACGACTTCTTCCTGAAGCCGTACGAGCCGTCGCCGAGCGCGCGCAGCGCGGCCGAAGACAAGCCCGCGCCGGCCGCCGCCGCGTCGCAAAAGCAGAAGCAGCCGCTCGCGGCGCTGCTCGGTGGACTGGGTTCGTCGTGGCGCAACAAGCCGACCTCGTCTTCGTCGTCCTGAAGCTGATGGACTGGCGAGGCTTCGGCTTCGCGCGATGAAAAAAAGCGGCGTGCCGGTTTCGACCGGCACGCCGCTTTTGCATTTCGCCTGCAATCGTGTGGCTATGCGCTCATTTCATCGGGCCGCTCTAATTGCGCGAGGCGGCGCCTCCATGCGTCGATCGCATCGGCCTGAAAGGCTTCGAGCGTCGCGGGCGCGGGGTCGCGCAGTTCGAGCCCGAGATGGCGCGCGGCGGCGAGCAGCGCCACGAGCGGCCGCTCGGCGTCGAGCGCTTGCGCGCCGGTCTGCTTCGAGAGCTTTTCGCCTTCCTCGTTGGTAACGACGGGCACGTGCAGATACACGGGCGTGGGCACGGCGAGGCACCGCTGGAGCCAGATCTGGCGCGCCGTGGAGTCGAGCAGGTCCGCGCCGCGCACGACATGGGTGATGTTCTGCGCGGCGTCGTCGACCACCACGGCGAGTTGATACGCCCACTGGCCGTCCGCGCGCAGCAGCACGAAGTCGCCGACTTCGGTCGCCAGATCCTGCGCCTGCGGTCCTTGGCAGCGGTCGTCGAAGCGGATCAGCGCGGGGTTGCTCCCGGCCCCGGGCGTGTCGTCCGGCACGCGCAGGCGCCACGCGCGCGCGGGCTTGCCGTGCAGTCCCGCGCGGCAGGTGCCGGGATAGATCAGCGTGGTGTTGCGCCGGTGCGCGTGCAGTTGCGAATCGGCGATTTCCTTGCGCGTGCAGCCGCACGGATACACATGGCCCGCCGCAATCAACCGGTCGAGCGCCGCGCGGTAAAGATCGAGGCGCTGGCTTTGCCATTGCGGCGGCTCGTCGGCGTGAAAGCCGAAGCGCTCCAGCGTCGCGAGAATATCCTCGGCGGCGCCGGGGACCGTGCGCGGGCCGTCGATGTCCTCCACGCGCACGAGCCACGCGCCGTCATGCGCGCGCGCGTCGAGCCAGCTCGCGAGCGCCGAGACGAGCGAGCCGAAATGCAGCGGTCCGGTAGGCGAGGGCGCGAAGCGCCCGCGATACCCCTGATGCGTTTGAGCCGGTGCGCTCACGCGCGCCTCACGCACACATCACGCAGCGTGTGCCGGCGCGGTGGCGGCGACCGCTTGAACAGGCTCCGCGCGCTCTGGATGGCACGCCGGGCAGCTCTTTCCCGCGACGTAAAGCGGCGAAGCCTGCCCGGCGGGCGTAACCACCGCGCGGCACGCAAAGCATTGCACGGTATCGGTCGCTTCGAGCTGCGGGTTGAGCGCGGTGCGCTGATCGAATACAAAGCAGTCGCCGTTGTAGTGCGCGCCGCCCACTTCCTCGAAATACTTGAGAATGCCGCCTTCGAGCTGATACACGTGTTCGATCCCCACTTCCTTCATGTGGATCGCGGCCTTTTCGCAGCGGATTCCGCCCGTGCAGAACGACACCACGGTCTTGCCTTGGAGATCGGCGCGGTTGGCCTCGATCACGCCCGGGAATTCGCTGAACTTGGCGATGCGGTAGTCGAGCGCCTGGTCGAACGTGCCGACGTCCACCTCGAACGCGTTGCGCGTGTCGAGCATGACGACCGGGCGGCCTTCGTCGTCGAAGCCGCGGTCGAGCCACGTCTTGAGCACGACCGGCGCGACCGACGGCGCGCGGCCTTCCTCGGGGCGGATCGCGGGCTTCTTCATGGTGATGATCTCGCGCTTCAGGCGCACCAGCATGCGGTTGAAGGGGCGCGTTTCCGAGAAGCTTTCCTTGAACTGCAGGGTCGCGAATTTGCCCTCGAACAGCGGATCGTGGTTGATGTAGTCCATGAAGGCGCGCACGTTGCCTTCGTCGCCCGCGACGAACAGATTGATGCCTTCCGGCGCGAGCAGGATGGTGCCCCGCAAATCGAGCGACTTGCAGCGTTCGAGCACGAGCGGACGCCATTCGGCGGTCTTGTCGAGTGTCGCGAACTGGTAGGCGGAGAGATTGAGAATACGCATGGCCAACTTGAAAACCTGAATCCGATGGGCCCGCGGCGCGGCGGGCGTAATCCGCTATTATCCCTCAACCGGGCCATGCAGCGCCTGCAGCGCGTTGCCTCGCTCTCCGCAAGCCTTGCGCGTGTCCGATGCCGCAGGGCCTTATCCGAATGGTCGGGCACGCAGGCCACGGCAAAAATCGCGTGACCGTGGAGGTACAATCACGCCCATGTCAGATCCCCGCTTCGTCCATCTCCGCGTCCACTCCGAATTCTCGATTGCCGACGGCATCGTGCGCCTCGACGACCTCGTCAAGGCGGCGGCCAAGGACGGCCAGGGCGCGCTCGCGCTCACCGACCTCGGCAACGCATTCGGCCTCGTTCGTTTCTACACGGAAGCCCGTGGCAAAGGGGTCAAACCCATTGCCGGCTGCGATGTCTGGATCATGAATCCGGACGACCGCGACAAACCTTCGCGTCTGCTTCTGCTCGTGAAGGACAAACGCGGTTATCTCAATCTCTGCGAACTGCTGTCCAAGGCATGGCTCACGAATCAATATCGTGGGCGCGCGGAAGTCGACGTCGCGTGGCTCAAAAGCGGGCTGGGCGAAGGGCTGCTCGCGATCTCGGGCGCGCAGCAGGGCGACGTGGGGCTCGCACTCGCGGCGGGCAACGTCGAAAGCGCGAAGCGTCATGCGCAGCGCTGGGCGAAACTGTTCCCGAACGGCTATTACATCGAGTTGCAGCGCTGCGGCCAGCCGGGCGCCGAACAGTACATCGAGCAGGCTGTGGCGATTGCGGCGGAACTGAAGCTGCCAGTGGTGGCCACGCATCCGATGCAGTTCATGACCGACGAGGAATACACGGCGCACGAAGCGCGCGTGTGCATCTCGGAGGGCGACATTCTCGCGAATCCGCGCCGCCAGAAGCGCTTCACGACCGAGCAGCGGTTTCGCACCCAGGACGAAATGGTCGCGCTGTTCGCGGACATTCCCTCGGCCATTGCGAACACCATCGAAATCGCGCGGCGCTGCAACCTCACGCTCGAGCTCGGCAAGCCGAGGCTGCCGCTCTTCCCGACGCCCGACGGCATGTCGCTCGACGACTATCTCGTGCAGCTCTCGAAAGAGGGGCTCGAAAAACGCCTCGTGCAGCTTTATCCCGATGAAGCCGAGCGCGAGAACGAGCGCGCACGCTATAACGAGCGCCTCGAATTCGAGTGCGGGACCATCATCAAGATGGGCTTCCCGGGCTACTTCCTGATCGTCGCGGACTTCATCAACTGGGCCAAGAACAACGGCGTGCCGGTGGGACCGGGCCGGGGCTCGGGCGCAGGCTCGCTGGTGGCTTACGCGCTCGGTATTACCGATCTGGATCCGCTGCGCTACAACCTGCTGTTCGAGCGCTTCCTGAATCCGGAACGCGTCTCGATGCCCGACTTCGACATCGACTTCTGCCAGCACGGGCGCGACCGCGTCATTCAGTACGTGAAGGAGAAGTACGGCGCGGACGCCGTCTCGCAGATCGCCACCTTCGGCACCATGGCCGCGAAGGCCGCGGTGCGCGACATCGGCCGCGTGCTCGACCTCGGCTACAACTTCACCGATGGCGTGGCCAAGCTCATTCCGTTCAAGCCGGGCAAGCACGTCACCATCGCCGACGCGATGAAGGAAGAGCCGCTGCTGCAGGAGCGCTACGACAACGAAGACGAAGTGCACCAACTGCTCGACCTCGCGCAGCTCGTGGAAGGTCTCACGCGTAACGTCGGCATGCACGCGGGCGGCGTGCTGATCGCGCCCGGCAAGCTCACAGACTTCTGCCCCCTCTACACCCAGGGCGACGAAAGCGGCGTCGTGAGCCAGTACGACAAGGACGACGTGGAAGCCGTCGGCCTCGTGAAGTTCGACTTTCTGGGCCTCACCACGCTCACGATTCTCGACTGGGCCGAGCGTTATATCCGCATGCTGGATCCGTCGAAGAAAGACTGGTCGCTCGCGCAGGTGCCGCTAGACGATCCCGCTTCCTTCCAGATCCTCAAGAAGGCCAACACGGTTGCCGTGTTCCAGCTGGAAAGCCGCGGCATGCAGGGCATGTTGAAGGATGCGCAGCCCGACCGCTTCGAGGACATCATCGCGCTCGTGGCCTTGTATCGTCCGGGCCCGATGGACCTGATCCCGAGCTTCTGCGCGCGCAAGCACGGCCGTGAAGTGGTGGAGTATCCCGATCCGCGCGTCGAACCGGTTCTGAAAGAGACCTACGGCATCATGGTCTACCAGGAGCAGGTGATGCAGATGGCGCAGATCATCGGCGGCTACTCGCTCGGCGGCGCTGACCTTTTGCGCCGCGCGATGGGCAAGAAGAAGCCCGAGGAGATGGCCAAGCACCGCGAGATCTTTGCGGAGGGCGCGGCGAAGAACGGTCTCACGCGCGAGAAGGCCGACGAGACCTTCGACTTGATGGAGAAGTTCGCGGGCTACGGCTTCAACAAGTCGCACGCGGCCGCCTATGCGCTGCTCGCCTATCACACGGCGTGGCTCAAGGCGCACCATCCGGCCGAATTCATGGCGGCCAACATGTCGCTCGCCATGGACGACACCGACAAGGTGAAGATCCTGTTCGAGGACTGCGCCACCAACGGTTTGAAAGTGCTGCCGCCGGACGTGAACGCGTCGGCGTATCGTTTCGAGCCCGTGGCCGATGCTCATGTGGCCGAAGGCAAGCGCTCGCGCACCATCCGTTATGGCCTTGGGGCGATCAAGGGCAGCGGCCAGAACGCCATCGAAGAAGTCCTGCGCGCACGCAAAGAAGGCGGGCTCTTCAAGGACCTGTTCGACTTCTGCGAGCGCATCGACCGCCGCCTTGTGAATCGCCGCACGATCGAGGCGATGATCCGCGCGGGCGCGTTCGATTCGATCCACGCGAATCGCGCGCAACTGCTCGCGTCGGTGCCGATGGCGATGGAGGCCGCCGACCAGGCGAGCGCCAACGCCATGCAGGCGGGTCTGTTCGACATGGGCGACGCGCCGCTGGCCGCGCACGAACTCGTGGACGAACCCGCCTGGGGCGACAAGCGCAGGCTGCAGGAAGAGAAGGGCGCGCTCGGCTTCTATCTGTCCGGGCACCTGTTCGATGCCTACAAGGACGAAGTGCGCCGCTTCGTGCGCCAGAAGATCGGCGATCTCAAGGAAGGGCGCGACAAGCTCGTCGCGGGCGTGATCGCCTCGCTGCGCACGCAGATGACCCAGCGCGGCAAGATGCTGATCGCGCTGCTCGACGACGGCACCGGCCAGTGCGAAGTGACGGTGTTCAACGAGCAGTATGAGGCACACAAGGCGCTCTTCAAGGAAGACGAACTGCTGGTCGTGCAGGGCGGGGCGCGCAACGACGCGTTCACGGGCGGCATCCGCTTCACGGTGGACACTGTGATGGATCTGGAGCGCGCCCGCAGCCGCTACGCGCAGGCCGTGAAGGTGCAGATGAACGGCAATGCCAATGCGCTCGCGCTGCGCTCGGTGCTCGAAGCGCATCGCGCGAAGCCCGATGATTCGCTGCCCGCGCCGGTGGTGGAAACGCGCGGGCGTGGCGGACGCGACGGCGGCGGAGGTTATGGTGGAGGCCGGGGTCGCGAGCGCGAGCAGGTGGCCATTCCGAACGGCCTCGCGGTGCAGATCGTCTATAGCAACGAACGCGCGCAAGGCGAAGTGCGTCTGGGCGACGCCTGGCGCGTGAAGCCCACCGACGAACTCATTGCGGCGCTGCGCGGCGAGTTCGCGGGCAGTTCCATCGAAATCGTCTACTGACGATGTCTTTTCTGGCAGCGCGAGCGGCAATGGCTGCTGCTTGCGCTGCCTGTCCTTCCGCCCCGATTCAGCGTTTCTTCGCGACTTTGCCGTCGCGCGTGAGCAGCGCGAGCTTGACGTAGCGGTAGTACGTGGTCTCGGCGTTGTTGATCGCGAGCATCAGTCCCTCGGCGCCGTCGAGAAATCCCGCGCGTATCACCCAGGTGCGAAAGAACGCCCAGAAGCCCTTGCCGAGCGCTTTGGCGAGCGACGAGCGCTTGCCGTCCTCGGCCATCGTGAGCGCGCCGGCCGTCGAATAGGCGTTGGTCTTTTCGAGCGCTTCGTGCAGATCAGGCATCGAAATATGAATGATCGGGCCGTTGAGCTGGCCGATCGTGCCCTGAATCTCCAGGTGCGTGTGGGTGCGCACGTCGGTGAAGCGCGCGCTGCCGCGCCGGAACAGGCGCTCGATGCGGTCGGGCCACCAGCCCGAGTGCTTCATGAAGCGCCCGCAGAAGCTCGAGCGGCGCGGCGTGCTGAATGCGGCGTGCGTCGTGCCCTCGGCGAGCAGGCGTTCCAGTTCGGCGCGAAGCTCGGGGCTCAGACGCTCGTCGGCGTCGAGGCAGATCACCCAGTCGCCGCGCGCCTCGGCCAGCGCCCGGTTCTTCTGCGGGCCGTCGCCGGGCCAGTCGGTTTCGAACACGCGCGCGCCTAGCTCGCGGCAGATGTCGGGCGTGCCGTCGGTGCTGCCGGAATCGAACACGATGGTTTCCATCGCGAGCCCGCGCACCGATTCGAGGCAGTCGCGAATGTCGTGCGCCTCGTTCATCGCCACCACGATGACCGAAAGGGTGGCATGCGGTGAGCCGCTCGGGCTGATCGGAGAAAGTCCGTCGGACATGGAAAGACGCCTGTTCTGGAGGAATGTCGGAAGCGGTGTACCGCGCCGCGCCCGCTGGAGGCCAGCCGGGCGCGGAGGTGCGTATTCTAGACGATGCCGGACGATGTGCCGGAGCGGGCTGGGCGCTGGCGGGCGAGCATGCGGGGCCTGATCGCCGCTGTTGCATTCCCGGCGGATCGCACGGCGTGCTGCGTCAAGCGTATACAATGCGTACCGCGCCGCCGGGCCATCTGTCAGACGATCTGCCTTGAACCGGCCGGCGGCTGGGCTAGCGGCCCAGTCACGCATGCAGTCCCGCCGGCATTTCCACCCGCATTTCCAGCACACGCTTTTCCAGAGGATTCCTTGAGCGAGACCTCCCCACAATCCACTCTCAGCAAGCCGATCGGCTCCGGCACGAAGTCGACTGCCTCGTCGGTTGGCCGGCGCCTCTGGCCGTATATCAAGCCGCTCTTCTGGGTGGCGGTCGCCGCCATCGTCACGCTGGCGATCGTGGCCGCGACCGAGGCCGGCATTCCGGCGCTCCTCAAGCCGCTGCTCGACCACGGCTTCGGCACCAAGGGCAGCACGAGCGCCAGATGGATCGTGCCCGCTGCCGTGATCGGCCTCGCGCTCGTGCGCGGCCTGACGCAATACGCGTCCGGCTATCTGCTCCAGTACATGACCAACAAAATCCTGCTGGAGCTGCGCCTGAAGATGTTCGAGCGCATGATCCATGCGAGCGTCGGGTTTTTCCAGCGCGAGACGGCGAGCACAGTCATCAACGCCATCGTGTTCGAGGTCAACCAGATCCTGGGCGTGCTGCTGAGCGTGCTGGTCACGTCCGTGCGCGACTCGCTCACGGTGATCTTTCTGCTGGGCTATCTGTTCATTCTGAACTGGCGCCTAACGCTGATCGTGGCCGTGCTGCTGCCGGCCATCGGCTGGCTCGTCAGCAAGATCAACCGGCGCCTGCGCCGCCTGAACCGCGAGCACCAGGCGCTCACGAACGAGCTGTCGTACATCGTCGAGGAGACGGTGGGCGGCTACAAGGTCGTCAAGGTTCACAACGGCGAGCAGTACGAAATGGACCGCTTCGGCGAGATGAGCAAGCGTCTGCGCGGCTATCAGATGCGCATGACGATCTCGGGCGGCCTCGCGCAGCCGCTTACGCAGTTTCTTGCCTCGATCGCGCTCGCGGTCGTCATCACGATCGCCGTGGTGCAGGCCTCGCACGACCAGACCACCGTGGGCGGCTTCGTCGCGTTCGTGACGTCGATGCTGCTCGTGATCTCGCCGCTCAAGCATCTGATCGACGTGAACCAGCCGTTGCAGCGCGGCATGACCGCCGCCGAGCTGATCTTCGGCCTCATCGACGAGCCGGTCGAGCCGGCCGGCGGCGGCAAGCCGCTCGAGCGCGCGCGCGGCGAGATCGAGTTCCGCAACGTGTCGTTCTCCTATGGGCCCGGTGCGCGCTCGATCCTGGAGAGCGTGACGTTCAGCGCGGCGCCGGGCGAGATGATCGCGCTGGCGGGCCCGTCGGGCAGCGGCAAGACCACGCTCGTGAACCTGCTGCCGCGCTTTTTCGATCCGAGCGGCGGCGAGGTTCTCGTCGATGGCGTGCCGCTGCCCGAGTACGACATCCATGCGCTGCGCAGCCAGATCGCGATGGTGAGCCAGGACGTGACGCTCTTCAACGACACGGTCGCGAACAACGTGGCCTATGGCGAGAAGGCCGATCTCGCGCGCGTGGAAGAAGCGCTGCGCGCGGCCAACCTCTGGGACACGATCGCGGCGCTGCCCGAAGGCGTCGAGACGCGGGTCGGCGACAACGGCATGAAGCTCTCGGGCGGGCAGCGGCAGCGTCTGGCGATCGCGCGCGCGATCTACAAGGACGCGCCGATCCTGATTCTCGACGAAGCGACTTCGGCGCTCGATTCGGAGTCGGAGCGCCACGTGCAGGCAGCGCTCGAAACGCTGATGAAGGGCCGCACGACGCTCGTGATCGCGCATCGGCTCTCGACCATCGAGCGCGCGGACCGCATTCTGGTGATGGAGGCGGGCCGCATTGTCGAGCGCGGCTCGCATCAGCAGTTGCTCGAACAGCGCGGGCTGTACGCGCACCTGCACAAGATTCAGTTCCAGCAGAACGCCGCTTAAGAGATCACAGGCGTCGCAGAGAGGCGCCCGATGCCGGGCGCATGCTGGCTGTCTGATCGACTAGCTGATCGTGACTATCCGATTGGCCCCGATTGGCAGGCGCGTCGTCCGAATGATCAGCGGCTTGCCGCGCCGCCTTCGAGTTCGCGCTTGCGCGACACGACGATCGCCATGAAAACGACGGTGAGCAGCGAGATCAGGACGACCACCTGAATCGGCACCAGCACGTCGATGGTGAGCCCGAAAAGGATCGTGCTGAACGACACTGCGAGGCCGCTGCAGCCGGCAGTGCGGATGACCGAATCCGCGGCGCGGCACGCGCGCCAGAAATAGACCGACGTGCCGAAGTAAAGCAGCAGCAGGGCCGCCGCGCCCATCGCGCCCATTTCAGCGATGGCCGAGAAGAAGTCGCTGTGCGCGCGCTCATTGACGATCTGCTGGCTCGCCTCGCCGTGCTGGGCGAGATCGCCGAGCGCGTGTTCCAGCCGGCCCTTGCCCACGCCATAGGCCGGATGGCGCTCGAACAGCATGATCGAGGCGTTCCAGAGCTGCAGGCGCAGGCCCACCGAGGTGTCCTTGTTGCCGCGCTGCATGAGGGCGAAGTCGCTGCCGGCGTCGGCCACGCGGTGGCGGATGCCGTTGGTCGAGAACAGTGCGCCGGTCGCGGCGGCGAGCAGCACCAGCGTCACGACGACACGCTTCCAGTGCGAAAACCATCCGTACTGCACGCCGAGCAGGAGCGCGAACACGGGAACCGCGATCCAGCCGCCGCGCGTGCCCGACAGATAGGAGACGAAGCCGCCCGCGACGAGCGCGGCGAGCTTGACGACGAGCGCAAGCGGGCGCGCCTTGCGGTCCCAGCCGAAGGTGAACACAGAGAGGAAAGCGAACAGCAGGGCGGTGTCGCCGAATGGGATCGCGTTCGTGTAGTAGTTCGAGAGGCGCTCGGTGTCGTTCCAGCCGCCTGGGGGGCGGTCGATGAAAACCCAGGCGCTCGCCGCGAGCGCGCCCAGCGCGCAGCCCCAGCCGATGACCGTGAGATGGCGCGAAGGCAGGCGGCTTAGCAGCAGAAAGATCGGCAGCGCGAGCGTGAAGCGCGAAAGCGCGTCGAACTGGTGCGGCGCCCAGTAGCCGAGCAGCGGCTGCTGGAGCGCGACCACGGCGACCGGCGCGAGCATCGCGGCGGTGTACCAGCGGTATTCGCGCCAGGGTGCGAAATAGCCGCGGTCGTGCCGATTCACGTACGCGCCATGAAGCGCGAACGCGAGCAGCAGGAAAAAGCAGTAACCCGTTCCGCCGCGCCAGACCAGATTCGTGGCGGGTCCGATCACGAGCAGCAGGGTAACGATTGGAGCCAGGCGGCGAAGATAGGTCGTCGTATCGTAATTCATGTCGGCCGGCGCAAATCGGACGGGCAGTCAGTGGTCATGCCGGCGGAGCCGGACAGGCGCAACTGCCCCTAAACCGGTCGATTATACCGGAGCGGATTTTGGGTATGCGCGATGCTCTGACAGACATACGGCCCGCCGTATTGTGGGCGTCGTCCCGCATCGGGTGAGGCGCCGCCTGGTCCGCTGCGGCATTGTGTGGAACTGGCGCCTTATAATCGGCCCACGCGAGAACTGCGCACAAAATAATTCACATGTCGGACGGGTCATGAAGGTTGGAATCTCCTGCAACGCGCTCAAGCACAGCGGCGGCCTGGAACGCTACGCGATGGACCTTATCCGGGGTCTCGCCGCACGCGGCATGCGGCCCGTGTTTTTTGCGCGCAAGTTCGATCCCTCCGTGCCGGAATACGCGCTCGTGGAGCCGCACCGCATCAACGTTTCCTTGCTGCCGGGAAAGCTGCGCGACATGTGGTTCTCGCGGCGGCTGGTCACCTTGCGCCGTCGCGCGGGCGTGGACGTGCTGATCGGCTGTAACCGGGTGGATGGCTCGGAGATCGCCATTTGCGGCGGCACGCACCGCGGCTTTCTGCGTGCGATGGGGCGCCCGATGCGCGGCTCCGACAGCCGGCAAATCGCGCTCGAAAGTCAGCAATATGCGCGATCGCGCGTGATCGTCGCGCATTCTGAGCTGATGCGTTCCGAACTTCGCGAATTGTATGGGGTGGACGAGGCGAAGATCCGCGTGCTCTGTCCGCCTGTGGATGGCGAACGCTTCTCGCCCGTGGATGCCTGCACGCGCGCTGCGCTGCGCCGTCAATATGGGTTCGGCGACCACGAAACGGTCTTGCTGTTTGCGTCGAGCAGCCATGAGCGCAAAGGCTTGCCGCTCATCGAGCAGGCACTTGCCGCGCTGGATCTGCCGGTCGTGGTGGCCGTGGCGGGGCGTCCGCCTGAGCGCGCGAGCGCGCGCGTGCGCTATCTCGGCTATGTGAAGGATCTCGAAAACGCCTATCGCGCGGCCGATTACTCGATCCTCGCGTCGACCTACGAGCCGTTCGGGCTCGTTGGCATCGAATCGGTGATGTGCGGCACGCCGGTGATCTTTTCGTCGAATATCGGCTGCTGCGACGCCATCGGCGACAGCGCCAAATATCTGTTTCGACCCGGCGATGCCGCCGATCTGCGCCGTGCGATCGAGGCGGCCGTCGCGGCGCGCGGACGGCGCGTCGACCCGGCCGACGCGGGTGACCCATGCGGTCCACCTCCCGCGGTCCTGTACGACGCCACCGTGCAGGCACACGTGGACGCGCTGCTCGAACTCATGGCGGACATCTCCCCGACCCGCTAGTTCGGGCCTCGCGCCGCCCGCGCACGACGCGCGGCGTCTTCAGTGATTCTTCTGCGGTCTGGAAAAGTCCTCCATGGTTTTAGGCGTTAACCCTGGGTTCTGACAGGCATACGATGCGTACATCGGCCGCATGCACAGACAAACAGTCGCACATCGGCCGCCCTGAACCCACTGGAGGTCGTAATCATGAAGTCCCTGATTCAAGCCGTTGCTGTTGCCGCTGTCCTCGTTGCTCCCGTCGCTTCGTTCGCCCAGTCGCACTCGACCATCACCCGCGCTCAGGTGCGCGAAGAACTCGTGCAGTTGCAGAAGGCCGGTTACCACGTCGGGGACGGCGATCAGGTGCATTACCCCGAAGCGATTCAGGCCGCCCAGGCCAAGGTGGCCGCGATGAATGGCAACAGCGCCTACGGCGGTGTCGCGAACGCGACGGAATCGGGGGTGCGCGGCGCGAAGGTGTCGGCGGAGGACTGGAACGCGATGTATGCGCATCCCTAAGCCATCGGCGTCGCTCCAATACCGGCTCGAATGACCGCCGCGCCGCCAGAGGGCGCGCGGTCAAAGGACGGAGCGGCGCGTGAAGATTGCCCGCTGGCGATTGCCCGGGCCGCAGACAAACGCCGGCCTGGCTATCGCACCGACATCTCGCCGGGCAGATTCGTGGCGTGCAGTTGCGTGAGCAGCGCGCGCGCTTCTTCGATTGGCTCTCCCGTCATCGGATGAAACACGAAACGCAGCGCCGTCGCCAGCGTCGGATAGTGTTTGCGCGTGCTGCGTGAGTACGCGGGATCGTAGTGCTCGGTCACGAGCGTCTCGGACAGCGCCGCGTGGCGGCCTTCCTCCAGCAGACGGCACCACGACTCGATGCGCTCGCGTCCGTGCAGCGGCGTGAGCTTCAGCAATTGCTCGCGGAAGTAGGCCGCGTCACTGAGCAGGTGGCCATAATCCTTGAGCAGCAGCGCCACGCGCTCCTCGAGCGCGACCTCGACCATGACGCACGGTGCCGCGTGGATGCCCTCCACCAGCGCGACAGGCAGCGTGATCGCGCCGATGCGCCGGCTTTCCGCTTCCACGAACACGGGCTGCGCGGGGTCGAACGTGCGCAGTTGCTGCACGAGCGCCGTGTCGAACGACTTTTGCGCGGGCTGCGCGCGCGTGGGCAGCGCGCCGAGCAGCGAGCCGCGATGCGCGGCAAGCGCTTCGAGATCGAGCGTTTGCGCGCCGGCCTGGCCGAGCGCCTGCAACAGGCGCGTCTTGCCGCTGCCCGTGGGCCCCGCGAGCACGATGTAGCTCAAGCTACCGGGCAGCGTGCCGAGCGCCTCGACCACGGCGTTCCGGTAGGTCTTGTAGCCGCCTTCGAGCTGCCGCGCGCGCCAGCCGATCATGTTGAACATGGTCGTCATCGACCCCGAGCGTTTGCCGCCGCGCCAGCAATAGACGAGCGGGCGCCAGTTGCGCGGACGATCGGCGAAAGTCGTGTCCAGATGCATGGCGATATTGCGTGCGGCGATAGCCGCGCCTACGCGCGTGGCGTCGAAGGGCGAATTCCTGTACATCGTGCCGATGAGCACGCGCTCCTCGTTGCTGAGCACGGGGGCGTTGATCGCGCCGGGCACATGGTCCTCGGCGTATTCGAGCGGCGTTCTCACGTCGATGATCTCGTCGAACTCGCCGAGTTGGGAAAGGGTGGCGCGCTGGTGATTCAACTGCGGTGCTCCGATAGGGCGTGCGACGGCCCTGCGCTGGTATCGCGCAGGGCCAATAGCGAATGATATACGGTGCGAAGGCCGACGGCGGTGTGGGGGCAGGCGGCGGTGCGGCGTGCGGCTCCCACGATGTCAGCACAATGCCGAATGCAGAGTCCGGGTTTACTTCGCGCGCGCGTTCGACCGTGCGGCGGCGGGAGAGGACATCGAGGAACGGCCCGTCACCTTCATGTCGTTCGAGGAAATGACCGCCGCGCTGACGCCCCGGCGCATTGAACTGCTGCGTTATCTGCATCGCGAGGAAGCGGAGAGCGTGATAGCGCTCGCGCGGGCACTGAAGCGCGACTACAAGCGCGTGCGTGAGGACGTGGCGACAGTGGAGGCGGCCGGGCTTATCGTGCGCGAAGGCGGGCGGTTGCGCGCGCCGTGGGACACACTCTCGGCGGAACTCACGCTTTGAACGGCGTTGTGCCTGGAACCCCGTCTAGCGGGGTTTAGGGGCGCACACCGACTCGAGTAATCCCGCAGCGCCTACATCAGCACAATATCGTACTGCTCCTGACTCAGGTTCGACTCCACCTGCAACGACACGGGCTTGCCGATGAAGTCGATCAGCATCGCGAGATGCTGCGACTCTTCCTCGAGAAATAAATCGATCACCTGCTGCGAAGCCACCACGCGAAATTCGCGCGGATTGAACTGGCGCGACTCGCGCAGGATCTCGCGCAGCACGTCGTAGCACACGGTGCGCGCGGTCTTCACCTGCCCCTTGCCAAGGCAGGTCGGGCAGGGCTCGCACAGCACATGCGCGAGCGATTCGCGCGTGCGCTTTCTCGTCATCTCCACGAGGCCGAGTTGCGAGAAGCCGTTCACGGTCACGCGCGTGCGGTCGCGCGAGAGCGCTTTCTTCAACTCGCCGAGCACCTGATCGCGGTGCTCGACGTTCTCCATGTCGATGAAGTCGATGATGATCACGCCCCCCAGATTGCGCAGCCGCAACTGGCGCGCGATGGTGTGCGCCGCTTCGAGATTGGTCTTGAAGATCGTGTCGTCGAAGTTGCGCGCGCCCACGTAGCCGCCCGTGTTCACGTCGATCGTTGTCATCGCCTCGGTCTGGTCGATCACGAGGTAGCCGCCCGACTTGAGGTCGACGCGCCGCGAGAGCGCGCGCTGGATCTCGGCCTCGATGTTGTAGAGGTCGAAGAGCGGCCGCTCGCCCGTGTAGTGGTGCAGCTTCGCCAGCACGGCGGGTGTGAATTCGGTGGCGAACTCGGTGAGCTTCTGGAACGTTTCGCGCGAATCGACCTGAATGCGCGAGGTCTCGTCGTTCACGAAGTCGCGCAGCACGCGCTGCGCGAGATTGAGGTCTTGATAGAGCAGGCTCGTGGCCGGCATGCGCTGCGACTGCGCGAGGATCGTCGTCCACGTCTTGCGCAGGTACGCGACATCGGCGGCGAGCTCCTCGCTGGTGGCGTCTTCGGCGATGGTGCGCACGATATAGCCGCCTTTCTCGTCGGCGGGCAGCACGGCGGTCAGGCGCGCGCGCACGGCTTCGCGCTCCGCCTCGCTTTCGATCTTCTGCGAGATGCCGATGTGCGGCTCCTGCGGCAGATACACGAGTGTGCGGCCCGCGATGCTCACCTGCGTCGAAAGACGCGCGCCCTTGGTGCCGATCGGATCCTTCACGACCTGGACCATCAGCGTTTGCCCTTCGAACACGGTCTTTTCGATGGGCTGATGATGCACGCTCGCATGCGCCTCGCCCGCGATGCGCGGATGCCAGATATCGGCAACGTGGAGGAACGCGGCGCGCTCGAGGCCGATGTCGATGAACGCCGACTGCATGCCCGGCAGCACGCGCACGACCTTGCCGAGATAGACATTGCCGACGCGTCCGCGCGACAGCGTGCGTTCGACGTGAAGCTCCTGGACTGCACCTTGCTGGACCAGCGCAACACGCGTCTCCTGAGGCGTGACGTTGATCAGGATTTCTTCGTTCATGATTGCTTTTAGAAGTCGATGCCGGCGGCGCGCAGGAGGGCGGCCGTTTCGAAAAGCGGCAAGCCCATGATACCCGAATAGGACCCGTCGATTCGCTCGACGAACTCGGCGGCGCGCCCCTGGATGCCATATGCGCCGGCCTTGCCGAACGGCTCGCCGCTCGCGACGTAGCGTGCGAGCGCGGCGGGCAGCGCAGGGGCGAAACGCACGTGCGAGCGCGACAGCACAAGCGGCAGGCACACGCCTTCCGCGTTGACCACAGCCACGGCGGTGAGCACTTCATGCTCGCGGCCGGCAAGCCGTTCGAGCATCGCGTAGGCGTCTGCGGCGTCGTGCGGCTTGCCGAGGATATGGCCGTCGATGCTCACGGTGGTGTCGGCGGTGAGAATCGGCGCATGCTCGTGGGCGCCCGCAACGAGCCGGGCGCGCGCGGCATCGGCTTTGGCGGCGCACACGCGCTCGACATAGACGGCGGCGGACTCGCCGGGCAGCACGGCTTCGAGCGACTCGGCGTCTTCGTCGGGGCGCGGCAGCAGCAGCTCGAAGCGCACGCCGAGCTGTTGCAGCAGTTCCTGGCGGCGCGGGCTCTGTGAGGCGAGATAGACGAACGGATAGGGCGCGGTAGTGGTCATCGGGGCGTTTTTACGTCTTGATGAGGCGGGGATCGGGCTCACGCGGCTTTACGCAGCTTCACACGGGTTCGCACCTGCGAGGGCGGCCGCGGCACGTGGGTCTCCGCGGCGCGCATTCCGGCGGACGCCATGCGCGAGCGCTTCAAACGCGATGATAGGGGTGATTCTGCGTGATGGTCCACGCGCGGTAAAGCTGCTCGGCAAGCAGCACGCGCACCATCGCATGGGGCAGCGTGAGGGAGGACAGGCGCAGCAGCGTATCGGCGCGCGCCTTGATCTGCGGATCGAGCCCGTCCGCCCCGCCGATCAGGAACGCCACGTCGCGCCCGTCCTGCTGCCATCCGGGCAGCGCCTGGGCGAGCTGCATGGTGGTCCAGTCCTTGCCGCGTTCGTCGAGCGCAACGATGCGCGCGTTCTTCGGCAACGCGGCTTCGATGCGCGTGCGCTCGGCGGCCATCACGCTTTCGGCCGAACGCCCCGACGAGCGCTGCTCGGGCTTTACCTCGCGCAACTCGATGCGCAACTCGGGCGGCATGCGCTTCGTGTATTCCTCGAAGCCTTCGGCCACCCAGTCCGGCATCTTGTGCCCAACGGCGACGATATGCAGTTTCATGATGCTAAACGAATGCGTGTGGCCCATGTGGCGCGCCTGTGAGATCGCTGCGTGCTCAACGTATTGATCGACGTGCTCATCAACGTATTCAGCATGCGCGTTCACTTCGCGTGGATGGTGGAATTACTTCGCGCTGCGACGCGATGCGGCCTTGCGCGCGGGCTTCTTCACGGCGGGCAGGTCGACTTCTTCGTCGTCTTCATCGTCGATCGGCTCGCTCGGGCGCGCGCCCGTGAAGCCCGTGTTGGCCGCGAGCTTCACGCGCACCGGCTTGTCGCCCCAGATCTCTTCGAGGTTGTAGTACTGGCGCAGCGCGGGCTGCAGGATGTGGACGACCGCGTCGCCGCAATCGACCAGCACCCATTCGCCGATGTCCTCGCCTTCGGTGCTGACGATGTCGCCGCCGGCTTCCTTGACCTTCTCGCGCACGCTGTTGGCGAGCGCCTTGGTCTGGCGGTTCGAGGTGCCGCTCGCGACGATCACGCGATCGAACAGCTCGGTCAGATGGCTCGTGTTGAAGACGCGAATGTCCTGTGCCTTGACGTCTTCGAGACCGTCGACGATGGCGCGTTGAAGTTTGCGGATGTCCATATTTACCCGTGATGCCTGTACAAATGATGTTGAAGGATGTAGTCCCACACTGCTGCGGGGACCTTGTCGGCGGCGCTGCCGCCGCGTGGTTCAGTCGTCGAGGGCGAGTGTGCGGGCGCCCCGGCCTGTACCGCCCGGGTTGTCTGCGCCGCCACGCGCGCGCCCAGTTCGCGCCGGATTTCGGTGGCCGAAATGTCGAACGCGAGCGTGGCGTCGATCAGCAGATGCCCGCAGCGCGTGGCCGCGAGCGTGGCGGCGCTGGCGCGCCGCGCGGCCACTTCCGCCGACACGGCGTCTGGCAGCGCCGCGAAATTGAAGCCTGGCCGGCTCGCCACGCCCAGATGCGCGAGCGCGAACAGCTCGCGCCACGCATGCCACGAATCGAGGTGCAGCAGTTGATCGGCGCCCATCAGCAGCGTGAGCGCCGCCTGTGCGTTGCTTTCGCTGCGTGCGCGCCAGCGGCGCAGCGTCTCCACCGTATAGGTGGGGCCGTCGTGCTCGATCTCGTCGGTGCTCACGCTGACCGTGACGCCCGGCAGCACGAGCGAGGCCGCCGCCGCGCGCGTCATCGCAAGGCGATGAACGGCGGCGCTCACTTCGGGCTTCTGCCAGGGCTGGCCGGCGGGCAGCAGGATCAGTTCGGTCAGGCCGAGCACGCGCGCGAAATGGCGCGCGAGCGCGAGATGGCCCTCGTGTATCGGATCGAAGGTGCCGCCGAGCAGGCCCACGCGGCGCGCGAGCGCCGCAGGGGGGGCGCCGGCTGGCGCACTCGCGGTGGCGGACAGGTGTTGCGTCACGGCGTCAGATCCAGTCGCGCACCGGCAGGAAGTCGGTGTACAGGCGCGCTTCGGGCGTGCCCGGCTGCGGCTGCCAGTCGTAGCGCCAGTTCGCGGAGGGCGGCATCGACATGAGGATCGACTCGCTGCGCCCGCCGCTTTGCAGCCCGAAGTGCGTGCCGCGATCCCAGACCAGATTGAACTCGACGTAGCGGCCGCGCCGGTACGCCTGGAATTCGCGTTCGGCTTCGCCATAAGGCGTGGCGCGGCGCTTTTCGATAATCGGCAGATACGCCTTCAGGAAGCCTTCGCCCACGCTGCGCAGCATCGCGAACGCCTGGTCGAAGCCGCCTTCGGCGTAATCGTCGAAGAAGATGCCGCCCACGCCGCGCGCCTCGTTGCGGTGCTTGAGGAAGAAATATTCATCGCACCAGCGCTTGAAGCGCGGGTAGAGATCCGTGCCGTAGGGCGCGAGCGCGTCGCGGCAGACGCGGTGGAAATGCTGCGCGTCTTCCTCGAAGCCGTAATAGGGCGTGAGATCCATGCCGCCGCCGAACCAGAACACCGGCGCCTCGCCGGCTTTGGTGGCGAGCAGCATGCGCACGTTCATGTGCACGGTCGGGCAGTACGGATTGCGCGGATGCAGCACGAGCGAAACACCCATCGCCTCGAAGCCGCGCCCATTGAGCTCGGGGCGCGCGGCCGTGGCCGAGGGCGGCAGGGCGTCGCCCGCGACGTCGGAAAAACCGATGCCGCCGCGCTCGAAGAACTGGCCGCCTTCGAGAATGCGCGTGCAGCCGCCGCCGCGCAGCTTCTCGCCGGGCTCGCGCTGCCATGCGTCGGTGGCGAAGGGCGTGCCGTCGAAGGCACCGAGCGTGTCGGCGATCTGCGTCTGCAGGCCCGAGAGCCAGGCGCGTACGGCGGCGCTATCGTGGGTTGCGCCAGCGGTTGCGCCTGCGGGCGTCACGGGGCTAGAGCCGTTTTGAGTCGGTTCGGTCATCGGTGGGCGGGCGAGGCGGCGGGGCCGGCACTGCGCCAGGATTGGGTTCGGAATCGGGGTGCGGGTCGCGCGGCGCGGCCGCTAGCGGCAAGCTTACGCCGTTCGGCGCGGCTTCGCGGTTATGCCGCCCATGCGGCGGCCGCTTGTTGCACTGCTTGTTGTGCCGCTTACCGTGCTGCTTGGGGGCGGGCCGGCGCTACAGCGTTCGTCTTGCCTGCGTGGCGGGCAAGGGCAGGTTCGCCCGCTGTCGCCGGCCAGCGTGCGCTGGCTTCAGGCAGCTCGCCATGCGGTGAGGCGCCCGCCGCGCAGCCTGGCCGAAATCAGGCCGGGCCGCGCTCGAGCGCCGTGCCTGCGCCTGGCACCTTACTGCTTGCGCCCAGCGGCGCGATAGCCGATGTCGTGGCGATACTGCATGCCGTCAAACGAAATGCGGTTCACCGTTTCGTAAGCCACCTTCTGCGCGCTGCGCACGGAATCGGCGAGCCCCACCACGCACAGCACACGTCCGCCCGAGGTCACGAGCTTGCCGTCCACGAACTGCGTGCCCGCATGGAACGTAACCGAAGCATCGGTCTCGGC
This sequence comes from Paraburkholderia sp. A1BS-2L, assembly GCF_051125205.1. Classification (NCBI taxonomy): domain Bacteria; kingdom Pseudomonadati; phylum Pseudomonadota; class Betaproteobacteria; order Burkholderiales; family Burkholderiaceae; genus Paraburkholderia; species Paraburkholderia sp. A1BS-2L. The sequence continues at coordinate 1,073,168 of NZ_CP120428.1, forward strand.
GGGGATGTCGTTGATGCGGTCGCCCTTGCGCGGCGTGTCCGGGTAATTGTGCGCGGCCAGCACGACGCCGAGTGCGGTGCGGCGGTCCCATTCGAGCTCGACCTGGTCGAGCGTGCCCGCAATCGCGTGCTCCACGACCTTCGAGAAGTCGCCCTTCAGGCGCGCCATGATCGGCTGCGTTTCCGGGTCGCCCATGCGGCAGTTGAATTCGAGCGTCTTCGGGTTGCCCTGCGCGTCGATCATCAGGCCCGCGTAGAGGAAGCCCGTATAGCGGATGCCCTCCTTCTCCATGCCCGCCACGGTCGGCAGAATGATTTCGCGCATCACGCGCGCGTGCAGCTGCGGCGTGACGATGGGCGCGGGCGAGTAGGCGCCCATGCCGCCCGTGTTCGGGCCCTGGTCGCCGTCCTGCAGGCGCTTGTGGTCCTGGCTCGAAGCGAGCGCGAGCACGTGCTTGCCGTCCACCATGACGATGAAGCTCGCTTCCTCGCCTGCGAGGAATTCCTCGATCACCACGCGCGCGCCGGCGTCGCCGAGCTTGTTGTCGGCGAGCATCATGTCGATGGCCTGATGCGCTTCTTCCAGCGACATCGCCACCACCACGCCCTTGCCCGCGGCGAGGCCATCGGCCTTGATCACGATGGGCGCGCCGTTTTTCTCGACGTAGGCGTGCGCGGCCGTGGCGTCCGAGAAGGTCTCGTAGGCGGCCGTGGGGATGTGGTGGCGCTTCATGAACGCCTTGGCGAAGTCCTTCGAGCTTTCGAGCTGCGCGGCCTCCTTCGTGGGACCGAACACCTTCAGGCCGCGCTGGCGGAACACGTTGACGATGCCGGCCGCGAGCGGCGCTTCCGGCCCGACCACGGTGAGGGCGACCTGTTCGCGCTCGGCGAAATCGGCGAGCTCGTTGATGTCCGTGATGTCGACGTTGGCGAGCCGCTCGTCCTGCGCGGTGCCGCCGTTGCCCGGTGCGACGTAGACGAGCTGGACGCGCGGCGACTGCGCAAGCTTCCACGCCAGCGCATGTTCGCGGCCGCCAGAACCGACGACGAGTAACTTCATGTAAATCCCCGAAAGACCAGAACCAGAAACAGTTGCGGCCGGCGCGTCAATGCGCCGGCCGTGAAAGCGTCGGTGCGGCGAAGCGCCGGGCGGCCACGCGCCGTGCGGCGAATCGCAGACCCGCGACTCAGGTGCGCCCGAGCGTGGCGCGGCCGGTCAGCCGCGGCGCCCGCCCGGCGCGAGCCGCTTATTCCTCGTCGATCGACGCGTTGGTATACACCTCCTGGACATCGTCCAGGTTTTCGAGCGCGTCGAGCAGCTTTTGCATCTTCACCGCGTCGTCGCCCGTGAATTCGACTTCCGTTTGCGGCTTCATCGTGACTTCGGCCATTTCGGCCTTGAAGCCCGCGCCTTCGAGCGCGTCCTTCACTTTCTGGAAGTCGTTGGGCGGGCAGATCACCTCGATGCTGCCGTCGTCGTTCGTGACGACGTCGTCGGCACCCGCTTCGAGCGCGGCGTCCATCAGCTTGTCTTCGGGCGTGCCCGGCGCGAACAGGAACTGGCCGACGTGATCGAACATGAACGACACCGAGCCGTCCGTGCCCATGTTGCCGCCGAACTTCGAGAACGCGTGGCGCACTTCCGCGACGGTGCGGGTGCGGTTGTCGGTCATGGTGTCGACGATCACCGCCGCGCCGCCGATGCCGTAGCCTTCGTAGCGGATTTCCTCGTAGTTCGCGCCGTCGACGCCGCCCACGCCGCGCTGGATCGCGCGGTTGATGTTGTCCTTGGGCATGTTGGCGTCATAGGCCTTGTCCACGGCCAGGCGCAGGCGCGGGTTCGAGTCGATCTCGCCTCCGCCCATGCGCGCCGCGACCTGGATTTCCTTGATGAGCCGCGTCCAGACCTTGCCGCGCTTCGCGTCAGCAGCCGCCTTCTTGTGCTTGATGTTGGCCCATTTCGAATGACCCGCCATACCTTTCTCCGTCGCACGCTTCACGCGTGCATGGTGCAGTTGTCGTTACCGCAGTTTTTAATACGATGCCGGGGCCGGCGTGGTGCGCTCATGCGTGCGCGGCCCATGCTTGCCTGCCGGTGTGTCCATCCGTGAGTGTCTGTCTGCCCGATGCCAGTCGCCCGCAGCCGGTCGCCCGTCGCTCACTCGTCGCTCACTCGTCGCGCGGCGGGCGACCGCGCGTGCGGCCGGGCTTGCCGGTGGCGCTTTGTGCGGGACGCGCGCCGCGGGCGCGTCAGGCGCATTGGGGCGCGTTTCGCGAAGTCCTGGGGACTTTTGGGACAGTCAGGCAGACCCGGTCGGGCCAGACCCGGTCGGGCAGACCTGAATTTTATCACGCCGGGCTCGCTCGGCCGCACCCCTCGACGGCCTGGATGCGCCAGAGCGGGGATTTCGCGCGCGCGAACGGCGGCGAAGCAGGGCCAACGCGGGCCCGAAGGGGATCGACGCGGGCCGGGAGGGGGGCGAAACGGGCACGAAGAGGGATCGACGCAGGCCCGAAACGGGGCGGCGAGGGCGCCGCCCCCCAGCGGCATCAGTTCTTGGTGCCGAACAGGCGGTCGCCGGCGTCGCCGAGACCCGGGACGATATAGGCGTGCTCGTTCAGGTGCGTGTCGAGCGAGGCCACGTACAGCCGCACGTCCGGATGCGCCTGCTGAAACACTTCGACGCCTTCGGGCGCGGCCACCAGCGCGAGGAAGCGAATGCGCTCGCCCGGCACGCCGCGGCGCTTGAGCACGTCGATTGCGTGCGCCGCCGAGTAGCCGGTCGCGACCATCGGGTCGCACAGGATGAAGGTGCGGTCCTCGAGGTCGGGCAGGCGCACGAGGTACTCGACCGGGCGGTGGTCGTCGGCGCGATAGACGCCGATATGGCCCACGCGCGCCGACGGGATCAGCTCGAGCAGCCCGTCGGACATGCCCACGCCCGCGCGCAGCACCGGCACGATCGCGAGCTTCTTGCCGGCGATCACCGGCGCGTCGATCTCGACGAGCGGCGTTTGCACGCGGCGCGTGGTGACCGGCAGCTCGCGCGTGATTTCGTAGCCCATCAGCAGCGTGATCTCGCGCAGCAGCTCGCGGAACGTGCGAGTGGACGTCTCCCTGTCGCGCATGTGGCTGAGCTTGTGCTGGATCAGCGGGTGATCGAGGATGAAGAGATTCGGAAAGCGGCTGTCCTGTTTCATGGCGGGGCGCACGAGGCTGCAAGGGGTGTGGGGGTGTCGGCCGCGGCGCTGCCGGCTGCCTGGGTTCGGCGGGGCTCGCGCGAGCGCTGGGCCGCGCTACAGGCGCAAGTATACGAGAACCGGGCAGGAACGGAGCGCGATTGGTGCCGTGCTGGGGGCGCGCCGGGGCCAGGCTGCGCGACCCGCGGCTCGCGGCGTCCCACGCGCGCCGCGCGATTCTTCTAGAATCGCAAAATTGGGCGCGCCGGTCGCCGCAATGGCGCGGTGGCGCGCGGTGGCCTCGCAATCCCCGCCGTCACCGATTCGTCACGCCAACTACAAGGACCGTAAAGATGGACATGGGTATCGCAGGACGCAGCGCACTGGTGTGCGCCGCAAGCAAGGGACTGGGGCGCGGCTGCGCCGAGGCGCTCGCGGCCGAGGGCGTGAACGTGACGATCGTCGCGCGCACGGCGCAAACGCTCGAGGAAACCGCTGCGCGGATTCGCGCGACGACCGGCGTCGAGGTCAAGGCCGTGGCCTGCGACATCACCACCGAGGCCGGGCGCGCCGCCGCGCTGGCCGCCTGCCCGGCGCCGGACATTCTCGTGAACAATGCGGGCGGCCCGCCGCCGGGCGACTTTCGCACCTACACGCACGAAGCCTGGCTCGCCGCGCTCGAAGCGAACATGCTGACGCCGATCGCGCTGATCCAGGCCACTATCGACGCCATGAGCCAGCGCGGCTTCGGGCGCATCGTCAACATCACGAGTTCCTCGGTGAAGGCGCCCATCGATGTGCTCGGCCTCTCGAACGGCGCACGCTCGGGCCTCACGGGCTTCGTTGCGGGCGTCGCGCGCCAGGTCGCGGCGACGGGCGTGACGATCAACAATCTGCTGCCGGGCTCGTTCGACACCGACCGCATCCAGGCCACCATCGTCGCGCAATCGAAGGCGAGCAATCTGTCGCTCGACGAAGTGCGCGCGCGCCGCGTGAAAGCGATTCCGGCAGGCCGCTTCGGCACGCCCGAGGAATTCGGCCGCGCCTGTGCGTTCCTGTGCAGCGTCCATGCGGGCTATATCACGGGACAAAACTGGCTGATCGACGGCGGCGCGTATCCAGGAACGTTCTGATCCGGTACGTTCTGTGTCGCGCGCGGTCACGCGCGCGACACACTCAAACTCATCGAAATACAAGGAAGAAGGCCATGCCTACCCGCGTCGCGCTGATCGCGCACGATCACAAGAAGGACGACATCGTCAAGCTCAGCGGCGAGTACGTCGACACGCTGCGCCGCTGCGAACTGCTCGCGACCGGCACGACGGGCGGGCGCATTGCAGCAGCACACGGCCTGAACGTCGAGCGCATGCTTTCGGGCCCGCACGGCGGCGACCTGCAGATCGGCGCGCAACTCGCCGAGGGCAATGTCGACGTGGTGATCTTCCTGCGCGATCCCATGACCCCGCAGCCGCACGAGCCCGACATCAACGCACTCGTGCGCGCCTGCGACGTGCATGACGTGCCGTGCGCGACCAACATCTCGACGGCGCGCATGATCCTCGACGTGCTCACGCTGCGTCTGAAAGACGAGATCTGAGCGCCGCGTCGCCCGGTTTGCAGAACGACCATCATTCACAGGACGAAGGAGGCAGCATGACCAAGGCTATCCGTTACGAGAAGACCGGCGGCCCCGAAGTGATGAAGTGGGTGGACGTCGAGGTGGGCACGCCGGGCGAGGGCGAAATCCGCGTGAAGCAGCGCGCCTGCGGACTCAATTACATCGACGTGTACTTTCGCACCGGGCTCTATCCGCAGCCGCTGCCCGCCGGGCTCGGCATGGAGGCCGCGGGCGAAGTCGTGGCGGTGGGCCCGGGCGTCACGCTCGTGAAGCCGGGCGATCGCGTGGCGTATGTCGGGCGTCCGCCGGGCGCGTATGCGCAGGAGCGCGTGCTGCGCGCGGACCAGGTGATCCGGCTGCCCGATGCGATCAGCGACGAGCAGGCCGCCTCCATCATGCTGCAAGGCCTGACCGCGCAATATCTGCTGCGCCGCACGTACCGAGTGAAGGCCGGCGACACGATCCTGATCCAGGCCGCCGCAGGCGGCGTGGGTCTCATCGTGTGCCAGTGGGCCAAGGCGCTCGGCGCGACCGTGATCGGCACGGTGGGCTCGGACGAGAAGGCCGCCATCGCGAAGGCGCACGGCTGCGATCATGCGATCGTCTATACGCGCGAGGACTTCCACAAGCGCGTGCGCGAGATCACGAACGGCGCGGGTGTGCCCGTGGTGTACGACTCGATCGGCAAGGATACGTACACGAAGTCGCTGGACTGCCTTGCGCCGCTCGGCCTGTTCGTGAGCTTCGGCAATGCGTCGGGGCCGCTGCCGCCCATCGACTCGTCGGAGTTCGCAGGGCGCGGCTCGCTCTTCTTCACGCGCCCGACGCTCTTCACCTACATCGCGAAGCGCGCCGATTATGAGGCGATGAGCGCCGAGTTGTTCGAGGTGGTCGCCTCGGGCAAGGTCAAGACCTCGATCAATCAGCGCTATGCGCTGCAGGACGTGGGCCAGGCTCATGCCGATCTCGAGGCGCGCCGCACGACCGGCTCGACCGTTTTGCTGCCCTGAGCGATAGACGATGCCCGATGGGGCGGGGCTGCCGGCTCCGCCCCGTTCGAACGGGCAGACGGCTTTCCATGTTCCGGCGCTGACTTATATCAGTTATTGACAAGACTGAAATTGGATCATTCCGTGCTCCTGATTATCCTGCGAGGCCGGCCTGCGCCGGATACGACCATGGGCAAGGAGATCCAGCATGATACGTTCAACCAGATTCTGTACCGCGGCGGGCGCGCTCACGCTCTGCGCCGCTCTGTTCGTTTCTCAGCCAAGGCCTGCCGCCGCCGCGCCCGCCGTCGACCAATATGCGGCAACCACGTATCCGATCATCCTCGTGCAGGGCCTGACCGGCACCGACAAGATCTTCGGCATGATCGACTATTGGTATGGCATCGCGTCGGATCTGCAAAGCCACGGTGCGCAGGTCTACACGGCGAACGTGTCGAGCTTCCAGGCCGACGACGGACCCAATGGCCGTGGCGAGCAGCTCCTCGCCTACGTCAAGCGTGTGCTCGCCGCGACGGGCGCGCAGAAGGTCAACCTCATCGGCCATAGCCAGGGCGGTCTCACGTCGCGTTACGTCGCCGCGGTGGCGCCGCAACTCGTCGCCTCCGTGACGACCATCGGCACGCCGCATCGCGGCAGCGAGTTCGCCGACTTCGCCGTCGACCAGTTGAACCGCGATCCCAGCGGCAAGTCGTCGGAGGCCGTAGCCGCATTCCTCAACATGTACGGCGTGCTTTCGAACAGCGCGCACATCACGAACCAGGATGCGCTGCTCGCGCTGCGCACCCTCAGAACCGACTCGGCCGCGCGCTTCAACCAGCGTTTCCCGAGTGCCGGCCTTGGCGCGCCCGGTTCGTGCCGGACCGGTGCGGCGAGCGAGACGGTTGGCGGCCACAAGCACCTGCTGTACTCGTGGTCGGGCTCGGCCATCCAGCAGCAGGCGCGTCTCGGCAGCATGGTCGTCGCGAAGGACACGAGCGTGCTGCCGCTGATCGATCCGGCCGTCGGCCTCGAAATGACGACACCTGCGCTGCTCCTGACCGGCACCGTGATGCTCGGGCGGAACTCGGGTGTGAATGACGGCCTCGTGTCGACGTGCAGTTCGTTGTACGGCCAGGTGATTGGCGTGAACTACAAGTGGAATCACGTGGACGAGATCAACCAGTTGTTCGGCATTCGCGGCGCCTACGCCGAAGACCCCGTCGCCGTGATTCGTACGCACGCCAACCGTTTGAAGTTGCAGGGCGTCTGAGTGATGGCGCCGGCAAGACGCAGCAGGCGGGGCGTCGTGGCGGTTGCCGCGAATGCGGCGGCGGCGGCCGTGGCCGCTTGGGTTGCATTGACCGGTGCGAACCGCGTGGAGCGTGACGATGGCGGGGCGCCTCACCGCATGGCGGCCGGTGCCGAGCGCACCGCCGCCGGCCTCGCGCGCGCTCCCGAGGCGGTGCCGCGGGCCGGGCCCGATCGGCTGCCGGCCGCGCTTGCCGACCGATGGCCGTGGCCATCTCGCGCGCGACCCGCAGGTGCGCCTCTTCTTCGATTACTGCGTGAGCGCGCAAACCGATCTGGGCGCGGCCGGGCTCGACGCCTTCGTTGCGCGCGAGATTGCCGCGCAGCTCGAAGGTACGCCGGCCCAAGCCGAGGCGCTCGTCGTCTGGCAGCGCTATCAGGCCTGGAGGGCCGCGCTCGCGCAACTGCCGGAGCCGGCTGCCGGCGCGGCCGCCAACGCCACCCGGATCGACATCGATGCGTTGCGCAATGCGCTCGCGCAGCGCGCGGCGCTCGCGAGCCGCGAACTCGGTGAATGGAGCGAGCCATTTTTCGGCGCGCAGTTCGCGTTGCAGCGTTACGAAGTCGAGCGCCTCGCCATCGGTCTCGATGGCGCGCTCCCGGAAGCCGAAAAGCGGGCGCGCCTTGCGGCGCTGGATCAACAGTTGCCGGCTGCCGAGCGCGCGCTGCGCGAGCAGGCCAGGGCGCAAGACGCGGTGCTCGACCAGATTTCCACCTTGCAGGACGCCCATGCATCGCCGGACCAGATGCGCTCGGAACTGACCTCCGTGCTCGGCGCCCGAGCGGCGGGGCGCGTGGCGCGGATGCAGCAGGACGACGACGCGTGGCGGGCAAAATATGCCGAGTACGCATCTCAGCGCATGCAGATCGAGGCGGCCCAGGCTGCCGGCGCGGCGCGCGATGCATCGATTGCGCAGTTGCGTGAACGCATCTTCACCGAGCCCGGCGAAGCCCTGCGTGCGGCCTCGCTCGATCGCCAGCCGGGTAGCGTCGACTAGCCGGCGGGCCTTTCTTCTTACCTCTCTCGCCGCTCCGTTTGCCTCATGAGCCGTGGATGGCGCCATCCACGGCGCCCGTCCGCGTTTACGCGATTTTTATACGCGCACCAAAACCTTTGATCCGGATTTAACGCGATACACCGTACCTTACCGCCATCCGTCATCCGCGAATGGAGAACACGACAATGGATGTGCTGTATATCGGGGGGCTGGCGGTCTTCGCCGCGCTCACTTACGCGTTGATCGCCGGCTGCGGGAAGCTTATGCAGGACCGTCGCGCGGATCGGGGCGAAACGGGGGCGCGCTCATGACCTGGATCTTCTGGCTATCGGGGGCGGCGACGCTGTTGCTGTTCGTTTATCTCGTCCATGCGCTGCTGCGCGCGGAGGATATCGAATGAACACCAACAATTTGTTGCAAGCGGGGATTTTCATCGTCGTCCTGCTGGCGCTTGCGGTGCCGGTCGCGGGCTATATCACGCGCGTGCTCGACGGGCGCTCGCGTGTCGTGCGTTGCTTCGCGCCGCTCGAGAATCTGCTTTACCGCATCGCGAGCGTCGACCCGAGCGCCGAGATGAACTGGAAGCGCTATGCGCTCGCCACCATCTCGTTCAACGTGCTGGGCGTGGGCCTTCTTTACGTGCTGCTGCGCGTGCAAGGTCGGCTGCCAGGCAATCCTCAAGGCTTCGGCGCGATGACGCCTGACGGCGCGTTCAACACCGCCGTGAGCTTCGTGACCAACACGAACTGGCAGGACTACACGCCCGAGCAGACCGTGAGCTACCTCACGCAGATGCTCGGCTTGACGGTGCAGAACTTCCTCTCGGCGGCCACTGGCATCGTCGTGGTGATCGCGCTGATTCGCGGCTTTGCGCGCCACTCGGCGCAAACCATCGGCAACTTCTGGGTCGACCTCACGCGCACGACGCTTTACATCCTCGTGCCGATGGCGGCGATCATCGCGGCGCTACTGATGAGCCAGGGCGTGATCCAGAACTTCAAGCCGTATCAGGCGGTGCCCACGCTCCAGACCACCACCTACGCCGCGCCCAAGGTCGATGCGCAGGGCAATCCGGTCAAGGATGCGCAGGGCCATCCCGTCACCGTCGACACGAAAGTCACTTCGCAGACGCTCGCCATGGGCCCGGTCGCCTCGCAGGTCGCGATCAAAATGCTCGGCACCAACGGCGGCGGCTTCTTCAACGCAAACTCGGCGCATCCGTACGAGAATTCCACGCCGTTCTCAAGCGTCGTCGAAACGTTGGCGATCCTGATCATTCCGGCGGCGCTGTGTCTCGTGTTCGGCAATATCGTGGGCGACCGCAGGCAGGGCGTCGCGGTGCTCGCGGTGATGACAATCGCATTCGCCGTCGCGGTGGGCGTCGAGCTTTCGGCGGAGCAGGCGGGCAATCCGCTGCTGGCGTCGCTGAACGTCGATCAGCACGCCAGCGCGTTGCAAGCCGGCGGCAACATGGAAGGCAAGGAAACGCGCTTCGGCATCGCGCAGACGGGCATCTTCGTCGTGGCGACCACGGCGGCTTCGTGCGGCGCCGTGAACGCGATGCACGACTCGCTCACGCCGCTCGGCGGTCTCGTGCCGATGCTCTTCATCCAGCTTGGCGAAGTGATCTTCGGCGGGGTGGGCTCGGGCCTCTACGGCATGCTCGTGTTCGCGCTGCTGGCGGTGTTCGTGGCGGGTCTGATGATCGGGCGCACGCCCGAGTACGTGGGCAAGAAGATCGAGTCGTTCGAGATGAAGATGGTGGCGATCGTCGTGCTGCTCACGCCGATGCTGGTGCTGCTCGGCACCTCGATCGCCGTGCTCGCCGACGCGGGCAAGGCGGGCATCGCCAACCCCGGCGCGCATGGCTTCTCCGAGATCCTCTACGCGTTCAGCTCCGCCGCCAACAACAACGGCAGCGCGTTCGCGGGGCTTTATGTCAACACGCCGTTCTACAACTGGCTGCTCGGCATCGCGATGTGGTTCGGCCGCTTCGGCACCATCGTGCCGGTGCTCGCCATCGCGGGCTCGCTCGCGGGCAAGAAGCGCATTGCCGTGACGGGCGGAACGCTGCCCACTCATGGACCGCTCTTCGTCGTGCTGCTGCTCGGCACTGTGCTGCTGGTGGGCGCGCTCACCTATGTGCCGGCGCTCGCGCTCGGCCCGGGTGTGGAGCATCTGATCATGATGGGCGTGCATTGAACGGGAACATCATCAAATGACACAACATAGTGCAACACGGTCCATGTTCGATCCGGCGCTCGTGCGCCCGGCCATCGTGGACTCGTTCAGGAAACTCAATCCGCGCACCCAGTTGCGCAACCCGGTGATGTTCTGCGTCTACGTGGGCAGCGTGCTCACGACGATCCTCTGGGGCGCCGCGCTCATGGGCCAGGCCGAGGCGCCCGCGGGTTTCATTCTCGTCATCGCGCTGTGGCTGTGGTTCACGGTGCTGTTCGCGAACTTCGCGGAGGCGCTGGCCGAAGGGCGCTCGAAGGCGCAGGCCGCATCGCTGCGCCAGGCCAAGAAAGACGTGATGGCCAAGAAGCTCAACGAGCCGCATCCGAAGGCGCCGATCCGCATCATGACCGCGTCCGATTTGCGGCGCGGCGACGTGGTGCTGGTCGAGACCGGCGACACCATTCCCGCCGACGGCGAGGTGATCGAGGGCGTGGCCTCGGTGGACGAATCGGCGATCACGGGTGAATCGGCGCCGGTGATCCGCGAATCGGGCGGCGACTTTTCGTCGGTCACGGGCGGCACGCGCGTGCTCTCGGACTGGATCGTCGTGCGGGTGACGGCCAACCCCGGCGAGGCATTTCTCGACCGCATGATCGCGATGGTCGAGGGCGCCAAGCGCCAGAAGACGCCCAACGAGATCGCGCTGACGATTCTGCTGGTTGCGCTGACCATCGTGCTGCTGCTCGCGACCGCGACGCTGTTGCCGTTCTCGATGTTCTCGGTCGGGGCAGCGAAGATGGGCCACGTGGTGACGATCACGGTGCTCGTCGCGCTGCTCGTGTGCCTGATTCCGACCACCATCGGCGGGCTGCTTTCGGCGATCGGCGTGGCGGGCATGAGCCGCATGATGCAGGCCAACGTGATCGCCACTTCGGGCCGCGCGGTGGAAGCCGCCGGCGACGTGGACGTGCTGCTGCTCGACAAGACCGGCACGATCACGCTCGGCAATCGCCAGGCGTCGGCGTTCGTGTCCGCGCCCGGCGTGACCGAGGAAGCGCTCGCGGACGCCGCACAGCTCGCCTCGCTCGCCGACGAAACACCGGAAGGCCGCAGCATCGTGGTGCTCGCGAAGCAGCGCTTCAACATTCGCCAGCGCGACATGGGCGGGCTGCACGCGGTGTTCCTCGCCTTCAGCGCGCAGACGCGCATGAGCGGCGTGGACCTGTCGCCCGAGGGCACGGCGCCCGGCACGCATGCCCGCGAGATCCGCAAGGGCGCCGCCGATGCGATCAAGCACTATGTCGAAGACCAGGGCGGCCGCTTTCCCACGGAAGTCAACACGGCAGTGGACGACGTGGCGCGCCGCGGCAGCACGCCGCTGGTGGTGGCGGAGATGCACGACAAGGTCGCGCGCGTGCTCGGCGTGATCGAGTTGAAGGACGTGGTGAAGGGCGGCATCAAGGAGCGTTTCGCCGAACTGCGCAAGATGGGCATTAAGACCGTGATGGTGACGGGCGACAACCGCCTGACCGCCGCCGCGATCGCCGCCGAGGCGGGCGTGGACGACTTCCTCGCGCAAGCGACGCCCGAGACCAAGCTCGCGACTATCCGCGCGCACCAGGCGCAAGGCAAGCTCGTGGCGATGACCGGCGACGGCACCAACGACGCGCCGGCGCTCGCGCAGGCCGACGTGGCGGTGGCGATGAACACCGGCACCCAGGCCGCGAAGGAAGCGGGCAACATGGTCGATCTCGACTCGAACCCGACCAAGCTCATCGAGATCGTCGAGATCGGCAAGCAGATGCTCATGACGCGCGGCTCGCTCACGACCTTCTCGATCGCCAACGACGTCGCCAAGTACTTCGCGATCATTCCGGCGGCGTTCGCGACGACCTATCCGCAGTTGCGCGTGCTCGACGTCATGCATCTGAGCTCGCCGTCGTCGGCGATTCTCTCGGCGGTGATCTTCAACGCGCTCATCATCGTGATGCTGATTCCGCTCGCGCTCAAGGGCGTGAAGTACCGGCCGCTCGGCGCCGCGACGCTGCTGCGCCGCAATCTGCTGATCTACGGCCTCGGCGGCATTCTCCTGCCGTTCCCGTGCATCAAGCTGATCGACATGGTGCTCACCGCGTTCGGCTGGGTTTGACAGTCGCGCGTTATCTGATGCTATCTGATGAACAGGAATCCAGAATGAAAGCGCAGTTTCGACCTCTTATCGTGATCTTCGCCGTGCTCACGGCGATCACCGGTCTCGTGTATCCGGCCGTGATGACCGCGTTCGGCCAGGCGGTGTTTCATCGCCAGGTGAACGGCAGTCTTGTCGAGGTGAACGGCAAGGTGGTGGGCAGCAAGCTGATCGGCCAGCAGTTCGATGCGCCCCAGTACTTCTGGGGCCGTCTCTCGGCCACGGCGCCGAATCCATACAACGCGGCCGGTTCCGGCGGCTCGAACCTCGGCCCTACCAACCCGGCGCTCGCCGACGAAGTCAAAGGCCGCATCGCGGCGCTCAAGGCCGCGGGCACCGATGTTTCGCAGCCCGGGTCGCAACCTGTTCCCGCCGATCTCGTGACCTCGTCGGCGAGCGGGCTCGATCCCGAGATCTCGCCGGCCGCCGCCGCGTACCAGGTGCCACGCGTGGCCAGGGCGCGCCACTTGAGCACGAACGACGTGCAGGCGCTCGTGGATCGCTATACCCGGGGACGCCAGTTCGGCGTGTTCGGCGAGCCGCGCGTGAACGTGCTCGAACTGAACCTCGCGCTCGACGGTAAGACGGCGAGCTGAACTATGACGCGACGCCGAAGGCTGATGGCAGCCGGGCGCCGCATGCCGCCTCGGCAGCATGCGGCGCCTGCTGTTTGCTTATTCAGTGCCACGGTGAGACGATCTTCCGCGACCCCCCCCCCCATGAAATCCGCATGAACCGCCCCGATCCCGACGAACTCCTCGACCGGCTCCAGCGCGACGAAGAAAAACGCCGCCGCGGCAAGCTGAAGATTTTCTTTGGCGCGTCGGCGGGCGTCGGCAAGACCTACGCGATGCTCCAGGCCGCGCGCCGCCGCCAGGAGGAGGGCATGGACGTGGTGGTCGGCATCGTCGAGACCCATGGGCGCAGCGAGACCGCCGCGCTCACGAGCGGCCTCGAAGAATTGCCGCGCCAGCGCATCGCGTACCGCGGGCGCATGCTCGAGGAGTTCGATCTGGACGCGGCGCTCGGGCGCAAGCCGCAACTCGTGCTGGTCGATGAGCTCGCGCATTCGAATGTGCAGGGCGCGCGCCACATGAAACGCTGGCAGGACGTCTACGAACTGCTCGACGCGGGCATCGACGTCTACACGACTGTCAACGTCCAGCACCTCGAAAGCCTCAACGACGTGGTGGGGCAGATCACCGGCATCCGCGTCTGGGAAACGGTGCCCGACCGCGTGTTCGACGGCGCGGACGAAGTCACGCTGGTCGACCTGCCCGCCGAGGAGCTGCTCGACCGCATGCGCGACGGCAAGGTGTACATGCCCGCGCAGGCCGAGCGCGCGGTGCGCAATTTCTTCCGCAAGGGCAACCTGATCGCGCTGCGCGAACTGGCGCTGCGCCGCACGGCCGATCGCGTCGACGCGCAGATGCACGAGTATCGCGCCGACCGCTCGATCCAGCACGTCTGGCAGGCGCGCGAGCGGCTGCTCGTGTGCGTGGGCCCGGGCCCCGAGGCGAGCGCGCTGGTGCGCGCCTCGGCGCGGCTCGCGGCGAGCCTGAAGGCCGACTGGATCGCCGTGTACGTGGAGACGCCCAGGCTTCAGCGCTTGCCCGACGAGGTGCGCCAGCGTACGCTCGGCGCCCTCAAGCTCGCCTCCGAACTGGGCGCGGAAACCGCCACGCTCGCCGGCGAGGACGCGGCCGTTACGCTCGCGGGCTATGCGCGGCTGCGCAACGTCTCGAAGCTCGTGGCGGGTGTTTCGGCGCGCAGAGGCGCATCGTGGTGGCGCTGGCTGCGCCGGCCGTTCGGCGAGCGCCTCGCCGAAAAGGCCGAGGGTGCTGACTTGACCCTGGTGCGCGCGAGCGCCGCCGATAACGACCGGCTCGTGGGCGCGCAGCGTGAGGCGTTGGCCGCGGCGCGCGCGGCCAACGCCTGGCGTGCGGCCATCGCGAGCGGCACTGCGAATCGCTCGCCGCCGCGCGCCTACGCGGCGGCGCTGCTGATCTGCGCGTCCATCACGGTGCTCGCGAGCACCGTGATGGACCGCTTCGCGCTCGCCAATCTCGTGATGCTCTATTTGCTCGGCGTGATCTTCACGGCGACGAAGCTCGGGCGCGGCCCCGGCGTGCTGCTCTCGTTCGCGAGCGTGGCCGCCTACGATTTTTTCTTCGTGCCGCCGCGCCTGTCGTTCTCGGTGAGCGACACGCAGTACCTGCTGACCTTCGTGGGCATGCTGCTCACCTCGCTCGTCATCAGCCATCTCACTTCGAGCCTGCGCCGCGAGGCGAGCGTCGCGCAGCGGCGCGAGCAGCGCACGGGCGCGATGTACGCGATGGCGCGCGAGCTGGCGGCCGCGCTCGCGACGGAACAGATCGTGGCGATCGGCAGCCGCCATGTGAGCGAGGTGTTCGGCGCGCGCGTGGCGATACTCCTGCCCGACAGCGCCGACAGGGTCCAGCAGAAGATCGAGGACCCCGATCCGCAGATCATGCTCGAACCGGGGAGCCTCGACATCGATGTGGGCCAGTGGGTCTACGACCAGCAAAAGCCCGCTGGCCGCGGCACCGACACGCTGCCCGCAGCGGCGGCGCTCTATCTGCCGCTCAAGGCGCCGATGCGCACGCGCGGCGTGCTCGCGGTGGTCACGCGCGACGCGCGCGAAATGCAGGTGCCCGAGCAGCAGCGCATGCTCGACGCGTTCGCCGCGCAGATCGCGCTCGCGCTCGAACGCGTGCACTACGTGGAGATCGCGCGCGACGCGCTCGTCAACATGGAGTCCGAACGATTACGCAACTCGCTGCTCTCGGCGATCTCGCACGACCTGCGCACGCCGCTCACGGCCATCGTCGGCTTTTCGTCGATGCTCGCGCAGGCGCATGAGTCCGATGCGGCGGGCACGCCGGCCGACGCACGGAATGTACGCTCCGGTGAGCTCATCGAGGCGATCCACGATGAGGCGCTGCGCATGACCGGCATCGTCACGAATCTGCTCGACATGGCGCGCCTGCAGGCGGGCAGCCTCAAGCTCAACCGGCAGTGGACGCTGCTGGAGGAAACCGTGGGCGCGGCGCTGGCCGCGTGCCGCCGCGTGCTGACGCGGCACCCGGTACAGGTGCAGCTCGAAGCGGGCTTGCCCTTGCTGCAGCTCGACGCGGTGCTCATGGAGCGGCTCTTCTCGAACCTGCTGGAAAACGCCGCGAAGTACACGCCGCCCGACACGCCGCTCACGATCTCCGCGCGCCGCATCGAAGAGAACGGTCAGCCGTTCGTGCGCGTGAGCATCGACGATGCGGGTCCGGGCCTGCCGCACGGCATGGGCGAGCGCGTATTCGAGAAGTTCACGCGCGGCGAGAAGGAATCGGCGAAGCCCGGCATCGGCCTCGGGCTTGCGATCTGCCGCGCGATCGTGGAGGCGCACGACGGTACAATCGGCGCAACCAACCGCCTGGCCGCCGATGGCCACGTCGAAGGCGCGTCGTTCTGGTTTGCGCTGCCGGTGCAGACGCCGCCGCCGTTGCCGACCGATGAACCCGCCGATCTCAAGCCCGCCCATGAGTGATCCGAGCCTCGCCGTTGTCCTGATCGAAGACGAAAAGCAGATCCGCCGCTTCGTGCGCGCATCGCTGGAGGGGGAGGGCATTGCCGTCTACGACGCCGAGACCGGCAAACAGGGGCTCGTCGAGGCGGCGACGCGTAAGCCCGACCTCGTGATCGTCGATCTGGGCCTGCCCGACACGGATGGGCTCGACGTGATCCGCGAACTGCGCGGCTGGAGCGACCTGCCGGTGATCGTGTTGTCGGCGCGCACGCAGGAGAGCGAAAAGGTTGCCGCGCTCGACGCCGGCGCAGACGATTACCTCACCAAGCCGTTCGGCGTCTCCGAGCTGCTCGCGCGCATTCGCGCGCATTTGCGCCGCCGCAACCGGGGCGGCGCGAACGAAGCGCCGCAGGTGAGCTTCGGCGCGGTGACCGTCGACCTGGCCCTGCGCCAGGTGACGCGCGACGGCGCGCCCGTGCACCTCACGCCGATCGAGTACCGCCTGCTCGCGACCTTCGTGCGCGACGCGGGCCGCGTGCTGACCCACCGGCAACTGCTGCGCGAGGTCTGGGGGCCTTCGCACGTCGAGAGCAGCCACTATCTGCGCATCTATATGGCGCATCTGCGGCAGAAACTGGAGCGCGATCCGGCGCAGCCCGAGCACATCGTCACCGAGACGGGCGTGGGGTATCGGCTGGTGGGCGTGCAGTAGCACTGGCGTGCCGAAGCGGGTGGCCGGCCCGGCCAGGCTGCAGGCCCCGCCGTGATATACTTACAGACGCGTAAGGACGACCTTGCGTCTCATCTTCAAACGGGGACGGCCCCACTTCTCAAGGGGAACGTTCTCGTGGCCTGGATTTACCTCCTCATTGCCGGCGTGCTCGAAGTTGCATGGGCGTCGGGTGTCAAGCTGTCCGTTGGATTTACCAAGCTCGGCTGGTCGGCGTTCACCATCGTGACGGCGCTCGGCAGCTTCTGGCTGCTCGCACTCGCCATGCGCCAACTGCCGCTCGGCACGGCGTACGCGGTATGGACCGGCATCGGCGCGGTGGGCGCGTTCATCCTCGGCATCATTGTGATGGGCGAAGCGGCCAGCGTCGCGCGCGTGGCCAGCGCCGCGCTGATCGTACTGGGGCTCGTCGGGCTCAAGCTTTCGTCGGCGGCCTGAGGCGCCTGTTTCAGTGCGGGTTGCCGCCGGGCGCGCCACGTCTGGTGCGCTCGTGCAACGCAGCAGCGACGCGGAGGTTTGCGTGGCTATAATGGAATGACCATAGCCCGATCACTCCCAACACTCCGCACCACGTCCGGTTCGTGGGGACGGCGCCGCACGCGCCTCGCGCGAGGAGGCAGTCATGCTGGAACCACTTTCGCTTGCCGCGGGCCTTTCCTGGGGCAGCGGTCTGCGCCTCTACCTCACGGTTCTGATAGCCGGCGTGCTGCAGCGCCTCGGCTTCATCCATTTGCCCGACACACTGGCGATTCTCGCCTCGCCCTGGGTGATCGGCATTGCCGCCGCGCTCACGGTGCTCGAATTTCTTGCCGATAAAGTCCCCGCGTTCGACTCGCTCTGGGACGCCGTGCATACCTTCATCCGCATTCCCGCCGGCGCTGTGCTGGCGGTCGGCGCGCTCGGCCATGCCGATCCGGCGCTGCTCACGGTGGCGGCGCTCGCCGGCGGCACGCTCGCCGGCACGGCGCATCTGGCCAAGGCCGGCACGCGCGCACTGATCAATCTCTCGCCCGAGCCGGTGTCGAACGTCGTCGCGTCCGGCGCGGAGGACGGCATGACCTTTATTGGCGTGCTGCTTGCACTGTTCGCGCCGTTGCTGTTTCTGGTGATGCTCGTGGCTTTCCTGCTGGTGGCTGCCTGGGCCTTGCCGCGTCTGTGGCGTGGCGTGCAGGGCGGGTTTCGCGGCATGGCCACGCATATGGTCTCGCGCTTTTCGCTGCGGAGCCGCCACGATTGAGCGGCGCCGGGCCTTCCTCGTCTGCCTCCAGCGCAGCGCCGGGGGGTGACCCGGACCGTTCCGGGCCCATGCCGCCGCGCGCGGGCAGTGAGCAGCCGCACGGCGGCGGGGCGGGCGCTGCACCGCCGGCCGTCCCCACTTCACATACCCCTCGTACCCCGCTCGGCTGGCCCGACCTCGTGCGCCTCGCCGCGCGCATGAGCGCGCGCGACTGGCGCGCGGGCGAGCTGACGATGCTGCTGCTGGCGCTCGTGCTGGCGGTGGCGGCGCTTGCAAGCGTGGGTTTTCTCGCCGACCGGCTCCAGCGTGGCCTGGAGCGCGACGCCCGGGGCATGATCGCCGCGGACTTCATCGTGCGCGCCGACCATCCGGTCGATCCTGCTTTCGCTCAAGAGGCGCAGTCGCTGGCCTTGCATACCGCGGCCACGGCCATCTTCCCGAGCATGGTGAGCGCCGAAGGGGCCGCTGGTGCGCCCGACGCCCGGGCGGCCACGCGCCTTGCCGCGGTCAAGTCGGTCTCGCCGGGCTATCCGCTGCGCGGCGCGTTGCGTCTCGCGTCCGCGCCTGGCGCGCCCGAGCGCGAGATGCGGGGCATCCCGCCGCCCGGCACGGTCTGGGTCGACCAGCAACTGCTCGACGCGCTCAAGGTCCAGGTGGGCAGCCGGGTCAAGGTCGGCACGCGCATTTTCACGATCGGCGCGCTGATCACGCGCGAACTCGATCGCGGCTTCTCGTTCGTGAACTTCTCGCCGCGCCTGATGCTCAACGCCGCCGATCTGCCTTCGACTGGCCTCACGGGCTACGGCAGCCGCGTCACGTACCGGCTGCTCGTGGCGGGCCCCGATTCCGCCGTCGCGCGGTTCGCCGAGTGGGCGCACGCGCGAGTGGACGGCGGCAAGCTGCGCGGCGTCGGCCTTGAATCGCTGCAGGACGGACAGCCGCAGGTGCGCCAGGCGCTCGACCGCGCGCGCCACTTCCTTACGCTCGTCTCGCTGCTCACGGCGCTGCTGGCGGCCGTGGCGATCGCGATGGCCGCGCACCGCTACACGCGTCGCCATCTGGACGGCTGCGCCGCGATGCGCTGCCTCGGCGCGAGCCAGCGTACGCTGCGTGCGCTGTTCGTGCTCGAATTCACGGGCCTCGGACTGGCGGGCGGCGTGCTGGGCGTGGCGCTGGGCTATGCGGGCCATCTCGCGTTGCTCGCCTGGCTCGGCACGCTGATCGACGTGGTGCTGCCGCACCCCGGGCCGCTGCCCGCGCTCGAAGGCATCGCGGCGGGCCTCGTGCTGCTGCTCGGCTTCGCGCTGCCGCCGCTGCTGCCGCTCACGCGCGTGCCGCCGGTGCGCGTGCTGCGCCGCGAGTGGGGCGACGAGGGCCGCACGGCGTGGGCCGCGTACGCCATCGGCATTGCGCTGTTTGCGGGGCTGCTGGTGATCGCGGCGGGCGAGCTCAAGCTCGGCGGCATCGTTGCGGGCGGCTTTGCGCTGGGACTCGTCGTGTTCGCCGGCGCCGCGCGGGTCGCGCTGTGGGGCGCGGCGCGCGTCGCGCGCAGCCAGCGCTACGGCTTCGAGGCGCGTGCGGGCGTGGGCTGGCGCTATGCGCTCGCATCGCTCGAGCGGCGGCCCGGCGCGAGCGCGCTGCAGATCACTTCGCTCGCGATCGGCCTGATGTGCCTGCTGCTCATCGCGATGACGCGCAACGACCTGATCGACGGCTGGCGCAAATCCACGCCGCCCGATGCGCCCAATGAATTCCTCATCGACATCCAGCCCGAGCAGCGCAACGCCGTGGCCGCGTGGCTCACGACGCACGGCATCGCGAATCCCGATCTCGAACCGATGGTGCGCGGGCGTCTCGTCACGATCAACGGCAAGCCCGTGGATCCCGCAAAGTACAAGAGCGAGGATGCGCGCCGTCTCGTCGATCGCGAGTTCAACCTCTCGTACACGACGCAATTGCCCGAGGACAACCGCATCGAGGCGGGCACGTGGTATGGCGATTCGAGCGCGCCGCAACTATCGATCGAGCAGGGGCTCGCGAAGCTCATCGACGTGAAGCCCGGGGACGTGCTCACCTTCGACGTGACCGGCCTCGAAGTGACGGCGCCGGTGACGAGCGTGCGCAAGCTCGACTGGGGTTCGTTCAAGGTGAACTTTTTCGTGCTGATGCCCCCCGCGCTGTTGCGCGATTTTCCGGCCACGTACATCACGAGTTTTCATCTTCCCGAGAACCGGCGCGCCGTGGTGGACGGGCTCGTTGCACAGTATCCGAACGTGACCGCCATCGACGTCGGCCCGATCCTCGCGCAGGTCCAGCGCATGCTGGAGCAGGTGATCAACGCGGTGCAGTTCCTGTTTCTCTTCACGCTTGCGGCGGGCGTGCTGGTGCTCTATGCGGCGCTTGCGGGCACGCGCGACGAGCGCATGCGCGAGTCGGCGCTGCTGCGCGCGCTGGGCGCCTCGCATGCGCAGGTGCGCGCGGTGCAGGTGGCCGAGTTCGTTGCCGTGGGCGCGCTCGCGGGGCTGATGGCGGCGGTGGGCGCGCTGGCCGTGGGGTCGGTGCTGGCCACGAAAGTGTTCGCCTTCCATCTCGCGTTCGATCCGTGGCTCCTGCCTGCGGGCGTCGCGGCGGGCGTGGCCTGCGCGGGCGTGGGCGGCTGGATCAGCCTGCGGCATGTGCTCGCGCGGCCCGCGCTGCAATCGCTGCGCGATGCGTGAAGGGCCGCGTGCGCTGCGGCTCAGACAGGCGTAGGGCCTGCCATTGGCATGGATTTCGGCATATGATGCCAGGGCTTTTTTCTCCCATGCCATGAATACCGAATCGACTCCCAAGCGCACACCGAAGCGTACGACCCAGCCGGCCGTGCCCGGCGCCCCCGCGCCGATGCGCTTTCTCGACACCTATCTCGCCGCGCTGCTCGCGCGCGCGAGCAGCCTCATTTCTGACGAATTCCACGCCACGCTCGCGCGCAAGAAGATTCCGGTATTGCAATGGCGCGTGCTCGCGTGTCTTTCCGACGGCTCGCTGCCGATGGGCGATCTGGGGCGCGTGATTCTCGCGAAGCAGCCCACGGTGAGCAAGCTGATCGACCGCATGGAGGCGGCGGGGCTGGTCGTGCGTCAGGAAGACCCGGCGAGCCGCCGCCGCACGCTCGTGGCGCTCACGCCGCATGGCAGCACGCTCGCTGCGGAACTGGTGGCGCTCGCGCTGGAGCACGAGGCTTCAGTGCTGCTGCCGTTCGAGCCCGAGACAGCGAAGATATTCGTCGACGTGCTGCGCAAGCTGATCGAGCAGCACGCGAAGTGAGGCGGCCCGAGGCTCGTCAAAGCGTGAGACTGCCCGTGCTCGTGCCGCCGCACACATAAAGCGTTTGCCCCGTGACGAAGCCGTTCTCCGCCGCCGCGAAGAACATTGCGGCGCGCGCGATGTCGTCGGGCTGGCCGAGCCGGCCCACGGGAATGCCGGCCGCGATTTGCGCGACCTTCGGGCTGTCGGCGGGCACGATCTCATGGAACATGTCGGTCTGGATCGGGCCGGGCGCAATCGCGTTCGCGGTGACGCCGAGCGGCCCGAGTTCGAGCGCCCAGGTGCGCACGAGGCCGAGCATGCCCGCCTTGGTCGCCGAGTAGGCCGTGCGCGTGGCGAGCCCGAGCGCGGCGCGCGACGAAATCAGCACGAGACGCCCGAAATGCTGCGTGCGCATGGCGGGCAGCATCGCCTGCGCGAGTGCGATGGGCGCGGCGAGATGCAGGTTCGTGAGTGCGAGCAGGTCTTCGTGCGTGACGTCGGGCAGAAGCGCCGGGCGAATCGCGCCGGCGTTGTGGATCAGCGTGGTGGGTGCATGGCGCGCCGCGATTTCGGACGCGGCTTCACGCGCGGCCGCCGCGTCGCAAAGATCGACCTCGACGGTGCGTAGGCGTGCGTGGCCCGGCGCGTTCGCGCGCAGGTCGAGCGAGATCACTTCATAGCCGGCTTCGAGCAGATGCTCGACGATCGCCCGGCCGATGCCGGCATTGCCGCCGGTGACGATGGCGGCACGGTTCAGGGCGCCTTCCTGGTGGTTGGTGTTCGTCATCTCAATCCTGGCGTTTCTTCATGGCGCGCGTGTCGATGCAGCCCGGCGTGCCGGGCAGCGTGCGCGCGAGGTCCTTGAGGGCGGCGCGCTGCACCTTCTGCGTGCCGGTGAGCGGCAGTGCGTCGACGAACGCGACATAGCCGGGCGCCTTGAAATACGCGAGCTGTGCGAGGCAGAGCTCCACGAGCTCGGCGGCGCGCGCAGTGCGCTCGGCTTCGCGCTGCGGCTCGCGCGCGACGACGCAGGCGAGCACTTCGTCGCCGCGCATCGCATCGGGCGTGGCCGCGACGGCCACGTCGGCCACGCACGGATGCTTGCGCAGCACGCTCTCGACTTCGACCGCCGAGATGTTCTCGCCGCTGCGGCGAATCACGTTCTTTTTGCGGTCGACGAAATACATCTGGCCGTCGGCATCCTGCCTCACGATGTCGCCGGTATGGAACCAGCCGCCTTCCCAGGCCGTCGCCGTTGCTTCGGGATCCTTGAGATATTCGCGGAAGAAGCCCCGGCGCGGAGTGTCGCCGCTCGCGCGCACGAGCAGCTCGCCTGGTTCGCCCACGAGCACAGGCTGCCCGTCGTCGCCGACGATCCTGACCTCCAGCGCCGCCTCGGGCTTGCCGAAGCACGACATGCCGATGTTGCGCGGCTCGCGGTTGGCGATCACCACGGCGCCCGCGCCGGTTTCGGTCATCGCCCAGGCTTCGAGCAGCGGGATGCCGAAGCGGGTCTCGAACGGCGCGTGCAGGGTCTTGTCGACGCCTGCGCCAAAGCCGAAGCGCACCGCGTGGTCGCGGTCGTGCACGGTTTCCGGCGCGCCGAGCAGCATGGCCGGCATCACGCCGAGATAGTGGATCACGGTCGCGCGCGCATCGCGTACGCTCGCCCACCAGCTGCGCGGATGAAAGCGGTCGAGCGCGACGATGGCGCCGCCCGCGAGAATCATCGCCATGGTCGAGTACGCCATCGCGTTCATGTGCGTCATCGGCAGCGGCGTGACGAGGCGCTCGACGCCGGGCCGCAGCGCGCACAAGCCGCCGATGCGGTTGTACCAAAGGCCCGCGAGCAGAAAGTACTCGTTGGGCAAGACGCAGGCTTTCGGGCGGCCTGTCGTGCCCGAGGTGTAGAGCAGCGCGCATTCGGTGTTGGCGTCGGGCGCATCCTGGACCGGTGCGCGGGCCCCGGCGGCCGCGTGCGGGATCGCATCGGCATCGGCATCGGCGTCGTGGAGCGCGACGCCGCGCTGCGCCGCAAGCGCAGCCGCGCGCAGATCGGCATGGCGCGCTGAAGGCGCGACTGCGAGATCGAGTTCGCTGTGGCCTGTGATGTATTCGAGTTCGGCGGCGCGCAACTCGGTCGAGAGTGGCACGACCGAGACGCCGAGCGCATTCAGCGCGAGCCAGTGCAGGAAGAACGTGGGCCGGTTTTCGAGCATCAGCCCCGCACGATGGCCGAGGCCAAAGCCCGCGGCGCGGTAGTGCGCAGCGAGCGTGTCGACCTGGGAGAGCGCCTCGCCATAGCGCAGCGTTCGTGCGTCGATGCCGTAAATCTGCGCGGTTTCCGGCAGCACGACGAGGAAGTCGTGGTCGGGATAGCGCGCGGCGCTCGCGGCAAAGGCCGCATACACCGAAGTGAAGGGTAACGGATCGGAACGGCGTGGTTCGTGGTTCACCGCGTGCCTCACATGAAAAGCTGGACCGACGGCAGCGCCGCGTCGCAATTGAGCAGATCGATGCGCTTTTCGCGGATGCGCAGCGCGCCGCCTTCCTCGACGAGGTGATGGCGCACCACGCCTGTGAAGATCAGTTGTTCGTCGCCGCGCGCTTCGGCGTAGAAGAACGGCGTGCGCAAGCGGTAGCCGTCGGCGCCGGCGGACTCGATCTCGGGGCGCTGCAGTACGTGCTGGCAGCGGCTCTCCGGCTGCTGCGAAAAGGCGCGCGGCTGTTTCAGGCGCTCGACGCGCAGCTTGAGCAGCAGGCGGTCCTCATACATCAGCGAGGCATGATTGTGGCCGTCGCGCTGATCGGGCGCGAGCGGAATCCAGTAGAGGCCGTCTTCGGCGAACAGCTCGTACCATGCGTCGAGCTGCTTTTCGTCGATGAGGCGCGCCTCGCGGTAGACGAAATCGGCGAGCGTCTCGCGCAGGGCCGTGTCAGGTGTTGCAGTCATCGCTGGGTCCCCCCGGAATTATTTCGACGCTTGCGGCGCCATGTAGCGCGCCCACGCGCGGAACTGGTTGCGCATCGAGATCTCGCTCGTGCCGTTGACGGTGAGGTCGCGCGCCTCGCTCTCGTCGGCGCGGTAGTCGCGGTGCAGGCTCACCCATGCGTTGCCGTTCGCGGCGAGGCCTTCCTGGATCGCGCGGTACGCGTGCAGGTCGTCGTGGCCCACCACCGACATTGGCGAGTTGATGAGACGCGAATACGTGAGCGTGCGTTGCAGCAGCACCTCGGGCGCGCCCTTGAGGCGGAATGTCCACGACTCGATCACCGTCTTGTCCGGCGCGATGGGGCGCACCACGCGGATCGCCTGGATTGCGCCCTTGATCGTGAGGCTCGGGTAGTAGACCGTGTTGTGACGCGAGGTGCCGAGCACCTGCCTGGCTTTTTCCTCGCCCCAGGCCGCGGCCAGCTGCTGCTCGTATTCGGGCAGCGCGGCGTAGCTCGAATGGATCGAGAAGTTCACGCCCGTGTAGCTGTGGCCGTTCTCGAACACGCGCACGCCCATGCCGTCGAAGAACGCGTAGTCGGACACGAACGGCACGAACTGCTCGATTGCCATGGGCTTCGGCTCATCGGCGCTCTTGCCGTCCCAGAGCTTTTTCGCTGTGCCCGCAGACGATTCGTGCGCCACCATCGGATGCATCGTGTCGTTGAGGTTCTCGACGAACATCTTCCAGTTGCAGTTGTGCACGTAGCGCAGGCAGCCGCCCGCGATTTCGAGCTCGCCTTCGGGCGAGCGGTCGGCCATGTTGTCGATGGACGAGAGCGAGTCGCCGAAATAGTCGCTGAACGACGGGCCTTCGTCGGACAGGCGCACGAACACGAAGCCGCGATACGTCTGTACGTTGGCTACGGCGGTCAGGCCTTGGCCCGAGGGGCACTCGCTCATGCGCGTGCCTTCGTAGCCGTTCTTCAGCGGAATCGCGAGCGGCTTGCCATCGGTCTTGTAGGTCCACGCATGGTAAGGACAGCGGAAGAATTTGCCGGTGTTGCCGGTGGGGGCGCTCACCAGCTTCGCGCCCTTGTGCGCGCAGCGGTTCTTCAGCACGCGCACGGTGCCGTCGGCCTGGCGCACCATCACGAGCGGCTCTTTTGCGATGTCGACGGTGAGGTAGTCGCCGGCGTTGGGCACCTGGCTCGTGTGGCCGAGATAGACCCAGGTGCGGTGAAAGAGCCGCTCCATTTCGAGGTCGAACACTTCCTGATCCAGATACACGTCGCGGTGGACCTGGTCCGGCTCGACGAGCGCGGCAAGCGCGGCGGCGTCTTCGCGATAGCGGGGCATGACGGACTCCTTGGCTGGGGCGTGGATGTTTATGCGTCGATGATGAGGCGGCCCGCGCGGGCGCGCGACACGCAGATGTGCATCACCTTGCCCGAGCACTTTTCCGCTTCGCTCAGGCAGTAATCGCGGTGATCGACTGCGCCTTCGATCACGCCCACCTGGCACACGCCGCATTCGCCGCGTTTGCAGTCGTAGAGCGGATCGAGCCCGGCGTCGAGCATGGCGTCGAGGATCGTCTGCGCGGGGGCTACGGTGAGGGTCATGCCGCTCTGGCGCAATTCGACTTCGAATGCGGCGTCGCCGGCGTGGGGCGTGGCGGCTGCGAACAGCTCCGAGCGAATGCGCTCGCGCGGCCAGCCGCGTTCGCTGGCAAGCCCGATGACTGCGTCGATCAGGCCTTGCGGGCCGCAAACATAGATCGGCTGGCCCGGCGTGAGCGTGGCAAACAGGCGCGCGAGGTCGAAGCGGTTAGCTTCGCTGTCTTCATCGTCGCCATAGAGATGCAGGTGCTCGCCGGCGAGCGCGCGCAGTGCGCCGACGAAGGCGAGTTGCGCGATCGAGCGCCCCGTGTAGTGCAGGGTGTAGCGGGCCGCGCGTGCGGCCAGCGTGGCGGCCATCGAGGCGATCGGCGTGATGCCGATGCCGCCCGCGATCAGCACGGCGTCGGCGGTGTCGGCGTCGAGCGCGAAGGCGTTGACGGGCGGCGCGATGCGCAGGGTGTCGCCGGCGAGCACTTGCGTGTGCATCCACAGCGAGCCGCCCGCGCCCGCGTCTTCGCGGCGTACCGCGATCAGGTAGTGATCGGGCGCGTGCTCGCATGCGCTGCAGGTTTCGGATGCGAGATTGATGAGCGAATAAGCGCGCCAGTCGCCACCGCCCACTTGCACGCGGATATGCGCACCGGCAGTGAAGCCGGGCAGTGCTCGGCCATCGGGCGCGCGCAGGCGAAACGCGGTGACGTGCGTCGTAAGCGGCTCGACGGCTTCGACGAGGACGTCGAAGGCATCGATGACGGGCGCGGTGCTCATTGCGAGGCTCCTTGTGCGGCGACGGCGGCGCCGCCTGTTTCGATCAGCGGGATTGACGCGTTGCGACGGCGATTCGAGCGCGCATCTGTGTGAACGTCCGCGAGCCCCCCCCCCGCGTAAACCCTTTAGACTCGAAAATATGAAAATTCATGTGTTTTATTGGATAATGAAAAAAACCGGCTGTCAAGGCGGGTGCGCCCGAGGTCGGGGCGGCAGGAAAAACGCGGAGGAGTCGAGGCAAGATGAACACGGACAGGACACGCGCGGCGGCAAGCCGTGCGAGGAGGGGACATGGAATCTGATTTCGGAGGCGCTGCCGTAGTCTGTGGCGTCGAGGTGCCGTATGGCCGCCAGGCGCCGGAGCACACGACCGGCGATTTGCTGGCTCAGGCGTTTGCGCTGGCGCTCGAGCAATCGGGGTTCGAGGCGCGCGAAGTGGACGGGCTTGGCGTGGCGTCGTTCACGCTCGCGCCCGATCATGCGATCGACATGGCCTGGCGGCTGGGCATCAGCCCGCGCTGGTGCATGGACGACTGCCACGGCGGCGCGAGCGCGATCAACATGTTGCAGCACGCGATCCGCGCGGTGCAGCACGGCGACGCCTCGGTGATCGTGCTGCTTTCCGGCGACCGCTTCGAAGCCGCCGATTTCCGGCAACTGGTCGAGCACTACAACCTCACGACGCGCACGTATCTGCGGCCGCTCGAGAACGGCGGGCCGAACAGTCTCTTCTCGATGCTCACGCAACGCCATGCGCGCCGTTACGGGCTGGAGGCGCGCGATTACGGCGCGTTGTGCGTGGCGCAGCGCGAGTGGGCCGCGCTCAATCCGGGCGCGGTGTACCGCGCGCCGCTCACGCTCGACGAGTATCTCGCGGCGCCGCGCGTGGCCGATCCGCTCGGGCGCTTCGATTGCGTGCCCGTGGTGTGCGGGGCGAACGCCGTCGTGGTGGCGCGCGCGGATCTCGTGAAAGCGCAGGCCGAACACGCGCATGCGCCGCTTCATGTACGCGCCTTGCAATGCCGCTACAACCTCGATCATCAGATCGGCGATGGCCTGGAGACGGGCCTTGCCGCGCTCGCCGGCGCGCTCTGGGCACAGGCTGCGGCCACGCCCGCCGACATCGACGTGATTTCGGTCTATGACGACTACCCGGTGATGACGCTGATCCAGCTCGCCGATCTCGGCTACGCGCCCGGCGGCGACCTGCGCGCGCTGATCGCGCGCATTGCGTTGCGCAAGCTGGCGGTGAATACCTCGGGCGGGCAGCTTTCGGCGGGGCAGGCGGGTGCGGCGGGCGGCATGCACGGGCTTGTCGAAGCGATCCGGCAGCTTCAGGGCCTGGCCGGCGCGCGTCAGGTGCATGAGGCGCGGCTCGCGCTCGTGAGCGGCTACGGCATGGTGCAGTATCGCTACGGCATGTGTGCGAATGCCGTCGTGCTCGAAAGGAGGCCGGCATGAGCGAGACGGTTCTGATGATTCCGCGCTGCAACGCGTGCGGCGAGGCGGTGTTTCCGGCGCGCTATCGCTGCCCGTGCTGTGGCGCGGCGGATTGGGCGAGCGAGGCCGCGGGTGGCGGCGTGGTGGAGGAAAGCACGGTGGTGCGCCATCGTGTGGGAGCCCAGGGCGGGAGCGACGTGTATCTCGCCAGCGTGCGCGCCGAGGCCGGCCCTGTGGTGATCGCGCGCAGCGACACGGCGCTGCGCGAGGGCGAAACGGTGGTGCTCGTCATCGACGAGGCCATGCGGGTGTGGGCGCGAGGGCGCTAACGGCTTATCACAAGCATGGCGCAGGAAGGGGGCGGCGCGTTGCCTGCGCCGCCATGCGAAAATGGCGGCTTCCCCGGCAGGACGTCAGGCGTTTTGCCGATACCGTTTTGGCAACCGAATTTCGCAACCGAATTTCGCAACGATTGAACCGTATGACCGATCCAGCCGACGAAGCGCCCCCGCAACCCACGGCCTTCGAACTCCTCGGCGGCGAGGCGCGCGTGCGCGAGCTCGTCGACCGTTTTTATGACCTGATGGACCTCGAGCCCGAGTTTGCCGGCATCCGCGCGATGCACCCGCAGACGCTGGACGGCTCGCGCGACAAGCTGTTCTGGTTCCTGTGCGGCTGGCTCGGCGGCCCGGACCACTACATCGAGCGCTTCGGCCATCCGCGCCTGCGCGCGCGACACCTGCCGTTCGCCATCGCCTCGTCCGAGCGCGACCAGTGGCTGCGCTGCATGGCCTGGGCGATGGAGGATGTCGGCCTGGCCGAGGCGCTGCGCGAGCGCCTGCTGCATTCGTTTTTCGATACCGCAGACTGGATGCGCAATCGTCCGGGCTGAGGCGGGCTTCGTGTAGCGATCGACTCGATCGGCCCGGTAAGCGCGCCGGTACAGTCCGGCGGTGGCGCGCGCACAGCCTGTCTTTTGGTCCGCTGCGTGCGTCCCCATAATGCAGGATTCGGCCTTGACGGCAGGAGACAGATCCCCATGACGACACCTCCCACCCGCGCGCTCTTTCGCGAAGACGCCTATCTCACGCAGTGCGACGCCACGGTGATCGCCGTCGACGACGATGGCGTGCGGCTCGACCAGACCGTGTTCTATCCGCTCGGCGGCGGGCAGGCCGGCGACACGGGCGCGCTCGTGCTTGCGGACGGCACGCGCATCACGATCGCCGACACACGCAAGGCCAAATTCGAAGGCGCGACCCCCGACGACGCGCTGCACGTCCCGGCGCCGGGCCAGGAGGCGCTGCTCGCGCGCCTTGCCGCCGGCGAACGCGTGCGCGCGCAAATCGATTGGGCGCGCCGTCATCGGCATATGCGGCTGCATACGGCGAGCCATCTGATGTGTGCGGTGCTGCCCTATGCGGTGGACGGCTGCAGCATCACGACCGACTATGCGCGCCTGGATTTTGCGACCGTCGAGCCGATCGAGCGCGAGAGTGTCGAGGCGCGTCTCGCCGAACTGGTGGCCGGTGCGCATCCCGTCGCCACCGAGTGGATCACCGACGAGCAAATGCAGCAGCGTCCCGAACTCGTGCGCACGATGAGCGTGAAGCCACCGATGGGGCTCGGGCGCGTGCGCCTGCTGCGCATCGAGAACGTCGACCTCCAGCCTTGCGGCGGCACGCACGTGCGCAATACCGAAGAGATCGGCCGCTTGCGCGTGGCGAAGCTCGAAAAGAAGAGCGCGCGCACACGCCGGCTCGTGCTGGAGCTGGCTGAATGAGGGCCGCGCCCGACCTCGCTCGCACGCACGACGGGCTCGATCCGCGCGCGCGTGAGGTGCTCGACTTCTGGTTCGGCCTGCCGGGTTCGGCGGAATTCGGTCGCGAGCGCAAGATGTGGTTTCACAAGGACGCGGCGTTCGACGCGCGGTTGCGCGAACGCTTCGGTGAGCTGCTCGACGCCGCGTGCGCGGGCGGGCTAGATGCGTGGTGCGCGACGCCCGAGGGCGCGTTGGCGCTGGTGATTCTGCTCGACCAGTTCTCGCGCAACTGCCATCGCGGCACGCCGCGTGCGTTTTCCTCCGACGACAAGGCGCTTGGCATTGCGCGCGCGATGGTGGAGAGTGGCGCCGATCGGCATCTGCCGAGCCTGCAACATCGGGTGTTCGCGTATCTGCCGTTCGAGCATGCCGAATCCGCCGAAGCGCAGCGCGAGTCGTTGCGGCTTTTCGGCGAGCTCACGCACGATCCGCAATGCAAGGGCTATTACGATTACGCGCTGCGCCACGCGGCCGTGATCGAACGCTTCGGGCGGTTCCCGCACCGCAATGCGCAGCTAGGGCGCGCGACTACGAGCGCCGAAGCAGCGTTTCTGCGCGAGCCGGGCTCGTCGTTCTAAACTCGTTGTTCTCACGCGCTGGGCGGATCGCTCAGCGCCCGCCGCTCACGTCGAGCAGGGCGCCCGTCACGTACGACGCCGCGTCGCTCAGGAGCCACACGATCGTTTGCGCCACTTCTTCGGCGCTGCCCGGACGCCCGAGCGGCGTTTGCGCGCCGAGCACGGCCGCGCGCTCGGGCCGGCCGCCGCTCGCATGGATTTCCGTGTCGATGAGGCCGGGGCGCACCGCATTCACGCGCACGCCCTGCGGACCGAGCTCCTTGGCGAGGCCGATCGTCATCGTGTCGATGGCGCCTTTGGATGCCGCATAGTCGACGTACTCGTTGGGCGAACCGAGGCGCGCCGCCGCCGAGGACACATTCACGATCGCGCCGCCGTCGCCGCCGCGATCCTTCGACATGCGCCGCGCCGCTTCGCGCGCGCACAGGAAGGCGCCGTAGACGTTCACGTCGAACATGCGCTTCAGGCGCGCGGCGTCCATGTCGGCGAGCTGCGAGCCGGGCGCGACAATGCCCGCATTGTTCACGAGCGCATCGAGGCGCCCATACGCCGATTCGAGCGTGTCGAACATCGCGACCACGTCCGCCTCGCTGGCGACGTCGCCGCGCAGCACGCGCGCGTGGCCGCCGGCGCGGCCGACCTCGGCCGCGGTTTCCTCAGCGGCCGGTTCGTTGTGCAGATAATTCACGCCCACGGTCCAGCCGTGTGCACCGAGCAGCCGCGCGCATGCGCGGCCAATGCCGCGGCTCGCGCCTGTGATCAGAACGACCTTGCCCATCTGGATGTCACCTCCTGTCGATGGCGTCCATGCGTAGCATGGGGATGCGCGTGCGGCGCGGATCAGCGCGGGCTCAGCCGCCCAAAGCGCCTAAACGCCCCAATGCTCAAACGTTCTCGCGCTGATCGGCCCACTTGTCCTTGGCGGGTGCGTGGTAGTGCCTGAGCTTGCCGATCAGCGCGGCGGGGTCGCTGTCGATCTGCAGCAGCTCGAAATAGGTCTGGCGCATGAAGCCTTCGCGCACGGTGTGATCGAGCAGCGCGATGAGCGGGTCGTAGAAGCGATCGATATTGAGCACGCCCACCGGCTTGTGGTGATAGCCGAGCTGCGCCCACGTGTAGACCTCGAACAGCTCTTCGAGCGTGCCCGCGCCGCCGGGCATGGCGACGAACGCATCGGAGAGATCGGCCATCATCTTCTTGCGCTGATGCATGTCGGGCACGACATGCAGCTCCGTCAAGCCGTTGTGGCCGACTTCCTTGTCGACCAGCAGCTCGGGAATCACGCCGATCGCGCGGCCGCCATGGGCCATCACGGTGTCGGCGATCACGCCCATCAGGCCCACCTTGCCGCCGCCGTAGACGAGCGCGAGATTGGCATCGACGAGCGCGCGCCCGAACGCCTGCGCCGCTTCGTCATAGACCGGTCGGGCTCCCATCGAGGAGCCGCAATATACGCAAACTGCTTTCATGCGCGGAAATCCTTGTTGTCCTTGGTGCCTGCCACGCCTGTCGCTCCCGTCGCGCTTTCGCGTGGCGGCAGGTAATCGTAGAACTGCCGCTTGGGCAGCTTGCCCGAGACGAGATCGTCGAAGAGCTGGCGCGCGCGGCCACGCAGATAAGGCGCCATCAGCGAGATGATCTGCACGCTCACCTGGTGCAGCTCGTCCTGGATCGCTTCCTGGTCGTTGTATTTGCGCGGGTTCATCACGAACTGGTAGGAGAGCCAGTAGGTGGCTATCACGCCGATATTGGTCGAGATCACGTCGATCTCGGCGGCCGTGGCGACCATCTCGCCGTCTTCCACGAGTTGCTCGCAGAACTGCTTCGCGAAGTGCACCTTGTGGCTGATGATCTGCTTGAAATGCATCTCCAGCGTGCGATTGCGTGCGAGCAGGTCGTTCAGGTCGCGGTAGAGGAAGCGGTAGCGCCACGTGAAATCGACCATGTACTGCAGGTACGCCCACATTTCGTCGATGGTGGCGCGATGGTCGTCCGGAAAGCGCAGACGCTTTTCGATCTCCTGCTCGAACTGGCTGAAGATGCTGTTGATGATGTCGTCTTTGTTGCGGAAGTGGTAGTACAGGTTGCCTGGACTGATCTCCATTTCCTCGGCGATGGTCGTCGTGGTGACGTTGGGCTCGCCGATCTCGTTGAACAGTTTCAACGACAGCTCAAGAATCCGTTCGCGTGTACGGCGGGGAGGTTTTGAATCCATGTCGTCCGGCCTTGGGTGTGCGGCGCTGGGCCGGCAACGCTGTCGCAAGTGCGAAGCGTCGCGTGCCCGGTCGTGGGTGGTCGTTTTTTAAGACTGTCGTTCGATTATAAACCGACGATCCCGGCGTCTATCCACCCCTGTCCGGCAGGCGGGGCATGAACGCCGGGAAAGGGGCGTGCAGTGCGGGGCGGGCGGGGCTCAGCGCGCGCCGAGCCAGTGCAGCAGCGCGGGGCCGAAGCGTGGCACGAGGATCAAGCCCCACGCCATCACGCAGGTGAGGAGCGCGACCGTGACCGCCGCGCTGCCGAGATCCTTGGCGCGGCCCGAAAGTTCGTTGCGTTCGAGGCCGATGCGGTCGACGGCGTTTTCGATGCTCGAATTGAGCAGCTCGACGATCAGCACCAGCATCACCGAGCCGAGCAGCAGCACGCGCTCGACCGGCTCGACCGGCACCAGCACGCCGATGGGCACGAGGATCGCCGCGAGCGTGAGCTCCTGGCGAAACGCGCTTTCCTCGCGGATGGCGACGCGAAAACCCTTGATCGAATATTTGAGCGCGTGCCAGGCGCGCATCACGCCGCGGTTGCCCTTGTAGGGGTTGAACGGCAGTGGGGCCAACGGATCGTCCGGGCCGAGCGGCTCGTGCAGATGCGCGGGCTCCAGCGGCTCGGTTGGTCCGGGCGGTTCGCGATGCGGCGCGGGGCGTTCGCCAGCGCGCGAAGACGCGAGCGCTGGGGGCGCCTTGGAGGGGGATGAAGGACGTGGGGCCATAACAGACGAAGTCGATGCCGCAGTATCGCACGCGTCCTCGTCCGCTGCGCGGGGCGCGGCTGTGAGCGTCTGGCCGCCATCGTCGGCGTCGACGGTGGCGCCAGGTGCGGGGCGGATGCGGGTCATTGGCTTCGCTGCGGGCTGCAGGCGGTATTCGAGGCGGCGCTCAGGCCGCCGCGCCCGATTCCTGCATGCGGGCGCTCGAGCGCGGTTTCAGGTGCGAGGCGAACTGCTCCGATGCGGCCGTCCACGAAAAGCGCTCGGCCCACGCGCGCGCCGCGGCGCGATCGATCTTGAGGGCTTCGAGGCAGGCGTCGCGCAGATCCGCGTTCATGGCACCTGCGCCGCCCGTGCCCAGCACGTCGATCGGACCCGTGACCGGATAGGCGGCCACCGGCGTGCCGCAGGCGAGCGCTTCGAGCAGCACGAGGCCGAAGGTATCGGTGCGGCTCGGGAATACGAACACGTCGGCGGCGGCATAGACCTTTGCGAGCTCGGTCTGGCTCAGCACGCCCAGGTAGTTGGCCAGGGGATAGCGCGACTTGAGCTCGGCGAGCGCCGGGCCTTCGCCGCAGACCCACTTCGAGCCCGGCAGATCGAGCTTGAGGAAGGCTTCGACATTCTTTTCCACGGCCACGCGCCCCACGTAGAGGAAGATCGGGCGCGCCGTGTTGAGCACCTTCGACTCCATCGGCCGGAAGATGTCGAGATCGACGCCGCGCGTCCACAGCACGACGTTCGTGAAGCCGAACTTCTCGAGGTCGGTCTTGACGACGGGCGTGGGCGCCATCACCGCGAGCGAGGGCTTGTGGAACCAGCGCAGGAAGCGGTAGGTCGCTTCGAGCGGAATGCCGAAGCGCGCCTGCACGTACTCGGGAAAGCGCGTGTGATAGGCGGTCGTGAACGGCAGGTCGTGGTCGATGGCGTAGCGGCGCGCGGCCAGCCCGAGCGGGCCTTCGGTGGCGACGTGGATGGCGTCGGGGCCGAACGCGTCGATGCGCTTGCGCAGATGGCGTCCCGGCATCAGCGAGAGCCGGATTTCCGGGTACGTCGGGCACGGCACTGTGCGGAACTCGAGCGGCGTGAGCAATTCGACGTGATGCCCGAGCGCGATGAGTTCGCGCGTGGTGTTCTTCAGCGTCCGTACCACGCCGTTGACTTGCGGCTCCCATGCATCGGTCACGATCATCACTTTCATTGGTCGTCGGCTCTCGGGTTACGTGGGTTGGAATGGGGGGTTGTGGCGGGTGCGGCTTAAGCGTGTTCCAGCGTGGTTCAGGCCGCGCTCACGCGCTGCTTGCGCGCCGCGCGCTGGGCTTCGGGCGACTGCATTACGGTCCAGTAGACGATGCGCAGCTCGCCCTCGAAGGTCTCGACGAGCGCCGAAAGGCTTTCCACCCAGTCGCCGTCGTTGCAATAGAGCACGTCGTCGATCTCGCGGATCTCGGCTTTGTGGATGTGGCCGCAGACCACGCCGTCGCAGCCGCGGCGACGCGCTTCGTCGGTCATCACGCGCTCGAACGACGAGATGAAGTTCACCGCGTTCTTGACCTGGTGCTTGAGGTACTGCGAGAGCGACCAGTACTGGAAGCCCATGCGCGCGCGGATGCGGTTGAACCAGCGGTTCAGCACCAGAATCATCGTGTAGGCCGAGTCGCCGAGATAGGCGAGCCATTTGGCGTGCTGGATCACCCCATCGAAGAGATCGCCGTGCACGACCCACAGGCGCTTGCCGGAGAGCGTCGTGTGGAACGCCTCCTCGCGCACGTGGATGTCGCCGAACGCGAGGTTGCAGAACTGGCGCGCGCCTTCGTCGTGATTGCCGGGGATGTAGACCACCTGGGTGCCCTTGCGCGCCTTGCGCAGGATTTTCTGCACGACGTCGTTGTGCGCCTGCGGCCAGTACCAGCCCTTGCGCAGTTGCCAGCCGTCGATGATGTCGCCCACCAGATACAGATACTCCGACTCGTTGTGGCGCAGGAAGTCGAGCAGATAGTTCGCCTGGCAGCCGTTGGTGCCCAGATGAATGTCGGAGAGCCAGATCGTGCGATAGCGGTGCGGGGCGGGGTGATCGTCGTCGTGGGCGGCGGGAGACGGCGCGCCGTTCAGGGGCAAAGGCAGGGGCAGTGCGGGCGCTGCTGCGCCGGGACCGGGGTGGAAGGCGGCGGGGTCGGCGCCCGGCCCGGTGGTCTGCCGGAATAATGAGGTCGCGGACGTCTTCTGGGCCATGGCACACGCGGCAGGTTGCAATACGCGCATTGCGCCATGAAGCCGTGACGTCGACGTGACAGTCACAAGAAGGTCTTGTTACGCAGTCCTTGTGAGAATCCGGAGGCGCGCGCGAAGCCGCGCGGGGGCTGGCGGCGGCATGGTGGCCTGCGCGAACGGCAGCGCAGGCGCGACGTGCCATGACGGTTCGATGACGGGGCGGCGCGGCGGCGCTGGCGTCTGGGCTTACGTCGGCAGGGCGACGATGCGTGTCCCGGCGATCCTGTCGTGCAGGAACTGGCGTCCGGGCGCGAAGCGCGCGCTCGCGGCCCACAACGCGAACCAGACGGCTTCGAGCACGAGCGTATGCGGTACCGAAAGGTTCAGGAGCGGATGTAGCGCGAGCGGCGGCAAAAACCACAGCGACGCAGCGAAGTAGCGAAGGGTGGCGCGGGCGAGCGAGGGCGGGGCGCCATCGGGGCCGACTACGCGCAGGCGCCAGGTCTTCATCGGCAGCGTTTGCCCGCCGCGATGCCACAAGCCGACGAAATAGACCGCCGCCACGAAGGCGATCCACGCGGCCATCAGCCGATGATGGGTGTAGCCGTTGCGCTGTTGCAAAACGAGGCTGAACGCGAGTCCGGCGGCGAAGATCACGCCAAATAGCAGCACAGCTTCGTAGACGAGCGCGGCGAGCCTTCGCCGCACGGTAACGGGTGGCAAGGGTGAGGGCGGCTGTGCGTCAGGCGTTGCTGCGTATGCGGATGGCGAGCGTTGCGCAACGCTTGCGGCGGGCACGGTGGCGGAGACGGGTTCGGTCACGGCGGCGTCGCGATGCAGATAAGGGACGGGACACCGTGAGGATAAACGCTAAGCGCTGCGGTGAGTAACGCGGGAAAACGCGCTGGCGCCCGCGAAGGGCGACGCACGGAGCGTACAAGCGCGCGCTCAGGATCCCTTGAATGCCGCAGGCGCCTCGGCAGGCGATACCGGTATGGGAATGGCCGGCACGAAGCTGCCCGCCGCGGGGATGCTGGCTGCGAGCGCGGCAGCGGGCGGCGTCGGGAGTTGCCCGGAGGTACCCGGCTGACCAGGCTGCGCCGGCGAGGACGCGCCTCGCGCCCCGGAGGCGCCGGACGCCGTGCGCGCCCGCACACCGTGCTCGCGCTCGTTCACGAGCCGTCCGATGTCGCGAATCTCGCTCTTGTTGCCGCTCGGCGGCGCGCTGACCACGGTGCGGCGCTTGCGCTCGCTGGCGGCGAGGTGCTCTTTCTGCTCTTCGGGAAGCTGCTGATAGGCCTTCCACGCACGCTGGCGCGCCTGAGCGGTCAGTTCCTTGGACACCTGATAGTTCTCGCGCGCCACGCGGCGCTGCTCAGGCGTCATGCGCACCCATTCGGTCATGCGTTCCTGGAGGCGCTTTTGCGCTTCTGGCGACATCTTCGGGTAACGTGCGGCGATTCTCAGCCACTTGCGCTTGCGCGCGTCGCTGAACGTGTCCCATTCGCCGGCAAAGGGGGCGAGCGCCGCGCGCTGGGCGTCCGTGAGGCGCGCCCAGGACAGCGGGCCGGCGTTTTCGGGCAGCACAGGCGCGGCAGCCGGGGCCCCGACGCTGGAAGCCTGGGATTGCACCGGCGCCGCGGCAACGGGCCCGGCGGCCGGCGCGGGATGAAAGCGCGGATACGTCGCCACATACGATACGAGCGCCGCGACTACGGTTCCAATGACAACGGCCAAGCCGCGCTTGTAACTCACCCCGTGAATCCCCCGCTTCAGTGCGCGCGCGACAGGTACGCGTTGAACCCGTGGTCGAGGTAGGCCGTGAGCGGTAGATCGTCGCTCAGCATGGCCGCGTCGATATCGGCGAGTTCCGCGGTACGTTGTTGGTCTTCGAAGTACGCAATGGCGAACAGCCCCGCAACCAGTGCCGCGAGCGGCCAGGCGAGTGCGAAGCGCACGAGCGCGGAACGCCGGCGGGGCGGTTTGAGGCCGCCTTGCGCGGCGCCGGGAAGCGTGCCGGCGCCCGCGGCCGCCAAGGACGGCACGCGCACGAACACCGGTTGCTCGGCTTTCTTGCGGCTCAGCGCGACCTTGCGGGCAGCAGCGAGACGGGCGGTAGTGGCAGCGGGCAGGCCTGCGGCGCTTTCGTCGAGCGCGCGGCGCATTGCCTGCACGAATTCTGTTTCTTTATTGTCAAGGGCGGAGCTCATAGCGTGATTCCTTTGGCCTTGAGCGCTTGAGCCAGCGTGTGGGTGGCCCGCGAACAGTGCGTTTTCACGCTCCCTTCGGAACAGCCCATGGCGGCGGCGGTTTCGGCGACATCCATATCTTCCCAGTAACGCATCAGAAACGCTTCTCGTTGACGTGCCGGTAATTTCTGGACCTCTTCGTCGATCAGGTTGAGCACCTGCGCGCGCTCGATCTGCTGCTCGCTGCTTTCCGCGCCTGCCGAACCCGACTCGGCCTCGAAGGTTTCGAGGATGTCGAATTCATCATCCTCGGCATTGCCGAGCGAGGAGAAGAGACTTACCCAGGTATTGCGCACCTTCTGCCGACGGAAATGGTCGTGCATGGTGTTCTGCAAGATGCGCTGGAACAGCAGGGGCAGTTCGGCGGCGGGGCGGTCTCCGTACTTTTCCGCGAGCTTGATCATCGCGTCCTGCACGATATCGAGCGAGGCGTCGTCGTCGCGCACGGCGTAGACCGTCTGCTTGAACGCGCGTCTTTCGACGCCCGCCAGGAAGTCGGCGAGTTCCTTGTCTGATGCCATCCGTTGCAGGGCGCCGCCACCAGCGTACGCGTAATCGTTCGAAAAATGTCGTAAAACTCGCGGATGCTAGCAAATTTTCAGGCCGTTCGGGTAGCCCATGGCCGGTGTCCGCTGCGTCAATTCACCGTGGCGGATGCCGTGCGGGCACGACTCGCACACGGCGCGGCGGAGCCCGCTGTGCATCGGCCCGCGAGCGGGTTGGGCCTGCGCGCAACATTTATGCCCGATACGCGCGAAAGTTCCAGGAATTGCTTGACCAAACAATGACTAAACGATATCGTCGATGGTTCGCAACATAAGTGACTTGTCTCAATTCAGGTGTGGCCCATGAGGCTCATCTGTCAACTGGACGCGCCGCTTGAACCCGAGCCACAAGCCCGGCAGAGAGCACCCGATCAAATTTTTGCCGAAATTTCGAAAGGTGAATGATGAATATGCCCAGCGCGGAATTCTCCACGTCGGTCCCCCCCCCGCAAGAATCTGACTCCCAAGCTCATACGTCCATCGGCGGAACCGTGCTGATGAAGGCGCTCGCCGACGAGCAGGTCGAATTCATTTGGGGCTACCCCGGCGGCTCGGTACTTTACATTTACGACGAGCTGTACAAGCAGGACAAAATCCAGCACGTTCTCGTGCGCCACGAACAGGCAGCCGTGCATGCGGCCGACGCCTACGCGCGTTCGACCGGCAAGGTCGGCGTGTGTCTCGTGACCTCGGGGCCTGGCGTCACCAATGCGGTGACGGGCATCGCGACGGCCTATATGGACTCGATCCCGATGGTGATCATCAGCGGCCAGGTGCCTACCGCCGCGATTGGTCAGGACGCCTTCCAGGAGTGCGACACGGTCGGCATCACGCGTCCCTGCGTGAAGCACAACTTCCTCGTGAAGGACGTGCGCGATCTCGCCGCTACCGTCAAGAAAGCTTTCTACATTGCGCGCACCGGCCGTCCCGGCCCCGTGCTGATCGACATCCCGAAGGACGTGTCGAAGACGCCGTGCACGTATGAACCGATTAAAAACGTCGCGCTGCGTTCGTACAACCCGGTCACCAAGGGCCATTCGGGGCAGATCCGCAAGGCGGTCTCGCTGCTCCTCTCGGCCAAGCGTCCGTATATCTACACCGGCGGCGGCATCATCCTCGCGGATGCGTCGCGCGAACTGAACCAGTTCGCCGACCTGCTCGGCTACCCGGTCACGAACACGCTGATGGGTCTGGGCGGCTACCGCGCGAGCGACCGCAAGTTCCTCGGCATGCTCGGCATGCACGGCACCTACGAAGCCAACATGGCGATGCAGCACTGCGACGTGCTGATCGCGATCGGCGCTCGCTTCGACGACCGCGTGATCGGCGACCCGCATCACTTTGCTTCGCGTCCGCGCAAGATCATTCATATCGACATCGACCCGTCGTCGATCTCGAAGCGCGTGAAGGTCGATATCCCTATCGTCGGCGACGTGAAGGAAGTGCTCAAGGAGCTCATCGAGCAGCTTCAGCACGCCGAGCACGGCCCCGATACGGCGGCCCTCGCCGACTGGTGGAAGGACATCGAAGGCTGGCGCGAGAAGAACTGCCTGAAATTCGACCGCTCGAGCGACATCATCAAGCCGCAGTACGTGGTGGAAAAGGCGTGGGAGCTCACGGGCGGCAACGCGTTCGTGTGTTCGGACGTGGGCCAGCACCAGATGTGGGCGGCGCAGTTCTATCGCTTCAACGAGCCGCGCCGCTGGATCAACTCGGGTGGCCTCGGCACCATGGGCTTCGGCCTGCCGGCGGCGATGGGCGTGAAGATGGCGCATCCCGACTCCGACGTGCTGTGCATCACGGGCGAAGGCTCGATCCAGATGTGCATTCAGGAGCTGTCGACCTGCAAGCAGTACGACACGCCCGTGAAGATCATTTCGCTGAACAACCGCTACCTCGGCATGGTTCGCCAGTGGCAGCAGATCGAATACAGCAAGCGCTATTCGCATTCGTACATGGATGCGCTGCCTGACTTCGTGAAGCTCGCCGAAGCGTA
This sequence comes from Paraburkholderia sp. A1BS-2L, assembly GCF_051125205.1. Taxonomy (NCBI): domain Bacteria; kingdom Pseudomonadati; phylum Pseudomonadota; class Betaproteobacteria; order Burkholderiales; family Burkholderiaceae; genus Paraburkholderia; species Paraburkholderia sp. A1BS-2L. Next base: position 1,113,568 of record NZ_CP120428.1, read on the forward strand.
TGGCCACGTCGGCATGCGGATCGAAAAGACGGCTGATGTGGAGCCGGCGCTCAAGGAAGCGCTGCGCCTGAAGGACCGCACGGTGTTCCTCGATTTCCAGACCGACCCTTCCGAAAACGTCTGGCCGATGGTACAGGCCGGCAAGGGCATCACCGAGATGCTGCTCGGCTCGGAAGACCTCTAACGGTATTTGCACGGCGCCGCACCAACCTCGCGCGGCGCGCGTCCACACAACGGGCGTGCGGGTTCGCGGGGAAGGGCGGCAGCCTCGTCAAACTGGATAATTCGCGGATCACATCATGAGACACATCATTTCCGTTTTGCTGGAAAACGAGCCGGGCGCGCTCTCGCGCGTGGTCGGCCTCTTCTCCGCACGCGGCTACAACATTGAAACCTTGACGGTGGCGCCGACCGAAGACCGTTCGCTGTCGCGCATGACCATCGTTTCCATTGGCTCGGACGACGTGATCGAACAGATCACGAAGCATCTGAACCGCCTGATCGAGGTGGTGAAAGTGGTCGACCTGACCGAGGGCGCCCACATCGAGCGCGAGCTGATGCTGATCAAGGTCAGGGCGGTCGGCAAGGAACGCGAGGAGATGAAGCGGATGGCGGACATTTTCCGCGGCCGTATCATCGACGTCACCGAAAAGACTTATACGATCGAACTGACGGGTGCGAGCGACAAGCTCGACGCGTTCATCGAAGCGATCGACGCCGCTGCGATTCTCGAAACCGTTCGTACGGGCGGCTCGGGCATCGGGCGCGGAGAGCGCATTCTGAAGGTGTGACACCCGATCTTTTTTGCGGGTTTGTCGGATCATGCACCGCAACTCGACCGGGTGCCGAGCGCAAGAGCGACGCATCCGGTGCAGCGCAAGCTGATAGCAATACCGAAATTCATCAAGTATCTCGCCAAGGAACCAACATGAAAGTTTTCTACGACAAGGACGCCGATCTCTCCCTCATCAAGGGCAAGCAGGTCACGATCATCGGTTACGGCTCGCAAGGCCACGCCCACGCGCTGAACCTGAAGGAAAGCGGCGTGAACGTCACGGTCGGTCTGCGCAAGAACGGCGCATCGTGGAGCAAGGCTGAGAACGCCGGCCTGCAGGTCAAGGAAGTGGCCGAAGCGGTGAAGGGCGCCGACGTCGTCATGATGCTGCTGCCCGACGAGCAGATCGCCGACGTCTACGCGAAGGAAGTTCACGCGAACATCAAGAACGGCGCAGCGCTCGCGTTCGCCCACGGCTTCAACGTGCACTACGGCCAGGTGATCCCGCGCGCGGATCTGGACGTCATCATGATCGCGCCGAAGGCGCCGGGCCACACGGTTCGCGGCACCTACTCGCAAGGCGGCGGCGTGCCCCACCTGATCGCTGTCCACCAGGACAAGTCGGGCGCGGCGCGTGACATCGCCCTGTCGTACGCGGCAGCGAACGGCGGCGGCCGTGCCGGCATCATCGAAACGAACTTCCGCGAAGAAACCGAAACCGACCTGTTCGGCGAGCAGGCCGTGCTGTGCGGCGGTACGGTCGAGCTGATCAAGGCTGGCTTCGAAACGCTGGTGGAAGCGGGCTACGCGCCGGAAATGGCGTACTTCGAGTGCCTGCACGAACTGAAGCTGATCGTCGACCTGATCTACGAAGGCGGCATCGCGAACATGAACTACTCGATCTCGAACAACGCCGAGTACGGCGAGTACGTGACCGGCCCGCGCGTCGTCACGGAAGAGACGAAGAAGGTCATGAAGGACGTCCTGAAGGACATCCAGACCGGCGAGTACGCGAAGAGCTTCATTCTCGAGAACAAGGCCGGCGCGCCGACGCTGCAGTCGCGCCGCCGCCTCGGCGCCGAGCACCAGATCGAAGTGGTCGGTGCCAAGCTGCGCGCGATGATGCCGTGGATCGCCGCGAACAAGCTCGTCGACCAGTCGAAGAACTGATCTGACGGAGCCGTTCTGGTCGTGCGTGCGGATTTGCCGCATTGCACGACGCCCGGTATCAAAGAAAGCCGCCCAGGTGGGATGAACCCTGGGCGGCTTTTGTTATGCTACGGTTTTTAAAATAACAGCGAAGCCACCATGAATTACCCCCATCCGATCATCGCGCGCGAAGGCTGGCCGTTCATCGCCATTGCGGCCGTCGTTGCGCTCCTGATCCATGCGGTCGCAGGCTTCGGTCTCGCATGGCCGTTCTGGCTGATCCTGATCTTCGTCGTCCAGTTCTTCCGCGATCCGCCGCGCCCGATTCCCACCCAGGCCAATGCCGTGCTGTGCCCGGCCGACGGCCGCATCGTTGCGGTCGAAACCGCACATGACCCGTACGCCAACCGTGAAGCGCTCAAGATCAGCGTGTTCATGAATGTGTTCAACGTGCACTCGCAGCGCTCGCCCGTGGACGGCGCCGTCGCGAAGGTCGAGTACTTCCCGGGTGCGTACCTGAACGCCGCCATCGACAAGGCCTCGACCGAAAATGAGCGCAACGCAGTCGTCCTGACGATGGCCGACGGCACGACCGTCACCTCGGTGCAGATCGCCGGCCTCATCGCGCGCCGCATTCTCTGCTACGTGCGCGCCGGCGAACCGCTCTCGCGCGGCCAGCGCTACGGCTTCATCCGGTTCGGCTCGCGCGTGGACGTGTATTTGCCGGTTGGCAGCCGCCCGCGCGTGTCGATCGGCGAAAAGGTGTCCGCTTCGTCGACGATCCTCGCCGAACTGCCGACGCAATCGGCATAAGGAGGGCAGCGATGGCCGGATTTAAACCGCGTCGACCCCGCAATCCCGCTGGCGCGCCGCTGCCGCGCCCGTTTCGCCGCAACAAGGCGGTGGTTCAGGATCCCGTGGGCCTTGCCGCGAGCCGTCGTGCCGCGCGCCAGGACTTCCTGAAAAAGCGCGGCATCTACTTGCTGCCCAATGCGTTCACCACCGCGGCGCTGTTTTGCGGCTTCTTCGCGGTCGTGCAGGCCATGAACGTGCGCTTCGAGGTGGCGGCCATCGCCATTTTCGTGGCGATGGTGCTCGACGGCATGGATGGGCGTGTCGCGCGCATGACGCACTCGCAGAGCGCGTTCGGCGAGCAGTTCGACAGCCTTTCGGACATGGTTTCGTTCGGCGTCGCGCCCGCGCTCGTGATGTACGAGTGGGTGCTCAAGGATCTCGGGCGCTGGGGCTGGCTCGCGGCATTTGTCTACTGCTCGGGCGCCGCACTGCGTCTTGCGCGCTTCAACACCAATATCGCCGTGGTGGACAAGCGCTTCTTCCAGGGCATGCCGAGCCCGGCTGCGGCGGCGCTGATCGCGGGCTTCGTCTGGCTCGCCACCGACAACCGCGTGCCGGTGAAGCTTTCGTGGCTGCCCTGGACCGCTTTCGCGCTGACGATCTATGCGGGCGTGACGATGGTTTCGAACGCCCCGTTCTATAGCGGCAAAGCGCTTGATGTAAGGCATCGCGTCCCATTCGCGGCCACGCTGCTCGTGGTGGTGGCGTTCGTGCTCGTGTCGTCCGATCCGCCATTGATGCTGTTCGGCCTCTTCGTGCTCTACGGACTTTCGGGCTATGTGTTCTGGGCCTGGCAGGGCGTGCGCGGGCGCACGAACCCGGCGCGTTCTTTGCCGCGCGAGCGGTAGGGCGCCTGACTCCAGGCAAGCCTTGGGCAAACGTATGAAGGGCCGCGCACGAGCGCGGCCCTTTTAATTCGGCTTCCCGGAACCGTGGGCCCTTGCCAATTGCGCTATCGGTGGAATCCGGCTATAGTCGCCGACATGGACACCATCCTGTTCCCCTTCCTCTCCCTTCAAGCCGGCGCGCGACTAAGCACGCTAGCGCTAGCGCGCCTGCCGCGCTGATCTCGCTCGCCCTCCGTAAGCCTCGTTCATTGTCAGCGTCGCCCACGGTGGCGCGAACACCCGAAATCCGTTTTTAGACACTGAACAAGTCCCCCTGGAGACCCGAAATGGCAGCAGACAAGCTCATCATTTTCGATACGACGTTGCGTGATGGCGAGCAATCGCCCGGTGCGTCGATGACGAAAGAAGAGAAGATCCGCATCGCGAAGCAACTCGAGCGCATGAAGGTCGACGTCATCGAAGCGGGCTTTGCGGCCAGCTCGAACGGCGACTTCGACGCGATCCACACGATCGCCGGCATGATCAAGGACAGTACCATCTGCTCGCTCGCCCGTGCGAACGACAAGGATATCCAGCGCGCCGCCGACGCGCTCAAGCCCGCCGATCACTTCCGGATCCACACGTTCATCGCCACCTCCGCGCTGCACATGGAGAAGAAGCTGCGCATGTCTCCCGAGCAGGTGCTCGAACAGGCGAAGCTGGCCGTGCGCTTCGCGCGAAAGTTCACGAACGACGTGGAATTCTCGCCCGAAGATGGCAGCCGCTCGGACATGGACTTCCTGTGCCGCGTGATCGAATCGGTGATCGCCGAAGGCGCGACCACGATCAATATCGCCGATACAGTGGGCTACGGCATTCCGGAGCTTTACGGCAACCTCGTCAAGACGCTGCGCGAGCGCATTCCGAATTCGGACAAGGCGGTGTTCTCGGTGCATTGCCACAACGACCTCGGCATGGCCGTCGCCAACTCGCTCGCCGGCGTGCAGATTGGCGGCGCGCGTCAGGTGGAGTGCACCATCAACGGTCTGGGCGAGCGCGCGGGCAACACCTCGCTCGAAGAAATCGTCATGGCGGTAAAGACCCGCAAGGACTACTTCGGCCTCGAGCTCGGCCTCGACACCACGCAGATCGTGCCGGCCTCGAAGCTCGTTTCGCAGATCACCGGCTTCGTGGTGCAGCCGAACAAGGCCGTGGTGGGCGCGAACGCGTTCGCGCATGCGTCGGGCATCCATCAGGACGGCGTGCTCAAGGCGCGCGACACGTACGAAATCATGCGCGCGGAAGATGTGGGCTGGACCGCGAACAAGATCGTGCTCGGCAAGCTGTCGGGCCGCAACGCGTTCAAGCAGCGCCTGCAGGAACTCGGCATTGCGCTCGAGAGCGAAGCTGAGCTCAACAGCGCGTTCGCGCGCTTCAAGGAACTGGCCGACCGCAAGGCCGAAATCTTCGACGAAGACATCATCGCGATCGTGACCGAGGAGTCGGCGGAAGCGCAGGAGAAGGAGCACTTCAAGTTCATTTCCCTCGCGCAGCACTCGGAGACGGGCGAGCGCCCGCACGCTCGCGTGGTGTTCTCGGCGGACGGCAAGGAAGTGACCGGCGAAGCCGCGGGCAATGGCCCGGTGGACGCCACGCTCAACGCCATCGAAACCGAAGTGGGCAGCGGCTCGGAACTGCTGCTGTACTCGGTCAACGCAATCACGACGGGCACCCAGGCGCAGGGCGAAGTGACCGTGCGCCTCTCGAAGGCAGGCCGCATCGTCAACGGCGTGGGAACCGATCCGGATATCGTTGCCGCCTCGGCGAAGGCTTATATTTCGGCGCTGAACAAGCTTTATTCGGGCGACAAGCTCAATCCGCAGCGTTCATAGGTGGTGCCAGCGCGGCGGGGGCGATTTGCCCTGCCTGCGCCGCGCCGCCCAAATAACAAGCCCCCGTGCTCGTGTGAGCGCGGGGGCTTTGTCTTGTGCAGGGTTGCTGGCGATGCGCGGCGACCGCTTGCGGACTTAGAACACGCTGCGCCGGTCGGGATCGTGAAGCGGATCGGGGGTCTTTTGTGTGAGCCGCAGAATGCCCTGGTCGTCGAAATAGAAGCTGTAGAGCATGTACCAGACGCCGTCTTCGAGGTAGCGGTAGGTCCAGGCATCGCGCTTCATCAGCGGGAAGTAGGCGGTTTCTACCGGACGGCCGAAGTTCACGAGCACATCGGTGCGCGTCCATTTGCCGATCTCGGCTTTGTAGAACTCGCTGGGTTGCAGCACCTGGCGCACGCTCTGCACCTTGCCGCTGGCGTCGATGTCGGCGGCGACGGTGGTTTCGCCCATCGGCTGGGTGGGCCACATCAGGCGCTTGCCGCCGTTGGGGAGATCGTAGACTTCGCGCGGCGGGCCGAAGCGGGCAACCACGGCCTGTGCGTCGTCGCCCGCGTGAAATTGCTGCCACGGCTGCACGCAGGCGGCGAGTGCGAGCGCGCCCATGCTGGCGGCGAGCGCGCGGGACGTGGCGCGCGGCAGCCGCGCGGCGATGGCGGATGAAAAGCGCTTGAGCATGAAGTCCCCCATGGACACGTGCGCGATGGACGCCGTGCGGATTCGAAGCTGGGTTCGAATTGTCTGGAACCCTCTCTGGAACCGTTATTTTGACACGTCGGGATCGCGATGGCTTGCCGGGGTGCGCATGGGCGTCCTATGATCCGCGCTTCACATGAACAGGGTCATGCACGAAGGGGGCGGGCGCATGAAGTCATGCAACAAGACACGATGGACGCGCGCGAAGGCGGCGCTGGCGGCGACAGGGTTGGGCGTGGCGCTGGCGGCGGCTGGCGCGCATGCGGCGAGCGCACCAGCGCCTGCTGGGCAGCCGATCCAGCTCGCGCTGATCGAAGGCATGTCCGGACCGTTCGCGGACGCGGGTGCGGCCGTCGAGCGCAATCTGCGTTTCGGCGTCGAGCGCGTGAATGCGCGCGGCGGCGTCACGCTGGCCGATGGGCGTCATCCGCTCGACCTCGTGGTCCTCGACAGCAAGGGCAGCACCGAGGCAGCGTTGATGCAGCTGCGTGCGGCGGTGGATCGCCATATCGGCTTCATCCTGCAGGGCAACAGCTCGGCGGTGGCGGCGGCGCTCGTCGCGGCGATCGATCGCCAGAACGCGCGCGAGCCCGATAATCGTGAGCTCTTCCTCAACTATTCGGCCGACGATCCCGCACTTACCAACGCGAATTGCAGCTTCTGGCACTTTCGCTTCGACGCGCACGCGGGCATGCGCATGGAGGCGCTCGCGGACGTGATCGCCGCCGACAAATCGGTGAGGAAGGTCTATCTGCTGAATCAGGACTACAGCTTCGGCCACGATGTGAGCACGCTCGCACGCGCGGCGCTGGCAAAGCGGCGCCCGGACATCGCCGTGGTGGGCGACGAGTTTCATCCGATCGGCCGGGTGAAGGATTTCGCGCCTTATGTCGCGAAGATTCGCGCGGCGGGTGCGGATGCGGTCATCACCGGTAATTGGGGCAGCGATCTCACGCTGCTCGTGAAGGCCGCGCGCGAACAGGGGCTCGACACCCGGTTCTACACGTTCTACGGCAACAGTCTCGGCGCGCCGGCGGCGCTCGGCGAGGCCGGCGTCAAGCGCGTGATCGCCGTGGCCGACTGGCATCCGAACGCGGGCGGCGCGGGCTCCGACGCGTGGTATGCGGCGTTCCGGGCCCGCTATCCGGCACCGCAGGACGACTATCCGGTGCTGCGCATGAGCATGCTCGTGGAGATGCTCGCCCAGGCCATGACGAAGGCCGGCTCGGCGCAGCCGGAAGCGGTCGCGACGGCGCTCGAGGGCATGCGCTTCGCGGGAGACGAAAGCAGCTTCCATCCGATGTGGATGCGCGCCGACGATCATCAGGTGATCCAGCCCCTTTACGTGATGCAGATGGACAAGCAGGGCGCGCCGGGCGTGCGCTACGACAACGAGGGGTCGCAATACGGCTTTCGCACGGTGCTGACGCTGCCGGCGGAACGCACGGTGCCGGCGACGGTCTGCAAGATGAAGCGTCCCTGAACCGGGCCCGTGCAGGCCGTGCTCGCGGCGAATTCGGCCTGTGCTACAATGCGCGTCTTGTCGTGATTTACGGCAAGACAGCAATAGTCACAACCACGGCACGGCCATTCTTCCGTGACCGCTTGTTTGTTTTAAAGGAAAAGCAAAATGTCCGTAGCAGATATCAAGAAGTCCGACATCGTCGCGCAATTCGCGCGTGGCACCGGTGACACGGGTTCGCCCGAAGTCCAGGTTGCCCTCCTGACGTCGCGTATCAACGAACTGACCGGCCACTTCAAGTCGCACGCGAAGGATCACCACAGCCGCCGCGGTCTGCTGCGCATGGTGAGCCGCCGCCGCAAGCTGCTCGACTACCTGAAGGGCAAGGACGCAGATCGTTACCGCGCACTGATCGAGAAGCTGGGTCTGCGCAAGTAATCGCAAGGTCTTGCCGAAAGATGCCTGTGTCAGTTCCACTGATGCAGGCATTTTGTTTTTGAACGGTCCGCTTCATGCGATGCGCGCCGGATAGCAGTACGAAGCAGCAACCATAGCGGTAAAAGCAGCAGTAAGAGCAGCAGGGCCGGGCCTCGGGGCAGAGCTTTGTGTCATTCCATCGAATCGTGCGACAACACGTCGTAGACGCGCCGCGTCATCGTCGCATCCGCGCGGTCCGCTGGAATGGCATAACACTCCTCTACCTGCGCGGTGCCGGATTCTGTCTTGCCGTGTCGCCCGCGTGTGCGGGCGATGCATAACAAATGAGTAAGGAGTGAGTGACCATGACCATGTTCAATAAAGTCGTGAAGGAATTCAAATGGGGCCAGCACAATGTGCGCCTCGAAACCGGTGAAATCGCCCGTCAGGCGAGCGGCGCCGTCATCGTCGACGTCGAAGACACCGTGGTGCTCGCGACCGTCGTTGGCGCCAAGACCGCGAAGCCGGGTCAGGACTTCTTCCCGCTCACCGTCGACTACATCGAGAAGACGTATTCGGCCGGCAAGATTCCGGGCGGCTTCTTCCGCCGCGAAGGCCGTCCGTCGGAAGGCGAGACGCTGATCTCGCGCCTGATCGACCGCCCGCTGCGCCCGCTTTTCCCGGAAGGCTTCTACAACGAAGTCCAGGTCGTGATCCACGTTCTGTCGATCAACCCGGAAATCCCGGCTGACATCCCTGCGCTGATCGGCGCGTCGGCTGCACTGGCGATCTCGGGTCTGCCGTTCAACGGTCCGGTTGGCGCCGCACGCGTTGCTTACATCAACAACGAATACGTGCTGAACCCGACGCGCGCGCAGATCAAGGACTCGCGTCTCGACCTCGTCGTGGCCGGTACCGAGCGCGCCGTGCTGATGGTGGAGTCGGAAGCCGACCAGCTGCCGGAAGACGTGATGCTCGGCGCCGTGGTGTTCGGCCACGAGCAGATGCAAACGGCCATCGACGCAATCCACGAACTGGTGCGTGACGGCGGCAAGCCCGAGTGGGACTGGCAGCCGGCGCCGAAGGACGAAGCGCTCATCGCGCGCGTCACGGCCATCGCCAACGACAATCTGCTCGCCGCATATCAACTGCGCGACAAGCAGCAACGCTCGACCAAGCTGAAGGAAGTCTACGCAGCAACGTCGGCGAAGCTCGAAGAAGAAGCGGCTGCGGCCGGCACGACGGCGGCCGACAAGGCGACGGTCGGCAACATCATTTTCGACCTCGAAGCGAAGATCGTCCGCTCGCAGATCCTCAACGGCGAGCCGCGCATCGACGGCCGTGACACGCGCACCGTGCGCCCGATCGAGATCCGCACCGGCGTGCTGCCGCGTACCCACGGTTCGGCGCTCTTCACGCGCGGCGAAACGCAGGCGCTGGTCGTCGCGACGCTCGGCACCAAGGGCGACGAGCAGATCATCGACGCGCTCGAAGGCGAGTACCGCGACCGCTTCATGCTCCACTACAACATGCCCCCGTTCGCGACCGGCGAAACGGGCCGCGTGGGTTCGCCCAAGCGCCGTGAAATCGGCCACGGGCGGCTGGCCAAGCGCGCGCTCGTCGCGTGCCTGCCGAGCGCCGAAGAGTTCGGCTACTCGATCCGCGTGGTCTCGGAAATCACCGAGTCGAACGGTTCGTCGTCGATGGCTTCGGTGTGCGGCGGCTGCCTCGCGCTGATGGACGCCGGCGTGCCGATGAAGGCGCACGTCGCCGGTATCGCGATGGGCCTGATCCTCGAAGGCAACAAATTCGCTGTGCTAACCGACATCCTCGGTGACGAAGATCACCTCGGCGACATGGACTTCAAGGTTGCGGGCACGGAAGCTGGCGTGACCGCGCTGCAGATGGACATCAAGATCCAGGGCATCACCAAGGAAATCATGCAGGTCGCCCTCGCGCAAGCGAAGGAAGGCCGTATGCACATCCTCGGCAAGATGACCTCGGCGGTGTCGGGCGTGAACACGGAACTGTCGGCCTACGCTCCGCGCATGATCACCGTCAAGATCAACCCGGAGAAGATCCGCGACGTGATCGGCAAGGGCGGTTCGGTGATCCGCGCGCTGACCGAAGAAACCGGCACGACCATCGACATTTCGGACGACGGCGTCGTGACCATCGCTTCGACCTCGAGCGAAGGCATGGCCGAAGCGAAGAAGCGCATCGAGAACATCACGGCTGAAGTGGAAGTGGGCCAGGTGTACGAAGGCGCGGTCCTCAAGCTGCTCGACTTCGGCGCGATCGTGAACCTGCTGCCGGGCAAGGATGGCCTGCTGCATATTTCCGAAATCGCCAACGAGCGCATCAAGGACATCAACGACTACCTGAAGGAAGGCCAGATCGTGAAGGTCAAGGTCATCCAGACGGACGAGAAGGGCCGCGTGCGCCTGTCCGCCAAGGCGCTGCTCAACGAAGCAGCCGCTAACGGCGCACCGCAGGGCGAGCCGCAGCAGTAAGGCGGATTGCTGAAACGGCCGGCACGCGATGAGCGCGCCGGCCGTTTTTTTATGAGAATGTGAGATTGAGGTTTACGCCCTACGGAGACGCGAGATGAAGGCAGTGGAAATTACTGAATTCGGTGCGCCGGACGTGCTCAAGCTGACCGAGCGCCCGATGCCCGAGCCGAAGGCCGGCGAGGTGCTGATCAAGGTGGGTGCGTCGGGCGTGAATCGCCCCGACGTGTTTCAGCGCAAGGGTTCGTATGCGCCGCCGCCGGGGATTTCCGATCTGCCGGGGCTCGAAGTGGCGGGCGAGATCGTCGGCGGGACGATCGACGAAAAGAGCAATCCGTTCGGCCTGAAGCTCGGCGATCGTGTGTGCGCGCTGATCGCGGGCGGCGGCTACGCCGAGTACGCGGTCGCGCCGCTCGGTCAGTGCCTGCCGGTGCCGAAGGGACTCACGGATATTGAAGCGGCGTCGTTGCCCGAGACCTATTTCACGGTGTGGAGCAACGTGTTCCAGCGCGCCTTGCTTGGCAAGGGCGAGGGCGGCGAGAACGAGACGCTGCTCGTGCAGGGCGGTTCGAGCGGGATCGGCGTTACGGCTATCCAGATTGCGCATGCACTCGGCTTTCGCGTCTTCGCGACCGCGGGGTCGGACGACAAGTGCCGGGCCTGCGAGCAGTTGGGCGCCGACCGCGCCATCAACTATCGCAACGAAGATTTCGTGGAGGTCGTTAAGGCGCTCACGAACGACCGTGGCGTCGACGTGATTCTCGACATGGTTGCGGGCGGTTACGTGTCGCGCGAGCTTTCGGCACTGGCCAATGGCGGCCGCATCGTACTGATTGCGACGCTCGGCGGCTCGAAGGCCGAGGTCAACATGGGCGAAATCTTGCGCCGCCGCCTGACGATTACGGGCTCGACACTGCGCGCCCGTTCGGTTGAATTCAAGGCGCAGATCGCCCACGAATTGAAGGCGAATGTGTGGCCGCTGCTTGAAGAGGGGCGGATCAAGCCGGTCGTGTTCCGCGTCTTCCCGGCTGCGCGGGCGGCCGAGGCCCACGCGCTGATGGAGAGCAGCGAACACATCGGCAAGATCATGCTCGATTGGGGGCAGTCGACCTGATGGCGCCGCTATGAACCCGCGCGGGCCCGCTGTATGGGGCAACGGCGGGTTCATGCTTTGATTTTTCGGCATTTTTTTGATGCTTTTTTCGCGGGTCCGGAGCAGGCCGGTTTGACCCGCCTCGATTGCACGCAGTAAAATTCTGCGTTTTGCGTCCGCTTTTAACAGCAACCGGAACAATGACGAATCAACGATCGAAGCTCGTAGTCGGTAACTGGAAGATGCATGGTCGCCTCGCGGCCAATGCGGCATTGCTCGAAGGCGTCGTGCAGGGCGTGCAGTCGCTGCACGCCGGGGTGCGCGTCGGCGTGTGCGTGCCGTTTCCCTATCTTGCGCAGGCTCAGGCTTTGCTCGGCGGCAGCCGCGTAGTCTGGGGCGCGCAGGACGTGTCCGCGCACGAGCAGGGCGCCTGGACGGGCGAAGTCGCAGCGGGCATGGTTGCCGAATTCGAGGCAGGGTTCGCGATCGTCGGTCACTCCGAGCGTCGGGCGTATCACGGCGAAAGCTCCGAACTCGTCGCGCAGAAGACGCAGCGCGCGCTTGCGGCCGGCCTCACGCCGATCGTCTGCGTGGGCGAGACGCTGGAGCAGCGTGAAGGCGGTACGACCGAGCAAGTGGTCGGCGCGCAGCTGGACGCAGTGCTGGCGGTGCTGTCGGTCGAAGAGGCGGCGCGCATCGTCGTAGCCTATGAGCCGGTCTGGGCCATTGGCACGGGCAAGAGCGCGACTGCGGAGCAGGCGCAGCAGGTACATGCGTTCCTGCGTGCGCGGCTTGCCGCGAAGGGCGCGCAGGTGGCGGACGTGCCGCTGCTGTACGGCGGCAGCGTGAAGCCGGAGAATGCGGCGGAGTTGTTTCGTCAGGCCGATATCGATGGTGGCCTGATCGGCGGCGCTGCGCTGAAGGCTGGAGATTTCCTCGCGATTTGCGCGGCCGCTGGGGCGGGCGTGAGCGTCGCGGGATAAGAGTAAGGCTTGGGCACGTCGCCTCCCGCGACGCTCGTGCCGGCCGCACATGCGCATGCCTCCGGGGAGGCTGTGCTCAACAAGGACTCAGGTGAGTGTGATGCTGTATTTGAAAACGTTGATTATCGTCGTCCAGATTCTGTCGGCGCTCGGGGTGATCGGCCTCGTTTTGCTGCAGCACGGCAAGGGCGCCGACATGGGCGCCGCGTTCGGCAGCGGTGCTTCGGGTAGCCTGTTTGGCGCGACCGGCGCCGCGAACTTTCTGTCGCGCACAACGGCGATTCTTGCAACGGTCTTTTTTGTCTCGACGCTTGCATTAACTTACTTGGGGTCTTATCATTCGAAGCCTTCGGCAGGCTTGCTGGGCGCTACGGCGCCGGCTCCCGTCGTGGCTTCGGCGCCGGTTGCTGCATCTGTTCCTGCGGCTTCCGCGGCTAGCGCTCCGGCGGCAGCGCCGGCCGCCGCCAGCAACGACGTACCGAAATAATTCTGAAAAACTTGTTTTTGTGCATTGAACAAAGAGCGGGAACAAGTTAGAATTTAAGTCTTGAAGCGATTCGCGGGTTGCATGAAATTGTTGTCCCGGATTGCATGTAGTGCCGACGTGGTGAAATTGGTAGACACGCTATCTTGAGGGGGTAGTGGCGAAAGCTGTGCGAGTTCGAGTCTCGCCGTCGGCACCAATGTTATCTAAAAAATGCCAGCCGCTTGCTTCAGCTTCGGCTGGCATTTTTGTTTTATACGTCGTGTTCGTAGCGCGAAGTACGTAAAGTGATTCCCGCAGCGCGACTTGAAGTTCCTGCGGAACCTCAGAACCAACCGAAAGAGGATAGCCTTGAATCTCGCTACCTATTACCCCGTCCTGTTATTCCTTCTCGTAGGTCTTGGTCTGGGCGTGGCGTTGGTTAGCATCGGCAAGATCCTCGGTCCCAACCGGCCCGACAGCGAAAAAATTTCACCGTACGAGTGCGGCTTCGAAGCGTTCGAAGACGCGCGCATGAAGTTCGATGTACGGTATTACCTCGTGGCCATTCTCTTCATCATCTTCGACCTCGAAACGGCGTTCCTGTTTCCGTGGGGTGTTGCCCTGCGCGATATCGGCTGGCCGGGCTTCCTGTCGATGATGCTGTTTCTGCTCGAATTCCTGCTGGGCTTTGCCTACATCTGGAAGAAGGGCGGTCTCGACTGGGAATAAGAGGTTAATCGCCGGATAGCATGGGTGGCGCTGCGGACACGCCGCAGGTCGTCCGTCTGGAGTGGAAAGCACATGAGTATCGAAGGGGTCTTGAAGGAAGGGTTTGTCACCACGACGGCTGACAAGCTGATCAACTGGACGCGCACCGGCTCGCTGTGGCCGATGACGTTCGGTCTTGCGTGTTGCGCGGTCGAGATGATGCACGCGGGCGCGGCCCGTTACGACCTCGACCGCTTCGGCGTGGTGTTTCGCCCGAGCCCGCGTCAGTCAGACGTGATGATCGTTGCCGGCACGCTGTGCAACAAAATGGCGCCCGCGTTGCGCAAGGTCTACGATCAGATGGCCGAGCCGCGCTGGGTGATTTCGATGGGCTCGTGCGCCAACGGCGGCGGCTACTACCACTATTCGTATTCGGTCGTGCGCGGGTGTGATCGCATCGTGCCGGTCGACGTCTACGTGCCGGGTTGTCCCCCGACAGCGGAAGCCCTCGTGTACGGGATCATCCAGTTGCAGGCGAAGATCCGTCGTACCAGCACCATCGCCCGTCAATAAAGGCCAAGCGCCTCCCCCATAATATGGCAAGCAAACTCGAGACCCTGAAAGCGAACCTCGAAGCGGCCCTCGGTGCGCGCGTCGTCAGTCTCACCGAAGCGCTCGGCGAATTGACCTTGGTCATAAGCTCTGCAGATTACCTCAGCGTGGCGAAGGAGCTCCGCGACAATCCGTCGCTTCGCTTCGAGCAGTTGATTGACCTGTGTGGCGTCGACTATCAGACATACGGCGATGGCGCTTGGGAAGGCCAGCGCTTCGCGGCCGTGTCGCATCTGCTCTCCATCACGAATAACTGGCGTCTGCGCCTGCGCGTGTTCGCGCCGGATGACGACGTGCCCATCGTGTCCTCGCTTGTCGACATCTGGAGTTCGGCCAACTGGTACGAGCGCGAGGCGTTCGACCTGTTCGGCATCGTCTTCGAAGGTCACCCCGACTTGCGCCGCATCCTGACCGACTACGGTTTCATCGGCCACCCGTTCCGTAAAGACTTCCCGATATCGGGCTACGTCGAAATGCGTTACGACCCGGAGCAGAAGCGCGTGGTTTACCAGCCGGTCACGATCGAGCCGCGCGAAATCACGCCGCGCGTGATCCGCGAGGATCGCTACGGTGGTCTGAGGAAACACTAAGAGGGTCGCATGTCAGAGATCAAGAACTACACGCTCAACTTCGGCCCGCAGCACCCGGCAGCGCACGGCGTGCTGCGCCTCGTGCTCGAGCTCGACGGCGAAGTGATCCAGCGCGCCGATCCGCACATCGGCCTGCTGCACCGTGCGACGGAAAAGCTCGCAGAAAACAAGACCTTCATTCAGTCGGTCCCGTACATGGACCGTCTCGACTACGTGTCGATGATGGTCAACGAGCACGGCTATGTGCTTGCCATCGAGAAACTGCTCGGCATCGAGGTGCCGATTCGCGCGAAGTACATTCGCGTGCTGTTCGACGAAATCACGCGCGTGCTCAACCACCTGATGTGGATCGGCTCGCACGGGCTCGACGTGGGCGCGATGGCGGTATTCCTCTACGCGTTCCGCGAGCGCGAAGACCTGATGGATGTCTACGAGGCGGTCTCGGGCGCGCGCATGCACGCGGCTTACTATCGTCCGGGCGGTGTGTACCGCGATCTGCCCGACGCGATGCCGCAGTACAAGGCTTCGAAGATCCACAACGAGAAGGCGCTCGCGCGCATGAACGAGGCGCGCCAGGGCTCGGTGCTGGACTTCATCGACGACTTCTTCACGCGCTTCCCCGCTTGCGTCGACGAGTATGAAACGCTCCTCACCGACAACCGCATCTGGAAGCAGCGTCTCGTGGGCATCGGCGTGGTGACGCCGGAGCGCGCGATGCAACTGGGCCTGACCGGCGCGATGCTGCGCGGCTCGGGCATCGAGTGGGATCTGCGCAAGAAGCAGCCTTACGAGGTTTATGACCAGCTCGACTTCGACATCCCCGTGGGTGTGAACGGCGACTGCTACGACCGCTACCTCGTTCGCGTCGAGGAAATGCGTCAATCGACTCGCATCGCGAAACAGTGCATTGAGTGGCTGCGCAAGAATCCTGGCCCAGTGATGGTCGACAATCACAAGGTTGCGCCGCCGTCGCGCGTCAACATGAAGTCGAACATGGAAGAGCTGATTCACCACTTCAAGCTCTTCACCGAAGGTTTCCACGTGCCCGAAGGCGAGGCCTACGCAGCCGTGGAGCATCCAAAGGGCGAATTCGGCATCTACCTGGTGTCGGATGGCGCCAACAAGCCGTATCGTCTGAAGATCCGCGCACCGGGCTATGCCCATCTGTCCGCGCTGGATGAGATGGCGCGCGGTCACATGATTGCCGACGCGGTCACGATCATCGGCACGCAGGACATCGTGTTCGGTGAAATTGACCGCTAAGCAGCGAACTGCCGGTGCGTCCTGGCAAGAGGGCGCATGGCGAAATACCGGGAACGCCACGTCTGTCGCAGCGAGCAGGTACGCTTCACGCGCGACGGGAGTTTGTGTGGCGGGAATTGCAACGGTAGGAAATGAAAGAGTCGTGTCTGAAAATGATCTCAGCTGAAGGCCTGAAAGAAATCGATCGCGCGTTGACGAAGTACCCCGCCGATCAGAAACAGTCTGCCGTAATGGCGGCGTTGGCCGTTGCTCAGGAAGAGCATCGCTGGCTGTCGCCCGAACTCATGCAGTTCGTGGCCGATTATCTTGGCATGCCGCCTGTCGCGGTCCAGGAAGTCGCCACCTTCTACACAATGTTCGAGACGAAGCCTGTCGGCAAGCACAAGATCACGCTCTGCACGAACCTGCCGTGCCAGCTCGGCCCGGATGGCGGTGCGGAAAGCACCGCTGCATATCTGAAGCAGAAGCTCGGAATCGACTTCGGCGAAACCACGCCCGACGGCAAGTTCACCTTGAAGGAAGGTGAGTGCATGGGCGCGTGCGGCGACGCACCGGTGCTGCTGGTGAACAACCACCGCATGTGCAGCTTCATGAGCCGCGAGAAGATCGACCAGCTGCTCGAGGAGCTTTCGAAATGACTTCGTTGCACGATCGTCACATTCAACCTCTGATTCTCGCGGGCCTGAACGGCGAGAACTGGCATCTCGAAGACTATGTCGCGCGTGGCGGCTACAAGCAGTTGCGCCGCATCCTCGAAGAAAAGATTCCGCCCGAGCAGGTCATCGCCGACGTCAAGGCCAGCGGCCTGCGCGGTCGTGGTGGTGCGGGCTTCCCGACGGGCCTGAAGTGGAGCTTCATGCCGCGTCAGTTCCCGGGGCAGAAGTATCTCGTCTGCAATTCGGACGAAGGCGAGCCGGGCACGTTCAAGGATCGCGACATCCTGCGCTGGAATCCGCATTCCGTGATCGAAGGTATGGCCATCGGCGCGTACGCGATGGGTATCACTGTAGGCTACAACTACATCCACGGCGAAATCTTCGAGGTCTATCGCCGCTTCGAGGCCGCGCTTGAAGAGGCGCGCCAGGCTGGCTACCTCGGCGACAACATTCTCGGCACGGACTTCTCGTTCCAGCTGCACGCGCACCACGGTTATGGCGCGTACATCTGCGGCGAAGAAACCGCGCTGCTCGAGTCGCTCGAAGGCAAGAAGGGCCAGCCGCGCTTCAAGCCGCCTTTCCCGGCGAGCTTCGGCGTGTACGGCAAGCCCACCACGATCAACAATACCGAGACGTTCGCCGCGGTGCCGTTCCTGCTGACCGTTGGTCCGCAGACGTACATGGAGATTGGCAAGCCGAACAACGGCGGCACCAAGATTTTCTCCATCTCGGGCGACGTGGAGCGTCCGGGCAACTACGAGGTTCCGCTTGGCACGCCGTTCGCGAAGCTCATGGAACTCGCCGGCGGCGTGCGCGGCGGCAAGAAGCTCAAGGCCGTGATTCCGGGTGGCTCGTCGGCGCCGGTCATTCCGGGCGACTTGATGATGCAGACGGACCTGGACTATGACTCCATTGCCAAGCAGGGCTCGATGCTCGGCTCGGGCGCGGTCATCGTCATGGACGAAACGCGCTGCATGGTGCGCTCGCTGCTGCGTCTGTCGTACTTCTACTATGAAGAGTCGTGCGGCCAATGCACGCCGTGCCGAGAGGGTACCGGCTGGCTCTATCGCGTCGTGAATCGCATCGAGCATGGCCAGGGCCGCCAGGAAGACCTGGACCTGCTGAACTCGGTGGCGGGCAACATCATGGGCCGGACGATCTGCGCACTCGGCGATGCAGCGGCCATGCCGGTGCGCGGCATGCTCAAGCACTATTGGGACGAATTCGAATATCACGTGCACAACAAGCGTTGCCTGGTCGGCGGACATGCCGGCTCGCACGCGGCCTCGCAAACTGTGGCTGCATAAGGCGGCTTAAAGGCAAAGGCGTGTTGGGCGCGAACCGCGTGGCGGAACGCAACGGGGTAGACCGCTGGGTAATTGAGCGGTAACAGGTTAGGGACGATTAACCATCATGGTTGAACTTGAAATAGACGGCAAGAAGGTGCAGGTGCCCGAAGGCAGCATGGTGATCCAGGCTGCGCAACGGGTCGACACGTACATTCCGCACTTCTGCTATCACAAGAAGCTGTCCATCGCGGCCAACTGCCGGATGTGTCTCGTTGATGTCGAGAAGATGCCGAAGGCCGTGCCCGCGTGCGCGACGCCGGTGTCGCAAGGCATGGTCGTGCGCACGACGTCCGACAAGGCCGTGCAGGGTCAGCAAGCCGTGATGGAATTCCTGTTGATCAACCACCCGCTCGACTGTCCGATCTGCGATCAGGGCGGCGAATGCCAGTTGCAGGATCTGGCGGTTGGCTATGGCAAGTCGGCCTCGCGCTATAGCGAGGAAAAGCGCGTCGTGTTCCACAAGAACGTTGGCCCGCTCATCTCGATGGAAGAGATGACGCGCTGCATTCACTGCACGCGCTGCGTGCGCTTCGGCGACGAAATTGCCGGTGTGATGGAACTCGGCATGCTCGGCCGCAGCATGCACTCGGAAATCAGCACTTTCGTCGGCAAGACGGTGGACTCGGAACTCTCGGGCAACATGATCGACCTGTGCCCGGTCGGCGCGCTCACGAGCAAGCCGTTCCGCTTCTCCGCGCGTACGTGGGAACTGTCGCGCCGCAAGTCGGTGAGCCCGCACGATTCGACGGGCGCGAACCTCGTCGTGCAGGTGAAGAACAACCGCGTGATGCGCGTGCTGCCGTTCGAGAACGAAGCCATCAACGAGTGCTGGATCTCGGACAAGGACCGCTTCTCGTATGAAGGGCTGAACGCCGAGGATCGCCTCACGCATCCGATGATCAAGCAGGGTGGCCAGTGGGTCGAGACCGACTGGCAGACTGCGCTCGAATACGTGGTGAAGGGTATCAAGGGCATCAGCGACGAGCACGGCGAGAACCAGCTCGCTCTGCTCGCGAGCCCGCACAGCACGGCCGAAGAACTCTATCTCGCGAAGCAGTTCGCGGACGCGATCGGTACGCCGAACGTCGACTTCCGGCTGCGCCAGAGCGACTTCTCGGCGCCGCTCGCGGGCGCGCCGTGGCTCGGCACCAAGATTGCGGATCTGTCGTATGCCGACTCGGCGTTCGTGATCGGCTCGTTCCTGCGCCGCGACCACGCGCTGTTCGCAGCGCGTCTGCGCCAGGCAGCGAAGGGCGGCGCAAGCGTGGCATTCCTGCAGGCATCGGCCGACGGCTCGCTGATCCCGAACGCGCAGCGTATCGTCGCCGCGCCTTCGGCATGGCTTGACGAACTGGGTGCGATTGCCGCGGCGGCTGCGGAGGCGAAGGGTGTTGCGCTGCCTGAAGGCTTCGCCGGCGCGCAGGCGAACGACGCCGCAAAGCAGGTGGCCGCCTCGCTCGCGAGCGGTGAGCGCCGCTTCGTGCTGCTCGGCAACGCTGCCGTCCAGCATCCGGAATTCGCGCGGCTGCATGCGGCTGCGCAGTTCATCGCCGAAACGACGGGTGCGACGCTCGGTTTCCTCACCGAAGCTGCGAATACGGTCGGCGCGCACCTCGTGGGCGCCTTGCCGGGAAGCAACGGCCTGAACGCTCGCGAAGTGTTCGAGCAGCCGCGCAAGGGTTACTTGCTGTTCAACGTCGAACCCGAGTTCGATACGGCCAACCCGGCTGCCGCGCGCGCCGCGCTTGCGCAGGCCGAGATGGTCGCTGTGTTCTCGCCGTTCAAGACCGGCCTCGACTACGCCGACGTGCTGCTGCCCATCTCGCCGTTCACGGAGACCTCGGGCACGTTCGTCAACGCGGAGGGCACGGTCCAGTCGTTCAACGGCGTCGTGCGTCCGCTCGGCGACACGCGGCCGGCCTGGAAGGTCCTGCGCGTGCTCGGCACGCTGCTCGGCGCGCAGGGCTTCGAGTACGAAACATCGGAAGACGTGCGCCGCAAGGCGCTCGGCGACGGCGACATCACTGCGCGCCTGTCGAACAAAGCCACGGCCCAGGTGACTCGAGGCAGCCTTGCGAAGGCAGCCGTTGGCCGCTTCGAGCGCCTCTCCGACGTGCCTATCTACCGCGCCGATCAACTCGTGCGTCGCGGCGAGGCGCTGCAGCTCACAATGGCGGCACGCGTGGCGAACACCATCGGCTTGCCGGCCGCGCTCTTCGACCAGCTCGGCCTGAAAGAGGGTGACGCCGTGCGCGTGCGCCAGGGCGAGCTCTCGGTGACCGCGCCCGCGACGCGCGATGCGAATCTTGCGCCGACGGCGGTGCGCGTGTCGGCAGCAACGCCGGCCGCCGCGCAGCTCGGCAGCCTGTTCGGTGAACTGCTGGTGGAGAAGGCGTAAATGAGCTTGTTCGATACGATCAATGCAGGCGGCAGCCAGCTGCTCGGCGTGGCATGGCCCACCGTCTGGGCGCTGGTGCGCATTCTCGTCGTCGCGGTGGTGATCCTGCTGTGCGTGGCGTACCTGATCCTGTGGGAGCGCAAGCTGATCGGCTGGATGCACGTGCGTCTCGGCCCGAACCGCGTGGGTCCCGGCGGCATGTTGCAGCCGATCGCCGACGTGCTGAAGCTGCTGCTCAAGGAAGTCATTCAGCCTGCGCAGGCGAGCCGCTGGATCTATATGGTCGCCCCGATCATGGTGGTGGTGCCGGCCTTCGCGGTCTGGGCGGTGATTCCGTTCCAGGCGGGCGCGGTGCTCGGCGACATCAACGCGGGTTTGCTCTACGTGATGGCGATTTCGTCGTTCGGCGTCTACGGCGTGATTCTCGCGGGCTGGGCCTCGAACTCGAAGTATGCGTTCCTTGGCGCGATGCGCGCCGCGGCGCAGATGGTCTCGTATGAAATCGCGATGGGCTTCGCGCTGGTCGTGGTGCTGATGGTGTCGGGCAGCCTGAACCTCTCGGACATCGTTCGCGGCCAAATGCAAGGCATGTTCGCGAGCCACGGCGTCACGTTCCTCTCGTGGAACTGGCTGCCGCTGCTGCCGATGTTCGTCGTCTACTTCATCTCGGGCCTCGCCGAAACGAACCGCCATCCGTTCGACGTGGTGGAAGGGGAGTCGGAAATCGTCGCCGGCCACATGATCGAGTACTCGGGGATGGGCTTTGCGCTCTTCTTCCTCGCTGAGTACATCAACATGATCGTGATCTCGGCGCTTACGTCCGTGCTGTTCCTCGGCGGCTGGAGCGCACCGTTCGCGTTCCTCGATTTCATTCCGGGCGTCTTTTGGCTGGTGCTGAAGACTTTCTTCTTCCTGTCGGTGTTCATCTGGGCGCGCGCGACGTTCCCGCGCTATCGCTATGACCAGATCATGCGTCTTGGCTGGAAGGTGTTTATTCCGGTGTGCGTCGTGTGGCTGATCGTGATCGGCTTCTGGTATATGTCGCCGCTGAGCATCTGGAAATAAGGGGCGAAGGAAACATGACCGCTATCCAAAACTTCTTCAAGACGTTCTTCCTGACCGAGCTGCTCAAGGGGCTCGCGCTGACGGGTCGCTATGCCTTCAAGCGCAAGTTTACCGTGCAGTTTCCGGAAGAGAAGACTCCGATCTCCCCGCGCTTTCGTGGCCTGCATGCATTGCGGCGCTATGAAAACGGCGAAGAGCGCTGCATCGCGTGCAAGCTGTGCGAGGCCGTGTGTCCCGCGCTCGCGATCACAATCGAATCGGAAGTGCGCGCGGACAACACGCGCCGCACCACGCGCTACGACATCGACCTGACCAAGTGCATCTTCTGCGGCTTCTGCGAAGAGAGCTGCCCGGTCGACTCGATTGTCGAGACGCACATTCTCGAGTATCACGGCGAGAAGCGCGGCGATCTGTATTTCACGAAGGATATGCTGCTGGCCGTCGGCGACCGCTACGAAGCGCAGATCGCGGCGAACAAGGCAGCAGATGCACCGTACCGTTGATCTTCAGTTTGACGCTGTATCGGCCCGCAGTTCGGGTCCGCTGCGGGGAACGTGTGTGTCTGGGCAAAAGCCGGGCGCCGCAAAGCCGCAGCCCGGGAACCGCGGCGCGATGCCTTCTGGTCTGGCCGCCAGTTTGCGCTGCGCAATCCGCCTTACGATGGCCTCAACGATGAACCAGTAATCATGGAATTCACGACCGTCCTGTTCTACATCTTCGCGCTGCTGCTCACGCTATCAGGGCTGAAGGTGATCACCTCGCGCAATCCTGTCTCGTCCGCGCTCTTCCTCGTGCTCGCGTTCTTCAACGCGGCCGCGGTGTGGATGCTGCTCGAGGCCGAATTCCTCGCGATCCTGCTGGTGCTCGTCTACGTGGGCGCGGTGATGGTGCTGTTCCTGTTCGTGGTGATGATGCTGGACATCAACATCGACGTGCTGAGCCGCGACTTCAAGCGCTTCGTGCCGGTGGCGACCATCGTGGGAGCGATCATCGTGATCGAGACCGCGCTGATTCTGTGGCACGGCTATGGTGCGACCACCGCGCCGGTGCCGGATACCTCGGCCGCGGCCGCCGCATCGGTGTCGAATACGCACCTGATCGGCAAGATCATCTATACCGATTACATCTTCGCATTCGAAATTGCCGGCCTCGTGCTGCTCGTGGCGATCGTCGCGGCTATTTCGCTGACCGTGCGCGAGCCCAAGAACGCCAAGCGCCAGAACGTTTCGAAGCAGGTTAGCGTGCGTCGCCAGGACCGCGTGCGCCTCGTGAAGATGCCTGCGGTCAAGGATGTTCCGGAAGTGGCCGAGGCGAGCGACGCCGAAGCGACCCCGGCCGCGACCGGCACCAAGAGCCAAGCGTAGAGGAGAGCATTATGTTGACCCTGGCCCATTACCTCGTCCTCGGCGCGATCCTCTTTGCGATCTCGATCGTCGGCATTTTTCTGAATCGGCGCAACGTCATCATCATCCTGATGGCGATCGAGCTGATGTTGTTAGCGGTGAACACCAATTTCGTCGCGTTTTCTCATTACCTAGGTGACGTTCACGGACAGATTTTCGTGTTCTTCGTGCTAACTGTTGCGGCAGCGGAAGCCGCAATTGGTCTGGCTATTCTTGTGACTCTGTTCCGCAGCCTCGACACGATCAATGTCGAGGACCTCGATCAGCTCAAAGGTTAAGGCAGGCTCTGTTTATGGCAACGACACTCAACGAAACCCTATTGCTGGCGATCCCGCTGGCGCCGCTCGCCGGTTCTCTCATTGCCGGGTTGTTTGGCAAAACGGTGGGGCGCGCGGGCGCGCATACGGTCACCATTCTTGGCGTCGCGATTGCTTTCGTGCTCTCGTGCATCACGTTCTTCGACGTGGTGAACGGCGCGAGCTTCAACGCGACCATCTACGAATGGATGTCGGTGGGCGGCCTGAAGTTCGAAGTGGGCTTCCTGGTCGACTCGCTGACGGCGCTGATGATGATCGTCGTGACCTTCGTGTCGCTGATGGTGCATATCTACACGATCGGCTACATGGCGGAAGAAGAGGGCTACCAGCGCTTCTTCTCGTACATCGCGCTGTTCACGTTCTCGATGCTGATGCTCGTGATGAGCAACAACTTCCTGCAGCTGTTCTTCGGCTGGGAAGCAGTGGGCCTCGTCTCGTACCTGCTGATCGGCTTCTACTTCAAGCGTGAAAGCGCCATCTACGCGAACATGAAGGCGTTCCTCGTGAACCGCGTGGGCGACTTCGGCTTCCTGTTGGGCATCGGCCTGCTGCTCGCGTACGGCGGCTCGCTCAATTACAACGACGTGTTCGCGAAGGGCCACGAAATTGCCGCGCTGACGTTCCCGGGCACCTCGTGGAACCTGCTCACGGTCTCGTGCATCTGCCTGTTCGTCGGTGCGATGGGCAAGTCGGCGCAGTTCCCGCTGCACGTCTGGCTGCCTGACTCGATGGAAGGCCCGACGCCAATCTCGGCGCTGATCCACGCCGCCACCATGGTGACGGCCGGCATCTTCATGGTCGCGCGCATGTCGCCGCTGTTCGAACTGTCGGACGCCGCGCTTTCGTTCATCGTCGTGATCGGTTCGATTACCGCGCTCTTCATGGGCTTCCTCGGCATCGTGCAGCACGACATCAAGCGCGTGGTCGCTTACTCCACGCTCTCGCAGCTCGGCTACATGACCGTGGCGCTCGGCGTGTCGGCGTATCCCGTCGCGATGTTCCACCTGATGACGCACGCGTTCTTCAAGGCGCTGCTGTTCCTCGGCGCGGGCTCGGTCATCATCGGCATGCACCACGACCAGGACATGCGCAACATGGGCGGCCTGCGCAAGTACATGCCCATTACGTGGATCACTTCGCTCATCGGCTCGCTCGCGCTGATCGGCACGCCGTTCTTCTCGGGCTTCTATTCGAAGGACTCGATCATCGAGGCGGTGAAGGCTTCGCACCTTGCGGGCTCGGGCATCGCCTATTTCGCGGTGGTCGCGAGCGTGTTCGTGACGGCGCTGTACTCGTTCCGCATGTACTTCCTCGTGTTCCACGGTGAAGAGCGCTTCCGTAATCCGAAGCATCCCGATTCGCCGATGGGCGCCGAAGCTGCAGTGCATGGTCACGGCAACGGCCATGGCCACGACGATCACCACGTTCACGTGCCGCACGAGTCGCCGTGGGTGATCTGGGTGCCGCTGGTCCTGCTCGCGATCCCGTCGGTGATCGCCGGCGCCTATGCGATTCAGCCGCTGCTGTTCGGCGACTTCTTCGCGCACGGCGTGGCGTTCCAGAAAGTCATCTTCATTGGCGAAAATCACCCGGCGCTTGCTGAGATGGGTGAAGAATTCCATGGCTGGGTCGCGATGGGCGCGCACGCGTTCTCGGGTCTGCCAGTGTGGCTTGCACTCGCGGGTGTGATCGTGGCCTGGTTCTTCTACATGAAGCGCCCGGATCTGCCGGCCGTCGTGTCGCGCATGTTCTCGCCGGTGTACAAGCTGCTGACGAATGCGTATTACCTGGACAAGATCAACGAAGTCGTCTTCGCTCGCGGAGCGGTCGCTATCGGTCGAGGGCTGTGGAAGGAAGGCGATGTCGTCGTGATCGACGGCGTCGTGAATGGGAGCGCCAAGTTTATCGGCTGGTTTGCATCGGTCATTCGTTTCCTGCAATCCGGCTATATCTACCACTACGCATTTGCCATGATCATTGGCATGCTTGGCCTCCTTACTCTGTTTGTAACGCTCAGCGGCAAATAAGAAGGCGAGGAAAAAAACGCATGCACGCAACTCCGATTCTCAGTATTGCGATCTGGATGCCGATCGTTTTCGGCATCATCGTTCTTATAGTGGGTTCCCTTCGGAGCTCGAGCGCGGACCGCTGGCTCGCGCTCATCGGTTCGGTGCTTAGTTTCCTCGTCACCCTTCCGCTCGTTTCGGGCTTCGACACGACCACGGCTGCACTCCAGTTCGAGGAGAAGTCGGTCTGGATCGAGCGGTTCAATATTTCGTATCACCTCGGCATCGACGGCATTTCATTGTGGCTCGTGGTGCTGACTGCGCTTATCACAGTGATCGTTGTGATCGCGGGCTGGCAAGTGATCCAGAAGAACGTCGCCCAGTATTACGCCGCGTTCCTCATCTTGTCGGGGTTGATGGTTGGCGTCTTCTGCGCCGCCGACGGTCTGCTGTTCTACGTGTTCTTCGAGGCTACGCTCATTCCGATGTACATCATCATCGGCGTGTGGGGCGGTCCGAACCGCGTGTATGCGGCGTTCAAGTTCTTTCTCTATACGCTGGCCGGCTCGCTGCTGATGCTGATCGCGTTGCTGTACCTCTACCGCGAGACGGGGACGTTCGATCTTGCTACGTGGCAGGGCGCGAAGCTTGCAATGACGCCGCAGATCCTGCTGTTCATCGCGTTCTTCTTCGCGTTCGCGGTCAAGGTGCCGATGTGGCCGGTCCACACGTGGTTGCCGGATGCGCACGTCGAGGCCCCCACGGGCGGCTCGGTGGTGCTGGCCGCCATCATGCTGAAGCTCGGCGCGTACGGTTTCCTGCGTTTCTCGCTGCCGGTCACGCCTGATGCGAGTCACTATCTGGCGCCGGTAATCATCACGCTGTCGCTGATCGCCGTGATCTACATTGGTCTCGTGGCGATCGTGCAGTCGGATATGAAGAAGCTGGTTGCGTACTCGTCGATCGCGCACATGGGCTTCGTCACGCTCGGCTTCTTTATGTTCGGCCCGTCGAGCCAACTGGCGATGGAAGGCGCAATCGTCCAGATGATCTCGCACGGCTTCGTCTCGGGCGCGATGTTCCTTTGCATTGGCGTGCTGTATGACCGCATGCACACGCGCGACATCGCCGATTACGGCGGCGTCGTCAACACGATGCCGAAATTCGCGGCTCTGGCCATGCTGTTCGCGATGGCCAACTGCGGCCTGCCGGGCACCTCGGGATTCGTCGGCGAATTCATGGTGATTCTGGCGGCAGTGAAGTTCAACTTCTGGATCGCTTTCGGGGCGGCGTTCACGCTGATCCTGGGCGCGGCCTATACGTTGTGGCTGTACAAGCGGGTGTACTTCGGCGCCGTCGCGAACGACCATGTTCGCGAGCTGAAGGACATCAGCAGCCGTGAATACCTGATTCTCGGGGTGCTCGCGCTGCTCACGCTTTTCATGGGCGTCTACCCGAAGCCCTTTACCGATGTGATGCACGTTTCCGTGGAAAACCTCCTCTCCCACGTCGCAGTGTCGAAGCTGCCGCTGTCACAGTAATACGAGCGGAGGAACAAAAGATCATGCCAAACGCCCCTATGAACGCTCTGCTACCCGACGCGCTGGTCATGGCCGGTGTCGTCGTTGCGTGGCTCAACGACACGTTCACCGGTCCTTCGGGCCGGCGCACGACCTATTTCATCGCGCTGCTGACGACCGTGATCGCCGGCATCTGGTTCGCGGTGAACGCGTTCGATCCGCACGTGTACTACTATTTCACGCGGATGTACGTGGTGGACGCGTTCGCCAGCGCCATGAAGTCGGTGGTCACGCTCGGCTACGCGGTCACGATCGTGTACTCACGCAAGTACCTCGAAGACCGCGACATGTTCCGGGGCGAGTTCTTCCTGCTCGGCATGTTCTCCTTGCTTGGCCAGATCGTGATGATCTCGGGCAACAACTTCCTCACGCTGTACCTCGGCCTCGAGCTGATGTCGCTGTCGCTCTACGCGGTTATCGCGCTGCGCCGTAACGCGACGCAGTCGAACGAAGCGGCCATGAAGTACTACGTGCTGGGCGCGCTCGCGTCAGGCTTCCTGCTCTACGGCATCTCGATGCTGTATGGTGCGACCGGCTCGCTCGACCTCGGCGACGTGTTCAAGGCGGTTGCCTCGGGCCACATCAACGACATCGTGCTGCTGTTTGGCGTGGTGTTCATCGTCGCGGGCGTGGCGTTCAAGATGGGCGCGGTGCCGTTCCACATGTGGGTGCCCGATGTCTATCAAGGCGCGCCTACGGCCATGACGCTGCTCACCGGTGGCGGCCCGAAGGTCGCGGCGTTCGCGTGGGCCGTGCGCTTCCTCGTCATGGGTCTGCTGCCGCTGGCCGTGGACTGGCAGGAAATGCTGATCATTCTGGCGGCGCTCTCGATGATCGTCGGCAACATCACGGGTATCGTCCAGCGCAATGTCAAGCGCATGCTGGCTTACTCGGCGATCTCGAACATGGGCTTCGTGCTGCTTGGCCTGCTGGCCGGCATCGTCGACAACAAGGCGACCGGGGCGGCCAGTGCGTACAGCTCGGCGATGTTCTACAGCATCGTCTATCTGATCACGACGCTTGGCGCGTTCGGCGTCATCATGCTGCTGGCCCGCCGCGATTTCGAGGCTGAAACGCTCGACGACCTCAAGGGTCTGAACCAGCGCAGCCCGGTGTTTGCGTTCGTCATGATGCTCATGATGTTCTCGCTTGCCGGCATCCCGCCGACGGTCGGCTTCTACGCGAAGCTTGCCGTGCTCGAAGCGACCATGAATGCGGGCCTGACCTGGCTTGCCGTGCTCGCGGTCATTACGTCGCTGTTCGGCGCGTTCTACTACCTGCGCATCGTCAAGCTGATGTACTTCGACACGCCGCAGGACACCGCGCCGATCGAGAGCCATGTCTGCAATCGCGCGCTGCTCACGCTCAATGGCGTGGCGGTGCTGGTGCTCGGCATTGTCCCCGGACCGCTGATGTCGCTCTGCCTGCGGGCCGTCTCGCATACGCTGCCTCTGTAATGTCGGCAGCAGGGTGGTTTATTGTGTTGTTGGCGCTCGCGGGCGCCAACCTGCCGTTTCTCAATCAGCGATTGTTCGGTATGGTGCCGTTGCGCGCGCAGAAGAAAAGCGTGTGGATTCGCATTGCCGAAATGATCGTGCTGTATTTTGTGGTTGGCGCGTTCGGCTTCATGCTGGAGGCGCGCGCCGGCAACCGCTTTGACCAGGGCTGGCAGTTCTACGCCATCACGTTCAGTCTGTTTGTCGTGTGCGCGTTCCCCGGCTTCACCTGGCAATATCTCGTCAAACGCCGCCCGGCGTAATGCGTGCTCCTCGTCCCGCACGAGGAGCACGCCATTCGATCACATTGCGATCACATTGCGGTTTCCCGCGATTTATCCGTACAAGCGCTTCCCAGAGGTTGAACATGGCTGCTGAACATCATAAGCACGACCCGGCGCTCGCCGAGACGTGTGTGGAAAGCACGACGCTCCACGCGGGCAAATTCCTTACGCTCAAGTGCGACACGGTTGCTTTGCCCGACGGCAAGCATGCGACGCGCGAGTATGTCCAGCATCCGGGCGCCGTCATGGTGATCCCGCTTTTCGACGATGGCCGCGTGCTGATGGAGCGCCAATATCGGTATCCGCTTTCGCGGGTGATGACCGAATTCCCGGCCGGCAAGCTCGATCCGCAGGAAGGCGCGCTTGCCTGCGCGATCCGCGAGCTCAAGGAAGAGACGGGCTACGCGGCGCGCGAGTATGTCTATCTCGCGCAGATTCATCCCGTGATTTCGTACTCGACTGAATTCATCGACATCTATCTTGCGCGCGGTTTGACCGCGGGCGAGGCCAAGCTCGACGACGGCGAGTTTCTCGAGACATTCACGGCAACGCTGCCCGAACTGCTCGAATGGGTGCGGACCGGCAAGATCACCGATGTGAAGACAATCATCGGCACGTTCTGGCTCGAAAAGGCGCTGTCGGGCGCCTGGCCGCTCGGGCAGCCTGAGCGGGGCTGAGCTTCGCGCGCCGCTGGCGGCGGCTGCACGCCAATCCATTGAATACGGCGGCCTTCGCTTTTCGAAGGCCGCCGTATTCATATCAGCCAGGCTTTTTTGCGCTGAGCGCACCGTGCTGGGCGGCGCTACAATCACCGGCAAACCGGCCGTTCGGTACCGAGGGGATAGTGAATACCCTGGGCAAAAATTTACGAACGATCGTTCAAAAATGTACGTTTTGAGCTACACTCAACGCAAGCCTCGATTCTCATGAAGGTCCTCGATTTACAGTGCCCAGACGGCCATCGGTTTGAAGGCTGGTTCGCTTCCGCTGACGACTTCGAGTCGCAGCTTTCGCGCAAGCTGGTTGAATGTCCGATGTGCGGCGCCACCAATGTAAGCCGCGTGCCGTCCGCACCCCGACTGAATCTGTCGGGCGCGAACGCGGCATCGTCCGCTGCAGGCCAGGCGCCACAGTCCGCTCAAGCGGCACAGGCGGCGCAATGGCAGGCGCATGCGATGCGCGTGATGCGCGAGGTCCTGGAGAAGACGGAGAACGTAGGCGACCGTTTCGTCGAGGAGGCGCGGCGCATTCACTACAACGAAGCGCCGGCGCGCAACATCCGCGGGGTGGCATCAGCGGAAGATGCGCAAGCTCTCGTCGAAGAAGGCATCGATGTGATGCCGCTGCCGGTTCCGGCCGCGTTGAAGGGCCCGCTGCAATAAGGTGATGCGGGTCTTCGCCGTGGCTTGGGGTGTATTCCCCACCGTCCGCGGCCAGGAGACAACCCGCATGGATCTCGACTACACCCCCACCGACGACGCATTTCGCGCCGAAGTCCGCGCCTGGCTCGAGGCCAATCTGCCTCAAGCCGTGCGCGAAAAAGTACTCAATCACAAGCGCCTCAGCCGCGACGACATCGCCAACTGGCACAAGCTGCTCGGTCAGCGCGGCTGGTCGGTGCCAGCGTGGCCAGCCGAATATGGCGGCCCGGGCTGGAACGAAACGCAGCGCCACATCTGGGACGAGGAATGCGGCCGAATTGGCGCGCCGATGGTCCTGCCATTCGGTGTCTCGATGGTCGCGCCCGTGCTCATGAAGTACGGTAACGACGCGCAAAAGCGACGCTATCTGCCGCGCATTCTCTCCGGCGAAGACTGGTGGTGCCAGGGCTATTCCGAACCCGGCTCGGGCTCGGATCTGGCCTCTTTGCGCACGCGTGCTGTTCGCGAGGGCGACCACTACGTCGTGAATGGTCAGAAGACCTGGACCACGCTCGGCCAGCACGCCGACATGATCTTCTGCCTCGTGCGTACAGATCCCGCCGCGAAGAAGCAGGAGGGCATCTCGTTTCTGCTCATCGACATGAAGACGCCCGGCATCACCGTGCGCCCGATCATCATGCTCGATGAAGACCATGAGGTGAACGAAGTATTCTTCGAAGACGTGAAAGTCCCGGTCGAGAATCTCGTTGGCGAAGAGAACTGCGGCTGGACCTATGCGAAATATCTGCTTGGCCATGAGCGAACGGGCATCGCGCGCGTGGGCGCGTCAAAGCGCGAACTCGCGTTCCTCAAACGTGTCGCGCTGGAGCAGAAGAAGCACGGCAAGCCGTTGCTGCACGATCCGGTTTTCGCGGCGCGCGTGGCCGCCGTCGAAATCGAGTTGATGGGGCTCGAAGTGACCGCCGAGCGTGTGATCGCGAGCAGCGGCCATGGTCGGGGCCCTGGGCCCGAGGCGTCGATGCTCAAGATCAAGGGCACCGAAATCCAGCAGGCGCTCACCGAGTTGATGGTCGATGCGGTCGGTCCGCTGGCCGCGCCGTTCGATCCGGCGTTCCTCGAGGGCGAGCGTGCACACGCGGCCGGCGGCGACGATGATGCAGCACCGCTCGCGGCTTACTACTTCAACTATCGCAAGACGTCGATTTACGGCGGGTCGAACGAAATCCAGAAGAACATCATCGCGCAGATGATTCTGGGGATTTGAGGAGCGGCGCAATGGACTTCAATTTCACCGAAGAGCAACAGCAACTTGCCGACGCGCTGCGTCGCTATCTCGACAAGAATTACGGCTTCGAAGCGCGCCAGGCGATCGTGAAGACGCCTGAGGGCGTTTCGGCTGCGCACTGGAACGCGTTCGTCGAACTTGGCCTCACGGCGCTGCCGGTGCCGGCGGAGCAGGGCGGTTTCGACGGTTCGCCGTTCGACATGCTCGTGGTCATGCAGGAACTGGGCCGTGCGCTCGTGATCGAGCCGTACTGGGCGACTGCCGTGGGCATCGAGGCGCTCAAGCTTACGAGCGCGGAAAATGCGCAAAACGCGCAACTGCTGGAGCGCGCGGCGGCCGGCGAGATCAAGCTCGCTGCGGCATTTCATGAACCCGATGCGCGCTATGACCTGTTTGCTCTCGGCACGCTCGCAAAGGAAACCGGCGACGGCTTTACGCTCACGGGCAGCAAGTCGGTCGTGCAGCACGGCGCGCAGGCCAACTACTGGATCGTGCCGGCCCGCCTCGCGGGCGAAGTCGCGCTGTTCGTGGTGCGGCGCGATGAGAAGGGCGTCGAGGTGAGCGACTATCGCACGATCGACGGCCAGCGCGCTGCGACGCTCAAATTCGACGGCGCGAGTGCGAGCCGCCTTGCTGGCGCGGGCGCGGCCACGTGGGAGAGAATTGCCGATTACGCAACCTTCCTGCTGTGCGCGGAAGCCGTTGGCGCCATCGACGCCCTCAATCATGCGACCGTCGAGTACACGAAGACGCGCCAGCAGTTCGGCGTGCCGATCGCGCGTTTCCAGGCGCTCCAGCACCGCATGGCCGAGATGCTGATCCATGGCGAGCAGGCGCGCTCGCTCACGTATCTGGCGGCTGCGCGTTACAGTAGCGCTTCGGCTGACGAGCGGCGCCGCGCGATTTCGGCAGCCAAGGTTCGCGTCGGGCAGGCGGCGCGCTACGTCGGCCAGCAGGCCGTGCAGTTGCATGGTGGCATGGGTGTGACCAACGAAGTCGCGGCAGCGCATTTGTTCAAGCGCCTCACGATCATCGAGACCACGCTCGGTGACGTCGATCACCATCTCGAACGTTTTGCTTCGCTGCCTGGGTTTGCGCAGGCGGCCGCTTGAGGTTCAATGCGCGCGTGCGGGTAAGGCGTTATGAAGCGCGTCGAAATGCAACATGAAACGGAGAGGCATCGATGGGAGTGAGTTACGAAGATCTCGAAGTGGGCAAGGCGTATGAAGTCGGCTCGCATACGTTCGGGCGCGAGGAGATCGTGCAGTTCGCGCAGCAATTCGACCCGCAGCCGTTTCATTTGAGCGAGGCGGCCGGCGAGGCGTCGCACTTCGGCGGCCTAGTCGCGAGTGGCTGGCACACGTGCTCGGTCATGATGGGCCTGCTCGTGCGCAACTTCCTCGAGGGCTCGACGTCGATGGGCTCGCCTGGAATCGACGAGATCCGCTGGATCAAACCGGTGCGCGTCGGCGACACGATTACGTTGACCAACAACATCGTGAGCAAGCGCGTTTCTCAAAGCAAGCCGGATCGCGGGATCGTCGAGACACGCTGGGAAGGCCGCAATCAGCACGGCGAGATCGTCGTGACGGTGAGCTCGAAGGGGCTGTTCGGGCTGGCCCATCCGGGAGATGCATCTTGAGCGCGGTGACTGCGGTGGAAATCGCCGACGTCGCGGCCTTGCGCGCGCTCGTGGGTGCGCAACCGCTTCTGAGCGACTGGCGCACGGTGAGCGAGGCGAGCGTGCTGGGCTTCGCCGACGCGACCGACGATCATCAGTGGATTCATGTCGACGCGGAGCGTGCGCGCCGCGAATCGCCATTCGGCGGGCCGATCGCCCATGGCTTTCTCACGCTCTCGCTCGTGCCGGCGCTGCTCGCGGAGACGGTCCCGATGCGTCAGCGCATGGGCGTGAACTATGGGCTCAACCGGGTGCGCTTCACGTCGCCGGTGCCCGTGGGCGCGCGGGTGCGGGCGCGTATTGGCGTGAAAGAGGTGAGCGATGTCGAGGGCGGCGGTGCCCAAGTCGTCTGGGACATCGCCATCGAATGCGAGGGCAGCGAGCGGCCCGCGTGCGTGGCCGAATTCATCACACGGCATTACTTCTGAATCACTGAGCGCGCGTGTCCATTTGCGCACGCTCGGAATGAACAAGGGGCGCCCGGCCACAAGCCGCGCGCCCCTTGTTCGTTTTGGCTTGTGCCGATCGTCAGGCTGCTTTCGAGCCGTGCTTCGCGTACTGCGTCGCGCCAAACAGGATCTCTCGCGCCTTGTCGTCCGTGAGCGCCTTGCGGGCGTTCGCCAGCACTTCGACGCCGCGCTGGACCGCAGGGCGCGCCGCGATGGTCTCATGCCAGCGCTTCACGTTGGGCAGCGCGTCGAGATCGATGCCCTGGTTTTGCCACGAGCGCGTCCACGGGAACGCGGCGATATCGGCGATGGTGTAATCATCGCCGGCCAGATATTTGGATTTTTCCAGCTGCGTTTCCATCACGTTGTAGAGGCGCCGGGCCTCGTTCGTGTAGCGGTTCACAGCGTACTCGATTTTCTCGGGCGCATAGATGCGGAAGTGGTGTGCCTGGCCGAGCATGGGCCCGAGGCCGCCCATCTGGAACATCACCCATTGCAGCACGTCGTAGCGGGCCGCGAGGTCTTCAGGCATGAACTTGCCGGTTTTCGCGGCCAGATAGATCAGGATCGCGCCCGACTCGAACAGCGAAAACGGCTTGCCGTCGGCGCGCACGGGGCCCTCGGAATCCGTGATGGCAGGGATTTTGTTGTTCGGGCTGATTTCGAGGAATTCTGGCTTGAACTGGTCGCCGGCTCCGATATCGATGGGATGCACGCGATACTCGAGGCCGGTCTCCTCGAGCATGATATGGACTTTGTGGCCGTTGGGCGTGGCCCAGCTGTAGACATCGATCATCGTGGCTCCTTGGCACCTGGACGAAGGCGTCGCCAGACTTGCGCGGCGCGTGGACTGGCGCAAATTAGCATAGATCGGCGGGCCGCGCAGAGGGCGCATGAGCGCCCCTGCTGCGCTTGTGGGCTTGATCTTGCTTGCGGACCAGAAGCGGGCTTCGGGCCTCGATCGTCTATGAACGCGTGATCGGCATCTCCACACGCGAAGCCGCCGCCGGATCGGTGTAGCGCGCGAGCTCGAGCCTGGCAATGGCGTTGCGGTGCACCTCGTCGGGGCCATCGGCGAAACGCAGCGTGCGCGCGTGTGCGTAGGCATAAGCGAGCGGGAAGTCGCCGCTCACACCGCCACCGCCATGCACCTGGATGGCCCAGTCGAGCACCTGGCAGGCCATGTTCGGCGCGACTACCTTGATCATCGCGATTTCTCCGCGCGCGCCCTTGTTGCCCACCGTGTCCATCATGTACGCGGTCTTGAGCGTGAGCAGGCGCGCCTGCTCGATCATGCAGCGGGCCTCGGCGATACGCTCCTGAGTGACCGTCTGCTGCGCGATAGTCTTGCCGAACGCAGTGCGCGAGAGCGCGCGCTGCGCCATGAATTCGATTGCGCGCTCGGCAACGCCGATCAGGCGCATGCAATGGTGGATGCGGCCCGGCCCGAGTCGCCCTTGTGCGATTTCGAAGCCGCGGCCTTCGCCCAGCAGGATGTTCGATGCCGGCACGCGCACATTCTCGAGCGTGATTTCCATGTGTCCGTGCGGCGCGTCGTCGTAGCCGAACACGGTGAGCGGACGTCTGACCGTGATGCCGGCCGTGTCGGACGGCACGAGTATCATCGATTGCTGCGCGTGGCGCGGCGCATCGGGATTGGTCTTGCCCATCACGATATACACCGCGCAGCGCGGATCGCCGGCGCCCGAGGACCACCATTTCGTGCCGTTGATCAAGTAGTGGTCGCCGTCACGCTCGATGCGCGTCTGGATGTTGGTCGCATCCGACGAAGCGACCTCGGGCTCCGTCATCAGGAAGGCCGAGCGAATCTGGCCTTCCAGCAGCGGCGTCAGCCACTGGCGCTTGTGTTCCTCGGTGCCGTAGCGCTCGATGGTCTCCATGTTGCCGGTGTCGGGCGCGTTGCAATTGAATACCTCGGGTGCCCAGATCACGCGGCCCATGATCTCGCACAGCGGCGCATATTCGAGGTTGGTGAGCCCCGCGCCGCGTGTCGAATCGGGCAGGAACAGATTCCAGAGGCCGGCCTCGCGCGCCTTCAGCTTGAGTTGCTCGACGATCTGTGTGGGTATCCAGGCATCGCCGTTCGCGCGATTGCGCTCGACTTCCTCGTGATAGACGGTCTCGTTCGGGTAGATGTGTTCGTCGAAGAACGCGAGCAGTTTCTCGCGCAGCGCCTGCACTTTCGGGGAATAGTCGAAATTCATCCGTGACCTCGCAAATAAGGAGCACCGCGTAAGGATCGAGTGCTGATGGAATGCCGATCGAATCGATGGGAGGCGAAGCGGCGCTAGCGCACCTTTTGCGCGTATTGCCACGCGAGCTCGGCCATGGGTCTTGCGCGTCGCCCTGCGTCGGCGGCCTGGGCGCTCGCGGCCGTGCCTTCGACTACGCGCTTCATGATCCCCTGGAGGATGGCCGCGATACGGAACATGTTGTAGGCGAGATAGAAGTTCCAGTCGCCGCGAATCTCGAGGCCCGTACGCTCGCAATAGCGCTGTACGTAATGCTGCTCGTCGGGAATGCCTAGCGCTTGCCAGTCTAGCCCGCCGATGCCGCGGAACTGGCCCGGTTCCACATGCCAGGCCATGCAGTGATACGAAAAGTCGGCGAGCGGGTCGCCGAGCGTCGAGAGTTCCCAGTCGAGCACCGCGAGCACGCGCGGCTCGGTGGGGTGGAAGATCAGGTTGTCGAGCCGGTAGTCGCCATGCACGACCGAAACGCGCGCCCCCGTGTCGTCGGGCAGATGCTGCGGCAGCCATTCGATCAGCCGGTTCATTGCGTCGATCGGCTCGGTTTGCGAAGCCTGGTACTGGCGGCTCCAGCGATCGATCTGGCGTGCGAAGTAATTGCCGGGCTTGCCATAATCGGCAAGTCCGATGGCGTTGGGATTCACGTTGTGGAGCGCGGCGATCACGCGGCTCATCTCGACGTAGATCTCGCCGCGCTGCTCGCGCGTCATGCCGGGCAGCGCCTGGTCCCACAGGACGCGGCCCTCGACGAACTCCATGACGTAGAACGCGCGGCCGATCACGGCTTCGTCCTCGCAGAGCGCGAGCATCTTCGCGACGGGGACGTCGGTGGCGCCGAGCGCGGCCATCACGCGATACTCGCGCTCGATTGCGTGCGCCGAAGGCAGTAGCTTCGCCTTCGGTGCGGGCTTCGCGCGCATCACGTAGCTGCGCTTTGCCGTGACGAGCTTGAACGTGGGGTTCGACTGGCCGCCGGCGAACTGCTCGACCGAGAGCGGTCCTTCGAAGCCGTCGACGTGCGCGGCGAGCCAGGCGGTCAGCGCCCCGGTGTCGAAACGCTGACGCTCGGCAACGGCGCGCGTGCCTTCGAACGCCGAAAAGTCGGTCGAGTCGCTGGCGGTTGTCTTGCCTGCATTCGGGGTGGCTTGTGCCATGTTCGTCTCCCTTCTCGTCGAGCCGCGTCGAAGCGTTACAGGCGCGACGATTCGCTTATCGCTTGTACACCGGTTGCCGCTTTTCGAGGAACGCGGTGATGCCTTCGAGCCCGTCGCGGTGATGCAGCGAAGTCACGAAGCTCTCGCGTTCCGCAATGAGGTGGTCGTCGAGCGACTGCATGTCCGCTGCGCTCGTCAGCCCCTTGATACGGGCGACCGCATTCGGCGAGATCTTCGCGAGATCGTCTGCCCAGGCGAGCGCCGTATCGAGCGCCTTCTGCGGTTTTGCGACGCGGTTCACGACGCCCAGGTCCGCGAGGCG
Source organism: Paraburkholderia sp. A1BS-2L (assembly GCF_051125205.1). Lineage (NCBI taxonomy): Bacteria > Pseudomonadati > Pseudomonadota > Betaproteobacteria > Burkholderiales > Burkholderiaceae > Paraburkholderia > Paraburkholderia sp. A1BS-2L. Next base: position 1,150,963 of record NZ_CP120428.1, read on the forward strand.
CGATGCGCCGATGGGCTTGCCTTCGACCATCAACTCGAAGGCAAGCGCGCGCGGCAGCGCACGCGCGAGGAACCATGAGCCGCCGCCGTCCGGCGTGAGGCCCACGCGCGAGTAGGCCATGACGAATTTTGCGTCGTCGGCGGCGACCAGCAAGTCGGCTGCGAGCGCCAGCGAGAAGCCCGCGCCCGCAGCCGCGCCTTCGACCGCGGCGATCACCAGCTTGCTCGACTGGCGCATGGCCGTGACCCATTGCGCGAGCATGTCGATGCTGGCGGCTTGCACGGAAGGATCCTTGGCGCGGTTTTCGAGCAGACGGTTCAGGTTGCCGCCCGCGCAAAAGAAGTTGTCGGCGCCCGTGATAACGATCGCGCGCAGCGAGTTGTCGCGTTCGGCCGCATCGAATGCTTCGATGGCGGCGGCGTACATGTCTGGATGCAGCGCGTTGCGCGCGCCGGGGTTCGACAGCGTCAGCACGAGTGTGGATTCGTGGTCGTGCGGGCGAGTGCTGCGAAGTTCTGCGCTCATTGCTGTGCCTCGTTTGTTGTGTTGATGTCTGCCGCGTCGGGTTGCGTGAGAGCAAGACCGAGCTGCGCGCGGCGCGCGAGCCACGGCGATGGGCGATAGCGCGGGTCGCCGAGCACGGCGTGAATGTTGTTCAGGATGGTGAGGATCGTGCGTGCGCCCAGTGTGTCGCCGAGTGCGAGCGGCCCCTGCGGGTAGCCGAGGCCGAGCGTGACAGCCAGGTCGATATCGTGCGGCGACGCGATTTGCTTCTGTGCGATGTCGCAGCCGATATTCACGATCGTCGCGACGATGCGCTGCGCGACGAAGCCCGTGGAATCGTGGATCACCGTGACCGGTACGCCGTCGGCGGCGAAGAGCGCATGGCCCGCATCGCGTGCTGCGCGCGTGGTGGCGGGCGTCGTCATCAGCGTGCGGCGCTTCGCGCTGGCGATCGGGAACAGCGTGTCGATGGCGATGACGCGGCTTGCGTCGAGTTGCTCTTCGAGTGCAGCGGTGGTGGCGTCGAGGCCGAGCGGCGCGACCACGATGAGCGAGTCGGCGCCGGGCGCGTCGCCTTCGTCGATGGCGACGCCCGCCTGGGCGGCAAGCGCGAGCACGGCCTCGCGCGCTGCAGCATTGCGGCGGCTCACCCAGACGCGCGCGGGCAGCGTCGTGGGCGCGGCGGGTTCTTCGGGCACTTGCTGCTTGCCATCGACATAACGATAGAAGCCCTCACCGCTCTTGCGCCCAACGAGCCCGCCCGCGAGGCGCACGCCGGTGATGGGCGAAGGCGTGAAGCGCGGCTCCTCGTAGAACTGGTGATAGATCGACTCCATCACCGGATGCGAGACATCGAGCGCGGTCAAGTCCAGCAGTTCGAACGGCCCGAGTCGAAAGCCGGCCTGCTCGCGCATGATGCGGTCGATATCGGCGAAGCTGGCCACGCCTTCGCCGGCCACGCGCAAGCCCTCGGTGTTCATGCCGCGGCCCGCGTGATTGACGATGAAGCCCGGCATGTCCTTCGCGCGCACGGGCGTGTGGCCCATGCGGCGCGCGAGCGCCATGAGGGCGTCGCCGGCGGCGGGGTCGCTGCGCAGACCGTCGATGACCTCGACGACCTTCATCAGCGGCACGGGGTTGAAGAAGTGATAGCCCGCGACGCGCGAGGGATCGCCGCAGGCAGCCGCGATCGCCGTGATCGACAGCGACGACGTGTTCGAAACGAGCAGGCACTTGCCGCTCACCACGGTTTCGAGTTCGCGGAATAGGACGCGCTTGGCGTCCAGGTTCTCGACGATCGCTTCGACCACCAGATCGCAGCCCGCAAGGCCGTCGATCGTGTTCACGCCCGTGATGCGCGCGAGCGCGGCGGTGGCATCGGTCTCGCTGAGCTTGCCTTTTGTAGCGAGTTTCGCGAAGGTATCGGCGAGATACGCGCTCGCTGCGGCGACCGCCTGCGCATTGGTATCGTAGAGGCGCACCGCGAGGCCCGCCTGCGCGGCAATCTGGGCGATGCCGCGGCCCATTGCGCCGGTGCCGACGATGCCAATTGTCTCAATGTTGAAATGATGGGAAGTCATTGGAAGCCTGGCTCCATGATTGGCCTAGAATAGCACGGTCGTACAATTTAACGAAAACGATTCAGCGGGTTCAAGACGGACGCCGCTGCCTTCAAGGGGGCAATGAGAATGATCAAGCTGCATGGTTTTGCGCTGTCGAACTACTACAACAAGGTCAAGTTCGTGATGCTCGAGTATGGCATCGCGTTCGAGGAAGTGACGGCGAAACTCCCGCTTGCCGAGGCGCAATTGGCGCAGTCGCCCACGGGCAAGGTGCCGTTCGTGGAGACCGAGCACGGCTTTCTGTGCGAGTCGGAAGTGATCGTCGAATATCTGGCGGCTTGCTATCCCGAGAAGCGCATTTTCTCCGCCGATCCATGGGCGGCGGCAAAGGAGCGTGAGCTCATTGCCGTGATCGAGACGCATCTGGAACTCTCGGTGCGCGAACTCTATGCTGAAGCATTCTTTGGCGGGGCGGTGAGCGCGGACGTCAAGGCGAGCGTCGAGAAGCGCCTGAACCGTTATATCGAGAGCTTCAAGCGGCTCGCGAAGTTCGCGCCGTATGTGTGCGGGGAGCAGTTCGGGATCGTGGACATTGTGGCGTTCGCGAGCTTGCCGCTTGTCGCGATGGCGACGCAGAAAATTTACGGTCGCGACCTTCTCGCCGAAGCCGGCGTGGACTGGAAGTCCTACCTGAAGCGCGTGGGCGAGCGGCCTGCGGCCCAGCGCGTGGCTGCCGAGCGCAAGGCCTATATCGAAGCCAATGCGTAAGCTTGGCGCTTGCATGGCATAGGCGGCTCGGCAGGCGGCTTTGCGGCGCGGTACAGCGTGCGGGAGTGCGCGCCGCCTTGCGCGATGCTCGGGAACGCCTTGCCGTTCGCGGATGCATCGCGCGTCGCCGGGCTTCAGAGCCGAACGAGGCGTTCGAGCGCGGTCGCGAGCGTGCTTTCCTGCTTGGCGAAACAAAAGCGCACGACGCCCGATTCGTGCGGCTCCTGATAGAACGCCGACACCGGAATGGCCGCCACGCCAATTTCGGCCGTGAGCCACTTCGAGAATTCGGCTTCGGGCAGGTCGCTGATTGCCGAATAGTCCACGCATTGAAAGTACGTGCCCTGGCACGGCAGCAGCTTGAAGCGCGAGTTCGCGAGACCGGCGCGGAAGAAGTCGCGTTTGTTCTGATAGAAAGCGGGCAGTTCCAGATACGGCTTTGGGTCGCGCAGGTATTGCGCGAGACCGACCTGCATCGGCGTGTTCACGGTGAACACGTTGAATTGATGCACCTTGCGGAATTCGGCGGTGAGCGGCGCCGGCGCGGCCACGTAGCCGACCTTCCAGCCCGTCACGTGAAAAGTCTTGCCGAAGCTCGACACGATGAAGCTGCGCGCCGCGAGTTCCGGATAGCGCGCGACGCTCTCGTGCGGCTGGCCGTCGTAGACCATGTGTTCGTAGACTTCGTCCGAGAGAATCAGCACATTGGTGCCGCGCACGATCTCTTCGAGCTTGCGCATGTCCTCGGCGCGCCACACGGTCCCTGTGGGGTTGTGCGGGGTGTTGATGAGGATGAGGCGCGTCTTTGGCGTTATGGCCGCAGCGAGGCGGTCGAACGGAATCGCATAGTCGGGCGCTTCGAGCGTCACGAACACGGGCTTGCCGCCCGCCAGTTCGATCGACGGCAGGTAGCTGTCGTAGGTCGGCTCCACCACGATGACCTCGTCGCCGGGATGCACCGCGCACAGGATCGCCGTGAGCAGCGCCTGGGTGGCGCCCGCCGTCACGGTGATTTCAGTGTTGGCGTCGTAGCGATGACCGTAGATATTCGCTACCTTCTCCGCGATGGCTTCGCGCAGCACGGCCATGCCGGCCATCGGCGGGTACTGGTTGTGGCCGTCGCGCATGGCCTGCGCGACGGCGTCGACGATGCGCGAATCGCAGTCGAAATCGGGAAAGCCCTGGCCCAGGTTCACCGCGCCCTTTTCTGCGGCGAGCGCGCTCATCACCGTGAAGATCGTCGTGCCGACGTCGGGCAGGCGGGAGGGGAAAGAGGGTGAGAGCAGCGAGGTTTGCGACGGATCTTGCGAGGGATGCGATGCGTTCATGGCGCGGGCGGATGGAAGACGGTGGAACGGGAAAACTCGATTGTAGGCAAATCGGTCGGGCCGCGAACGGTCGGGGCGTGAGTGGCTGATCCGCTGGTCATACGCCAGCCCAGGCCGCCGAGGTTTCGGCGACAAAGGCATCGGGTGTGCCGATGCGAAAGCCGAAATCGCGCGCGATACGCTTCGCGAGCTTGAGCACCGCTCGGTCTTTCGATACGAGCCACACAGCGCCGCTGGCCCGCGCAAGCTCCAGGAACTTCTGATCGTCGCGATCGCGGCATTGGGGTAGCGCACGGGCGTCGGCGGGCAGCGCTGGCGGCGCGATCTGCCGCACGAGCGTCGCCAGCGTGGCGAGCGCGGCCGCCTTGTCCGTGCCGCGCCCCTGGAATTGCGGATAGTCGAGCACGTGCGCAAGCTCGGCATGGCAACGTGCGTCGATCAGCGCGTCGAGCGCGCCACGTTCGAGCGCGGCGCGAATGGGGCGCGTATGCGGATCGTCGAACACGAGAATGTCGAGCCACACATTCGAATCGAGCACCACGGCGAGCGGATCTTGCGCTGCCGTGGCGGGGGATGGGGCGGGGAAGCTGTCTGAGGGCGTAAAACCGGTCATTCGTGAATTCGCTACAATCGGGCTTTCGCCTTTGAACATCGGCACGCTCGTGCCTGCAAGCCTCTATGATAATCGTTCTGTCGCCGGCCAAATCGCTCGACTATGACACGCCGGCGCACATCGAAACACACACCATCCCTGATTTCGTCGACGACGCAGCCGAGCTGATCGATGGCCTGCGCCGTCTTTCGCCGCAGCAGATCGGCTCGCTCATGAGCATCTCGGATCCGCTCGCCAGCCTGAACTTCCAGCGCTACGCCGACTGGTCGAAGCACTTTAGCGAGGCCAACGCGAAGCAGGCCGTGCTCGCGTTCAACGGCGACGTGTACGAAGGCTTCGACGCGAAATCGCTCACTCATGCTGATCTCGATTACGCCCAGCAGCACGTGCGCGTGCTGTCGGGCCTGTACGGCGTGCTGCGTCCGCTCGACCTGCTGCAGCCTTATCGGCTGGAGATGGGCACACGCTTCGAGAATGCGCGCGGCAAGGACCTTTACGCGTTCTGGGGCGAGCGCATCACGCACGCGCTCAACGCGCAGTTCGAGCTCAATCAGAAAAAAGCGAAGAAAGGTGCGCGCGTGCTGGTGAACTGCGCATCGACCGAGTACTTCAAGGCCGTCAAGCCAAAGGCGCTCGCGGCGCCCATCATCACGCCGGTGTTTGAAGACTGGAAGGGCGGCCGCTACAAGATCATCAGCTTCCACGCGAAGCGTGCGCGCGGGCTGATGGCGCGCTATGCGGTCGAGAACCGCTTAGCCGAGCCCGAGGCGCTCAAGGCCTTCGATATGGAAGGTTATGCATTCGATGCTGCGGCATCGAACGATTCGACGTATGTGTTCCGCCGGCGTCTGGCCGATTGAGCGGCCGGATTGCCGATCCAGCGAAGGAAACAGACATGACGATTTCCATTTCCAGCCAGTTCGATGCGGGCGCGATTGAAGTGCTCTCGTGCGAGCAAGCCGACGATATCCGCCTGCGCGTGCGAGCCGACAGTCAATCGGATTTCGCGCAGTGGTTTTATTTCCGCCTCACGGGCGGGCGCGGCGAGCGTTGCGTGATGACGTTCGAGAACGGCTCGGCGTGCGCATTTCCCGAAGGGTGGCGCGACTACCAGGCCGTGGCGAGCTATGACCGCGTGAACTGGTTCCGCGTACCGACCTCGTACGACGGCAAGGCGTTCGTCATCGACCATACGCCCGAGTTCGACAGTGTCTATTACGCGTACTTCGAGCCGTACAGCGAGGAGCGCCATTCCGAATTTCTCGGGGCGCTCCAGCAGCTTCCGCACGCGACGCTGAGCGAACTCGGCCAGACAGTCGAGGGTCGGCCGATGACGCTTCTTTCGCTCGGCATGCCGGGCGACACTACGCCCGAAGGCAAGCCCAAGAAGACGGTCTGGATCATCGCGCGCCAGCATCCGGGCGAGTCGATGGCCGAATGGTTTGTCGAAGGGCTCGTGAAGCGTCTGGCGGGCTGGGGCGACTGGTCGGGCGATCCGGTCGCGCGCATGCTGCTCGAGCGCGTGATCTTCCATATCGTGCCGAACATGAATCCGGACGGCAGCGTGCACGGCAACCTGCGCACCAATGCTGCGGGCGCGAACCTGAATCGCGAATGGATGGAACCCGATGCTAAGCGCAGCCCCGAGGTGCTCGTCGTGCGCGATGCAATCGAGACAACCGGCTGCGATCTGTTCTTCGATATTCACGGCGACGAGACGCTGCCCTATGTGTTCGTGGCCGGTTCGGAAATGCTGCCCGGCTTCACCGAGCAGCAGCGCGCCGAGCAGGCTGCATTCATCGAAGCGTTCAAGGTGGCGAGCCCGGACTTCCAGGACAAGCACGGCTACGAAGCGAGCCGTTATCGTGAAGATGCGCTCAAGCTCGCATCGAAGTACATCGGGCATCGCTACGGTTGCCTGTCGCTCACGCTTGAAATGCCGTTCAAGGACAACGCGAACCTGCCCGATGAGCGGGTGGGCTGGAACGGGGCGCGTAGCGCCGCACTAGGCGCCGCCATGTTGCAAGCGATCTTGCAGCACGTCGTCAAGTTCGCCTGACGCGAAGGCAGCAGCATGACAAAGGGGGAAGCGGTGCACACCGCTTCCCCCTTTGTCATGTGCGGCGCACGCCGTGTGGACCGCGCCGGGTCATCATTGCGTCGTCGACTTCTTTTTCGTGCTCGTTTTCCTGGCTGTCGACGTGGTGGCCGATTTCGTTGTCGGCTTGCTGCTGCCCGTCGCGCTTTTGGTGCCCTTCGTGCCCTTCGTGCTCTTTGTACTCGTGGCCGAGGACTTGTGGCCCGATTTGCTCGAAGTCGCGGTCTTCTTGCTCTTGCCAGTGGTCTTCTTCGACTTCGTGCTGTGTTTGCCGCTGGCGTGGGCTGCAGTGCCGCCTGTCGAGGCGCGGGACTCGCTGCGCGCGCGCAGGGGCGGTACGGGATCGTTCCAGCTGAATGCGAGGATCTGCTGGCCTACGTAGCCGCAGCGGAACTTCAGATCGTAGGGCCCGTGGCCGCTGTCTTTGGGAATGCCGATGCCATCGACAGTGACGATCGTATCGACTTTCACGCGCTGCTTGCCTTCGTCGAACGAGTCGTTCCAGGGCGTGACGGTAGAGTGTGCACTGTCGAAAGAGCTGGGCGCAAACTCGACATGATCGAGTGCGTCCGACGTACTGGCAATGAAATTGCCGTGCGCTGCGCAGCTTGCGACCAGCGGGTCGGCATGCATTTGGGTCACGAAGGAATTCGCGAGCTCGCTCTGCCGGCTGGCAAAATCGCCTGGTTGATCGATGGGGCCGGCTTGAGTGGCCTGATCGAGCTGATCGGCCTGGGCGGGCAGCGTACAAACGAATGTGAGACTCACGGCGCAGGCGGCCAGCCGGCCAATTACAGTCAGCAACTGGCGAGATGCGTTGTAGCGGTCCATCTGATTATTCTGGATGAGGGTGGGACATCAGGCACCGTAAGATGCTGCACTGCATGGATGAGTTCCGGGGCCGGACAAATATTTCGCGGAGCCGGCTGGCGGAATGGCTTCCTGGCGTGCCTGCCCTGCAAGCTGCGGCTTGTGGCCGCGGTGTGTCCGGGTCAGGTGCGTGGACCACCCAGCCGATAGCGCCGCACGTCGTAGGTTGTGACCCACGCGGGGCGATAGACCGCGATCAGCGCCGTGGCCATACCGGTAAACCAGGCCTCGCCGGACGCGAGCAGGAATACGCTGAAGGCATAGCCTGGCGGCACGGTGAGCATCGAGCCACCGTTGAGCGCGACGTGGGTGCCAAGTGCCAGATAGGCTGCCGCCGAGACCGCGATGGCGGGCGAGACAAAACCTTGGCCGACGATGAACATGAAGAGATTGCGCGGCAGCCATGCAGTGCAGGCTCGCTGCATCAACGCAGAGACGGCTACAGGGAACGCGCCGAATACGAGGAAGGTTAGCGCGACGCCGTCCCAAGGAGTGTCGAAGATGACCGCGGCCAGCACAACGACCACCGCCATGGCGACGAGTGCGAGCCCCCAGTCGAACAGCGTCACCACGAGGGTGGCGCCGAGCAGATGCAGCACGGTGCCGTCCTCGAGCCAGGCATTGCTCGCCCACAGCACGGAGACCGCCACGACGATGGCGAGCCACACGTGCTGGAGCGTGGCGTCTTGCAGACGCTTGAACGGGTTATTCCATAACGCGAGCGCGAGCAGGCCCCCGGCTGCAATCCATGCACCGACGATGACCCACAGCGGAAGCGGCGTATACAGGAACCCCATGTGTTTAATATTACTCGTTGGAGCGCAAAAGGTGTGCGCCGCTGGGCGGCGTCTCCTGTTCTTCGCTGTTCGAGTCGGCTTCGGAGCGAGGCTCAAGTGGGGCTGGCGCCGCGTCGCCATAAGGAACGCCCGGTTCCGCGGCTAACGGTAGGGGATCCGTACTGTCGTCTTGTCGCAACGGATAGCGCAAGGAACGCTTGGCACGCGAGCGCAAGGGCACCGGGCCGCGGGTTTGGGCGCGCTGTCCCGGCGTGTGCGCAGCACTTGCAGTTGATTCGCCAGCAAGCCGTTGTAGATCGCGACGGCAGCAGCCCGGTTGGGGGCGCCGAGTTGCTGGAAGATGCTCGCCAGATGAACTTTGACGGTGCCCTCGCTGATGCCGAGGGCTCTGGCGATCATCTTGTTCGTGGCGCCCATGTGGACGCAGCGGAGGATCTGTTCCTGGCGGGGTGAAAGGCTTGCCTTGAGGTGCGCCTTGGCCACATGCGGCGCGCTGTTGCCATGGCGGCGCTGCGGCACTGGCCACGAGCCATGTGGGCAGAACGAAGGACCGAATATGTCGGCGGGAAGGTGGTCGCCGCCGAGCAGAATAAGCTCGAGCAGCTTGACGATCAGGATTGAGTCGGTGGTGCGCTTGATGATGCCGCGTGCGCCTTCGGCAAGTACCGCCCGAAGAGAGTGTGGCGGCTCGCTGCGGTCTACGAGCACGGCGACTGGTAGCGTCTGATGCCGGCTCGAGAAATTGTGCAACTCGCCGGGGCGGATGCCGTCGTGCCAGTCGATCACCAGCAGGTTTGGTGTGAAGCGCTGCATCGCACGTTCGGCACTGCGCCAGTCTGGCGCGTCGTTAAAGCGTGCACGTCGATCGATTTGTAGTAACAGCGCCTTGAGCCCTTCGCGCCGTTCGGCGTCCGGATTGAATACCGCAAACCGCATAGCATAGCCCTCCTCTCGTGAATGGCCCCTCTCGAAATGTTGTGCGGCGCATGTCCTGCACGCGCCGCTTAAAACCGGGCCAACAGCACCATGATGACAAAAAGCTTGCGTCGCGGCGGCCTGTCCAGATGGCGTAGGACATAGGGCAAAAAAAGCCCCGCACATAGGCGGGGCAGGGTAGGAATATGTCGTATTGCTTAGTGGAAATGTGGCTGAACGGGTTCAGCATCTTCCGGCATCTCGGCATGAACAATCTCACCGAGTGGGTCTGCGTATAGAGGTACGCCGCAGTCGTCGCAGTATTCCGGCTCGAAACGGCCGGCATGGCGGCGGATGTCGGTGATGCCCGATTCCTTCAGTAGCGCGACGATCTCTTCGAGCGGGCCGGTGCCAATATTTTCTTCGGACGGTTCCTCGTCGATGTCGGCATCACCGTTCTCGCGGCCGTAGAGCGGCCAGACTACGCCGTACAGGACATCGTTGCTGCCGCGCTTCGTGAATCCGACGCGGTATTCGTCGATACGCCGCTCGCCAAAGCCGGCGACAACGGCGCGCAGGTCCTGGGCGCTTGCATCGATCGTATCGAGCAGGTAGCGCACCGCAGTGCGGATGGTGTGGGGTCGCACGCGTTCATCGGCGTCGCGGCAGGCCGAGTAGTAGGCATCCGGCAGCAGACATTCGAATTCGCAACCGGGCATTACGACAGCAAGATTGGCGCCGCCCTGCGTGGCCCATTGCTCGAGGCACTGGCCACGCTCGATGCGCGAACCGTGCTCCTCTTCCTGCCAGCGGAACAGCGGCGCACCGACCGGCGCGGCAACCACGGCCAGCAGGAAGCGCGGGTCGGCGAGGATCGGTGAAGTCTCGGGCAACTCGCCCGCGCTGATCTTTGCTGCGGTGCCATGCAAGGCAGCTTGCGAAAGCTGCTGTGCGAGACGCCAGGTCTCGACGTGGTGGCGGGGCAACTGGTCAATGCTGTAGAGATAGGGGGCCATCGCTACACGCGTGCCGCTCGCCAGCACATGTGCCTGCAGGTGCGTACGCAGCGCGTCCGATGCATCCGATTTGAGCGGCCCCGACGGAATGACGTAGCGGGTCCAGGCAAGCACGGGCGCCGCGACGAGCAGCGCTTCGTATTGTGTACCGTCGTGCTCGATGAGAAACGACTCACTGTGGGTCTCGGCCATATCGGCGAGCGCGCCATAGGCGTCGGGGTGGTTCTGCTGAAGATGGTCGAGCGCGGCGTCGAGTGTAGTCTGGTTGCCGTTGCGCACGACCTTCGCGAGCAGCGTGTCGAGCTTGGCCTCCCAGAAGCGGTCTTCGGTGCGGCTGCCCGAGGCGAACAGGGCGAGCGACAGGCCGACGAGCTTGTCGGCATCGGGAGGAAGGCGTTTGGCGATTCGCGAGCGCATAAATCCGTGAGTTGGGATGCAGAGAACCCCATATTCTAGTCTGTTCCGCGCAGACCATCGGTTTGCCCTACAGAGTAGCTGGAGGCGAGGGCGCGAGATGAGGCGTTGTGCTTCGCTACAGACGATTGGCACGTGCAGACGGTATCGGCGGCCGCGACTCAAAAACCCCTTGCCAGATCGCATTCGCGTGACTAGAATTCCGCTCCTTCGCCCGCTGAAGTCCGGCAGCGAAGCCTGCCGCGAGAAACGGCGGGGCGTGAAGTCATCAGTTTTTAAACGGCGACGTTAAAAAAGATGTTGACGAAACGCGAAAGAGTCTGCATAATCTCGTTTCTCTGCTGCTGACGCAGCAACGCAGAAAGCGCCGGGTAGTTCGAAGTGGTTCCGGTGTCTTGTGCGACGCGATCTTTAAAAATTTACAGCCGATAAGTGTGGGCGCTTGATGGGTTTCGTGACCTGGTGATTCTTTCGGGGATGACCGGGAGTAGCGAAAGTATCAAGAGTCTCACACAAAAGTAAGTCAGGTTTTTGAATTTATTCAGAACCTGTCAGCTTTGAGTGAGCGACCGGTTCTTGACTGAACCGAAAACAGTAACAGGTATTGAACTGAAGAGTTTGATCCTGGCTCAGATTGAACGCTGGCGGCATGCCTTACACATGCAAGTCGAACGGCAGCACGGGTGCTTGCACCTGGTGGCGAGTGGCGAACGGGTGAGTAATACATCGGAACATGTCCAGTAGTGGGGGATAGCCCGGCGAAAGCCGGATTAATACCGCATACGATCTTAGGATGAAAGCGGGGGATCGCAAGACCTCGCGCTATTGGGGTGGCCGATGGCGGATTAGCTAGTTGGTGGGGTAAAGGCTCACCAAGGCGACGATCCGTAGCTGGTCTGAGAGGACGACCAGCCACACTGGGACTGAGACACGGCCCAGACTCCTACGGGAGGCAGCAGTGGGGAATTTTGGACAATGGGCGCAAGCCTGATCCAGCAATGCCGCGTGTGTGAAGAAGGCCTTCGGGTTGTAAAGCACTTTTGTCCGGAAAGAAAACCTCTGGGTTAATACCCCGGGGGGATGACGGTACCGGAAGAATAAGCACCGGCTAACTACGTGCCAGCAGCCGCGGTAATACGTAGGGTGCAAGCGTTAATCGGAATTACTGGGCGTAAAGCGTGCGCAGGCGGTGATGCAAGACCGATGTGAAATCCCCGGGCTTAACCTGGGAACTGCATTGGTGACTGCATCGCTAGAGTATGGCAGAGGGGGGTAGAATTCCACGTGTAGCAGTGAAATGCGTAGAGATGTGGAGGAATACCGATGGCGAAGGCAGCCCCCTGGGCCAATACTGACGCTCATGCACGAAAGCGTGGGGAGCAAACAGGATTAGATACCCTGGTAGTCCACGCCCTAAACGATGTCAACTGGTTGTCGGGCCTTCATTGGCTTGGTAACGTAGCTAACGCGTGAAGTTGACCGCCTGGGGAGTACGGTCGCAAGATTAAAACTCAAAGGAATTGACGGGGACCCGCACAAGCGGTGGATGATGTGGATTAATTCGATGCAACGCGAAAAACCTTACCTACCCTTGACATGGACGGAATCCTGGTGAGAGCCGGGAGTGCCCGAAAGGGAGCCGTCACACAGGTGCTGCATGGCTGTCGTCAGCTCGTGTCGTGAGATGTTGGGTTAAGTCCCGCAACGAGCGCAACCCTTGTCCCCAGTTGCTACGCAAGAGCACTCCGGGGAGACTGCCGGTGACAAACCGGAGGAAGGTGGGGATGACGTCAAGTCCTCATGGCCCTTATGGGTAGGGCTTCACACGTCATACAATGGTCGGAACAGAGGGTTGCCAAGCCGCGAGGTGGAGCCAATCCCAGAAAACCGATCGTAGTCCGGATCGCAGTCTGCAACTCGACTGCGTGAAGCTGGAATCGCTAGTAATCGCGGATCAGCATGCCGCGGTGAATACGTTCCCGGGTCTTGTACACACCGCCCGTCACACCATGGGAGTGGGTTTTGCCAGAAGTGGCTAGTCTAACCGCAAGGAGGACGGTCACCACGGCAGGATTCATGACTGGGGTGAAGTCGTAACAAGGTAGCCGTATCGGAAGGTGCGGCTGGATCACCTCCTTTCCAGAGCTCATTGCGAAGTTCATTGAAGCGCTCACACTTGTCGGCTGTAGAAAAGACAGACTCAGGGGTCTGTAGCTCAGTCGGTTAGAGCACCGTCTTGATAAGGCGGGGGTCGATGGTTCGAATCCATCCAGACCCACCAATTTGTCTGCGCGGTGGCTGACTGGTAACCCCCTTGAGTATGCATGACTGGGGGATTAGCTCAGCTGGGAGAGCACCTGCTTTGCAAGCAGGGGGTCGTCGGTTCGATCCCGTCATCCTCCACCAATCCCTAATGCACAGCATCCTGCAGGAGCAGTTAAATGCAGGGAGTTTTGCATTGGCGATTGAGCCAGTCAGAGCGGTATGTGAAAACGTATCGGCTGTCGTTCTTTAACAATCAGGAAGAAGTAGTAAAGAGATTTATCTGAAACACACTTAGAGATGGGTGTGGAGTAGGTGAATCAGGGTTGTGATTGTATCGATGTATTTTTAAGTTCCTCGAAAGAGGGCTTTGGAATACGGCACAACGCGAAAACTCAGCCTGTAGCGAGTGAGTCGAGAGACGCACCCGTTATAGGGTCAAGCGAACAAGTGCATGTGGTGGATGCCTTGGCGATCACAGGCGATGAAGGACGCGGTAGCCTGCGAAAAGCTCCGGGGAGCTGGCAAACAAGCTTTGATCCGGAGATGTCCGAATGGGGAAACCCACTCCGAATGGAGTATCCGTGACTGAATACATAGGTCACGTGAAGCGAACGCGGCGAACTGAAACATCTAAGTAGCCGCAGGAAAAGAAATCAACCGAGATTCCCAGAGTAGTGGCGAGCGAAATGGGATCAGCCTGCATTCTTTATCTGTACCGTTAGTCGAACGCTCTGGAAAGTGCGGCCATAGCAGGTGATAGCCCTGTAGACGAAAACGGAATGGAAGAACTAGGGATGCGACAAGTAGGGCGGGACACGTGAAATCCTGTCTGAAGATGGGGGGACCATCCTCCAAGGCTAAATACTCGTGATCGACCGATAGTGAACCAGTACCGTGAGGGAAAGGCGAAAAGAACCCCGGGAGGGGAGTGAAACAGATCCTGAAACCGCATGCATACAAACAGTCGGAGCCTCGCAAGGGGTGACGGCGTACCTTTTGTATAATGGGTCAGCGACTTACATTCAGTGGCAAGCTTAACCGAATAGGGCAGGCGTAGCGAAAGCGAGTCCGAACAGGGCGATTAGTCGCTGGGTGTAGACCCGAAACCAGGTGATCTATCCATGGCCAGGTTGAAGGCACGGTAACACGTGCTGGAGGACCGAACCCACTAACGTTGAAAAGTTAGGGGATGAGCTGTGGATAGGGGTGAAAGGCTAAACAAACCTGGAAATAGCTGGTTCTCTCCGAAAACTATTTAGGTAGTGCCTCGTGTATCACCTTCGGGGGTAGAGCACTGTCATGGTTGATGGGTCCATTGCGGATTACGTCGCCATAGCAAACTCCGAATACCGAAGAGTGCAATCACGGGAGACAGACATCGGGTGCTAACGTCCGGTGTCAAGAGGGAAACAACCCAGACCGCCAGCTAAGGTCCCCAAATATGGCTAAGTGGGAAACGAAGTGGGAAGGCTAAAACAGTCAGGAGGTTGGCTTAGAAGCAGCCACCCTTTAAAGAAAGCGTAATAGCTCACTGATCGAGTCGTCCTGCGCGGAAGATGTAACGGGGCTAAGCCATATACCGAAGCTGCGGATGCACATTTATGTGCATGGTAGGAGAGCGTTCTGTAAGCCTGCGAAGGTGCACTGGAAAGTGTGCTGGAGGTATCAGAAGTGCGAATGCTGACATGAGTAGCGATAAAGGGGGTGAAAGGCCCCCTCGCCGTAAGCCCAAGGTTTCCTACGCAACGTTCATCGGCGTAGGGTGAGTCGGCCCCTAAGGCGAGGCAGAAATGCGTAGCTGATGGGAAGCAGGTCAATATTCCTGCACTAGTGTTGAATGCGATGGGGGGACGGATCGCGGAAGGTTGTCCGGGTGTTGGAAGTCCCGGTCGCTGCATTGGAGAAGGCGCTTTGGCAAATCCGGGCGCGTAATTCAAGGGTGTGGCGCGAGCTTCTTCGGAAGCGAAGCAACTGGAAGGGGTTCCAGGAAAAGCCTCTAAGCTTCAGTTCAACATTAACCGTACCGCAAACCGACACAGGTGGGCGAGATGAGTATTCTAAGGCGCTTGAGAGAACTCGGGAGAAGGAACTCGGCAAATTGGTACCGTAACTTCGGGATAAGGTACGCCCTGGTAGCTTGAGGAGCCTGCGCTCCGAGGGTGAAGGGGTTGCAATAAACTGGTGGCTGCGACTGTTTAATAAAAACACAGCACTCTGCAAACACGAAAGTGGACGTATAGGGTGTGACGCCTGCCCGGTGCCGGAAGATTAAATGATGGGGTGCAAGCTCTTGATTGAAGTCCCGGTAAACGGCGGCCGTAACTATAACGGTCCTAAGGTAGCGAAATTCCTTGTCGGGTAAGTTCCGACCTGCACGAATGGCGTAACGATGGCCACACTGTCTCCTCCCGAGACTCAGCGAAGTTGAAGTGTTTGTGATGATGCAATCTCCCCGCGGCTAGACGGAAAGACCCCATGAACCTTTACTGTAGCTTTGCATTGGACTTTGAACCGGTTTGTGTAGGATAGGTGGGAGGCTGTGAAGTGTGGACGCCAGTCTGCATGGAGCCGTCCTTGAAATACCACCCTGATCTGTTTGAGGTTCTAACCTTGGCCCGTGATCCGGGTCGGGGACAGTGCATGGTAGGCAGTTTGACTGGGGCGGTCTCCTCCCAAAGTGTAACGGAGGAGTACGAAGGTACGCTAGGTACGGTCGGAAATCGTGCTGATAGTGCAATGGCATAAGCGTGCTTGACTGCGAGACTGACAAGTCGAGCAGGTGCGAAAGCAGGTCATAGTGATCCGGTGGTTCTGTATGGAAGGGCCATCGCTCAACGGATAAAAGGTACTCTGGGGATAACAGGCTGATACCGCCCAAGAGTTCATATCGACGGCGGTGTTTGGCACCTCGATGTCGGCTCATCTCATCCTGGGGCTGTAGCCGGTCCCAAGGGTATGGCTGTTCGCCATTTAAAGAGGTACGTGAGCTGGGTTTAAAACGTCGTGAGACAGTTTGGTCCCTATCTGCCGTGGGCGCTGGAAGTTTGAGGGGGCCTGCTCCTAGTACGAGAGGACCGGAGTGGACGAACCTCTGGTGTACCGGTTGTCACGCCAGTGGCATTGCCGGGTAGCTATGTTCGGAAGAGATAACCGCTGAAAGCATCTAAGCGGGAAACTCGCCTCAAGATGAGACTTCCCCGGGGACTAGATCCCCTTGAAGGGTCGTTCGAGACCAGGACGTTGATAGGTCAGGTGTGGAAGCGCAGTAATGCGTTAAGCTAACTGATACTAATTGCCCGTAAGGCTTGATCCTATAACAGGTGTGTCTTCCTCCCGGTGTGGAGTGAAGGACGCGCAGGTTGAGAGATCGGTGTTGTGCCGGAAACAACACAACCCCAAGAAACAGCACCTCTTTACGCTTCTTCCCGATTGGCTGTGGCGCCAGGTTCACCCAAACCCGTGCGACGCAGCAACCCGTCATGCCTGATGACCATAGCGAGCTGGTCCCACCCCTTCCCATCCCGAACAGGACCGTGAAACAGCTCCACGCCGATGATAGTGCGGATTGCCCGTGTGAAAGTAGGTAATCGTCAGGCTCCCCATGCAGTATGTCCAGAACCCCGGTGGCTCCGAATGAGCGCCGGGGTTCTGGCGTTTGCGTGCGTGGAAAATGGCGGAGCACGCTTGGTCTTCCTAGACTAAGCGAGCGTGACAGAAAATGACCATCGCGGCTGGCGAGCCCAGCCGCGCCAAGAGAAAGCTCACTGCGGCGCGCAGAGAGACCGTTCGACGGTCTCGCTAAGTCAGCTCAGTGCCTGCGACGCATGCGGTCGAGCACATGATGCTCGGCCAGCCAGTGATGCATCATGCCTTCACCGTCGTGTTCCTGCTTGTAAGCCCGCGATTCAAAAATCGATAGCCCAAGCAGGACCAATAAACCGACAGCAAGTCCGATCAGCCCCGCAATAGTTTCCGCATCCATGGCAGCCTCCTTCGGTTGCAGCCATGTGGGTATCTTAGAACAGAAGCGGGCACGAAAAAAAGAGCAATGTTCCCGAGCCGTCAAATGCGTCTGCACGCGTTAGACTGCTGCATGGCAACATAATTTGAGGGAGTTTGCGTTAATGGTACGTGTCTGCCTGACCATAGCGATGGTCGCACTGCTTTCTGCTTGTGCCGACGATGCAACGAGCAAGCATCATGGGCCGCCGCCCCACGATCCGGCCGACTATCACGGCGTTCCGACCGATGATCGCCCACCGGTGATGATCGAAACGCCGCCGGCGCAGTAAGCGCGCCAGCTGGCAAGAACAGGCGCCTTAGGGCGCTTGTTGCACTTTGGGACCCTGAATTGCGCTAGTGATCCGGGGCAGTAAAGGGGATAGGGTCAAGCCACGTGCTGCCATGAAGATCAGCAACGCCATCCAGAGTCCGTGATTGCCGAACAGCCCAACAAGCGCCCACGAGGCGATGACAAAAACAAGCAGCGAGGCAGCCATGGCCTGCATTAACTCGCGAGTGCGCGTGGCGCCGATGAAAACGCCGTCGAGCAG
Source organism: Paraburkholderia sp. A1BS-2L (assembly GCF_051125205.1). Classification (NCBI taxonomy): domain Bacteria; kingdom Pseudomonadati; phylum Pseudomonadota; class Betaproteobacteria; order Burkholderiales; family Burkholderiaceae; genus Paraburkholderia; species Paraburkholderia sp. A1BS-2L. The sequence continues at coordinate 1,168,666 of NZ_CP120428.1, forward strand.
GAACCCCCACACGGAAATGACTGGGGACAGCGCCGCCCATGGCAGAAAGGTTTGCGCGGCTGCGCGCACGGCGGGTTGATCGGTTAATTGCGTGATGATCCATATACCGGCGCCCCAGTAGGCCGCCGAAAACCCGAGCGCACCCAGCACCGCCCAGAACAGGTTCACCTTGACCGCTTGCCGGAAAGCGTCGCGGTCACGTGCGCCGATCGCCGCGCCCACGAGCGCTTCGGTGGCGTGAGCGAAGCCGTCGAGCCCGTATGCCATGAAAGTCTGGAAATTGAGCAGTAAGGCGTTGGCGGCAAGAATCACATCGCCTTGCCTGGCGCCGACGTGCGAGAACCAGCCGAACGATCCCAGCAGGCACATCGTGCGCAGAAAGATGTCGCGATTGATCGCCACGAGACGCTTGAGTGCAGCAGGTTCGACGATCGTGCGCCAAGCCAGCGGCGCGAGATCGCGCGGCCGCAGTTGCCACAGCACGGCAGCGCCGAACGCGAAGCCCATCGTGTCGGCGGTGGCCGTCGCTGCGCCAATCCCCGCAATGCCCCAGCCGAATCCATAGACGTAGGCAAGCACGGCAATCACATTGACGACGTTGATGAGCACCTGCGAGACCAGGGCGATACGTACGCGCTGTGTGCCAAGCAGATAGCCGAGCACGACGTAGTTTGCCAGCGCAAACGGCGCTGAACCGATGCGGGCATGGCAGTATAGCCGTGCATTGCGCTGGACTTCGGCGCTGCCGCCGATCAGTTCGAGGACATCGCGGATCAGGGGCGCCCGTATCAGCAAGATCAACGCGCCGATGCCGAAGGCGAGCAGCAACGCGCGCACGACATTTGCGCGCAGCCCGGGCTGATCGTCGGCGCCGAAAGCCTGGGCGATGAGCCCGGTGGTGCCCATGCGCAGGAAACCGAAGCCCCAGAACACACAGTTGAAAAAGAGGCCCCCTAGCGCGACGCCGCCGAGATCGGCGGCACTGCCCAGATGGCCGGCGACAACCGTATCGACGGCGCCAAGAATGGGCTGGGTGAGATTCGCAAGGACGATCGGAAAGGCCAGCACCAACACGCGCCGATGCCAGCCACCGCGCGTCGGAAGTGCCAGATTCTCGCTCAACTGCGGCGTTCCTGCACACAGATCCATGGAGAAACCACAACGGCCCAGAGTTCGGGCTTGCGCTCGGCGTAGTCGGCGGCGGTCGAAGCCTGCATGCGTTCGATGATGCCGGCGGAGAGCCATTGCGTCACTTGCGCGCTGTTGTCGCTTGCGATGGCTTCGGCGATGCTCACGAGGTCGAGGTCGCTAGCGACCGCGAGCAGTTTGCCTTGCGCGAAGAATCGTTCGAGATCCTGCCAGTCGATCTTGGCGGTCTCGCCGAGCAACTTGGCGTAAAGCGGGCTAGGGGCGTCGTCGTGGGGAATTGTGGCGTCGGTAGTCATGGTCTTGGGCATTGAGTTGCGGGCGTTACTATAAACGATAGGTTGCGAATGGGCGGCCTGCTGGCTGACACGGGGCCGAGAACGGAAGATCGGGCCCACGCGCGCTTCACACACGCGGAATAGTCGGATGCCCGAATTCGCAGTAGAAAAGCATATAGAAAATTCGACTGGTGATAATTAATCGGACAAAACTGCTAACAGCCGGATAAACAAAATGTCTGAGAAAAGGCGGAAATTTCGAAGCCGAAATTCGGTGTTTCAAAAATTCCACTCACGCAAATAATTGCATTTATTTGTGCGTTCGCACACCAAATGGCGAGGTGAGCAAGCGGCTTCGATGTGCAGTATTGCAGTGCGGGATAATGCAGCAGGCGATGCCTCTCCAGTGCACCTGATGGCATGCCGTCGCGCCCGTCCAACAAGCCTTTTCGGCATTTTCAGGTGGTCATGCATAGCGCGCTGCAATGCGCATATTTGTGCGCGAATCCGGTAGCGGCCGCGGCCCTAATCTTCATCCGAAATTGATGCGACACATAATCCGTGCGCCGCGACACATTTTCGATCTAATTAAGTGATTGCGCCGTCAGAGGCACGTTGATAGATTGCCATTCGGCGCATGGTAAACCGGTCCTTTGCCGATATGCGCCAAACCCCCGTTAGCCCGGCACCATGCCGGGCTTTTTTTTACCAAAACTAGTTAGCGCGGCGGCAAATCGCGAGCCGGATCGATCGAGCGTCCCTGATAGCGCAGTTCGAAATGCAGCATGACGCGATCGCTGTCGCTATTGCCCATTTCGGCGATCTTTTGCCCTTGCGCCACGGTTTCGCCTTCCTTCACGAGCAACGCCTGATTGTGCGCGTAGGCAGTGAGGTATTCGCCATCGTGCTTGATGATCAGCAGGTTGCCGTAGCCGCGCAGGCCATTGCCGGCATACACGACGGTGCCCGGTGCAGCGGCGACGATGGGCGTGCCGGCGCTGTTGACCATGTCGATGCCCTTGGAGTCGCGTCCGTCGAAGTTGCGGGCGATTTGACCCGTGGTTGGCCAAATAAGCGAAATGGACGAAGCGGGCGCAGCCGTTGTGCTCGCGCTGTCCGCAGCATCCGGCCGCGGGGCGGTGCGCTGGGCACTCGCCGACGCGCCGCCCGGGGGCGAGACGCGCAGCACCTGGCCGACTTCGATCGCGTCGGGGTTCTGCAGATTGTTCCAGCGCACGATATTCGAAACCGACTGGCGGTTACTGCGCGCGATTTTGCTGACTGTGTCGCCGCGCTCCACGCGGTAGAACCCGGGGCCGACCGGCGCAGATCCGCAGGCCGCGAGCAGCGCAACGAGCGCTGCGCATGCAAAACGTCTAAATCCCTTTGCCAACGTTGAACCTCGCAAGACGCTGCCGGCGGTTCGCCTCGGGAGAGGTGCCGTTCCGGCAAAACGTTCAATTCTAGCGAATTTGGCGCCGCGCCTGCGTTTTTCCACTGACGAATCGACCGGTGTGTCCGCTCATCAAAGGTCGTGTGACGACAACGCGCGGCATATCAGTCGAGCGGCTCGAAACGCAAGCGCAAGGCGGCGGTTTCGGTGGTGCCCGCTGCAAGCCAGCGCAGGCCGAGGCCATTGTGAATGGCATCGGGCAGGCCAAGCCATGGTTCGACGCAGTAAAAGTCGGACTCGGCCGCTTCGGTCCAGGTCGTCACCGCGTACCAGGGAAGCGAGCCCGGCCGGTCGAGGTCGAACGTGACCGCATGCTTGAGTCCGGGCGCAACCAGGCGTACCGGCCGCGCCGTCGCTGACGGCTCGAGCACGTGAAAGCGGTCCTGAATGCGCGCATCATCAAGCTGATACTGTGGCTCGCCGGGCTCCGGCGCGCTGATCGATCCATCGGGCAACTGATGGCGGCGCTGTGTCGGCGGTACGTCGAGCGTGCTCTGTGCGCGCTGCTCGTGCGGCAACTCGAAGTAGAAGTGATGGCCCGCATACCAGGGCATGGGCGCATCGCCGGTGTTCGTCGCGGTGAGTTCGACATCGAGTGTGTGATCGTCGATGAGCCGGTAGGCAGCTTCGAAGCGAAATGCGAACGGGTAGCCGCTATGCGTGGCCGCAGAGTCCACCAATGTCATGGTCACGCCGCGCCTGGCGGCGTCGACCTGGGCGGTGAACGGGAGATCTCGCGCGAAGCCGTGAGTCGGCAGATCGCGCACGACGCCTTGGGCGTCGCACCAGCGGCCGATCTGGCCATCGACGAAATGGCGTCCGAGAAACGGGAAGAGCAGCGGATTGCCACCACGTAGGCGCGCCGGCTGATCCCAGTTCGCATTGTCGGGCCAGCGGATGATCGGCTTGCCGTCGACGTGCCACGACAGCAGCCGCGCGCCGGCCCACGGTGCCAGACGCAGTGTCGAGGCGCCGTGGGTGAGTTCGAGAATGTCGTGCTGAGGGCTTGATTCCATTGGCGGGCGTCGAGTCGAAAAGAGGGAGAGGGCAACGGCGAGATGAGCTCAAAGCCGGGCCTGCGTCGGTGTTTGACGCGCCCGGGGATTGTGCGCCGCTTTCGGATGCGTGAAAACCCTCGTCGGGAAATCGTGAGTGTTGCGCAAGCTTGGGCAAGCCCATAATCGCCCTGAACCGTGCGTTTGCGCACACAGCAACGAAGAAACGAAGAAGGAGGGCGCCAAAATGGATCTCGCCATGGCGATGGGAATGGGACTGTTCAGCCTGTTTATCGGCAGCAGCGCGTACTTTTTCTATAAGGTCGCCCGCTGATCGATCACTCGACCTGAGCAACAGGTCTCGACGCTTTCGATATTCTTTCGTTGTTCTTCGCGCTGACTTTCAGTTCACCTCTTCTATCTCGCGAACGGGCTACCTGCAGGGTTGTTCGCGCTCGAATCCCCCCATTTTTTGTTACGCGAATCCGATTTTTCTCCGCACAATTTTGTTGCGGCGCGGTAACTTTTCAGACAAATGAGTCTCGATGCTTGGCGCTGCAATACGGCCCCGGCATAATCGGTGCGCCTTGCCGCGCCGTCCCCGCGATGGTCCGGCACTCTGTCCAACCATCTCGAGGATCCCCGCGTGAGTCTCTCGTTTCTGCTATTTCTTAGCGTGCTGCAAGGTGTCACGGAGCTTTTCCCGGTCAGCAGTCTTGGCCATACCTTGCTCGTGCCGGCGCTTTTCGGCATGCATATCGACAAGCACGCTCCGCAACTTCTGCCGTTCCTCGTCGCGCTGCACCTCGGTACGGCGATTGCTTTGCTCTGGTATTTCCGCGAGCGCTGGATCGCGCTCATCAGCGGTTTTTTCGCTTCACTTGGGGGCCGCAAGAACGATGACGGCCATATGATGTGGGCGCTCATCATCGGCACGATTCCGACCGGCCTCGTGGGTCTCTTGCTCGAAAAGCGCATCGAAGCGATCTTTCATGATCTGCGGATCGTTGCCGCGGCGCTGATGGTGAACGGCGTGCTGCTGTGGTTCGGCGACCGGTTGCAGCGTGCGCGCACACATCGCCCGCCCGAGAAGCTCTCGTTTCGCCAGGCATTTCTCGTTGGCCTCGCGCAGATCGGAGCGCTGATTCCCGGTTTCTCGCGCAGCGGCCTGACGATGATCGCCGGCAACGCCGCGGGCCTCACGACCGAGAAGGCCGCCGAGTTCTCGTTCCTGCTCGGCACGCCGATTATTTTCGCGGCAGGCGTGCTCGAACTGCCAAAGCTCTTTCATGCGCACGACCAACTGGTGACGGCCCTGGTGGGGGGCGTGCTGACCGGTATCGCCGCATGGCTGAGCGTGAAGTTCCTGATGCGCTATTTCGAAGGGCGCGGCCGCCTCGCTTCGTTCGGCTTGTACTGCGTAATCGCGGGCGCGATCTTCCTCGGCTGGTTCGTGACGCATCCGCAGCCGCTTTGATGGTTTGCCTGTGCCGGTGCCGCGCTGCTGTGGGCGGCGCGGCACCGTAATCGGGCAGGGCCGGTACGGGCCGAACGAGGTATAATCCACGCCCGTCTGCGCCGCGCCTGCGGCGCGTTGCCTTGCAGGCCACTCACGCGACAGTAGCTCAGCTGGATAGAGCATCGGCCTTCTAAGCCGAGGGTCGGGGGTTCGAGCCCCTCCTGTCGCGCCAATGAATTCAAGCGCTTAGCCCGGTTTTTCTGACCGGGCTTTTTGCTATCTACGGGCCGTGTAACCACCAGGCAGCCCGATTTTTGCTCAAACAGCTGGCGTTTTCTGTGGGTCAGATCCAGAGGATTCTGTTTGGGAAACAATTTTAAGGCGGCCTGTCCTGGCTTCCCCGCACCCGCCATTGCCCGTTCATTACGCCGTTCGATCGCAAGCCCGGCGATGCGCCGGCATTTTTCGATGCCGAGATCAAGGAGGTGGTGGCACTGCTGGGTACGCTCACCGACGCTGGCAGCCGTCGGCTCATTGAGCAGGTATCGTGCGGCGGATCAGGTGTCCGCGATCAGGATGCAAGTGGCTGTGAAGTACGACGAACGAGGCGAGCAGGCACAGGACGCCGCCGCGCAACATGGTTTCAGGCCAGCGCGGCGCGTGGCCGGGGTGAATGGCGAAGTGCGGCGCGTTCGACTCAGGCTGCGGCTTGTGCGTGTGCTGGGCGATCATGGCCATAAGCCCGATGGCTAGCAAAGACAGCATTGCGGCAAAGATCCGTAGGGCAATGGCGTAAGTCATGACAGAAAAGGCCTGGCGGTGCGTAAGTGATTGATGGGCAAAGCTTATGCGCCGCTTGCCTGAATCGCTATCGGATCAATCCGAAACGCTTGCGGAATCAATTCGAGAACTGACCATTGCGCCGGGCGAGGCGTGCCGTGGCTTCGCCGCACCGGGCAGGTAAAAATTGGGGCGCGTGTTATCCTTTTCCGCAATTAACCTTTGCCTGCTAATGGCGCTTGGCTTTAATTCGTCCCCGAAAATTCGTTCATTATTTTTCCCCTCATTTTCTGCTCAGGGAGAACGCTCAATGCTGAAATCGCCCCGTATTCTGTCCGGCCTTGCCGCCGTATTGCTGCTTTCGGCGGGTTCGGCCGCGCAGGCTGCCAATCTGGGTTTCCTCAATGACACGCCGGCTAGCTGGATGACGCAGGCGGACTACAAGTCGCTCGCCAGCGCGGTGCGCGATTCGGTCGCGAACAAGGCGGACGGCGAAACCTCCAACTGGAACAACGATGGTCTGCGCAACCCCGTGAAGATCGGCGCTACCATTACGCCGAACAAGACCCGGAAGGATGGCGACAAGACCTGCCGCGACTCGGAAGTGGTCGTGACCGCGAAGGGGCAGTCGATGACGCTGCGCCCGCAATACTGCCGTGTCGGCAGCGGCGCCTGGGTCTATCAGAAGAAGCACTGACACGCAGTGAACGACAAGACCGTCTCGTGCGGCATCGTGCTGCTCGACCCGACCGGCCGCGTGCTGCTTGCGCACGCGACCGGCACTGGTCACTGGGACATTCCGAAGGGGCAGGGCGAGCCCGGCGAGACCGAGGCGCAAAGCGCATTGCGTGAAATGGTCGAGGAGACCGGCATTGCGATCGACGCGTCGCGGCTCGTCGATCTCGGGCGCTTCGTGTATCGGCGCGACAAGGATCTGCATCTGTTCGCCGCGCGTGCCGAAGCGGGTGAACTCGATCTGTCGCAATGCCACTGCGTATCGCTTTTCCCGCGTCGTCACGACGGCGTGATGATTCCCGAGATGGACGCCTGGGCATGGGTCGCGCCCGTCGACGTGGACCAGTACGCGAGCCGCAGTCTCGCGCGGCTCTTCGGCACGACGCTCTCGCTCGCGGAGTTGCATGGCCGGCTTTGAATGAATGACCCATGCGGTTATCGGCTTGATGCGACCAGCCAAATAAAAAGCCCGCACGTGATGAACGTGCGGGTTTTTTGCATCTGGTGCTGAAGCGGCACAGCCTCCAGCCGCTTTTGCGTGCTGGCTTACTTGCCCCAGCTGTCGCGCAGGCCGACGATGCGGTTGAACACCGGCGCACCCGGCTTCGAGTCGTAGCGGTCGGCGACGAAGTAGCCATGGCGCTCGAACTGATAGCGGTCTTCCGGCGCCGCGTCGCGCGCGCCCGGCTCCAGATACGCTTGCACCACGCGCTTGGAATTCGGGTTGAGCGCGTCGAGGTAGTCGCGGCCGCCCGCGTCGGGCTGCTCTTCGCGGAACAGGCGATCGTACAGACGCACTTCCGCCGGGCACGCATGCGCCGCGCTCACCCAGTGGATGTTGCCCTTCACCTTGTAGTTGTTCGCGCCGTCGGTGCCCGACTTGCTGTCCGGGAAGTAGTTGCAGTGCACGGCGATTACATTGCCATTCTCGTCCTTGTCCGCGCCCGTGCATTCGATCACGAAGCCGTAGCGCAGGCGCACCTTGTTGCCCGGGAACAGGCGGAAGTAGCCCTTGGGCGGCGTCTCGTTGAAGTCCTCGCGCTCGATCCACAGTTCGCGCGAGATCGGGAACGTGCGCAGGCCGCGCTCCGGATGATGCGGATGCACGGGCGCCGTGCAGTCCTCGCTCTGGCCTTCCGGATAGTTGTCGATGATGAGCTTGACGGGGTCGAGCACGGCCACGGTGCGCGGCGCTTTTTCGTCGAGATCGTCGCGCAGCGCGCCTTCGAGAATGCTCATGTCGATCCACGAATCCACCTTGGTCACGCCGATGCGCTCGCAGAACAGATGGATCGCTTCAGGCGTGAAGCCGCGCCGGCGCACGCCGACGATGGTGGGCATGCGCGGGTCGTCCCAGCCGTCCACGTGGCCTTCGTTCACGAGTTGCAGCAGCTTGCGCTTGCTGGTGATCGCGTAGGTGAGGTTCAGGCGCGAGAACTCGATTTGCTGGGGCAGCGGGCGCGTGAAGACGCCGGCATCGGCGAGTTCGTTGAGCACCCAGTCGTAGAGCGGCCGATGATCTTCGAACTCGAGCGTGCACAGCGAGTGCGTGATGTTCTCGAGCGCGTCCGAGATGCAGTGCGTGTAGTCGTACATCGGATACACGCACCATTTGTCGCCGGTGCGGTAGTGATGCGCGAAGCGGATGCGGTAGATCACCGGATCGCGCATGTTGAAGTTCGGCGACGCCATGTCGATTTTCGCGCGCAACACGTGCGCGCCTTCCTCGAACTCGCCCGCCTTCATGCGGCGAAACAGGTCGAGGTTTTCGTCGACGGAGCGGTCGCGGAACGGCGAGTTCTTGCCGGCTTCGGTGGCCGAGCCGCGGTTCGCGCGCATCTCTTCCGGCGACTGGCTGTCCACGTAGGCGCGGCCGCGCTGGATCAGCAGCTCGGCGAATTCGTAGAGCTTGTCGTAGTAGTCGCTCGCGTAGAAGAGGTAGTCGCGGTCGTCGTTGGCCTTCTTCCACTCGAAGCCGAGCCACTTGACTGCGTCGATGATCGAGTTGACGTACTCGACGCTTTCCTTTTCAGGATTGGTGTCGTCGAAACGCAGATGGCACACGCCGCCATAGCTCTTCGCGACGCCGAAGTTCAGGCAGATGCTCTTCGCGTGGCCGATGTGCAGATATCCATTCGGCTCCGGCGGGAAGCGCGTTTCCACGCGCTGTGCCCACTTGCCCGAGCGGTTGTCGTCGTCGATGATGTTGCGGATGAAATTGGATGCCGCAGGCGCGTCCGTGCGGTCGGCGTCTTTACGTTCGGTATTCATGCGAAAAGGGAAGTCGTTCGAGGGCGCGGTACATAAGGAAAGTCGCAACCCGGCGCCCAGTGTGTCTTCCATTCTACCTGACGAGGTGGGGCCTGCCAGTCCCGGCTCGCGGGCGTCGCGCCGGCGCGTTGCGCGGGCCGCTGCGAAGTCTCGCAAGGACAAAAGGAAAAGTGACGATGAACGAACCGCGGGCGCGGGTGCTGCCGGGCTATCTGAACTCGGGGTCGGGGCATGGGCAAAGGCGCTGGGAGGCCGCACACGCGGGGTTCGAGCGAGTGCGCATGCCCGACCGGATGCATCCGGATTGCAACGCTTGGTGTCGCACGCTCGAGGTCACCTTGAATGCCGATCCGGCGGGCGCGAGCTGCGTGCTGCTGGCGGCGCACAGCTTCGGATGGCTGATGTCGATGCGCAAGGGCGGGGCGGCTTGATCCCCACCTCGCCACCCGCGCTTCAGGCCACGCCCTTGCCGCGCAGAGCCGCCACCTGCTCCTCGCTATACCCGAGCACGTCGCGCAGCACCTGCACGGTGTGCTCGCCCAGCGTCGGCGGATGGCTCGTCACGGTGGGCGGCGTCTCACTCATGCGGATGGGGTTGCGCACGAGCCGCGCCGTCGCGCCCGAGGGGTGCGGCACATCGACCTGCATGCCGCGCGCGACCACCTGCTCGTTCTCGAACACTTCCGCGAGGTTGTTGATCGGCCCGCACGGCACGCCCGCGCCTTCGAGCGCGCTGATCCAGTCGGCCTTGCTGCGCGTGCGAATCAGATCGGCGACGATCGGCACCAGCGTGTCGCGATTGCGCACGCGCGCGGGATTGGTCGCGAAGCGCTCGTCGTCGGCGAGCTCGGGGCGGCCCGCGATCTCGACGAACTTGCGGAACTGCCCGTCGTTGCCCACCGCGAGAATGATCCAGCTGTCGCTCGTCTGGAACGCCTGATAGGGCACGATGTTCGGATGCGCGTTGCCCCAGCGCGCCGGCGGCGTGCCGCTCGCGAGGTAGTTCGTGTTCATGTTCGCGAGCATGGCCACCTGCACGTCGAGCAGCGCCATGTCGATGTACTGGCCGGCGCCCGTGCGGTCGCGGTGCGCGAGCGCCGTGAGCACGGCGATGGTCGCGTACATGCCGGTCATGAGATCGGCGATCGCCACGCCCGCCTTCTGCGGGCCGCCGCCCGGCAGGCTGTCGCGCTCGCCCGTGATGCTCATGAAGCCGCCCATGCCCTGCACGATGAAGTCGTAGCCCGCGCGCGGAGCGTAGGGCCCGGTCTGACCGAAGCCGGTCACCGAGCAGTAGATGAGGTCGGGCTTCACGGCGCGCAGCGACTCGTAGTCGAGCCCGTACTTCTTGAGCTGCCCGACCTTGTAGTTCTCCAATACGACATCGCTTTGCGCCGCGAGCTCGCGCACGATGCGCTGGCCCTCGGGCGTCGCGATGTCGAGCGTCACCGAGCGCTTGTTGCGGTTCGGCGCGAGATAGTAGGCGGCTTCGGCGGTGTCCTGGCCGTCCGGCGTCTTCAGGTACGGCGGCCCCCAATGGCGCGTGTCGTCGCCGGCGCCCGGGCGCTCCACCTTGATCACGTCGGCGCCGAAGTCGGCGAGGGTCTGCGCGCACCATGGTCCGGCAAGGACGCGGGTGAGGTCGAGTACGCGGATATGACTGAGAGCGCCCATGCTATGTCTTCCAATGTCGTTCTGTGGCCCGGGGCCGCCCATGCGGGCAGCGTGGCGGCCGATTCGGGCATCTTAAGCGATCTGCCCGCGAAGATGTTGTTTTTCGGTACAAAGTTCCGCTATGCGGAACATGGCAGGCGAGACGGACCAGCATGCCGGCACGCTGTCTCGCCCGTGCACACTGCGGAGCGCGCCGCCGCGAGCGCACGGCGATCCCGTATAATCGTCCGATTCAGCATCGCCGATTCCGCGCGCATCCGGGAGCATTCCAGGTCCATGCGCGGGCTTCGACGACTTCACAAGATTCAGCACTGAACGCCCCGAAGGTAAATACAGCACGCCATGAAAGCCGCCGAAATCCGCGAGAAATTCCTCAAGTTCTTCGAGTCGAAGGGCCACACGATCGTGCGCTCGTCGAGCCTCGTGCCGGGCAACGACCCCACGTTGCTGTTCACCAACTCGGGCATGGTGCAGTTCAAGGACGTGTTCCTCGGCACCGAATCGCGTCCGTACTCGCGCGCCACGACGGCGCAGCGCAGCGTGCGCGCGGGCGGCAAGCACAACGACCTCGAGAACGTCGGCTACACCGCGCGCCACCATACGTTCTTCGAGATGCTCGGCAACTTCTCGTTCGGCGACTACTTCAAGCGCGATGCGATTCACTACTGCTGGGAACTGCTGACCAAGGTCTACGGCCTGCCGGCCGAGAAGCTCACGGTCACCGTCTACAAGGAAGACGACGAAGCCTTCGACATCTGGGCGAAGGAAGTGGGCGTGCCGGTGGAGCGCATCATCCGCATCGGCGACAACAAGGGCGCGCGCTACGCCTCCGACAACTTCTGGCAGATGGCCGATACCGGCCCCTGCGGCCCGTGCTCGGAAGTGTTCTACGACCACGGCCCGGAAGTGTGGGGCGGCCCCCCGGGGTCTCCTGAAGAAGACGGCGACCGCTTCATCGAGATCTGGAATCTCGTGTTCATGCAGTTCAACCGCGACGCCCAGGGCAACATGACGCCGCTGCCCAAGCAGTGCGTCGACACGGGCATGGGGCTGGAGCGACTCGCCGCCGTGCTGCAGCACGTGCACAGCAACTATGAGATCGACCTGTTCCAGAACCTGATCAAGGCCGCTGGCCGCGAGACCGGCACCGCCGACCTCACGAACAACTCGCTGAAGGTGATCGCGGACCACATCCGCGCGTGCTCGTTCCTGATCGTCGACGGCGTGATTCCGGGCAACGAAGGCCGCGGCTACGTGCTGCGCCGCATCGTGCGCCGCGCGATCCGACATGGCTACAAGCTCGGCCGCAAGACCGGCTTCTTCCACAAGCTCGTGAACGACCTCGTCGTGGAGATGGGTGCGGCCTATCCGGAACTGAAGGAAGCGCAGCAGCGCGTGACCGATGTGCTGCGCCAGGAAGAAGAGCGCTTCTTCGAGACCATCGAGCACGGCATGTCGATTCTCGAAGCCGCGCTGGCCGACCTCGAAGCCAAGGGTGGCAAGACGCTCGACGGCGAACTCGCCTTCAAGCTGCACGACACCTACGGCTTTCCGCTCGATTTGACGGCGGACGTTTGCCGCGAGCGCAACGTCACGGTCGACGAACCGGCCTTCGACGACGCCATGGCGCGTCAGCGCGAGCAGGCGCGCGCGGCGGGCAAGTTCAAGATGGCGCAGGGCCTCGAATACTCGGGCGCGAAGACCACGTTCCACGGCTACGAGGAAATCGTCTTCGACGACGCGAAGGTCGTCGCGCTCTACGTGGATGGCGCTTCGGTCAACGAAGTGAAGGCGGGCCAGGACGCCGTGGTCGTGCTCGACCACACGCCGTTCTACGCGGAATCGGGCGGCCAGGTGGGCGACCAGGGCGTGATCTCGAACGCGAGCGTGCGCTTCGCGGTGGCGGACACGCTCAAGGTCCAGGCCGACGTGAGCGGCCACCACGGCATGCTCGAGCAGGGCACGCTCAAGGTGGGCGACATCGTGAAGGCGGAAATCGACGCCATCCGCCGCGCCCGCACGGCGCGCAACCACTCGGCCACGCACCTGATGCACAAGGCGCTGCGCGAGGTGCTGGGCCAGCACGTGCAGCAAAAGGGCTCGCTCGTCGATGCGGATAAAACCCGCTTCGACTTCGCGCACAACGCGCCGATGACCGACGAGCAGATTCGCCGCGTCGAAGAAATCGTCAATGCGGAAGTGCTCGCGAACGCGCCCGGCATCGTGCGCGTGCTGCCTTACGACGAAGCCGTGAAGGGCGGCGCGATGGCGCTTTTCGGCGAGAAGTACGGCGACGAAGTGCGCGTGCTCGACCTCGGCTTCTCGCGCGAGCTGTGCGGCGGCACGCACGTGAACCGCAGCGGCGACATCGGCCTCTTCAAGATCGTGATGGAAGGCGGCGTGGCGGCAGGCATCCGCCGCGTGGAAGCGATCACGGGCGACAACGCCGTGCGTTTCGTGCAGGAACTCGACGCGCGCGTGAACGCGGCGGCGGCGGCTCTGAAGGCGCAGCCTTCGGAACTCACGCAGCGTATCGCGCAGGTCCAGGATCAGGTGAAGTCGCTCGAGAAGGAACTGGGCGCGCTCAAGTCGAAGCTGGCGTCGAGCCAGGGCGACGAGCTCGCGGGCCAGGCCATCGAAGTGAACGGCGTGCACGTGCTGGCCGCCACGCTCGAAGGCGCGGACTCGAAGACGCTGCGCGAGACGGTGGACAAGCTCAAGGACAAGCTCAAGAACGCGGCGATCGTGCTGGCGGCCGTCGACGGCGGCAAGGTCAGCCTGATCGCGGGCGTGACCGCCGAGGCCAGCAAGAAGGTCAAGGCCGGCGAGCTCGTGAACTTCGTGGCCCAGCAGGTGGGCGGCAAGGGCGGCGGCCGTCCGGATATGGCGCAGGCCGGCGGCACCGAGCCTGCTAACCTGCCGGCGGCGCTTGCGGGTGTGAAGGGCTGGGTCGAAGCGAAGCTGTAACGCCCGCGCGCGGCTGGGAAGCCGCGGGGATCGATGGGATCAATGCAAGAGGGCTGTCCGTAAGGGCGGCCCTTTTTGTTTGGGTGCGCGCCGCAGGCGGGGTTGGGTCGCTTCCGGTTGCGCTCAGGCGCTCGTTGGCAAACGCTCTGCCCTGGCCGTCTCGTCGCGAGCGCGCGCTTCGCTTTGCGCATGCGCCAGCAGTGCGGTCTTCAAGACGTCCAGCGCGGGCGAAAAGTGCCCGCGCCGCCACGCGAGCAGTGTATCGACCTGGCCGAGCTTGCCGAACGAGTGAATCGCCACTTCGTCGGCGTTGCGCTGCAGTTCGAGCACGGCGCGAGGCGCAACCGCCACGCCGGCACCCGCCGCCACGCAGGCGACGATCGCGTGATACGAGCCGAGCTCCAGCACGCGCGTGGGCCGGATGCCGTGCTCCAGATACCAGGCCTCCACATAGTCGCGGTAGGCGCAGCCGCGCTCGAACGCCACGAGCGTCGAGAGCGCGACGTCGCCGGGCTGGCGGATCGGCCGGTGGCCACGCGGCGTGATCATCACCAGCTCCTCGCGGTATACGGGCACGTAGTCGAAGGTTTCGGCGTCGGGCGGGCCGGCGAGCGGCATCGCGATCAGCGCGGCGTCCACCTCGAACTCGCGCAGACGCTCGATCAGGTGGCCCGTGGTGCCGGTCTCCAGTTCGAGCGTGACCTCCGGCCAGTTCTGGTGGTAGCGCGCGAGGATGCCCGGCAGGCGGGTGGCCGCCATGCTTTCCATGGTGCCGAGGCGCAGGCGTCCGCTCGGCGTGCCCGCCTTGACGGCGTGGCGCGCCTCGTCGGCGAGCGCGAGCAGGCGCTCGGCGTAGGGCAGCAGTCTCTTGCCCGCGGGCGTGAGCACGAGGCGGCGACCGTCGCGCGTGAAGAGCGGCGTGCCGAGCTGGTCTTCGAGCTGTTTGATGCGCGTGGTGACGTTCGATTGAACCCGGTTGAGCTTGGCGGCGGCCCGCGTCACGCCGTTTTCCCGGACGACGGCGCGAAAGATCGCGAGCGCGGCGAGATCCATGATTCTCTCCTGGGGATGGATCTGTTCATCATAATTCATTTTTCGTGAACGTTATCGGCGACTACGATGCTCACAGCGGCGTCCTGTGCGACGCCCCCGCCATCTCCAGTGAGCCGCTGCCGATCATGAACGACATTGCTTCCCGCGCCGATGCCTCCCGCGTGCTTCCCACGCATCCGGCCCATCGTCGGCACGCCGCGCGGCGCGCCGCGCTCGCCTGCATGGCGGTGCTGGCGGTGGCGCTCGGCGTCGGGCGCTTCGCGTTCACGCCGCTGCTGCCGTTGATGCTGCATGGCGGCGCGCTGGATTTGCGCCATGGCGGCTGGCTGGCGTCGCTCAACTACGCGGGCTATTTTGTCGGCGCGGTGGGGTGCGTGGCGTTGCGCTTCGCGCCCACGCGCATCGTGCGCGCCGGGCTGGCGGCAACGGCGCTTTTGATCGTCGCGATGGGCCTGACGCATTCGTTCTGGATCTGGGCGATGGTGCGCTTCGCGGCGGGCGCGGTGAGCGCGGCGACGTTCGTGTTCGCGTCGCAGTGGGGCCTGCGGCGCCTCGCGCAACTCGACGCGAACGCGTGGGGCGGGGTGATCTTCACGGGGCCGGGAGTCGGCATCGTCGCGACGGGGGTGATGGTGAGCGCGGCGGGTGGCCTGGGCGCGCAGGCGGGCTGGATCGGCTTCGGGCTGATCTGCGCGCTGATCGCAGCGCTCGTGTGGCCGGTGATCGGCGACGATGCAAGCGAGCCGCCTGGTGCGGCGGCCGCGCCCCTGTCCCCGGCCCGAACTGCCACGCCGGCGGCCCCGGCCGACGGGTCGCGCACCGACGCCTTCTGGCTCGTGCTCCTCTACGGCGTGCCGGGCTTCGGCTACATCATCACAGCGACCTTCCTGCCCGTGATCGCGCGCCACGCGCTGCCGGGCTCCATTTGGCCCGACCTGTTCTGGCCGATGTTCGGCGTCGCGCTGATCGTAGGCGCGCTTTCGGCGGCGCGCGTGCCGCTGCGCTGGGACAACCGGCTCATTCTCGCCGCCTGCTATGTGCTGCAGTCGCTGGGCATCGCGCTCGGCATCGTCTGGCCGAACGCCGTGGGCTTCTCGCTCGGCAGCGTGCTGATCGGCCTGCCATTCACGGCGATTACGTTGTTCGCCATGCGCGAAGCGCGCCTGCTGCGCGGCGAGCATGCCGCCGCGCTCATGGGCTACGCGACCGGCGCGTACGGAATCGGACAGATCGCGGGGCCGCTCGTGGCCGCGCCGCTGGCGGCATCAACGGGCTCGTTCTCGCCTTCGCTCGGGCTCGCGGCGCTGGCCTTGCTCGCGGGCGCAGCGGGGCTTGTGTGGCGCGCCGTGCGTGCGCGTGGGCGAGTGAGGATGAGTGAGGGAGGATGAGTGAGGGAGGGCGTCATCCCTTGCCGGGATGCCAGAGATAGGGATTGGCGCTGCACGCCGTCCTCGATGGCGCACTAAAATAGCCGTTTCGTGCTGTTTTTTTGCTATTGCGCGCCGTTGCGGAGCGACCCGCCGGACGGCTGCCGCATACCCTGCGATCCCGACCGATTCATGAGCGAATACCAGTTTTGCCCGCGTTGCGCGTCGCGCCTCACCGAACGCGCCGATCCCGAGCATGAGGGCGGCCGCGTGCGCCTTGCGTGTCCCGATCTCGCCTGTGGCTATGTCCATTGGAACAACCCGCTGCCTGTCGTGGCCGCCATCGTCGAGTACGAGGGGCGCATTCTGCTCGCGCGCAACGCGGCCTGGCCCGAGGGCATGTTCGCGCTCATCACCGGCTTCCTCGAAAACGGCGAAACGCCGGAGGAGGGCATCGCGCGCGAGGTGTTCGAAGAGACCGGGTTGCGTGCGCAAAGCGTCGAACTCGTGGGTGTCTACGAATTCGTCCGCAAGAACGAGCTCATCATCGCTTATCACGTGAAGGCGGCGGGCGTGATCGCGCTTTCGCCGGAGCTGCTCGAATACCAGCTCGTGGAGCCCGCGAAGCTGCGGCCATGGCGTGCGGGCACCGGCCCGGCGCTCGGCGACTGGATGCGCCGGCGCGGCCTGCCTTTCGAATATGTCGAGCGGCCCGGGCAGTGAGCGCGCACCGGTACGCTGCCCGACTCCCGGCTTTGATGAACCTCACCTGTCCGATGAATCGACTCCTCCGATGAACCGACCCGTTGCCATCGCGCGTTCCGACTATCGCCATTTCCTGTCCATCACCACGCGCTGGATGGACAACGACGTCTACGGCCACGTCAACAACGTCGTCTACTACAGCTACTTCGACACGGTCGTGAACGAGTATCTGATTCGCCAGGACGCCCTCGATATCGAACACGGCGCGACCATCGGGCTGGTGGTCGAAACGCAGTGCAACTACTTCGCGCCGCTCGCGTTCCCCGAGCGTGTGGAGGCGGGGCTGCGGGTGGCGCGGCTCGGCTCGTCGAGCGTGCGCTATGAAGTCGCGCTCTTTCGCGAAGGCGAGTCCACGCCTGCGGCGCAGGGACATTTCGTGCACGTCTACGTCGATCGCGTTACGCGCCGTCCCGTGAGCGCGCTGCCCGATGCCTTGCATGCCGCGCTCGCGCCGCTGGTGGCCGAGGGCGCAGGCGCGCCGCCGGCCTGAACGCGCCCTTCACACGACACAACAACACCGCCAAAGGCGTCCTCCGTGCAGGCTTTCGTGATCGACATGCTCAACGGCGCAAGCTACGGCCTGCTGCTGTTCATGTTGTCCGCCGGGCTCACGCTGATCTTCAGCATGCTCGGCGTGCTCAACTTCGCGCATGCGAGCTTCTACATGCTCGGGGCGTATCTGGGCGTCACGCTTGGAGCGACGCTCGGGTTCGGCTGGGCGCTCGTGCTCGCGCCGCTCGCCGTCGGCTTCGCGGGCGCTGCGTTCGAGCGCACGCTGCTGCGCCGAGCGCACCCGGCCAACACTGGCACGATGGGCAATCCGCTCAATGCGCTGTTGCTGACCTTTGGCGCTGCCCTGGCGATCGGCGAACTGGTCAAGCTCGTCTGGGGCTTGCAGCCGCTCGCGGCGAGCGTGCCCGCATGGCTCGACGGCGCGCTTTTCAGATTCGGCGGCGCGGCTTTCTCGCGCTATCGCGCGTTTGCGATGCTCGTGGCCATCGCGATGCTCGGCGCGATCCACGCGGCACTGCGCGTCTCGCGCACGGGCCTCGTGGTGCGCGCGGCGCTCACGCATCGGGAGGCGGTCGAAGCGCTTGGCCACGATGTGCCGCGCGTGCAGACAATGGTGTTCGCGCTCGGCACCGCGCTTGCCGCGCTGGCGGGCGTGGTTGCCGCGCCGCTCTTCGTGGTCGAGCCGGCGATGGCCGAATCGATGGGCTCGATCGTGTTCGTGGTGGTCGTCACGGGGGGGCTCGGGTCGCTCTCCGGCGCGTTCGTCGCTGCGCTCGCGGTAGGCCTGCTGCAAACCTTCGCGGTGTCGAGCGACGTATCGCTGGGCGGCGTGGCCGCACATCTGGGGGTGACGCTCGCACCCGCGTGGCGTGCGCTCACGCTGGCGCAGATTGCGCCGCTGCTGCCGTATCTGCTGCTGGTCGCGATGCTCGCGGTGCGTCCGCAAGGCTTGTTCGGCCAACGCGGCCAGCGTGGCGGGGACGCGTGACGCGCCATGAAAGCCGATAAATCCCGCACCGAAGTGGACACGGCCGGCCAGCGGCCGGCGCGTTGGCGCCACTGCGCGCCCTGGCTTGCGCTCGCGGTGCTGCTTGGCCTGCCGCCGTTCGTTTCCGCGTGGCTTTCGCCCGCTGGCGTGCCGCAGGGCTGGCTGCTCGCTTGCCTCGCCCAGACGGCGACGATGATCGTCTTCGCGCTCTCGTACAACCTCCTGCTCGGCGAAACGGGGCTGCTGTCATTCGGCCACGCGGCGCCCGCGGGGCTCGGGGCGCTTGCCGCTGCACACGTCTTCAATCACTACGCGATTCCGTTGCCGCTGCTGCCGCTCGTGGGCGGTGTGACGGGCGCTGCGGTCGGCGCAGTGATCGCGCTCGTCGCCGCGCGCCGCGCCGGCACCGCGTTCGCCATGATCACGCTCGGGCTCGGCGAGCTCGTTGCCGCTGCCGCGTGGGCGCTGCCCGACTGGTTCGGCGGCGAGGCGGGCGTTGCCATCGACCGCGCCAGCGGGCCGGCCATGTCAATGGTGCGAGCCGCGGCAAGCTGGACCTTCGGACCGGATCGTCAGGCGTACTGGGTAATTGCCGCTTGGTGCCTGGTTGCAAGCGTCGTGATTCGCGTGCTGTCGCGCGCGCCGTTCGTGCGTCTCGCCAACGCGGTGCGCGACAACCCGGTGCGCGCCGCGTCGCTCGGCGCGTCGCCGGCGCGCGTGCGAACAGCAATGATCGTGCTCGCGGCGGGTTTCGCCGGTGTCGCCGGCACGCTCACGCTCATCAATGTGGAACTGGCTGCCGCCGAAAGCGTCGACATGATGCGCTCGGCGGCCGTGCTGATCGCGACCGTGACGGGCGGGACTGCATCGTTCTTCGGGCCGGTGCTCGGCGCGCTGGTGTGGGTCGCGTTCAGCGTGGGCGTGGCGAGCATGTCGCGGGCGTGGATGCTGTACGTGGGGCTCTTTTTCATCGTCGTGGTGCTGGCGGCGCCGGACGGGCTCGCGGGTCTTGCCGCGCGTCAGCGCGCAGCGCTCGCCCGGCACGGTTGGCGGCAATGCGGCGCGTACTGGACGATGGCCGTGCTCGCGGCTGCGTGCGGCGCGCTGGCGCTTGTGCTGGCGGTGCAATGGGCCTATGCGCTGCGCTTTGGCGACGACGCTGCGGGCGCGTGGTTCGCCATGCTCTCGGCACGTGCGGCGTGGGGGCTCGCCATGGCGATTGGCGTGTTGACGGGCGTGGCGTTCTGGACGGCGCGCCGCGCGCGGCACGCCGTGCGCGCGCTCGATCAGCACGAGCGGCTCGACACGCTCGACCGGCGCAAGGAGGCGGCATGACGCCCGCGCTGCAACTCATCGGCGTCGAGAAACGCTTTGGCGCGACGGCCGTGCTGCGCGGCGTCGATCTCGACGTGCGCCAGGGCGAGCGCCACGCGCTGATCGGTCCCAATGGCGCAGGCAAGTCCACGCTGTTCAGTCTGATCGCGGGTGAGCAGCGCGCGAGTGCCGGACGCATTGTGTTGCACGGCGAGGACGTCACGCGCCTGACGAGCGCCGTGCTCGCCCGGCGCGGCCTTGCGCGCAGCTTCCAGACCACGAGCGTGTTCGCGCGCCTGCCGGTGCGCGAAAACCTGCGCTGCGCGGTACTGGCGTCGCTGCGCGGCGGTGCGGGGCTCGCGGCGCGCTGGCTGGGCTCGGCGCGCGCCGACGCACGCGTGGCCGAACTGCTCGACGCCCTGGGCCTCGCGCACGCCGCGCAACGCGAGGCCGCGGCGCTCAGCTACGCCGAGCAACGCGCGCTCGATCTGGGTCTCGCGCTCGCTGGCGGCGCGCACACGCTGCTGCTCGACGAGCCCACCGCCGGCATGAATCGCGCCGAAGCTTCGCGCGCCGTCGATCTGATCCGCGCGACCACGGCGGGCAAGACGGTGTTGCTGATCGAGCACGACATGGATGCCGTGTTCGGCCTCGCCGAACGCGTTTCGGTGCTGGTGCAGGGGCGCGTGATCGCGACCGGAACACCCGAGGCGATTCGCACCGATGCAGCCGTGCGCGACGCCTATCTGGGCGCGCATTTCGATGTCCGCTTCAATGCCCGCTTCAACGCCCCCGAATACATGAGGAGGCGCTCGCCATGACGGCGCTGCTCGAAGTCGGGAATCTGCGCGCGTGGTACGGCGCGAGCCAGGTGCTGCATGGCGTCGATCTGCGCATCGGCGCGGGGGAGATCGTCGCGCTCGCGGGCCGCAACGGCTCCGGGCGCTCGACGCTCGCGAAGGCGTTGATGTCGATGGTCGAAGCCGAGGGTGTGCGCCGTTTCGCGGGCGTGGATCTCGCGCCGCTGCGCACCTTCGAGATCGCGCGGCTGGGCCTGGGCTATGTCGCGGAGCAGCGCGACGTGTTCCCGACCCTGAGCGTCGACGAGAACCTGCGTCTCGGTCTCGCGAAGCGTGGCGCTACGCGCTTCACCATCGACGACGCTCGCGCGCTGTTTCCGATCCTGCGCGAGCGCCGCAGCGCGCGCGCGGGCGTGCTCTCGGGCGGCGAGCAGCAGATGCTCGCGCTGGCCCGTGCACTCGTGGGCGATCCTGATCTCCTGATCGTCGACGAGCCCGCCGAGGGGCTTGCCGCGCAGATGGCCGCGCGCGTCGGCGCGTGCCTGCGCGCGCTGCGCGAACGCGGCATTGCGGTGCTGCTCATCGAGCAGCGCCTCGAACTTGCACCAGGGCTCGCGGACCGCATCGCGGTGATGGGGCATGGACGCATCGTGTTCGAGGGCACGCCAGGAGCGCTTGCGCAGCGCGAAGACATCGTGCGCGACTGGCTAGGCGTGGGCTGACGCCGGCGGCGCATCTGGTCTTGCGACGCGCGCGAGCGCCGTCATCGGCCCGATGCGCGCGAGCGTTTCGTATTGCTCCGCATCGCGCACGAACAGCGAGCCCGCGAAACCGAGCGCGTTCACGGAGATGCCCGCGACGCGTTCCGTTTCGCGCGGCACGACCAGCATCCAGCGGCGCGTGACGAGCAGGTTGTAGGGCGTGCGTTGATGCGGCACGCCATCGACGTGAACCGCGCCGACGCCTGCCGTGCGTAACAACGCACAGTAGGCGTCGAGTGCGCGCTGTGCTTCCTGATCCGCGATTTCATCAGCGGCATGTCCGTCCAGATCGAGCCGCGCGAAGGCGTGCGCGAAAGGCAGCCCCGGCACACGGCTTTCGTTGGGCGCAGCCGCGCCGAGCAGCGTCTCGATTGGCACCGATGCCCCTTGCACGTCGAGCGGCAGCGGCACCGCCTGAAGATGCTTGTGTGGCTGGCTCGCGCCGGCTTCCGGGCCGCCGTTGTAAAAAGCCAGCGCATCGTAACCGCGCAGCACGACGAGCAGCGCTGCGAAATCGGCGTGATCGAGCAGCGCTTCCTGGGGCGCGAAGCGGCGCGTGACGATCAGCAGATGCTCGTCGAGCGCGTTGTATTTGTTGAGCAGTGCTACGTGCGTCGAAGAAAGATCACCGACGCACAGGTCTTCGTCATAGGGCAGAAAGGGGTTGCGTCGCGGCGGCGGCGTCGGCGTCGGCGTTTGCAGCGCATCTTGCGAAGGCGCACCCGCGTGCCGCGCCGCCTCCTTGCGCGCGAGACTCGACACCTCGCGAACCACAAAGCGCACGCCGCCATCGTCGATGTGCGTGAGCGTGGTTTCGATGGGCTGCAGCGCTCCGCATAGCAGCGCGTGGCGCGTGCGCTGGGCGATGGCGTCGCGCAGCGCGCGGGCCGTGAGCAGGCTCGCGGCCATCGGCGCTCAGGCCTTATAGCCGATCGCGCGCAGCAGGTCGAGGCGCCAGCGCACGTCTTCCCCGGTTTCGACGCCAAGCGGCGGCTCGCCATCCACCACGCCGATAATGCCGCGCCCCTGGTCGGTCTCGGCGATCAGCACTTCGGTCGGATTGGCGGTCGCGCAAAAAATGCGGCAGACCTCGGGCACGGCTTTCACGGCATTGAGCACGTTGACGGGGAAGTAGCCCTCACCGAGAAACACGATGAAACTGTGACCTGCCGCGATACGCAGCGCGTTGTCGGTGGCCATCTCGATGAGCGCGTCGCTGGTGCCCGAGCGGCGCACGAGACGCTTGCCCGAGGCCTCGCAGAACGCGAGGCCGAACTGGATGCCGGGCACCGCGCCATAGAGTGCTTCGTGCAGGTCTTCGACCGATTTGATGAAGTGCGATTGCCCGAGGATGAAGTTGGTGGCTTCGGGCTTGACAATCTCTACCGTGGACAATTGCATGGCGGACCTCCCGCGCGGCAGCGGCGTGATTCAAGAAGCCTAGTATGAAGTCGCCGCGTGTCCAAGGCGAGGGCTTTGGGCCATTTCATGCACTGCCGCAATGAAAAACGGCCGGCGCCCCTGCGGACAAACGGCCGTGGTACATGCATTGCGCGCTTCGGCGCTCAGGCGCCTTCTCAGGCCGCTTGCTTCGCGCGCTTGCCCTCCACATCGGGCAGGAACACCGTGAGGATGCCGATGAGCGGCAGGAACGAGCAGACCTTGTAGACGAAGCTGATGCTGGTGGCGTCGGCGAGCTGGCCGAGCACCGCCGCGCCGATGCCGCCGAGGCCGAACGCGAAGCCGAAGAACAGCCCCGCGAC
Organism: Paraburkholderia sp. A1BS-2L; assembly: GCF_051125205.1. Lineage (NCBI taxonomy): Bacteria > Pseudomonadati > Pseudomonadota > Betaproteobacteria > Burkholderiales > Burkholderiaceae > Paraburkholderia > Paraburkholderia sp. A1BS-2L. Next base: position 1,191,748 of record NZ_CP120428.1, read on the forward strand.
CATGCCCACCTTGCCGGGAATCAGCTCCTGCGCATAGACGAGGATCGCCGAGAACGCCGAGGCGAGCACCACGCCGATGATCACGGTCAGCACGCTGGTCCAGAACAGGTTCGCATAGGGCAGCAGCAGCGTGAACGGCGCCACACCCAGGATCGAGCCCCAGATCACGTACTTGCGGCCGATGCGGTCGCCCAGCGGGCCGCCGATGATCGTGCCGGCCGCCACCGCCGCAAGGAAGATGAACAGATGAATCTGCGCGGCCTGTACGGTCAGGTGGAAGCGGTCGATCAGATAGAACGTGAAGTAGCTGTTGATGCTCGCGAGGTAGAAGTACTTCGAGAACACCAGCAGCACGAGAATGCCCATGGCGGCGGCCACATGACGACGCGAAAGCGCGACGTGCGAACCCTCGGCGCGCTTTTTCTTCATCGCCGGATGGGCCTTGTACCAGCGGCCGATCTGCGTGAGCACGAACATTGCGACGAGCGCCGCCACCGAGAACCACGCAATGCTGCGCTGGCCGTGCGGAATCACGATCGCGGCGGCGAGCAGCGGCCCGAGCGAGGTGCCCGCATTGCCGCCCACCTGGAACAGCGACTGCGCGAGGCCGTGGCGGCCGCCCGAAGCCATGCGCGCGACGCGCGACGATTCCGGATGGAACACCGAGGAGCCGCAGCCCACCAGCGCCGCCGCGACCAGCAGCACGGGGAAGCTCGGCGCCACCGACATCAGCAGCAGGCCGCACAGCGTGAAGCCCATGCCGACGGGCAGCGAGTACGGCATCGGGCGCTTGTCGGTGAAGACGCCCACGAGGGGCTGCAGCATCGAGGCCGTGATCTGGTAGGTAAGCGTAATGAGGCCGATCTGCGTGAACGACAGCGAGAAGTTGTCCTTGAGCATCGGATAGATGGCCAGGATCAACGACTGGATCATGTCGTTGAGCAGATGCGAAAAGCTGATCGCGCCGAGCACGGAGTACACGGTGCGCTGCACGCTGGAGGCGGGCGTCGCCGAGGGCGCGGACGCAGGCGCGGCGCGCTTGTCGAGACTGGTTTCCATATTGTCGATAAGCGAAAAGGCTTCACGCGGGCGCTGCGTCGGGAGCGGGGTTCATACAGGCATGAAGAACCCGGCGCGGCGATGGCATGAAAAGGTCATGTATAGGAGTTATGAAGCGCAGTGTAATGTGTCTTGACTGAACAGTCCGGACATATTTTGTCGAGAATCGGCCATTCGTGGCCGATTCTCTTTTATGACCTTTCGCACATCGGTTCTCGTGGACCTCGCCCGTCCCGCTATAACGACCCGCTACGCCTCGCGAGCAGCGTGCGCGCCACGCCGCCAAGGGCGTACATGAACTCGGTGTCGAGCCCGGCTGTCGCTGCCTCGTGGGGCGCAATGCCTGCGCCCGCGAAGAACGCCGCGACGAGGGCTGCGGCGGTATCCTCCTGCGCCATCGGCAACGGCCGCGCGGTGCTCGCCGCGTGGCGCTCCAGCGGATCGATGACGTCGGCTGGCATCGGTGCCGTGCGGCTATCGGGGTGTGCCGAGGCGGCCAACCCGGGGAACGACGCACGCAGCACTGCGAACCGGTCGTTGACTGCCTCGGGGGCAGGGTGCGTCGCGGCGCGCGCAGGCGCCGCCACCGCGGCTCGCGACGCGGCTGCGCCGCTTGACCGAAGCGATTGCACGGCGAACATCATTGGCGCCATATCGTGCAGTCCGGCTGAAATGTGTGTCGTAGCGGACCCTCATGGGTACGGGCGCTAGTTCTGCAGCCGCGCTCCACTGGGCGTCGGGCGGAGGCTGATCGCCGGCCGCGTTGGCAGGGGCGGCGGGTACGCCAGGGGCGGCGTGGTCCAACTCGCCGGCCAGGCCGTGGATCTCGAAGAGATCTCGCGATAGCGGCGCGATGTCCGGCGCGATGTCCGGCGCGATATTGGCCGCGATGTCGGCCGCATCGCCCACCGCGCCTGCTCGCGAGGCGTCGTCATGAGGCTCGGCCATGGGCGCCGGGACATTCATCGAGAATGCGCTATGCAGTTCGTTTGGCATGCGTCGTTCATTTATATGAGCACGGGGCTCCAAAGGGGCGAAGTGCAGACGTCTTGCTCATGGGTAAATTGCAAACGCCTGACGCACGCCGCGCTAAAGTTTTTGGCGAATCTGCCGTAGACGGGGTCGAGGCGGACCTGGGGAAATCTCTCGTGCAGCCGGACAACAAGAAGGAGACCGTCAAGACATGAAAGCTGCATTGCAGGGACGGCGGCACGCCAGTTTCGTGCCGCAAGATGCGCGAGCGGGCAGGGCGCTCTCGGTGAAGACGATGTTGCGGGTTGCGTTTGCGGTGGTGCTGGCCGGTACGCTGGCTATCGGCGCATTTTCGCTCGCGCAGATCAGTCGTCTGAACGATTCAACAGGATCGATTTACGAGCAGGGCCACATTGCCAGCCGTGCGGCGGAGGAAGCGCGCGCTCAGGTGCTGCGGGCGAGCCGCGCGCAGAAAATGCTGCTCACGGCGACCACCGCCAAGGAGCGCGACGATCTGGGCGCCGACATCGAAAAGAATCTTGCCGCGCTCGTGACCGAAATGAAAGTGCTCGAACAATATTCGGCTCAGTCGGGAAGTGACGCGCTTGCCCAGCAAAAGCAGTTCGCGGCGGCGGTGCAAACATGGAGCGGGCAATTGCGCGAGTTTGTCACGCTGGTGAAGGCGCAGCCGCTCGATCTTTCGCAGATGAACTGGCAAGTCGGCACGCGGGACGTGTCGCTGCTCGTCGAAACGGAGAAGCTCGAAACGCTCGTCGATCGGCTCGTTGCACAGCGCGGCGCTGCCGCCAAGGCGACGATCGCCGCGTCGGCGTTCATCTACGAATCGTCGTTCGTGATGATCGCTGCGGCGACGGCGGGTCTCTTCGTGCTCGCGTTCGTCGTGAGTGAATGGGTCGTGAGGCGACTCGCGCGCCAACTCGGCGGCGAACCCGCCCATGCGAAGGCCATTGCCGCGCGTATTGCTTCGGGAGATCTCGCACAGCCGGTCGAGGTTCACGCGCGCGACGCGTCCAGCATGCTGGGCGCTTTGCGGGACATGCAGAAAGGGCTTTCGGCGACTGTGGCCGAGATCGCCGCGAGCGCGGAAGCGATTGCCGCTGCATCGGGACAGATTTCAACGGGCAATCTCGATCTTTCGCACCGCACCGAGGCGCAGGCCGTTGCGCTCGAACGCACCGCGAGCAGCATGGAGCAGTTGACCTCCACGGTGCGCCTGAACGCCGAAAACGCGCAGCAAGCGAGCACGCTGGCCGGCAACGCTTCGCAGATCGCGCAGAAGGGGGGCGCCGTGGTGGGCCGCGTGGTGGCCACGATGAATGAGATCAACGAGAGCGCGAAGAGCATCGCCGACATCATCGGTGTGATTGAGGGCATCGCGTTTCAAACCAACATTCTGGCGCTCAATGCCGCGGTCGAAGCGGCGCGGGCGGGTGAGGAGGGACGCGGTTTCTCGGTGGTCGCGGGCGAGGTGCGCAATCTCGCGCAGCGCAGCGCCGCGGCGGCGAGAGAGATCAAGGCCTTGATTACCGACTCGGTCGCGCGCGTGGCGAACGGCTCGACGCTCGCCAGCGACGCGGGCCGGACCATGGAAGAAGTCATGTCCGCCGTGAAGCGCGTGAACGACATCATCGGCGAAATTTCGGCGGCGTCGAGCGAGCAGCGCTCCGGCATCGAGGAGATCAATCGCGCGGTGACGCAAATGGATGCAGGCACGCAACAGAACGCCGCGCTGGTGGAAGAGGCCACGGCGGCGGCGCAGTCGCTCGACGATCAGGCCAATGTGCTCAAACGTCTCGTGAACACTTTTCAGCTCGCGTGACATTGCCTCACTTCGCGTCGCGCTCGATGATCCACTCGTGCGCGGGATCGTTGTGGAAGTGCCACTCGCGTTTGGGACCGGCCATGACGTTCAGGTAGTACGAGTCATAGCCGTACGGCACGACCACGGGATGGTAGCCGCGCGGCACCATCACGACGTCGTGATCCTCCACGGCCATGGTCTCGTCGAGATCGCGCAGGTCGGTATAGACGCGCTGGAACGCGAAGCCCTGCTGCGGATTGAGCCGGTGGTAATAGGTCTCCTCCAGTGCGCTCTCTTGCGGCAGGCGGTCGGCGTCGTGCTTGTGCGGCGGATAGCTCGACGAATGGCCCGAGGGCGTGCGCACCTCCACTACAAGCAGCGATTCCGCCGGTTCAGTCTGCGGAAGAATATCGCAGACGTAGCGCGTATTCGCGCCCTTGCCGCGCGTGGAGCGCTTCATTTGTGAGGGCTCGATGAGCCGCACCGGCAGCGTGCCCTGTGCGGGCGCGCTCGCCACGCCCAGCTCGGCCTCGCGGGTGGCGCGCACTGTGGCCTTCACGCCGGGCGGCACATAGAGTGCGTACGGCGCGGCGTCTTCGAATACGCTGTCACGCGAGCCGAGATTCGAATACTGCCTGCCGTCTGCTTCGATATTCACGGCGCCCGAGAGCACGACGATGCAGCTTTCGCGGTCCGTCTCGTAGACATAGACCAACTCGTCCGCCGCGAGCCGGTACGCGGCGAAGCCGACATAGCGCCAGCCCGCCGTGGCGGGCGTGACGCGCGCGATCGTCTGGCCTTCGCGCTCGGCCTTGACCAACAGGCTCATGCTGCCTCCTTGCTTGTGCCACTTTCCTGGTTATCCGAATCAATGGGCGAATCGATCAGCGAACGCAGCGTGCGGTAACCCTTTTGTGCATACTCGTACGATGGTGCGATCACCGGATCCTGCTCGGCCTCCACGACGAGCCAGCCGCGATAACCGTGCTGTTTCAGGCGCGCGACGATCGCCGGAAAGTCGACTGCGCCGTCACCGGGCACCGTGAAGGCCCCCGCTAGCACCGCGTCGAGGAAACTCCAGTTGCGGTTGCGTGCGAGCTTCACGACGGCGGGGCGCACGTCCTTGCAGTGCACGTGGCAGACGCGCGCGATGTGCTTGTCGAGTTCTACGACGGGGTCGCCCCCCGCGAACGTGATATGGCCCGCGTCGAACAGCAGCCCCACGGCGTCGCTCGTGCGCGCCATGAGCTTGTCGACGTCGGCGGGCGTCTCCACATACGCGCCGATGTGATGGTGATACGCAAGCCGCACGCCGCGCGAAAGCGTATGACGCGCGAACCCCTCCACGCGCGCGGCGTAGTCGTCCCACTGCTTTTCGCTGAAAAAGCGCGGGCGCTGATAGAGCGGGCGCGGCGCGCCCTGAATCGAATCGGCGACTTCGCCATACACCATCACGGTGGCGCCGTTTTGCGCGAGCAAATCCAGATGCGGGCCGACGGCCTCGATCTCCGCCGCCACGCTGCGATGTGCCAGCATGCCCGAGTACCAGCCCGACACGAGCGACAGATCGTATTGCGCGAGCAATGCCTTGAGCGCCTGCGGTTCGCGCGGAAATTTGTTGCCGAGCTCAAAGCCTTCGTAGCCGATCTCGCGCCCTTCGGTGAGCGCCACGGAGAGAGGCGTTTCGCCTCCGAGCGAGGGCAGGTCGTCGTTCATCCACGACAGCGGATTGATGCCGATGCGTACGTCGAATGCGCTCATGTGGGTTCCGTCTCGTCATGCCTGGATGGGGTCGTGGGCTGCGCATCGCCGGTCCGCTCGCGCCGGCCGCGCGCAGCGAGATGCGCGTCATAGTGCTCGCGTGCTTCGCGCACGGCAGCACGTGTCGATACCTCGGGCACGGCGACTTCCCACCACCAGCCGCCTTCCTCGGTCGTGCGTGCAGGGTCGGTGTCGATGCTGATGAGGTAGGTGCGTGAGGCTGCGCGCGCACGTTGCAGCGCGGTTTCGAGTTCCGCAATGTTGGCGACGTGCTCGGCCTGCGCACCCAGCGCGCGCGCGTGCGAAGCGAAGTCGATGCGCGGCGCGCCGAGCGGCCCTTGCGCGCAGTCCTCGAACAGATTGTTGAACGGCGCGCCGCCGCAGGCCTGCTGGAGCCGGTTGATGCAGCCATAGCCACGGTTATCGAGCACGATGATGATGAGCTTCGCGCCGAGCATCACCGAGGTGGCGATCTCGCTGTTCATCATCAGGTAGCTACCGTCGCCCACCATGACGATGACTTCGCGATCGGGCCGCGCGAGCTTCGCGCCCAGCCCGCCCGCGATCTCGTAGCCCATGCACGAGTAGCCGTATTCGACGTGGTACGCGCCCGGCTGGCCTGCGCGCCAGAGCTTGTGCAGTTCGGCGGGTAGGGTGCCGGCCGCGCATACGACAATGTCTTCGGTGTACGAACGGCTCGACGAGCGCTGCACGGCGCCGATCACATCGGCATCGTAGGGCAGGCTGTGACGCTCCTGCGGCGCGTGGGTGAGCGCGTCCACGCTTGCGCGCCATTCGTCGGCTAGGCGCCGCGCGCAGGCGGTCCAGTTCGCGTCCGCGCGCCAGTTGAGGAGTTCGTCGCCGAGTGCCGCGAGCGCGAGCTTCGCGTCGGCCTCCACGGTCAGGCCGTTGTGCTTGAGCGCGTCGAAGCCGTTCGCGTTCACGCCGATCACGTGTGCGTGCGCGAACAGCGAATTCGAGCCGGTCGTGAAGTCCTGCAGGCGCGTGCCCACCGCGAGGATGCAGTCGGCGTCGCGCGCGAGCGCGTTCGCGGCGGGCGAGCCCGTCACGCCGATGGCGCCCACATTGAGCGGGTCGTCCCAGGCGAGCGCGCCCTTGCCCGCCTGCGTTTCCGCCACCGGAATGCCGCGCGCGGTGGCGAGCGCCTTGAGTTGAGCCGCGGCCCGCGAGTAGAGCACGCCGCCGCCCGCGACAATGAGCGGACGCTTGGCGCGATGCAGTTGCGCAAGCGCCGCGTCGATCTCGCTTTGCACTGGCACATTCGCATGAAAGTTCACGAGGCGCGGTGTGAAGAAGCTCGCGGGATAGTCCCACGCCATGGCCTGCACGTCCTGCGGCAGCGCGAGCGTGACCGGGCCGCACTGCGCAGCGTCGGTGAGCACGCGCAGTGCGCGCGGCAAGGCGGTGAACAACTGCGCGGGATGCACGATGCGGTCGAAATAGCGCGACACCGGCTTGAGCGCGTCATTGGCGGAGACGCCGCCATCATGAGGATCTTCGACTTGCTGAAGCACCGGGTCGGGTTCGCGCGAGACGAACGTGTCGCCGGGCAAGAGCAGGAGCGGCAGGCGGTTCACGTGCGCGAGCGCGGCGGCTGTCACGAGGTTGGTGGCACCTGGACCGATCGAGGTCGTGACGGCCATCATGCGGCGGCGGAAATGTGCCTTTGCATAGGCGATCGCGCTGTGCGCCATCGCTTGCTCATTGTGCGCGCGCAGCGTGGGCAGTTCGTGGCGATAGTGATAAAGCGCCTCGCCGAGGCCCGCCACGTTGCCGTGCCCGAAAATGGCGAACACGCCGCCGAACAGCGGCTCTGTACGGCCTGAGCCGTCATCGCAGGCTACGCGCTGCGCCGCGAGAAAACGCACCAGTGCCTGTGCCGTGGTGAGGCGCATCGTAGCGGCAGGGGTATTGGGCTGGGCGTCGGGCGTTGTCTGTGATGTGCCAGCGTTGGGAGCAATGCGCTGATTCATGCTGCTTTCTCCTCATGCGTGGCGTGAGCATCGCGCTGCTGTGTCGGGTCTTGTACCTCGCTTCGCGCTGCGCGCCAAGCCGCGATCAGCGCCTCGAAGGCGCGGCGCACGCGTGCGACCAGTTCCTGGTCGTCGATTTCTCCCGCGAGCCAGGCGAGGCTCGGCTCGTAGAAGATCGTGCGTCCTACCGTGAAGCCGCGGCACGTCTGCGAAGCCGCCGCCGCGCGAAAGCCGCTCGTCAATTGCTCGATGGGCGCCGAGAGGCCCAGCAGCACCACGCCACGGCAATACGGATCGCGTTCGGCGATCAGCGCGTCAATCTCGCGCCACTGCGCCGCGTCCATCGGTTCGAGCTTCCACCACTCGGGGTAGAGGCCGATGTTGTAGAGCCGCTTGAGCGCGCGATAGACGGTGTCGGGGGCGTTCGGCTTGCCATCGAGCTTCGGCGGAATCACTTCGAGCAGCAGTTCATGGCCGCTTGCCTGGACCGCGTCGTAGAGCGCGCGTAGCTGCGCTTCCTGTTCGAGGCGCTGCTCGATGGGCTCGTCGGGGTGGAACTGCACGAGACACTTCACCGTATGCCCGATGGGCCAGGCTGCGAGCGTGGTGCCGATCGAGCGGCCATGGTCGAACACGAGCGGCACCGAGCCCGGCAGCTCGACCGGCCGGCCGATCCACCAGTCGCGCCCGGTTGCCGCGTTGAGCGCGTCCTGGCCGTAGCGGTCGTCGATCAGGACGCCGATGCGGCCTTGCAAGCCGAGCTCGCTTTCGGTCTGCGCCACGGCGTCGACGAACAGGTTCTTCAGGTGCGAGATACGCGCCTCGCTGGCGCCGGTTTGCTGGGCGAGGTCGAAGAACTGGTTGCGATGATCGAATGCGAAACCCAGCACCTCGTCGTACTGTTTGCGCGCGGGCGTCACGCGATGCAGTCGGGCGAGCGTCGCGTCGCGGTCGGGGCGGCGCATGCGCACGGGGTCCATTGCGGCTTCGCGCAGGAAATAGTCGAGCTCTGCAGGTGTGGGCATGGCAGGCGCGCAACCGTGGCGCGAGACCACGAGCGCGCCGCACGCATTGGCCGCACGGGCGCAGTCCTCGAGCGGCGCGTCGCGCAGCCAGCCCGAAAGAAAGCCCGCCGCAAACGCGTCGCCCGCGCCGAGCACGTTGAGCACTTCGACTTCCACGCCGCGCTGCAACGGCACGGTATCGAGGGAATCGGGCACTGCGCCCTCGACGATCTGGCAGCCGAGCGGGCCGCGCTTCACGAGCAGCGTGGCGGCCGTGACCTCGCGCACGCGCTTGAGCGCGTCGGGGAGGTTCTCCTTGCCGCCCGCGATGCGGAACTCTTCCTCGGTGCCGATCACGAGGTCGAAGCGCGGCAGGATCCGTTGCAGATGCTCGCTCACGCCTGCGCTCGCGATGAAGCGCGTTTCGCCGTCAGCCTTGCCGGTCAGGCCCCAGAGCACGGGCCGATAGTCGATGTCGAGCACGGTGCGCACGTTGTTGCGGCGCGCGTAGTCGAGCGCGGCGAGGCTCGCGCGGTTCACCTGTTCGGTCGAGAAGTGCGTACCGGTGATGAGCAGCGCTTTCGACGAGGCAATGAAGGCTTCGTCGAAGTCACCCGCATCGACGGCCATATCGGCGCAGTTCTCGCGATAGAAGATGAGCGGAAAGGTATCGCGGTCCTTCAAGCCGAGCAGCACCAGGGCGGTGAGCCGATCGCGGTCGATGCGCACGTGGCTCGTATCGCAGCCTTCCTTGGCGAGTGTTTCAGTGAGGAAGCGGCCCATATGGTCGTCGCCGACGCGCGTGAGCATGGCCGCGTTCAGGCCGAGCCGCGCGCAGCCAAAGGAAATGTTCGCCGACGAACCGCCGAGATACTTGGCGAAGGTGGAGACATCCTCGAGCCGCGCGCCCACCTGCTGCGCATAGAGATCCACGCCGAGCCGGCCGAGGCAGACGATGTCGCGGCTGCGCGCGCGCGCGAAGCGCGAAGGGGAGGTGCTGGGGAGAGCCATGAGCATTCCTGTCGTATTCGGTCCCGCACGTATTCAAATGGTCGCGCCGTCGAGCTCGGCAATCATCTTCTGCATCTCCGCGCCGCCGGCCATCATGTCGAGCACTTCGTTCTTGCTGATCGTGTCTTTCGTGTACGTGCCGAGCGAGCGGCCGCGATTGAGCAGTGTGAACGAGTCGCCAATCGGGTACGCGTGGTGGACGTTGTGGGTGATGAAGATCACCGAGATGCCTTTGGCGCGCGCGTTATGAATCAGCTTGAGCACGTTGAAGCTCTGCTTCACGCCGAGCGCGGCCGTTGGCTCGTCGAGAATCAGCACCCGTGCGCCGAAGTGAATCGCCCGCGCGATCGCGAGGCACTGGCGCTCGCCGCCCGACATCGTGCCGATGGCCTGATGCGGGTCGCGCACGTTGATGCCCATTTCGGAGAGTCGATCCTTCGCGATGGTTGCGCTTGCATCCAGATCCATCACGTTGATGAACCCAAAAAGCTTCTTCTGGGGTTCGCGGCCCATGAAGAAGTTGCGCGCCACGGAGAGCAGCGGCACCAGTGCAAGATCCTGATAGACCGTTGCGATGCCGAGGTCGAGCGCGTCCTTGGGCGAATCGAAGCGCACGGGCTTGCCGTCCACTAAATATTGGCCCGAGGTAGGCGCGTGCACGCCGGCTAGCGTCTTGATGAGCGTGGACTTGCCCGCGCCGTTGTCGCCGAGCAGGCAGTGCACTTCGCCGCGCTTCAGACGCAGCGTGACGCCGTTGAGCGCGATGACCTTGCCGAAGTACTTGCTGACGTTTTCCAGTGCGAGGATCGTGTCGCTGTTCGCATTTGCGCTTTCAGTCTGGTTCATGTCGGCCTCCGGCTTAGGATTGCGCGACGCGGCGGCGCACATAGTGGTTGAAGAGCACGGCGATGAGCAGCATCACGCCAAGGAAGACGCGGAACCAGTCCGAGTCGATGTTCGTGTAGGTAATGCCGATCTGCACGACGCCGAAGATGAGCGCGCCGAACGCGGCGCCGATCACCGAGCCATAGCCGCCCGTGAGCAGCGTGCCGCCGATTACTGCGGCGATGATGGCTTCAAACTCCTTTTGCAGGCCGCGGTCGGCGGCGGCCGAGCCGATATCGCAGACTTGCAGCACGGCGAACAGGCACGAGCAGAAAGCGGTGAGCATGAAGAGCGCGATCTTCACGCGCTTGACCGGCACGCCCACGTTCTTTGCGGCGTTGGCGTCGCCGCCCACGGCGAGGATCCAGTTGCCGTAGCGCGTCTTGGCGAGCGTGAACGCACCGATGGCCACGAGCGCGAACCACCAGAGAATGACCTTCGGCACGCCCGGCACGAGCGGCTGACCGTTGTCGAGCATCTTGCCGATGCCGATGTGCGCGAGCGCCACGAACAGGCCCTTGAACGCCGTGCCGTGAAAGAGCAGGTTGGTCACATAGTCGGCTTTCGCGACGTCGCCCACGCCGGAGACGATGGTGCGGTCGGCGAACATGATCGAGAGCGCGAGTGTGAGGCCGCGCAGGATGAACAGGAACGCGAGCGTGACAATGAACGAGGGCAGCCGCGTGCGCATCACGAGGTAGCCGTTCAATGCGCCTAGCGCGGTGCAGCCCGCGAACGCGAACAGCATGGACAGCGCAATGGGCCAATGGAAGTACATGGTGGGGATGGCCACCATCATGCCGGCAAAGCCGATCATCGAGCCGATCGAGAGGTCGAATTCGCCGGCGATCATCAGCAGGCACGCGCCAACCGAGAGGATGCCCAAGTAAGCGGCCACCTGCGACCAGTTCATCACGCCGTCGAGGTCGAACATGCCGGAGCCGCCCGCGCCGATCGCGAACACGGCGAACACGAGCACGGTGCCGGAAATCGCGGCAAATTCGGGGCGGCCGAGCAGATGCCCGAACCACGATTCGCGCCGCACGCGCTCGTCGGTGGTTCCGGGCCCCGCCGGCGCCGGCTGACCCGGGCGCGGGTCGGGCGCCTTGTCCGTTGCATGCGAGGGGAAGTGTTTGCCGGCTACACCCATGATGGCTCCTTGATTCGACCACACCTGGTGTGCGCCAGGTGTGGTCTCTTGCTGAAGAGAAGACGCTTTGAACCTGGGGGATCAGCGGTATTGACCCGCGTACTTCACGACCTTGTCGAGGTTCTCCCGGGTGATGAAGCCCGGACCCGAACGGATATTGCGTTGGCCGTACGAGGGTTGCAGGCCGTAGGTGTCCAGACGCTGCTTGAACTTCGGATTGGCTTCGAGGATCTGGCGGATCTTCGCCGGGTCGGTCGTATGTTCCTTCTTCACGATCGCGAGCACGGCCACCGGGATATAGCCCTGCAGATACGGCTGCTGGTCGATGGCGAACTGGATCGTGCCCGCGCGGATCGCCTTGGCGATCTCATCGGAGAAGTCGAACGTGCAGAAGTAGATCTTGCCCGCGAGGCCCATCTGCTGAACCGCCTTGAGCGTGGCTGCCGCCGGCACAGGGCCGAGCGTGAGAATCGCGCCGGTGTTCGGATGGTTGCGCAGATACGCGCTCACTTTCGACTGGATTTCGGTCGGGTCCTGGCCCGAGTCGATCGTCGAGGTCTTGTAGTTCACGCCGATGGCGTCCGCAAAGCCGCGGCAACGGTCGAACGACACCGTATTGGTGGCGATGTGGTTCACGCAGAGAAACGACTTCACGCCCGCGGCCTTGGCCTTTTCGCCGGCTGCGTGGCCCGCCACGTATTCGGGCTGGCCCACGTGCATGATTGCGCCGAGCTTCGCGCTCTGGTCCTCAGTGCCGGAGTTGATCGTGACGAGCGGGATCTTCTTTTCCGTGACCTTGCCGATGGAATTCTTCAGCACGTCGTAGTCGGCGATGGTGGTGATGACGCCGTCGTAATTGCGCGCGGCGGCCTGCTCGATCAGGCGCGCCATGTCGGCGATGTCGCCGTTGGGCGGATTGCGGTAGTCGGTTTCGACGTTGAAGTCTTCGTCGGCCTGCTTGATGGCGTTCTTGATGGTGTTCCACCACGAGTCCGAATCCGGCGCGTGGCTGATCAGCACGAAGTGTGCGTCGGCGGCCTGCGCCGGTTGCGCACCCAACGCGCTCAAGCCACTCAGTCCCGCTGCCAGCGTGAGCGCTGCGGCCAACCTTCGGAGCATGGTCTTGCCCTTGCGTTGCGTCATTGTCTCCACCTTTCTCGGTCTGTCGTTCGTTCTTGGGGTGAGCGACGCGCGCTACTCGGCTTGAGTTCCTGGCTTGCGTTGCCGCTTCGCTCAACGACAAGAGTAGGCGATCGTCTGGCGAGTTGCAACAGAAATTTCATTGCAAATAAAAATGGAAAATTTGTTCCAATCGTGTGCGCCGCTGCCTATAATCGGCTCCGTCGGCATGCCATGCATGCGTGGGCCAGCAGGGCTTCGCAGCAGGGGTTTGCCACACTGCAGCAAGCAACAGGGAAAAACGATCATGGCCGATGAAACCAGCGACGCCGTAGCAGGCGTGGACGAATTGATGCAGCGCATCGCGCACGAGTACGAGGCGTTGCCGCGGCAGTTGAAGAGCGTCGCGAACTATATCGAGCAGAACCGCGCGAGTGTCATGATGGATCGCACGAGCGACATCGCCGCGAGCTGCTCGGTGCATCCGTCGGCGGTGGTGCGGTTCGCGCAGCGCTTCGGCTTTTCGGGCTTCTCCGATTTGCAGGCGGTGTTCCGCCAGGCCTATGCGGGGCAGGGGGCGTCGCCCACGAGCTATCAGCAGCGCATACGCCAGTTGATCGAGGCGAAAGACGGCAGCGCGAGCCCCGATCTCGGCGGTGCGGTCGCGCGCGAATTCATCGGCGCGTGCCGCAATGGGCTCGACGAACTCGAGGCCGGACTCGACGATGCACAGTTCGACGCCGCGGTGAAGATGCTCGAGCACGCGGACAACATCTACGTGATCGGCGTGCGCCGCTCGTTCGCGGTGGCGAGCTATATCGTCTACGCATTGCAGCACACGAGAAAGCGCGTGCATCTCGTGTCGGGCTTCGGCGGCATGTATCACGAGCAGATCCGCAGCGTGAAGAAAGGCGACGTGGTGATCGCCATCAGCTTCGCGCCCTACGGCAAGGAGACGCAATACTGCCTGCGCGTGGCGCAGCAGCATCAGGCGAAGACGCTGGTCATTACGGACAGCCAACTTTCTCCGCTCGCGCGCCATGCCGACGCGCAACTCTATGTGAAGGAGGGGAGCGCATTCGCGTTCCGCTCGCTGACGAGCACGTTTTGCCTGTGCCAGGCGCTGTTCGTTGCACTCGCGTACCGGCTCGAACTCAACGTGGAAGAATCGACCGACCCAGGAGAATACGATGACTGAAGCAGGAACATGCAATGTTGCAGTATTCGGCGCGGGCCGCATCGGGCGGATTCATGCGGCGAACCTCGCGCGCCAGCCCGGCGTGCGCCTGAAGTACGTGGTCGATGTGAACCGTGAGGCAGCGGCCGCGCTCGCGGCGCAGCTAGGTGCGCAAGTGGCTGACGTGGAAGGCGCGCTCGGCGACACCTCGGTCGGTGCTAGCGTGATCTGCTCATCGACCGATACGCATTCCGAACTGATCTTGAAGTCGGCGGCGGCAGGCAAGCATATCTTCTGCGAGAAGCCGGTCGATCTGGCTCTCGCGCGCGCCCGCGAATGCGCCGATGCGGTCGCACGCGCGGGCGTGGTGGCTATGATCGGCTTTCAGCGCCGCTACGATCCCACTTTTGCGGCGCTCAAGGCGCGTCTGGATGGCGGCGAAATCGGCACGCCCGAGATGCTGGTCGTGACGAGCCGCGACCCGGGCGCGCCGCCGGTGGAGTACGTCGTGCGCTCGGGCGGCATCTTCAAGGACATGCTGATCCACGACTTCGACATCTTCCGCTGGATTCTCGACGACGAAGCCGACACTGTGCATGCGACGGGCAGTTGTCTCTCGGACCCCGCGATCGCCGATGCGGGCGACATCGACTCCACTGCCGTCACGATCCGCACGAAGCGCGGCCGTCTTTGCCAGATCAATACGTCGCGGCGCGCGGCCTATGGCTACGACCAGCGCTTCGAGATTCTCGGCAGCGCGGGCATGCTTCAGGCAGGCAACATGACGCCGACCGAGGTGGTGTCGTGGACCAAAGGAGCGGTGGCGCGGGACGTGCCGGAAGCGTTCTTTCTCGAGCGCTACCGGGCCGCCTATGCGCGCGAGATGGCGCATTTTTACGAGGCTCTCACGCAGGGCACGCCCGTGCGCACGAGCGTGGCCGACGGCCTCAAGGCGCTGGAGCTTGCGGAGGCGGCGGCGCTGTCGTGGCGCGAAGGCCGCGTAGTGAAGCTGGGGGCGTGATCACGTCGCGCGAGTGAGGGCCGTGGCGGCATGGTGCTCGCAAGATAGAGAGGATCCCGAAGGAGACAGGCGATGCAGGCGAATGAACGTACCCGGCCGTTGCGCGTGGGCGTGGCCGGACTGGGCCGGCTCGGGCGGCGGCATGCGCTTAATCTTGCGTACCGTGTGCCGGGCGCGAAGCTGGCGGCCGCATGCAGCCCGCTCGACGACGATCTCGCGTGGGCCCTCGAGGCGATACCCGAAGCGCGGCAATACCGCGAGTACGCCGAGTTGCTGGCCGATGCAACGATAGACGCCGTATGGCTCGTGACGCCCTCTGCGCTTCATGCGCAGCAGATTGTCGCTGCGTTGCACGCGGGCAAGCACGTGTTCTGCGAGAAGCCGCTCTCGCTCGACGTGGCCGAATGCGAGCGCGTGGTCGACGAGGCGCGGCGCTTTTCCGGGTGGCAGGTGACAATCGGTTTCATGCGCCGTTTCGATCCGAGCTATCACGACGCGTTTTCGAAGCTGCGCGCGGGGGCGATCGGGCGGCCATTTCTCGTGCGCTCGCAAACCTGCGACCTAAACGATCCGGACGGTTTTTTCGTGCGCTTCGCGCCCGGCTCCGGCGGCATTTTTCTCGACTGCACCGTGCACGATATCGACGTCGCGCGCTGGCTGCTCGGCAAGCCGCGCGCCACGCGCGTGTTCGCGGCCGGCGCGGTGGCGCTGCACGAGGGCCTGCGTGAATTCGGCGATATCGACAACGGCGTGGCGATCTGCGAGTTCGAAGGCGGCAGGCTCGCGATGTTCTACGCATCGCGCACCATGGCACATGGCAACGACACGTCGAGCGAGGTGATCGGCACGGCCGGCGCGCTGGCGATCGGCCACGTGCCGCGCGCGAACCGTGTGGAGATCTACGACGTGCACGGCGTGCGCAGCGTTTGCACGCCGACCTTCTTCGACCGCTTCGAGGAGGCGTTTCTGATCGAAGCGCAGGCGTTTGTCGCAGCGGTGCGCGCGCGTGAGGGCGGTGAGGCCGGCGTGGCGGAGGACGCGACGGCGAGTGCGGAGCAGGGCGCGACGCTGGAGGACGCGCTGGAAGCGACGAGAATTGGCTGTGCGTTGCGCGAGTCGCTGCGCACGGGCCAGGCGGTGACGCTCTGAAGGCGCAAAGAAGGTGCAAAGAAGGCACAAGCGGCGTTGTACGCGGCTGCGGTAAAATCGCTGCTATCCGTGCACACCCTGCGCCCTCCGCCGAGGTGGCGCGCCAACGAAGGATCCAACCCAATGCAGATTGAGGTTCACAAGGAAGTAGATGCGCGTGGGCTGACCTGCCCGCTGCCGATCCTGCGCGCCAAGAAGGCGCTCGCCGACATGGAAAGCGGCCAGATTCTCAAGGTTCTCGCGACCGATCCCGGCTCGCAGCGCGATTTCGCGGCCTTTGCCAAGCAAACGGGCAATGAGATCGTGGAAAGCTCGCAGCAGGACAAGACCTTTGTGTTCCTGATGCGCCGCCGCTGATATAACTGCAGGGATGCGCTCGAGCGCATCGCATGAAAAAATGGCCCGCAATCGTGAGATTGCGGGCCATTTTCTTTGCCGGGATGAGGACTGATTAGCCCTCCAGCTCCGGCTTGCGCGTGCGCAGATATTCCGCGAAATCGGTGGCCACTTCCGGGTGGCGCAGCGCGAATTCCACGGTGGCCTTCAGGTAGCCGAGCTTGCTGCCGCAGTCGAAGCGCGTGCCGTGATATTTGTACGCGAGCACTTGTTCATCGGCGAGCAGCGACTGGATGGCGTCGGTGAGCTGGAGTTCGCCGCCCGCACCCGGCTTGATCGAGCGCAGGTGCTGGAAAATGCGCGGCTTGAGCACGTAGCGGCCCACCACGCCGAGGTTCGACGGCGCGACTTCGGGCGCCGGCTTTTCGACGATGCCCGAGAGCTTGACGATCGAGTCTTCCCACTCCTTGCCGTCGACGATGCCGTACGAGCCCGTTTCCGAGGGCGGGATCTCTTCCACGCCGAGCACCGAGCTGTGGTAGTGGTCGAACACCTCGACCATTTGCTGCATGACGGGCGGGGTGCCGTAGAGCAGGTCGTCGGCGAGGATCACGGCGAACGGGTTGTCGCCCACGAGCTTTTCCGCGCACAGCACGGCGTGGCCCAGACCCAGCGCTTCGGGCTGGCGCACGTAAAAGCAGTCGACGTTGTTCGGCTTGATGTTGCGTACCAGTTCGAGCAGCTTTTCCTTGCCGCGTGCTTCGAGCTCGGCTTCGATCTCATATGACTTGTCGAAGTGGTCTTCGATCGCGCGCTTGCTGCGGCCCGTCACGAAGATCATTTCGGTGATGCCAGCCGCGACGGCCTCCTCGACCGCGTACTGGATCAGCGGCTTGTCCACGACCGGGAGCATTTCCTTCGGGCTCGCCTTGGTGGCCGGAAGGAAGCGCGTGCCGAGGCCCGCAACCGGGAATACCGCTTTGGTAACTTTTAGCATGTCTTTAGTCCTGGTCCTGGCTGGTCTGGCGCCGTGCGCGCCGCCAGACCTCACCTTAAGCCGATTCAGGCCGGCAGCCGCGCGAGTTGCGCGGTCAGCTTGCCCAGCGTTGCCTGAAATTCTGCCAGCCTCTTCTGCTCCTGCTCAACCACCACAGGCGGGGCTTTTGCAACAAAACTGTCATTTCCTAGCTTGGCATTGCACTTCGTCACTTCGTTCCTCAGTCGCGCGATCTCCTTCGAAAGACGTTCGCGTTCGGCCGCCACGTCGATCTCCACCTTGAGCACGAGCTTGTCCGTACCCACGATAGCAACCGGCGCGCCTGCCGAGGCGGCGTCGAGCGTCGCTTCGTCGGCGATGATCTGGACTTCCGAGAGCTTCGCGAGCGCTTGCGCATAGGGCGCGAACGACGCGAGGCGCTCCGCGTTGCCCGTCACCAGCAGCGGCACCTTCGTGGCGGGCGAGAGGCCCATCTCGCCACGCAGGTTGCGGCATGCATCGATCACGGCCTTCAGGTCGGCAGCCCATTGCTCGGCGGCTTCGTCGATCTTCTTCGGCTCGGCCAGCGGGTAGCGCTGCATCATGATCGATGCTTCGCCCTCGGCCGCGCCCGCCGGATAAGCATCGGTGAGCGGCGCCACCTTCTGCCACAGCGCTTCGGTGATGAACGGAATCACCGGATGCGCGAGGCGCAGCACCGTCTCCAGCACGCGCAACAGCGTGCGCCGCGTGGCGCGCTGCTGCGCGGGCGTGCCGGTCTGGATCTGAACCTTCGCGAGCTCCAGGTACCAGTCACAGTATTCGTCCCAGACGAACTTATATATGGCGTTGGCCACGTTGTCGAAGCGATAGTCGGCGAAACCCTTCGCGACTTCGGCTTCCACGCGCTGGAGCAGCGAGACGATCCAGCGGTCGGCCTGCGAGAAGTCGGTGTAGCCGCCCGGGCCGCAATCGCCCGGCTGGCACGCGCCCGGCTTCGAGAAGCCGCAGTCGTGGCCTTCGCAGTTCATCAGCACGAAACGCGTGGCGTTCCAGAGCTTGTTGCAGAAGTTGCGATAACCCTCGCAGCGCGCGAGGTCGAAGTTCACGTTGCGCCCGAGCGTGGCCATCGAGGCCATCGTGAAGCGCAGCGCGTCGGTGCCGAAGGCGGGAATGCCGTTCGGGAATTCCTTGCGCGTTTTCTTCTCGATGGTCGCGGCCTGCTTGGGGTTCATGAGGCCGGTGGTGCGCTTGGCGACCAGCGCTTCGAGCTCAATGCCGTCGACGATGTCGATCGGGTCGAGCGTGTTGCCCTTGCTCTTGGACATCTTCTGGCCTTCGGCGTCGCGCACGAGGCCGTGCACGTAGACCGTGTCGAAGGGCACCTTGCCGGTGAAGTGCGTGGTCATCATGACCATGCGCGCCACCCAGAAGAAGATGATGTCGAAGCCCGTGACCAGCACGGAGGAGGGCAGGAAAGCCTTCAGCTCAGGCGTATCCGCAGGCCAGCCGAGCGACGAGAATGGCACGAGCGCCGATGAGAACCACGTGTCGAGCACGTCCTCGTCGCGCTTCAAGGCGCCCTTGTAGCCCTTGGCATCGGCCTGCGCGCGCGCTTCTTCCTCGCTCTTCGCGACGAAGATTTCGCCGTTCTCGCCGTACCAGGCCGGAATCTGGTGGCCCCACCAGAGCTGGCGCGAAATACACCAGTCCTGGATGTTCTCGAGCCACTGGTAGTAGGTGGTGGTCCAGTTTTCCGGCACGAACTTGATCTGGCCGTTGCGCACCACCTCGAGCGAAGTTTCGGTGATCGACTTGCCGGGGTTGAAGGTGCCTTCGGGTGCGGGCTTGGTCATCGCCACGAACCACTGGTCCGTGAGCATCGGCTCGATCACGACGCCCGTGCGGTCGCCGCGCGGCACCATCAGCTTGTGCGGCTGCACCGATTCGAGCAGGCCCAGCGACTCGAAGTCGGCCACCACCTGCTTGCGCGCTTCGAAGCGGTCGAGGCTGCGATATTTTTCGGGCGCGTTGTCGTTGATCTTCGCGTCGAGCGTGAGGATCTCGATCATCGGCAGGCCGTGGCGCTGGCCCACCTGGTAGTCGTTGAAGTCGTGCGCGGGCGTGACCTTCACGACGCCCGTGCCGAACTCGCGGTCCACATACTCGTCGGCAATGATCGGGATTTCGCGGTCCGCGAGCGGCAGCTTCACGGTCTTGCCGATCAGGTGCGCATAGCGCTCGTCTTCCGGATGGACCATCACGGCCGTGTCGCCGAGCATGGTTTCCGGGCGCGTGGTGGCGACCGTGAGGTGGCCCGAGCCATCGGCGAGCGGGTAGCGCAGGTGCCACAGGTGGCCGTTTTCCTCTTCGCTCGCGACTTCGAGGTCCGAGACGGCGGTGAGCAGCACCGGATCCCAGTTCACGAGGCGCTTGCCGCGGTAGATCAGGCCCTGTTCATAGAGGCGCACGAACACGTCGCGCACGGCGGCCGACATCTTGTCGTCCATCGTGAAGTACTCGCGCGACCAGTCGATCGAAGCGCCCAGGCGCCGCACTTGGCCCGTGATGGTCGAGCCCGACTGCTGCTTCCATTCCCACACGCGCTCGACGAACTTCTCGCGGCCGAGGTCGTGGCGCGAGATCTTTTGCGCATCGAGCTGGCGCTCGACCACGATCTGGGTGGCGATGCCCGCGTGGTCGGTGCCCGGCACCCACAGGGTGTTCTCGCCGAGCATGCGGTGGTAGCGCGCGAGGCCGTCCATGATCGTCTGGTTGAACGCGTGGCCCATGTGCAGCGTGCCGGTGACGTTCGGCGGCGGCAACTGGATCGAGAAGTTGGCGCGGCCGGGCGTGAGGGTCGCGGCGGCGTAGCCGCGGCGCTCCCATTCGGGGCCCCAGTGGGCTTCGATCGTCTGCGGCTCGAAGCTTTTCGCTAGCGTGCTGTCGCTCATGGGTGGAATCTGCCGAAAAAAGATGCTGAAAACTTTCGATTATAAGGGGAAGCGCCGTCAGGCCGGGCCCGGGGCCCGTCCATAGCCGGTATGGCCTTTATAATGACGGTCTACTTCGAAGCCCGCCGCGATGGCGCCCCTGTTTGCGGCTTTCCTCGCGGCCTTCCTCGCGCCCCTCATTCATGCCTGAACTGCTCGCCAACCTGAACCCCGAACAACACGCCGCTGTCACGTTGCCGAACGAACCTGCGCTCATTCTGGCCGGGGCCGGCAGCGGCAAGACGCGCGTGCTGATCACGCGCATTGCGTGGCTCATCCAGCAGGGCCTCGCCTCGCCGATGACGATTCTCGCCGTGACTTTCACGAACAAGGCCGCACGTGAAATGACGAGCCGCCTTCAGGCGATGATGCCCATCGACACGCGCGGCATGTGGATCGGCACCTTCCACGGCCTGTGCAACCGCATGCTGCGCGCGCATTACCGCGACGCCGGCCTGCCGCAGACCTTCCAGATCCTCGACACGGCCGACCAGCTTTCGGCCATCAAGCGCTTGATGAAGGGTCTGAACATCGACGACGAGAAGTTCCCGCCGAAGAACCTTCAGCACTTCATCAACAACGCGAAGGAGCAGGGCCTGCGGCCGAAGGACGTCGACGTCACGGATCACTACAACCGCAAGTTCGTCGAGCTCTACGAAGCCTACGAGCAGCAGTGCCAGCGTGAAGGCGTGGTCGACTTCGCCGAGCTGCTGCTGCGCTGCTACGAGCTGCTCGCGTACAACCCGCCGCTGCGCGCGCATTATCAGGCGCGCTTTCGCGACATCCTCGTCGACGAGTTCCAGGACACCAACAAGCTCCAGTACGCGTGGCTCAAGCTGCTCGCGGGCTCGGGCAACGCGATCTTCGCCGTGGGCGACGACGACCAGTCGATCTACGCGTTCCGTGGCGCGAACGTGGGCAACATGCGCGACTTCGAGAACGAGTTCCGCGTGAAGCACCTGATCAAGCTCGAGCAGAATTACCGCTCGCACGGGCACATTCTCGATGCGGCGAACTATCTGATCGCGCATAACTCGCGGCGCCTCGGCAAGAATCTGCGTACCGACGCGGGCCACGGCGAGCCGGTGCGCGTCTACGAGGCCGCCACCGATTCGCAGGAGGCGGGCTGGATCGTCGAGGAAGTGCGGGCGCTCATCAATCAGGGCCTCGCGCGCAACGAGATCGCGATTCTGTACCGCAGCAACGCGCAGTCGCGCACGATCGAGCACACGCTCGTGAACGCGGGCGTGCCGTACAAGGTGTATGGCGGCCTGCGCTTCTTCGAGCGTCAGGAAGTGAAGCACGCGCTCGCCTATCTGCGCCTGATCGACAATCCCAACGACGACACCGCGTTTGCGCGCGTCGTGAACTTCCCGACGCGCGGCATTGGCGCGCGCTCGATCGAGCAGCTTGCGGATGCCGCACGCCTCTATAACTGCTCGATGGCGGCGGCGATTCCCTATGTCACGGGCAAGGCCGGCACGAGTCTCGGCTCGTTCGCGAACCTGATCGCGAAGATGCGCGCCGAAACTGCGCAAATGAGCCTGCCCGAGACGGTCGAGTACACGGTGCGCATGAGCGGTCTGGCCGAGTTCTATCAGGGCGAGCGCGAAGGCCAGGACCGTCTGGAGAACTTGCAGGAACTCGTGAACGCGGCCACCGCGTTCGTGAGCGAGGAAGGCTACGGCATGGACACGCCGGCGCGCTCGATTCCGCTGCGTCCCGGCGCGAGCGCGCTGCCCGAGATCGTCTCGCAGGAAGGCGAGATCGAAGTGCTCGACGCGCCCGCGATCACGGATCCCGCGCAGAACCCCGACCTCATGACGCCGCTCGCGGGGTTTCTCTCGCATGCGTCGCTCGAAGCGGGCGACAATCAGGCGCAGGCGGGCCAGGACGCCGTGCAGTTGATGACTGTGCACGCCGCGAAGGGGCTCGAATTCACGGCGGTGTTCATCACCGGTCTCGAAGAGGGGTTGTTCCCGCACGAGAACAGCGCGATGGAAGCCGATGGCCTCGAGGAGGAGCGCCGCCTGATGTACGTGGCGATCACGCGCGCGAAGGAGCGGCTCTATATCTCGTTCGCGCAGAGCCGTCTGCTGCACGGCCAGACGCGCTACAACGTGCGCTCGCGCTTCTTCGACGAACTGCCGCAGGAGTCGCTCAAATGGCTCACGCCGAAGGTCGAGGCGGGCGCGCGCTGGGGCGGGCGCTCGGACAACGCCGGCTGGGGGCGCGACTGGTTCTCGCGTCCGGGTGGCGGAAGCGGCGGCGGTGGCAGTCGCGATCGCGATGCCTATATCGCGGACAAGAGCCCCGCGCCGGCGTTCGCCAACGAGCAGCGCGCAGCCGAGACGGGCTTTCGCGTGGGCCAGGTCGTGTTTCATACGAAGTTCGGCGAAGGCACGATCACGGCGCTCGAAGGCAGCGGTGCCGATGCCAAGGCGCAAGTGCGCTTCAAGCGCCATGGCGAGAAATGGCTCGCGCTGGCCGTGGCGAAGCTGCAGCCGGTCGAGTGAGCGGCGTTTCCGTGCAACGCATCAACCCAGTGATGTAACCGGTCGACATAACCCATCGACGCAACCCGGCAGGCCCTTGAAGCAATGAACTCCCTTTCCACACAGCCCGGCGCAGCGGCGCGCCCGCTTGGCGTGCTTGCCGCGCTTCCCCAGGAACTCGGCGATCTGATCGCCACGATGCAGGCCGAATCGGGTGTCGTCACGCGCACGCTCGGGCGGCGCGACTATCACGTCGGCACTGTGCACGGCGTGCCGTGCGTGGTGACGCTCGCGCGCGTCGGCAAGGTGGCCGCGGCGGCCACGGCGAGCGCGCTGATCCACGTCTTCGATGTGGGCGCGGTGGTGTTCACGGGCGTAGCGGGCGGCGTGGGGCCGGACGTGCACGTGGGCGACGTGGTGGTGGGCGAGACGCTGCTCCAGCACGACATGAACGCCGAGCCGCTGTTCCCTCGCCACGAGATTCCGCTGCTCGCGCGCTCGCGCTTTGACGCCGACCGTGCGCTGGCCGATGCGCTGGCCGCCGCCTGCGAGCGCTTCGTCGCGGAAGAGGGCACGGCGCTGGCGGCGCGCTTTAGCGCCGCGCTGCCGCGCTTCGAAACCGCGCTGCCGGGCGTGCATCGCGGGCTCGTGATCAGCGGCGACCAGTTCGTGGCCAGTGCGGCGGCTGTGGGCGCATTGCGCGCGGCTTTGCCCGATGCGCTCGCCGTGGAAATGGAAGGCGCGGCGCTGGCTCAGGTCTGCCACGAGTACGAGGTGCCGTGCGCCGTCGTGCGCACCATTTCCGACACCGCCGACGAGCATGCGAGCACCTCGTTCTCGTCGTTCCTCACCGACATCGCCGGGACGTATTCGACGGGCATTCTGCGGCGCTTTCTCTCGTCGTACCGCCCGGCGGGCCGCTGAGCGGCGCGGATGGGCGCCGGCGGCCCGCAGTCGACCCGTGGGCGCGGGTTAATAATGACTGTGAAATTATTTATATCTAAAGTAATCTGGCCTGCCGTTCAACCGCCATTGACCGACTGCGCCTGAAAGTCCGCGTCCAGGGGCCTTGCTGCAAGGCATCTGGAGACGCCCGGACGGGACGGCGCCGTGCCCGCCCATGTCCGATGCCCGCTCCATCCCCGCGCGCACGACGCGCGCCGTCCTGCTCGTCTGCGGCTTGTCCGTTCTCTTCGAAGGCTACGACGTCGGCAGTCTCGGCGCGGTGCTGCCCGCGCTGGCCGCCGACCGACACTGGAGCCTCACGCCGATGCAACTCGGCGCGCTCGGCAGCTACGCGCTCGCGGGCATGTTCTTCGGCGGGATGGCGATCGGCACGCTTGGCGATCTGCTCGGGCGGCGGCGCATGCTGCTGGCCTGCGTCGCACTGTTTTCGCTCACGATGGCCGGCGCCGCGATTGCGCCCACGCCGTTCTGGTTCGGCCTGTGCCGGTTTCTGGGCGGCCTCGGTCTCGGCGGCGTGATTCCGGTGGCCGCCGCGCTCACGATCGAGTATTCGCCGCCGGCGCGGCGCAGCTTCAACTACGGAATGATGTACTCGGGCTACTCGCTCGGCATCCTGTGCGCGGCGCTCGCGGCCATGGCGCTGTTGCCCGCATGGGGCTGGCGCGGTGTGATGGCGGTGGGTGCGCTGCCGCTGCTCGCGCTGCTGCCGATGGCGCTCGCATTGCCCGAATCGCTCGAATATCTGGCCGCGCGCGGACGCTTCGACGAGGCGAGCGTGCTCGCCGCCCGGCTCGGCGTGACCGGTGAGCTGCCGGCGGCACGCGGCGCCGCGTCCCAGCGACGGACGAGCTTGCGCGACGTCGTGGCCGCGATCTTCGCGCGCCGCCGTCTGCGCGCGACGGCCTGCTTCTGGATCGCACTGTTCTGCGGCATGTTGCTCGTGTACGGCCTCAACACCTGGCTGCCGATGATCATGCGCAAGCAAGGCTACGATCTCGGCTCGAGCCTCGCCTTCCTGCTTGTTTTCAGCCTGACTTCGGCATGCGGCGGCGTGGTGCTCGGCAAGATCGCCGACCGCTTCGGCGCGCGTGCGACGGTCGCGCTGGCCTATGCCATCGGCGCGCTCGCGATCGCTGTGCTGATGACCCGCAACGCGCTCGTCGTGAGCTATGCGCTCGTGGCGCTCGCGGGCATCGGCAGCATCTCGGCTTCGCTCATCCTGACCGGCTATCTGACGCACTTCTATCCGTCGCACGCGCGCGGCGCGGCGACGGGCTGGGCGCTGTCCTTCGCGCGTTTCGGGGCGATGTGCGGGCCGCTCATGGGCGGGTACATCGCGAGCGTCGGCGCAAACTGGTCGTGGAATTTCGTGGCGTTCGCGGTGACAGGACTCGTGGCGGCGCTGGCGGTCGCGGCGTTGCCGTCGCGTGTGCGCGCTGAGGCGGGAGAAGATGCGAGGGTCGAAGCAGACGAAGGCGGCGAGGCGGCGCAGGGCGACGCCCGCCGCGCCACCGAGCGCGGCGCCCAGCTTTCCTGAAGGCGCGGCGGGCGCGCCTTGGATCGCCGCTTCACGCCTTGCCGGTTGGCTCGACCGCCTCGCGGATCTGCTGCAGCGCCGCTGCGTCCTCGATGGTCGGCAAATCGCCGGGATCGCGCCCTTCGGCGAGCGCCGCGATTGCGCGGCGCAGGAGCTTGCCCGAGCGCGTCTTCGGCAGCATCGACACGAAGTGCACGCGCGCGGGCCGCCCGATGGCGCCGAGCTGGCGGTCCACGGTGGCCGCGAGCGCGGCGGCGAGCTTGTCCGCCGCCGCCGGATCGGCCGCCGCACCCGCGTCGCGCAGCACCACGAACGCGAGCGCGGCCTGGCCCTTCACCGTGTCGTTCACGCCCACCACGGCGACTTCGGCGACCGCCGCGTGCGACGAGATCGCTTCCTCGATCTCGCGCGTGCCGAGCCGGTGGCCCGCCACGTTGATGACGTCGTCGGTGCGGCCGAGGATCGTCACGTAGCCGTTTTCGTCCTGCACGCCCCAGTCGAAGGTCGAATAGACCTGCTGGCCCGGCACGCTCTCCCAGTACGTCTTCACGAAGCGCGCATCGTCGCCCCAGACCGTTTGCATGCAGCCCGGCGGCAGCGGGTAGCTCAGCGTGATCACGCCTTTCTCGCCCTGCGCGCAGGGCTCGCCCGTATGCTCGTTGCGCAGCACGAGGTCGTAGCCGTAGCACGGCACGCCAGGCGAGCCGACCTTCGGCGGCAACGCTTCGACGCCGCGCTGGATCGCGAGCATCGGCCAGCCGGTCTCGGTCTGCCAGTAGTTGTCGACCACGGGCTTGCCGAGCGCGTCCGAGATCCACACGGACGTGGGTTCGTCGAGCGGCTCGCCCGCGAGAAAGAGGGTGCGCAGGCTCGACAGGTCGGCGGCGCGCAGCAGCGCCGGATCCTGCTTCTTGAGCACGCGGATCGCGGTGGGCGCGGTGAACATGAGATTGATGCGGTGCTGCTCGACGAGGCGCCACCAGATGCCGCCGTCGGGCCGCACGGGCGTGCCTTCGTACATCACCGTGGTCATGCCCGCGAGCAGCGGCGCGTAGATGATGTAGCTGTGGCCCACGACCCAGCCGATATCCGACGCCGTGAACATGGTGTCGCCGGCGCGGCCCTCGAAGATGTACTCCATCGACGCGGCGAGCGCCACCGCGTAGCCGCCGACGTCGCGCTGCACGCCCTTGGGCCTGCCGGTCGTGCCGGAGGTGTAGAGCACATAGGAAGGCTCGTTCGATTCGAGCCATTCGCAGGGGACGTGCGCGTTGTAATGCTGCTCGCGCAACGGTTCATAGTCGACCAGCCAGGGCGCATTGAGGCGTTCGGGCGCAAGCTGCCGGTCGATCAGCAGCACGCGCGGCGGCGCATGTTCGGCGCGCGCCATGGCCTCGTCGACGAGCGGCGTGTAGTCGATCACCTTGCCGCCGCGTGCGCCGGCGTCGGCGGAGACGAGCAGCGTGGGCTTGGCGTCGTCGATGCGCGCGGCGAGGCTCGGTGCCGCGAAGCCGCCGAACACCACCGAGTGGATCGCGCCGAGGCGCGCGCAGGCCAGCACCGCAAACACGGCCTCGGGAATCATCGGCAGATAGATCAGCACGCGATCGCCGCGCTGCACGCCGAGCGAGCGCATGACGGCGGCCATGCGGTTCACTTCGGCGTGCAGATCGGCGTAGGTGTAGCGGCGCTCGATGCCGGTTTCGGTCGACACGTAGACGAGCGCATTCTGTTGTGCGCGGGTGTCGAGGTGCCGGTCGACGGCGTTGAAGCACAGGTTCGTGCGCCCGCCCACGAACCAGCGCGCGAAGGGCGGATTCGAGCGGTCGAGCACCTCGGTGAACGGCGTTTGCCAATGGATGCGCGCGGCTTCGCGGCGCCAGAAGTCCTCGGGGCGATCGATCGACTCGCGGTGGAACTCGCGGTAACGGCGCATGACGTCCATCCTCCCGTACGGTGTCGCGGGCGCGGCGCGTGGGACGGCGCCCGCATGATGCCGGTATGGCGGCTGGACCCGGCTCTGAAGGGTCGAGGATAGTGCAGTGCAATGGGCGCGGGCAACGCGGGTTCACCCGTGGGTGGACCTGCAGATTCGCCCACAGATCTGCCCACAGATGCGTCGTTACCCGCTGCGCGACGTCAGTGCGTGATCAGGAGCGCAACGAGGCTTCGCGCGCGGTGTCGGGTTACGCGAGAGATTGCGCGAGTGGGCGCGGGTGCGCATGCCAGCGCCGCAGCCGGCGGCACGCGATCTCCACCGCCGGATCGAGCTGCGCGCTCACCGCAGCGCCGAGTCCCGTGCCATACGCGTCGTGCGCGTGCGGCTGCACGCCGATCAGCACGAGTTCGCGCGGATAGTGGCCTTTGAGCTGTGCGCAGGCGAGCGGATCGGCGAAATCCATCTGACGCAGGTTCACGGGGCGCGTGCGCAGATGCTGCACGGCTTCATCGCCTTCGCGCACGCACAGCGTGCCGGGCGTACGGCCGAAGTCGGCCGAGTTGAAGGCGAGCATGCGCTGTGCCGACTCGACGAGCGGCAGGAGCGCGAGTCCCTGGGTGCCGCCCGCGACGAACTCGACATGCGATGCGCATTGTCAACCGGCTTTGAGCCGCTCGATCGCGCGCATGCCGAACCCGGCGTCGCCCCATTGCAGATTGCCGAGTCCCAGTGCGACGCTGCGCGGCAGCGCCGGCGTATGCGTGGCGGCGCGGGCCGGCGCCGTCAGGGGGCGTGTGAAGATAAACGGAACGTGCTCGTAGAGAAAGCTCACGCGACTCACTTTGCGAAGGACACAGAGTTCAGAATATTCTTAGCTGTCGCGCATTTTTGTGCTGAGGTGTGTCAAGGGGCCAGGAATTTATGCGTGTGCTGGGATAAGTTTTGCAGGTTCAGGCGATTGACTGTCGGACAACCTTTGATTAACGGTTAAAACCTTTAAGCAATGTTCAGGCGCGCTCGAGCTCACGCGCCCGG
This sequence comes from Paraburkholderia sp. A1BS-2L, assembly GCF_051125205.1. Classification (NCBI taxonomy): domain Bacteria; kingdom Pseudomonadati; phylum Pseudomonadota; class Betaproteobacteria; order Burkholderiales; family Burkholderiaceae; genus Paraburkholderia; species Paraburkholderia sp. A1BS-2L. The sequence goes on from NZ_CP120428.1 coordinate 1,220,149, forward strand.
TTTCACGACCACGGTACAGGTCGTGCCTGCGGAGAGCGTCATGCCGTCCGGCACCTTGTCGATGTGGATGCGCACCGGCACGCGCTGTGCGAGGCGCACCCAGTTGAAAGTCGGGTTCACGTCGGCGAGCAGTTCGCGGCTTTGCGGATTGTCGCGGTCGTAGATACCGCGCGAGATGCTTTCCACATGACCTTCGAGCGTGCCGCCGCTCATCAGCTTGATGTCGGCCTTGTTGCCCACCTTCACGCGCGGCAGCTTGGTTTCCTCGAAATAGCCGTAGACCCAGAACGAGTGGCTGTCCACCACGGCCAGCCTCGCCTGGCCGGCGTTCGCGTAGTCGCCGCGAAACACCTGGAGGTTGGTGATGTAGCCGTCCACCGGCGAGACCACGCGCGTGCGCTCGAGGTTGAGCTTCGCGGCATCGAGCGCGGCGAGCGCCTGCTGGTACTGCGCCTGCGCCGAGTTCGCGGTGTGCGAGGCGTTCTCGCGGCTTTCCTGCGAGACGACCTGGCTGTCCATGTCGGCGCGGCGGCGCGCGTCGTCCTGTTTCATGGTGAGTTCGGCCTTGCGCGCGGCCACGGCGGCTTGTGCCTGCTCCACGGCAATCTGGTAGTGCGACGGATCGATCTGCATCAGCAGGTCGCCCTTGTGCACGAACTGGTTGTCGCGCACGGGCAGCTCGACCACGGCGCCCGAGACGTCGGGTGCGATGTTCACGACTTCGGCGCGCACGCGGCCGTCGCGGGTCCAGGGCTCGTCCATGTAGTGCACCCACAGGGCGCGCCCGACCAGAATGGCGACGGCGAAAATAAGAGCCGTCGCGAGAAAGCCAATGATGTTTCGGATAGTCATGATTCGTTTGAATCCGGTTCGGCGGTTTGCGCTTATTTCAGCGAGTTCAGCGAGTTCAGCTATAGACGGCGAGCCCCAGCACGCAGCACACGACCACGAGCAGGCTCACGCGAAAGAGAGAGGGGTGCCACACGATCCGGTAGAGGCCGGTTCGGGCCAGCACGGAATCGAGCACCCACGTGAGCGCCGCGCCCAGAATGAAGAGCAGGACGATCGCGGGAAGGTAGGCGTCGAGAAACGCGACGTCACGCGGCATGGTTTGCTCCTTGCGGGGTACCGGGTTGATCCATCGGTGGGTTCAAATACGCTGCGAACGGCGATTGCGGATCGATGAGCGCGGCGCGGATGAAATGCAGATGGCTCAGGATGCGCTGCAGCCGATGACGCGTTTCGCGCGGCGCGTTGTCTTGCACGATCCGTTCGAGCACGCCGTGGCAGGCCGCGATGGCTGCACGGGTGGCGGCGAGCGCGGTGGCGTGGCGGTTCGCATCGGGGCGCTCGAACAGCGCGCTCACGGCCTTGAGCGTGGCCGCGGTGGCGTCGCGCCACGGCGCGGGGTGCTCCGTTACGGCGGCCAGCTCCTCGCGCAGATCGAGCGCGGCATTGCCGATCTCGAGCGTCGCGAACATCCAGCGCAGGGTGTCGTGGCGCAACGCGTCGTCGTTGCCCGCGAGCGCGTGCAGCTGGAACATCAGGTCGCGCGCGCCGCTTTCGAAGCGATTGCGCAGGCCCGCTAGCCCGCTCGCGCCGAGCCAGCGCGCGCGGCACGCGTGCACGGCCTGGCCCCGCAGATTGGCGAGGAGGCGCTTGCGCAGCCACGGCGCGGAGGGCGGCAGGAGCACCGCGAACGCGGCGGCCGTGACGATCATCGACATGACGAGCGACAGCGCGTCGTTCATGTAGCCGGCCGGGTTGTACTGCACGACGTTGTCCGGACCCACGAGGAAGCAAAGGAAGATGCAGTAGCCCATGCCGTAGCCCATATACGCGGGGCGAGTCGTGAGGAACACGCCGAAGGCGAGCGCGGGCGCAAGCGCGACACACAGCAACGGAAAGCCGTCGATGTGCGGAAACACGCCGAACGTGAGGAACATGCCGACCACCGACGCGAGCATCGTGCCGCCCGCCATCTGGCTCGACATGCGCGCGGGCTGGGGCGAGGCGGAGGCCAGCGCGCAGGTGGCGGCGGCGGTGAGCACGAGATTCGCGCCGCTCGGCCACGCGCTCGCGATCCAGAACGCGGCGAGCAGGCCCATCACGACGGCCGCGCGCAGGCCCGCCACGGCGGCCGCGACCAGATTGGTCTTCGGCACATAGCGCGCGACCCATTTCTCGCGCGAGTGCGTGTCGACGGCGAGCGAGGCGTAGGTCGCCGTGTATTCGTTCATCTCGTGCACGAAGCGGTAGAAGAGCTCGGTGGCCGTGTCGAAATCGAGCAGGCGCGCGGCGCGCGTGTCCGCGTTTTTGCCTTGCTGGTCCAGATCGGCTTCGAGCTGCACGCGCGTTTCGCGCACGCGCCTCGGCAACGTCGCGCGGTAGCTTTCGAGTTGGGTGGCCACGTGCACCGCATCGGCGGCGCTGAGCACCGGTTCGCCGGACTTGTCGAACAGCGGCGCGATTTCGCGGAAGTACGGTTCGAGCGCGTCGACCGTGACGGTCGAGCCGGCCTCGCGCAGGCGGTTCATCAACTGATGCAGCGCGTGAAAGCGCGTCGAGACGGTCATGAACTCGGTGTTCAGGCGCGCCAGCCGCCCCGCGCGCATGCGCGCGTCGGGCGACTCGAACACGGCCGTGCTGCGGCTCGCCTCGAAGCCGACGATGTCGGCCACGAAGCGCGCGTTGGTCGCTTCGATCCGCGAGCGTTCGACTTGCCCGCCCAGCGACGCCGACACATAGTCGACGAACGACGAGAAGCGCTGGCGCACCGTGGCGCGCAGCAGCTCGCCCGTGTACTGCGGAAACACCACGGCGCTCACGAAGCCCGACGCCAGGATGCCGATCGAGATTTCGGCCACGCGCGTCATCGCGGACATGAACGCGCCATCGGGATGCTGCGAGGCCGGGATGCCGATCAGCGCGGCCGTATAGCCCGCGAGCACGAAGCCGTACGAGCGGAAGTTGCGGTTGCGCGCCGCGCCCGCCGTGCAGATGCCCACCCAGAGCGCCGTGGTGGCGATGAAGAGCTCCGGCTGCTGGGCGAACACGCCGATCAACGCGAGCATGACCACGAGGCCGACCAGCGTGCCGCAGATCCGGTAGAAGCTTTTCGCGAACACGGGGCCGCTTTGCGGCTGCATCACGATGAACACCGTGGTCATGGCGGTGCGCGGCGAGGGCAGGTCGAGCTTCATCGCCACGCCGAGCGCGAGCAGCGCCGCGGCAATCGCCTTGAGGATGTAGAGCCAGACGAGGCCGTCGGTGCGCGCCCAGTCGGCGCACGCCTGAAACATGCGTGGGCCGCCGGCTTGCGTGGAAGTGGGAGAGGACGCAGCCATCTTCGCGGCCTCAGTGCGCAGGGGTTGAATCGGCCGCGTTGGCCGAATCGCCCGCATGAGCCGTATCCACGCCGGCCTTATCCACGTTCGGCAGCTTCGGTGCAAGCAGCGCTGCCGGCATGAGCGGCACGTCGCGCGTCTTCTTGCCGTGCGCGGGTAATTGCTCGGCTTGCGTCGGGCCCGCTGCCGGATCGATCATGCCGCCGCCGAGCGCCGCCACCAGCGTCGCATGGGCGGCGAGGCGCGCAGCCTGGATATGCGCGACGCCTTCCTGCGCGTGCAGCAACTGCGTCTGCGCGATCAGCACGTTGACATAGTCGCTGAGCCCGCGGCGAAAGCCGGCCTGCGAGAGGTCGTAGTTGCGCTGCGCGGCCGCGACCGAGCGATGCGCGTCGTCTTCCTGGGTGGCGAGCGAACGCATGCGCACGATCTGGTCAGCGATTTGCTTGAGCGCGCTCACGAGCGTCTGGTTGTACTGCTCGACAGCGATGTCGTAGGCCGCCGATTGCGCGCCGAGCTGCGCTCGCAGGCGCCCGCCGTCGAAGATTGGCAGCGAGAGCGCGGCGCCGCCCGCGTAGCTGCCGCTCATCGACTTGAGGAACTGGAACAGCGGGCCGGCCGCCGCATAGCCGCCCATCGAGACGAGCAAGTCGACGTTCGGGTAGAACTGGGCCTTCGCGACGTCGATGCCGCGCGCCTGCGCGGCGACGGTCCAGCGCGCAGCGACCACGTCGGGGCGATGGCCGATCAGTTCGGCCGGCAGCGCCGAGGGCAGGCCCGCCGGAGCGGCAAGCGAGAGCGACGGGCGCGTGATCGATTCGCCCGCGCCGGGACCCTTGCCCGCGAGCGCGGCAAGCTGGTTCTTGTCGAGCGCGATGCTTTCTTCGAGCGCGTCGATCTGGCGCTCGTGCTCGGGCAGCGGCGTTTCGGCCTGGCTCACTTCGAGCTGCGTGCCGATGCCGCCTGCGAGACGCTTTTGCGCGAGCGCGAGAATTTTCTGCTGCTCGGCGAGGTTTTGCTTCGCGATGTCGAGCAACGCGTAGTTCATCGACAGATCGATATACGCGCGCGTCACGTTCACTTCGAGCTCGAGCTGCGCGGCGCGCGCATCGGCGGCCGTGGCGTGCGCCATGTCGAGCGCGCGCTCGGCGGCGTTCTTGTCCTGGCCCCAGAGATCGAGGTGGTACGAGAGGCCGAGCGTGGCGGTGTTGTTCCACGTGTTGGCGCCGGCGAGCGGGCCGGGGCCGTAGAAGACGTTGTCGGCCCATTGCTGGCGCTGCACCGACATGCTGCCGTTGATCTGCGGCAGGAGCCCCGCTTGCGCGACGCCGGCCATCGAGCGCGCCTCGCGCACGCGCGCCTGGGCGGCGGCGAGCGACGGATTGCCTGCGACCGACGCCTCGATCCACGCATTGAGCTGCGGGTCGTTATAGGCGCGCCACCAGTCGCTGGCGGGCCATTGCGCGTCGGTGTTGGCGGCGCGAATGGCCGAGCCGACGTCCAGTTCGGCCGCGTCCGTGTGCTTCGCTTGCGGTGCGATGCCCCCGGTACTGGCGCAGCCCGCGATTATCAACGAGAACGTAAGAACCGTGAGTGCGGCTAGTCCTTTCGGTACCGGAGACTGCACGATTTACTCCTTTTACATGCATAGTTTGACGTACCGCATTATATTTTTTGCTGGATTCGCGAATAACCAGTAAGGATGCAAGGCATTCTTACGTGATTTGAGACAATCGATTTTGCGAAATATGTAACAATTCGTCCGTCAGCTAAAGGATTGTTATGGATACGCTTCAGAACATGCGTGTATTCATGCGGGTGGTCGAAGCCGGTAGCTTCACCGGCGCCGCCCAGCATCTGAATACGACGACGGCCTACGCATCGCGCGCGGTCTCCGATCTGGAGGCGCATTTGCGCACGCGGCTCCTGAACCGCACGACGCGCCGCATCGCGCTCACCGAGGCCGGCGAGCGTTATCTCCAGCGTTGCGAGCAGATCCTGGCCTATGTGGACCAGGCGGAAGCCGAAGCCGGCGATGCGCATGCGCGGCCCTCGGGCCGGCTCAAGGTGCACGCCATGACCAGCTTCGGCCAGCACTATGTGGTGCCCGCGGTGGGGCGGTATCAGCAGTTGTATCCGGACGTGCAGGTGGACCTCACGCTTGCGCAGCGCATGCCCGATATCCTCGACGAGGGCTACGACGTCACGCTCGTGCTGGCCACCGATCTGCCCGATTCGGGTTTCGTCTCGCAGCGCCTGACGAGCGCGTTCAGCATTGCGTGCGCGTCGCCGGCCTACCTGGAGCGCCACGGCGTGCCGCAAACGCCGCGCGACCTCGCGAATCATCGCTGCCTGCAGATGGTGACGCCGGTCTTTCCGGCATCGCAGTGGCAGTTCAGCGGACCGGACGGAGAGCAGACGATCGACCTCGGCGCGGCCCCGTTCCAGGTCAATGTCGCCGAAGCGCTGGCCGTGGCGGTGCGCGAGGGCATGGGCATCGGGCTCTTGCCGATCTATTCGGCCATTAGCGGCCTGCGCAGCGGCGAGCTTGTCTGGATCCTGCCCGAATACAAGTCGCAGGAGATGAATATCTATGCAATGTATCCGTCACGCCAGTACCTCGACGCGAAGATCCGCACGTGGGTCGAACTGCTGCGCGAGAACCTGCCCGCGACGATGGCCGAAGACCAGGCCGAGCTGCGGCAGTTCGCGCGGACCTGAGCGGGCCGGGAGCAGGGACTTGACGCGGGCGCGCTGACGGCGCGCCGTGACAGCCTGTTACAGCTTCGGACGATGGCAACACTTCCTTACGCACACCGTCGCGGCGGCTTGATAAGGTAGCGGAACTGAAACGTCAATCCGCCAGAACCCGAGGTTTTCCATGGATATGCATACGATGATCGGCATCGCCGTGATGATAGGCCTGATCGGCATTGCCGCATCGCGTGACTTGCTGCGCATGCGCCGCGCGCAGCTCCAACCCATCACACTGCGCACGCAGCGCCCGCGCGACCCACGCTGAGCGCCGCTCAGATCTCCACCACCTTGTCCCACGCGAAGGCCGGATTTTCCGGCTGGCCGGTGCGCCGGTCGCGATAGCCGCGGGGGTTGCACACCACGCGCGTGGCATCGACGGTGTAGTCGAAGCACGTATGCGTGTGGCCGTGGATCCAGAGCGCGGCGGGCGCGCCCACCAGCGCGCCCAGATCGTTCACGAATCCCGCCGAGACCAGATCATCCGCATAGCGCGCCGCGAGGCTCAGCCGATGCGGTGCATGGTGCGTAACGACGATCGTCTTGCCCGCAAAGGGCTTCGCCAGTTCCCCTTCGAGCCAGGCTCGCGCATGCGCGTGCAGCGCGAGCGAGTCGGCGGGCGTGAAATCGCGCGCGGCCGATTCGGGGCTCGCGGGCCACGACACCTGAATCAGCCCGCGAAAGTCGAGCATCACTCGCTTCGCGGCCTCGATCGCCGCTTCGAGCGCGGCCTCATCGGCGCCGAACAGCGCGAAATCCGCCCATAGCGTCGTGCCGAGCACCCGAAATCGGCCTGCCGGATCGACGTACGTCCCGTTATTCAAAAAGTGCACGTTGTCGAGCGTGGCGGCGGCGTCGCGCATGGCCGCTTCGAGCGCGCCGAGCTCGCCGTCGTAGTACTCGTGATTGCCCGGCACGTAGATCACGGGCACCTGCGGGTCGAACGTTTCGGCGGCCCAGCGCAAGCCCAGCCCGTGATTGTGGATGTCGCCCGCGAGCACGACGAGATCGGCCTGCGCGTGCGGGATCGTGTCCGGCTCGTCGTTTTCCAGATGCAGGTCGGATAGCACACGAACTTTCACTTCGCCTCCCTGGGCGTTCATTGCCGCGTTCAGCGGATGACCTTGCCCGGATTCATCAGATTGAGCGGATCGAGCGCGGTTTTCACGGCACGCATCAGCGCGAGCTCGACTTCGCTCTTGTAATGCGCGTTCTCGTCGGCCTTCAACTGGCCGAGGCCGTGCTCCGCGCTGATCGTGCCGCGATGGCGCGCGACGCTGTCGTAGACGATGCGGTTTAGCGTGGGCTCGTTTTCCGCGAGGAAACGCTTCGGGTCGCCGCCTTCGGGCGCCTGCACGTTGTAGTGCAGATTGCCGTCGCCGAGATGGCCGAACGTCACCATGCGCGCGCCGGGCACCATACGCGCGATTTCGGCGTCGGTTTCCTCGATGAAATGGCCGATGCGTGAGATCGGCACGCCGATGTCGTGCTTCACGTTCAGCCCTTCCTGCGCCTGCGCGAGCGGAATGTGCTCGCGGATATTCCAGAACGCCTGCGACTGCGCGAGGCTTTCCGCGACCACGGCGTCTTCCACGACCCCTGCTTCGAGCGCGGCTTCCATGAGGCGCTCGAAGAGCGCACGAGCGTGTTCTTCGCTTTCGTTGTCGGAGAGTTCGAGCAGCACCACTTGCGCGTGGCGCTGCTGGAACGGGTAGCGCAACTGCGGGAAGTGCCGGCCCACCAGTTGCATGCAGAAGTCCGACATCAGCTCGAAGCCGGTAAGGAGCGGTCCGGCAAAGCGCTGCGCGAGCGCGAGAAAGTCGAGTGCGGTGTGTGCGGAGGCGAGTCCCGCGAGTGCCGTGACGCGCGCGGTCGGCTGCGGATGCAGCTTCATGACGGCGGCGGTGATGATGCCGAGCGTGCCTTCCGCGCCGATGAACAGGTCGCGCAGGTCGTAGCCCGTGTTGTCTTTACGCAGCCCGCGCAGACCGTCCCAGAGTTCGCCCTGCGGCGTCACCACTTCGAGGCCGAGGCACAGTTCGCGCGTGTTGCCATAGCGCAGCACGGCGGTGCCGCCCGCGTTGGTCGAGAGATTGCCGCCGATCGTGCAGCTGCCTTCAGCCGCGAGCGAGAGCGGAAAGAGGCGCCCGGCCTCGGCGGCGCGCGCCTGGACCTCGGCGAGAATCACGCCGGCTTCGACGGTGATCGTGTTGTTGTGCGTGTCGACTTCGCGCACGCGGTTCAGGCGGCGCAGGCTGAGCACGGCCTGGCGGCCGCTCGTGTCGGGCGTCGCGCCGCCCGCAAGGCCGGTGTTGCCGCCCTGCGGCACGAGCGCGATGCGATGTTCGTGCGCAAGCTTGACGATTGCGGCGACTTCGTCGGCGCTTGCGGGACACAGCACGGCACACGCGGCGCCCTCATAGCGCTTGCGCCAGTCGGCGAGGTAGGGCGCGGTGTCGTGGGCGTCGGTCAGCACGTGCTGTGCGCCGATGGCGCTGGCGCAGGCGTCGAGGAAGGCTTGGCGGGCAAGTGCGTTGCTTGGGGTCATGGCGGGCGAGTTGTCTGCGGGGCCGGGCGGGGGGGCCGGGGCACTGACGAGCGCCACGTGCGCAACGCGCCGGCCTGCGGTTCTGGCTAAAGGGTTAGTGTGACATGCCGGGGGACCGGATAGTCAAGGCGCGCGCAGGGGCCGCCGGGTGTGGGCACCGATGCACGCTTGTGCGTTTGTGCATGCTCACGCGCTTTCCCGCTTGGCGCGCCGTGCGGCGCGCTTGAACGGCGCGACATACGCGAGCGCGCAGCCGAAGAACCCAAGCGCCAGCGCCACCTCGATCCAGCCGAGCAGCTTGCCAGGCGCAGGGTCGGTCATGCCGCGCACGATGCCCTCGGCGAAGTAGAGCAGCACCAGCATCGATGCCCATTGCAGCGTGTAGAGACGGCGCCGCAGCACGCCGGGCAGCGCGGCGGCAAGCGGCAGCGCCTTGAGCACCAGCGCGCTGCCGCCGGGGCGCAGCGGCGCGAGTTTCCACTCCCACGCGAGGCACAGCAGCGTGAGCGCGGCGAGCATGACGAACGCGCCGAGCGCGGCGGGTGCGCCGGTGCGGCGCTCGGCGATGTCGGCTTGCGTGCGGGGCGAAGAGGCCGGCATGGGCGGCTCGCCGCCGGCGTTCATGGCCGCTCGCCTTGCGACAGCGCGAGCGACGCCCGCGCGAGCCGCACGCCCAGCGCCACGGCGAGCGCTTTTTCGTCGGCGGTGAGGCCGTGGCCGCGGCCGTCGGCGCGCGCGTGATGCGAGGCGCCGTAGGGCGTGCCGCCGCTTTGCGTCGAAGTGAGCGCGCTTTCGGTGTACGGAATGCCCAGGAGCAGCATGCCGTGATGCAGGAGCGGCAGCATCATCGAGAGCAGCGTGCTTTCCTGGCCGCCGTGCAGGCTGCCGGTCGACGTGAAGACGCAGGCAGGCTTGCCCGCGAGCGCGCCCGAGAGCCATTGCGGCGTGGTGCCGTCGAGGAAATACTTGAGCGGGGCCGCCATGTTGCCAAAGCGCGTGGGCGAGCCGAGCGCGAGGCCCGCACATTGCTCGAGGTCGCGCAGTTCCACGTAGGGCGGGCCGTCGTCGGGAATGTCGGGCGCGGTAGACTCGCAGACCGTGGATACGGGCGGCACCGTGCGCACGCGCGCTTCGGCGCCAGGCACGCTGTCGATGCCCTGGGCGATGGCGCGCGCCAGTTCGTGGGTCGCGCCATGGCGGCTGTAATAGAGCACAAGAATCGGTTTCATCGGGCCTCGTCGGTGGACGGGATATTATAGGGGCTGGGTTCGCCGCGAGTTTTCAGCCAGTTTTGCGCTGTTTTTTCGCTGGGTTTTCGCAAAATGCGGTGTGCTGTCTGGATAAGGCAAGGCCAATGGACGTGTTGTCGAGATTACGGATCGATCTGGATATCGTGAAGCGCCTCGCGCGCTTCGCCGCGCGGCGAAGCCGCGAAGACCGCATTCCGCAAGTGGCGGGCAGCCTGACGTTCACCACCTTGCTCTCGATCGTGCCGCTTGCCACCGTTGCGTTCGCGCTCTTCACCGCGTTCCCGATCTTCGCGGCGTTCCAGAATTCGCTGCAGGACTTTCTCGCCGACCATCTGATGCCGGCGCAGATCAACAGCCAGATCTTCATGTACCTCAATCAGTTCGCGTCGAAGGCCAAGGGCCTCACGACGATGGGCATGATCGTGCTGTTCGTCACCTCGGTCATGACGATGATGACGGTGGAGTCGGCGTTCAACGTGATCTGGCGGGTGCGCAAGGCGCGGCCGTTCGCGCAGCGCGTGCTGGTGTACTGGGCGATTCTCACGCTCGCGCCGATCCTGATCGGCGTGAGTCTGTCGATTTCGTCGTATCTGTTCACGCGCTCGGTCGCGCTCGCCACTGAGCAGCACGTCTCGATGGTGTTCGACTGGATGCTCATCGGCGCTTCGCTGCCGCTCACGGCGCTCGCGTTCACGATGCTCTACGTCTATCTGCCGAATTGCCGCGTGGAGTGGCGCGACGCCGTGGTGGGCGGCGTCGCGGCGGCCATTGCTTTCGAGCTGGCCAAGCGCGGCTTCGGCCTTTACGTGCGGCGCATCCCGACCTATACGGCGGTGTATGGCGCGTTCGCGGCGGCGCCGATGTTCCTGCTGTGGATGTACCTGAGCTGGTTCATCACGCTCGTGGGCGCGATGATCACGTCGGCGCTGCCCGAGATCCGCACCGGACGATTCAATCGGCCGCGTTTTCCCGGCAGCGACCTGCTGGATGCGCTCGAATTGCTTGCGGGACTCGCGGACGCGCGCGACGTGGGCCAGCCGGGCAGCACCGCCGAGCAGCTCGCGCAACTGCTGCGGCGCGACCTTGCCACCGTCACGCGGCTCGTGACGGATCTGGAGGAGGACGAACTGATCGGCCGGCTGGAAAAGGACGGCGAGAAGCCACACTACATTCTGATCGCGAATCCCGCGCGAATTTCGGTGGAGCGCATTTACGCGCGCTTCGTGGTCGATCGCAAGGAACTGGCGTATCAGCTCAAATCGAGCGATATCGACGCCGCGACGCTGCTCGGCGCTCTTGAGAACGACAAGCTTTCGATATCGCTCGCTTCGCTGCTGGCGGCGCGGCGCGAGTTGGCACGCATTGCCGAGGCGGGCGCGGACCACCCGGGGTTGCCGCACCCGGCGGCTTGAAGGTGAGGGCGTGTCGGGAAAGAACCGGCAAAGAACCGGCAAAGAACCGTGGGCGAGTACGCGCGCGGCTACTAGATCGAAATCTTTCCGCGGCAGATATCCGAGAACATGACCCAGTCGCCCATCAGGCTGTAGATGGGATGCCGGAACGTGGCCGGGCGGTTCTTCTCGAACATGAAGTGGCCGATCCAGGCGAACCCGTAGCCGCACACCACAGCGGCGGGCAGCCAGAGCCAGTCGCCCGTGGCGATCGCCATGGAGAGGCAGCCGATCACGCCCAGCGAGCCGATGAAATGCAGCCGCCGCGACATGAGGTTGCTGTGTTCGCTCAGATAGAACGGATAGAACTGCGCGAAATTCGCGAAGTGCCCGGTATCGGTGGGATGGCTCATCATCGTCTCCTCCTTTGCGCGCTGCGTGCCGCTGCACCAAGGGTCGCTCATCCAGTCATTCTGCGGCGATCCGCACGACCGTGCAACCTGCACCGGCCGCAGTCCGCGCAGGCCGTGAAGTCCGGCTAGCCGTTCCCCACCCGCGTCCCTTGCTGCACCGCAAACGTGAAGAGCGCATCGAGCGTTGCGTCGGGCTGCTCGGTCATCAGTGCGTGTCCGGCGTCCAGCGTCACCGTATCGACGGGGGCGCCGGCCTGCGCGAGCGCGCCCGCGAGCGCGTGTGCCGCTCGCGGCGGGGTCATCATGTCGCGCTTGCCGACGATCAGGCGCACCGGGCAGCGCACTTTGGCTGCACTGGCGAGTCCGTCGGCGTAGGCGTTGCAGGCCGCGAAGTCGGCGTGAAAGAGCTGCGGCGCGCCTCGCGCCGAGACGCGCTCCATCAGCCGCTGGTTCATGCCGCGCAGCCAGAAGCCGGGGCCGGGGCTCGAAGGCTTGGCCGCGAGCGTCGAATGCGACCACGCGTTCACGAGCGCGATGGCCTCCGGTTCGCGCTCGCGCGCGGCCTCGAGCAGTGCGGGGGAGACGGCCATCGGCACGGCGGTGGCGAGCAGCGCGATGGCCAAGGCGCGCCCGGTGTGACGCGCGGCGAATTCGAGCGCGATCAGCGAGCCCATGCTGTGTCCTGCGACGAACGCTTTCTCCACCTTGAGCGCCGCGAGCAGGGCGTCGAGCCAGTCGGCGAGCGCGCCGATGCTCGTGAGCGCCGGGCCCGCACTGCGCATATGGCCCGGCAGATCGACGGCCAGCACGCTGAAGCCGTGGTGCGCGAAATAGCGCGATTGCAGCGCCCACACGCTGTGATCGTGCTGCGCCCCGTGGACGAACACCGCCACTGGCCGGGCCGGATCGAATGGGCGCCCGCCCGTATAGGCATAAGCGGCTTGCCCTGCGACGTCGACGATCATGACGCCTCCTTGCCCGCTGCGGCCGGGGCGGATTTCTGTGGCGCCTTTTGTGACATTTTGAGCGCGCGCTTGAGGTCGTCGATCAAGTCGTCCGGATCTTCGAGGCCGATCGAGAGGCGGATGGTGCCCGCGCCGATGCCGGCAGCGGCAAGCGCGGCCTCGTCCATGCGGAAGTGCGTGGTGGAGGCGGGGTGGATCACGAGCGAGCGCACGTCGCCGACGTTCGCGAGGTGCGAAAAAAGCGACAGCGACTCGATGAAGCGCTTGCCGGCCTCGCGGCCTCCGGCCAGATCGAAGCTGAACACGGCGCCTGCGCCGCGCGGCAGCAGGCGTTGGGCGAGCGCGTGGTCGGGATGGCCGGGCAACTCGGGATAGGCCACCGACTGCACGGCTTCGTGCGCATCGAGAAATTCGACGATGCGCCGCGTGTTCGCCACATGCCGCTCCATGCGCAGCGGCAATGTCTCGATACCTTGCAGCAACTGCCACGCGGCCTGCGGATGCAGGCACGCGCCGAAGTCGCGCAGCCCTTCGCGGCGCGCGCGCAGGAGGAACGGCGCGACGCTGCTTTCCTCGCTGAACACCATGCCGTGAAAGCCCGCATAAGGCTCGGTGAGTTCGGGGAAGCGGCCCGAGGCGTCGAAGTCGAAGGTGCCGCCATCCACCAGCACGCCGCCGATGGTCGTGCCGTGGCCGCCGAGGAATTTCGTGGCCGAGTGGTAGACGAGATCGGCGCCGTGCTCGAACGGGCGCAGCAGATACGGCGTGGTGAAGGTCGAGTCGACGAGCAGCGGCACGCGGTGCTCGTGCGCGATCTGCGCGACGCCGGCGATGTCGAGCACATCGAGCCCAGGATTGCCGAGCGTCTCGCCGAACAGCAGGCGTGTCTCGGGCCTTATGGCCGCGCGCCAGGCGTCCAGGTCGCCTGGCTTCACGAAAGTCGTGGCGATGCCGAAGCGGCGCAGCGTGTAGTCGAGCAGATTGTGCGAGCCGCCGTAGAGTGCCGTGGACGCCACAATATGCGAGCCCGCGCCCATCAGCGTGGCGACCGCCAGATGCAGCGCGGCCTGGCCGCTCGCGGTGCCGATCGCGCCCACGCCGCCTTCGAGCGCGGCCACGCGCTCCTCGAACACGGCGACCGTGGGGTTCGAGATGCGCGAATACACGTGGCCCGCGCGCTCCATGTTGAAGAGCGCCGCCGCGTGGTCGGTGTCGCGGAACGAGAACGACGTGGTCTGATAAATCGGCGTCGCGCGGGCGCCGGTGACGGGGTCGGGCGCGGCGCCGGCATGCAGCGCGAGCGTGTCGAAGCGTGGGTCGGACATCGTGGCAGCACGGCCGGCGCGAGCCGGCGTCGGGTGAAAGGTGCTGGCATCGTAACACCGGCCTGCGCTCGCGGGGGCGCGCCGCAGGGCCGGGCGGCGAGGGCGCGCCGGCTTGCCGGGCGCCTGGCAACGGATCGCGGGCGCGGCGCTTGCTGGCCCAACCGCATAGGGCGACCGGCCGGCTTTGCCGCGGCTTTCCCCGCGACTTTCCTTTTGCCGGCCTTTCCGATAGCATCGAAAACAGGTAGCAATTCTTTTCGGCATCGCCCCCATATTTTTTGCAAGAAATGAGGCTCGGCGCGGTATGGCCAGGCCTCATCGGCACAGGAGACACAACATGCGTGTGAGCGACATTCTCAAGGTCAAGGGCAATACGCTTTATACCGTTACGCCCGACACGTCGTTGCACGAAGCGGTGAATACCATGGCCGAGCGCGATATCGGCTCGCTCGTCGTCATGGAGTACGGCGATCTGGTCGGCATGCTCACGTTCCGCGAGATCATCATGACGGTGAGCGCGAATGGCGGCGGCGTCGGCACCACCACGATCCGCAAGGTGATGGACGACCACCCCATCACGTGCACGCCCGAAACCGACGTCGACGAAGTGCGCCGCATGATGCTCGAGCATCACGTGCGCTATCTGCCCGTCATGGACAGCCGCTCGCTGATGGGCGTGATCTCGTTCTACGACGTGGCGAAGGCCGTGGTGGAGGCACAAGGCTTCGAAAACAAGCTGCTCAAGGCCTATATTCGCGACTGGCCCGAGGAAGAGCAGCATTCGGGGCGTTGATCCCGGCCCCGCGCGCTGACTCACGCGCGCGGGCCGTTTTCGTACTGCTCGCACCAATTCGCACGAATCCGCATGAAAAGCGCGCGTTTAGCGCGCTTTTTCGCGTCTGGTCTTCCATTCCTACAGCACGATCTCACTTGATGAGCGAAAGTCCGATGCCCGTCGCGCAGCGCGCGGCCAGCGAAGCGAGCGGTCATGGCTCGCAGTTCGCGCTGCTGCGCCAGCGCCGTTTTGCGCCGTTCTTCTGGACGCAGTTCCTCGGCGCGATGAACGACAACGTCTTCAAGATCGGCTTCACGTCGGTCGTGACCTATCAGGCGGCGCGCTTTTCCGGCGTCGATCCGAAAACCGTGGCGTTCCTGATCTCGGCGATTTTCATCGCGCCGTTCGTGCTCTTTTCCGCTACGTCGGGACAGATCGCCGACAAGTTCGACAAGGCCGTGCTCACGCGCTGGGTCAAGACCTTCGAGATCGCGGTGATGCTGATCGGCGCGACGGGTTTCTGGATGCACAGCGCGCCGCTGCTCTATCTGTGCACGTTCCTGATGGGGGTGCACTCCACGGTGTTCGGGCCCATCAAGTATGCGTATTTGCCGCAAAAGCTCGCGGACGATGAACTCGTCGGCGGCAACGGGCTCGTGGAGATGGGCACCTTCGTGGCGATCCTGATCGGGACGATCGTGGGCGGGCTCATGGCTGGCATTGGCGCGTCCGATGCGGTGTCTGGCGTCGCGTCCGGTGTTGCGTCGAACGCCGCTTCCACGACGGTCCCGGCCGCGACGCCGGCGGGCGCCTGGTGGCTCGGCGGCCTGTGCATCGCCATCGCGCTGATCGGCCGTGTGGCCAGCGCGTTCGTGCCGCCCTGCGCGCCGCCGCAGCCGGAGCTGCGCATCAACTGGAATCCGTTTTCCGAAACCTGGCGCAATTTGCGCCTCGCGCACGGCAACCGCACCGTGTTCCTGAGTCTGCTCGGGATTTCGTGGCTGTGGTTCGTCGGCGCGACGTTTCTGGCCTCGTTCTTCAACTTCGCCAAGGACGTGCTGTCCGCCGATCCCGATGTCGTGACCTTGTTGCTCGCCATGTTCTCGCTGGGCATCGGCACGGGCTCGATGCTGTGCGAGCGGCTTTCGCGCGGGCGCATCGAGATCGGTCTCGTGCCGCTCGGCTCGATCGGCATGAGCGTCTTCGGCATCGACCTGTTTTTCGCGAGCCATGCGCTGCCCGCGGCGTCCCATCTGCTTTCAGTGGGCGAGTTCGTGCGCACGCCCGCGCACTGGCGCGTGCTGGCCGACCTGTTCCTGCTCGCGATGTTCGGCGGCTTCTACAGCGTGCCGCTCTACGCGCTGATTCAGAGCCGCAGCGCGCCCAGCCATCGCGCACGCATCATCGCTGCGAACAACATTCTCAACTCGCTTTTCATGATCGTCTCGGCGCTCATGGCGATGGCGCTCACGGCCGCGGGCGTCGGCATCGCGGGCATTTTTCTCACGACGGCGCTGCTCAATATCATCGTGGCCGCGTACATCTACGCGCTCGTGCCCGAGTTCCTGCTGCGCTTCATGGCGTGGGTGCTCGTGCATACCGTCTATCGCGTGCGGCTCGTGCATGCCGAGCGCATTCCCGCCGAGGGCGCCGCGGTGCTGGTCTGCAATCACGTGAGCTATGTCGATGCGGTGGTCATCATGGCCGAGAGCCCGCGGCCGATCCGCTTCGTGATGGATCACCAGATCTTCCGCTCGCCGTTGCTCGGCTGGCTGTTCCGGCATGCGAAGGCCATCCCGATCGCGCCGGCGCACGAGGACGCAGCGCTGCTGACGGAGGCCTACGAGCGCTGCGCCGCCACGCTTGCCGACGGCGAGCTCGTGTGCATCTTTCCCGAAGGCAAGCTCACGAAGACTGGCGAGGTGAATCCGTTCCGCCACGGCGTGACGGAGATCCTCAGGCGCTTCCCGGCGCCGGTCGTGCCGATGGCGCTGCGCGGGCTGTGGGGCAGCGCGTTCTCGCGACACGGGGCGTCGGGCCAGGAGCGGCCGGTGCGGCGCGGGCTGACGAGCCGGCTCACGCTCGCGGTGGGCGAGCCGGTGGCGCCCGAAGACGTGACGGTCGACGAACTCCAGCGCAAGGTGACCGAGTTGCGCGGCGCGCGGCGCTGAGTGCGGCGGGGGCGGGGAAGGCTGGCTCGGGCGGCAGCGGAAAAGCAGCGCGGGCGGGTCGTCGCGCGGGCTGGCATAATGCTGGATTCCCCGATTTACTTTGGACCACCGCCATGTCCGGCAACACGCTCGGTACGCTTTTCACCGTCACCACCTTCGGCGAATCCCACGGGCCGGCCATCGGCTGCGTCATCGACGGCTGCCCGCCCGGCATGGCGCTCACCGAAGCCGATATCCAGATCGATCTGGACCGCCGTCGCCCAGGCACTTCGCGCCACGTCACGCAGCGCCAGGAAGCCGACCAGGTCGAGATCCTCTCGGGCGTGTTCGAGGGCGTGACGACCGGCACGCCCATCGCGCTCCTGATCCGCAACACCGATCAGCGCAGCAAGGATTACGGCAACATCGTCGAGACCTTCCGCCCAGGCCACGCCGACTACACCTATTGGCAGAAGTACGGCATCCGCGACTATCGCGGCGGCGGCCGCTCGTCGGCGCGCCTGACGGCGCCCACCGTGGCGGCCGGCGCCGTCGCGAAAAAATGGCTGCGCGAGCGCTTCGGGGTGGAAGTGCGCGGCTTCATGAGCGCGCTCGGCGAGATCGACGTGCCGTTCGTCGACTGGAAGCATGTGCCCGAAAACCCGTTCTTCGCGCCGAATGCCGACATCGTGCCGCAACTCGAAGCCTACATGGACGCGTTGCGCAAGGACGGCGACTCGATTGGCGCGCGCATCGACGTGGTGGCGAGCGGCGTGCCGGTGGGTTGGGGCGAGCCGCTGTTCGACCGCCTCGATGCCGACATTGCCCACGCCATGATGGGCATCAATGCGGTGAAGGGCGTCGAGATCGGCGCGGGCTTCGCCAGCGTGGCCCAGCGCGGCTCGGAGCATGGCGACGAACTCACACCCGAGGGCTTTCATGGCAATCACGCGGGCGGCGTGCTCGGCGGCATTTCGACCGGGCAGGACATCACCGTGTCGATCGCCATCAAGCCGACTTCGAGCATCCGCACGCCGCGCCGCTCGATCGACAAGACCGGCGATCCGGCCACGGTCGAGACCTTCGGCCGCCACGACCCATGCGTGGGCATCCGCGCGACGCCGATCGCCGAAGCGATGCTCGCGCTCGTGTTGATCGACCATGCGCTGCGCCATCGCGCGCAAAACGGCGACGTCGTCGTGGCGACGCCGAAGATCCCGGCCAGCGACGCCTGATCGCCGCGCGCGAGGCAAGTCCGTGCTTGCGCCGCCGGCTGGCGGCCGCTCGGTCGCGCTGGTCTGGAACGGCAATCCATCGGCATGTGCGCGCTGCGCGCCGTTCGATTCCGGATGCCTAACCCGGTGCGCTGCTCACGGCGCCGGGCATCACATTCTTCGCGTTGTCGCCGGGTCGCCGTGCGGTTGTGGAGGCGTGGCGCGAAGCTGGTTGACTTGACCGCGCCGTTCGAGGCGGGTTTCGACGACGTGGCGGTGTTGATCTCGAGCATCGATCGCGCGGTGACGATCGACAGTGGCGCGGCACATCTGGCTGGCGCGCTCGGGGCGCCGACGAGTCTGCTCGTCGACCATGTTTCCACCTGGTTTTGGGGCAGCGAAACGGCGTGCACGCGTGGTACGACTCGATCGAACTGTTTCGGCAGCCCGCGGTGGGTGAGTGGGGCACGTTCTCGCGCGCGCGTGAGGGCGCGTCTTGAAGCATTGATGGCGACTTGATCGTTCCCGAACGCGTCGAGCGGCGGGTGTCGCGAGATGCCGCGCCTGCATGAAACGACAAAGCCGCTCCAGGGAGCGGCTTTGTTTTCTCGTTTTCCGATCTTACATGTTCGGGTAGTTCGGGCCGCCGCCGCCTTCGGGCGTGACCCATACGATGTTCTGCGTCGGATCCTTGATGTCGCAGGTCTTGCAGTGCACGCAGTTCTGCGCGTTGATTTGCAGGCGGTCGCTGCCGTCGTCGTTCTTCACAAATTCATAGACCGCGGCAGGGCAGAAGCGCGCTTCAGGGCCCGCATAGGTGCGCAGATTCACGTTCACCGGCACGCTCGCATCCTTCAGCGTCAAATGCGCCGGCTGGTTCTCTTCGTGATTCGTATTGGAAATGAACACCGAAGACAGGCGATCGAACGTGAGCTTGCCATCGGGCTTCGGATACTCGATCGGCTTGCACTGCGACGCCGGCTTGAGCATCTCGTGATCGCGGTGCTGGTGATGCAGCGTCCATGGCACATTGCCGCCCATGAGCTTCTGCTCGACGCCCACCATCAGCGTGCCCAGGTACAGGCCCTTGCTCATCCACTGCTTGAAGTTGCGCGCCTTGTACAGTTCCGTGTAGAGCCACGACTGCTTGAACGCTTCCGGATAGGCGGCAAGTTCATCGCTCTGGCGGCCAGCCTGTACGGCATCGAACGCCGCTTCCGCCGCGAGCATGCCGGTCTTGATCGCCGCATGGCTGCCCTTGATGCGCGCAGCGTTCAGGAAGCCCGCGTCGTCGCCCACCAAAGCGCCGCCCGGGAACACCAGCTTCGGCAGCGACATCAGCCCGCCCGCCGTCATTGCACGCGCGCCATACGAAACGCGCTTGCCGCCTTCCAGATACTTGCGGATCGCCGGATGCGTCTTGTAGCGCTGGAATTCTTCGAACGGCGAGAGGTACGGATTCTGGTACGCGAGGCCGACGACGAAACCCACCATCACCTGGTTATTGTCGGTGTGGTAGAGGAACGAGCCACCGTACGTGTCTTTTTCGAGCGGCCAGCCCGCCGTGTGAATCACGAGGCCTGGCTTGTGCCTGGCCGGATCGATCTCCCACAGCTCCTTGATGCCGATGCCATACACCTGCGGATCCGCGTCCTTGCCGAGCTTGAAATGCTCGTTCAGTTGACGGCCCAGATGGCCGCGGCAACCCTCGCAGAACAGCGTGTACTTCGCGTGCAACTCCATGCCGAGCTGGAAATTCTCGGTAGGCTCGCCATCCTTGCCGACGCCCATGTTGCCGGTGGCCACGCCCTTGACCGAGCCATCGTCGTTGTAGAGCACTTCGGCGGCCGGGAAACCCGGAAAGATTTCCACGCCCAGCGCCTCGGCCATTGTCCCAAGCCAGCGCGTGACGTTCGCAAGGCTGATCACATAGTTGCCGTGGTTCTTGAAGTTGTCCGGCAGCGCCCAGTTGGGCACCGTTTTCGCGCTGGTTTCCGAAAGGAAAAGAAATTGATCTTCGGTAACCGGCACGTTCAGCGGCGCACCTTGCTCTTTCCAGTCGGGAATGAGCTCGCCGATGGCGCGCGGATCCATGACCGCGCCCGAGAGGATATGCGCCCCGATCTCCGAGCCTTTTTCCAGCACGCATACGCCGATCTCAGCGCCTTTTTCTGCTGCCAGCTGTTTCAGGCGGATCGCTGCGGACAGGCCTGCCGGGCCGCCGCCCACGATCACCACGTCGTATTCCATCGACTCGCGTGGGCCGTATTGCTCCAAAAGACTTGCGGGGGTCATCAAAGCTCCTCTTGCCATTAGAATACTTTTTCGGGTTCGTATTGTCGGGTAACGTTCCCCAGGCCGCAACCCAACGGGCCAACTTTAGCACGATCGTTCTATTTTATGCCAGAATACCCGGCGCGCCGCCGGTGGTGTATTCCGGCGCTCTTTCATCCTTGAACAGGAAGCGAAAATGGGCCGTTCGATCAATCTGGAAGGTAAGGTGGCAATGATCACCGGCGCGTCGAGCGGTCTGGGCAAGCGTTTTGCCCAGGTGCTCTCACAGGCCGGTGCGAAGGTCGTGCTGGCGAGCCGGCGCGTGGAGCGCCTCAAGGAATTGCGCGCCGAAATTGAGGCTGGCGGCGGGGCCGCGCATGTGGTCTCGCTCGACGTGACGGATTACCAGAGCATCCGCTCGGCGGTCGCGCATGCCGAGACCGAGGCGGGGACCATCGATATTCTCGTCAACAACTCGGGCGTCTCGACCACCCAGAAGCTGGCCGAGGTCACGCCCGCCGACTTCGAGTACGTCTTCGACACCAATACCCGCGGCGCTTTCTTCGTTGCCCAGGAAGTGGCCAAACGCATGATCATGCGCGGCAATGGTGGCGCTTCGAAGCCGGCGTACCGCATCATCAATATCGCTTCCGTGGCCGGCTTGAACGTGCTGCCGCAGATCGGCCTCTACTCGATCAGCAAGGCGGCCGTCGTGCATATGACGAAAGCCATGGCGCTGGAGTGGGGGCGGCACGGCATCAACGTGAATGCAATCTGTCCCGGTTATATCGACACCGAGATCAACCATCATCATTGGGCGACCGAGCAGGGCCAAAAGCTCATCTCGATGCTGCCGCGCCACCGGGTGGGCACGCCGGCGGATCTCGACGGCCTGTTGCTGCTGCTGGCTGCGGATGAATCAGCCTTCATGAACGGCTCGATCATCACCGCCGACGATGGCTTCGGCCTGATGTGAATTTCCAGTGCAACAAATGTAAAGCGTGCAATGAGTGAGTACCACCCTGTTTTTGAAATGGCGATGCCAATCCGCTGGGGCGACATGGACGCGTTCGGCCATGTGAACAACACGGTCTATTTCCGCTACATGGAGCAGGTGCGGATTTCGTGGTTCGAGCACATTGGCGTAGGCGGCGAGAGCCGCGAACGAGGCGATGGGCAGGGGCCTGTGATCGTGAACGCGTCGATGGATTTCCTCAAGCAGTTGCACTATCCCGGCGATATCGTTTGCACGATGACGGTGGGCGAGCCGGGCCGCAGTAGTTTCGATACCGGTTTCGAGCTGCGCCGCGTGGACGATCCCGATACCGTGTATGCGCGCGGCAATGCGCGCTGTGTATGGATCGACTACGCGGCGGGTAAATCCGTGCCGATTCCAGACAGCCTGCGCGCGACGATTGAAAACGCGCCGCTCGTGAAGGCGCAATGATTGGGTTCTACGGCGTGCGCATGTCCCGCGCGCGCCGCACTCCGCCGCTTCTCAGCCGCATCTCCGCCGCTTCTCAGCCTCCTCTTCGCCTCTTCAATACGCGGCATTCATGGCGCTTCAATTTCCGAGTAGCCGCTGCAGCAGTTCGGTAGCGTTGCCCGTGTCGTACTTGCGCATGAGCCGCGCGCGGTAGATGTCCACCGTGCGCGAGCTGATGTCGAGAATTTTGCCGATCTGTTTGCTCGTCTTGCCCGTGACCAGTTGCGCCGCGATTTCGCGCTCGCGCGGCGTGAGCTCGACCGCCACGCGCCGTGTCGCGCTCAGGTCCTCGAAGGTCCAGACACCGGCAGCGTGCGGCTCCGCGCGGTCGAGCGAGCGGCCCGTGACGTGGCACCAGAAGAGTTCGCCGTCGAAGCGCTTCATGATGCGGTCGTCGGCGTAGCTGCCCTGGGCTGTCATGATGGGTGGAATGCGCTCGCCGATGCGCTCGAACTCGACTGCCGACGGATACAGCACCAGAAACGACTGGCCGACCAGCGCCTCGCGCGGGCAGCGGAAAATGGCGCAAACGGCCTCATTGCAGTCCTCCACGATGCGCTCGCGCGCGAGCACGAGCCCAATTGGCGCGAGATGGAAGGCGGTCTGATAGTCGAGTGCGGTAGTGGCGTTTGCGGGTGCTGGCATGGCGGACGATGCGGGTATGGCTTTATGTAGTTTTGCGTATTGTGCCGCAATGCCCGCCCAGCGTACGCTTTGCAACCATCGGAGGGCCTGGCGGATGCCGGGCCGGGTTCGCGGCAACGCCACCGGGCCGTGATTAAAATGAGGCATCCGGGCGGCTGCGGCGCCGGCACGCTGGGCCGAACGAATGCATTCAACAAGAATTCAACGAACAGGTTCAACGAACCGGCGCATCGACGTATTTCCATACGAGGAAGGGACACACTGATGAACAAGGTCTATAAAAGCGCGGCTGCCGCGCTCGAAGGCATCGTCAAGGACGGGCAGACGTTCGCGGTAGGCGGTTTCGGGCTGTGCGGCATTCCCGAGGCCCTGATTGGCGCGCTGCGCGATTCGGGCGTGAAGGGCATTACCTGCATCAGCAACAACGCGGGCGTCGACGGCTTCGGCCTCGGCCTGCTGCTGGAGACGCGCCAGATCAAGAAAATGATCTCGTCCTACGTGGGCGAAAACAAGGAATTCGAGCGCCAGTATCTCTCGGGCGAACTCGAGCTCGAATTCACGCCGCAGGGCACGCTGGCCGAAAAGCTGCGCGCCGGCGGCTCGGGCATTCCGGCGTTTTTCACTAATACCGGCTTCGGCACGCTCATCGCCGAAGGCAAGGAAACGCGCCAGTTCGGCGACAAGCACTACGTGCTCGAGCATTCGCTCACGGCCGATGTGGCGCTCGTGAAGGCCTGGAAGGCTGACAAGTCGGGCAACCTGATCTATCGGCGCACGGCGCGCAACTTCAACCCGATGTGCGCGATGGCGGGCAAGATCACTGTGGTGGAAGTGGAGGAGATCGTCGAGAACGGCGAACTCGATCCGGACAGCATCCATACGCCGGGCATCTTCGTGCAGCGCATCGTGCTCAATGCGCACCCGGAGAAACGCATCGAACAACGCACCGTGCGCACCGGGTCGAACAACCCGGCGGGCAAGTGACAAAGGAGACCGACCATGGCATGGAATCGTGACGAAATGGCCGCCCGCGCGGCGAAGGAACTGCAAGACGGCTTTTATGTGAATCTCGGCATCGGTCTGCCGACGCTGGTGGCCAACCATGTGCCGCAGGGCATGGAAGTGTGGCTGCAATCGGAAAACGGCCTGCTCGGCATCGGACCGTTTCCGACCGAGGAGGAAGTGGATGCCGACATGATCAACGCCGGCAAGCAGACGGTCACGACGCTGCCGGGTTCTTCGATCTTCTCGTCGGCGGACTCGTTCGCGATGATTCGCGGTGGCCACATCAACCTCGCGATCCTCGGCGCGATGCAGGTGAGCGAGAAGGGCGACCTGGCCAACTGGATGATCCCCGGCAAGATGATCAAGGGCATGGGCGGCGCGATGGACCTCGTCGCGGGCGTGGGCCGCGTGGTCGTGCTGATGGAGCATGTGGCCAAGGGCGACCAGCACAAGATTCTCGAGGCGTGCACGCTGCCGCTCACGGGCGTGGGCGTGATCGATCTGATCATCACCGACCTCGGCGTGATTGAAGTGACCGATGCGGGCCTGAAGGTGACTGAACTCGCGCCGGGCGTGACGGTGGACGAGATCAAGGCCAAGACCGGCGCGCCGCTCGATGTGAGCGCGGTGAGTTGATCGCGGCAATGCGGTAGTCGACGGCTGCGGCATGATTGAGACGGGCGGGACTTCGGTTCCGCCCGTTTTGCGTTTGTGGCTGATTCAGGATGGATCCATTCTTGGGCGACCGCACGGATTTGAAACCTCGGCTGAATGGCATACACCGGATGGCCGGTGTATGGACGTTGAACCTGCCGCCGCACGTGGGGCGCCATCGTGCCCGATAGGCCCGAACGTGCCCGCGAGCCTCGGCGTGCGCGGCGGTTGCGCACGGCAAAGCCGTTTACAATGGCCTCACAGCCTAACGGCGCAACCAGCGAGACTTGAGCGATGACCGAACCGTCTGCCGTGCCGCGTCAGCATTACGTCCAGTGCCTTAGTCCTTCGGGGCTCCACCGCATGGCGTATACCGAGTGGGGCGATCCCGCCAATCCGCGCGTATTGGTGTGCGTGCATGGTCTGACGCGTTCGAGCCGCGACTTCGACAGGCTTGCTGCGGCGTTGTGCGGAAAATATCGCGTGGTTTGCCCGGACGTCGTGGGGCGCGGTCTTTCGTCGTGGCTCGTCGACCCGCGCGGCTATGGCGTCGCGCAGTACGTCGCGGACATGGTCACGCTCATCGCGCGCACGGGCGTCGAGCAGGTGGACTGGTTCGGCACCTCGATGGGCGGCCTGATCGGCATGGCGCTCGCGGGACTGCCGGGAGCACCCATCGGCCGCATGCTGCTCAACGACATCGGCCCGCATATCGAGCCGGCGGCGCTCGGGCGCATTGGCGATTACGTCGGCCGCGACGAGCGCTTCGGCTCGCAGCAGGAAGGCATCGACAATGCGGCGCTGCTGGCGTCGTCGTTCGGCCCGCTCACCGCGCAGGAGTGGCGCGAGATCAACACGCCGTTGCTGCACGAGGTGGACGGCGCGTGGCGTTACCGCTATGACCCGCGCATCGCCGAAGGTTTCAAGGGCGTCACGCCCGAGCAGAATGAGCAGGGCGAACAGTTTTTATGGCGCTCGCTCGCCGCGTTCAAGGGGCCGGTGCTCGCGGTGCGCGGTGCGCTTTCCGATTTGCTCTCGCGCGAAACCGTGGCAAAGATGGTCGAAACCGGCCAGCAGGTGTCGAGTGTCGAGATCGCGGGCGTCGGGCATGCGCCAGCGTTTCTGGCGGCCGACCAGATCGAGATTGCGCGCCGTTTCTTCGACGGCTGGCCCGTCGGCGGGTCATAATATCGCGATTTCCCGGCCCGCCGGGGCGCATCGAACATTCAACTTCAACAGGACTCTTCATGGCAGTCATTCGTCACCACGTCGGCCCGCGTCTTTCGGAAACCGCGATTCACAACGGCACGGTCTATCTCGCGGGCCAGATCGCCGAGGACACCAACCAGGACATCGGCGGCCAGATGCGCGAAGTGCTCGGCCACATCGACCGTCTGCTGGGCGAGTCGAACAGCGACAAGTCGCTGCTGCTCTCGGTGCAGATCTATATCGCCGACATGAAGGATTTTCCGGGCATGAATGCCGAGTGGGACAAGTGGGTGGCGCAGGGCGCCACGCCGCCGCGCGCGACTGTCGAGGCGAAGCTCGCCAATCCGGAATGCCTCGTCGAAATCGTCGTGGTGGCTGCGCAGCGCGATTGAGTGTGACTGAGCACGCTTGACCGTGCTTGAAAGTACTTGTTGCGCGACCATTGGCCTGAATCGTTTCATCGTAGTTTGCAGCCCGGCCGGTACGCCGGCGGGCGCCGTCTCATGAGCAGCGACACCGTACCTCCCGTTTCCGCCGAAGCCTTCTCCCGCGCCGCGCTGCCGTCGCTCGACGACACGCTCGCGTTCGTGCGCGAACACGCCGGCGACGCGCGCCTTTCCACGGGCGAGCCGCTTGTCGAGCACGCGCAAGGCACGGCTTCCGTCATGAGCCGCCTGAACGTCGATCCTCCCGCAGTGCTGGCGGCGGCGCTCTTCAATATCGCGCCGCATCTCGACGACCCCGAGGGCACGATCGAGGCGCGCTTCGGCGCCGAGGTCGTCAAGCTCGTGTTCGACGTGCGCAAGCTGTTGCGCCTGGGCACCGTGAGCCTGCGCACGGCGGCGCAAAACGCAGCATCCGAAGCCGGCCGCGAAGGCCGCGATGCCCAGGCCGCGCGCCGGGCCCAGGTGGAGTCGCTGCGCAAGATGCTGCTGGCGTTCGCGCAAGACATCCGCGTGGTGCTGATCCGGCTCGCGTCGCGCGTGCAGTCGCTGCGCTACTACGCGGCGGCGAAGGTCACGCCCGCTCCCGAGATCGCGCGCGAGACGCTCGAAATCTACGCGCCGCTCGCGAACCGGTTGGGCATCTGGCAATTGAAGTGGGAGCTCGAAGACCTCGCGTTCCGCTTCGAGGAGCCGGCGACCTACAAGCGCATCGCCAAACTGCTCGATGAAAAGCGCGTGGAGCGCGAGAGCTATGTGGCCGAGGCCATCGAACGGCTGCAGCACGAGCTTGCCGCCGCGCATATCGATGCCGAGGTGAGCGGCCGGCCCAAGCACATCTACAGCATCTGGAAGAAGATGCGCGGCAAGGAGATCGACTTCTCCGAGCTCTACGACGTGCGCGCGTTTCGCGTGATCGTGCGCGATATCAAGGATTGCTACACGGTGCTCGGCATCGTGCACAACCTTTGGCAGCCAGTGCCGAAGGAGTTCGACGACTACATCTCGCGGCCCAAGCCCAATGGCTATCGTTCGCTGCATACGGTCGTGATCGGCGACGATGGCCGCGCGTTCGAAGTGCAGATCCGCACCCAGGAGATGCATCAGTTCGCGGAATATGGTGTGGCCGCGCATTGGCGCTACAAGGAGGCAGGCTCGAAGGGCTATGGCGGCCAGTTCAGTGCCGCCAGCGCGTACGACGAGAAGATCGCCTGGCTGCGTCAGTTGCTGGCCTGGAAGGACGATGTGGCCGACGGCCCTCAGCCGTGGGAGCAACTGCGCCACGCCACGCTCGACGACGACCACATCTACGTGCTCACGCCGCAGGCGCGCGTGATTGCATTGCCGCAGGGTGCGACGCCGCTCGACTTCGCGTATCACCTGCATAGCGAGCTCGGCCACCGCTGCCGCGGCGCGCGCGTGGACGGCGCAATGGTGCCGCTCAACACGCAGTTGCAGAACGGTCAAACCGTCGAGATCGTCGCGGTGAAAGAGGGCGGCCCGTCGCGCGACTGGCTCAACCCGCAGCTCGGCTATCTGCACAGCAACCGCGCCCGGCAAAAGGTGCGCGTGTGGTTCAACGCCATCGAGGCTCAGGAGAACATCGCCAACGGCCGCGCGATGGTGGAAAAGACGCTGCAGCGCGAGGGGCGCACGTCCGTGAATCTCGATCAGCTTGCGGCCAAGCTCGGCTTCAAGTCGCCCGACGAGCTCTTTAGCGTGGTCGGCAAGGAAGAGTTCAGCTTGCGTCACGTCGAGCAGGCGCTGCACGATGCGCCCGCCGCCGAACCCGAAGACGAGACACCCGAGCAGATCACCAAGCGCGCGAGCGGCGCGAATGTGACACACGGCGGATCGTCGGGCGTGCTCGTGGTAGGCGTGGATGCGCTGCTCACGCAGCTTGCGCGGTGCTGCCGGCCGGCGCCGCCCGACGATATCTGCGGCTTTGTCACGCGCGGCAAGGGCATGTCGATTCACCGCAGCGATTGCCCGACCTTCCTGCGCATGGCTGGCCGCGCGCCTGAGCGCGTGCTGCAGACCACCTGGTCCGCGGACGTGATGGGCGGGCGTGGCCAATCGGTGTATCCGGTGGATATCCTGATCGAGGCCAGCGACCGCCAGGGCTTACTGCGCGACATCTCGGAAGTGTTCGCGCGCGAGAAGATGAACGTGATCGGCGTGAAGACGCAATCGCGACGCAACGCCGCATACATGCAGTTCACGGTCGAGGTGTCGAATTCGGCGCAGATCCAGCGCGCGTGCGTGCTGCTCGGCGAGGTGGGCGGCGTGCTCAGGGCGGCGCGCAAGCACTGAGGCGCGGGACCCGGGTTCTGGCGGGGCCTGGCTTTTGTGCTCCGCCGCAAAAAATACTTGCCAAGCCAGCGCAGGCAACATACAATCTTGCTTCTTCAGGCTCGTAGCTCAGCTGGTTAGAGCACCACCTTGACATGGTGGGGGTCGTTGGTTCGAGTCCAATCGAGCCTACCAACGAAATCGAAGTCGCGATACGGGTAGTGCATATCGAGGCTTCACGTGCAGTAAAAGCGCTGAATGAGCGCCTAAGGCGAATACGGTTATGACACCGCGAACGTTTACCGAAACCACTTCGGAGCGACGCTGATAGTCGAGGATCTCTTTCGCCCTGCAATCTGGTTTGAAAAGTGAATGCGGCCCCTCGAAAGCGGGGCCGCATTTTTTTTCGCCACGAAGTTTTCGCGGGTTGCAGCGAGTGGCTTTGCCGGCAATCTTCCACGAACGATACGATGTGCCTCCACGGCACTTCTGGAGAAAAACATGGTTGCGATACGTCTGCCCGATGGCTCGGTTCGACAGTACGATCATCCCGTCACGGTCGCCGAAGTGGCGGCTTCGATTGGCCCCGGCCTCGCCAAGGCGGCGCTCGGCGGCAAGCTCGACGGCGAGCTGGTCGACACGTCGACGCTGATCGATCGCGACGCGTCGCTTGCCATCGTCACGGAGAAGGACGCCGACGGGCTCGACATCATCCGTCACTCCACGGCGCACTTGCTCGCCTATGCGGTGAAGGAGCTCTATCCGGAAGCGCAGGTCACGATCGGGCCGGTCATCGACAATGGCTTCTACTACGACTTCGCCTACAACCGTCCCTTCACGCCCGAAGATCTCGAAAAGATCGAAAAGCGCATGCAGGAGCTCGCGAAGAAGGACGAGCCGGTCACGCGCCGTGTCGTTTCGCGCGGCGAGGCGGTCGATTACTTCAAGAGCATCGGCGAGAAGTACAAGGCCGAAATCATCGAATCGATTCCCGGCAGCGAGGATATCAAGCTCTACGCGCACGGCGGCTTCACCGACCTGTGCCGCGGCCCGCACGTGCCGTCCACGGGCAAGCTCAAGGTCTTCAAGCTCATGAAGGTCGCGGGGGCCTACTGGCGTGGCGATGCAAAGAACGAGCAATTGCAGCGCATCTACGGCACGGCCTGGACGAAGAAGGAAGACCAGGACCAGTACCTGCACATGCTCGAAGAGGCGGAGAAGCGCGACCACCGCAAGCTCGGCAAGCAGCTCGACCTGTTCCACATGCAGGACGAGTCGCCGGGCATGGTGTTCTGGCATCCGAAGGGCTGGACGCTCTGGCAACAGGTCGAGCAGTACATGCGCGGCCGCCTGCGCGAGGCTGGCTACGACGAAATCAAGACGCCGATGATCATGGACCGCTCGCTTTGGGAGGCGTCGGGCCACTGGCAGAACTATCGTGAAAACATGTTCACGACGGAGTCGGAGAAGCGCGACTACGCCATCAAGCCGATGAACTGCCCGGGTCACGTCCAGGTGTTCAACCACGGCCTGCGTTCGTATCGCGACCTGCCGCTGCGCTATGCGGAATTCGGCTCGTGCCACCGCAATGAGGCGTCGGGTGCGCTCCATGGTCTGATGCGCGTGCGCGGCTTCGTTCAGGACGACGCACACATCTTCTGTACCGAAGACCAGATCATCAGCGAGTCGATCGCCTTCAACACGCTCGCGATGAGCGTCTACAAGGATTTCGGGTTCGATCACATCGACATCAAGCTCTCGCTGCGCCCGGATTCGCGCGCGGGAACGGATGAGACGTGGGATCGCGCCGAGCAGGGTCTGCGCGAGGCGCTCACGGCTTGTGGTCTGCAATGGGAGGAGCTGCCGGGCGAGGGTGCCTTCTATGGTCCGAAGGTCGAGTACCACATCAAGGACGCGCTTGGCCGCTCGTGGCAGTGCGGCACGCTGCAGCTCGACATGGTGCTGCCGGAGCGTTTGGGCGCCGAGTACGTGTCCGAGGACAACAGCCGCCGCCGCCCGATCATGCTGCACCGTGCAATTCTCGGTTCGATGGAGCGTTTCCTCGGGATTTTGATCGAGCACCATGCGGGCGCGATGCCGTCCTGGCTCGCTCCGGTGCAGGCTGTTGTGATGAATATCGCCGAAAGTCAGGCCGAATACGCGACAAATCTAGCCCAATCGTTGCAAAAACAAGGGGTTAGAGTGCAGGCCGATTTGCGCAACGAGAAAATTAGCTATAAAATACGCGAGCACACGCTTGAGAAGGTCCCGTACCTGCTGGTTGTCGGCGACAAAGAGCGTGAAGCACAAACGGTAGCCGTGCGTGCCCGTGGCGGCGTCGATCTGGGTGTCATGCCGGTCGACGCGTTCGCTGAGCGTCTGGCGCAGGATGTCAAGACGTTCAAGTAAGCCACCTGGCAGCGCGGCTCGTTTTTTTAATTTTTAGAGGAAACGTAACATCGCTACGGATAAGTCGCATCGCATCAACGGTGAAATCTCGGCACCCGAGGTGCGTCTCGTTGGCATCGACAACGAGCCGCTCGGCATCGTAAAGCTGGCTGATGCGTTCCGCATGTCGGAACAACAGGACGTCGATCTGGTTGAAATCGCCCCGCAGGCCGTGCCCCCCGTGTGCCGCCTGATGGACTACGGCAAGTTCAAGTACCAGGAGGCGAAGAAGCAACACGAGGCCAAGCTCAAGCAGAAGGTCATCCAGGTCAAGGAAGTCAAATTCCGTCCGGGTACCGACGACGGCGATTACAACGTCAAGCTGCGCAATCTCGTCCGCTTCCTTGAAGATGGCGACAAGACGAAGATCACGTTGCGTTTCCGGGGCCGCGAAATGGCCCACCAGGAAATCGGCATGCGTATGCTCGAGCGCCTGCGCACCGATCTCGAAGAAGTCGGTCAGGTCGAGCAGATGCCGAAGATGGAAGGGCGCCAGATGATCATGGTGCTTTCGCCCAAGAAGAAGAAGTAATTGGCGCGCCGCGCGTTGTTGTTCTGTTGTTCCATGCGCGGCGGCCACGGTAGTTTTGTCAGACGTTTCCCACGCGGTGAGTGCGGTAAAATGCGCGGGGAAACGGCAAGCAGGTTCCGGAACGGCGCCCGCGCGCCGCACGTCAATGTGCGGCAAACGGGCGTTTTTCCTGAAAGCGGCGGCAAGCTTGTTTTTTAAAAGCCGGCCAGCTGCCAAAACAAGTGGAGTGGGTTTCGAAGGGCGGTTTGAGGGCGAAGCGCGCGGTTTTTGAAAACCGGGCGTGGGAGCCAGCCGCACACCCATGTCCATCAAATAAATGGAGTTTTTGTCATGCCCAAGATGAAGACCAAGAAGAGCGCTGCAAAGCGCTTCGTGGTTCGTCCGGGTGGTACCGTCAAGCGCGGTCAAGCCTTCAAGCGTCACATCCTGACCAAGAAGACCACCAAGAATAAGCGTCATCTGCGTGGTGCAACGGCCGTTCACGAGTCTGATGTGAAGTCCGTTCGCGCAATGATGCCGTTCGCGTAATCCTCAACCGACAACTCATAGGAGCTACTCATGCCTCGAGTCAAACGTGGGGTTACCGCACGGGCCCGTCACAAGAAAATCATCAAGCTGGCCAAGGGTTACCGCGGCCGCCGCAATAACGTCTATCGCATCGCCAAGCAGGCGGTCATGCGCGCAGGCCAGTACGCCTACCGCGATCGCCGCAACAAGAAGCGTGTGTTCCGCGCACTGTGGATCACGCGTATCAACGCGGCGGTGCGTCAGCACGACATGACCTACAGCGTGTTCATCAACGGCCTGAAGAAGGCTTCGATCGAACTCGACCGCAAGGTTCTGGCTGACATGGCTGTGTTCGACAAGGCTGCATTTGCTGCGATCGTCAAGCAGGTGAAGGCCGCCGTCGCTGCCTAAGCAAGGTATTGCGCAGGTTCGTTGCAGCAGACATTCCGGTTGTCTCGGTGATGCTGCAACAAAAACGGGGCTCCTCACCGAGCCCCGTTTTTGTTGGCGAAGCGCTTCCTGCGCCGCTCAAGTCTCAAACACTGACGCTGAAAAGATGGGATCAATGGATCTGGACCAGATTGTCGCCGACGCGCAACGCGCCTTTGCCTCCGCCTCCGACGTCAACACGCTTGAAAATGAAAAAGCGCGTTTTCTCGGTAAATCGGGCGCGCTGACCGAACTGCTCAAGGGCCTCGGCAAGCTCGACCCGGAAACGCGCAAGACCGAAGGTGCGCGCATCAACGCCGTCAAGCAGCAGGTCGAGGCCGCGCTCAACGCGCGCCGCCAGGCGCTTGCCGACGCGCTGCTGAACCAGCGTCTCGCCGCCGAGGCGATCGACGTCACGCTACCGGGCCGTGGCGCCGGCACGGGCAGCCTGCATCCGGTGATGCAGACGTGGGAGCGCGTCGAGCAGATCTTCGGCTCGATCGGCTTCGACGTGGCCGACGGCCCCGAGATCGAAACCGACTGGTACAACTTCACCTCGCTCAACAGCCCGGAAAACCATCCGGCGCGTTCGATGCAGGACACCTTCTATGTGGACGGCAAGGATGCCGAAGGCCGTCCGCTCTTGCTGCGCACCCACACGAGCCCGATGCAGGTGCGCTACGCGCGCACGCACACGCCGCCCATCAAGGTGATCGTGCCGGGCCGTACTTATCGCGTGGACAGCGACGCCACCCACTCGCCGATGTTCAACCAGGTCGAAGGCCTGTGGATCGAAGAGAACATCAGCTTTGCGGACCTCAAGGGCGTCTATACGGACTTCCTGAAGAAGTTCTTCGAGCGCGACGACATCCAGGTGCGTTTCCGCCCGTCGTACTTCCCGTTCACGGAGCCGTCCGCCGAAATCGACATGATGTTCGAGCAGGGCAAGAACGCCGGCAAGTGGCTCGAAATCTCGGGCTCGGGCCAGGTGCATCCGACCGTGATCCGCAACATGGGCCTCGACCCGGAGCGCTATATCGGCTTTGCGTTCGGCAGCGGGCTCGAACGCCTCACGATGCTGCGTTATGGCGTACAGGATCTGCGTCTGTTCTTCGAAGGCGACCTGCGCTTCCTGCGCCAGTTCGCCTGAGGCTAGGCACGGCATCCGCGGTTCGCGAAGCGCACGCAGCACCACAAGCCTTAGGGCAGTGCGCGAGAAAACGCTACGCGACGGTCTCAATCTGTCTGGAACGTAAAACGAAATGCTATTCCCCGAATCCTGGCTGAGAAGCTTTGTCGATCCGAAGCTCACGACCGATGAACTGGCCCATGCGCTGACCATGGCCGGCCTCGAAGTCGAAGGCCTGCGTCCGGCCGCGCCGCCCACTGCGAAGATCGTCGTGGGCCGCGTGATCGAAGTCGTCAAGCACCCGGGCGCGGACAAACTCAACGTCACGCAGGTCGATGCCGGCACCGGCGCGACGCTGCAGATCGTCTGCGGCGCACCCAATGTGGCGCCCGGCATCAAGGTGCCGGTGGCGCTCGTGGGCGCGGAGCTGCCGCCCGCGGAAGAGGGCGGCAAGCCCTTTGCGATCAAGCTCTCGAAGCTGCGCGGGGTGGAAAGCCAGGGCATGTTGTGCTCGGCGCGCGAGCTGAAGCTCTCGGAAGACCACAGCGGCCTCATGATCCTGCCCGAAGACACGCCCATCGGTCAGGACATCCGCGAGACGCTCAATCTCGACGACACCATTTTCGAAATCAAGCTCACGCCGAACAAGGCCGATTGCCTTTCGGTGTACGGCATCGCGCGCGAAACCGCCGCGATCACCGGTGCGCCGCTGCAAGCGCCCGTGTTCCCGAAGGTCGACGTCAAGCTCAACGAAACGTTGCCCGTGAAGATCTCGGCGCCGGACCTGTGCGGCCGTTTCTCGGGCCGCGTGATTCGCGGCGTGAACGCGCACGCGAAGACGCCCGCGTGGATGGTCGAGCGCCTCGAGCGCTCGGGCCAGCGCAGCATCTCGGCCCTCGTCGACATTTCGAACTACGTCATGCTCGAACTGGGCCGCCCGTCGCACGTGTTCGATCTCGACAAGATCCACGGTTCGATGGAGGTGCGCTGGGGCAAGAAGGGCGAACAGCTCAAGCTGCTCAACGGCAGCACCGTCGAAGTCGATGAAACCGTGGGCGTGATCGTCGACGAGCGCGAGATCGAAAGCCTCGCGGGCATCATGGGCGGGGACAGCACCGCCGTCTCGCTAGACACGAAGAACATTTACCTCGAAGCCGCGTTCTGGTGGCCGGACAGCATTCGTGGCCGCTCGCGCCGCTACAACTTCTCGACCGATGCGGGCCACCGCTTCGAGCGCGGCGTGGACTGGTCCACGACTGTCGAGCACATCGAGCGCATCACGCAATTGATCCTCGACATTTGCGGCGGCGAAGCCGGCCCGGTCGACGACCAGACCGTGAACGTGCCCAAGCGCGCGCCGGTGAAGATGCGCGTCGCGCGTGCGAACCGCATCGTCGGCGTGAAGATTGGTGCTGATGAAATCGCACAAATCTTCACGCGTCTCGGCCTTGCGTTCGAACGCAGTGCGGAGAATGGCGACGAGACGTTCAGCGTGATGCCGCCGCCGTATCGCTTCGACATCGAGATCGAGGAAGACTTGATCGAAGAAGTCGCGCGCATTTACGGCTTCGAGAAGATTCCCGCGAACCCGCCTGTCGCACGCAGCGAGATGCGTGCAACGAACGAAACGCGCCGCTCGGTTCACGCGATTCGTCACGCACTCGCGGCGCGCGATTACGCCGAAACGATCAACTTCAGCTTCGTCGATGCCGAGTGGGAGCAGGATTTCGCGGGCAACGCGAATCCCGTAAAGCTGCTGAACCCGATCGCGAGCCAGCTTTCGGTCATGCGCACGACGCTGTTCGGCAGCCTCATCAATGTGCTGCGCCATAACCTCAACCGCCGCGCAGATCGCGTGCGCGTGTTCGAGGCAGGCCGCGTGTTCCTGCACGATCCGTCGATCAAGGCCGGCGAGATGGCGGTGGAAGGTTTCGCGCAGCCGAAGATGATTGGCGCGCTCTCCTATGGTCCCGCGCTCGAAGAGCAGTGGGGCGCGCCCACGCGCGGCGTCGATTACTTCGACGTGAAGGGCGATCTCGAAGCGCTGTTTGCGCCGCTGGGTGCGGCAAAAGCGCCGCGTTTCGTGAAGGCGGAGCACCCGGCGCTGCATCCGGGTCGTAGCGCGCGCATCGAAGTCGATGGCCGCGCGGTGGGCTGGATTGGCGAACTGCATCCGCGCTGGATGCAGAAGTATGACCTGCCTCATGCGCCGATGTTGTTCGAAGTCGAAGCGGACGCGCTGATGGCGCGCGAACTGCCCGCGCCGTCGGAAGTCTCGAAATTTCCGCCGGTTCGACGCGACATCGCACTTGTCGTCGATCAAAAGATCGAAGTGCAGGCACTGCTCGACGAGTTCCAGAAGGGTCTGCAAGACGAGCCCTGCAAGATTGTCCAGAGGGTTGCGTTGTTCGATGAATTTCGTGCAAAATCAAATACTTCCGGACTTGGCGCGGACGAGAAAAGCCTTGCCTTCCGGGTGACCCTGCAAGATACTGGCGGAACCCTTCAGGACGAAACGGTCGATGCGGCCATCAAGTCCCTGGTGGATCGCCTGGCTCGAGTGTTTGGCGCCCGGTTGCGCGGATAGGCTCTACGGCTCATCTCCTGCCGACATCGACTTCCGGTTTGCGAGGTTGCAGTCACCCTGCCAACCGGAAGCGCGCCATTTCATAGATAGATGAACGAAATGAACTCGAGTGATTTCGAAGCCCTTCTTGCGGCACAGCGTAGCGCCATGATTCGCGACATTCCTGCCTCGTCGGCAAGCGCCACGAACGACACGCCCACGCTGACCAAAGCCGAGCTCGCCGAGCTGCTGTTCGACAACGTCGGGCTCAACAAGCGCGAGGCCAAGGATATGGTCGAAGCGTTCTTCGAAGTGATTCGCGACGCGCTCGAAGGCGGTGACAGCGTGAAGCTCTCAGGCTTCGGCAATTTCCAGTTGCGCGACAAGCCGCAACGGCCTGGCCGCAATCCGAAGACCGGAGAGGCGATTCCCATTGCTGCGCGACGCGTGGTGACGTTCCATGCGAGCCAGAAGCTCAAGGCACTGGTCGAGAGCGGCGCCGAGGCTAGCTTTTCGCGCTGATCCACCGATCAAGGCATCATGCGCGGGGAGAACCCGCGCACGCTCGCACGGGCCGCACGTGACAGATCGTGCAGCGGGCGTGACTGGAAACCACTGACCGGCGGCGACGCCACATTTGCGCAACCACCACGACGGCAACCCGGCGATGACATCGACAATCGAAAAGGTCGTCTTGCCTCCCATCCCCGCCAAGCGCTACTTCACGATCGGCGAAGTGAGCGAGTTGTGCGGTGTGAAGCCCCATGTGCTGCGGTATTGGGAGCAGGAGTTCACGCAGTTGAGGCCTGTCAAGCGGCGCGGCAACCGCCGCTACTATCAGCACCACGAAGTCCTGCTGATCCGGCGCATTCGCGAGTTGCTTTACGAGCAGGGATTCACGATCAACGGCGCGCGCAATCGCCTCGATTCGTCGGGCGCGGTGGTGGAAGAGGCCGCGCCGGGCGAGGCGGGTGAGGAGAGCGTTGCGCAGGGCAATATGGCGCTGGTCGACGTCGATCAACTGCGCAAGGAATTGCTGCATGTGATCGATCTGCTCGGTCAGTGAAGACCCTTCGGCAATCTTTGTAGCGAATTGCGATTTAGGTGGTTCTAATTAGAGAAGCGCTCTGTTATACTTTCTAGCTCTCGGGGCGTAGCGCAGCCTGGTAGCGTACCTGCATGGGGTGCAGGTGGTCGGAGGTTCAAATCCTCTCGCCCCGACCAGAAGTCAAAAAGGCCTTACGGTGAAAATCGTAAGGCCTTTTTCTTTTGCGCCAGAAATGTGGCTCGGCGCGATCACACGCGAAGCCGCCTCGTTGTGTTCCTCCGTGGGCTCTCACGCCTAAGCCCGTCTGAAACCCGGCACGGTCCGCCGGTCTACGTAAGCCCTTCAATTCAAAGCGTTGGCCGCCACCGGTCAGGAATAAGTGCGCAACAATCGGTGCTAATTTTTCTCACATATCGATGAGAATCATTCGCTATGAGGGTTGTGCCACGCCCATTACGATTAGCGCTTGACTGCCGGTGTTGTCCCTTTCGTACGCGCACTGTCGACCATGAATCCGCTCGAACTTGCTCAGCTCGTCTTTCTCGCCGCCCTGTGGGGCGGGTCATTTCTCTTTATTCGCGTCGGCGTGACCGATCTGGGCGTGGCGCCGCTGATGGCGCTGCGCGTTGGCATTGGCGCGCTGTTTCTGCTGATCGTGCTGTTTTCGCGGCGCTCGCCTCGCGAGGCGCTTGGCGCATTGCGCGAGCGCGCGTGGCCGCTCTTCGTGGTCGGCATTCTCAATTCGGCCGCGCCGTTCTGCCTCTTCGCGTGGGCTGAGCTCACGCTCTCCGCAGGCGTGACTTCGGTGATCAACGCGACTACGCCGTTGTTTGGCGCCGTGGTCGCGTATTTGTGGCTCAAGGACCGGCTGAGCGGCTTGCGCATCGCGGGCCTAGCGATTGGCTTTGCAGGGGTGCTCGCGCTGGTCTGGGATCAGATCGCCACGCGCGCCGGCGAAGGCGCGGGCACATCGGCCACCGTGCTCGCCGCCGGCGCTGCGCTTTGTGCGGCGGCGCTTTACGGCGTCGCGGCGAGTTTCACGAAGCGTCATCTGACCGGCGTCGATCCGCTCACCGTGGCTGCTGGCACCATGACGGCCGCCACCATCGTGCTGGCGCCTTTCGCACTCGCCACCCGGCCGCATGCCGCGGTTTCCTTGCATGCGTGGGGCGCGGCGCTCTGCCTGGGCGTCGCGTGCACGGGCGTTGCCTATCTGCTGTTCTTCCGCCTGATTGCCGCCATTGGCCCGGCGCGCACGATTACCGTGACGTTCGTGATCCCGGTGTTCGGCATCCTCTGGGGTGCGCTGTTTCTTGATGAGCATGTGTCGGTGGGCATGATCGAGGCCTGTGCTGCGATCCTCGTGGGCACGTCGCTTGCGACTGGCTTTATCAAGCGGCTTCCGGGCATGGGGGCGCGCAGGGAAGGCGCGGGCGCCAAACAACAGTAAGCGCTCCTGGCGGTACGTCAATTGACCTAGTTGCGTACGCAACGATAAGCCGTCGTGCGACGCGACGTCTCGCGCTGCCGTTTTTCCTCCCATTTTTTGCGCATCGCCACGCTTGATGAATGACATCAGTGCGTGGCGTTTGTGCGCCTGCGTGATTTGTCTGGATGCGGTTCTTCAGATTCACGTGATCGAACGCACGGGCGCGCTAATCCGCTTCGCTGAAAGTTCAGTGAATGCCAGCAGGTTCGCTTTAGTCCGATCGCTTCAGGTAAAAGCGATAAGGTTGATACTTTTTTGTAAAGTAAAACCTGCCGAATAATGCGTCATTCGATTTGATTGCAAGGTATTGCATATCGTAGTGAAAGCCTTGAGTCAGGGCGTTCAAGCGAGGTGCGCCTGGTTACAAGCAGAAAGTAGAGGTCGCTATTACACTGGATGCACACTGCGAGAAGAATTCGCAAATGACCGCAGATGAGCGCGCCAAAGGGGAACATCGAGCTTAAATATCGCGTCGTGAAATGTCGTTCGTTTCCAGGGATATTCATGACAGAAAAAAGATCAGAGTGGCCGCTTCGGATGGCACGTGGGGCATGCGCGGCGCTGTTGGCCTGTGGAGCGGCAGGTGCGCATGCTGACCAATTCGGCGTTCAGTTTGGAGCCGGCGTCGCGAGCTATGGAGTGAAGAAGCTCGACCTGGGCCTGGTCTGGGATCCAGGGCTTCAATGGTGGCATTTCGCGGGTTTTCATTTCACGGTGGTGGGCGAGGGGCACGTCGCGTACTGGGATCTCACCGAAGATGGCGCCTCGCATCCGAACATCTGGGAATTCGGCGTGACGCCGGTGTTTCGCATCATCAAGGACAGCGGCTGGTTCCGGCCGTTCTTCGAGGCCGGCGTAGGCGTGCGCCTGCTTTCGCACGTACAGCTCGCGGGCGACCGTACCATGTCGACGGCATTCCAGTTCGCGGACCTGGTGGGGGTGGGTGCGCAGTTCGGCGAGCACCAGAACTTTGAGGCTGGCATTCGTTTTCAACATGTCTCCAACGCGGACATCAAGACGCCTAACCCTGGTCTGAACTTCGGCCAGATCTACGTGCAGTACAACTTTTGAGCCAGACGTGTCCGGGGAGGGGGGATGGTTTAACCCCCCGACGCACCGGTTTCAGCCTGTCTTCATAAGCCTTACACTGTCGAGTCATGATGCGGTGCATCACGCGCACCGCATGGCCGGTTTTTTCCATCGGCGATGCACCGGCGTCGCAGACCAGTGAGTGAGGAGCAGGCATGGCAATCGAAACGGTTGGGATCGTGGGCGCGGGCACCATGGGCAATGGCATCGCGCAGGCGGTGGCCGTGGCGGGTCTCAAGGCAGTGATGATCGACGTGACGGAGGCGGCGCTCTCCAAAGGTGTGGCGACGCTCACGCACAGCCTCGATCGGCTCGTTTCGAAGGGCAAGCTCGATGCGGCCGTGCGCGGTGCAGCCCTCGCGCGCATCGAGTCCAGCACCGACTACCAGCGCCTTGGCAGCGCCGATCTCGTGATCGAAGCAGCCACGGAAAACGCCGAGCTCAAGACGCGCATTCTCAAGCAGATCGAAGCCGCTGCGCGTCCCGACGCGATCATCGCCTCGAACACCTCATCTATTTCGATCACGGCGCTCGCGACGACGCTTGCCGATCCAGCGCGTTTCATCGGCATGCACTTCTTCAATCCCGTGCCGATGATGCCGCTCGTCGAGGTCATTCGCGGCCTGCAGACGCGCCCGGCCGTGGTCGACGCGGTGCGCAATCTCGCACAGCGTCTGGACAAGACGCCCATCGCGGTCAAGAACGCGCCGGGTTTCGTCGTGAACCGCATTCTCGTGCCCATGATCAACGAGGCATTCTTCGTGCTCGCCGAAGGCGTTGCGAGTGCCGAAGAAATCGACGCCGGCATGAAGTTGGGCGCGAATCATCCGATTGGGCCGCTGGCGCTCGCGGACCTGATCGGCCTCGACGTGTGCCTCTCCGTGATGGATGTGTTCCTGAAGGACTTCGGCGATTCGAAGTATCGTGCGTGCCCGCTTTTGCGCGA
Source organism: Paraburkholderia sp. A1BS-2L (assembly GCF_051125205.1). Taxonomy (NCBI): domain Bacteria; kingdom Pseudomonadati; phylum Pseudomonadota; class Betaproteobacteria; order Burkholderiales; family Burkholderiaceae; genus Paraburkholderia; species Paraburkholderia sp. A1BS-2L. Next base: position 1,260,472 of record NZ_CP120428.1, read on the forward strand.
GATGGTGGCGGCAGGGCAGCTCGGCCGCAAGACCGGTCGGGGCGTGTACCAGTACGACAAGACATCCTGAGGATTGCGGAGCATTAGGGCTCAGGCGTGCAGGCCGACCGTGTACTGCATGACCCCGCTATTCGGTTGCGACTGTGAGTTCGAGTTCACTGCGCAAAGCGTCTGGGTCATGCAAATTCACGTGGGGAGGATCGCATCCGTATGTTTCGGCCTGTTAATCAATGGCATTCAGCCAAGCTGCCACCATGCCGGCAGCAATGCACGCACGTCGGGCCGCGCGAAGCGGTCGTCGAGCAAATGCACGACGCCGTTGTCGCGTTCGGTGCGAATCACGCGGCCCGCGGCCTGTACGACCTTGCGCAATCCGGGAATCAGATAGGTGTAGTCGAACCCGGCGCCGTAGAGCGTTTCCATGCGCTCGCGCATCGCCTCGTTGACGGGATTTACCTGCGGCATGCCGAGCGTCGCAATGAAGGTGCCGATCAGGCGCGTGCCCGGCAAGTCGATGCCCTCGCCGAAAGCGCCGCCGAGCACCGCAAAGCCGATCCCGCAGCCGCCTTCCACGAAGCGCGCGACGAAAGCCTGTTGCTGGGTTTCGTCCATCGTGCGCGACTGCATCCATGTGCTCACATGTGGATGCCGCGCGACGAAGGTATCGGCGGCAAGCTGAAGATAATCGTAGCTGCTGAAGAAGCACAGGTAATTGCCGGGCCGCGCAGCATATTGCGCGGCGATCCGCGCGACCAGTATGTCGAGCGAGCGCTCCCGGTCCTTGTAGCGCGTCGAGATATCGCGTGCGATCCGCACCTCGAGTTGCTCGGTGCGAAATGGCGTGCCGATCTTGACGTTCACGGTGTTTTCCGGCAAGCCGAGCATGTCGGTGTAGTAGTGCGTGGGCGCGAGCGTGGCGGAGAAAAGCGTCACGCTGTGGGCCGCCGCCATGCGCGCGCGCAGCGCGCCCGCCGGCACGATGTTGCGGATGCAGAGCGTCGAGCGCGGACGCTTCGCTTCCCGTGCGCGCAGCGGCGTGACGTCGAAGATCGATTGCGCGTCGAAGCGCTCGGCCATGCGCACGAAGTGCAGCGCGTCGAAATAGAAGCGTTCGAGTTCGGCGTCGCGCATGAGCGCCGGTTGCGCAAGCTGGTCGCCAATCGCGGCAATCACATCGCCGAGCGCGGCGACAAAACCTTCGGGCAGTGTTTCGCTCGCGCGCCAGGCCTGGGGCTGCATGGCGGTTTGCGCGTTCCAGTGGCGCGCGAGACGCGTCAATGCGAGCTTCACCGGGGCGCTCGCGGCGCGTCGCACGGCGTCCATGCGAGTCTGCATGATCTCGGCGGAATACATCGCGCGGGCGCGTTCAGGCAGGTTGTGTGCTTCGTCGACGAGCACGCTCATGCGCCACTGATTGTGCGCACCGAGCATGAACAGCATGGCGCTCACATCGAAGTAGTAGTTGTAGTCGCCGACGATCACGTCGCTCCAGCGCGCGAGCTCCTGGCCGAGGTAGTACGGACACACCTCGTGCTCGCGCGCGACTTCGCGCAGTGTCGCGCGCTCGAGCCGCACGCGCTCGAGGGCGGCGGCGCGCGCGGCGGGCAGGCGGTCGTAGAAGCCACGCGCAAGCGGGCACGATTGTCCGTGGCAGGCGAGGTCGGGGTGCTCGCAGGCCTTCTCGCGCGCGACCAGTTCCAAAACGCGCAGCGGCAGCGCGGTCGTGCTGCTGCCCGCGCCGGCTTTGCCATCGGCCTGCGCATCGGCAAGCGTGTTGAGCGCATCGATGGCGAGTTGACGCCCCGAGCTTTTGGCGCTCAGGAACAGCACCTTGTCGATACCGGCGCGCGCGCAGGCCTTCAACTGCGGGAACAGCGTGCCGATGGTCTTGCCGATGCCGGTCGGCGCCTCCACGAGCAGGCAGCGGCCTTGCGTCGCGGCGCGCCATACGGCCTCGGCGAGATCGCGCTGGCCTTCGCGGAACGCAGCATGCGGCAGGCGCAATGCCGCGAGCGCACCGTCGCGCGCCGCGCGATGCGCGCTTTCCTGTTCCGCCCACGCGATGAAGCGCGCGCACCGCGATTCGAATTCCGCGCGTAATAGTTGTGCGCTCGCGTGCTCGACGAGCGCCGTCTCACGTCCCGAGCCAATCTCGTAGTAGACGAGCGCGAGTTCGAGCGCGTCGAGGCCGAGCTTTTCGCACATCAGCGCGCCGTAGACGCGCAACTGTGCCCAATGAAGCACACGCTGGTTCTCGCGCATCGCATCCAGATCGCCGCGATAGGTCTTGAATTCTTCGAGCCGTTGGCGTGCTGGATCGTAACCGTCGGCGCGGCCGCGCACGGTGAGCGTGCCGAATACGCTGGTGAGCGCGACTTCGGTTTCGTAGCCGGCGGGCCGGCGCGCTGCGATCGCAGCATGGCCGGCGCGGCCTTCGCTTGCATCGGGCGAGGGTGTGAAGCGCAAATCGAGATCGCCGCGTTTTGCGGTGAACTCACAGAGCGTACGGACCGCGACGGTGTAGCTCATGGCATTGACGCAGCGTTCGTGCTGGCCTGCACCGCCCAGCGCACTTGTAGCACGGTCACGGGCAGGCCGTGCGCGGCGCAATACGCGAGCCAGCGGCGCTGATTGTCCTGCAGCCGGTCGCCGGGGCCTTTCACTTCGATCAGTTCGTAGCGTCGCTCGCGGGGCCAGAAACGCACGAGGTCTGGCAGGCCCGAGCGGTTCGCGGCGGGTTCGCGCAGGAGCCGCTCGAACCATAGCCGCAGATGGGCAGCGGGAAAGCAGTCGAGCGCGAGCGTGAGGAGCGCGGCGTCGAGCGCGGGCCATGCGACGTAAGGCGACTGGATGCCGTGCTTCTCGTCAAAACGCTTTTCGATGGTCGCGCGGTACGTGCCGCTTTCGAGTTCGGCGAGGCAGGCGGCAAAGAGCCCGGCGCGCCGCTGGACGAAGTCGGCGGCGTGCAGATCGGCGGGGCCGCGCTGGAACGGATGGAAGAATGCGCCCGGCAGCGCTGCGAAAAGCGCGGGCCAGCAGAGCAGGCCAAACAGGCCGTTGATGAGCGTGTTCTCGACGTAGAAGACCGGTGCGTCCGCGCACTCGAGCGTCCGGCGCGCGGCTTCCTCCACGCGCAGGCCCGCGCAGGCGGCGGGCAGCGTGAGTTCGGCGCTGGTGAACGTCGGCGCATCGCTGGCTTCGATTACGCCAGTTGCCGCGATTTCTGCCCGCGTCGCTGCCTGTGTTGCCGCTGGTATCGGGCTCGTGCTGCGCCGCCGCGCGAGGCGCGCGAGCGTGCGTGTCGCGCGTTGTGCTTCCTCCTCGTTCGCGGGCGCGCCGGCAATCGCCTGCGCGAGCGCGAGGGCGTCGTCGCGGCGACCTAACTGCTCGAGCACGCGCACGCGCCGGTAGCGCGACTCGGGATGGCCGCAGTCGACATAGGCGCGCCAGGCGAGCGCCGGTTCGCCCAGCCGCTCTGCAGCCTGACCCGCTGCGTGGCGCACCCGGTCGTGACGCGAGCGCAGCCAGTCGTTGGACCGGGTGTGCGGCGCGAGCATGTCGAGCGTATCGAGCGCCGCGCTCACGGCGTTGACGGCGCTTGCGGCGTCGGGCGCGAGATCGAAGGTTTCGCGGCAGTCTCGCAGCGCGAGCCAGGCGTCGATGTCGGCGCGCTGCCGGAACGCGCGCGACGCGCTGTCGAGCGGGACGTACTCGTAGCGATAGACGCCCAGATCGGCGAGCACGAACTCGGACCAGTCTTGCCGCAGATTGCCGAAGAACATCAGCCTCAGTCGTTCGCACAGCGGCGCGGCGGCCAAATGGAAGACGGTATCGGCCGAGCCCGGAAACCACGCTGACCAACCGCGCGCCTCGGGCGCAGCGGCTTGCAGGGCTTCGAGCGTTTCGGCACGCGTGGCGCGCGCGCCGGGCGCAACGGCATCGGCCAGCAGGCGCGCGCTGAGCGCCTGCAATTCGGCTTTGGTGACGAGTGCCGCGAGGGCATCGAACGCAAGCACGGGCGCACTGTCCAGCCAGCCGGCATCGGCGAGGGGAGCGGCCGCGGCGCGCGGGCAGCCAATCTCGGCGTAGTCGAGTTTGCTTGCGCGAAAATTCGGGCCCTTACGCATCAGCATGCGTACGAACAGCGCGCGCGAGCCGCGCGGCAGAGCGCCGAAGCTTTGCATGAAGCGCCGCTCGGCTGTGTCGAACAAGTCGGCGCAGCGCGCATCGAGCGAGGCGAGCACGCGCTCGAAGTTCGCGAGGTAATAGAACGGATCGGGGGAGTCGGGAAGCACGCGCGGCACTGTATGAATATACAGCAGTGATGATAGCAGGCCGGCGCGGCCCGCGAGCCCCCGGTCGCGGCAGCGGCGCCAAAGTCCGGTGCGCCTCGGGTCCTTGCGGCCTGTACGCTACAATTGCCGCAGCCTGAAAACCGAACCGCGCGAGAAGCGCAACAAGAGCGATGAACAAACGGAAAGCTTGCCTCGTCGGCCTCGCCGCCGGGGCCACTCTGCTCGCGGGATGCGTCGCGCAGTACCAGAATCCCAGTGAGTGCGCGCGGGAAATGCGCACCCGGCTCGCCAGCGCTTCGCTGGGCGCACTGTCCGTCACGCATACCGCCGTGGCGTATCGCGGCAAACGCGTCGTGGTCGAGGGGCTGCTCGATCGCGGCGCATTGCCGGCATCGGGCGGGCTCAGCGCATCGGCCGCCGCCGCTCTGGCGGGCGCGCCCGTGGGTGCGGCAGCAAGCGCCTCCGATGCGAGTGCGGCGAGCGTTTCGGCCAGTTCCATGCCGACCTCGACGGCAACTTCAACGTCGACTGGCGCAGCGACTGCGCGTGGCGCGTCGGCGCCGCCGGCTGGGTCCATGGTGTCGGCGGCTTCCGGGGTCTCCGCGGCGTCCGCACCTGTTGCGGACCCACTCGCGGCTTCAGTCGCGGAGAGCAAGCCCACCACGCCGATCGCGGCGCTTGCCGTGAAGCTCGGTTTGCACAAGGCCCCGCGCCCGTCCACCGCTGCCGAGTGCACCTACGACAAGACGGGTAGCCTCACGTCGTTCCGCTGGCTTTCTCCGGGCGCGCTCGCCCGGACCACACCCGCACCGGACGTCGACGACGAGTGACCCGCGCGCTTGCGCGCGCCACTCAGAACGCGAAATACGGCCCCGTTCCCGCCGGCGTCACCTGAGCTTCGATTGCCGTATAGATGCGCCGCCCGAAGAAAAACGGCAATCCCCAGCCGAACATATTGCCGTTGTAGCCTGCAAGGTCGTTGAACGCCCAGTTGCTGCTGGCGAGGAGCGTTTGCGCGTTCGCGACCGAAACCGAGGCCGGTGCGCTGATGCCGTCCGTTCCCTTGATCGATGCGCCGATGCTTTGTGGCGTGCTCGGGCAGTACCACACGCCGCAGCGCGTGAGGGCGGAGTTCGCGAAGAAGAAGCCGTTCGATCCGCTGTCCAGATAGCTGAGCGGATAGATCGAACCGTCCGAGGTTGTGGTCGTCACGTAGCCCGTAACTGTATTCGCGCGCAGCACGGTAGCGCTGCCGAGCGCATTGTTCGGTTGCGAGCCGATGCCGAAGATCAGGGATCCGCTCACCGCGCTCTGGCCCGTATCGGGCACCGCGGGCAGATCGATCACGACGCCGTTGTTGTCGGTGGCAAACGACGCGACGGGGTTGCGCACCTGCTGCGCGAGTGGCTGCGCGCTCGCCGTGCAGTTGCCGGAAGGGCATGCGTAGTACCACGAACGATTGGGCTGATTGCCACAGGCTGCGCCACAGTCGGCATTGAACGTCCCGACGCCGAGGATGCCGTTCGAGCGCAGCGCGGTGGAGTTGATCATCGCGAACCCGAAGCCATGGCAGTAACTCGGCGTGGTTGGCACGGATGGGTCAGCGATCACCTGGATCGGCAATGAAGGGGCGAGTTCACCCGCGAGCCGCACGTCGGCGCTGCGCACCGCGCCCCACGTATAGCCGGTGCCGAAGGCCGCGCATTCACCAGCGGGTGACGAACTGGCGCCCGCATTGACGGCGGGCAGGGCGAATCCGGCGGGCAGCGCGGAGGCGAGCAGGCGCAGGCCTTGCGAGCCGGTGTCGACCTGCACGTTATCGACGGTTGCGCAGGTCGTCGTGCCCGGCACGCATACCGTCACGCTCGCCATGAGCATGTTGCGTGCGGCCTCAGGCGTGGCTGCGACACTGACCGCAAGGACATTCGGCGTGGTCGATTGCGGTACGGTGCCGGTCGTACTGGATGTGTCCGGACTGGTCGCAGACGGCGAACTCGCACTTGACGGCGCACTGGCGGCAGCGGGCGTGCTGGCGGGCGTCGTGCCGCTTATTACGCCGGTGTTGCCGCTTCCCCCGCAGGCCGAGAGCACTGCCGAGAGCACTGCGGCGAGGAGGCCTGCGAGTACGCTGGAGCGCGCGCCTGCACGCTCCCCCGTGGGCGAAACGCGTCGTGCCGGCGTGCTCATTGCAGGTCCCCTTCCGTGACGCCCGCAGGCATTGCCGCGGGCAGCTACGCACGGCCGATATAGCTGCGCATGTGGCCGCCGGATTCGACGACGACCGTGGGCGTATCGACGCGTGCAGCGTGCAGGCCGGCGCGTCCGGCGGCATGGAGCGCGGCGGCGCCGCTGTGCCAGTCGGCGGCGTAGCGGCCAAGCAGCGCATCGAGGTCCGGCGGGGTGGGGCCTTGCCACGTGTAGGCGAAGATCTGGCCGCTATGGGTGGCGATGTACGCGTTGAAGTGCGTGCCGCCCGTGTCGACGTAGCGCGTCACGCGTGCTGCGCCGCCTGCGAGCGTCAGGCCGTTAGCGGGCGCGGAGGCTGGTGGCGCCTCGGGCGGGACTGTGTCGCCGAGTGCTGCGTGGGCTGGCGCGGCACCGGCCGCGAGGCACGAGAAGAGGCAGGCGAAGGCCGCAGCGCGGCCCGCCTGCAAGCAGCTGTAAGTTTTCATCAACTCTCCGTATGTTGTTCTTCGCGCTTATCTCTTTTTCTCGGGGAAATTAACATCGGGCCGCTTCTGCAAGATAGGCGAACTTCAAATGTCGAGAGGCGCAAAACTGGCGGCCCCGCGTCTGCGTCCTTAGTGCATTGATAGAAAAAGAAATTTTCTCGATTCGCAGGTGTGGAGAGTGGCTTATGGAATGTTGATGAACGTTACATAGATCGGGTAAAAGCGGGCTGCGGGGTCCGTCATTCAGCGTCTGGAGCGCCGGTCTGACGGGCTGAGGCATGCCGGGCAGTGCCGTCGCCGCCCGGTTTTTGCACAGCGCGGCGTCTCACCGGTAAAATGGCTGGTTGATCCACGGAAACTAGCCCGTGGCCTAGCCGAAGGGATTACCCGAACATGAGTGATTTTCACCAACGTCTTGCCGCACGCGCGCTCGCGCTCCTGATGGCGGGCGGGCTGGTCGCCGGTTGCAGTTCGCCGACGCCCGGCAAGATCGATTACCGCAGCGATGCGAAGGCGAAGCAGGCGTCGCTGGCCGTGCCGCCGAACCTGCTCGACGAAACAGGCGACCAGCGCTCGCTGCCTCCGCAAGGCGGCGAAACCTCGCTGTCCGCGCTCAAGCAGGTTCAGGCCGCGGCGCCCGTGTCCGACCAGACCCAAGTGCTCCCGCAGGTGCCTGGCATGCACATTCAGCGTGACGGCACGGAAAGCTGGCTCGTCATCGACAGCCGCACGCCCGACCAGGTCTGGCCGCAGGTGCGCCGCTTCTGGCAGGAGCAGGGCTTCCTGCTGGTGGTCGACCAGCGCGACAAGGGCGTGATGGAAACCGACTGGAACGAAACCCATCCGAAGATCAACGACGGCCTCATTCGCAACACGCTGTCGTGGGCCACGGGCAATTCGTACGTCACGGCCGAGCGCAACAAGTACCGCACGCGCCTCGAAACGTCGCCCACCGGCGGCACGTACATCTTCATCAGCCAGAAGGGCCTGAGCGAGCAGCTGACCGGCACCAACAACGAAACCACCCACTGGGTGCCGAAGCCCAACGATCCGGCGCTCGAAACGGAGTACCTCAAGCGGCTCATGGTGACGCTCGCGCGCGCCAAGCCCGGCGTGCCCGACGCGCAGATCTCCGCCGAGGCCGACGCGAAAGCGAATGCCAACGGCAAGACGCCGGCCAAGGGTGCCGACGCGGCCGCTGCCGCCGTCGCGGCGCAGAACGCTGCTGTCGCGGGGCAGAGTGCGCCGTCCGATGCGTCGGCGGCGAACGCCGCAGGGGGCCAGTACACGTCGACCGAACTCACGCTCTCCGAGCCGTACGACCGCGCATGGCTGCGCGTGGGCGTCGCGCTCGACCGCTCGAACTTCACGGTGGACGACCGCGACCGCACGAAGGGCATCTACTATCTGCGCTACGTGGATCCGCAGGATCTGAGCTCGGCGGAGCAGGGCTTCTGGAGCCAGCTCTTCCACGGCCACAAGGACAAGGTCGCGAAGCAGTACAAGCTCAATGTGCGCGCCGTGACCGAGAACCAGACCCGCGTGTCGGTCGTCGACGACAACGGGCAGGTCGACTCGTCGCGGCCGGCTCGCGAGATCATGAGCCTCGTGGTCGAGCAACTGCAGTAAGCATTCTCGAATGCAGGGGGCGTCGCCCACGCCGCCCCGGGACAATCAAAAAAACCGCCTGCGAATTCCTCGATTCGCAGGCGGTTTTTTCATTCACGCTGCACGCCGTCTTCAATGCGGCGGAATCATCCACGTGAACACGTTTTGCTGCAGCCACACGAGAATGCCGAGCAGCACCGTCAGGAGGATCGAGTGCTTGAAGGTTTTCGCGAACACGTAACCTTCCTGCCCTTTGAGGTCGGTGGTTGCCACGCCCGTCGCGATATTTTGCGGCGAGATCATCTTGCCCATGACGCCGCCCGACGAATTGGTCGCCGCCATGAGCACGGGGTCCAGATTGAGCTGGTGCGCGGCCACCACCTGAAGATTGCCGAATAGCGCGTTGCCCGAGGTGTCGCTGCCCGAGAGGAACACGGCCACCCAGCCGAGGAACGCCGAGACGAGCGGGAAGAACGCGCCCACCGAGGCCACGCCGAGACCCAGCGTATAAGTCAGGCCCGAGTAGTTCATCAAAAACGCCAGCCCGACGATGGTGGCAACGGTCAGGATGGCGATGCGCGTTTGTACCCAGGTGTCGACGATCGCGGCGCCGAAGTCGGCGGGCTTGAGCCGCACGACCAGCGCCGTGATGATGGCCGCAAGCAGGATCGCGGTGCCCGTGCCGAGCGGCTGGAAGTCCCAGATCGCGCCATACGGCGTCTTGTACAGCGTGATGTAGACGGCCTTGTCGAGACCCGGCCAGTGCACCTTGAGGTCGCCGATCGCGAACACCTTGGCGATCGTCCAGAGAATCACGACCACCGCCACGATGATCCATGGATACCATCCCTGCGTGCCCGAGACGTCGCCGCGCACTTCCTTGGCGCGGTCGACCTTGATCTCGAAGCGCGCGTCGGGCGCGGGTTTCCACACGCGCAGAAACAGGATCGTGAGGATCAGCGAGACGAGCGAGGAGAGCACGTCGGTCAGGCTGTAGTTGATGTAGTTCGCCGTGACGAACTGCGTGAGCGCGAAGCTGCCACCCGAGACCAGCAGCACCGGCCAGATGCGCAGCATGCCGCCCACGCCCGCGTAGATGGCGATTACATAGAACGGCAGCGCCACCGCGAAGAACGGCAACTGGCGGCCGACCATTTGCCCGAGCGCGTCGGCGGGCAGGTGGGTGACCGCGCCGAGCACCGTGATCGGCACGCCAAGCGCACCGAACGCCACCGGCGCCGTGTTGAAGATCAGCGTGAAGGTGAGTGCTTCGAGCGCCGGGAAGCCGAGCATGATCAATAGCGAACTGGTGATCGCGACGGGGGTGCCGAAACCCGAGATGCCTTCGAACAACGCGCCGAACGAGAAGCCCACCACCACGAGCACGATGCGCCGGTCGTTGGGCAGATTGTCGAGCAGCCACATGCGAAACGCCGAGAAGCGCCCCGAGCGCACCGCAATGTTGTAAAGCAGGATGGCCGTGACGACGATCCACATGACCGGCCACAGCGCGAAAACCACGCCGTTGAGCACCGAACTGATGGCGAGATTGACCGGGAACTGCCAGCCCGCGATCGCGACGACGAGGCCCACGACGAGGCCCGCGAGCGAAGCCTGCCACGCGGGCCGGCGCGCCCAGCCCAACAGGACGAGCACCACGGCGATCGGCAGCACCGCCACGATGAACGACAGGAAGAGCGAGTTGCCGATGGGAGTCAACAGCTGATGGAACATGACGTCTCCTTTATGCTGATTGGTATCGGCGCATCGATGCGTGCGGGCGCAAAGGTGTGCCGGGCGTGGCGTCGGCAGTGCGCGCGGCGCGCGGTAGACCCGCGCGCCGCCATGAGGAGGGGAATTCAGTAAGGCCGTGCTTCAGTACCCGATACCCAATAGCAGCATAGAAAATGGTTCGGGAGCGTCAAGGGAGGGAAAGTACGGTCGTGCGGCGCGCGTGGCGCTGGCTGGCGCTTAGTGATGCCAGTGGCCGCCCCCACCGCTCCAGTAACCAAAGCCAAAGGAGATGGCGGGCGCCCCCCATCCCCACGCGGGATAGGGGTAATACGGGGGGTAAGCCGGATAAGCCGGATAAGAGGAATAGAGCGGCCAGGCCGGCACCGCGATAGCAACGGGCGGGGAGGGATACAGCGGCCCGGGGTACTGTGTATCGGGGACGGCCGCGGGTGCGGGGTTGGCAGGCAGATTCGCTTGCGGATTGGTCTGCAAGACCGCGTTTTCATGCTGCGTGCTCGAGGCGGGCACGGTGCCGTAGTAGTACGGCGAATAGCCGTATGGGTAATAGTAGTAGCAGCCGGAAAGCGCGAGCAGGACGGCCGTTGCAGCGAGCATCGAGCTCCGCCTGAGCGCGCCGCGCGCCCGCGGGCGCTCCAACGAGGATTGGCGCATCGAGGCGCTGCAAGGCGAGGCAAGGGCGGCTAAGGGGCGATTCATGGCGGACTCCTTACTCGGCCGGCAGTAAGTGCGTTGGGCACCCGGAACCTGATCGATCGAGTTTACGCTCCTCGCCGCCACCCTGTGTTGCACTTGAATCACCGCATCTTTCGCGTGCTTGCATGACTGCATGCCCAAACACACGCATGCATAGTCGCGGCCAAATGCAAACGCGGCGCATGCTCTTGCGAGACATGCGCCGCGTATCCTCTCTGAAGCCGGCATGTGCAACCCGGATTGCCGGCTAATTGCCTGTTGTTATGTCGTGAGTTTTTCGCTGTGTCAGGCAGGGCAGACGTGGCCCTTACTTGCCCACCTGATTGCCGATGATGCCGCCTACCGCAGCACCGCCGATCGTGGAGAGCGCACTGCCGCCAATGGCCGCGCCCGCGACGCCGCCGACACCTGCGCCAATTGCGGTGTCGCGGTCGCGCCTCGACATGTTGTCGCAAGCCGAGAGGCTGCCGACTACGGCAACGAGCGTTGTCACAGTGAGGAGAGTGCGTGCGCGTGCAAGTGTTTTCATTTTTCGACTCCGGTTGTATCGGGCGAGGCGCACCAGGCGGTTTAGTGCCTGATGCGCTTCCAATGCATTTATCGTAGAAGCGCCTCCCGTATCCGGGTGTATGCGCTTGTCAACGAGTTGTCGGAATCGTTAGAAATTGTTTCGCGGCGCGCAGCATACCGTCTTGCGTGCCTTACTGGCGCTGATAAATCTCCGCGCCTTGCTTGATGAACTCGACGGCCTTCACTTCCATGCCCTTTTTCAGGGCCTCGTCGTCGGTCATGCCCTGTTTTGCCGCGAAGTCGCGCACGTCCTGGGTGATCTTCATCGAGCAGAAGTGCGGACCGCACATCGAGCAGAAGTGCGCGACCTTCGCGGAATCCTTCGGCAGCGTTTCGTCGTGGAACTCGCGTGCCTTGTCCGGATCGAGGCCGATGTTGAACTGGTCTTCCCAGCGGAACTCGAAACGCGCCTTCGACAGCGCGTTGTCGCGCACTTGCGCACCCGGATGACCCTTCGCGAGATCGGCTGCGTGCGCCGCAAGCTTGTACGTGATGATGCCTTCCTTCACGTCGTCCTTGTTCGGCAAGCCGAGGTGTTCCTTCGGCGTGACGTAGCAGAGCATCGCCGTGCCGAACCAGCCGATCATCGCGGCGCCAATGCCCGAGGTGATGTGGTCGTAGCCCGGCGCGATGTCGGTGGTGAGCGGCCCGAGCGTGTAGAACGGCGCTTCCTTGCACCAGTCGAGCTGCAGATCCATGTTCTCCTTGATGAGCTGCATCGGCACGTGGCCGGGACCTTCGATCATCACCTGCACGTCGTGCTTCCACGCGATCTGCGTGAGCTCGCCGAGTGTCTTGAGCTCGCCGAGCTGCGCTTCGTCGTTGGCGTCGTAGATCGAGCCGGGACGCAGGCCATCGCCGAGCGAGAAGCTCACGTCATAGGCCTTCATGATTTCGCAGATCTCTTCGAAATGCTCATAAATGAAGGATTCCTTGTGATGCGCGAGGCACCACTTGGCCATGATCGAACCGCCGCGCGAAACAATGCCCGTCATGCGGTTGGCGGTGAGCGGCACGTACTGCAGGCGCACGCCCGCGTGAATCGTGAAGTAGTCGACGCCCTGTTCGGCCTGCTCGATCAGCGTGTCGCGGAACATTTCCCACGTGAGGTCCTCGGCCTTGCCGTTGACCTTCTCGAGCGCCTGATAGATCGGCACGGTGCCGATCGGCACCGGCGAGTTGCGGATGATCCACTCGCGTGTTTCGTGAATGTGCTTGCCGGTCGAGAGATCCATGACCGTGTCGCCGCCCCAGCGGATCGCCCACGTCATCTTGTCCACTTCCTCGCCGATCGACGACGTGACCGCCGAATTGCCGATGTTCGCGTTGATCTTCACGAGGAAGTTACGGCCGATGATCATCGGCTCGCTTTCCGGGTGATTGATGTTCGCAGGGATGATTGCGCGGCCGCGCGCGATTTCCTCGCGCACGAATTCGGGCGTGATTTCCTGCAGGGCGTTGGCGCCGAAGGCAGCCGCGCCGAATGCCTGGCCCGGGTGCTGGCGGCCCATCATCGCGGCCAGCTTCGCGCCGTTCGGGCCGCTCGTCTTGAGGCTTTCCAGATACTCGGCGCGGCGCTGGTTTTCGCGGATGGCGATGAATTCCATCTCGGGTGTGATGATGCCCTGGCGCGCATAGTGCATCTGCGTGACGTTCTTGCCGGCCTTCGCGCGGCGCGGCGTGCGGTGCAGGCCCGGGAAGCGCAGTTCGGCCGTGGCCGAATCGGCGGCGCGCTCGCGGCCGTATTCGGAGGAGAGGCCGGGCAGCGCTTCGGTGTCTCCGCGCTTTTCGATCCAGCCTTGACGCAGTGCGGGCAGGCCCGCACGGATGTCGATCTTCGCTTCGGGGTCGGTGTACGGGCCCGAAGTGTCATAGACGTAGATCGGCGGATTCTTTTCGCCGCCAAAGCCCGTGGGCGTGTCCGATTGCGTGATTTCGCGCATCGGCACGCGAATGTCGGGCTGCGAGCCGGTTACGTAAATCTTGCGGGAATTGGGCAGCGGCGCGATTGCAGCTTCGTCGACGTGCGCGTTAGCGGAAACGAATTTCGGGTTGGCGTTCATGCCTCTCTCCATGCAAAGCTATGTGGGAACAGCGGCTTAGCAGGAGATGAGACGGAACGTGGACGGACTTCGCTGTGATGAGGTGAGGCGTTTGCGTTGCGAAGTCCGGACGCTTCCCTGCGCTGGCATTATCCAGATCAGGTTCAAAGGGTATTTCTCACCCACGCAATACGCGGCTTGAACATTCGTGTGAACGATTCGAAGCGGCGCATGACGCAGGACCCCCGCGTAAGCAGGCCAAACGATACACCGTGCTGCGACGATCTGGCAAGTGCTTCGGCATGTGAAATGTGCCAGGGCCAAGCGCGGGCGCGCGTTGCTTACAGCGTGAAATCGTCTGCGGCTTCGGGCTGAAACAGGATGCGGTCGATCTTGAACGTCTCGACGGCACCGCTCGGCGGCGTGAAGCGCACGGACTCGCCGCGCTTCGCGCCCAGCAGCGCGAGGCCCGCGGGCGAAAAAACGTTCAGGCGTCCGGCGTCGAGGTTGGCGCTCGCCGGGTAGACCACGGTAAACGTGACTTCCTCACCCGTGCGTTCGTTCACGAGCGTGACCTGCGAGTTCATGGTGACGACATTGGCGGCGACCTTGCGCGAGTCGACGATCTCCGCGCGCTCGAGCAGGTCGTCGAGCATGGGTTGGCGTGCGGCGGCCGCACCGGGCTCGGCGGCGCATTTTTCGAGGCGAGCGAGATCGAGCTCGGTCAGATAGCGGATTTTCTTCGACATGGTGGTTCTCCTTACGATCCGGGATTGAAAAAGTGAGGGATCGGCCCGGAGCCCGACCGAACGGCTCCGGAAAGCGGAGGGTGGTTCAGTATGGACGCCGGGCGGCGGCGAGCGGGGCCTGGGAGCCGGGGAGGTGTCGTCGGGCGGCGGACCGCGCATCCAGAAGCGTTCCCGCGCGCGCAGACGCGCCGCGCTGGGTGCGCGGCGGCAAGGGTGCGGCGAGATGTACGGCAAGATGCGTGAACGACGGAGGCATTGGGGACGACAGAATTAACTGAAAGTTTTGTGAAAGCAGAGGGCATGTTAACACGGTCTTGTTATTCATGGACGACCTGCGTCGGCAACGCGTCCCGGGCGAAGCGTGTGGTGTCGGCGAGGGGATGGCGACGTCTTGCCGCAGAGCGACGCTATGGCCGTCGCGGCGGGCGTTCGAGCACGGTGTTTCAGTCGGGGTTGCGCGCAAGTTGTACGCCTTGCGCATAAAGGCATGCTCGCTTCGTCCGCAACCAGGTGCCTTGTTGCATAATGCGTGACGCCCGATTCGGGCTCTTCGTGTCCTTAGTTGCTCCATTGCGGCGCATCGAGGCACATCTCGCACTTTCTTTTCGCTGCTTCGATCATGCCGTTGCGCTTCATTCGTCCCGTCCCACGACCGGCGGGGTGTCCGCGGTCAGCCCCCAGTCTCTCCGCGGTGCAATGACCATGCCTCCCCGTTTGCCTTCTCGCTGGACCGGCGGCTCACTTGCCCAAGGGTTGCTACAGGCGCTGATACAGACCGGAGCGCAATGCTGGCGTCTCGCGCGCAGCGTGCGCTTGCCGCAGTCGCGCGGCGGTCGTGTGGCGCTATCGCTCGCGGTTGTCTACTTCGTTTGGGGCTCGACCTATCTCGGCGTGCACGTGGCGCTCGGCTCTTTTCCGCCGCTGCTGCTTTCGGGCCTGCGCAATCTGTTCGCGGGCATCGGGCTCTTTGTGTTCGCCGTGCGCCGGCGTCCCCCCATGCCGACGCTTGCGCAGGTGCGCAATGCAGGCGTGGTCGGCACGATGCTGGTGGGCCTGTCGAGCGGCATGCTGGCCTATGGCATGCGCACGGTCGGCACGGGCACCGCGGCCGTGATGGTCGCGACCGTGCCGCTGTTCGCCACGCTCATTGCCGCGGCAGCCGGGCGGCGCGTCGTGAAGGGCGAATGGGCGGCAGTGGCGCTGGGTCTTGTTGGCATCGCGATTCTCAGCCACGACGGCGGGGCGAGCGGCACGGCGGGCGGTAGCCTTGCGATTCTCGGCGGCGCGCTCTTCTGGGCGGTCGGTGCGCATCTCGCGGGACGGCTCGAATTGCCCTCCGATCTCTTTATCGCGACGGCGCTGCAGATCGGTCTTGGCGGTGGGATCTCGACGCTGGTGGCATGGATCACCGGCGAGCGTATGGGCGCGCTGCATGTCCTGCCGGTCGTCGCGTTCGTCTACCTGATGGTGATCGGCACGATGGCTGCGTATGTTGCCTATGGTTATTTGATCCGGCACACGAGCCCGATCGTGGCGAGCAGCTGCATGTATGTAAACCCGGTTGTCGCGGTGATCATCGGGGCGCTTACGCTCGGCGAGCCGATTACCCTCGGCACGATCATTGCCACCGTGCTGATTCTCGGCAGCGTTGGACTCTCGTTCCTGTTCGACGACAGGCGACGCGGTTCCTGAACTTGCCGCATTATTCGCAGCACGAAGTTTTTGCGCCCGCGCTAACGCGTTGGCAGCAGCGCGGTTCCGGCGCCGGCAGGTGTGCCGGCGCCGCGAATGCCGCCGGTTACTTCGCTTTCTCGGCGCTGTTCGTGATGGCGTGGCCACCCGAGGACAGATCTTCGCCCGCTCCCGCGACGGTATTGCAGGCGGCCAGCGCCGCAACCGACGCGGTGATGAGAAAGAAGGCAATCAGGCGTTTCATGAGAAGGGCCTCCGCTGAGTGAGTGAACCCTTTTTCAGCATATCCCGTGCCTGGCCGCTGTCGCGAATTCGCGATGCGGCGCGTGTACGCGCTCCACGCGGCGAACGCGTCATGTACGGTTATGTGTTTGCGTCGGACTGCGCACGCGTGGTGTAGTGAATCCACGCCGCGAGCGCGCTGAAACCCAGACCGGCTGCGCACACACCCATCCAGCCGAACGCATGCCAGGTGGCTGCGCCCACCGCCGAACCCGTTGCCCCGCCGATGAAGTAGCAGACCATGAATACGGTGTTCACGCGGCTGCGCGCTTCGGGGCGCAGCGCGTAAATGCGCGATTGATTCGAGATCTGCGCGGCCTGCACGCCCACATCGAGCACGATCACGCCGATCACGAGACCGATCAGGCTCGTGCCCGAGAACGCAAAGATCACGAACGCGAGGGCGATGAGCGCGATCGAGAGCGTGATGACGGCGCGCGGGCCGCGTTTGTCGGCGGAGCGGCCCGCCCATGGCGCGGCGAGCGCACCCGCCGCGCCGACGATGCCGAAGAGCCCGGCGACCTCGGAGCCGAGGTGGAACGGCTCGCCCGCGAGCAGCAGCGTGAGCACGGGCCAGAACAAGCTGAACGCGGCAAAAAGGCAAGCGCCGATAGCCGAGGCTTCGCGCAGGCCGCGCAATTCGACCGTGAGGTGCCAGAGCGTGGCAAGCAGCTTGCCGTAGCCGAGCGTCGAAGTCGGCTGGCTCTTCGGCAGTTTTTTCACGACCACCACGGCGAGCGCGAGCAGCGCCACGATCGAGGCGGCGAACACCATGCGCCAGCCGAGGTACTGGCCGACGAACCCGGCTGCGGTGCGCGCGAGCAGGATGCCAAGCAGGAGACCGCTCATGACGGTGCCCACGGCGTGGCCGCGCTGCTCGGGCGGCGCGAGTTCAGCCGAGAACGGCACGGCCTGCTGCGCGATGGTGGCGAGCACGCCGATGGCGAGGCTCGCGCCGATCAACACCGGCAGCGAGGGCGCGGCGGCGGCGGCGAGCAGGGCGAGACAGAGCAGCCCCGTCTGCACGAGGATGATGCGGCGTCGGTCGATGCGGTCGCCGAGCGGCGCGAGCAGGAGCATTCCCAGGGCGTAGCCGAGCTGCGTGGCGGCGGGCACCGCGCCGATCCACGCGGCTCCGGCGGGGAACGTATGGCGGAAGTCGTCGAGCAGCGGCTGGTTATAATAGATGTTCGCGACCGCGACGCCCGCGATGGTCGCGAGCAAAAGCAGCAAGCCGCGCAGCGACTGGCGTTCGCCAGCGGATGCGGAATCGGGTGTGGACATGTGCACGGTATGCGGGCGGCGCCCAGCGATATGAGATGCTGAAAAGGCTGCCCTCGTTCTTGCCGGCGAAACGCCGTCTGCATGAGTTCAGGCGTGCCGATCATACCGGAGCGTGCGCGATCGTGCCGCCCCTCGCGCAGACGCGCGCCGGGGGCGAGCTTTAAACACGTTGAGTGCGCAACATTTCGGTTGCGTGACGCGCGGGTAGCGAGTCGGATGGCATCGTTATCGGCTTGAGCCGGAATCGCTGTGCCAATGGTAGAATCGCGTCCGCTTTGCCGGCGTGATGAAATTGGTAAACATAGCGGACTTAAAACTAGATTGAGTGCCCAGCCGGAAACGGCCGGTGCAGAACCCCTCAAATTCGGAGAAACCCCTGGACTTTGCAGTGCGCAAGCGCGCATTGTGCCGAGGCAACGCCGAGCCAAGCCGGCTGGTGCATGTTCGCGCCGGCCAGGAAGGTGTAGAGACTAGACGGGGGGCGCCTAAGGCTTTGGCGCGGTATTACAGCGCCAAGAGGCTAAGGCGAAGGCATAGTCCAGCGCACGAACATCCGCGAGAGCTTCGCGGGCGGCGTCGAAAGACGTAGTGTGACGAAAATCCGCCGCCTCACGGCTTACCGGTTCGAGTCCGGTCGCCGGCACCAGGACAACCTGAAACCCGAACGGGCTTCGCAAGAAGCCCCCTGAACCCGCGATGGCGTACCGCCTCGCGGGTTTTTTGTCGCTGGGCCTAGGGGCTGCCGGGACATCGCAACGATGTCCGGGGCGCGCCGTGCGCTCAGCGGCTGCCGATCTGGCCGGTGCGCGGATTGACGAGCCGCGCAAAGCCGAAAAGCGCCGCAATTGCCAAAGGCGCCACGAGAAAAAAGGCGGTAAGCATGATACAGGCCGTAACAAAATGTTTCGTCAGTGTATCTGCAAGATGCGAATTGGGTATCAGGGACAGCGGCAACAAACCATTGCTGTTGCGCAAGGAATCGCTCAAAAAGTCGGCGTGAATCCGCAAAAGGCTTGATGGGCGGGGGTGTGCGGCATGCGGGAAGGCAATTTAGATGCAGTCGAAGATTACCTCTACTGATTGTGGAGTAACGCCGCGCAGTCCTTCGCTGTGCACGTCGACCGCGTGCATCTCTTTATTTTGCTTGTGGCAATAAGCCTGCGCTTCCTTGAAACCGGCGCTGCGCACGTGGTTCCACGAGACGATGTCCCAACGCGCCCGGCTCGTGATCGAAAAATGCCCATCCTGTCTCGCGTTCACACTGGTTACCGATGTGCATGCCGTTAGCATGCCAAGACCAAGCAACAGGATGCTGCCTCTCATAAATTCCTCCTGATCGCGCACCATTGTCGCCGCCAAACGCGGCCATTGGCAACTCGGGGGAATGTTAATTAACGTCCGTGAAATATAGAGGCATGAGTGCACGCGCACGTCATGCGCGTGCAGGGCAATAGCGCTGTGAAAGTGGTAGGACGCGTGAGGTGAACGGACATCGCCCGAAGAGGAGTGGCGCCTGGTTTTGCGTTTAATGGCGCGTGCGTCGGCCCAATCGAGCGTATATGCGTCGCCCCGGCTATGTCTGGCGAAGGCGTCAAGCCGCTATGTCACAGAACGTATCTGGCCGATCCGCACGCCGTGCGGCAGCGCCGCACGAAGAACAGAACGGTTGTTTGTCTCGCGCTGTGCGTTCGATGCGGTTCGGCCGAATCAGTCGTGAGCGACGATTTTGCCGACCTGAGCCTGTCCGGAGACGAGGCACGACGAGAGGAAATTCTCTCCCTGGCTGCGCGCGCCGATGGCGGTGAAGCCACGCGCGAGCGCGTCGAGCCGCACGAGTTCCGAGCCTTGCGCGCAAGTTACCGAGCTGGTCTCATGCGCCTGCGCGCGCGTCATCGCCCGGTTCGCGAGGAGGAGTGCGAGGATGATGACGACGCCAACATTGAATGCTTGTCTCATGATTTCGTCTCCTAGTGCAGTCAGACTATCGCAGCCTTTCGGCGTATGTATCCAGGAGTTTCCCGGCGATGCAGTGCAACACATGCGGCGCACGAAAACCCCTTGGAATGCAGGGTGAGTAATAGTTCGGCATCCTTGTGTTGCGACTTGTGCCATACCGAGCCTTGCGCGGCGTGCCAGTACGCATGGACGCGTCTTCACTATTCCCGGATAGCGGTAAGGTTGCATTGCAGCAATGACGCGTCGCATCACACACGACGACAGTTAACAAATGTAGCGCCAGGCAAATCGAATCTTTCGCGACACATCGACACGGCGTTATTTGGAGCCGTTTTAGTTGCTTGTTATCAATCGCTTGAGCGAGGCCGTTAAGCAATTTGCATCGCCGTAGCTGCGCTTCCAGGGCAGTTGCCTGGCGATAATGGGGTTCGATCATGAGCTCAGGGAACGATCCGCAAATCTTGAAATGAATGCGCCGATGCTGCACTATCGGCTGCCCAGTCCCCTTTTTCTTGTGCGAGGTGTGGCAATGCAGTTGATTGGCATGATGGATTCTCCGTATGTACGTCGTGTCGCGATTTCGCTGTACGTGCTTGGCATGCCGTTCGAGCATCGCAGCGTGTCGGTATTCCGGCATTACGACGAGTTCGCGCAGATCAATCCGGTCGTCAAGGCGCCGACGTTTATCGACGACGACGGCACGCTGTTGATCGATTCCACACTGATCCTCGATTATCTCGACCACAAGGTGCCGCCGGCGCGGCGCCTGATGCCGGAGGAGTCGCAGGAGCGCACTTTCGCGCTGCGCGTGAACGGGTTCGCGCTGGCCGCCATGGAAAAAACGGTCCAGCAGGTGTACGAGCGCCAGTTGCGGCCCGAGGAGCGTCAGCACGAACCGTGGCTGCAGCGCGTCACCGCGCAGATGCACGCCGCGTACACGGTGCTCGACAAGTTGCTGGACGGCCGCACTGGCTGGCTGTGCGCTGGGCGAATCACGCAGGCCGACATCACGGCCGCGGTGGCCTGGCGTTTCACCCAGCACATCTTGCCGGGCGCGGTGGATCCCGCGCGTTATCCGGCGCTTGCCGCACACGCTGCCCGCGCCGAGGCGTTGCCCGAGTTTGTCGCTACGCCGCTCGAATGAGCTTCGGGACCGTGCACGGGCCGGCACCGTAGGCTCGTTGATCGCGGGCCCCGCTGTTTGCACGATTGTTCGTGTTTGACGACAAGTGACTTCGCGTCCGGGCCATTTATCGGCGGACGCTCCATTCCTAGAATGACTCTCATGGAAATGACGCTACGTCAGTGAGACGCGGCGGTTTCAGTGGGAGCCGTCATGAAATCCTTTATCGAACGACAACTGTATCAACCTGCACTGGTCCTGCCGATGGTGGACCTCATGCAGTTGATGGTGTCGCTCGACTTCAACATGGGTCAGATCGGGCTGATGGTGGCGACGCGCGGTGCGCGCGCAGCGCTGCAGCGCTCGCGCGAATTCTGGTGTGCAAGCCACGAATGCGTGGCGCCTGTCGAGCGCGTCCATTGACCCTGTTTGCCTACGCTCGATAGACAGCGTACGGCTTTACGATTCTCCCCCCCGACGCGCAGCGGCATCGCCCGTTTGCTGTTGTAGCGTCACCCTCTGAGCCGCCCCATGATCCGGGGCGGCTCTTTTTTCTCGTTTTCCGATTCGAAATTCGCGGACTACCCGTGCATGGAATTTGCGGCGCCGGCGTAAGATGGCGCGGACGTGACGCGCGCACGTGAGTTCCACGATGTTTCGCACGAGGAGAACGGCATGGCACAGCGTTTCGATGCGATCGTGATCGGCACAGGGCAGAGCGGTCCGCCGCTCGCAGTGCGGCTGGGCGCCAGCGGACGCAAGACGGCGGTGATCGAGCGCGCGGCGTTCGGCGGCACGTGTGTGAATGTCGGCTGCACGCCGACCAAGGCCTATGTTGCCTGCGCGCGCGCGGCGCATGTGGCGCGCCACGCGGCGGACTTCGGCGTGCGGATCGGCAATGCCGCGCAAGACGCCGAGGTGAGCGTCGATCTGGCGTTCGTGAAGGCACGCAAGGACCGCATCATTGGCGCGTCGCGCGACGGTGTCGAACACTGGCTGCGCCATGCCTCTAACGTTACGGTGCTGCAGGGGCATGCGCGATTTAGCGCGGCGCATGTGGTCAGCGTGACGTTGGCGGGCGGCGAAACGGCGACGCTGGAAGCACCCGAGATCTTCATCAACACGGGAACGCGCGCCGCCATTCCCGACGTGCCCGGGCTCGACCATATCCGATACGAAACCAACTCGACGTTGCTCGCTTTGGAGACGTTGCCGGTGCATCTGGCGATTGTTGGTGGCAGCTATGTGGCGCTCGAATTCGCACAGATGTTTCGGCGTTTCGGCAGCCGCGTGACGGTGCTCGTGCGCGGGGACCGCGTGCTGGCGCGCGAGGACGACGACGTGGCTCGGGCGGTGCAGGACGTGCTTGCGCGCGAAGGCGTGGAGTTTCGCTTCGGCAACGCGCCACGCAGTGTCGCGCCACTCGGAGCGAGCGGCGATGCAGGCCAGCATCCGGGCGGCATACGCATCGAACTCGGCGGCGAAGCGCTCGACGTTTCGCATCTGCTATTCGCAACGGGGCGTAGTCCGAACACCGACGATCTCGGGCTCGGTGCGGCAGGCATCGAACGGGACAAGCACGGTCTCATCCCGGTCGACGGAGAACTGCGTACGCGCGTGACTGGCGTGTGGGCACTTGGCGACGTGAACGGCCGCGGAGCATTCACGCACACCTCGTACGACGATTACCAGATCGTCGCGGCAAATCTGCTCGACGGCGCGCGCCGTAGCGCCGACACGCGTATTCCCGCCTATGCCGTGTTCGTGGATCCGCCGCTTGCGCGGGTGGGGGCGAGCGAGCACGACGTCCGCACAAGCGGGCGGCCCGCGCTGATCGCGACCATGCCGATGTCGCGCGTCGGCCGCGCCCGCGAGCGCGGTGAGACGGATGGATTCATGAAGGCGCTCGTGGATGCGCAAACGCAGCGCATTCTGGGCGCGACGATCTTCGGCGCGGAGGGTGACGAGGCGATCCACACCTTCATCGACACGATGACCGCCGACGCGCCGTATACGACGCTCGAATACGCGATGCACGTTCACCCGACGGTGAGCGAACTCGTGCCGACCTTGCTTGACGGACTGAGGCCACTCGTATGAGCGTGTCAGGTGAGAACGCGGGTTTCGGGGAGCTCGCTGGAGGTCCGGCAGCGAGTCTTTCGGGCAACCTCTACGCCGGCATCGAAGCCAGTGCGCGCGATGAGCGCTTCGAACGGCTCGCCGGGCAGGCGGGAGTCCTGATCGAGCGGATCGTCTCGACGGGGCAGGCGAGTCCAGACGGGTTCTGGTACGACGATCCGCGCGACGAATGGGTCGCTTTGCTCGCGGGTGCAGCGGTGCTGGAATTCGAGGCGCGAGGCGGCGCGCGCCATCGGATGCGTCCTGGCGACTACGTGCATATTCCTGCGCACTGCCGGCATCGCGTGGCGTGGACCGATACCGCAACGCCTACGGTCTGGCTCGCCGTATATTTTGGCGCGGGTGTGGATGCACCCGAGTGAAGCCGGCGCATTGTGACGGTGTTCCTTTCCGACGCGAGGCGCGCCGCGTGTCGACGATAATCACCGGTATCCGCTTTCCGCTACGAAAACGCCATCCCATGTCACGTCCACGTCCGTTGCGCGTCGCGCTAGTTTCCGATACGCACAATCTCCTGCGGCCCGAACTGCTGCGTTTCCTGGAAGGCAGTGATGCGATCATCCACGCCGGCGATATTTGCGAGCAAGGCGTGCTCGACAGGCTGGCGCAGATTGCGCCGTTGACCGCCGTGCGCGGCAATAACGACCGTGGCTCCTGGGCTGCGGCACTGCCGGTGCAAACCGTGGTCGAAATCGGCGGCATCGCGCTTGCAGTCGTTCACGAACTGCGCGATTTGGGTGGCCTCGGCGCCGACAAGGCGGCGCAGGACATCGCAGTCGTGGTCAGCGGCCATTCACACAAGCCGGAGCACGAAATTCGCCATGGCGTGCACTTCGTGAACCCTGGCAGCGCCGGACCACGCCGCTTCAAATTGCCCATTTCCGCAGCGATGTTGACGATCGGAAACGACGGTGCGCTGCACATCGAGCACACGCGGCTGATCGACTGAGCCAACTGCGCAGACACGGGGCGACGCGAGACTTCAGGCGAAACGCAAAAAAGGCCAGCGCGAGGCTGGCCTTCGACAATTGCCGATGCGAAATCCGCGGCGCCTGAAGCGCCGTCGCTGCGTAATGACTGCGTTACACCCGAACCGCAGTGTGAGCGGCATAGCGTTCGTCGATTTCGCGGGCGACGTGCACGCCACGCATCACCGCATGGGCTTCGGCCTTGCTGCCGACGCACGGTGCGGAGCCGGGCAGCGGCTTGCGTGCCGTTTCGCGCAGCGACACCACCGAGACGATGCCGATCGCGGCCGCACCCATCAGATAGTACGCGGGCATCATCAGGTTCTGCGTGTGCTCGACGAGCCAGGCGGCGACCAGCGGCGTCGTGCCGCCGAACAGCGACACCGATACGTTGAAGCCAATGGCCAGCGCGCCATAGCGGATTGCGGTTGGAAACAGCGCCGGCAGCGCGGAAGGCATCACACCCGTGAAGCACGAGAGCAGCGTACCGAGAATCAGGAGACCGAAGAACACCGGAAACAGCTCGCCCGTCTGGATCAGCGTGAGCGAGGGAATCGACAGCACGATCAGGCCCACGCAGCCCGCGAGCATCACCGGCTTGCGGCCGATGGCGTCCGAGAGGCGGCCGAACGCGAGCGTCATCGGCATCATCAGCACCATCACGATCAGCACGAGGAAGAGACCGTGCGTTTCGTTGAAGTGCAGCGTCGCCGAGAGATAGCTCGGCAGGTACGAGAGCGCCATGTAGTCGGTCACGTTGAAGATCAGCACGAGGCCCACGCACAGCAGGAAGGGGCGCAGATGTTCAGTGACGAGCGACTTCAGCGTGAGCTTCGGACGCGCATGTTCCTGCGCTTCGCGCAGTTCGGCTTCACGCTTGAATGCTGGCGTTTCTTCGAGCTTGGTACGGATATAGAGACCCACGAGGCCGAGCGGGCCGGCGATCATGAACGGCACGCGCCAGCCCCAGTCGAGCAGTTGCTCGTGCGAGAGCATGGCGGTCAGCACGGCAACCGTGCCGGCGCCGAGCACGTAGCCGATCAGCGTGCCGAATTCGAGGAAGCTGCCCATGAAGCCGCGGCGCTTGTCGGGGGCGAACTCGGCGATGAAGGTTGCCGCGCCGCCGTATTCGCCGCCCGTCGAGAAGCCCTGGATCAGGCGTGCCACGAGCAGCAGAACGGGGGCGGCAATGCCGATCGAGTTATATGACGGGATCAGGCCGATCGCGAAAGTGCCGCAGGCCATCATGATCATGGTCATCGCGAGCACGCGCTGGCGGCCGATGCGGTCGCCGAGCGGCCCGAACACCATGCCGCCGATCGGGCGCACGAGGAACGCCGCAGCGAACGTGCCGAAAGTCGCGATCAGTTGCGCCGAGGGGTTGCTCGACGGGAAAAATACTTGACCGAGCGTGACGGCGATGTAGCTGTAGACGCCGAAGTCGAACCATTCCATGGCATTGCCGAGCGCCATGGCGCCGACGGCGCGTTTGAGGAGTTTTTTATCGACGATCGTAATTTCGTCGAGGGTAAGATCGGCCGAGGTGGCCGATGAACCGGAAGTGGAAGCGGTCAAGGTCTGCATCTCCAATGACAGCGACGGGCCTGCAATGGCTCGCCACAGTTGCCGGAGAGTGCCGTTTCGCGATAGCGGCAAGCATGTCGTGCGCGAACGCCGCACAGTGCGAGCGTTCGGTGAGCCTGCGAGGCAGGCGACGCATGAATGGCATGCTGAAGTGTCGCGAAACGACACTCGGTCGAATTGTGCGTTTGCGTTGCGCCTTGCGTGGCCGTGGTTGGGGGGCAGGACGCAGAAGGACGCTGGGCTCGCACGAGGGTGCGAAGTGAAGCGTCGCGGAAACGAAAAAGAAGGCCCGCGTGGCGGAGCATTCTTTTTGTATGAAAACAACCAGGAAGAAGGCGTTTTTGGGCGCCGGCCTGATTGAAATTGATGACTAATGAATGTCGAACAAGACGTTATGATAGCACGATAACGTAAGATCGTGCAAACCGCCCGTCCGGTGGGGTTCTTCGGGGAGCCCGGCAGGCCCTGTGTGGCGGGGGATTGGGCGATCTTGCCGGCCATAATGACGCAGCCCTGTAGCGTGTCGCGCGAGGGGCATGGATGGCCTGAAAAGCACATAAAAAAACCGCGCCCGGGCGCGGTTTTTGCAGTGCGTCGGGTGCAGCTTCAGCCTTCGGTCGGCGGCACGTAGCCCGACGCCTGATCGGCGCCTTCGCCGAAGAAGAACTTCTCCGTCTGCTTCATCAGATATTGGCGCGCGCGCGGGTCGGCCATGTTCAGCCGGTTCTCGTTGATGAGCATGGTCTGCTGCTTGAGCCAGATCTGCCATGCTTCTTTCGAGATGTTTTCGTAGATGCGCTTGCCGAGTTCGCCGGGCAGCGGGGGAAAGTCGAGTCCCTCGGCTTCCTTGCCGAGCTTCGCGCATTGGATCATACGGGCCATGCTGTGCTTCTCCTGTAGTCGTATCGGGTGGCGGCGTGTCGCTGCGTCCTCAGCAGATGGGGACGCTCACAGCTGTTTCATCAGCACGAGCGACTTGCGCTGCCAGTTGTAGAGGCGGCGGCGGTCTTCGGGCAGGTCGTCGACGGTGGCCTTTACGAAGCCGCGTTTCAAGAACCAGTGCTCGGTGCGCGTGGTAAGCACGAAAATGCGCGTGAGGCCACGTGCTCGCGCGCGCTGCTCGATGCGGCGCAGGAGCCGCTCGCCGTCGCCCGAGCCTTGCGCCTCGGGCGAGACCGTGAGGCACGCCATTTCGCCGATGCGCTCCTGCGAATACGCGTAGAGCGCCGCGCAGCCGAACAGCACGCCGTCGTGCTCGATCACCGAGAAATGGTCGATGTCGCGTTCGATCTGGTGGCGCCCGCGCCGCACGAGCGTGCCGTCGCTTTCGAGCGGTTCGATCAGCGTGAGGATGCCGCCGACGTCGTCCGGCGTGGCTTCGCGCAGGCTCTCCAGATTCTCGTACGAGATCATGGTGCCCACGCCGTCGTGCAGGAACAGCTCGAGCAGCACGCTGCCGTCGAGCGCGTAGGGCAGGATGTGCGCACGGCCCACGCCGCCGCGGCAGGCGCGGATCGAGTGCTTCAGATAGAAGCCTTCGTCGCCGAGCACGGTGCCGCTTTCCTGCAGCTTGTAGGCGTCGTCGAGCGACATTTCCCGGATCAGATCGCCTTCCTCGCTGATGAGACCCGGCGTTTCCGTGAGGAAAATGATCTTGTCGGCGCGCAGCGCGATGGCCGCCGCCGAGGCGACGTCTTCCATCGACAGATTGAACGCCTCGCCCGTGGGCGAGAAGCCGAGCGGCGAGAGCAGCACGAGCTTGCGGCTCGCGAGCGAGTGGCGGATCGAGTCCGCGTCGATCTTGCGCACCACGCCCGTGTGCTGGAAGTCGACGCCGTCCAGAATGCCGACCGGGCGCGCCGTCACGAAGTTGCCCGAGACCACGCTGATGTGCGCGTGCGCCATCGGCGTGTTCGGCAGACCCTGGCTGATCGCGGCTTCGATGTCGAGGCGCACTTCGCCGGCGGCTTCTTTCGCCGATTCCAGCGCGCGGGCATTGGTGATGCGCATGCCGTGCGAGAACTCGGACTCGACACCGTGCAGGCTCATCTGCTCTTCGACCTGCGGGCGCGAACCGTGCACGAGCACGATCTGGATGCCCATGGCCTGCAAGAGCGCGATGTCGGCGACGAGCGCGTTGAGCAGGTTCTGGTGCACGACTTCGCCGCCGAAGCCAACCACGAAGGTCTTGCCCTGGAACATGTGGATGTAGGGCGCGACCGATCGCATCCAGTCGACGAACTGCGCGTGCTGCGCGGCCTGCTGGGCAGCTTGCTCTGAAGCGGAGTCCGCGGCGGCGGAAGCCGGCGCGCTCGCGGAGGCGGGGACGAGGTCGGTTTGGGAATTCATGCCCGGGATTATAATGCGCCCCCATGTCGAATGTACCCAAAAGACCTGCCTCGGCGCAGGGCAGCAACACCCCCGGCGGGAAAGACGCGGCGCACGGCGGCGCGCAGGAAAAGCGCGCGTCGCAGAAGTACGGCGACGGACCGAAGCTGGCGTCGGCCGACCGGCTCGCCGCGCTCGTGGGCGGTGGATCGGGCAAACCGCAAAAGAGCGCGCAGACGGCGGTGCACAAGGGCAGCCAGAAGGCAGGGCAAACGCAAGCGCAGACGGCGCCGCAAACGCAGGCACGACCGCAAGCAAGGTCCCAAGCACAGACGCCTGCACAAGGCCAGTCGCAGCAGGAAAAACCACAGACATCCGCGCAACCGCAGACGCAAGCGCAAACACAAACGCGAGCCGCACCGCGCGCGGAAAATCGAAACGAGAGCAAGCCGGCCGCGCAGCCGGGCGCGTCGCGCAACGATCGGCGCGCAGCGCCGCGTGGCGAACCGCGCGATGTGCGGACGCAACCGCAGACGCCGCGCAATCCGCCCCCGCGCGCGCAACAGCCGAATCAACCAAAACAACCGAAGCATCCGAAGCATCCGGCCGCGTCTCAGCCGGCCGCGCCTGGGCCCGCCGCGCCGAAATCCGAAAACGCATCGCGTCCCGCAGGCGAAGGCGAGCGCGCGCCGCGCGTCGAGCGCCCGCCACGCGCACCGCGTGAATCGCGTGAGCCGCGGGAACCGCGCGCGCCCATCGCGCCGAATCCGATTCCGCCAATCACGTTCCCCGAAGCGCTGCCCGTCTCGGGCCGCCGCGAGGAGATCGCGCGCGCCATCGCCGAAAACCAGGTCGTGATCGTGAGCGGCGAGACCGGCTCGGGCAAGACCACGCAGCT
Source organism: Paraburkholderia sp. A1BS-2L (assembly GCF_051125205.1). NCBI lineage: Bacteria > Pseudomonadati > Pseudomonadota > Betaproteobacteria > Burkholderiales > Burkholderiaceae > Paraburkholderia > Paraburkholderia sp. A1BS-2L. The sequence goes on from NZ_CP120428.1 coordinate 1,289,110, forward strand.
ACCGAAGATCGCGCTCTCGCTCGGGCGCGGGCGCGGCGCGGGCGGCACCGGCCTCATCGGCCATACGCAGCCGCGCCGGATTGCAGCGTCGGCCACGGGCCGCCGCATTGCCGAGGAACTCGGCACGCCGTTTGGCGAAGTGGTCGGCTACAAGGTGCGCTTCACGGACAATCTTGCGCCGGGCGCGTCGGTGAAGCTCATGACCGACGGCATTCTGCTCGCCGAGACGCAAACCGATCCTCTGCTCAAGGCCTACGACACGATCATCATCGACGAGGCGCACGAGCGCAGCCTGAACATCGACTTTCTGCTCGGCTACCTGAAAGAGATCCTGCCGCGCCGGCCGGATCTGAAGCTGATCGTGACCTCGGCGACCATCGACGCCGATCGCTTCGCGCGCCATTTCGGCAGCGAGGAGAAGCCGGCGCCCGTGATCGAGGTGAGCGGGCGGCTCTATCCCGTCGAGGTGCGCTATCGGCCCGTGCAGGAAGACAGTCCGGCGGTGAAAGCCGCACAGGGCACGACGGGGCGTGAAAAAGGCGCGAAATCACAGCGGGACACGGATCGCGACCTGATGGAAGCCATCGTCGACGCCGTGGACGAACTGTGCCGCGAGGGCTCCGGTGACGTGCTCGTGTTCCTGCCCGGCGAGCGCGAGATTCGCGACGCCGCCGAGGCGCTGCGCAAGCATCATCCGCCGCACACGGAAATTCTGCCGCTGTTCGCGCGGCTTTCCGCGCAGGAGCAAGAGCGCGTGTTCAAGCCGTCGAACGCGCGCCGCATTGTGCTGGCCACCAACGTCGCGGAAACCTCGCTCACGGTGCCGGGCATCCGCTACGTGGTCGATACGGGCCTCGCGCGCGTGAAGCGCTATTCGTACCGCAACAAGGTCGAGCAGTTGCAGATCGAATCGATTTCGCAGGCCGCCGCGAACCAGCGCGCCGGCCGCTGCGGCCGCGTCGCGGACGGCATCTGCATCCGCCTCTATGAGGAGCAGGATTTCCTTTCGCGGCCAAAATTTTCCGATCCGGAAATTTTGCGTTCGTCGCTCGCGGCGGTCATTCTGCGGATGAAATCGCTGCACCTCACGGCGATCGAGACGTTCCCGTTCATCGAGCCGCCGCCGGGCCGCGCGATCGCGGACGGCTACCAGCTGCTCAATGAACTTGGCGCCGTCGACGACGACAATGCGCTCACGGCACTGGGCCGCGAGCTCGCGCGTCTGCCGCTCGATCCGCGCGTGGGCCGCATGATTCTCGCCGCGCGCGACGAGCAGGCCATGCGCGAAGTGCTCATCATCGCGAGCGCGCTCTCGGTGCAGGACCCGCGCGACCGGCCCATCGAGGCCCAAGAGCAGGCCGACCAGGCGCATCGGCGCTTCGCCGACGAGCGCTCCGAATTCCTTCAGTGGCTCAAGATCTGGGCCTGGTTCGAGGAGGCCGTCGCCCACAAGAAGTCGAACAAGCAACTCGTCGATTTGTGCCGCGCGAACTTCCTTTCGCACCTGCGTCTGCGCGAATGGCGCGACGTCCATTCGCAACTGCTCACGGTGGTGCGCGAGCACGGCTGGCGCATCAACGAAGCGGACGCGACCTACGAGCAGATCCATCACGCACTGCTCACCGGGCTGCTCGGCAACATCGGCCTGAAAGCCGACGACGATCCCCATTACCTCGGAGCGCGCGGCATCAAGTTCCACCTGTGGCCGGGCTCGGCGCTAGTGAAGAAAGCGGGGCGCTGGGTCGTGGCCGCCGAGCTTGTGGAGACGAGCCGCCTGTACGCGCGCTGCATCGCGAGGATCGAGCCCGAATGGCTCGAAAAAGTGGGCGCGCATCTGTTGCGCAAGTCGCTTTCCGAGCCGCACTGGGAAAAGCGCGCGGCGCAGGTGAGCGCATTCGAGCGCGGCGTGCTGTATGGCCTGCCGGTGTATCAGCGCCGGCGCGTGGCATTCGGCAAGCAGGATCCGGCGCGGGCGCGCGAACTTTTCATTCGCGGCGCGCTGGTGGAAGCCGAGTTCGACACGAAGCTCGCGTTCTTCGCGCACAACCGCAAGCTGCTCGCCGATATCGAGCAGCTCGAGCACAAGTCGCGCCGCCAGGACGTGCTGGTCGACGACGAGTTGATCTTCGCGTTCTACGATCACGCGATTCCCGAGGGCATTTATTCGGGCGCATCGTTCGAACGCTGGTATCGCGACGAGGTGAAAAAAAGCGGCCAGTCCGAAGACAAGCTGCGTCTGCTCTACCTCTCTCGCGACGACCTGATGCGCCACGAGGCCGCCGGCGTGACGACCGAGCTGTTCCCGAAGCGCATGACGATGTCGGGCGTGGCGATGGCGCTCACCTATCACTTCGAGCCGGGCTCGCCGCGCGATGGCGTGACGCTCACGGTGCCGCTCTACGCGCTCAATCAGGTCGACGCGCGCCGCTGCGAATGGCTCGTGCCGGGCATGCTCAAGGAGAAGGCGCATCTGCTGCTGAAGTCGCTGCCGCAGAAGCTGCGCCGCCATTGCGTGCCGCTGCCCGAATACGCGGCGGGCTTCGCTCAGCGCGCGGGCGGTGAGCGCTTTGGCGCGGGCGGGCTCGTGGAGGCGCTCATCATCGACGTGAGAGAGCAGAAGCAGGTCGCCCTGAAGTCGTCCGATTTCAAGCTCGAATTGCTGCCGGCGCACCTTTTCATGAATTTCAAGGTGATCGACGAGCACGGTCGCCAGCTGGCGATGGGCCGCAATCTCGCGCAACTGCGCAGCGAGCTCGGCGCGCAGGCGCAGCAGCAGTTCCAGAAGCTCGCGAGCGCGACCGCGCTGGCGGCGCTGGAGGCACGTGGGGGCGGGGAGCCGCGCTCCGCTGCGCAAGATTCGCAATCTGCGCCGCAGCCCGGCGTCAACGCGCCTGCGAGCGCGCCCCGGCAGGGCAACGCGCCGCACACGCCTGCGTCCACCGACTCGGCGCCTGCCACCGCGCTCTACGAGAACCTCACGACGTGGAACTTCGGCAAGCTACCCGAGCTGCTGGAGATCCGCCGGGGCGGCCAGACGCTGTTCGGCTATCCTGCGCTGGTCGATCGTGGCACGCATTGCGACGTCGAAGTGTTCGACTCGCCCGAAGAGGCCGCGCGCATCCATCGCGCAGGCCTGCGGCGTCTGTTCGCGCTGCAGCTGCGCGAGCCGATCCGCTACATGGAGAAGAATCTGCCGGGGCTGCGCGAGATGGCCATGCAGTTCATGGCGCGGGCTACCCAGGAGGAATTGCGCGACCAGCTGATCGAACTCGCGCTCGATCGCGCCTGCCTGCAGGACCCGCTGCCCGACGACGAGGCGAGCTTCCACGCGCGCAAGGACGAAGGGCGCGGCCGTCTCTCGCTGCTCGCGCAGGAGATCGCGCGGCTGGTGGGCCAGATCCTTGCCGAATACGCGTCGCTGGCGAAGAAGCTCGTGCAGGCGAAGGCGTTCGGCGCGCCGGCGGCGGACATGCAGGCGCAGGTCGATGCGCTCATCGGCAAGCGCTTCATTCTGGAGACGCCGTACGCGCAGCTCGTGCATTTCCCGCGCTATCTCAAGGGCGTGGCGCTGCGCATCGACAAGCTGCGCGCCGACCCGTCGCGCGACGCGCGCCAGGCGAGCGAATTCCTGCCGCTCGCGCAGCAGTATCAGCGCGCGCTTTCGCAGCGCGGCGGCGTGTTCGATCCGCGCCTGGCCGAGTTCCGCTGGCTGCTCGAGGAACTGCGCATCTCGCTGTTCGCGCAGGAGTTGCGCACGCCCATGCCGGTATCGGTCAAGCGGCTGCACAAGGTCTGGGAGTCGATGCTGCGCTGAAAGTCCGGGCGCGGCGTGCTGTCGCATTTCATCGGCCCAACGTCAACCTTGCAGGAAGGTAGACGTTCTACAATCACGAACCAGTCCGGGAACCACTCTCCATGCGTAATCAATCTTTTGGCCGCGCCGCGGGCCGCCTCGTCGTGAAGGGCGCCTGCGCGGCGCTGGCCTGCGCCGCGTTCGCGGGCATTGGCGCAACCGCGGCGCGCGCCAACAACATCATCGTGCTGAATTCGGGCGAGGCCACGCTGAGCCTCATCGACGACAAGACCCACGAGGTCGTCGGCACCGTGCCCACCGGCAAAGAGCCGCACCACCTGTTCCCGACGCCGGACAACAGCTCGCTCATCGTCGCGAATTCGGTGTCGAACAACCTGCTGTTCGTCGATCCGAAGACGGGCAAGCCGCAGCGCTGGATCGAGAATATCGAGGACCCGTATCAACTCGGCTTCTCGCCCGACAACAAGTGGTTCGTGACCACGGGCTTGCGGCTCGACCGTCTCGATATTTATCACTACGGCGGCGCCGGCAATTTCACGCTCGCCAAGCGCCTGCCGCTCTCGGCCATGCCGAGCCACCTCGCGTTCACGAAGGACAACAATACCGTGTTCGTTTCGCTGCAGGTGTCGGGCGAGATCGCGGCGGTTGACCTGCCCACCCAGCGCGTGCTCTGGAAGATGAAGGTGGGCGCGGCGCCTGCGGGCCTGTGGCTCACGCCCGGCGAGAAATACCTGCTCGTCGGCATGACGGGCGCCGACTATGTCGCGGTGGTGGACTGGCGCAACCAGAAGGTCGTCAAGACGATTCAGGTGGGCAAGGCGGCGCACAACTTCCGCTCGATGGTGGATGGCCGCCACGTGCTGGTGTCGAGCCGCGTGTCGAATGTCATCAGCATCATCGACGAAGAGTCGCTCGAGAAAGTGGGCGAGATCAACGGCCTGCTGCCCGGACCCGACGACATGGAGCTCACCGCCGACAAGCGCTATCTGTGGGTGACGTTCCGCTTCGCCAAGCACATTGGCGTGATCGACATGCAGACGAAGAAGCTCATCAAGACGATCCCGGTGGGGCGCTCGCCCCATGGCATTTACTTCTATGACCGTGCGCCGGTCATGTCGCCCAATGGCGCCTGATTTACGTGGTTTCCCGGGGCGCTTCTGCCCGTGCCTCTAGCCGTGTTTCGTAGATAATTCGCCGCCGCACATGCCAGCCTTTCTGAACTCCTGCGTGCATTGGGCCGTGTCTGGCGCCGACGACCTCGTGTCGTGGCTCCAGACGCTCGCGTACGTCAAGGTCCTGCAGCCGCTGCTCTTTTACGCGGGCCTCATGGACGTGGACGAGGACACGTTCGACGCGCTTTATTGGGTGATCGTCGGCGTGCTGGAGATCGGCGCGATGTACGTGATCCTGCGGCCGCTCGAAGCGCTCGTGCCGGCGGAGCAATGGCGCGACCGCAAGAGCGTGGGCGTGGATGCCGTCTATACCTGGATCACGCGTCTGGGCATCTTCAATCTGCTGTTCTTTTTCGCGCTGCAGCCGGTTTTCGACCGCGCGCAGAGCTGGTTGCGCCTGCACGGCGTGATGAGCGTCGACATCGACAATCTTTGGCCCGGCGTGACGACCGTGCCGCTCGTCACGTTCGCGATCTATCTGATCGTTCTCGACTTCTTCGGCTACTGGTATCACCGTTTTTCGCACCGCTTCGGCATCTGGTGGGAACTGCATGCGGTCCATCACAGCCAGCGCAAGATGTCGTTCTGGTGCGATAACCGCAATCACCTGCTGGACGTGCTGGGACAGTCCTGCATGTTCGCCGCGATTGCGCTGGTCATTGGCGTGCCGCCCGCACAGTTCGTCGTGCTCGTCGCGCTCACGAACTTCGTGCAGAACGTGCAGCACGCCAATATCCGCTGGCACTTCGGCTGGCTCGGCGAGCGGCTCGTCGTGAGCCCGCGCTTTCACCGCCGCCATCACGCCATCGGCTATGGCCACGAGGGCACGACCTATGGCTGCAATTTCGGCGTGCTGTTTCCGTGGTGGGACATGACGTTCGGCAGTGCTTCGTTCAAGCGCGAAATCGAGCCCACCGGGATCCGCGATCAGCTCGAAGGCGAACGCTACGGCGAGGGTTTCTGGGCGCAGCAGGGGCTCGCGTTCCGGCGCATCGCGCGGCGGCTCGCGGCGCAGCGGCGCACCAAGGGCGATACGCGCGACGACGCCAGCGCCGCCTGATCCAACTGATCCAATCGGTACTTCGTGATACTTCACGACTTTGGACGGCCCGTCGCGCCGTGGTTTATGCTGTCGATTTGACGCACCGAACCCATGGGCCTCGTGATGCTTGCTCGTCTGACCGCTGTTTTCCTCCTCGCATGAACGATCTGTTGCGCTCGTTCGGGCGCGCACTGGTGGGCGCGTTCCATCCCTCGATGCTGTTTCTCACCTTCGTGCCGTTTCTCGTGGCGGCGGGAGTGTGGGGCGGCCTGCTCTATGCGTTCTGGCAACCGCTCGTCGATGCGTTGCGTCCAGCGCTCGAACATTGGTGGGCCACTGCGTATCTCTACCGTCTGTTCGACCTGCTCGGCTATGGCGCGTTGCGCAACATGATCGGACCATTCGTGGTGATCGTGCTGTCGGTTCCGCTCATCGTCATTACCGTGCTGCTGCTGATCGTTGCGATTTCGATGCCGCGCGTGATCCGCTATCTCTCGGCCCGGCAGTACTCGACGCTGGAGGAGCGGCGTGGCGGCAGCTGGTACGGCAGCCTGCTTCATTCGCTCTGGACCACGGTGATTTGCATCGTGCTGCTGTGCGTCTCGCTGCCGTTCTGGTTCTTTCCGCCGTTCTTCGCGCTGGTGCCGCCGCTGTTGTGGGGCTGGCTGACCTATCGCGTGATGACCTATGACGCGCTCGCGCTGCACGCCAGCGCTGAGGAGCGGCGCGAGCTCGTGCGCCGGCACCGGCTGCCGCTGCTCGCGATCGGTGTGGCGAGCGGCCTGCTCAGCTCGCTGCCCACGGCGATCTGGATCGCCTCTGCGTGGCTGCTGCTGTTTTTCCCGTTCGTGGCCATGGCGACCGTGTGGATCTATGCGTTCATTCTGGTGTTCACGGCACTCTGGTTCGGCCACTACTGCCTGCACGCGCTTCAGCGTCTGCGCGCGGCGCAAACACGGCAGACGGGGCATGATGTGACCGTCACACACTAAAACTGAATCCGCACGGGAGCCTGCTGCTCCCGACTCCCGCGCTTGCGAAGAATTACGACAAACCACGACGCACTACAACGAATCACGACGAGGTCATTCATGGCATTTGGCGTCATCATCATCGGCGACGAGATTCTCTCGGGCCGCCGCAGCGACAAGCATCTGCCGAAAATCATCGAACTGCTCGGCACGCGCGGCCTCGCGCTCGAGTGGGCCGAATATGTCGGCGACGACCCGGCGCGCATCACGGCGACGCTCGAGCGCTCGTTCGCGTCAGGTGACATCGTGTTTTCCACGGGCGGCATCGGTGCGACGCCCGACGACCATACGCGCCAGTGCGCAGCGGCTGCGCTCGGCGTGCCGCTCGCGCTGCATCCTGACGCGGAGGCCGCGATCCGCGAGCGTATCCGCGACATGCACTCGGGCGCCGATCCGGTCGACTTCGATTCGCTCGAGAACCAGCACCGCTTCCAGATGGGCACGTTCCCGCTGGGCTGCGAGATCATCCCGAACGGCTACAACAAGATCCCGGGCTTTTCGATTCGCGACCATCATTTCGTGCCGGGCTTTCCGGTGATGGCCTGGCCGATGATCGAATGGGTGCTCGATACGAAGTACGCGCATTTGCATCATCAGATGCCGCACGCAGAGAAGTCGCTGCTCGTGTTCGAGTTGCCGGAGTCGACGCTCACGCCGCTCATGGAGCGCATCGAGCATGATTTCCCGGGCGTGCGCGTGTTCAGTCTGCCGAGCGTGGGCGACACGGAGCGCGGCGGCGTTTATGCGCGCCGGCATATCGATCTGGGCGTGAAAGGGGAGCCGGAGGCCGTCGCGGCAGCGTTCGTGAAGCTGCGCGAAGGCGTGCATCTGCTGGGCGGCGACATCGTGGAGCCGCCCGAGCCGGCCAAGATCCAGAGTGCTGCGTCGCGCCACTAACCGCTAACGCCGCCACGGCGAGTTCCTGCGCGAGATTCGCATGATCCCGGGCTGGCGCTTCGGGGCGTGCGTGTCCATCATCGGCGCGTCACATGGGGCGCTCAAAGTGATCAGCCAGGTTTGTGCCAGTCAAATCCGCCCAGACCCGGTTGATTCCGGCACGGCGCGCCGCTTTGGCATCAGGCGCCCAGCCAGGGCAGGCCGCGGAAGCACCAGCCCGTGATCGTCTTGCGATGTCCTTCGCTGTTCTTGTCGCCCTCGAAGCCTTCCAGCAAGTCGTACGCATGCGTGAAGCCGGCCTTGGCGGCTTCGATGGCCGCGAGCTTCGAGCGCGCGGCGCTGCGGCAGAGGAACAGCACAGGTGCGTCGGGATCGGCGACGCTCTTGAGCTGGGCGATGAATTCGGCGTTGGGCACGCCGCCGGGATAGCGCGTCCACTCGACATGGGCATACTGGCCGTCGCCCACCACGGGGCGGCCGACCCAATCGAGTTCGGCGCGCGTGCGCACGTCGACGAGTTTCACGCGCGCATCGAGTTGCAGAAGCTCGAACGCCTCGGCGGGCGAGACCGCGCCCGCGTAGGGCAACTGGCTCTCGACGCGGCGCTTTTCGGCTTGGGCGTACAACTGTTCGAGCGTACTCATGACAGCAGATCTCCTATTTCTCGTGTTGGACCAAAGGATTATTCTAGCGCGCTGCATGGTGCAGGAAGCGGGCGTTCGTGGCGCGCCAATGAGGGCTGGCGGGGCGGCAGGGCCTTGATGCACCGGCTTCGCATGCGCGTGTCCGGTGCGTGCGATTTATTGCACCGGCAGGTTTGCATCGAATTGGTGCGTAGAGTTTTTTATGCACCATAATGGAGTGCGTTTCATGCGCCAAATCTGGGGGTGCACTGGTTTGGTGCGAGTCACCGGGTGGTTTGTGGCGCCGGCACGTTTGCGGCGCGCGCCGTTTCGCTTCCGGTGCCTGCCCGCATTGGGTTTGCGCGGGTAGGGTGCAAAACTGGCACAGAAGCTGCTTCATATGTCACGATCGATTCACAGCAGTGTGGATCAACAGAATTGGCACGGCGGCAACGTTCGCCGAAATCGTTAATCAGGAGAAAAGGTTATGAGCAAATCCGTGGCCGACGTCATGCAACTCGTCAAGGACGAAGACGTCAAGTTTGTCGACTTCCGCTTCACGGACACGCGCGGCAAGGAGCAACACGTCTCGGTCCCGCTGTCGCATTTCGACGAAGACAAGTTCGAGTCGGGCCATGCGTTTGACGGTTCGTCGATCGCCGGCTGGAAGGGCATCGAAGCCTCGGACATGCTGCTCGTTCCGGATGCGAACACCGCGTTCATCGACCCGTTCTACGAAGAGTCCACGCTGGTCCTCACCTGCGACGTGGTCGAGCCGGCAGACGGCAAGGGCTACGAGCGCGACCCGCGCTCGCTCGCCAAGCGCGCCGAAGCGTACCTGAAGAGCACGGGCCTCGGCGACACGGCCTTCTTCGGTCCGGAACCCGAGTTCTTCATTTTCGACTCGGTCCAGTGGAACACGGACATGTCGGGCACCTTCGTCAAGATCGGCTCGGATGAAGCTCCGTGGTCGTCGTCGCGCGAAATGGAAGGCGGCAACCCGGGTCACCGTCCGGGCGTGAAGGGCGGCTACTTCCCGGTCGCGCCGGTCGACACGTTCCAGGACATGCGCTCGGAAATGTGTCTGCTGCTCGAACAGATCGGCATTCCGGTCGAAGTGCACCACCACGAAGTGGCGGGCCAGGGCCAGAACGAAATCGGCACGAAGTTCTCGACGCTGGTTCAGCGCGCCGACTGGACGCAGCAGATGAAGTACATCATCCACAACGTCGCGCATACGTACGGCAAGACGGCCACGTTCATGCCGAAGCCGATCGTTGGCGACAACGGTTCGGGCATGCACGTTCACCAGTCGATCTGGAAGGATGGCCAGAACCTGTTCGCAGGCAACGGCTACGCAGGCCTCTCGGAATTCGCGCTGTTCTACATCGGCGGCATCATCAAGCACGCTCGCGCGCTGAACGCCATCACGAACCCGGGCACGAACTCGTACAAGCGTCTGGTTCCGCACTTCGAAGCGCCGGTCAAGCTCGCTTACTCGGCACGCAACCGTTCGGCATCGATCCGCATTCCGCACGTGAGCAATCCTAAGGGACGCCGTATCGAAACGCGCTTCCCGGATCCGCTGGCCAACCCGTACCTGTGCTTCTCGGCACTGATGATGGCGGGTCTGGATGGCGTGCAGAACAAGATCCACCCGGGTGAAGCTGCAGACAAGAACCTGTACGACCTGCCGCCGGAAGAGGATGCAAAGATCCCGACCGTCTGCGCGGGCCTCGACCAGGCACTCGAAGCGCTCGACAAGGATCGCGAGTTCCTGACGCGCGGTGGCGTGTTCACGGATTCGATGCTCGACGCCTACCTCGAACTGAAGGAAGGCGAGCTCCAGCGCGTGCGCATGACCACGCACCCGGTCGAGTTCGAACTGTACTACTCGCTGTAATCGACGCAACGCGCTACGCGAGCCGCAATGCAGCGTAGCGCGTTTTCGATAGCGGCGATCGATCACAAAGGGACGGTGCTGCCGTCCCTTTTTCGTTGGCCTCGAATGGACTAAAAGCCGGACTGAAAGCCGGCCTGCGACATGGTGCTAAAGAATCTGATCAAGGCAAGGAAGGGTCATGCGGAGCCGCTCTCGGACGAGACGGCGCTCGTGGAGTCGGGGCTGTTGCCCGGCTTCGAGGCGCTGCCCACCGTCGTGCTCGTGCTCGACAAGCGCACCTTGCGCGTGGCGTTCGCGAACCCCACGGCCGAGGCGATGCTCGATCTTTCGCGGCGCCAGCTCGCGCAGATGGCGTGGTCCGATCTTTTCTCCAACGCGGATGAACTGCTCGAAACGATCGCGTCGATCGCGGCGCATCGCTTTCATGCGACGCGCCTCGACGCCGCGCTCGAGCGTCCGGGCCGCGAGGCGCTGCACGTGCACGCGATCGTCGGCTTTCTCGAGAGCGCGCCTGACTACGTGCTGCTCGAGCTGTTCGAAAACGAGCGCCATCTCAAGAGCGATCGCGAGGAGCGCATTCACGACCTTGCGACCGTCAACAAGCATTTGATCCGCAATCTCGCGCACGAGATCAAGAATCCGCTCGGCGGCATTCGCGGCGCGGCGCAGTTGCTCGAATTCGAGCTCGGCACGCTCGGTCGCGACGAGCTGCGCGAGTACACGCAGGTCGTCATCAAGGAGTCGGACCGGCTGCAAACGCTCGTCGACCGGCTGCTCGAGCCGCACCGGCATCCGCATATCGTCGGCGACGTGAACGTTCACGAAGTGTGCGAGCGTGTGCGTGCCGTGATTCTCGCCGAGTTTCCGCGTGGCCTCACGATCGAGCGCGACTACGACGTGAGCGTGCCCGACCTGCGCGGCGACAAGGAGCAGCTGATCCAGGCACTGCTGAACATCGTGCGCAATGCGGCGCAGGCGTTGCGCGAGCGGATTTCGCAGGGCGACGCGCGCATCGAGCTGCGCACGCGCATCGCGCGCAAAGTCACGATTTCCAAGCGCCTGTGCAAGCTGGCACTGGACTTGCATGTCATCGATAACGGACCCGGCATTCCCGAGGAGATCCGCGACCGCATTTTTTATCCGCTCGTCTCCGGACGCGAGGATGGCAGCGGTCTCGGGCTCACGCTTGCGCAGACCTTCGTTCAGCAGCATGACGGTTTGATCGAAGTGGAAAGCCGGCCGGGCCACACGGAGTTTCAGATCCTGCTGCCGCTCGACAACTGATTCACCGCCATTACTTCCATCGCAAGCCACCAGGACTTCTGACCGACCTTATGAAGCCGATCTGGATAGTAGACGACGACCAATCGATACGCTGGGTGCTCGAAAAAGCCCTGGCGCGCGAGAATTTCGCGACCCGCAGCTTCTCGAACGTGCGCGACGCCGCGAGCGCGCTCGAACACGACAGCCCGCAGGTGCTCGTCTCCGACATTCGCATGCCGGGCGGCTCGGGCCTCGAATTGCTGCAGACCGTGCGCGAGCGCTTGCCGGGCCTGCCCGTCATCATCATGACCGCGTTCTCCGACCTCGACAGCGCGGTGGCCGCGTTCCAGGGCGGCGCGTTCGAGTATCTCGCCAAGCCCTTCGACGTGGCCAAGGCCGTCGAGCTGATCCGCCGCGCCGTGGACGAGAGCATGCGCGGCGAGCATCATTGGGACGAGCGTCCCGCCGAGGCGCCCGAGATGCTGGGCCAGGCGCCTGCGATGCAGGACATGTTTCGCGCCATTGGCCGCCTCTCGCATTCGGCGGCCACCGTGCTCATCACTGGCGAGTCCGGCACCGGAAAGGAGCTGGTCGCGCGCGCGTTGCACCGCCATAGCCCACGCGCGAACGGTCCGTTCATCGCGCTGAACACTGCCGCCATCCCCAAGGATCTTCTGGAATCCGAATTGTTCGGCCACGAGCGCGGCGCGTTCACGGGGGCGCAGGCGATGCGTCAGGGCCGCTTCGAGCAGGCCGAGAACGGCACGCTGTTTCTCGACGAAATCGGCGATATGCCGTTCGACTTGCAGACGCGCCTGTTGCGCGTGCTCTCCGATGGGCAGTTTTATCGTGTAGGCGGCCACAACCCGTTGCGCGCGAACGTGCGCGTGATCGCTGCTACGCACCAGAACCTGGAAACGCGCGTGCGCCAGGGGCTGTTCCGCGAGGACTTGTATCACCGCCTCAACGTGATTCGCCTGCGCTTGCCGGCGCTGCGCGAGCGCAGCGAGGACATTCCGCTGCTCGCGCGGCATTTTTTGCAGAAGAGTGCGCGCGAGCTCGGCGTCGAGCCCAAGCGCGTGTCCGACGAGGCGCTGGCGTATATGTCGTCGCTGGCGTTTCCAGGCAATGTGCGCCAGCTCGAAAACCTCGCGAACTGGCTCACGGTGATGGCGCCCGCGCAGACCATCGAGATCAAGGACCTGCCGCCCGATCTGGTGCCAGTGCATGCCGCGGCAACCGACGGCACGCATGCTGGCGCGTCAGGCGAAGCCACGGCGGCCACGGTTCCGGTGGGGATGCCGCTCGCGGGGGGCGAGAGCGCGCTGACCGCGCCAGCGGGTGTAGCCGGTGCCGCGGGTTTCGCCGGCATGCCGGGCGCAAGCGGCGGCATGCCGGCTGTGCATCCGGCGACCAGCAATGGCGCTGCGGCGCCACCGGTGGGCGTTTGGGAAAGCGGCTTGCGCACCGAAGTCGCGCGCCTGCTGCGCGAGAACAGTGCAGGTGTCATGGACGAACTCTCGCGGCGCTTCGAAGCCGCGGTGATTCGCGAAGCGCTCGACTATACGCGCGGCCGCAAGGTCGAGGCCGCCGAGCGCCTCGGCATCGGCCGCAACACCATCACGCGCAAGATCCAGGAACTCGACCTCGAATGAGCGCGGCATGAACCGTGCGCGGCGGCTTGCGCCGTCCCGCAGGGGCCGTCCCGCACGGGCCGCGTCCACGCGCAAGGCGCTTCGCGCGTGGTGGGGCATAATCGACGCTGGTTTTTCCGTCGATGATCGAATATGCCCGTGACTTCCCCGTGGCCCGCCGAGGCCGATCCGTTCCTCTCTCTCGAATCGCTCGACGACCCCGCCGCCATGGTCTGGGTCGAGGCCCAGAACGCGCGCACGCGCAGTGCGTGGCAAGGCGGCGAACGCTTCGAAGCATTGGAAAAGCGTCTTGCACAGGCCTATTTGCCGCGCGAGCGGCCCGTGATCCCGAGCCGCTGGCAGGAGTGGGCCTACGATCTGTGGGAAGACGAGGACAATCCGAAGGGCTTGTGGCGCCGCGCGAAGTGGGCTGACTGGCGCGCGCGCAAGCCGCAGTGGCAAACGCTAATCGACTTCGACGCACTCGGCGCGGCTGAACGCATGCCCTGGGTGTGCGCGGGCATCGACATCCTGTATCCCGACGGCGACCGCGCACTGATCCAGCTATCGGACGGCGGTGCCGATGCCGTCACCGTGCGCGAGTTCGATCTCGAAAGACGTATGTTCGTCGACGGCGGTTTTGCGATCGAGAAGGAAGGCAAGCACGTCATCTCGTGGATCGACCGCGATACGGTGTACGTCGGCTGGGACGCGGGCGGCAAGCTCGGCAAGAAGACGCTCACGCGCTCGGGTTATCCGCGCGAAGTGCGCCGCTGGACGCGCGGCACGCGCCTCGCCGATGCACCCGTGGTGTTCCGCGGCGAGTTCGACGACATCAGCGTGGAGGGCGATTACGACCCTGTCGAGAAGCGTCATGACGTGGTGCGCAGCGTCGACTTTTTCGATTCCTTGACGTACCGGCTCGACGAGCGCGAGCAGTGGCAGCTTTACGACGTGCCCTCGCACGTGGCAGTGGGCGCGTGGCATGGCTGGCTGATGCTCGAGCCGAGGCTCGACTGGTCGCTCGGCGAACACACCTGGGCGGGCGGTTCGCTGCTCGCGATCCGCGAAGACGCATTTCTTGCTGGCGAGCGCAACGTCACACCGCTTTTCACGCCCACGCCGGTGACGTCGGCGTGCGACTGGAGCACGACGAAAAACGTCCTGATCGTCTCGTGGCTCGACGACGTGCAAAGCCGCACGATGCTGTGGCAGCCGCAGCAGCAAGACGGCACATGGACGTGGCAATCACGTTTTTTCCCGGCGCGCGCGAGCTCGCAGGTGGATGTGTCGCCGATCGAGGACACGCTCAACGACGAGGTCTTCGTCGATGTGGACGACTATTTGCTGCCGCCTGAATATTGGCTTGCCGATCTCGCGCAGCAGGACCTGCAGAACTGGGAGCTGCTCGATCGCTGGCCCACGCAGTTCGATGCCGCGCCGCTTGCGGTGATCCGCTCGCATGCGCGTTCCGCGGATGGCACGATGGTGCCGTTCACCGTAGTGGGCCCGCGCGCCGCACTCGAGGGTACGGCGCGCAAGCCGCTGCCATGCCTGTTGACGGGGTATGGCGGCTTCGCTATCGCACTCACGCCCCAGTATCTGGTTGGCTCGGGCATCGGCTGGCTGGAGCAGGGCGGCATCGTCGCCATCGCCCATATTCGCGGTGGCGGCGAATATGGCACCGCCTGGCATGTGAGCGCGCAACGCGAGCATCGGCAGCGCTCGTTCGACGATTTCATCGCCGTGTCGGAGCAACTGGTCGCAGAGGGATATACGAGCGCGGCGCAACTGGGCATCAAGGGTGGCAGCAACGGCGGCTTGCTGGTCGGCGCGTGCATGGTGCAGCGTCCGGAACTGTTCGGCGCAGTCGTGTGCGAGGTGCCGCTGCTCGACATGCAGCGCTATCCGCTGCTGCATGCCGGCGCGTCCTGGGTGGATGAATACGGCGATCCTGAGGATTCCGAAGAAGGGCGGGCGCTTGCCGAATATTCGCCGTATCAGCGCGTGAAAGCCGGCGTTGCATACCCTCCCGTGCTTTTCACTACCTCGACGAGCGACGACCGCGTGCATCCCGCACATGCGCGCAAGATGGTCGCGCGCATGCAGGAGCAGGGGCACGCGAACGTCTGGTATCTGGAGAACACCGAGGGCGGCCACGGGCCAGGCAGCGACTCGCTGGAGCGCGCGCAGTACGACGCGCTTGTGTACCGCTTTTTGTGGACCACGCTCGCCGCAACGTGGTGAGCGGCGCGGGCTGAGTGCCCGCGCGCGACTGGCGCGACTGGCGCGCTCAGCCCGCGATCTTCAGATCGGCCACGACCGGCGTATGGTCCGAAGGTTGCTCCCACTTGCGCGGCACCTTGTCGATTTCGCACGACACGAGCGCGGGCGTGAGCGTGGGCGAGAGCAGGATGTGGTCGATGCGCAAGCCCGCGTTGCGGCGGAACGCGAACATGCGATAGTCCCACCACGTGAACGTCTTGTCGGGCTGCTCGAACTGGCGGTAGGCGTCGACGAAACCGAGCGCGATGAGGCGCTGGAATTGCGCGCGCTCTTCGGGCGAGACGAGATTCTGTCCCTCCCAGGCCTTGGGGTCGTGCACGTCGCGGTCTTCCGGCGCGATGTTGTAATCGCCGAGCAGCGCGAGCTGCGGATGCCGCCCCATCTCTTCGCCGAGCCAGTCGTGCATCGCGTCCAGCCAGCTCAGCTTGTAGGCGAATTTTTCGGTGCCGGGCGCCTGGCCGTTCGGGAAATACGCACTGACGATGCGCACGCCGTCCACCGTGGCGGCAATCACGCGCTGCTGCGGGTCTTCGAAACCGGGGATGTTGCGCACGATCGTGGCCTCGTCGACGGCCAGTCCATCGCGCACGAGAATGGCCACGCCGTTATAGGTCTTCTGGCCTGCGAACCAGCTGCGGTAGCCTTGAGCCTCGAGTTCGGCGCGCGGGAACTTGTCGTCGGTGAGCTTCAGCTCCTGGAGGCAGAGCACGTCCACCTGGCTCTGCCCGAGCCAGTCGATGACGTGCTGCAGGCGGACCTTCAGGGAATTCACATTCCACGTTGCGATTTTCATGAATGAATGAGCGTTGGATCGGCGAAATACCGAATCATAACGCCCGACGACACAGGGCGGGCCGCCGCCGTGCCACGCCGGAGGCGGATGGGTTCGACGCGACGCATTTGGTGCGCCGGACTTTTTTCGTCGGTGAGAAATGTTCTTCGGCAAGGACCGCTTGCGCGATGTCGAAGAGGAGACTGCACGGGTGAGGATCGTCGAGTGAATGCGAGTGTGCCAGGTGCGGCATGTGCGAAGCGCGTGTGCTTCGCGAGCGGGTGCGGGGAACGCCGGTGTTTGCACCATGCGTTCCCCTCGTCCTACGTTGCCGTGGATCAGGCTAGCGCCGCGGCTTCGGCACTCGCGCTCGCCACACCCAGGCGTTCGCGCGCGGCTTCGTATTCGCGCTTCAGGCGCGCGATCAGTTCGGCAGCGGGTACGATGCGCTTGACCGCGCCGATGCCCTGGCCTGCGCCCCAGATGTCCTTCCACGGCTTCACGCGGGTCGAGCCGAAGTTCATCGCCGACGGATCGGATCGCGGCAGCGCGTCGGGATCCAGGCCGCTCGCCACGATGCTCGAACGCAGGTAGTTGCCGTGCACGCCGGTGAAGAGATTCGAGTAGACGATATCGCTCGCGCCGCTTTCGACGATCATCTGCTTGTAGGCGTCGACCGCATTCGCCTCATCGGTGGCGATGAACGCCGAGCCGACATACGCGAGGTCCGCGCCGGCGGCTTGCGCCGCAAGAATTGCGTTGCCGTTGCCGATTGCGCCTGAGAGCAGCAACGGGCCGTCGAACCATTCGCGAATCTCGTGGATGAGCGCGAACGGCGAGAGCGTGCCCGCATGTCCGCCCGCGCCGGCAGCGACGGCGATCAGGCCGTCCGCGCCTTTCTCGATGGCTTTCTTTGCAAACGTGTTGTTGATTACGTCGTGCAAGACGATGCCGCCCCAGCCATGAATGGCCTGGTTCACGTCCTCGCGCGCGCCCAGCGACGTGATCACGATGGGCACCTTGTACTCGGCGCATACGCCCAGATCGTGCTGGAGGCGGTCATTCGACTTGTGGACGATCTGGTTCACCGCGAACGGCGCAGCGGGCTGATCGGGATGCTTCGCATTGTATTCGGCGAGCTCGGTCGTGATGCGGTCGAGCCATTCGCCCAGCACGTGCTCGGGCCGCGCGTTCAGAGCGGGGAACGAGCCGACCACGCCCGCCTTGCACTGCGCGATCACGAGATTGGGGTTCGAGATGATGAAAAGCGGCGAGCCGACGACGGGAATCGAGAGGCCGCGTCGCAGGACGGCTGGCAGGGCCATGCGTATCTCCTTGTCGATGGGAGCGGGCGGGTGTGCGCCGGACTCCATCTCATGCAAAGCTGAATGAAGGCGGCGGCCGGATTTGGGCGCCGCCGTGTTGTTCGCGTTGTGCGCCCGTGCTGGCGGGCCAACAGGATGAAACATAGCAAACCGGCGGACACTATGCAACTGGTTGCATAGTGTCCGCATTCAAGCTCGAACGGGACGAGACACGGGAAACCGGGGCGGCATCGCAGGGACCTGGTTTAGAATCGCCTGATGTCGACCCCTCACGCCATCCTGATCGCCCTGCTGGAAAAGCCGTCGTCCGGCTACGACCTCGCCCGGCGCTTCGACCGGGCGATTGGCTATTTCTGGCATGCCACGCATCAGCAGATCTACCGCGAACTCGGCCGCATGGTGGCGACCGGTTGGGTTGCCGTTCTGGAGGAGGACGACGCACACGCCGGCGCCACGCGCAGGAAGGTTTACCGCGTGCTGCCGGTAGGCCGCGAAGAAGTCGAGCGCTGGGCGCGTGAAACGCGTCTGGGCCCCGACGACCGCAACGTGTTCTTGCTGAAGCTGCGCGCCGACGCCGTGATCGGCCCACTAGGACTGGGAGAGGAAGTGCCGCGGCTCATCGAGGAAGCGCGTGCGCGCCTCAAGACGTATCGCGAGATCGAGCAGCGCGATTTCGGCGCGCCGGTGCTCACGCGCGGGCAGCAGTTGCAGTATGCGATTCTCAAGGCGGGGATACGCACGCAGGAATCGTGGCTTGAATGGGCCGAGGAGCTCAAGCCGCTTCTCAATGACGACCAGGCGTAGCGTTCAATGCAATGGTCATTGCAAATAAGTTTGGCTTCCGAATCAACCTCGATGCGCCGATATGAGCAAGGTCGCTCCCGACATGGACGACTGGAAATAAAGTGTTGACGCGAACACAGGATGTGCCTATAATTGTTTTCTCTGACGGACGCGGGGTGGAGCAGTCTGGCAGCTCGTCGGGCTCATAACCCGAAGGTCGTAGGTTCAAATCCTACCCCCGCAACCAGGAAAGATTCTCAAAGCCTGCATGATGAAAGTCATGCAGGCTTTTTCCGTTCTGGGCGCGCAATCCGTGCCCGCCTGTCATCCAGCTCGCCTCAGCGACCCTGGTTTTCCAGCGCCCAATCCACAGCCGCCTGTGCATGCAGTGCGGTCGTATCGAACACCGGTATTGCCGAGTCCTCGGGTTTGATCAGCATCGTGATTTCCGTGCAGCCGAGGATGACGGCTTGCGCGCCCCGTGCTGCGAGCGCTTCGATCACCCGCTGATACACGCCGCGCGATTCCGCTTTCACGGCGCCATGACAGAGTTCATCGTAGATGATGCGATGCACGTCCAGGCGCTCGCGCTCGTCGGGCACGAGCGCCTCGATGCCGTGCACGTTGCGCAGCCTGCCTGTATAGAAGTCCTGTTCCATCGTATAGCGCGTGCCGAGCAGACCCACGCGCGTCACGTCCGCCGCGCGCAACGCGTCGCCGGTCGGATCGGCGATATGCAGGAAGGGGATCGCAATCGCCGCTTCGATCGATGCGCACACGCGATGCATCGTGTTGGTCGCCAGCAGCACGAGATCGGCGCCGCCGCGTTCCAGTTGCGCGGCCGCCCGCGCCATCTGCACGCCCAGCGCGTCCCAGTCGCCCGAGCGCTGCAAGGCTTCGATATCGGCGAAATCAACCGTCGCCATGAGGCTGCGCGCGTTGTGATGTCCGCCGAGCCGCGCCTTCGCGTAGCGGTTCAGCAGCCGGTAATATTCCGCCGACGACTCCCAGCTCATCCCGCCAATCACACCGATCGTTTTCATCGCCACTCCCGCAATGGATTGAAATGATCGGACGAGTATAGGCATGTCCGCGTCGCTGTACAGGTACGGTCCAGCACGCGTGCCGCAGTACGGCGAGGCCAGGCTGCGCGGACAGTTTTCTTGAAAATGGCACTGTGTTTTTGTACAGTATCGGTACTTTGAACACGCTTTCTTCCGACCTCTCGCCGGCTGCCAGCTTCGCTCGCAAGATCATCCATTGCGATTGCGACTGCTTTTATGCATCGGTTGAAATGCGCGACGACCCCACGCTGCGCGGGCGCCCGCTTGCGGTGGGCGGCAGGCCGGACCAGCGGGGCGTGATCGCCACCTGCAATTACGAGGCGCGCCGCTTTGGCGTGCACTCGGCCATGTCGTCGGCGCTCGCCATGCGCAAGTGTCCCGATCTGCTGATACTGCCCACGGCGATGGAGAAGTACCGCATCGCCTCGCGGCAGATCATGGCGATTTACCGCGATTACACGGCGGACGTCGAGCCGCTCTCGCTCGACGAGGCTTATCTCGACGTGTCGCGCACCACGCGGTGCAAGGGCAGCGCCACGCTCATCGCAAATGAGATTCGCGAGCGCGTGCGCGAGACCGTGGGGGTGACGGTATCGGCAGGCGTTGCGCCCAACAAGTTCGTCGCCAAGATCGCTTCCGACTGGAACAAGCCCGATGGGCTCTTCGTCGTGCGTCCGCATGAGGTCGATGCATTCGTTGCGGCGCTGCCCGTGCGCAAGATTCACGGCGTGGGCAAGGTCACGGCGGCCAAGCTGGAGAGCCTTGGGCTGTCCACGTGCACGCAGTTGCGCACGTGGTCGCTGTTCGATCTGCATCGGCGTTTCGGCGTGTTCGGCAAGCGGCTCTACGAACTGGCGCGCGGCATCGACGAGCGGCCCGTGCGCGCGGATCAGGAGCGCAAGTCGGTAAGTGTCGAGACGACCTATGTGAACGATCTGCTCACGCTCGAAGCGTGCAGCGAGGAGCTCAAGCGTCTTGCCGTGCAACTGGACGCGCGCATCGAGCGCGCCGGCTGCGCGCACGCCGTGCGCAAGCTCTTCGTGAAGATCCGCTTCGCGAATTTTCAGCGCACCACGGTCGAATGCGTGGCCGACGCCACCGATCTGCCCACGCTGCTCGCTTTGCTCGAGAAGGGGCTGGCGCGGCGCAAGCTCGCGGTGCGCCTGCTGGGCGCGGGCGTGCGGCTCGAAGAGGACAATCCCATGCTGCGCGGCCAGTTCGCGCTGTTCGACGACGATCCCGAAGACGACGACCGCGAAGCGGGGGCGTGAATTCATGCTCCGATAGAATCAAGGCGGAACCGAAAAAAAGCGGCATCAACGCGCAGTACAAGAAAACGCCAGCAAGGAGCCATGCATGGATCTGATCATTCGCCGCGCCGTGCTCGCGCATGCGCATCCGGCCGGGCATCCCACGGTCGATATCGGTGTCGAGGCGGGGCGCATCATTGCCGTCGAGCCGCATCTCGCGGCGCAGGCGCCAGAGGAGATCGACGCGGCTGGTGCGCTCGTCAGCGCGCCGTTCGTCGACGCGCATTTCCACATGGATGCCACGCTGTCCTGGGGGCTGCCGCGCGTGAATGCGTCGGGCACGCTGCTGGAGGGCATCGCGCTGTGGGGCGAGCTCAAGCCGCAGCTCACGCAAGAGGCGCTCGTCGAGCGCGCGCTGCAGTACTGCGATTGGGCCGTCGCGCGCGGGCTGCTGGCGATCCGCTCGCACGTCGATGTTTGCGACGCGCGCCTGCTTGCCGTCGAGGCGCTGCTCGAAGTGAAGCGCCGCGTGGCGCCGTACCTCGACTTGCAACTCGTGGCGTTTCCGCAGGACGGACTGCTGCGCAGCCCCGGCGCGTTCGACAATCTCAAGCGTGCCATCGCGATGGGCGTGGACGTGGTGGGCGGCATCCCGCATTTCGAGCGCACCATGGCCGACGGTGCGGAGTCGGTGCGGCTGCTCTGCGAATTCGCGGCGGAGCAAGGCCTGCGCGTGGACATGCATTGCGACGAGTCCGACGACCCGCTCTCGCGCCACATCGAAACGCTCGCGGCGCAAGCGCATCGTCTCGGTTTGCACGGCCGCGTGACGGGCTCGCATCTCACGTCGATGCACTCGATGGACAATTACTACGTGAGCAAGCTCATCCCGCTCATGCGCGAGTCCGGCGTGGCAGCGATCGCGAATCCGCTCATCAACATTACGCTGCAGGGCCGCTCCGATACCTATCCCAAGCGCCGCGGCATGACGCGCGTGCCCGAGCTGTTGGCGGCGGGCATCAACGTCGCGTTTGGCCACGATTGCGTGATGGATCCCTGGTACAGCTTCGGCTCGGGCGACATGCTCGAGGTCGCGCAGATGGGGTTGCACGTCGCACAGATGACGGGCGTGGAGGCGTCGCGCACATGCTTCGACGCGGTCACGGTCAATCCCGCGAAGATTCTCGGTCTCGAAGGCTATGGCATTGCGCCGGGAAGCGCGGCCAATCTCGTGGTGCTCGATGCGCGCGATCCTGTCGAGGCGATTCGGCTACGTGCAGTGCGCCTTGCTGTGGTGAGCCGGGGCCGGGTGGTGAGTCGCCAGCCCGCGCAACGCGTGTCGCTTGCGCTCGAAGGACGGCCCACGAGCGTCGATTTCAGGCTGCACCGGTAAGCGACTCGCCATCAGATTCGCCAATAGATTGGCCAACGAGCGGTGGACGATGAAAAACCGCGCATGGAATGCACTTCCATGCGCGGCTTTTCGTGAAGGTGCGCGAGGCGCGTTTAGTGCTGTGCCGGCGGCTGCTCCATGCCGTTATGGCGCAGCAGCGCATCGATGTTGGGCTCGCGTCCGCGGAACGCCTTGAACGATTCCATCGCCGGGCGGCTGCCGCCCACTTCCAGAATCTCCTTGCGATAGCGCGTGCCCGTGGCCGCGTCGAGCACGCTCGACTTCGCGGCTTGCGCGGCTTCTTCGAACGCCGCGTAGGCATCGGCGGAAAGCACTTCGGCCCACTTGTAGCTGTAGTAGCCCGCCGCGTAGCCGCCCGCGAAGATATGGCTGAAGGTGTTCGGCCAGCGCGAGAACGGAGCTTGCGCAATGACGTGATAGCGCGCGTTGATCTCGCGCGCGAGATCGTTCACGGTCTTGCCCTTCGAGGCGTCGAAGTCCACGTGCAGCGCCATGTCGAACAGCGAAAACACGATCTGGCGCAGCGTGCCGAGGCCGCTCTGGAAGTTCTTCGCGGCGAGCATCTTGTCGAAGAGTTCGCGCGGCAGCGGCTTGCCCGTGTCGACGTGCGAGGTCATCTCCGTGAGAACGTCCCACTCCCAGCAGAAGTTCTCCATGAACTGCGAGGGCAGTTCGACCGCGTCCCATTCCACGCCGTTGATGCCCGAGACCGAGAGCTCGTCCACGCGCGTGAGCATGTGATGCAGGCCGTGGCCGAATTCATGGAACAGCGTGATGACTTCGTCGTGCGTGAAGCACGCGGGGCGGCCGCCCACCGGCGCGGAAAAGTTGCAGGTGAGATACGCGACCGGCGTCTGCACGCTGTCGCCCTCGAGCTTGCGGCGCGAGCGTGCATCGTCCATCCATGCGCCGCCGCGTTTGCCTTCGCGTGCGTAGAGGTCGAGATAGAACTGCGCGACCAGGGTGCCGTCCGCGTTCTCGACTCGGAAGAAGCGCACGTCCGGGTGCCAGACGGCGGCTTTGTCGTCGCGGATGCGCACGCCGAACAGTGTTTCCGTAACCTTGAAGAGGCCCTTGAGCACGAAGTCTTCGGGGAAATATTGCTTGACCTCGTTCTCCGAGAACGCGTAGCGCTTTTGACGCAGGCGTTCGGCTGCGAAGGCCATGTCCCACGGCTCGATCTGCGCGAGGCCGAGTTCGTTCGCAGCGAACTCGCGCAGTTCCTGCCAGTCTTTTTCGGCGTGCGGGCGTGCGCGCGCGGCGAGGTCTTCGAGGAAGCTCGTGACCTGCGCGGGCGACTCGGCCATCTTCGGCGCGAGCGAAACCTCGGCGAAGTTGTTGTAGCCGAGCATCTTCGCTTCTTCGGCGCGCAGCTTGAGCTGATCGTCGACGATTGCGGTGTTGTCCCAGTCGGGCTTGCCGCCGCCGTATTGAGGACCCAGCTCCGATGCGCGCGTGACGTAGGCGCGATACATCGTCTCGCGCATCGCGCGGTTTTCCGAGTATTGCAGCACCGGGAAATACGAGGGGAAGTGCAGCGTGAACTTCCAGCCTTGCTTGTCCTCGCGCTCGGCGGCTTCGCGCGCGGCAGCGATCACGTCGTCGGGCAGGCCGGCGAGCTCGCTTTCGCTCGTGGCGTAGAACGCATAGGCGTTGGTGGCGTCGAGCACATGGTCGGAGAACGCTTTCGCGAGCGACGCCTGGCGCTCCTGCAGCTCGGCGAAACGCGGCTTCTGGTCTTCGGGCAACTCCGCACCCGAGAGGCGGAAGTCGCGCAGCGAGTTATCGAGAATCTTCTTGCGCTCGGTGGAAAGCAACTGGAACGAATTGTGGTTCGCGATGGCCTTGTACTTCTCGTAGAGCGCGAGATTCTGGCCGACGCTCGACCAGAATTCGGTTACGCGCGGCAGGTTCTCGCCATACGCGGCACGCAGCTCCGGCGTGTCGGCTACGGCATTCAGGTGTCCGATCATGCCCCAGGCGCGCGAGAGCGGTTCGGTGGCGCGCTCGAGCGGTTCGACCACGTCGCTCCACTGCGAGGGCGTCATGGGTTGGGCCGCGCGCTCGACCGCGGCGTTCGCGTTCGCGAGCAGCACGTCCAGTGCGGGCGTTACGTGTTCGGGGCGGATCTCGCCAAAGCGCGGCAGACCGGTGAAATCGAGCAGCGGATTATCGGAGGGAGTAGTTGCCATGATGCGTCCTGTTCCTTCTGTCGCGGTTGATTCGCAATGAAATGGGCCGATGCGCAGCCGGGGAGGGCCGGGGCGCCGCGCGCTTTCGCACGCCCCGAAATTCCGGTTATTGGGGCGCAGTGCGCGCTTTCCAACCGGAGCACCCGTGCAAATTAACAGAAGTCGGGCCGAGGCGGCGCAATCGACGCGCCGCGCTCTGCGCATCGCCAGTGCATGCACGAAAAAAACGGCCCAAGCAGGAATGCACAGGGCCGTTTTCAGTGAAGCGTTCGCAACCGCGTGCCGGTCTGGCAAGCGGTTGCTGGGCGTGCCTAGGCGCCAGCTGCACGCTCCGCGGCTTCGATCGTGTTGACGAGCAGCATCGTAATGGTCATCGGGCCGACGCCGCCCGGCACCGGTGTGATGAAGCCGGCCACGTCCTTCAGGCCCGCGAAATCGACGTCGCCGCACAGTTTGCCGTTGTCGTCTCGATTCATGCCCACGTCGATCACGGTGGCGCCCGGCTTGATCATGTCGGCGGTCACCACGTTGCGCTTGCCCACGGCGGCCACCACGATGTCCGCTTCACGCGTGTGTTTCGCGAGATCGCGCGTCTTGCTGTGGCAGACCGTGACCGTGGCGCCCTTTTCGAGCAGCAGCAGCGCCATCGGCTTGCCGACGATGTTCGAGCGGCCGATCACCACGGCGTTCGCGCCTTCGAGCGGGATCTGGTACTCCTCGAACATCTTCATCACGCCATAGGGCGTGCAGGGGCGGAACAGCGGCCGGCCGGTCAGGAGCGCGCCGGCGTTGGCCACGTGAAAACCGTCCACGTCTTTTTCCGGTGCGATCGCCTCGATCACCTTGTGGCTGTCGATGTGCTTGGGCAGCGGCAACTGCACGAGGATGCCGTGAATCTTCGGGTCGCGGTTCAGTTCGTCGATGCGTTTGAGCAGATCGGCTTCGGAGAGCGTTTCGGCGTAGCGGTCGTACGACGAACGGAGGCCGTTGTCTTCGCAGGCCTTCACCTTGTTGCGCACATAGACTTCGCTCGCGGGATTGTCGCCGACCAGCACGACCGCGAGGCCAGGCTGATGGCCGCGGGCAGTGAGGGCGGCGGCGCGCGTGGCGACGTCGGCGCGCAGTTTCTTGGAGAGGGCGAGGCCGTCGATGAGGGTGGCTGTCATGGTCGGTCGAATCGAGAGTGGGCGATGCGCGGATGCATGCCGGAGCGCGGCGGGTCGCTTGACGCTGGTTTGACGCCCGTGCGCAGGGAGAGGCGGGGCGCCGGCTGCAAAGGGCGACATTATACCCGCGCGGCGCGCGCGAACTGTCGCGGCCAGACGAAACACGGGCCGAACGAAACAGGAAGAAGCGATGGGAATGTGGTAGGGAAGGCGCCGCGCGGCGTCATGCGCCGCGCAAGATCATGCCTTCCCCGTCGCGCCGTTCTGGCAGCAGTTTTATTGCTGCTGCGCCTGTTGCGGCTTGTTGGAAAGCGCGAGACGCAGCAGGTCGGCGACCGTGTTCACGTTGAGCTTTTCCATGATGTTCGCGCGGTGCGCTTCGACGGTCTTGATGCTGATGCCCAGATCGTCGGCGATCTGCTTATTCAGGCGGCCCGCGATGATGCGCTCGAGCACCTGGTGCTCGCGCGCCGTGAGCTTGCCGAGCCGCTCGGCCGCAGCGCGCTGCTGCTGCACGTTGGTGCTTTCGCTGCGGGCCTTCTCCAGCATGCGCTCGACGAGCTTGCGCAGTTCGGCTTCGTCGAACGGCTTCTCGATGAAGTCCATCGCGCCCTTCTTCATGGTGGAGACGGCCATCGGCACGTCGCCGTGGCCGGTCACGAAGATGATCGGCAACGAGGCGTTTTCGGCGATCAGGCGCTCCTGCAGCTCGAGTCCGCTCATGCCCTGCATGCGCACGTCCAGAATCAGGCAGGCGATTTGTCCGGCTTGCTGCGCCGGCTGGTACGCATCGAGGAACTCTTCCGCGCTCGTGAAGCACTGCACGCGGTAGCCATTCGCTTCGAGCAGCCAGCGCAGGGAGTCTCGTACGGCTTCATCGTCGTCGACAACAAAGACGGTTTCCTGAGTGGTGACTGGGCTGTTCATGGCTCTCCCGTAACGGTTTGTGTAGTCGGCTCGTCGGATCCGTCGCGCGAGGAACGGTCCGTTTCGCCGATGGGCAGACTGCAATGGAATGTGGCGCCGCTGATGTGGCCGTCGGCTTCGACGTTGTTGACCACCCAAAGACGCCCGCGATGCGATTCGATGATCGAACGGCAGATATTCAGCCCCATGCCCATGCCATCGGACTTGGTGCTGTAGAAAGGTTCGAAGAGACGCTCGGCGGTAGCCTCGTCGACGCCCGGGCCCTGATCGACCACGCTAATGCAGACGTTGCCGCCGTCGCGCTTCACGATCACGCGGATCACCGGATCGACCGCATTCGGGCGCGCCTCGGCCATAGCTTCGGCGGCGTTCTTCAGAAGATTGACGAGCACCTGCTCGATGAGCACCGGATCGACGTAGATCACGGGCATGCGCGAGCGCATGTCGGTCACGATGCGGATGCGGCGCTTGCGCGCCTCGATTTCGGCGAGCCCCACGGCGTCGGCGACAATGTCGGCTACGCGCGTGGCCTGGCGCTTGGGCTCGCTGCGCTTCACGAATTCGCGGATGCGCTTGATGATCATGCCCGCGCGCACCGCCTGCTGCGCGGTCTTTTCGAGCACGGGCAAGAGGTTGTCGGGCGCGGCGCGCCCTGACTTCACGAGCGCGACGGTGCCCGAGGCATAGTTGTTGATGGCGGCGAGCGGCTGGTTCAGCTCGTGCGCGAGCGACGAGGCCATTTCGCCCATCGTCATGAGGCGGCTCGTGAACTGCAGCTTCTCGTCTTGCTGGCGGGCCAGTTCCTGGGCCTGCTTGCGCGTGGTGATGTCGGTCGCGATCTGCATCTGCGCGAGGTGGCCGTCTACCCACTGGATGTACTGGCGCCGCACCTCGAACCACTTCTGGATGCTCTCGACATAGACTTCCTGGGCATCGGCGGCGCTTTCGGTGAGCGCGGTGGCGGGCAGGCCCGCGTAGGCGTCCACCATGTCGATCGAATCCGACGACGCTGCAGCCGAATCGAAGCCGCCGCCGCCGGCCAGTTCTAGATGGCCGTCCGGGCGGATGCCGAAGAGGTGGCGGTAGTAGCGGTTTGCGAACAGCAACTCGGCTTCGTCGGCGGCGAGCACCGAGACGGCGGCGTCGAGGCTCTCCAGCACCGTGGTGAAGCGCTCGTGCGCGGCGGCGAGTTCCTCGCGCGCGCGCTTGGGCTCGGTGATGTCGGTCATCGACGACATCCAGCCGGTCTGGCGGCCCGAGCTATCGATGAGCGGCGAGACATAGAGGCGCGCATGGAACTGCGAGCCGTCCTTGCGGCGCACGCGCAGCTCGAACCCCGAGGAGGGCGCCTTGCCACGCAGCGTCATGTCGAGCTGGCGCTGCATTTCAGGGTAGGCGTCGCGCGGCCAGTAGGGAAACGGCGCATGCTTGCCCACGAGGTCGCTTTCGTCCCAGCCGGTCATGCGGCAAAAGGCGGGGTTCACGTGCGTGATCCGCCCGTGCATGTCGAGCACGCGCATGCCGATCAGCACCGAATTTTCCATCGCGCGCCGGAAGAATGCTTCCGCGTACAGCGCCTGCTGCGCTTCGAAGCGCTGGCGCGTATGCTTCCAGAGACTCCACAGGCTCCACAGGACGAAGCACGAAAGTCCCGCAACCAGCCACACGAGCGTATTGTTCGTGAAGTTGGTCATCTGCGGATACGAGTACACGCGCACGGAGACGCCCTGGCCCGGCGGGTCGAGCGGCAGGTCGTAGTAGACGTCGTGCGGCAGGCGCGGGCGCGTCGAGGTGGTGGCGAGCTCGCGGTTGTTCGCGTCGATGAGCGAAATCTTGTACTTGGCGGACAGCTCAGGGGGGATGTCGTGCTTGAGGATCCCTTCGACCGAGAACACGGCGGCCACCGAACCGAGGAACTCGCGGTCGCGGTAAACCGGCGTCTGCAACGTGATATAGCCGTTGCCCACGTCGTCGTAGATGAGCGGCGAGTAGACCTGGCGGCGCGTCGAGCGGGCTTCGGTGAAGGCGGCCTTCACGGCCTCGTCCATCTGCGCGTCGTTGGGCTTGGCCAGGCGCTGGCCGAACACCGGCATGGCCGTGTTGGGCCAGCGCGGCTCCTGCTGGCTCGTATACCAGTTCAGATAGAGGATCTCGGGGTGACCCTGCATGATGTCCGTGGTGGACGTCTGGAAGTACTGCGGGTCGTTGTGGCCGGCAACCAGGTCGCGCTGGAGCGCCTGCAATTGCTCCTGCGCGCCCGTCATGGAGAGGCGGATCTGCTGCTGGGCCCAGGCGACGTTGCGGTAAAGCGTGTCTTCCTGCTGTTGCTGCTCGCGGCGGTTCAGGCTCCACAAGATCAGGCTCATGACGATCAGGAATACGAGGATCGACAGGAGCGGCGTCAGCAAATAGGAATTCGACCACCAGGGTCCGTGGTGCCAGCGGGACGGCGATGACTCGCCGGGCGAACCGGGCGGTCGCGCCGAGCGTGCGAAAAGCCGTTCGGTCAACATGGCAAGGATTGTAGCTCAGCGTAAGAGTTCCAAACGCCGTGAAAAAAGCAGCAATTCGCCGATAAACGGGTGCGAACTGGCGGATATCGGCGAAAGGGCACGAACGATTCAGCTTGCGACGCAGCAATTTTCCACATTATAAAAATCAATCTCGCAATTCGAAAAATTCCTTGCATGAAGCGAGATGCGGTAATTACAATCGCCCGCAATGCTGATGCGGAGGGTCCTGTCACGTCGCGAGGGTCGTCATCCGCATGGTCCGATCAACAGCGTTCCCCTACATCCAGGAGACGAGTATGTCCGCTGTACCCGACGAAGTCCTGAAATACATTGCCACCGAAAAGGACGAAGATCCTCAGGAAACCGCCGAATGGCTGGAGGCGCTGGACGGCGTCATCTCCACCATTGGACCCGACCGCGCTCACTATCTGATCGAGAAGCAGATCGAATTCGCCCGCGTGCATGGCGAGCATCTGCCGTTCTCGGCCAACACGCCGTACATCAACACGATTCCCGTTGCCAACCAGGCCAAGAACCCCGGCGACCAGGACATCGAACACCGCATTCGCTCGTACACGCGCTGGAACGCCATCGCCATGGTGCTGCGCGCGGGCAAGAACACGAACGTGGGCGGCCACATCGCCTCGTTCGCTTCCGCCGCGACGCTCTACGACGTCGGCTACAACCACTTCTGGCGTGCTCCGTCGCCGGAACATGGCGGCGACCTCGTTTTCGTGCAGGGCCACTCGTCGCCGGGCGTCTACTCGCGCGCGTTCCTGCTCGGCCGCCTGTCCGAGAACCAGCTCGACAACTTCCGCCAGGAAGTGGGCGGCCAGGGCATCTCGTCGTACCCGCACCCGTGGCTGATGCCGGACTTCTGGCAGTTCCCGACCGTCTCGATGGGCCTCGGCCCGATCATGGCGATCTACCAGGCACGCTTCATGAAGTACCTGCAGGCGCGCGGCATTGCGAAGACCGACGGCCGCAAGGTCTGGGCCTTCCTCGGCGACGGTGAAACGGACGAGCCGGAATCGCTCGGCGCGATTGGCATGGCCGGCCGCGAGCGTCTGGACAACCTCGTGTTCGTCATCAACTGCAACCTGCAGCGTCTCGACGGCCCGGTGCGCGGCAACGGCAAGATCATTCAGGAACTCGAAAGCGAGTTCCGCGGCGCCGGCTGGAACGTCATCAAGGTCATCTGGGGCAGCCGCTGGGACGCGCTCTTCGCGCGCGACAAGTCGGGCGCGCTGATGCGCCGCATGATGGAAGTCGTCGACGGCGAGTACCAGACGTACAAGTCGGAGTCGGGCGCCTATGTGCGCGAGCACTTCTTCAACACGCCTGAACTGAAGGCGCTGGTCGCCGACTGGTCCGATGACGACATCTGGAACCTGAACCGTGGCGGCCACGATCCGCACAAGATCTACGCGGCATTCCACCAGGCACAGCACGCGAAGGGCCAGCCGACCCTGATCCTCGCCAAGACGATCAAGGGCTATGGCATGGGCGAAGCCGGCCAGGCCATGAACATCACCCACCAGCAGAAGAAGATGCAGGTGGACCAGCTCAAGAAGTTCCGCGACCAGTTCCGTCTGCCGATCACGGACGAGCAGCTCGTCGACGTGCCGTACCTCAAGTTCGAGGAAGGCTCGAAGGAGCTCGAGTACATGCGCCAGAAGCGCATGGACCTCGGCGGCTATCTGCCCGCGCGCCGCCAGAAGGCGGAATCGCTGCCGGTGCCGGCGCTCGAAGCGTTCGATCCGCTGCTCAAGGGCACGGGCGAAGGCCGTGAAATCTCCACGACCATGGCGTTCGTGCGTATCCTCAACATCCTGCTCAAGGACAAGGCGCTCGGCAAGCGCGTCGTGCCGATCGTGCCGGACGAGTCGCGTACCTTCGGTATGGAAGGCCTGTTCCGCCAGATCGGCATCTGGAATCAGGATGGCCAGAAGTACGTGCCGGAAGATGCTGACCAGCTGATGTTCTACAAGGAATCGCAGACGGGCCAGATTCTCCAGGAAGGCATCAACGAAGCCGGCGGCATGTGCGACTGGATCGCAGCCGCGACGTCGTACTCGACGCACGGCGAGATCATGGTGCCGTTCTACATCTTCTACTCGATGTTCGGCCTCCAGCGCATTGGCGATCTGGTGTGGGCGGCGGGCGACATGCGTTCGCGCGGCTTCCTGCTGGGCGGCACCGCGGGCCGCACGACGCTCAACGGCGAAGGCCTGCAGCACGAAGACGGCCACTCGCTCCTGTGGGCGGCATCGGTGCCGAACTGCGTCACCTATGACCCGACGTTCGGCTACGAACTGGCCGTGATCATGCAGGACGGCCTGCGCCGTATGGTCCAGGAACAGGAAGACGTGTTCTATTACATCACCGTGATGAACGAGAACTACGAGCATCCGGCGATCCCGCAGGGCGAAAACGTTGCGGCCGATATCCTCAAGGGCATGTACTCGTTCCGCAAGGGCGACGCGAAGGCCAAGGGTCCGCGCGTTCAACTGATGGGCGCGGGCACGATCTTCAACGAAGTGATCGCGGCCGCCGACCTGCTCAAGAACGACTGGGGCGTCGAGGCCGACCTCTGGAGCGTGCCGAGCTTCACGGAACTCGCTCGCGAAGGCCACGAAGTCGAGCGCTGGAACCTGCTGCACCCGAGCGAGCCGCGCCGCGAGTCGCACGTCGAGAAGCTGCTCAAGGGCACGGAAGGCCCGGTCATCGCATCGACCGACTACGTGCGCGCACTGGTCGACCAGATCCGTGGCCTCGTGCCGCGCAAGTTCGTGGTGCTCGGCACCGACGGCTTCGGCCGCTCGGATACGCGTGAGAATCTGCGTCACTTCTTCGAAGTCGATCGTTACTGGACGACGGTCGCAGCGCTCAACGCGCTCGCGGACGAAGGCAAGATCGAGCGCAAGGTCGTCGCCGACGCCATTGCGAAGTACAAGCTCGACCCGTCCAAACCCAACCCGATGACTGTCTAACACATCATCCCCCTGTGCATGGCATGAGCGTCTCCTCGAAGCGAGGAGGCGCGTCGTATGCGGCCCCGGAGACACTAACAATGAGTCAAACGATCGAAGTCAAGGTGCCGGACATCGGCGATTACAAGGACATTCCTGTGATCGAGGTGCTGGTGAAGGCGGGCGATACCGTCGAAAAAGAGCAGTCGCTGATCACGCTGGAATCGGATAAGGCGACCATGGATGTGCCGAGCCCGGCTTCGGGCACGGTCAAGGAAGTGAAGGTCAAGCAGGGCGACAACGTGTCGGAAGGCACGCTCGTGCTCTTGCTGGACGGCGCTGCCGCGGTTGCGGCTGCAGCGCCTGCCGCTGCCCCCGCTGCTGCGCCCGCAGCCCCTGCTGCACCCGCTGCGCAGGCAGCCGCGCCCGCTGCGAGCGGCGGCGCGCAAAGCGTCAAGGTCCCCGACATCGGCGACTACAAGGATGTGCCGGTCATCGAGATCGGCGTGAAGGTCGGCGACCGCGTCGAGAAGGAGCAGTCGCTCGTCACGCTCGAGTCGGACAAGGCGACCATGGACGTGCCGAGCCCGGTGTCCGGCGTCGTCAAGTCGATTCTGGTCAAGGTCGGCGACAACGTGTCGGAAGGCACGGAAATCGTCGTGGTGGAAGCTGAAGGCGCAGCGGCTCCCGCCGCCGCACCGGCTGCGAAACCGGTCGAAGTGCCGTCGGACGCGCCCCAGGCCGTGCCGGCCAAGGCCGCTCCTGCAGCGCCGTCGGCGCTCGCGCAGGCGCCGATCATCCCGGCAGGCGAAGGCGGTTCGCGCCGTCCGAGCCACGCATCGCCGTCGGTGCGCAAGTTCGCACGTGATCTGGGCGTGGACGTTGCACGTGTCACGGGCACGGGTCCGAAGGGCCGCATCACCCAGGACGACGTCACCGCGTTCGTGAAGGGCGTGATGACGGGTGCGCTCGCGGCGCCTGCTGCCGCGGCAGCACCTGCCGGCGGCGGCGCTGGCCTGAACCTGCTGCCGTGGCCGAAGGTCGACTTCACGAAGTTCGGCCCGATCGACACGCAGCCGCTGTCGCGCATCAAGAAGATCTCGGGCGCGAACCTGCACCGCAACTGGGTCATGATCCCGCACGTCACGAACAACGACGAAGCGGACATCACCGACCTCGAAGCGTTGCGCGTGCAGCTGAACAAGGAAAACGAGAAGGCGGGCGTTAAGTTCACGATGCTCGCGTTCGTCATCAAGGCCTGCGTCGCCGCGCTCAAGAAGTTCCCGACATTCAACGCGAGCCTCGACGGCGACAACCTCGTCTTCAAGCAGTACTACCACATCGGTTTTGCCGCCGACACGCCGAACGGCCTCGTCGTCCCGGTGATCCGCGACGCGGACAAGAAGGGCCTCGTCGACATCGCCAAGGAAATGGCCGAGCTCTCGAAGCTCGCGCGCGAAGGCAAGCTCAAGCCGGACCAGATGCAAGGCGGCTGCTTCTCGATCTCGTCGCTCGGCGGCATCGGTGGCACGCACTTCACGCCGATCATCAACGCACCGGAAGTGGCGATCCTCGGTCTGTCGAAGAGCGCGATGAAGCCGGTGTGGGACGGCAAGCAGTTCGTGCCGCGCCTCACGCTGCCGTTGTCGCTCTCGTACGATCACCGCGTGATCGACGGCGCAGCTGCCGCGCGCTTCAATGCGTACCTTGGCGCGATCCTCGGCGACTTCCGCCGCGTGATTCTGTAAAACCGCTTCATTGACCGGCTGACGCCGCCACGTCGCACGCGCAGTGTCCATGCGCGTGCGCGGCACGGCGAGCGCGGCCGGTCGTTCCAATAGGGGACACCATGAGTCTCGTCGAAGTGAAAGTGCCGGATATCGGCGACTTCAAGGACATCGACGTCATCGAAGTCAACATCAAGGCCGGCGATGTGATCGAGAAGGAGCAGACGCTGCTCTCGCTCGAGTCGGACAAGGCCACGATGGAAGTGCCCAGCGACGTCGCGGGCACCGTAAAGGAAGTGAAGATCAAGGCTGGCGACAAGGCGTCGCAAGGCACCGTGATCGCACTGGTCGAAGTGTCGGCTGCTGCTGCCGCGCCTGCGCCGGCTGCCGCACCGAAGGCCGAAGCGGCTAGGGCTGCCGAGGCCCCGAAGGCTGCCGAAGTTTCGAAAACCGCCGCGCCGCAAGCCGGCAGCTTTGGCGGCAGTGCCGATGTCGAATGCGACATGCTCGTGCTCGGCGCCGGCCCCGGCGGCTATTCGGCAGCGTTCCGTTCGGCCGACCTCGGCATGAAGACCGTGCTGGTCGAGCGTTATTCGACGCTTGGCGGCGTGTGCCTGAACGTGGGCTGCATCCCGTCGAAGGCGCTGCTGCACACGGCGCTCGTGATCGACGAAGCCGCTGCGCTCGAATCGCACGGCATCTCGTTCGGCAAGCCGCAGATCGACCTCGACCGCCTGCGCGACTTCAAGTCGGGCGTCGTCAAGAAGCTCACGGGTGGTCTCGCCGGCATGGCGAAGGCACGCAAGGTCGAAGTCGTGACCGGCGTGGGCACCTTCCTCGATCCGTACCACATGGAAGTGGCGGGCGAGAGCGGCAAGAAAATCGTCAAGTTCAAGCAGGCGATCATTGCCGCGGGCTCGCAAGCCGTCAAGCTGCCTTTCATTCCCGAAGATCCACGCGTGGTCGATTCGACCGGCGCGCTCGAGCTGCGCCAGATCCCGCAGAAGATGCTGGTGATCGGCGGCGGCATCATCGGCCTCGAAATGGCGACCGTCTACTCGACGCTCGGCGCGCAGATCGACGTCGTCGAAATGCTCGACGGCCTGATGGCCGGTGCCGACCGCGATCTCGTGAAGGTCTGGGAGAAGTACAACGCGAAGCGCTTCGCGAATGTCATGCTCAAGACCAAGACGACGGGCGCCGAGGCGAAGGACGATGGCATCTACGTCACCTTCGAGGGTGAGAAGGCGCCCGCCGAGCCGCAGCGCTACGACCTCGTGCTGGTCGCCGTGGGCCGCTCGCCCAACGGCAAGAAGATCGGCGCGGACAAGGCCGGCATTGCCGTGACGGATCGCGGCTTCATCGAGGTCGACAAGCAGCAGCGCACCAACGTGCCGCACATCTTCGCGATCGGCGACATCGTCGGTCAGCCGATGCTCGCGCACAAGGCCGTGCATGAAGGCCACGTGGCAGCGGAAGCGGCGCACGGCGAGAAGGCATACTTCGACGCCATGCAGATTCCGTCGGTGGCCTACACCGATCCGGAAGTGGCTTGGGCCGGCAAGACGGAAGAGCAGTGCAAGGCCGAAGGCATCAAGTACGGCAAGGCAGTGTTCCCGTGGGCCGCTTCGGGCCGCGCGATCGCCAACGGCCGCGACGAGGGCTTCACCAAGCTGATCTTCGACGAAGAGACGCATCGCGTGATCGGTGGCGGTATCGTCGGCCTGAACGCGGGCGACCTCATCAGCGAGGTCTGCCTCGCGGTGGAAATGGGCGCGGATGCGACCGACATCGGCAAGACCATCCACCCGCACCCGACGCTGGGCGAGTCGGTGGGCATGGCCGCCGAACTGTATGAAGGCGTCTGTACGGACCTACCGCCGCAAAAGAAGAAGTAAGTTTGCCGCGAGCATGAAAAAACGGCGCACTCCGCGAGGAGTGCGCCGTTTTTATTGGCTCGCCATAACGACTGTGTCCGGCTGCGAGAGGCGCTGGAGCCAAAAACGCAGGAGCCAAAAAAATTCCCGGCCTTCCAGCGACCGGGCAAGCGGCATGCCGGACCGGAGCGCCGGGTCCGGCACTGGGCGCGGCTTATACGACCTGCAGCGCGCCCAGGCCGATGCGTAACACTCAGGCCGGCTTCTTGGGCGCAGCGGCGGCAGCCGAGCGCGAAGCTTGTGCGGCTGCCTTGCTGGCTGCTGCGGAGGCGGCGTTGAAGTTGCTTTCGGCCATTTCGACCGCTTGCTTGGTGGCCTTGTGGACCGTTTCGTAGGTCGTGTTCGCAGCGTTGATCGCCGACTTGATCACGGCAACCGCGGTTTCCGAACCGGCCGGTGCGTTTTTGGCGACATTGTCGACGAGCGACTGGACCTTGCGGTTCTGTTCTTCGTAGTGCGCTTCAGCAACCTTCGCGAACTCGGCTTGCGTGGCCGAAGCGATTTCGTACACGTGACGGCCGTACGAGAGCAGCTTTTCGGCGAGCGGCTGAGCGAAGCTCGACTGCACGGCGAAGAACTCTTGCGCATCTTTTGCCGACAGCGCGCGCTGGGCGTGTTCCTGGGATTCCGCGAGGTTCGAGCGAACAGCCTGAAGGTTCAATTCGACGAGCTTTTCCACGCCTTCGAATGCCTTGCCGGTGAGGCCGAACAGCGTTTCGAGGTTGGCTTTCTGGGCAGCGGCGAATTGCTCAGGGGTCAGCAGACTCATGGTTACGCTCCTGGATGTTTGGCGGCCTCGTTCGTGGGCCGCCTGAAGTAAGTGGCAAGACTCTTGGGGAATCTGCACGGCGCTTTGGTGCGTCGCAGCATTGATCTCGATTTTAGGTCGCCGGAGATGAATGTCAAGAACTTTTGGTGCGACGCACAATTACATTAAACTTTTGTTAAACAACTACTTATGCGTGCGGCATGAGGCGTATTTGTCAAGTTTGACGAATTGCGGCATAGCGTCCGCTAACTGGCTGCGGCGAGGCTTTGCCCGACAATGTCAAGCATATGTGCGCTCAATCTGGCAAGATTCAGGATGACGGTGTGCATCGGAAATGGCGTGCGCCGCATGATTCATCGAAGGTCGATGCGGGATTGCGCCTCACGCGTCCACCAAACTCCTTCATGGAACGTTAAAGATCCATTGCTGTCGAACGCGCGTCGCGCGATTCGGCGACATCGGCGTTAGAGAGTCGTCCTCGGTATTACTCCCACATAAAGTTTGCATAGCGCGTGCCGTCAATGTAGGCAACAGAAGACGTTGTCGGCGCCAGGCGCAGCAGGGTGTGGCTGCCCGGGCGATTGTCTTTCTCCATTGAGTGCTCGAAGTACATTGGTCATCTCAATCAAAAGTCAGACTTCGGTTTAACGAGTAGCCATAAGTGCTTCAATTTGCGAATTTTTCGTGGTTTTACTACACTTGGCGAACGATCCCGCCGCTCCATCCAGAACACCAATGAAATCCGACAAGCTCCTGTCGTTCAAGCTGGTGCCTTCATCGGTTGTCAGTACCGCGCTGTCGGTGGCTGTCTCCGTGGTCATCAGTGCAACGCTCATAGTGCCCGAGGGCGCTTTTGCTGCGTCGCAGAACACCGCTGCGGCCTCGACGGCCAAGGCAAAGAAAACTAGCAAGACAAGCAAGAAGAGCACAAGCAGCGCGAAGGTCGCCAAAAAAACGGCCGCACCCAGCGTTGCCGCAGCGCAGGAGAGCGATGCGCGTCCGGCAGTAAAGAAGCGCCGCGTCAGCTACACCATGAACGGCCGCCATCACTCGGCGGTGCGCCGCGTGGCGTTCGAGCCGCGTCAGCCGACGGTGGGCCAGGCGTTCGGTCTCCATGAAACGCCCGATTCGCTGATGCTGCGCTCGGGCGTTGCCTACGTGGTGGACCAGAACTCGCTGGAACCGCTCTTCGACAAGAATTCGCATGCCGTGGTGCCGATCGCCTCGATCACCAAGCTCATGACCGCGATGGTCGTGCTCGACTCGAAGGCGTCGCTTACCGAGTCGATTGAAGTCACGGACGAAGACCGCGATTACGAGAAGAACACCGGCTCGCGCCTCTCGGTGGGTTCGGTGCTTTCGCGCGAAGACATGCTGCATATCGCGCTGATGGCGTCGGAAAACCGCGCTGCGGCGGCGCTTTCGCGCTACTACCCGGGCGGGCGGCCGGCGTTCATCGCCGCCATGAATGCGAAGGCGAAGCAACTCGGCATGACCGACACGCACTTCGAGAATTCCACCGGGCTGTCGAGCCACAATGTTTCGACCGCGCGCGATCTCGTGAAGATGGTGAACGCGGCTTACCAGTATCCGCTCATTCGCCAGTTCTCGACCGACCGCAGCTATGACGTGTACACGGGCAAGCGCAATCTTGCCTACAACAGCACGAACGCGCTCATCCGCAATCCGTCGTGGGACATCGGCCTGCAGAAGACCGGCTTCATCAACGAAGCGGGCGAGTGCCTCGTGATGCAAACGACGGTCCATGGCCGTCCGGTCATCATGGTGTTGCTCGATTCGAGCGGCAAGTATTCGCGTTTCGCAGACGCGACCCGCGTGCGCACGTGGATCGACAACGGCGGCGCTGACCAGCAGCCGCACATCACGAGTGCGGATGCGGGAGGCGCGGGTACCTGATCAGCGCCGCTGCGCCGCTTTCCGTTGCACCAGTACAAGCGCCCCGCAATCGCGGGGCGTTGTCGTTTGGGCTGAGTTCTTCGATTGAAAAGCGGGAAAAAGAGAAGCGCCGGATGTGCCGGCGCTTCGGGGGAGCTTCGATGCGATTGCGCGAAACGGGTTCGTGCTCGAGGCGATCTGGTCGCTCAGGCTGCGGTCTGCACGCTGCCTTCCGCCGGCTCCGGGTGGTAACCGAGCGATTCGGAAATCAGGAGCGCCGTCTTGCTCAGTTGCCCAAGCCACGAGTCCTGAAGGCGGTCCGCAGGCGCCGAAAGCGACAGCCCGGCAACGAGCTTGCCGGTATCGTCGTAAATGCCCGCTGCGATGCAGCGCACACCCAGTTCCAGTTCCTCGTTGTCGCGTGCGCAAGATTGCTGGCGCACGTGAGCGAGTTCGCGCTCCAGGCGGCCGAGGTCGGTGATGCTGTTGCGGGTGTGACCCGAAAGGCCCGTGCGCGTGGCGTAAGCGCGAACGCGATTGGCTTCGTCGGCGGCAAGGAAGAGTTTGCCAACCGAAGTGAGGTGCAGCGGCGCGCGGCCGCCAATCGCCCGTACCACCTGCATGCCTGAACGTTCGGAATAAGCTCGCTCGATATAGACAATCTCGTCGCCCTGGCGCACCGAGAGGTTCACGGTCTGGCCAGTGAGACGGTGCAGTTCGCGCATGGGCGTGAGCGCGGCGTCGCGTACCGAGAGGCGCGCCTTCACGAGATTGCCCAGCTCCAGCAGTCGCATGCCCAGCCGGTACGTGCCAGGGTCCGAGCGGTCGACGAGCCGGCAGCTCACCATGTCGTTGAGAATGCGGTGCGCGGTGGACGGATGCAGTTCGGTGCGTTGCGCAAGATCCTTCAGGCTGACCGGGTCGGTGTGTGCGGCGAGCGCGTCGAGGAGGCGCATCATGCGCTCGATCACCTGAATCGAGGTCTTCGGATCCGGATTGGTGTCGGTCATGGGGGGCAAATTCCAGGGGCGGATTCGTATGGCGAGTATAAGAAACTCGGCACGGCAGCGAGCATTGTATCTCGTATTGTGAAAAAAGACAGCGGTTGGCGGGATGGTGTTCCGCTGCGGCGGCCGCATTCACGCCTGTGCCAGGCCTGCCGGGTCATCGATCCTGGAGCACTCCGGCGTTGGTGGCAGCGGCGAAACGTCGGATAATCGGGGACGGTTTTCACCAGGAGTTCCCATGCGAGTCGGTTTGTTCGTCACCTGTCTTGTCGACACCATGCGTCCCGAAATCGGCTTTTCGGCGCTCAAGTTGCTCGAGGAAGCAGGCTATGAGGTGGACGTCCCGCCCGCGCAGACCTGCTGCGGGCAACCGGCCTACAACTCGGGCGAGCGGCCGCTCGCGCGCGACCTCGCGGAAAAGACGCTGCGCGAATTCGAGCAGTACGACTATGTGGTGATTCCGTCGGGCTCCTGTGGCGGGATGATTCGCGCGCATTACGGCGATCTCTTTCGCGATGACCCCGAGTTGATGGCGCGCTACGGCAAGCTGCGCGAACGCGTCTACGAATTGACGGATTTCCTCATGAACGTTGCGAAAGTCACGCTGCCCGAAGGCGAATTCCGCGGGCCGGTGACCTACCACGACTCGTGCTCTGGTCTGCGTGAACTGGGCGTGAAGG
This sequence comes from Paraburkholderia sp. A1BS-2L, assembly GCF_051125205.1. Taxonomy (NCBI): domain Bacteria; kingdom Pseudomonadati; phylum Pseudomonadota; class Betaproteobacteria; order Burkholderiales; family Burkholderiaceae; genus Paraburkholderia; species Paraburkholderia sp. A1BS-2L. The sequence continues at coordinate 1,329,169 of NZ_CP120428.1, forward strand.
CACAGCCGCGCGTGTTGCTCGCGCAGCGCGGCGTGGCTGTGCAGGAGATGAAGGACTGCGAGCATTGCTGCGGTTTTGGCGGCACCTTTGCGCTCAAGTATGGGGCGATCTCCACGGCCATCGTGGACGAAAAATGCATCAACGTGCAGGCGAGCGGAGCGGGTGCCGTGGTGCTCGGCGACCTCGGCTGCATACTGAACATCGAAGGGCGTTTGCGCCGCACCGGCGATGTCAGCACCCGGGTTTTGCACATCGCCCAGGTACTCGCCGGCGACGTTTGAGACGCCGCTCGCCAGCCGGGGCCTCGGGGCATCAAAGACTCAAGAGGCCCGGAGAATCCGCCTGAATCCGACCGCACACGACGGCACACGAACGCACTTACGTCCGACTTCACGCCATGCAAGTTCAATCGATGCAATTCAAGGCGCGCGCCGGCCAGAAGCTGGCCGATCAGCGTCTGCAGCAGAACCTCAAGAAGCTCTCGACCAAGTTCGTTTCCGCGCGTGCGGAAGCGATCACGGCAATCGACTTTCCGGCCACGCGCGCGGCGCTCAAGGCGCGCCGCAATCGTGCGCTGGAGAATCTCGATGTCTGGATCGAGCAGTTCGAAGCCGAGGCGAGCCGGCGCGGCGTGACGGTCCTGTTTGCCGAGACGTCGCGCGATGCGGCGAAGCTCGTCGCTGAAATCGCGCGCAAGCACGAGGTGCGCAAGGTCATCAAGACGAAGTCGATGGTCTCCGAGGAAATGCAGCTCAACACGGTGCTCGCGGAGATGGGGGTGCAATCCATCGAAACGGACCTCGGCGAATACATTCTGCAGATCAACAACAACGAGCCGCCGAGCCACATCATTGCGCCCGTCGTTCACAAGGACAAGGACGAGATCGCCGACCTGTTCGCGAAGACCCATCACAGGCCGCGCCTCACGGAAATTCCCGACATGACGCGCGAGGCGCGCGAGATGTTGCGGCCGCACTTCCTTTCGGCGGACATGGGCGTGACGGGCGGCAACTTCCTCATCGCGGAGACGGGCTCGGTCGTGCTCGTGACGAACGAGGGCAACGAAGGCATGTGCACCGTCATGCCGCGCGTGCATGTGGCGGTCACCGGCATCGAAAAAGTCTTGCCGACGCTCGAAGACCTTGCCACCGCAATGCGCCTGCTGCCGCGCTCGGCCACGGGACAGGCCACCTCGAACTATTTTTCCGTTCTCACGGGCCCGCGCGGGGTGGATGACCAGGACGGTCCCGAGCATATGTATGTCGTGCTCGTCGATGGCGGGCGCACCGGCCTCATCGGCGGCGAGTTTCAGGAGATGCTGCGCTGCATCCGCTGTGGCGCCTGCATGAACCATTGCCCGGTCTATCAGAAGGTGGGTGGGCACGCGTACGGCTGGGTCTATCCGGGGCCGATGGGGTCGGTGCTCACGCCAAGCTACGTGGGCATCGACAAGGCACTCGATCTGCCGCAGGCCGCCACGCTTTGCGGCGAGTGCAACAGCGTCTGTCCGGTGGGCATCCCGCTCTCGGACCTGCTGCGCAAGCTGCGCGAGAAACAGACCGAACGGCGCCTGCGCCCGTGGCACGAACGCGCGGCGCTGGCGGTGTGGGGCTGGTTTGCGCTGAATCCCGGCGCTTATGCGCTGCTCACGAAGCTCGGTGTGCGCGTGCTGGAGCGTATGGGCGGCCAGGCGCAGCTCATTCGCAAGTTGCCGTTCGCGCGCGGCTGGACCGACGGACGCGACATGCCGGCTCCGGTCGGGCGCACGTTCCGCGAACTCTACGCCGCGCGGCACACGCATCTGGATGCGACCGGGCGTACACGGAAGACGTGACGAAGCACTCCCAGCCGGTCCACCCGCACCTGGCGGCGCACTGTTTAGCCTGAGACAATAGTGTGTTCATTTTTGCCGGGTTTTTCCTGATTGCGATCATCTATATCATTTCGACTGGCGATAGTGCGTCTGAGCCTGTCGCTCCACAGTCGAGAGAGAGTCGCATCATGAGAAAGAAAATAATGGTGTATTGGCCGTTGGCGCTGATCGTGCCACTTGCGGCGATCGCATGGGTCCATGCATGGAATACCGCCGAGCAGCAGTTTCCGCTGGCAGCCGATCAGGTGAGTGCCGAGTTGGCGCGCGCAGTTTCATATGGGCTGGTTGGCAGCGCGGGCGAGGTGACTACGCCCGTCAAGGCGCCAGTCAAGGCAATCCGCGACGTCGTGCCGTTGCCGCGGACCAACGCGATCTAAGCTGCCGGGGCCCGGGCGATGGCGCACGCTACGCCCAGCGCACATCGTCGACACTTTGTATAATTGAAAATTCGCCCGCGCTGCAGTGGCTTGTTGCAAACCGTTGGCCGCCTCACATCCGACTCGATGAAAAAGGTTTCCGTCTGCTTCGTTTGTCTCGGCAACATCTGCCGCTCGCCCACGGCTGAAGCCGTGATGCGGCGCCTTGTCGACGAGGCGGGTTTGAGCGCGCACGTGTCGGTCGATTCGGCGGGCACGGGCGATTGGCATATCGGCCAGGCGCCCGACGAACGCGCCCAGCAAGCCGGGGCCAGGCGCGGATACGATCTGGCGCCGCTGCGCGCCCGCCAGATCGCGGCGGAAGACTTTCGCACGTTCGACTTGATCGTCGCGATGGACGACGCCAATGTGACGGCACTCGAGCAAGTGGCGCCGTCTGCCGGACGCGACAAGATCCGGCTGCTGATGGAATTCGCGCCGCAGTTGCAGGCGCGCGTGGTCGCCGACCCGTATTTTGGGGGCGCCGCCGGGTTCGAGACGGTGCTCGACCAGTGCGAAACGGCGTGTTCGGGCCTGCTGGCGGCCTTGCGCCCTCAACTGGCGGACTGAGATGAGCGTGCGGCGTACTCCCGTGCAGGTTTGCGCCGTTTTCCCTTTTCGTCATGCGCCTAATAACCCGAATGGTGGCGCGGATACTTGACTAAACTAGTCATGTATTTATACTTGACGAAAATTGTCGAGAATTGCGGTTCCCCTACATCATGAGACTCACCACCAAAGGCCGTTTCGCCGTCACGGCGATGATCGACCTGGCCCTGCGCCAGGAGCAGGGCCCGGTGACGCTTGCGGGTATCAGTCAGCGCCAGCATATCTCGCTGTCGTACCTGGAACAGTTGTTCGGCAAGCTGCGCCGTCATGAAATCGTCGAATCGGTCCGTGGGCCGGGCGGCGGCTATAACCTCGCGCGCCGCGCGGAGGACGTCACGGTCGCGGACATCATCATCGCCGTGGACGAGCCGCTCGACGCGACCCAATGTGGCGGCAAGGGCGCCTGCGAGGGCACCAAGCAGCACGACGGCCACTGCATGACGCACGAGCTCTGGTCGACGCTGAACCAGAAGATGGTCGAGTACCTCGATTCGGTTTCGCTGAAGGATCTGGTGGATAAGCAGCGCGCCCGCGAAGGCGCCGCGCCCACGGTCCTGCGCGACCGCCGCACCGAGGCGTCGGCGATGGAGCCGGTGCGCACGGTGCCGCTCGGGCCGAATTCCATATTCAACATGGCCGGTTCCTGATCCCGTATTGCGGATCCCGACCACGGCCAGCGCAATACACAGAGCAGCAGACAGAATCCCCCGGAGCGATAGATGAATAACGACATTCCCCACCTGCCCATTTATATGGACTACAGCGCGACGACGCCTGTCGACCCGCGCGTGGTGGACAAGATGATTCCGTATCTGCGCGAGCAGTTCGGCAATCCGGCGTCGCGCAGCCACGCCTATGGTTGGGACGCGGAGCGTGCCGTCGAGGAAGCGCGCGAGAACGTCGCGGCGCTTGTTAATGCCGACCCGCGCGAAATCATCTGGACCTCCGGCGCGACCGAGTCGGACAACCTCGCGATCAAGGGCGCCGCGCACTTCTACAAGAGCAAGGGCAAGCACATCATCACGGTGAAGACCGAGCACAAGGCCGTGCTCGATACCTGCCGCGAGCTCGAGCGCGAAGGCTACGAAGTCACGTACCTGAACGTCAAGGAAGATGGCCTGATCGATCTGGACGACTTCAAGGCCGCGATCCGCCCCGACACGATCCTCGTTTCCGTGATGCACGTGAACAACGAGATCGGCGTGATCCAGGACATCGAGACGATCGGCGAAATCTGCCGCGAGAAGGGCATCATTTTCCACGTCGATGCCGCACAATCCACCGGTAAGGCGCCCATCGACCTGCAAAAGCTGAAGGTCGACCTGATGTCATTCTCGGCGCACAAGACCTACGGCCCGAAGGGCATCGGCGCGCTGTACGTGCGCCGCAAGCCGCGCGTGCGCATCGAAGCGCAGATGCACGGCGGCGGCCATGAGCGCGGCATGCGCTCGGGCACCCTGGCCACGCACCAGATCGTCGGCATGGGCGAGGCGTTCCGCATCGCACGTGAAGAAATGGCCACGGAAAACGAGCGCGTTCGCATGCTGCGCGATCGTCTGCTCAAGGGCCTTTCGGAAATCGAAGAGACCTACGTGAACGGCGACATGGAAAAGCGTGTCCCGCACAACCTGAACATCAGCTTCAACTTCGTCGAAGGCGAGTCGCTGATCATGGCGGTCAAGGACGTGGCGGTGTCGTCGGGTTCGGCGTGCACCTCGGCGTCGCTCGAGCCGTCGTATGTGCTGCGCGCGCTAGGCCGCAACGACGAACTCGCACACAGCTCGATTCGCTTCACGGTGGGCCGCTTCACGACCGAGCAGGACGTCGACTACGTGATCAACCTGCTGCAGACGAAGATCGCCAAGCTGCGCGAGCTCTCGCCGCTGTGGGAAATGCACCAGGACGGCATCGATTTGTCGACCATCCAGTGGGCGGCGCACTAAGGCGCATTCAGGCGCATCGAACATCGACCCGGCCGCAGCGCAATCGGCAGACCACTGCATGCAGCGCGGCAAACACGAATTGAAGGAGTGTGATCATGGCATATAGCGACAAGGTTCTGGACCACTACGAAAACCCGCGCAACGTCGGCTCGTTCGCGAAGGACGACGACGCAGTCGGCACCGGCATGGTCGGCGCGCCCGCATGCGGCGACGTCATGAAGCTGCAGATCCGCGTGGGCGCGGACGGCGTGATCGAAGACGCGAAGTTCAAGACCTACGGCTGTGGCTCGGCCATCGCTTCGAGCTCGCTCGTGACCGAGTGGGTGAAGGGCAAGACGCTCGATCAGGCCCTCGACATCAAGAACACGCAGATCGCCGAAGAACTGGCGCTGCCGCCGGTGAAGATCCACTGCTCGATTCTCGCGGAAGACGCGATCAAGGCAGCGGTGGCCGACTACCGTCAGCGTCATACGACGGAAGCCAAGGCGGACGCGGCTTAAGGCTCGCGACAGCGTGCGCCGGGTTCGGCGCACGAGCGGGCGGGGCGGTGGCAAGCCGGTGAGCTAGCCGCTGCGGAATAAACGAATTTGGACGCAGGCGAGCCTGCGCCGCGTCGGGACGAAGCAGGCGCAAGCCTGAAGCGAGCGACGCGGGAAGCGGTGAAACGTTATGGCAATCACGTTGACAGAAAAAGCGGCACAGCACGTGCAGAAGTACCTGACCCGTCGCGGCAAGGGCGTGGGCCTGCGTCTTGGCGTGCGCACGACGGGCTGCTCGGGCCTTGCGTACAAGCTCGAATATGTCGACGAGCTCGCGCCCGAGGACAACGTGTTCGAAAGCCATGGCGTGAAGGTCATCGTGGACCCGAAGAGCCTTGCCTATATCGACGGCACGGAGCTGGACTTCGTGCGCGAAGGTCTGAACGAGGGCTTCAAGTTCAAAAACCCGAACGTGAAGGACGAGTGCGGCTGCGGCGAGTCCTTCCGCATTTGAGCGCGCGTATTGCGGTGAAAAGGCGGCCTGTGCCGCCTTTTTGATTTTTTGATGCGGCGAGCGATATCGCCGGATCTTCACGACAGCACCCCAAAACGTTCATTTCGATGGCCTCGCTTTCTTCGCTCTCCGATAGCCATTTCGTATTGTTCGGCCTGCCCGAGCAGTTCGCGCTCGACGCCGACGCGCTCGCTCACGCTTACCGCGCCGTGCAGGCGCAGGTGCACCCCGACCGTTTCGCCGCGGCCGGCGAGGCGCAAAAGCGCGTGGCGATGCAGTGGGCCACGCGCGCGAACGAGGCGTACCAGACGCTGCGCGATCCGCTCAAGCGCGCGACTTATCTGCTGCATTTGCGCGGCATCGAAGTTGGCGCTGAGAACAATACGGCCATGGAGCCGGCGTTCCTGATGCAGCAGATGGAATGGCGCGAGGCGATCGAGGATGCGGTGGGCGCGAAGAATGTCGACGCGCTCGATGCGCTCGCGGCCGAACTGCGCGACGACGAGCGCGTGCGTCTCGCGAAGCTGGGCGCGTTGCTTGACAGCGGCTCGAATCAGCCGGCGGCGGAAGCGGTGCGCCAGTTGATGTTCGTCGAGCGCGTGGCGGCCGAAGTCGATTCGCAGATCGAACGGCTGGAGAGTTAGGCGGGGCCGCCCAGGCGCCCCATGGGCGCGTGGAAAAAGCGTAGGAAACGGATACAGCACAGGGCTGTCGATTCATCGTCGAAAAGATCGACCAGACGATGCCAGGCGGCCCGCAACAGATCACACAGATGGCATTACTGCAAATTTCCGAACCCGGCATGGCGCCGGCGCCGCATCAGCGGCGGCTCGCCGTCGGCATCGACCTCGGCACGACGAACTCGCTGGTCGCCGCGGTGCGCAGCGGCGTGCCCGACGTGCTGCCTGACGAAGACGGCCACGTGCTGCTGCCGTCGGTCGTGCGCTATCTCACGAACGGCGGCCGCCGCATCGGCCGCTCGGCCAAGGCCGAGGCGGCGAGCGACCCGCGCAACACGATCGTCTCGGTCAAGCGCTTCATGGGTCGCGGCAAGGCCGACGTGGAAGGCGCGGCGAACGCGCCGTACGAATTCGTCGACGCACCGGGCATGGTGCAGATCCAGACCGTCGACGGCGTGAAAAGTCCCGTCGAGGTCTCGGCGGAAATTCTTGCCACATTGCGCCAGCGCGCCGAAGACACGCTCGGCGACGAACTCGTCGGCGCGGTCATCACGGTGCCGGCATACTTCGATGAAGCGCAGCGCCAGGCCACCAAGGACGCTGCGCGCCTCGCTGGCCTGAACGTGTTGCGCCTGCTGAACGAGCCGACCGCTGCTGCGATCGCCTATGGCCTCGACAACGGCGCTGAAGGGCTCTACGCGGTCTACGACCTGGGCGGCGGCACCTTCGACCTGTCGATCCTCAAGCTCACGAAGGGCGTATTCGAAGTGCTCGCGGCGGGCGGCGATTCCGCGCTCGGCGGCGACGACTTCGATCAGGCGCTCTTCGCCTGGATGCTGGAGCAGTCCGGCATCGAGCGCGCGGCGCTCAAGCCTGAAGACGTGCGCTTGCTGCTCGACCGCGCGCGCGACGCGAAAGAAGCGCTCTCGTCGGCGCCCGAGGCGCGCATTGAAGTCACGCTCTCTAACGGCAAGCCGATCACGCTGACGATCGACGAGCCGCAGTTCGAGGCGCTCACGCAGGCGCTCGTGCAACGCACCCTCACGCCCACGAGGAAGGCGCTGCGCGACGCCAAGGTGACCGCGGCCGAAGTGAAGGGCGTGGTGCTGGTGGGCGGCGCGACGCGCATGCCGGTGATTCGCCGCGCCGTCGAGCAGTACTTCGGCCAGGCGCCGCTCACGAATCTGGATCCCGATCAGGTGGTCGCACTCGGTGCGGCGATCCAGGCCGACCTGCTCGCCGGCAACCGCGGCGGTGAGGACGACTGGCTGCTGCTCGACGTGATCCCGCTGTCGCTCGGCGTGGAGACGATGGGCGGCCTCGTCGAGAAGATCATTCCGCGCAACTCGACCATCCCGGTGGCGCGCGCGCAGGACTTCACGACCTTCAAGGACGGCCAGACCGCGATGGCGATCCACGTGGTGCAGGGCGAGCGCGAGCTCACCTCCGACTGCCGCTCGCTTGCACGCTTCGAGCTGCGCGGCATTCCGCCGATGGCGGCGGGCGCGGCGCGCATCCGCGTGACCTACCAGGTGGACGCCGACGGTCTCTTGTCCGTGTTCGCGCGCGAGCAGCTTTCGGGCGTGGAGGCGTCGGTGGTGGTGAAGCCGTCCTACGGCCTGGCCGACGACGACATCGCAAAGATGCTCGAGGACAGCTTCAAGACCGCCGACATCGACATGCGCGCTCGCGCGCTGCGCGAGGCGCAGGTCGAGGCGCAACGCGTGATCGAGGCGACGAACTCCGCCCTGGCCGCCGACGGCGAGCTGCTTGACGAAGCCGAGCGCGCGCAGCTCGATGCGCTGATCGCAGCGCTCGCGCAAATCGTGCAGGGCGAGGACACCGACGCAATCGAAGTGGCGACCAAGTCGCTCGCCGAAGGCACGGACGAGTTTGCCGCACGGCGCATGGACAAGGGCATCAAGCGCGCGCTCGCGGGCAAGAAGCTCGACGAAATTGGTTAAAGGTTGATTGGGCGCGCGCCGGCCAACGCACCGGGAAGCAAGATGTAAAGCGCGCGCCGCGTGCGTGCTTTCCCGATGCAGCCAGGCGCGCGACCTCAGTAGAATGGGCGATGACACCGTCGGCAGGCGGGTCGCGCCCGATACAGAAGTTATTGGATACGGAAATCACAATGCCTCAAATCGTGGTGCTGCCCCATGTCGAACTGTGTCCGGAGGGCGCGGTCATCGACGCCAAGCCGGGTGAGAGTGTGTGCGATGCGCTGCTCGAGCACGGCATCGAGATCGAACATGCTTGCGAGAAGTCGTGCGCCTGCACGACCTGTCACGTGATCGTGCGCGAAGGTTTCGATGCGCTCGAGCCGTCGGAGGAAACCGAAGACGACCTGCTCGACAAGGCGTGGGGTCTGGAGCCCACTTCGCGGCTGTCGTGCCAGGCCCTCGTGCCCGCCGAAGATGACCTCGTGATCGAGATTCCGCGTTACTCGATCAACCACGCGAAGGAAAACCACTAATCCATCGGAGAGAGGAGCGCGCTGCCATGAAATGGACCGATACGCAGGACATCGCAATGGCGTTGACGGATACGCATCCCGAGATCGACCCGCAGTACGTGCGCTTCACCGATCTGCATCGCTGGATCACCGAGCTCGAAGGTTTCGACGACGCTCCCGAGCGCTCGAATGAGAAGATCCTGGAGGCCATTCAGGCGGCCTGGATCGAAGAAGCGGGTTACTGATCCGATTCGTGCAGCAAAAAGGCGATTCACCGTGAAGGTGAATCGCCTTTTTCGTTTCAGGAGCGGGGCGCGAAGTTACGCGTTCATCATCCTGCCGCGAGCGTGCCGTGTTCGACGCGCACGCGCTGGCCTTGCTGGAACGGCGGCGCTTCGTGATACGTGAAGTAGCGCGTCTTGCCGTTGTCCATGCGCACGCGCACCGAGTAGCTCGTGGTGCTGCGCAGATGTTTTTCCACCGAATTGCCGGCGAGGCCGCCGCCGAGCGCGCCCAGCAGCGTCATGGCCGTGCGGCCGTTGCCGGCGCCGAACTGATTGCCGACCACGCCACCCGCGACTGCGCCGCCCACCGCGCCGATGCCGGTGCCATGACCTTCCTGACGCGACTCGGAGATGCCCTCGACCACGCCGCACGAGGCGCACGCGGCCTGCTGGGGTGGCGCTTCCTGGGCGTATTGCTGCGGCTGCTGGGCGTACTGGGCCGGCGGAGCGGCCGTTGCCGCCGGCTGTTGCCGGGCCACTGGCGCAGGCTGCGGCTCAGCAGCGGCGTTTTGCTCGTTCTGTGCGGCATTCTGCGCCGCGTTCTGCGTGATTTGCGCGCTGGTCGCGGGCCGGGTCGAGTCGAGCACCGGCTGCGATGCCATCATCTCGGTCTGGCCGGTCTGGCTTTGCGCGTTCTGTTCAGTCGTGCTCGATGCCTTGGGGAAGACGCCGGTGATGGCCGCCGTGGCCGCGAGGCTGGCAACAATGACAGCCGCCGCCGCAGTGGCGACGAGCGGGTGGATACGGCGGTTCGGTGTGGTCGGTTTCGGATCAGGATTGTTCATGAGTGGCTCCGTCTTGGGCAGAGTTACCTTTGTTTGAACAAGTTTGGGCCAATTCGATCGTTCGAACGTTTCAATTTGTAACCTGACTTGTGCGAGCACAAGTCGAAACAGGGATCGAACGAAGGCAGGGGGGCGTGTCGCCCCGCACGATACGGGTTTTCCGCCTATGTATCTGGCGCGCCCGGCAGTGGGGCGGGCACATTTACTGCCGGTTACAAATGCAAACGGGGCGCATACGGCCTGAGCCGCATGCGCCCCGTTCGGCACGTGTGAGGCTTAGTCTTCGCGGCGCAGATGCGGGAAGAGAATCACATCGCGGATGCTGGCGCTATCGGTAAGCAGCATGATCAGGCGGTCGATGCCGATGCCGCAGCCGCCCGTCGGGGGCATGCCGTACTCGAGCGCGCGAATGTAGTCGGCGTCGTAGTACATCGCTTCCTCGTCGCCGGCATCCTTTTGCTCGACCTGCTTCTTGAAGCGTGCGGCCTGGTCTTCCGGATCGTTGAGCTCTGAGAAGCCGTTGGCGATTTCGCGGCCCGTGATGAAGAGCTCGAAGCGTTCGGTGATGCCCGGCGTCGAATCGGAGGCGCGCGCGAGCGGCGAGACTTCGACCGGGTAGTCGATGATGAAGGTCGGCTCCCACAGTTGCGACTCGGCAGTTTCTTCGAAGAGCGCAAGCTGGAGCGAGCCCACGCCCGCGTTCAGGAACGCAGGCTGGTTCGTGTCCACGCCGAACTTCTTGAGTTCCGTGCGCAGGAAGTCCGCGTCGGCGAGCTGCTCGTTCGTGTACTGCGGCGCGTACTTCTGGATCGCCTGGGTGATCGTCAGGCGATGGAACGGCTTCGAAAGATCGAGCTCGCGGCCCTGGTACGTGAGCACGGCGTTGCCGCGCGCATCCACGGCGGCCTGGCGGATCAGCTGTTCCGTGAAGTCCATGAGCCACGTGTAATCCGTGTACGCGGCGTAGAACTCCATCATCGTGAATTCCGGATTGTGACGCGGCGAAACGCCTTCGTTACGGAAGTTCCGGTTGATCTCGAACACGCGCTCGAAGCCGCCGACGACGAGGCGCTTCAGATAGAGCTCGGGCGCGATGCGCATGAACATCTGCATGTCGAGCGCGTTGTGGTGCGTGACGAACGGCTTGGCCGCCGCACCGCCCGGGATCGGGTGCAGCATGGGCGTTTCGACTTCCATGAAACCGGCGTCGGCCATGAAACGGCGCACCGACGAGATCGCCTTGGTGCGCGCCACGAAGGTTTCGCGCGCTTCGGGCGTGACGATCAGGTCGACATAGCGCTGGCGATAGCGCATTTCCTGGTCAGACAGGCCATGGAACTTGTCCGGCAGCGGGCGCAGCGACTTCGAGAGCAGGCGCAGTTCCGTGCAGCGGACCGAGAGCTCGCCCTTGTTGGTGCGAAACAGCACGCCCTTGGCCGCGACGATGTCGCCGAGATCCCACTTCTTGAACGCGTCGTAGGTGGTTTCGCCCACGTCGGCTGGCGTGATGAAGAACTGGATCTGGCCCGAGCCGTCGCGCACCGTCGCGAAGCTCGCCTTGCCCATCACGCGCTTGAGCATCATGCGGCCGGCGATCGATACTTCGAGGGCTTGCGCTTCGAGCGCGTCCTTGTCGGTGTCGGAGTAGGTGCGCTGCAGGTCGGCGGCGTGGTGGGTGGGGCGGAAGTCGTTCGGATAGGCGACACCCGCTTCGCGCAGCGCGCGCAGCTTTTCGCGGCGCTCGGCGATGATCTGGTTGTCGTCGACTTCGGGCGCGGCGCTGGCCGCGTTCGGCTGGGTCGGTTCGGTCATGGTGGCTCGGGTTCTTGGATTCGCGGTTTGTGTCCGCAGAAGATACGGGCAGATGTTTCGGTTTGCGGCCCGGGCGGAGTGCCTCACGGGCCGCGGCGCGGCAGAAGAGGGCGGCGCCCGGGCTTACACGCCCTGTTTCAGGCTTGCGCTGATGAAAGCGTCGAGATCGCCGTCGAGCACGGCCTTGGTGTTGCTGATTTCGACGTTCGTGCGCAGATCCTTGATGCGGCTGTTGTCGAGCACGTAGGAGCGGATCTGGTGGCCCCAGCCCACATCCGACTTGCCCGCTTCGAGCTTGTCCTGCTCCGACTGGCGCTTGCGCATTTCGGCTTCGTACAGGCGCGACTTCAGCATGGCCATGGCTTCGGCGCGGTTGCGGTGCTGCGAGCGGTCGTTCTGGCACTGCACGACGATGCCCGACGGGATGTGCGTGATACGCACGGCGGAGTCGGTCTTGTTGATGTGCTGACCGCCCGCGCCCGAAGCGCGGTACGTGTCGATTCGCAGGTCGGCCGGATTGACTTCGATCTCGAACGAATCGTCGATTTCCGGATACACGAACACCGACGAGAACGACGTGTGGCGTCCGCCCGACGAATCGAACGGCGACTTGCGCACGAGGCGGTGAATGCCGGTTTCGGTGCGCAGGAAGCCGTAGGCGTATTCGCCTTCGACCTTGATCGTTGCGCTCTTGATGCCGGCCACGTCGCCTTCGGACTCTTCGAGCACCTCGGTCTTGAAGCCCTTGCGCTCGCAGTAGCGCACATACTGGCGCAGCAGCATCGAAGCCCAGTCGCAGGCCTCGGTGCCGCCCGCGCCCGCCTGGATGTCGATGAACGCGTTGTTCGGGTCGGCCGGGTTCGCGAACATGCGGCGGAACTCGACGTCGGCGACGCGCGCTTCGATCGCCTGAGCATCGGTTTCGATGGCGACGAGCGTGTCTTCATCGCCTTCCTCGCGGGCCATCTCGAAGAGGTCCTGGGTGTCGCGCGTGTCGTTCTCGATGCCGTCGAGCACGTGCACCACGCCTTCGAGCAGCTTCTTTTCCTTGCCGAGACCCTGTGCGTGTTTGGAGTCGTTCCAGACGTTAGGGTCTTCGAGTTCGCTGTTGACTTCGACGAGCCGTCGGGCTTTTACGTCGTAGTCAAAGATACCCCCGTAGCTCGCCTGCGCGCGTGCGCAGGTCCGCCAAAAGGGCTTCGATCGCGTTGAGACGTTCCGCTTCCATTTGTGTCGTGATCCGGCGTGTAAAACATCAAATTATAGCTGATTGGACATGCATAAAGGGCGCGGCGGACGGTGCGCAGCGCCGGGTTCGCGCCCCATGCGCCCCTCAGAGCGCCGCGTGCTCCACCACGAGCTGCACGCGCGAGACGCCGTTCCACGTGTCGCGCACGAGCCGGTAGGCGACGGTCGTATGCTGCGGCAGCGTCTCGGTGTGGTTGAACCAGATCGCGTTGAAGCGCTGGCGCCCGCGCAGCAGTTGGAGTTTGAGATGCTTGTCCTTCACGAGCGCCTGCGAGGCCACCTCGAATTCACCCGAGAAAACGGGTGCCGGAAATCCTTGGCCCCAGACGGCCGCGTCGAGCATTTCGACGAAATCGGGCGTGAACCACGCGTCCTCGAGCTCGCCATCGGTCTCCACCGTGCGCGCGAGCGCCTCGGCGGAGAGCCATTCGCGGCCCACGCGCTCGAACGCGGCGGCAAAGCGCGGCACGTCGGCGGCGGCGATTGTCATGCCCGCGGCCATCGCGTGGCCGCCGAACTTGTGGATCAGGCCGGGCTCGCGCTTGCTGATGAGGTCGATTGCGTCGCGCAGATGGAAGCCGGGGATCGATCGGCCCGAGCCCTTCACGAGCTCGCCGTTGTCGTCGGCGGGCGCGAACGTGAACGAGGGGCGGTGGAACTTCTCCTTGAGCCGCCCGGCGACGATGCCGATCACGCCCTGATGCCAGCCCTCGTTGAAGAGCGTGAGCGTGGCGTTGTCCTGCGGATCGACGCTGGCGAGATCGGCGAGCGCCTGCTGCTGCATGCCCGCTTCGATTTCGCGGCGCTCGCGGTTCATCGTATCGAGTTGCTGGGCGAGTTCCCAGGCGCGGCCCACGTCGTCGGTGGTCAGGCATTCGATGCCGAGCGACATGTCGGAGAGGCGGCCAGCCGCGTTCAGGCGCGGCCCGAGCGCGAAGCCCAGGTCGAAGCCCGAAGCGCTTTTCGCGTCGCGGCCCGCAGCGCGAAACAGCGCGGCGATGCCGGGCTGCATGCGGCCGTTGCGGATGCGCTGCAAACCCTGTGCGACGAGCACGCGGTTGTTGCAGTCGAGCTTGACGACGTCGGCGACGGTGCCGAGCGCGACCAGATCGAGCAGGCCATCCAGACGCGGCTCGGGACGCGTTTCATCGAACCAGCCGCGCTGACGCAGTTCGGCGCGCAAGGCGAGCAGCGTATAGAACATGACGCCCACGCCCGCGATGCACTTGCTCTCGAACGTACAGCCCGGCTGGTTCGGGTTGACGATGGCGCGTGCGTCGGGGAGCGTGTCGCCGGGCAGATGGTGGTCGGTCACGAGCACTTCGATGCCGAGCGCGTTGGCGGCCTCCACGCCGTCCACGCTGGCGATGCCGTTATCCACCGTGATCAGGACATCAGGTGGCCCGCCCTTGCGCTGGGCCGCGAGCGCGACGATCTCGGGCGTGAGGCCATAGCCATACTCGAAACGGTTCGGCACCAGATAGTCGATTTGCGCGCCGAGCATGCGCAGGCCGCGCACGGCCACGGCGCAGGCGGTCGCGCCGTCACAGTCGTAGTCGGCGACCACGAGCATGCGGCACTGCGCTTCGAGCGCGTCGGCGAGCAGAGTCGCGGCGTCGTCGAGCCCCTTCATGCCGGCGGGCGGGAGTAGCCGGTTGAGGCCGGTTTCGATCTCGTCGGGCTGACAAACGCCGCGTGCGGCATAGAGCCGGGCGAGCACCGGGTGCAGGCCGTGACGGACCAGAGCTTCGGTATCGGCGGGGGAGCAGGCGCGGGTGACGATTCGGGTCATGCGTGAGAGGTCATGTAAGAAGCGCGTGTAAGAAACACGTGTAAGAAACGCTGGATGTTATTCGACGAACAGCGACGCGAACTCGCGGCGTCGCCAGAATTTGCGCAGGTCGCCGCGCGTGGCCGTGAGCGTGACCGAACCGGTGTCGCCGCACAGCGTGAAGCCGAGTTCGGCCAGCTCGCCGGCCTGGAGGGCGGCGAGCGCGGGCGCGAACCAGTCGCGCTCGAGCTTCGCGAACGCGGCGTTCCAGCCGCCCCAGTCCTGCTGGATATAGGCGGCGGAGAACGGGTCGAGTTCGACGAGCGTGACGTTGTCCGGCAACGCGTCGCCAGCCGATGCAGGCGCGGCAGTCAGCGCGCGGAACGTCTCGGGCGCCGCGCCGAGTTCCGCGCCGGCGGCGAGCGCTAGCCCGCGCGTGGCCGCCGCGTCCGAGCGCACGCGCGCGAACGCCCGCTTGACCGGGTGCAGCGCGCCTTGCGCGTGGAACCAGATCGAGTTGACGGCGGGCAGGCCGCGCGCCTCGCGCGCTTCGTTCACGGGGTGTTCGAACCAGGCCATCTGCACCTCGTTCTGCACCTTCATCCATGCACGCGAGCGCTGGCCCGAGCGCGCCTCGTGAGGCAGCCAGATCTCGATGTTGCGCCCGCTCGCGCGCAGCGGCGACGCGCCCGCGAGCGTGCCGAACTGATCGCTCGACAGATACCAGCGCTGGGGCGTGGGCGCTTCGACGCGCACGCCGAGTTCCTCGATGAGCGGTCGGGCCACGGCGTAGAGCGCTGCGGCATCGGCGTCGGCGAGTTCGAGCGAAGCCGGGTCGATCAGCACCAGATGGTCGTGGGCGATGCGCACGTGCACGGGCTGGATGCAGGCCCAGGTGGCGTCGCCGGGCGTGCCGCCGTCGGCGAGCAGCATCCACGGGGCGAGCGGGGCTTCGTCGTCGGCGCTGCTCACACCGTTCTTGTCCGCTGTGTCGGCTGCTTTATCGGCCGCCCGGGGTGCGGCCGCGCCGAACGCGCGCGCGATCCATCGCTCGTGCGGGAGCGTGCGCTGAAAATCCTCGCCGATCACCTGCTCGCCCAGCGTCGCGCGCGCGACCAGTTTCGAGAGTGCCGGGAATTCGAGGCCAGCGAGGGCGGTTGAGGCTGCCGCCGCGGATGGCAGCGCGAACGGCACGAGGAGATGGAGTCGGTCGACGGGCATGATGGTGCGCATTGTACTTCGGCGCCGTTGGCGCCGCGGCGGCGTAAAGTCCGTGAGACGTCTCGAGTGTGGCAAACTTCGCGGTTGACCGCCGGTTTGCTGCGGCGCGTAAACTTGATCCAGCAGCTTGCGGGCCGGCGCGCCCCACGCGCAACGAAGACGCACGAAAGGATTCGCTTGAAACTTCCCTACGAATGGCAAATTGGCTGGCGCTACACGCGCGCCGGCAAGCGCACGACCGGCAACGGCTTTATTTCGTTCATCGCGCTCATTTCGATGTCGGGCATTGCGCTTGGCGTGGCGGCGCTCATCGTCGTGCTCTCGGTGATGAACGGCTTTCAGCGCGACGTGCGCGACCGCATGCTCTCGGTGCTGGCGCACATCGAAATTTTTTCGCCGACCGGCGCTATGCCCGACTGGCAGCTCACCGCCAAAGAGGCAAAGAGCAATCCCGAGGTGATCGGTGCCGCGCCCTATGTGGATGCCCAGGCGCTGCTCACGCGCGGCGAGAGCCTGAGCGGCGTCGCGCTGCGTGGCGTCGAGCCATCCGAAGAGCCGCAGGTGTCCGACATCGGCAAGGAAATGAAGGCGGGCAGCCTGAACGACCTCACGCCAGGGGGCTTCAACATCGTGCTCGGCGGTGACCTTGCCGCGAGTCTCGGCGTGACGAAGGGCGACAAGGTCACGCTGGTTGCGCCCGAAGGCAGCATTACGCCGGCGGGCATGCTGCCGCGCCTGAAGCAGTTCACGGTGGTCGGCGTGTTCGAGTCGGGGCATTACGAGTACGACAGCTCGCTTGCGCTCATCAATATCCGCGACGCCGAAGTGCTCTATCGCCTCTCCGCGCCGAGCGGCGTCCGTCTGCGCCTGAAGGACATGCAGCGCGCGCCCGCGGTGGCGCGCCAGCTCGTGCATACGCTCTCGGGCGACCTTTATATCCGCGACTGGACGCAGCAGAACAAGACCTGGTTCTCGGCCGTGCAGATCGAAAAACGCATGATGTTCATCATTCTCACGCTCATCATCGCAGTGGCGGCGTTCAATCTCGTGTCGTCGCTCGTGATGACCGTCACCAACAAGCAGGCCGACATCGCGATCCTGCGCACGCTCGGCGCGCAGCCCGGCTCGATCATGAAGATATTCTTCGTGCAGGGCGTGACGATCGGCTTCGCGGGCACCGCCATCGGCATCGCGCTCGGCTGCCTGATCGCGTGGAGCATTCCATGGAGCGTGCCGATGATCGAGCATTTGCTCGGCGTGCAGTTCCTGCCGCCTTCGGTTTATTTCATCAGCGAGCTGCCTTCGGAACTCGTCGCCTCCGACGTGATCCGCATCGGCTCGATTGCGTTCGTGCTGTCCGCGCTTGCGACGCTCTATCCCAGCTGGCGCGCGGCCAAGGTTCGTCCGGCGGAGGCGCTGCGTTATGAGTGAACGTCAATCGATTCTCGCCACGGCGGGCGACTATCCGTACGTGCTCGAAGGGCACGGCGTGTCCAAGGTGTTCGGGCAGGGCGCGCTGGCCGTGAACGTGCTGCACGACACCGAGATCTCGGTGAAGCGCGGCGAGAAACTCGCGATCGTGGGCGCGTCCGGCTCGGGCAAGAGCACGCTGTTGCACGTGCTGGGCGGTCTCGACGAGCCGGGCACCGGCAACGTCAAGCTGCTCGGCAAGCCGTTCACGGCGCTTTCCGAGCGCGATCGCAACGACCTGCGCAATCGCGCGCTGGGCTTCGTCTATCAATTCCATCATCTGCTGCCCGAGTTTTCGGCGCTCGATAACGTGGCGATGCCGCTGCGCATTCGCCGCATGACGCAGGACGACGCGCGCCGCGAAGCGCTCGAGATGCTCGATCGCGTGGGCCTCGCGCATCGCGCGCGGCATCGCCCCGGCGAGCTCTCGGGCGGCGAGCGCCAGCGCGTGGCGATCGCGCGCGCGCTGGTGACGCGGCCCGCCTGTGTCCTCGCGGACGAGCCGACCGGCAATCTCGACGGCAGCACGGCGGAGACGGTGTTCAACCTGATGCTCGAATTGTCCGATCAATTCCAGACGAGCTTTGTGATCGTCACGCACGACCCCGACCTCGCGGCCCGCTGCGACCGCATCGTGCGGCTGCGCGACGGCACCCTGCACGAGGAGCCGGTCGTGCAGGCTTGACGCCCGTGCGTCGCTTGTGCGTAGCAGGAGCGCGTTTGCCAGGTGGATTTTTATGTGGGTAGATACGCATTGCCATCTAGATGCCAGCGAGTTCGACGCCGACCGCGACGCCATGGCGTCGGCCGCGCGCGCGTCGGGCGTCGCACGCATCGTGATCCCCGCCATCGCGCGCGAGAACTTCGCGACCGTGCGCGCGCTTGCGCATCGCACGCCGGGCGCGGTCTACGCGCTCGGGATTCATCCGCTCTATACGCCGCGCGCTCGCGACGAGGATGTCGACGCGCTGCGCGCCGAGGTCGAGGCGAGTCTTGACGATCCGCGCTTCGTCGGTATTGGCGAGATCGGCCTCGACTACTTCGTGCCCGGTCTCGACGACGCGCGCCAACAATACTTCTATGACGCGCAGCTGCGTCTTGCCCGCGAGTTCGACTTGCCCGCGATCTGCCACGTGCGCAAGTCGCAGGATCAGGTGCTCAAGGGCCTGCGCCGCCAAGGCGTGCGTCGTGGCATCGCGCATGCGTTCAACGGCAGCTTCCAGCAGGCGAATGCATTTATCGAGCACGGCATGCATCTGGGCTTCGGCGGCAACGTGACCTTCGAGCGGGCCTTGCAGATCCGGCGCCTCGCGGCGCAATTGCCGATCGAGGCGATCGTCATGGAAACCGATGCGCCCGACATCTCGCCGTCCTGGCTCTATCGGGCGCGCAACACGCCTGACCAGGTGCCGCGCATCGGCGCCGTGCTTGCCGAATTGCGCGGCATGACGCCCGAAGAAATCGCCCTTGGCACAACGGCCAACGCTGTGGCGGCGCTGCCCCGGCTCGCACTTTCGTCTGCATAATTCCTTCGAGGATGGCGCGTTTTATCGCACGATAAAGCGGCTGCATCGGGTGGCGAGCGCAACTCATGCGGCTTGTGCTTGCGCGCCACCCTGAATCGAAGGAGGCGCGATGCGTGCAATGTGGTGCGGATTCGCGCTCGGAGTGATCGTGCTGCAACGCCAGGCGGCATTGCCGGGGTGGGGCGCGTGGCTCGCGTTGGTGGTGCTGGCAGTGCTTGCGGCGCTGGGGGCGATGTGGATGCTGGGCGATGCGCCGGGCGGCCTGCGGAGGTTCGCCGGTTGGATGGCCGTGGGCACGGCCTCGGCCTGCGCAGGCTTCGGCTATGCTGCCTGGCGCAGCCGAGCTGCGGCTCGCCGAAGCGTTGCCGGTGGCCTGGCAGGCACGCGATATCGAGGTGACCGGACATGTCGCTCGCATGCTCGCGCACGACGCAGGCAGGGCAAGCTTCGTGTTTGCCGTGGAGTCGTGGTCCGCCCGCGCCGCTGGTGCGAAGCTGCCGCAACGCATACAACTCACGTGGATGGCGCGCGACGCGCCGTTGCCCCGCATCGAACCCGGCGAACGCTGGCGCCTGAGCGTGCGGCTCAAGCGTCCTCACGGCGAAGGCAACTTCGGGTTGCGCGACACGGAAACCACCTTGCTCTCGCGGGGTGTGCGCGCGACAGGCTACGTCAGCAACTCCGAGCATGCGCGGCGGCTGGCAGTAGATGCACGGGGCGTTGGCGTGCGCATCGAGCGGGTGCGCGAGGCGGTGCGTGCGCGCATCGACGCCATGCTCGCCGATGCGCCGCATCGCGGCATCGTCGTGGCGCTGGCGACCGGCGCGCAGGATGCGGTGAGCGACGCCGACTGACGGCTGCTGCGCAATACCGGCACGAGCCATCTCGTGGCGATTTCTGGGCTGCATCTAACGTTCGTCGCCGGCTTGTCCGGCTGGATCGTGGGCGCGCTCTGGCGGCGTGCGCGCTGGCGTGGCGTCGAAGCGCCGCTGCTCGTGCCGGCACAGAAAATGGCCGTTGCGGGCGCGCTCTGCGTGGCGACGGCCTACGCTGCGCTGGCCGGATTCAACGTCCCCGTGCAGCGCGCGCTGTGGATGCTCATGGTCACGGCCGCGGCGCTCTGGAGTTCGCGCGAACTGGCGCGCGGCCATGTGCTCGCGTGGGCACTCGGTCTTGTGTTGCTGCGCGATCCGTGGGCGGTCACAGCGGCTGGATTCTGGCTTTCCTTCGGTGCCGTGGCGGCCATCCTGTTCGCGGCGAGCGGGGTGCCGCGCGTGCGGCGAATCGACGATATCGAACTTTCGCCGGAAGAAGCCGATCCGATGCGCGAGAGGACGGAGCAGCCAGAAGCGAATCGTTCGCCACGCCTGGGTGCGTGCCTCCATGCAGTCATTAGTTACGAGCGCTGGCGTCGAATCGCGCGCAGCCTCTGGACCAAGGTGCGGGACGGAGCACGCGTTCAGTGGGCGGTCACCCTTGCACTCGCGCCGCTCACTGCGTATTGGTTCATGCAGATCCCGCTGATTGGGCCACTGGCGAACGCTTTTGCAATTCCGTGGGTCAGCCTGTTCGTGACGCCCACCGTGCTGGCTGGCGTCGTGCTGCCTGCACCACTCGATGCCTTCGCGCTGCGCGCGGCGCATTCGTTGATCGAGGCGCTCGCCACCGCGCTCGCCACGCTGGAAGGGTGGCCGTGGGCCGTGTTGCGCCTGCCCCAGCCCGGCTACTGGGCGCTGGGTTGTGCGGCGGTCGGCGTCGCATGGTGTCTCGCGCCGCGCGGCTGGCCGTTGCGCTGGCTCGCGCCATTCACCTGGTTGCCGCTTCTTGTGCCTCCGCCGAGCGGGCCGCCGTCAGGCACGTTTCGCCTGAGCGCGCTCGACATCGGGCAGGGGACGGCAGTGCTCGTCGAGACCGCGCGGCACACGCTTCTCTTTGATGCCGGCCCTGGGCCGGAATCCACGCATGCAGGCGAGCGGATCGTCGTGCCTTATCTGCAGGCGCATGGCGTGATGCGGCTCGACGCGCTCATGGTGAGCCACGACGATTCCGATCACTCGGGCGGCGCGCAGGCCGTACTCGATGCCATGCCGGTGCATCAGTTCGTCGCGGGTATTCTGCCCGATCATCCACTTTGGGCGAGCGCGCGCCGCGCGGGCGCCGACGCCGTGCAATGCGCCGCCGGCCAGCGCTGGCAGTGGGATGGCGTCACGTTCGAGGTGCTCTGGCCAAGCGCCGGACCGCTCTCCGGCAAACCCAATGCGCATTGCTGCGTGCTGCGCATCTCCACGGCGCCTGGGCGCGGCACCGAGGGTGATACGGAAAGCCGCTCCGTCTCCGCTTTGCTCGCCGCCGACATCGAGGCACCCACCGAGCGCACGCTCGTCGCGCGCGACCCCAGCCGTCTGCAGGCCCAGGTGCTGGTCGTGCCGCACCACGGGAGCAAGACCTCGTCGACCGAGCCGTTCCTCGATTCTGTCGGGCCGCGCGTCGCCATTTTTCAGGTAGCCTATTTGAACCGGTTTCACCATCCGCACCCGGGGGTGTTCGCGCGCTACGAGTCGCGCCACATCGTGCTGGCGCGCAGCGACACCGATGGCGCGGCTCGAATCGAAGCGGCGCCCGGCGCGCTTGGCGTCGAGCGCTTTCGCGATACGCAGCGGCGTTACTGGATGGACAAGGGCGAATGAGGCGCGTGCAAGGGCAGGGAAGTCCGGTGAAGCAGCATCAGCAAATCCAGCAACAGAACTGAGGACCGGAGACAACAGGGCATTGAAGAACGTCATCCACTTTTCGCACGCGAACGGCTTTCCGGCTTCGACCTATCGCACGCTCTTCGCGGAGCTCGGCGACACCCACGAACTGCGCTATATCGAGCGCATCGGCCACGACGCGCGCTACCCCGTGACGCGCGACTGGCCGCATCTCGTCGATCAACTGATCGAGGACATCGGGCGCCGTTACGAAAATCCGGTCTGGCTGGTCGGCCATTCGCTCGGCGGCTATCTCTCGCTGATGGCGGCGCTCAGGAAGCCGCACTGGGTGAGGGGCGTGGTGATGCTCGACTCGCCGGTGATCGCGGGCTGGCGCAGCAGCATGCTCAGATTCTCGCAATGGACCGGACTCGACGAGCGCCTCTCTCCGGCCGCCGTCACGCGCACGCGCCGCACCAGTTGGGCGAACCGCGAAGAGGCCTGGCGCCATTTTCATTCGAAGCCCGCGTTCGCGCGCTGGGACGAGCGCGTACTGTCCGACTATATCGACTTCGGCATTCCTCAGACCTCGGCCGACGGCACGCGCACGCTCGCGTTCGACCGCCGCACCGAGTACCTGATCTACCGAACCTTGCCGCACACCTTCGGCACGCGGCTCGCGCATGGCTCACCCGTACCGGTCAGCTTTATCGGCGGAACGCGCTCGAAGGAGGTGCGCCAGGTCGGGCTGGCGGCCACGCAGCGCATTGCCGGCGAGCGATTCGAATGGATCGAGGGCAGCCACCTCTACCCGATGGAGCGGCCGATCGAGACGGCGCGCGCAGTGCAGCGCATGCTCTACGCAATGGCCAACGGCAACTGAGCTGCATGGTTTCGCGCGGGCACGCCTGGCGGCGGGTCCGGCAAACATCGCGGCAAGCATTGGAAGGGGCGCAATCAGTCCTTCATGGCCGCGCGTCGCCCGATAAAGAGCTCACGCAAAATTCAGGGTTAGCCCTTGCTTTACGGTATAATCCGTTTTTCCCGCGAGCATCCAGCGATGACCAAATATGTTTTCGTCACCGGCGGCGTAGTTTCTTCCCTTGGCAAGGGTATTGCCGCCGCCTCCCTCGCCGCGATCCTCGAATCGCGCGGTCTGAAAGTCACCCTCCTCAAGCTCGATCCCTACATCAACGTCGACCCCGGCACGATGAGCCCGTTTCAGCACGGCGAAGTGTTCGTGACGGAAGACGGAGCGGAAACCGACCTCGACCTCGGCCACTATGAGCGCTTCATCAGCACGAAGATGCGCAAGGCCAACAACTTCACCACGGGCCAGATCTACGAATCGGTGATCCGCAAGGAGCGCCGCGGCGACTATCTGGGCAAGACCGTGCAGGTCATCCCGCACATCACCAACGAAATCCAGGCGTTCATCGAGCGCGGCGCGGCTTCGGCCACCTGTGGCGAGCCGGACGTGGCGATCGTCGAAGTGGGCGGCACGGTGGGCGACATCGAATCGCTGCCGTTCCTCGAGGCCGCGCGCCAGATGAGCCTGCGTCTCGGCCGCAACAGCGCGTGCTTCGTGCACCTTACGCTGGTGCCGTTCATCGCCACGGCTGGCGAGCTCAAGACCAAGCCCACGCAGCACAGCGTGCAGAAGCTGCGCGAAATCGGCATCTATCCGAACGTGCTGCTGTGCCGCGCCGACCGCCGCATTCCCGACGACGAACGCGCGAAGATCTCGATGTTCTCGAACGTGCCCGAAGACGCCGTGATTTCGGTGTGGGACGCGGACAGCATCTACAAGATTCCGCAGATGCTGCACGACCAGGGCCTCGACTCGATCGTCTGCGACGCGCTGAAGCTTTCGGCACGTCCCGCGAATCTGGCGGTGTGGTCGGAGATGGTGGAGAAGCTCGAGAATCCGCAGCATGAAGTCACGATCGGCATGGTCGGCAAGTATGTCGATCTGACCGAGTCGTACAAGTCGCTCATCGAAGCACTGCGCCACGCGTCGATCAAGACCTCGACGAAGGTGAACATCGAATACATCGATTCCGAGCAGATCGACGAAGAGGGCGTTGAAAGCCTCAAGCATCTCGACGCGATTCTCGTGCCGGGCGGTTTCGGCCGTCGCGGCACCGAAGGCAAGATCAAGGCCATTCAGTACGCCCGTGAAGCGAAGGTGCCGTATCTGGGCATCTGCCTCGGCATGCAGCTCGCCGTGATCGAATTCGCGCGCGACGTGGTGGGCCTGAAGCACGCGAACAGCACCGAGTTCGATCCGGACACGCCGGACCGCGTGGTCGCGCTCATCACCGAATGGAAGGACCGCGAAGGCAAGGTCGAGCAGCGCAGCGAAGACTCGGATCTCGGCGGCACCATGCGCCTCGGTTCCCAGCGTTGCCCGATCAAGCCAGGCACGCTTGCATCGGAGATTTATGGCAAGGACGTGAACGAGCGTCACCGTCACCGTTATGAAGTCAATAACGGCTACGTGCCCAAGCTCGAAGCCGGCGGCCTTATCATCAGCGCCCGTACGCCAACCGAGGACCTGCCGGAGATGATGGAGCTGCCGCGCGACATGCACCCGTGGTTCGTGGGCGTTCAGTTCCACCCGGAATTCACGTCCACGCCGCGCGACGGCCATCCGCTGTTCAAGGCCTATGTCGAAGCGGCGGTCGCCCACCAGCAGGCGCACGCTGAGGAGAAAGCATGAACCTGTGCGGTTTCGAGGTCGGTCTCGACAAGCCGTTCTTCCTGATCGCGGGCACTTGTGTCGTCGAATCCGAGCAGATGACGATCGACACGGCGGGCCGCCTGAAGGAAATCACCGCGAAGCTCGGCATTCCGTTCATCTACAAGTCGTCCTACGACAAGGCCAATCGCTCGAGCGGCAAGTCGTTTCGCGGCCTCGGGATGGACGAGGGTCTGCGCATCCTCTCTGAAGTGAAGCGCCAGCTCGGCCTGCCCGTGCTGACCGACGTGCATACGGAAGAAGAGATCGGACCGGTGGCATCGGTCGTGGACGTCCTGCAGACGCCCGCGTTCCTGTGCCGCCAGACCGACTTCATCCATGCGTGCGCGCGCTCCGGCAAGCCGGTGAACATCAAGAAAGGCCAGTTCCTCGCGCCGCACGACATGAAGAACGTGATCGACAAGGCGCGCGATGCGGCGCGTGAGGCAGGTCTTTCCGAAGACCGCTTCATGGCGTGCGAGCGAGGCGTCTCGTTCGGCTACAACAATCTCGTGTCGGACATGCGCTCGCTCGCGATCATGCGCGAGACCGGCGCGCCGGTCGTGTTCGATGCGACCCACTCGGTGCAGTTGCCGGGCGGACAGGGCACGAGTTCGGGCGGTCAGCGCGAATTCGTGCCGGTGCTTGCACGCGCGGCCATGGCCACGGGCATCGCGGGTGTCTTCATGGAGACCCATCCGAAGCCCGCCGAGGCGAAATCGGACGGCCCCAATGCCGTGCCGCTCAATCGCATGGCTGATCTGCTCGAAACGCTCGTCACGCTCGACCAGGCGGTCAAGCGCGCACCGTTGCTCGAGAGCGATTTCAACTGATCGCCGGATCAAGCAGCACGCAAGCAATATGCAGTACGCGCCGCTTCGATTGCATGGGCGGCGCGATGGAGGAGCAAAGCGGCGCAAGACCGGCTGTGCAGCAAATGCATAGCCGGCGCGCTGCGGCAAGTTGAACCTGACGACCGCGCAGCCTGTCCCATATGACGGTGTACCCCGAAAGCGCATAGAAGCTGTGCCTCGCGGGTCCGTGTCCATGCATCAGGCGGCTCCGGTCGCGCAAGAAATACAGTCAATTTCTGAGGAAACCATGAGTGCAATCGTAGATATCATCGGTCGCGAGATCCTGGATTCGCGCGGCAATCCTACCGTCGAATGCGACGTGCTCCTCGAGTCGGGCACGATGGGCCGCGCGGCAGTGCCGTCGGGCGCATCGACGGGCTCGCGCGAAGCGATCGAGCTGCGCGACGGCGAAGCCGGCCGCTATAACGGCAAGGGCGTGCTGAAGGCGGTCGAGCACATCAACACCGAAATTTCGGAAGCGATCATGGGCCTCGACGCTTCGGAGCAGGCCTTCCTCGACAAGACCCTGCTGGAGCTCGACGGCACCGACAACAAGTCGCGTCTTGGCGCGAACGCGATGCTGGCCGTTTCGATGGCCGTCGCGAAGGCTGCCGCTGAAGAAGCCGGCCTGCCGCTGTACCGCTACTTCGGCGGCTCGGGCGCGATGCAACTGCCGGTCCCGATGATGAACATCGTCAACGGCGGCGCACACGCGAACAACAGCCTCGACATTCAAGAATTCATGATCGTGCCGGTGAGCCAGCCGACCTTCCGTGAAGCGCTGCGTTGCGGCGCGGAAGTGTTCCACGCGCTCAAGAAGATCCTCTCGGATCGCGGCATGAGCACGGCAGTGGGCGACGAAGGCGGCTTCGCGCCGAACTTCGGCAGCAACGACGAGTGCCTCTCGACCATCCTGCAAGCCATCGAGAAGGCCGGCTACCGCGCCGGCGAAGACGTGCTGCTCGCGCTCGACTGCGCAGCGAGCGAGTTCTACCACGACGGCAAGTACCAGCTCGCGGGCGAAGGCCTGCAACTGTCGTCGGCGGAATTCGCCGACTACCTCGCGACGCTCGCCGACAAGTTCCCGATCGTCTCGATCGAAGACGGCATGCACGAGTCCGACTGGGCCGGCTGGAAGCTGCTGACCGACAAGCTCGGCAAGAAGGTCCAGCTCGTGGGCGACGACCTGTTCGTCACCAACACGCGCATCCTGAAGGAAGGTATCGAGAAGGGCATCGCCAACTCGATCCTCATCAAGATCAACCAGATCGGCACGCTGACGGAAACCTTCGCGGCGATCGAAATGGCCAAGCGCGCGGGCTACACGGCCGTGATCTCGCACCGCTCGGGCGAAACCGAAGACTCGACGATCGCCGACATCGCCGTGGGCCTGAACGCCGGCCAGATCAAGACCGGCTCGCTTTCGCGCAGCGATCGCATCTCGAAGTACAACCAGCTGCTGCGCATCGAGGAAGATCTCGGTGATATCGCCAGCTACCCGGGCAAGTCGGCGTTCTATAACCTCCGTTAAGCGGACCCGCTCCCGGCAGCAGCCTTGCTGTCCTTCTTCGTAATCCCTTTCCGCCGCCCTGCGTCACGCGCAGGGCGGCGTGTATTTATCCGGCACCTTACATGCGGCTTGTTACTGTCGTCCTGATTCTCCTGCTCGCGCTGATTCAGTATCCGCTCTGGTGGGGCCATGGCGGCTGGCTGCGTGTGCATGAACTGCGCGAGCAGCTTGCCAAACAGCAGAAGCAGAACGACGAAGAGAAACTGCGCAACGAACGCATCGCGGGCGAGGTGCAGGATCTCCAGAGCGGCACGGCGGCTGTCGAGGAGCGCGCGCGCTACGAGATGGGCATGGTCAAGGACGGCGAGGTGTTCGTGCAGTTCGTTTCGCCCAACCAGCCGTCGTCCGCCACGCCGACCGGCTCGTCGAACGTTTCCACGCGCGGCGAGATGTCAGCGGCGCCGGTCAAGGTGGTGCCCAACCCGGTGTCGCGCGTGCCGGAGAAGCGGCACGGGCATAGCAAGGATGCAAAGAAGGCAGGCTAGATCTCGCCCTCGAGGGGCAAAAAAGCGCGGCTTCCGTTTGTTGGAAGCCGCGCTTTTTTTATTTCGTGCAGGGTGGGGGATGGGGCGGCATGCTTACCAGCCCCAGCCCGGGTAGCCATAGCCGATACCCGTGCCCCAGCCGCTCCCCCAACCGCCGCTGTAATAGCTGCCATAGACGCTGACAGGCGGCGCATAGGCGCGCGACCAGGCTTGCGCGGCGGCTGCGGCGGTGGCCGCCTGATCCGATTCGGAGAGCGCCTGACGGTCGATCGCATCATAGCGGGCGCGCTCTTCGGGCGTGAGCTGCGGTGTGGTCTGCAAGGCGTCGGCCTGATTCGCGGGCAGGCGGCTGTAGATCGGCGAAGGTCCGGGCGGATCCAGCGTGCAGCCGCTCATGAGCGTGACACCCGCAGCGATCGCGAGCATCGTCTTTGTGCGCGGCAAGCCCCGTGCGCACGATTGCCATGCGAAGGACTTGTTCGAGTTCATTGCTTTTCCTCCATCTGTCGGATGCCTAAGCAACGCTGCCGATGAGCGGGTCCAGTTTCGGCTCAGGGTTGCTGCCGTGCGCCGGCCGCGCAGGCAAGCCAGCGGGCCGGCGTGCCCGCACGCCGAAATCGATCAGTGGCGCCGGTCCTCGGCGGGGGCGACACCTTCTGAGAGCCCGGGCGTGGCGAAAAGTTGCGCCACGTCGACGGGGTCGAACTCGTAGCGCTGATTGCAATAGTCGCAGTGAATTTCGACGTGGCCCCGCTCCTCGATCACGCCGTCGACCTCCTCGCGGCCCAGCATCTTGAGCATGGCGCCCACTTTTTCGCGCGAGCAGCTGCACAGAAAGCGTGTGGACACGGGCTCGAAGTGGTTCACGTTCTCTTGCCAGAAGAGGCGGCGAAACAGCGTTTCGGGCTCCTGCTCGAGCAACTCTTCGCGCGTGAGCGTGCCGCCGAGCGTGCAGACGCGCTCCCACGTGTCGGCGTCGAGTTCGTGCGGGTGTGGCACGATGCCGCCATCGCCGGGGAGCTTCTGCAGCAGCATGCCCACCGCGCGGTCGTCGTTTGCACCTAGCCACAGGCGCGTGTCGAGCTGCTCGGAGTGATGCATGTAGTGCTCGAGCACTTCCGCGATGGACCCAAGCGGGCCGTTCTCGCCATTCAGCGGCACGATGCCCTGGTAGGGCTGCTGGCCCGGCTGTTTGTTGGCCGGATCGAGCGTGATCACGCAACGGCCCTGGCCGCTCACGTTGATGAGATCGGCGAGCGTCGTGCCAACGGCCAGCGCAGCCAAGTCCTTGGCTTCGACGCCTTCTGCGAGCCGCGCGGTCGCGCGCATCGAGAGGTCGGAGCTGCACTGCACGACCAGCATGCGCACGGGGCCATCGCCGAGGATCTGCATGATCAGCGTACCGTCGAACTTCAGGTTGGCCGAGAGCAGGGCGCAGGCCGCCATCATTTCGCCCAGCACGGTGCGCACGGGCGCCGGGTACTGGCGGCGCGTCAGCACCTCTTGCCACGTGTTGCGCAACGAGACAATCTCGCCGCGCACGGGGGCTGCGCTGAACATGAATTTTTGCAACTGGTCGTTCACAATCTTTTCCTTCATTTGATTCTTGGCTAGCGCGTCCCGCGAGTCGCGGCGGCGAGGCGAGCCGCCTTTAGCCGATCCGCACGAGCTGCGCCTTGAAATACTCGCGGCGCTCCGCGTAGACATCCGCGTTGCGCTTGAGACCCGCAATGTCGGCCTCGGTCAGCTCACGCACGACCTTGGCCGGCGCGCCAAGGATGAGCGAGTTATCGGGGAACACCTTGCCTTCCGTTACCACGGCGCCGGCGCCAACCAGACAGTTGCGGCCGATCACCGCACCATTCAAGACCACGGCCTGAATGCCGATGAGCGCGCCTTCCTTGACCGTGCAGCCGTGCAGCATGGCCTGGTGCCCGACCGTCACATTGGCTTCGAGCGTAAGCGGGAAGCCAGGGTCGGTGTGCAGTACCGCGCCTTCCTGAACATTGCTGCGCGCGCCCACCTTGATTGGCTCGTTGTCGCCGCGCAGGGTCGCGCCAAACCAGACGCTCGACTCCTCGGCGAGTTCGACCTTGCCGATGACGGTGGCGTTGTCGGCGACAAATACGCTCTCGTGAATGGTGGGCGCTGCTTCGCCAAGCTTGTAGATGGCCACGGTGTTACGTCTCCTTTTATCTGCTGGGGGCGGCTGTGGCACGCGCTCAAGGGCGCTGCGGGCCGGGTGAATCGCGTATTGTAAACGGTTGCGTCCGTGCGCTCTCGCCGCCCCTCAATCGCGCGGGGTGGCGTGCCTGACGCGCTTGCAGTGTGCCGGCCGCGCATCCGGTGGTTTTTGTCGATTTTTGTCCCGATTCTGGTCTTTTTTGCGATGAGTTCCGTGTTTTCCGAAGCCGTCAACTCGACTGATGGCGCCCAGAGCCGCGCCAACTGGCGCGCCGCCGCGCTCGACGCCCTGCGCGAGCGCGATTCGCTTGCCAAAGCTGAAGCCGTTGGCGCACTCCATGCCGAGGTGCTGCGCGCCGCGCCCCAAGGCGCCGTGCACTGGGACGCGACGCGAACGCTCGTGGCGCCCTCAGATCTCCCGGGCCGCCCGGCACGCCCGGAACTGGTCGAGCCGCGCAGCTTACAGCGCCGCAGCATGAGCACGCCGCAAGGGCGCGTCGTGCTGCTGCACGCGCTGGCGCATATCGAATTCAATGCGATCAATCTCGCGCTCGACGCCGTATGGCGCTTCGCCAACCTGCCCGACGCCTTCTATGCTGACTGGCTGAGAGTGGCGGCCGAGGAGGCGTATCACTTCTCGCTGCTGCGCCAGCGGCTGGCGGACTACGGCCACGTCTACGGCGATTTCCCGGCGCACAACGGCCTCTGGGAAATGTGCGAACGCACGAGCGACGACGTGCTCGCGCGCATGGCACTGGTGCCGCGCGTGCTGGAGGCGCGCGGCCTCGACGCCTCGCCGCCCATCCGCGCGCGCCTGAAACAGGCCGGCGACGACGAATCCGCCGCGATCCTCGACATCATCCTGCGCGACGAAGTCGAGCACGTACGCATCGGCAATCACTGGTTCCGTTATCTGTGCGAGACGCGCGGTCTCGATCCCCACGCGGCATGGCTCGCGCTCGCCGCGCAGTACAACGCGCCGCGCATGCGCGGGCCGTTCAATTTCGAGGCGCGCCGCGCGGCGGGCTTCGATCAGGCCGAACTCGACACGCTGACGGCGCAGGATGCCGCTGCGGCGAGCGAATCCGCCGCCCGCAGCGGCACAGAGGAAAAGTGAAAGGGCGCTGGCCCATCTGTCAGATGGTACCGATATAATCGAACGATCATTCGTTTATGCGCGTGCAATGAATCTTTCCCGATCCGAATTCGTCGACGTGAACGGCATCCGCCTGCACGTGCGTCGCTGGGGCGCCGAAGACGCGCCCACGCTCTTCATGCTGCATGGCTGGATGGACGTGGCCGCCTCGTTCCAGTTCGTCGTCGATGCGCTCGGCGGCAACTGGCAGGTGATCGCGCCGGATATGCGCGGCTTCGGCCTGTCCGACTGGCCGGCGGCGCAGCAGGGCGCGGGCGGCTACTGGTTCCACGATTACCTCGCCGACCTGGACGCGCTGCTCGATCATTACGCGCCTGAAGCACAAGCGGGCGAGGTGAACCTGGTCGGGCACAGCCTTGGCGCGAATGTCGTGTGCTTCTACGCTGGCGTGCGGCCCGAACGTGTGCGGCGCGTGGTCGACCTGGAAGGCTTCGGCATGCCGGCGACCGTGTCCGCGCAGGCGCCGGGCCGCGTGCGCCAATGGCTCGACGAAATGCGTGTGCCGCCGCAATTGCGCCCCTACGCCACGCTCGACGATGTGGCCGCGCGGCTCGTGAAGACGAACCCGCGCCTCGTGCCGGCGCGCGCGCGTTTCCTCGCCCAGCACTGGTCGAAGCCTGTCGTCGGCGAGCATGGCGAAGGCGGCTACATGCTGCTCGGCGATCCCGCGCACAAGATGGTCAATCCAGTGCTGTACCGCCTCGAAGAGGTCATGGCGGTCTGGGCATGCGTGCGCGCGAAGGTGCTGCATGTCGAAGCCACGCAGTCGGAGACGCTGGCGCGCCTCGCGGGCAAGGTGCCCATCGATGTCTTCAAGAAGCGCTTCGAGGCCTTTCCAGACTGGCGAGAGCGCTTCATCGACGACGCGGGCCATATGGTCCATCACGATCAGCCGGAAGCGGTCGCCCATCTCATCGAGGCCTTCTGCGCAGGCTAGCCCGGTTCCGCAGTCTCGAACCGTCTTCGCCGCATTGCAGTAAAATGGATCGTTATTATTTTCAAGCCTGTTTTTAAGCCTGCGATGAACGCCGACCTCCATTGTCACTCCACTGTCTCCGACGGCCAGCTGGCTCCGGCTGCCGTTGCGCAGCTGGCGCAGGCGGGCGGCGTGGCATTGTGGGCGCTCACCGATCACGACGAGCTGGGCGGCCAGCGCGAGGCGCGAGCCGCCGCCGAGGCGCTCGGCATGCGCTATCTCAACGGCGTCGAGATTTCGGTCACGTGGGCGTCGCGCACAGTGCACATCGTCGGCCTGCATGTCGATCCCGAATGCGCGGC
Organism: Paraburkholderia sp. A1BS-2L; assembly: GCF_051125205.1. Lineage (NCBI taxonomy): Bacteria > Pseudomonadati > Pseudomonadota > Betaproteobacteria > Burkholderiales > Burkholderiaceae > Paraburkholderia > Paraburkholderia sp. A1BS-2L. The sequence goes on from NZ_CP120428.1 coordinate 1,361,212, forward strand.
GCTCGTCGACGGACTCGCTCGCACGCGCGATGGCCGAGCCGCGCGCGCCGAGGCGATTGGCGAGCGTCTGGAAGCGCTAGGCATCCCGGACGCCTACGAAGGCGCGCTTCAATACGTCTCGAATCCCGATCTGATTTCACGTACCCATTTCGCCCGTTTTCTTGTCGACTCGGGCCGCGCGCAGCACACTCAGGACGCGTTTTCGCGCTGGCTGGGCGAGGGCAAGCCGGGCTATGTCGCGCATCGCTGGGCCAAACTCGCGGATGCCGTCGCGTGGATCAAGGCCGCGGGCGGCGAGGCCGTGGTCGCTCACCCTGGCCGCTACCACTACACGCTGCTCGAATTCGACACGTTCTTTGGCGAATTCATCGACCTCGGCGGCAAGGCCATCGAAGTCGTCACGGGCAGCCATACGCCCGACCAGTACGGCGAATACGCCGCCGTTGCGCGCCGCTTCGGCTTCGAGGCGTCGCGCGGCTCGGACTTTCACGCCCCCGGCGAGGAGGCGATCATGCCGGGCTCGCTGCCGCCTCTGCCTTCCGATCTCAAGCCTGTCTGGGAGCGATGGCTCTAGGCCGCGCGCGCAGCGTGGCCCATCTCCGCCGTTCTTGCGTCACTGCGCGGTTCGCCGTTTTTCGCGCGGTTATTCGCGTAGTTCCTCGCGCAGTTCTTCGTTTTCGTGCCGTCCGGTTGGTTTTGCTGTTTGTGCAATTGCATCACCATGGCGCGACGCGTTGCCTGTTCCGTCCTGTCTCCGTTAGCTGATAGCTGATTACTGCCATGTCACAGTTTTTTCGGCTTCACCCAGAAAATCCGCAGCCGCGCCTCGTCAAGCAGGCCGTGCAGATCATCCGCGATGGCGGGGTGATCGCGCTGCCCACCGATTCGAGCTACGCGCTCGCGGCACGCATCGACGACAAGCAGGCCGCCGAGCGTCTGCGCCGCATTCGCGCGCTCAACGAAAAGGCGCTGCTCTCGCTGATGGTGCGCGATCTTTCCGAGCTCGCTAATTTCGCGATGGTGGATAACCGCCAATACCGGCTCATCAAGTCGGTGACGCCCGGGCCCTACGTATTCGTGCTGGAAGCGACCAAGGAAGTCCCGCGACGGCTCTCGCACCCCTCGCGCAAGACCATCGGGCTGCGCGTGCCGGGTCATGCGATTCCGCTCGCGATTCTCGAGGAACTGGGCGAGCCGCTGCTCGCCTCGACATTGATCCTGCCGCCCGACACCGAGCCGCTCAACGACCCTGACGAAATCCGCGAGCGCCTCGAAAAGCAGCTCGATCTCGTGATTGACGGTGGGGCGTGTCCGCGCGAGTCGTCCACCGTCATCGACCTCACCGGCGACGAGCCCGTGCTCGTGCGAGCGGGGCTCGGCGATCTTGCGCCGTTCGGCCTGAAGGAGCCAGCTTGATGCGCGCGGCCTGCGTGCGCGTCGGCGCATTGGCTCCGGCATTGGTTCCGCATTGACAGCGCGTTGTTACAATACGCCGCCATGGACGCCAACATTATTCAGACGCTCGTCGTCTACGCCTTGCCGGTGATCTTCGCGATCACGCTGCATGAAGCCGCCCACGGATACGTCGCTCGTCTGCTCGGCGACAATACCGCCTATGTGCTGGGCCGCGTGTCGCTCAATCCGATGCGCCATATCGATCCGGTCGGCACGATCGCGATGCCGCTCATCCTCTATTTCCTGACGAGCGGCGCGTTCGTGTTCGGCTATGCCAAGCCGGTGCCGATTTCGTTTGGCAATCTGCGCAATCCCCGCTGGGGCACGCTGTGGGTCGCCGCCGCGGGGCCAGCCTGCAACTTCGTGCAGGCGCTCATTTGGGGCGTGGTCGGCGTGGGGCTGGCCGTGTTCGGCGTCGAGGAGCCGTTCTTCACGCGTATGGCGGCTGCCGGCGTGGGCGTGAATCTGGTGCTCGGCGTGCTGAATCTCTTTCCGCTGCCGCCGCTCGACGGCGGGCGGGTGCTCGCGGCGCTGCTGCCCACGCGCGCGAGCATTGCGCTCTCGCGCCTCGAGCCCTATGGTTTCATCATCGTGATGGCGCTCCTCGTGAGCGGCGTCTTTACGCGCTTCTGGCTGCGCCCGCTCGTGTCGCTCGGCTACGACGCGGTGACGGCTATCCTTACCCCTCTTGTATCGCTTCTCTCATAACATCATGTTCCCTGACCGTATCTTCTCCGGCATGCGGCCCACCGGGTCGCTGCACCTCGGCCACTATCACGGCGTGCTGAAAAACTGGGTGCGGCTTCAGTCCGAGTACCCGTGTTTCTTCTGCGTGGTCGACTGGCATGCGCTCACGACGCACTATGAAACGCCCGAGGTCATCGAGAAAAACGTGTGGGACGTGCTGATCGACTGGCTGGCTTCCGGCATCGATCCGAACCAGTCGACGCTGTTCATCCAGAGCCGCGTGCCCGAGCACGCGGAGCTCGCGCTGCTGCTCGGCATGAGCACGCCGCTGTCCTGGCTCGAGCGCGTGCCGACGTACAAGGAGCAGATCGAGAAGCTGCGCGACAAGGATCTCGGCACCTACGGCTTCCTCGGCTATCCCGTGCTGATGGCCGCCGACATCCTGCTGTACCGTGCCTCGCTCGTGCCGGTGGGCGAGGACCAGGTGCCGCACGTCGAAATGGCGCGCGAAATGGCGCGGCGCTTCAACTACATGTACGGCCGCGAACCGGGTTTCGAGGACAAGGCCAACGAAGCCGCGAAGAAGCTCGGCGGCAAGCGCTCGAAGCTCTATCACGAATTGCGCAATGCCTGGCAGCAGGAAGGCAACGAAGAGTCGCTCGAACAGGCGCGCGCGCTGCTGTCCGAGTCGCAGAGCCTCTCGATGAGCGATCGCGAACGCCTGTTCGGCTATCTCGAAGGCGAGCGCAAGATCATCCTGCCGGAGCCGCAGGTGCTGCTGACCGAGGCGTCGCGCATGCCGGGCCTCGACGGCCAGAAAATGTCGAAGTCGTACGGCAATACGATCGGCCTGCGCGAAGACGCCGAGTCGATCACGAAGAAGGTCCGCACCATGCCGACCGACCCCGCTCGCGTGCGCCGCACCGATCCGGGCGATCCGGACAAGTGCCCGGTGTGGCAGCTGCATCAGGTCTACACCGATGCGCAGACCCACGACTGGGTGCAGAAGGGCTGCCGCTCGGCGGGCATTGGTTGTATCGAGTGCAAGCAGCCGGTGATCGAAGGCATCCTGCGCGAGCAGCAGCCGATGCTCGAGCGCGCCCAGAAGTACATGGACGATCCGTCGCTGTTGCGCGCGATCGTCGCTGATGGTTGCGACAAGGCGCGCAAGTTCGCCAACGAGACCATGCGCGACGTGCGTGAGGCAATGGGCCTCTCGTATAACTAAGAGCCGATTGCGATGACGCTCGCTTCTGGCGGCAGCGCGCCGCTGGCACCCACGGGGCAGGCCCATGGGGGACTGTCCGAGCCCTCGGGCTGGGTGCGCCAGTGGGCGCACCTGATCGCGCCGGGCGGCTCGGTGCTCGACGTCGCCTCGGGCGGGGGGCGTCATGCGCGCTGGCTCGCGGTCCGCGGACATTCCGTGGTGGCGCTTGACCGCGACGCCGCGGCGCTCGCGACGATGCGCGGCGTGGCAGGCATCGCCACGCTCGAGTGCGACCTCGAAGGCGCGCCCTGGCCGCTGCCAGCCGGCGCGCGTTTCGCGGCCATCGTCGTGACGAATTATCTGCATCGTCCGCTCATGCCGCGTCTCATCGACGCACTCGCGCCGGGCGGCGTGCTGATCTACGAAACCTTCGCGCAAGGCAACGAGACGGTCGGCAAACCTTCGAATCCGGCATTCCTGCTGGCGCCGGGCGAGTTGCTGGCGGTTTGCTCGCGCACGCTGCGTGTGATCGCTTATCAGGACGGATTTCTCCCACAACCCCGTGAGGCGTTTGTTCAACGCATTTGCGCTGTGCGTGAGACGCGCGCGGCGCACCCCCCGGCGGTGGAAAACCTTGCCAGTCCCAACGAGGCGGATACAGTCGAAAGAACCGGTAATGGCGCAGCGACTCAGGTACTACCCCTGGTTCGTTACGATCTGACCGGCTAATCCGCTACAATCGCGGTTTAACGTACTCATTTTTTTGAAGTTTCATGGCTAACGGAACTCAGGACGGCATCACGTTGCGCGGCAGCATTCCCGCGATCGTCACTCCCATGCACGAAGACGGCAGCCTCGATCTGCCGGCGTTTCGCAAACTGATCGACTGGCACGTGGAAGAGGGGACGGATGCCATCGTCGTTGTCGGCACGAGCGGCGAGTCCGCCACGCTCGACGTCGAAGAGCACATCCTGATGGTCAAGACGGCGGTTGAGCATACTGCCGGCCGCTTGCCGATCATCGCCGGCGCTGGCGGCAATTCCACGGCTGAGGCGATCGAGCTCACGAAGCTTGCCAGGGATGTCGGCGCGCAAGCGTCGCTCCAGGTCGTGCCCTACTACAACAAGCCGACCCAGGAGGGCATGTACCGCCATTTCGCGAAGATCGCGGAAGCGGTGGACCTGCCGGTGCTGCTGTACAACGTGCCGGGCCGCACGGTCGCGGACATGTCGAACGAGACGATCCTGCGCCTCGCACAGGTGCCGGGCATCGTCGGCGTGAAGGAAGCCACGGGCAACATTGACCGCGCCGCGCATCTCATCAAGCATGCGCCGGAAGGCTTCATGATCTTCAGCGGCGACGATCCCACCGCGATCGCGCTCATGCTGCTCGGCGGCCACGGCAATATTTCGGTGACCGCGAACGTCGCGCCGCGCCAGATGAGCGAGCTGTGCCGCGCCGCGCTCGAAGGCGACGCGAAGACTGCACGAGCGATCCATCTGAAGCTGCTGTCGCTGCACAAGAATCTGTTCATCGAATCGAACCCGATTCCGGTGAAGTGGGCGCTGCAGGAGCTCGGCCGCATCGAAGGCGGCATCCGTCTGCCGCTCACGCCGCTCGACGAGCGCTACCACGACGTGGTGCGCACCGCGCTGCGCGAAGTGGGTCTGATCGGCTAACCGGCTCGGGTTCTTTCCAGCCGAAAACGCCGTATTTTCAACTGACGCCGCCACGAATTCCGGCAGGTCAAGGCTTAGCGTTACCGTATTACGAAGGTCCACATGAAACGTTCCGTTCTTTCTCTCCACGCCACCCGTATGGCGGTGCTGGCGCTCGCACTCGGCTCGCTCGCGGGCTGCGAGTCGCTGAACGATATGTTCGCGTCGGATCGCGTCAACTATAAGGACACGCCAAGCGCGCCGGCACTGGCGGTGCCGCAGGATCTGTCCACGGTGCCGAGCGACCAGAAGTATGTCGCGCCGCCGCCCACCGTGGCGCTCGGCGGCGCAGCGCAGCGTACTGTCACGAGCGCGGGCAATGCCACGCTCGGCGTGCCGAATGCGCAGGATCCGCTCGGCATGCACGTCGAGCGTGACGGTGACCGCCGCTGGCTCGTGATCGACGGCCGCACGCCCGACGACGTCTGGCCGCAACTGCAGGAATTCTGGACCGACAACGGCTTCACGCTCACGACCGATTCGCCGGCCACGGGCATCATGACGACGGACTGGGCCGAAAACCGCGCCAATATTCCGGACGACTGGTTCCGTCGCACCATCGGCCGTGTGGTCGACTTCGCCTATTCGTCGGGTACGCGCGACAAGTTCCGTACGCTGGTCACGCGCGGCGCAAACGGCCAGACCGACATTTCGATCACGCACAGCGCGATGGAAGAAGTGCTGACCGGTCAGGACAAGACCTCGTCGAGATGGGTGGAGCGTCCGCGCGATCCGGCCCTCGAAGCCGCATTCCTCGCGAAGGTCATGCAGAAGTTCGGCTTGAACGATGCGCAGTCCAAGCAGCTGCTGACCGATGCGCGTCCGTCGTCCGCGGCGGCCAAGGTCGCGTCCGGTTCGGACGGGGCCACGCTCGATCTGCCCGAGGCATTCGACACTGCGTGGTTGCGTGTGGGTCTCGCGCTCGATCGGACCAATTTCACGGTCGACAATCGCGATCGCGCGAAGGGCATCTACTACGTGCGCTACGCGGACTCCATGCAGGAGCTCAAGGGTGACGGCCTGCTCGGCAAGTTGTTCTACAACCCCAAGAAGGCCGCAAAGAATCAGGGGCCCGAGTATATGATTTCGGTGCGCTCGAACGGCAATTCGACCCAGGTCGCGGTGCTCTCCACGAACGGCCAGGTGGATACGTCGGCGGATGCGCAGCGCATCGTGACGGCGCTTCATTCCCAGTTGAACTGATCCCGCCGTGCGCTTTGCAAGCCTCGGCAGCGGTAGCGAGGGCAATGCACTGGTCGTGGAAGCGGGCTGCGGCGCAACGCCCACGCGCGTGCTGCTGGACTGCGGATTCTCAGCGAAGGAAGTCGAGCGGCGGCTAGCCCGAGCGGGCCTGGCTGCCGATACGCTGAGTGCGATTCTCATCACCCACGAGCATAGCGATCACATCGGCAGCGCGCTGACTTTGGCGCGCCGCTGGTCGATTCCGCTCTACATGAGTTGGGGCACGGCGCAGGCAGTCGGCGCCGACGATGCCGGCCTCGAGCTCAACGTTCTCTGGAGCGATGGGGTGGTCGAAATCGGCGAGCTAGGCGTGCTGCCGTACACCGTGCCGCACGATGCGCGCGAACCGCTGCAGTTCGTCTTCAATGATGGTGCGAATCGGCTCGGGGTGTTGACCGACGTTGGCGAGTCGACGCCGCACATCCACGCCGTGCTGAGCGGCTGCGACGCGCTCGTGCTCGAATGCAACCACGATCCGGAGATGCTCGCGGCGAGCCGTTATCCGGCGTCGCTCAAGGCGCGCATTGGTGGCTCCCACGGCCACCTGAACAATGAGTCCGCGGGCGGCATTCTCGCGGCGCTCGATCGATCGAAGCTGCGCCATCTGGTTGCGGCGCACCTGAGCCAGCAGAACAACACACCTGAACTCGCGCGCGCCGCCATGGCTGCCGTGCTGGGCAATGCGGCCACCGAAATCGGGGTTGCGACGCAAGGCGAAGGCTTCGACTGGCTCGCTCTCTGAACTCTGGTCTCAAGCTGTCCAAGGCCCAAGGCGAATATTCGCGGACGAAAAAAAGCCCATGATGCGAATCATGGGCTTTTGCTTGCGCACGAGGGCCGGAACGGAGCCGACCCCGCGCGGTTCAGTTACGGTTACCGCCGAAAATGCCGAGGATCGCGAGCAAATTCGTGAACACATTGTAGAGATCCAGATAGATCGCGAGCGTGGCCGTGATGTAGTTGGTCTCGCCGCCGTTCACGACGCGCTGCACGTCAAACAGCATATAGGCCGAGAAGATCACGATGGCCAGCACGGACACCGTGAGCATCAGCGCCGGCAGGTGCAGGAACATGTTCGCGATGCCGGCGAGCAGGATCACGATTACGCCCATGAACAGCCACTTGCCGAGGCCCGAGAAATCGCGCTTGCTGACAGTCGCGATGGTGGCCATGGCTGCGAAGATCACGCCGGTGCCGCCGAACGCGAGCATGATGAGCGACGCGCCGTTGGACATGCCGAGGATGAACGACAGCAGCCGCGAGAGCATCAGGCCCATGAAGAACGTGAAGCCCAGCAACACGAACACGCCAAGCGAACTGTTCTTGGTGCGCTCGATGGCGAAGATGAAGCCGAATGCGATTGCGAGGAACGCGAGCAGGCTCATCGTGGGGCTGGTGGCGGCGAACAGCGAGAAACCCGTGTAGACGCCCAGCCACGCGCCGAACACCGTCGGCACCATCGACAGCGCGAGCAGCCAGTAGGTGTTGCGCAGTACGCGGTTGCGGGTCTCGGCGGAGACAACGGTGCCGCCGCGGCCGAAGTTGTAGGGATACTCGTTCATGCTTTCTCCTTGCGTGAGAGGCGTGGCAGGCGGCGTGCGACAGTTGCGCGATCCGCTCACTCTTAAGATATGCGTGGTGTCCCGGAGTTTCAACGGGGGCTGCATGCAGTTCTTCTACGGTAGATTTGCGGCCGTAGTTTTGTTACATCGGGAGCGTAGCCTCCCATGCTTAATTGGCGCTGAAAGGTCGGCCTGGGCGGCTTTTGCGCCGGCTGGGCCTCGCCCACTAACCTAACGGGGTTCAATCGCAATCATACATGGGAACATGCTACAATTGCGGATTCATTTGAATCTGTAACCTCTTAATTTTCTGGAGTTTTTATGGCGCTCGAACGCACCCTGTCGATTATCAAGCCGGACGCAGTGGCAAAGAACGTGATCGGCCAGATCTACAGCCGCTTCGAAAACGCTGGTCTGAAGATCGTTGCCTCGCGCATGGTCCACCTCTCGCGCGCCGACGCTGAGAAGTTCTATGCTGTTCATGCCGAGCGTCCGTTCTTCAAGGACCTCGTCGAGTTCATGATCTCGGGCCCGGTGCAGATCCAGGTCCTGGAAGGTGAGAACGCAATTCTGAAGAACCGCGACCTGATGGGCGCGACCGATCCGAAGAAGGCGGAAAAGGGCACGATCCGCGCCGACTTCGCGGACAGCATCGACGCCAACGCAGTTCACGGCTCGGACGCTGTTGAAACGGCGCGCGTCGAAATCGCGTTCTTCTTCCCCGAAGTCAACGTTTACTCGCGCTAAGCAACCAAGGCGCGATAGCAGTTCAAGCAGCATAAGGTCGCGAACGGCGATGTCGTTCACTGTCCGGTGCCGGGTTCTCTCGAATCCGGCGGTGAACGCGCTCTCGCACTGAAATGGCAGGATTCGACATGACGAGCAGTTCCACCGTCAACCTTCTCGATCTCGACGCTCAAGGGCTGGTCGCATATTGCGAGAGCCTGGGCGAGAAGCCGTTTCGCGCCAAACAGCTTCAGCGCTGGATTCATCAATACAATGCCGCCGACTTCGACGGCATGACGGATCTGGCCAAATCCCTGCGCGAGAAGCTCAAAGGGCGCGCCTCGATCGGCATGCCCGGTATTATTTCCGACAACGTTTCCTCCGACGGCACGCGCAAGTGGCTCGTGGACGTCGGCAACGGCAACGCGGTCGAGACCGTGTTCATCCCCGAAGAAACGCGCGGCACGCTGTGCGTGTCGTCACAAGCGGGATGTGCGGTGAATTGCCGTTTTTGCTCCACCGGCAAGCAGGGGTTCTCACGTAATCTCACCACTGCCGAGATCATCGGCCAATTGCGCATGGCGGAGTTCGCCCTGCGCGCCTCGCTTCTGGGCGAGGCAGGCGGCCGTGCGACCGGCGGTGAGGGCAAGGGTGAACGCGTCATCACCAACGTCGTGATGATGGGCATGGGCGAGCCGCTCCTGAATTACGATGCGGTCGTGCCCGCGATGCGCCTGATGCTCGACGACAACGCTTACGGCCTGTCGCGTCGGCGCGTTACGCTTTCGACCTCGGGCGTCGTGCCCATGATGGACCGCCTTGGCGCCGACCTGCCGGTCGCGCTCGCGGTGTCGCTGCACGCGCCCAACGACGCGCTGCGCGACGAGCTTGTGCCGCTGAACCGCAAGTACCCGCTGCGCGAGCTGATGGCCGCTTGCCAGCGCTACTTGAAGGTGGCGCCGCGCGACTTCATCACGTTCGAGTACTGCATGCTCGACGGCGTTAACGACACGGAAGAGCACGCACGACAGTTGCTCGCAGTAACGCGTGACGTGCCGTGCAAATTCAATCTGATCCCGTTCAATCCGTTCCCCGAGTCGGGCCTGCTGCGCTCGAAGCCGGATCAGATCAAGCGTTTCGCGCAGATTCTGATGGATGCGGGCGTTGTCACAACCGTGCGCAAGACGCGCGGCGACGACATCGACGCGGCCTGTGGCCAGCTCGCGGGCGAGGTCAAGGACCGGACGCGCCTCGCCGAGCGCAGTGCGCGAAAGGTAATCGACGTGCATCCGGTTCGACATTGAACGCAGTTGGCCGGGATAAGTCGGAAAAGGGTGATAGCGGGGCAGTAAGAGAACGCGAAAGGCGGTATCGACGCGGTTGTGCGGGGGATAACGCAACATAGCCGTCAAATTTTTACAAGAAACATTGCAGAAGCGATCGGATGCGGCACAGTTGCCGCGCATTTTGTTATAAACGGTCTGCGAATCGAGGCAGGGCGCGGCGCGCCCGCCGGTTCCGGGATAGAAAAGAATCGACGCAAGGACTTTGGGATGAGCGAGCCGCAGCACCCTTTCGGGACAGACGGAACAGAGACCAACGCAGGCTGTTCGGGATCCGACGGCTCGCCATCGCCGGTGCAGGCCGTGCCCGACACGCTGGCCTCAGTAGGCGCGCGTCTTGCGCAGTTGCGCACGGCAAAGGGCTGGTCGGTCGAGGATGTCTCGGCGCGTCTGAAAGTGGCGGTGCCGAAGCTGCGCGAGCTCGAGGCGGGCGATATCAGTCATTTGCCGGATGCGACGTTCGCGCTCGGCGTGGTGCGAGCCTACGCGAAACTGCTTGGCGCCGATCCCGCGCCGCTTACCCAGGCGCTGCGCCGCGAGCGCGGCGTGCCGCAGCCGGATCTGTCGATGCCCGCATCGGCGGGCGCGGATTTGCCGCGCGGCCGCGTCTCGCTTTCGCTGGGCGGCGGCGGACATGCGCCGCGTCGACGTGCATCGTGGCTATGGGGCCTCGCGCTCGTCGTGATCGCCGTGATCGGGATTTCGATGTGGCACACGAATAGCGGCGAATCGTCGGCATGGTTCGCGCGTCTGAAGTCGATGACGGGCGGCGCGACGAGTGCTGCGAGCAACGAATCGGGCGCTGCTTCGGCCACGGTGGCCGAGGGCTCGACGGCGGGCGCAGCGGTCGAGCGGGGTGCAGGCCAGGAGCGAGGTGGCGAGGCCGCGAACGCTGCCAATGCAACGAACACCCAGGCAGACGGTCAAGTTAGCGGTCAGGCGGCAGGCGCTCAAGGCGCAGCGAGCGCACCGCAGCCGGCCTCAGCCGCACCGGCAAGCGCCACGCCAGCCGCTACCCCCGCGCCGGCGAGCGCAGCGGCGGTAGCGGCAGCCGCACCGGAGCAAGCAGCTTCGGCGCCGGCGGCGCCCGGCACGTCTACGTTCGCGATTCGCGTGACGCAAGATTCCTGGGTCAGCGTGCGCCAGAAAGATGGTAAGGAGCTCTTCTCCGGGCTGATCCACGGCAACGATGGGCGTGAGATTTCCGGTGTCGAGCCGCTCAGGATCACGGTGGGCAACAAGGCCGGCATCGAGTCGATGACCATCGACGGCCAGCCGGTCGATGCATCGAAGTATGCGTCGGCGCGTGGCAATGTCGCGCGCTTCGTGCTGCCCTGATCAAGATATGACGTGCATCGCGGCCAGGTGACGGGCCGCGATGCTTTTTCAATTCGCGCTGCATCGCACTCGTCACGGGTGTCGTCGCGCGCGAGGTGTAAATGTGGGTTCTTCGATGCAAAGCGAAACGCTATCCCCGTCCAGCAACAGCCAGATATGTTCCAGCGAGCCTATCCTCGGCGGTCACGCGCCGCGCCGCAAGTCGCACGCGGTGCACGTGCGCTGGGGCGGCCAGTTGGTGACGATCGGCGGCGACGCGCCGGTGCGCGTGCAGTCGATGACCAATACCGATACCGCGGATGCGATCGGTACGGCTATCCAGATCAAGGAACTGGCGCAGGCCGGCTCTGAGCTCGTGCGCATCACGGTGAACACGCCGGAAGCCGCCGCGGCCGTGCCGCATGTTCGCGACCAGCTCGATCGCATGGGCGTGACGGTGCCGCTCGTCGGCGACTTCCACTACAACGGCCACTTGCTGCTGCGTGACTATCCGGCGTGCGCCGAGGCGCTCTCGAAGTACCGCATCAACCCGGGCAACGTTGGCCAGGGCGCCAAGCGCGACACGCAGTACGCGCAGATGATCGAAGCCGCCATCAAGTACGACAAGCCGGTGCGTATCGGCGTGAACTGGGGCAGCCTCGACCAGGATCTGCTCGCGCGCATGATGGACGAGAACGCGGCGCGCTCAACGCCGTGGGAAGCGCAGAGCGTGATGTACGAAGCGCTGATCCAGTCGGCCATTGGTTCGGCGGAGCGTGCTGTCGAACTCGGTCTCGGTCGTGACAAGATCATCCTGTCGTGCAAGGTCAGCGGCGTGCAGGACCTGATCGCCGTATACCAGCAACTCGCGAGGCGTTGCGATTTCGCGCTGCACCTCGGCTTGACCGAAGCGGGCATGGGCTCGAAGGGCATCGTCGCGTCGACGGCGGCGCTCTCGGTGCTGCTCCAGCAGGGTATCGGCGACACCATCCGCATCTCGCTGACGCCGGAGCCGGGTGCTCCGCGCACGGGCGAAGTCGTGGTCGGACAGGAAATTTTGCAGACCATGGGTCTGCGCTCGTTCACGCCGATGGTCATCGCCTGTCCGGGCTGCGGTCGCACGACCAGCACGTTGTTCCAGGAGCTTGCATCGCAGATCCAGAATTATCTGCGCGCGCAAATGCCGGTCTGGCGCGGTGAATATCCGGGCGTGGAGACGATGAACGTCGCCGTCATGGGCTGCATCGTGAACGGCCCGGGCGAGTCCAAGCACGCGAACATCGGCATCAGCCTGCCAGGCTCGGGTGAGAATCCCGCAGCGCCGGTCTTCGTCGACGGAGAGAAGGTCAAGACGCTGCGCGGCGAGCATATTGCCGAGGAATTCCAGCAGATCGTGAGCGACTACGTCGTGCGCAAGTACGGCAAGACCGAAGCGACGGCCTGAGCGCCGAGTTTTTCGGATATCGATTCCTGGCGCAACCGAATATCGCCCGAATTTCACTATTCGCAGGCACATACGCAACGCAATGACTGAACAGAAAAGAAAGCTCGAAAAACTGACCGGCGTGAAGGGCATGAACGACATCCTGCCGCAGGACGCAGGGTTGTGGGACTTCTTCGAAACGACCGTGAAGTCCATGCTCCGTTCGTACGGATACCAGAACATCCGCACGCCGATCGTCGAGCATACGCAGCTCTTTACGCGCGGTATCGGCGAAGTGACCGACATCGTCGAAAAGGAGATGTACAGCTTCACCGACGCGCTCAACGGCGAGAACCTCACGCTGCGCCCGGAAAACACGGCTGCGGTCGTGCGCGCGTCGATCGAGCACAATCTGCTCTACGACGGCCCGAAGCGTCTGTGGTACGTCGGCCCGATGTTTCGTCACGAGCGTCCGCAGCGCGGCCGTTATCGCCAGTTCCATCAGGTCGGCGTAGAAGCGCTCGGTTTCGCGGGCCCGGATGCGGACGCAGAAATCATTTTGATGTGTCAGCGTCTTTGGGACGACCTCGGCCTGACCGGCATCAAGCTGGAAATCAATTCGCTGGGTCTTGCCGAAGAGCGCGCCGCGCATCGCGTCGAGCTCATCAAGTATCTCGAGCAGCACGTCGATCTGCTCGACGAAGACGGCAAGCGCCGCTTGTATACGAACCCGCTGCGCGTGCTCGACACGAAGAACCCCGCGCTCCAGGAAATCGCAAACAATGCGCCGAAGCTGATCGACTTCCTCGGCGAGCACTCGCGCGCCCACTTCGACGGGCTACAACGTCTGCTCAAGGCGAACAACATTCCGTTCAAGATCAACCCGCGTCTCGTGCGTGGTCTCGATTACTACAATCTGACCGTGTTCGAGTGGGTTACGGACAAGCTCGGCGCGCAGGGCACGGTGGCAGCCGGCGGCCGCTACGATCCGCTGATCGAACAGCTCGGCGGCAAGCCGACGGCCGCGTGCGGCTGGGCAATGGGTGTCGAGCGCATTCTGGAATTGCTCAAGGAAGAAAACCTCGTGCCCGAAGAGGAAGGTTGCGACGTCTACGTTGTGCACCAGGGCGAGGCGGCACGCGAGCAGGCGTTCATCGTGGCCGAGCGGCTGCGTGACACGGGTCTCGATGTCATCCTTCACTGCAGCGCGGACGGTCAGTCGGCGAGCTTCAAGTCGCAGATGAAGCGTGCGGACGCAAGCGGAGCGGCGTTCGCCGTGGTGCTTGGCGAAGACGAAGTGGCCAGGGGCGAAGCGGGCGTGAAGGCGCTGCGCGGTGGCGCCGATGCGGCTCGCAGCGAGCAACAGACGGTAGCACTCGAAGACTTGACCGAATATCTAATCAATGCGATGGTTGCATCCGCCGAAGACGGCGACGATTGATAGGGCCACTTCGGGCAACTTCGGGGCGCGGGGTCTTCACGATCAGGATCGATGCATCCAGCCGGTGCCTGTGGCGCGCCCGGCAGTTGGCTCCAGAATAAACAAGGAATCGCTACGCGATGAGTTACCACGACGAACAGGAATCGATCGAGAGTTTCAAGGCATGGTGGGCGCAGTGGGGCAACGCCACTACGTGGATCGTGCTGATCGTTATGCTCGCGCTCGCCGCGTGGAACGGCTGGAACTTCTGGCAACGCCGCCAGGCCGCTGAGGCCGCGGTGTTGTACGACCAGGTGCAGCAGGCGACCGCTGGCAGTGACAAGGCCATGCTCACACGCATCGCGACTGACATGGAAGACCGCTTCGGCGGCACCGCGTACGCACAGATGACCGCGCTGGGTGTGGCCAAATCGCTCTATATGGCGGGTGACACCGCGGGAGCGAAAGCTCAATTGCAGTGGGCGGCCGATCATGCGAAGGACGAGGAGTTCCGCCAAGTCGCGAAGATCCGTCTGGCTTCCGTCCTGCTCGACGAGAAGGCTTACGATCAGGGCCTTGCGCTGATTCCGCAACCGGATTCGGGACCGTTCAAGGGTATCGTCGCGGATGGCCGCGGCGACCTGCTCGCGGCAGCGGGCAAGCAGGATGAAGCGCGCGCGGCCTACAAGCTTGCGCTCGACACCCTGCCCAAGAGCGATGCCGCCGAACGCCAGTTGGTCCAGTTCAAGCTTGACGCGCTGGGTGGCTGAGCAAGCTGCGCGTGCCGCCCGTGAATATAAACGCTAAACCATTTCCATTCATGCTTCGTTCACCGATGAATTTGCTGAAACGAACCGTTGTACCTGTCGCCTGTGCGATGACCGTTCTCGCGCTGGCGGCTTGCTCGTCGACGAAAGATGAGCGTCGCGTACCGGTGCCGCTGACCGAGTTCAAGCCGGTGCTGGACGTCCAGCAGGTGTGGAAGGCGAGCGTCGGCAAGGCAGGCCGTTATCTGTTCTCGCCGGTCGCCGTGGGCGATGCGGTGTATGCTGCCGGCGAAAACGGTTCTGTCGCAAAGTTCGACGCGCAGACGGGCAAAGAAGTCTGGAGTACGAAGCTCAAGGACGATATCTCCGCAGGCGTTGGCAGCGATGGCAATCTCACGGCTGTCGGCGGTCTGAAGGGCAACGTCTACGTGCTCGACGCCCATGGCAAGCTCTCGTGGCAAGCCAAGGCGCCGGGCGAGATAATTTCGCCGCCGTTGGTCGGCAATGGTCTCGTGATCGTGCGCACCATCGACGGCCAGATCGTCGCGTTCAACGGCCAGACCGGTGAGCAGAAGTGGGTCTATCGCAACCGTGCGGTGCCGCTCAACCTGCGGGTCTCCGCCGGTATGACTTTCGCGGGCGAGCAGGCTGTGATCGCCGGCTTCCCGGGCGGCTCCTTCGCAGCGATCAACCTGCAAAGTGGCGATGCGTTCTGGGAAACGCCGGTGTCCTATCCGAAGGGTGTGACCGAAGTCGAGCGCATCAATGACGTGAGTGGTCCACCCACGCTCGTTGGCGCGACCACGTGCGCGGTCACGTTCCAGGGCCAGTTGGGCTGCTTCGACGCCAATTCCGGCCGTCCAATGTGGGAGAAGCCGTTCTCGAGCACGAGCGGAATCGCCCAGGGCGACACCGAGGTGGTCGGTGGCGACGACTGGTCGGTCGTGAAGGCATATAACGTCTCGACCGGCGAGCAGGTCTGGAGTACGGACAAGCTTAAGAACCGCGACGTCAGCGTGCCTGCCGTGCTCGGCCACGCAGTCGTGGTTGGCGACTACCAGGGTTACGTGCATTTTCTTTCGCTCGACGACGGCAGCTTCGTCTCGCGCGTGAAGACCGACGGCAGCCCGATCACCGCCGCGCCGGTGCTGGCTGGCAACACGCTCGTCGTGCAAACGAAGGACGGCGATCTGTACGGCCTGCGTCCGCGTTGACCGGACGGGGACGCCCAGCGCGTGCTGCCGGGTGTCGCATCGAGGGGCCGCGCCCGCAGGCAGCGGCCTCTTGTATTTTGTGCTTGCGCATTGCTTTCCTCGGGCCGGTTGGCGGGGATGGGGCGCACCGATGTTGGGCCCCGATGGTCGCCCCTTGTCAGGCTGGGAATCCCGCTCGACGGCACGGCACGTGCCGGAACCCCTAAGGGCTCATCCAGCGGGCGCGCGACCCAATTCGTGATAATTTGCAACTATTGCAGCTCTGCAAGCCTGAACGCAGACGCTTGCCGCGCGATGCGCCGGACGTGCCGACGCCGCGCCTTACCGTAGAAAAGATCAGATGAAACCCGTAATCGCCCTAGTCGGGCGCCCCAATGTGGGGAAATCCACGCTCTTCAACCGGCTCACGCGTTCGCGCGATGCGCTGGTGGCCGATCTGCCCGGCCTCACGCGCGACCGCCATTACGGCGAAGGGCGGGTGGGCGATCGCGCCTATCTCGTGGTCGATACCGGCGGCTTCGAACCGATCGCGAAAGACGGCATCCTGCACGAAATGGCGCGTCAGACGCGCCAGGCGGTGGAGGAAGCAGACATCGTCGTGTTCATCTGTGACGGCCGCAATGGACTCGCGCCGCAGGACAAGCACATCGCCGATTACCTGCGCAAGACTGGCCGGCCGATCTTTCTCGTGGTCAACAAGGCCGAAGGCATGAAGTACAGCGCCGTCGCGGCCGACTTCTACGAGCTTGGCCTTGGCGACCCGCGCGCGATTTCCGCGGCGCACGGCGACGGCGTAACGGAGATGATCAACGAAGCGCTCGATCAGGCCTATGCGGATCGTCCGGAAGCGGGTGACGAGGACGCCGGCAAGCATGGCATCAAGATCGCGATCGTCGGCCGCCCGAACGTGGGCAAGTCCACGCTCGTGAATACGCTGATCGGCGAAGACCGCGTGATTGCCTTCGACATGCCCGGCACCACGCGCGACTCTATCTATGTGGATTTCGAGCGGGGCGGCAAGAAGTACACCTTGATCGACACTGCGGGTTTGCGTCGCCGCGGCAAGGTATTCGAGGCCATCGAGAAGTTTTCGGTCGTGAAGACGCTACAGTCGATTGCCGATGCCAACGTGGTCATCCTGCTGCTCGATGCGCGCCAGGAAATCTCTGATCAGGACGCGCATATCGCCGGCTTCGTGGTGGAGCAGGGGCGTGCGCTCGTGGTGGGCGTGAACAAGTGGGACGGCATGGACGACCACGCGCGCGAGCGCACCAAGCACCACTTGCAGCGCAAGCTGAAGTTCCTCGACTTCGCGGAAATGCGCTTCATCTCGGCGACCGAAAAATTCGGCATTGGCCCGCTGATGCGCTCGGTGGACGAGGCGTATGCCGCGGCAATGTCCAAGCTTCCGACCCCGCGCCTGACACGCGCGCTCATCGAAGCGGTGGAGTTCCAGCAACCGCGCCGTCGTGGCCCTGTGCGTCCGAAGCTGCGCTATGCGCACCAGGGGGGACAGAACCCACCCATTATCGTGATTCACGGCAATGCACTCGATGCGGTGACTGAGACCTACAAGCGCTACCTGGAGAACCGCTTCCGGGAAACTTTCTCGTTGACCGGGACTCCATTGCGCATAGAGTTTCGCTCTTCGACGAATCCCTACACTGAAAAAAGTTGAGCTGCGTTCGTTACCGCGCGCAAGTGCACTGTTGGGCCTCCTGGCCAGACGGTGTGGAGGGGTGCGGTGGAACGAGAATCAGCTATAGTGTAGCGATTGGCGCCGGATTTCTTTTTCTTCGGCGCCAGTTTAGTTAAACCTGCAAAAAATACGGAGTTTGCTATGAGCAACAAAGGGCAACTGTTACAAGACCCGTTTCTGAACGCGCTGCGCAAGGAGCACGTGCCTGTTTCGATCTATCTGGTCAACGGCATCAAGCTTCAAGGGAACATTGAATCGTTCGACCAGTACGTCGTGTTGCTCCGTAATACGGTTACGCAAATGGTTTACAAGCACGCCATTTCCACGGTGGTCCCGGCGCGTCCGGTGAACTTCCACCCGGACGCGGAAGCGTCCTGATCCTCGACGCGGCCGGTCCGGAGCGCCCCGCTGGCGCTTGCGGCCCGGCCGCTTTCATTTTGATATCTGCTAATTTGATCAACGCCGCACTCGTCGGCATCGACTTCGGCAAGACCGACTTCGAAGCCAGTCTCGAAGAACTCAGCCTGCTCGCGAAGAGCGCGGGCGCCTCGCCCGCTGTCACGCTTACCGGGCGCCGCTCCAGCCCGGACGCCGCCATGTTCATCGGCAGCGGCAAGGCCGAGGAACTGCGTCTCGCCTGTGAAGCGAACGACATCGAAATCGTCATTTTCAATCACGCGCTTTCGCCTGCCCAGCAGCGTAATCTGGAGCGTGCGCTGAATCGCCGCGTGGTGGATCGCACGAGCCTCATTCTCGACATCTTCGCGCAGCGCGCGCGCAGCCACGAAGGCAAGCTCCAGGTCGAACTCGCGCAGCTTCAATATCTCGCCACGCGCCTCGTGCGCGCATGGACTCACCTTGAGCGCCAGAAGGGCGGTATCGGCCTGCGCGGTCCCGGCGAGACTCAGCTCGAAACCGACCGGCGGCTGATCGGCGAGCGCATCAAGATGCTGCAGGGCAAGCTCGCCAAGCTGCGTCGCCAGCACGGCACGCAGCGGCGTCAGCGCGAGCGCACGCGCACGATGTCGGTTTCGCTGGTCGGTTACACCAACGCGGGCAAGTCCACGCTGTTTAACGCGCTCACCAAGGCGCAGGCTTATGCGGCCGACCAGTTGTTCGCGACGCTCGACACGACGTCGCGGCGCGTGTGGCTTGGCGACGAGGTCGGCCAGATCGTGTTGTCGGACACCGTCGGCTTTATTCGTGAATTGCCTCACCAGCTCGTTGCGGCGTTTCGCGCAACGCTGCAGGAAACCGTGCAGGCCGACTTGCTGTTGCACGTGGTGGACGCGTCGAGTTCCGTGCGGCTCGATCAGATCGACCAGGTGAACGAAGTGCTGCACGAGATCGGCGCGGACACGATTCGCCAGGTGCTGGTGTTCAACAAGATCGACGCCGTGCCAGAACTGGCGGCCCGGGGCGGGACGGTCGAGCGGGACGAGTATGGTAATATTTCGCGCGTCTTTTTGAGCGCGCGCACGGGCGTCGGAGTGGATGCGCTGCGCGCCGCCATCGCCGAAATCGCGACTGCCGAGCCGCTCGCCCAGCCGTCGCAGTTCCTCGCCGCCGACTGGAGCGCGGCGCCGCACGAACAACCCAGCAGGGAGCCCGAACTCGGCCGCTGAACGCTATCGGAAAGCGCCTCGCGGTGCGTCCGAACGGCGGACTGAAGTGCGCCGACGAGGTATTTCCACGCACATGACCCGCTGTCTACTCTGGTGAACGAACACAGGTGAACGATTACAACAAGCGGACTGGCTGGCAGCGCGCGAGCGCCATTTTCTCGTTGAACGACCCGCGTTGGGGCCGTGGCGAGGGCAATGGCCAGCGCACCGACGACGCACGGCGTCCGTCGGGCAACAACGGCGGCGGCAAGGGTGACGGCCCCCCCGATCTCGACGAAATGTGGCGCGATTTCAATCGCCGGTTGTCGACGCTCTTCGGCAAGAAGGGCAACAAGGGTCCGGGCGGGCTCGGGCCTCGACCGGACAACGGCCGCAATGCGCGCATCGGCGTGGGTATCGTGCTTGGCGTGCTGATCGCCATTTATGTGGGCAGCGGTGTGTTCGTCGTCCAGGAAGGGCAGGCCGGCGTCGTGCTGCAGTTGGGTCAGTATCGCCACACGGTCGGTCAGGGCGTGCACTGGCGTTTCCCGTTCCCGTTCCAGTCGCAGGAAATCGTGAATGTCGGCCAGATCCGCAGTGTCGAGATCGGTCGTAATAATCTCGTGCGTCCGGCGAATGTGAAGGACGCCTCGGTGCTTACGCACGATGGCGATATTCTCGATGTGCGTTTCACCGTGCAGTACCAGGTCAAGCAGCCTACAGATTACCTGTTCCATAGCGCCGACCCCGACCTTGCCGTGAGCCAGGCCGCGCAGGCCGCCGTGCGCACCGTGGTGGGCGCGCGTAGCACCCACGATCTGCTCTATGCGGACCGTGAACCGATTCGCGCGCAGCTTGCCGATTCGATCCAGCATGCGCTGGACGTCTACAAGACAGGGCTTGGCGTGGTCGGCGTGACGATTCAGGGCGTTTCGGCGCCCGATCGCGTGCAGGCCGCCTTCGACGACGAGACGAAGGCGCGCCAGGAAAGCGAGCGTGCGAAACGTGATGCGCAGGCCTACGCCGATCAGTTGCTGCCGCGCGCGCAAACCGAGGGGGCGCGTGTGATCGAAGACGCCAAGGCCTACAGCGACCGCGTGGTGGCGAAGGCGCAGGGCGACGCGCAACGCTTTAACAGCGTCTACGATCAATATGCGAAAGCGCCGGCCGTGATTCGGGAGCGCATGTATCTGGACACCATGCAGCACATCTACTCGAATACGACGAAGGTGTTCGTCGACAGCAAGTCAGGCAATAACGTGATCTATCTGCCGCTCGACAAGATCGTCGACGCGACGCGTCAGCGCGCTGCGGCTGCAACGGGCGCTCCTGGCACGGACGCCGCGCCGGCGAGCGGTGCATCAGATGCAGCGAGCGCCGCAGCCGCGCCTGCGGCAAGCAGCGACGCGCAGCCGCAAAGCACGCAGCAAGGTGCGCAGCAGGGCGCGCAATCCGCGCCGCGGAGCGCGGCACCGGCGCCGTCTGCGAGCGAAGCGGCCCAGGCGGCCAGCGATGCTTTCCGTTCGCGCGACGCGCTGCGTTCGCGCGGCCGCGAAGACGATGTGCAATAACGGAGCGCCGACATGAACAAGATCATTGCGTTCGTCGTCGCCTTCGTGGTGGTGGTGCTAGTGGCGTCGTCGGCGGTGTTCGTCGTCGATCCGCGCCATGTTGCGGTGGTATCCGCCTCGGGCGGCGCCAATGCGACGCTCGCGGGCCCGGGCCCGCACGTGAAGCTGCCGCCGCCGTTTCAGACCGCCACGCTCATCGACACGCGTATCCAGGCGTTCGATGCGCCCGATGCTGACCGTTACACGATGGCGGACAAAACCGAGCTGCTCGTGAACCCGGTCGTGCGTTACCGCGTGGCCGATCCGCTCAAGCTTTTCGCGGCCACCAAGGGCGACCCGCAGACCCTCGCGGACCGGCTCGCGCCGCTTTCGCGCGATGCGCTGTCGAGCGCGTTCTCGAAGGTCGATTTGAGCGAAGCTCTTGCACAGCAGGAGGCGATCGCCAACGGCGCGCGCGACGCCCTCAAGGTGGCTGCGGCGCCGCTCGGCATCGATGTGATCGACATCGAGCTCACGCGCATCGACTATCCGGCGGAGCTTGCCGAGGTGGTCTACAAGCGCATGAGCGCCGCGCGCGAGCAGGCCGCCGCCGAGCAGCGCGCGAAGGGCACTGCCGAGGCGCAGAAGATCAAGGACGCAGCCGAGCGCCAGCAGCAGGCAGCGCTTGCCGATGCGAACAGCCAGGCGCAGGCCATCAAGGGCGAAGGTGACGGCAAGGCTGCCGCAATCGCCGCGCAGGCGTATGGCCGCGATCCGGACTTCTATCGCTTCTATCAAAGCATGCAGGCGTACCGCGAAAGCTTCAAACCGGGCGACGTTGTCGTGGTCGATTCCTCGAGTGACTTCTTCCGCTTCATGCGCAGTCCGAACGGAGAGGCGCAGCCGGCTCCCGCTGCTGCTGCGCCGCGCAAACATTAAACAAACGAGACACGGGCGCCGCGCACCTGCGCGGCGTGTTTTTTCGCATGAACATAGCTGGTTCCCTGTTGCTCGCGATCGCGTTGATGCTGATTATCGAGGGCATGTTCCCGTTCGTCTTTCCGGCGGCCTGGCGCGACACGTTTCGTAGAATTGCGGAACGGCCGCCGCATCACATCCGGATCGGCGGGCTGATCGTGATGGGGCTCGGGCTCGTGTTGCTGTTGCTCGCTACTTGAATTCAAGGCTCATGCCTCGCGGCATGCGCCGTTTCTATCGTTCGGCCCGCGCATCAGGCGCGCGTTCGCGCTCAGGCCCTGCGGCTGGCGCGTTCCGCCGCCGCGTGGCCCTTATCGCTGTAGTTGTAGGATTGATTCGATGTCGACCTGGTTACTTCCCGAGAATATCGCCGACGTGCTGCCTTCCGAGGCACGCAAGATCGAAGTGCTGCGCCGCAGCCTGCTGGACCGCTTTCGCGCCTATGGCTACGAGATGGTCATGCCGCCGCTGCTCGAGTATCTCGAGTCGCTGCTGGTGGGCAGCGGGCGCGATCTGAACCTGCGCACCTTCAAGCTCGTCGATCAACTGTCGGGCCGCACGCTCGGACTGCGCGCGGACATGACGCCGCAGGTTGCGCGTATCGACGCGCATTTGCTGAACCGCCAGGGCGTGACGCGCCTGTGCTACGCCGGCAACGTGCTGCACACGCGCCCGCGCGGCCTGCACGCCACGCGCGAGCAGATTCAGATCGGCGCGGAAATCTATGGCCATGCGGGCCTGGAGGCCGACCTCGAAATCCAGCAATTGATGCTCGACGCGCTGCGCCTCGCGGGCCTCGCGAAGGTGCGCCTCGATCTTTCGCACGCGGGCGTGCTCGCGGCGATCTTCGAAGCCGATCCCGCCGCCGCGGCGCTCGGCGATGCTTTGTATGAAGCGCTGGCTGGCAAGGACGTGCCGCATCTGGCGGAACTCACCGCCGCTCTGCAGCCCGTGTCGCGCGACGCGCTGCGCGCGCTGCCGTCGCTGTACGGCGACGCCAGCGTGATCGACGAGGCGCGCAAGCGCTTGCCGGCGCTGCCCGGCATTGCGCGCGCGCTCGACGACCTCGCGTTCCTCATGGGCGAGATCGAGGGTGCGGAACTGATGATCGATCTCGCCGATCTGGGCGGCTACGCGTATCACAGCGGCGTAATGTTCTCTGCCTACGTAGACGGCGTGCCCAACGCGGTCGCGCGCGGCGGGCGTTACGACAAGGTGGGCGAGGCGTATGGCCGCGCCCGCGCGGCGACGGGTTTTTCGCTGGATCTGCGTGAAGTGGCGCGTATTTCGCCGGTCGAGGCACGCAGCACCGCGGTGCTCGCGCCGTGGGCCCACGACGAGTCGCTGCGTGCCGCGGTCGCGGCGCTGCGCGACGCCGGCGAGGTCGTGATCCAGGCACTGCCGGGCCACGAGCACGACATGGACGAATTCGCCTGCGACCGCGTGCTCGTCGAGCGCAACGGCGCGTGGGTGGTCGAGGCGCGCGCCTGAGTCGCAGCCAGGGAGCCGGGACGGCACGCGGTCTGCACGCATGCCGTTGAGCGCAAAAGGAAATCCTGGGAATTTTGGGAAAAAATGGCGGCCTTGCCGCCGAACCCAGGTAGAATACGTTTTTAACCAGCTAACGAAACACCATGTCTGCCAGCGCAGTGAATGTAACCCCGGGGCGCAATGTCGTCGTCGTGGGCACCCAATGGGGCGATGAAGGCAAGGGCAAGATCGTCGACTGGCTGACGGACCACGCGCAAGGCGTGGTGCGTTTCCAGGGCGGCCACAATGCCGGTCACACTCTCATCATCGGCGGCAAGAAGACCATTCTCCGGCTGATCCCCTCGGGCATCATGCGCGCCGGCGTCGCCTGCTACATCGGCAACGGCGTGGTGCTCTCGCCCGAAGCCCTGTTCAAGGAAATCGGCGAACTCGAAGAAGCGGGCATCGACGTCCAGAAGCGCCTCTTCATCTCCGAAGCCACCACGCTCATCCTGCCGTATCACGTCGCCATCGACCAGGCGCGGGAAGCCAAGCGCGGCGCCGCGAAGATCGGCACGACCGGCCGGGGCATCGGCCCGGCTTACGAAGACAAGGTGGCGCGCCGCGGCTTGCGCGTGCAGGACCTGTTCGAGCCGGAAGTCTTTGCCGAGCGCCTGCGTGAGAACCTCGACTATCACAACTTCGTGCTCACCCAATACCTGGGTGCGCCCGCGGTCGATTTCCAGCAGACCCTCGACACGATGCTCTCGTATGCCGAGCGTCTGAAGCCGATGGTCACAGACGTTTCGCGTCGCCTTTACGACGTGAACTGCCAGGGCGGCAACCTGCTGTTCGAAGGCGCGCAAGGCACGCTGCTCGACATCGATCACGGCACCTATCCGTACGTCACGTCGAGCAACTGCGTTGCCGGTGCGGCGTCGGCGGGCGCGGGCGTGGGCCCGCAGCAGCTCAACTACATCCTCGGCATCACCAAGGCGTACTGCACGCGCGTCGGCGCGGGCCCGTTCCCGAGCGAACTGTACGATGCCGATAACGCTGACCGTCAGGAAGAAGTCGGCCTCACGCTCGCGAAGGTGGGCAAGGAATTCGGTTCGGTCACGGGCCGCCCGCGCCGCACCGGTTGGCTCGACGCCGCCGCGCTGCGCCGCTCGATCCAGATCAACGGCGTGACGGGCCTGTGCATCACCAAGCTCGACGTACTCGACGGCCTCGACGAAGTGAAGCTGTGCGTGGGCTACAAGGTCGACGGCAAGGATGTCGATATTCTGCCGCGCGGGGCGTCGCAAGTGGCCGCATGCGAGCCGGTCTACGAAACGTTCGAAGGCTGGAAGGAAAGCACCATCGGCATCACGCAATGGGATGCCCTGCCCAAGAGCGCGCAGGCGTATCTGTCGCGTGTGCAGGAAGTGGCGGGCGTTCCGGTCGACATGGTCTCCACGGGCCCCGATCGTGACGAAACGATCCTGCTGCGTCATCCGTTCAAGGCGTAAAGACGCAGAAATAAGCAGAAACAAGGTAGATGCAAAAATGATTCAGATGATGGACCCGCGCAACGACGAAAAGAATCTGTGGGTCGGCTGGGATGAGTATCACCGGCTGATCGAGCTGCTCGCGCTTTCGGTACACGATTCGCGCTGGAAGTTCGACCAGATCCTGTGTCTTGCTCGGGGCGGCTTGCGCGTGGGCGACCAGCTCTCGCGCATTTACGACTTGCCGCTCGCGATCCTAGCGACGAGTTCGTACCGCGAAGCGGCGGGCACACAGCAAGGCGATCTCGACATCGCGCAGTACATCACGATGACGCGTGGCGAGCTTTCGGGCAACGTGCTGCTCGTCGACGACCTCGTCGACTCGGGCGTCACGCTTGCGCGTGTGCAGGAGCATCTCAAGGAACGCTACCCGGCCGTGACCGGTGTGCGCTCGGCGGTGCTCTGGTACAAGGGCTGCTCGAAGGTGAAGCCCGACTACTTCGTTCAGCATTTGCCGACTAATCCCTGGATTCATCAGCCGTTCGAGGAGTGGGATACTGTGCGTCCCCACAATCTCGGCGCATGGATCAAGCGGGGTCTGCAGCAGGCCCAGCAGGATGCGCAGAAGTAAGCGTCTGTAAGCCGCTGACATTACCGCGATACCCCCTCCGGAACGGAGCCTTTCAGGCTCCGTTTTTTTTATGCGTCGCGCGCTTTTAGCGCTATTGCCGTACGCACAGGCCAACCACGATACACGACCCGGTTGGCGCAGCTGGGGGCCATGCTAAACTCCCGCGGGACAGGCAGGCGTCGCGGGGTCGCAACGATCACTCGGGTTTCGTCCGCAGCCAGTTTAGAATAGCGCTCGTTTTTTCCGCCTCAAACGGATTTCCGCGTATATGACAACTAGCACGCACGTGGCAAAGCAGCCGCTACCGACACTCGCAGTAGCGGCTATCGGCGTGGTGTTCGGCGACATCGGCACGAGTCCGCTGTATGCGCTCAAAGAAGCGTTCAGCCCGGCCCACGGCATTCCGCTCAACAACACCTCCATCCTCGGCGTGATCTCGCTGCTGTTCTGGGCGATCATCATCGTCGTCAGCGTCAAGTACGTGCTCTTCGTGATGCGGGCCGACAACAACGGCGAAGGCGGCGTGCTCGCGCTCATGGCGCTCGCCATGCGCTCGTTCGACCGCAAGAGCAAGTCCGCGGTGGTGCTGACGGCGCTGGGCATCTTCGGTGCGTGCATGTTCTACGGCGACGCCGTGATTACGCCCGCCATCTCGGTGATGTCGGCGGTCGAAGGTCTCGAGATTGCGGCGCCCAAGCTCTCGCATCTCGTTCTGCCGCTCACGATGGTGATCCTCATTGCGCTGTTCTGGATCCAGCGGCACGGCACTTCGCTGGTAGGGCGTCTGTTCGGGCCGATCATGGTGCTCTGGTTCGTGACCATCGGCGTGCTCGGCGTTTCGCGCATCGTTCATGCGCCTGGCGTGATCGCCGCGCTTAATCCGTATTACGCGGTCACGTTCATGGGCGCGCACCTGCTGCAGGCCTATGTGGTGTTGGGCTCGGTCGTGCTGGTGTTGACCGGCGCCGAAGCGCTCTACGCCGATATGGGCCACTTCGGCGCCAAGCCGATTCGCTACGCGTGGTACGGGCTCGTGATGCCCTCGCTCGTGCTCAACTATTTCGGCCAGGGCGCGCTCCTGATGCAGGAGCATCGCGCAATCGAAAATCCGTTCTTCCTGCTTGCGCCGGAATGGGCGCTGCTGCCGCTCGTGGTGCTGTCGACGGTGGCGACCGTGATTGCGTCGCAGGCCGTGATTTCGGGCGCGTACTCGCTTACGAGTCAGGCGATTCTGCTCGGCTACGTGCCGCGCATGAAGGTGCTGCATACGTCCGATCTCGCCATCGGCCAGATCTATGTGCCGGTCGTGAACTGGATGTTGCTCGTCATCATTCTGTGCATTGTCGTGGGCTTCAAGAGCTCCGATAACCTCGCTGCCGCGTATGGCATTGCCGTGACGGCAACCATGGTCATCACTACCATGCTCGCGAGTGTCGTGATGGTGAAGGTTTGGAAATGGAACGTCTGGCTCGTGACGTTCATCATTGCGTGTTTCATGATCGTCGACCTCGGCTTCTTCGGCGCGAACCTGCTGAAGGTCGAGGAGGGCGGCTGGCTGCCGCTCAGCATCGGCGCGCTGCTGTTCTTCCTGCTGATGACGTGGTTCAAGGGACGGATGATCGTCAAGGAGCGCACTGCCGCTGACGGTATTCCGCTGATGCCATTCCTGCAGGGGCTGCTCGCGCATCCGCCGCACCGCGTGTCCGGCACGGCCATTTATCTCACGGGCAGCGACACGCTCGTGCCGGTGAGCCTGCTGCACAACCTCAAGCACAACAAGGTGCTGCACGAGCGCACGATCTTCCTGACGTTCCGGATTCGCGACATTCCTTATGTTGCCGACTCGGAGCGCGTGCAGATCAAAGATATCGGCGGTGGCTTGTATCTCGTGAAGGCCGACTACGGTTTCAATGAAACGCCGGACGTGAAGGCGGTGCTCGAAGAGATCGGCCGCAGAGAGAGCACGTCGTTCGAGATGATGGATACGTCGTTCTTCCTGGCGCGTGAAACGGTCGTGCCCACGCAGTTGCCGGGCATGTCGATATTTCGCGAGCGCGTGTTCGCGTGGATGCATCAGAACGCCGCGAAGCCGACCGACTTCTTCAGCATTCCCGCCAATCGCGTGGTTGAACTGGGGACGAAGATCGAGATTTAAAGTTTCGATCGTTGCGTGAACAACAAAAAAGGCACCGCTGCGGTGCCTTTTTTGTTGTTACCTGTTGCGAAGCGCGGCGCGGGGCTTCGCAGTTCCCGCGCCACCCCGCGCTGGTGCGTTAGCGCTTGAGTTTCGCGAAGGCCGCCGCCATTGCGCCTGCCGGTTCCGCGTCGCGCGAGCGCTGGCCGCCGCGGTTCGCATTGCTGCCGCGCTGATCGCGGTTGCCGCCATTGCTGCTGGCGCCGCTGCGTTGTGCGGCGCTTGCCGGATCGTCGTCCATGCGCATCGTGAGCGCGATGCGCTGGCGCTTCACATCGACGTCGAGCACCTTCACCTTCACGACCTGGCCCGCCTTCACAACTTCGTGCGGGTCCTTGATGAATTTCGTCGACATGGCCGAGACGTGCACGAGGCCGTCCTGATGCACGCCCACGTCGATGAACGCGCCGAACGCCGCCACGTTGGTCACGACGCCTTCGAGCACCATGCCTGGCACGAGGTCGGACACCTTTTCGACGCCTTCACGGAAGGTCGCCGTCTTGAACTCGGGGCGCGGATCACGGCCCGGCTTTTCGAGTTCCGAGAGGATGTCGCGCACGGTCGGCAGACCGAAGCGCTCATCGACGAACTCGGCCGGCGAGAGACCCGAGAGCGCCTCGCGGCTACCGAGCACGTCGCCGATAGTGCGCTTGATCTTCGCGAGCATGCGCTCGACGACGGGATACGCTTCGGGGTGCACCGACGAGCGGTCGAGCGGATTCTCGCCGCCGTTGATGCGCAAAAAGCCCGCGGCCTGCTCGAAGGTTTTGTCGCCCAGACGCGGCACCTTCTTCAGATGATCGCGTGAGGGGAAGGGGCCGTTGGCGTCGCGGTAATCGACGATATTGCGCGCGAGCGTCGCGTTCAGACCCGACACGCGCGCAAGCAGCGCCACCGATGCGGTATTGGCGTCGACACCCACGGCGTTCACGCAGTCTTCGACCACGGCGTCGAGCGAGCGCGCCAGCTCGCGCTGGTTCACGTCGTGCTGGTACTGGCCCACGCCGATCGCTTTGGGCTCGATCTTCACGAGCTCGGCGAGCGGATCTTGCAGACGCCGCGCGATCGACACCGCGCCACGCAGCGAGACGTCGAGCTCGGGGAATTCCTTCGCTGCCAGTTCGGACGCCGAATAGACCGAGGCGCCGGCCTCGGAGACCACGATCTTTTGCAGCTTGAGTTCGGGATGCTTCGAGATCAGTTCGCTCGCGAGCTTGTCGGTCTCGCGCGAGGCCGTGCCGTTGCCGATGCTGATGAGCTCGGCCTGCGTTTGCGCGGCGATGCGCGCGAGCTTCGCGAGCGAGCCGTCCCAGTCGCGGCGCGGCTCGTGCGGATAGATCGTATCGGTGGCGAGCAGCTTGCCCGTGCGGTCGACGACGGCGACCTTCACACCGGTGCGCAGGCCCGGATCGAGGCCGATCACGGCCTTCGGGCCGGCGGGCGCGGCGAGCAGCAAGTCCTTGAGGTTGCGCGCGAACACGCGGATCGCTTCGGTTTCGGCCTGCTCGCGCAGGTTCGTGAGCAGCTCGTTTTCGATGTGCGGCTGCACCTTCACACGCCAGCACCAGCGGCAGACGTCGGAGAGCCATTTGTCGGCAGGACGGGCTTGGTTGGCGATGCCGAAGTGACGCGCGATCATCGCTTCGCCGGGATGCGGCACCTGCGCGTCGAGCTCGCCGCCGAGGCCGAGCTTGACCATCAGCACGCCGGCGTTGCGGCCGCGAAAGAGGGCGAGCGCGCGGTGCGACGGCACCGTCTTGATCGTTTCCGAGTACTCGTAGTAGTCGCGGAACTTCTCGCCTTCCTCGTTTTCCTTGCCCTCGACCACGCTCGAAATCACGACGCCCTGGTTGTACAGCCAGTCGCGCAGCTTGCCGAGCAACTCGGCCGTTTCGCCGAACTGCTCCGAGAGGATGTCGCGCGCGCCGTCGAGCGCGGCCTTCACGTCGGCGACGCCCTTTTCGGCGTCCACGTACTGCGCGGCTTCCGTTTGCGGGTCGAGCAGCGGATTGGCGAGCAGCGCGTCGGCGAGCGGCTGCAGGCCGGCTTCGCGCGCGATCTGCGCACGCGTGCGGCGCTTGGGCTTGTACGGCAGGTAGAGGTCTTCGAGCACCTGTTTGCTGTCGGCGGCCTCGATGGCGGTGCGCAACTCGTCAGTGAGCTTGCCCTGTTCTTCGATGCTCGCGAGGATCGCGGCACGGCGGTCTTCGAGTTCGCGCAGATACAGCAGCCGTTCCTCGAGCGTGCGCAGTTGCGTATCGTCGAGATTGCCCGTGACTTCTTTGCGGTAACGGGCGATGAACGGAACGGTCGCTCCTTCGTCGAGAAGCTGGACGGCGGCCGCCACCTGACGCGGTTGAACGGTCAGTTCGCTGGCGATGCGCTGGACGATCTTGAGTGCTACGGTTTCCGTCATAGAGTCTGGATATTCCTGCGAGGATCGGTTTGCGGTCCCGGGTTCGTAATCCTGGGTTTGCGGCCGGATAGCCGGGCGGCGAGTCAAGCGAGCGAGCGCCCGCCGGCTGGTGGAGCGGGGCATTTTGCCATAAATGGCGGGGCGCTCAACTCGGGGGGTGTTAGAATTTCAGGCATGTTCCGTTGCCCTCAGAAGACGTTGATACCATCCCGTTTGACACAAATCCAGCCCGACGCGCGCGAACGCGCAGCATGGCGGACCACCGCCCGAGCGGCGGCCTGCGCTGTCGCATTGCTGGCGACGGCGAGCGTTCCGGGCCTCGCGCAAGAAGTGACGGCCAGCGGCGCGCAAGACACGCGCCCGGTCGAAGTCGGCGGGCCAATCGAGGGCGCGGGTGCGGCGTCGGCAGTGGAATCGGCGCACGCGCCGGGTGCGGCGTTGGGGGCTGCTCCGGGTGCAGCGGCGGTGGCCACGGGCGCAACGGCTCCGGATGCCGCCGCGAGCAATGGCTTCGCCGAGCGGCAGAAGGTTCTTGACCGGCGTACTGCGGAAAACAATTACCAGTACGCCGTCGCGCAGCACAATTGCTACGACACGTTTTTCGTGAACCGCTGTCTCGGCAAGGCGCGTGATGCGATGCGCGTCGTGCAGGCGGATATCCGCCGCGAGCAGTTGACGCTCGACGAAGAGCAGCGCGCAGACAATGCGCGCCGCCGCGACGAGCAGGCCGCGTTGCAGCGGGCGAAGGACCAGGCCGACGCGCCACAACGCGCTGCGAATGAGGCAGCGAGTGCGCAGGCCTATGAAGACAAGCAGCGTCAGCACGCACTCGCTCAGGCGCAGCGTCAGGCAGAAGCGCCGCAACGTGCCGCGAACGAGCAGGCGTTTCAGGAGAAGCAGCGCCAGCACGCGGTGCAGCAGGCACAGCGCGAGGGCGGACAGGCTCAGTCGCAACGTGCGGCCAACCAGGCCGCATACGACAAGAAACAGTCGGATTATCAGAAGCAACTGGACGAAGCTCGCCGCGAAGGCCAGCAGAAGGCGCAAGAGCGTGCCAAGAAAGCTGAGCGCTTCCAGCAGAAGCAGGAAGAGGCGGCGAAGCATAAGGCTGATGTGGAAGCACGTCAGAAGCAGGCGGCCGAGAAGGCGCAGCAGCAACAGCAACAAAAACCGCAGGGCCAGTAGAACTGAAAGGCCTCCAGCGGTACCAGGCAGCACCCCGCTTTTTCAGCCGGACAGCAACCTCAGGCGTGCGACCTTTCGCACGGCGTGCGCCGATCATGACGAGGAGGCGAGCATGCGCGAGCATCGTGAAGTCAAGGGCGAGGTCCTTCGTGACCGCATTCTGCAACTGGAATCGGAACACGACGGTCTCGACCGTCTGATCGAGAGGATGTGCGAGACATCGGACTACGATGATCTCGAATTGCAGAAGCTGAAGAGGCGCAAGCTCAAGCTGAAGGACAACATCATCCTGCTGCAACTGCAGCTGGAACCCGATTCAACAAAGACCTCGAACGGGCACGCCTGATTCCGGGTCCTGGCAGGCGCCGGGGCGCGGCTGGAGTCGGGCCGCGCTCCGAGGACCGAGCAGGAACCGCTTGCCTTGAATTCAACGACCGTTTCCCGATCCCGTCCCGCGCGCGAAGGCGGCGCGCAGGAGGGGGACGCACGCGCCACCCATTCATCATCGGCTGCACCTGCATTGAGCGCGCGCCGCGGCGCCGAGCTCGAAGAGCTCTTCGCCACCAATGGGTTGCTCGCACGCGAGATCGATGGCTATCGCCCGCGCGCCGCGCAGATCGAGATGGCGCGCGCCGTGGCCGCAGCGATGGAAGCCGCTGCCCAGGCCTTGCCGGAACCGGCGATGTTCGAGGCGCAGTCGCGTCCCGCACGGCGTCTCGAGCGTGGTGCACCGGTCCCCGCGCAGGATCGTGCCGAAGATGCCGCGCGTGCAGCCACCGAGTCCGGCGACAACACGCTGATCGTCGAAGCGGGGACCGGCACCGGCAAAACCTACGCCTATCTCGTGCCGGCCATGCTGTGGGGCGGCAAGGTAATCGTCTCGACGGGCACCAAGCACTTGCAGGACCAGCTATTCGCTCGCGATATTCCAACGGTGCGTGACGCGCTCGCCGTGCCCGTGAGCGTGGCCATGCTCAAGGGCCGCTCGAATTATCTGTGCCACTACTATCTGCAGCGCACGGCCGACAATGGCCGCTTGCCGTCGCGCCAGGAAACGGCGTATCTGCAGGAGATCATCCGTTTCGCGAAGATTACGCGTTCGGGAGATAAGGCTGAGCTCGCGAGCGTGCCGGAAACGGCCGCGGTCTGGTCAATGGTCACCTCCACACGCGACAACTGCCTGGGTCAGGAGTGCCCGAACTACAAGGACTGCTTCGTAATGCAGGCGCGCCGCGAGGCACAGCAGGCCGACATCGTTGTCGTGAATCACCATCTGTTCTTCGCCGACATCATGCTGCGCGACACGGGCATGGCCGAGCTGCTGCCGAGCGCCAACACGATTATCTTCGACGAGGCGCACCAACTGCCCGAAACCGCCACGCTGTTTTTCGGCGAGACGCTTTCGACTGCGCAGTTTCTCGAACTCGCGCGCGATTGCGTGGCTGAAGGCCTGAGCCATGCGCGCGATGCGGTGGAGTGGGTGAAGCTCGGGGCGGCGCTCGAACGCGCGGCGCGCGATGTGCGGCTCGCATTCAAGGAAGATTCGCTGCGCGTGTCGATCACGCAGTTGCCGGAGGATCATCCGCTCTTCGACGCGCTCGATGCCTTGCAAACCGAGCTCGACGCGCTCGCCGCCGCACTTGCGGGGCAAGCTGAGCGTGCAGAATCGCTGGGGGCGTGCCTGCGCCGCGCGCGCGAACTCCAGGGCGTGCTGGCAGGGTGGGTAGCGCCAGCCGCGTCCGGTGACACGTCGTCGCGCGTCGCGCAGGCTGCCAGCGGTGCTGACCAGCCCGACGCTCCAGGTGACGCCGCAGGCGAGTCCAGCGCCGACGATGAAAAGGTCCGCTGGGTCGAAGTGTTCTCGCACACGGTCCAGTTGCACGAGACGCCGCTTTCGGTGGCGCCCATTTTCGCGAAGCAGCGTGCGGGTGTGCCGCGCACGTGGATCTTTACGTCGGCGACGCTTTCCGTGCGCGGCGACTTCACGCACTACGCGGCGCAGATGGGCCTGAGCTCGCGGCGCTCGATGACGTTGCCGAGCCCGTTCGATTATCCGCAGCAGGGTTTGCTGTACGTGCCGCGCAATATGCCGCAGCCGTCGTCGCCGCAATTCACCGACGCGGTATTCGACGCCGCGCTACCCGCCATCGAAGCGTCAGGGGGCGGGGTTTTCATGTTGTGCACGACCTTGCGCGCCGTCGACAAGATCGCCGGGAAGCTGCGCGACACGATCGAGGCGCGTGGCTGGAATACGCCATTGCTGGTGCAGGGCGATGCGAGCCGTACTGAATTGCTCGAACGCTTTCGCGCGTATGGCAACGCGATCCTGGTGGGCAGTCAGAGCTTTTGGGAAGGTGTCGATGTGCGGGGCGATGCGCTGTCGCTCGTCGTCATCGACAAGCTGCCGTTCGCGCCGCCCGACGATCCTGTGCTGGCCGCACGCCTCGACGCGCTGGCGAAGAAGGGCTTGAGCCCATTCGCCGTTCATCAACTGCCGCAGGCCGTCATCACGCTCAAGCAGGGCGCCGGGCGCCTGATTCGTGCGGAGACCGATCGCGGCGTGTTGATGATCTGCGACACGCGCCTCGTGGACAAGCCTTATGGGCGGCGCATCTGGCAAAGCTTGCCTCCGTTCAAGCGCACGCGCGAGATCGAGGTCGTGCGGGCTTTCTTCACGGGCGAGGAAGATCAGGGCGCTCAATGACGCTGCCGAGCGCGCGTCGTGTAATTTCCGCTTGCATATGCGCAACGGTCGTTACATGCGTTGCGCATATGTCTGTGTGCTGACATGACGTTAAGTGATCGAGAAGATACAAACAAAAAGGCCACGAACCTGGGTTCGTGGCCTTTTTGTTTGCCCGCCGCGCATCTGACGAGGCCATCAGACTGCCCGGCGGTTCGCTTCGATGCTCGCTGAAGCCGGAGCTTCGGGCGAGCATCTCGCGAATGCAGCTTACTGGCTTGCGCCCGAAGCCGGAGCAGCAGCGCCAGCGTCCGAAGCAGCAGCGGTAGCCGAAGCAGCAGCGTCGCTCGCAGCAGCCGTAGCGTCGCTCGCAGCAGCAGCGGCGCCCGAAGCAGCAGCGGCTGCGTCCGAAGCGGCAGCAGCCGGTGCCGAAGCAGCAGCAGCATCGCTAGCCGGCGCAGCAGCTTGGTCGCTGCTCTTGTTGCACGCAGCCAGTGCAACAGCTGCCAGCAGGGATGCTACGAGGAGGGATTTCTTCATGATCACGTCCTTTTATGGTTAAAGGTAAGCAACAGCGCAAAATAATACCGGTAATGTGCCCCAACACCGACCTGAGCCGCTGGTGGAGATGCACTGCAAGAGCGTGAATCTTCCCTACGGCCTGGGCGGAAATTATAGGCACTTTCGTATCGACCGTCGACAAATCCGGGGACAATACGTTGTCTTTCTCATACAAGCACTATATTAGTACGGTATAACAGTCCGAAGCGCTTACGCAAGCACCCCGAGCCGTAACCAGCCCGCACAATACCATCCGTGTAGCAACGATGTCACACACGAATCGTGTGAGAGTGTTACAAAGCGTTTCCCATCCAGAAAGCGGTTGTCGGCCAATGCCGGCAGCCATTTTCTCACTTCTTTGAGCAAGTACTGCTCCCCGTTCAGGTAATACGACCGCGCATCGTAAAGCAGGATTGTCCTGCGGTCGAGTCTTATCCCATTTTTCGCGGCGCGCGCAACAAAACGCGCTTCGTCCAGCGGTTTCTCGGGAGCGTCGAATACCACATTCGATTTCGGTTCCGAAAGCCAGGAGCCGACGAACGAAGATACATCCGCTCCGTCCCATCGCACTTTAGCAAGCACGGCCGAGACGCGCTCCACAAGTGCCGGGGGCAGTTGTGCCGCATGCAACACCGCTGGCTGGTCAGGGTCGCGGTAGAGCGTGGGGTTGCCTGCGCTGCTGTTCGCGTCTTTGTCTTTGCCCGAATTCCGGCCAGCGGCGCCGTTTGCGCCGCGCTCGGCCAGCCAGTAGAGAAACTGGCTCGTGAGTTCCGTCGTGGAAGGCGAACGAAAGCCGATCGAGCAGGTCATGCATTCGCCCTCGGCCACGCCGTCGTGCGCGATGTGCGGTGGCAAGTACAGCATGTCGCCCGGCTCCAGCACCCATTCCTCTTCGGGTTCGAAATTCGCGAGGATCTTGAGCGGCAGCCCTTCCTGCAGCGACAGGTCGCGCTGTGCGCCGATGCGCCAGCGCCGCTTGCCATGCACCTGCAGGAGAAACACATCGTACGAATCGAAATGCGGGCCGACACCGCCGCCGTCGGAGGCGTACGAGATCATCAGGTCGTCGAGGCGGGCGTCGGGTGCGAAGCGAAAGCGTTCGAGCAGCGCCCGCGCGCGGTCGTCGTGCAGGTCCGCGCCTTGCACGAGCAAGGTCCATTGACGCGTCTTCGGTGTCGGCAGTTCGTCGGCGGCGAACGGGCCATGCTCGAGCGCCCAGCGCTTGCGAAAATGCGTGATGAGGCGGGATTCGACGTCGTCCTGGTCGGCCAGCGCGAAGAGTTCGTCGCGCGAGAGTGGCGCGGCGATGCCGGGTATCGCCTGGCGGATCAACAATGGCTTTTTCTGCCAGTATTTCTTCATGAACTGCGCCGGACTCAGGCCGCCAAGCAGTGGCGTGGGCGTATCGGGCGCGGGACATGCCAGGGAGGAGGGGGCGCGTCGCTTGCGGGCGTCCTCCGGGTGGTCTGGGGACCGCTTGGGCATCGTATAATGTGGTCTGTAATCTGGAGGATCGAATGAAAATTGCAAAGGACACCGTCGTGTCGGTCGCTTACAAGCTATCGGATGCGCAGGGCAATCTGATCGAGGAAAGCGACGAGCCGATGGTCTATCTGCACGGCGGCTATGATGGCACGTTCCCAAAGATCGAGGAAGTGCTGGACGGCAAGGAGCCGGGCTTCGAGACCCAGATCCAGCTTGAGCCTTCCGACGCTTTCGGCGAGTACGATCCCGAACTCGTCAAGATCGAGCCGCGCAACCGCTTCCCGGAACCGCTCGAAGTGGGCATGCAGTTCGAAGGCACGCCCGAAGAGGGCGACGACGATCTCGACACGCTCATCTACACCGTCACCGACGTTGCAGAAGACAAGGTCGTGCTCGACGGCAATCACCCGCTAGCGGGCATGGCGCTGCGCTTCGCGCTGTCGGTCAAGGAAGTGCGTCAGGCGACCGAGGATGAGATCGAGCACGAACATGCGCATGGCGCGGACGGTCTCGAAATCGCCGATGAGGACGATGACGAAGACGGCGACGAAGCCGCCTCCAAGCCCACCCTGCATTGACCGGGCAACGCGCTGGCAGTGACCTGGTAGTGACTGCTGGCGCGTTTTGCTTCGAGTCCCGGTTCGTTTCTCGCCTCGTGGAGTTCATGGCGCCGTGCGCTGTGAAGGCCACGCGGGCATCACCGTTCCCGCGCTCGCGCCGCCTGGCGCACCCATGTCTCCCGCCTGATTTGCACCGCTCGCGCCGTTTGTGCCATTCGTGCCGTTTTCGGCGGGCGCCTGTTGCATCCCGGGAATCTCCGTCACGTCGGGCATCGACGATATTTCGGGCATTTCCGGCAACGCGGGTTCGCTGCTGCCACCCTGCAGAAGAGCCGGCGGTTGAGGCGGCAGCAGCGGCAGGTGCCTGGGCACCTCATGCACACTCACGCGCAGCGGTGTGCGGCGCGCCATGTCCGCGTCGATTTGAAGCCACTGCGTGAGCGGGTCGTGAAGCGAGAATGCAATCCGCGTGACGTTAGCAATCCTGATTCCTTTCTCGTTGTGCAAGGGCTGATCGATGGCGAAGCCACGCGCGAGCTTCGTCGTTTCCGGATGCACGAGGATCACCGGGCCCCGGAACGTTTCCGCGAGCTTCGTGAGACTGTGCCGCAACTCGGTGTAGCCGTCGCGTGGCGTGCGGCGAAAACGTAGCCATGCAAAGCGGTCCTTGCGCTCGTACTGCTCGGGCATCGCATCGCCCTGCATGAAGATGACGATGGCACGCGCATTGCGGCGGCGCGCAAACTCGGCTGCATGCTCTAACCAGAAACCGTTGGCGATCACGCGGTCTTCGAATTCGCCGTTGCGGCCGCCGGCGTTCAGAAAATGATTGTTGCCGTTGGGCGCATTCAGTGCGATGAACACCGTGTCGCCGAGTTGCCAGCGTGTATTTTCCCGATAAGGCCGAAAACGCGAGACCTCGCTTTCGCGCGTGAGCGTGAGAGGGGATTGGCCGAGCGAATTGGTTTCGGTGAAAAAATTCTGGCGCAGGAAATCGAGCCGCTCGACTGGATCGTAGCCGCCTGCGCCAGCGCTGCCGCAGGTGGTCCAGTCGCGCTGGCCCGGCACGAACACGAGCGGTGCGCGCGAGGCGTCGAGTAATGCGCGGCGCCGGTCGTAGAGGTGATCCGTGCATGTCTCGTGCGGTCCTTTGAGATTGCCATCGTAAACGACGAACGAAATCTGCGGATCTCGGCCGATAGCGTCGATGAGGCGCTGAAGCGTAGCTTCGTCGCCCGGCTCGGTGACGACGTTCGCGACGACGGCGAACGAATAGCGTGGTGAAGACGAAGAATCTTGCGCTCGCGCGGCGAGGGACAGGCCGAACAGCGCCAGGCAGACAAGCGCGCACTGTAGTCCGCGACGCGACGAAATAGTGACACCCGGAACGACACCCGGAGCAACGCCTCGCACCTCGCCCCGGCCATGTGGAAATGGCCGGGGCGGCGTCGCGAGGCGACGCTCAGCGTTTGCCGTCCGGCGCGGTGGCCAGTTCATGCAGTTCGTACAGCAGATCGAGCGCATCGCGCGGTCGCAACTCGTTCGGATCGAGCGCGCGCAGCCGCTCGGCGACGAGCGCGGCGCCCGGGTCGGCTGCTGCCGGTGCGTCTTCCACGTACGGTTGCGTGTCGAAATCGTCGTCTTCGGCAGCGGCGGGGGCGGCGAACAGGTCGAGCTGCGGTGTGGGCTGTCCGGCCGAGAGCTGCTCCAGATACACGAGGTGCTTGCGCGCCGCGCGGATCACCGGGTTGGGCACGCCCGCAAGTTGCGCGACCTGGAGCCCGTAGCTCTGGTTGGCGGGGCCTTCGCTCACGGCGTGCAGGAACACGATGCCGTGTCCGTGCTCGACCGCCGACAGATGTACATTGGCTGCCTGCGCGAACTCCGCGGGCAACTGTGTGAGCTCGAAGTAGTGCGTCGCGAACAGCGTATGGCAGCCATTGCTCGTGAGCAGGTGCCGCGCGATGGCCCATGCGAGCGCGAGGCCGTCGAAGGTTGACGTGCCGCGGCCGATTTCGTCCATCAGCACGAGGCTTTGCGGCGTGGCGTCGTTGAGGATGGCGGCGGCTTCGGTCATTTCGACCATGAAGGTCGAGCGGCCGCCCGCGAGGTCGTCGGCGGCGCCGATGCGCGTGAAGATGCGGTCGATCGGGCCGAAGCGCGCGCGTTTTGCCGGCACATAGCTGCCCACGTAGGCGAGCAGCGCGATGAGCGCTGTCTGGCGCATGAACGTCGATTTACCGCCCATGTTCGGGCCGGTGATGAGCAGCAGCTTGCGCTCGGCGCTCAGGGTGCAGTCGTTGGCGATGAACTGCTCGACCTGCGCCTCGACGACAGGGTGGCGACCCTGTTCGATCTCGATGCTGGGCGCTTCGGTGAATTCCGGCGCATTCCAGTCGAGTGCGCGCGCACGTTCGGCGAAGGCCGCGAGCAGGTCGAGCTCGGCGAGCGCTGCCGCGACGCGCTGGCAATCGGGAATGAAGGGCAGTAGTGCCTGGAGCAGCGCGTCGTAGAGCGCCTTCTCGCGTGCGAGCGCGCGCTCCTGTGCGGAGAGCGCCTTGTCCTCGAATGCCTTGAGCTCGGGCGTGATATAGCGCTCGGCGTTCTTGAGCGTCTGGCGGCGGCGGTAGTCGTCGGGC
The DNA here is from genome assembly GCF_051125205.1 of Paraburkholderia sp. A1BS-2L. Lineage (NCBI taxonomy): Bacteria > Pseudomonadati > Pseudomonadota > Betaproteobacteria > Burkholderiales > Burkholderiaceae > Paraburkholderia > Paraburkholderia sp. A1BS-2L. The sequence continues at coordinate 1,400,438 of NZ_CP120428.1, forward strand.
ACCTTGTCGGTCTGGCCGCGCGTGACTTCGATATAGAAGCCGTGCACCTTGTTGTATTCGACCCGCAAATTGCCGATCCCGGTGCGTGTGCGCTCGCGCGCCTCGAGATCGATCAGGAACTGGCCACAGTTCTCGGACAGGTTGCGCAGTTCGTCGAGTTCGGCGTCGTAGCCGGTCGCCATTACGCCGCCGTCGCGCACCATGGCGGCTGGCTCGGGCGCGACCGCGCGCTGCAGCAGGTCCGCGCACTCGCCGGGCGGTACAAGCCCTTCGACGATGTGTGCGAGCGTGGCCGAAGCGCCGCTCGCTGCGGCGACCTGCTTGCGCAGCGCAGGCAGATTGGCGAAGGTGTCGCGCAAGCTCGACAAATCGCGTGGGCGTGCCGAGAGCAAGGCGAGGCGCCCCGTGATGCGCTCGACGTCGGCGATCTGGCGCAGCGCGCCGCGCAATGCGTCGACGCTGGCGGGCGGCGGCGCTTCGAGCAGCGCGCCGATGGCCTGCTGGCGCATCTGCGCGATGCCCGCGTCGCGCGGCGGATGGTGGAGCCAATGCCGCAGCAGACGGCTGCCCATGGCGGTGCTGCACGTGTCGAGCAGCGAGCACAGCGTGGGTGATTCGGTGCCGCGCAGCGTTTCGGTCAGTTCGAGATTGCGGCGCGTGGCCGGATCGAGCCCGATGTATTCGGATTCGGCTTCGACCTTGAGGCTGCGCACGTGGCGCAACTGCTGGCCTTGCGTGGCGGCCGCATACAGCAGCAGCGCGCCGGCCGCGCCGCATGCGCTGGTGAGAGCCTGCGCGCCGAAACCGTCGAGGCTTGCGACGTCGAGCTGGTCGCACAGGCGCTGCTTGCCCGAGGTGACGTCGAAGTGCCAGGCCGGCACGCGCGTCAATGCTCCGCCTGAGCCTGCGCCGGTTCCAGCGGGCGGCGCCCAGCCCGAGGATTCCGCCGGCATTTCCGCGATGAGGATTTCCGCGGGACGAATGCGCTCGAATGCCGCCGCGGCCTGTTCCGGCGCGACTTCGGCGAGACGCAGCGCGCCGCTCGCGAGGTTCAGCCACGCGAGCCCGACGTTGACCGTCACGCCGCGCCGGTTGTGACCCGGGCAGACCGCCATCAGGTAGACGTCGTTTTTATCGGAAAGGAGTGCGGCGTCGGTCAGCGTGCCGGGCGTGACCACGCGCACGACCTTGCGCTCGACCGGTCCCTTCGAGGTGGCCGGGTCGCCGATCTGCTCGCAGATCGCCACCGACTCGCCGAGCTTCACGAGCTTCGCGAGATATTGCTCGACGGCGTGATGCGGCACGCCCGCCATCTTGATCGGATTGCCCGCCGACGCGCCGCGCTGCGTGAGCGTGAGATCGAGCAGGCGCGCGGCTTTCTCGGCGTCTTCGAAGAACAGCTCATAGAAGTCACCCATCCGGTAGAACACGAGCGTGCCCGGATGGTCGGCCTTGATGCGCAGGTACTGCTGCATCATGGGAGTGTGTTGCGCGGTGTCGCTGGCGCTGGCGGTGTGTGTAGCCATCCTCGGTGTCTTGCTAAGGGTTCAGGGCGTGAGTTTAACCCGCGTCGCGCTCGTGCGAACCTGGCCGGACGGCCTGGTGCGCGCGAGGCCCGTCGACGAGCGCCTGCATGTCGTTCGTGCGTGCGTTTGCCGCACTGCGCCGCATCGCGAGCCCGATCATCGCGGCGACGAACAGGCCGAACACGACGATGATCCACTGCACCGGCATCCTTGCCGTCAGCAGCAGCGCGTAGGCGCCGAGCATTAGCAGCACGGCGAGATTCTGGGTGAAGTTCTGCACGGCGATCGAATGGCCCGCTGAAAGCAGCGTCGCGCCACGATGCTGGAGCAGTGCGTTCATCGGCACGATGAAAAAGCCCGCGAGCGTGCCGAGCAGCACCATCAGCGGATACGCGAAGAGCAGGTAGAAGGGCATGACGAATGCGCCGACGCGCACGCCTTCGCCCGCCGGAAAGAGCGCCTTGCTGTAGAACGCCATCGCCACGGCCACCAAGCCGCACAGCACGCCCACCGGCAGCACACGCAACGACGCGCGCAGCGACACCCAGGCGGCCGCGGCCGCCGCGCCCAGCGCGATGCCGAGCCCCGTCACGCCTTGCATCACGGCGGCCTTCGAGAGCGACAGGCCGAGATTCGCATCGGCCCATTTGAGCACGAGCAGTTGCAGCGTGACGGCGGCGCCCCACATCAGCGTCGTGACCCATAGCGCGATCTGCGCGAGCTTGTCGGCCCACAGCACATTGAAGCAATGCACGAAGTCGGACACGAGGCGGCCCGGCTCCCTGAGCCGGTTCTCGTAGCGCGCGCCGGTGTCGGGAATGCCGATATTGATGAGCGCGGCGAGCGCGTAGGTAAGCATCACCGCGAGCATCGCGAGATCGGCGGCCGTCCGGATGAATGGCATCGGATGATGGGCGACGAAGCGTTCCGCGTAAGTAGAAACGAGCGCACCGCCCAGCATCGTGCCTGCGATCGTCGAGAGCACGGTGGCCGATTCGAGCCACGCGTTCGCCGCGACGAGCTTTTCGGCAGGCAGCAATTCTGTGAGGATTCCGTACTTTGCGGGCGAGTAGGCCGCCGCGCCGAAGCCCACCACGCCATAGGCGATCATCGGGTGCGCGCCCGCGATCATCAGCAGGCAGCCGGCGGCCTTTAGCGCGTTCGAGACGAACATTACGTGGCGCTTTTGCAGCGCGTCGGCGAACGCGCCGACGAAGGGCGCAAGCAGCACGTAGGAGATCGTGAAGAAAATCTGCAGGAGCGGCGTGACCCAGGCCGGCGACGAGATCACCGTGAGCAGCGCGATTGCCGCAATCAGAAGCGCATTGTCGGCGAGCGACGAAACGAACTGCGCGGCGATGATCGTATAGAAGCCTTTCTTCATCGCGGGGAAGAGCTGTTGAGGTGCCATCGTGGATCATCAGGGCGACGACCTCGCGCGAGACACCGTGCGCGAAACAAAAAAGCGGCCGAAGCCGCTTGATGCGCCAGAGCTGCGCGCGCAGGCGGCTTCGCTCAGCCTTCCTTCTTCACGCGCGTGTACTTCGAGAGCACGGGCACCATTTGCGCGTAAATCTTCGGATTGCCCGCGACGACTTCACCCATGTGCAGGAAGTCGGAGTCGCCCGTGTAGTTGCCGACCAGGCCGCCGGCTTCCGTGACGAGCAGGCCGCCCGCCGCGACGTCCCACGGGTTGAGACCCTGTTCGAAGAAGCCGTCCATGCGGCCCGCCGCGACGTTCGCGAGATCGAGCGCGGCGGCGCCCGGGCGGCGCAGGCCGGCGCAGACGTTGGTCATTTCGGCGAAGAGCTCGCAGTAGCTATCGAGGCCGTTCTTTTCGCGGAACGGAAAGCCTGTGCCGATCAGGCCGTCGGCGAGCCGGTCGCGGCGGCCCACGCGGATGCGGCGGTCGTTCAGGAACGCGCCGCGGCCGCGCGAGGCGGTGAAGAGGTCGTTGCGGGTGGGGTCGTAGACCACTGCCTGCGTGACGATGCCCTTGTGCGCGAGCGCGATCGAGACGCAGTAGTACTGGAAGCCGTGGATGAAGTTGGTCGTGCCGTCGAGCGGATCGATGATCCACTGATATTCCGATTCGTTCTCCGAGTGGCCGGATTCTTCGGCAAGGATCGCGTGATCGGGGTAGGCGGTCTTGAGCGTGTCAATGATGGCCGCTTCGGCCGCCTTGTCGACCTCCGTGACGAAATCGTTATGCTGCTTCTTCGCGACCTGGATGAGGTCGAGGTCGAGCGACGCGCGGTTGATGATCTGTCCGGCGCGGCGCGCGGCCTTGACAGCGATGTTGAGCATGGGATGCATGTGCCTGGATCCTTGTTGTCCGGCGCTTGCCCGAGCATGCGGCGCGCCGGTGGTGCAGAAGATAAAAGCGTCTAACGATTGGACAGGGCGCGAGCCACGAACGGCTCGCGGCTGGGCTTACAGGTCCTGAACCGCCAACGGAGACGAATTGGATAAGAGCGGGGCGCGTTGGCCTGGCCGGCCGAAAACGCGCGAATCTCGTATTTTACCCGAATATAGGTATTCCTATATCGCTGTATCGATAGCCATGCCGATAGAGGCTGGTCGACGGCGCGGATAGGCCGGGAGGCCAAGGCGCGATAACATAGAAATTTCTATATTTGTTGCTCTCAGAGATTCATCTTGGTGCCCCCAGATTCACACGTCCCGCCCGCCCATCCGGCCGCTACAGCGGCATCCCCGTCGCCCGCCGGCGAGGCCCACGAACCGCTACGAGGCGGTTTCACGTCCACCCGCTTCGTGCTGGTCGAGCCCAGCCATCCGGGCAACGTCGGCGCCGCGGCGCGCGCGCTGAAGACCATGGGTTTTTCGCGACTCGTGCTGGTCGCGCCGCGCGTGCCGCAGGTCCATTGCGATCCGGAGGCCGTCGCGATGGCGAGCGGCGCCGACGACGTGCTCGCCGCCGCCCACATCGTCCCGACGCTGGCCGACGCCCTCGCGGGCGTGCAATGGTCGATGGCGCTCACGGCGCGCACGCGCGAATATGGACCCCCGCCGGGGGCGCCGCGTCAGGCGGTGCAAGATGCCTGCCGCCAGGTCGCGCACGGTGACATCGCGCTCGTGTTCGGCAACGAGCGCACCGGGCTCTCGAACGACGACGTCGAGCGCTGCAGCGCTCTCGCCCACATTCCGGCGAATCCGGCCTACAGCTCGCTCAATCTCGCGCAGGCGGTCCAGGTGCTGGCCTACGAACTGCGACTGGCGTACCTCGGCGAGGGCGAGCCCGGCATGGCATTGCCGGGCGCGGGGGCGGTGCCGGGCGGGCCGTCCGCAGGGACGCCGCTCGCCACGAGCGACGACATCGAGCGCATGTATGTGCATCTCGAGAACGCCCTGATCGCGCTCGATTTTCTCGATCCCGCCAATCCGAAGAAGCTGATGTCGCGTCTGCGCAGGCTGTTCGCGCGCTCCGGGCTCGAGCGCGAGGAGGTCAACATCGTGCGCGGTATCGCCAAGCACATCCTGATGCGCAAGGGCAGGGAAGGCGGGAAATAGCCCGCATCGAGGCCCGCATCGAGGCCCGCATCGACGCCCCTAAGGAGGCGCACCGGGAGCAGACGCCACGGCCGCGCGTTCGACCTTGATGCCTGCGGGGGCTTGCTGGCTTGCGCGCGCCTTTCGCCTACAATCGATTTTCGATCACAAGCAAATAAGGATGGCTGCTAAAGCCGTGCATGAGCTGTGCGCGCCAAGGGCGACGCGCGGCCTTTTCCCCATGTCCCTCACGTCGAGCGTGTGACAGCCATGTTCAAGAGACTTCGCGAAGACATCGCCACGATCCGCGAGCGCGATCCCGCCGCCCGCAGCGCCTGGGAAGTCTTGACCTGTTATCCGGGTCTGCATGCGCTCGTCCTGCATCGCTTTGCCCATGCCTGCTGGCTCGCGAAGCGCCGCTGGCTTGCGCGCTATGTCTCGCAGGTTGCACGCTTTTTGACCGGCATCGAGATCCATCCGGGCGCCACCATTGGGCGGCGCGTGTTCATCGATCACGGCATGGGCGTGGTGATTGGCGAGACCGCTGAAGTCGGCGACGACTGCACGATTTACCAGGGTGTGACGCTCGGCGGCACGTCGCTCACGCGCGGCGCGAAGCGCCATCCGACGCTCGGCCCCGGCGTGATCGTGGGCGCGGGTGCGAAGGTGCTGGGCGGTTTCACGGTAGGCGCGCAGGCGAAGATCGGCTCGAACGCCGTGGTCGTGAAGCCGGTGCCCGCGGGCGGCACCGCGGTGGGTAATCCGGCGCGCATCGTCGCGCCCGCGAAAACCGCGCCGGAGCAAGTGAAGTCGGGGAGCGCGCGTGAGGGCTTCTGTGCCTACGGCATCACGCCGAATGCCGATGACCCTGTTTCGCTCGCCATTCACGGCCTGATCGATCATGCCGCCACGCAGACGCAGCGCGTGGATGCGATTGCCGCCGCGCTCGAGCGGCTGGGCGCGCGGCTCGAGGCGCTACATGGCGCCGATGCGACGCTCGCGGAACTGCGCCGGCTCTCGGAGGGACTAGAGGGCGGGGCGACCCCGCGCGAGCCCGGAAATGCACAAGAACAGGCGGCACGCGTCTGAGCGTCTCACGGTATTTTTTCATGTGCTGGCGCGTGTTTTCCGGCACGCGCTCAATCGAGCGGCAACATCCTGAACCCTTCAGCGTCGACGCGCAAATAGCCGCCGCGCGACTTGCCGTGATCGAGATCCCAGTCGGGCAGCACCCAGCGCGTGCCGCCGGGTTCCTGATGGCGCGCGGGACGATGCGTATGCCCGTGAATGATCGTGTTCGCGCGTGCGCGCCTGAAGAGCGTCGCAACCCCCTTGGCGGTGACATCGTATTTCGGCAGCGCGGGCCGCTCGCGGCCTGCCTCGCTCTTGTGGCGCATGCGCTCGGCGAGTGAGCGGCGCCAGCGGAACGGCCACGCGAGAAAAAGCAGTTGCGCGAGACGGTTGCGCGCGAAACGGCGAAAGAACTGATAGCCGCGATCGTCGGTGCACAGCGCGTCGCCGTGAGCGAGCGCGATGCGCGTGCCGAATGCGGTGATGGCGATGGGGTCGGGCAGCCAGATGGCGCCCGTGGCTTTCATGAAGCGCTTGCCCAGCAGGAAGTCGCGGTTGCCGTGCATGACGTAGAGCGCGATGCCGCGCTCGGCGAGCGTGTGCATCAGCGCGGTCATGCGCGCGACGAAAGGATCGGCGAGCATGTCGTCGCCGATCCAGTATTCGAAGAGGTCGCCGAGAATGAACACCGAGTCGGCCTGATCGGCCGTGACGCTGATGAAATGCTCGAACGCGGCGACCGTGCGCGGAATGGCTGCGCTCAGGTGCAGGTCGGAGATGAAGAAAAACGGACGCGCCGCGTGCGGACGTCTGCCCTCGCCGGGCACGCCCGCAGCGGCGTGTCTTAATGCCTTTTCCTGCAGCATGAATGAAGCGCGCGCGTCTTGACGTTATTCGACGACGACAGCCTTCTCGATCACGACGTTTTCGAGCGGCACGTCCTGATGAAAGCCCTTCGAGCCCGTCTTGACCTTCTTGATCTTCTCGACTACGTCGAGACCGTCGACGACTTTGCCGAACACGGCGTAGCCCCAGCCTTGCGGCGTCGGCGACGAGTGGTTCAGGAAGTCATTGTCGGCAACGTTGATGAAGAACTGCGCCGACGCCGAGTGCGGATCGTTGGTGCGCGCCATGGCGATCGAGCCGCGCTCGTTCTTCAGGCCGTTGTTCGCTTCGTTCTCGATCGGTGCCTGGGTGGGCTTTTGCTGCATGCTTGCGTCAAAGCCGCCGCCCTGGATCATGAAGCCGTCGATGACGCGGTGGAACACCGTGCCGTCGTAGTGGCCGCTCTTCACGTAGTTGAGGAAGTTGGCGACCGTCTTCGGTGCCTTCTCGGCGTTCAGTTCGAGCTTGATGACGCCGTGGTTCGTGTGCAGTTCGACCATGATGGATCCTTAGTCAGTGGCTGGGGGGAAAGGGCGGCGCGGTAGCGGTACGAGGCGGGGCGTGTGGCCGCTCGCGTGTACCGTTGCAGCGCCGCGTGACGAATAGTGAGGCAGCTTTGCGACGATTGAATTGCGGCGTTACTTGCCGACGACGGCGGCCGACTGGATCACGATTTCCTTTTGCGGCACGTCCGACATCGGGCCGCGCGAGGTGGTGGGCGCCGCTTCGATCTTCTTCACGACGTCCATGCCCTGGGTGACCTTGCCGAACACCGCGTAGCCATTGCCGTCCGGGTTCGGATAGTCGAGGCCGGCGTTGTCGACGGTGTTGATGAAGAACTGCGCCGTGGCCGAGTTCGGATCGCTGGTGCGCGCCATCGCGATGGTGCCGGTGAGGTTCTTCAGTCCGTTCTTGCTCTCGAGCGGAACAGGCGCGCGCGTGGGCTTCTCGACGAAGCTCGTAGTGTAGCCGCCGCCCTGGATCATGAAGCCGCGGATCACGCGATGGAAGATCGTGCCGCTGTACTGGCCGGACTTCACATACTGGAGGAAGTTGTCGACGGTCTTGGGCGCCTTCTCGGGATAGAGTTCGACGCGGATATCGCCTTCACTGGTCTTGAAGAGCACCTGCGGATGCGCGGCCTGCTGGCCGGTTTGCGCAAAGGCGGGCGCGTTCGCGATCAGGGCGGCGCTGCCGAGCGCCAACATCAACCATTTCATGAGTGTCCTCGGAAGTACGGGAAAAACGTGTCGCTGCGCGCCGCCGAACGAATCCGAAGCGCGCCGCGGCTTAGCGCGACGGCGCCACGAAGGGCGGCGTCGCGAGCGACCCGGTGGGGCCGCCGAACTGGTACACCGGATTGTCGAGCATCGGGCTCACGGTCGTCGTCCCGGCTTCCGGCGCGGGTGTTGCCGCTGCCGCTGCTGCGCGCGCGCGCTGCTTCGCTGCCGGCGGATTGACGATCTTCTCAATGTCGGTCAGGCGCTGCAGTGTTGCGCCGCTCGTGTGGCCAAGGCTGCTCGCGTGGCGGTACGACGCGTCGGCCATGCGCAGGTACAAATCGCCGAGGTTTTCCCACGCGAGACTGTATGAAGGGTTGGCCTTCGTGGCCGATTCGAGCGCGACGCGCGCCTCTTCATAGCGGCCATGCTTCGCGTAGAGCGTCGCGAGATTGTTATAGGGCTCGGGCAACTCGGGGTAGGCTTGCGTGAGCTCGGTAAAGGCTTCAATGGCGTCGTTGTCGCGGCCAAGGCGTGCGAGGATGGTCGCGCGCTTGAACTTCGCCTGCACGTCACGCGGGTTCGACTTGATGCGCGCGTCCAGCTCCGTGAGCGCCGCCGCCCAGTTGCGCTGGGCGATCGCCGCATCGGCGCCGGGTGTGCCATCGGCCGTGGCAGGCGGCGCGGCATGCGCCACGAACGCACCGCCGAAGACGAACGCGACACTCGCGAGAGCTGCCGCGGCAAGGGTCGCAGCGCGGGGCGCGCAGGCGCTGGAAGATTTCATAGGGGAAGGTCGCGGTGTTATACTCCGAGCCATTCTAACAAAAGGTCTGTGCGTTTTCGTCGCGCGCTTTTGGCCGCGCGACAGCGGGTGCCTGTCGAGCGTCCGCTCCGGTTCGTCGCGGCTTGTTGTGGCCGGCCCCCGGGGTGTTGCTTCCGGACAGTCTTCGCGGCACGCCAGGCTTTCTTTCACTACTCGTGGTCGTCTCCGCCCTGATGACTGATTGAGCGCGACTGTACGCAGCCTCGGGCAACGCGGTGCATTCACTCGCGGGCTGTTGTCGGCGCTGTCGCGGATTTCTTTCGACCCACGTATCCATCGTCTCTATGGAATCACTGCGCATCTACAACACGCTCGCGCGTGACAAGCAAAATTTCGTGCCAATCGAGCCCGGCGTCGTACGCATGTACGTCTGCGGGATGACGGTGTACGACTATTGCCATGTGGGGCACGCGCGCGTGATGGTGGTGTTCGACATCGTGCAGCGGTGGCTGCGCACGCTCGGCTACAAAGTGACCTACGTGCGCAATATCACCGACATCGACGACAAGATCATTCGCCGCGCGGTGGAAAACGGCGAGACGATCAAGGCGCTGACCGACCGTTTCATCGATGCGCTGCACGAAGATGCGGATGCGCTCGGCGTCGAGCGTCCCGATCTCGAGCCGCGCGCGACGCAGTACATCCCGCAGATGCTCGACATGATCGGCATGCTGGAAAGCAATGGCTACGCCTACCAGGGCAGCGACGGCGACGTGAATTACGCGGTGCGCAAGTTCGCGAGCTACGGCGCGCTGTCGGGCAAGTCGATCGAGGACCTGCGCGCGGGCGAACGAGTCGCGGCGAACGACGCCAAGCAGGATCCGCTTGACTTTGTGCTGTGGAAGCAGGCTAAAGCGGACGAGCCCGCCGACACGAGCTGGGATTCGAAGTACGGCCGCGGCCGTCCGGGCTGGCACATCGAATGTTCGGCAATGGGCTGCACGCTGCTCGGCAAGCATTTCGATATTCATGGCGGCGGTCAGGACCTGCAGTTTCCGCACCATGAGAACGAGATTGCGCAAAGCGAAGGCGCCACCGGCGAGAAGTTCGTCAATTACTGGATGCACAACGGTTTCGTCCAGATCGACAACGAGAAGATGTCGAAGTCGCTCGGCAACTTCTTCACGATTCGCGAGGTGCTGGCGAAGTACGATGCGGAAGTCGTACGTTTTTTCATGGCGCGCGCGCACTACCGTTCGCCGCTCAATTACAGCGATGTGCACCTCGACGACGCGCGCAATGCGCTCACGCGTCTGTACACGGCGCTCAAGGATGTGAGCCCGGATGCGGGCGAACTTGACTGGAACGAGGCGCACGCGCAGCGTTTCCAGGCGGCAATGAACGACGATTTCAATACGCCGGTTGCCATCTCGGTGCTGTTCGAGCTGGCAACCGAAGTGAACCGCTCGCGCGACGCCGTGCTGGCGCGTCAGTTGCAGCGCCTCGCGCGCGTGCTCGGCGTGCTCGTGCGTGAGCCGCGCACGTTCCTTCAGCAGGCCGCGGGCGCGCAAGATGCGGGCGCGCTCGACGTGGCCGCGATCGAGGCGAAGATCGCGGCGCGCACCGCTGCGAAGCAGGCGAAACAGTATGCGGAGGCGGACCGGATCCGGGCCGAACTGCTCGATGCCGGTGTCGCGCTCGAAGACAAACCGGGCGGGTTGACCGAGTGGCGCCGCGTGTAAGCGGGCTGTCCAGTTTCCACTGATCGATTCGCGAGGCAGGAGGCAGGATGGCAACGGCCACGAAGACGCAGGCAAAGCGCTCTGCGTCGCTCACGGGCGCGGCAGGCGAGGCTAAAAGGCGCGCCGCGCGCACTGGCGCCCTGAAGGCGCAGCAAGAAGACACCGCTGCGGTTGACGGCGCGAAGAAGGCGGGCGCGAAGGCGCAGGCCGAGCATCACGCGCCCAATGGCGCCGTCAAGGCGGGCGCCGCGGCCAGGCCGGCGCGCGCGAAGGGCAATGGCGCGCTCGACGGCGCCGCACCGATGGCGAGCGCATTTTCCGAGGGTGGCACCGCCAGTGACGGCATCGAGGCGCCGGCGGCGTCCGTGTGCGGCAACGAGCCGGAGGTCGTGCGTCCCGACTACTGGGACAAGGCTTGCGCGGATCTCGTCAAGCGCGACCGCATCCTCAAGAAGCTCATTCCGAAGTTCGGCCCTGTGCATCTCATGAGCAGCGACGACCCCTTCGTCACGCTCGCGCGCTCGGTGGTCGGCCAGCAGATCTCGACCGCGGCGGCCCAGGCGTTGTGGCAACGCGTCGAATCCGCATGCCCGAAGCTCGTGCCGCAACAGTTCCTCAAGCTCGGCCACGAGAAACTGGCGGCGTGCGGTCTGTCGAAGCGCAAGACGGAGTACATCCTCGATCTCGCCCAGCACTTCGTCTCGGGTGCGCTCCATGTGGGCAAGTGGACCAGCATGGAAGACGAGGATGTGATCGCGGAACTCACGGCCATTCGTGGCATTGGCCGCTGGACCGCCGAGATGTTCCTGATCTTCAACCTCGCGCGCCCCAACGTGCTGCCGCTGGACGACCTCGGACTCATCCAGGCAATCAGCGTCAACTACTTCAGCGGAGAGCCGGTCACGCGCAGTGAAGCCCGTGAAGTCGCGGCCAACTGGGAGCCGTGGCGAACCGTCGCAACCTGGTATATGTGGCGCAGCCTCGAACCGTCGTGAAAACGATGCTGCGACTCGGGTTTGTTAAGCTATTTTCTATCGATATCCGAATCTGATAGTTCAGTTCAGATTTCGACGATGGCCAGCGCGGTTAGAATACGCGCTGCCGCATAGTGCAAGGATTCCAACACATGAAAACCACGTTTCTGGATTTCGAGCAGCCGATCGCTGAACTCGAAGCGAAGATCGAAGAACTGCGCTTCGTTCAGGACGATTCGGCCGTCGATATTTCGGAAGAGATCGAGCGGCTGTCGAAGAAAAGCCAGCAGCTCACGAAGGACCTCTACGCGAACCTGAGCCCGTGGCAGGTCTCGCAGATCGCGCGTCATCCGCAGCGTCCGTACACGCTCGACTACGTGCACGAGCTGTTCACCGATTTCCATGAACTCCATGGCGACCGCGCATTCGCGGACGACCTTTCGATCGTTGGCGGCCTCGCGCGCTTCAATGGCCAGGCCTGCATGGTGATCGGCCAGCAAAAGGGCCGCGACACGAAGGAGCGCGCTGCGCGCAACTTCGGCATGCCGCGTCCGGAAGGCTATCGCAAGGCCGAGCGCCTGATGCGCCTTGCCGAAAAATTCGGCCTGCCCATCTTCACCTTCGTCGACACGCCGGGCGCCTACCCCGGCATCGGCGCGGAAGAGCGCGGCCAGTCGGAAGCCATTGGCCGCAATCTCTACGTGATGGCAGAGCTCAAGACGCCCATCATCACGACGATCATCGGCGAAGGCGGTTCGGGCGGCGCGCTCGCGATCGCCGTAGCCGACACGGTCATGATGCTGCAATTTTCGACGTATTCCGTCATCTCGCCGGAAGGCTGCGCATCGATTCTGTGGAAGAGCGCCGCCAAGGCGCCCGAGGCCGCCGAGGCGCTGGGTCTCACCGCGCACCGGCTCAAGGCGCTCGGCCTGATCGACAAGATCGTGAACGAGCCGCTCGGCGGCGCGCATCGCGACCCGAAGGGCATGGCCGCGCTGCTGCGCCGCGCGCTCTCCGACTCGCTGCGCCAGTTCCAGGGTATGAGCATCGCCGATCTGAAGGCGCGCCGTTACGAGCGCCTGATGGAGTACGGCAAGTTCAAGGAAACGACGTCGGGCGCGTAAGCGCGCGAAGTCGCTGACACGAGCCGGCGCCAGAGGCGCCGCCGTCATACCGTGACCGACCATCCCGAACCCGACGCCGGGCGCATCGTTCTCGATGCGCTCGGCGTTGTGCTTTCCAGCCTTCCCGCCGATGCGCGCATCGCCATTGCGTTCAGCGGCGGTCTCGACTCGTCGGTGCTGCTCGACGCGGCGGTGCGCACGGCGGGCGCGGCGCGGCTCGTGGCGCTGCACGTGCATCATGGTTTGAGCCCGAACGCCGATCAGTGGCTCGCGCATTGCGAGGCGACGGCGCGCGCCTGCGGCGTGACGTTCGACGCACGGCGCGTGACGCTCGCGCGCGACGATGCGATGGGCGCGATGGGCGTGGAAGCGGCGGCGCGCGAGGCGCGCTACCGCGCGCTCGATGCGATGTGTGAAGCGCACGGTGTTCGGTCGCTGTGGCTTGCACAGCACGCCGACGATCAGGCGGAAACGGTCCTGCTGCAATTGCTGCGCGGCGCGGGGCTGGCGGGACTCGCCGCGATGGCGCCCGCGCGCGAGATGACTGGCGCTGCCTCGCGCGTGCGGCCGTTGCTGCATTTGTTGCGTGCGCAACTAGAGCGCTATGCGCGCGCGTATCACGTGCACTGGGTCGAGGACGAATCGAATGCCGACACGCGCTATGCGCGCAACGCATTGCGCCATGACGTGCTGCCTGCGCTTTCCGCGCATTTCCCCGGTTTTCGCGATGCGCTCGCGCGTACGGCTGCACACGCTGCTTCCGCGCAACGCTTGCTCGATGACCTCGCGCGAATCGATTTGCACGCGGCCGGGCACGATGACACCGGCACGCTTTCGCATGCCGCGCTCGTCGCGTTAGACGATACGCGTGCGCTCAATCTGTTGCGCTACTGGATGCGCGCGCTCGGCTTGCCTGCGGCGTCGACCGCGCGGCTCGCCGACGCGCTGCGCCAGTTGCGCGAGATCGCGCGCGAAGGCGAGAGCCATGCGCTGCGGGTCGATCACGCCGGACGCACGCTGCGCTGCTATCGGGGCCGCGTGTCGTGGGAAGCGCCACGAGCGGAAGCGATGCCTGCGAGCACGGAGGACACCGTTGCGGGCGAAGGCGCCCGGCGCGGGCCCGTCAGCATGAACTGGCGCGGCGAGGAAGTCTGGCGCCTGCCATCATGGCGGGGCAGCTACGTCTTCGCGCCCGCCGATGCGAGCGATCCCGATGCCGTACCCGAAGACGTATTGCGCGAGGGCACGCTCGTGGCGCGTGCGAGAGGGGGTGGCGAGCGCCTGCGCGACGAGGCCGCGAACGTGAGCCGCACGCTCAAGAACCTGTTCCAGGCGCGCGGCGTGCCGGCGTGGGAGCGCGATGTGCCGCTGCTGTATGTCGGCGAGACGCTGCTGTTCGTGCCCCGGATCGGCGTCAACCGCTCGGCGTTCGGTGCGCAAGGCGGTGCGTCACGCTGGCGGCGCATCGAATGGCGCGAGGATTTGCTGATTGCGTGAGCACGCCAGCGCCAAATGCGCCAGCGCCAAATGGGCCAGCGCAAATCCTTGCCGCACAAGCCTTTTTCGCCCCCGATGGCCCAATTTCGCCTTGTAATTTTGACCTTGATCGGGTAGGGTAGCTTGTTTGTCCAGCCCGCTTTTTCGCGTTCACGGACGCCGTCAAAAGCGGCGTATGCCGTGCCAGGACGCGATGTCTCCTTCAGCGGTATCCGACGGTTGCAAGGACGTCGTAGCGGTATGCGGGCAGGGCGCGCGAGCGCGTATCAGTATCTCCTCGATGCCGATGCGGCTGCCTCGCGGCCGCCCGGGCAAATTCCGCGTGTGCTGCACGCGCCAAGCCTTCGCGCGGCCTGAACGGTACCGGGCGGAGCCGTCTTCGGTGCGCCAGCGCGGTAACATCTCCAGTTCAGAACGACAATGGCACTCATCGTACACAAATACGGCGGCACCTCGATGGGCTCGGTCGAGCGCATCAAGAACGTTGCCAAGCGCGTCGCCAAATGGCACAAGGCCGGCCACAAGATGGTCGTCGTACCCTCGGCGATGTCCGGCGAAACCAATCGTCTGCTCGGTCTCGCGAAAGAGATTTCGCCGCAGCCGAGCCCGCGCGAGCTCGACATGATTGCGTCGACCGGCGAACAGGTGAGCGTCGGTCTGCTGTCGATCGCGCTGCAAGAAGCCGGCGTGGACGCCATCAGCTATACCGGCTGGCAAGTGCCGGTCAAAACCGACAGTTCCTTCACCAAGGCGCGCATCAACGACATCGACGGCGAGCGCGTGCTGGCCGATCTCGATGACGGCAAGGTGGTCGTGATCACGGGCTTCCAGGGCATCGATCCGGAAGGCCACATCACCACGCTCGGCCGCGGCGGCTCGGACACCTCGGCGGTTGCGGTCGCAGCGGCGCTGAAGGCCGACGAATGCCTCATCTACACCGACGTGGACGGCGTCTACACGACCGACCCGCGCGTGGTGGACGACGCGCGCCGGCTCGATCGCATCACGTTCGAAGAAATGCTGGAAATGGCCAGCCTCGGCTCGAAGGTGCTGCAGATCCGCTCGGTGGAATTCGCGGGCAAGTATCAGGTGAAGACGCGCGTGCTCTCCAGCCTGACCGATCCGGCGATGAACCTCGACGAGGAAATGAAGTCGGGCACCCTGATTACCTTTGAAGAAGACGAGACCATGGAAAAAGCAGTCATCTCGGGTATCGCGTTCCAGCGCGACGAGGCCCGCATCATCGTGATGGGCGTGCCCGACAAGCCGGGCATCGCGTATCAGATTCTCGGCCCGGTGGCGGACGCGAACATCGACGTCGACATGATCATCCAGAACCAGAGCGTGGCCGGCAAGACCGACTTCACGTTCACGGTTGGACGCGGCGACTACCAGCGCGCAATGGATATCCTCACGAACCAGGTGAAGGGTCACGTGAGTGCCGAGCAGGTGCTGGGCGACGCGAAGGTCTCGAAGGTTTCCGTGGTCGGCGTAGGCATGCGCTCGCACGTGGGCGTGGCAAGCAAGATGTTCCGCACGCTCTCGGAAGAGGGCATCAACATCCAGATGATTTCGACGTCCGAAATCAAAATCTCGGTGCTGATCGACGAGAAGTATATGGAGCTGGCAGTCCGCGCGTTGCACAAGGCATTCGAGCTCGAGCACGCTTGAACCGGTGTCGTATGACGCGGGTGTGACGGGCAATTGTGAGCACGCACGAAAAAGTTTGAAAAAAGTGCGTCTTAAAAATTGACCAGAACGCTCGAACCCGCTATTATCTTTGCTTCGTTGCGCTGCCTCCCTGGCGCGAACGAAGTTTTCGGGAGACGTGGCCGAGAGGTCGAAGGCACTCCCCTGCTAAGGGAGCATCTGGGCCAAAACCTGGATCGAGGGTTCGAATCCCTCCGTCTCCGCCAGTAATGGCGGCGAAACCCCGCAAGTCTCGGCTTGCGGGGTTTTTGTTTTTCCGGCGCGAATTCACGGACGCATACTCGACCGGGCGATTCATTTCATTGAGCTTCGCATGAACGCCTGGGGTCATTGCCTGCTCGAATTTTTATAAGGATGCCGAATTGAGTGGTGCAATGATTTTTGCGTTTCAGCCGTTCATCTTTTCATGTTCTATTTGAAGTCGCATTCGAGCCGAGTCAAGGCTGAATGGGGCGAATTGCCTATGTGCCGCCTGTGTGCCGCGCGGGCGCGATTGCGAATTGGCCTCGGGTGTAACCAGACGTTACGCTGGCGAACTCACGGTGGTTTTGTGCATCAGTTATTACAATATTGAAATACGCGGTCCGGGAGCCTGCGCTATATTGACCCCAACAAAACATCAACCCCAAAAGGTGAGTTCATGAAGTTCGCTCGTGTTGTTGCAATGCTGGTCGCGGGCTTGGCTATCGGTGCATCGAGTGCGGCTATGGCTGGCGTGAGCGTCGGCGTCAACATCGGTATTCCGGCCCCGGTTTACGTCGTGCCACAACCGGTCTACGTTCCGCCGCCTCCGCCGCCCGTGGTTTATCAGCCCGCGCCGGTCTACGCGGCGCCGCCGGCCGTCGTGGTCGGCTGGTACGGTGATCGCTATTGGGATGGCCGCCGCTACTGGGCGCGTGACGACTGGTATCGCCATCACGGCGGTTACGACCATGGCCGCGGTCACTATGACCGCGATCACGGCGGTCCTCCGGGACATTGGCGCTAAGCCAGTTCGTCCGTGTCGCGAAGGACCTGAACCCGGTCAAAAGAAAAGCCGCCCGAGGGGCGGCTTTTTACTTGCTGCGGTTGCCGGCGCAACGAGGCCACGGGCAGGACCTGGCGGTGCGTTATTCGCCGAGGCCCGCCATGCCGCCGACCACGGCGTTAAAGCCCGCGTCGACGTGGACGATTTCCGCCGTCACGCCGCCCGCCAGATCGGAGAGCAGGAACGCGGCCGTGTTGCCGACTTGCTCGATCGTCACGTTACGCTGCAGCGGCGCATTGTGCTCGACGAAGTCGAGAATCTTGCCGAAGCTCTTGATGCCGCTTGCCGCGAGCGTCTTGATCGGGCCAGCCGAGATGCCGTTCACGCGCACGCCCTTGGCGCCGAGCGATACCGCGAGGTAGCGCACGCTTGCTTCGAGCGAGGCCTTCGCGAGGCCCATCGTGTTGTAGTTGGGGATCGCGCGCTCGGCACCGAGATAAGTGAGCGTGAGGAGCGAGGCGTTGGTCGCGAGCATCGGTTGCGCGGCTTTGGCGAGCGCGGGGAAGCTGTAGGCCGAGATATCGTGGGCGATGCGGAAGTTTTCGCGCGTCATCCCGTCGAGGAAGTCGCCTGCTATGGCTTCGCGCGGCGCGAAGCCGATCGAGTGGACGAGACCGTCGAGCGTGCCCCAGTGCTGCTTGAGGTCGGTGAAGAGCGCTTCGATTTGCGCGTCGTCGGCCACATCGCAGGGGAAAATGAGGTTGCTGCCGAACTCCTGCGCGAATTCGGTAATGCGGTCCTTGAAGCGCTCGCCGACGTACGTGAACGCCAGTTCCGCGCCTTCGCGCTTGCATGCCTGCGCAATGCCATACGCGATCGATCGGTTCGACAGCAGGCCGGTCAACAAAATGCGTTTGCCAGCGAGGAAGCCCATGAATTCTCCTGAACAGGTTCAATGCACCGGGCGCCAGTAGAGGCGGCGCCGCGTGGTTTGGGTAGAATTCTCTCACAATTGACACCGCACCCCGGACAAATCCCTTTCTATGACGACAGGAACGCGAGGCAGGAGAACGCGCATGGCGCGTGGGGCAATGGTTCCTGGCTGGAGTCCTGATCAGGGTTGCGCACGGCGGAGCAACGGGCGGGCAGGGTGGCGCATGCTGGGCATGGCGCTTGTGCTCGCCTTCGCATTCGCGACGGTGCCTTCGGCGCACGCGGTTTACGCCATCGCTCAATACGGCGAGCCGAAGTATCCGCAGGACTTCAAGCATTTCGATTATGTGAACCCGAATGCGCCCAAGGGCGGCACGCTGGTGCTCGCAAATCCTGACCGGCTCACGAGCTTCGACAAGTTCAATCCGTTCACGATGCGCGGCAACTCGGCGCCGGGACTCGGCATGATTTTCGAGAGCCTGACGACGGGCAGCATGGACGAGGTGGCGTCAGCGTACGGCTTGCTCGCCGACGATATCCGCATCGCGCCCGATGGCTTGTCGGTCACGTTTCACTTGAATCCTCGCGCGCATTTTTCGAACGGCGATCCGGTTACCGCGGCCGACGTCAAGTTCTCGCTCGACATGCTCAAGAGCCGTCAGGCCGCGCCATCGATGCAGGCCTATTTCAGTGAAATCGTGCGCGCCGTGGTGGTCGACCCGGCAACCGTCCGCTTCGAGTTTCACAGCAACAATCGCGAGTTGCCGCTCATCGCGGGCGGCATGCCGGTGTTCTCGCACAAGTGGGGCTTGCGCGCGGACGGCACGCGCATCGCGTTCGACCAGATCGGGTTCGAGGAGCCGATCGGCAGCGGCCCGTATGTGATCGAGCGTTATTCGAATGGCCGCACGATTACCTACAAGCGAGATCCCGCGTATTGGGGCAAGGATCTGCCCGTGCGCGTGGGCACCCACAACTTCGAGCGCATCGTCTACAAGCTCTATTCGGACGACGTCGCGCGTCTCGAGGCATTCAAGGCGGGCGAGTACGACGCGCTCGTCGAATACGTGGCGCGCAACTGGGTGCGCCGCGACGTGGGCAAGAAGTTCGACAGCGGCGAGCTCATCAAGCGCGAATTCCCGCAGCACAACGGCACCGGCATGCAGGGCTACGTGATCAACTTGCGCAGGCCGATGTTCCAGGACGTGCGCGTGCGCGAGGCGCTCGATCTCGCGCTCGACTTCCAGTGGCTCAACCGCATGCTGTTCTACAGCCAGTACAAACGCATCGACAGCTGGTTCGTGAACACGGATTTGCAGGCGAAGGGTGTGCCGACGCCCGGCGAACTCGCGCTGCTCGAGCCGTGGCGCAAGCAGCTCGATCCGGCGGTATTCGGTCCGCCGCCTGTGCAGCCGAGCACCAATCCGCCGGGCTCGCTGCGTGCGAATCTGCTCAAGGCGCGTGCGCTGCTTGCACAGGCGGGTTGGACATATCGCGACGGCGCGCTGCGCAACGCGCAAGGTCAGCCGTTCGTGCTCGAGGTGCTCGACGACACGAGCGCCGCCGCACAATGGGCGCCGATCATGGCGCAGTACACGCAAGCGCTGGCTCGGCTAGGCATTCAGGTGAACTATCGCTCGGTGGACTTTGCGCTTTATCAGAAGCGGCTCGATGCCTTCGACTTCGATATCACGACGATCAAGTTCCCCGACGTGCAGGTCCCGGGCGCGGAGCAACTGGACCGCTTCGGCAGCAAGGCCGCCGACGAGCCGGGCTCGGGTAACCTGATCGGCCTGAAGTCGCCGGCCGTCGACGCGATTCTCAAGTCGCTGATGCTGGCGCAGACGCGCGAGCAACTGCTCGACGCCACGCATGCGCTCGACCGCGTGCTGATGCACGGCTACTATGTCGTGCCGCAGTGGTACAGCGCGACGCACCGCGTGGCGTACAAGAACACCTTGGCTTATCCGGCGAAGCTGCCGCTGTACTATGGCGCGGTCGACTGGATCATATCGACGTGGTGGCTTGGCGGCGCGCACGCGCCGCAGCACTGAGATGCCCGACCATTCTTGACGGACACGAAGAACCATGTGGAGCTACATCGTCAAACG
The DNA here is from genome assembly GCF_051125205.1 of Paraburkholderia sp. A1BS-2L. NCBI lineage: Bacteria > Pseudomonadati > Pseudomonadota > Betaproteobacteria > Burkholderiales > Burkholderiaceae > Paraburkholderia > Paraburkholderia sp. A1BS-2L. The sequence goes on from NZ_CP120428.1 coordinate 1,420,474, forward strand.
CCTGTTGCTGATGATCCCGACACTGCTCGGCGTGCTCACGCTGACTTTCGCGGTGATCCAGTTCGTGCCGGGCGGTCCCGTCGAGCAGGCGGTGCGCGAGCTCAAGCGCGGCGCGGAGCAGGGCATGCCGTTCGGCATGCGCGCGCATTCGGGGGTGGACGCGCAACAGATCGCGCAACTCAAGCAGCTCTATGGCTTTGATAAACCTCCGCTGCAGCGCTATTTTCTGATGCTCGGCCGCTTCGCGCGCTTCGATCTCGGGCAGAGCTATTTTCACCATCAGAGCGTGTGGTCGCTCATTATCTCCAAGCTGCCGGTGTCGATCAGCATCGGCTTGTGGACCTTCTTTCTCACTTATCTGATATCGGTGCCGTTGGGCATCGCCAAGGCGGTGCGCAACGGCTCGCGATTCGACCTCGTCACGAGTCTTATCGTGCTGATCGGCTATGCGATACCGGGCTTCGTGCTGGGTGTGCTGCTGCTCGTGCTGTTCGGCGGCGGTACCTTCCTGCAGCTTTTTCCGCTGCGCAACCTGACCTCCGACGACTGGGACACGCTCTCGCTCGGCGGCAAGGTTCTCGACTACCTGTGGCACATCACACTGCCGGTCACGGCTTCGGTCGTGGGGAGTTTCGCTGTCACGACCATGCTCACCAAGAACGCGTTTCTCGAAGAAATCCGCCGTCAATACGTGCTGACTGCGCGCGCGAAGGGCCTGTCCGAGCGCACCGTGCTGTGGAAGCACGTGTTTCGCAACGCGCTGCTGCCGCTCGTCGTCGGGTTTCCGGCTGCGTTCATCGGCGCATTCTTCACGGGCAGCCTGCTGATCGAAACGCTGTTTTCGCTCGACGGCCTCGGGTTGCTGTCCTACGAGTCGGTGGTGCGGCGCGACTATCCCGTGGTGCTCGGCACGCTCTATCTCTTCACGTTGATCGGACTCCTGACCAAGCTCATCTCCGATCTCTGTTACGTGTGGGTCGACCCCCGCATTCAATTCGAACAACTGGAGCGCTGAGTTGAACCGAACCCGCGCCGGCGCCGAACCCGAACTGCGCACCGAGAGCGTACGCGCCTTCAAGTCGCCCGCGCCCGCGCGCCGGGTGTGGCTGCGCTTCAAGCAGCAGCGCCTTGGCTACTGGAGCCTGATCGTATTCGTGATCGCCTTCGCGGCGAGTCTTGCGGGCCCGCTCTGGTGCAACGACAAGCCGCTCGTGGTGCGCTACGACGGGCACCTCTATTTCCCGCTTTTCAAGTCGTATCCCGAGACGACCTTCGGCGGCGATTTCCCGACGTCCGCCGACTATCTCGACCCGTACATTCGCCACCGCTTCGACGCGCCCGGCAACTTCGCGATCTATCCGCCGAATCCGTACTACTACGACACGCTCAATTATTTTTCGAAGGTGCCGAATCCGGCGCCGCCGTCGCGCGATAACTGGCTCGGCACGGATGCGAGCGGGCGCGATCTGTTCGCGCGGCTGCTGTATGGCTTTCGCGTCTCGGTGGAGTTCGCACTGGTGCTGACCGCGATCGGCACGCTGCTCGGCGTGCTGGCGGGGGCGATCCAGGGTTACTTCGGCGGACGCGTCGACATCGTCGGACAGCGCCTGATCGAGATCTGGAGCGCGATGCCCGAGCTCTATCTGCTCATCATCTTCGCGTCGATCTTCGAGCCGGGCTTCATCCTGCTGATCGTGCTGCTCTCGCTGTTCGGCTGGATTGGGCTTTCCGACTACGTGCGCGCCGAGTTCTTGCGTAATCGCAATCAGGATTACGTGATCGCCGCGCGCGCCATGGGGCTTTCGAACTGGCAGATCATCTGGCGCCACGTGTTGCCCAACAGCCTCACGCCCGTCATCACGTTTTTGCCGTTTCGCATGAGCGGTTCGATCCTCGCGCTCACGAGCCTCGACTTTCTCGGCCTGGGCGTGCCGCCGCCGACGCCTAGCCTCGGTGAATTGCTCGCGCAAGGCAAAGGCAATCTCGACGCGTGGTGGATCTCGATGTCGACGTTTGGCGTGCTCGTCGTGACCTTGCTGCTGCTCACGTTCATGGGCGACGCGCTGCGCAACGCGCTCGATACGCGCATCTCCGATGCGATGAAGGCCGGAGGCAATCAGTGAGCGCGCTGCCAGGGGATGTCGATGCGAAGAATGCAGGGCCCTTGCTCTCGATCGAGCATCTGAGCGTGCGCTTCGGCGAGACGCTCGCCGTGGACGACGTCGCGCTGTCCATCGAGCGCGGCGAGCGCGTGGCGCTCGTGGGCGAGTCGGGCTCGGGCAAGACCGTGACCGCGCTCGCGATCCTGCGGCTGTTGAGCGATGCACGCATCTCGGGTGCGATCCGTCTTGACGGCGAGGATCTGCTCGCGAAGAGTGAGCGCGCCATGCGCGGCTTGCGCGGCAGTGACATCGCGATGATCTTCCAGGAGCCGATGACGGCGCTCAATCCGCTCTACACGATTGGCGAGCAGATTGCGGAAACCATCGTGCTGCATGATGGCGTGACGAAGAAGGAAGCGTACGAACGCGCGGCGGGCCTGCTTGAGCGCACTGGCATTGCGGAGCCGCGCCGGCGTGTGTTCAGCTATCCGCATCAGCTTTCGGGCGGTCAGCGCCAGCGCGTGATGATCGCGATGGCGCTCGCGTGTCGCCCGCGCCTGTTGCTGGCGGACGAGCCCACGACGGCGCTCGATGTGACGATCCGCGGGCAGATCGTCGAACTCTTGCGCGAGCTGCAGCGCGAGGAGGCGGGCAAGTCCGGCGGGAGCATGTCGGTGCTGCTCATCACGCACGATCTGAATCTCGTGCGCCGCTTCGCGCAGCGCGTGGCGGTGATGGAGAAGGGCCGGCTCGTGGAGACCGGAAGCGTCGAGCAAATCTTCGCATCGCCTCAGCATCCCTACACACAGAGGCTCATTGCAAGCCGGCCCGAGCGCAACGTGCTGCCGGTGCTGCCGATCGCGCCGGTGCTGCTCGAAGCGAAAGACGTGAGCGTCGATTTCGCAACGAAGCTGCCTGGTTTTACGGGCTGGTGGCGGCACGGCCGCTTTCGTGCGGTCGACGACGCGAGCGTCTCGGTGCGCCAGGGCGAGACGCTTGGCATCGTCGGCGAGTCCGGGTCGGGAAAATCGACGCTCGCGATGGCGATGTTGGGTCTGCAACGTACCGCGGCTGGCGCGATCGAGTTCCAGGGGCGTTCCATCGAGAGCTATCAGGGCCGCGACAAGCTCGGGCTGCGTTCGCACCTGCAGGTGGTCTTTCAGGATCCGTTCAGTTCGCTTTCACCCAGGCAAACCATCGAGCGCATCGTAGGGGAGGGGCTGGCGCTGCACCGGCCCGAGCTCTCCGGCGACGAGCGCCGCAAGCGCATCGTGTCCGTGTTGCGGGAAGTGGGCCTCGACCGCACGGTTTTGCAGCGCTATCCGCACGAGTTTTCCGGCGGCCAGCGCCAGCGCATTGCAATTGCGCGCACGCTCGTGCTCGAGCCGCGCGTGATCGTGCTCGACGAACCCACCAGCGCACTCGATGTCTCGATCCAGCAGCAGGTGTTGCGTTTGTTGACTGATTTGCAACGCAAATACAATCTGGGCTACGTATTCATCAGCCATGATCTCGAGGTCATCGGTGCGATGGCACATCGGGTCGCGGTCATGCAAAACGGGGCGATTGTCGAGACCGGAGATGTAACAAGAATCTTTGACGAGCCTGCCCACCCTTACACGCGAAAGTTGCTGAAAGCCGCGTTCGATCGATGAACGATCGCGGAACTTAAGGGGGTTTTTTGGTGAAATTCACCAATGACGCCCGCATCGTAATTGTTTTTTTCTATTTGTTTTGACACACAAATACTTACTGGCTACTATCGTCCAAACTTTTTCTTCTAACCCTCTGATTTACGGGCAATTTATTTCGACCCATGCAGCACCGATCCTTGACCCAGGCTTGCACGCGCGTCGTCGCCGGGATGTTCATCGGCGCACTGATGGCTGCAGCTAACGGCGCATTCGCCGACGAAGCAAGCAGTTTTAATCAGAACGTCTCATTCTCGCCGAGCAACTCGACGAATCTCCAGTCGCTTTCCGCAGCTCAGCCCGCTGCTCAAGCCACGACCCAGACCACCGCTCCGGCTCCGGCTCAAGGCGGTGCGAAGGCATTTCTGTCCGGCATGGCCGGCAAGGCCGGCGACGTCGTAGTGGGCGCGTTGAACATGATCGGCGTGCGTTATCGCTGGGGTGGCAATACGCCGGACTCGGGTCTCGACTGCAGCGGTTTCGTGCGCTACGTGTTCCAGGATACGCTCGGCATGAACCTGCCGCGCCGCGCAGAGGAAATGAGCCGCGTGGGCGAGAAGGTGAGCATGAGCAACCTCAAGCCCGGTGACCTCGTGTTCTTCAACACGATGCGCCGCACGTTCTCGCACGTGGGCATCTATATCGGCGACAACAAGTTCGTGCACTCGCCGTCCACCGGCAGTACGATTCGCGTCGACGATCTGGACAACGGCTATTGGGAAAAGCGCTTCACGGGTGCGCGTCGCGTCGAAGCGTCGTTTACGCCGGATCAGGCGCAAGGCCTCAAGCAGCGCGTGAGCGCGCAGTTCGACGGCAGCAGCGGCAACTAATCGCCCAATCGGTTGCAATACGGGTGCAACAAAAAGCCTGCTTCATCGAAGCAGGCTTTTTTGTTTTCGATCGCCGCTTACGCCGTCGCCGTGCGCGCGGCAGCCAGCCGGCGTTCGATCTCGGGGAAGATCTTGGCGGCGGCTTCCTCGCCGGCGAGGATCGCGGCATTGCGCTGGGTGAAATCGCTGCTCGACATGGCGTTGAGGTTCGGGCGGATCACGATGTCGGCGTACTTCTCGAGCTCGTAGTTCTTGATCGACTGGCCCATGATCGTGAAGGTCTGCATCAGCACGTCGAACTGGCTTTGCGTGGGCGCCGTTTCCGGGCGCGACGAAATATCGACGGCAATCACGAAGTCCGCGCCCATCTTGCGCGCGAACGACGCCGGCACCGGGCTCACGAGGCCGCCGTCCACGTACTCGTGACCCGCGATGCGGACCGGCTCGAAAATCGACGGAATACTGCACGAGGCTCGCACGGCAATGCCTGTATTGCCGCGCTGGAACAGGATCGCCTGACCGGTGCGCAGATCGGTTGAGACCACGCCTAGCGGCTTGGCCATTTTTTCGATCGGGCGATCGCGCAGCGTCGTGTTCAGGAAGTTCTGCAGCGCCACGCCTTGCAGAATACCGCGGTTGCGAAACGGCATGGCCCAGTCGCTGATCGACGCTTCATCCATCGTCAGTGCCAGCTTGTTGAGCGCGAAGCCATTCATGCCCGACGCGTAGAGCGCGGCCACCACCGAGCCCGCGCTCGTGCCCGTGATCAGATCGACCTGGATGTTGCGCGCCTCGAGTCCCTTGATCACGCCGATATGCGCGAATCCGCGCGCAGCGCCGCCGCCGAGCGCAAGGCCCACACGGATCGGGCGCTGCGTTTTGGCGGACGGGGGTGGAGCGGCGGTGACGCTTTTGTTGTCGGTCGGTTGCGTGCCCGCGGTGGTGCAGGCGGCGAGGACGGTGGAGGCAGCCGCGAGCGAGAAATGGCGGCGGCCCAATGAAAGCGGCGACGGGTGACGGTCCGGTTGCGGGCCCTGTTGTGGGTCCGTTTGCTGGGCGGGATTCAGATTCGGCTTCGAACTGGGTTTCAAGCAGATTCTCCAGGCGGCGCGCGCGAAGGCTATTTTCGTGCGGTGCGCGTCGCGTCTATTCTTGCGACCACGCGGGGCCACGCAGGCGAGGGCGCCAGCGCGCCGACATGATAAGGCAAAGCCATGCGCGCTTACGTTGCGTGCGTGTAACGCGATGTGTTTGCGATGTGCCGGCGAATTTCGATGCGATGGATCGACAGCGGCCGGGCATTCTGCGCCTCGCGGATGGGCCCGGAGCTTCCCCCATGCGCGGTCGAACCGGCGCGCGGCGGGTATAATCCCGTCTCTAATTTTCCCGGTTTTCCGTTCGCGTCTTGCACTTGCCGTGTCGCGCTGCGTCGTGCGGCTTCCAAGCCCGCATCGCCATGGCTACGCCCGCGCGAACCTTTGCCGCCCACCGGCCTGTATTTCGCCTGCTGCGCCGCTCGTATCGAGCACGCCGCGGCGCCTGACGGTCGCCGGGCGGTACCGTCCTCGAGTATTCGCACATGACCACGACCCCCGTCCGTACCCGCTTCGCGCCGAGCCCGACCGGCTTCATCCACCTCGGCAACATTCGCTCCGCGCTCTATCCGTGGGCGTTCGCGCGCCACAACAAGGGCGTTTTCGTGCTGCGAATCGAGGACACCGATCTCGAGCGATCGAGCACCGAAGCGGTCGACGCGATCCTCGAAGGCATGCAATGGCTCGGCCTCGATTTCGATGAAGGCCCGTTCTACCAGATGCAGCGCATGGACCGTTACCGCGAAGTGCTCAAGCAGATGCAGGATCAGGGCCTCGTGTACCCGTGCTACATGTCGACCGAAGAACTCGACGCGTTGCGCGAGCGCCAGCGCGAGGCGGGAGAAAAGCCGCGCTACGACGGCACGTGGCGCCCGGAGCCCGGCAAGGTCCTGCCGACGCCGCCCGAAGGCGTGCAGCCGGTGCTGCGTTTTCGCAACCCGCTCACGGGCGTGGTCGCATGGGACGACGCGGTGAAAGGGCGCGTGGAGATCTCCAACGAAGAACTCGACGACCTCGTGATCGCGCGCCCGGACGGCACGCCGACCTATAACTTCTGCGTCGTCGTGGACGACATCGACATGAAGATCACGCACGTGATTCGCGGCGACGATCACGTGAACAACACGCCGCGCCAGATCAACATCCTGCGCGCGCTGGGCGCCGAGCCGCCTGTCTATGGGCACCTGCCGACGGTGCTCAACGAACAGGGCGAAAAGATGAGCAAGCGTCACGGCGCGATGAGCGTGATGGGTTATCGCGACGCCGGCTACCTGCCGGAAGCGGTGCTGAACTACCTCGCGCGCCTCGGCTGGTCGCACGGCGATGCGGAAGTGTTCTCACGCGAGCAGTTCGTCGAATGGTTCGATCTCGACCATCTGGGCAAGTCGCCGGCGCAGTACGACCACAACAAGCTCAATTGGCTCAACAACCACTACCTGAAGGAAGTCGACAACGCGCGCCTCGCCGAGCTCTCGAAGCCCTTCTTTGCGGCGCTGGGCGTGGACGATGCGGCACTCGCGAAGGGGCCGGCGCTCGCCGGCGTGGTGGCGCTCTTCAAGGATCGCGCGACGACCATCAAGGAAATCGCCGAGAGCGCCATGATGTTCTATCGCGAGCCGCAGCCCGAACAGGATGCGCTGGCGCAGCACGTGACCGACGCGGTGCGTCCGGCTCTCGCCGACCTCGCGAGCGCGCTCAAGAGTGCGGAGTGGACCAAGGAAGCCATCTCGGCCGCCTTCAAGACGACGCTGGGCGCGCACAAGCTGAAGATGCCGCAACTCGCGATGCCGGTGCGCCTGTTCGTGGCTGGCACGACGCACACGCCGGCAATCGACGCGGTGCTCGCGCTGTTCGGCCGTGACGTGGTCGTGAGCCGCATCGAGCAGGGTCTTGCGAAGGGCGCCTGAAAGGGCGTGCGTAAAATTATTTGAAGAATTTTCGCTCTGGCACTAGCGCCGGAGCGGGAGTTCTTGTAGTATTCGGGCTCCGTTGAATACGGAGCGCGAAACAGCGGTAAGTTTCACGCAAAGAGTGGTCGAATCGAGCAACGATGTTTCGTAGAAACCTCGAAGCGATGAAAAAAAGATTCGAAACACTCTTGACAAAAGCGAAATTGATGTTTAAAATCTCGCTTCTGTTCTGCAAGGGGGTATAGCTCAGCTGGGAGAGCGCTTGCATGGCATGCAAGAGGTCAGCGGTTCGATCCCGCTTACCTCCACCATCAGAACAGCGTAGTAAAGTGTGGCAAGGCATTATCTGAAAAGATTATGTCCCCTTCGTCTAGAGGCCTAGGACATCACCCTTTCACGGTGAGTACAGGGGTTCGAATCCCCTAGGGGACGCCAGACATGAGCGTCATCGAGCAAATCGTCACGATATCGATGAGGCAGCAGGTGGGAATCAACCGACGTCCATCTGTCTATGTCGAACTGGAGCGGTAGTTCAGTCGGTTAGAATACCGGCCTGTCACGCCGGGGGTCGCGGGTTCGAGTCCCGTCCGCTCCGCCAGATAGAAGCCCGTTCAGAAATGTTGAGCGGGCTTTTTAGTTGAAGTGTTATGGGCGCAAGCCTGTGTTGTCCCCTTCGTCTAGAGGCCTAGGACATCACCCTTTCACGGTGAGTACAGGGGTTCGAATCCCCTAGGGGACGCCAAATAAAATGCGGCGCCACAGCGTAGTACAGCGAGCAGCAGGGCGACGCCGCCAGCGGGTTCTAACCGACCGCCGGTGCAGCAAAGCAGGACTGGAGCGGTAGTTCAGTCGGTTAGAATACCGGCCTGTCACGCCGGGGGTCGCGGGTTCGAGTCCCGTCCGCTCCGCCAGATTCGATCTGCCCAGTGTCTCGGGTGGAATGTAGTTCAAGGCGCAAGCCTGTGTTGTCCCCTTCGTCTAGAGGCCTAGGACATCACCCTTTCACGGTGAGTACAGGGGTTCGAATCCCCTAGGGGACGCCAAATAAAATGCGGCGCCACAGCGTAGTACAGCAAGCAGCAGGGCGACGCCGCCAGCGGATTCTAACCGACCGCCGGTGTAGCAGGACTGGGAGCGGTAGTTCAGTCGGTTAGAATACCGGCCTGTCACGCCGGGGGTCGCGGGTTCGAGTCCCGTCCGCTCCGCCAGAATCAAAGCCCGCTGGATTTCCAGCGGGCTTTTTCTATTTCTCTCTTTCCTATCCCCATGCCGCATCCACGCGGATACGGACAAACGGCCATTGCCTGAGCCGGCGCGTTATCGTAGCGTTGTCGGAACTACGAATTTTCGCGTTTTGCCGCGTTGCCTGCCATGTTCGCACCGAACGACATTCCGTCGCGCTTCCAGTTGCGTCACGCCACCATGGACGACTTCGAGTTCGCCGAGTCGCTGACGCGCCGGAACATGGGGGGCTATTACGTGCGCCATCATCTGATCTGGCGCGGCGACCTCTTTCTGGCCAGCTACCGCGAATCGGAAAATTTCATCCTCGAACTCGATCGCGAGGCCATTGGCGTGCTGCGCGTGACGCAGGAGGCCGACTCGCTGCACATACGTGACGTGCAGATCGCCGAGGGTTATCGCGGCAACGGTGCGGGGACCTTCCTGCTCGACATGTCGCATCGCTGGGCGCGCGAGCGCGGCCTGCGCGAGTTGCAGTTGCGCGTGTTCGTCGACAATCCCGCGGCGCGGCTTTATCTGCGCATGGGCTACCAGGTGGCGGGGCCACGCCTCGCGCGCCTCGGCTCGATCCGTCATATGACGCGGCCGGTCTGACGAATTTCAGGAGATCTTAGCGCGAAGCAGCGTTGTAGCGCTCGGCCCGCCGTGCGTGCTCAAACGTCGTGCCGTGCCGTCAGCGGTCCCAGAGGCGCTGCCAGGGCCGGCGTGTCGATCGCCATGTCGTCTTCGTGCGGGCCCAATTCCCGCTCGCCTGTCCCGCGCGCAATGAACGCACGCGGGCTCTCGCCGAACGCGCGCCGGAACATCGCCGAAAACGCACTCTGGCTCTGGTAGCCGAGCTCATGGGCCACGACGGCCATCGGCTTGCCCTGGTTCAGGAGCGGAATCGCACGCGCGAGGATCGCCTGCTGGCGCCACTGCGAAAAACTCACGCCAAGCTCCTGCCGGAAGAGCCGCGCGATCGTGCGTGTGCTCGCGCCCACGTGCGCCGCCCAGTATTCGAGCGAACCCGGTCCGGCAGGATCGGCGAGCAGCGCCTCGCACAGCGAGCGCAGGCGCTTTTCCTCGGGCATCGGCACCGAGAGCGGCAGCGGCGCCGAGCGCGTGATTTCGTCGAGCGCCACGGCGCCCAGCAGGCGCTCGCGCGCGGGGTCGATGCCGCGCTCGTCGAACGCGGCGATCGCCTCGCGCAGCAAGCCGGACACCTCCACCACGCGGCAAGCGTCGAGCCCGGGCGGAATGACCGAGGCATCGACATAGAGCGTGCGCAGGAACGCATCCTCGACGATCGCCACTTCATGCATGACGAATGGCGGAGCCCAGATTGCCCGTGAAGGCGGGACCATCCACGTCGTGCCGGGCGTCGCCATGCGCAGCACGCCGCGCGACGCGTAGGCGAGCTGCGCCCACGCGTGCGTATGCCGCGCGATGCGCACGCCGGCAGCCATGGGCCGCGAGCGCACGCGGATCGGGTGCTCGGGTGTCGGCTCGAATTCGGGCGGGATGTCGGCGAGCTCGGCGGGCGGCAAGGCGGCGGGCGAGGAAAAGGGCATGGTGGATCTGCGCGTTTCTGTGCGCATTATTGTAGGCGCGCGTGTGCATGGCTGTCCGATGGTGCCCATCGGCATGGGCGCAGGCGCATAATGCTGCCGATTTGCTGCACGAGTCATCGGCAACAGGCAGCTAGCCGGCAGCCAGCCGGCAACCGGGAGCAAGGAGCACAAGCAATGAAGTACGTATTCATCTACGGCACGCTGCGCGCGGGCGAGATCAACGACATCCATCTCGCGGCGTCACGCAATGCGCTCCGGCAGCCGCGCCTCGTGGGCAGTACGGCGGTCGCGGGCTACCTGTTCGACTTTGGGGCGTACCCGGGGATGGTGGCCGATGCGCAGGCCACGCCGGTGATCGGCGAGGTCTACGAAATCGACGAAGCGCTGGTGGCCGTGCTCGACGAGATCGAGCAGGTGTATCCGGGCGTCGACGGGCTGTTCGTCTCGCAGAAGGTGAGCGTGGAAGTGGCGGGCGAGCGGCTCGAGTGCCTGTTCTATCCGGTGGCGCGTCATGCGGTGGAAGGGCGGCCGCGGATTCATAGCGGCGACTGGATCGCGCACCGTCTCGCGCGTTGATCGGTGCGCGGCACGGCGTAGAAGCGCTGCATAGAAGTACAAAGGCCCGGCGGATTCGCATCCGCTGGGCCTTTTGTATCGATCAGTCGTCAGGTGATTCGAACGATCAGATCTCCTCGTACAGCGGCAGCGTCAGGAAGTCGACGAAGTTCTCCGAGGTCGACATCTGTTCGAAGATCTGCGAAGCGCGCACGTACGGCTGGGTGTCGCCGCCGACCGAGGCCTTCACCTTGTCGAGTTCTTGCGGGATCAATTCACGCACGAGCTCGGCCGTGACCTTGCGGCCGTCTTCGAGCTTGCCCTTCGGCGAGCGGATCCACTGCCAGACTTGCGCACGGGAGATTTCCGCGGTTGCCGCGTCTTCCATCAGGTTGTGGATCGGCACGCAGCCATTGCCTGCGAGCCATGCGCCCAGGTAGTGGATGCCGACGTTGATGTTGTTGCGCAGGCCGGCTTCGGTGATCGGCGCTTCCGGACGGAAGTCGAGCACGTCCTTGGCCGTCACATTGACGTCGGGGCGCTGCTTGCTGATCTGGTTCGGCTTGTCGCCGAGCACCTTCACGAACTCTTCCATCGCGATGGGCACGAGGCCCGGGTGCGCAACCCAGCCGCCGTCGTAGCCGTCGCCGGCATCGCGCGCCTTGTCCGAACGCACGCCGCCCATGGCCTTGTCGTTCGCTGCCGGATCGTTCTTGATCGGGATCAGCGCGCTCATGCCGCCGATGGCCGGCGCATTGCGACGGTGGCAAGTCTTGAGCAGTTCTAGCGCGTAGGCGCGCATGAACGGCGACGTCATCGTGATCTGCGAACGGTCGGCGAGGCAGAAGTCCTTGTCGTTCTTGAACTTCTTGATAGCCGAGAAGATGTAGTCCCAGCGGCCGGCGTTCAGGCCCGAGCTGTGCTCGCGCAGTTCATAGAGGATTTCGTCCATCTCGAACGTGGCGAGGATGGTCTCGATCAGAACCGTGGCGCGGATCGTGCCGCGCGGGATGCCGACGGCTTCCTGCGCCACGACGAAGATGTCGTTCCACAGGCGCGCTTCGAGATGGCCCTCCATCTTCGGCAGGTAGAAGTACGGACCGCTGCCGCGTGCAACCAGCTCCTTCGCGTTGTGAAACAGGTAGAGCGCGAGATCGAAGACGCCGCCCGAGACGCGCTGGCCGTCGACCGTCACGTGCTTCTCGTCAAGGTGCCAGCCGCGCGGACGCACGATCAGCGTGGCGGTCTTTTCGTTGAGCTTGTAGGTCTTGCCGTTCTGTTCCAGCGAGATCGTGCGGCGCACCGCGTCCTTGAGGTTGATCTGGCCGGTGATCTGGTTGTCCCAGCTCGGCGCGTTCGAATCCTCGAAGTCGGACATGTAGGAGTCCGCACCGGAGTTCAGCGCATTGATGATCATCTTGCGCTCGACCGGACCCGTGATTTCGACGCGGCGGCATTCGAGGTCCTTCGGCAGCGGCGCGATCTTCCAGTCGCCTTCGCGGATCGACTTCGTTTCAGCCAGGAAGTCGGGACGCTCGCCGGCGTCGAGGCGCTTGGTGCGCTCAACGCGCGCCTTGAGGAGTTCCTGACGACGCGGCTCGAATGCGCGATGCAGCTTCGCGACGAGTTCGAGTGCTTCGGGCGTGAGGATCGTTTCGAAGCCGGGCTTGATTTCAGCCGAGATCTGCATGCCTTGCGGCAGGTTCAACGTGTTCGCCATGATTGCTTGCTCCTTGGTCGGTCAGACTTTGAATGCGGTGGTTGTTGTAATTACCGTGCCGGTCAGGACGATTTCGTCACGCGCCCGGGCTGGGGCGCGGGGCGGCTTCGCTCGGCAGGCACAGCGGTTTCGAGAAAGGCGGCGAGTTCTGCCATGCCGCCGCCGGTGCCGTGCGGCGGCACGCCGAGTTCTTCGGCGGGCAGTCGCTGGCGGTTGATCCAGAATGTGGTATAGCCGAACCAGGCGGCGCCGGCGGCATCCCAGCCGTTCGACGAGACGAACACCATGTCGCGCGGCGCGGCGTCGAACGCGCTGGCGCCGAGCGCGTAGGCGGCCGCGGCTGGTTTATAGGCGCGCACGGCGTCGACTGAGAGCACGTGGTCGAACAGGCCGTTCATGCCGGCGCTTTTCACCGCGATGTCGAGCATCTGCGGATTGCCGTTCGAGAGGATGGCGAGGCCCATGCGCGTGCCGTCAGCGGCCGGCGCACGCAGGCGGCGCAGCACGGGCAGCACGTCGGGAAAGGCCGAGAGGCAGGCGTATTCGTCCATCAGCCGCTTTTCGCCCGCGCCGGAAAGCGACAGGTTCAGGCGGCGCGCCGCGTAGCGCAGCGCGTCGAGCGTGATATCCCAGAAGGGGCGGTAGCGCGCGCCAGCGGGGTCCGAGAGCGTGCGCAACTGCGTGTATTCGATCTGCTTCAGGCGCCAGAGCTGCGAGAGCGCGTCGCCGTGACCGGGGAACATCTGCTCGGCTGCGGCAACGACCGAGTGCACGTCGAAGAGCGTGCCATATGCGTCGAAGATCACAGCCTTGGGGAATCGTGGTGTCGTTGTGGCCGACATAGCCTTGCACTCCATCATCAGAGGTCGGGAGGAATTGTATTCATGATCATGGGTGCTGAAAAAGACGGGATTGATCACTTGATCTTTTACTTTTACCCACCTAATCTGACGCGCTAGAGGTTTTTTTCTATCAAGGGTGTTGCGTAATTCCGTTTTCCTCCTTTTCCGATGGATCGCTTCAAACAAATCGAAACTTTCGCCAACGTCGCGGCGAAGGGCAGTCTTTCCGCGGCGGCGCAGGCCGAGGGCGTCGCGCCCGCCATCATCGGCCGGCGCATCGACGCGCTCGAAGAGCGGCTCGGCGTGAAGCTGTTTGTGCGCACCACGCGCCGCATTACGCTGACGTTCGAGGGCTCCGCGTTCCTCGAAGACTGCCAGCGCATCATTCATGACATGCAGAACGCTGAGGCCAGCGTCTCCGCGGGTGGCGTGAAGGCGAGCGGACACCTGCGCGTGTCCGCGCCGGCGGGTTTCGGCAGGCGGCACGTCGCGCCGCTCGTGCCCGATTTCACGTCCGCGCACCCTGACGTGACGACCACGCTCGACCTCTCGGACCGGCTCGTCGACCTCGTCAACGAAGGCTTCGACTGCGCGGTGCGGCTGGGCGAACTGCCCGATTCGTCGCTCGTTTCGCTCAAGCTCGGCGAAAACCGGCGCGTCTGCGTGGCGTCGCCCGCATACCTGTCGCGGCGCGGCGCGCCCGAGACGTTGGCCGACCTCGCGCGCCACAACTGTCTCGCGCTCGGCGCGAGCAGCGCGAACCAGCAGCGCGGCTGGACCTTTCAGCAGGACGACAAAGTGGTGTCGATTCGCGTTTCCGGCACGATGGAATGCTCGGACGGCGCGGTGCTGCACGAATGGTGCCTCGAAGGCTATGGCCTCGCGTGGCGCTCGTGGTGGGAAGTTGGTGAGGATATTGCAGCGGGCCGGCTCGCGAGCGTGCTCGACGCTTATGCCGCGCCGCCCATCGGCATTCACGCCGTGTTTCCGCAGCGCCGGCACTTGCCGTTGCGCGTGCGCCTCTTTCTCGACTTTCTCAAGCATACCTACGGCCAGCCGGGTTACTGGGGCCAGGACTGAGTCCTGGCGGTTCGTGCTTCCGCCTGTGCGTCACGGCCAGTGCATCCGCGTTTCCGATATGGGGGGATGCCCGCATGCGCGCCGTGCACCGTTTATTCGCGCACTACAATCGATCTGAGGGCGTAGCGGGGCGCCGTGCGAGGCCATGGCGCGGTTCGCAAGGCCACCCGGATGCAGAGAGCACGGGAACACGGAGGGCGCCATGTTCAAGCACATCCTCGTTCCAACCGACGGCACCGATCTGTCGAAGAAGGCGATCGACGGCGCGATCGACCTCGCGCGGACGGTGGGCGCCCGCGTCACGGCCTACGCGTGCCTGCCGCAATATCCGTACTCGCCTTACGCCGATGTCGTGATGGAGCTGCCCGGCGACTTTCAGACCCGCAGCGAGCGCGAGGCGCGCATCCACCTGCAGGAGGTGGAGGACGCGGCGCACAGCGTGGGCGTCACCTGCGACTCCTGCACCAGCGTGCATCCTTCCCCGTACCTCGGCATCATCGAAGCGGCCGAAAACTGCGGCTGCGACGTCATATTCATGGCTTCGCACGGGCGGCGCGGTCTGGGCAGCCTGTTGATCGGCAGCGAGACGCAGCGCGTGCTCACGCATACGAAGATTCCGGTGATCGTCTATCGATAGTGCATAGCCGCAGTTGGCGCATGGACATGCACGGCGCGATGTCCATGCGCCTTCCGTGGCTTGCCTCACTACACTCTGGCGCGCGTGCGGCGGTGGCGGCGTCCGGCAGGCCCCGCCAAGGACTTGCGAACCGGCTGCCGCGCCGTGCGTCCGGCGCCAGAAAAAAGCAGGGGGCGTGCCCCCTGCGGGTGGTCTTACGCCACCTTCTGGTCGAAGAACTGCTCGTCTTCGGTCGAGCCGTGCAGCGCCGTGGTCGATGCGTCTCGTTCGACCGTTTGCGTCACGGCGTCGAAATAGCCCGTCCCCACTTCGCGCTGGTGCTTCACGGCGGTGAAGCCCTTTTCTGCCGCGGCGAACTCGGCCTGCTGGAGCTCGACGAACGCGCTCATGTTCTGGCGCGCATAGCCGTGCGCGAGGTTGAACATCGAGTAGTTCAGCGAGTGGAAGCCCGCCAGCGTGATGAACTGGAACTTGTAGCCCATTGCGCCGAGCTCGCGCTGGAACTTCGCGATCGTCGCGTCGTCGAGGTTTTTCTTCCAGTTGAACGACGGCGAGCAGTTGTAGGCGAGCAGTTTGCCCGGGAATTCCTTGTGGATCGCCTCCGCGAACTTCTTCGCGAACTCGAGATCCGGCTTGCCCGTTTCGCACCAGATCATGTCGGCGTAGGCCGCGTAGGCGAGACCGCGCGAGATCGACTGCTCGAGGCCGTTGCGCGTGCGGAAGAAGCCTTCCACCGTGCGCTCGCCCGTGAGGAACGGCTTGTCGTTGTCGTCGATGTCGGAGGTGACGAGGTCGGCGGCTTCGGCGTCAGTGCGCGCGAGCAGCACGGTCGGCACGCCGCAGACGTCGGCGGCCAGACGCGCGGCCGTCAGCTTGGCGACGGCTTCGCGCGTCGGCACGAGCACCTTGCCGCCCATGTGACCGCACTTCTTCACCGAAGCGAGCTGGTCTTCGAAGTGCACGCCCGCGGCGCCCGCTTCGATCATCGCCTTCATCAGTTCGAACGCATTGAGCACGCCGCCGAAGCCGGCTTCAGCGTCGGCCACGATGGGCTGGAAGTAGTCGACATAGCCTTCGTCGCCTGGATTCTTGCCTTCGGACCATTGGATCTGGTCGGCGCGCGTGAGCGTGTTGTTGATGCGCTTGACCACCTGCGGCACCGAATTGGCCGGGTAGAGCGACTGGTCCGGGTACATCTCGCCGGCGAGGTTGGCGTCGCCGGCGACTTGCCAGCCCGACAGGTAAATGGCCTTGAGACCGGCCTTCACCTGCTGCATGGCCTGGTTGCCCGTGAGCGCGCCGAGCGAGTTGATGAACGGCTCGGTGGTCACGCCTTTCCAGAGCTTTTCGGCGCCGATCTTCGCGAGCGTGTGCTCGGGCTGGATCGAACCGCGCAGGCGTACCACGTCGTCAGCCGTGTAGTTGCGCTTGATGCCCTTCCAGCGCGGGTCGGTTTCCCATTGCTGTTGGAGTTGCTGGGCTTGCTGTTGGCGAGTCGACATGGTGTGCTCCTTCGTAGACCGGGTAAATGGGCTGATAAATGAAGCGCTGATCGGAACGGCTGAACCACTGAGCTTCGCGAAAGGGGCACCGGGAGCACTGCGCCGGGCGTTTCGTTTCACGAACTCTTATATAAGAGTCTAGGCAAATCGATCGCCCCGCAACAGACAGGCAGTGAGGAATTTTCGTGATTTTTAAATTAATAAAATCAAACGTTTACGATATTAATTTCGCGATAAGAAACGCAATTTTCCATCTCGCAATGCGCGTCTTTGTGCCCCGCAGCACGATTTTTTACGAAGCAAAAAAAATTTCCATATCGTGAAATTATGACTGCGGGCAAAAAAAGACCGGTGACGAAGCACCGGTCCTTGATTTCGACGTTAGTCGGCGAGCGGAAACTGCACTCCGCCCGCGTATGCCGACTTAGCTGTCGCGACGTGCGCCACGCGGGCCGTCGTTGCGGCGCGCGCCGTAGCCGCCTTCGCGCGAGCGGCCGAAGCCCTCGCCACGCGACTGGCCGTAGCCGCCACGATCGCCGCCACCACCTTCGCGGCGCGAGGCGCCGTAGCCGCCTTCACGCTGGCCATAGCCGCCGCGCGAGCCTTCCGGGCGGTTGCCCCAGCTGTTGCTGTTGCCGTTGCGCTCGCCGCCGTTCGAACGATCGCCAAAGCTGCGTTCGCCCTGGGGACGGTCGCCGAAGCTGCGCTCGCCGCCGCGGTTGCCATAGCCACCCGGCTTGCCGTTGCCGCTACCGAAGCGACGGCCACCGCCGTTGCCACCGCCCGGACGGCCACGGCCGCCAAAGCCGCGGTTCGAGGGCGGCGCCTTGCGCGGCTCGAAGCCTTCGATCACGTTGACCGGCAGCGGTGCGCGCACGAAGCGCTCGATGCGCTTGAGCGCGCCTTGCTCGGCGTGATGCACGAGGCTCACGGCGATGCCCGAGCGGCCCGCACGGCCGGTACGGCCGATACGGTGCACGTAGTCTTCGGCGAACTTCGGCAGGTCGTAGTTGAAGACGTGCGTGATGCCGGGGATGTCGATACCGCGCGCCGCGACGTCGGTCGCGACGAGCACGCGCACGCGGCGCTCGCGCAGTGCACGGATCGTGCGGTTACGCGCGCCTTGCGGCAGGTCGCCGTGCAGGGCGGCCGTTTCGAAACCGGCGTCGGCGAGCTTGCCGGCGAGTTGATCGGCATCCATCTTGGTCGCCGTGAACACGACGGCCTGGTCGAGCTTTTCGTCGCGCAGCAGATGGTCGAGCAGGCGATCCTTGTGGTCGCGGTCGTCCACATAGTGCACGGTCTGCGCGATGCTCGAGTTCGCCTCGACCTTGCGCACGATCTCGATGCGCTCCGGATCCTTGAGCAGGCGGCCCGTGATCGACGCGATCTTGCCGTCGAGCGTGGCCGAGAAAAGCATCGTTTGACGCGACTCGGGCGTGGCGGCCACGATCGTGTCGATGTCGTCGATGAAGCCCATGTCGAGCATGCGGTCGGCTTCATCGAGCACGAGCATCTTGAGTTCGGACAGGTCGATGCGGCCGCGCTCGAGGTGATCGAGCAGACGGCCCGGCGTTGCCACGAGAATCTCGGGGTTCTTCGCGAGCAGCATGAGCTGCTGGCCATAGGCCACGCCGCCGAGAATGCTGACAGTGCGCAGACGGCGCAGATGCTGGCCGTACGTCGAAGCGGCCGTGGTCACCTGCATGGCGAGCTCACGCGTGGGCGTGAGCACGAGCAGGCCGGGGCGCGCGACCGGCTGCGGACGGCGCTGGCGGCGGTCGCCCTGGCCTTGCTGGCCTTGGGGGCGCGGCTCGCGCGGTTGGGCGGCTTGCGCCTTTTGCAGCTGCGCGAAGCGTTCGATCGCGGGCAGCATGAAAGCAGCGGTCTTGCCCGAACCGGTCGGGCTGGAGACCAGCAAATCGCGGCCGGCGATGGCGGCAGGAATGGCGCGTTCCTGCACGGGCGTCGGGGCCTTGTAGCCCGCCGCGGTCAGCGCGGAGACGATCTCCGGCGACAGACCGAGCGATGCGAACGTCGGGCCTGCGGGCGTCTCGTCGGCTTGCACGGCGGCTTCAGGAGAAGCGGCGGCGGTGGCGTCGAGACCGAGGGCGTCGTTGGCAATCGCGTCGAGGGGGCTTTGGGTATTGCTCGAAGTCATGAAAATCCTTGGTACACAGGAAATAGAACGTCGGCGCCAATCGGCATACCCAAGTCGTCTGAATTTGCGAGCAAATCGAAAAACGGGGGCAATCCGCACCACACAAGGGCGAAGGCGGATTTTCGTTAGAAGCTGTTTTGGGTGCGGCTTAGCCGGGATTGGCCAACCGCCAGCCTGATACTTGACGGCCCGGAAACTGGGCCATGGCAGGGGGGGACAGGTTCTAAACTGGATTGGAGCTTAACGCTACGTGGCGTATTGCTGATCGCAAGGGCGACCGGAGCGAAACGCAGCGCGTATTGTATCTTGTTTTGTTGCAGTGCGCCAGCAATCGTTTCGTCTGGTTTGAGGCGAGGCCGCTCGCTGGCGCTTCCGGTTGCTTCTAGTTCGCGGCGCCGCTCTTGAGCGATTCGACGACCTCGACGTACTGCGCCTTCGCAACGTCCTGCGCGGTGCCTTGCAGCGCGGCCCACGCCTCGTACTTGTACTTGCCGACGATATCGGTGAATCCTGGCTTGTCGCCGTGCACGTCGCCTTCGGTGGCCTGCTTGAAGAGCGCGTACAGGCGCAGCAGCGTCAGGTTGCCCGGGCGCTCCGGCAGCTTTTGCACGTCTTGCTGGGCCTGCTCGAATTGGGCATTCACATCGCTCATTGTTTTTTCCTCCACTGGATGATCGGAACAGCCCGGCGATGGTAGCAGCGCCGTCTGGTAACGGGCTGGAACCGTTCCTCCATTCTATGGAGGCTGAGCGCCGCCGCATGGGCCATGCCTGGCCGGCGACTGCACGAAGGCGGCGCATTACAATAGCGCTCATGACTGAAACCGTGCTGCTTGCTCTCGATACCTCGACCGAATATTGCTCGGTCGCATTGCTCCGCGCCGCCGCGCCCGTCAGCGGCGCATCCGGATCCGCCAACGAGGCGCCGCCCGAGCCGCGCGTCTGGATGCGCCATGAAGCCACCGGCGCCGTCTCCAGCACGCGCCTCTTGCCGGCGATCGGCGAGTTGCTGGCCGAAGCGGGGCTCGCGCTGGCCGACTGCGATGCGATCGCGTTCGGTGCGGGCCCAGGCTCCTTTACCGGCCTGCGCACCGCCACGGGCGTCGCCCAGGGCCTGGCCTTCGGCCTCGACATTCCCGTGGTGCCCGTGAGCACGCTGCTCATCTGTGCCGAGAGCGCACGCATGCGCGATCCGGCGGCGACACGCATGCTCGCGGCGCTGGACGCGCGCATGGACGAAGCGTACTGGGCCGATTACGCGTGGGATGCGGCCGCGAACGATTGGCGCACGCTGCGCCCGGCGTCGCTTGATGCACCCGAGGCCATCGCGGCGCCCGACGAACCCTTCACGCTCGCCGGCAACGCGGCGGCGGCGTTCGGCGCGCGCCTCGTCGCCTCGACGACCGCGCGCACCATCGACGCCGAAGCCCTGCCGCACGCGCTGCCGCTCGCACACGCGGCGCTGCGCGCGTTCCGCGCGGGCCGCACGCTGCGCGCCGACGAGGCAGCGCCCGAATACGTGCGCAACAAGGTCGCGCAGACCACGGCCGAACGCATGGCGGCAAAAGCTGCGCAGGGCGGGGTACACAACAGCGGCGAGGGGGGGCGATGAGCGGCGTGCTGATGACGGACCGCTACCTCTCGCAGATGACCGAGAGCGATCTCGACGAGGTCGTGGTCATCGAAAAATCCGCGTACGAATTCCCGTGGTCGCGCGGCAACTTCGAAGATTCGCTGCGCAACGGCTACTTTGGCGTGTGCATGCGCCATGTGACGGGCACCTTGATCGGCTATTGCGTGCTGATGCCGGTCGTCGACGAGATGCATCTGCTGAACCTGTGCGTCGCGCCGCAGGCGCAGGGCTTGGGCGCGGGCCTTGCGCTGCTGCGCGAAAGCGTGCGTCTCGCGCGTGCGCAGCAACTCGAAGGGCTGTTGCTGGAAGTGCGGCCGTCGAATCATCGCGCGATCCGGCTCTACGAGCAGTTTGGCTTCGTCACCATCGGGCGTCGCAAGAACTACTATCCGGCTCGCCATCACACCCGTGAAGACGCGATCGTGATGCGCTTCACCTTTGCAATGGAGGGCGCCGATGCCGCTCGATGAGATCGCGCTGGAGGAGCTCGGCCTCGCGCCGCGCTGGGTGCGCCGGGGCATGACTACGGCGGCACCGTCATCCTCTGAATCGATGACGGCTGCGAGCGCCAGCCTGGCCGGACAAGCCGCGCCGAACGCAGAGCCGCGAACAGCGCCGACGCCGCAACCGGTTGCGCAACGCGTCGCAGCGCAAGCGCCGCAACAGGACGCCGTTGTGCAAGCGCAGGTCTCGCCGCTGCCGCCGTCCGACCCCGACCGTGGCCGCGCAGCCGCCGTGCCCGTTCAGGCGGCCCAGGCCGCGCAGGAAGAACCGCCGCCGCTGACCGAAGACGATTTCGCCTGGTTCGATGCGATGCCCGAGCCGTCGTTGCCGCATGATCTGGAGCCTGCTCCGGCTCCGCGCGATGACGTCGCGACGCTCGACTGGGATGCGCTCGCCGAACGCGTGGCCTCCTGCACGCGTTGCCGTCTGTGCGAGAAGCGCACCAACACCGTGTTCGGCGTGGGCGATCGCGCTGCGGAGTGGATGCTGATCGGCGAGGCGCCGGGCGAAAACGAAGACCGCCTCGGCGAGCCGTTCGTCGGCCAGGCAGGCAAGCTGCTCGACAACATGCTGAAGGCGTTGTCACTCGCGCGCGGCGAAAACGTCTATATCGCGAACGTCATCAAATGCCGCCCGCCCGGCAACCGCAATCCCGAGCCCGACGAGGTCGCGCGCTGCGAGCCGTATCTGCAACGCCAGGTGGCGCTCGTGAAGCCGAAGATCATCGTCGCCCTTGGGCGCTTCGCCGCGCAAAGCCTGCTGAGGACCGACGGCAGTATCGCCTCGCTGCGCGGGCGCGTGCACCAGTACGAGGGCGTGCCCGTGATCGTGTCGTATCACCCCGCCTATCTGCTGCGCAGCCTGCACGACAAATCGAAGGCGTGGGCCGACCTGTGCCTTGCCCGCGACACCTGGCGCGCGGCGGGTGGCGGCAAGCGATGACGATGATGCGGCCCGCGGATGCCTCGTCGGGCGAGCTGGCTGCCGCGGGTTTTAGCAAGCTGCTGCTTGATTCGCTCTATCGGGATCTCACTGACCCAGTCGTGCGCGATCTCGCGTGGCTGCTATTCAGTGCCGATTTGTTGCGCGCGCAACCACATGCGCCGCTTGCCGAGCTATGGGCGAGCAATGAGGAGGCGAATGCCGCCGCAGCGTGGCTTACGCAACTCGATCGCGATCCTGCCCGCTTGCATGCCTCGCTCGACGCGACGCGCCTCACGCGGCTGGGCCGCTATGCCGAAACGCTGCTCGGCTGGTTTCTCGCCCATGGACCGGCGCCCCGGCTCGTTGCGGCCAACGTCGCACTGCGGCGCGCGGGCCTCACGCTGGGCGAATGCGACTTCCTCGTTCAGACGCGCAACGGCCAGCGGCTCCATTGGGAACTGGCGGTTAAGTGGTACATGCACCTCGGCATGGCGGAGAACGGTGCGCCGGGACTTGCCGATTTCGTCGGGCCGAACCTGCGCGATCGTTTCGATTTGAAGCTCGCGCATCTGCGCGATCACCAACTGCGCCTGAGTGCGCGCGAAGAGTTCGCCTGGCTCGGTTATCCAGGGCCGTGGCTCGCGCAGATGTTCTGGAAGGGCTGGCTTTTCTATCGCGCGGGCAAGGGGGCGGGCACGCCGCCGGGCGACCCGCCCGAACTCGCGGAGCAGCATGGGCGCGGCTGGTGGGTCACGCGGGCGGACTGGGCCGATTTCGCGGATCGTGAAGGCGCCGATGGCTGGAGTGTGCTGCCGCGGCTCGCCTGGCTTGCACCACGGCGGATCGGGCCGGACGGTGGGCAATGCTTGCCGATACCCCACGACGAGCGTGACCGGCACGAGGGCAGCGGCGCCAGGCACCATCGCGATGTGGAGGGCGATGCGTCCGCGGCCCGCAGAACCGTGGCCGCGCCGGTGCCGGCTGCACCATTGTTCGCAGGCCTCACGCAGGCTCATGAGCCCGTGATGGTCGCCGCATTTGTGGCCGA
Organism: Paraburkholderia sp. A1BS-2L; assembly: GCF_051125205.1. NCBI lineage: Bacteria > Pseudomonadati > Pseudomonadota > Betaproteobacteria > Burkholderiales > Burkholderiaceae > Paraburkholderia > Paraburkholderia sp. A1BS-2L. Next base: position 1,443,501 of record NZ_CP120428.1, read on the forward strand.
TGGCGCGGGCGGCTACGTCGAGCGCTCGCGAGGTTTCATCGTTCCCGACGACTGGCCGGCGCGCGCCCAGGCCTTTGCGCGCCCATGACGTCAGCTACGACGTTACGAATGACGAGCGCGCCGCGCCGGATTCACCACCAGCGCCAGAAGTGATGCACCGGGCCGACGCCATGGCCTACGTCGAGCCGCTCGCTCGCTTCGAGCGCTCCGGTGAGATACGTCTTCGCCTGCGTGACAGCCTCCGCGAGCGTCGCATGCTGCGGCCACAGCGCGGCGATCGCCGAGGAGAGCGTGCAGCCCGTGCCGTGCGTGTTCGTCACCGGCACGCGCGACCCGCCCAGACGCAGCGTCCCGCCGGCTTCGATCAGCCAGTCGGGGCTGTGTGCGCCGCCCAGGTGGCCGCCTTTCATCAGCACGGCTTGCGCGCCGAGCGCGCGCAGCGCCTCGCCTTGCTCGACCATCGCGGCTTCATCGGCGGCCGGCATCACGCCGAGCAGCGCCGCGGCCTCGGGAAGATTTGGCGTGACGACGCCCGCGAGCGGCAGCAGTTCCTCGCGCAGCGCCGTCACGGCCTCGGGCGCGAGCAACGCGTGATTGCTCTTCGAAATCATCACCGTGTCGAGCACGATGCGCGGCGGCTGGTAGCGGCGCAGCGCATCGGCGATGGCGCGCACGATCGATGCGTTGGCCAGCATGCCGATCTTCACGGCGTCGATGCGGATGTCCTCGAACACGGCGTCGAGCTGCGCGGTGACGAAGCCCGCATCGGGCGCGTGGATGGCGGTGACGCCGCGGGTGTTCTGCGCAGTGAGCGCGGTGATGACGCTCGCGCCATAGGCGCCGAGCGCGGAGAAAGCCTTGAGGTCGGCCTGGATGCCTGCGCCGCCGCCCGAGTCGGAGCCGGCGATCGTGAGGACGTTGGAAATCGGTGAGGTCATGGCGGCGTCGCTAATGTGCCGCGCGCCGGGCCCGCAGGCCACCGCCGCGCGGACGCGGGATTCAGTGGCGATGATTTTCGCCGATCAGCGCGACCGAGTCGAACGAGCGCTGATTGGCCTGGTGGCGTCGCATCACGAGCCACATCATCAGGCAGACGAAGGTGCCGAAAAGCACGATCACGATGGTCACGGGCACATCGAGCCAGACGAGCACGGCGTAGAGGCACAGCATCACGAGCACCGAGAGGTTCTCGTTGAAATTCTGCACGGCGATCGAGTGACCGGCGGAGAGCAGCACGTGGCCGCGATGCTGGAGCAGCGCGTTCATCGGCACGACGAAGAAACCCGAGAGCGCGCCCACCACCATCAGGAAGATATAGGCGAACACGAGGTAGCCCGGGATGCGCATATGGCCGATATGCAGGCCCCAGTGCGGCGGAAACAGGCTGCGCGTGTAAAACGCCATGAGCATGACGGCGATGCCCATCATGATGCCTACTGGCAGCACCGAGAGCGACTTCTTGAGCGGCACGCGCGCGGCGGCGATCATCGCGCCGGCGGCGACGCCCACGGCCACCACGGCTTGCAGCACAGCGCTTTCCGATAGCGACATGCCGAGCGACACTTCGGCCCACTTGAGCACGATGAATTGCAGCGTCGCGCCGGCGCCCCAGAACAGCGTCGTGACCGCGAGCGAAATCTGGCCGAGCTTGTCGCGCCAGAGCGTGTTGAAACACTCGGCGAAGTCGGTGATGAGGCGGATCGGCCCGTGCTGCTGGCGCGGATAGCGCGCGCCGGTGTCGGGGATGCGCAGATTGAAGAGCGCGGCGATCACGTAGATGACCATGATCACGAGCATCGCGGCTTCGGCGGGGGTGCTGATCGAGGCGGGCGTGTGGCGAATGATGTGGGCGGCGATATGCGGGCTGATCAGCGCGCCGCCGAGCACTGTGCCGAGGATGATCGAGCCGACCGTGGTGCCTTCGATCCAGCCGTTGGCGGCCACGAGGCGCTCAGGCGGCAGCAGTTCCGTGAGAATGCCGTACTTGGCCGGCGAATAGGCCGCCGCGCCGAAGCCGACCACCCCATAGGCAAACAGCGGGTGCGTGCCGGCGAGCATGATGGCGCAGCCCGCGACCTTGATCGTGTTCGTGATGAACATGACCTGGCCCTTGGGGCGGGAATCAGCGAAGGCGCCGACGAATGCGGCAAGAACGACGTAGGAGAGGACGAAGAACAGCTTGAGCAGCGGCGTCATCCAGTTCGGGGCGTGGAGGTCTTTCAGCAGTGCGATTGCAGCGATGAGGAGCGCATTGTCGGCCAACGACGAAAAAAACTGCGCGGCCATGATGGTGTAAAAGCCTTTTTTCATCTGATGCGATGCTTTCCTCGCTGCGGTCCGTCCGCCCCGGACGGGTGGGAGGCATCCGGGCTTTATTACGTTCGAAATGGGTTGTGCGCAGGGCTTTATATCACGAAAATAGCGTGATTCGGACTAGCACATTCCTTGACCGCCTGTCAGACAGGCCTGACGGGTGCTGAAATCACCCTGTAAGGTCCTGATTCAAAAGCGTCTTTGCGAAAAAATCCCATGCCTCGCCCCCTTTCCGCCACGATTCACACCACCGCTCTCGCCAATAATCTCGCCGTCGTCCGCAAATACGCGCCGCAGTCGAAAATCTGGGCCGTGGTCAAGGCCAATGCCTACGGGCACGGGCTTGCGCGCGCTTTTCCCGGCCTGCGCGCGACCGACGGTTTTGGCCTGCTCGACCTCGAAGAGGCGGTGAAATTGCGCGAACTGGGCTGGGCCGGGCCGATTCTGCTGCTGGAGGGCTTCTTCCGGCCGACCGACATTGACGTCATCGACCGCTATAGCCTCACCACGGTGATCCATTGCGACGAACAAATGCGCATGCTCGAAATGGCGCGTCTGTCCAAGCCGCTCAATGTTCAGCTCAAGATGAACAGCGGCATGAACCGGCTCGGCTATACGCCGGAGAAATACCGTGCGGCGTGGGAGCGGGCGCGCGCTTGCCCCGGCATCGGCCAGATCACCTTGATGACGCACTTTTCGGACGCCGATACGCCGCGCGGCATCGGCGCGCAGATGGCGGCGTTCGAGCGCGGCGCGCAAGGCATCGCGGGCACGCGCAGCCTTGCGAACTCGGCGGCCACGTTATGGCATCCCGAATCGCATTTCGACTGGGTGCGCCCCGGCATCATTCTGTATGGCGCTTCGCCTTCGGGCGCGGCCTCGGCGCTCGATGGCGTCGGTTTGCAGCCGGCCATGACGCTTGCCTCCGAGATCATCGCCACGCAGACGATCGCTGAAGGCCAGAGTGTCGGCTACGGCTCGATCTTCACGGCGCGCCAGCCGATGCGCATCGGCGTGGTGGCCTGCGGCTACGCGGACGGCTATCCGCGCGTCGCGCCCGAAGGCACGCCCGTGATCGTCGAAGGCGTGCGCACGCGCGTTGTCGGGCGCATCTCCATGGACATGCTCACGGTCGATCTCACGCCGGTGCAGGGCGCGGGCGTGGGCGCGCGCGTCGAGCTGTGGGGCACGAACTTGCCTATCGACGATGTCGCGCAAGCATGCGGCACGATCGGCTACGAGCTGATGTGTGCGGTCGCGCCGCGCGTGCCGGTTCGCGCGGAATAAACCCACCATGGCAAAAAGCATGGCGAAGGCGAAGACGCTCTATATCTGCACCGAATGCGGCGGACAGGCGCCGAAATGGCAAGGACAGTGCCCCGCATGCGGCACGTGGAACACACTGGTCGAGAGCGTTGCGGAGCCGGCCGGCAATCACCGCTTTCAGGCGCTGGCAAAGAGCGCGCCGGTGCGGCGTCTGGCCGATATCGAGGCGTCCGACGTGCCGCGCTTCACCACCGGTGTCGGCGAGTTCGATCGCGTGCTGGGCGGTGGTCTGGTCGCGGGCGGCGTGGTGCTGATCGGCGGCGATCCGGGCATCGGCAAGTCCACGCTGCTCCTGCAGTCGCTCGCGCAGATCGCGGCCGAGCGGCGCGCGCTCTACGTGAGCGGTGAGGAGTCGGCGGCACAAATCGCGTTGCGCGCGCAACGGCTTGCCTTGCTCGATCCGGGCTCGAAGGCGAGCGAGCTGCAATTGCTCGCCGAAATCCAGCTCGAAAAAATCCAGGCGACCATCGAGGCCGAAAAGCCCGACGTCGCCGTGATCGACTCCATCCAGACCATCTATTCCGAGGCGCTCACCTCCGCACCCGGGTCGGTTGCGCAGGTGCGCGAGTGTGCCGCGCAGCTCACGCGCATTGCCAAGCAGTCGGGCACGGCCATCATCATGGTTGGCCACGTGACGAAGGAGGGCAATCTCGCGGGCCCGCGCGTGCTGGAGCACATCGTCGACACGGTGCTGTACTTCGAGGGCGACACGCACTCGTCGTTCCGGCTCGTGCGCGCGTTCAAGAACCGCTTCGGCGCGGTCAACGAGCTGGGTGTGTTCGCGATGACCGAGCGCGGGCTGCGCGGCGTGGCCAATCCGTCGGCGCTGTTTCTCTCGCAGCACGAGCAAAGCGTGCCGGGCTCCTGCGTGCTGGTGACCCAGGAGGGCTCGCGGCCGCTGCTCGTGGAAGTGCAGGCGCTCGTCGATACGGCGCAGGTGCCCAATCCGCGCCGCCTCGCGGTCGGGCTGGAGCAGAACCGCCTCGCGCTGCTGCTGGCGGTACTGCATCGCCATGCCGGCATCGGCTGCTTCGATCAGGATGTATTCCTGAACGCGGTGGGCGGCGTCAAGATCACCGAACCGGCCGCCGACCTCGCCGTGCTGCTTTCCATCCACTCATCGATGCGTAACAAGGCGTTGCCAAAGGGCCTGATCGTATTTGGCGAAGTGGGGCTCGCCGGGGAGATCCGGCCCTCGCCGCGCGGGCAGGATCGCTTGAAGGAAGCGGCCAAGCTCGGCTTTACGTGTGCGCTGATTCCCCGCGCCAATGCGCCGAAACAGCCGATCGAGGGATTGAACGTCATCGCCGTGGAGCGGATCGAGGAAGCCATCGACCGCGTGCGTGAGCTCGAGTAGGGCGGGCGCGCCGCCGCGGTCTGGCGCGTAATGATTGGTAACAACCCTGGTACGCACTGTAACCTTTTCGTTTCGTGATTTCCCTATGCTTTCGCGATGCTCAACCCGCATCCAGCGGAAAGGATAGCGACTTGAAACAGACAGAATCGTCCATCGGCATCGGCGGTAGCTCGATCGTCGTGCGCGGCTGCCGGGTCTCCGAGCCGCTCTTGCAGCCCTGGGGCAGTAGCTGTCGCATCGTCGAGTGGATCGACAGCGACGGCCGCATTTCGCGTCAGGTGGTGGCTGGCAACGTGACCGCGGCTCAGGTGCGCAGCACCATCGCGCATCATGTGGAAGGCCGCAAGCACGTACTTTACGACGACGAGCGCTCGCCACGTCAGACTTTGCCGCGTCGTTAGGCCGGAGCCTGCAGCTCGGCTTCGCACCGTTCAATCTTCATCGTGAAAATGGGCGCTTGATGCTCCGCTTCGGCGCCGGCAAGCGCCCATTTTCATTTACGGCTTCTTCAGTCAGCCCCAAGGACCATAGTTGAACGGCTTCTTGCCGGGCGCCTGGCCGGCTGGCGCGGGGTTGCTCCCAGCCGTTGCGGTGGGCGCGGCCGTACCCTGACTGGTTGCGTTGCGCGCAGTGGCCTCGCGCTGGGCAGCGGCGTCGTCGAGCAGGGCTTGCAGCACGTCGGGGTTGAACAGCGGGTGGTTGGCAGCCTCGCCGGGCTTGAGGACGGGGGAGACGCAACAATCGATCACCTCTAGCCGGTCGATCCACGTCTGCAGCGTTTCGCTCGCGATGAGCGCGGCCAGTTCGCGCGTGAGCGCCGCTGCGTCCGCCCCGCCTGGCGTCTGGCCGAGGCTCCAGTGCCGCCGGGCCCAATCCTCGCGGCCAATGGCCGTGCACAGCGTTTGCCAAAACTTCAGTTCGAGCGCACCCACGGCGAGCCAGCGCTCGTCCAGCGTGCGGTACAGGTTGTAGCAGGGCACGCCACCATTGAGCAGGCCGCCGCCGGGCTGGAGCGCCGCTGCGTCGTCGTTGGCGAGTGCGACGTGAGCCATCACGTTGTGCGCATGCGCCTGGTGCGCCATCGAAACATCGACGAAACGGCCTTCGCCGCCACGCGCCACGTGCCAGAGCGCGGCGAGGATCTGCGAGAGCGCGGCTTGCGCACCGCCGAGCAGGTCGGCGATCTGGAAGTTCGGCAGCACGGGCTCGCCTTCATGCGTGGCGATCTGGTCGAGCACGCCCGCGTACGCGATGTAGTTCAGATCGTGGCCGGCCCGGTCGGAGAACGGCCCGTTCGCGCCATAGCCGGTGATCGCGCAGTAGACGAGCTTGGGATTATTCGCGCGCAAGGTTTCGTAGCCGAGGCCGAGCCGCTCCATCACACCGGGGCGGAAGCTCTCCACGAGCACATCGGCATCGCGCGCGAGCGCGAGCAAGACGGCGCGGCCGCCTTCCGATTTGAGATCGAGCCGCGTCTCGCGCTTGCCCCGGTTGACGAGCCGGTAGAACGCGCCTGGCCGGCCCGCGATTTCGTCCTCGGCGCTTTGCATCATGTTGCGCGCTGCGTCGCCGGCGCCGGGCGGTTCGATCTTCAGCACGTCGGCACCCATTTCCGCGAGGCGCAGCGTGGCTACGGGACCAGGCAGGAGGCGGGTCAGATCGAGAACGCGCAGGCCCTGCAATGCGGGGGGGGTCGACACTCGATTCGACACTCGTTTGCTCCTGATTAGCGCCTGACAATGGGAATGACCGTGTGGGGATGACCGTGGCGGCGCCGATTGTGTCAGCCGATCTGCTCAAGCTCCTCGTGCGCGCCGAGCCAGTCGGCTTCGAGCGTTTCGAGGCGCGCCTGGACTTCGGCTTGACGGCGGATCGCTTCGGTCAGCCGGGTCTTTTGCGCCGGCTCATAGCTGGCCGGGTCGGCGACGAACGCGTCCAGCGTGCCTTTCTCGGCATTGAGTGCATCCATCTCCTTTTCTATCTTGCCGATTTTCGCCTGCAATGGCTTTTTCAGGTGCGAGAGCCGCTGGCGCGTCTCCGCTTCCTGGCGCCGTTGCTCCTTGCGGTTCACGGCGTCGCCCGTGTCGCCATCCAGCGCATTTGCCGTGCCGAGCGCCGCGCTCTTGATGGCTGCGCGCTGTTCGGCGGCGTGCTGGAGCAGCCAGTCGCGGTAATCGTCGAGATCGCCGTCGAACGGTTGCAGGCGATGCTTCGCCACCAGCATGAACTGGTCGGTCGTGGCGCGCAGCAAATGCCGGTCGTGCGACACGAGGATCAGCGTGCCTTCGAATTGCGCGAGTGCCATGGTGAGCGCGTGGCGCGTTTCCAGGTCGAGGTGGTTGGTCGGCTCGTCGAGCAGCAGGAGGTTCGGCTTCTGCCAGATGATGAGCGCGAGCGCGAGGCGTGCTTTCTCGCCGCCCGAGAATGGGGCAATGGGCGCCGTGGCCATCTCGCCCGGAAAGTTAAAGCCGCCCAGGAAGTCGCGCAGTTCCTGCTCGCGCGTGTCGGGCGCGAGGCGCGCGAGGTGCTGTAACGGCGTGTCTTCCGGGCGCAGCGTTTCCAGTTGATGCTGCGCGAAATAGCCGATCTGCAGGCCCTTGCCGGTGCGCAATTCGCCCGAGAGCGGCGCGAGCGTTGCGGCAAGCGTCTTGATGAGCGTGGACTTGCCTTGTCCGTTCGCGCCGAGCAGGCCGATGCGCTGGCCGTTCTGGATCGACAGCGCGACGCCCTCGACGATGGGCGTTTCGGTGCCGTCGTCGGCACGGTAACCGCAGCGCACCGTGTCCATCACGAGCATCGGATTGGGCGCGGAGTCGGGCGTGCGGAACTCGAACGTGAACGGCGAGCTTGCGTGCGCGGGCGCGATCAGCTCCATCTTCTCCAGCGCCTTGACGCGGCTCTGTGCCTGGCGCGCCTTGGTGGCCTTTGCCTTGAAGCGGTCGATGAAGCTTTGCAGATGCGCGACGGTCTTCTGCTGCTTTTCGTAGGCACTTTGCTGGAGCGCCAGCTGTTGTGCGCGCAGGATTTCGAACTGCGAGTAGTTGCCGCCGTAGCGTTTGACCTGCTGGTTTTCCAGATGCAGCGTGACGTTGCAGACGGAATCGAGAAACTCGCGGTCGTGCGAGATCACGACCAGCGTGCCGGGGTAGCGGTGGAGCCAGTCTTCGAGCCAGACGATCGCGTCGAGGTCGAGGTGGTTAGTGGGTTCGTCGAGCAGCAACAGGTCCGAGCGGCACATCAGCGCCTGGGCGAGGTTCAGGCGCATGCGCCAGCCGCCCGAGAAGCTCGCCACCGGTTGCTGCGTTTGCTCCATGGTGAAGCCGAGGCCCAGCAGCAGCGCCTCGGCGCGCGCGGGCGCGGTGTAGCCGTCGGCGTCAGCGAAGGCGGCGTGCGCCTCGGCCTCGGCCGCGCCGTCGTGGGCCGCAGAGGCAGAGGCGATGCGCGCCTCGATTTCGCGCAGCGCGGCGTCGCCATCGAGCGCGTATTCCAGCGCGTTTTTCTCGACGGCCGGCGTTTCCTGCGCGACGTGGGCGATCTGCCACGACGGCGGCATCGAAAAATCGCCGGCATCCGCATGCAACTCGCCGCGCAGCACGGCGAAGAGCGTGGACTTGCCCGCGCCATTGGCGCCGACGAGGCCGACCTTTTCGCCCGGATTCAGGGTGAACGAGGTCTGGTCGAAAAGCGGCTTGGTGCCGCGGGCGAGGCTGAATTGATTGAAGCGGATCACGAGAGCGCTGGCGCGGACAAAACCGCGGATAAAACGTAAAGCGCTATTTTAACCGGGCCGGTTTTCTCACGTAGACTGGCGCTTTCGTTGGGAGAGCCAGATGTCGACGGTTTATTCGTTTTCGGCCACGCCGCTCGGTGGTGGCGCGCCAGTGAGCCTCGCGCAATACGAGGGCAAGATCATGCTGATCGTCAATACGGCGAGCGAATGCGGATTCACGCCGCAGTACCAGGGCTTGCAGAAGCTCCACGAGCAGTACGCCGCGCGCGGCCTCGCGGTGCTCGGTTTTCCGTGCAACCAGTTCGGCAAGCAGGAGCCGGGCGACGCCGCGCAAATCGGCGCCTTCTGCGAGAAGAACTTCGGCGTCACGTTTCCGATGTTCGAGAAGGTCGAGGTGAACGGCGCGAACGCGCACCCGCTGTACCAGTGGCTCAAGGGCGAGGCGCCGGGGCTGCTCGGCATCGGGCGGATCAAATGGAACTTCACGAAGTTTCTCGTGGGTCGCGATGGCAAGGTCGTCAAGCGCTATGCGCCCGCCACGAAACCCGACGCCATTGCTGCGGACATCGAGCAACTGCTGTAAAGGCGTACCGGCTAGATCGTGGGCGGGCTACAGAACGGGCGCGAAGAGGCGGGCAACATGCATCGAGATCTTGCGCCACGCGTGGGCGTCGCGATATTCGCTGCGGTCGATCTCGAAGGTCTGCTCGAAGTCGTGCAGCAGCATCGCCTCGACTTCGGCGGCGAAGCCGCGGTGCACGGTCAGCACCATGATTTCGAAATTCAGGCGGAACGAGCGGTTGTCCAGGTTCGCGCTCCCGATGGCGGCGGCGGTGTCGTCGATCAGCACGACTTTCTGGTGCAGGAAGCCCGGCTTGTAGCGGAAGATGCGAATGCCCGCGCGCAGCGCGTCGTAGGCGTAGAGCGTGGACGCCTCGAACACCACGAAGTGATCGCGCCGGCTCGGGATCATGATGCGTACGTCCACGCCGCGCAGCGCCGCGAGGCGCAGCGCCGAGAGCACCGCTTCGTCGGGCACGAGGTAAGGCGTGGTGATCCAGACGCGTTTTTTCGCGGCGTTGATCGCCTCGACGAAAAAGAGCGAGCAGGTCTCCTGACGATCGGCGGGGCCGGTGGGCATCACGAGGCAGTGCATGTCGCTGCGCTCGCGCGACTCGACCCGTGACTCGACCCGCGGCTCGACTCGCTGCATGAGGGCGGGCGGTTCGCAGCCGGGCAGTTCCTGGGTGACCCAGTACCAGTCTTCGGTGAAGGCGAACTGAATGTTGGCCACCACCGGGCCGCGCACCTCGATATGCGTGTCGCGCCACGGCGAGAGCGGCGCCTTTGCGCCCAGATATTCGACGCCTACGTTATGGCCGCCCACGAACGCGCGCTCGCCGTCCACCACCACGATCTTGCGGTGGTTGCGGAAGTTGAGCTGGAAGCGGTTGACGAAGCGGCGCTTTGCCGAGAACGGATGCACTTCGATGCCGCCCGCACGAAGCTCGTGCACGTAGCGCGCCGGCAGGTCGAAGCTGCCGATGCTGTCGTAGAGGAACAGCACGCGCACGCCGCGCGCGGTGCAGGCGAGCAGCGCGTCCTTGAGCATGTCGCCGAGCGCGTCGGCGCGCACGATGAAGAACTGCACGATCACGTAGCGGCGCGCTTGTTCGATCGCGTCGAAGATCGCAGAAAACGTGGCTTCGCCATTGACGAGCGTACGCACCGTGTTGCCCGCCACGAGCGGCATGCCGGCCAGGCGCGAGAACGAGCGGATCATGCGCGTGCTCAGTTCGTCGACGGGCCAGTCGGACGTATTGGCCAGTTCGTCATCGGGGCCGCCGGGCGGGCGCCAGGCGGGCATGTGCGCGCGCGTGCGCAAGGTTTCGTTGCGTAGACGCCGTGCGTCCGCATAGCCCTCGAACTTGCTGCGGCCGAGGAACAGATAGGGGATCAGCGTGAAGTAGGGCATCGTCGCGAGCGAGACGGCCCAGGCGATTGCGCCTTGCGAGGTGCGCGTATTGAGGATGGCGTGGCAGGCGGCGATCAGGCCGAGCAAATGGGTGATCGCGAGCAGAATGCCCAGGGTTGACCAGTCGAATCGCATAAAGGCGCGGGACGCTCCTGAAGCCGTGCGGCGCAGCTGCGAGTGCGAGCCGTGCGAACCGCGTGAGCCGGGAAACATTCATCTTACCGAACCCTGTCGCGCCGCGGCGAGTCTGCTTGCACGCCGGCATTGCGCTAATCGGGAGCGCGTGAGGGCGCGCCGCGGCCCGGCAGCGTTCCCGAGTGCATTCGAGCGCTGCCGGACCGCTATTTCCCCATGCTCAGACCGGCAGGTCAGCGGCCTGGATCAGGAACACCTGGTCGTCGCCCGCGCTCGTCGAGAGCCAGACGAGTTCGAGGCCGCCGAACGCGGCTTCCACGTTCGCGCGCTCGTTGCCGATTTCGACCACGAGCACGCCGTCGTCGGTCAGCCAGTTACGCGCTTGCCCGATGATGCGGCGCACGATATCCATGCCGTCCGCGCCGCCCGCGAGCGCCATCTCCGGCTCGTGGCGGTACTCGGGCGGCAGCGCCTGCATCGATTCGGCGTTCACGTACGGCGGATTCGTGATGATCACGTCGTAGCGGCGCTCGGGCAGCGGCGCGTACAGGTCGCCTTCGAAGAGCGCGATGCGCTCGTCGAGACCGTGCTCGTGCACGTTGCGCGCCGCGACTTCGAGCGCGGGCGCCGAGAGGTCGACGGCGTCGATGTCGGCGTTCGGGAACGCGTGCGCCGCGAGGATCGCAAGGCTTGCGGAACCCGTGCACAGCTCGAGCACGGCGGTGACCTGCTCGGGGTCTTCCACGTAGGGCTGCAAACCGTCTTCGAGTAGTTCGCCGATGAACGAGCGCGGCACGATCACGCGCTCATCCACGTAAAAGCGCAGGCCGTGCATCCACGCTTCCTGCGTGATGTAGGCGGCCGGCACGCGCTCGTTGGCGCGGCGCTCGATCACGGCGAGCACCTTGTCGATTTCCTCGGGCGCGAGGCGCGCGTCGAGAAACGGATCGAGCAGGTCGAGCGGCAGATGCAGCGTATGCAGGATCAGATACGCGGCTTCGTCGTAGGCGTTGGTCGAGCCATGGCCGAACGCGAGATGCGCGGCCGAAAAGCGCGAGACGCCGTAGCGCAGCAGGTCGCGCACGGTGGAAAAGGTCGTGGCTAGTGAATGGGGCATGTCATTGACTCCAGCAATAGGCCGCTCAGGCGATCAGTTGTTCCAGCACGCGACGGTACACGTTCTTGAGCGGGTCGACGAATTTTACTTCGATATGCTCATCGATCTTGTGGATGCTGCCATTGGGCGGTCCGAACTCCACGACCTGCTCGCACATGCGCGCGATGAAACGGCCATCGGACGTGCCGCCCGTGGTCGACAGTTCGGTTTTCACGCCGGTCTCGCCGAGGATCGCCTGTTCGAGCGCATCCGAAAGCGCACCGCGCGGGGTGAGGAAGGGCAGGCCGCTCACGCTCCAGTGCAGATCGTATTCGAGGCCGTGCTTGTCGAGAATCGCATGCACGCGCTTTTGCAGGCCTTCCACCGTGCTCGCGGTCGAAAAGCGGAAGTTGAACATCACGTCGGCATGGCCGGGGATCACGTTGGAGGCGCCGGTGCCGCTATGGATGTTGGAAACCTGCCAGGTGGTAGGCGGGAAGTACTCGTTGCCGTCGTCCCATTTTTCGGCGACGAGGTCGGCTAGCGCGGGCGCGAGCAGATGCACCGGATTCTTCGCGAGATGCGGATAGGCAATGTGGCCCTGCACGCCCTTCACGACGAGCTTGCCCGACATCGATCCGCGCCGGCCGTTCTTCACGCAGTCGCCGAGCGTGTGCGTGGAAGTAGGCTCGCCCACGATGCAGTAATCCATCTTTTCGCCGCGCGCCTGCAGCGCTTCGACGACCTTGACGGTGCCGTCGGTGGCGGGGCCTTCCTCGTCGCTCGTGATGAGAAAGGCGATCGCGCCGCGATGCTGCGGATGCGCGGCAACGAACTCTTCGCTCGCCACCACGAACGCCGCGAGCGAGGTCTTCATGTCGGCGGCGCCGCGTCCGTAGAGCTTGCCGTCGCGGTGCGCGGGCTCGAACGGCGGCGAGCTCCATTGCTCGAGCGGGCCGGTGGGCACTACGTCGGTGTGCCCCGCGAAGGCGAGCAGCGGGCCCGCGGCGCCGCCCGTGCCGCGCTTGACGGCCCACAGGTTGGTCACGCCGTTGGATTCGATCGTTTCGCACGCGAAGCCGAGCGCACCGAGGCGTTCGGTCATGATGCGCTGGCAGTGCTGGTCGTCGGGCGTCACGGACGCGCGGGCGATCAGGGCTTCGGTAAGGGCGAGGGTGGCGGACATGAATGAACCACTTTCAATAAAAATGCCGGCGCCGCTGATCGAACAGGGGCCGGCAACAGCAACGGAAAACCGTTTCAGGCGAACGGCGCTTTTCTCAAGCGAACAGCGCCTCGTATTGTTCGGCGGAAAAACCCAGCGTCTTCACACGGCCATTCACGGCCACGACCGGCCGCTTGATGATCGACGGCTTGTGGATCATCAGCGCGATCGCGCCGGCGGTCGTGTCGGCTTCGGCCTTGTGCACGTCGGACAGGCCGCGCCAGGTCGTGCCGCGCTTGTTGATGAGCAGATCCAGAGACACATCCTTGAGCCAGTCCTGGACCAGCGCATTCGACACGCCGGCCTTCTTGAAGTCGTGGAATTCGAACTCGATGCCGTGCTCTTCGAGCCACACGCGGGCCTTCTTCACGGTGTCGCAGTTCGGAATGCCGTAGACGACGACGGTTTTTGCGGCCTTCGCCATCAGTCGCCTCGCAGCAGCTCGTTCAGGCCGACCTTGGCGCGCGTCTTCGCGTCGACCTTCTTGACGATCACGGCGCAGTAGAGGCTGTGCGAGCCGTCCTTCGAGGGCAGGTTGCCGGCCACCACGACCGAGCCTGCCGGAATGCGGCCGTACGAGACTTCGCCGGTTTCGCGGTCGAAGATCTTGGTCGACTGGCCGAGGTACACGCCCATCGAGATGACCGAGTTTTCCTCGACGATCACGCCTTCCACGACTTCCGAACGCGCGCCGATGAAGCAGTTGTCTTCGATGATGACGGGGTTGGCCTGCAGCGGCTCCAGCACGCCGCCGATGCCCACGCCGCCCGAGAGGTGCACGTTCTTGCCGATCTGCGCGCACGAGCCGACAGTGGCCCACGTGTCGACCATCGTGCCCTCATCGACATAGGCGCCGATGTTGGTGTACGACGGCATCAGCACGACGTTCTTCGCGATGAACGAGCCGCGGCGCGCGATGGCCGGCGGCACGACGCGGAAGCCGCCCGCGGCGAAGTCTTCGGCCGTGTAGTTGGCGAACTTCGAGGGCACCTTGTCGTAGAACTGGCTGTAGCCGCCGGCGGGCATCGGCACGTTGTCTTCCAGGCGGAACGACAGCAGCACGGCCTTCTTCACCCATTGGTTGACGACCCAGTCGCCGTCCTTCTTCTCGGCGCAGCGTAGCGCGCCTTTGTCCAGCTCGGCGATGACGTGGGCGACGGCTTCGCGCACGTCGTTCGGAGCCGACTTGGGCGAGAAGTCGGCGCGGTTTTCCCAGGCGGTGTCGATGATCTGCTGAAGTTGTTGCGACATGATGGTGGTTTCGTATGAGTTCAAGTGCGATGACTCGCGCATCCGGGGACGGGCGCGCGTACGTAGATGGCTTTACTGTTACTGCTTGAGCGAGCGGCAGAACTCGACGATGCGCTGCGCGCCCTCGATGCACTCCTCGACGTCGGCGACGAGCGCCATGCGGACGAAGTCTTTGCCGGGATTCGCGCCATGCGCTTCGCGAGCGAGGTACGAGCCGGGCAGAACCGTCACATTATAGTCGGCGTAGAGGCGCTGGGCGAACGCGGTATCCGTAAGGCCAGTGCGCGCGACGTTGGCCCACAGATAGAACGCGGCGTCGGGCAGTTTCACATCGAGCACGTCGGCGAGCATCGGCGTCACGGTCGAAAACTTCTGCAGATACTTCGCGCGGTTCTCGCGCACGTGCGCCTCGTCGCCCCAGGCCGCGATGCTGGCGGACTGCCAGACCGGCGACAGCGCCGAGCCGTGGTACGTGCGGTAAAGGAGAAACTGCTTGAGCAGGGCCGCGTCGCCCGCGACGAAGCCCGAGCGCATGCCGGGCGCGTTCGAGCGCTTTGAGAGGCTCGAGAGCATGATCAGACGCTCGAAGCCGCGGCCGAGCTGGTGCGCCGCTTCCAGGCCGCCGAGCGGCGGATGTGCTTCGTCGAAGTAGATTTCCGAGTAGCACTCGTCGGAGGCGATCACGAAGCCGTAGCGCTCGGAGAGCGCGAACAGCTCGCGCCAGTCCTCGAGGGTGAGCACGGCGCCCGTCGGATTGCCCGGCGAGCAGACATAGAGCAACTGCGTGCGCGCCCAGACCTCTTCGGGGACCTGCGAATAATCGCAGGCGAAGTTGCGGCTGGGATCGCTGTTCACGAAGTACGGCTCGGCGCCTGCGAGCAGCGCAGCGCCTTCGTAGATCTGGTAGAACGGATTCGGACAGAGTACGATCGGCCGCTTTGCCGGATCTTTTGCTCCCGCCGAGGGATTCGCCGTCGGGTTCACTACGGCCTGGGCGAGCGCGAAGAGCGCCTCGCGCGAGCCGCACACGGGCAGCACTTGCGTGTTCGCGTCGATGGCGGGCAGGCTGTAGCGCTCGGTCACCCATTTCGCGATCGCCTCGCGCAGCGCGGGGCTGCCGGCCGTGGCCGGGTAGGCCGACAGGCCGTCGAGCGAAGCGACGATGGCGTCGCGGATCAGCGCGGGCGTCGGATGTTTCGGCTCGCCGATCCCGAAGCTGATATGGCGCAGGCCGGCATTCGGCGCGACGTCCTTGAAGAGCGCACGCAGCTTTTCGAAGGGATAGGGCTGGAGAGTGTCGAGTAGCGGATTCACGGGCTTGGCGGGCGAAAGGCGAAATACGGTTGGACAGCGCGCGGTGCAATGGTCGGCATATCGGCCGGCAGCGGCGGCCCGGCTTCGGCGACGATGTGATCCGATGTAACCCGGCGCGGCGATGTCGTGGCCATGATAGGGCCGGTTTCTGCCGTGCCTGGCGGCGCGATCCGGCATGGATGGCGTGGATCGCGGCGGCACGGAGCTTGTCGCGCGTCGGGGATGAAGGCTGCTGCGGCTGGAAAAGCGTCGATTATAACGTGGCGATGCACGGCCTGCGGGCGCTCCGGCGTGTGCGCAGGCAAGGCATGTGGCCCGGACCATGATCCAGAAATGCACCCGGAAGGCCCGGTGGGCGCGCTTCGGCGACGAAGCTTGCTCGGGCGTGGCGCAACGCGCATACCGCACATACGGCATCGGGCAAGACAAACCGGCAGGACAGTCAGCAACAAACGAGAAGCAGCAAAGGAGGAGTATGCAGTCCGAAAAGCAGCCGTTGCGCGCTGTCTTCGCGCGGGCGCGGTGTGAGAGAGCCGGGCGATGAACACGAGCCTGAAGTCCGGCTGGCCGACGCTCGCCATCATGATCGGCGCCTCGGTGTGGGGCGTGATCTGGTATCCACTGCGCACGCTCGCTAGCCTCGGGCTGACCGGCACGGCCGCCGGAGCGGCCACTAGTGCGGCGGGGTGCCTCTTCGTGCTGTTGTTGCGCCATCGCTCGATCGCCACGGTGCGCTGGCACTGGGTGCTGCCGATGCTTGGGCTGGCTGCGGGCGTGGCCAATATGGGCTTCGTGTGGGGCGCGATCCACGGCGAAGTGATGCGTGTGCTCCTGCTGTTCTACCTCACGCCGGCATGGACGGCGATCTACGCGCATTTCATCCTGAACGAGCGCCTCACGGGGGCTGGCGCGGCGCTTTCCGCGCTGTCGCTGCTGGGCGCGGCGCTCATGCTGTGGTCGCCGAAGCTCGGCGTGCCGTTGCCGGCCAACGCGGCCGAATGGGCGGGGCTCGCGGGCGGCATGGGCTTCGCGATGAGCAATGTGCTCGTGGTGAAGACGAGCCGCGTGCTGCCGCAGATGAAGCCGGAGATGCGCACTGCCGTGATCTTTGCCGGGGCGGCGATCTGCGGCGTCGTGGCGTCGCGCTTCGAGCCGACGCCGGTGCTGCACGGCGGCGAGCCGCTGGCGCGCATCGTGCTGCTGGTGGTCGTGCTCGGGCTGCTGCTGAGCTCGAACAACATGCTGGTGCAGTATGGCCTCGCGCGCGTGCCTGCGAACCGCGCGTCGATCATCATGCTGTTCGAACTCGTGGTGACCGCGCTTTCGTCGTGGCTGCTCGCGGGTGAAACGCCAGGGCCGCGCGAGTGCGCGGGCGGCGCATGCATCGTGCTGGCCACGCTGCTGTCGAGCTGGGTGCACCGCGCGCAGGACGCCAAAGCGGGCGGGAGGCACGAGCAGCACGCGAGCGCCGATGCCAGCGTGATTGCCCACGCGCAAGCGTGCCCGATCGACGAAAGCGGCGAAGGCGACGATGCCGACGGCGGGACCCATGACGCCGGCGACCCCGGAGCTTCGCCGCGCAGCGGGCAGAAAGGCGCGCGCACGATGGTATGATTGCCGCTGATCCTCGCCGGGCGGGCGCGCACACAGTGCTTCGCGCGGCGAGCCGTGGCAGCTGCCCGAGATGTAGTGCCCGAAGTGCTGGTGTTGTGCCTGAAGCGCCCGCAGCATTCGATGCGTGACCCATGCGCGTGCGGCGCATGGCTTGCGGCGCGGGCGGTCCCGTTCACTTCCCTATTCAAACAGCGATATCGCCGTGCGTCTGACCTCGATTAAACTCGCTGGCTTCAAATCCTTCGTCGATCCCACGCATTTCCAGGTCCCGGGCCAACTCGTCGGGGTGGTCGGGCCCAATGGCTGTGGCAAATCGAACATCATCGACGCCGTGCGCTGGGTGCTCGGAGAATCGCGCGCCTCGGAACTGCGCGGCGAGTCGATGCAGGACGTCATTTTCAACGGTTCCACCGCGCGCAAGCCCGGCAGCCGCGCGAGCGTCGAACTCGTGTTCGACAACGCCGACGGGCGCGCCGCGGGCCAGTGGGGCCAGTATGCCGAGATCGCCGTCAAGCGCGTGCTCACGCGCGACGGCACCTCAAGCTACTACATCAACAATCTGCCGGCGCGCCGGCGCGACATCCAGGACATCTTCCTCGGCACCGGCCTCGGGCCGCGTGCGTACGCGATCATCGGGCAGGGCATGATCGCGCGCATCATCGAGGCGAAGCCCGAAGAACTGCGCGTGTTCCTCGAAGAGGCCGCGGGTGTCTCGAAGTACAAGGAGCGCCGCCGCGAGACGGAAAACCGTCTGCACGACACGCGCGAGAACCTCACGCGCGTGGAGGACATCGTGCGCGAGCTCTCCACCAACCTGGAGAAGCTCGAAGGGCAGGCCGTGGTGGCGACCAGGTTCCGCGAGCTGCAAGCCGAAGGCGAAGAAAAGCAGCGCCTGCTATGGCTCTTGCGCAAGAACGAAGCGGCCGGCGAGCAGCAGCGCCAGCAGCGCGCGATCGAGCAGGCGCAGATCGACCTGGAGCGGCACACCGCGCAGCTGCGCGAAGTCGAAGCGCAGCTCGAAACGCTGCGCGTCGCGCACTATTCGGCCAGCGATGCGATGCAGGGCGCGCAAGGCTCGCTCTATGAAGCGAACGCCGAAGTGAGCCGCCTCGAAGCGGAAATCAAGTTCATCGTCGAATCGCGCAATCGGGTGCAGGCGCAGATCGCGGCGCTCACCGCCCAGCGCGAGCAATGGCAGGTGCAGGCGCAGAAGGCCCAGGACGACATCGCCGATGCCGAAGAGCAGCTCGCGATGGGCGAGGAGAAGGCAGCCATCGCCGAAGAACAGGCGGCGGCGAAGCAGGAAGCGCTGCCCGCGCTCGAAAACCGCTGGCGCGACGCTCAGTCCCAACTGAACGACGAGCGCGCGGGCATCGCGCGCACCGAGCAGGCGATCAAGCTCGAAGCCGCGCATCAGCGCAACGCCGATCAGATGCTCCAGCAGCTTCAGCAGCGCCACGAGCGCTTGAACTCGGAGGAAGGCGGGCTCGACGCACCCGACGAAGCACAGCTCGAAGAGTTGCGCATGCAACTGGCCGAGCAGGAAGAGATCCTGCACGAGGCGCAGCAGCGCCTTGCCGATGCGCAGGAAGCCGTGCCACGCCTCGACGCCGAGCGCCGCGCCGCGCACGAGCGTGTGCAGGCCGAAGGCGCGCAGATCCATCAGCTCGAAGCGCGCCTCGCGGCGCTCAAGCAGCTTCAGGAGAACGTGCAGACCGAAGGCAAGATCCAGCCGTGGCTCGAGCGCCATGAACTGGGCGCGCTGCCGCGTTTGTGGAAGAAGCTCCATGTCGAAGCCGGCTGGGAGACCGGGCTCGAGGCCGTGCTGCGCGAGCGCCTGGCCGCGCTCGAAGTGTCGAACCTCGACTGGGTGAAGGCATTCGCGACAGACGCGCCGCCGGCCAAGCTCGCGTTCTACGCGCCGCCGCCCGCTGGCCCGGCGCTGGCCGCGCCTGCGGGCCTCACGCCGCTGCTTTCTCTCGTGCGCATCGACGACGCGGGCCTGCGCGCGGTGCTCAACGAATGGCTCGGCACGACGTTCGTGGCCGCCGATCTGGCCGAAGCGCTCGCGAAGCGCGCGCAGTTGCCCGAAGGCGGCGCGTTTGTGGTGAAGGCAGGCCATGTGGTGACGCGCGTGGGCGTGCAGCTCTATGCCGCCGACTCGGAGCAGGCGGGCATGCTGGCGCGCCAGCAGGAAATCGAAAACCTCACGCGTCAGGTGCGCGCCCAGGCGCTGCTCGCCGACGACGCACGTGCCGTCGCCGTGCGCGCCGAGGCCGCGCACACCCAGGCGGCCCAGGCGCTCACCGAAGTGCGCCAGCAGGCCGAACGCGCGACGCAGCGGGTGCACGCGCTGCAGATGGAGGTGCTCAAGCTCACTCAGGCGCACGAGCGCTACACGGCGCGCAGCACGCAGATCCGCGAGGAACTCGAAGAGATCCGCGCACAGATCGAAGAGCAGCGCGCGCTGCGCGCAGAGTCGGAGGCGAACTTCGAGCGTCACGACGTCGAGCTCGCCGAATTGCAGGCTCGCTTCGAAGACAATCAACTGGCGTTCGAGGCGCTCGACGAGGAATTGGGCAGCGCCCGCAACGAGGCGCGCGATCTCGAGCGCGCGGCGGGCGATGCACGCTTCGCGGCGCGCAACATGGCCAACCGCATCGAAGAGCTCAAGCGCAACATCCAGGTCGCGCACGATCAGAGCGAGCGCGTGGCCGCCTCGCTCGAAGACGCGCGCGCGGAGCTGGAAACGATCAACGAGCAGACCGCGCACACGGGGTTGCAGGACGCGCTGGAAATACGTGCGGAGAAGGAAGAGGCGCTGCGCGCCGCGCGCGCCGAGCTCGACGACCTGAGCGCGAAGCTGCGCGCAGCCGACGAGATGCGTCTCACCGCCGAGCGCGCACTGCAACCGCTGCGCGACCGCATCACCGAATTGCAGTTGAAGGAGCAGGCCGCGCGACTGAACGGCGAGCAGTTCGTCGAGCAACTGCAGGCTGCGGGCGTGGACGAAACCGCGCTGCAGGAGAAGCTTTCGCCCGACCTCAAACCTTCGTATCTGCAGGGCGAAGTTACGCGCATCAATAACGCGATCACGGCGCTGGGGCCGGTCAACATGGCCGCGCTAGACGAACTGGCCGCCGCGAAGGAGCGCAAGGTCTTCCTCGACGCGCAGTCCGCCGACCTCACGAGCGCGATCGAAACGCTCGAAGACGCGATCCGCAAGATCGACCAGGAAACGCGCACGCTGCTGCAAGGCACCTTCGACGAGGTGAACCGGCATTTCGGCGACTTGTTCCCGCGCCTCTTCGGCGGCGGCCAGGCGAAGCTCATCATGACCGGCGACGAGATTCTCGACGCCGGCGTGCAGGTGATGGCGCAGCCGCCCGGCAAGAAGAACTCGACGATCCACCTGCTCTCGGGCGGCGAGAAGGCGCTCACCGCCACGGCGCTCGTGTTCGCGATGTTCCAGTTGAACCCGGCGCCGTTCTGTCTGCTCGACGAAGTGGACGCGCCGCTCGACGACGCCAACACGGAACGCTTCGCCAATCTGGTGCGCGCGATGTCGGACAAGACGCAGTTCCTGTTCATCTCGCACAACAAGATCGCGATGGAGATGGCGCAGCAATTGATTGGCGTGACGATGCAGGAGCAGGGCGTTTCGCGCATCGTTGCGGTCGACATGGAAACGGCGGCGGGTTTCGCACAGAATACGGCCTGATGGCCACGCACGCGGCGTGCGTGTTCGGGAAGGATGAAGGGACCAGGCGCGCCGCCGGAAAAGAATTGCAGATGGAGCATGCATGGATCAGTTGACTCTCGGTTTGATCGGCGCGGGTGCCGTGGTCGTCGGGGGCGTAGTGGTGTACAACGCGTGGCAGAACGCCAAAGTGCGCCGGCGCATGCCGCGCCCGATGCCCGAGGAAGCGGTCGAGGCGCCGTTGCGCGACGACCTGAACGAGCAGAGCCCGTTCATCGAGCCAGCCCGCGCGCCGGCCAAACGCGAGCCGTCGCTCGCGGGCGGCAGCGCCGCCGAGGAGCGCATGGAGCCGGGCTTCGGCGCGGTGGCGCCCGCGGATACGCCGGTGGACATCCAGGCGGAGAGAACTTCGTCGAATGGCTTTTCGAGCGACGAGGCTGAGGAGGCCGACGAGTCGCTTGCGTCCTCAACGGAGCACGGCGAGCCCGCGGCTGATGTCGCGAAGGATGAGAAGCGCGACGAAAAGCATGATGAAAAGCAGGGCGAAAAGCGCGCGGAAGACGATCGCGTCGAGCCGGTGCTGCCGGCCGCTACGACGATATCGTCGGCGCCGCCCGCCATCGTGGATCGGCGCATCGACTGCATCGTGCCGATCCGGCTCGGCGGGCCGCAGCCCGGCGAGCGCGTGATTCCGCTTGCGCAGCGTTTGCGTCGCGCGGGCAGCAAGCCGGTGCATATCGAAGGCAAGCCCGAAGGCGGCGATGGTTGGGAACTGCTGCAAAACGGCGTGCGCTACGAGGAATTGCGCGCGGCCGCGCAGCTGGCGAATCGCAACGGTCCGCTCAACGAACTGGAGTTCTCCGAGTTCGTCGCGGGCGTCCAGCAGTTCGCGGATGCGCTCGATGGCCTGCCCGAATTCCCCGATATGACCGAAACTGTTGCGATGGCCCGTGAGCTCGACGGCTTCGCGGCGCAGTGCGATGCCCAGCTGTCGATCAACGTGCTCTCGGACGGCGCGCCGTGGTCGGCGAACTACGTGCAGGCGGTGGCCGCCCAGGACGGCTTGCTGCTTTCGCGCGATGGCACGCGTTTCGTGAAGCTCGATTCGAAGCAGAGCCCGGTGTTCATGCTGCAATTCGGCGACACCAACTTCCTGCGCGACGATCTCACCTACAAGGGCGGCCAGATGATTACCCTGGTTCTCGACGTGCCGGTGGCCGACGAAGACATCCTGCCGTTCCGCCTGATGTGCGATTACGCTCGCTCGCTCGCGGAACGCATCGGCGGCCGCGTGGTGGACGATCAACGCCGGCCGCTGCCGGAGTCCGTGCTGCAGTCCATCGACAAGCAGCTCATGACGCTCTACGCAAAGCTCGAGCAGGCCGGCATTCCGGCGGGTTCGCCGGCCACGCGGCGGCTCTTCAGCCAGTAAGGGCTAAGTCTTTGCCATTGCGAGAAGCGCGGCGCCATCACGGCGCCGCGCTTTTTGTGCGGGGCGCAAACGCGAGCTTGCAAACGCGGGCCGTTCGGCGACGCACGAAGCTGGCCGCTCGGCCGATGCCACGGCGGTGGCTTCCTGAGATAATCTGACAATCCAGATCACTCAGAAGAAACCGCCCCAAGCATGGTCCGTTCTCCCGCCCGTCCTTCCGAAGAGTCCACTGCGGCGCAGCGCGCGTCGTGGTTGCGCGCCGAACTCGAGCGCGCCAATCACGCGTACTACGTGCTCGACCAGCCGGAGCTGCCCGACGCGGAATACGACAAGCTGTTCCGCGAGCTCCAGCAGATCGAGTCCGGGCATCCGGAACTCGTCTCGCCCGATTCGCCCACGCAGCGCGTGGGCGGCGCGGCGGCAGCGGGCTTCGAGCAAGTGGTGCACGACGTGCCGATGCTCTCGCTCAACAATGGCTTTGCCGACGAAGACATCGTCGCCTTCGACAAGCGGGTGTCCGATGCACTTGGCAAGGGCGAAGGCGAAGGCGACCCGGTCGAGTACGCGTGCGAGCTCAAGTTCGACGGGCTGGCGATTTCGCTGCGCTACGTGGACGGTATGTTCGTGCAGGCTTCCACGCGCGGCGACGGCACGACGGGCGAGAACGTCACCGAAAACGTGCGCACGATCCGCTCGCTGCCGCTGCGGCTCAAAGGCCGGCGCGTGCCGAAGGTGTTCGACGTGCGCGGCGAGGTGCTGATGTTCCGCCGCGACTTCGACCGCATGAACGAGCGTCAGCGCGAAGCGGGCCACAAGGAGTTCGCGAACCCGCGCAATGCCGCGGCAGGCAGCCTGCGCCAGCTCGATTCGAAGATCACCGCGCAGCGGCCGCTGTCGTTTTTCGCCTACGGCATTGGCGTGCTCGAAGGCGAGCCCATGCCCGCCACGCACAGCGAACTGCTCGACTGGTACGCCGAAATGGGCCTGCCCGTGAATAGCGAGCGCGCGGTCGTGAAAGGCGCGCAGGGGCTGCTGGAATTTTTCCGCGCCGTGGGCGAGAAGCGTGAGTCGCTTCCCTACGACATCGACGGCGTGGTTTACAAGGTCAACCGGCGCGACGAGCAGGATACGCTCGGCTTCGTCTCGCGCGCGCCGCGTTTTGCGCTCGCCCACAAATTCCCGGCGCAGGAGGCGCTCACGAAGGTTGTCGCCATCGACGTGCAAGTGGGCCGCACGGGCGCCATCACGCCGGTCGCGCGCCTCGAACCCGTGTTCGTGGGCGGCGCGACCGTCACCAACGCCACGCTGCACAACGAAGACGAAGTGCGTCGCAAGGACATCCGCATCGGCGACACGGTGATCGTGCGCCGCGCGGGCGATGTGATTCCCGAGGTGGTGAGCGCGCTCGCCGAGCGGCGCCCTGCGGACGCGCGCGAGTTCGTGATGCCCACCGAATGCCCGGTGTGCGGTTCGAGCATCGAACGTCTGCCCGACGAAGCGATCGCCCGCTGCACTGGCGGCCTCTTTTGTCCGGCGCAGCGCAAGCAGGCGCTATGGCATTTCGCGCAGCGCCGCGCGCTCGATATCGACGGTCTCGGGGAAAAGATCATCGACCAGCTTGTCGACCAGAATCTCGTGCGCACGCCGGCCGACCTGTTCAATCTCGGCTTCTCCACGCTGGCCGAGCTCGACCGCATGGCGGACAAGTCGGCACAGAATCTGCTGGATTCGCTCGAGAAGGCCAAGTCCACCACGCTGGCGCGCTTCATTTACGCGCTCGGGATTCGCCACGTGGGTGAATCCACGGCGAAGGATCTGGCCAAGCATTTCGGCTCGCTCGACCCGATCATGGACGCGTCCATCGAGCAATTGCTCGAAGTGAATGATGTCGGGCCGATCGTGGCCGAGTCGATTCATCGGTTCTTTGCGGAAGAACATAACCGCACCGTAATCGAGCAACTGCGCGCACCGGGCAAGGTCAGATGGGCGGACGGTCCTCCCGCGCCGAAAGCGCCCGTGGGGGTGCTGGCGGGCAAGACGGTGGTGCTCACCGGCACGCTGCCCACGCTCACGCGCGATGAAGCGAAAGAAATGCTGGAAGCGGCCGGCGCGAAGGTGGCTGGCTCGGTGTCGAAGAAGACCGATTACGTGGTGGCGGGCGCCGAAGCAGGCAGCAAGCTTGCGAAAGCCGAGGAACTCGGCGTGCCGGTGCTCGACGAAGAAGGGTTGCACAAGCTCTTGGGGGGGCACACGACATGATTCGCGAAATTCTCAGAATGGGTGATCCGCGCCTGCTCGGCATCGCCAGACCGGTCGACCATTTCGACACGCCCGAATTGCACGAGCTGATTGCCGACATGTTCGACACGATGCATGCGGCTAACGGGGCAGGGCTCGCCGCGCCGCAGATCGGCGTCGATCTGCAGGTCGTGATCTTCGGCTTCGAAGACAACGAGCGCTATCCGGAAGCGCCGCCGGTGCCGCAAACCGTGTTAATCAACCCCGTCATCCATCCGCTGTCGCACGACATGGAAGAGGGCTGGGAGGGCTGCCTTTCGGTGCCCGGCCTGCGCGGCGCGGTGAGCCGCTATTCGATGATCCGCTACAACGGCTTCGACCAGTACGGCAACTCCATCGAGCGCGTGGCGGAAGGCTTTCACGCGCGCGTGGTCCAGCACGAATGCGATCATCTGATCGGCAAGCTGTACCCCATGCGGATCACCGACTTCTCGAAGTTCGGTTTCACCGACATCCTGTTCCCCGATCTCGACCCGAAGAGCGACGATTAAGGTCGGGTGTGCGAACAAGCGGTGCGCATGAAAAAAACGGGAGCCGCGGCTCCCGTTTTATTTGCTGCGACTGGCATCAACTTGCGGTGCTCAGAACGCCTCGTCCGCCGACAGATAGCGCCACTGCCCCTGCGGCAGTGCACCTAGCAGCACGCGGCCCATGCGCACGCGCTTGAGGCCCACCACTTTCAGTCCAACGAGTTCGCACATGCGGCGGATCTGGCGCTTCTTGCCTTCGCGCAGCACGAAGCGCAATTGCTCGCCGTTTTGCCAGCTCACCATGGCGGGCTTGAGCGGCACGTCGTCGAGCGAGAGGCCGTGGCGCAGCTTCGCCAGCAACTCGGGCGGGAAGTGCTGGTCGACTTCCATCTCGATGTCGCCATAGGTCACGCGCACGAGGTATTCCTTGTCGATGTCGGAGCTCTCGCCGATCAATTGCTTTGCCACGCGGCCGTCCTGGGTCAGCACGAGCAGGCCGGTCGAGTCGATGTCAAGGCGGCCCGCCGGCGCGAGCGTCCGCAGGTGTTTTGCCGAAAAGCGGATGCCCGAGTGATCGCCGTCCCAGTGATTTTCGGCCGTCACGAGCGTGGCCGCCGGCTCATAGCCGTCCTCGGCCTGGCCCGAGACGTAGCCCACCGGCTTGTGCAGCAGGATCGTCACCTGACGTGCCTGTGCGGCGAGCGCGGCCGGGTCGACTTCGATGCGCTGTTGCGGCGTGACCTTGGCGCCTAGCGTGTCGACGACTTCGCCGTCCACATAGACCCAGCCCTTTTCGATCCATTCGTCGGCTTCGCGGCGTGAGCACAGGCCCAGCTCCGACATGCGCTTGGACAGGCGCAGGGTATTGTCGCCATCGATTTCCACGCGCGCGGTGCGTTGCGGAGCAGTGTGGTCGCCCGCGGCTGGTGCGCGGCGCGGTGCGTGGTCGGAGCCCTTCGCCAAGGGTTTGCGCTCACGCGGCGCGAACGATTCGCCTTCGTTGCGGCTGCGTGGGCGCGGGGCGCTGCTGCCGCGCTCGTTTGCGTTGTCCCAGGAGGCTTTCACGGGGCGCGCGAAGCCTCGTTCGTCACGCGGGCGGCGTTCGTCGGAGCCTTGGTCGCGGCGAAATGCGGGGCGATCGCCACGTGGTGCGGCACCCGGTGCGCGGCGATCGTTTTCTTCGCGTGCACGGAACGGGCGGCGACCTTCGTCGCTGCCGCTACGTTCGAAGCGGCGTTCGGCGCCCTCCTCGCGCGGGCGGGACGGGCGACGTCCTTCGTTATTGCCGCTGCGCTCGAAACGGCGCTGCTCGCCACCT
This sequence comes from Paraburkholderia sp. A1BS-2L, assembly GCF_051125205.1. NCBI lineage: Bacteria > Pseudomonadati > Pseudomonadota > Betaproteobacteria > Burkholderiales > Burkholderiaceae > Paraburkholderia > Paraburkholderia sp. A1BS-2L. The sequence continues at coordinate 1,470,055 of NZ_CP120428.1, forward strand.
TCCTCGCGCGGGCGGAACGGGCGGCGTCCTTCGCTATTGCCGCTGCGCTCGAAGCGGCGCTGCTCGCCACCTTCCTCGCGCGGGCGGGACGGGCGGCGTCCTTCGCTATTGCCGCTGCGCTCGAAGCGGCGCTGCTCGCCACCTTCCTCGCGCGGGCGGGACGGGCGGCGTCCTTCGCTATTGCCGCTGCGCTCGAAGCGGCGCTGCTCGCCACCTTCCTCGCGCGGGCGGGACGGACGGCGTCCTTCGCTATTGCCGCTGCGCTCGAAGCGGCGCTGCTCGCCACCTTCCTCGCGCGGGCGGAACGGGCGGCGTCCTTCGTTATTGCCGCTGCGCTCGAAACGGCGCTGCTCACCGCCTTCCTCGCGCGGGCGGAACGGCCTGCGCCCTTCGTCGCTGCCGCTACGTTCAAAACGGCGCTCGGAGGAGCCCTCATCACGCGCCCGGAACGGCCGGTGTTCGTCGCCCTCGCCACGATTGCGCGGGAACGGGCGCTCATCGCCATCAGTCCGCGCGCGGGCCGCACGTCGCGGCCCCACGGTTTGGCGCTGCGTGGCGCGTCGCCCGCGTCGCGGCGGCGGCGCTCGTCGCCGGGCCGCCGCCTTCGCGCGCGCGCGCGCGGGCCGGTTCGACGTGTCGCGCTCGCGCGCGGTCGCTGGCTTCCCGGACATGGGCTTCCCGCCGGGTTTTGCCATGGACGGGCGCGCTTGTGCGGGCCGTCCTTCAGCCGGCCGCGCCTCGTCTGAGCGCACCGGCTTGCGGGCGGTCGTGCTGCCGCGGCGCACGGGGGCGCGTTCGGGCGTGGCCGGGCGCGGATGTTTGGCTGTCAGTTTGGCTCGCATGGTTCTACGTCTTTCGATGTTACTTTCACACTGCTATCGCGCGCAGCAGTTCGGTTTCGACGCGGATCTGCTGGCGGTTGTCGGACAGACCCGACCCGTCGAGCAGAAACACGTCCTCCACGCGCTCGCCAAGCGTATTGATCCGCGCCGCCTGGACGCCGATGCGGTGCTCGGCGAGCACGCGCGCGATGGAATAAAGAAGGCCCAGCCGGTCGTTCGCCGACACGGACAGGATGTAGTACTGGTCGCGCTCGTCGGCCCGCAGGTCGACGCGCGGCGTGACCGGGAAGGTGCGCGACAGGCGCGAGAGCCGTCCCTTCGACGGCTCCGGCAGCGGATTGCCGGACGCCGCGAGGCGCTGGGCGAGTTCCTGCTCGACCAGATTCGCAATATCGCGGTAATGCACGTCGCCTTCGGGGTGGGCGACGATGAAGTTGTCGAGCGCGTAACCGTGGCGCGTCGTACTCACGCGCGCATCGAGCACGGACAGGCCGCTGCGGTCGAAGTAGGCGCACATGGTGGCGAACAGGTCCGGCCGGTCCTTCGCATAGACCAGCACTTGCAGCGCTTCGCCCACGGGTGAGGGCCGAGCGCGCACGACGGGCGAGGGCGTTTCCACGTAGCGGTAGAGCACACGCGTTTGCCACGCGATGTCGGCGGCGTCGTGGCGCAGGAAATAGCCCACATCGAGCTTGTCCCACAGCGCGCGATGCGCGTTCTCCGGCACGGTTTCGAGGCGTAGCAGCGCGAGCGCCAGTTCCTGGCGCGTCTTGAGCTCCGAGTGCGCGTCGGGCTGGGCGCCGCCGAGCACGGCGCTCGTCGAGCGGTAGAGATCCTCGAGCAGCTTGCCCTTCCAGTTGTTCCATACCTTCGGGCTGGTTCCGCGGATATCGGCCACCGTCAGCAGATAGAGCGCCGACAGCCGGCGCTTGGAGCCCACCAGATCGGCAAAGCGCTTCACCACTTCGGGATCGCTCGTGTCCTGCTTCTGGGCGACCTGGCTCATGGTCAGGTGCTGTTGAACGAGCCAGACGATCAGGTCGGAGTCTTCGCTGGCGATGCCATGCTCGCGGCAGAATCGCCGCGCGTCGGCCATGCCGAGCTGCGAATGGTCGCCGCCGCGCCCCTTGGCGATGTCGTGGAACAGCGCCGCCACGTAAAGCACCCAGGGCCGCTCGAAATCGGCGATCAACTGGCTGCAGAACGGGTACTCGTGCGCGTGCTCGGCCACGGCGAAGCGCCGGATATTGCGCAGCACCATCAGGATGTGCTGATCGACCGTGTAGACATGATAGAGGTCGTGCTGCATCTGCCCGACGATGCGCCTGAAATTCAGCAGATAGCGCCCCAGCACGCTCGTCTGGTTCATCAGCCGGATGGCATGCGTAATGCCTGCGGGCTCCTTCATGATCGCCATGAAGAGGCGGCGGTTTTCCGGGTCGCGGCGCCAGTGCTGATCCATCTTCTCGCGGGCGTTGTACAGCGCCCGCAAGGTGCGCGCCGAGAGGCCCTTCACGCCAGGCACCTGTTCGTAAAGCAGGAAGGCTTCGAGGATCGCATGCGGTTCGCGCTCGAACACGTCGTCGGTCACGATTTCAATCATGCCCTGTTTTTCGACGAAATGATCCGAGAGGGTACGCGTGATGCCGCTCGTGCTCGGGAAGAGTTGCGCCTCGATGTTCTGGATGAGGATGGTCGCAAGCTGCGTGACCGCCTTGGCCGCCCAGTAGTAGCGGCGCATGAGCTGCTCGCTCGCGCGCCGCGCCGCGCTGGCCGAGTAGCCGAAGCTTTCCGCCACGCTCGTCTGCAGATCGAACACGAGGATGTCCTGGCGGCGGCCGGCGATTACGTGCAGGCGCGCACGCAGGGTTTTCAGGAACGCCTCGTTGCGGCGCAACTCGCGCGCTTCGCGCTCCGTGATGAGCCCGCGCTGATCGAGTTCTTTCCAGCTGCTGCCAAAGGCTGCCGCTTCGGTGACCCACAGGATCAGTTGCAGGTCGCGCAAGCCGCCGGGGCTTTCCTTGACGTTCGGCTCCAGCGCATAGGGCGTGTCCTGGAAGCGCCCATGACGCTGGCGCATTTCCAGCACCTTGGCCTGGAAGAATGCGCGCGGATCCATGGCGTCGCGGTAGCGCTGGACAAAATCGCCGAACAGCGTCGGGCTGCCCGTGATGCGGCGCGCTTCGAGCAGCGATGTGCGCACCGTCACGTCGCCGGCGGCTTCTTCAAGGCATTGCGAGACGCTGCGCACACTGCTGCCGATTTCGAGGCCGAGGTCCCACGCGAGGCCGATGAAGTGCTCGAGGCGGGATTCGAGCGGTGCGAGCGCTTCATCGTCAGGCAGCAGCACGAGGATGTCGACGTCGGAGTACGGCGCGAGTTCGCCGCGCCCGAAGCCGCCCACGGCCACGAGCGCGAGCGAGGCCGGCAGCTCGCACAGGCTCCATGCGCGGCGCAGGGTGTCGTCGGTGGCGCGGGCGAGCGCGCGCATCAGCGAGTCGACATTGGATGCGCTCCTGAACCGTTCGAGCAACTGGGCCTTGGCGGCCTTGTAGTCGGACTTCAGCGACGACGTATCGGGTGCGGCGACGGCGGGAACGCTCATGGGCTTCGGTACAGTTGGCGCGGGTTGGAGAATGCCCGGCGCCCACGCGCGGACTGCCGGGCGGTGGACCGTGCGGGCGGGGGGGCGATGCCGGGTTAAGCCTGATTTATGTCCGGGGTATGCCTGAATGATGCCTGGGTGAAGCCTGCTTACAGAACTGCATTGTGCCGCCTGCTGTTGCGATCGCCCCCAGCGCGCGCCTTGCAATCAGGCGGCCGAACCGGCCATCTGCGCAACGATGGCAGGCTTGGCTGGCGTGCCCGCCGAAACCGTCAGCACTTCGTAGCCGGTCTCGGTCACGAGCACAGTGTGCTCCCATTGCGCCGAGAGGCTGCGGTCCTTGGTCTTGACGGTCCACTGGTCCGGCATGGTGCGGATCTCGCGGCGCCCGGCGTTGATCATCGGTTCGATGGTGAAGATCATGCCCGGCAGCAGCTCGACGCCCGTGCCGGCGCGGCCATAGTGGAGCACCTGCGGCTCGTCGTGGAACACCGTGCCGATGCCGTGGCCGCAATACTCGCGCACGACGCTGTAGCCTTGCGCTTCGGCGTAGCGCTGGATGGCATGGCCGATGTCGCCCAGATGGCCGCCCGGGCGCACCTGGTCGATGCCGAGCCACATGCATTCATAGGTCGTCTGCACGAGGCGCTTCGCGAGAATCGACCCCTCGCCAACGATGAACATGCGGCTCGTGTCGCCGAAATAGCCGTCCTTGATCACCGTGATGTCCATATTGAGCGTGTCGCCGTTCTTCAGCGCCTTGTCGCCCGGAATACCGTGACAAATCACGTCGTTCACCGAGGTGCAGATGGCCTTCGGGTAGGGCGGATAGCCCGGCGGCTGATAGTTCAGCGGCGCCGGAACCGTACCTTGCACGTTGGTCATGTATTCGTGGCAGAGCCGGTCGAGCTCGCCCGTCGTCACACCCGCCACGACGAACGGTGTTATGTAGTCGAGCACCTCGCTTGCCAGCCGGCAGGCGACGCGCATCTGCGCGATGTCGTGTTCGTTCTTGATCGAAATGGCCATGGTGTGCGCCCGAAAATGCAGTCGAATATCAAATTATCGCACCTTATCCGGACGATCGTTGGCTTTTGAGGGGGGCGGCCGAGCGCGCCGCGCGCCGGCGCATTCGTTCCGAGGGTAATAGCTGGCTTGAGTGCGCTCAGCTTTACGTGCTATACTCTTCGGCTAAGTCGCTTCCTGTATCTTTCGGTTGCGGAAGTTTTGGAGCGCGATTATGCCTGCTGTCGCCGCGGGCAAAAAATAACGGCGACAACATTAAGTAGTAAGGCAGTAACAAAGCGAAATCGCGAGCCGGTGCACCCAGGGTGTCGGGTGCGTCAGCCCTGTAAGCGGGGCGGCGTACCGATACGGCAGCCGGCTTAAGACCCAACCCTAGCGGAGAATTGAAACATGGCAGTTACCATGCGCCAAATGCTGGAAGCAGGTGTCCACTTCGGTCACCAGACGCGCTTCTGGAACCCGAAGATGGCCCCCTTCATTTTCGGTCATCGCAACAAGATTCACATCATCAACCTCGAAAAGACGCTGCCGATGTACAACGACGCACTGAAGTACGTGCGTCAGCTGGCATCGAACCGTGGCACGATCCTGTTTGTCGGTACGAAGCGTCAATCGCGCGACACGATCGCCGACGAGGCAGCGCGCGCTGGCATGCCGTTTGTGAACGCACGTTGGCTCGGCGGCATGCTGACCAACTTCAAGACGCTGAAGGTTTCGATCAAGCGCCTGAAAGACATGGAAGCAGCAGTGGAAGCCGGTGAGCTCGAGAAGATGAGCAAGAAGGAAGCGCTCCTGTTCGAACGCGAAATCGCCAAGCTGCAAAAGTCGATCGGCGGCGTGAAGGACATGGGCGGCATTCCTGACGCAATTTTCGTGGTCGACGTCGGCTACCACAAGATTGCCGTGACGGAAGCCAACAAGCTGGGCATCCCCGTCATCGCCGTGGTCGACACGAACCACTCGCCGGAAGGCATCGACTACGTGATCCCGGGTAACGACGACGCCAGCAAGGCTGTCGCGCTCTACACGCAAGGCGTGGCTGACGCGATCCTCGAAGGCCGTGCCAGCGCGGTCAACGAAGTGGTTGCAGCCGTGCGCGGCAACGAAGGCGACGACGAGTTCGTCGAGGTCAATCCGGAGGCGTAAGCCGCCCCGTGTCCGGCAAGAAAAGGGGGCTTCCATAGGCCCCTTTTTTTTAAGCCGTGGCGTTCGAAGCCGCGTCATATGGGCGGCACCGTAGTCCTGTAGAAGCAGCTGTAAAAAAGCGTTTCAGCACGGTATTTACGGAAACGAATTCCTGTCGGCCGCATCGAATCATGCGGCTGGCGCGTACCAGACAGATTCAAGGAGCGAATGATGGCGGCAATTACCGCAAGCATGGTGGCAGAACTGCGCGCGAAGACCGACGCGCCGATGATGGAATGCAAGAAGGCGCTGACGGAAGCCGACGGCGACCTCGCGCGTGCTGAAGAACTGCTGCGCGTGAAGCTCGGCAACAAGGCGAGCAAGGCAGCTTCGCGCGTCACGGCAGAAGGCGTGATCTCGTCGTTCATCGGTGCCAACGCTGGCGCGGTGGTCGAACTGAACTGCGAAACCGACTTCGTTGCGAAGAACGACGACTTCCTCGCATTCGCGAAGCAGATCGCCGAGCTCGTCGCTACGCAGAACCCGGCTGACGTCGCTGCGCTGTCGGCGCTGCCGCTGGACGGCTCGACGGTCGACGCAGTGCGCCTCGCGCTGGTCGGCAAGATCGGTGAAAACCTCTCGATCCGCCGTTTCGCGCGTTTCGAAACCGCCAACAAGCTGGCTGCGTACCTGCACGGCACGCGCATTGGCGTGCTGGTCGAGTACACGGGCGCCGACGAGCAAGTGGGCAAGGACGTCGCGATGCACATTGCCGCCATGAAGCCGGTCTCGCTGTCGTCGGACGACGTGCCGGCCGACCTGATCGCCAAGGAGCGCAGCATCGCCGAGCAGAAGGCTGCCGAATCGGGCAAGCCGGCTGAGATCGTCGCGAAGATGGTCGAAGGTTCGGTTCAGAAGTACCTGAAGGAAGTGTCGCTGCTGAACCAGCCGTTCGTGAAGAACGACAAGCAGACGATCGAGCAGATGCTCAAGGCTGCTGGCACGACGGTGCAGAAGTTCGCCCTCTTCGTGGTGGGCGAAGGCATCGAGAAGCGCCAGGACGACTTCGCCGCCGAGGTGGCCGCACAAGTCGCTGCTGCAAAGCAGCAATAAAGGCCGCGCAAGCCGTAAAGCTTCAAGCCGTACCGCAGTAAAAGCACCAAGCAGCATCAAGCAGTACCGTAGCAAGCCGCGGCGGAGCGTTTCCGCCGCGGTGGGCAGCATAGCGACGCCCGATGTAGCGGCGCCTTGCGCGGCGGACGCCCGCCGCGCCCCGTGGCGCAAATCTTCGCTATTCTGGCGGCGCTTGCCCCAAGCCGTATTTCACCCCTACAGTTTCAAGTTATTGCCCTTTGCGCGCGATCCTGGATACCCCCATGCCCACACCCGCCTATAAACGCGTCCTGCTCAAACTTTCCGGCGAAGCCCTGATGGGCGACGATGCCTTCGGCATCAACCGCGCCACGATCGAACGAATGGTGGCGGACGTGGCCGAGGTGGTGCGGCTTGGCACCCAGCTCGCGGTCGTGATCGGCGGTGGCAACATTTTTCGCGGCGTCGCGGGCGGCGCAGCCGGCATGGACCGCGCGACGGCCGACTACATGGGCATGCTCGCCACCATGATGAACGCGCTCGCGCTGCAGGACGCCATGCGTCACGCAGGCATCGAGGCGCGCGTGCAATCGGCGCTGCGCATGGACCAGGTGGTCGAGCCGTATATTCGGCCGCGTGCGATTCGCCAGCTCGAAGAGGGCAAGGTCGTGATCTTCGCGGCGGGCACGGGCAACCCGTTCTTCACCACCGACACCGCCGCTGCGCTGCGCGGCGCGGAAGTGGGCGCGGAAGTCGTGCTCAAGGCCACCAAGGTCGACGGCGTCTACTCGGCGGACCCGAAAAAGGATCCTTCGGCCACGCGCTACTCGACGATCAGCTTCGATGAGGCAATCGGCCGCAATCTGCAGGTGATGGACGCGACGGCGTTTGCGCTGTGCCGCGACCAGAAGCTGCCCATCCGGGTTTTTTCCATCGTCAAGCCGGGCGCGCTCAAGCGCATCATTCAAGGCGAAGACGAAGGCACGCTCGTCCACGTGTAAACTCTCGTCTCAAACGGGAAACGAACATGGGCCGCGCCGCCCCCCGAGCGCGCTGGCGGGCCCGTTCCGTAATGAAGGTTCGGAGGTATCAAAATGGCTGTGGCTGACATCAAGAAGGGCGCTGAGCAAAAAATGCAGCGCTCGATCGAAGCGTTCAAGAGCGATCTGGCGAAAATCCGTACGGGCCGTGCCCATACCGGTCTGCTCGATCACATCCAGGTCGACTACTACGGCTCGCCCGTGCCCATCTCGCAAGTCGCGAACCTCACGCTCGTGGACGCTCGCACGATCGGCGTGCAGCCGTGGGAAAAGAAGATGGTGCAGGTCATCGAAAAGGCGATCCGCGAGTCGGATCTCGGCCTGAACCCGGCTACGCACGGCGATCTGATCCGCGTGCCGATGCCCGCGCTGACCGAAGAGCGCCGCAAGGAGCTCACCAAGGTTGTCAAGAGCGAAGGCGAGACGGCCAAGGTGGCCGTGCGCAACCTGCGCCGCGACGCTAACGAAACGCTCAAGAAGCTCGTGAAGGACAAGGAAATCTCTGAAGACGACGAGCGCCGCGCTGGCGACGACGTCCAGAAGCTGACGGACCGCTTCGTTGCCGAGATCGACAAGCTCGTCCAGACCAAGGAAGCGGAGATCATGACGGTCTGAGGCCGCCAGGTTCTCAGCTCCGCCAGGGTTCTCCTGCCCTTTTGTCCGTATCCGTAGTTTTAGTCTGACGGCCATGACCTATACCAGCTCAACCGTTCGCGTGCCCGACGTGGCGGCCGTGCCGCGCCACATCGCGATCATCATGGACGGCAACGGCCGTTGGGCAACTCAACGCCGTTTGCCGCGCGTCGCGGGCCATACGCGCGGCGTCGATGCCGTGCGTTCGGTCGTCGAGGCCTGCGTCGAGAATGGCGTCGAATACCTCACCCTGTTCGCGTTCAGTTCGGAAAACTGGCGGCGTCCGACCGACGAAGTGTCGTTCCTGATGCGCCTGTTCGTCACCGCGCTAGAGCGCGAAGTGGCGCGCCTTCATGCGAACGGCATTCGTCTGCGCGTGGTCGGCGACCTGTCGATGTTCAACGAGCGCATCCAGGACCTGATTCGCCGCGCGGAAACCAAGACCGCGCGCAACACGCGGCTCACGCTCACCATCGCGGCGAATTACGGTGGCCGCTGGGACATCATGCAGGCGACCCGCAAACTGGTCGAGGCTGCCGCTGCGGCCGGCGAGCCGGTGCCCGTCACCGAGGACACCATCGGCCAGCATCTGGCCATGAACTACGCGCCGGAGCCCGATCTCTTCATTCGCACCGGTGGCGAGCAGCGTGTGAGCAATTTCTTGCTCTGGCAACTCGCGTACGCAGAATTTTATTTTACCGACACGTTCTGGCCGGACTTCAACGCCGATGCGCTCAATCGCGCGATCGGATCCTACGCGGAACGTGAGCGCCGCTTTGGCCGCACGAGCGCCCAGCTCGCAAACCAATCCCAGAACGCCGACTCGCTTTCATGCTAAAGACCCGTGTCATCACGGCGCTCGTCCTGCTGGCCATCCTCCTGCCGGTCACCCTGTTCGCACCGGTTGCCTGGTTTGGCGTGCTGATCGGCGTCGTGGTGTTGTTTGCCGCGTGGGAGTGGGCGCGCCTGCTCAAGGCCGGCAAAGCGGGCTCGATCGTCTATGCGGCAATTGCCGTGCTGGCTGTCATCGCAAGCCAGCGGCTCGAGTCGGCCCATCCGCTTTATCAGGCCGCCGGCATCTTCTGGCTCATCGCCGGCCCTTACGTGCTCGTGCGCAAGCCGACGCTCGGCGCCGGCGTCTGGCGCGCCTTCCTGCTTGCCGCCGGGCTCGTGATTTTCTGCGCCTGCTGGCACGCGCTGGTCGCGGCGCGCACGGTGGGCGTGGCGTTCGTGCTCTCGCTGCTGCTGATCGTCTGGCTTGCCGATATCGGCGCATACTTTGCAGGTAAGGCATTCGGAAAGCATAAGCTCGCGCCCGCGATCAGTCCGGGCAAGACCTGGGAAGGCGCCGTGGGCGGCTGGGTGGCCGTGATGGCCGTGTCGGGCGCCGCGCTCACGCTGCACGCGTTCGAGCCGACCCTGTATTCGGCGCTGGCGACCCGCCTCGGCCTTGGCCGGGCGCTCTTCGTGCTCACCGTACTAGTCGCGTTCAGCGTGATCGGCGATCTGTTCGAGTCGATGACGAAGCGCCAGGCGGGCGTAAAAGATTCGAGCGGCCTCTTGCCAGGCCACGGCGGCGTGCTCGATCGCATCGACGCGCTGCTGCCGGTCCTGCCGCTTGCCATGCTGCTGCTCGGTTAGAGACTAATGGAAATGCAAAAACGACTCACCTTGCTCGGATCCACGGGCTCGATCGGAGACAGCACGCTCGACGTGGTTGCGCGTCATCCGCAACAGTTCTCCGTCTACGCGCTCACCGCGCACCGCAACGGCGACAAGCTCGTCGAACAATGTCTGCGCTTCGCGCCCGAAGTGGCCGTAGTCGGCGATGCCGATACCGCCGCGGCGGTCGAGCGCAAGCTGCGCGCGGCAGGTTCGAAGACGGTTGTGGCGTACGGGCCGCAGGCGCTCGCCGATGTCGCGAAGAGCGATGGATGCGACACCGTGGTTGCCGCCATCGTCGGCGCGGCGGGCCTCGTGCCCACCCTCGCGGCGGCGCAGGCCGGCAAGCGCATTCTGCTCGCAAACAAGGAAGCGCTCGTGATGTCGGGCGACATCTTCATGAATGCGGCGCGCGATAACGGCGCGGTGCTGTTGCCGGTGGACAGCGAGCACAACGCCGTGTTCCAGTGTTTGCCCGCCGAAGGCACGCAGCATGGCGGCGTGACGACGATCATCCTGACCGCTTCTGGCGGCCCGTTCCGCACGCGCGAGCCGGCCACGCTCGTCGACGTGACGCCGGACGAGGCGTGCAAGCACCCGAACTGGTCCATGGGCCGCAAGATTTCGGTCGACTCGGCCACGATGATGAACAAGGGCCTCGAAGTCATCGAGGCGCATTATCTGTTCGATCTGCCAGGCGAGCGCATCGACGTGCTGATCCACCCGCAGAGCGTGATCCACTCGATGGTCTCGTACGCGGACGGTTCGGTGCTCGCGCAACTGGGCAACCCGGACATGCGCACGCCGATCGCGCACGCGCTCGCGTTCCCGGATCGTGTGGATTCGGGCGTTGCGCAACTCGACCTCGCGCAGGTGGCCACGCTCAATTTCGAGAAGCCGGACTACGCACGTTTTCCGTGTCTTGCGCTGGCAATGAAGGCGCTGGCCGAGGGCGGCGTGGCGAGCGCCACGCTCAACGCAGCCAACGAAATCGCGGTGGAGGCGTTCCTCAACCGCCGGATCGGTTTCATGGCGATTGCGCAGACGGTCGACGCCGTGCTCAACGCGCTGGACAATCGCCGCGCCGCGAGTCTCGAAGTCGTGCTCGAAGCCGACGCAGCCGCGCGCCGCGCGGCGCTCAAGATCATCGACAGCCTGCCGGTGCCGGCCTGAAGCCTCGCTCGGGCCGCTCCCGGGCTGTGCTCAGGCCGCCCGCGGAGGCGTGAGGGTCTGCTTGCAGACCCATCGGCCCGCCAACGAGGTTGACCCGCATTGGCGCGCTGCTTCCAGCAGAGGAGGCGCATATGAATCTGCTCACCGAATTGGTGTCTTTTGTCGTGGCGATCGGCGTACTCGTTGTCGTGCACGAATATGGACACTACAGCGTTGCACGCTTGTGCGGCGTCAAGGTTTTGCGATTTTCGATCGGCTTCGGCAAGCCGCTCGTGCAGTGGGTCAGCAAGAAGAGCGGGACCGAATGGACGATCTCGGCGCTGCCGCTCGGCGGCTACGTCAAGATGCTCGACGAGCGCGAGTTGCAGGACAAGCAAGGGGACATTCCCGCCGAAGATTTGCCGCACGCGTTCAACCGGCAGTCGGTTGGCAAGCGCATCGCCATCGTCGCTGCCGGGCCGTTGGCCAATTTCATTCTTGCCATCGTGCTCTTCGCAGCGGTGTTCGCGAGCGGCGTGACCGAGCCGACCGCCATCGTTGCCGTGCCGCCGGCACAGACGGCCGCCGCGCAGGCCGGCTTCCAGGGCGGCGAGACCATTCTCGCCGTGAGCGACGCGAACGGCAGCGACACGGAGCCCGTGCGCTCGTGGGCCGATCTGCGCTGGAAGCTGCTGTCCGCGGCCTTCGATCAAAACCGCGTGGTGCTCTCCGCGCGTGACGGCGGCGGCACCTACGACTTTCCCCTCGATCTCTCGCGCCTCACCAGCAAAGATCTCGACGACGACTTCATGTCGAAGCTCGGTCTCGAGGCCGGCGGAGCCAAACTGACGATCGCGGGCGTGGAGGCGGGCAGTGCTGCCCAGCAGGCGGGGCTGGAAAAAGGCGATCGCCTGGTTGCGATCGATGGCCGCCCCGTTGACAGCGCAAGCACTTTCATCGGCTACGTGAAGGCCCACGCGGGCAAGCCTGTGCACGTGCGCGTCGTGCGTGGTGATACGCAAAACGTTGCGCAGAACGGCGCGTCCGGGCAAGGGCAGACGTTGACGCTCATGATCACGCCCATGGCGCAGCGTGACGGCGAAACAGGTGAGGAAGTCGGGCGCATCGGTGCGGCGCTTGCGGCCCAGGCGCCCACTGTGGACGTCCGCTACGGGCCGATCGAGAGCGTTCGGCTGGGTGCGTTCCGCACGTGGGATATCGCGATCTATTCGCTGCGTATGTTCGGCCGCATGCTCACGGGCGAGGCGTCTCTGAAAAATCTGTCGGGCCCGGTGACGATTGCTGACTATGCGGGCAAGAGCGCAAGACTCGGTCCGTCCGCCTTCCTGTCGTTCCTCGCCCTTGTCAGCATTAGCCTCGGCGTACTCAACCTGCTCCCAATTCCGGTATTGGATGGGGGGCATCTGTTATATTATGCGGTTGAAGCCGTAACGGGCAAAGCCGTCTCGGACCGCTGGCAGCTCGTCCTGCAGCGCGCGGGACTTGCCTGCATCGTCGCGCTGTCGGCGATCGCGTTGTTCAACGATCTGGCTCGGTTAATCCATTTTTAAAGATGTCTGGCGGCGTCCGAGGGCGGGCCGCCTGATCTGATGCAGCTATACATACTGGGGAAGCACGTTGTTTAGACCTCATCGCTTGGTTCCAAAAACGGTTGCGGCTGCGGCGATTGCCGCGCATGGCCTGGTCGCTCACGCGGCGACAACGCCTTTCGTGGTACAGGACATCCGCATCGAAGGACTGCAACGCGTCGAGCCGGGCACGGTGTTCGCGTACTTGCCCATCAAGCAGGGCGATACGTTCACCGACGACAAGGCATCCGATGCCATTCGCGCATTGTATGCAACGGGCTTCTTCAACGACGTGCGCATCGGCACCGAAGGCGGTGTCGTGGTCGTGCAGGTGCAGGAGCGGCCAGCCATCGGCACGATCGACTTCGCCGGCATCAAGGAGTTCGACAAGGACAACCTCACGAAGGCGCTGCGCGCAGTCGGTCTCTCGCAAGGCCGCTATTACGACAAGGCGCTCGTCGACAAGGCCGAGCAGGAACTCAAGCGTCAGTACCTCACGCGCGGCTTCTATGCCGCCGAAGTCACGACCACGGTAACCCCGATCGACCGCAACCGCGTCGGCCTGCTGTTCTCGGTGGTCGAAGGCCCGAGCGCGAAGATCCGGCAGATCAACTTCATCGGCAACAAGACGTATAGCAGCGGCACGCTGCTCTCGGAGATGCAACTCTCCACGCCGAACTGGTTCTCGTGGTACACGAAGAACGACCTGTACTCGAAGGAAAAGCTCACGGGCGACCTCGAGAACGTGCGCTCGTACTACCTGAACCACGGCTATCTCGAGTTCAACATCGACTCGACCCAGGTTTCGATTTCGCCCGACAAGAAGGACATGTACCTGACGATCGGGATCCACGAAGGCGAGCCCTACAAGGTTTCGGGCATCCACCTGGCGGGCAATCTGCTCGACCGCGAGGCCGAGCTCAACAAGCTCATCAAGATCAAGCCGGGCGACCGCTTCTCGGCCGAGAAGCTGCAGGCTACGACCAAGTCGATCGTCGACAAGCTCGGCGAATACGGCTACGCATTCGCCACCGTCAATGCGCTGCCGCAGATCAATCAGGCCGACCACACGGTCGACCTCACGCTGCAGATCGACCCGAGCCGCCGTGTGTACGTGCGCCGCATCAACGTGATCGGCAACACGCGCACGCGTGACGAAGTCGTGCGCCGCGAAATGCGCCAGCTCGAAAGCTCGTGGTTCGATTCGAGCCGCCTCGCGCTTTCGAAGGACCGTATCAACCGTCTCGGTTACTTCACCGATGTCGACGTGACCACGGTGCCGGTGGAAGGTACGCCCGACCAGGTCGACGTGAACGTGAAGGTGGCCGAAAAGCCGACCGGCGCGATCACGCTGGGCGCGGGCTTCTCGTCCACGGACAAGGTGGTGCTCTCGGCCGGGGTCTCGCAGGACAACGTGTTCGGCTCGGGCACGAGCCTCTCGGTGAACATCAACACCGCGAAGACGTACCGCACGCTGGCTGTCACGCAGGTGGACCCGTACTTCACGGTGGACGGCATCAAGCGCATTACCGACGTCTACTACCGCACGTACCAGCCGCTGTACTACTCGACCGATTCGAGCTTCAAGATCATCACGACGGGCGCTGACCTGAAGTTCGGCATTCCGTTCTCGGAAGTGGACACGGTCTTCTTCGGCCTCGGTTTCGAGCAGGACACGCTCGACACCGACGCGTACACGCCGCAGAGCTACATCGATTACGTGAAAAACTTCGGCCGTGTGTCGAACAACATTCCGTTCACGATCGGCTGGTCGCGCGACGCGCGCGACAGTGCGCTGATTCCGAGCCGCGGCTACTTTACGCAGGCGAATTTTGAATGGGGTACGCCGGTCGGCTCGACGCCTTACGTCAAGACCGACGTGCAGGCGCAGTACTATTACTCGTTCGCACGCGGCTTCGTGCTGGGCATGAACTTCCAGGCCGGCTACGGCAAGGGCCTCGACGGCAAGCCGTACCCGATCTTCAAGAACTACTACGCGGGCGGTATCGGTTCGGTGCGTGGCTACGAGCCGAGCTCGCTGGGTCCGCGCGACGCCAAGACTAACGACCCGATCGGCGGTTCGAAGATGGTGGTCGGCAACATCGAGCTCACGTTCCCGCTGCCCGGCACGGGCTACGATCGCACGCTGCGCGTCTTCACATTCGTCGACGCCGGTAACGTCTGGGGCGACGAGGGCAACACCAGCACGGGCGCGAACGGTCTGCGCTATGCGTACGGTGTGGGTCTAGCGTGGATTTCGCCGATCGGCCCGCTCAAGCTGAGCCTTGGCTTCCCGATCGTCAAGCACGAAGGCGATCAGTACCAGAAGTTCCAGTTCCAGATTGGCACGGCCTTCTGACGAGGCTCGCAGGAACAGGTATTTACAGAAACGAGAGGATAACTTTGCTAACGGGTATGTTTTCCAGACGGACGATCGGGGCCTTGACGCTGTCGCTGGCGATGCTCGCTGTTGGCACGGGCGCGGCCCATGCGCAGGAAGCGAAGATCGCGGCGGTCAACTCCGATCGCATCCTGCGCGAATCCGCCCCCGCGAAGGCCGCGCAAACCAAGCTCGAAGCCGAGTTCGCAAAGCGCGACAAGGACTTGCAGGACATGGCGCAACGCTTGAAGTCCATGTCGGACTCCCTCGACAAGAATGGGCCGGGCATGTCGCCCGGCGATCGCGCGCAGAAGCAGCGCGATCTGTCGCAGCTCGACAGCGATTTCCAGCGCAAGCAGCGCGAGTTTCGCGAAGATCTGAACCAGCGTCGCAATGAAGAGCTTGCGGCGGTGCTGGATCGGGCGAACAAGGTGATCAAGCAGATCGCCGAGCAGCAGCACTACGATTTGATCGTGCAGGAAGCGGTGTACGTGAGCCCGCGCATCGACATCACCGACCAGGTCCTGAAGGCGCTCGCGTCTGGCGGCGCTGGCAGCAGCAATTGAGGCAGGAGCATCTCGCGCATGGCTTTTACGCTTGAGGACATCGCCGGGCGCTTCGGCGGCGCTGTAGTTGGCGACCCGACGCAACGTGTCGGCTCGCTCGCGCCGCTCGATCAGGCGGGTCCGCAACAACTGGCGTTCCTCGCCAACCCCAAGTATCTGGCGCAGGTCGAGACGACTCGCGCAGGCGCCGTTCTGATCAGCCCGGAAGATCTCGAAAAACTGGCTTCCCGCGACGGTCGTAATTTCATCGTCACGCCCAATCCGTATGCTTATTTCGCGCGCGTGGCGCAGGCGTTCATCGATCTGGCTGCACCGAAGGTGCAGGCGGGCGTGCACCCGAGCGCCCATGTCGATGCCACGGCAAAGATTGCCGCGAGTGCGGTGATCGGCCCGAACGTCACGGTGGAGGCGGGTGCCACGATCGGCGAGCACGTGTGGCTGGACGCCAACGTGTTCATTGGCCGCGGCACCCAGGTGGGCGAGGGCTCGCACTTCTATCCGGGCGTGACGGTTTATCACGGCTGCAGGATCGGCGCGCGCGCCATCGTGCACGCCGGCGCCGTGATCGGCTCGGACGGCTTTGGCTTTGCGCCCGACTTCACGGGCGAGGGTGATGCACGCACGGGCAGCTGGGTGAAGATTCCGCAAGTGGGCGGCGTCTCGATCGGCCCCGATGTCGAGATCGGGGCGAACACCACGATCGATCGTGGCGCGATGGCCGACACGATCATCGAGGAGTGCGTCAAGATCGATAACCTCGTGCAGATCGGTCACAACTGCAAGGTGGGCGCATACACCGTGATTGCGGGTTGCGCGGGCATCGCGGGCAGCACCACGATCGGCCGCCATTGCATGATCGGCGGCGCAGTTGGCATCGCGGGACATGTCACGCTGGGCGACTACGTTATCGTCACGGCGAAGTCGGGTGTCTCGAAGTCGTTGCCCAAGGCTGGCATCTACACGAGCGCGTTCCCGGCGGTCGATCACGCCGACTGGAACAAGAGCGCCGCGCTGCTGCGCAATATCGACAAGTTGCGCGATCGCATCAGGGCGCTCGAAGCCGCTGCCCAGAAGGCACAAGGCGGCGCGTAACAAGGTAAGGCAGGTTCGTGGCTCGGGCGTGAAGCGCTCGAGCCTTGGGCGCGTGCCTATCCATGTGTCCCGGTCTGCGAGACCCGGTTGCGAGATCTGGTCTGCGAGACCCGGGGCAATCCGCATGCACGAAGTGTCGCACATGGCGCATACTGCGCCAGAAGCGCGGGCCGTGAGGCACCGCGGGAGCCATGCTTCGGCAAGGCACTTCGGACATCGCATTCGACAGTCACACGCAATTCCAGCGTGAGCAGAAACACCATGAACATCGAAAAACTCAACTTCGACATCCACAAGATCCTCACGCTGCTTCCGCACCGTTATCCGTTCCTGATGGTGGACCGGGTCACCGAAATCGTGCCGCACAAGAGCATCAAGGCGTTGAAGAACGTGACCGTCAATGAGCCCTTTTTCCAGGGCCATTTTCCCCAACGCCCGGTCATGCCTGGCGTGATGATTCTCGAAGCCCTGGCGCAAACCGCTGCGCTCCTCACGTTTTCGGAAGAGGAGCAGGACTTCGAGAACACGCTGTACTACTTCGTCGGCATCGATGGCGCGCGCTTCAAGCGCGTGGTCGAACCGGGCGATCAACTCATCCTGAACGTGACGTTCGAGCGCTACATGCGCGGCATCTGGAAGTTCAAGGCGCAGGCCGAAGTGGAAGGCGCTGTCGCCTGCGAGGCGGAACTCATGTGCACCGTCAAGAAAATGGACGCGGCGCAGTAAGACGCGCCAGCACGGCAACAGAATGGAGAGCCAGGACGAATGAGCAGGATCCATCCCACCGCGGTCGTCGAGACCGGCGCGCAAGTCGATGAATCGGCGGAGATCGGGCCGTACGCGGTGATCGGGGCCAACGTCGCCATCGGTGCACGCACCAAAATCGGCTCGCACAGTGTGCTGGAAGGCCATACGACGATCGGCGAAGACAACATGATCGGCCACTACGCGATCATCGGCGGCCGTCCGCAGGACATGAAGTACAAGGGCGAGCCCACGAAGCTCGTGATCGGCAATCGCAATACCATCCGCGAGTTCACGTCGATTCATACGGGCACGGTGCAGGACACCGGCGTCACGATCGTCGGCGACGACAACTGGATCATGTCGTATGTGCACGTGGGTCACGACTGCAGGCTCGGCAACAATGTGATCATGTCGAGCAACGCGCAACTCGCGGGCCATGTGATCGTCGACGATTTCGCGATCGTCGGCGGCATGACGGGCGTGCATCAGTTCGTGCGCATCGGTGCGCACTCGATGGTGGGCGGCGCATCGGCGCTCGTGCAGGATGTGCCGCCGTTCGTGGTCGCCGCGGGCAACAAGGCGGTGCCGCATGGCATCAACGTCGAAGGGCTGCGCCGCCGCGGCTTTACGCCCGATGCGATCTCGGCGCTGCGTTCGGCCTATCGCGTGCTGTACAAGAACGGCCTGTCGCTCGAAGAGGCGAAGATGCAGATCGCCGAACTCGCGCAAGCGGGCGGCGACGGTGACGCACACGTGAAGGCGCTGCTCGATTTCGTCGAGCAGTCGCAACGCGGCATCATCCGCTAACCGATGGCGCTTCAAACCCGTCCGCTGCGCCTCGCCATGGTTGCCGGCGAGCCGTCCGGCGACCTGCTTGCGGCGTCGATGCTCAAAGGGCTGACTGGCAGGCTGCCCGATACTGCGCACTACTACGGAATCGGCGGGCCGCGCATGCAGGCCGCCGGTTTCGAAGCGCATTGGCCGATGGACAAGCTCACCGTGCGGGGCTATGTCGAGGCGCTCAAGCACATTCCCGAGATCCTGCGCATTCGCAGCGAACTCAAGCATCAACTGCTCGCGGACCCGCCCGACGTTTTCATCGGCGTGGACGCGCCCGACTTCAACTTCGGTCTCGAACACCCGCTGCGCGACGCGGGCATTCCCACGATCCACTTCGTGTGTCCGTCCATCTGGGCGTGG
Organism: Paraburkholderia sp. A1BS-2L; assembly: GCF_051125205.1. NCBI lineage: Bacteria > Pseudomonadati > Pseudomonadota > Betaproteobacteria > Burkholderiales > Burkholderiaceae > Paraburkholderia > Paraburkholderia sp. A1BS-2L. The sequence goes on from NZ_CP120428.1 coordinate 1,488,806, forward strand.
CGCGGCGGCCGCATCAGGAAGATCCAGAAGGCCGTGGATCACATGCTCTGCGTGTTTCCGTTCGAGCCGGCGATCCTCGAGAAAGCGGGTGTGGCGGCGACCTACGTGGGGCATCCGCTTGCCGACGATATCCCACTCGAGCCGGATGTGCCCGGCGCGCGCCGCGCGCTCGGCTTGTCAGGCAGCGGACCGATCATCGCGGTGCTGCCGGGCAGCCGCCGCTCCGAGATCAACCTGATCGGCCCGACGTTCTTCGACGCGATGCAGATCATGCAGCAGCGCGAGCCGGGCTTGCGCTTCGTGATGCCGGCGGCGACGCCGGCGATCCACGCGCAGCTGCAGGAGCTCGCCAACTCGCACCAGGGCCTGGCGCTCACGATCATCGACGGGCAGTCGCAGGTGGCGATGACCGCCGCCGATGCGATTCTCGTCAAGAGCGGCACGGTCACGCTAGAGGCGGCGCTGCTCAAGAAGCCGATGGTCATCTCGTACAAGGTGCCCTGGCTCACGGGGCAAATCATGCGCCGTCAGGGCTACCTGCCGTATGTCGGTCTGCCGAACATTCTCGCGGGACGCTTCGTGGTGCCCGAGATCCTTCAGCACTTCGCCACGCCCGAGGCGCTCGCGGACGCCACGCTCACGCAATTGCACGACGAAGCAAACCGGCGCACGCTGACCGAAGTGTTCACGCAGATGCACCATGCGCTGCGGCAGAACATGTCGGAGCGAGCGGCGGAGGTGGTTGCCAGCGTAGTGGATCGCCGCAGGAGCCTGGCATGACCGAAGGCGCGATCAAGCGCACTCGCGCGAAGGCGCCAGCGGCGAAAGCCGCAGCGCAAGCCAGCTCCAAAGCACCGTCGAAAGCGGCCGAGAAACGCGCGGAGCGGCAAATGTGGGCGGAGCAAGCGGGTCTGTTGTTCGAGTCGCCTGACGACATCGTCTGCGGCGTGGACGAAGCTGGACGAGGGCCGCTCGCCGGCCCGGTCACCGCCGCCGCCGTGATTCTCGATCCGGCGCGTCCGATCGCCGGTCTCGACGACTCCAAGGCGCTCACGGCGAAAGCGCGCGAGGCGCTCTACGACCTCATCGTCGAACGCGCGCTCGCATGGTGCGTGGCGTCGGCGAGCGTCGAGGAGATCGACTCGCTCAATATCCTGCACGCGACCATGCTGGCGATGCGGCGCGCCGTGGAGGGCCTGAGCGTGAAACCCACGCTCGCCAAGATCGACGGCAACCGCTGCCCGGTGCTGCCGGTGCGCAGCGAGGCCGTGATCGGCGGCGACGCGCTCGTGCCCAGCATCTCGGCGGCGTCGATCATTGCGAAGGTCACGCGCGACCGCATGCTGTTGGAGTTGCACGAGGCGTTCCCCGTGTATGGCTTCGATGCGCACGCGGGTTACGGCACCGCACAGCATCTGGCCGCGCTGCGCGAGCATGGTCCTTGCGTGCACCACCGGCGCACGTTCGCGCCCGTGCGCGACGCGTATGCGCTGCATGGCCTCGCGCTGACGAGCTTGGCAAGTACAGCTGGCGACGCCGCTCCGGACGACGACGCCTTCGCATCAGCCTGAGCAGCGCAATGCCCGGGTTCATGCAGTCCGGCGTCGCTTCGTGCGGCGCCGTTGTTCTTTTCAACCTTCCTTTTTCAAATCGCCAGGCCCGCCCGTGAAAGCCATTACTTCGCGCGACAATCCGCTTTACAAGCGCCTGAAGGCGCTGGCCGGCTCGACGCATCAGCAGCGGCGCAGCCATCAAGCTCTGCTCGAGGGTTTTCACCTCGCGAGCGCATGGCTCGACGGCGGCACGCAGCCCGAATATTGCATCGTGACCGAAGGCGCGCTCGCGCATGCCGAGGCGCAGGCCATTGTCGAGCGCGTCGACGAGCGCCGTGTGATCACGCTGCCCGATGCGCTCTTTGGCCAGCTTTCGAACGTCGTGCACGGCGTGGGCATGCTGCTGCTCGTGGATATGCCAGAGGCGCATCTGCCTGAGCGGGTCGAATCGACCTGCCTCGTGCTCGACGGCCTGCAGGATGCGGGCAACGTCGGCTCGATCCTGCGCAGCGCGGCGGCGGCGGGCGTCGACAAGGTGTTCTGCACGCCGGGCACGGCATACGCGTGGTCTTCGAAGGTGCTGCGCTCGGCAATGGGCGCGCACTTCCTGCTGCAGGTCTTCGAAAATGTCGAACCCGAGACGCTGATCGCCATGCTGGGGGTGCCGGTCGTGATCACCGACTCGCATGGCGCGCGGGCCATCGACGAGACCGATCTCACGGGGCAGGTGGCGTGGGTTTTCGGCAACGAAGGGGCGGGCGTCTCGCAGCTGTGGCGCGACGCGGCGGCGTTGCGCGTGACGATTCCTCAGCCGGGCGGCATGGAGTCCCTGAATGTGGCGGCGGCTGCCGCTGTATGCATCTTCGAGCAATGCCGTCAGCAGCGCCACGCGCGTTGAGCTGCGCTCAGTACGGGTTCACGCCTTGGTGACTGATGCAACAAAAAGGCCTGCTCGCGAGTGAGCAGGCCTTATTCGTTTCTACACGGAGCGATCTTCAGTACACCGGCTTGTCGAGGCGGATTTCCTGCAAGATCGTCGTGGCGATTTCCTCGATGGACTTGTGCGTCGACGAGAGCCATTTGATGTTCTCACGGCGCATCATGGCCTCGGCTTCATTGACTTCGTAGCGGCAATTCTCCAGCGCCGCGTACTTGCTGCCAGGCCGCCGCTCGTTACGGATTTCCGTGAGACGCTGCGGATCGATCGAAAGCCCAAAGATCTTTCCGCGATACGGCAGCAGCGAATTGGGCAGCTTGCCGCGTTCGAAGTCGTCGGGGATCAGCGGATAGTTTGCCGCTTTCACGCCGTACTGCATCGCCAGATAAAGGCTGGTCGGTGTCTTGCCGCTACGCGACACGCCCACGAGGATCACGTCGGCGTCGTTCAGATTGCGGTCGGACTGGCCGTCGTCGTGCGCGAGCGAGAAATTGATGGCCTCGATGCGGTTCTTGTATTCGTCGGTGTCGGCGTTCTGGTGGCCACGGCCCATCGCGTGGCTCGACTTGAGCTCCAGTTCCTGCTCCAGCGGCTCCACGAAGGTCTGGAACATGTCGAGCACGAGCGCGTTCGAGCGCTTGAGGATTTCGTTGGAGTTGCTGTCCACCAGCGTCGTGAAGACGATCGGGCGGCGGCCTTCATGCACTGCGGCTTCGTTGATCTTTTCGGCGGTCGAGTAGGCCTTGTCCGTCGAGTCGATGAACGGCACGCGCACGAGGCGGAATTTCTGGTCGAACTGCGAGAGGATCGAGTGCGCGAAAGTTTCGGCAGTGATCCCGGTACCGTCGGAGACGATGAATACGGTAGGCGACATCGATTGAGGCTGGGTGTGTAAGTGGGGCCAGACGGGCGGAGCGCCCGGAAGAGACTCCCTGAGCTTTGTGGATGAGCCCTGAGAGGGGATTCTCACCGACAGACACATTTTCGAGAGTCGGCACGGTAGAATAGCGGCAACCTGTTGGATAAGCAATTGCAGTGCATTCGCGCCAAACCGCAGCTCATCGTGGCTCAATTGGACGTCAATTCGCAGCGATTCCGGGTAATTTCGTGCAATCGCGCGCATCTCCCTGCTTCTCCTTGTGCTGGATGCTAGCCCCCGGTGGTGGCGATTGCTTCTCCAACAGGTTGCGCAAGACGCGAATCCGCTCCCAATGGGCGGCCCGCGTTCGAGCCCACTTGCGCAATCGTGAATTTTTTTCACACTTAGGGGCTTGTAATGACTAACACCGTTGCCAAGGATCAGGCTTATGTAGTGCCTTTCGAGCAGTTGCGGATGACCGATGTCGAGATCGTGGGCGGCAAGAACGCCTCCCTCGGCGAAATGATCAGCCAGTTGGCTGAAGCTGGCGTGCGTGTGCCTACGGGCTTCGCGACGACCGCGCTCGCCTTCCGCGACTTTCTGAAGCACAACAACTTGACCGAACGGATCGCCGCTCGTCTGGAGACGCTCGACGTCGACGACGTCAAGGCGCTGGCCGAAGCGGGCAAGGAAATCCGCCAGTGGATCGTCGACGCGCCGCTGCAGCCGAAGCTGGAGGCAGACATCCGCGCGGGCTTCGAGACGCTCAAGAACAGCTCGCCGTCCGAGCTTTCGTTCGCTGTGCGTTCGTCGGCTACGGCCGAAGACCTGCCCGACGCATCGTTCGCCGGCCAGCAGGAGAGCTACCTGAACGTGGTGGGCATCGAGGACGTCCTCGATCGCCTCAAGCACGTGTTCGCGTCGCTCTACAACGACCGCGCCATTTCCTATCGCGTCCACAAGGGCTTCACCCACGCCGAAGTCGCACTGTCGGCTGGCGTGCAGCGCATGGTCCGCTCGGACCGCGGCGCCGCGGGCGTGATGTTCACGCTCGACACGGAGTCGGGCTTCAAGGATGCCGTCTTCATCACGTCGAGCTACGGCCTTGGTGAGACCGTCGTGCAGGGCGCGGTGAATCCGGACGAGTTCTACGTCTTCAAGACCACGCTCGCGCAGGGCAAGGCGCCGATCATCCGCCGCTCGATCGGCTCGAAGCTCATCAAGATGGAGTTCACGCAGCCGGGCGAGCCGGGCCGCGTGAAGACGGTCGACGTTTCGCATGAGCAGCGCAACCGCTTCTCGATCACCGACGAAGACGTGATCGAGCTGGCGAAGTACGCCGTCATCATCGAAAAGCACTATCAGCGCCCGATGGACATCGAGTGGGGCAAGGACGGCCTCGACGGCAAGATCTTCATTCTCCAGGCGCGTCCGGAGACGGTGAAGAGCCAGGCCGCGGGCAAGGCCGAGCAGCGCTTCAAGCTCAAGGGCCAGTCGCAGGTTCTCGCAACGGGCCGCGCGATCGGTCAGAAGATCGGCGCGGGCCGCGTGAAGGTGATTCACGATCCGTCCGAAATGGAACGCGTGCAGCCGGGCGACGTGCTGGTCGCCGACATGACCGACCCGAACTGGGAGCCGGTGATGAAGCGTGCTTCGGCCATCGTCACGAACCGTGGCGGCCGTACCTGCCACGCCGCGATCATCGCGCGTGAGCTGGGCGTGCCGGCAGTCGTGGGCTGCGGCGATGCAACCGACGTGCTGAAGGACGGCGCGCTGGTGACCGTGTCGTGCGCCGAAGGCGACGAAGGCCGCATTTACGACGGTCTGCTCGAAACCGAAGTCAGCGAAGTGCAGCGCGGCGAGCTGCCGGCGATTCCGGTCAAGATCATGATGAACGTCGGCAACCCGCAACTCGCGTTCGACTTTTCGCAACTGCCGAATGCAGGTGTTGGCCTCGCGCGTCTCGAGTTCATCATCAACAACAACATCGGCGTGCACCCGAAGGCGATCCTCGAGTACCCGAACGTCGACGCGGACCTGAAAAAGGCGGTCGAGAGCGTGGCGCGCGGCCATGCGTCGCCGCGTGCGTTCTACGTCGACAAGCTCACGGAAGGCATCGCCACGATCGCGGCGGCGTTCTATCCGAAGCCCGTCATCGTGCGTCTGTCGGACTTCAAGTCGAACGAGTACAAGAAGCTGATCGGCGGTTCGCGTTACGAGCCGGACGAGGAAAACCCGATGCTGGGTTTCCGCGGCGCGTCGCGTTATGTCGCCGAGGACTTCGCGCAGGCGTTCGAGATGGAGTGCCTCGCGCTCAAGCGCGTGCGTGAAGAGATGGGCCTCTCGAACGTCGAGATCATGGTGCCGTTCGTGCGCACTCTCAAGCAGGCGGAGCGTGTGGTCGGCCTGCTTGAGAAGTTCGGTCTGAAGCGCGGCGTGAACGGTCTGCGTCTCATCATGATGTGCGAAGTGCCGTCGAACGCGATCCTCGCCGAAGAGTTCCTGCAGTACTTCGACGGCTTCTCGATCGGCTCGAACGACCTCACGCAGCTCACGCTCGGCCTCGACCGTGACTCGGGCATGGAACTGCTGGCAGTCGACTTCGACGAACGGGATCCGGCCGTGAAGTTCATGCTCAAGCGCGCGATCGAAACCTGCCTGCGCCTGAACAAGTACGTCGGCATCTGCGGCCAGGGTCCGTCCGATCATCCGGACTTCGCCCAGTGGCTCGCGGACGAAGGCATTGCGTCGATGTCGCTGAACCCCGACACGATCGTCGATACGTGGCAGGCGCTCGCGAAGTCGCAGGCGAAGTAATGCCCGCCTGTTGACCCTGCCGCTCCGGCACGCGCAGCGTGCGGAAGTTGAGGCTGCTTATGCCTTGCTTCGCACGCTGCGCAAATCAGTGTCAGCTTCGTGCTATAACACCCCGGTCAAGCCGGGGTGTTTTACTTTGGGAGGTCGACGTGGGTCCGCATGGTGTGTTCTGGTGGATCGGCGCAGGCGTGCTGATCGTGGCCGAGCTGATGACCGGCACGTTCTATTTGCTGATGATCGCGCTCGGGTGCCTCGCGGGTGTGCTCGCCTATGAGCTGGGCGCGCCGCTCGAACTCCAAATGGTGGCAGCTGCGCTCGTGGCCTTGATGGCCGTGATCGCACTGCGGCGCTCGCGGTTCGGGCGGCGCCGGCGCATGGTCGACGCGTCAACCGATCCGGGTGTGAATCTCGACATCGGCTCGACTGTCCCGGTCGCCGAGTGGCGAGACGGGCGCGCACGCACGATGTATCGGGGCGCCGAGTGGGATGTCGAACTCGCGCCGGGCGAGCCCGAGGACGCCCATCTCTACGAAATCAAGGCGGTGCGGGGCAGTTGCCTCGTTGTTGCGGCGAGGCGCGCCGGCAGCGTGGCGCCGGGTGCGCGCGAAGGCACGCGCCACGCCTGAACGAAGTCAAATCGAAGCCGAAGTCAAAGCAAAAAGGGGATGCGTATGCAAGTGCCTATCGTTGGGGTGATTCTGCTCGTGATCGTCGTGGTGCTGATCTCGAGGACCATGAAGATCGTGCCGCAGCAACATGCCTGGGTGCTCGAGCGGCTGGGCCGCTACCATGCCACGCTTACACCGGGTCTCTCGATCGTGCTGCCGTTCATCGACCGCGTGGCCTACAAGCACGTGCTCAAGGAAATTCCGCTCGACGTGCCGAGCCAGATATGCATCACGCGCGACAACACGCAACTCCAGGTGGACGGCGTGCTGTACTTTCAGGTGACCGATCCGATGAAGGCCTCGTACGGCTCGAGCAACTTCGTGTTCGCCATCACGCAGCTTTCCCAGACCACGCTGCGCTCGGTGATCGGCAAGCTGGAACTCGACAAGACGTTCGAGGAGCGCGATTTCATCAATCACAGCGTCGTCTCGGCGCTCGATGAAGCCGCCGCCAACTGGGGCGTGAAGGTGTTGCGATACGAGATCAAGGACCTCACGCCGCCGAAGGAAATCCTGCACGCGATGCAGGCGCAGATCACGGCGGAGCGTGAAAAGCGCGCGCTGATCGCGGCCTCGGAAGGGCGCAAGCAGGAGCAGATCAACCTTGCGGCGGGCGCGCGCGAAGCGGCGATCCAGAAGTCGGAAGGGGAGAAGCAGGCCGCCATCAATCAGGCGCAGGGTCAGGCGGCCGCCATTCTCGCGGTGGCCGAGGCGAATGCGCAGGCCATCCAGAAGATCGGCAACTCGATCCAGGCGCAGGGGGGCATGGATGCGGTCAATCTCAAGGTGGCCGAGCAGTACGTCACGGCGTTCGGCAATCTCGCGAAGCAGGGCAATACGCTGATCGTGCCCGGCAATATGAGCGACCTGAGCTCGATGATTGCTTCGGCGCTCACCATCGTGAACCGCTCGGGCATGAAAGAGACGCAGTTGAGCCGCGATGCGGCGAAGGGCGCCTGAGCGGGTGCCTGGGCGTGCTCAGGTCGGCGTGCGCATGAGGCGCGCCTTTTCGCGCTGCCAGTCGCGCTGCTTCTCCGTTTCGCGCTTGTCGTGCAGCTTCTTGCCCTTCGCGAGGCCAATCTCGCACTTCACGCGGCCGCCCTTGTAGTGGAAGTTCAGCGGCACGAGCGTGAACCCGCGCTGCTCGACCTTGCCGATCAGTTTGTCGATTTCCTCGCGGTGGAGCAGCAGCTTGCGGATGCGCGTAGGGTCGGGCTGGATGTGCGTCGAGGCTTCGGGCAGCGGGCTGATGTGCGTGCCGATCAGGTACAGCTCGCCGTTCTTGATCACGACGTAGCTTTCCTTGATGTTGGCTCGTCCGGCGCGCATGGCCTTGACCTCCCATCCTTCGAGCGCGAGCCCCGCCTCGTGGCGCTCTTCGATGAAGTAATCGAAGAAGGCTTTTCTGTTGTCGATGATGCTCATAGGAAAATGGGAAACGCCCAACTCGTTTAAAATTACGATTTTAGCAAAGCGGGCCACCGAAAGCCCGTGGCGCTTTCACCCTTGCCTCGCATTGCGCAATTTATGGCGGATGTTCAGAAAACCGTGTTGATTCGCCATTCGGCGGAGCAGATGTTCGACCTCGTGACCGACGTCGACGACTATCCCAACTTCCTGCCGTGGTGCGGCGGCGTCGAGGTTCGCCGCAAGGACGAGAACGGAATGGAAGCGAAAATCGATATCAACTTCAAGGGCATCAAGCAGCACTTCGCCACGCGCAACAAGCACAAGCGGCCCGAGCGCATCGACATGGAGTTCGCCGACGGGCCGTTCAAGAAGTTCACGGGCGCCTGGCGCTTCACGCCGTTGCGCTCCGATGCCTGCAAGATCGAATTCTCGCTGCACTACGAGTTTTCTAACATTCTTCTCGAGAAGATCATCGGCCCCGTGTTCCACCATATTGCGAACACCTTCGTCGACACGTTCGTGAAGCGCGCCGACCAGCGTTACGGCAAGAACAAGCCATGAGCGCGAAACTGTTCATCGACGTCTGCTATGCGCTGCCTGACGCGCAGACGCTCATCGGGGTGGAGCTCGAGCCCGGCGCGACGGTGCAGCAGGCCATCGACGCCAGCGGCATTCTCGTCCGCCATCCGGAAATCGATCTGACGAAACTGAAGGTGGGCGTCTACGGCAAGCTCAAGCCGCTCGACACGGTGCTCGCCAATCACGATCGCGTGGAAATTTATCGCCCGCTGGTGGTCGACCCCAAGCTCGCGCGGCAGCGCCGTGTCGACAAGACGCGCAAGGAAGGCTCGATCGAGGGCCGCAAGTGGCAAAACAAGGATTCGCGCTAAATCGGCGTTGACGGGGCAAATGAGTGGCTATCCGAGGGCGCGTGTTGCGCCCTCGGGCTTTTCAATTCGCCGTGCGGCGGCGCTCCGGGCCGTTACTTGCAGAGGCGTTCGTTTCGCCAATGGCAGGAATTCCCGGCAAATCGCCTTTCGGCACGATACCGTCTCCATGCGCCGTGTCTTCCGGGCTGCCCGAATGCTGGCGGACTGACCAACTCACGCCCGCGACCAGCAGCACGATGGCTGCGACTTCGAGCATGCGTGGCAGGCGGTGGTCGTAGACGAAACCGTAGAGCAGGGCGAACAGCGTCTCGAATACGATCATCTGACCCGAAAGCGTAAGCGGGAGCCGCTTGGACGCCGCGTTCCAGAGGCCGTTGCCAAGCCACGACGCGCCGATGGCCAGCACGAGGTTCAGTTGCCAGAATGCCGTCCAGCGTCCGCTGGCCACGCTGTGCTGCACCATGCCGGCGGGCATGACGAGCACCGCGAGCCAGAGCGGGCCACCGAGCGCGCCTGTTACGACGCCCCAAAGCACCGACCACTCGTTGCCGCCGAAATGGGCGTTGCGTTGCAGATAGCGGGCATTTTCGACGGCGTACCACGTCCAGCAAGCGAGCGCGCCAACCGCGCAGCCAAGGCCGGCTATCTTCGTGAGCGTGCTGGCGTGATCGCTTGCGCCCGCAGTGAAAACGTCGATGTTGATGCACACGATGCCGGCCGCGATCATGGCGAGCGGCCAGACCAGCTTAGAGAGTGCCACCGCGCCATGATCGCCGCGTCCGAGCAGCGTGACCGTGACGGGCAGGACGCCGACAATCAGCGAGGCCGGCGCGATGCCCACGAGGTGAATCGCGCTCGCAAGAAAGAGGTAGTACAGAAGGTTGCCCACGAGAGCGAGTTTCACGAGCGCGGCGAGGTCCGCGCGAGTCAGGCGTGGCCAGACGTGCCGCAGCATGGGCAGAAGGGCCGCGAACGACACGAGGCCATACATTGCGTAGCGCCCGGCGCTCAGGAGCAGCGGCGAGAACTCCGGCAACTGGCGCGGAACCAGGAACACCGTTCCCCATAACGCACCGGCGAGCACGCCGTACAACACACCACGCTGCATTTCCCTTGCCTCCACAATTTCAATCCGGCCATTCTGGCCTTGCAGGATGGGTGGAAGCTTAATCACAGGCCGCGTGGCCGTCTTGTTCAATCCTGCACGGCGCGATTCCCGATCTTCCGATTCCTGAGTCGCAGCTTTCGGCCTGCGGCCAGAAAATCGGGTCTGACACAGGGCTCTTATACCCCCACATGCCCCGCCCCAAACCTCAAAAAAATCCCGAAAACGGCGCTAAGCTACTGTAGACACTGATGATTTCCAGGGCGCTATCCCGTATAATCTGCTTTTGCGCCTATAGGATTTGCCATGCGTCTGATCCAGAAAGCACTCACGTTCGATGACGTGCTCCTCGTCCCCGCCTTTTCCGACGTTCTCCCGCGCGACACCAGCCTGAAAACCCGGCTGACCCGCAATATCTCCCTGAATATTCCGCTTGTCTCGGCCGCGATGGATACCGTCACGGAAGGCCGCCTCGCAATCGCGATGGCGCAGCAGGGCGGCGTCGGCATCATCCACAAGAACCTCACGCCGGCCGAGCAGGCGCGCGAGGTTGCGAAGGTGAAGCGTTTCGAATCGGGCGTGGTGCGCGACCCGATCACGGTTCCGCCGCAGATGAAAGTCGCGGACGTGATCGCCCTCTCGCAGCAGCATGGCATCTCGGGCTTCCCGGTGGTGGAAGGCGCGCAACTCGTCGGTATCGTGACGAACCGCGACCTGCGCTTCGAAACGCGTCTGGATGAGCCGGTGCGCTCGATCATGACGCCGCGCGAGCGCCTCGTCACCGTCAAGGAAGGCACGCCGCTTCTCGAAGCCAAGGCGCTCATGCACAGCCACCGTCTCGAGCGCGTGCTGGTCGTGAACGACGCGTTCGAACTGCGCGGCCTCATGACCGTCAAGGACATCACCAAGCAGACCGAGCATCCGGCCGCGTGTAAGGACGAGCACGGCAAGCTGCGCGCGGGCGCGGCCGTCGGCGTGGGCCCGGACAACGAGGAGCGCGTCGAACTGCTGGCGCAGGCCGGTGTGGACGTGATCGTGGTCGATACGGCGCACGGCCACAGCAAGGGCGTGCTCGAGCGCGTCCGGTGGGTCAAGCAGAATTTCCCGCACGTCGAGGTGATCGGCGGCAACATCGCTACGGCTGACGCGGCGCGCGCGCTCGTCGAGTACGGCGCGGACGGCGTGAAGGTCGGCATCGGCCCGGGCTCGATCTGCACGACGCGTATCGTGGCGGGCGTGGGCGTGCCGCAGATCAGCGCGATTTCCAATGTCTCGGAAGCGCTCAAGGGCACGGGCGTGCCGTGCATCGCCGACGGCGGCGTGCGCTACTCGGGCGACGTTTCGAAGGCGCTGGCAGCCGGAGCGAACGCTGTGATGATGGGCAGCATGTTCGCAGGCACCGAAGAGTCGCCGGGCGACGTGTTCCTGTTCCAGGGCCGCCAGTACAAGTCGTACCGCGGCATGGGCTCGGTCGGTGCGATGAAGGACGGCGCCGCGGACCGCTACTTCCAGGACAACTCGGCCAATATCGACAAGCTCGTGCCGGAAGGCATCGAAGGCCGCGTTGCCTATAAGGGGCCGATCAACGCAATCCTGTTCCAGCTGATCGGCGGCGTGCGCGCCTCGATGGGCTACTGCGGTTGCCGCACGATCGACGAGTTGCATGCGAAGGCGGAGTTCGTGCAGATCACCGGTGCCGGCCTTAACGAATCCCACGTCCACGACGTGCAGATCACCAAGGAAGCGCCCAACTACCACGTGGACTAAACCGCGATGAAGCCGCTGCTGCGCATAGTGCTGATTGTCGACGCGTTGATGCTGCTGGGGTTCGGCGTGCTGTTCCTGCTCACGCCCTGGAGCTCGCTCTACAACGCCTTGGAGTTGGTGCAGGCGCAGCCGCCGCTCATCGGCCAGGCGTTCGGAGTGGTGCTGGCTGGTTTCGCGTGGATTGCGCTGCGAGCGGCCTTTGACGGCGACTTGACCGTCACGGTCGGGCGCACGGTGGGGCACGTTAACTGGATCGCTGGCGTGCTGATGCTGGTCTGGCTGATTGGCCTGCATACGCCGCAACTCACGGGCTTCGGCCAACTGGTGGCTGGAGCACTGGGCGCCTGGCTGATCATCGTCGGGCTGGGCGGCACACGGCTTGCCGGTGCGGTGAAGCGGCGCGAGAAGGCACAGGCGGCCGAGGCCGCCGCGCAGGAACGCGAAGCGCGCGCCGTGGCCAGGACGAAGCGCGAAGAGCCCGTGGCATACGCGAAGCCGGTTTTTGTGGGCGGCGCGGTGGCAACTGGCGCGGCCCGCGCAGAACCCGCGCCGGCAACACCCGCTTCAGCGGGTGCGGCTGCGCAAGTGCAAGATCCGTATCTTGCCGCGCGAGACGAAGCAGCAGACGCGCCGCGGCCGCCGCTGCGTGGCTGATTAGCGCGAGAAGCCGGGGCGCGGGCAATACCCGTCGCTTTATGTCCGGATTGCGCTATCTGCTTATTGGCTCGTTCGCCGGTTTATGCACCGTTTTGCGCCGCAGCCATCAAGCGCCAGGTTTCCGATGAATTCACGCCGCGCGCCAGATTCACCCAGCGCGCGGCTTTCTGTATCTGTTCTTTTTTAGGTCTCGTCCGCTGCCATGCACGACAAAATCCTGATTCTCGACTTCGGTTCGCAAGTCACCCAACTGATCGCGCGCCGCGTGCGCGAAGCCAACGTCTACTCTGAAATCCATCCGCACGACGTCGACGACGCATTCATCCGCGAGTTCGCGCCAAAGGGCATCATCCTCTCGGGCGGACCGAACTCCGTCACCGAAACCGATACACCGCGCGCACCGCAAGCGGTGTTCGAACTGGGCGTGCCGGTGCTCGGCATTTGCTACGGCATGCAGACGATGGCCGAGCAGCTCGGCGGCAAGGTCGACGGCGGCCATCTGCGCGAATTCGGCTACGCCGAAGTGCGCGCGCGCAACCACACGAGCTTCCTCGAAGGTATCGAGGACTTCCGCACGAGCGAAGGTCACGGCATGCTCAAGGTGTGGATGAGCCACGGCGACAAGGTCACCGACATGCCGCCAGGCTTCAAGCTGATGGCATCGACGGAATCGTGCCCGATCGCGGCGATGGCCGACGAAGCACGTCACTTCTACGGTCTGCAATGGCACCCGGAAGTCACGCACACGGTGCAGGGCCGCGCAATGCTCGAGCGCTTCGTGCTGGGCATCTGCGGCGCGAAGGCCGACTGGGAAATGGGCCACTACATCGATGAAGCCGTCGAAGCGATTCGCAAGCAGGTGGGCAGCGAGCACGTCATCCTCGGCCTCTCGGGCGGCGTGGACTCGTCGGTGGCGGCAGCGCTGCTGCATCGCGCGATTGGCGATCAGCTGACTTGCGTGTTCGTCGATCACGGCCTCCTGCGCTTGAACGAAGCCGAGCAGGTGATGTCGATGTTTGCGGATAACCTCGGCGTGAAAGTGGTTCACGTCGATGCGAGCGCGGCGTTCATGTCGAAGCTGGCGGGCGTGACCGATCCGGAGGCGAAGCGCAAGATCATTGGCGCGGAGTTCGTCGAGGTGTTCCAGGCCGAGGCGGGCAAGCTCACGGATGCGAAGTGGCTCGCGCAGGGCACGATCTATCCGGACGTGATCGAGTCGGCGGGCAAGGGCAAGAAGAGCGCACATACGATCAAGAGCCACCACAACGTGGGCGGCCTGCCCGAGACGCTGAACCTCAAGCTGCTCGAGCCGCTGCGCGAACTCTTCAAGGACGAGGTGCGCGAACTGGGCGTGAAGCTCGGTTTGCCGCACGATATGGTGTATCGCCATCCGTTTCCGGGCCCGGGCCTCGGCGTGCGTATTCTCGGCGAAGTGAAGCGCGAGTTCGCGGATCTGCTGCGTCGCGCCGATGCGATTTTCATCGAGACGCTGCGCAACACCATCGATAAGGAATCCGGCAAGTCGTGGTATGAGCTCACGAGCCAGGCTTTTGCCGTGTTTCTGCCCGTGAAGAGCGTGGGCGTGATGGGCGATGGCCGTACCTACGAGTACGTGGTCGCGCTGCGCGCGGTGCAGACTCTCGACTTCATGACCGCGCATTGGGCGCATCTGCCGCATGAGCTGCTTGGGCAGGTGTCCAACCGCATCATTAACGAGGTGCGGGGGATTAATCGGGTGGTGTACGACATTTCGGGGAAGCCGCCGGCGACGATTGAGTGGGAATGATTTAGACTGCTCCCAAGTCGTTCCGTGAGGTCCGGTTTTTCATGTTTTTCCGTTTAAAAACATGAGGTTATTGTCCGGTGTGGTCTGCTGTGATCCGGGCAATACCTGATGGAAATGTCGGTATCGGTGACGGTACCGACATTTCTTCCTCGGACGGCCTTGTCCGATACCGTCAAGTTAGTCTGACGGTATCGGTTGACGGTATACGTTCGAGGAGTCCCTATGCTCACAGACATGCAGTTGCGAGCGCTGAAGCCGGCCCAGAAGATCTATAAGGTTGCTGATCAGCGGGGGCTATATGCGGCAGTGACGCCGTCAGGCGCGGTGAGCTTCCGGTACGACTACCGGGTGAACGGTCGCCGGGAAACCCTGGTTATCGGCCGCTACGATCCATCACTTTCCGCACGGAAGCCACGCAAGCCAGACGAACTCGGATTCGGGATGGCTATTAGCCTCCCGGAAGCCCGGCTTCTACGCGACTATGCCTACGGAGCAATCCAACGTGGCGAGAGTCCGTCACGTGCGAAAGTCGAGAAACGGGTCGAGGCGACCGAGGCGCTGACGTTTGGTAAGTGGGCGGAGAAATACTTTGTGGAGACTGCTCTTGCCGACTCCACACGAGCGATGCGCAAATCAGTATACGAGCGGAATCTCGCGTCGGAATTTGGCCGGCTGAAGTTGGGAGAGATCACGCCCGCGCGACTGATGGCGCGCTGCGAGAAGATCAAGGAGAGGGGCGCTGCGGCCCCTGCCGTGCAGGCGCGCGACATCGTTCTGCAGGTTTACCGTTTCGTGCAGGCGCGGGGACTAAAGGTGGACAATCCTGCGGAGGCCATCCGCCCGTCTGCGATCGCCACCTTCAAGCCGCGCGATCGGACCCTGTCGCCTTCCGAAATCCATCTGTTTTTCAGTGCATTGGAACAGACGCCGACGATGCCTACGCTGCGCCTTGCTATCAGATTCATGCTGCTCACTCTGGTGCGCAAGTCCGAATTCATTTTGGCGATGTGGGGTGAGATAGATTTCGACGCCGCAGTCTGGACAATTCCGAAGGATCGGATGAAGGCCGGTCGCCCCCACATTGTCTATCTGAGCCAACAGGCTCTGGACATTCTGGTCGCATTCAAGACGTGCTTCGGAGCGAGTTCGTACGTGCATCCCGGCCGCTATGAGACGGCATCCCCAATAAGTATGGCGACTCTGAACCGGGTCATTGACAGCACGGTCAAGCTGATACGCGACGATGGGACAGATTTTAATCCTTTCACGGTGCACGATCTGCGTCGGACTGCCAGCACGCTGTTGCATGAAGCAGGGTTCAACACCGACTGGATTGAGAAATGCCTCGCTCACGAACAGCGTGGCGTGCGCGCGGTCTACAACAAGGCGGAGTATGCAGAGCAGAGGAGGACGATGCTCCAGGCGTGGGCAGATATGCTGGACGGCTGGATTGCTACGAATCCAAAGGCGAGCGACCTAACGCTGGCACACCCAGCTAAGACTCGTGAGTACATCTCTTGAGTTCGAACGTCTGTGTGCTCAAGAATGAACCCGTTTGCATTAGGATCGCCATGTTTGACGCTTGACGGCAATGAACAAAATTTCGTCATACGGCAAAAAACTTTTCTAGATGAATCGGTTTCCTATTCATTTGGACAAACATTGGTTGTCTCCAGGAGAGGATTCAAATGGTCGGGCTGGGTCTTACCACCGGCGCGAAATGCGGGTAGGGGAGCGCGATATTCCCGATGTGCGGGCATATCGTCGCGCAGCGCCGCAGTCCCGCGATTGTGGCCGCAGACGTCGCGGCATAGCCTTGCAGGCGGGCGTTTTCCCAGCGAGCAACAAACTGACCATCGACGCTTTGATAGAGTGTGCGATTCGCAGACGCAGAAACCATGCAAAATTCGTTTCTGCTCCGCTTACAAGGCGCCACAGCCCACCGCGTTGCCCGCCATCTCGCGGGCCGCCTTCGCGCCTTCGACCCGTAGAAGTTCTGGCAACGACACGCCATTTTTTGCGGCCGTCAATTCGGCAAGTATCGACAGGGCGATCTCCGGCGGCGTCCGGCTGCCGATGTAGATGCCCACCGGTCCGTGCAGGCGTGCGAGTTCTTCATCGTTGAGATCGAACTCCCTCAAGCGCTTCCGCCGCGCCGCGTTATTACGACGCGAACCGAGCGCACCCACATAGAACGCAGGCGTTTTCAGCGCTTCCATCAGCGCGAGATCGTCGAGCTTCGGATCGTGCGTCAGCGCGATCACCGCACAGCGTTCGTCGAGCTTCATGTCCATCACGGTGTCGTCGGGCATGGCGCGAACGATGCTCGTGCCCGGCACGTTCCACTCGTCCGTATATTCCTCGCGCGGATCGCACACCGTGACCTGATAATCCAGCCCAACCGCGATGCTGCAAAGATAGCGCGACAACTGTCCCGCGCCGATCACCAGCATCCGGTAACGGGGCCCATGGATGGTCAGCAGCGTCGTCCCGTCGAAGAGGACGCCGTCCGTCGCCTGCGCCGGTTCGAGGCGCGCAGCCCCCGTCGTCAAGTCGAGCGTGCGCGCGACGAGCCTGCCTGCCTCCACCGCTGCACACAGCTCGGCGATACCGCTCGCAAGCATCAACGGCTCCAGCACGAGCTGAATGGTGCCGCCACAAGGCAGGCCGAAGCGATGCGCCTCTTGCGCGCTGACGCCGTACTTCAACGCCTGCGGCCTTTCCTGTTCGATGCCTCGCTGCCGCACGCGATCGATCAGATCGTCTTCGATGCATCCGCCCGACACCGACCCGACCACATGCCCATCGGCGCGCACGGCGAGCATCGCGCCTACGGGACGCGGCGACGATCCCCATGTCTTCACCACCGTCACCAGCAGCACGCGATGCCCGTCTGCCAACCATCGCGCGCTGCTTTTCAGTACTTCGAGATCCACGCTGTCCATTGACTCGCCTCCCTGCCATTCACCGCAACGGCGCGATACGTTCCGCAACGCCGGCCGGCATGCAGATGTGCTTCAACTCGGTGAAGTCCGCAAGCGCATCGTAGCCGTGCAGCCGACCCAGTCCGCTTTGGCGATACCCGCCTGTTTCGGCTTCGGCGAAAAGCTTGTTGTGGTCATTGATCCACACAGTGCCGTTGCGCAGCGCACGCGCGACGCGGAACGCGCGCGCCCCGTCGTGCGTCCATACGCTTGCCGAGAGACCGAAGACCGTGTCGTTGGCTTTGTCGATCGCTTCCATTTCGTTCTCAAAGACTTCCAGCGTGACGAACGGGCCAAAGATCTCGTCCTGACAGAAGAACGCCTTGGGATCGCCATGTTCGACGAGCGTCGGCGACAGAAACGCATGCCCCGAGCAAGTGCCTCGCAGCAGCACGCGCTCGGCCATCCCGCACGCGCGCTCGATCGTCCGTTGCACCGCATCGCGCGTCGTGCCGTCAATGAGCGCGCCGATATCCGTTGCCCGATCGATGCCCGGTCCGACCCTCAGCGACGCAAGCGCCGACGCGAGGTGCTCGCGCATCTCCGCGGCGCGCGACGCATGAACCAGCACCCGGCGCGCCGCCGTGCATTGCTGCCCGGAGATGATCGTCGCGGCGCGCGCGAGACGCGGCGCTATCGCCGCAATATCGGCATCGTCGAAGACGACGCAGCATGACTTGCCGCCAAGTTCGAGCGACAGCTTCTTCATGCTGTCGGCAGCGGCCGCCATGATCTTCTTGCCCGTTGCCGTCGACCCCGTGAAGCTCACCACATCGACGTCGTGAGAATCCACGAGCCGCTGGCTGGCGGCGTGTCCCCGTTCGTTGACGAGGTTCACCGCACCTTCAGGCAACGCCGTGCATTCGAAGCAGCGCAACATCGCGGCCGTGAGCAGTGACGTCTGCGCCGCCGGTTTGACGATCGCCGTGCAGCCGGCCGCCAGTGCAGGCGCGAGCGAGCGCACGAGCAGCACGGCGGGTGCATTCCACGGCACGATGATTGCCGCAACGCCGGCCGCTTCGCGCAGCATCGTCGATATCGTGCCCGGTTCCGGTTCGAGCACGTGCCCGGCAATATGCCGCGCGAGCCCCGCGTAATAGCGTACTTCCGATATCGCACCCGCAATCTCGCCGCGCGATTGCGTGATCGCCTTGCCGTTCTCGCGCGTGAGCAGCGTTGCGAGCGTGTCGCGTTCGGCTTCGAGCGCCGACGCCCAGCCGAGCAGCACGTCCTGGCGCAAACGCGCGTCCTGCGCCCATGTCGTGCGATCGAACGCGTGGCGCGCGGCGGCGATGGCGGCATCGGCTTCGCCCGATCCGCCGTCGGCGAACTGGCCGATGGCCTCGCCCGTCGCGGGATCGATGCTGTCGATGTCGGGCGTGCCGGTCCATTCACCGGCAATCCAGTGTCGTGCGTTCATGCTGAACGTTCCTTGATGGTGTGTGAGGGCTCGTCGCCCGACATGTTCGACGCGCGGTGCAACTCGTCGCCGATGATCTCGATCAGTGCTTCTGCCGCCGCGCTCAACGGGCGGCGCGGATGGCTCACGCAGACAATGTGCCGCACGATGCGAGGCGCCAGAATCGGGCACGCGCGCAACGTGCCATGCCGCGCCGCCCGCTCAACGACGATGCGGGGCAGGATCGTCGCGAACCGCGTGTGCTCGACGAGCTTCAGAATCGTCGAAAGCACGTCGATCTCGAAGCGCGGCGCGAGCAAAACGTCCTCGTGTTGCGCGGCGCTGTCGAGCACGCCGCGCAGGCCGTGGCGCTTCGTCGGCAGCACCAGTTCGAGTTCGGGCAATTGCGCGAGTTCGATTGCATGGGGCAAGTCGGGACCATGCGCGGCGCTGGTGGCAAGCACCATCTCTTCGTCGAGCAGCGGGCGCGAGTCGAGCGAAAGGCGCGCTCGCGGCTTGTTGATGATGGCGGCATCGAGCTGGCCGCCCGCCACCCAGTCGATGAAGGTCGCGCTGTAGCCATCGGCGACGGTGACTTCGACATCGGGGTAACGCGCGTGAAAGCGCGACAGCGAATCCGCGAGCACGCTTTCCGTCACCGATGCGATCAGCCCGATGCCGACATGCCCGGTCACCACTTCGTCGCGCTGCACGAGTTGCTGCCGCGCGTGGGCAAGATCGCGCATGATCGGCAAAAACAGGCGGTACATCAGCCGTCCGGCGGCGGTCGGCGCCATGCCGTCTGCGCCGCGCTCGAACAGCTGCTGATGTAGTTCGTCCTCGAGCTTCGCAATCTGCATGCTCAAGGCCGGTTGCACGATGTTCAGCCGCTTCGCGGCGCGCGTGACCGAGCCGTCCTCGAACAGCGCGATGAAGTACTGAATTTGCTTGAGGTCCATGTTCCCTCGGGGCATCAGTTACGCTAATGGGGTGCGATGACATTATCACCCTGCGTTCGTCGACGGTGCAGGGCGGCTTATCGTGACGCGCCCTTCCGTAAGGGCGTGCGCGAGCGGTCTATTGATACGTAACTGTAAGAACGCTGTCATCAGGGCTAACACTAATATAAGAACGAATGATTCGTCGCATCAGTAAACAGTATTAGATGTTATGGCGCGATCTCGCTACGCTTCATCCCATGCGCTTGCCATGGCAGGCGCTCACAGATGGAGACGATGATGAACACACGCGATGCCGCGACGCACGGCATTCCCTCATTCGCCTGGGCACGGGATCACGCCGACACCGGCTTGTCGCTGCGCGACTGGCTCGCGCATCTCGCGAAAACCGGCCGTGTCGCGACGATCGACAAGCCCGTCGCGCTCGAGCACGAACTCGCCGCCATTGCGAAGCGGCTCGACGGCGACCAAGCTGCTTTTTTCACGCAGCCGCACGGACATGCGATGCCCGTCGTGAGCGGCTTCATGTCGAAGCGCGCGTGGATCGCGGAAGCGATGGGCGTCGATGAATCCGCGTTGCTCGCGCGTTTTTCCGCTGCGGCCGCCGTGCCGCTCGCATCGAAACTGATTCAACGTGAGGACGCGCCCTGTCAGCAAGTGGTGCATACGAGCGGCATCGATCTTCACGCGCTGCTGCCCATTCCCACGCACAGCGAACACGACAACGGCCCGTACATCACCGCCGGTCTCGTGATCGCGCGCAATCCGCGCACCGGTGTGCAGAACGTCTCGATCAACCGCATTCAGGTGCATGGCGCCGATCGCATGGCGATCCTGCTGCTGCCGCGTCATCTCTACGCATTCCAGCGCGACGCGGAAGCCGCGGGCGATGCCCTCGACGTCGCCATCGTGATTGGCGTCGATCCGCTGACGATGCTCGCGTCGCAAGCGATCACGCCGATCGATCACGACGAACTCGAAATCGCGGGCGCGCTGCACGGTGCGCCGCTGCCTGTCGTGCGATGCATGACGAACGGCGTGCACGTGCCGGCGTTTGCGGAGATCGTCATCGAAGGGCGCATTCTGCCGAACGTGCGCGAGCCGGAAGGTCCGTTCGGCGAATTTCCGAAGTACTACAGCGCGAAGGAAGCACGCGAAGTCATCGAAGTGACGGCCGTCACGCATCGGCGCGATCCGATTTTTCATACGATCGTGCCCGCCGAAATGGAGCATCTGCTGCTCGGCGCGATTCCGCGCGAAGCCACGTTGCTCGCGCATCTTCAGCGCAGCCATCCCGCCGTGAAGGACGTGCATCTGTCGGTGGGCGGCGTGTGCCGCTATCACCTGTGGGTGCAATTCGACAAGCAGCGCGAAGGCGAAGCGAAGAACGTCATCCTGTGCGCGTTCGGCGCGCATTACGACATCAAGCAGGTCGTCGTCGTCGATACCGATGTGAACGTGCACGATCCCGCCGAAATCGAATGGGCGATCGCGACGCGCTTCCAGGCAGACCGCGATCTCGTCGTGATAGCAGGCGCGCAAGGTTCGCCGCTCGATCCATCGACGACGGTCGGTCAGCCCGACGATGCGCCGTCGCATCTGCAAGGCGTGAGCGCGAAGATGGGCCTCGATGCGACGCGCCCCGTCGTGTATCCCGCGCATGTGTTCACGCGCGTACACATACCGGGGCAAGACACGGTCGACCTGCACGCACTCGTCGCCGCTGACAACAGCGCGTTCGACGCCTATTTGTCGCGCGATCATGGCTGAACGAAAGAAGCGCATCGTCGTCGGCATTTCGGGCGCAAGCGGCGCGGTGATCGGCGTGCGTTTGCTCGCCGCGTTGCGCCGGCTCGGCACGCACGAGACGCATCTCATCGTGTCGTCGTCGGGCGCGGTGACGGCCGCACAGGAACTCGGCCTCGCGCGTGGCGATCTCGAAGCCGTTGCCGATGTCGTGCACAACGTGCGCGATATCGGCGCGGCCGTGGCGAGCGGATCGTTTCTGACCGAAGGCATGGTGATCGCGCCATGTTCGATGAAAACGCTCGCGGGCGTCGCGAACGGCTTCGCGGACAACCTGCTTACGCGTGCCGCCGATGTGATGCTCAAGGAGCGCCGCCGCCTCGTGCTGGTCGCGCGCGAAACGCCGCTCAATCTCGCGCATCTGCGCAACATGACGCTCGCCACGGAAATGGGCGCGATCGTGATGCCGCCGGTGCCCGCGTTCTACGCGCATCCGCAGACTATCGAGGACGTGGTCGACCACACGGTCGGGCGCATTCTCGATCTGTTCGGCATCGAGCACGACGAGATTGCGCGCCGCTGGAGCGGTCTCGCCGATGAATTCGGCGGCCGCGCCGCACGTGAGGAGTAACGTCATGAATCAGCGCGAAACCGCATTTGCCGACATGGACGCGCGCGTCGCCGGCAAAGAGATGCGCGAAGCGACCGCACCGCAGCGTCACATCGGGCGCTCGATGGAGCGCCTCGAAGACCCGGCGATCCTGACGGGCCGTGGCCGCTATGGCGACGACATCGCTGTCAAGCCGGGCACGCTGCACGCCGCGATTCTGCGTTCGCCGCACGCGCACGCGGATATCCTGTCTATCGATACGCAAGCCGCATCGAAACTCGCGGGCGTGCGCGCCGTGCTCACGCGCGACGATTTGCGTCCGTGGTCGCGACCGTTCGTCGTCGGCGTGAAATCGCCGATGGAACAGTGGGCGCTCGCGATGGACCGCGTGCGCTACGTCGGCGAGCCGGTCGCGGTCGTGATGGCCGAATCGCGTGCGCTCGCGGAAGACGCGCTCGATCTGATCAAGGTCGACTACGCGATGCTCGATCCCGTGACGTCGATTGAACAAGCCGCGAAGGACGACGCGCCGGTGCTGCACGAACGCGTCGGCAGCAACGTCATCAGCGACCGGCATTTCCGCTACGGCGAGCCGGAAGCGGCCTTCGAGCGCGCGCCGCATCGCGTGAAGCTGGTCGCGCATTATCCGCGCAACACGTGCGCGCCGATCGAGTGCGGCGTGGTCATCGCCGAGTATCTTTCGGGCGATGAAGGCTACGACGTCACGTCGAATTTCATGGGGCCGTTCTCGCTGCACGCCGTCATGGCAATGGCGTTGAACGTGCCCGGCAATCGCCTGCGTCATAAGGCCCCGCGCGATTCCGGCGGCAGCTTCGGCGTGAAGCAGGCCGTGTTTCCGTATGTCGTGCTGATGTGCCTCGCGTCGCGCAAGGCGGGTGTGCCAGTGAAGTGGGTGGAGGATCGGCTCGAGCACTTGAGCGCGGCGACATCGGCGACGGCGCGTGTTTCAACGATAGAAGCGGCCGTCGAAGCGGATGGCCGCATCGTCGCGCTGTCTTACGATCAGTTGGAAGACGTCGGCGGCTACGTGCGCGCGCCCGAGCCCGCGACGTTCTACCGGATGCACGGCTGCCTGACGGGCGCGTACGCGATCCCGAATCTGCTCGTGCGCAACCGCGTCGTGCTGACGAACAAGACGCCGACGGGGCTCGTGCGCGGCTTCGGCGGGCCGCAGGTGTACTTCACGCTGGAGCGGCTGATCCAGCGCATCGCGATCGAACTGAAGCTCGATGTGCTCGACGTGTATCGCCGCAACTTCGTTCCCGCCGATGCGTTCCCGTATCGCGCGGCGGCGGGCGCGCTGCTCGATTCAGGCAATTATCAGGAAGCGCTGCGCCGTTCACTCGACGAAGGCGGATACCGGGAACTCGTTGCGCGCCGCGACGCCGCGCGCAACGAAGGGCGGCTGTATGGCATCGGCTTCGCGGCGATCGTCGAGCCGTCGGTATCGAACATGGGCTACATCACGACCGTGATGCCCGCCGATGCGCGCAGGAAAGCCGGGCCGAAGAACGGCGCGATCGCGAGCGCGACCGTCAGCGTCGATCTGCTCGGTGGCGTGGTCGTCACGATTGCTTCGACGCCCGCGGGCCAGGGCCACATGACGGTGTGTGCGCAAGTCGTCGCCGATGTGCTCGGGCTCGATCCGAAGGACATCGTCGTCAACGTCGAATTCGATACGCACAAGGACGCCTGGTCCGTCGCGGCGGGCAATTATTCGAGCCGGTTCGCGGGCGCAGTGGCGGGCACGGTGCATCTCGCCGCGACGCGCGTGCGCGACAAGCTCGCGCGCGTGCTCGCGAAGCAGTTCAACTGCGCGCCCGGCGACGTGCGCTTCGCAGGCGCGCGCGTCTTTCCGCACGACGCCGAAGACCGCGCACTGCCGTTCGCGCGCGCCGCGAGCAATGCGCCGCACTGGGCGCCCGCGCTCTTGCCCGAGGGCGAAGAGCCTGGCCTGCGCGAAACCGTGTTCTGGTCGCCGCCGCACATGGATGCGCCCGACGAACAGGACCGCATCAATACATCGGCGGCGTATGGCTTCGCGTTCGACATGTGCGGCGTCGAAGTGGATCGCGTGACGGGACGCGTGCGCATCGACCGATATGTGACCGTGCACGACGCCGGCACCATCCTCAATCCCGCACTCGCCGATGGCCAGATTCGCGGCGCGTTCGCGCAAGGCGTCGGCGCGGCGCTGATGGAAGAGTTCCGCTACGGCGCGGACGGCAGCTTCCAGTCCGGCACGCTCGCCGACTATCTGATGCCGACGACCTGCGAAGTGCCCGATCCGCTGATCGTCCATCTGGAGACGCCTTCGCCTTTCACGCCGCTTGGCGCGAAGGGTCTCGGCGAAGGCAACAACATGAGCACGCCGCCGTGCATCGCGAATGCGGTGGCGGACGCGCTCGGCGTCGAAGACATTCGCCTGCCGCTCACGCCGCCCAGAGTGATGGCGATGATCGGCGTGGACGATCCCGAACCGTCGCGGCCGGAATATCGCGAAGCGCCCGCCACGAAGCCCGCGACGCCAGGCGGCGGACGCGCACTGACGGCGCAGGGCGCTGTCGATCTGCCCGCGACACCCGAAGCTGTGTTCGCCGTGCTGCTCGATCCGAAGGCACTCGCGAACGTCATTCCCGGCTGTCACGCGCTCGAAGAGACGGCGCCGAACCAGTATCGCGCGGACGTGACCGTCGGCGTCGGCATGATCAAGGCGCGTTTCGAGGCGCGTATCGGCTTGTCGGAGATCGATGCGCCGCGCCGCCTGCGACTCGCTGGCGCGGGCATCTCGCCGCTCGGCAGCGCGCGCGGCAGCGGTCTCGTCGAACTGACGCCGCAAGGCAGCGGCACGCGGCTCACGTACGACTACGAAGCGCAGGTGTCAGGCAAGGTCGCGGCGGTCGGCGGCCGCATGCTCGAAGGCGCGGCGAAGGTCGTGCTCAAGCAGTTGTTCGAATCGCTCGGACGCCAGGCGGCGGGTAAGCCCGTGCAAGCGCACGGATCGTGGATCGCAAGACTCCTCGCACGTTTCAGGAGACACGCATGAAGCCCGCACCGTTCGATTACCTGCGCGCGATGACCGCGCAAGACGCGCTCGACGCGCTCGCGCAATACGGCGAAGACGCCCGCGTGCTGGCGGGCGGCCAGTCGCTGATGGCCGTGCTCAATATGCGGCTCGCGCAGCCGAAGGTGCTCGTCGATATCTCGCGCACCGCCGAACTCGATGCCGTGCGCGTGGACAAGCAGGCGGGGCATCTCGTCGTGAACGCCGCGGCGACGCAAGGCAGCGTCGAATGGCGCAGCACGCTCACCGACGAAGTGCCGCTGCTCGCGATGGCGTTCCCGCATATCTCGCACTTTCAGATTCGCAATCGTGGAACCGTGTGCGGATCGATCGCGCATGCGGACCCGAGCGCGGAGTTGCCGCTCGTGCTTTCGGCGCTCCGCGGCGACGTGATGCTGCGCTCGCGAAAGAGGCGCCGCACGCTCGCCGCGCAGGACTTCTTTCAGGGAATGCTGATGACCGCGCGCGAGCCCGACGAACTCGTCGAAGCGGTCCGCTTCCCGCTGTGCAAGGCAGGCGAGCGCTACGCGTTCGCGGAATTTTCCGCGCGACACGGTGATTTCGCGATCGTCGCGTGCGCGGCCGTGGTCACCGACGAGTCGATCCGCATTGCAGTCGGCGGCGTCGCTGACCGGCCGGTGACTGAGCAATGGCCGCGTTTGCAGGGCGACGACCTGCGTGGCGCATTGAACGATTTGAGCTGGAAACTGAACGCGCAGGACGATGCGCACATCAGCGCGAAATATCGCCGGAATCTGGTCCGGCAACTTGGATGGCGCGTGATCGAGGAGGCAAAGTGAGCAAGATGTCGGACACCATCATGCGGCACGGCAAAGCGCAGCGCATCGCGCTGACGCTGAACGGCCGCGAACGAAGCGGCCATTGCGAGCCGCGCGAACTGCTGTCGGACTTCATCCGGCACGAACTCGGCGCGACGGGCACGCACGTCGGCTGCGAACACGGCGTGTGCGGCGCATGTACCGTGCAGGTCGATGGCGTCGCGGCGCGCTCGTGCCTGATGCTCGCGGTGCAGGCCGATGGGCGGCATATCGATACCGTCGAAGGCCTTGCGCCCGATCAGACGCTTGGCGACCTGCAGCAGGCGTTCCAGCGGCATCACGCGCTGCAATGCGGCTTCTGCACGGCGGGCATTCTGATGTCGTGCGCGGATTATCTGCGGCGCGTGCCGGATCCGTCCGAAGAGCAAGTGCGCGAGATGCTCTCGGGTCATATCTGCCGCTGTACGGGCTACACGCCGATCGTAGCCGCCGTGCTCGACGTGGCCGCGCGCCGCCGGGCCGAGGCAAGCACGGAAGAGGTCGAACATGCTTGATCTCGGCCGCACGTTTCTGCAAAGCGTCGAGCGCAGTCCGAACGTGCTCGCGCTCGTCGATGGCGATGTCCAACTGACGTACGCGCAGTGGCATCGCATGATCCGGAATGTCGCCGATGGCCTGCGCGAGCTCGGCCTGCAACGCGGCGACCGGCTGCTTGTCGTGCTGCAAAACCGCTGGGAAATGGCGACGCTGCATTGGGCCGGACAGTTTGCGGGCATCGTGATCGTGCCGCTCAACTGGCGCGCGAAGCCGGAAGAAGTCGATTACTGCGTGACTGACGCGGGGGCGAAGGCGATCGTCTACGAACCCGTCAGCGCCGATTCCGTCGCGCAGAGCGCCGCCGCGCAAAACGTGCCGCGCGTCGGACTCGACGATGCACCCGGCCGCACCACCACCTTCGATGCGCTCATCGCCGAACGAACGCGCAGCGGCGACGTGACCGACACGACGCACGCCACCGCCGACGACATCTCGCTGATCCTTTACACGTCCGGCACGACGGGCAAAGGCAAGGGTGTGCCGCGCCGGCATCGGCATGAACGCGCGGGCGCGCTCGCGCACGTCGCGCAGAACCTGTACAGGCGCGGCGAACGCACGCTCGGCGTGATGCCGCTCTATCACACGATGGGCGTGCGCTCGCTGCTCGCGATGGCGCTCGTCGATGGCCTTTTCGTTTGCGTGCGGCGCTGGAACGCGAAGCTCGCGCTCGAAAGCATCTCGAAGCACGCGCTCACCTGCCTCTATCTCGTGCCGACGCTCTATCACGATCTGCTCGCTGACAGCGCGTTCGCGAGCACGGACACGTCGTCGGTCAGAAAGCTCGGCTTCGCGGGCGCACCGATGAGCGACGGCCTGCTCAAGCGCCTCTCGGCCGCGTTCGAGCCGGAGCTCTTCGTCAATCACTACGGCTCGTCCGAGGTCTACACGTTCAGCATCGACCAGGACGCGACAAAGAAGCCCGGCAGCGCGGGCCGCGCGGGCATCAATACGCGGCTGCGCGTCGTGAGGCTCGATGCGCTCTCGCCCGATGAGGTCGCCGAAGTCGGCGAAGAAGGGCAGATCATCGTGGACCTGCTCGGCGACGAGGCCTTCGAAGGCTACTGGAATCGCCCGGACGCGAATGCGAAGTGCTTGCGCGAGGGCTGGTACTTCACCGGGGACACGGGCTATCTCGACCGCGACGGCGATCTGTACGTGACGGGCCGCGTCGACGACATGATCATCAGCGGTGGAGAAAACATCTCGCCGGTGGATATCGAATCGGTGTTGTCGCTGCATCCCTCCGTCGATGAAGTCGCGGTCGCGGGTGTCAAGGACGAGCGCTGGGGCCAGCGCGTGGTTGCATTCATCAAGCGCCGCGAGTACGTCGATTCCGACTCGCTCGATGCATGGTGCCGCCAGTCCGACCTCGTCAACTTCAAGCGCCCGCGCGACTACGTGTTCGTCGATGACATTCCGAAGTCGCCTGTCGGCAAGATTCTGCGCCGCAAGCTGCAAGCAGGCGAGTACACGCCCGATTCGAACGCCCAGGCCACGCAACCTACAGAAACCACCAAGGAGTAACCCACAATGAGTGATCTCAACCATCACGGCCAGACACTGCTGCAAGACCTCGACGGCTTCTCGGTCGAAATCGACGCGCAGCGCGCGCGCGCGGACATCATCCTGCATCGCCCGCCGTTCAATGTTATTTCGATGCGCGCTCGCGACCAGTTGCGCGCCGTATTCGAAGCACTCGACGAAGACGAACGCGTGCGCGTGATCGTCGTGCGCGCGAAGGGCGAGCACTTCTCGAGCGGCGGCGACATCAAGGGCTTTCTGGAAGCATCGCCGGAACACGTGTCGAAGCTCGCGTGGAATATCGCGGCGCCCGCGCGCTGCTCGAAGCCGGTCATCGCGGCGAATCGCGGCTTCTGCTTCGGCGTGGGATTCGAGTTGTCGCTGGCGTGCGATTTCCGCATCGTCACCGATACGACCTTCTATGCGCTGCCGGAGCAGAAGCTCGGCCAGATTCCCGGCTCGGGCGGCTCGGCGCGTTTGCAATCGATGGTCGGCATCGGCCGCACGAAGGACATCGTGATGCGCTCGCGCCGCATTCCGGGCAAGCAGGCGTACGAGTGGGGCATCGCGGTCGAATGCGTCGCGGACGCGGAACTAGAATCGGCGACGGATGCGCTCGTCGACGAACTGCGCGCGTTCTCGCCGCTCGCGCAGCGCACCGCGAAGAAGCTCTTGAACGATTCGGAAGACGCGCCGCTGTCGATCGCGATCGAACTCGAAGGCCATTGCTATAGCCGTCTGCGCTCGTCGGACGATTTCCGTGAAGGCGTCGAAGCGTTTCATGGGAAGCGCAAGCCGGTGTTTCGCGGCAGCTGATACCTGACACGCCGCGCGGCGGACGAGACAAGAGGAGACAACGCGATGGATCGCTTCGACTACGTGATCGTAGGCGGCGGCTCGGCAGGATGCGTGCTTGCGCATCGACTGTCGGCGGAGCCGTCGGTGCGCGTCGCGCTGATCGAGGCGGGCGCC
The DNA here is from genome assembly GCF_051125205.1 of Paraburkholderia sp. A1BS-2L. Taxonomy (NCBI): domain Bacteria; kingdom Pseudomonadati; phylum Pseudomonadota; class Betaproteobacteria; order Burkholderiales; family Burkholderiaceae; genus Paraburkholderia; species Paraburkholderia sp. A1BS-2L. Next base: position 1,517,907 of record NZ_CP120428.1, read on the forward strand.
GACACGCCGCCGGGCGCGGTGCCCGCGGCGATACTCGACAGCTATCCGATGCCTGTCTTCTGCGGCGACACGTACATCTGGCCCGATCTGAAAGCGAAAGCCACGCAGCACGCCGCGCCGCGCGTCTACGAGCAGGGTCGCGTGATGGGCGGCGGGTCGAGCATCAACGTGCAGTCGGCCAATCGCGGGCTGCCGCGCGACTACGACGAATGGGCCGCGAACGGCGCCGAAGGCTGGTCGTGGCGCGACGTGCTGCCGTACTTTCGCAAGCTCGAACGCGACGTGGACTTTCCCGGCGGCGAGTTGCACGGCGGCGACGGTCCCGTACCGATCCGCCGCATCTTGCCGAAGGACTGGCCGGCGTTCTGTCATGCATTCGCGAAGGGTTTGCGCGCGAACGGCTTCGCGGAACTTCAGGACCAGAACGGCGAATTCGGCGACGGCTTCTTTCCGGGCGCGTTCTCGAACATCGACGACAAGCGCGTGTCGACGGCCATCGCCTATCTCGACGAAGCCACGCGCAAGCGCCCGAATCTCAGCATCTATTCGAATCTGCGCGTCGAACGCATCGTGATGGAAGGTGCGACGGCGCGCGGTGTCGCCGCGATTGCGGCGAACGGCGAGCGCGTGCGTTTCGATGCGGGCGAAGTGGTGCTGAGCGCGGGCGCGTTGCAGTCGCCCGCGATGCTGATGCGCGCCGGTATCGGCGATGCGCGCCAACTCGTGGCGATGGGTATCCCGTGTACGGTCGATTTGCCGGGCGTCGGACGCAATCTGCAGGATCATCCGTCGCTCACGTTCTGTCATTTTCTCGAGCCGCGCTTTCGGATGCCGCTCGCGCGACGCCGCGCGAGCATGATGGCCGCGCGCATGAGTTCGGGCGTCGCGGGCTGCGACGAGTCGGATCTGTATCTGTCGAGCGCGACGCGCGCAGCGTGGCATGCGCTCGGCAACCGGCTGGGCCTCTTTTTCCTGTGGTGCAACCGGCCGTATTCGCGTGGCCGCGTGCAACTGGCATCGCCCGATGCGGCCGTTGCGCCGCGCGTCGATCTGAATCTGCTCGACGACGAACGCGATCTGCAACGGCTCGCCGCTGGCGTGCGGATGCTGGCCCGCATTGTCGATGCATCGGGTCTGGGACGCGATTTACGTGACTTCTTTCCGGCGGCTTTCTCGCCGCGCGTGAAGGCGCTGAGCAAGGTAGGCGAAGGCAATGCGCTTCTGACTTCGATGCTCGGCGCGCTGCTCGATACGCCCGCGCCCGTGAGGCGTTTGCTGATCGAACGCTTCTTCACGCGCGGGCTGAAGATGGGCGCGCTGCTTGCCGACGACCGCGCGCTCGCCGATTTCATCCGCGCGAACGTGTTCGGCGTGTGGCATGCGAGCGGCACCTGCCGCATGGGTGGCGCGCAGGACTGCGACGCCGTCACCGACACGGAAGGCCGCGTGCGAGGCACACGAGGGCTGCGCGTTGTGGATGCATCGCTGATGCCGCGACTGCCATCGGCGAATACGAACATACCGACCATCATGATCGCCGAGAAAATCGCCGATGCGATGGTTGCCCAGCGACGGGCGAGCGTGGCATCGCCGCTCGCCGCGGCCCACTGACGATTTTTCAACCTCGACAAGAGCGCGCATCCAACAAAGCGTGCCTGTGACACACAAGGAGATACAAATGTCTGTAGCAGCGCAAGACGGGGCCACCGTGCTTCCGGTTAATCAGCGGCAGATCATGGGCGCGGTGCTGGCGTCGTGCATGGGCTGGGCGCTCGATCTGTTCGACCTGTTCGTGTTGTTGTACGTCGCGCCGGTCGTCGGGCGTCTGTTCTTCCCGTCCGAGCACGCGATGCTTTCGCTCGCTGCGGTCTACGCGTCGTTTGCGGTGACGCTGTTGATGCGGCCGCTCGGCTCAGCGCTCTTCGGCTCTTACGCGGACCGTCACGGCCGCAAGGGCGCGATGATCGTCGCGGTCGTCGGCGTCGGCGTGTCGACGGCGGCCTTCGGCGTGCTGCCGACGGTCGCCCAGGCGGGCATCGTCGCGCCGGTGTTGTTCTTGCTGCTGCGTCTCGTGCAGGGCGTGTTCGTCGGCGGCGTGGTCGCATCCACGCATACCATTGGCACCGAATCCGTCGCGCCGAAGTATCGCGGCGCGGTGTCGGGGCTGATCGGCGGCGGCGGCGCGGGACTCGGCGCGCTGCTCGCTTCAGTAACGTTCCTCGCGATGTCGGCGCTTTTCCCCGGCGATGCCTTTGACGTATGGGGCTGGCGCTGCATGTTCTTCACCGGCATCATCAGCTCGGTGCTTGGTCTCTTCGTGTTCAACAGCCTTGAAGAGTCGCCTCTGTGGAAGAAGCTCGCCGCCGAAAAGGCTGCGAGGGCCACCGCGCAGGTCAAGAGCGCGACCGTCGAAGTGGCGCGCTCGCCGATCCGCACGCTTTTCTCGCGTGAATATCGCGGCGTGCTGTTCGTCAATCTGCTGCTGACTATCGGCGGCGGCAGCGGCTACTACCTGACATCGGGCTACCTGCCGACGTTCCTCAAAGTCGTGAGTCATGCGCCGAACGGTGCCGCCGCTGCGATCCTGATGATCTGCAGCGCGGCCGTGGTGATCGCTTCGGTCGCGGCAGGGCACGTGAGTACGTTCATCGGACGCAAGGGCGCGTTTATCTTGATCGGCATCATCCGGCTCATCGCGTTGCCCGCGCTATTTTTGCTGCTGCCTACCGCAGACAGCATCATGATGGTCGGCGTCTATGCAGTCCTTCTCAGCGCGCTCGGCAGCGCCGGCTACGCGCCGGTCCTGATCTTCCTGAACGAACGCTTCCCGACCTCGATCCGCGCGACCGGCACGGGCCTCTCCTGGAATATCGGCTTCGCGATCGGCGGAGTGATGCCGACGGCCGTGTCGCTGGTGGCGAAGGACGCGAGTCAGTTGCCGATGACGCTAGCCATCTTCGTCGGCGCGATCAGCGTGATCTTTCTCGTGGGCGCATTCGTCGTGCCCGAGACGCTCGGCAAGCTCGAAGGCGGTTCCGCGCGCAGTCCCTCCTGAGTCATTGGGCATAACGGCGGACGCCAACGGGCGCACGCCTTTCACAACAGCCGGAGACATCGATGAAATTCGAAGAAGACGTTCGTGCGCGTTCCTACAAGTTCCGTGACGAGTATGTCAATGCCACGCCATGGTGGTATCGCGGCGAAATGCACCTCGGCTTCACATTGCTCTTCACCGGCGGCGTGATCGTGTATTGCCTGATGCAGCTTCATGCACCGACGCTCGCCGAATGGCTGGCGGTCATTCCGCTCTTTCTGTTCGGCAACTGGGCGGAATGGGCGGCGCACCGCTACGTGCTGCATCGTCCGACGAAGTATTTCAGCATGATCTACAAGCGCCATTGCGCCGTCCATCACCGGTTCTTCACGCATGTGACGCTTGAATACAAGGGTCACCGTCACTGGCGCGCGCTGCTGTTTCCGCCTTTTGCGCCGGTTGCGTTCGTGCTGGCGGCCGTGCCGTTCGCGCTCGTGATTGGGTTCGTATTCTCCCGCAACGCAGGCTACATCGCGCTGCTCACGATGGCGGCGTACTTTCTGATGTACGAGGGCCTGCATACGCTCTCACACGTCACCGACAGCCCGTTCCTCGACCGCGTTCCGCTCGTCAACACAGTGCGGCGCCTGCACGCCACACACCACGATCCCGAAGTGATGGCGACACAGAACTTCAACCTCACGTTCCCGATCTGCGACACGCTGTTCGGCACGCGCAGCGACGTTCCGAGTAGTGCGCGCGAGCCGTTGGAACGCGGCCGCTAAGGCGCTTGTTTCCCCAAAACACCCGTCGTCACGCGCTTTATCTCATCAGTGATAATCGTGATGAGCGCCTGGGCGGCCGGCCCGATCGGCCGCTTCGGATGCGTGACCTGAATGATGTGGCGCACGATCGGCGGCGACGCGATCGTGCGTGCGCGCAAGCGCCCTTCGTCCACTTTCGCCTGCACGACGACGCGCGGCAGGATTGTCGCGAAACTGCTCTGCTCAACGAACTGCACGATGGTGCTGAGCAGATCGATCTCAAACTTCGGCTTGATGACGACGTCAGCCGCCATCAGCGCGGCATCGAGCGCGCCTCGCAGGCCGTTGCGGCGCGTGGGCAGCACGAATTCGATGCCCGACTGCTGCGTGAGATCGATCTCGTCGGGCAGCGTTGGGCCATGCACCACGCTCGTCACCAGCACCATTTCTTCGACGAGCAAAGGCTCTACGTGGAGCGTCAGCCGTCCGCGCGGCTTGTTGATGATGGCGGCATCAAGCCGGCCAGATTCGACAGCGTCGATCAGTTGCGCGCTGAAGCCATCGGCGACGGAGACTTCGACTTGCGGGAAAAGCGCATCGAATCTGGCGAGCGATTCGGGCAATACGCTCTGCGCCTCCGACGACACCATGCCCAGCGACACGCGGCCCGTCACGATGACATCGCGACGACTCAGGTGCTCGCGTGCGTGATCGATGTCGCGCATGATCGGCGTGTAAAGGCGGTACATCAACCGTGCGGCTTCGGTCGGCGCCATGCCGTGCGGCCCACGCTCGAAGAGCTTCTGCCGAATCTCCGTTTCGAGCTTGGCGATCTGCATGCTGAGCGCTGGTTGCGCGATGTTGAGCCGCCTGGCGGCGCGCGTGACGGTGCCTTCTTCGAAAAGCGCGATGAAGTACTGGATCTGCTTCAGTTCCATGGGACAGGGGTATACGGGACGGGGCCGACGAAGATAGTACCGCGCGCCGTCTTTCATGAGGTGGGCGTCGTATCGCTAACCCACGGTATCGATTCGCTGATTGTAGCCGAGCGTCCATCAGGGCCGACCGAGGCGATTGCGCAAGCCATACCACGGGGGAGGCGGCGTGGCGTTGGGCTACCGTTTCTTGCGCATGGAGCCCGGTTCGCAGCGCCCGAGCGGTAGTCCCGACGTGGCCTCGCCCGTCAGCCTTGCGCCGCGTCGGGCGCGTGCACGACGCTGACGAGGGGGAGTATGGTATTCGATCGCCAGCAATTGGAGACCTTCGCCGTTGTCGTAGAACTGGGGCATTTCGGGCGAGCGGCCAGTGCATTGAACATCACCCGCGGTGCGGTTTCTCAACGGATCAATGCACTGGAAGCTTCGCTAGACGCCCCTGTTGGTGCGAGATGGGGCGGTGCCGACACCTGCGGGCGAGGCCCTCGGTATCGATGATCGACGAGACCGACTTGACTAAACGCGCAAATCCGTCGTCCCCGATTTACAGACATTGCATACGGCGCCCAAATCCGGCGGTAGCCTATCCTGCCATCCCTTGTTTCAATGTCGTTTTTTATCTGCTGGCTAAACGCTCTCGGCGAGGTTAGTCGAGAATTTCCGTGAGGTAACCAGTGGCGTCCGCAGGATACTCCCAATAAGTCCGCTGGTCTCTCTTTGCGCGACCGCGTACCGCGCCGCGTAAGTGCGGGATATCGATTGATCGAGTCTGCGTACTGTGCGGGCAAATTCCTGCGTAGTGATCTGATCCACGGCCGATATTTGAATGCCAGATGTCTGCGATGGCGCTGTTGGAGTCGACAATCGCGCGCGCTGAATCGGCAACGTCGATACAGCTTCGGGCGGGTGTTGATTTGCAAAATATGCTGGGTCTTTTCCGAATGCATGCATGGCTATCGGAAGTTCGCAGAGTAAGGGATGTAATCTGCGAGACTATCGTGTCTCTGTCGGCTCGCAGTTCCATTGTGTGCATCACGGTGACCAGAACGATTCAGTCCGTTGCCTGTGATCGTTTTGCGCCTGCACCGTCGTGGGGTCTGCTCGGCATCCCTTCGCTACGTTCTCCGTATATCGGACCGGTCCGTTGCTCGTGCCAGACGCATCCAAAATATTTCTTTTGCTCCAGCGCGATCCGTCTGATTCCCTGACGCTCCGATAGCGAAAATCCGGCGAAGAACAGGTGTTGACTGCGTCTTCCTGAGTGAACAAGATGGGATGGAGAGAGCACGACGGAGCGAGCCATGCCGGTTGCGAAAAGCTATACCCGGGCGCAATGGGATGAGCTTGTCCGCTCTCTGGAGTCACTGCCGGTCAAGCCAGAGGCCGAGCAGCGCGTCTCGATTACCGATGCGATGAAAGAGATGCGTCTGGTGATTGGTGCGGTGCGAAAGAAGGGATATACGCTGGAAGAAATCGTTGAACATGCAAGGAAGAAGGGCGTCGATTTTAGCGTTGGCTCCGTCAAATACGCGTTATACCAATCGAAGAAAGAACAGCCAGCTCGGCAGGCTGCAAAGGAACCGGCGCGAGGCAATGCCGCGCCATCGCCTCGCGTGAAGAGGGTAAGTAAGGCCGATGTACCGCGCGAGGAGGTTGTCAGGGAAAATCAAAAGCAGGATGGGGGAAAGCCAGTCAGCAGGCCCGGAAGCATGGTGATGCGTGACGCGTTCTCATTCGAGATCCGGCCCGACACCGAGAACCTTTAGAGGATTCAAATGGGCATGACGACTTACCCCATCTATCTCGTTGGTGGCAGCAAGGGCGGCGTGGGCAAGAGCTTTGTTGCGCTCGCGCTGGCCGATTATCTGCTACGGCGGGATATTCATGCGGCGCTGGTAGAAACCGATACCGCCAATCCGGACGTAATGAAAGCGGTTCAGGATGAGATACGTTGCATCGCCTATAACCTGGACGATGCAAACGGCTGGATCGGCCTCGTCAATTTCTGCGACGAGCAACGGGACGCTGCGATCGTTGTCAACACGGCGGCACGAGCCAGACCGGTGTTGAGCAGTTCGGCGCGACATTGGCCGGAGCGCTTGCCGAGCTTCAGCGCCGGCTTGTTGTCCTGTGGGTGATCAACCGGCAACGTGACAGCCTTGAACTGCTGAGCGCTTTCAGCGAGACGTTCCCGGATGCGGTGATGAATGTCGTGCGCAATGGTTACTTCGGTCCGGCTGACAAGTTCACGCTGTATCAGGGGTCGCAGCTTCGCCGTTCCCTCGAATCGCGCGGGCACTCACTGGACTTTCCCGATCTTGCGGATCGGGCCTGTCAGTAATTTCGTGTTCAAGGCATATGATGCTCCCCAGGAGAAAATATGCCTCGCAAACAAAAAACCGCACCTGCGGACCTACCGGCGATCCCCGATGAGCTGCTCGAACAATTCGGCAATGGCCCGATGACGGCCGAAGCCATCAATGCCGCGACGCTGGCTCTCAAGAAAGCGTTGATCGAGCGGGCGCTGGGCGCTGAGATGAATCACCATCTGGGCTTCCGTCTGGCGCTGCCAAGCCTGCCGCGACGGCGCGGAGCAGCTTGAAGATGCGCAACACTACCTCGTCGAATTTCGCTCTCAGCGCCGCGCATAATGCTGTTCGATGCCTTGCGCGAGCTGTGTGACGAGCCGCTGCATCGCCACCTGAGTCCGCCATGCGACATGTGGAGTCACGATCAGATCCTTGCGCGCCCTGGCTAACAGCGGATGATTCACCGCTGGCGGCTCCTGCTCGAGGACGTCGAGCGCGGCATTCGCGATGAACTTGCGGTCGAGCGCCTCGATCAGCGCCGCCTCGTCGACAATGCCGCCGCGCGCGGTGTTCACGAGCGACGCGCTGCGCTTCATTCGCTCGAATTCGGCGAGACCGAAGAGATGCTGCGTTTCGTCGGTAAGCGGGCAGTGCAGGCTGATCACATCCGCCTCACGCAGCACCTCGTCGAATGCAGCGTAGCCTTCGCGCACCGCCTTGGCGTGCCTGCGCTCGGCGAAGAGCACACGCATGCCGAACGCGCGGGCCAGTTCGGCGAGTCGCTTTCCACCGTGACCGGCACCGACGATACCTAGCGTCGAGCCATACAGATCCTCGATCGAATGCAGCTCAGCGTAAAAAGTGGCGGAGCCGCTCCAGCGTCCAGCATAGACGTCGTTCCAGTAAGGAACCAGGTTGCGACGCAGCGCGAGCATCAGTGCGAACGCGTGCTCCGGCACGGAGATCGTCGAATAGCCAGGACACGCGACTACTTCGATGCTCCGTTGCCGGCATGTTTCCATATCCAGATGATTGACACCTGCGGCCGGCACGCCGATGACTTCCAGTTGCGGCAACTGCGCGAGCACCTCGCCCGTTAGCGGCACCTTGTTGGTCACGACGATCTGCGCGTCACGGCAGCGCTGCACCACCTGTTCTTGCGTAGTGGAAGAATATTCGACCCAGCGATGCGGGAACGAAAAATCGGGTAGATCGGCCGCCAGCGTCGCGCGGTCCAGAAAGACTATGGTTTTCAACAAGCGACTCCAAGCTCATTAACGATCGGACGGATTGGTGGACACGGTGTCGAGCATGCGCTTCTTGCCCGTCTGCACGTGATTCTCGAAAGCCTGTGCGGCCGCGTCGGCCTGACCCGCGCGGAGAGCCTCGAAAAGCTCGCGGTGTTCCTTCGAAGAACGCTGCATCTGCGTGAACGAGTACACGCCTTTGTGAATATAAAGCGTCAGTTCGTCCTCGACAGCCTGGTTGATCGTGATCAGCCGCGGATTCTTGGTCGCTGCCATGAGTTGACGGTGGAACTCGGTGTTCAGGGTCTGATACAGAGCGGTGTCGCGCTCAGCCACGGCGGAGTCCATCTGCTCGACGAGAATGCTCAGCAACTGCTCCTCGTCGGTGGTCAGACGCAGCGCGGCGAGACGTCCCGCCGTGCGTGCGAGCCCTGCTCGAATCTCGTAGAGATCCATCGCCTCTTCGAGCGACAGTCGCCGTACTTCGGCGCCCCGATTGGGGATGATTCGCACGAGCCCCGCATGTTCGAGCGCGCGCAGGGCCTCGCGCGCCGAATTGCGGCCGACGCCGATCTGGTTTGCGAGCGCCTGCTCGTTCACCCGTTCACCAGGGCGCAAGTCCCCGCGCTGAATCATGGCGCGCACCCGATCGCGAATGTCGTCGAGCTTCGACGCAATCACCTCGGGCGCGCGCGCGTTCACCTTGCCGTTCAGTTCACTGTTGGACGCGTTTTTCATGTCCATTGCCCTTTCTGTGCCATTCGATACCCTATTTTAATTGCAGGAAACCCGTCGAAGCCCACGGCACCAGCACTATCACCATGAGAGCCACCGCCAACGCCCCCAGATAGGGCCACACGCGGCGCATTGCGGTTGACGGATCGACCTTGCTGACCGCGCACGCAGCGTAAAAGCCGAGGCCAAGCGGTGGCGCGAACAGGCCCAGTCCCATCGCGAATACCACGACCATTGCATAGTGCACGTCGGAGATACCCATCGCACGCGCGATCGGGAACAGGAGCGGCCCGAACAGTACGATTGCCGGAATACCTTCCAAGAAGCTGCCGAGCACCACGAACGTAATGGCGGAGATCGCCAGGAAGCCGAGCGAGCCCCCGGGCGCTGCCATCATCAAGGTCGCGAGTTGCGCGGAGAAGCCTGACTGCGTAAGCGCCCATCCCATTGCCGTTGCGCAACCGATGATGATCAGGATCGCGCCGGACAGCGAGGCCGCTTCCACGAGAATGGGATAGAGCCGGCTCCAGTCGAAGCGGCGGTACAGTAACAAACCGACCACGCTGGTGTAAGCGACACCGATCGTCGCCACTTCCGTCGCGGTTGCGATCCCTTCGACCACGGCGGCGCGGATCACGAAGGGCAGCGCGAGCGCAGGCAGCGAGATCATGAATGCGCGGCCCACCTCGGCCCGGGAGGCCCGTTGCACGCCTTGCAGGATTTCCCCGCGGCTTCTGAACCAGACGACTGCCGCGAGTGCTACCGCGCCGACCACCGCCGGCATGAAGCCGCCTGTGAACAGCGCGGCAATCGAAACGCCGGTTACCGACCCAATCGTGATCAGCACGAGACTCGGCGGAATGGTTTCCGACATGGCCGCGGCCGAACTGAGCATTGCGACGAGGTCGCCTTCATTCGCCCCGCGCTTTTTCATTTCCGGGAACAAGCCCGGCGCGAGAGCGGCCATATCCGCCACCTTCGAACCGGAGATGCCGGACACCAGGTACATGGCGCCGATCAGCACATAAGCGAGGCCGCCGCGTTTATGCCCGATCAGCGAGGCGAGGAAGCGGATCATCGCTTCGGCGAGCCCCATCGCTTCCATCAGCGCGCCGAGCAGGATGAACAGCGGGACGGCGAGCAGGATCAGGCTGGACATTCCCTGATTCATCGTGCTCACGACGATCGACAACGGTGCGCCGGTGACGGTTGCGAGATAAGCAAACGTGCACACGCCAAAGGCGACCATGATCGGCACGCCGAGACAGATGATCGTGACCACGCCCACGGCGAAGAAAAGGATCAGGCTGACGGCGGTCAGTGGCGCAAGCGCGTGCCGTGCAAGGTAGAGCGTAATCGCGACCCCGCCCACCAGCGTGACAGCCTTCGCGCAATCGCGCACCGACGAGCGTTCGAGCAACCGGGTGATGGCGAGTACGAGCATCAGCACAGCCGCCACTGGAATGGCGGCCGCCGAAACGGTATTCGGCAGATCCAGTGCCGGCGTACTGATTATCCACTCGTTCATTGCCCAGTCGGTCGCCGGCCGCACCAGCAGCAGCACAAACGTCATCACGATGAAATTTCCAAGCGTTTCCGCAAACGCGCGTTTTTGCGGAGACATCCTGGCGACGAACATCGTCAGCCGCATATGCTCGCCACGCCGCAACGCCACCACCGCGCCCAGCATCGACAGCCAGATGAACAGGATCGACGCGAGTTCATCGCCCCAGATCAACGGATCCTGCAGCACGTAGCGGCAGGTAACGTTGGTGAGCAGCAGCACGACCTCGGCCACCAGCAGCAACGCGGCGGGCACTTCGGTGATCCACTTGATTGCCGTTTCCAGCGCGCTGCCGACGCGCACGACTTTCGATGTCGGATGTCGGTCTTTCGGGACGCCCATGTCTGGGGCGAACACCTGTTCGGGATGAACTTGGGAAGTCATGACTCGCTCTCCGGAAACTCTTCGATGGTCCGCGCTCATGCGAACTTCTGCGTGTACTTTTCGAGCAACGCCCAGGCTTCGTCGCCGTATTTCTTGCGCCACTGATCGTAAAAGCCGGCTTTTTGCAGCGCGGCACGGAACGGCTGGATATCGGGCTTGTTGAACGCCATCCCGTGCGATTGCAACTTTCCGATCAGCGATGTGCTCAGTGCGGCGACGTCCGCGCGTTCAGCCACTGCGGCCGCGTTCAGGTGTTTCGCCACGATGGTCTGCAAGTCCGGCGGCAGCGCGCCCCAAGACCGCGCGTTGCCGAGAAACCAGAAGCCGTCCCAGATATGGCCGGTCAGCGAGCAGAACTTCTGGACTTCATAGAAGCGTCCCGTTTCGATCAGAGCGAGGGGGTTTTCTTCTGCATCAACGACCTTGGTTTGCAGCGCCGAATACGCCTCGCTGAAGTTGATGCTGGTGGGCGAGGCGTCGAGCGCCTTGAACATCGAGGTCCAAAGGGGGCTGACCGGCACGCGAATTTTCAGGCCTTTGAGATCGGCCGGGCTTTGCACCGGCCTGACCGAGCTCGTCAGATGCCGGAAGCCGTTGTCCCACGGTTTCTCCATCGCGACGAGGCCGACCTTCGAGATCGCCGCGCGAATGTAGCTCCCGAGCTCGCCGTCCATTGCTGCCCAGACCTGGTTGTAATCCTTGAACGCGAAGCCGATGCCGTTGATCGCCGAGACCGGCACGAGGGTCGACAGCACCACGCCACCCTGAGTCAGGAAGTCGATGGCGCCCGAGCGAACCTGCGACAGCATGTCTGTATCCGTGCCCATCTGACCGTTCGGGAAAATCTGCAAATCGACACGGCCGCCTGATTCGTTCTTGATGGCGTCCGCCGCTTGTTTCGCGCGAACGTTGAGCGGATGGGACAGCGCGAGGTTGTTCGCGTACTTCAGCTTGAACTGCGCGGTCTGCGCCCGAACGAGGGATGGCAAAGCGACGGTCCCCGTCGCCGCCACCGTGGCGGCTCCGAGGGTTTGAAGAAAGGTACGACGGGAATACGAACTCATTTCGTCTCGCTCCATGAAAGGAAATGCTGAGTGACGCATTCGGCGGTGCCGGTGGCGTTCTTCTTGTGACCTCAGCGACGGAAATGCATACGACTGACAGCATTTCGCTGACACACACTCTAAAAGTGTTGACACTTCGATGTCAAGGTGTTGATATAAGAAAAAGAGTGCATGCAATATGAGCCCGGGAAAGCACCTACAAAGCCGGGAACATCCGCGATACCTATCAGGAGGAGGCAATGGAACTAGAAGCGCACTACCGCGAGCACGGCTTGCTGCTCGGAGGCCGCTGGCAAGCCGCGACGGCTGACAACGGCCAGATTTCCATCAATCCGGCGACGGAACAGCGGCTGGGCTATCTGCCGCTGGCCAGCCGGGCCCAGGTCACGGAGGCCATCGACGCCGCGACCGAGGCCTCAGCCGCAATGCGCAAGCTCACGCCGTGGGAGCGCTCGGCGCTGCTGCGCCGGGCAGCGACGCTGATCCGCGAACGCACGCCGCAGCTCGCGCGAATCGTGGCGCTGGAAACAGGCAAGCCGGTCGCACAGGCCAGTGGGGAAGCCAATGCGTCCGCTGAGTCGATCGACTGGTTCGCCGACGAAGCGCGCCGTGTGTTCGGCATGTCTTACGAAGGTCGCGTCAAGGGCGGACGGTATTTGGTGCATTACGAGCCGCTTGGGGTGGTCGCCGCCTTTACGCCGTGGAATTTCCCGCTGCTCCTGCTGGCCCGCAAGATGGGCCCGGCGCTGGCCGCCGGCAACGCGATCGTGATCCGGCCGTCGAACGAAGCGGCCGGCGCGACGATGGCACTGGTGCGCTGTTTCGTCGATGCCGGTTTCCCCGAGGGCGCGGTGAATCTGGTGATCGGCAAACCCGACACGATTACGCCGACGATCATGGCCGACCCGCGCGTGGCAAAGATCAGCTTCACCGGTTCGGTGCCTGTCGGCCGTCAGATCGTCGAAATGTCCGCGCAGACCCTCAAGAAGGTCACGATGGAACTCGGCGGCCATGCGCCCGTGATCGTGCATCGCGATGCCGACATCGACGCTTTTGCGCATCTCGCGTCACTCGGCAAGTTTCGCAATGCCGGCCAGGTGTGCGCGTCGCCGACGCGTTTTTATATCCACGAATCGATCTTCGACCATGCCGTCAAGGCGCTGGTCGAGCGCTCCAGGGCGCTTCGCGTCGGCGATCCGTTGCAGCAGGACACCGATCTCGGTCCGCTGACCACGTCCAGGCGCCGCGATGCGATCGAAAGTCTCGTCGATGAAGCCGTGAGTGAAGGCGCCAGCGTGCTGTGCGGTGGCCGACGCCCCGCGCAATTCGGTCGTGGCTGGTTCTACGAGCCGACGCTCGTCGCGAACCCCGCTTCGCACATCGGCCTCATGAACGACGAACCGTTCGGCCCGGTCGGGACGCTCACCTCTTTCACGACGATGGACGAAGTCATCACCGAGGCGAACCGGCTGCCGTTCGCACTCGCGGCGTATGTCTTCACGCGCTCGATGCGCAACACCCTGGAAACCACGGAGCGCCTGCAGGCCGGCGTGGTCGGCGTGAATACGTTCGTGGCGTCGACGGCGGAGACGCCATTCGGCGGCAGCAAGGACAGCGGGTTCGGACGCGAAGGCGGACCGAACGCAATCCGCGACTACATGGACACCAAATTCATCAACCTCGAACTGGCGAACGACGAGCCGCTCGACGCCAGCGCCTGAACGGAAGAATCCATCATGCGAAGCATCAAGAATCACGCGAAAGCACAACTCGCCGCGGGTCAACTGGCACTCGGCATGGGGCTGCGCCAGGCCCGCACCGTCGACATCGCGCAGATTGCGCAGACGGCGGGTTTCGACTGGCTGTTCATCGATATGGAACACAATTCGATGGACATCGACACGGCCGCACAGATTTGCGCAGCCGCCCTCGTGGGCGGCGTGACGCCGATCATCCGCGTGCCGGGGCACGAGCCGTTCCACGCGACTCGCCTGCTCGATACCGGCGCGATGGGCATCGTGGTGCCGCACGTGAGTACACCCGAACAGGCCGCGCGGATCGCCGACATGTGCCGCTTCCCGCCTGCCGGCGGACGGTCGATCCCGGGCATGTTGCCGCAGGTCGGCTTCAAGGCTCTTCCCATCGCCGATGTGGTCCGCGCGATCAACGAAGAGGTGCTGGTCGTGGCGATGATCGAAACCCGCGAAGGGCTCGAGAACGCCGACGCGATCGCTGCGGTGCCGGGCATCGACGTGCTGCTGGTCGGCGCGACCGATCTCGCGGCGGATCTCGGTATCACTGGACAACTCGGCCATGTGCGTGTGGCGGCCGCCGTCGACGCCGTGTGCGCCGCATGTCGCCGGCACGGCAAGGTGCCGGGCGTCGGCGGGGTGTACGACGAGGCATTGATGACCGCCTACGTGCAAAAAGGCGCGCGTTTCATTCTCAGCGGCTCGGATCTTGCCTTCCTGATGACGGGGGCGAAGTCGCGTTCGCAGATGTTGCGTGCAATCCCGCTCGGCGAGACGCAACAAGAAATGGCGCAACGCAAGGCGTCCTGATCGGTCAAGAAGGAGACGTCATGAACCCCGAATACGCAAGCAATCTGGTCAACCGGCGCGACCTGAAACCCTATCTGAATGCCGATCAATTCGAATTTCGAGATTCGGTGAATCGCGTGCTGACGCGCCATGCATCGCCGGAATACGTTCGCCAGTGCGACGAAGAGAAACGCTTCCCGCAGGAACTCGTGAAGGTGGCAGCCGAACAGGGATGGTTCGGCATCACGCTGCCAGAAGCGTACGGCGGCGTCGGAGGCTATCTCGACATGGCCGCTTATCTGGAGGTCGTCGCGTATCACACCATTGCGCTCGCGCGCTTCTGGAATGCCAACGTGAACATGGTGGGCGGCGCGCTCGCGCGCTTTGCTACAGACGAGATCAAGACCCTCGTGTTGCCGAAGCTAGCCGAAGGGCGTGCCTTTCTTGCCTTCGCACTGAGCGAAAACGGCTCCGGCTCGGATGCCGCCTCGCTGACGACGCGCGGCGTGGCCGACGGAAACGACTTCGTTCTCGACGGCACAAAGATGTGGATTTCCGGCGCGCTGCAGGCCGACTACATTCTGACCGCGGTGCGCACCAATCCGGAAGCGAAGAAACACGACGGGATCAGCCTGTTCCTCGTACCGAAGGAATCGAGAGGCCTGACCATCAACCCAATCGATTTGCTCGGCGGCCACGCTATCCGGACGTGCGAAGTGGTGTACGACGGAGTACGTGTTCCGAAGGACATGATCGTGGGCGGCCTGCACGTGGGTTGGAAGAAGCTCACCACGGTGCTGTCGAAGGAGCGTATCGCGTTGTCGGCGATGTGTGTGGGCGGCGCGCAGGCGGCGATCGATCTTGCGCGCTGGTATGCGAATGACCGCAAACAGTTCGGGCAGTCCATCATCGACTTCCAGGCCGTGTCGCATCTGCTCGCCGATATGCAGACGCGCGTGGATGCCGCTCGCCTGATGGCGTTTCGGGCGGCGAAGCTGCTCGACGAAGGCGACAGCTGCGACGTGGAGTCGTCGCAGGCAAAGTACTTCGCGTCGGACACCTACGTGCAGGTCGCGACCGACGGCATTCAGATCATGGGTGCCAATGGCTACTCCGCGGAATACGCGATGCAGCGTCACTACCGCGAAGCCAAGATGTTCCAGATCTTCGGCGGCACCAATCAAATCCAGCGCAACATCGTGGCGCGCGGGCTCAAATCGTAAGCGGAGACAGACGTGACGGCAGTTCGGACATTGGAGAAATTGGGCTTTGGCGTCGACTACACGCAAGCCGACGTAGTGGTGGTCGGCGGTGGCGGCGCGGCGTCGCGTGCTGCCGTGTCCGCGGCACAGGCAGGTGCGAAGGTCCTCATGCTGGCCAAGGCGCCGGTCGGACAGGGTGGCAGTACGGTGCACGGCGCCAGCGAAATCATGAGCATGGGGGCATCCGGCTACGGCAGTCCCGACGATAGCGCAACGGTCCACTACGAAGACACGATGCGTCCGGCAGCTGGGTTCATCGACCGCGAGCTGGTGCGCGTTCTGGCTGAGGACGCACCGCAGCGCATCGCTGACCTGATCGAACTCGGCGTGCCGTTCGATCGCATCGACGATGGCTATAAGCTCATTCGCAGCGACTTCGGCAGCTATGCGCGGGCGCTCGGCGTGAAGGGCAAAACCGGCAAAGCCTTCGTCACCGCGCTCGCGGACGAGGCCAGAAGGCTCGGTGTCGAGACCCGTCAACCAGCGGCGCTGATCGACCTTCTACGCGATTCGACAGGGCGCGTGAGCGGCGTGGTCGCGATGGACCTCGATTCGCGGCGGCTGCTGGTTGTGTCGGCGGGGGCCGTCGTGCTTGGCACGGGCGGCGCGCACGGTCTGTTCTCGCAGCAGGTGTCGACAGCGGAGATGACCGGCGACGGCCAGGCGATCTGCTTCCGGCATGGCGCAGAACTCGTGAACATGGAATTCCACCAGTTCGGGCCGGCGATGGTGCACCCTTACGTGCAGCTCTTCAGCAAGTCGTGCTTCATCCTGCATCCTAAGATGCTCAATCGCGACGGTCGCGAATTCCTTTCGGACTATCTGCCGACTGGCGTGACGCCCGAGGCTGCGATGGACGAGAAAGTGTTCCCGTTCACCATCTCGAACGAGTCGCGCTACATCGATATCGCGATCGCAACGGAAATCGCGCAGGGCAGAGGCACGGAACGCGGCGCAGTGCATTTCTCTTTCGCCGACATCGCCGAGGAACGCTTGGCGGCCACCATTCCGAACACCCTGCGCTGGATGCGCGCCAAGGGACTCGATCCGAAGCGCGATCTGCTCGACGTCGGGATTGCTTTTCAATGCCTGAATGGCGGTGTCCGCATGACCAACACCGACGCGATGTCGACCATCGAGGGGCTCTTCGTGATCGGCGAACTTGCGGGCGGCGTGCGGGGTCCCGATCGTCCGGGCGGCAACTCGCTTGCCGAAGGTCAGGTTTTCGGTCATCGCGCAGGCGTGAGTGCGGCCGCATTCGCACGCGGCAGCGCGGGGCCGGCCACGTCTGATGTGGCGCCGCTTGCACGGCGCCTCGAAACGGCGCTGAAACCGAATGCGTCGTTCGACGCTCAAGGTATCGCCTCCGATCTGCGTGCAGCGATGCAGGCGCATTGCCTCGTCGAGAAGACGGAAAGCGGTCTGAACATCGCGTTAGCCGCCGCTCGCGAGGCGCGCGCGCAGTTTGCAGCAGGGGGCGGGGCGACGCCCCATCAAGTGATCGATGCGTTGACGATCGACAACATGGCAACGACTGCCGACGTCATCGTGCAGGCGTGTATCGAGCGGCGCGAATCGCGCAGCAGCCACTATCGCACCGATTATCCCGAGCGCGACGACGACCGTTTCAGTCACGCATTGACCATCACGCGCGGTGAGGCCGACCCGTTCCGTCTCACCTTCGACGTGCTCGATTACCCCCGTCCCGAATTCACGGACGCATCGCATTCCCAGGCGGCAAATCATGGATAAGAAGCAAGTCGGCCCGTTGTCGGGCTACCGCATTCTCGATCTCACCGTCATGACCGCAGGTCCGGTCGGTACAGTGCTGCTTGCCGACCTCGGCGCGGACGTGATCAAGGTTGAGGAACCGAACGCAGGTGACCTCTCGCGCAATCTCGGCAATCAATTCGTCGAAGGCGAAAGCGTGCAGTTCCTGTCGCAGAACCGTAACAAGCGCAGCATCCGCCTCGACCTGAAATCGCCGAAAGGACGCGATGCATTTCTGCGCATGGCGGAGCAGGCGGATGTCGTCGTCGAAAACTTCCGACCGGGCACGGTGGATCGGCTCGGCATCGGCTATGAGGCGGTGAAAGCGCGCAATCCGATGATCGTCTATGCAAGCGTGTCGGCGTTCGGACAGAGCGGTCCTTACGCCGCGTGGCCCGCAAACGATCCGATCGTGCAAGCTGTCGCAGGTCTCATGGACATGACGGGCGAAGCCGGCGGCAATCCGGTTCGGCTCGGGGCGCCGTTGCCCGACTTCGGCGCGGCTGCGCTGCTCGCGTTCGGCATCTCGGCGGCGTTGTTGCATCGTGAACGGCATGGCGAAGGTCAGCGCATCGATACGTCGCTGCTGTCGGCTGCGCTTTTCAGCACCATCCCTCGCGACGGCGAGACACTAAGAAGCGGCAAAGCGCCGGAGCGCCTCGGCAGCGGCCATCCGACGATGGTGCCGTATCGCAACTATCAGGGCTCCGATGGCCGCTATTTCTTCGCGGCTTGCTTCACCGAAAAATTCTGGCAGAACCTTTGCAGGGCACTCGGCCGCGAAGACTTGCTGAGCGACGAGCGATTTGTCGGCAACACCGCGCGGACCGCGAATCGGCATGCGCTCGACCTGATCCTCGAACAGCAGTTTCTGCTGCATACCGCCGAGTACTGGGTGAGGCAGCTCAGTGCCGCGGACGTGCCGTGCGCGATGGTGCAGGACTATCACACCGCGTTGACGGAGGACCCGCAGATCGCGCATAACCGCGCGGTCATCCAGATCGAACATCCGCTTGCGGGCACGATAACGAACATCGCGAGTCCGGTGAATTTTCGCGGCAGCCCGGTAGCTTACCGCCGTCCGCCACCTATGCTCGGACAACACACGGCTGAAGTACTTGCCGAATTCGGTTTCGCCGAGGAGGAGATCGCAGCACTCGAAGGTCGTGAACCGGCCGCTGTCGGAGCGAAATCATGAATTCGTACACAGCGGACTACGTGATCGTCGGCGCGGGGACGGCGGGTTGCGTTCTCGCAAACCGCCTCACCGAAGATCCGAACGTCTCAGTGATTCTTGTCGAAGCCGGCGAGCGCGATCGTCACCCGTTCATCCACGTACCGGCCGGCTTCGTGCGATTGCTCGACCATCCAACCGTGACATGGCGCTATCGCACGCGGGCCGACGCCGAGACCGGCGGCCGTGCAATCCTGTTTCCGCGTGGACGCGGACTCGGCGGGTCCAGCGCGATCAACGGCCTGCTTTATGTGCGCCCGTTTGCGGAGGATATCGATAGCTGGGAGCAGTTGGGCGCCAAGGGCTGGACCTTCGACAATTGTCTGCCGTTCTATCGTCGCTCGGAAACGTGGACCGAGGGGAACAGTCCGCAACGCGGCACCGATGGTCCGATCCAGGTCAGCCGGGTGAAGAATCCGCCGGAGATTTGCGGTGCGGTCGTGCAAGCCGCCCAAAAGGCCGGTCTCGAGTTTGTAGACGATCCAAACAGCGACACGCGCGGTCCGTCGATCTGGTACTACCAGCAAACCCGCGACGGACGTCGCCGGTCCAGCGCAGCGCGCGGTTATCTGCGGCCTGCAATGGCGCGGCCGAACCTCACGGTGGTGACCGGCGTGCAGGTGTCCGGGCTCGAAATGAACGGCAAGCACGTGAGCGGCGTCAATGCGACGACGACCGCAGGCGTTTCGATGCAGTTTCGCGCGACCCGCGAGGTCATTCTAAGCGCCGGCGTGATCGGCACGCCCAGGCTGCTCGAAATGAGTGGCATCGGCGATAAGGACGTGCTCGACAATGCGGGCATTCGAACACGCATTGCGTTACCGGGCGTCGGCAACAATTTGCAAGATCACTATGTAGTCCGGCTCGGCTATCGGGTACGGGGTGCAGGTACCGCGAACGAGCGCTCGCACGGACTCGCCCTCGCGCACGAGACGATGCGCTACGTCGTGTCGGGCACCGGCGTACTGACGTATAGCGCGGCGATCGTCGGCGGCTTTGCACAGACGCGGCTCGCAACCCGGTCCGACGTGCAGTTCGTGATCGCGCCAGGCAGCTTCGCCGAAGGACGGATCGGGGTGCTGGAGTCGGAGCCCGGTGTCTCCTGCGGCGTCTGGCAGATGCGCCCGGAAAGCCGTGGGCACGTGCACATCACCAGCAGCGAGATCACGGCAGCGCCGACGATCGCACCGTCATACCTCAGCAGCGAACTGGACCGCAACACGATGGTGGAAGGACTCAAGATCGGCCGCCGGATTTTCGCGCAGCCCGAGGTCGCCCGCTATATCGTCGACGAAACGATACCTGGCCGTCAGGCGGACACCGATGAGGCGTTACTGCAATACGTGCGTGACAATGGCTCGACTGTGTATCACGCGGTTGGCACGTGCCGGATGGGAGAGGACGAAAGGAGCGTCGTCGATTCTGAAATGCGGGTGCGCGGAACGACCGGGCTGCGCATCGTCGACGGGTCGGTGATGCCGTCGATAACCTCGACCAACACTAATGCGACGGTGCTGATGCTGGCCGAGCGCGCAGCTGACATGATCCGTTCGTCAACGGCGGCGCGCCCGGCTTCGACACATTCGAAGGAGACGGTATGAAAGTGCTAGTGGGTGTAAAGCGAGTGGTCGACTATAACGTGAAGGTCCGGGTCAAGTCGGACGGTACGGGCGTCGACTTCGCCAACGTGAAGATGTCGATGAATCCGTTCGATGAAATCGCGGTTGAGGAAGCGGTGCGGTTGAAGGAAGCGGGCGTCGCGACGGAAGTGATCGCCGTGTCGGCGGGTGTGGCGCAGGCGCAGGAAACGCTGCGCACCGCGCTCGCGATCGGCGCGGATCGCGCAGTGTTGATCGAATCCGGTGAAGACCTTCAGCCGCTCGCCGTCGCCAAGCTGCTCAAGGCGCTGGTCGACAAGGAGCAGCCTTCGTTGATCATTCTCGGCAAGCAGGCCATCGACGACGACTCCAACCAGACCGGCCAGATGCTCGCTGCGCTCGCGAATCTGCCGCAGGCGACGTTCGCCTCGAAGGTCGTTGTTGCTGACGGCAAGGCGACCGTGTCGCGCGACGTGGATGGCGGCGCGGAAACGCTGTCGCTGAAGCTCCCCGCAGTCGTGACGACCGATCTGCGGCTGAACGAGCCGCGCTACGTGACGCTGCCGAACATCATGAAGGCGAAGAAAAAGCCGCTGGAAACCGTGAAGCCGGAAGACCTGGGCGTGGACGTGACGCCGCGTCTGAAGACGCTGAAGGTCAGCGAGCCGCCGAAGCGCTCGGCTGGCGTGAAGGTGGCCGACGTGAAGACGCTGGTCGAGAAGCTCAAGACCGAAGCCAAGGTGCTTTGATTTTTCGGGCACACGGAGACGAATGAAATGACGATTCTGGTAATTGCTGAACACGACAACGCGGCGCTGAAAGCGGCGACGCTGAACACGGTGGCCGCCGCGCAGAAGATCGGTGGTGACGTGCATGTGCTGATCGCTGGCCACAACGCGCAAGGCGCGGCTGATGCTGCTGCGAAGGTCGCAGGCGTCGCGAAGGTGCTGCTCGCGGACGCGCCGCAACTGGCCGAAGGCCTTGCGGAAAACGTCGAAGCGACGGTGCTGAACATCGCGAAGGACTATTCGCACATCCTCGCGCCGGCAACGGCTTATGGCAAGAACATCGCGCCGCGTATCGCCGCGAAGCTCGACGTCGCGCAGATCAGCGACATCACGGCTGTCGACTCGGCCGATACATTCGAGCGCCCGATCTATGCGGGCAACGCGATTGCGATCGTGCAATCGGCCGATGCGATCAAGGTCATCACGGTTCGCGCAACGGGCTTCGATCCGGTTGCAGCGGAAGGCGGTAGCGCGTCGGTCGAGAAGGTCGAAGCTGCGGCCGACTCCGGCATCTCGCAGTTCGTGAGCCGCGAAGTGACGAAGCTCGACCGTCCGGAACTGACGTCGGCGAACATCATCGTGTCGGGTGGCCGTGGTCTGGGCAGCGGCGAGAACTACACGAAGGTGCTTGAGCCTCTGGCCGACAAGCTCGGCGCAGCCATGGGCGCATCGCGCGCAGCCGTCGACGCCGGCTACGTGCCGAACGACTATCAGGTCGGCCAGACCGGCAAGATCGTCGCGCCGCAGCTGTACATCGCGGTCGGCATTTCCGGCGCGATCCAGCATCTGGCGGGCATGAAGGACTCGAAGGTCATCGTTGCGATCAACAAGGACGAAGAAGCGCCGATTTTCAGCGTCGCGGATTATGGTCTGGTCGGCGATCTTTTTACGGTTGCGCCAGAACTTACTGGAGCGATCGACGGCTAGAATCGTTGCGATAGCTCGCCCCCGATTGAATTTGCTCCACGAGCCGAAGCTGTGCACGCGGAGACAGGTGACGCCGCTCCTTGGCGCTGGTTGTTATCTTCATGCCCGAAATGGGACTTCGACAGTGCCGGGCGGGTGACCGTTGGCTTATTACCGTCGAGCACAAGCACGTGGCAATCGAGCGTCACTTCGGCGAGGCGATGCGCTTGGCGAAGACATTCGCATGCGCAACGTTTCGGTACCTTTCGCATTGCTTTCGGTTCGTGCCATCTAGAAGTCAAGTCGGTAGACAAACCGGGCCCGTGGCGTCCGAGCAGGTGTCCAGCACAGCCTCGACGAATGACCGCTGCCGATCTGATATCCGACGACAAGTCCGCCATGTGTCGGACGACCGGAATGGGTCGATCAGCCGCCGACCGGCTCAGTTAGCCAGTTGTGACCTGACGGTATCGCTGACGGTATCAACTTCCGAAGTCATCTGGAGATGCATGGCTTAGACAATCTTTCTTAAGCAGGCGGCGCTGATTTTCCGATGCGGCCCACCTACGGCTGTTGAGTGCCGGGCGGGAATGCCGGTATCGCTGACGGTATCGGCGGGCGCTATGGGACCCGAGTCAAGCGCAGCGTTGGGTTTGCGGCTGGTGGTTGCTAATCGAGTGGGAGTAGGCGGTAAAAAATTCCCAATAAAATCAATGGCTTGAATCTGCGCGAGAAGTCTTTACTTGCTCGAATGCGGATTTCAAGTCATTGAATATAAAAGGATTTTTCGGCGATTCCAGTGACAGCCAAGGACGTCTGCGTCACAAGATGACGGCAAAAGAGACGGTATCCATCTTATTCATTATCCGGACTCGATAATCTACCGACAGCGCAATTCGGGCGTGACGGTAGATTTTTTTCCAAAAAGCTAGGCGTGGTGCGGGTTTGCGGGCACATCCAGGGCTCGTGGTTGATGACGGTAAAAGTTGTACCAACCACGAGAACGAGAAAAGATGCTCACCGAATTTGCACTTCGCAACCTCAAGCCCCGTACAGCCCTGTACAAGATCGCCGACCGCGACGGCATGTATGTCGCAGTCTCTCCGGCGGGCACCATTTCTTTTCGATACGACTACCGCGTGAACGGGCGGCGGGAAACGCTGACCATCGGCCGCTATGGTCGAGGGGGCATCTCGCTGGCGTTCGCGCGGGAAAAACTGCTGGACGCCCGTCGTGCCGTCCGTGAGGGCAGGTCGCCGGCAGTGGAGAAACAGCGGGAAAAGCAGCGGCGAGCTGCCGCGAAGACCTTTGGTGAATGGGCCGACAGCTGGCTTAAGGGCGGCAGAATGGCGGACACGACGCGACCTGTACGCAAGGACAGCCGGTACAAGAGACGCGCCCGATAGAACATGCTCAGGCTCGAAGCACGACTCATGTCAGCCTGTGTTTCGAGATTCCCCCAAGCGGTTAGCTGGGTGAGAGCCTGATTCAAGTCTTCCAGGGAAGGCGGGGGCGAGCCCGACGTTCCTTCAGCCAGGACGTCGTCAGGCCGCAACTGCAGCCGAAACTGACGCCGCGCCGAGGCAAAAACATCCAGGATCTGGCGATATAGGACACCTCGATCCGCGCTCACGTGGCGAAATAGGAGCGCCTCTTCTTCTCGCATGTCTCCTCCCCCGGTCAGGCAACTCTGCCGAATCTGAGTTACCGAGCGTAGCATTTTGTCAGTACATTGCCATTGCTGTGACTCATTATATGAGCGAGCCTGGCTCGTCCTCGATTAGACGGCGGCTCGATGCAGCGCACCTCGCCAAGTGGGGCTGGCGTCAGCTCCGTCACCTGGCACGGCTTCCGGTTCGTAGTGGAAACGAGTTTTTCGCGATGTGGTCGAACTCGACCGGAACCTGGCTGGATGGCGAGCCGAAGTCAGCATCCGACGTCGAGCCACTCAGCCGATGCCGACTATCGGGGAAGAAATGCTATCTTCGTGATACATTAACCAAGTATAGAGACTCATGAAGATAGCAAAATGCCGACCCCTCATACTCCTTCCGCCGGCGTCCGGCGGGCCCTGCGCAAATTCGGCTCCGACATTCACGACGCGCGCCGCCGCCGCCGGTTGACCATGGCGGTGATTGCCGAGCGGGCCTTTACGTCGAGAGCGACTCTGCAGCGCGTCGAGGCGGGCGATCCGGGCGTGAGTATCGGCATCTACGCGGCCGTGCTGCAGGCGCTTGGGCTTCTGGATGGACTACGGGGGGTTGCCGATGCTGCCCGGGATACAGTGGGACAGTCACTTGCAACCGCGGCTTTGCCTCAGCGCGTCCGATTGCCTCGTGCAGGAGGGAAAGGTGACCATGGCTGATGTCGAGGTATACATCGATCTCGATGGCTCACTGCGACCGGTGGGGTTGCTCAGGCGCCATGCGTCGCGTCGGGAAGAAACGGTCACGTTCGAATATGATGAGGCTTGGCTCGTCGACGACGAGCGCTTTTCGATTGAGCCGGCGCTTGCGTTGACGCGTGGTGTCTTCCCGCCGCCGCCAGATCAACCCGTCTTTGGTTCGATCGGCGATTCGGCGCCCGATACGTGGGGGCGTCGCCTCATGCAGCGCGCGGAGCGTCGACAAGCCGAACGTGAAGGACGGCGCGTCCGCACGCTCGGTGAACTGGACTATCTGCTGGGCGTAGCTGACGAAACGCGCTTGGGCGCGCTGCGATTCCGCTGGAATGGAGAAGATGAATTCCAGGCGCCCGTGCCCGCTGGTGTCCCCGCGCTGATCGAATTGGGGCGGCTGCTTCAGATCACTGAGCGCATCTTGCGGGACGAGGAAACCGATGATGATCTGCAACTGATCTTCGCGCCCGGGTCGTCACTCGGTGGCGCACGTCCCAAGGCTTCGGTCATCGACCAGTATGGCCATTTGTCGATTGCCAAATTCCCGAAGGAGACCGACGAATACAGTATCGAGGCCTGGGAGGAAGTTGCCCTGCGCCTGGCTGAACGCGCCGGTATTTCCACCCCGCATCACGAACTGCTTCAGGTAGCGGGCAAGTCTGTGCTGTTGTCGCGCCGCTTCGATCGCGCCGGGAGTATTCGCATTCCCTTTCTCTCGGCAATGTCGATGACAGGATCGCGGGACGGCCAACGCGGCAGCTATCCCGAACTGGTTGATGTACTGACACAACACGGAGCGAAGGCGCGGACCGATGCCGCGCAGTTGTATCGTCGTGTGACCTTCAATGTTCTGGTTTCCAACGTCGATGACCATTTGCGCAACCACGGTTTCCTCTGGGCCGGCCGCGACGGTTGGGTGTTGTCGCCGGCCTACGACCTCAATCCCACGCCAACCGACGTCAAGGCGCGCATCCTGACGACTAACATCGATCTCGATGAGGGGACGTGTTCGGTCGACCTTCTTGAGAATGCGGCGGAGTTTTTCGGCTTGTCGCTGAAACAGGCTCGGGCCATGATCCGGGAGGTAGCCGACGTGAGCCGGACATGGCAGGCGGTTGCTCAGGAAGTCGGTTGCAAGCGCGCAGAGATCGCTCGCATGGCAAGTGCCTTCGAGCACGACGATCTTTGCGCCGCATTGCGGTTGTGACGGTACAGAGAATCGCGTTCGAACTAGCCTGACGGTATCAGCGACGGTATCGCGTTCGCAAATCGTCCGGAGATATGGGTGTCCGCGGTTTTTGAAACAAAGCGAGCTCGAATGCTCCGGCGTGGCCCGGCGAAAGCTGATAAGTGCCGAGCAGGATTTTCGGTACCGCTGACGGTATCGATGTCGCGTGACCAAGCGGAAACGCCGTCCCTAAAAGGCTCCATCCCGGACATTGACAATCGAGTGGGAGTAGGGATTTTTAAAATTCCTTTTTAAATTCAATGGGTTGAGGTGGTCGATCACCCACGCCCGATTCTAAATTGCCGGACGCAGGTTCGTAAGCCCTTGATTAGTATGGGAATCCTTAACCTGCGTCCGCGCCTGCGTGGAGCCCGAGCAACCGCAATTTGACGGTATTTCTGACGGTATCCGCAGGCAGTATGTACGGATGCTCGCTTAATACCGTCAGCGGCGCTGACGGTATCCGGGCGGTACAGCAGACGCTTGGCTTGTCTGCTTGCGGATACCGCGGGGAGCCAGGATTGCCGCGGTGTTCGGCGTCCGATCCAGTCGTCGCGCGCTCATCGCCCATAGCGCAGCCATTACCGTAGGCACGGTCTTATGTGTGGGGCGCTTGTTCATAGGGTCGGTCCTTTGAACGGGGGGAGGCTGCCCTCAGCGGGCGTGAAGTCGCTGGAACTCATTGAGCAGCAGTCCCACGACCTGGACCAGGTCCAAAGGCTGCAGGCGGTTCTTCTTCAGGAATGCTGTCCATTGCTTCTGCTTCGAGGCATCCTGCGCAAAGGCGTCGCTCAGGCCCACAGGGGTCGCTTCGGGGATGTCCAGCCTTCGCCGGGCGAACGTGGCTTGGACGGCGCGATGCAGTTCGGCAGGGTCCAAGGTCTCCTCGGTCAGCAACACCCAGAGATCGAAATAATCTTTCATGCGGGTGTTGGCCATGCCCAGCAGACACACTGCGTGAAATTTCTCGGCCACCACGGTGTACTTCGGATAGGCCCGTAGTTGTGGAGCCGGAAGATCGTCGAGCAGCACCGGATAGTTCACGGGTTCAGGTGCCGGCGTGACGGCATCCCCGAATCCGATATCCACCTGCAGCGCAATGCGCGCGCCATCCAGCTTCGCACTCAGATCGATCCGCACGCCGCCATAGCCCGCCTCCTTGCGGATTTCGGAGCCCCTCACGGATCCCGGTTCGAACGCAACGCCGTCCTCGACTTCGATCTGGCCGATCTCGCGGAAAATCGAGACGGCGGTGTCGATGTCGTCGGGGCCATAGCCGAGCAGATCAGCATCCCGCGTTGGCCGGTGCGGCTGGTCGTACCACAAGGAAAACAGCAGGGCGCCCTTGAGCAGGTAGTTGGCGGCATGCCGGGAGATCGACAGCCGGTACAGCAACCGCTCTAGCCCGTATTGGGTGAGCGTCAGGTTGAAGTCCTGCTTCGAGGCATCCGCGTGCTGCTTCAGGCGGGCCCGAATGGAGGCGGCGAGGTTGTGGCTCATGTGGTCACGCTCTCCAGATAGGGGCGCATGACATTGGTCACGCGGTTCACTGTCGCGTAGTGCCAGAGCGTGTCCATCGTGAGCCTGCGCTGCGACCAGCCATCGCGCAGCGCTTCCAGGGCTACGTCAAGGCCGATCTTGTTGCGGTACTTGAAGCAGTCCGCCACCGTCTTGGCCAAGTTGAATACGGGCACCTGTACGCCATCGATTTCCATGTGCTCGACGCCTTCGGTCAGGGCTGCGCCTGACATGCGCACCACGCGCAGGTGCGGGTGATCTAGGCGCGGCGTGGGCGTATGTGGGGGAATGGCCATCCAGACCTCGAAGGGGGCCTGTGTGCCGATGCCGTGGACGCGTAGTGCCGACAGCAGGCACACCACACCACGCGGCACGCGCAGTGCGGACTCGGCCAAGGATCTATGCTCATTGGGTACGTGTCCTTTCAGGCTGTAGACGCCACGGGCGACGCGTTCCAGCTTGCCCGCCGCAACGAGCCGGCTGAGTACCATGGTCGGGAGGCCTTGTTTGACCAAATCGCGCGCGCGCAGCAACGGCTGGCGCTCAGCGAGCGCCAGGACGGCTTGTTCGAGCGTCTTGTCAGTGGAAGGCATCGTACTTGAAGTTTGTTGCATTATTTAGTCATTTGTCAACAAAAGACTAGCCAATGAATCGCGAGCGCATGACGCTTGGCGGACGGTCGGCGCCCCCTTCTGGGGCGAAGTCGGCGAATGAATGAGCCAGTCATATTCGCTTTGCAGCGAATCCTGCCGTCGCCAGGCGGAGGATCGAATCCGCGGGTGATGGACGATGAGGCCCGGGATATACTGTAGCCCCTCCTTTCTCCCGAGCCAGTCGGTAATCAAGGACGCTACGGACTCGATCCGGGCGGCGAATTCAGCCGTTGGGCGGCTTGATCGAGATCTGCACGCGTGAGAGGCAACCCGAGACCCGCGGGACTCCGCATTGATGGAGTGGGCCGGTCGCGCGAATATCAGGTCAAGCCACGACTAGCCAACGCTCTTCCATCAAGTCACATCGATCCCCGAAGCTTTCTCGCACACACGCCCCCGATCAAATGTCACCCGCCGACTGGCAGCGCGCCTTGCGTCGGCAATTCGGCCAAGAGCAGGCGTTCTCGCTGGAGAACCTCGGGACGGAGCCGTATTTCTCCGAATTTCGCGTCGGCAATCCGGAGTCGAACTCCAGCTATCGCGTATCGATTCGTGGAGCCGGCCCGGGCGATAACTTTTGCGCCTGCCCCGATTACGCCACCAACGAACTCGGCACTTGCAAGCACATTGAATTTACCTTGGCGCGACTGCTGCGCAAGCGCGGCGCAAAGGCGGCCTTTGCCCGTGGTTATCAGCCCGCATTCTCGGAGCTTTATTTGCGCAACGATGGAGGGCGATCGGTCCATTTTCGCGCCGGCACGGATTGCCCGACAAAGGTGTCCAAAGCGGCCGCCGCTTTGTTCGACGAGTCTCGGCGATGGCATTTGCCGGAGGGCCGTTTCGAAGATCTCGGGCGCTTTCTATCCAGTGTGGCTAAGGCTGGGCACGAATTGCGCGCCCATGACGACGCGCTCGATCTCATCGCCGGCCGTAACGATGCGGCGCGCCGTGCCAGGATGCTCGACGGGCAGTTTCCGCAAGGAGCGGCGACTCCCTCGCTGAGGAAGCTGCTCAAGGTGCCGCTCTATCCTTACCAGGCCGAAGGGGCATTGTTCGCCGTGCGGGCCGGGCGCGCCTTGATTGGCGACGAAATGGGCCTCGGCAAGACGGTGCAGGCCGTCGCGGCGGCTGAAATCCTGATCCGGCATTTTGGCGTGTCGAAAGTGCTGGTGATTTGCCCGACTTCGCTCAAGTATCAGTGGCAGAGCGAGATCAGGCGGTTCTCCGGCCATGCCTCGAGGGTGGTCGCAGGCGGCCTTGCCCAGAGGCGGGGCGAATATGCGGCCCAGGATCTCTACAAGATCACCAACTATGAGAAGCTGAAATCGGACCTCGACGTGATTTCCGCGTGGGCGCCGGAACTGGTTATCGTCGACGAGGCGCAACGCATCAAGAACTGGAACACCATCGCGGCGAAGGCTCTCAAGCGAATCGACAGCCCCTATGCCGTCGTGCTGACGGGAACGCCTCTCAAGAACAAGCTGGAAGAACTCGTTTCCATCGTTCAGTTCGTCGACCAGCACCGTCTCGGGCCCACGTGGAAGTTGCTGCACGAACATCAGGTCAAGGACGACGCGGGACGCGTGACGGGATACACGGGCCTCGAGAAGATCAGCCAGACTCTGGCGCCGATCATGATACGGCGCCGCAAGTCTGAGGTGCTGCCGCAGTTGCCCGGGCGTACCGACCAGAATCTGCTGGTGCCGATGACCGAGATGCAGATGGCGTACCACACGGAAAACGCGGACATCGTGGCCAAAACAAAATCGTCCGGCGCTGGCGTAACACGAAGTTTCTGTCGGATCAGGACCAGCGGCGCCTCACCTGTGCTTTGCAGAACATGCGCATGTCGTGCAACAGCACCTATCTGCTGGACCAGGAAACCGATCATGGCGTGAAGGCCGACGAGCTGGCGACGCTGTTCGAGTCGCTGTTCGCCCAGCCGGACGAGAAAGTCGTGGTGTTCAGTCAATGGACGCGCACGCATGAGATCGTCATTCGCCGGCTCAAGACGCTCGGCATCGGCTACGTCAGCTTCCACGGCGGCGTGCCGTCGGAAAATCGGCCCGCGCTGGTGCAGCGCTTTCGGGACGATCCGGACTGCCGGGTGTTTCTGTCGACGGACGCGGGCAGCACGGGGCTCAACCTCCAGCACGCGTCGACGCTCGTGAACATGGATCTGCCATGGAACCCGGCGGTGCTGGAACAGCGCATCGCGCGCATCTATCGGTTGGGCCAGAAAAAGCCTGTACAAGTCGTCAATTACGTCGCGAAGGGAACGATCGAGGAGGGCATGCTGTCGGTGCTGGCTTTCAAGCGCTCGCTGGCGGAGGGCATCCTCGACGGCGGCGCCAGCGAAATTCTGCTTGGCGGTTCGCGCCTGACCCGCTTCATGAAGGATGTCGAGAACGTCACGGGGCGCATGGGAGAGAGCGAGGTCATGGCCGTGGCGGAAGAAGCCGCAAGCGGCGCCCTCGTGTCTGGCAACGCGGCGCGTGACGCGAGCGTCCTGGAAACCGACCTCGCCGGTGGCGGAGAGCGGCCTCAAGCTTCGACCGCCGATGCAGCGCAACGCGGCGCGTCCTTCGAACCGTGGTCAGGGTTGCTGCAGTTCGGCGCGGTGCTGGCGTCGGCGCTGAGTGAGCCGAGCGATGGCGCGCTTGCCGAGCACCCGTGGGTCGAGCGCGATGCGGTGACGGGCGAGCATAGTCTCAGGTTGCCGCTGCCATCTTCCGAGACCGCAAGACGACTGGCTGAGGTGCTGTCGACGATCTCTGATGCTCTGCTGCGCAACGGCAGCGCAAACCGAGGTCGCTGAACCTTGGAGTTGAGCCGGGCATCTTTGAGGCGGCTTCTGCGGTGAGATCGGCAAGTTCTAAGCGCAAGCCCGCTCTTCGAGTGCCGCCCTGACCCACCCGAATCCCACGCGCTCTTGCTCCAGCCGCAGTCCATGGCGAATCCGGTTGTCGCGGAGGTCGTCGAAGAGTTCCCGCTCTTTAGCCGTGAGTCGCTGCAGATCGCGTACGACCTGATCGCCTTCTTCTCCCCAAAATGCTTCATGTGCCATCAGCGTGGCGCGGTCCATCAAGAACGACCCAACATTGGGGAGGCAGCTGCGCAATTGGTCCAGAATGGCGAAGCCGTGCGTGTCGATGTCACCCCAGTAGTGAAGCGCGCAATCCGTGAGCCATCGCGCGGGCTCCAGTGCTTCCCAACCGTAGCCCGCTCCGAAGACCACTATCGATTGTGGAACGTCAGGAAACGCCAGGAAATTTGTCTCGTTCTCCGTAATGAACACGTGTCGGCACGGCAGTGCGACGCGCGCGAAGCTGTCGGCGTCGAGTGCGATGTCAGGCCGCCTCACGCCGGGTAGTACGACGAGGCGCTCATCGAGCACGCGAAATCGGATACGAGACGGCTTCTCACGGAAGCCGTAGCGAGCGGCGAATTGCGTGGCGCCGGTCCGGCTGCCGTCGATTGCCTCGGGTGGTAGCACGTGATCGAGCCATTGCGTGAGCACCCCGCGCCGCGCTTCGATGAACTTCGTGTCGACAGACGCGATTTCCGCCTGCCGTAGATACAGACCCGGACGAGGATGTCCCACCATCCAGTCGACGACGGCGAGCAACCGTTCCCAGTCGTCGGCAACTTCCAGCGCTAGCAACGGGCGCTGCGCGAGCCACGAGATGAGCTTCGGCTGGCGGGCGCGCGTGATCTCGAGCAGCCGCTCGAATTGCGCGGCCTCGCGGCGCTTGCCGGCGAGCGCGAGCGCATCGTGCAGATTGTCGACCCAGGCTGCCTGTGGCACGCGCTGCATGCCGAGAATTCGATGATTGATCTCGCGCCATTCGATGCGCACGCGCGGTGTGGCCACGAGTTCTGCGATCCACGCGCGGACGGCGTCGAAGCGCTCAGCCAATTCAGGCGAACTGGGCCCTTTTATTGCCAGGCGCAGCGGGAATAGGCCTTCGCCGCCAACGACCAGGCTTCGTAACCATTCGCCACGCTCCCATAGGCGCTGAAGGCGTGCCCGCAGATCCGCAGCCGTCGTCCAACTCATCGCTCCAACTCCGCCTTGCGCGCGCGATACTCCTCGATCGACAGGTTGCGCAGCTTGGAGGCGCGTCCGCCATCGTTCTGTACGAATCCGACGCTCGACACGAACGGTTCGATGATGTGAATCTTCTGAAGCGGGGTGACGATGAGCAGTTGTAAGTTCAGTTTTTGAAACAACGTGAGACCGTACTGTGCCGACTCGTCGGAGCCACGGCCGAAGGCTTCGTCGATGACGACAAAACGGAACGATCGCGAGCGCACGGCACCCCATTCGAGACCAAATTGGTAGGCGAGGCTCGCGGCAAGGATCGTATAGGCGAGCTTTTCCTTCTGACCGCCGGACTTCCCGCCTGAATCCGAGTAGTGCTCGTATTCGCTGTCGTCTTCGCGCCAGCGCTCGCTGGCGGCGAACAGGAACCAGTTACGCACGTCGGTCACTTTCGCGCGCCAGCGCCGGTCCTGTTCGGTCAGTCCTTCGCGGCCGCGGAAGCGGTCGATGATGCGTTTGACCTGCATGAACTTCGCTTCCGAGTATTGGCTATCGTCCGAGCCGGTCAATTCGCCTTCGGTGCAGGCGCGCAGGTCGCCCTGGAATTCGCGGATCTCGGTGTCGGGGCTCGGCTGACTCTCGAGAACGATGTATCTGCCCGCGTTGTAGTCGATTTGGCGCAACGATTCGTTGATGCACCCAATTCGCTCCTTGATCGTCTCGCGCTCGCGCGCGAGTTGCGCATGAAAGTTGGCGATCTCGTTGATCGTATTGACGTTCAGCAGCTCCTTGAAGCGCGCTTCGAAGCGCGGCAAGTCGTCGGCTTGCAGCCGCGCGAGCATTTCGCGGTACTCGAACGTCGCTTCGAGGCTCGCATCAAAGTCGGCTGTCTCGAGCTTGTAGGCATCCTTGAAGGCCGCCATGGCCTTGACGATTTTTTCCGCGAGGCGGCCGAGCGCCCTGGTTTCGTTGTCGATGCGAGTGGTCAAGGCCTCACGTACATCGCGTTCGCGGTTGTCACACGACTCGACGGAGAGCTGGTGTTCGCCGAGCATCTCCATGCGCAGCGCCTCGATGCGTTCGACAAGCTCGGCAGTTACTTCCACGGCCAGCGCGCGCGTTTCATCGCGCAACATTTCTGCTGATTCGCGCCTGGCTAGGATGCCGCCTAGTTTCGAGTCGGTTTCGGATATCGCTGCTTCAGTCGCTTTCAATGCCGCTTGTGCCTGCTCCAGCTGAGCCGTTAGTTCCGCGAGGGTGTCGCTTGCCGCTTCGAGGCGGGCTTTTTCGTCTGCCAGACGCGCGATCGCGGCCGCACAGCTTCCCCAGTCGATGTCGCGGAAGTCGACGAACTCGCCGATGCGCGCAAGCGCTTCGAGCTGCTCGCGCACCTTCGCGTGCTCGCTTTGAGCTTCTGCAAGCTTCTGCCCGATCTCGCCCAGACGAACCTCGAGCGTGCGCCGTTGTGCTTCGAGCGCAGCGATTTTAGCCGTGTTGCTCCAACCGAGCACGTAGCGGCTGCGGTCGTCGAGTGCGTGGCGGTCGTCCTTCTCGTGACGCTCGCCGGGCGCTTTGGCTTGGCCTGCGCGCGTGATCGCACGCGTCTCGCGCCGAAATTGCTCCTGCGTTTCGCAACATGCGTAGTCGAAGCGACGGCCGATTTCGCGCTCGAGCCAGACATAGAACGGCGAATCTGGCTTGATCGCGAGCTGGTGCGCGAGTGAGTCGCGGTGCAGTTCGAGCGCTCCGGCCGTGAGCGGGGTGCGCTCCGCGCGCACGCGGAAGTAGACGAGCCGCCCTCGTAGATGGGTGCGATCGACCCAGGTCGCTACGTCTGCATAGTGCTCGTCAGGCACGAGCAGTGACAGGCCAAAGTTGCGCAGCACGCGTTCGGCGGCGCCTTCCCAGTCGCGGGCATCAACACGCACCTGGATGAGTTCGCCCGCGAACGGCAGGGTCTCTTCTTCGAGGCCAAGCGCTGAGTAGAGGCTCGCGCGCATTGTCACCTGTTCCTTCGGGATGTTGTTGCGTCGAGCCTTCAGGCTCGCGATTTCATCCTCCAGCAGGTCGCGGCGGGCTTTTCCTTCGCGAAATGCCACGCTCCATTCGGTGATGGCGTTTTGCTTTTGCGCCTCGTCGTCGGCGAGCGAGCTGCGTCGTTCGGCCAGACGTTGGCGCTGGGACGCAAACGATACTTCGTCGGTGACCTCGACCTCGCCGAGCACGGTAACGATGGCGGCATAGCGTTGGGTGCGTTCGCGGCGGCGTGCGCTTTCGCGCTCGTGCTCGCGGATTTCAGCCTCGAGCTGCGCGATGCGATCGCCGCCGTGCTCGGCCACGGCGCGGCGCAGGTCTTCGACGCGCTGGCGGGTTCGGTCGCGCATTTCTTCGTGCCGCGCCTTGCGTGAGCTCGCGCCTGTGTGGTCCTCGTCGAGCAGTTGAAGGCGACGCTCGATGAGGCCGAGCTTGAGCCCGGCGAAGTAGGGCTTCAACGCTTCACGGCATGCTCGCCAGCCATCCAGCGTGTGCCCTTGTTCGGCGTGACGATCGCAGTCCGCGACGAGCGGTGCCAGCAACTCCACCTGGCGCTTGGCTTTGAGAACCGCCTCATGAGCGCGATTGAGATCGTCGAAGTGGGTGATCAGCGCGTCGACGCGAGGCGCGACGTCGAATGGCTCGAGCATGTGGCTGCGCACGAAGTCGGTCAGGTTGCCCACTGACTTCATCGAAACGGTCTGGTGAAAGAGCTCAAGCGCTTGCTCGTTTTCGATCCCGAAGCGCCGCCGGAACCAGGCACTGTACCTGGGAAAGGTATCCTCGATTTCGGCGCCAAGCCCGCGCAGTTTCTTGCGTAGCTGGGCGATGTCGGTGCCGAAGCGCGAAAAGTCGGCGGCGATCGAGAGATCGCGTTCGGCGCAGACGAAGAACCGCGCGGGCTGGGCCTGCGCGTCTTTCATCCAGAACACCTGCGCGATCGTGACGGTCGTATCGTACCCAGCGTTGCGGAAGACGCCCAGGACCACCGAATAGCTGTTATGGTCGCGAAGGCTCACGGGCTTGGCCGTCCCCGTTACCTCGTTGCGCTCGGACTTGTAGTAGCCGAGCACATATGAACGGAGCGTGCGCTCCTTGCTGTCCGCGCCGGCAGCCTTGTTGTAGGCGATCCGCTGCGCGGGCACGAGGAGCGTCGTGATCGCATCGACGAGCGTCGACTTGCCTGAACCGATATCGCCCGTCAGCAGGCCGTTGCGGCCATCTACCCGCAGGACCCAGACCCGGTCGTCGAACGTGCCCCAGTTGAAGACCTCGAGTCGCTCGAGGCGAAAGCCCGTCAGTGCACCGTCGGCGGAAAAATCGAGGCCAAGCGTGCGCGGCTCATTCATCGCGATTCTCCGGTGATTCCGAAACCGTCGAGCTGTCCAGGTGCGCCTGATAACCCGCGAGCCGCGCGTCGAAGTCAAGCAGCCATTGCGCATCGACGAAGGCCTTCAGGATGCGCCGCACCTCGAATGTGGGCGGTCCGCTCGTGGTCTTCATCCGGCGCAGGAAACCGAGCTCGACGATCTTGTTCACGTGCGTGTCGATCTGGTCGACGAGGCGCACCTCGTTGGTGCTCGCGGGCAGGAACACGCGTACGAGTTCGACGATCTCCTCGCGCGTGAGAACGAGCCGCGTATCGCCGCCGCCAGCGTCCCATTCGGCCAGCTTTTTCCGCAGCAGCGCGAGCAGCAGGCTCACGGGGAACGAAAGCGGGCGCCGGGCGACGAGGCGCGGTAGCTTCGCCTGTTCCCCGCTCTCGACGTCAGCGGCCTGCTCGGCGCGGCTTCTAAGGAAGGCGTAGCCTTCCGCTTCGTCTACCACGAGGTCAAGCCCAAGCACGGCGACGTAGTCGCGCACGTGCGGCTGCAATTCGAGCAGCACAGCCCAGAGACGGTCGTTTCCATCGCGGTAAACCACGCCCTTGAGCAGCGTGATGGCAACCGTCGATAAGTCACCTCGACCAAGCGACGTGTCTTGCTGTTCTTCCCTCATCGCTACCTTGTGAAAATCACGCGCGGCAGCGTCGCGCGTTTGATGATTGCTGTTCCGTTTGCATCGTTCACCTGCCATTCGATCATATCCGAGACGGATTCATCGACGGCGGCTCGAAACGATTCTCCTGAGGCGCTCATTTGCAGATACGCGACGAGCTCGGCAAGTCCGTGCTCGAGCGGCCGCGATTCGACCAACTCGGCGAGCGTCACGTGTGGCCGATCCTGCAGGCATCGGCGGATGTGACTCGCGAGACGCGCGCGGTCAACGACGATCTGCGCGTACAGAGCCGAGGCGTCAAGGTCCGCATCGCCGGACTCGAGCGCGACGTTGGCGATAATGGGGCGCAGTGTCGGGGCATACAGCGGACGTTCCATCGGCAACTCGATATCGGCCGAAGCTGTCTCGATCTCCGTCATCGCACCGGCAGGCGGCGTTTCACGCAGCGCGAACGCTTTGGCTTCTATACCGCGCAGGATGTCCATGATGCGGCGATTTTCAAGCCACGCTTGATCGTCAAGGAACCGCCGCAACTGCTGTGAGAGCTGCGCGACCGTGCGCTGCGTGTGTTCGCCTGCCTCAAGCCAGTCATAGTGGATGCGCCGTGTGCGTGCGTCCGGTGTCATGGCCGCTACGGCGGGGAGGGTGAGTACTTGCTCGAGCCGCGCCGAAAGCTCGTCCTGACGGCGGCTCGACATCAGGAAGTCCCAGAACGCCCGGAAGCTGCTGCCTTGATCAGAATCGGCGATTGCGTCGCGCTCGCCCATGATTTCCTCGATGAGCGCGCCCTTTGAGCCCTCCCAGAGCGTGATTCGCTCGCGTACGTGTCGATCCAGCAGCCGGAAGTTCTGCTCGACTTCGCGGAAGTCCGTCAGGAGATCGCGCGCCATCTGGATGAATTGTTGAAAGCGGTCCTTGAGCGCAGCGTCATCCAGCAACCGCACGTCGCCCGCCTCGACGCGAGCGATCTCTTCGTCTATCTGGGCTCGCCGTGCATGCAACTCGGCAAGGCGCTTTTCCGGGTCGGCCTCGCTGCCTTCGCTCATCTGCCGCAGCAGTTCGAAAAGCGTCAGCAGGCGCGATTCGGTGCCTACGAAGCTGCGTTCCGTCAGCGTGCCGAGCCACGCAATGGCTTTCTCCGCGGCGGGCGTCAGGTCGAACTGTGGTTCATCCGACCCCTGGCGATAGAATTTTCGCAGCCATCCCTTCTCGGGACTGGCCCAATCGTTCAGGTACTCGAGCGCGGGTCTCGGGAAAGCGCCATCGCCGAGTTGCTCGCGCAACGCGTAAAGCTCGTCCTCGAGCGCTTCGGCAAGAAGCGGAGCCGCCATCACGCGCACATTTGGCGCGACGAACACGCCATGCAGGAAGCTGACAGCGAGCGGCGCGTGGTCGGAACGCAAGAGGCGCCAAGCGGGGTGGCGCGTGCGCAGCGCGTCGAGGGTAGGGTAGTCGAGAGGCATCGGTGCGGGACGACGGATTCAGCGATCTTGAGGCGATCGCCGGCTGAGGCTCAAAAGACCATCATCCTACCGCAACTGTTATCCGACTTTGCCAGGGCCGCGCTCCAAAGAGCCTGACGGTATCAACGACGGTATCGCGTTCACAAATCGTCCTGAGACGCCCAAGGTTCGCGATTTCTCAAACAAAACGTGCGTTGGTTCTCTGGTATGAGGTTGACCCGGTTCGACGAACGCCATTAAGTGCGAGGTAGGATTCTCGGTATCGCTGGCGGTATCGACGCCGCCCGACCGAGCGGAAACGCCGTCAACACAAGGCTCCAACCTCGGATTGACAGTAGAGTGGGAGTGATCCCCAGCGGCGCGGCCGGGCCAACGGCCGTGGCCGCACGCCCAACGTATCGAATGGTAGTTGGCCGCAAACCGCTGCTCACCCAGTGTTCTGAGAAACGCCCGGCAGGGAATACTGGCCGGGAGTTGTTTTTTTGCGCGATGACCGAGGCTGCATACCGAGCGCCTGCACCTCACGTGCTGTACGGCGACGACGGCCCGGTCGATCCGCGCGAGATTAAGCCGATCACATGGACCGTGCGGGAATTCGTTCTGGTCGATAGCTGCCTCGGCAAGACGCGTTACGACACAAAAGGTCGTTGGCTGCTGAAGTGCGGCGGCCCGTCGGACTGAGAGGGCTGATAGTTATCGGGATCTCCCGTACCCCGCGCGCAAGTCCACTGCCGGCATGCCTTCCCTCAGCGAGAGCGCAATCATCCCTCATACGGGGCATGCAAATGCTATAAAATTGCGTTTCGCACTGGACTTATCCCCAGCAAGCCTGCTTCACTCCGTCTGGCGCTCCGCTCACGCCTCCAGCGGCAGGGCGCTCGTTCCCTTGAGTTCATCGAGGCAGACGATCGAATGCACGCTGCTCACACCGGGCGCGCGCATGAGCGTGTCGAGCAGGAATTCGGACAGCGCCTTGAGATCGCGCGCGACCACCTTCAGCACATAGTCGATATCGCCAGTCACGGAATAGCACTCCTGCACCTGGGGCAACTGCGCGACGAGTTCCTTGAACTTGACGAGCTCGCGCATGTGCCCGCGCTCCATCGTCACCTGAATGAACGCGACCACGCCAAAGCCGAGCGCCTGGGCGTCGAGCCGCGTCTCGTAGCGCTTGACGACTCCCAGTTCCTCGAGCCGGCGATGACGTCTCAGCGTTTGGGCCGGCGAGAGCTTGACGGCGGCGGCCAGTTCCAGATTCGAGGCGCGTCCGTGCTCCTGTAGCGCGGCAAGGAGCCGCAGGTCGATGGAGTCAAGGGTGAAGTTTTGCACTTTCGTTGCCTTGGGGGTGGCTAATGCGAAATGAAATTGTACCAATCAGGGTTTGCCTGCGTATCAGATGAAATCATATTTTTCCGCTCCGCCTATACACTTTGTTCGCCTGACGGGACTGTCGGTCAACGCTGACGGCCTTGAGAGCGCGCCGGCGCAGAGGGTTGTGCGCGCAATTTTATTTCGCGCGGCCGCGCTGGGAACCCACCAGGATCCCCGGCGGACGCATCGATAAAGAAGAGACAGGAAGAGACATGGTTTCAAACGACACACGTGGCGGCAGTGGTCAACCCGGTGCGCAACCCGGCGACCAGGACGGTCACCTGAAGCGCGGCCTCAAAAACCGTCATATCCAGCTGATCGCACTGGGCGGCGCGATCGGCACGGGACTGTTCCTCGGCATCGCGCAGACGATCCAGACCGCCGGCCCCTCGGTGCTGCTCGGCTACGCGATTGCGGGCATCGTCGCGTTCTTCATCATGCGGCAACTGGGCGAGATGGTCGTCGACGAGCCCGTCGCCGGATCCTTCAGCTATTTCGCCGATAAATATTTCGGTCCGTTCGCCGGCTTTCTGTCGGGCTGGAACTACTGGGTGCTCTACGTGCTCGTGAGCATGGCCGAGCTTTCGGCCGTGGGCATCTACATGCATTACTGGTGGCCGGCGCTGCCGACCTGGGTGTCGGCGCTCGTCTTCTTCGTCGTGATCAATGGCGTCAATCTCGCGAGCGTCAAGTCATATGGCGAACTCGAGTTCTGGTTCGCGATCATCAAGGTGCTGGCGATCGTCGGCATGATCGCGTTCGGCGGCTGGCTGCTGCTCTCGGGCTCGGCGGGGCCGGAAGCGGGCGTGTCGAACCTCTGGCGCCATGGCGGCTTCTTCCCCCATGGCATGTCGGGTCTCGTGATGTCGATGGCGGTCGTCATGTTCTCGTTCGGCGGTCTCGAACTCGTCGGCATCACCGCCGCCGAAGCCGACGACCCCTCGCACACGATTCCGCGCGCGACCAATCAGGTGATCTATCGCATCCTGATTTTCTATGTGGGCGCGCTGGGCGTGCTGCTCTCGCTTTATCCGTGGGAAAAGGTCGTGTCTGGCGGCAGCCCCTTCGTGCTGATCTTTCACGCGATGAACAGCAATCTGGTCGCAAGCGTGCTCAACGTCGTGGTGCTCACGGCGGCGCTTTCGGTCTACAACAGCGGTGTTTATTGCAACAGCCGCATGCTTTACGGTCTGGCACAGCAGGGCAATGCGCCCAAGGCATTGCTCAAGGTGAACCGGCGCGGCATTCCGCTGGCGGCGCTCGCCGTGACGGCGGTCGCGACGGCGGCGTGCGTGATCATCAATTACTTCATGCCGGGCAGGGCGTTCGAGTTGCTGATGGGGCTGGTGGTGTCGGCGCTCATCATCAACTGGGCGATGATCAGCCTGATTCACCTGAAGTTCCGCCGCGAGAAGGCTCGCGCGGGCCAGACGACGCGTTTTCAGAGCCTCGGCTATCCGCTCACGAATTACCTGTGCCTGGTGTTCCTCGCCGGCATTCTCGTTGTAATGTATCTGATTCCGGATCTGCGGATTTCCGTCTATCTAATTCCGGTCTGGCTGGCGGTGCTCGCGCTCGCCTATCGCTTCTGGCGCCGCGGCGCGGTGCCGGCGCTGCAAGGCAGCGTCCAGGCCCGCTAGACCCTGTCGCATGTCACGTCACGTCACGTCACATCGCTCCGGCCAGCATTTCGTAAACATCCATAACTCGCAAGCCAACGCCATGTTCGAACATATCGATGCCTACCCCGGCGACCCGATCCTCTCGCTCAACGAGAACTTCCAGAAAGATCCGCGACAGAACAAGGTCAATCTGAGCATTGGCATCTATTTCGACGATGAAGGCCGTCTGCCGGTGATGAAGGCGGTTCACGAGGCCGAAGCAGCGATCCTGGCCGAACCGGGCGCGAAGCCGTATCTGCCCATGGCCGGTTTCGCGCAATATCGCGACGCTGTGCAGGCGCTCGTGTTCGGTGCGCAATGTCCGTCGCGTGCGGCGAACCGCATCGCCACGGTGCAGACGCTTGGCGGCTCGGGTGCGCTCAAGGTAGGCGCCGATTTCATCAAGCGCTATTTCCCGCAGAGCCAGGTGTGGGTGAGCGACCCGACGTGGGAGAACCATCGCTTTATCTTCGAGCGCGCGGGATTCGTGGTGAACACCTACCCGTACTACGACGAAGCCACCGGTGGCCTGAAGTTCGAGGCCATGCTTTCGGCCATCGACGCACTGCCCGCGAAGAGCGTCGTGCTGCTGCATGCCTGCTGCCATAACCCGACCGGCGTGGATCTGGACGAGTCGCAATGGGCCCAGCTGATCGACGTGCTGCAAAAGCGCGATCTGCTGCCGTTCGTCGACATGGCCTATCAGGGCTTCGGCGCGGGTCTCGATGCCGACGCATTCGCGGTGCGCGAGCTTGGGCGGCGCGGTGTGCCGGCGCTGGTGGCGAATTCGTTCTCGAAGAACTTCTCGCTGTACGGCGAGCGCTGCGGCGCTCTGCACGTAATCTGCGATGACGCCCAGGCGGCCGATTGCGTGCTCGGGCAACTGACGGGCGCGGTGCGTTCGAACTACAGCAATCCGCCGACGCACGGCGCGAAGATCGTTACGCGGGTGCTCACGAACCCGGAGCTCAAGGCGTCGTGGGAAGCGGAGCTGGCGGCGATGTGCGAGCGCATCGCGCGCATGCGTCGGGCGATTCATGACGGGCTCGCGGCGCACGTGAGCGGCGAGGCGCTTTCGCGCTATGTGAAGCAGCGCGGCATGTTCACGTACACGGGCCTGAGCGCGGATCAGGTCGAGCGTCTGAA
The DNA here is from genome assembly GCF_051125205.1 of Paraburkholderia sp. A1BS-2L. Classification (NCBI taxonomy): domain Bacteria; kingdom Pseudomonadati; phylum Pseudomonadota; class Betaproteobacteria; order Burkholderiales; family Burkholderiaceae; genus Paraburkholderia; species Paraburkholderia sp. A1BS-2L. The sequence goes on from NZ_CP120428.1 coordinate 1,559,556, forward strand.
GGAGGAGTTCGGGGTGTATATCCTGCGCTCGGGCCGCATGTGTGTCGCGGGGCTCAACGAAAGCAACGTGAGCATCGTGGTCGATGCGGTGGGCAAGGTGCTGAAGGCCTGAGAGTCCAGGGCGCCCTCAGCGGCGCCTCAAAATCTCATTCCCGTTCCCACCCCGCATCCCCCTCCTATGCCGCCGCTGCCGCCGCCCGCGGCGCAAAACACGCCGCAGCCGGAAAGGCTGGCGGCCAGCAGCATTAAAGCGGCCCCAAGGCGCAGCCGCCGCGCGGTGCGGTAGCTGCGCGAACCAGCTTGGGGGGCGTCGGTGCGATCGCCGGAAGCCGGCGAAGCGTCGAAAATCGAAGCAGATTTCATGGTTTTTTTAGCGCGAATTGGGCCCGAGTTGAGCCTGAAAGCGGAATTGAGCCGCCGGATCGCCGCTCCATCGCGGCCGTTGCGGATCTGGCTCGAAAATAAGCTACTCGGCATGCGCGCTCCAATCAGACGAATCCGGCTTTGCGTTGCCGGCGATCACATGCGCAGCGCATTAAATTCTCCATCTGTCAATCCGTCGGAATCGAACGTCAGCCATGACAGACGCGCAGGGTCTTCCAGGTGTTACCCTGATAGAATCTGATCGACGCAACGTAGTGGATTGCTGATGAAATTGCTTGATGCTCTCGTCGAACAACGGATTGCCGCCGCAGCCGCGCGCGGCGAATTCGACGATTTGCCGGGCGCCGGAGCGCCGCAGTCGCTCGACGACGACCCCTTCGTCCCCGAAGAGGTGCGCGTGGCGAACCGCATTCTGAAAAATGCGGGTTTCGTGCCGCCCGCGGTCGAACAGCTTCGCGCACTGCGCGATCTCGAGGAAGAACTCGCCAAGGTGAGCGATAAGGCCGCCCAGTGCCGGCTGCGCGCCCGCATGCTGGCGCTCGACATGGCGCTGGAGTCGCTGCGCGGCGGCCCGCTGGTGGTGCCGCACGAGTATCGCCGCCGCATTGCCGAGCGTCTGACCGAGCGTGCGACGCTGCAAGGCGTCGCGGCGGGGGCCGCGTGAGCGGCGTGCCCGCTGCCACGCCGCCGTGCGAGCTCGAGAAGCGCCACGTGGAGCGCCCTGAGCCCGTGCCGGGCGAGGGCGCGCCGCAAACCGATCCGCCTGGATCCACAGACTCTCCCATATCCACCGAAGCTGCCGAGGCCCGAGCCGAGCTTGTCGGCGAACCCGTCACCGAGCGCGACCGCCATTTCATGCGCCTTGCACTGGACGCGGCCGAAACGGCGCGCGCGGCCGGCGAAGTGCCTGTCGGCGCGGTGCTGGTGCGTGGCGACGAGGTCGTCGCGACGGGCTTCAATCATCCGATAGGTGCACACGATCCTTCGGCGCATGCCGAAATGGCCGCGCTGCGCGCCGCCGGCACGGCGTTGAGCAACTATCGCTTGCCCGGCTGCGAACTCTATGTGACCCTGGAGCCGTGCCTGATGTGCGCGGGGGCGATCATGCACGCCCGCATCGCGCGCGTGGTGTACGGCGCGCGCGATCCGAAAACCGGGGCATGTGGCAGTGTCGTCGACGCCTTTTCGAACGGCCAGCTCAACCACCACACGTGCGTGGCGGGGGGCGTGCTCGAGACCGAATGCGGCGATGCACTGCGCTCGTTCTTCGCGGAGCGCCGCCGCGCGAGCCGCGAAGCGCGCCGCGCGGCCATTGCCGGCGCCGATCCCGGTGTGGCCGAAAACAAGCAATAACAAGCGATAGCAATCGATAACAACGGATAATAGCCGCTGGCGGCCACGCGTCCGCGCCGTGGCAGGCGCATGGCACGGTCGCCGATTACCTGACCTGTTGACCATGACCATGCATCGCACCATCGAACTGATTGCACCGTCGGGCTATCCGCATGACCAGGAAGCCGTGTACCGCGGGATTACGCGTCTTCGCGCGCAGGGCCACCGCGTAGAGGGAACAGAGGCCGCCGAGCGGCGCTTCCAGCGGTTTGCCGGCACCGATGGCCAGCGCGCCGCTGAGCTGAATCGCCTCGCCGATCCCGGGCGCGACCTGCCCGATATCGTGCTCGCCGTGCGCGGCGGCTACGGTGCCGTGCGCATCCTGCACGGCCTCGACTACCACGGCCTGCAAAAGCGCCTCTCCGGACAGCCGATCGCATTCGTCGGACATAGCGACTTCACCGCGATCCAGCTTGCGCTCTACGCACAAGCCGGGCTCACGACATTCGGCGGCCCGATGCTCGTGAGCGATTTCGGCGCGCCGGAGTTGAGCAGCTTCACGATGGACCACTTCTGGAACACGCTCTCGAAGCCCGAATTCACGCTCAAGGTCGACGCGCCGCAGGCGCAGCATGCCAACGTTTCGGGCATGCTGTGGGGCGGCAATCTCGCCATGCTCACTTCGCTCGTCGGCACGCCCTATATGCCGCCGGTGGAGGGCGGGATCCTGTTTGTCGAGGACATCAACGAACAGCCGTTCCGGGTGGAGCGGATGCTTTATCAACTCCATCTATCGGGCATTCTTTCGCGCCAGCATGCGTTGGTGCTCGGCGATTTTTCCGGCGGCAAATCCTACGATTACGACAACGGCTACGACTTCCTGGCGATGGTCGAGCAAGTTCGCTCGGTCGTGGGGATTCCGGTTATTACGGGCCTGCCGTTCGGCCACATCGACAACATGGTCACGCTGCCGTTCGGCGCCCACGCTCACCTGAATGCCGACGCTCACGGCTTCGAACTCACTGTGAGCGACTATCCATATCTCGCCTGACTCGACGATTGCGAGATAGAAAAAGCGCCTTCGGGCGCTTTTTCTAGGTGTCATATATGCAACTAACAGCCAAAAACTTACGAGTCGGGCGGGTGCTCTGGAAGCGTCATCGCCATTAAATTGTTGACAAAAAATGAGCTGGAATGGAATGGGGGCTCACTGGATCTGTGCGTTGTGCCCTATATTTGCTCGGGTTTGGCGAAAATTGGGCATACGAATCGGACGCTGATCTGAGTATCTTCCCCAGGTTGGTCGATAAAATTGTTGACAATCTTTATGTCCAAACTAGGATACACAACATCAAGGTGAGAGACATGCGAAACGCCGATACCGAAGCCGACGCGACCGGAACGAAACCCGAGGCCATTGCCGCGCGCATCCGCGCCGCGATCCTCGAACATCGTTTGCCGCCTGGCGCGAAGCTCACGGAAGCGCAGTTGTGCGAAGTGTTCAATGTGAAGCGCGGGCCGATCCGGCAGGCGCTTTCGCTGCTCGCCGGCGATCACCTCGTCGATCTGGAGCCGAACCGCGGCGCCTTTGTCGCCAGCCCGTCGCTCCAGGAGGTGCACGAGGTGTTCGAGATGCGCCGCATCATCGAACTGGCGGTGGTGGAGCGCATTTGCAGTGCGCAGCATGGCAGCCGGCGGCTCAAGGGCATCGGCGAGACCATTCGGCGCGAGCGCAAGGCGTTCGAAGGGCGCGATTTCCCGGCCTGGATCCGGCTGTCGGGCGAATTTCATACGCAGCTTGCGGCACTGACTGGCAATACCGTGTTGTGCGATTGCCTCAATGGCCTCGTGGCGCGCTCGACGCTGATCTCGGCGCTGTACGAGTCGCCGGGCCGCAGCCCATGCTCGTTCGACGACCACGAGGCGATCGTGCAGGCGCTGGAGGCCGGACAGGTGCAGGAGGCCACCGCGCTGATGACGCGCCACCTGCAGGGCGTCGAGCTCAGGATGCTCGACCGTCCGGCGGGCGCGTCGGTGGATCTGCAGGACGTGTTCGGCACGCGCGCCGCAGCCACGGCTGGGCGTTGACGAAAGATCGAGTGATTTCCCACCGGGGCGGAGCAGCGCGGCGCCGGGCAAAAGTGCAACACTGAATTGAACTGGAGACACGCGCGGCGCTGCGAAATTCGGGCCGCCGCGCGCTAGAGAAAGGATCGATGTGGCAGCGGGCGTCGCTACGGCGCCCGCAGGACGGGCAACACCATGGGCAGGGCGCGCGTAGGCGCGACCGCACGGTGCGATGGGCGTCGAGCCAGACGCCGCGAGGGCGCAACGCCCCCTGCCTGGGTCCGGAGCCATCCGGGAATATCGCGGCGGCCGCGGCATGCGGCGCAGCGCGCGTTTCGAGGCGTTTCACGCGTCTTTTTTCCGTCGGCGTATCCATCCCAAGGAGCGGACCATGGCTCAATTCAGCGCATCACCAGGCAGTCCGGCAGTGCCCACCTTCGATTCTTCCGAGAGCAGCGACACGGCGGACGGCATGCGTCTGCCGGCCGGCTACAGCGAACGCCTCTACAACGAAGACCTCGCACCGCTCAAGGAGCAGACCTGGGGTGCCTATAACATCTTTGCGTTCTGGATGTCGGACGTGCACAGCGTCGGCGGCTACGTGTTCGCGGGCAGTCTCTTCGCACTCGGCCTGACGAGCTGGCAGGTGTTGCTGGTGCTGATCGTCGGCATCTCGCTCGTCAACGTCCTATGCAACCTCATCGCGCGGCCCAGCCAGCGTCACGGCGTGCCGTATCCGGTCGCCTGCCGTGGCACCTTCGGCGTGCTCGGCGCGAACATTCCTGCTGTGATTCGCGGCCTGATTGCAGTGGCATGGTATGGAATCCAAACTTATCTGGCGTCGAGCGCGCTCGTGATCGTCGTGCTCAAATTCATGCCGCAACTGATGCCATACGCGGACGTCCACAAGCACGGCATGCTCGGACTCTCGGCAATGGGCTGGGCCGGTTTCATGACACTGTGGGTGCTGCAGGCACTGGTGTTCTGGAACGGCATGGAAACCATCAAGAAGTTCATCGACTTCGCCGGTCCGGCAGTCTATGCGGTGATGTTCATTCTGGCGGGCTACATGGTGTATCGCGCGGGCTGGCACAACATCGGCCTGAATCTCGGTGGCGTGAAGTATCACGGCGCGGAGGTGATCCCGGTGATGATCACTGCGGTCTCGCTCGTGGTGTCGTATTTCTCAGGGCCGATGCTCAACTTCGGCGACTTCTCACGCTACGGAAAATCGCTCAGAAGCGTGCATCGCGGCAACTTCTGGGGCTTGCCGGTCAACTTCCTCGCGTTCTCGATCGTCACGGTGATCACGACCTCGGCGACGCTGCCTGTGTTCGGACAACTGATTACTGATCCGGTGGAAACGGTGAGCCGCATCGATCATCCCACCGCCGTCATTCTCGGTGCGCTGACGTTCACGATCGCGACCATCGGCATCAATATCGTCGCGAACTTCGTTTCGCCGGCGTTCGATTTTTCGAACGTGGCACCGCGTCTCATTAGCTGGCGTGCGGGCGGCATGCTTGCCGCGGTGGCGTCGATTTTCATCACGCCGTGGAATCTCTTCAACAATCCCGCCGTGATTCACTACACGCTCGACGTGCTGGGCGCCTTCATCGGGCCTTTGTATGGCGTCCTGATCGTCGACTTCTATCTCGTGAAGCGCGGCCGTCTCGCCGTCGACGATCTCTACACCGTCTCGCCGAAGGGCGCGTACTGGTACAGCAACGGCGTGAACTGGCGGGCGGTGTCGGCGCTGCTGCCCGCAGCGGTCATCGCGATTCTCTGCGTGATGCTGCCGTCGCTCGAGAGCGCAGCGAACTTCTCGTGGTTCATCGGCGCGGGACTGGGCGCACTGTTCTATCGCGCGTTGACGATGGGTGAGCGTGCACGGGCACGCACGTAACACGAAACAGGTGCGAAACAGGTGCCAAACGACCAGAGAACTGACATGCGTATCAAACTGATCAATCCGAACACCACGCAGCGCATGACGGCTGCGATGGGGCAGTGCGCCCGCGCGGTGGCTGCGGCGGGTACGGAGATCGTCGCCGTGAGTCCGACGATGGGGCCGCCCTCTATCGAGGGCTACTACGACGAGGCGCTCGCGACGCCGGGCCTGCTCGCAGAAGTGGAGGCGGGCGAGCGCGAGGGCTTCGATGGTTACGTGATCGCCTGTTTCGGCGATCCGGGGCTGTACGCGGCGCGCGAGCTCGCGCGCGGGCCGGTGGTGGGGATCGCCGAAGCGGCCATGCACGCGGCGAGCGTGCTCGCGCCGGGCTTTTCGGTCGTGACCACGCTCTCGCGCACCAAGACGATGGCGTGGCATCTCGCCGAGCGTTATGGCATGAATCGCTTTTGCCGCAACGTGCGGGCGATCGATGTGGCCGTGCTCGAACTTGACGAGCCGGGCTCGGCGGCGCGCCGCGCGATCGTTGACGAGTGCCGCCGGGCGCTCGACGAAGACGGCGCGGACGCGATCGTGCTCGGCTGCGCCGGCATGACGAGCCTTTGCGCACAAGTGGAAGACGCGCTTGGCGTACCGGTGGTGGATGGCGTGACAGCAGCCGTGAAGTGGGTGGAGGCGCTGGTCGCGCTGCGTCTCGCGACGGCCAAGCGGGGCGACTTCGCGCGGCCCCTCGTGAAGCGTTACGATGGAGAATTCGCGCACTTTAGCCCGACCAGTGCGGCGAGCGCCACCGAAACGCCGTCGCCGGCGCGGCCGCTGCGGTTCGGGTAAACACGCAACGGGCCCTGTGCCGCGCCGGACGGGGCTTGCGCGGCACATACATCTCGCTTGACCCCTACTATCTGTCAGTGCGTATGGGCGTGCCCGGGTGATTTAGCTACACTGGGCCGATTCTAAAAGCAGTCTCGCCCGGCGCGTCGCAAAGCCTTGTGGCGCAAGGCTTTCAGCCGGTTCAGCCGCTTTCTGAAAGTGTGGACCGTCCGCGCGGTTTTTACGTTTCGTTATCCATTCCGAAAGATTCGATCAGCATGCCACTCGATCCCCAATATCCCCGCGATCTGATCGGCTATGGCCGGCATCCGGTGCAGGCCAACTGGCCCGGTCAGGCGCGCGTCGCAGTGCAGTTCGTGCTCAATTACGAAGAGGGCGGTGAGAACTGCGTGCTCCACGGCGATCCAGCCTCCGAGCAGTTCCTCTCCGAGATCGTTGGCGCTGCCGCTTATCCGGCGCGTCACATGAGCATGGAGTCGATCTATGAGTACGGCTCGCGCGCGGGTGTGTGGCGCATTCTGCGCGAATTCGAAAAGCGCGGCCTGCCGCTCACCGTGTTCGGTGTCGGCATGGCAATCGAGCGCCATCCCGAAGTTGCGCGCGCATTCGTCGAGCTCGGCCACGAGATCGCATGCCACGGCTATCGCTGGATTCACTATCAGGACGCCACGCCCGAACTCGAAGCCGAGCATATGAAGCTCGGCATGGAAGCGATCGAGCGCGTGACGGGCGTGCGTCCGCTAGGCTGGTACACCGGCCGTGACAGCCCCAACACGCACCGCCTCGTGGCGGAACACGGCGGCTTCCTCTACGACTCCGACAATTACGGCGACGATCTGCCGTTCTGGATGGATGTCGAAGTCGCCGGCGGCAAGCAGGTGCCGCAACTGATCGTGCCTTATACGCTCGACACCAACGACATGCGGTTTGCGACGCCGCAGGGCTTCAACACGGCAGATCACTTCTTCACCTACCTGCGCGACGCGTTCGACGTACTCTACGCAGAAGGCGACGAAGCGCCGAAAATGCTTTCGATCGGTATGCACTGCCGTTTGCTCGGCCGCCCGGGGCGGTTCCGCGCACTGCAGCGCTTCCTTGATCACATCGAACAGCACGATCGCGTGTGGGTCACGCGTCGTGTTGACATTGCGCGCCACTGGCGCGAGCACCATCCCTATCAACCGCAGCAGAACGACCACCGCGGGGCCGCCGCATGAAGGCAATGCAATACACCCTCGACCAGTTGAATACCGCCTCGACCGACGCCTTCGTGGCAGCGCTTTCGGGCATTTTCGAGCACTCGCCCTGGGTGGCGGAAGCAGCGGCGCAGCAGCGCCCCTACACGAGCATCGACACGTTGCACAAGACGATGTCGAATATCGTGGAGACCGCTGGCGAAGAGAAGCAGCTCGCACTCATCAACGCTCACCCGGAACTCGCGGGCAAGGCCGCCGTGCGCGGCGAGCTGACCGACGAATCCACGCGTGAGCAAAGTGGCGCAGGCCTGAACCTGTGCACGCAGGAGGAATTCGACAAGCTGCAGGCCCTCAACCAGGCTTATCGCGAGAAGTTCGGTTTTCCGTTCATTCTCGCGGTGCGCGGCTATGACCGCCATGGCATCATCGCGAATTTCGAGTCGCGTGTGAACAACACGCGCACCGACGAAATGCGCGCGAGTCTCGACCAGATCTATCGCATCGCGCGCTTCCGGCTCGACGAGTTGATCGACGCATGAGATTGACGCCGCGCCTCGCATATCGCGACGGCGCGTCTGCTACCGCGCGGCGCCGCTAACCCGGGGTTCGCGCGTGCACCCGCTTGAGCGATAACGAGGCGAATATGAGCGATACGACACAGGATCTTGGCATGACACTAGCAATCGAATTGCTGACCCCCGAAGCATTCGCGCCCTTCGGCGACGTGATCGAGCTGGCTGGCGCGAAGCAAATTCCGATCAATCTGGGCACGACGATCCGCTATCACGATCTCGCGAAAGTGGACGTCACGGACGAGAACGGCCGCACGCTGGTCAATCTCTTCCGCGGCCAGCCGCGCGTGCTGCCGTTCGAGATCAAGATGCTCGAGCGCCATCCGCTCGGCAGCCAGGCATTCGTGCCGCTCAACGACAAGCCGTATCTCGTCGTGGTGGCGCCGGCGGGCGATCTGGACGTCGCGAAGATTCGCGCATTCGTTTCGCACGGCTGGCAAGGCGTGAACTATGCGAAGGGCGTCTGGCATCACCCGCTGATCGCACTGGGCGAGGTGAGCGACTTCATCGTCGTCGATCGCGGCGGCGATGGCTTGAACCTCAACGAGCAGGATCTGCCGGAGTCGCTCTGGCTGACCGAAGAGGCGATGGTCGCAGCGCAACGCTGATGCGCTGAAGCATCGCGCTGGCGAAAGAAAAAACCACGGCCGAGGCCGTGGTTTTTTGCATTTGAAGAGGCATGCGCGTTAGCGACATGCCCCGGTCATGCGAGTTTGGCTGCGATCAGAACTCGTAGCCGACCTGAGCGCGAGCCGCCGTGTTGCCGGTGCTCGTGACAGAGACGCCACCGTTGACGAGCCAGTGCGCGTTCGCCGAACGATACGTCACGCCGACTGCCGCAGCGCTGCCGCCCATGTAGTAGCCGCCACCCGCCGCGACCACCGTGCGCCCTGGACCCGAAGGCGTGAGGTTCGGCATGGCCATTGCAGCCGCCACGCCGGCGTACGCGTTCTTCGAAACCGTGTTGATCGAGTTCTGCAGATTGCCGATCTGCTGACCGAACGCGTTCGATTGCTGCGCCATCGCGTTGTTCAACTGGTTCAGGTTGACCGCGTCGGTGCCCGACGTGCCGGCCGCGACGTTGACGATCTGACGCTCGGAGCCTTCGGCGCCGACCGAGACCGCGTTGTCGCGGTTCGCGATCGAGTTCGCGCCGATCGCCACGGCGTTGTTCGCCGACGCGTTGGCTTTGTCACCGATCGCCGTCGAGTTCGCGCCCGTTGCCACGGAGCCGCCGCCGACTGCAAACGATTGCGAGCCCGAGGCTGCCGCGACGCCGCTCGTCGAGTTGATCGAGGTTGCCGTGGAGCCGCCCACGCTGATGTTCTGCAGGGCCTGGTTCAGGCTGTCGACCTGCTGGTTCGTGGCGTAGAGCTGCTGTCCGGTCACCGCGTCCGTGCTGTCCAGCGAGAGGGCGCCGTTCGACAGGCCGCTCAGCTTGACATTGCCGCCGCTCGTGCTGGCGAGCGTCACGCTCGAGTGGTCGGCGTTATCGTAATGGACTGCATCGGCGTCGGTGCCGGACGAGGTGTCGCCAACGGCGGCCATCGACCTGACGGAGTTGCTGCCGGCCGTGCTTGCGCCGAGCAGCGAGCGCGGTGCCGCAGCCATTTGCACCACGGGCGCAGCCGCTGCCGTGCTCGATGCGCTTTGGACCGTTGCCGACGAACTCGTTGCGTCCGCAGCCAGCGCCGCGATCTCGGCCGTGTTCTTCTGCACGCGGTTGTCGAGATTGGCGATGGCGTCGCCCACCGTATTGACCGTCGTGCCGCCCACCGAGTAGGACGGTGCGATCAGGCCGCCGGCCGCATTGATACCGGCGCCGCCGCCCAGAGCCGCTGCCACACTGCGCAGCTGGCCGACATTGACCGCGTCCGTGTCGCCCTGGCCCGCTGCGAGGTTGACGATACGGCGCGTGTTGACGGCGTTCTGGATCGTCTGCACCTGGCCGTTCGCGTCATATGCGATATACGAACCGGTACCGTCATTACCGACCGAGACCGTGTTCGACTGGTTCGCCACCGAGCCAGCGCCGATCGCTACCGCGTCCTTCGCGCTCGCAAACGCCTGCACACCGACAGCGACGCCGTTTGCCGAAGGCGTAAAGGCGTTCGAGCCGATCGCGATAGAGCCGGCGCCCGAAGCGCGTGCCGCGTCGGACGGACCCCGAGAACCGGAGCTGTCCGCGAGGCCGCTGACTTGCGAGTAGTACGCCGCAGTCGTATAGGTCCGCGTGAGGCCGGCCGCGTTGACGCCGGAGCTGCCGTTCGCGGGGTCGGGCGCCTGTGAGCGCAGCAAGGTGCTCTGGAGGCCGCCGCCCGTTGCCGCACTGACGATGTCGTAGACCTGGCCCACGCTGGCCGCGTCGGTGTCCACCAGACCGTTCGCCACGTTGCTGATGACGGTGCCCTTGGGCAGGTACTGGGACCGGCTGCCGTTGACGAAATACGGGCTATTGCCCTGGCCCGGATCGAGGACGATCTGCGATGCCGAGGTCCCGATGGTGTTCGGAACGTAGAGGACGGCAGGATTGCTGACCTTGCCGCTGGCGTCCATGATGAAGCCGCCATACGTATAGCCTGTGGGATCCGACGACGCAGCCTGCGCACCCCAGCCCGCGGTGGTCAGCGTGTTGTTGATCTTCGTAATGGCGATATTGGCGCCTTCCTTGACGTCGTACAGCTGCGCGCCGTTAACCGCGTCCGCGCTCGAAACCGACGCGTCTCCAGCCGCCACGTTGGTGAGCTTCGTGCCTTGTGCGCCGCCGAACGTGATGGTGCTCTTGCTCGTATCGTCGTACTGCACGATGTTGCTGGTTTGCTGCGCGAGGTTGTCGAGCGCGCTATTGGTCGCGTACAGCTGCGAACCGTTGACGGCGTCGGTCGACGAAGCGCTCAGGCGGCCGGCTGCGACGTTCGTGAGCGTACGTTCGTTACCGACGCTGCCGATGCTGACGGTGCTTGCCGGATTGCTGCCCGCGAAAGTGTAGTCCTGACCGCCGATCGTGGCGTCGGTGGTGGCGATTGCGGCTTCCGTCGTCGAGCCCGCGCCGAGTGCGACGGCGTCGCTGTGCGAGGCCGTGGCGCCAGTGCCGATGGCGAGCGCATTGTCGCCGCTGGCGAGTGCGTTCGCGCCGACGGCGATCGCAGCCGTGCCGGTTGCGCCTTCTCCGTTGTAGTTGCCATCGTTCGGCATGCTGTTGATGCCGACGTAATGCATCGACTTGCTGTCGAATTTCTGGATGGCGTCATAGAGCTGCAAACCGTTGATGACGTCGTTGCTGGCAACCGAGACTTCACCATTGGCGACGTTATGCAGTCCGACGGGTTTCATGTCGCTCGCGTTGCCCAGCGTTACCGAGTCGTGCGCGGACGGGTCGTACATCACCGCATCAGCGAGCTTGCCGTTGATGTTGGTAATGTCGCCCTGGATGTTGGTGACGTCGCCCGCGAGGTTCGAGATGCTCGAATTCGTCGCGTAGAGCTGGCCGCCGTTGACCGCATCGGTGCTGGCCGCCGAGAGTGTGCCGTTCGCGACGTTGTGCAGCGCGACCGGGTTCATGGCTGCCGCGCCGCCAAGCGTGACAGAATCCTGTGCCGGCGAGTCATACTGCACGGCGTTGCCGACTCCGACGCTGAGCGCGTAGAGTTGCGAGCCGTTGACGGCGTCCGTGCTGTCCGCCGATATCGTGCCTGGCGAGAGTTGCACGATCTTCTGGTTGCTCATCGTGACGACGCTGTCGAACGTCGTCGGACCGTAAACCATCACGCTAGCGCCACGGATAGCGAGCGTGCCATTCTGGTAGCCAGCGACCTGTGCGGTCGATGCGCCGAATCCGTAGCCACCCTTTGCATCCGCGGCGTTGTTCAGCGAGAAGGCCAGGCCGTCGGACGTGCCGCTGCCACTGGAGCAATCGAGCGACTGGCTGCCACCGCTGGAGCCCCACGAATATCCCGAGGTGCCGAGCAAATCTCAAGACCGCCCTGGCCGACCGTTCCCGGCACCGGCGCAACGGTTGTACCTGTTGTGGTGCTTGTCGTGGTTTTGGTCGTCGAAGCCGCGGCGGAGAGAGCGGCAAGCTGCGCAGGTGTCAGCGTTGCAGCACCGGTTGTTGCGGAAGAGAGGCCTGCAGCGAATCCAACAGCACCGGTGGCGAGGACAGCGAGCCGGCGCGAAGATTTGCGGTGTGCCGTGGCGGTTTCGGGCGCGGCGACCGAGGTTTGGTCTGTTCGCTCCAGACAGAGCGATAGGTCTTATTCATTCAGGCAACCATATTAGAGTTGATTTTCGTCAGCGCATGCGCCAATGACCTCCGTGTGAGTGCACGGCTGTCGAAAAAGGAAACCCCGTTTCGGCGATGCGTTGGGCAACTCTATGGGGGGAGTGCGGTGTCATGAATACGAATATTATTAATTCTAGTTATAAGGATGACGTAATTTATGGAAAGGAGATTTTTACATAAATATGAGTCTTAAATTTATATCCATTGACTACAGCAGAAAAAGCACAATTCTTATTCATTGGTCGCTTTTGCTTATTTACTGACGTGTGCACCAAATAGTGCGTGGTGCGTTATACGTGCATGAAGACAAAGACTGATGCCCGGAAACTGGATGTCGCGACGCAAGCCCACCTGAGAAGACTCGTGGTGGAAGCGGTCCGAGGGGGAATGACGCAGACCGGAGCGGCGTCGACGTTTGGCGTAAGCCTGCGAGCGGTCAGCAAATGGATGAAGCTGTCCAGAGAAGGCGGCGTACGGGCGTTGAAGCCCGGCAAACGGGGCCGCCGCCCTGGCGGCGGACGGTTGGATGCTCGTCAGGGTAGCCGGATTCGTGGGCTGATCGTGAGCAGGATGCCGGACCAGCTGGCGATGCCGTTTTACCTGTGGACGCGCGAGTCCGTCGCGAGCCTGATCGAGCGGGAATACGGTGTCACGGTTTCGCTGACGACAGCCGGGCGCTATCTCAAGGCGTGGGGCATGAGTGCCCAGAAGCCGGTGCGCCGCGCGTACGAACGAAACGATGCGGCGATCGCCCGCTGGCTGAATGAGGACTACCCGAAGCTCGTGAAGGAGGCGAAGCAAGAAAGGGCCACCATCCATTGGGGCGATGAAATGGGATTGCGCAGTGACCATGTGAGCGGAAAGAGCTTTGCGCCGATGGGCCAAACGCCAGTGGTGCGCGCCACCGGCCAGCGCTTTGGTTGCAACATGATCTCGGCGATCACCAATCGCGGGGAGTTGTCCTTCATGGTCTTTGAGGGCAAGTTCAAGAACGCCGTGTTTATCGAGTTCATGAAGCGCATGCTCAGGCAGGCAACACGCAAAATCTATCTGATCGTCGACGGGCATCCGGTGCATCGGTCGGTCGCAGTCCGGCAGTTCGTCGCGGAAAACGCTGAGCGTCTGCGCCTGATCCGGCTGCCGGGATATTGCCCCGAGTTGAACCCCGACGAATTGCTCAATCAGGACGTGAAAACCAACGCGATGGGCAAGAGCCGGCCGACCAGCAAGGCTGACATGGTCAAGAGCGTGCGACGCCACCTGCATCGACGGCAGAAGCAGCCTTACGTTATCCGCAATCTGTTTCAAGAAAAGCATGTTCGCTACGCAGCTTGATCAAATATACGCACTATTTACTGAACTGGTCAGTAATTGAGAAATTTGTGGGGATTTGAAGATTAATACGAAAATGTGTCAATAATGGATTGAATTTTATTCCGGCTGTTAAGATGGCCGCGCCACCAAAACGGGGTGGCTTTCATCCGAAAACTGGAGAACCAAAATGGAAAAAATCGATCGTGGCCAACTGGCCAACGCCAAGCTCGCAGGCGGCTGCTGCAAGTCGAAGAATCAGCCTCAGCCGGATCCGACGCCGGTTCTGCGTTGATCGCCTGATCTGAACGAAAGGGGGGGGTAAATGCACCCCTTTCGGTTTTTAGGGCTTCGGTTCGTTCCGATACTGTTGGGCCAAGAAATGTCCGTGGGCACAACCTCACAATTCTTCAAACGCCTTTACGCACGATTTGCCAGTGGGCGTCTGGCGCTGCGTCGCCGGCTGCTCGCCCGTTTGCCATTCGTCGCGGTCGAGCGGGGGGCGCTTGCCAGCTGGATGATTCGATCGGTCTTCGACGGCGGCATCCGCGCAAACGGTGTATCGCGTTACGAAGCCGGCCGCATTGACGTGGGCCTCGCACGCACTCAAGCGCTACGTACGATGAGCGCGAACGTACGCGAGGCATGGCTGGACGAACGCATCTATGCCGGGCGCGCATTGCACCGGGACGCCTGGCCCGATCTGCGCGCGGCAGCTTAGCAATTGGTTTTGCGAATCAATCAGATCAGGACTAAAGAACCGGGTCGCGTCATCGTGCTCTCGCCGTTTCACTATGTGTCCCAGTACGCGAACATCTGGGTGGTGGACGAAGTGCGTCGCGTTCTGGGAATGGAATCAATGGCAGTCGTTTCCGGCGTGCAGCGCGACATGTACGGTAACGACGCGGCGATGATTCCTTCGATCCGTGTGCTTTACACCTACGACGAGAATGGCCGCGAAAGCCGCAACGGTTTGGGCTTGCGGGTCATACGCGCATTGCGTCGCGATGGCGTGGCCGTGGTGTTTTCCGATGTTCCGCCTTATACATTGGCCAAGTTTCCCATGGAGACGGTCGGTGTGACGATCGGGGACCGGCCCGCGCGCCTGCATAACGGCGTATTCCGGCTAGGCATGCCGGTGGATGCGCTATTGCTCCCGTTTTATCTGAATTTCGAGAAAGGACGATTTGGCATTAGGATATTCGATCCTATCGCGCTTGCCGATGCCGCTGCACCTCAATATCTCGCTAACGATATCGAGATTGCGCGCCGCGAAAATTATCCGCATTGGCTCTATGCTGGGCATCCGTCGGTATATCACTTTGCGGCAGCTCGTTAGAAATCCTTAAGAAGTACAAGAGCGAGTAGACCAAACGGCGCATGGCGCCGAAAAAATACACTTCGGCCGGCATGACCGGCCGCGGGGGAACGATAACAACGTGGAACCGATTTATCTTCCCGAGTTCCGGGATATTCGCTGGCGCTGGATTGCCTACGCGGCGTCGACGATCGTGGTGTTTGGCGTGGCGTTTGCCTTCACGCACGAGGTAGAGCTGAAGCAGGACGTGCGCTGCGAAATCGTGTCGCCGGCTGAAATCAAGATCCAGGGCGCGAGCGGGTTGATCTCGTCGATCTACGTTCAGCCGCCTGAGCAGGTAAGTGCGGGACAGCCGCTTTTTCGCGTCGAGCGCGACTTGTCGCTCGCGACCGACGGCACGCGCCGAACGGCCTTCGACGCCCAGGTGCGCGACGACGAGCGCCGCGCTGCCGACGCGCGCTATACCCAGCGTCGCATCGAACTCACGACGCAGCTCTCCACGGCGCGCAGCAACGAAGCCAGCCGCTGCGCTGAGCTCGCTGAACTGGGCGTGCAGGGCGCGCAGAACAGCCTGCTCGTGAGCGAGGCGCAAAAGAAGCTCGCGCGTCTCGAATCCGTTTCCGATTACGTCGCCGCCGACCGTGTCGAGCAGGCGCGCGCTGACTTGCACCAGAGCCGCATTGCGAGCGCCGAGGCGGCGTCGCGGCGTCAGCAGGCCCAGGCGGCGATCGCCGATCTGCAAAATACCCAGACGGCTCTCGCCGCGCAGCTCAAGGAACTCGAATCGAGCCATGCGCGCGAACTCCAGGAAGCGGATGTGCGCTTCGAGCAAAACCGGCGCGATGCGACGATTTCGGCGCCGAAGGCTGGCATGATGACGTTCTCGCGCCTCGTGCAGGGAAGCACGCTGCAGCCCGACGACGTAGCGATGGTGATCGTCACCGATCCGAAGCAGCCCTTGCGCGCCGAATTGCGCATTCCGTCACGTCGGCGCGGTTTCGTGCACGAGGGCCAGACGGTGCGCCTGAAGTTCGATGCATTTCCCTACGCACGCTTCGGCTCATACGAGGCACGCATCAACTCGATTTCGCACACGACGGTAGCGGCTGCGTCGCCGCCCACCGGAGCGGATGCAGCCGCCGCGGCTACCGGCGGCACGCCGCCGGAGCAGGGCGACGAGTACGTTGCGTGGGTCACGCTGCCCGGCAATACGTTCCACTATGGCTCGCAGCGTTTCGACATTCTGCCGGGGATGCAGGCGACCGCGAGCGTCGTTGTCGAGCGGCGCACCATCGCGGAATGGGTGCTCGAGCCGTTGTTCAAGATCGTATGAGGCTGAAATGCAGGTGATTTACCAGAACGAAGTCGCCGAGTGCGGCTACGCGTGTCTTGCCATGGTGCTCTCGCATTTCGGCCGCGCCACGGAGGTCCGCGAGCTTTCGGCGTACCGGCCGATTTCGGCTAACGGCCTGTCGTTGATGGACTTGTACGACACGGCAACCGATTTCGGCCTTGAAGTTCAGGCGTTCCGCTTCGATGCCTCGCAGGTGGGCGAGATCAAGCGCGGCTCGATCATCCATTTCGGCGGCGCGCATTTCGTGGTGTTCGAGCGTGCCTCACGCCATTACGTCACGTTGCTCGATCCGGCGGTCGGACGCCGGCGCATCGCAAAGGACACCTTCCTCGCGTGCGTATCCGGCTATTTGATCGAATGCGCGCCAACACCGGCGCTCACGCAGATCAAGCGGCGCTCGCGGGTGCCCGCCGCACTCGCACGCGTGCGTGAGCTCAATCCACAGATGCGCGGCCAGTTCGCGAAGATTCTCTTCGTTGCGCTGGGGGCGCAGTTCGCGATTCTCGCGCAGCCTTACTTCGGTTCGTTCGTGCTCGATCATGTCGTGTCCGCGGACAATCTCGAACTTCTTAACGTGCTCGCGCTCACGTTCGGATCGATCTTCCTCGTGGGCGCGCTCAGCCAATATGTGCAAGGCGTGCTGGTCGAGTTGCTCTACGCGCACACGAGCGTGAATGCCACGGAGGGGCTGTTTGCGCATCTGTTGCGTGTGCCCATCGCGTACTTCGAAAAGCGCAATGTCGGAGATATCTTCACGCGCTTCAAGTCCCAGGACGAGATCAACGGTTTCGCGTCGCGCAAGGCCGTGTCGTTTTGCATCGACATCACAGTCGGGTTGCTGGCGATGTTCCTGATGTTCGTTCAGAACGTCAAACTATCGCTCCTCGTGCTGGTGATTTTTGCGGCCTACGTCATCGTTTCCGGAGCGATCTTCTCCTCGATGCGCGACGCGCATGCGCGCGTGCTACAGGAAGGCGCACGTTGCGACGACGCACTCTTCGAGACCGTGCGCGGCGCATCGCTCATCAAGCTGTCGCAAGGCGAGACGCGGCGCGTGGCGCGTTATATGGAGATCTTTCGCACCTATGCGTCGGCGCTGTTCCGCAGCAGCCGGCTCGCGGCGACGCGCGACGCGGTGCTCAAGCTGCTCATGCATGTGGAGACGCTGGTCGTCACCTGGTTCGCAGCGAAGCTGATGCTCGGCGGCGTGCTTTCAGTCGGCGCGTTCTACTCGTTCATGATCTACAAGGCGCTGTTTTCGGAGCGGATCGCTTCCACCATCAACACGGGCTTTGCGTACTACATGCTGAGCGTGCCGGTCGCGCGGGTCGACGACATCGTTGCCTGCGAGCCCGAGCGTTATACGGCACTCGCCGACGTGCACAAGACCGTCGAAGTGCGCGAGTTCGAGCGCATCGGCGTACGCAATGTGACCTTTGCGTATGGCGTCTCCGACCAGCCCGTGCTCGCGGGGGCGAGCATCGACATCGCGCGCGGCGACAAGATCGTGATTACTGGACCGTCGGGCGCTGGCAAGTCCACGCTCTTCAAATTGCTGGCCGCTTCCGAAGTGCCGCAGCAAGGAGAAATTACGCTTAACGGCGTCGCCTGGCCCAATTTGAGCGTCGACGAAATCCGCCGCCACGCCGTTCACATGCGCCAGGGCGACATCATTCTGCACGGTTCGATCGCCGATAATATTTCGCTCTTCGAAGGCAACCCGGACGAAGCGCGCATTCTCGCGCTGCTCGAGGAGGTCGGTCTGCTCGATGACGTGATGCGTTTGCCGATGCGCACGCGCACGATCATCAGCGATTCGCTCGCGAATATTTCCGCCGGCCAGCGGCAACGGCTGCTGCTTGCCCGCGCGCTTTATCAGCGGCGCGAGTTGCTGCTGCTCGACGAGCCGACTTCGAATCTCGACCCCGTTGCGGTGCGGCGCATATCGGCGCTGCTTCAGCGGCTCGATCGCACGGTCGTGGTGATCACGCACGACGTTGCCGAGCGGCACTATCGTCTCGTCGATGGTGCGTTCGTGCGCGTCGAGCGCGAGCACGCCGGCGCGGCGATGGAGGGCGTGGCATGAGCGGCGCGCGTTCCCGCCGTGGCGTGCGCGCGCTCGCGCTCGCGTGCTTCCTGCTCGCGAACGGTGTGCATGCCGCAGACCTGCTTTCCGTGGTCGACGACGCGCCCGATCACGATCCGGCGCTGGCCGCTTCGCGCGCGGCGACGCGCGCAGCCGCGCAGGCCGTGCCCAAGGCGCGCGCTGGGCTCCTGCCTCGGGTCACGGGCGGTTTGGGCCGCGCTTACAACGGCATTGTGATGGAGGATTTCCCGACCCAGCATTACTGGCAGAGCGGCTGGACGATCGGGTTGACGCAACCGCTATTCAACTGGGCGAACTGGACTGCGTACCGGCAGGCCGACTACGAGGTGATGCGTGCACGCCTGCAGGCGGCCAATGCGACGCAGGACACCATCCTTGCCGCAGCGCGTGCGTATTTCGATGCGCTTGCGGCTGGCGACGAGGTGGCGCGGGCGACGGACTATTTGCGCGCGCTCGACGCGCATCTCGCGCTGGTCAAGCGTGCGAAGGCAGCGGGCGAGGCGACGCTCATCGATGTGCACGATGGCGAAGCGAGCCGCGCACAGGCGCAACTCCAGTTGCTCGACGCGCAGAGCCAAGCGCGTCTTGCGCGCGCAGCGCTCGAACGGCTTTCAGGAAAATCTGCGGAGACGCTCGCGCCGCTGCCGCCAGGCGGCGCGCCCATGCTCCAGCCTGCCGATGTCGAGCCTTGGGTCACGCAGGCGCAAACGCACGGCTACGCGGTGCAGATCGGCGAGGTGGCGCTGCAGATCGCGAAGTTCGACACCGAGAAGGCGCGTGCGGAACGTTATCCGACTGTCGACTTGCAGGTGAGTCACACGCCGGCCGGTGCGGCGGGCGGCTATGCGAGGCCCACGACGACGACGACCGGCATGCTCGCCGTCACGATTCCGCTTTTTGCGGGCGGCGAGATCTCGGCGAAAGTCGACGAGGCGAGGGCGCTCGAAGACAAGGCGCGCGACGATCTCGACGTGGCGGTGCGCGACTCGGGAGCGGGGGCGCGCGACGCGTGGCTGCGCGTGACATCGGGGCAGGCGCGCGTGAGCGCGCTCGAACAGGTCGTGCGGCGTTCGCAGACGGCGCTCGACGCGACGCGCATCGGCTTCGGCGTGGGCAGCCGCACGAGTCTGGACGTGCTGCGTGCGACCGATACGTTCTACGCGAGCCGTCGCGACCTGATCCGCGCGCGCTATGAATCCGTGCTCGCGTTGCTAAAGCTGCTCTCGCAGACCACCACGCTTGACCTGGACGAAGTGGGGCGGATCAATGCGCAGCTTTTCGCGAGCGGTGCGATGCCCGAGCGCGGGCAGCCGCTGGCCACGGCAAGTCAGGCTGGTGCGAGGCAGGCAAGCACGCCCATCGCCGAGCCGGTCGTGCACGATGTCGTCGATAACGAGGCCTCCGTCATGCGCCCCCCGGAGCCCGCCGGGATGCCGGTCCCTCCACCACGCGCAGCGGCGGCGGCGCCGGCACAAAGCGCACCGCCCCAGGCTGCGCCGCGAGCGCATCGTGTGCTTTCGGCGGCCGACATGGCGCCCGCAGCGCAGGCCTTGAATAGCTACGTGCCGTTCGTTCGCTGATCTGATCGGTAAAAGAAAAAGCCCGAAGCGTTGCGCTTCGGGCTTTTCATTTTGCTTGACTGCCTGTTTCGCGGCGAGGGCAGATTACTGCTTTGCGCCGCCCTGGAACCACGCTGCAATCTTCTGACGCTCATCATCGGTCATGTGCGTGACGTTGCCAAGCGGCATGGCCTTGAGCGTGACGGCCTGCTGGTACAGACGCTGCGCGTTCTGCGAGATTTCGTCTGGCGTATCGAGCATCACGCCGGCGGGCGCTGCACCCATCATCGTCGGGTGAGCCGAGTGGCAGCCCGCGCAACGTTGCTGCAGGATCGGCTGGATGTCCGAGACCTTGATCGACGGAGCGTTCGCGGCTTCGGCCTGCGGCACGACCGGCTTCGGCAGCGTCCAGATCAGTGCGACGAACATCAGCACCACGCCGCCGATCGGCAGATACCACAGCTGCTGACCACGGTGACGCATCACGAAGAACTGGCGAATCAGCGCGCCGGCCAGCATGATCACGACGAGCACGGCCCAGTTGTAGGCGTGCGCGTAGGTCATGGCGTAGTGGTTCGACAGCATCGCGAACACGACGGGCAGCGTGAAGTAGGTGTTGTGCACCGAACGCTGCTTGCCGCGTTTGCCGTAGATCGGGTTCGGCGTTTCGCCCTTGAGCATCGCTGCGACCATCTTGCGCTGGCCCGGGATGATCACGAAGAACACGTTCGCCGACATGATCGTTGCCAGCATGCCGCCCATGATCAGGTACGCTGCGCGGCCCGAGAAAATGTGGCAGGCGAGGTAGGCCGCGACCACGACATAGATGCCGACGCAAACGCCGAGCAGCTTGTCGTTCGTGCCGAGTGTGCGGCACAGCGTGTCGTAGACGATCCAGCCGGCGGCGAGGAAGCCGAGTGCCGAGAAGACCGCGACGACCGGGCCCATGTCGAGCACGTTCTTGTCGATCAGGTACGTGTTCGGCGCCATCAGATACAGCACCGTGAACAGCGACGCGCCCGAGAGCCACGTCGTGTACGACGGCCACTTCGACCAGTGCAGGTCTTCGGGCATTTCGGGCGGCGCGACGGTGTACTTCTGCATGTTGTAGAAGCCGCCGCCGTGCACGTGCCACAACTCGCCGAACACGCCGCGGCGACGCTGGTTGGCGTCCGTAGGCGGTTTGAGGCTGTTATCGAGTGCGACGAAGTAGAACGACTCGCCAATCCAGGCGATGGCCGCGATGACGTGGAACCAGCGCAATGCGAGGTTCAGCCAGTCGGTAATAAAGCCTTCCATGAAACTCCTCCAATCCTGATTCGATGCGCGCGGACGGCAATGCGTCTCGCGCTGACTGCGGGGACGGCGCGCAGGAACCGGGTAATCCGGTCTCGCACCAAACGCCGAGAGAAAGTGCGGCGCGTCAAAAGCGGAGTGTCGCTTGCGCGGGCCGCTTTCAGTCTGTTATGCGTTTTTGGGTTTGGCGGGACCGTTCAGCTACCGCGATAGGTGCTGTAGGACCACGGCGAAACGAGCAGCGGCACGTGGTAGTGCGCGTCCGTGTCGGCGATGCCAAAGCGCAGCGCGACGCGGTCGACGAAGCGCGGCTCCGGCACTTTGGCGCCCAGCGCGGCGAAGTAGTCGCCCGCGTGGAAGATCAGTTCGTATTCGCCCCTGGCGAGCGCCGGGCCTTCGAGCAGCGGTTCGTCGCAGCGGCCGTCGTGGTTGGTCGTGACGGTCTTCAGCGCACGGCGGGTTTCGCCTTCGAGCGCATAGAGTTCGACCTTGATGCCCGCGCCGGGACGGCCGTTCGCGGTGTCGAGCACGTGGGTAGTCAGCTTGCCCATTCGCAGTTTTCCTTGTCTTTTCCTGGTGTCATTGCGAGGTTTCGGCGGCAGTCCGATCCGTCGAACCCGAAGGTTCTTGGCGGATCGAGGCTCCACGTCAGCTGTGGCTACATACCCGTCGGCGGATCGATATGAGCGCCGTGCACGCATTTTAAGAACAATGCGGCATAAGCGCGCGACCGATAGGAAAGATAATCCAGGCAGCATGTACCTCGCGCGCCGAGCCTTGCTCCGTGGGGCTTACACGGCGGCAAGGGGTTGGGGTTTTCACCCATGGATGAATCTTGAACGAGCCAAAAATCGACCTTTATACGTATTCCGTGAATGTGGTTATCCCGTCCGGGTGAATTGTCAGCCTGATTTTGGCCACGCAAGGTAACGGTTATGTGCGGCTCACGAGTTGAGCCGCGCGTCCCGAAGACGGCGCCAGGCGCTGGGTAACCGGGCCAGCGGCGTCTGCAGTCGGGACGCGTCGGCACCGGGGTCCCGGATTGGCTGGCGCGTGCGGCGAGGGCGTCTGCTTCACATTCATGGTCATCTCAAACGCGGCGTGCGGCGCGCTTACTGGCGCGCGGCATGCGCCGCGGCAAGACAACGGAGCGAACAGACACAATGGAACCCACGAACCGCACAGCGCAAGGCTCAAATCAAAAGCGCGGCAAGACCTTGCTGGTGAAAAACGCTGACATGCTGGTGACAATGGACGGCGCGCGGCGCGAGATTCGCGGCGGCGGTCTCTACGTCGAAGATAACCGCATCGTCGCGGTCGGCACCGCCGGCGAGCTGCCGGAAACTGCCGACGAAGTGCTCGATATGCGCGGCTATCTGGTGCTGCCGGGCCTCGTCAACACTCACCATCACATGTACCAGAGCCTCACGCGCGCCGTTCCCGCCGCGCAGGACGCCGAGCTGTTCGGCTGGCTCACGAATCTCTACAAGGTCTGGGCGAACCTCACGCCCGAAATGATCGAGGTGTCGACGCTCACGGCCATGGCCGAGCTGCTGCTCTCGGGCTGCACGACCTCGAGCGACCATCTTTACATCTACCCGAACGGCAGCCGGCTCGACGACAGTATTCGCTCCGCGCAGCAGATCGGCATGCGCTTTCACGCGGCGCGCGGCAGCATGAGCGTCGGCCAGAAGGATGGCGGCTTGCCGCCCGATTCCGTGGTCGAAAACGAAGACGCGATTCTCGCCGATACCCAGCGTCTCATCGAGACGTATCACGACGAGGGCCGCTACGCGATGCTGCGCATGGTGGTGGCGCCGTGCTCACCGTTCTCGGTGAGCCGCGACCTCATGCGCGAATCGGCGACGCTGGCGCGCCACTACGGCGTCTCCATGCACACGCACCTCGCGGAGAACGTCAACGACATCGCCTATAGCCGCGAAAAATTCGGCATGACGCCGGCCGAGTACGCCGAGGATCTGGGCTGGGTGGGCCACGACGTCTGGCATGCGCACTGCGTGCAGCTCGACGAGCATGGCATCGGCCTGTTCGGGCGCACCGGCACGGGCGTCGCCCATTGCCCGTGCTCGAATATGCGGCTTGCCTCGGGCATCGCGCCCATCAAGAAGATGCGCCTGGCTGGCGTGCCGGTGGGGCTCGGCGTGGATGGCTCGGCTTCCAACGACGGCGCGCAGATGGTGGCGGAGGCGCGTCAGGCCATGTTGCTCGCACGCGTGGGCTTCGGCCCCGACGCGATGACCGCGCGCGAAGCGCTCGAAATTGCCACGCTGGGCGGCGCGCGCGTGCTGGGCCGCGACGACATCGGTGCGCTCGCACCGGGCATGGCCGCTGACTTCATCGCGTTCGATCTGCGCCAGCCGCACTTTGCGGGCGCGTTGCACGATCCGGTCGCGGCGCTCGTGTTCTGCGCACCGTCGCAGGTTGCGCTGTCGGTGATCAACGGGCGGGTTGTGGTGAAGGAGGGGGGGCTGCAGACCATCGAGCTGGGGCCAGTGATCGAGCGGCATAACCGGCTCGCGTCGCAGCTCGCGCAGTTGGCGCGCTAAGTGGAATAAGTGCAGGGAAGATCCGATGGGAGGGGCGGTGCGCATGCGCGTGCCGCCCGGCAAGGAATGGATAAAGCAGGGAAGGAACGTAGAAAGTGCGGCGGCGCAACCTCATGCGGCCCGCTTGCCGCAGCAGCGTTGCCTGCCGCTTAGGGCTTGTCGATCAGCGTCTTCGTCGCTTCGGCCACGAGACTGCGCAACCAGCGTACTTCGTCCGAGTAATGACAGCGTTCATGCCACAACTGGTAATACTGCATCGGCGGGAAGTCGAGCGGCGCCGGCACGACCGTGAGCGGCAGGAAGCGCGCATAGTGGTCGGCGAACAGGCGCGTGGTCGTGAACACGAGGTCCGACTTGATGAGCACGTAGGGCGCGAGGTTGAAGTACGGCAGTGTGACGACCACGTGGCGTTTGAGGCGCTCGCGCGCGAGATGCACGTCGATGGCGCCGCGCTGGCCCACGGAATAGGGCGTGGGCGCGAGGTGCGGCGCGTTGAGGTACTGATCGAGCGTGAGCCCGCCGCGCTTGGCGTATGGGTGCGTGCTGTTCAGCAGGCAGACGATCTGGTCGACGAACAGATTCGAAAGATGCAACTGCTCGGGCGGCTCGGGCCAATTGCCGATCACGATATCGAGCTTGCCCTCCTCGAGCGCGAGCTCATAGTCGAACGCGGGCCCGAGCGAATGGAACTCGAGCGTGGCGTTGGGCGCGGCCTGGCGGAAACGCTCGACCACGGTGGGCACGAACAGCACGTTCAGATAGTCCGGGCAGCCGATGCGGTAGCAGCGGATGGAGGTGGCCGGATCGAAATTGTGCTGCTGGAAACGGATGCGCTCGATCTCGCGCAGGGCGTTCTGCACGGGTTCGAGCAGGCGCAGGCCGTATTCGGTGGGGACCATGCCGGACTTGCCGCGCACGAGGAGCGGGTCGCCGGTGATGTCGCGCAGGCGCCGCAGCGCGGCGCTGATCGCGGGTTGCGATTGATTCAGTTTGACGGCCGCGCGCGTGACGCTGCGTTCCATCAAAAGGGTGTGCAAGACGCGCAAGAGGTACGTGTCGATCGCCTCGCGTTGCTGGCTCATGAACTCTCCGGATTATATGTTTAGGCTGATCGAGGGGCTTTGTCAGTATATGATTTTTAATATGAACTAAAAGCTCCGTCAAGGGAGTCTTTCTACCAGGCGTGCTTGTCGAGCCTGTGCCGCGCGGGGAAACGCGGGTTTTTGGCGGCTCGACTCTGGCACTGTGAACAAGTATCGTCATTTCGCGCGGCGACGCCTCACGGAGGCTCGCCGCGGCATCGAACGGCACCGCACCACGTCGAAACACAGATTGCCATAACGTACTACAGCGAAACCTCCATGGGCGACTCATCTTCACGTCTGGCCGGCAGTCCACACGCGGAGCGCGCTGCTGCGCACGTGCCGCGGCTGGCGCTTGCCGGCATCACCAAGCAGTATCCCTCAGTGCGCGCGAACGACGATGTCACGCTCTCGGTCGCGCCGGGCGAGATTCACGCGTTGCTCGGCGAGAACGGCGCGGGCAAGAGCACGCTCATGAAGATCGTCTACGGTGCGGTGCGCCCGGATGCCGGCGAAATCCGCTGGGAAGGGGAGACGGTCGAGATTCCCAGTCCGGCTGCTGCGCGCAAGCTCGGCATCGGCATGGTGTTCCAGCATTTTTCGCTGTTCGAAACGCTTACAGTGGGCGAGAACATTGCGCTTTCGCTCGACGAGGCGTTCGACCTCAAGGCTTTGGCCAAGCGTATTCGCGAGGTATCGGCGCAATATGGGCTCGACGTCGATCCCCAGCGTCATGTGCACAGCCTCACGGTCGGCGAGCGCCAGCGCGTGGAGATCGTGCGCTGCCTTTTGCAGAACCCGCGCCTGCTGATCATGGACGAGCCGACCTCGGTGCTGACGCCGCAGGCCGTGCGCAAGTTGTTCGGCACCTTGCGCCGGCTGGCCTCGGAAGGTTGCAGCATCCTCTACATCAGCCACAAGCTCGACGAAATCCAGGCGCTTTGCGACACGGCTACGGTGCTGCGCGGCGGCAAGGTGACGGGCAACGTGACCCCGCGCGAGGAGACCCACGCCTCGCTGGCGCGGCTGATGGTGGGCCACGAGTTGCCTGACTACACACGCCGCGCGCATGCGCCGGGCGACGTGCGGCTCGACGTGAAGCATCTGTCGATGCCAAGCGAGGATCCATTCGGCACCTCGCTCGAGGATGTCACGTTCGCCGTGCATGCGGGCGAGATCCTGGGGATCGCCGGCGTGTCAGGCAACGGCCAGGCGGAACTGCTCGCGGCGCTCTCGGGCGAGGCGCGCGATGCGCTCCAGTCCCGGGCGGCCCGCCACCGCGTGGCCGCCGATGCAGTGACGATCTGCGGCAAGCCGGCCGCGCGTCTTTCCGCCGGCGCGCGGCGCAAGCTCGGCTTCGCTTTCGTGCCCGAGGAGCGGCTCGGGCGCGGCGCCGTGCCCGCGATGTCGCTAGCCGAAAACGCGCTGCTCACGGGCCACCGGCAGGGCATGGTGCGCTCCGGCTGGCCCATCCCGGGCTGGCTGCGCACGGGTACGATGCGCGCATTCGCCGAGCGCTGCATCGACGCTTTCGACGTGCGCTGTGGCGGTCCCGACGCGCTTGCCCAAAGCCTCTCGGGCGGCAACTTGCAGAAGTACATCGTCGGGCGCGAGATCCTGCAGGCGCCGCAGGTGCTGGTGGTCGCGCAACCCACCTGGGGCGTGGACGTCGGGGCGGCCGCATTCATCCGGCAGCAACTGCTCGATCTTTCGGCGCGCGGCGTGGCAATCCTGGTGATTTCGGAGGAGCTCGACGAACTCTTCGACATCTGCGACCGCATTGCGGTGCTTGCGGGCGGCCGTCTTTCGCCCGCGCGCCTCACGGGCGAGACCAATGCGGAGGAGATTGGCCGCTGGATGGCGGGCCTGTTCGGGGAGCGCGGCGAAGGCGCGGGGCGCCCGGACGGCGGCCCGCCGCCCGCCCAGTCTGTGATGCATCCCTGAGCGAAGCGCGCCACCTGCTGCGTCCCCAAGCTTTGGCGCAGAGCCAACACCACAATCACCGGACCGCTTGACGATATAGCCATCATGATCTTCCCGTACCGCCTCGAAGCCCGCACGACGCCGTCCCGCACGGTGCGCATTGCCGTGCCGCTGGTCGCCGCGCTCCTCACGCTCGCCATCGGCTTTCTGATCTTCGGTCTCGTCGGGCGCGATCCCGTGCAGGCAATGCGCGCGTTCTTCATCGATCCGCTCTCAAGCATCAATGGCTGGTCCGAGCTGCTGCTCAAGGCGTCGCCGCTATGCCTGATCGCGCTGGGCCTCGCGGCGGGTTACCGCGCCAACGTCTGGAATATCGGCGCAGAAGGGCAGATGGTGCTGGGCGGCATCGCGGCGAGCGGCGTGGCCATCTATTTCGATCAATCGAGCGGCTGGTGGATCCTGTTCCTGATGATGCTCGCGGGCGTGCTGGGCGGCATGGCCTGGGCGGCGATTCCCGCCTGGCTCAAGAGCCGCTTCAACACCAGCGAGATCCTCACGAGCCTGATGCTCACCTACGTCGCCACGCAATTGCTGATCTGGCTCGTGAGCGGTCCGTGGCGCGACCCCAACGGCATGAATTTCCCGCTTTCGGAGATGTTCAGCGGCGACGCGCTCTATCCGACTTTCGGCGGCGACTGGCGCATTCACTGGCTGCGCGGCACGCGCCTGAACGCGTCGATCTTCCTCACGCTCGCGGCCGTGCCGCTCGTCTGGCTGTTCATGCGCCGCAGCTTTGCAGGCTACCGCATGAGCGTGGGCGGCCTCGCGCCGCTCGCCGCGCGCTACGCGGGCTTCTCGGAAAAGACGACGATCTGGACCTCGCTGCTGCTGTCGGGCGGCCTCGCCGGACTTGCGGGCATGAGCGAGATCGCGGGCCCGATCGGCCAGTTGCAGGCAACGTGGTCGCCGGGCTACGGCTTCACGGCGATCATCGTCGCGTTCGTGGGGCGCTTGCATCCGCTCGGGATCGTGCTCGCGAGCTTGCTGATGGCGCTGCTTTATCTGGGTGGCGAAGCCGTGCAGACCTCGCTGCAATTGCCCCAGGCGCTGTCAGGAGTGTTTCAGGGCCTGCTGCTGTTCTGCCTGCTCGGCGCGGACCTGTTCGTGAATTACCGCGTGCGCCGCCGCCATCCCATCGCCGCCGCCCGCTGATCCGCCAATCGACCGGCTCACGAAAAAGACCATCACGAAAAAGTCCACAAAAAGGCCTCAGGACATGGATATTCAGCAAGCCAGCTCGCTCGCATCGAGCGCCGTCACCGCAGCGATCCCGCTGATGTTCGCCGGCGTGGGTGAACTCGTCACGGAAAAGTCGGGCGTGCTCAATCTCGGCGTCGAAGGCATGATGCTGATGGGCGCGGTGAGCGGCTACGCGCTCACCACCATCACAGGCGATCCATGGCTCGGGCTGCTGGCCGGCATGGGTGCGGGCATTGCCATGGCGCTGCTGTTCGGCTTTCTCACGCTCACGATGCAGGCCAACCAGGTCGCCACCGGCCTGTCGCTCACGATCTTCGGCGTCGGGCTTTCGGCGTATGTGGGCAAGCCCTACACTTCCGCTGCCACCTCGGCGACGATTGCCGCCTGGCCGATTCCGGGCCTCTCGCATCTGCCAGTGGCCGGGCCGGCGCTCTTCAGCCTCACGCCCGTTGATTACCTCGCATTCCTGATGTTCGCCGCGGTAGGCTGGTTTCTCTATCGCACGCGCGCGGGGCTCGTGCTGCGCTCGGTGGGCGAGTCGCCGCAGGTCGCGCATTCGGTAGGCTTTCCGGTGATCGGCGTGCGCTATGGCGCGACGGCGTTCGGTGGCGCGATGGCGGGGCTCGCGGGCAGCTACTATTCGGTCGTGCAACTGCACCTGTGGCAGGAGCAGATCACGGCGGGGCGCGGCTGGATCGCGCTCGCGCTGGTCGTGTTCGCGACGTGGCGGCCGGGGCGCCTTCTGATCGGCGCGCTGCTGTTTGGCGCTGTCACGGGCGCGCAATTCTATGCGCAGGCCGTGGGCGTGCCGGTGCCCACGCAGTTTCTCGCCATGCTGCCCTATGTGGCGACGATCGTGGTGCTGGTCCTCATTTCCCGTAATCCGAATACGATTCGCCTGAACGCGCCGGCCTCGCTCGGCAAGGCATTTTATGGAGCCGCGTAGGGGAGCCGCCCAGGTGGTCGCATTGAAGCTTCGAACGCACGCAGTACCCCTATCCACGACAGGAGATCCACGATGAGAAAAACCATCCTGACCGCATTCGCCGTAGCCGCAACCTGTAGCGCGGCGGCGCTCGCGCCGCAGGCCCAGGCCGCCGATGCGCCGGGCGTCGCGTTCGTCTATCTCGGCAATCCGGGCGATGCCGGCTGGACTTTCGCACACGATCAGGGTTCGAAAATGGTCGAGCAGAAGTTCGGCAACAAGATCAAGATCACGCGCATCGAGAATGTGCCCGAGTCCGCCGACTCGGAGCGCGTGTTCCGTGATCTCGCGAACAAGGGCAACAAGATCATCTTTGGCACGAGCTTCGGTTATCAGGACTTCGAACTAAAAGTCGCCAAGGATTTCCCCGATACCGTGTTCCTGCACGCGACCGGCTACAAGAAGGCCGCGAACTTCGGCACCTATGACGTGCGCATGTATCAGGGCGCGTATCTCGCAGGCGTGGCGGCCGGTTACGCGACCAAGACCAATACGCTGGGTTTCGTCGCCTCGGTGCCGATTCCCGAAGTCGTGCGCAACATCAACGCTTACACGCTGGGCGCGCGCTCGGTGAATCCGAAGGTCCATACCAAGGTCATCTGGATCAATAGCTGGTTCGATCCGGGCAAGGAGAAACAGGCGGCCGAGACGCTGATCGGCCAGGGTGCCGACATGCTGCTGCAAAACACCGATTCGAGCGCGACGCTCGCGACCGCCGAAGAGAAGCACGTTCACGCCTTCGGCTGGGACTCGAACATGAAGAAGTTCGGCCCGCATGCACACCTGGGCTCGGTGGAGGCGAACTGGGGCGTCTACTATACGGCCGCGATCCAGCAGGTGCTGGACGGCAAGTGGAAGAACGATCCGGTCTGGTGGGGCATCGCGCAGAAGGCCGTCGATCTTGGCGACATGAACACGTCCGAGCTGCCCGCCGACGCGCAAAAGGCCGTCGCCGCGAAGCGCGAACAGATCGCGAGCGGCAAGTGGGACGTCTTCACGGGCCCGATCAAGGATCAGACCGGCGCGGTCAAGATTCCGGCCGGCAAGACGCTGACCGATCCGGAACTGCAGCGCCTGAACTGGTACGTCGAGGGCGTGGACGGCGCGTTGCCGAAGTAAGCCGAAGCAGGGCCTGGCGGCGCCACGCGGCTGCGCACGAACCTTACTCGTCGATGCGCAGCCCGACTTTGATGGTCACCTGCCAGCGCGTGATCTGGTCGTTCTCGATCAGTCCGCGCGTTTCGGTGACTTCGAACCAGTGCAGATTGCGCAGCGTCTTCGAGGCGCGCGCAATGGCGCCGCGCACGGCGTCGTCGCTCGAGACGGTGGAGGAGCCGGTGAGTTCGATCTGCTTGTAGACGTGGTCGTTCATGACAATGTCTCCTGTGTGTCGATGGGACTTGACGCTTTAGCGCTTAGTCCCAGTCCCATGCAAAGCTCTTGCGGGGCGGCGCGGTGCATTCGGCGCACGTGTCAATCGAGTATAGGCAACGGCGGGCAACGGCGGGCAACGGCGAACAACGACGGCCGGTATCATGGCGCCTTGCGATTGCGCCGCATCGGACGTGCCGGCCGGAGCCTGGCAGAGACCGCACGCGGCGCGGAATGTGAAATGTGCCGGACTCGAATGTAGCGAGGCACGATGCAGGAGACGGAGAGGATGCAGAAGCAGGAACTGGGATTTTGCGGGCCGGGGTTGATGGGCGCACCGATGATTCGCCATTTGTTGCGCGCGGGTAACACGGTGCACGTGTGGAATCGTTCTCCGGCGAAGGCCGAGGCGCTGGTCGCCGATGGCGCGCAGGTCGCGGCCACCCCCGCGGCGCTGGCGCAGCACGCGGATGTGGTGCTGCTTTGCGTCGCGGACGGCGCAGCCGTCGAGCAGGTGGTGTTCGGGGAGCACGGCTTGCTGGCCGCTGCGGTGGCCGAGGGCGGCCAAGCCGTGCGTGTGCGCCGGATCGTCGACCATTCGAGCATCCCGCCCGAACAGACGCGCGAGTTGGCCGCGCGCGCGGCGACGCTGGGCGTGGGCTGGGTGGACGCGCCCGTGTCGGGCGGCGTGGCTGGCGCACAGGCGGGCTCGCTCGCGGTCATGGCGGGCGGGACGGCGGAAGACATCGGGGCGGTGGCGCCGATACTTGCTGCCTATGCGGCGCGAGTCACGCACATGGGCGGCCCCGGCGCCGGTCAGACCACGAAGCTGTGCAACCAGGCGATCGTCACGGCGACGGTTGCGGCCATTGCCGAGGCGGTGGGGCTCGCCCGCCGCAGCGGCATCGACGCCGCCAAGCTGCCTGAGGCGCTCGCGGGCGGCTGGGCCGACTCCACGCTGCTGCGCACGTTCGTGCCGCGCATGACGCAGGACGGCCTCGTGCCGATCGGTGCACTGAGAACGTTCCAGAAGGACGTGGACACGGTCGCGGATGCCGCCCGCCAGACCGGCACGCCCATGCCCGTCGCGGGCACCGTGCAGCAAGTCCTGCGCCTCGGCGCCGCGATGGGCCTGGCCGAGGCGGACTTGTCGGGTTTCGTCGACGTCCTGCAGACGCCGCGCCGCGCCTGATGGCGTGAGCTGATGAAGGCGGCATCGAGCGGCCACCTCTTGCCCAAAGGGCTTTCATCAGACCCCATCCCGGGCGGCTCCTGCGCCGCCTGCACCAATCTGCCACGAATTTCCGGTAGTTTTCCTGAGTGCGCCTGCAAGGCCGGAGCGCTGGCAGCCGCGCGCGAACTGGCATAACCTGCTAAAATTACAGGTTTTTCGTCGATCTACTTTCCGGGACGCGCTGTGCTCTCTACCGCCAACATCACCATGCAATTCGGGCCGAAGCCCTTGTTCGAGAATATCTCGGTCAAATTCGGCGAAGGCAACCGCTATGGCCTGATCGGCGCGAACGGTTGCGGCAAGTCCACGTTCATGAAGATCCTCGGTGGCGATCTCGAGCAAAGCTCGGGCACCGTGATCCTCGAGCCGAACGTGCGTCTGGGCAAGCTGCGCCAGGACCAGTTTGCGTACGAAGACGTGCGCGTGCTCGACGTCGTCATGATGGGCCACACCGAAATGTGGGCCGCAATGACCGAGCGCGACGCGATCTACGCGAACCCCGAGGCCACCGACGACGACTACATGCACGCCGCCGAACTGGAGGCGAAGTTCGCCGAGTACGACGGCTACACGGCCGAAGCGCGCGCGGGCGAGTTGCTGCTTGGCATCGGCATCGGCACGGAATTCCACAACGGCCCGATGAGCGCCGTGGCGCCGGGCTGGAAGCTGCGCGTGCTGCTCGCCCAGGCGCTGTTCTCGAAGCCGGACGTGCTGCTGCTCGACGAACCGACCAACAACCTCGACATCAACTCGATCCGCTGGCTGGAAGATGTTCTGAACGAGTACAACTCGACCATGATCATCATTTCCCACGATCGACACTTCCTGAACCAGGTCTGCACGCACATGGCGGACATGGACTACGGCACGCTCAAGGTCTGGCCGGGCAACTACGACGACTACATGCTCGCTTCCGCGCAGGCGCGTGAGCGTCAGCAGGCCGCGAACCAGAAGGCGAAGGAGCGCGTGGCCGACCTGCAGGACTTCGTGCGCCGCTTCTCGGCGAACAAGTCGAAGGCACGCCAGGCGACCAGCCGTCTGAAGATGATCGACAAGATCAAGATCGAGGAATTCAAGCCGTCGTCGCGCCAGAACCCGTTCATCCGCTTCGAGTTCGAGAAGAAACTGCATAACATCGTGGTGGTCGCGGAAGAAATCACGAAGACCTACGATCGCAAGATCTTCAATAAATTCAGCATCAGCGTGCAGCCGGGCGAGCGCATCGCGATCATCGGCGAAAACGGCGCGGGCAAGACCACGCTGCTGCGCTCGCTGCTGGGCAACCTGGCCGTCGACAACGGCACGGTGAAGTGGGCCGAGAACGCGAACATCGGCTACATGCCGCAGGACACATACGAAGAGTTCCCGAACGATGTCACGCTGATGGACTGGATCGACCAGTACCGCCAGGAAGGCGACGACGAGCAATCGGTGCGCGGCACGCTGGGGCGTCTGCTTTTCAACGCCGATGACATCCGCAAGTCGGTGAAGGTGCTGTCGGGCGGCGAGAAGGGCCGCATGATCTGGGGCAAGCTGATGCTCGGCCGCCACAACGTGCTGCTCATGGACGAGCCGACCAACCACATGGACATGGAATCGATCGAGTCGCTGCAGATCGCGCTCGAGAAGTTCGAAGGCACGCTTATTTTCGTGTCGCACGACCGTGAGTTCGTGAATGGTCTCGCCAACCGCATCATCGAAGTGAAGACCGATGGCAAGATCAACGACTACAGCGGCAACTACGAGGACTTCCTTGCGAGCCAGGGGCTGCACTAAGCGCTGGTTGAGCGAGTAGAGCAGACAGGGAAACAAATCGGGCGGCGTGCATGCGTCGCCCGATTTGTTTTTGGAGCGGCGCAATTGCCTGAGCGCACGAAAGCCCGAACTTACGTTTGCGTCAACCACGCTAGAATGCACTGTTCCCGCGGTGCAAGCCGCGACGAGACCGCAAACGAACACGGAGTCAGGAGAGACGCGCATGCATAACTACGACCAGCTCTACATCAACGGCCAGTGGGTCGCGCCGCATGGCAAGGGCACGATCGACGTTATCGATTCGGGCACTGAAGCCGTCATGGGCCGCATCCCTGAGGGCAATGAAGCCGACGCCGAGGCGGCCATCGCCGCAGCGCGCGCCGCCTTCGACAAATGGGCCGCGACGAGCCCGCAGGAACGTGGCGCTTATCTGCAGAAAATCGCCGATAACCTCAAGGCCCGCACCGACGAGCTCGCGCAACTGATTGCGGGTGAAGTGGGCATGCCGCTGAAACTCGCGCGCGCGATTCAGGTGGGCGGTCCCGTCTACAATTGGGGCGCTTATGCGAAACTCGCAAACGAGTTCCAGTACGAGGAGCGCGTGGGCAATTCACTCGTCGTGCGCGAGCCGGTGGGCGTGGTGGCGGCCATCACGCCGTGGAACTATCCGCTCAATCAGATCACGCTCAAAGTGGCTGCCGCGCTTGCGGCAGGTTGCACCGTCGTGCTCAAGCCGTCCGAGGTTGCGCCGCTTAATGCGTTCGTGCTCGCCGAGGCCATTCACGAGGCCGGCCTGCCCGCCGGCGTCTTCAATCTCGTGACCGGCTATGGGCCGGTGGTCGGCGAACTGCTCGCGCGTCATCCCCAGGTCGACATGGTCTCGTTCACGGGCTCGACGCGCGCGGGCAAGCGCGTCTCGGAAGTGGCGGCGGCCACCGTCAAGCGCGTCGCGCTGGAGCTGGGCGGCAAGTCGGCCTCGGTCGTGCTGGACGACGCCGATTTCGCCGCGGCCGTGAAGGGCACCGTGGGCGCCTGCTTCCTGAACTCGGGGCAGACCTGCTCGGCGCACACGCGCATGATCGTGCCCGAGGCCCGTTACGAAGAAGCGCGCGCACTCGCGAAGGAGGCTGTCGAAGCTTATACGGTAGGCGATCCGCGCGACGAGAAGGCGAAGCTGGGGCCGCTTGCCTCGAAGGTGCAGCAAGAACGTGTGCAGCAGTACATCGAGCGTGGCATTGCCGACGGCGCCGAACTCGTGACGGGCGGCGCAGGCATGCCAGAAGGCGTGACGAAGGGCTTCTTCGTGAAGCCGACCGTGTTCGGCCGCGTGCCGCGCGATGCTGCGATTGCGCAGGAGGAGATCTTCGGCCCGGTGCTCACGATCCTCACGGCGAAAGACGAGGACGACGCCGTCGCCATCGCCAACGACTCGCTCTATGGCTTGGGCGGTGCGGTGTGGGCCGGCAGCGACGAGCGCGCGGCGCGCGTGGCACGACGTATCCGCACAGGACAGATCGACATCAACGGCGGCGCCTGGAACATGGCCGCGCCGTTCGGCGGTTTCAAGCAATCCGGCCATGGCCGCGAGAACGGCGTATACGGTCTCGAAGAGTACCTCGAGTACAAGTCGATGCAGTTCAAGCTGCCAAAACCTTGATCTGATGACGTTTTCGCGCCTTGCAAATGTTTTGGTGCGACGTTTTGATTTTCGTCAAAAACGCGGGGATCCCCAAGGGGCTCCGCGTTTTTTATTGACATGTATCAATATCGTCTGTGGGCAGCGCGCGACTATTAACGTTTTGCCACCGATAACGCAAAGCGGTCCACCATGTTTCCTAACTATTCTTTCGCGCCGCTCCATATTCGCGGCCGCCAACTGTTGCCCATCGTGCAAGGCGGCATGGGTGTCGGCGTCTCGGCGCACCGGCTTGCGGGCAGCGTCGCGCGCGAAGGCGCGCTTGGCACCATCGCGAGCATCGACCTGCGCCATCATCATCCCGACCTTGTCGATCTGTGCCGCGCCGACCCTCGGCACGAAACGCTCGAGCGCGCCAATCTCGTCGCGCTCGGCCGTGAAATCGCGGCTGCGCGCAAGCTGGCGCAGGGCAACGGCATGATCGCCGTGAACGTAATGAAAGCGGTCAGTGCGCATGCCGACTACGTGCGCGCGGCCTGCGAGCATGGCGCCGATGCCATCGTCATGGGCGCGGGCCTGCCGCTTGATCTGCCGGATCTCACGCAGGGCATGGACATCGCGCTCATCCCGATTCTTTCGGATGCGCGCGGCGTCTCGCTCGTGCTCAAAAAGTGGATGAAGAAGGGGCGTCTGCCCGACGCCATCGTGCTCGAACACCCCGCACATGCGGGCGGCCACCTTGGCGTGACCGACATCGCCGACATGGACAACGAGCGCTTCGGGTTCGAGCGTATTTTCGAGGAACTCGACGGTGTTTATGCGTCGCTCGGCATCACGCGCCGCGAGGTGCCGCTCATCGTGGCGGGCGGCGTCAACAGCCACGAGGCCGTGCGCAAGTGGCTGGAGGCGGGCGCCAACGGCGTGCAGGTGGGCACGCCGTTCGCCGTGACGGAGGAGGGTGACGCGCACCCGAATTTCAAGCGCGTTCTCGCCGACGCCAAGCCCGAGGACATCGTCGAGTTCGTGAGCGTGACCGGCCTGCCCGCGCGCGCGGTGAAAACGCCATGGCTCGATCGTTACCTGCGCAACGAGTCGCGCATCCGCATCAAGATTGGCTCGAAGAAAAATGCCTGCCCGACCGGGCTCGAATGCCTGTCGATCTGCGGCCTGCGCGACGGCATCGAAAAATTCGGCCACTTCTGCATCGACACCCGCCTGGCGGCGGCGTTGCGCGGCGATGTGGCAAACGGCCTGTTCTTCCGTGGCCGTGAAGCGTTGCCGTTTGGCAACGCCATTCGCAGCGTCAGGGACCTGCTGGAGCTGCTTTTGACCGGTGTTACGCGGCCTCAGGTCGCACAACAGCCGGCATTGGCCATGAACTGACAGCTGTCAATTTCGTGATGGGATCTCCCGCAGAGAATCTCTGCGGACCTGCGAATCTACGCGGGGAAAAAAGGGGGTAACCATCATGACGAGGCAATTGAAAACCATCGCGGCCGTTGCCGCATTGGCGCTGGGCGCCGCGTTCGCCGTATCGGCTGCTCATGCCGCCGATACGCCCACCACGGGTATCTACGCGGGGGACTGGCTCGTGCGGCTGCGCGCGATCGCCATCACGCCGCAGGTGAGTTCAAGCGGCGCGCTCAATACGCTCAAGGCTGGCGTCAACAACGCAATCGTTCCTGAGCTCGACTTCACCTACATGGTGACGAACAACATCGGCGCCGAGCTCATTCTCGGCACGTCGCGCAATCAGGTCACGTCCAGCCTCGGCGCGCTGGGTGGAGTCGGCGTGCTGCCGCCCACGCTGCTGCTGCAGTATCACTTCAACAATGCAGGGGTATTCCGGCCATACGTGGGCGCCGGCATCAACTACACGCTGTTCTACAACAATGGGCTGCACGCGGGTGGCCAGCCCGTGTCGATCGACAACCATAGCTTCGGCCCGGCGCTGCAGTTCGGCGTCGACTACCAGGTCGCGAAAAACGTCTTCGTGAACGCGGACGTCAAGAAGATCTGGATGCGTACGGGTGCGTCGCTCAATGGCTCGTCGCTCGGCACGCTCTATATCGATCCGATCGTGGTGGGCGTGGGGGTCGGCATGAAGTTCTGACCGCTGCCGCCCGCTATCGAAACGAAAAAAACGCCGGTTCGCCCGGCGTTTTTTCGTGCTGTGGGCCGCTGGGTCAGGCGCGGTTTTGCTGGAAGCGCATGGCGGTGCCTTCGCGCTCGATGCGCGTCCACACGGCGCGCTTTTCCTCGTCGGTCAGGAACACCCAGTTCGAAACTTCCGTCGCTGTGCGGCCGCAGCCTTTGCAGATTTCGTCGAACAGCGTCGAGCACACGCCGATACAGGGGCTGTCGGGAAGGTCGTGGAGATTGGAGGCCATCGATATGTCTTGGGGGCAGGATGACCGGCACGCGGACATGCGCACCGGCTTTGCGGAAAACCCCGCTATGTTAATCGATTCGCGGGCGCCGCCTGATTAGCCCAATTGGCGGAGGGGCGATGGCCTGGTGGCGAGCGGCGTCGCGCGAATGTTGCGCGGGCCGTTTTTTTGGTGGACAGGGGCCGATAAACGGCTAAAATTGCGCGCGATTTACTGTCAGTGGCGCCCAACCGCGGCGTGCGCAGCTTGCGGCCGGCCTGGCTGCACGGCGGGTCCTGTTCCGTTTGTGCGACAGGCCGGTGCGCTTTCTTTGTCGCCCGGCAGGTTTGATGGTAGGTTCGATGAAATATTCAGGCGGGCGCCGCCAGGCTGAATACCGGCAGGGACAAGCAGCACGCAAGCTAACAGGCAGGTTAACAATCAGGCCTTCAATCGGGCTATCAATCGGCTAAAAGCGGAGAACGGGATGAAGAAACGGGTTTTGGCGAAACTGGCTGTACTCGCGCTGTGCGCGGCGCCGTGGGTGACGTCGGTGGCGAAGGATACGCAACTGAATGTGTATAACTGGTCCGATTACATCGCCAAGGACACGATTCCGAACTTCACGAAGCAGACCGGCGTTCAGGTCAAGTACGACAACTACGATAGCGACGATACCCTCCAGGCCAAGCTGCTCGCAGGCAATTCGGGCTACGACATCGTGGTGCCGACCAGCAACTATGCGGGCAAGCAGATTGCCGCCGGCATTTTTTCGCCGCTCGACAAATCGAAGATCCCCAACCTCAAGTATCTCGATCCGCAACTCATGGCGCTGGTCGCCGGCGCGGATCCGGGCAACAAGTACGCGGTGCCCTGGGCCTACGGCACGACCGGACTCGCCTATAACGTCACCAAGGCGCAGCAGATCCTTGGCAAGAACGTGCCGCTCGACAACTGGGACATCCTCTTCAAGCCCGAGAACATCTCGAAGCTGAAGGCATGTGGCGTATCCGTGCTCGACGCACCGGACCAGATGTTCGCGGCCGCGCTGCACTACATCGGCAAGGACCCGCTTTCGACGAACCCG
This sequence comes from Paraburkholderia sp. A1BS-2L, assembly GCF_051125205.1. NCBI lineage: Bacteria > Pseudomonadati > Pseudomonadota > Betaproteobacteria > Burkholderiales > Burkholderiaceae > Paraburkholderia > Paraburkholderia sp. A1BS-2L. The sequence goes on from NZ_CP120428.1 coordinate 1,598,343, forward strand.
GACGACTATCGCGCCGCGCTCGCGATGATGAAGAAGATCCGTCCGTACATCACGCAGTTCAACTCGTCGGGCTATATCAACGACCTCGTGGGCGGCGACATCTGCTTTGCCTACGGCTGGTCGGGGGACGTCGTGATCGCCAAGCATCGCGCCATCGACGCGAAGAAGCCGTACAAGATCGAGTACTACATCCCGAAGGGCGGCGCGCCGATCTGGTTTGACGTGATGACCATCCCGAAGGACGCGCAGCACAAGGAAGCCGCTCACGAGTGGATCAACTATATCGAGACGCCGCAGGTTCACGCGGCCATCACGAATGCGGTCTACTACCCGAGCGCGAACGCCGAAGCACGCAAGTACGTGAACAAGGACATCGCCAACGACCCGGCCGTCTACCCGTCGCCCGAAGTCCTGAAGACGCTGTTCCTGCTCAAGCCGCTGCCGCCTGAGATCCAGCGTCTGCAGACGCGTCTGTGGACCGAGTTCAAGTCGGGCCGCTGATGCGCTGGCGCGCCGTTGACAGATTGCGTTGGCGGTGCGCGTAGCGTCTTCTGATCGCTTTACCCGAGCCCTCGGCATGATGCCGGGGGCTTTGTTCGTCAACCCCGTCCAGCATCAAGGCAGAACCAGGCAGGGCAGAGAGAATCATGAGTGACCAGTCGAGCGCGCCGGCAGCCCCCGGCGTGCTGCCTTCGGGCAACGCCACGGCGGATAGCGCCGCGGACAACTTCGTGCAGGTCGTTGACGTCGTCAAGAAGTTTGGCGAAACGACGGCCGTCAAGGGCGTCAACCTGTCGGTGAAGAAGGGCGAACTGTTCGCGCTGCTCGGCAGCTCGGGCTGCGGCAAATCCACCTTGCTGCGCATGCTTGCCGGTCTGGAGACAGTGACCTCGGGCAAGATCCTGATCGACGGCGAGGATCTCGCGATGCTGCCGCCGTACCGTCGTCCGGTCAACATGATGTTCCAGTCGTATGCGCTCTTTCCGCATATGACCGTGGAGTCGAATGTCGGCTTCGGGCTGCGCCAGGAGGGCGTGAAGAAGTCCGAACTCAAGGACCGCGTGGCCGTCGCGCTCGAACTCGTGCAGATGTCGCGTTTCGCCAAACGCAAGCCGCATCAGCTCTCGGGTGGCCAGCAGCAGCGCGTCGCGCTCGCGCGCTCGCTCGTCAAGCGTCCCAAGCTGTTGCTGCTCGACGAGCCGATGTCGGCGCTCGACAAGCAGATTCGCCAGCGCACGCAGATCGAACTCGTCAACATTCTCGAGAACGTGGGCGTCACCTGCATCATGGTCACGCACGATCAGGAAGAGGCAATGACGATGGCCGACCGTCTCGCAGTCATGAGCGAAGGGCAGATCGTGCAGCTGGGTGCGCCCAATGAGGTCTACGAGTTTCCGAACAGCCGTTTCTCGGCGGAATTCATCGGCTCGACCAATTTGTTCGAGGGCAACGTGGTCGAGGACGAGCCCGATCACGTATTCGTCGAGTCGCCGGACCTGACGGTGCGCCTTTACGTGAACCACGGCATCACCGGTCCGCTCGGCATGCCCGTGACGATCTCGGTGCGGCCCGAGCGCATCGCGCTCACGCGCAAGCCGCCCGAGGGCGCGTTCAACTGGGGCAAGGGCGTCGTCAAGAACGTCGCGTACATGGGCGGCTACTCGCTTTATCACGTCCAGCTCGAATCGGGCAAGACGGTGATCGCGAACATGTCGAGCCTCGCGCTCTCCGAGATCGACTCGCCCACCTGGGACGACGAGGTCTACGTGCGCTGGAGCGCATCGGCCGGGGTGGTGCTGACGTCATGAGCGCGCTGAGCTTCAAGAATCTGCTGCACTGGCCGGCGAAGCGTTTCAACCTGACCGGCCGCACGGCCGTCGTGGCGGGCCCGTTCTTCTGGCTGCTGCTGTTCTTCCTCGTGCCGTTCTTGCTGGTGGTGAAGATCAGCTTCGCCGACCAGCAGCTCGGCATCCCGCCATACACCGAGCTCACGTCGTACGCGAATGGCGTCTGGCACATCGCGCTGGATCTTTCGCACTACGCGTTCCTGCTTCAGGACAGCCTGTATTTCGCGACCTACGTGAATTCGGTCGTGGTGGCAGCCATCTCGACGCTGCTGTGTCTGCTGATCGGCTATCCGATGGCGTACTACATCGCGCGCTCGAATCCGGCCACGCGCAACGTTCTCATGATGGCGGTGATGCTGCCGTTCTGGACGTCGTTCCTTATTCGCGTGTACGCGTGGATCGGCATCCTGAAGAACAACGGACTGCTGAACAATTTCCTGATGTCGCTCGGCATCATCCATTCGCCCATCGAGCTCTATCACACGAACACGGCGGTTTATATCGGCATGGTGTATTCGTATCTGCCGTTTCTCGTGATGCCGCTCTACGCGCACCTCGTGAAGATGGATCTCACGCTGCTCGAAGCCGCCTATGACCTCGGCGCGAAACCGTGGCGCGCGTTCGTGGAGATCACTCTGCCGCTCTCGAAGAACGGCATTATTGCGGGCTGCCTGCTGGTGTTCATTCCGGCGGTGGGCGAGTACGTGATTCCCGAGTTGCTCGGCGGCGCGAACACGCTGATGATCGGCCGCGTCATGTGGAACGAGTTCTTCGACAATGCCGACTGGCCGATGGCTTCCGCCGTCACCTGCGCAATGGTCCTGCTGCTGCTCGTGCCAATGGCACTGTTCCAGCACTTCCAGGCGAAGGAACTGGAGGGCCGCGGCAAATGAAGCCGAATCGTGTTCTGCAGTTCATCGCGCTCGGCATCGGCTTTGCGTTCCTCTATATTCCGATCCTGAGCCTGATCGTCTACTCGTTCAACGACTCGCAGCTCGTGACAGTGTGGACGCATTTCTCGACGCGCTGGTATCAGGCGCTCGCGACCGACGACGAGCTCATCACCGCCGCGTGGCTGTCGCTGCGCGTCGCGCTGATGACGGCGTTCGCCTCGGTGATCATCGGCACGTGGGCGGGCTTCGTGCTCGCGCGCATGGGGCGCTTTCGCGGCTTCACGCTCTTTTCGGGAATGATCAACGCGCCGCTCGTGATTCCCGAAGTGATTCAGGGCATCTCGCTGCTGCTGCTGTTCGTGGAAATGGGCAAGCTGTTCGGCTGGCCGGCGGGGCGTGGCGTGTTCACGATCTGGATCGGCCACGTAATGCTGTGCATTTCCTATGTGGCCATCATCGTGCAATCGCGCGTGCGCGAGCTCAATCCGTCGCTGGAAGAAGCCGCGCTCGACCTGGGCGCGACGCCCTTCAAGGTGTTCTTCCAGATCACGCTGCCGCTGATCTCGCAGGCGCTTGCGGCAGGCTGGCTGCTGTCGTTCACGCTGTCGATCGACGACCTCGTGCTCTCGGCCTTCCTCTCCGGCCCCGGTTCGACGACGCTGCCGCTCGTCGTGTTCTCGCGTGTGCGCCTCGGCTTGAACCCGGAGATGAACGCGCTCGCGACGCTCTTCATTCTCGTGGTGACGGCGGGCGTGATCATCGGCAACTACTTCATGCAGCGCGCCGAGCGCAAACGCATGGCGATGGCGGTCTGACGCACTCGCGGGCAAGCGGGCGTTACCCTGCAAATGGCGGCGCGTGGGCATCGGCTCACGCGCCGTTTTCTTTTTTTCAGCGCGTTCGCGTTCCCGGGGGGCTTTAGCGTGCCAGGCGGCTATGGGGCTATGATCGAGAAATACAGGCGGACTGCCAGCGCCATGTAGCACGGCGTCCTGTGCGGCCTGCAGCGGGCACACGATGATCGAAGTAATAGTGAAAGAGGGCGCGATCGTAGCGCTCTGGCAACAACTGATTCAGCTCTGGGAGCTGATTGTCATGGTCTGCCGCTTCCTTTGGGGGTTGCTCAAGCTCTTGAGCGGCGCCTGAGTGCGAGGCGGCCGGAACGCGGCGCACACGACACGAGGGCACACGATGATCGACGATTCCACCCGGCGTTTCACCGATCGGGTCGCGGACTACGTGAAGTACCGGCCGACTTATCCACGCGAAGTGGCGACCTTCGCTCATGTCGAATGCGGCATTGCGCCAGGCGCCACGGTAGCCGACATTGGCGCGGGCACCGGCATTTCGGCGAAACTCTTTCTCGATGCGGGCCACCCGGTCGTGGCCGTCGAACCGAACGCGGCGATGCGCGAGGCCGCGGACCGCTATCTCGCGAACTATGCCGACAACCCCGGCTATCGGAGCGTGGCCGGCTCTGCGGAGAACACGGCGCTCGAAGCCGCGAGCATCGATCTCGTGACAGCGGCGCAGGCGTTTCACTGGTTCGAGAAGGCGGACGCCCGGCGCGAGTTCGCGCGCATTCTCAAGCCGCGCGGCAAGATCGTGCTGTTCTGGAACAGCCGGCTCTTGAAGGGCTCGGCGTTTCTCGAGGGTTACGAAGCGCTGCTGCGCGAATTCAGCACCGACTACGCGAGCGTGGCCAAGACGTACCCCGACGACGACGCCATGGCCGACTGGTTCGGCGACGGCTTCGAGCACAAGACCGTGTTTCCGAATGCGCAACTGCTCGACTACGACGGACTGCGGGGGCGTCTCGCGTCTTCGTCGTATGCGCCGAAGCCTGACGATGCGCGCCACGAGCCGATGCTCGCCGCGCTGCGCGAACTGTTCGACGCGACGCAACGTGACGGGCGCGTGAATTTCGCCTATGAAACGCGTGTGTATGCCGGCAGGCCGATGGGCGCTCAACGCCCGAACTCGTAGTCGCGCTCGCGCACGCGGCGCGTACGGCGCCGGAACGTGAACGTGAAGCCTGGCCATAGCGACGTGACTTTGCCGCTCATGGTCTGGTAATAGCTGCGGCAGCCCGAGGTCCACACCGTGTGCGCGAGTTGCGCCTGCAACTGCGTGTTGAAGGCGCGCTGGACCTCGGGCCGCACGGTCATCGTACGCGCATGGCGGTTGCGCAGAGCTTCGATGCAGCCAGCGATATAGCGCACTTGCGACTCGATCATGTAGATCATCGAGTTGTGCCCGAGGCCTGTGTTCGGGCCGACGACGATGAAGAAATTCGGAAAACCCGCAACGGTGGTGCCCAGATACGCCTCGGGGCCGTCGCGCCGCCACGCTGTGCCCAGATCCGCGCCGTTCAAGCCGGTCACGCCAAACGGCGCGTCCACATCATTTACCTGAAAGCCGGTGCCGCAGACGATCGCATCGAATTCTCGATGCACGCCATCCGCGGTGATGATCCCGTCGGCGACCACTTCGCGAATCGGTTCGGTTACCAGGTTCACGTTCGGCTGCGAGATTGCCGGGAAATAGTGGCTCGACAGCAGCACGCGCTTGCAGCCCAGCACATGGTTGGGCGTGAGCTTTGCGCGCAGCGCCGGGTCCTTGACCTTGTGCGCGAGATAGTTGCGCGCGAACTTCATCGGTGCATTGAGCAGGCGCCGATCGACGACGAAACCCAGTGCGCGCGATTCGAGTTGCCAGTAGATCGCCGCGCGTGCCAGGCGCCGTGCAAGCGGCACATGGCGATACACCCAGCGCGTACGCGTACCGATGGCGCGATCGCGGCGCGGCATGATCCATGGCGCCGTGCGCTGGAACACCGTGAGCTGTGCGACGCGCGGTTGAATCATCGGCACGAACTGGATGGCGCTTGCGCCGGTGCCGATCACGGCGACGCGCTTGCCATCGAGCGCGTAATCGTGGTTCCAGCGCGCCGAATGAAAGAGCGCGCCTTCGAAGCGCTCGAGCCCGTCGATGGCGGGTAGCGCGGGGCGCGAAAGCGGGCCGTTCGCGGCGATCAGCAAATCGGCCTCGACAGTATGCAAGACCCCGTCGCGCTCGATCTCGATCATCCACACGCTGCGCCCGACGTCGAAGCGCGCGGCGTTCACGCGCGAGCGATAGCGGATGTGGCGCTCGATGCCGTATTTGTGCGCGCAATGGCGCAGGTAATCGAGAATCTCGCACTGCGGCGCATAGGTGCGCGTCCAGTTCGGATTCGGCTCGAACGAAAATGAATAGAGGTGCGAAGGAACATCGCAGGCCGCGCCGGGATAAGCGTTGTCGCGCCACGTGCCGCCGAGACTCTCTGCCGCCTCGTAGAGCGTAAAGGTCTCGATGTCCATGCGCCGCAGACGGATCGCCATGCCGATGCCGGCAAAGCCGCTGCCGACAATCGCGATGCGCGGTGAGGTTTGCGTGTCTTGCCGCGACGAGGACGCGTGAGTGGTCATATCTGAATGGAGGGCGTTGCCGCGCAAAAGATCAATGGCAAAAGGCGAAAGATGCAAAACGGGCTCCGCGAGGGAGCCCGTCATGGCGCGCCATCGGCCGGGAGCGGCTCAGGTATTCCAGTCATCCGAGCTGTCGCTGCTGCCCAGATCGACGCCGCCGCCCGAGCCGTCGTTCCAGTCGTTCGAGCCCTGGCCAAAGTCGACACCCCCGCCATTGCCGCCATCGCGCACAATGCGCCGGCCTTCGTCGTCGACAAGGACATCGCGCTCGATCACCCGGTCGCGGCCTTGATTGAGCACCTGGCCCAGCAGCACGCCGGTCATCAGGCCCCCCATGCCGCCCATGCCACCGCCGCCTTGCTGGACGATGACTGGCGGTTGCTGCTGCTGGGGCGGGTACTGCGGAGGATATTGCGGGTTGTGCCCGAACGCGGCATCCGCCTCGCGCGCATAGGCCGAACCTTCGCCATAAGGCTGCGCGGCGGCGGCCTGGGCGTTCGGATCGGGCCGGCCTTCGGCGCGCGCCTTGAGGCTCGCGAACTGGCGCTCGAGATCCTCGATCTGATACGGCGCCACTGGATTCGTGCTGCCCGAGAGCGTTTCGACCATGCTGCGCAATTGCGCCTCGAAGCCTTCGACTTCTTTTTCGAGCGCTTCATGGCCCGCCGCAGTCGACAGCTTCAGGTCGAGCTTGAGCGAGCGCACGGCGTTGAGCAGGTCGGTGGCGCGCTTGAGTTGGTCGCGGCGGTCGTCGCCGGCTTTCGCGTCTTCCGTGGATTTCGCGCGGCGCAGCGTCCAGCGCAGCACGAGCGCCACGCCCACCAGCACGACGACAATGCCGATCCACATGCCCATGCCGGGACCGTGTTTTTGCGGCGCGGCTGCGGCGAGCGCCGACGGCGCAGCCACTTGGGTCTGCTGGGCGAACGGGTTATTCGCGCGGTTCGTCGTGACAGCGCCGGCGCGCGTCGCGTCCGAACGGATCTTCGCTTCGACCTGCGCGAAACGCTGCGGCTGCGTGAAGCGGACCTGCGGATCGAGCGACTTCGCCTGCTGGATTTGTTTGAGCGCGTCGGCGTAGCGGCCTTCGCGATTGAGCACCTGCGCATACAGGTAATGTGCGCGGGCATTGTCGGGGTGCGCCTGCAGGACTTCGGTGAGGCCCGCGTCCGCACGTTGCCAGTTGCCTTGCGACATCGCGGATTCGATCTGCTGCGCGCTCGGCACGGCGAACGCCAGGCCGCTCACGAGTGCGAGCGATGCGAGAACGGCGACGAGAAACTTTTTCATGTTGCAGGCCGGGCGGTTTGCCACCCGTCTCCATGACATACGAAACGTGGATGCGGCGCGTACTGGAACTGGCCAGCCGCGCCGCATCCGTTCCGGCGCATTTACTGTGCCGGCGTATTGAGCTGCTTCTTGAGGGCTTCGAGGCGGTCGTCCACCGACGGGCCCTTGTTCAGCGCGGCGAGTTTGTCGTCGAGCGCCTTGCCACTCGACGTATCCGCCGAGTTCAGGCGGGCGTCCGAGCGTGCGTTCGAGAGATTCACCTTGTCTTCGAGCTTCTGGAAGTCCTCGGACAGATTCTTGCCACCAATGCCGCCGAGCGCCGTGGCCGCGACATCCTTCGCTTGGGCGATCTGCTGCTTCGCCTGCAGGATGTTCGAGCGCGCGTTGAGGTCGTTGCGCCGCGAGCGCATGTCGTCGATCTGCTGCTTCAGTTGATCGACCGACGGTTCGAGCTTGGCGAGTTCGGCCGCGAGCGCATCGCGTTCGGCTTCAGCCGTGCTCTGGGCGCCGAGCGCTTCGCGCGCGAGGGCTTCGTCGCCCGATTGCAGCGCCCGCTTCGCGCCGTCCTCGTACTTCTTTGCCTTGTCGGCGGCCACGTCGCGCTTGCTTTGCTGCATCGCGACCTGCGCCTGGATCTCGACGAGCGAGTTCTCGGCTTTCGCGATGCTGTCGTCGAGTTCGCGCACGATCTGGCGCGCGTCGCGCGACGGGTCTTGCACGGAGTCGGCGGCGTCGTTCAGGAGACCCTTGACCGTGCGAGAGATGGAGTCGAAAAGCGACATGTATTCCTCCGGTGAAATGAGATTGGCCCCACCATGCTCCAGCGGGCCGCGCTGCACGCATGCGGCATTCGCGTTGCGTCGCGAGGTATTGCTGCGGATCCGATCGTTGCGCCCGGCAATCTCGCATTTAGATTACGCCGCTTTGTGCAAGCCGCGCATGCAGCGCGAAATTCGGGGCGCTTTGGCCAATTGCAACAGGCCAAAGCGGTTAAATTAACCGTTGCGCCATTGATCCTGCCCAGGCGCATCGCTCGCGGATATTACACCACGGGGTCTCTTAAAAGGGACTTAAAGGGCCGTCGGCCTTGGTGCGATTCGCGCGCGTTCAAACCGCGTGTTCAAACGCTAAAGCAGTCGGGCGCTCAGGCGAATTTGCCCGCGTTGGGGGCGGCGTCGCTGCTGTGCATGTCGTCGTCATCGTGTGCCGCGCGCGCGAACGGGGCGCCGCTCAGCGGCTGCAGCGGTTCGGCGTCGGGCTGGCCAGCGATACCGGCTTGCGTGTCGGCAACCTGGGCCGCCTCGGCGGCTTCGCCGGACAGGCGGGCAACGGCCTGGGCCAAGGCGCGCTCGGCGCGTGCGGAGTCCGGTTCGAGTCCGGCCTCAGGCACGGCGTCGGCGCGTTCGTCAGGTCCCGCCGCAAGCGCAGCGGCGTCATCAGCGTTTGCTTGTGCTTCGTCTGCGGGCTCCACGGCAGCCGGCCGCAGTGCCGCCGAGCGTCCCGTGCGCAGCGGCTTCGCGGCTTTGCGCAGCACTTGCGCGAGCGCGTCGGGCTGGCGCGTCGCGCTCAGCCGGTCGACGATGCTCGCTGCCTTCACCGGGTCGCTCGTCGCGCCAAAAGCGAGCACGGCGCGGCGCATCAACTCGCTGATGCTGATGCCGAGTTCATCGGCCGTGGCGGAGATCGCGCGCTTTTGCGCGGACGTGACGAAAACGACGATGCGTTCGCTGGGCTTGTTCATGATCGGCTGGCCGTTGGATCGGCTTCGAGTGAACCGGGGTCCCGCATGCGCACGACGCCGGTGTCGCGGGGCGTATTAGCCCGCGTATTGGCCGGCAAGCAAAACGGGCAGAGCGTGCAGTAGCTTTTCCATCATATGACGAGACAGGCGATGCGCAACGCAAAGATGCGCCCGCAAAATGAGGGTCGCAGGCCCATTTCCAAAAAACTCTTACAAAAAAAGCGCGACCGCCCGCGCACGAATTATTTAGAATGCGCTGTTACATTTCGCACGGATGCTTCCGTAGAGGCCCCTGCGAAAGGGTATTGAAAGAGTAACCTTGCGACGGCGCGCCGGCCAGGCACGCCGCGTGGCCGAACGGGGGCGTTGCCGGTCACGCCAGAGCGCCGCGCTCAAGCGGCGGCGCTGTCACACGCCGCATTGGCGCCATGACGCCAGGATCGAGATCTATGCGCGCAAGCCGCGCGCAGCCGGGGGCGCGAACCCACGCGCCAATCATTCCAGTCATGCCTATCATCAAACGACCGCCTTCCGCGCAGTACCCGAACGATCGGGAACCCTCCTTCAACAATGGACGTCAGCCGCAGCGCCGCGAGGACTCGCGCAACGAGCGAGTGCGCCGTCGCTCGTTCGTCGCGACGATCGCGCTCTGGTTCGCCGGCCTGGTCGCCACGCTGTGCGTGATCGGCGCGCTGATCGTCGGCTACGCGCTCGTCGTGATGGGTCCGCAACTGCCTTCGCTCGATGCGCTCACCAACTATCAGCCCAAGGTGCCGCTGCGCATCTATACCGCCGATCACGTGCTGATCGGCGAGTTCGGCGAGGAGCGGCGCCAGCTCGTGCGCTTCCAGGACATCCCCGACGTGCAGAAGAAAGCGGTGCTCGCCATCGAGGACTACCGCTTCTACGAGCACGGCGGCGTGGACTTCGTGGGCATCCTGCGCGCGGGCGTCGCCGACCTGATGCACGGCGGAGCGTCGCAGGGCGCGAGCACGATCACGATGCAGGTGGCGCGCAACTTCTTCCTGTCGAGCGAGAAGACCTACACGCGCAAGATCTACGAAATGCTGCTCGCCTACAAGATCGAGCGCGCGCTCACGAAGGACCAGATCCTCGAGCTGTACATGAACCAGATCTATCTGGGGCAGCGCGCCTATGGCTTCTCGGCAGCGGCGCGCGTGTACTTCGGCAAGGACCTCAAGGACATCACGCTTGCCGAGGCCGCGATGCTCGCGGGCCTGCCGAAGGCGCCGTCCGCCTATAACCCGATTGTCAATCCGAAGCGCGCGAAGATTCGTCAGGAGTACATCCTCAAGCGCATGCTCGACCTGAACTACATTACCCAGGCGCAGTACGACGAGGCGATCAAGGAGCCGCTGCATACGCGCACCGCGGGCACCGAGTACAGCGTGCATGCGGAGTATATTGCGGAAATGGTCCGCCAGATGATGTATGCGCAGTACAAGGACGAAACCTACACGCGCGGCCTCACGGTCACCACGACGATCGATTCCGCCGATCAGAACGCGGCCTACGCGGCCGTGCGCAAGGGCGTGATGGATTACGAGCGCCGCCACGGCTACCGCGGTCCCGAAGGCTTCGTGCAACTGCCCGCTGCGGGCGATGACCGCGATCAGGCGATCGACGACGCGCTCACCGATCACCCCGATAACGGCGACATCGTCTCGGCGGTGGTCATCGATGCGAGCCCGAAGTCGGTCACTGCGCAGTTGCTCGACGGCACGCAGATCACCGTCACGGGCGACGGGCTGCGGTTTGTCGCGAGCGGGCTTTCGGCGCGTGCGTCGGCTGCGCTGAAGATTCGGCCAGGCTCGATCGTGCGCCTGATGGCGGACAGCAAGAACAACTGGCAAATCACGCAACTGCCGCAGGTGGAAGGCGCGCTGGTTTCGCTCACGCCGCAGGACGGCGCGATTCGCGCGCTGATTGGCGGCTTCGACTTCAACAAGAACAAGTTCAACCACGTCACGCAGGCGTGGCGCCAGCCGGGCTCGAGCTTCAAGCCGTTCATCTATTCGGCTTCGCTCGAGAAGGGTCTCGGGCCGGCCACCATGATCAACGACGCGCCGCTGTACTTCCCGCCCAGCACGCCGGGCGGCGACGCGTGGGAGCCGAAGGACGACGACTATCCCGAAGGGCCGATGTCGATGCGCCTCGCGCTGCAGAAGTCGAAGAACCTCGTGTCGATCCGCATCCTCTCGTACATCGGCACGAAGTACGCGCAGGACTATGTCACGCAGCGCTTCGGCTTCGACGCGGACAAGACGCCGCCGTACCTGCCGATGGCGCTGGGCGCGGGTCTCGTCACGCCGCTGCAGTCGGCGGGCGCGTACTCCGTGTTCGCGAACGGCGGCTATCGCATCAACCCGTACCTGATCGCCGAAGTCGACGATGCGCACGGTCAGCCGATCCTGCGCGCACAGCCGCTCGTGGCGGGCCAGAACGCGCCGCAAACGCTCTCGCCGCGCAACGCTTTCGTGATGAACAGCCTGTTGCATTCGGTGGCGACGGCGGGCACGGGCGCGGGTACCAACGTTCTCCACCGCGACGACCTGCAGGGCAAAACCGGTACGACCAACGACGCGCACGATGGCTGGTTCGCCGGCTATCAGCGCAACCTCGTGGCCGTGGCGTGGATGGGCTACGACCAGCCGAAGAGCCTCGGCAGCCGCGAGTTCGGCGCGCAACTCGCCCTGCCGATCTGGGTCGAGTACATGAGCAAAGCACTGCGCGGCATGCCGCAGGAAGAGCCGCCGATGCCGGCGGGTCTCACGACGATCGGCGGTGAGCTGTACTACTCCGACGCGACGCCGGGCGCGGGCTTCGTCTCGGCGGTCGGCATGGAGTCGGGTAACGCGGCGGGGGCGGCCAGCGATGCGAGCGGGGCGACCGGCAGCATGGGGCCGGGCGGACTGCCGACGCCGAGCGTCACGCAGAGCGAGCGCAAGCAGATCATGGATCTGTTCGAAACGAACAAGCCTTGATGGGCGCTCGTTGATGGACGAGTTGTTCTGAACGCGGCACATCGGCAACGATGTGCCGCGTTTTGTTTGGGCGCGCCGTTTTGCTTTTGCATCAAGGACTTGGACGGGTTGCCCAGGGCTTTTCCACAGGGCCTTCAACAAAAATTGGGGATAAGCCTGACTTCGGCCCGATGCTCCGTTGTCCACAGTTTTTGTTGATGGCCCTGTTGATAACGTTGGGAGAGCGAAGCTAACTCACTGATCCACAAGGCTGTCCGCAGACACGAGCACATTGGAGCACTGCGTGGCGCATCAGAAGGTGTTGTCGTACTGCAAACCGATTGTGTGGCTGTGCGGCTCGCGCGAATAGGTGAGCGCCCAATGTGTGAGCCACGCGCCAGTGAGCGCGCCCAGCGCATCGGCGAACAGGTCCTTGTACGAGAAGCCGCCGCCGGGGCAGGTGCCGTTCAGGACTTGCAGCGCGAGCCCGGGCGCCGTGCCGATCAGCGTGCCGTAGACCACGGGATGATCGGTGTCGCGCGTGAGCCAACCGCCGAGCGCGCCGAACGGCGCGGAAACCGCAAAGTGCTCGAGTTTGTCGGTGCCGCCCCAGCTATCCGATTCCACGCGGAAGCCACTGCGCTCCGTGGCGCACTGGAGCTCGGCGTGCGCAGCGACGCTGGCCATGAGAAGCGCTGCGGCGCAGAGGCCGCGATTCGATACGAGTGCCATGATCAATGTCGTCGGGGTTGAAATGCGCCGTCGCACACAGGCTGCCTGGATAGCGCACGTGGCGATGGCAGGTCGCTTGATGAAATGTTCATGATTTAAGTAGCATTCCGAAATAATTTGCTTGCTCTTATCTCAATTTGCGACGCAGTTTAGCAGTTGCATCCTGAAATTAGGGCTCAGATCTTTCTGACGGAAATGGATGACAGAGGCGAGGCGGATGGAAGAGGCTTTGGACGAAGCGCGCGGCGTAGTGGTTGTTTTTGCTTTTGCGCGCGCTTGGGGGCAGGACGGGCGTTCTAGTCCTGCGTTGAGGTCGTCGCGGCAGGGTAGCCGTTGCCGTCCGCGGCACGAGATTGCGCGTTCGAAGCCGAGGCATCGGCGCTCGTTGGCGGCTGCCCCATGGCCTGGAACAGCGCGGCCGTATCGGAGAGACGCGTGCCGCGATAGCGGATTTCATCGAGCCGCGCATTGCGCCATTGCTGTTCGCTCTGGCGCACGGCGTAGTAGGGCACCGCACCCAGCTTGTAGCGTGCGTTCGTCTCTTCAAAGACGCCCTGTGCGGTCTGCGCCGACGTGCTGGCTGCGTCGAGCGCCTGAGCGTCGTGCTCGAGCGCGGCAAGCCGGGTGGCGACGTCCTGGAACGCCGCGAGCACGGTCTGCTTGTACGACGCATTGGCCGCATCATAGGACTGCAAGGCCGCGCGGCGCTGTGCGAGGAGTGCGCCGCCGTGAAACAGCGGCTGCGTGAGCGAGGCGCCGATCATCCAGAGCGCACCCGCGCCCGAAGTCACCACGGGCCAGCTGAAGCCGCCTTGGCCGAGACCGGCGGAAACCGAGATGCTCGGAAACATCTGCGCCGTGGCGGCGCCCACATCGGCGGATGCGGCGATTAGCGCCGCCCCTGCGGCCTGGATGTCGGGCCGCGACTTGAGCAGCTCCGATGGAACGACGACGGGCACCTGCGAGGGCAAAGTCAGGCTCGCGAGGTCGAGGTCGGGCGGTGCGGCGTCGGGCGTGCGCCCGAGCAGCACGGCAAGCGCGTGGCGCATCGCCGAGCGTTGCTGGCGTAGCCCCGGCAGATTGGCGGCGAGCGAAGCGGCGCTTTGCTGCGCGTTGAGCAGATCGGTGTGCGACGCAGCGCCGAGCGCGTAGCGCTTTTGCACGTCGTCGGCCTGCGCGTTGGCGAGCGCGACGAGCCGCTCGGTCGTGTCGATCTGCGCATGCAGCGTGGCCGAGCCCAGCGCGCTCGCGACGATGTTCGCCGCGAGCGCGCGGCGAGCGGCCTCGTACTGGAATGCCTGGACGTTCACGCGCGCGGCGAGCGCCGTGTTGTTCAGGCGCGTCGCGCCGAAAATGTCGAACGAGTAGCTCGCCCGGACAAGGCCCGCGAACATGTCGTATTGCAGCTTGTCGAAGCCGAGCTGCGGAACACCCGGCAGGCGATTGCGCTGTGCGATGCCGAGCGCATCGACGGTGGGCAGCATCGAGCTGCCCAACTGGCCGCGCAACTGCTCGCGTGCGGCCTGCAGGCTGTGATCGGCGGAGGCGAGATTCGGGTTGTTGGCGAGGCCCTCATCGACGAGCGCGTCGAGTTCGGGCGAGTCGTAGAGCGTCCACCATTGCGGCACCGGTTGCGCGCCCGTCACGAATTGCTGGGCGACGCCCTGAGCAGCGACGCTCTGTGCGGGCTGCACCTGCGCGCCATAGTGCACGGGCTCCGGCATCGCGGGTGGCGCACCGCCCGGACCCCAGGTGCAGGCGCTCGCGAAAAGCGCGCACAGCGCTGCCGCGCCCGCGAGCAGGCTCGCGGGATTCGATGCGAACGACCGGCATGCGTTGATCGCCGCGCCATCGTCAGGAATGCGGCCCGGAATGCGGTTCAGATTCATGATGCGTTCTCCGCATGGGGACGTGGCGTGTCGGTCTCGCTGCTGCGCACGCGGAACGCGGCGGCGTAGAGCGCGGGCAGGAAGAACAGCGTGAGCACGGTCGCGCTCGTGATGCCGCCCATCAGCGCGGTCGCCATCGGTCCGAAGAAGTTCGAGGGCACGAGCGGAATCAGCGCGAGCACGGCCGCCGCCGCGGTCAGCATGATCGGACGGAAGCGCCGCACCGTTGCGCCGACGATGGCATCGAAGCGCTTGTGCCCGGCGCGGATGTCGCTCTCGATCTGGTCCACGAGAATCACCGAGTTGCGCATGATGATGCCGAACATGGCAATCACGCCCAGCATCGCGACGAAGCCGAATGGCTCGCGGAAGATGATCAACGCGAGCGCCACGCCAATCAGCCCGAGCGGCGCGGTGAGCACGACCATCATGACGCGCGAGAGGCTTTGCAGCTGGATCATGAGCAGCGTGAGCACGGCAATCGCGAGGACCGGCAACTGCGCGTAGATCGACGCCTGGCCTTTCGCGCTTTCCTCGACCGAGCCGCCGACTTCGATGCGGTAGCCGGAGGGCAGCGTTGCGCGCATCGGCTCCAGCTGCTTTTGCAGCGCATGGGTGACGTCGATGCCTTGCGCGCCCGCGCGCACGTCGGCTTGCACGGTGAGCGTGGACTGCCGGTCGCGCGACCAGATTACGCCGTATTCGAGCGTGTTCTCGAGGTGCCCGATCGCGCCGAGCGGCACGGGGCCATTCGGCGTGGGCATGGCGAGCGAGAGCATATGTGCGGGAGCCACGCGTTCTTTCGGCGGCGAGCGCAGGTCCACGCCGATCAGCTTGTCGCGTTCGCGGTACTGCGTGACGGTGTAGCCGGAGTAGGTCATCTGCAGGAAGTTCGCGACGTCCTGCGAGGAGATGTTGAGCGCGCGCGCCTTTTGCTGGTCGATCTCGAAGTGCAGCGAGCGCTCGGCGGGCTCGTCCCAGTCGAAGTGGACGTTGTCGGCGCGTTTGTCGGCGCGCATGATCGCGGCCACGCGCTCGGCGATGCTGCGCACGGTCGCGATGTCGTCGCCACTCACGCGGAACTGCACGGGATAGCCAACGGGCGGCCCGTTCTCGAGGCGCGAGAGACGCGTGCGCACGGCCGGGAAGTCGTTGCGCAGCTTCGTTTCGAGCCAGTTCGCGAGCTTGTCGCGATCCTCCACGGACTTGGTCGTGATGACGAACTGTGCAAAGTTCGGGCTCTGCAATTGCTGATCGAGCGGCAGATAGAAGCGCGGCGCGCCGGTGCCGACGAAGTCGATCGAGTGGTCGATCTCGGGCCGGCCCTGCAGCGCTGCTTCAAGGCGCCTCGTCTCGCGCAGCGTGGCGTCGAACGCGCCGCCTTCGGGCAGGCGCACGTCCACGAGCAGCTCGGGGCGGTCCGAGCTCGGGAAAAACTGCTGCGGAATCACCGCGAAGCCCGCGAGCGCGAGCACGAACAACCCTCCGGTCAGTGCGAGCACAACGAGATGGCGCTCGATGCACCAGCCGACCCAGCGGCGCAGGCGGTGGTAGAAACGCGTGTCGTAGATGTCCGCTTCGTGATGGTCGCCCTGCGCGCCGGCGCCGGGTTTGCGCTCGAGCAGCAGCCGATAACCGAGCAGCGGAATCAGCACGACCGCCGCGAACCACGAGGCGATCAGTGCGATTGCCGAGACCTGGAAGATCGAGCGCGTGTATTCGCCCGTGCTCGACTTCGCGAGCACGATGGGCAGGAAGCCCGAGACCGTGACGAGCGTGCCGGTGAGCATCGGGAACGCCGTGCTCGTGTACGCGAACGCGGCGGCGCGCGTGCGGTTCCAGCCCTGCGCGAGCTTCACGGCCATCATTTCGACGGAAATGATGGCGTCGTCCACGAGCAGGCCCAGCGCGAGCACGAGCGTGCCGAGCGAGACCTTGTGCAGGCCGATGCCGAACAGATACATCACGAGCGAGGTGACGGCGAGCACGATCGGAATCGTGATCACGACCACCATGCCGGTGCGCACGCCGAGCGACACGAGGCTCACCACGAGCACGATGCCCACGGCCTCGGCCACCGCCTCGATGAAGTCGTCGACCGAACGCGAGACCGCGTCGGGCATGCTCGACACTTCCACGAGCTTCAGGCCCGCGGGCAGTTCGCGGCGCAGTGCCTCGATGCGCTTGTCCAACGCGTGGCCGAGCTGGATCACGTCGCCGCCCGGCTGCATCGTGACGCCGATGCCGAGCACCGCCTTGCCCTGGAAGCGCATCTGCGTGGCGGGCGGCTCGTCGTAGCCGCGCCGGATCGTGGCGATGTCGCCGAGACGGAAGCTGCGGCCATTCACGCTGATGAGCGTGTCCGCGAGCGCCTTGAGGTCAGTGAACTGCCCGCTCGGGCGCACGAATACGCGGTCGTCGGCGGTGTTGATCGTGCCGGCCGCCGCGATGGCGTTCTGCGCGCCGATCGCCTGGCCGATCTGCGTGGGCGAAAGGCCGAGGCGCGTGAGCTGCGCGTTCGGAATTTCCACGAAGATGCGCTGGTTCGGATCGCCGAAATAGTCGACCTTGCCGACATCCGTCACGCGCAAGAGCGTCTCGCGCAGATTGTCGGCATAGTCGTGAAGTTGCGCGGGTGAGAAACCATCGCCTTCGAGTGCGTAAATGTTGGTGTAGACGTCGCCGAACTCGTCGTTGAAGAACGGGCCTTGCACGCCCGGCGGCAGCATGGCCGCGATGTCGCCCACTTTCTTGCGCACCTGGTACCAGGTCTCGCGCACCTCGCTCACGGGCGCGGAGTCCTTCATCACGAAGAACACGAGCGATTCGCCGGGGCGCGAATAGCTGCGCAGGTAGTCGATATTGGGCGTTTCCTGGAGCTTGCGACCGATGCGGCCGGTGACTTCGTCCTCGACCTGGCGCGCGGTGGCGCCGGGCCAGAAGGTCTGGATCACCATCACGCGGAACGTGAACGGCGGGTCCTCCGATTGCGAGAGCCGCGAGTAGGAGAGCGCGCCGAAGATCGTGGCGAGCGCGATCACGAAGATGACCAGCGCCTGATGGCGTAGCGCCCATGCCGAAAGATTGAAGCGCCCCTCGTCGTGATCGAAGCCCGGGGCCTGGTCACTGAGCTGGTCACTGCGCTGGCTCATGACGCGAAATCCTCGGGGTGCAGCGGCGCGACCGGGCGCACCTTTTCGCCGGCGGTGACCGTGTGCACGCCTTGCAGCACGATGCGCTCGCCGTCCTTCAGGCCCTGCGTGACCGTGATCGTGCGCGCGTCGTAGCGCGAGACGCTCACGCGGCGCAATTGCAGCACATTGTCCGCGCCGTGCACGATCCACAGCGCGGGCGCGTTGCCATCGTGAAAGAGCGCGGTGGCCGGTATCGTGAAGGCGCCGCCGTCGGGCTGCGCGGCGGTGGCGGCATTGCTGGCGTTGACCGCGAGCGCGACATTCGCGGTCATACCGAGCCGCACTTCGGCGTCCGGTTGATCGAGCGTCAGCTTCACGCGCCAGGTGCGGCTTTGCGGGTCGGCGGCGGCGGCCAGCTCGCGCACTTTGGCCGTGTAGTTTCGGCCCGGCAACGCGGGCAGCGTGACTTGAGCGGCGTCGCCGGTGTGCAGGGCGGCGATGGCGTTCTCGGGAAGATCGCTCACCACGTCCACATCGCCCGCCCACGCGAGTTGGTAGACCGGCTGGCCCGCCTGCACGTTCTGGCCGGTATCGGCGTTTTCGGCAGTGATGACGCCCGCGTGATCGGCCGTGAGCAGGGTGTAGCGGCGCTGGTCCTGAGCGAGCGCGAGCTGTTGCTTCGCCTGATCGCGTTGGGCTGCGGCCGAAGCGTAGGCATCCTGCGTTTGTTCGAACTGCGCGCGTGCGATGAGGTTGGCTTGAGCCTGGGCCGTGTCGCGATCGAGTTGCTGCTTCGCGAATTCAAAGCGGTGCTGTGCGGCGTCGTATTGTGCCTGCGCGCTTGCCGCATTCTTCTCGTAGTCGGCGGGGTCGAGGCGCGCGAGCACCTGGCCGGGCTTCACGGTGTCGCCAAGACGGGCACTGCGTTCGACGATCTTGCCGTTCACGCGGAACGAAAGCGGCGTGGCGTAGCGCGCCTGTACGGTGCCGGGCCAGGTGGCCGAGGGGGTGATGCCGTCGCGATGGACGATCATCGAGACAACCGGGCGTGGCGAGGGCGCTGTTTCCGGCTTTTTCCCGCAAGCCGCGAGGCTCGCGAGCGCGCAGAGCCCAACTAAGGAGGTTAGCGGGGTAACCCGGGCAAGCGGGCTAACGAGGCGCGCCAGGCCATGCCGCAGCGCCTGTAGCGCGTGCCGGAGGAACTGGATCGATTCGACGTACCCACCGGATTGATTGCGCATCCCGCTCGATGCGCCGCGACCGCAATGATTCACTTGGACCTCGATGCCAGGGCCTGTTATCAGCGTGAACAGTCCCTGACGCAGGCCCAGTGCGCCGTGCTGGCTGAGAGGGCCGGGTTGACCGGGCCGGATGACCTCGGAGTTGGCGGGATATGCGCCATTGCTGAGTCCAGTCCAGTCGCGCGTGGTGCGCTTCAATGTCTCGTGCCTCGCCGCGCGGCCGGCCTCAGATAATCCAATGAATTCTAATACAACGGTGTATCTGAATACTCATCTGAATCAGAGGAATCGTTCAGTGCTAGACTCGCGCTACTATCGCGCCGTCTCAATTTCTGTCCGATTTCTCCACGCCATGACGCGCCAACCCGCCAAGCGCACTCGACTCACCCGCGAGCAAAGCCGCGATCAGACGCGCGCACGCCTGCTCGATGCCGCCCAGGCCATGTTCATGCGCAAGGGTTTCGTGGGTGCGAGCGTGGAGGACATCGCTCAGACGGCAGGCTATACGCGCGGCGCGTTCTATTCGAACTTCCGCAGCAAGTCGGAGCTGCTGGTGGAATTGCTGCGGCGCGATCACGAGGCGATGCAGGCTGACCTGCGCGCGATTTTTGCCGGAAACATGTCGCGCGACGATATGGAAGCGCGCGTGATCCAGTACTACAGCCGCCTGCCGCAGGACAACAAGGCGTTCTTGCTGTGGGTCGAGGCCAAGTTGCTCGCGGCGCGCGATGCACGCTTTCGTACGCGCTTTAACGCCTTCATGAAGGATAAGCGCGATCAGCTGGCCGCCTATATCGAGGAATTTTCGGCGCGCGCGGGCACGCCGGTCACGCTTGCGCCCGAGTTGCTCGTGATCGGGCTGATCGGCTTGTGCGACGGCGTGCAATTTCTTGCCGCCGCCGATCCGCAGCACATCACGCCGCCGGTTGTCACGGAGGTGCTTGGCCGCTTCTTTGCGCGCGTGGTGTTCGGGCGCGACGCCTGAGCCGTGCGCGCGCCGAGCCTCAGATGCCGAGGCCAGGACCGTAGTTGCTGCCGATCAGGCGCGTGACCGAAGCCACGTCGCGATAATCCTGTTCGGGCAGGCCATCGAGGATTGCCAGCACCTCGTTGCTCGCGCCGGCGGCGCGGGCGGCTTCCACGAGTTCGTCCTTGTTGGAGGGCCAGCGCACTTCGCGCAGCACGTCGGTGAACTGGAGATCGATCGGCTCTTCGGGGATGGGTGTGGCGGACATCTGGCGGATCCTTTGTGGGGCAGGTGGGTCGAGGCGGGAAAGACGGGTGGCGCAGCGGATCAAGCATACCGAATCCTTGCCGGGCGCCGCCACTGGATGTGCACGGTGCGAGGCGCCGGCGCAGCCGGCCGCCGGCCATCCTGGCCAACAGCATGGCCACGCTCACACGTCACAGTGAACCGCCGCCCGCGCGGGCGCTGGCGTTCAGGTTTGCTGATGCAAGACCGGGATCACCGACTGATCCAGGCGGTGGGATTTCGGCAGGGTCAGGTATTTCCAGTGCTGAATGCCGATAGCGACCGGGATATCGGGCGCGGGCGGCGCCACGGGGGCGTCGTTCATCGGCGAGCGCACGAAGGGGGCCTGAACCGGGGCGCTTGCCCGGTCGACCTGGGCGTCCTGGGTGTGCACAGGTGCGGCAAAACACGAGGCAGACAACAGCACGGTGGTCATCAGTGTCGAGGTTTTCATCGCTCGACCTCCTTTCCTCATGCGGCCCAAGGGTCGCAGCAAGTACCGTGCCGCGACGATCCGGCTGACCGGGGCGGCAGGGCGGCCACGGTTCGGGGGCATGGCCTCGCGGCTGACCCGGGAAGAGCGGGGCGCGCCGCAGCGCGTGCAATGAGGCGGGAGACGGCGGGCGGGAAATGATGTCCGCCAGGGCGCACGCGCAAGCGACGGTCCCATAATGGCAGCAAATGTGCCAGCGCGTCTCGAACGTGCGTGCTTTTTTGCGGGGCCGTCAGCGTTCAGGCGTCATGCGCTGGTACGCGTCGAGCAGCGAGGTCTTGTAGACCACCCCCGCCAGCGCAGGATGCTGCGCGCTTTCGATCACGGGCAGACGCTCGCCCTGGAAGGACATGAAGTGCTGCAATGCCACTGCGAGCGGCATGTCGGGCGTGAGCACGTCGAACGAGGCCCGCAGGTAGTCGCGCGCCCGCTTGTTCGAGGTGTCGTGCTTTTGCAGGAGGTCGTCGGTGATGTCGGCGAGTGCGACCGCGCCGAGGAAGCGGCTATCGTCGTCGGTTACGTAGAGATACTTCACCGGGTATTCGAGGAATACGCGCGTCATGTCCTGCACGGTGGCGTCGGCGCGCACCACAGTGTCGGCGGGGCGGATCAGCTCGCGCATCTGCGTGGCGCGCAGGCGCAGGCGCTCGGCTTCTTCGCGATTGCGGTGCAGCGTGATCTCGTACATCGACTTCTTGCCCGTCGCGCGCGCGACGAAGTACGCGACCACGCACGAAAGCATCAGCGGCAGCACCACCTGATAGCTGAGCGTCATTTCGAAGATCATCAGGATCGCCATGAGCGGCGCCTGGGTCGCGCCCGCGAGGAATGCGCCCATGCCGACCATCGCGTATGCGTAAGGCGCCGAGATGCCATGCGGCCAGATCGCCTGCATCCCCTGGCCGAACAGGCAGCCGATCACGGCGCCCATGAAGAGAGTCGGTGTGAACACGCCGCCCACCGCGCCCGAGCCCACGGTCGCGGCGGTCGCGACGAGCTTGAACACGAGCACCGTGGCGAGCGCGGTCCATGTCCACGGCGAATGCAGGAGCGAGTTCACGACGCTATAGCCGTTGCCCCAGACCTCGGGCGTCCAGATCGACAGCACGCCGCAGACAAGGCCGCCCAGCGCGAGCTTCGCGGGCAGCGGCAGCTTCAGCCGGCCGAAGCCGGCCTTCGTCAGGTCGAGCAGCCACAGGAAGCGCGGCGCGAGCGCCCCGCACAGCAAGCCGAGCGCGACGAACAGCAGCACCTCGACGCCCGTGACGGGCGGAAACACCGGCATCTCGTACGGCGGCTTGTAGCCGGCGAACTCGCGCATCGTGATGTTTGCCACCACCGAGGCGACGACGATCGGCCCGAAACTTTCCATCACGATTGCACCAAGCACGATCTCGGTGACGAAAAAAGCGCCCGCGATCGGCGCGTTATAGGCCGAGGTGATACCGGCGGCCGCGCCGCACGCCACGAGCAGGCGCAGACGCTGCGGATCGAAGTGGACCCAGCGGCCGATCAGCGAGGCCGCGAGCGCGGCGAGTTGCACCATCGAGCCTTCGCGGCCGATCGAGCCGCCGCTCGCAATGGTGAAAAGCGACGAGACGCTGCGCCAGATGCTCTTGCCGACCGGCATCACGCCGTCGCCGATCGCCACGGCCTCTATGTAGTCGGTGTGCATCGGCTTGCCGCCGCCGGGCGCGCTGCTGCGCCTCGCGATCAGCAGGCAGCAGCCCGCCACGAAACCGCCGGCGGCCGGCAGCCAGATGCGCGTGTGCCAGGGCAGGCGGCGCGCCATCGCCACGAAGCTGCCTTCGCTGCCCGTGAAAAGGATCTGCAGATGTGCGATGCCTTCGCGAAAGAGCACGGTTGCGAACGCACCGGCTATACCGACGATGACCGACCAGATCAGCATCGTGTGGGCGTCGGAGAGGCGAAAGAGATCGCGAGCGCGGGTGCGCAGTTTCAGCAGGAATGACAGCACGGCGGTTCGGTATTTTTCTGGTTAGTGGATGCCGCGCATTCAGCGCGCGGCGCGGTCGAGTTCAGGATAGTGACGGAAAATGCCGGTCTCGTTGAACGGCAGCCGCCGTTGCGAGGCGAGATAGGCCGCGATGTTGGGGCGCGCGGCCACGGCGTCGTGCAGCGCGCTCACGTGCCGATAGTGGTCGGCCAGATGCTTCGTGGCTTTCGGAAACGCATAGCGCAGTCCGGCGACGATCTGGAACATCGACAGATCCACATAGCTGAGCGCCTTGCCGACCATATGCTGCGGCCCGTCCGGGTTTTGCGCGAGCACGCGCTCGAAGTAGCCCAGGAATTTCGGCATGCGATGCGCGATGAAGTCTTTCGCGCGCGCCTTCGCCTCGTCCTTCTGGTCTTCGTAATACAGGCCGCTCGCGATGGGATGATGCGTGTCGTGCACCTCGGTCAAGAGATCGGCGATCGTGAGCTGCAAACCGTTCGCGACCAGGCGCAGCGCCTCGTCGCGCGGCGCGAGCTTCAGCTTCGGGCCGAGATAGAACAGGATATTCGCAACGTGCGGCACGATCAGATCGCCGTCCTTGAGAAACGGTGGCGCAAAGGGCGGATACGGACCGTCGCTGTCGAGCTGGGCCATCATCGCACCCATACCCTGGCCGTCCTCTTTCGCGCCGCGTACCACATCGACGTAGGGCGCGCGCGCTTCCTCGAGCGCGAGTCGCACGAATTCGCCCCGGCCTTGCAGGCCGTCCCAGTAATACAGTTCGTATGCCATCGGTCGTCTCCATCCGGACAAGGATTGCCTCGACGGCCGCCCGTACGGCGAGCGGCATGGGACGACAGTATCGCGCGCAATGGCACGTTGCGGCGCGCGGGCTGCGACTTCCCGTTGTGCTGCGCTTCGCGCACTTCGTCGTGCGCTTCTTCGTGCGCTTCTTCGTGCGCTTCTTCGTGCGCTTCTTCGTTCGCTTCGTTGTTCGCTTCTTGGTGTGGCTTTTTGCGTGGTTCTTTGTGCACTTCGTTGCGTACGGGCGCCATGCAATTTCCCGGCGCGAAAAACGCAAAAAGCCCCGCCAGGGGCGGGGCAAGCGCCCGGGCAAGCCGGTGCGCAGTCTCTCAAACGGTGGAAAGGCCCATCGCCGATGATCATCCGAATAGCCGCTCCACAGCCCAGGTAATCGCGAGGCCGCCGCCAACCAGCCAGACATAGATGATCAAGCCGGTGGTCAGGGCGCGTGGGCCGGCCTGGCGGATCTGCGAGAAGCGCGTCTCGATGCCAAGCGCCGTCATGGCCATGGTGAGCGCGAAGGTGTCGAGCAGGTTGAGCGTCTGGGTTGCCGAATCCGGCAGC
Source organism: Paraburkholderia sp. A1BS-2L (assembly GCF_051125205.1). NCBI lineage: Bacteria > Pseudomonadati > Pseudomonadota > Betaproteobacteria > Burkholderiales > Burkholderiaceae > Paraburkholderia > Paraburkholderia sp. A1BS-2L. The sequence goes on from NZ_CP120428.1 coordinate 1,622,637, forward strand.
ACGTGGAGCGAGTTCACCACCACGAGTGCGAGAAAACCGAGCGCGAACCAGGGCACCGCGAGCTTGCGCCCGCTTTGCTTGCCAACCGCCGCGCCGCGCGCCGAACGGTTCAGCCAGACGCCGAGCGCAAGCAGCACCGGCACGAGCAGCATCACGCGGGTCATCTTCACGATGGTGGCGATATGCGTGGCCTCGGGGCTCACGTTGCTCGCCGCGCCCACGACCTGCGCGACCTCATGGATGGTGCCGCCGAAGAAGAGCCCGGCGCCCATGGTGTCAAGATGCAGCCAGCCGGCGCGATAGAGCAGCGGGTAGAGGAACATCGAAAGCGTGCCGAACAGCACGACGCTGCCCACGGCCATGGCGCTCTTGTGCGGCTTCGACTGCAGCGTGGATTCGAAGGCGAGCACCGCGGCTGCGCCGCAGATCGCGCTGCCGGCCGCGGTGAGGATAGCCGTGTCGCGGTCGAGCTTCATGAGCTTCATGCCGGCCCAGGTGCCGATCGCGAGCGTGCTCAACACGATCACCGCCGATTCCACGAGGCCCGGCAGGCCCACCTGGGCGATTTCCTGAAGGCTCACGCGCAGCCCGAAGAACGCCACCGCGATGCGCAGCAGCTTGCGCGCCGAGAAGTTGACGCCGGCGGCCCAGCTTTCGGGCATGCCGTGGCGCAGCGCGTTGCCATAGAGCGCCCCGCCGACGATGCCGACGATCAGCGGGCTCAGGCCAAGACCCGCGACGGCGGGCAGCGCCGCGATGCGCGTGACGGCGGCGGCGAACAGCGCAACGAACAGCACGCCGTTGAGTTGGCCATAGAGTTGGCCGCGCGCGGCGGACGACGCAGACGCAAGGGAAGTCGAGGGTGTGGACATGGTGTTTGGCAGCAAATGTGACTGACTAACGAATGCGCCAATCCTAAATTAGATATAAGGATATGAAAAATCGTCATTTGCGACGTAAAATATAAGTCAAACAGATAGTTGACTGCAATGACCCCGGAACAACTGATAACTTTCGCCGCCGTTGCCGAGCACCTGAACATCAGCCGTGCTGCGCTCGCGCTGCATTTGTCGCAGCCCGCGGTGTCGGGGCAATTGCGGCTGCTGCAGGAGGAGTTCGGCGAGCCGCTCTATTTGCGCGATGGGCGCGGCGTGCGCCTCACGCCCACCGGTGAGCAGCTCGCGGCCTATGCGGCTCGCCTGCGCGATACCTGGCGCGACGCGCTGGCGTTTCGCGACGCACTGCGCGGACTCGAGCGCGGCACGCTGCGCATCGGCGCGAGCACGACGCCCGCGAGCTATCGGCTGCCGTATCTGGTGGCGGCGTTTCATCGGCGCTACCCGGAAGTGAAGCTCGATACGGCGAGCGGCAACACGACCGACATCGTCGCGATGCTTGGCGATCTCGATATCGCGCTGATCGAAGGGCCGGTGGGCGAGCAGTTGCCCGCCGATTGCGCCGTGCACCCATGGCTCGAGGATGAAATCGTCGCGATCGCGCCGCGCGGCCACGCGCTTGCCGCGCACGCCCAGGCGGCGGGCGAGGAGCCGGCGCGCGAAAGCGCGGGGACGGCGCCGCTGCGCTGTGAGCTGGGCGCCTTCGCGGACCTGCCGCTGGTGTTGCGCGAGGACGGCTCGGGCGTGCGTCAGGTAGTGGAGCGCGCGTTCGCGCGCGCCGCCGTGCCGATGCGCGTCGCGCTGGAAATCGCCGGTGTGGAGGGCGTCAAGGAAGCAGTGCGGGCCGGCATGGGCATCGGTTTCGTCTCGGCCATGTCGATGCGGCATGAGGACGGCGCGCTCCAGCAGATTCGCATCCAGCCCGAGCCGCTGGCGCGGCGCTTTTCGATCATCGTGCCGCACGCGGGCGCGGCCTCTCGCGTTACCCAGCGCTTTCTCGAGCTATGCCTGCTCGACGCGCCGCTCGCGGAGGCAGGCGGCGCCAGGTTTCCGCCGTGATTTAGGGGATTTCCATAATGGCGCGGTGCGCTACGGCAGCGCACTATCCGCCCATCGATCAGTAGCAATCAGGCGCTCAGGCGCTTTTTTTCGGTACTGTTTTGGAACCGGTTCCAGAGGCCGCAGGGAGAGAGACCCGGCGGCAGGGCAACCGGACAAGCAATGGGAAAAAACGATGGCGGAAGTAGCGATAGTGGCGAGCGCATTCGGCGCCGGATCGATCCGGCGCGACGGACATGCGGCGTGGTGCGGCGCAACCCGGGAGGCGGGCGCAAGGGCATTCGAGGTGCGGCGCGAACTGATGGACGACGCCGACGCCCAGCCGCAGGCGCTGCGCGCGCTCGGCATGGCGTTGGAGCGCGAGGGACTGTGGCCCGTGTGGTCGACGCCCGACACGCTGTATTGCGAGAACGGCACGCTCGACGAGGCCGCGTTGCGCGCCGCCGTTGCCTGCGGTCGCGCGCTGGGCGCGCGCATCGTCAAGCTGCAGCTCGGCGGTTTCGCGGGCGATGCGCAGGTCGCACGACTTGCGGCGGTGCTCGAAGCGCTTGGCCTCGCGACCTTGCAGGCAGGTGAAGCCACTCCGGCGCCGCGCGTTGTCGTCGAAAACGGCCAGCTCGAGCAGGGCGGCAGGCTCGCCCAGTTCGTCGGCCTCTTTGATGCGTTGCGCGGCGCCGGGCACGACAAGCTGATCGGCATGACCTTCGATATCGGCAACTGGCAATGGGCTGGCGAAGCACCGCTGACGGCTGCCGCCGCGCTCGCGCCACACGTCGAGTACATCCATTGCAAGGCGGTGGAAGGCGCGGGTGCGCGCCGGTTCGCCTGTGCGCCGGCCGCCGACGACGCGCTGTGCCGCGCAGCGCTCGCGTGTCTGCCGGCAGACGTGCCGCGCGGCATCGAGTTTCCGTTCGACGCCGCGCGCTTGAACGAGGACGCTGCGCGCTACGTGGCGTGGCTCGGCAACGCCTGACGTGTCACCTGCCGGGCGCTCCGACTCTCTGACAGCCCGGCCACCCGAGAATCTGTTTTTTGAGGACTGCACTCCATGACGCACGCACTCGATGTCATCACCTACGGCGAGGCCATGGCGATGTTCGTGGCCGCCGAGACCGGCCCGCTCAGCGACGTCGCACACTTCACGAAGCGCGCGGCGGGCGCGGAACTCAACGTGGCGACGGGCCTTGCGCGCCTGGGCTTCAAGGTGGGCTGGATGAGCCGCGTGGGCGACGATTCGTTCGGCCGGTTCGTGCGCGGCGTGCTCGCGCAAGAAGGCATCGACGCGCAGGGCGTGCAAACCGATGCGCGCTATCCCACGGGCTTCCAGCTCAAGTCGAAGAACGACGACGGCAGCGATCCCACCGTCGAATACTTCCGTCGCGGCTCGGCGGCGAGCCACCTGTCGATCGACGATTTCAAGCGGGACTATGTGCTCGGCGCGCGCCATCTGCATCTGAGCGGCGTGGCGCCCGCGATCTCGGCTAGCTCGCGCGAACTCGCGTTTACGCTCGCCCGCGCGATGTGCGACGCGGGGCGCACGATCAGCTTCGATCCGAATCTGCGCCCGACGCTGTGGGGCTCCGAAGCCGAGATGGTCACGACGCTCAACGCACTCGCGAGCTACGCCGACTGGGTGCTGCCCGGCCTGAACGAGGGGCGCATTCTCACGGGCTCCGACGATCCCGCGACGATCGCGCGCTTCTATCTGGAGCGCGGCGCGCGCGGCGTGATCGTCAAGCTCGGCGCTGAGGGCGCGTACTACGAGACGCGTGAAGGCGAGCGCGGTCCGGTGACGGCGCAGCCGGTGGCAAACGTGGTCGACACGGTTGGCGCAGGCGACGGCTTCGCGGTGGGCGTGGTGAGCGCGCTGCTCGAAGGCCGCACGCTGCGCGAGGCCGTGACGCGAGGCAACCGCATCGGCGCGCTCGCCGTGCAGGTGAGCGGCGACTCGGAAGGGCTGCCCACGCGCGCGCAGCTCGATGCAATCGAAGCCCGGGACGCCGCCCCGGCGCCTGCAATCGCATAAACAAGCAATCGAACAATCGAGCAACAACGCGCCGGTCCACGCCGGCGCCCGACACAGATACCCGATACCAACAGCCTTGCCTGCGACCCGCATAAGGCACCTTGAGACTGGAGACACAGATGACCTCAACTTCGCTCGCCCCGCGCCGCTGGTGGGCAATCATGCCGATCGTGTTCATCACGTACAGCCTGGCCTACCTCGACCGCGCCAACTACGGCTTCGCGTCGGCAGCCGGCATCAATCACGATCTGGGCATCAGCCCCGGGCTTTCGTCGCTGATCGGCGCGCTGTTCTTCCTCGGCTACTTCTTTTTCCAGTTGCCGGGCGCGGTCTATGCCGAACGCCGCAGCGTGCGCAAGCTCGTGTTCGTGAGTCTCATTCTGTGGGGCGGATGCGCGGCGCTCACCGGCGTCGTCACGAACATTCCTTCGTTGATGGCGATCCGCTTCGTGCTCGGCATCGTCGAAGCCGCGGTGATGCCAGCGATGCTGATTTACATCAGCAACTGGTTCACGAAGCGCGAGCGCTCGCGCGCCAACACCTTCCTGATTCTCGGTAATCCGGTCACGGTGCTGTGGATGTCGATCGTCTCGGGCTATCTCGTGCACGCGTACGGCTGGCGTCACATGTTCGTCGCCGAGGGCGTGCCCGCCGTGTTGTGGGCCGTGTGCTGGTGGCTGCTCGTGCGCGACAAGCCGGACCAGGTGAGCTGGCTTTCGAACGAGGACAAGCGTGCGATCGACGCGGCCCTGCGCGCCGAGCAGGCCGGCATCAAGCCGGTCAAGAACTACGCCGAAGCGTTCCGCTCGCCTGCCGTGATGCTGCTCTCGGCGCAGTACTTCTGCTGGAGCATCGGCGTGTACGGCTTCGTGCTGTGGCTGCCCTCGATCGTGAAGAACGGCTCGGCGCTCGGCATGGTCGAAACCGGCTGGCTCTCGGCGCTGCCGTATCTGGCTGCTACCATTGCGATGCTGGCCGCTTCGTGGGCCTCGGACAAGCTCGACAACCGGCGCGCGTTCGTCTGGCCGTTCCTGCTGGTCGGCGCGCTCGCGTTCGCGGCTTCGTACGTGCTCGGCACGACGCACTTCTGGGCCTCTTACGCGCTGCTGGTCGTGGCGGGCGCCGCAATGTACGCGCCGTACGGCCCGTTCTTCGCGATCGTGCCCGAGCTGCTGCCGAAGAACGTCGCGGGCGGCGCGATGGCGCTCATCAACAGCATGGGCGCGCTCGGTTCGTTCGTGGGCTCCTACGTAGTCGGTTACCTGAACGGCGCGACCGGTTCGCCCACGGCATCCTACGCGTTCATGAGCGCGGCGCTCGTGGCCTCGGTGATCCTCACGCTGCGCGCGGTGAAGCCGCGTCGCGACGGGACCCCTGCCTACGCCGCGCCGGCGCACGGCAAGTAATGGGCGGAACATCACGCTCGAGAAAATTTCACAGAACATCGCAGACAGCAATAGCCCACTCATGAAGCAAAAAATCGTTGCCTACAAAACTTTGCCAGAGGATGTAACCGGGTATCTGCGCGAGCATTTCGAGGTGATGTTCGTCGACGCGATAGATCCGCAGGCGTTCGCGGCCGCGCTCAAGGACGCCGACGGCGCGATCGGCGCAAGCGTCAAGATCGCGCCCGCGCTGCTCGAAGGCTCGCGCATCAAGGTGCTTTCGACCATCTCGGTCGGCTACGACCAGTTCGACGTGCCCGATCTCACGAAGCGTGGCATCGTGCTCGCGCACACCCCCGACGTGCTGACAGAATCGACGGCCGACACGGTGTTTTCGCTGATCCTCGCGAGCGCGCGCCGCGTGGTCGAACTGGCCGACTGGGTCAAGGCGGGCCACTGGAAGGCGAGCATCGGCCCCGCGCAATTCGGCGTGGACGTGCAGGGCAAGACCATCGGCATCGTCGGGCTCGGGCGCATTGGCGGCGCGCTCGCGCGGCGCGCGGCGCTCGGCTTCAACATGAAGGTGCTCTATACGAATCGCAGCGCGAATGAAGCCGCCGAGCGCGACTACGGCGCGCGCCGCGTCGAGCTCGACGAACTGCTCGCCACGGCCGATTTCGTCTGCCTGCAGGTGCCGCTCACCGACGCTACGCGTCACATGATCGGCGCGAAGCAACTGCAAAAGATGAAGAAGAGCGCGATCTTGATCAACGCCTCGCGCGGCGCGACCGTCGACGAGAAGGCGCTGATTGCCGCGCTCGAAGCAGGCACGATCCACGGCGCGGGCCTCGACGTGTTCGAGCAGGAGCCGATCGATCCGGCCTCGCCGCTGCTGCGCATGCCCAATGTGGTGGCGCTGCCGCACATCGGCTCCGCCACGCACGAGACGCGCCACGCGATGGCGCGCTGCGCCGCCGAGAACCTCGTCGCGGCGCTCGCCGGCACGCTCGATCGCAACATCGTCAATCGCGAGGTGCTCGCGCGATGAGCAGCGGCAGCAGCGCGGACAACAGCACAGGCCGCACCACAGGCAGCAGCGCAGGCGAGGCCGCGCTGCCGCGCCGCGCGACCATCAGCGATGTCGCCCGTGAGGCCGGCACCGGCAAGACCAGTATCTCGCGCTATCTGAACGGCGAGCTTGCGGCGCTTTCGCCGGACCTGCGCGCGCGCATCGAAGCCGCCATCGCGCGGCTCGACTATCGGCCCAACCAGATGGCGCGCGGGCTCAAGCGCGGGCGCAACCGGCTGCTCGGCCTGTTGCTCGCGGACCTGGCGAACCCGTACTCCGTCGAAGTACTGCAAGGCGTGGAGGCCGCGTGCCACGCGCTCGGCTACATGCCGCTGATCTGCCACGCGGCGAACGAAGTCGAGATGGAGCGGCGCTATCTGCAACTGCTCACGACGTATCGCGTGGAAGGCGTGATCGTCAACGCGCTAGGCCTGCCCGAACCGATGCTCAAGCCGATGGCGAGCGGCGGCATTCCCGCCGTGCTGGTCGACCGCACCGTGGACGGCCTCGACGCCGACATGGTCGGGCTCGACAATGCGGCCGCCGCGCGTCTGGGCGTCGAGCATCTGCTCGCGCACGGCTACGACGACCTCGTGTTCGTCGTGCAGCCCTTCGAGCACGTAAGCTCGCGGCGCGAGCGCGAAGCGGCGTTTCAGGCATGCGCGCACGGCAAGCAAGGCGCACGCGAGGTGCGCGCGACCACGCACGTACTCGACCTGCGCGAGGAGGCAAGCGTCGACGCCGCGCTCGCTGCGCTCGACGCGCATATCGCCGACGCCGTGCGGCGTGGCGCGCGCTGTGCGCTGTTCGCGGCCAATGCGCCGGTCGCCTTGCGGCTCGCGCTGCATCTGAAGGCGCGTTTCGGCGCCCAATGGCAACAGCATGCGGCGCTGATCGCCATCGACGATCCCGAATGGGCCGAGCTGGCCGGCATCACCACGATCCGCCAGCCCACGCGCGCGATCGGCTACCGGGCCGTCGAATTCCTGCACGATCGCATCGAGGGCGTGGCGCTGGCCACGCGCGCCGCTGCGTTCCCGGGCGAGCTGATCGTGCGGGCCTCGACGCCGGGCTAGGCGCCCCCGGCCAGGCGCGCCGGCCAGGGCCTGCGCCCCCGGGGTTCCGCGAGCGCGCCGATATCTGCGATGATTCGGGCTGCGGCGCGCGCCTCGCGCGCCGGACGTCACAAGGAGCCCCATGCACGTCGATCCCGTCACGCTGGTCTGTCTGTCGCTAGCGACGCTATTCGTCGCCGTTCTGCCCATCTCGCTGTACCGCCGGCTGCGTGGCCCGTTCGCATTCGACTGGCGCGACACCATCGCCGGCATCGCGGTCTTCGCCCTGTTCGCGACGGTGATCGAGCGCGCGCTCAACGGCTACGTGCTGCATGGAAATCCCGTTACGGCGCAGCTGCTCGCCAATCCGCTCGCATTCGTGCTCTATGGCGCGCTCACAGCGGGCGTGTGCGAAGAAGCAGGGCGCTACATCGCGATGCGCCTGATCGCACGGCGCGCGGCGGGACAACCGGGCTCGCCCCGCGTGTCGGCCACGCCATCGGTCGACAGCACGGGGCTCGCTTATGGCATTGGCCATGGCGGCGCGGAAGCGTGGTTCGTCGGCGTGCTCGTGCAGTTGCAGTGGATTGTCTTCGCGGTGCTCGCCAACCGGGGCGAGCTCGAGGAACATCTGAGCAATCTCTCGATGGATGCCGTGCTGCGCGTGCATCTGATTCTCGGCACGCTTTCGCCGCTGGTGGCCGGCCTGTTCGCGCTCGAGCGCGTGGCCGCGTTCGTGTTCCAGATCGGACTTTCGGTGCTGATGTGGCGCGGCGTGCGCGCGGGGCGCAGATCGATCCTGCCGATCGCGATCGCGCTGCACGCGTTGATCGATGTGCCCGCTGCGATGTTCCAGGCACGCCTCCTGCCGCTCGTTGCGGTGGATGCGCTCTATGCGGTCGTGGCGATCGCGGTGGCCGTCGTCCTCTTCAGAACATGCGTGCGAAACCGGCGTGCGCCGCGCCCGGCCTGACTCGACGCGCCTGTCGCTTAATGCTATTTCGTTGCGTACGCAACGCTCGATCAATTTCTCTTTGCCAGCAATGGAAGACTATCTGTTTGAATGCGCAAGCCCCGATTTCGAGGAGCTTGCTCGCGTGATCGCCGATTTGTTCCCCGAGCAAACGCGCTTTAGCGAGCAGCCCGCCGAAACCGGCGCGCCGCTGCTCGTCGTGCATTGGGTGGCGATGCGCATGGGCTCCGCCGCGCGCCGCATGACGCTCACGGTGGCCATCGCGCCGGCCGCGCTCGCGCGCTATCGGGCGCTGCCGCCACGCTTGCGCGGCCGCAGCTTCGCCGTCTTGCGCGCGTATGTGGAAGCCACGATCGGCTCGCTGGAGGAGCAGCACGCGAAGGGCGAGGAGACGCCTCGCGACGTCACGCTCGATCTCGACGAAGAATTCGCCTGAAGCACCCGGCACCGCATAAGCGGTGCGCGAACGCGGGAGCGACACTCAATCGTCTCGATCGTCTCAATCGGCTAGCCGGTACACCTTCGCGTAGCGCTCGGCTTTCACCACGCCGTAGTCGCCGGGCGCATATTGCATGACCCAGTCGCCAGCCGCGCCAGCGAGGCGGTCGCCGCCTGCCGAGCGCACGATCGTGAACGGTTCATCCATGCGTTTGGCCAGCACGACAGTCGGCAGATTGCGATAGGCGCCGGGCGCGCCATGTGCGAGCGCGGCGTCGGCCGGCCGGTACTTCGGGTCGAAGCGTTCGCGCGAAACGACCCAGCGCTCGCCCGTCGCTCCCGTGATGATCGCGTCTCCCGGTGCGTATCGGTTCGGGCCTTCAAGGCTCATCAATTCGCCGGATGCGGCGGCGAATTCCACGGTGACGGTTTCATCCTTGACCACGCGTTGCGCGGCGGGATCGGCGGCGAGGTCGAGTTGGGTCAGTTCGATCATGGTGCGGCTGCGGGTTTGTTACCTGTTACGAAAACGAAAACGGCGCAGCGCGCGGACCGGCCGATTGCTCGAACGGTTCGCGCGCTGCGCCGTGATATTACCCGAATGCGGGGCTAACTGATGCGCCTGCTTACTGTGCCGGCGTTGCTTCTGTGCCGCTTGCCGCCTCGGCGGCTGGCGCCTTCTTCGCGTGCGGCTTGCCCTTGTACTTCGCATGGCCCGTTTCCTGGCCGTGGCGGAAGGTGACGTCGGCCAGCTTCTTCTGCTCCGGCGAGAGGCTGTTGTAAAGCGGCTCGAACGCCGTGACGAGCTTTTGCATGTCCTCCGCGTGCGCCTGGGTGATTTGCGCGTACTGCTTCATGTCGTCGAGCGCGTTACGCTGCGCTTCGCCTTCCATGCGCTGCTTGTAGAGGCCCGCCATGGTCTGGCTGTTACTGCGCATGACGTCGGCGAACGTCTTCCATTGCGGCTCCTGAGCGCCCGTGATCTTCAGCGCGGAGTGCAGGTAGGCAATGCGCTCCTCCACACGTTGCTGATGCTGTGCGGCGCGTGCGTCGGCGTTCGACGCCGCTGCGGCAGTCGCGGGCGCGGCGGACGAAGCGGCGGTCTGTGCGAACGCGCCGCTCATGGAGAGCGTGGCAGCAAGGATCACGAAAACTTTCTTCATTTTTGCTCCCTGGAACTTCAATTCGTGGAGGTTACGTAGCGGGGCGACGTGAGATCCATCGCCTACAGGCGGTATTAGTACCACGTTATCGTTTGAGCACGGCTGCTATGCGACAACTGCTTACAAACGAAACGCAGGAGAAACGCGCCGAAATACGCCGCTATACGGGGGATGCCGGGCGCCTGCGCAGGTTTGTGCACGGCTGGCCGCGCGCGATAATGATCCGGCATCGAAGCCGTGCATTCGACCATTCGCCACCTCATTCACCAACTCAGGAGCCCGCATCACGATGAGACCGCCGCGCCTCGACCAACTCGACGACCTCGACCGCAACCTCGTTGCGCTGCTGCAGGAGAACGCCCGCGAGAGCGTGGCGAATCTCGCGCGCCAGCTAGGCGTGGCGCGCACCACGGTGCTCGCGCGCATCGCGCGGCTCGAACGCTCCCAGGTCATCGCCGGCTACGGCGTGCGGCTGGGGCAGGACGTACTCGACGCGAGCCTGCAGGCGTGGGTCGGGCTCATCATCGCGCCGCGCAATGGCCCCGAGGTGCAACGGCGGCTTTCCAAAATGCCGGAAGTGCAACTGCTTTGCGCGGTGAGCGGCGAGTACGACTACGTGGCCTGGCTGCGCGCGGATTCCCCCGATCGCCTGAACGATTTGCTCGACCAGATCGGCGGCATGCAGGGCGTCGAGCGCACGACCACGTCGATCGTGCTCGCGCGCAAGATCGACCGCGGCACGGTGATGGGTTGAGAGCAGCGCGCCACCCTCGTTAAGGCTGTTTTTTAGGGAATTTCGTCGTTTTGACGAAATTAATCGTCAAAACGACGAAACCATCCGTCGAAGCGCATCATTTTGTGTCTAGGATCTGATTTCGCCCCTCCTTAGACTGTGTGTACCGGGTACAGCATGACCCGAACCACAGAAAACCCAAGGAGATAACGAATGAAAGTCGCGATTGCAGGCGCCGGCCTGATTGGCCACACCATTGCACACATGCTGCGCGCAACCGGGGACTACGAAGTTACGGCGCTCGACCGCGATGCCAAGGCGCTCGAAAAGCTGGCCGCGCAGGGCATTCCCACCCTGCGCGTCGACTCCGGCGACGCCGCTGCGCTGCGCGGGGCGCTCGAAGGCTTCGACGTGCTCATCAACGCGCTGCCGTATTACCTTGCGGTGAATGTCGCGTCGGCGGCCAAGAGCGCGGGCGTTCACTACTTCGACCTCACCGAGGACGTGCGCGCAACGCACGCGATCCGCGCGCTGGCCGAAGGCGCCGATCACGCGTTCATGCCGCAATGCGGCCTGGCGCCTGGCTTCATCGGCCTCGCGGCGCACGCGCTCGCGAGCCGCTTCACCGAGATCCGCGAAGTGAAAATGCGCGTGGGCGCGCTGCCGCAGTTCCCCACCAACGCGCTCAAGTACAACCTCACCTGGAGCGTGGACGGCCTCATCAACGAGTACTGCCAGCCGTGCGAGGCGATCCACGAGGGTCGCACGCAGATGGTGCAGCCGCTCGAAGGCCACGAGCACTTCTCGCTCGACGGCGTGGAGTACGAGGCGTTCAACACGTCGGGCGGCCTCGGCACGCTATGCGAGACGCTGGGCGGACGCGTCGAATCGCTCGACTACAAGTCGGTGCGCTATCCGGGCCACCGCGCGCTCATGCAGTTCCTGCTCGAAGACCTGCGCCTCTCGGGCGACCGCGACACGCTCAAGTCGATCATGCGCCGCGCGATTCCGTCCACCGAGCAGGACGTCGTGCTGATCTTCATTACCGTGACCGGCATGCGTAACGGCCAGCTCGTGCAGGAAGTCTTCACGCGCAAGATCTTCGCGAAGACGGTGTGCGGCGTGCCGATGAGCGCCATTGAAATCACCACGGCCGGCGCGATGTGCGCCGTGCTCGATCTGTTCCGCGAGAAGAAGCTGCCGCAAAAGGGCTTCGTGCGTCAGGAGCAGGTGTCGCTCGAGCATTTCCTCTCGAACCGCTTCGGCAAGGTGTACGAAGGCGCGACGCTCGAAGCGCTGGCGTCGGCGCACGTCGACTGACGCACGCGAAGCGCAAGACGGCAGTAGCAGAAGCAGGGCGCCGCGGCTGCGATCGAACCTCGATCAGGCCGCGGACGCGGTCACGATGCGCTGCAGCAATGCGTCGTAGTCGGCGGGCCCGGGCGCGGTCGTGTCGAACACGATGAGGTCGTCGAGCTGTGCGCCCGCCGGCTCGAAGCGCCGCTTGCGATAGCTGTTCCAGTGCGCGAGCTTGTAGGCGTCGTCGGGATGGTTGCGGGCCACGATGCGCTGGCGCGCCGTGGCTTCGTCGGTGCGCACCCAGACGGCGGCGAGCCCCACGTCCGCCGCCACCCCCAGCCACGCGCGATCGAGCAGGCGCCGCTCGCGCACTTCCCCCGAAAGCGGCCCGACCGCAATCACGCTCACGCCCAGCGCGAGATTTTCGCGCGCGGTGTCGAGCATGCCCTGATATTCGGGGTCTCGCAGATGCTGGAGAAAGAGCGGGCTGTCGCGGTCGTGCGGGTCCTGGCCGAGCGCGGCGAGCATCGCGGCGCCGGTGCGTCCGTAGAGCGTGTCCTTGTCGAGCAGACAGAACGGTTCGCCCGTCGCGCGGGCCAGCGGGCCGATCAGGTGCTTTGCGAGCGAGGTCTTGCCGGTGCCGGCGTGGCCGCAGAAGAAAATCAGCCGCGTCACGAACCGTGGCTCCGGGCTTGGGTGGCCTGTGCGTATGCCATCGCCTGCATTCTCCTCGTGTGATGTGATGACTTGATTGGGCGGGACAGCGCCCGATTCCGAAGCTTATACCAGCGGTCACCCGGCACTGCATCGCCCACTGCGGCTCGCGGCGCGCAATGTGCGGCGTCGCGCGCGGGCCGGGCGGTGCGTGCGTATATGATGGGCGCACCCGGACGCTGCTGCGTCGAGGATCGATACGCCCCGCGCCCCGCGCGCTGCGCCAGCACCGGAAAACCGACGAGGGGATAGCGCCCATGCCATTGCGCGTGTTCGAAATGAGCCTTGGTTCGCAGCGCGCCGCGCTAGCGGCGGCGCTCGTGGCATTGGCAGTCGCATTGCCGCTATCGCTGGGCGGCTGCGCCGAGGAGCCGGCTGCGCCGGTGCCCTTCAAGCCGGTGCCGGCGGAGCGCATCGTCAAGCCGGGGTATACGCAGCCGGGCGAGGGGCTCGTGGCCGTGGACGTGCGGCGCGAGCGCACCCGCAACGTCATCGTCAAGTTCCGCGACGCCCCCGTGTATATCGACGGCGAGCAGGTCACCGACCTCATGGACGGCGAGCACGTCACCTTCTACCTGAAGCCGGGCGTTCACCGCGTCGGCGTGACCACGCAGTTCGATCCGGTCGTGGAGTTGCGCTTCATCGTCGATCCGCGCTACACGAACCGTGCCAGCGTAACCTTCGACAAGGATCATCGCATCGGCATCCGCCGGGTTGCGCAGTGATGGCGCGGGCGGATGGCGCGTGTTTCGCCGCCCATCCCGCTCAACGCTTAAACTTGGCGAATCGATCAACTTCAGGACAGGCGGCGCGCCCGTTTTCGCCACCCGCGCCACCGGGACGCTCACGACTCATGCTTATCAATTGCGCCGCGTATCAGGGCGGCAAGAAACTGGCCGATATCGGCATCGAGGCAATCAGCGACTATCTCCAGAAACCCGGGTGTTTCGTCTGGGTTGCGCTCAAGGACCCCGAAGCGGGCGAGATGGCCGCGATGAAGGAAGAGTTCGGTCTGCACGCGCTCGCCATCGAAGACGTGATGAACGGCAACCAGCGGCCGAAGATCGAGGAATACGGCAATACGATTTTCGCGGTGTTCCATACGATCGAGATCGACGAGGAGGATGAAATCGTCACCGGCCAGGTGAACGTGTTCGCCGGCCCGAATTTCGTGCTTTCGGTGCGCCATCGCGCGCAGCAGGGTTTCCGGGACGTGCGCGCGCGCTGCGAGCGCGAGCCGGAACTGCTCAAGGAGGGCGCGGGTTTCGTGCTCTACGCGCTGATGGACAGCGTGGTTGACCGCTATGCGCCCGTGCTGGAGAAGCTCTCGGGCGAAATCGAGGATCTCGAGGACCGCATCTTCGAAAAGCACTCGCTCGCGCAGTCGCGCGCCATCATCGAGGATCTCTATTCGCTCAAGCGGCGCCTCGTTATCGTGCAGCACCACGTCACGCCGCTCGTGGACGCCGTGGGCAAGCTCGCGGGCGGGCGCATTCCGCAGATCTGCGCGGGCATGCAGGCGTACTATCGCGATGTTTACGACCATCTCGTGCGCGTGTCCAACCTGGTCGATGCGCGCCGCGAAATGATCGTCACGGCGATCCAGGTGAATCTCGGCATGATCTCGCTCGCCGAGAACGAAGTGACCAAGCGGCTCGGCTCGTTCGCCGCGCTCTTTGCGGTGCCGACCATGATCGCGGGGATCTACGGAATGAACTTCTCCAATATCCCCGAATTGCATTTCAAGTATGGTTACCAGGTTTGCCTCGCCGTGATGGCGATTATCGATATCGTGCTGTACATCCTGTTCCGCCGTGGCGGCTGGCTCTGAGGTCGATTTTGACGCCGATGCCCTGCCGGTTGCTGCGCCGCAGCGTCGTGCTGCATGGTGCGCGTGATTGAATCGCCGATCGCGCGCGCCGGGAATGGGCCGCCTGAAAAACGATTGCGCATAACCAGAAATACGGCCCGGCCGGGCCAGACAACCGGAGACACAAACGATGAACTCCCGCATTCGCCGGCGCGTTCTTGGCGCCGCAGCCGCACTTGCCACCGTCACGTTCGCGGCCGCCATGCCGCTTGCCGCCCACGCCCAGACGGCGGCCGGGCAGAAGCCGAAAATCGCGCTGGTCATGAAGTCGCTCGCCAACGAGTTCTTCCTGACCATGGAAACCGGCGCGAAGGACTACCAGAAGCACAACGCGTCCACCTTCGACCTCGTGACCAACGGCATCAAGAACGAAACCGACACGGCCGCGCAGATCCAGATCGTCGAGCAGATGATCGTCTCCAAGGTGGACGCCATCGTGCTTGCGCCCGCCGACTCCAAGGCGCTCGTGCCGGTGGTGAAGAAAGCCGTGGACGCGGGCATCATCGTCGTGAACATCGACAACCGGCTCGATCCGGACGTGCTCAAGTCCAAGGACCTGAACGTGCCGTTCGTAGGCCCGGACAACCGCAAGGGCGCGCGCCAGGTCGGCGACTACCTCGCGAAGAAGCTCAAGGCGGGCGATCAGGTGGGCATCGTGGAAGGCGTCTCGACCACCACCAACGCGCAACAGCGCACCGCGGGCTTCAAGGACGCGATGCAGGCCGTGGGCGCGAAGATCGTCTCGGTGCAGTCGGGCGAATGGGAAATCGACAAGGGAAACGCGGTTGCCTCGGCCATGCTCAACGAATATCCCGGCATGAAGGCGCTGCTTTGCGGCAACGACAACATGGCGATCGGCGCCGTGTCCGCCGTGCGCGCGGCCGGCAAGCAGGGCAAGGTCTACGTTGTGGGCTACGACAACATCGACGCCATCAAGCCGATGCTCAAGGACGGCCGCGTGCTGGCCACCGCCGACCAGTACGCCGCGAAGCAGGCCGTGTTCGGCATCGACACCGCGCTCAAGGCGCTCAAGGAGCACAAGAAGCAGTCCGAACTCTCGGGCGTAGTCGAAACCCCCGTCGTGCTCGTCACCAAGGACTCCGCAAAATAGCCGCAGAACCAGTGAAATGTAAATGTAAGCGGGCGGGGCGCGCTGATGGCATGCGGCGCGCGCCTCGTTCGCGTGGCTCGTCCGCTCATGCATCCGCGCGTGTAATAAACGCTCAAGAAAGCCGCCGCGCAGCCGTTATTCGTATCGTGATCGCCGCGCAAGCAGCAAGCAAAAGCGGGCCGCCGTGGCGGCATCGCTCGAACGCGCCGCCTGAACGGCGGCCGCCCGCTCCGCAATCCCGCGCTGCCCTTGCCGCGCAGTGCGGCTCGCGATAACAGGATCGTGATGGAAGCAATTGCCCCCGACGCTCAAACACCGGCATCCGCGCGAGGCGCGGTGCTCACGGTGACGGGCGCCGGCAAGACCTACGAGCAGCCGGTGCTCGCCGACGTCAGCCTCGCGCTGCACGCGGGGGAAGTGCTTGCGCTCACGGGCGAGAACGGCGCTGGCAAGAGTACGCTCTCGAAGATCGTGGGCGGGCTCACCGCGCCCACCACGGGCACCATGACGCTGATGGGCCAGCCTTATGCGCCGGCGAGCCGCGCACAGGCCGAAGCGCTCGGCGTGCGCATGGTGATGCAGGAGCTCAACCTGCTGCCCACGCTTTCGGTTGCCGAAAACCTGTACCTGGACCGCTTGCCGCGCAGCTTCGGGCCGCTCGGCTGGGCGGGCTGGATCGACCGCGCGCGGTTGCGCGAGGACGCCCGCGCGGCGATGGCGCAAGTCGGGCTCGAGGCGATCGATCCCGATACGCCAGTGGGTGCGCTCGGCATCGGCCACCAGCAGCTGGTGGAGATCGCGCGCAATCTGATCGGCGACGAGGCGCCAGGCGCCGTGCCGCTGCGCGTGCTGATCCTGGACGAACCCACCGCGATGCTCACGGGCCGCGAGGTCGAGCTGCTGTTCGAGCAGATCGCGCGACTCAAGGCGCGCGGTGTGGCGCTCGTCTACATTTCGCACCGGCTCGAGGAGCTGGAGCGCATCGCGCAGCGCGTGGCGGTGCTGCGCGACGGCCGGCTCGTGCGCGTCGACGAGATGGCCAACTTCACGCCCGAGCGCATCGTCGCGCTGATGGTGGGGCGCGAACTCGGCGAGCGCATCGAGCTGGGCGAGCGGCGCATCGGCGCACCGCTGCTCAGGGTGGACGGGATCGGCCGCGCCGGCGTCGTGCGTGACGTTTCGTTCGAGGTTCGCGCGGGAGAAATTTTCGGCGTCTCGGGGCTGATCGGCGCGGGGCGCACCGAGCTCATGCGGCTCATCTACGGCGCCGACGCGAAGGATCGCGGCTCGGTGGCGCTCGCGGGCGCAGCGGGCGAGCCGCCCATGCCGGTGCGCATCGACTCGCCGGCGGACGCCGTGCGCCACGGCATCGCGCTGATCACCGAGGACCGCAAGGGCGAGGGGTTGTTGCTGACGCAACCGGTGGCCGCGAACGTGTCGCTCGGCAACGTGAGTGCGGTCGCGCGCTATGGCGTGGTGGATGCCGGGCGCGAGAACACGCTTGCCGAAACGCAAATCGATGCCCTGCGCATCCGCACGAGCGGTCCTGGACAGCGCGTGGGCGAGCTGTCGGGCGGCAACCAGCAGAAGGTGGTGATCGGCCGCTGGCTCGCGCGGCGCATCACGGACGAGCAGGGTGCGCAAGGCGTGCGCGTGATGCTGTTCGACGAGCCCACGCGTGGCATCGACGTGGGCGCCAAGTTCGACATCTACGCGCTGATGGGCGCGCTCGCGCGCGAAGGCTGCGCACTCGTCGTCGTGTCGAGCGACCTGCGCGAGCTGATGCTGATCTGCGACCGCATCGGCGTGATGTCGGCGGGGAAGATGACGGCGATCTTCGCGCGCGGGGAATGGACGCAGGACGCGCTGCTCGGCGCCGCCTTCGCGGGCTATCGCGCCGAAGATGCGCTGCTCGCCGATGCCGCCGACCTCCCCGAGCCGCCAACGCCCGTGGCCGCGAAGCAGCCCGAGCGCCGCAATCAATCGCCGCCGCCCGATGAGCGAGGAGGAAGCGCTTCATGACGAACCAACCGTTGCGCGAACAACCAGGAGAACCACCGGGGCCGCCGGCGCAATCATCGCCGCACGGGACCGTTGCCGCGAGCGCGCGGCCCGTCGGCACGCGCTTTGGCTTTTCGAACTATCTGGGCCTCGCGCTCGCGCTGGTCGCGATGATCGTGCTGTTCTCGCTGCTAAGCTCGCACTTCCTCACCTACGACACGTTCAGCACGATCGCGAACCAGATTCCCGATCTCGTCGTGATGTCAGTGGGCATGACGTTCGTGCTGATCATCGCGGGCATCGACCTCTCGGTGGGATCGGTGCTGGCGCTCGGGGCGTCGGTGGTGAGCGTGGCGTCGCTCAAGTGGGGCCTCTCCGCGCTGCCCGCCGCACTGCTCGGCGTGCTGGCCGCGGCGGCCACCGGCACGCTCACGGGCGCGGTCACGGTGGGGTGGCGCATTCCGTCTTTCATCGTTTCGCTCGGCGTGCTGGAGGCCGCGCGCGGCCTTGCGTACCAGATAACGCATTCGCGCACCGCCTATATCGGCGATGCGTTCGATTTCCTCTCGAATCCGATCGCGTTCGGCATTTCCCCGGCGTTCCTGATCGCCGTCGCGGTGATGGTGATCGCGCAGCTGGTGCTCACGCGCACCGTGTTCGGCCGCTATTTGATCGGCATCGGCACCAACGAGGAGGCGGTGCGCCTCGCGGGCGTCGATCCGCGCCCGTACAAGGTCATCGTGTTCGCGCTGATGGGCGCGCTTGCGGGGCTTGCGGCGCTGTTCCAGATTTCGCGCCTCGAAGCCGCCGATCCCAACGCGGGCGTCGGCCTCGAACTACAGGTGATCGCCGCCGTGGTGATCGGCGGCACGAGCCTGATGGGCGGGCGCGGTTCGGTCATCAGCACTTTTTTTGGCGTGCTGATCATTTCGGTGCTTGCGGCGGGACTTGCGCAGATCGGCGCGAACGAGCCCACCAAGCGCATCATCACCGGCGCGGTGATCGTGATCGCGGTGGTGCTCGACACGTATCGAAGCCGCCGCAAGAGCAAGTGATGCGGCAAATGAAGGGCGAAGCAACAACAAGAACGTGACGAAAGCGCAGCCGCGCGGCGGCAGCAGTAGAAAACGGGCAGGACGAAGCAGGAGCAACAGCAAAAATGGCGACGATCAAGGATGTGGCCGCCGTGGCGGGGGTGTCTTTCACGACGGTGTCGCATGTGGTGAACAATTCGCGGCCGGTTTCGGCGAACGTGCGGGCCAAGGTCGAGCAGGCGATTCGCGACCTCAACTATGTGCCGTCGGCGGTCGCGCGCTCGCTCAAGGCGCGCTCGACGGCGACGATCGGGCTCGTGGTGCCCAACGGCACGAATCCGTACTTCGCGGAGCTTGCGCGCGGCGTCGAGGACGGCTGCGCGCAAAAGGGCTACTGCGTGTTCTTCTGCAATTCCGATGACGACCCGGTCAAGCAGCGCAACTACCTGCGCGTGCTGCAGGAAAAGCGCATCGACGGGCTGATTGTGGCGTCGGCGGGCGACGATGCCGTGCTCGCGGCGACGCTGGGCGAGACGCGCGAGCCGATCGTCGTGGTGGACCGCAACATCGAAGGCCTCGACACCGATCTCGTGCAGATCGACCACGAGCGCGGCGCATGGCTCGCGACGCGCCATCTGATCGAGCTCGGGCATTCGCGGATCGGCTGCATCACGGGGCCGGTCAGCGCGGCGGTGAGCGCGATGCGCATGCACGGCTTTCTGCGCGCGATGGCCGAGTGCGGCATCGAGATCGCGCCGGGCGCGATCGTCGAGGCCGACTTCGCGGGTGCGGGCGGCTATCGCGCCGCGGGGCAGCTGTTCGACACCGTGCGGCCCAGCGCGATCTTCGCGTGTAACGACATGATGGGCATCGGCGCGCTGCGCGCGGCAGCCGAGCGCGGCCTGCGTGTGCCGGCCGAGTGCTCGATCATCGGCTTCGACGACATCGAGCTGGGCCAGTTCACCTGGCCCGCGCTGTCCACGGTCGGCCAGCCGGTACGCGAGCTGGGCGAGATGGCGGCGCTCACGCTGATCGAGCGCATCGGCACTGCAGGCGAGACACGCAGTGGCGCGACAGTGCTCCGGCGCGTGATGGCGCCTCAGCTCATGGAGCGCGAATCGACCGCGCCGTGGTGCGGCGCCCGGGCGTCGCTCGCGGCCTGATGTGCGTGCGACGCGTGCATAATCTGCCGACTGGACAGAGCACCGGAGGCACACGAAGTGGCGATTGACGAAGCTGCGCGCACGCATGCGCAATCGGGTACGCAAGACGCAGGCCGGCAGCGTGGCCGCGTGGCGGTGGTCGGCAGCCTGAACATGGACCTGGTCGCGCGCGCGCCGCGTCTGCCGCGCCCTGGCGAGACGCTCGCGGGCAGCGCCTTCGCGCAGGTCGCGGGCGGCAAGGGCGGCAACCAGGCGGTCGCGGCGGCGCGGCTCGGCGCGCAGGTGGCGATGGTCGGCTGCGTGGGCGCGGACGCCAATGGCGAGCTGCTGCGCGCCGGGCTCCTTGCCGAAGGCATCGATTGCGGCGCGCTCGACACCGCGCCGGAAGCGCCGACCGGCGTGGCGCTCATCGTCGTCGACGAGGCGAGCCAGAACGCCATCGTGATCGTCGCGGGCAGCAACGCCAAAGTGACGCCGGCAAGTCTGGCGCGCCACGAGGCGGCGCTCGCGGCTGCCGACGTCGTCGTCTGCCAGCTCGAATCGCCGCTCGACGCGGTGCACGCGGCGCTTTGCGCCGCGCGCCGGCTCGGCAAGATCACCATCCTCAACCCCGCACCGGCCACCGGTCCGCTACCCGCGGACTGGCTGCCGCTCATCGACTATCTCGTTCCCAACGAACTCGAAGCCGCGACGCTCACGGGCCTGCCACTCGCCACGCCCGAGGACGCCGCGCGTGCCGCGCAGACCCTGCACCGCGCGGGGGCGCGCAACGTGCTGGTGACGCTCGGCGAGCAGGGCGTCTGCGCCTTGCTCGGCGATGAAGCATCGAGTGCCGCTGACCCGGCGGGCGGGCTGGCGCCCGTGCATTGGCCCGCGCCCAAGGTGGCCGCAGTCGATACGACGGCGGCCGGCGACACCTTCATCGGCGCTCTGGCGGCGCGCCTCGCCGCTGGCGAGGCGCCCGTGCAGGCGATCCAGTTCGCGCTGCGCGCGGCGTCGATCTCCGTAACGCGCGCAGGGGCGCAACCGTCCATTCCTTCGCTTGAAGACATGGCGCGCTGAAATCAGGGGAAACGCGTCCCGCAGCCCCTGCTGTAATTTATTCGTCAGCCAATTCTTCTCATTTCGTCATATCTGATCACTATTTCAAGCCTCCCGGACGCTTGCCGCAAACAAACATGCAGGGCAACGGCCCGCACATTCGGGGCCGGAAAACCGCCCCTATGGCAAGCGCGGGAGAGTCATGAACAAGGGCATCAGCATCAAGGCGCGCATTGGCCTCACGATGGGGTTTCTGGCGGCGCTCATCGTCATTGTCGGCGCGGTGGGGCTGCTTGGCCTGACACGCTCGAACGAGGCCTACCGCACCACCTGCACCAACCAGATGCCGAGCCGACACTCGGTCAACCTCGCCGAAATTTATGCAGCGCACGAGCGGCTCGCGCTCGACCGCGCAGCATTCGAGATCGGCACGCCCGACAGCACCGCCACACTCGCGCGCGCCAGCATGCTGCGCGGCGTCTCCGACGATTACTGGAAGCAGTATCAGAGCTTGCCGCACAACGCCCAGGAAGACCGTCTCGCGCAGGATGTCGCCGTGCGCCGCGCAGCGTTTCAGCAGGCCGCGGACAGATTTGCCGCCACCATCGCCGCAAGCGATCAGAGCAAGGTCGTCAGCGGCGCCAATGCGCTGCAAGCGGCGTACAGCCAGCTTTCGCAGGCCGATCTCGAACTCGACAAGCTGCATGGCGCGCTCGCGAAAGCGGGCTTTGAAGAGGCAGAAGCGGCGTTCGGCCAGTTGCGCATCGCCGTGATCGCCGTGCTGCTGATCGGCATTGGCGCGGCCGCGTACTCGTTCTTCACGCTGCGCCGCGCGATCGCCGGGCCGCTGGGCGAGGCGCGCTGGGCGAGGCGATCGGCGCGTTCTCCGCCCTCTCGGCGGGCGATCTGAGCCGTCCCATCGTGGTGCGCTCGCGCGACGAGATGGGCGAGCTGCTGGGCGGCGTGGCGCGCATGCAGCGCAGCCTCAGCGATACCGTGCGCTCGGTGCGCGGCGGCACCGAAGCGATCGCCACGGCCACATACCAGATCGCAGCCGGCAACATCGACCTTTCTTCGCGCACGGAAGAGCAGGCTTCGGCCTTGCAGGAAACCGCCGCGAGCATGGAGGAGCTCACCGGCACGGTGAAGCAGAACGCCGAAAACGCCCGCCAGGCGAGCGCGCTGGCCGCCAGCGCATCGGATATCGCCAACAAGGGCAGCCGCGTCGTGAGCGAGGTAGTGGGCACGATGGGCGAGATCAACCAAAGCTCGGCGAAGATTGCCGACATCATCGCGATCATCGAGGGGATCGCTTTCCAGACCAATATCCTGGCGCTCAATGCGGCTGTGGAAGCCGCCCGCGCGGGTGAGGAGGGGCGCGGCTTCGCGGTCGTGGCGGGCGAGGTGCGCAGCCTCGCACAGCGCTCCTCGGCGGCGGCCAAGGAGATCAAGGGGCTGATCGATACCTCGGTCGGGCGCGTGCATGCAGGTTCCGCACTCGTCGACGAGGCGGGGCGCACGATGACGGAAATCATCGGCGCGGTGCAGCGCGTGACCGACATCATGGGGGAGATTTCGGCGGCTTCGCAGGAGCAGTCCGGCGGCATCGACCAGGTGGCGCGTGCCGTCACGTAGATGGACGACGTGACACAGCAGAACGCCGCGCTCGTGGAGGAGGCCGCCGCCGCGGCGCAGTCGCTCGAAGACCCGGCGAGCCAGCTGCGTGCCGCTGTCGCCGTGTTCAAACTCGACGAATCGCACGCGCCCGGCTTCATCGAGCACGATTTGCGGGCCGGTGTGCCGTCTGCCTCGCCGCCCGCGGACGCGAAGCCCGCGACGCGTCCGGCGACGAAGCCCGCTGTGCGCGCCGGGGTGGGCACTGCGCGCGCCCCCAGGCGCGCGGCCCAGGTTGCCAGTCCGGCCGCCAAGCCGGTCGCCAATGCGGCCGTCAAGCCGGTGGCGGTCGCGGCGGCGGGATCGACCGACGACTGGGAGACTTTCTGACGCCCGGCTCTCGCGACTGAGCTGTGCCGCAAACCCGCTGTTTGACGAAGGCACGTCGCTGCATCGCAGCGGCGTTTTTTATGCCTGCGATGCGCATGCATGTGCATGTGCCGCACCGAGCCGGTTACGGTACATTGTGGATCTTGTCACGCGCGCGGACGGGGACGCACGGTACACTGCGCAGCCGCTTTCGCGGCAAGGGCCAGGCGCCGCAAGCGCACTGCAACACGCGCGACATCGCGCCATCATGCCGGCTCGACGCAGGACTCGCGCTGCCGGCGCACGCACACGCACGCACAAGAAAGGATCCAGACATGACACGTGACGATCTCGCGCAGCGCCTCGTGGCGGCGCGCAGCCGCCATCAGATGATCGAGACGCTGGCGCCCGAATGGCTGCCGCCCGACGCCGCCACTGCGTACGCGATCCAGCAGGCCGTGCTCGCGGGGCTGGGCACCGCCACGGGCGGCTGGAAGATCGGTGCGCGCGCGCCCGGCGGCGCGGGGTCAGGCGCACCGTTGCCCGCGACTCACGTGCACGCCTCGCCGGCGCGCGTCGAACGCCAGGCGTTCTTCCGCGTGCTGGTCGAGCTGGAGATCGCCTTCCGCTTTGCCGAACGGGTCTTGCCGCGCGCCGACGCTTATGCGCGCGACGAGGTGCTCGCGCTCGTGGGGCAAATCCTGCCCGCCATCGAAATCGTCGACAGCCGCTTTGCCGAATGGCCGAACGTCGCGCCGCTCGCGCAGCTTGCCGATGCACAGAACAACGGCGCGCTCGTGACCGGGCATGCGCAGCCTTACGGGGCGCTCGCGCGAGCGCTCGACTTCGTCGCGCCCGAGCTCGAACTCACCTTCGACGGCGTGTCGCTCGTGCCGGAAATGGCGGGTAATCCCGCAGGCGATCCGCGCGAGTTGCTGGTCTGGTTCGTCAATCATTGCGCCGCGATGGGCATCACCATCGAACCCGAGTGGACCATCACCACGGGTTCATACGTAGGGGCGCACCGCATCGAGGGCGCAGGCCTGCTGCACGGTCATATAGACGGTCTCGGCGAGGTCGAGATCGAGTTCGTCTGACGCGAAGCGCCCGCAGGATCTTGCTCGCGAACACCGTGCATATCAGCACGACGCGAGCACGAGGCGAGCACGATGCAAAGAGAGGCGGTCATGCTTTTTGCGGCCCCGGCGCAATGCGCATTCGAGTCACCCGAAAGCCACTACTGCCAGCAGGGGCAGCGCGCGTTTATCGTCCCATGAATGAATGCGCGCCAACTCACTGACACCGGCCCATGTGCCGCGTATAACAAATAAAAAAATCGCTCACGCATAATGGCCAAGATGCACAACGACAGCGCGCGCTGTTACAAAAATGGCGTTACAAGTTAGTGTGGTGATCTGTACACGGCTTGTGCGGCCGTGCGTTCTATAAAGAAGCGATACACGCGCGCGGCAGAGGGCGGCGTAGCGGCGGGGTTGATGCTCGAGCGTCGATTCGCAGTGCGATGGCGCGCGCTAGCGGCGTGAAATTTGCGGGTAGGCTGAAAATTGTACGGCGTCGCAGGCCAGGCTCCAAGCACTCGAGTCTGAACTTTCAATCAGGCTCGATTTTTGTGTGAAAAAAAATTCGAAAAGGTTTAGGATGAATTCGAGCGATGTCGTTTCCGAATAGCGCGCCGCGCACGACATCGGTCCAGATCTCGGCGAGGAGGTAGCATGGATATCTACAGCAGCTTCGCGACCCGCTTCGAAAAAACGCGAGAGGAAGAGCTCTCGCTTGAGGAGTATCTCGCGCTCTGCAAAGAAGATCCCAGTGCGTATGCCACGGCTGGCGAACGCATGCTGACGGCAATCGGGGAACCAGAACAGATCGACACTCGCAACGATCCGCGCCTGTCGCGCATCTTTGCCAATAAGGTCATCAAGGTTTATCCCGCGTTCCGCGAGTTTTATGGCATGGAAGAGGTGATCGAGCAGGTGGTAGCGTACTTCCGTCACGCGGCGCAGGGGCTCGAAGAGAAGAAGCAGATCCTCTACTTGCTGGGCCCGGTGGGCGGCGGCAAGTCTTCCATTGCAGAGCGGCTCAAGCAGCTCATGGAGCGCGTGCCGTTTTACTCGATCAAGGGCTCGCCCGTGAACGAGTCGCCGCTCGGTCTCTTCGACTACGACGAGGATGGCCCTATCCTCGAAGAGCAATACGGCATTCCACGCCGCTATCTGAAGAGCATCCTCAGCCCGTGGGCCGTCAAGCGCCTGCACGAATATAACGGCGACATCCGCAAGTTCCGCGTGGTGCGCCGCTATCCGTCGATCCTGCGGCAGATCGGCATTGCGAAAACCGAGCCGGGTGACGAGAACAATCAGGATATTTCCTCGCTCGTCGGCAAGGTCGACATCCGCAAGCTCGAGCAATACGCGCAGGACGACGCGGACGCCTACAGCTATTCCGGCGGCCTGTGCCTCGCGAATCAGGGCTTGCTCGAATTCGTCGAAATGTTCAAGGCGCCGATCAAGGTGCTGCACCCGCTGCTCACGGCCACCCAGGAAGGCAACTTCAAGGGTACCGAAGGATTCGGCGCGATTCCGTTCAACGGCATCATCCTTGCGCACTCGAACGAGTCGGAGTGGAAGGCATTCCGCAATAACCGCAATAATGAAGCACTGCTCGACCGTATTTTTGTGGTGAAGGTGCCTTACTGCCTACGCTATTCGGAAGAGATGAAGATCTACGAGAAGCTGCTGCGCAACTCGTCGCTTGCGGATTCGGTGTGCGCGCCGGGCACGCTCAAAATGATGTCGCAATTCTCCGTGCTCACGCGCTTGCAGGAGCCCGAGAATTCGAGCCTCTTCTCGAAGATGCAGGTGTACGACGGCGAGAACCTCAAGGACACCGACCCGAAGGCCAAGTCGTATCAGGAATACCGTGACTTCGCCGGGGTCGACGAGGGCATGGCCGGGGTCTCCACGCGCTTCGCGTTCAAGATCCTCTCGCGCGTGTTCAACTTCGATTCGACCGAAGTAGCCGCGAATCCGGTGCACCTCATGTACGTGCTCGAGCAGCAGATCGAACGCGAGCAATTTCCGCCGGAGACCGAGCAAAAGTATCTGTCGTTCGTGAAGGACGTGTTGGCCTCGCGTTACGCCGAGTTCATCGGCAAGGAGATCCAGACCGCTTACCTCGAATCGTATTCTGAATACGGGCAGAACATCTTCGATCGCTATGTCACGTACGCCGACTTCTGGATTCAGGATCAGGAGTTTCGCGACCATGACACGGGCGAAAGTTTCGACCGCGCGGCGCTGAACGCGGAACTGGAGAAGATCGAAAAGCCCGCGGGCATCAGCAACCCGAAGGACTTCCGCAACGAGATCGTGAACTTCGTGCTGCGCGCGCGCGCGGGCAACGCCGGCAAGAACCCGGCGTGGATCAGCTACGAGAAACTGCGCGTGGTGATCGAGAAGAAAATGTTCTCGAATACGG
Organism: Paraburkholderia sp. A1BS-2L; assembly: GCF_051125205.1. Classification (NCBI taxonomy): domain Bacteria; kingdom Pseudomonadati; phylum Pseudomonadota; class Betaproteobacteria; order Burkholderiales; family Burkholderiaceae; genus Paraburkholderia; species Paraburkholderia sp. A1BS-2L. The sequence goes on from NZ_CP120428.1 coordinate 1,649,148, forward strand.
AAGAACTTTTGCCGGTCGTCTCGTTCAATGCAAAGGGATCGGCGGAAGAACAGCGCAAGCATGAAGACTTCGTCAATCGCATGGTGGCGAAGGGCTATACGCCCAAGCAGGTCCGGTTGCTCTGCGACTGGTATCTGCGTGTGCGCAAGTCGTCATGAGCGCAGAGGCAATACCTTCCTGTTGCGCCGCCGCACATTTCATGCGGCGGCGCAAAAAGGAAATCCGGCGGGGCGCAGGCCACGTAGCCATGAGCAACTGAACGTGGCATTCCAGACTGCGCACCCCGCCCATTCGAAACGTGAGCGGGAGACTGGATGTGCTTCATCAAATCATCGACCGCAGGCTGGCCGGCAAGAACAAGAGCATTGCAAACCGCGAGCGCTTTTTGCGCCGCGTGAAGAACTATATTCGTCACGCCGTCTCGGAAGCGGTGCGTGACCGCAGCATCAAGGACATTCAAAGCAACCAGAGCATCACCATTCCGCGCAAGGACATTGCCGAGCCGTCGTTCCGGCACGGCCCCGGCGGCCGGCGCGAAATGGTGCATCCGGGCAACGAGGACTACGTGCGCGGCGACCGCATTCCGCGTCCGCAAGGCGGCGGGGGCGGTGGCGGCAGCCAGGCGAGCAACGAGGGCGAAGGTCAGGACGACTTCGTGTTCGAACTCTCGCGCGAGGAGTTCATGCAGTACTTCTTCGACGACCTCGAATTGCCGCGCCTCGTCAAGACCCATCTGATGGCCGTGCCCACGTGGAAGAGCATCCGCGCCGGGTGGGCCGCCGAGGGCACGCCGAATAACATCGACGTCGTGCGCTCTCTGAGGAGCGCGCTCGGGCGGCGCATCGCTTTGGGCGCGCCGCTCGTGAACGAATTGCGCGATCTCGAAGAGCAGCTGGAGGCGCTAATGGCCGATCCGTCGGACCGGCGCGACGACATCAAGCAGCTCGAAGAGCAGATTCATCATCTGCGCGGACGCATCTGGCGCATCCCGTTCATCGACCCGTTCGACCTGCGTTACGTGAACCGCGTAAAGCAGCCGCAGCCGTCGAGCCAGGCGGTGATGTTCTGCCTGATGGATGTGTCCGGCTCGATGGACGAGCAGCGCAAGGACCTTTCGAAGCGCTTCTTCATCCTGCTGTACCTGTTCCTCAAGCGCAATTACGAAAAGATCGAAGTGGTCTTCATTCGCCACCACACGCGCGCCGAGGAAGTGGATGAGGACACCTTCTTCCATTCGACGGAAAGCGGCGGCACGGTGGTGTCGAGCGCGCTGGAATTGATGAAAAAGGTGATCGAAGAGCGTTATTCGCCGAGCGACTGGAACATCTACGGGGCGCAGGCTTCGGACGGCGACAACTGGACCGACGATTCGCCGAAGTGCCGCAAGCTGCTCGCGGATGACATCCTGCCCAAGGTGCGCTATTTTGCTTATATTCAGGTGACGCCCGAGGAGCAAAACCTCTGGCTCGAATATGCGCAACTGGCGCTCACCGACCCGAATCTGGCGATGAAGAAGGTCGACAACCCGGCGGATATCTATCCGGTCTTCCGGGAGCTGTTTGAAAAGCAGGTGGAGCATTCATGACGACACGCCACCTGCACAACGAGGCGCGCGGCTATCAGCCGGAGCGCCGCAAGACCGGCGGCCACGGGAAGGGACAGCACGGCGATCACGAGGCTGCCGCAAAACGGGGGGGACACCCGGCCGAGCCGGCGCGCAAAGACGCGCACGGGCTCCCCGAACATGACCTCCCTGAACCCCGGCTTCCGGAAACCAGGGAATTGCATATGAACGTAGCCGACAGACGGCCGTTGCCGTGCCCATCCGACTGGACCTTCGAGCTGATCGAAGAATACGACACGCATATCTCGCATGTTGCGGAGCAATACGAACTGGACGTCTATCCGATCCAGCTCGAATTGATCAGCGCCGAGCAGATGATGGATGCCTATGCGTCAGTCGGCATGCCGGTCAACTATCGCCACTGGTCGTTCGGCAAGCATTTTCTCTCCACGGAGAAGAGCTATCGCCGGGGACAGATGGGGCTTGCGTACGAGATCGTCATCAATTCGAATCCGTGCATTGCGTATCTGATGGAAGAAAACACGATGACGATGCAGGCGCTCGTCATCGCGCACGCGGCCTACGGACACAACTCGTTCTTCAAGGGCAACTACCTGTTCCGCCTCTGGACCGACGCGCATGCGATCGTCGACTACCTCGTCTACGCGAAGAATTACATTGCCGAATGCGAGGAGCGCTTCGGTCTCGACCGTGTGGAGGAGTTGCTCGACTCGTGCCACGCGCTCATGAATTACGGCGTGGACCGCTACAAGCGGCCCCAAAAGCTTTCGCTCGAACGCGAGGCTGCGCTGCGCCGCGAGCGCGAGGCGTATCTGCAATCGCAAGTCAATGAACTATGGCGCACGCTGCCGAAGACGCAGCAGCCCATCGCCGAGGAAATCGACGAGCGCTTCCCGCCCGAGCCGCAGGAGAACCTGCTGTATTTCGCCGAAAAGAACGCGCCGCTGCTCGAACCGTGGGAGCGCGAAGTCATCCGCATCGTGCGCAAGGTGGGTCAGTACTTCTATCCGCAACGCCAGACTCAGGTGATGAACGAGGGCTGGGCCACGTTCTGGCATTACACGCTGCTCAATACGCTGTATGCGCAAGGCAAGCTGGAAGACGGCTTCATGATGGAGTTCCTGCACTCGCACAGCAATGTGGTCTATCAGCCGCCAGTCACCAAGCACTACTACAGCGGAATCAATCCGTATGCGCTGGGCTTTTCGATGATGAGCGACATACGCCGCATCTGCGAAAGCCCCACCGAGGAAGACCGCAAGTGGTTCCCGGAACTCGCCGGCAGCCCATGGCTCAGTGCGCTGCACTACGCGATGCGCAACTTCAAGGACGAGAGCTTCGTCGCGCAGTATCTCTCGCCGCATCTGATCCGCGAGATGCGGCTCTTCTCGGTGCTCGACGACGACATGCGCGACGCGCTGGAAGTCTCGGCCATCCACGACGACAGCGGCTATCAGTACGTGCGCCAGGCGCTCTCGCGGCAGTACGACATGCATCATCGCGAGCCGAACATTCAGGTCTGGTCGGTCAACACACGCGGCGACCGCAGCCTCACGCTGCGCCACTTCATGAGCGATAACCGTCATCTGTCGGGCGACACTGACGAAGTCCTGCGGCACATGGCGCGGCTCTGGCAATTCGATGTGTATCTGGAAAGCGTCGACGAGAACGGCACGGTCAGGAAGCGCTACGAATGCCGTTACGTGCCGCCGGCGGTGAGGGTATAGGCATACACCGGCTTCGACGCCCGCAGTGCAACCGAAGGCCAGCCCGCGCGCTGGCCTTTTTCTTGGTGTCGCGCAGCTTTCCTTTCGCCAGGATCGCAGCATGGCAAGCCGCCGTGAACGAACCGGCTGTGCCGCGCTAAGATACGGCGCTATTACCCTTACTCGCCAGTCACTCCGAAGCCCATGCGGATGCAGGCATCGAAAGGAAGCCGTCGTGGCGTTTGAATTTTTCAGTGGCATGCGTCACCTCAACCGCGCAGGGGCGTTGCGTGACGCGAAAGCGGGCGTGCTGCTCGCGTCGATGAATATTCCGCAACTGCTCGGCTATGCGCGCATTGCGGGCATGCCGGCCGTTACCGGGATCTATACCGGCTTCCTGCCGTTCATCGCGTTCGCGTTCTTCGGCGCCTCGCGCCACCTCGTGGTCGCTGCGGATTCGGCTACGGCCACGATCTTCGCGAGCAAGCTCACAGCCATGGCGGCGCCTGCGAGCGCCGAATACGTCGCGCTGGCTGGCATGACCGCGTTGCTCACGGCGTTCTTCCTGCTGCTCGCGCGCATTTTCCGGTTAGGCTTTCTCGCCGACTTTCTCTCGCGCACGGTGTTGGTGGGCTTTCTTACCGGTGTTGGCGTACAGGTGGGCGTGGCGATGCTCGGCGACATGCTCGGCATTCCGTTCGCCTCGCGGCGCACGGCCCTGCAGGTCAGGCAGATCATCTTGCAGTTTTCCTCCATTCACTGGCAGACGCCTGCGATCGCGGCGCTCGTAGTCTTGACGATTCTCGTCTTTAAGCGTTTGCGGCCGGCCTGGCCCGTGCCGCTCGTCGCGGTGGTGGGCGGCATTGCCGCGAGCGCCACGTTCGACTTCGCGGGCCGCGGCATTGCCGTGACCGGACCGCTGCAAGGAGGGCTGCCGCACATTGCGTTTCCGGCCGTGGGCTGGTTTCAGATGCTCGATTTGATGCAGGTGGCGGCAGCGTGCTTCGTGATCATCATCGCGCAGAGCGCCGCGACGAGCCGCGCATTCGCCGAGCGCTACGACGAGCGCGTGGATGAAGACCAGAATTTGCTGGGCCTCGCCGCAGCAAACGCGGCGGCTTCGCTGAGCGGCGCGTTCGTGGTGAACGGCAGCCCCACGCAGACCGCCATGGCCGAGCAGGCCGGCGCGCGCAGCCAGTTTGCGCAACTGGCGTTTGCTGCGGTTGTCGTGGTGGTGCTGCTATTTCTGAGCAACTGGCTGCAATATCTGCCACGCTGCGTGCTTGCGGCCATCGTCTTCACGATCGCTGCCGGCATGGTCCACATCGGCCAGTTGATCGATATTCGCAGCGAAAGCCGTGGCGAGTTCTGGCTCGCCGTGGTTACCGCGCTCTCCGTGGTTGTGATCGGCGTGGAGAACGGCATTCTCATTGCGATCGGGCTCTCGCTGCTGCGCCACGTGCGCCACAGCTATCGCCCGCATACGATGATGCTTGCGCCCAACGAGACGGGGCGCTGGATGCCCGTGCCGGCGCAGGTCGGACTCGTGACCGGGCCCGGCCTCATCGTCTATCGCTTTGGCTCAGATCTTTTCTACGCCAACGATCATCTTTTCGTCGACGAAGTGAACGGTTTGATCGACGGGGCGCCGTCGCCCGTGCATTGTCTCGTGATCGACGCATCGGCCATCACGGCCATTGATTATTCGGCAGGTCGTTCGGTTAACGAGTTATGCGAGTCGCTGCGCAATCGCGGCATCGAGGTGATATTCGGCCGGGTCAACCGCTATCTGCGCGCGGACATGGATCGCCACGGCATCACCCCCGTGGTGGGCGCGGAAAACATCTATACGACGCTACACGAGGCGCTCGCGGCCGTGCATCCGGAACTCGGCCAGCACGCTGACGCGTGACCGGTCCTTGCACGTCCTTGCACGTCCTTGCACTATCCTCGCGCAGTGCAGCATGGTTCCAGCGGGGCTGCCGCGCTCGCGAGCGTTTGCAGAGACACCCTCGGACCTCCAGAGAAACCCGAATTGCCCGCGAGATTTCGTGGCTGCTATCTTGCGCGTCAAGCGCTGTGGAAGCGCTTCCACATCAACGCCGCCGGGGCGCGGCAACGTCTCGCTGACGGCTTTTGCGCAGGAGCTTTCGTGACACACGACCTAGCCGCTTCGCCGCATTCCGCTTCGCCGCATCCCGATCCGGCTGCCTCGTTCGAACCCGACGCCTTCACGCCGGCGCCCGATTCCGTGCTCTGGCGAGGCGACTTCTTGCTGGGGGCGGCCACCGCGTCGTACCAGATCGAAGGCGCGGTGGGCGAGGATGGCCGTCTGCCATCGATCTGGGACACCTTCAGCGCCACAACTGGCAAGGTGCTCGCGAGCGATACCGGCGCTGTGGCCTGCGATCATTACCACCGTTGGGAAAGCGACCTCGATCTGCTGGAAGCATTGAACTTCGAGGCCTATCGCTTCTCGATTGCCTGGCCGCGGGTGATGGATGCGTCGGGCCGTCCGAACGAAAAGGGCATCGGCTTCTACCGGCGCTTGCTCGAGCGTTTGAAAGAGAAGGGCATCCGGGCTTTCGCGACGCTCTATCACTGGGACTTGCCACAGCATCTGGAGGATCGCGGTGGCTGGCTCAACCGCGATACTGCCTGGCGTTTTGCCGACTATGCGGACCTGATGAGCCGTGAATTGTCGGGCCTCGTCGACGCATGGATGACGCTCAACGAGCCGTGGTGCTCGGCGTATCTCGGCTATGGCAACGGCCATCATGCGCCGGGCCTTGCGAATCCGCGCTATGCGACCCAGGCCATGCATCATCTGCTGCTGGGCCACGGGCTGGCGACGGCGGCGCTGCGCGCGAACGATCCGCGCTCGGCCAAGGGCATTGTCGCGAACGTCGGGCGCGGCACGGCGGATTCAGATTCGCACGCCGACCTCACCGCCGCGCGCCGCTTCGAAGTGCAGCACAACGCGTGGATTCTCGACCCGTTGCTCAAGAGCGAGTATCCAGCCGAGCTGTTCGAACTGTGGCCCGGCACTGAGCCGCTCGTGCTCGACGGCGACATGCAGACGATCGCCACGCCGCTCGACTTCCTCGGCATCAACTACTATTTTCGTACCCAGGTGAAAAGCGACGGCGCACACGGCTTTGTCGAAGTGCCGCTTGCCGGCGTCGAACGCACGCAGATGGGCTGGGAGGTCTATCCGGACGGCCTGCGCGATCTGCTCGTGGGCTTTCATCGCACGTATGAAAACCTGCCGCCTGTCTATATCACCGAGAACGGCATGGCTTCCGACGACAGCGTGCGCGACGGGCAAGTGGACGACGCGCAGCGCATTGCGTTTCTCAGGCGGCATCTGGCTGCCGTCGACGCCGCGATCAAGGCGGGCGTGGACGTGCGCGGCTACTTTGTGTGGTCGCTGCTCGACAACTTCGAATGGGCATTCGGCTACGAACGGCGCTTTGGCGTGGTTCATGTGGATTACGACACGCAAAAGCGCACGCCCAAACGCAGCGCACAACTGATTGCGCGCTTCATGGCCCAGCGGGGCGCGCGGGCTTGACTTCATAGAACGATAGACAAACCGGTACACCGGAGGAGACGCAATGAAGCGATTGGACCGGATGAACCCACGCGCGCCCATGCTGCGCGCTGTCGTCGCTGCGCTCGCCATGGCCGGCGCGCTGGTGGCGCACGCCGCGGACGCACCACTCAAGGCCACCGTGATTCACTGGTGGACCTCGGGCGGCGAATCGGCCGCCATCAAGCAATTCGCGCAAGCCTATGATCAGGCGGGCGGCCAGTGGATCGACAACGCGATTGCCGGCGCGGACCAGGCGCGCGCCACGGCAATCAACCGCATTGTTGGCGGCGATCCGCCCACGGCGGCACAGTTCAACACGTCCAAACAGTTTCACGATCTCATCGACCAGGGACTCCTGAATAATGTCGATGACGTTGCAGCCAGGGAGAACTGGAACGCCATTTTGCCAGAATCGGTGCTCAACCAGATCAAGGTGAACGGGCATTTTTATGCCGCACCCGTGGACATCCACATGCAGGACTGGTTTTTTTACTCGAAGCCCGCGTTTGCCAAAGCCGGCATCGCGAGCGAACCCAGGAACTTCGACGACCTTTTCGCCGCCCTCGACAAGCTCAAGGCGGCAGGCCTGATTCCGCTCGCGCTCGGCGGCCAGGCGTGGCAGGAGAAAATCACTTTCGACGCGATCTTCGCCGACATGGATCGCAATCTCTACATGAGGGTCTATCGCGACCGCGATGCGAACGCCGTCAATTCGCCGGCTTTCAAGAACGTGCTGACGACCTTCAAACGCCTGCACAGCTATGTCGATCCGGGCTCGCCCGGCCGCAACTGGAACGATGCGACGGCGCTCGTGATTTCGGGCAAGGCAGGCATGCAGATCATGGGAGACTGGGCGAAGGGCGAGTTCTCTAACGCGCATCAGGTGGCGGGCAAGGACTTCGGCTGCTTTCCGGGCTTCGCGAATTCCCCGTATATGGTGGCGGGCGATGCGTTCGTGTTCCCGAAGACCGACAACCCGCAGGCCGTGAAAGCGCAGCAACTGCTCGCGACGGTGATGACCTCGCCCAAGGCGCAAGCGGCATTCAGCGAGAAGAAGGGCTCGATACCGATTCGCCAGGACGTGGATACTTCGAACTTCGACATCTGCGCGAAGGGGGGCATGACAATCATGAAGGACAAATCTCGCCAGTTGCCGAACCCGGAGATGCTGATTCCGCCTGATGTGCAGGGCGCGCTTCAGGACGTCATCACGAACTTCTGGAACAAGAACCAGCCCGTCGACGAAGCGCAGAAAGCGTTCGCCACGGCGATCAAGCGCTGAGCCGGGGCAGCCCATGTACGCGCTCAAGCTGGATCATGCGAGGCGCCGGGAACGATTGAAACGCGCGGGGCGCCCCATGCGGCGGCGCCTGTCGCTGGCCGCATGGATCGCGCTGCTGCCGATGGCAGCCACGGTCGTGTTCGCCTATATCGGCACGATGCTGTGGACCGCGCGTGTTTCGATGAGCTACTCGCGCTCACTGCCGACCAACACGTTCGCGGGCGCGACGCAGTATGTGCGGCTCTTCGAAAACGACCGCTGGATCGTCTCGCTGCAGAACCTCGCGATCTACGGTGTGTGCTTTATCGTCGTCTGTCTCGCGACTGGTTTGTTGCTCGCGATATTCATCGACCAGCGCGTTGCAGCCGAGGGTGCGCTACGCACGATCTTTCTCTATCCATATGCGATGTCGTTTGTAGCAACCGGGCTCGTGTGGCAGTGGATCCTCAATCCCGAACTCGGCGTCCAGGCGGTGCTGCGGCATATGGGTTTCGCGCATGCGCACTTCGACTGGATCGTTTCGCAACGCTTCGCGATCTATACGCTCGTGATCGCGACCGTGTGGCAGGCCTCGGGGCTCGTGATGGCATTGATGCTCGCGGGGCTGCGCGGCATCGAGGAAGAGATCTGGATGGCCGCGCGCCTCGACGGCATTCCGCGCTGGCGTGTTTATGCGAGCATCGTCGTGCCGATGCTGAAGACCTCGATGTCCACCGCGTTCGTGCTGCTCTTCGTGATGGTGGTGAAGCTCTACGACGCGGTGGTGGCCATGACGCAAGGCGGCCCTGGCACCGCAAGCGAAGTGCCGGGCAAGTTCATCATGGATTACCTGTTCAATCGCGCGAACATCGGGCTGGCTTCCGCCGCCTCGATCGTGCTGCTCGCGACGGTTCTCGCGGTGCTCGCGCCAGTGCTGTACGCGCGCAGCCATGTTTCGGCCATGGCAGCGCGCAGGGGAGAGCGAACATGAACGTTCGGCTTGCCAAACCGTCCAGCGCCCGCGCGACTGAAGCGAAGCCCGGGCGCCGCATGCCCGCCCCGAGGCGGCGGCGTCATTTCACACCGGCTCGCTTTGGTATATATGGATTCCTTATTATTGCCGCGCTGTTTTTCCTGTTGCCGCTCTATGTGATGCTCGTTACCTCGCTCAAGCCGATGAATGAAATCCGCATGGGCCATCTGCTTGCGCTGCCGCTTCATGTCACGCTCGCGCCGTGGCAGGACGCCTGGTCGTCGGCATGCACGGGCCTCGAATGCGCGGGCATTCGCGTGGGCTTCTGGAATTCGGTGCGCATCGTCGTGCCGAGCACGATCATTTCGATTGCGGTGGGCGCCGTGAACGGCTACGCGCTCTCGTTCTGGCGGCCGCGCGGCGCGGGCGTGCTATTCGCCGTGCTGCTCGCGGGCGCGTTCATTCCCGTGCAGGTGATGGTCTATCCGCTCGTGCGCGTGCTGGCCGCCGTGCATCTGTTCGCTTCGCTGCCGGGCATCGTCGTGATCCACACGATCTTCGGCATGCCCGTAATGACGCTGCTATTTCGCAACTATTATGCCGCGCTGCCGCAGGAGCTCTTCAAGGCGGCGCGCATCGACGGCGGCGGCTTCTGGCGCATCTTCGTGCAACTCATGCTGCCCATGTCGGCGCCCATTATCGTGGTTGCCTTGATCATGCAGGTCACGGGCATCTGGAACGACTATATTCTCGGGCTGGTTTTCGCGGGCACCCATAACCTGCCGATGACCGTGCAACTCAACAACATCATCAATACCACTACGGGCGAGCGGCTCTATAACGTGAACATGGCCGCGACGATCCTAACCTCGCTCGTACCGCTCGCGATTTATTTCATTTCGGGCCGCTGGTTCGTGCGCGGCATCGCATCGGGCGCGATGAAGGGATGAGCAGCCGACGATGAGGTCAGGGCAAGGAGGCAGACGATGGCGAATCCGGCAAACGTAGCGGTGCACAACCTGCGCATCGACCTTGGCGCGAACACGGTGATCGAAGATCTCGACCTCGATGTGCGCGCGGGAGAGTTCGTGGTGCTGCTCGGCCCTTCGGGCTGCGGCAAGTCCACCTTGCTGCACAGCATCGCCGGCCTCATCGACGTGACCCACGGCAGCATCGAAATCGCGGGCGCAGACATGACGTGGGCCGATCCCAAGGATCGCGGCGTGGCGCTCGTGTTCCAGTCGTACGCGCTCTATCCGACGATGAACGTCGAGCGAAATCTTTCATTCGCATTGCGTATCAATGGCACGCCACGCGCGGAAATCGAGCGGCGCGTGCAGCGAGCGGCGGAGATGCTCCAACTCGGCCCGCTGCTCTCGCGCAAGCCGTCGCAGCTTTCGGGCGGTCAGCGCCAGCGCGTGGCGATCGGGCGCGCGCTGGTGCGCGAAGCCGATGTGTTCCTGTTCGACGAACCGCTCTCGAATCTCGACGCCAAGCTGCGCACGGAACTGCGCCGTGAGCTCAAGCAACTGCATCAGCAACTGGGCGCGACAATGATCTACGTGACGCACGATCAAGTGGAGGCCATGACGCTCGCCACGCGCATGGCGGTCATGAATGGCGGCGTGATCCAGCAGTTCGGCGCGCCCGCCGATGTCTATGCGCGGCCCGAAAACCTGTTCGTGGCGACCTTCCTTGGTGCACCGCCGATGAATCTTCTGCACGGTGTGCTCGAAGCCGGCGAAGGCAAGCTGTGGTTCCGCGGCCAGCGGCTCGCCGTGGACGTCTCGCGCTATGGGTTCAAGGGGGCGCCCGATCCTGGCCGGCCATGTGTGCTGGGCGTGCGTCCCGAGGACATCCGCTCGGGCGATCCGGTGCGCATTGCCTCGCGGGGCGAGGCGCTGCAAGGCCAAATTACGCTGATCGAACCGATGGGCAACCACCGGGTGCTCTGGCTCGATTATCATGGAACGCAGATCGCTTCGATCGATCAGGACAAGACACCACTCGCGAGCGGAGCTAATGTGCCGTTCGAGATCGATGCCGGGCAGGTATCGCTGTTCGACGAGGCGAGCAGCCTGCGACTTTGAGCGCCCATTCATCAGACCATTAGATGAAAGGGGCGGGCGCTCGGAAAACATAGCCAGAAGAAGGCAAGGGGGCAAACAAGCGTGGTAACCCTCAAAGACGTGGCAACGCTGGCCGGTGTGGGTCTTTCCACGGCCTCGCGGGCGATTTCGGGCAAGGGGCCGGTGTCGGCCGAGGCCGCTGCGCGCGTGCAGGCCGCTATTGAGCAACTAAACTTCCGGCCGTCGTCGATAGGGCGGGCGATGGCGACGCAGTCGCTCGGCATCGTCGGCATTTTCGTGCCGACTTTTTTTGGCTCTTATTACGGCACCATCCTCAAGGAGACCGATACGGAATTGCGCGCGGTGAAGCGGCACGTGGTAGTGGCCACCGGTTGCGGCGACGGCTCGCCACGCGAGCAGGCCATCGAGGCCGTGCGCTTTCTGATCGGGCGCGACTGCGACGGCATGGTGGTCATCAGCCACGACCTGCACGACGAAGACCTCAATATGCTGCATGCGATGCATCCGCGTATGGCATTCCTGAACCGTGTGTTCGATCAGTTGCCCGAGGCGTCGTTTTGCGCCGACCATTTTCACGGCGGCGAACTGGCCGCGCGGACGCTGGTCGAGCATGGCCACCGGGAGATTGCAGTGATCGGCGGGCCGCCGAGCTCTTCGGACAACCTCGCGCGTCTCGACGGTTTCTTCACCGAACTCGCGCACCACGGCATTGCGCGCGAGGCAGTGCCGCTCATCATGTCGGACTTCTCGCCCGAGGGCGGCTATGCCGCGGCTGGCGAGTTGCTCGACTCGAAGCAACGCTTCACGGCACTTTTCTGCGCCAACGATACGATGGCCATGTCGGCGCTCGCCCGTTTGCAGCAGGCGGGCATTGCGGTGCCGGACGACATCTCGGTGATGGGCTACGACGATGATTATTCAGCGGCCTATATGGCACCCGCGCTCACCTCGGTCCACATTCCGACGGCGGAACTCACCCGCAATGCCGTGCGCTGGCTGATCAATCAGTGTTATGGCACGCATTGGGACATCGAGCGCGATTTCGGCGTCAGCGTAACGATGCGTGCCTCGGTCGCACGGCCGAATCCCGCTCGTCTTGTCTAACTATTGCTCGGCGCAAGAGCGGATGGGCGGATGGGCGGATGAGATGGCGGTGGCACGCACATGCGCACCACCGCCCGCGCGAATCACGGCTGCGCAGCGAGCGCAGGCGAGGACGACGGGGTGGGGGCGCTGGTGTGCGTGGTGGCAGCCGTATAGGTGCCGGTCAGCTGGATACTGCAAAGCCTGTGCAGGGCCATGTCCAGGCTTCGCTGATCAGTGCCGGTTCGCGCGCAGGGAACAAATGGGTGCTGCAAGCTGGGGCGGTCATAGACGACCTTTCAGTCAGGAGACGACGTGAACAAAATTGTCTTCCCTGGAGTCATTGCGCGAACCTTCGCGGTGCCGCTCGTGAGCCCGCTTTGCCTCTCGCTCATAGGTGCAGTCATGCTGGGCGGCTGCGCTCACCAGAAAGTGGCAAGCGAGCATGAGCCTGCAAAATCGAACGTGCCATCGCCGCTCAATGACCTCGGCAGCGGGCCGGGCGAGAGCGGTGCGGCAATAATCGATGCGCGCGCAACTAGTGCGCTGGATGCCATGGGCCGGTATCTGCGCTCGTTACGCACCTTCGAAGTGAATGCGGACACGGCCACCGACGTCGTGCTCGACAACGGCCAAAACGTAGCGCTCCTGCATCACACCATGCTCAAGGTCAAACGGCCCGATCGCCTGCGCGCGGACATCACAGGTAACGGCAACGTGCGCGGCATCGTCTATGACGGCCATCGCTTCACGATCTTCAACGAGAAAAAGGGCTACTACGCGCGGCACGATGCTCCGCCCACGCTCGACGCTCTGGTGCATGACCTCGCCGCCAACTGGCATATCGAAACGCCGCTCGTCGATCTGTTTTATTGGGGCAACGGCAAGCCCGACAACAGCGCCATTCAATCGGCACAAACGCTTGGCGACGAGAAGATCGACGCGCGCACCTGCACGCACTATGCATTCCGGGAAGCGGACGTGGACTGGGAACTGTGGGTACAAACGGGGCGCAGGCCACTGCCGTGCAAAATGATCGTTACCGACACGACCCAGCCGACGCGGCCGCGCCATGATGTGACGTACCACTGGCGGCTCAATCCGGCCTTCGCGGCGTCGACGTTCGTGTTCCATCCGGGCCCCGGTGCGCGGCAGATCGAGCTTAAGCCCGCAGATCATTCACCTGACGGGGAGGCGGAATGAGGAACCCGAAGCACGAGCCTCACACCTGTGCGCATGGAACGCAGGCACGGGCCTAATTACTTGAGGGGCGAAGGGACTTAAGCAATTCTTAAGCTACCGGCGACGAGACTATCGGCCAAGTCTGAAAAAGTGTGCCGATGGAATGAAAGCGATTTACGCCGATCTGAAGCGAGCCCGTATGCGTCCGACCTCTAGTCGCGTCGCGGTTCTGCATTTATTCCACGAATTTCCGCGCGAGCACATGACCGCCGACCAGGTCTTTCGGCGCGTGCCGCCGGAGACCGAGCAATGCAGCCTCGCGAGTGTGTATCGTGCGCTGGCGCAATTGCTGGATGCGGGCCTGATCACGAGCGCGTGGATTGGCGAGCAGCGCGTCGTGTACGAACTCAATCGCGGCACGCGCCATTCGCATCTGGTCTGCAGCGATTGCGGCACGATTTGTGATGTCGACGACAACGCGCTTGAGTTGCAGCACGAGGCCATTGCGGCCGCGCGCGAGTTTCGGTATGCAAGCGCAAGCCTTGTGATCTTCGGGCGCTGTGCGCAATGCGAGGCCTCGCCAGATTCGGCCGTTCGGCGTGCGGGCGCGTTGCATGGGATGGATCGGCGCATGCAATAGTGCGGGGTGCATGCGCGGGCGGACCAGGCTGTGGTGGAAGCGAAAGCCGGTGAATTTTTTATTTTACATAATATAAATTATCGAATTTTTAAGTGTAGATCCCAAATAGAAATGTCGGGTTTCCGCTAAATAGAAGTGTCGTGTTCTGTGTAGGTTGAGTGCCGGACATCCACATGGAGCGCCGAGCGCGCATCGTCGTGAACGATCTCGACGATCCGGCGCACGAAACGGTGGAAGCACTCAAGAAGATGGGCGCCGAAGCGGTGGTCTGCGTGGGCAACGTGTCCGCGCCAGACTTCGCCGAGCGCTTCATCGGCACCGCGATGAACACCTTCCAGGGCATCGACATCGTCGTCAACAACGCGGGCTACACGTGGGACGACGTGATCCAGAAGATGACTGACGAACAGTGGTATGCGATTCTCGACTGCCACATGACCGCGCCGTTTCGCATCCTGCGCGCCGCCTACCCGCACATCAAGGCGCTGCACGCCGCGGACGTAGCGGAAGGCCGCGAGGTCTATCGCAAGATCGTCAATATCTCGTCGACGTCGGCGCTCAACGGTAACGCGGGCCAGATGAACTACTCGGGCGCGAAGGCCGGCGTAATCGGCATGACGCGCGCGCTCGCGCGCGAATGGGGTCGCTTCAACGTGAACGTCAACGCGGTGGCGTTCGGCCTAATCCATACGCGCATGACGTCCGCTGACGCAAAGGCCGGTGCGACGGTGAAGATCGACGGACGCGACATCCGCGTAGGTCTGAACCCCGAAATGCTGAAGACGCACGCACAGCGCAACCCGCTAGGCCGTGGAGGCACGCCCGAGGAAGCCGCGGGCGGCGTGTATCTGTTCTCCCGAGTCGAACTACATCACGGGTCAGACCGTCGCGGTGGCCGGCAATCTGCAGTAAGTCCGGATTCGCCTGCACGCAAGGCCCACGCGAGTCCCATGCGGGGCCCGTTCGGCCCCACAGGCGGCGTCCGTCGCCTGAGGGGGCCTCGCATTTTGCGCCATCGCTCGCGCGCCGCTTTCCAGCCGTTGCCGAACGGAATAGCATAGGAATTTTGGTGGCGAAGGAGACGACCATGGCTACGTATGCTGTCGATGGCGTGCGCATCAGCGCTTCAACGGACCGCGTGACGCACGTGCGCTGGGCGCCAATCGACCCTCATTCCCATGACTGGCTCTCGCCGCCCAAAATTTCGGAAGTGGCCGACGTCGCGAACGGCCTGCGCTCGGGAGCCGTGGTGTATTCCGTGTTCACGCTGGGCGGCATGAAATTCCTCGGGCCGAAGATCAAGGCTGTTCCCCACCCCAACGGCATCGACGGAATCGATATGGAGGTCCCGGACGGCAGCGTCGAAAAGTCGATGGATGATCTGCCGCGCATATAGGCCGGCGCGCATGCGCGCCTGTGCGAACCGATAAAATAGCGGAGTGCGCTTGCCGGCGCACAAGCTGCGCCTGGCCGACGGCCGGGCGCCGTGCTCCCCACGCCCCTATTCAACGCATTGCGCCATGGCCCGCATCGAGCTCCATTTCCCCGAATACCAGTTTTACTACTCGACCCACCTCACGGTGCGCGTCACCGACATCAATTCAGCCAACCACCTCGCGAACGACTCGATGATCTCGATGATTTCCGAGGCACGGGCACGTTTTCTCTTCGATGCCGGCATCGAGGACATGAAAGACGCCCATACCAGCATCATCGTCACCGACCTCGCCACCACGTATCGCGCCGAAGCCTATGCGCGCGACCAGTTGTGCTTCGAGGTCGGCATCATGGATTTCAACCGCTACGGCGGCGACATCATTTTCCGCATCACACGCCCCTCGGACGGCGCACTCATTGCGATGGCCAAGTCGGGGTTTGTTTTCTTCGACTACGAGGCGAAGAAAGTCGTGCCGATGCCGGTGGCATTCCGCGCGAAATTCCCGGGCGTCAACTCGCTCGCCTGAAGCGAATCCGCACTTCGTCTGAACTGACTCCCCGCAGAATACCGGTTCAGCGCGGCTGAAACGCAATGAGCGCCATGCCGGCCAGCGCAAGCGCCATCCCGGCGTAATCCCACGGGCTCGGCCGGATGGCTTCCACGCCCCACAGCCATAGCATCGCTACGCACACGTAGACGCCGCCATAGGCGGCGTAGGTGCGCCCCGCCGCACTCGGATGCAGCGTGAGCAGCCACGCGAACAGCGCGAGCGATGCGGCGGCCGGCACGAGCAGCCAGGCGCTCGCGCCCTCGCGCAGCCAGCGATACGGCAGATAGCAGCCGACGATTTCGGCAAGCGCGGTGGCAATGAACAGCAGGAACGTCTTCATGGATGGCACAAATACTGCGCGAGAGTCGTGGGGGCTCATGGTAGCGCACGTGGCCAATAAACAGTAAAAGCACGGAATGCGCGGACCCCGCCCGCCGATTATTTTTTCCCTGGAAGATTGATTATCTTAATTTCGAATTATTGAACGTGCCGCACAGGCATTGCTATTGCAAGTTCGGGTTATCTGAATTCATTGATTCACTGATAAAAATACTGCAAACAATTGTGTCAAAAATCGGCTCAATCGTTGAGGTCCGGTTTTTTACATACATGTAGTGCGCATTATGTGCACGACATGAATCAATTAATTATCAACGCGGGATTGAATTTATCCATAATCGGTAGATAATTATTTTCGAAATTTTCATTTTAAAAATGATTATTAACCGCCAAGGAAAAAACATGACAACCGCCATCCACGCCAAATGCCTTGCCGCCGCACTCGTGCTTGTCGGCACTGTCCTGCCCGCAAGCGTCGCTCTGGCCGCCGGCGAAGCCGCCGCGCCCGCCACGTCCACCACCGCGTCGGCGGCGTTGCCGCGCGTGGCCGTGCTCGCCACGGGCGGCACAATCGCGGGCCAGGCGGACACGCGCGCGGCCAACGCCTATAACGCGGGCGCGGTGGGCGCGCAGCAACTCGTGCAGGCCGTGCCCGGCATCGAAAAGCTTGCCCGCCTGAGCACCGAACAGGTTGCGTCCATCGGTTCGCAGGACATGAACGACAAGGTCTGGTTCACGCTCGCGCGGCGCATCCAGGCAATCTTCGACCGCAACGAAGCCGATGCGGTCGTCATCACGCACGGCACGGACACGCTCGAAGAAACGGCCTTCTTCCTCGACAACGTGCTGCGCACCGACAAGCCCGTCGTGCTGGTGGGCTCCATGCGCCCCTCCACGGCCACGAGCGCTGACGGCCCGAGCAACCTGTACGAAGCCGTCGAAGTGGCTGCCAGCCCCGCAGCGCGCGGGCGCGGCGTGATGGTGGTGCTCAACGACACGATCCAGTCGGCGCGCGCAACCACCAAGACCAACACCACGAGCGTGCAAACGTTCGTTTCGCCGAACAGCGGGCCGATCGGCTATGTCGATCCCGCAAGCGTGCGCTTCCTGGCGTCCGCGGTCCAACTCGACAGCCACAAGTATGCATCGCCTTCGGGCGAGCAATTGCCGCGCGTCGAAATCGTCTACGCGCACGCGAATATGGATAGCATGCAGATCGACAACGCCATCGCCAACAAGGCCAAGGGCATCGTGCTGGCGGGTGTGGGCGACGGCAACACCTCGAAGCCGGCGATCGAAGCGTAATCGGTAATTCACCGACGTCCTTGCGATCTCAAACGTCCTGATGCAAGGGCGAGCGCAGCGGATTGCCGGCGAAGAGCGATTTCCACATTCGCGGCGTGAGTTCATGCACGCGCGACGCCGGGTGCTGGCCCACGCGCTGCAGCACGTCGACCAGATAGTCATAGGGATCGACGTCGTGCAGCTTGCACGTCACCAGCAGGCTTTGTGCAATACCGATTTGCCTGGCGCCGAGTTCGGTCCAGCAGAACATCCAGTTCTTCTTGCCCATCGGGATGGCGCGCAGCGCGCGCTCCAATGAATTCGTATCGATCTCGACGTCCGGATCGTCCAGATACAGCAACAGGCCTTCGCGGCGCTCCCGCACATAGGCCAGCGCTTTCGTGAGCGGACTGCTCGGCAGCAAGCCTTGCGCTTCGAACTGCCTGTCCACCCAGACGAAGAACTGCTGCGCCACCGGCTTCGCATGCTGCTGGCGCCATGCGCGCTTCGCGGAGCCTGTCAGGCCCTTCTGCCGGATGTCTTCCTCGACGCGATACAGCGCGCCGATATGCTCCAGCGCTTCGGCCACGCGTACCGGCTCGATCTCCTCTGCCTTCACGAACGCCCGTCTGCTGTGCGCCCAGCACTGCGCGTGGGCGAGACCCGTCTTCTTCGCATACCAGGCGTACGCCTTGTAGCCGTCCGTGTGCAGGACGCTGCCAGCCGCCGCGGTTTGCCCGAGCAACTGCTCGACGTGCTCCTGCCGCCGGCTCGGCTGGTAATGGAAGCAGATCTCCTCGAGCTCGCCCATCACCGGCCAGAAGTACGCCGACTTCATCTTGCCCGGGCCGTCCCGTCCGGCCTTGATCGGCGTCTCGTCCATGCGCTTGACACGCGAGCTCAGGATCGACTGCCACTGCGCGTCGTGGACGGGCTCGATCAGCGCAATGGCCGCCTGCGCGATCTGCGTGAGCCACTGCCGCGACACGCGGATGCCGCACTGGGCAAGCCGCTGATGTTGGCGGTACAGCGGCAGGTGGTACACCAGCTTGTCGATGAGCAGCCCGGCAATGAACGACACATCGGCGCGGCTGCCTTCGATCACACCAACCGGCGCCGCAGGACACGACAGTGCCTGCGTGTCGCGCCGCTTGATCACCGGGCGCACGTACTTGAGCACGACATAGCTGCCGGGACGTTGGGCCAGCCGGTGGCTCACACGCTCGCCGATTACTTCGTAATCCTCGGGATCGAGACCTGCGCTCTCGGGGTTCGCGATTTCGATGACTTCGACCGGCACCTTGCCCTCGTCGAAGAACAGTGTTGATTCGTCGACCCCAGGGCGACTGGGCGTGGTGCTGCGCTCGTGGGCTGCTATGCGCGTCTTCCTGCCAGGCACGGGTGCATCGGGCACGGCATCAAAGGCTTCGCCCAGCGTGCCTTGTGCCGCATCGGGCTGTACGATGCGACGCTCGCTCTTGCGGCCGAACAGCTGGCGCTGGAACCATGCGACTTGCGCGCGCAATTGTGCGTTCTCGCTCAGCACCGCTTCGCATCGCGTCGACAACGCCGCTACTTGCGCGGCAAGTGCAGCGAGGGTCTCGTCGGTGGCGGCAGTCGATGGCATGGCTGCCATCATAGAGAAAGACGTGTTTCATGGCGAGGGGCTCGCCGGCGATTGCTGCAGCGGATGCCGGTAACGATGACGTTGCCGTACGACCTCGATTCCCTCCAGCAACAGCTTCAGTTGCGTGACATCAATCTCACGCGTATCCACCCGGTTCCAGTTGGCGAGAAAGCGGCCTTGCTCGAGCCGCTTGGCCCAAACGCACCAGCCGCTGCGATCGAAGTAGAGCACCTTGATCTGCGTGGCACGACGGTTGATGAACGCGAACAGATGCCCCCCAAGTGGATCGACCGGCATGCTGTGGCGCACGATCGCGTACAGGCCATCGAACGAGCGCCGCATGTCCACGGGTGCGCCGTACAGGAACACACGTACCTGCTGCTCCGGGAAGAACATCAGCTTCTCGCGATCGTCAGAACGATGCCGCCGGGCAGATCGAGGCGGATCGTCAGATTCGCCTGTCCAGCCGGCGTGCCCGGCTCGACGCTCGTGTCAGCTGCGGCAATGGTACCCAGATCGACAAAGGCTGAGCCTCCAGTGAGCACCTCCGCACCACGCGGCGATGCGGGGCGCTGCAAGCGCCGCCGCCAATGATAGAAGCGAAACTCCGACACCGATTCCTCGCGGCAAAACGCTCTGACCGTCTGTCCGCACTCTGCGAAGCGCGCCAGCCTTTGTCGCCACGCTAATTCCACTTCCTCTCGCTTCGCTGCTGCCTTCATCGTCTGCTCCTGATCGCACTGAACGAGGAGCATTCTGCAACGACACTTACACGAACTCTATAACGCTCACGGCTTACCGCTTACATCGAAGCGCTCCAGCGCGCCGCGAAGCAGGGAATCGTGGTGGTGCGCGCATCGCGCGTGGGGTCGGGATTCGTGAACCGCAATGTCGAAGTGAATGACGACACGAGCGGTTTCGTCGTCTCGCTCGACTTGAATCCGCAGAAGGCGCGCGTGCTCACGCAATTGCTGATCGCCAACGGGATCACCTCGCCCGCGCAGGTGCAGAAGGCGTTCGCAGCGACCTTGTGAGCGGTGCTGCATGATCAGGCGTGCTTCGGAACGATGAAGCGCTCACGATGAAGCGAACGGGCGGAGGCAAGCCGCCCGCGCCTGAACCTCGGAACAACTCGGCGCAATTCAACGCAATTCAATGCAACTAAGGGGCGCTCGCCGCGCGCGAGCCGCATTTTGATTTCCGTGACCACGAGCCGCGGCCGGCTTCGCTGTCGATCACACGATGCTCACCAGCGGCGCGCAGGCGTTTCGTGGCGGCATCGCGGCGCCGGGCGAATTCTTCGGGCTGTCCGCGGCATAGCCCTGCTCGGCAGCGCCGGGCACGATCTGGTCGATGATCTCGCGTGTGTGGCCCGTGTGTGGCCCGTGTGTAGCCCGTGCGTAGCCCGTGGTCGAGCCAATGCGTACGCCGTCCGCGCGCAGTTGCGCGGTCACGGCCGCCACGCGCGGAATCACGTCTGCGCCGCCCCGGTCCCGAAGGCGTCCCGGCCGCGAATCGGGCACAGGCAGGCACACGCGAAGACGCCCGGGCACCCGCGCCAGGACTGCGCGTGGCACACTGAAACAACCGTTCCGCTTCAACTTTGCATGACACAGGAGTCGTTCATGGAACGTCCCTTCACCGATCGCCGCGAGGCCGGGCAAATGCTCGCCGCGCAACTCGCGTCCTACGCCGGGCGCCGCGACATCGTCGTGCTCGCGCTGCCGCGCGGGGGCGTGCCGGTCGCGTATGAAGTAGCCGGGGCGCTGCGCGCGCCGCTCGACGTGCTGCCCGTGTGCAAGCTCGGCACGCCGTGGCAGCCGGAGCTCGCCATGGGCGCGATCTCGTCGAATGGTGCGCAATACGTCGATGAAGCGCTGATCCGCGAAGCCGGAGTGAGCCAGGCGAAATTACAGAGTGTACTTTCGCTAGCCCGCATCGAGCTGGGCCGGCGCGAGGCGCGTTACCGCGGTGCACGCGCCGCTGTGCCGGTGGCCGGGCGCGTGGCACTGCTGGTCGACGACGGCATGGCCACGGGCGCGTCGCTCAAGGCCGCCGCGCGGGCGCTCGCGTCGCTCGGGCCGGCGCGCATCATCGCGGCGTTGCCGGTTGCACCGGCCGGTGCGCGCGCACGGCTCGCCGGCGCAGTCGACGATTTCGTCTGCGTCCAGACGCCCTCGTCGTTCATGAGCGTGGGCCAGTTCTACTTCGACTTCGACCAGGTCGACGACGACACGGTACGCGATTTGCTCGACCGCGCGGCCACGCCGTAACGATCGAAGCGCCCAGCGTACCCGCGTTCAGCGCACCGGATTAGCCGCTTTTTCTCCTACTACGGTCTGCCAGGACCGCACGCGCCACGCCTTGACGAGGCCGGCCTTCACATAGGGATCGGCGCGCGCGAACGCTTCGGCGGCTGCCGGGCTCTCGCCCTGGAAGAGCAGCAACGCCTCGTCCACGGGCTCGGCAATCGCTCCCGCGAGCAGCAGCTCGCCGCGCTCCACCGCCGCCCACGCAAGCGCCAGGTGTGCATCGCGATGCTCGGCGCGCCGCTCGAGATAATCGTCTACGAGTTCGTACATCAAGAGGTAATGCATAGTCGATCTCCGGTCTCGTTGTGGTGTGCATACAGCGCATTGTGCCTGAGCATGCGTCAACCGAACCCACTCACCGTTCGTTTTCAGGTTGGCTTTGCCATAATGGTTGCGGCGATAGGCAATGATGGACCGGATGGGCCGCCTGCTCGCACGACTAACGACAAACGTCGAAATCCCATGGGAGTGAACGATGAAGATGCAATCCGTCATTGCTGCAATCGTGCTGGGCGGCGCACTGGCCGCACCGGCGTTCGCACAGACCGCCGCACCCGCGGCAGCGGCTTCCGCAGCCGCTAGCCCGAATAGCCAGCAGAACAAGATGAAGGCCTGCAACGCGCAGGCCGGCGACAAGAAGGGTGACGAGCGCAAGGCCTTCATGAAGCAATGCCTTTCCGCGGCCGGCGTGTCCCCCACCATGTCGCAGCAGGAGCGCATGAAGGCGTGCAACACGCAGGCCGGCGACAAGAAAGGCGACGACCGCAAGGCCTTCATGAAGCAGTGCCTCACGACCAAGAGCTGATCCGCCAGGCGGCCGAAGCTTGATCGAAGCATCGGGTTTGCCCTGCCACCGCTTCACCGCAGAACGATCGCTTTCACGACGCGCCGTAGCTCATGCTGCGGCGCGTCGTTTTTCATGGTGCGGCGCACCTGGCCTGGCAGGCCGTCCACTTGCATCCCGCGCGCTTCGGCGTTGCGCCCGTGCGCGATTTTTCTTCTATGATGGCTGCAGCGGCGCCCTTTCCCTGATACGCAATCGCACAGACGCCATCGGGCCGCCGAACGAAGGTTGGAGCCGGAGTGATGCCTGTCGCATCGTACGGAGGCGCGGATGGCATGGAAGCACAAGAATCGCTGGTTTCGCCGCTGGCTGGTGGTGATCGTTTTCTGGCTCGTGCCGGTGATGATCATTGCGGTGCGCGAGGCCCAGGACGAGATGGCCTACAACCGCGCGGATCTGCAGCGCGCCCTCGCCAACTGGACTTTCACCGACGCCGAACGGGCCGCCGGCGCGCCGTTGCATTGCCAGGGGACGCCTGAACGGGCACGCGCGCTGGGCTGCCCTGCCGCCGTGCTCGCGGAAAACGCCGCGGCTCACCAGGCTGCGCTCGACGAATACGCCACGCGGCGCGCCACACTCGTGAGCTATCTGTGGCACGCATTCGTTGGCTACTGGGTCGTGCCGGCTGCAACCCTGCTCGCCATCGGCATCGTCCTGGGCGCCGTGCGCCGCGCGCTGCGACGCCCTCCCGCTGCGAAGCCCGTGGCGGAACACTGATGCGCGTCTTGCCGATGCACGGTCTTGAACGGGCAAATCCGGACCCTGTGTTATAAGAGCGAAAGCTGATTCCTTCATTGGCAAAACGCCATGACGGCACGGCTTAAGGCTATTTCGGATATCCCGGAACACAGAACGGAGAACAACATGCAAGGACGCCGTTTCATCCTTAAGGCTTCGGTTGCAATCGCGCTTGCCAGCGCGGCGCTCGCAGGCTGCTCGACCACCGGCAACACGCCGCCGACGGCACAAACCAATGATGCGAAACGCCAGTCGATCGACGCAAGCGTCGACGGCACGATGTCGCGGCTCTATCAGACCGTGCCCGGCGCGCGCGAACTCGTAGGCAAGGCGCGCGGCGTGCTGGTCTTCCCGCAGGTGACTCAGGCAGGGATCGGCATTGGCGGCGAGCATGGCGACGGCGCGTTGCGTGTCGGCGGCAGCACGGTTGGTTACTACAGCACCACGGGCGCCTCGGTGGGCGCAACGCTCGGCATGCAGTCGAAGTCGGTCGTCTACCTGTTCATGACGCAGGAAGCACTCGACAAATTCCGCAATTCGAGCGGCTGGTCGGCAGGCGGCGACGCCTCGGTCGCGATCGCGAAGGTCGGCGCGAACGGCACGATCGACACCACCACGGCCACCAAGCCCGTGGAAGTCTTCGTGCTCACCAACAGCGGCCTGATCGGCGACCTCTCGCTCGGCACGACCAAGATCTCCCCGCTGAAGCTGTAAGTTTCACGCGTTCACGAGCATGCAGGGCGCCCGGGCCTTGTTCCGCTCGGGCGCTGCCTGTGCGAAACAAGGCCCCCCCGCCGCTCAGCTCGTGGACGTGTCGATCACCTTGAAGCGCGAACGCTTGTTCGCGCGGATCACCGCCTGATACGCCTCGATATACTGCTGCGCCATGCGGTGTGACGTGAAGCGCTCTTCGAAGCGTTGCCGCACACCGGCGCGCGGCACGCGTGAAAGCCGGTTCACGGCCGCCACGGCGCCAATTTCGTCCTCGACGATAAATCCCGAAACGCCCTCATCCACCACTTCCGGCACCGAGCCGCGATTGAACGCGATCACGGGCGTGCCGCACGCCATCGCCTCGATCATCACCAGCCCGAACGGCTCGGGCCAGTCGATCGGGAACAGCAGCGCATGCGCACCGGAGAGGAATTCGGCCTTCTGGCTGTCGTTGATCTCGCCCACGAATTCCACATTCGGGAGTGCGAAGAGTGGCTTGATCTCGCGTTCGAAATACTCGCGATCGGCCTCGTCGACTTTGGCGGCGATGCGGATCGGCAAGCCGCAGCGCTGGGCAATGCGAATCGCCGTGTCCACTCTCTTCTCGGGCGAGATGCGGCCGAGAAACGCGAGATAGCGCGGCTCGACGGGCTGCGGCGTATACAGCGCCTCGGGCAGGCCGTGATAGACCGTCCGGAGCCATTTGGCCTGCGGCATCGGTTGGCGCTGCGCATTCGAGATCGAGATGACCGGCGCCGTGTTGAACGTGTCGAACACCGGTTGCTGCTCGGGCAAGTCCAGACGGCCGTGCAGCGTGGTCACGAACGGCGTTTCCTGGCGCTTGAACACCGAGAACGAGTAGTAATCCATATGGAAATGCAGCACGTCGAACTGGTCGGCCTGGCGGCGCACCATTTCCATGAGCAGCATGTGCGGCGCAATACGGTCGCGAATGCCGGGGTCGAGGCGCAACGCGCGCGGCCACACGGGTTCGAGCTTCGCACGCGTTTGCGAATCGCCGCTTGCGAACAGCGTCACGTCGTGACCGAGCTCGACTAGCGCCTCGGTGATGTACGACACGGCGCGCTCGGTGCCGCCGTAGAGCTTCGGTGGCACCGATTCGGTCAGCGGGGCGATCTGCGCAATTCTCATTGAGTGTCTCCTTCGTGTTCCGCGCACGCACGCGGGAAATTCCGCCAGGTGGGTCGAGCCATTTTAAAGGAAGCCCAGTATTGCAATCGTGCCCTCGAATATCGAAGGAAGGGACAGACTCGCGGAGAACGCGATCGGGCGGCTCGCAGCACGGCGCATTTCGCTATTATTCGCCTTGCGCCGCGCCCGCGCTGCGAGTCTTTCAATTGCTATATGGACTTACACGTCGAAACATCCTGCCTGGCGCCCGTCGCAGAGCGCCCGAGGCGGCTTAGCGCGACGGCCATTGCCACGCCGGTACATCGAGCGAATCGGCGTCGGCGAGCGCCGTCGCGCCGAGACGCCGCTCCAGCACGATCGACTGGCTGCCCGCCTCGCGCTCGAGCGCTGCAACGAGCCGCGCCGCGTGCGAGACCACCAGCACCTGCGAGTGCGCCGAGGCGCGCGCGATGAGCCGTGCGAGCGACGGCAGCAAGTCGGGGTGCAGGCTCGTCTCCGGCTCGTCGAGCACGAGCAGCGTGGGCGGGCGTGGGCTCAGCAGCGCGGCAGCGAGCAAGAGATAGCGCAGCGTGCCGTCCGAAAGCTCGGCGCCACGCAACGGCCGCAGCAAACCTTCCTGACGCAGCGCGACTTCGAAGCGCCCTTCGTGATTGACGATCTCGACGCGCGCGCCCGGAAACGCATCGCCGATCGCCGCGTCGAGCGCACCGGCGTCACCGATCTCGCGGATCGTCTGCAGCGCGGCGGCAAGATTGGCGCCATCGTCGGCCAGCACCGGCGAATGCGTGCCGATCTGCACCCGGCGCGCGGGCGCGTGCTCGTCGGTGCGGAAGTGATCGTAAAAGCGCCACGAACGGATCTGTTCGCGCACCGCGATCATTTCGGGCGCGCTGCGCGGGTCGGCGAACTCCGTCATCATGCTGTCGAAGCTCGCCACGGGTTGCGCGAGCGTCGTCCACCCGCCCTCCGCTTCCCCGTCGCGAATGCGGATCATGGGCCCCTGACGGTCGACGAGCACAGTCGATGGCCGCAGCAGCGGCCCGCCCCAGATGCATTCGCGCTTGATGACCGGGTCCAGCGAGAACTGCGAGGAGCCGGGCACCGGCAAGCCCAGGTCGATCGCATAGCCGAAGGTCTCGCTCGCGAAGCCGAGCTTGAGGCTCACGGCGTCTTTGCGCACGGTGCCCTGCACGGCGTAATCGCCCTGGGCGACCGCGCGCGAAAAGCGCTCGGGGCCGGCCCAGAGCGTCGATTGCAAGCCTCCCTCGCGCGCGAGCGATGGAATCACGCCACCGCGCGCGGTCAACGCGAGCAGGCGCAGCGCCCGATAGAGATTGGACTTGCCGCTGCCGTTCGGGCCGGTGATGACGTTCAGCGGCCCGAGCGGCACGATGAGTTCGCGCAGTGAGCGGTAGTTGGCGATGGCGAGGGTCGAAAGCATGGGCCGTAGCAAGCGCGCGCATGCGCAGGTTGAGCCAGCGCCCGATGATACGCAATCGGGCGCGGCTCGCGCTATCTCCATACTCAGGCAGTCAGCGCAGCTGCGGCACGGCCGCGAGATCGGAGAGAAAGCGGTCGCGCCAGACGCCCAGATCGTTGCGGCGCAGCGCTTCCATATTGGTCAGATAGCGCGCCTTGCGCTCTTCTAGCGGCATCGACAGCGCGCGCCCGAGCGCCTCCGACATGCCCGCGGCATCATGAGGATTCACGAGCAGCGCGCCCGTAAGCTCGGCGGCCGCGCCCGCGAAGATCGAGAGCACGAGTACGCCGGGATCGTCGGGATTCTGCGCGGCCACGTATTCTTTCGCGACCAGATTCATGCCATCGTGCAGCGGCGTGACATAGCCCACCTGCGACTCGCGAAAAAGCGACATCAGCTTCCAGCGGTCGTACTGCTGGCTCAGGTAGCGGATAGGCGTATAGTCGAGGCCCGAATAACGCCCGTTGATGCGTCCGGCCTCGCGCTCCAGTTCCTCGCGGATGATCTTGTAGCTCGCCACGTCGGAGCGCGTGGGCGGCGCGATCTGCACGAGCGTGACCCTGCCGCGCCATTCGGGCGAATGCTCGAGCAATTGCTCGAAGGCGTGAAAGCGCTCGACGAGCCCCTTCGAGTAATCGAGCCGGTCCACGCTCATCACAAGCTTGCGGCCTTCGAGGCTCTGCTTGAGATCGAGCACATGCTGGCGGCTCTCGTAGCGCGCGGCCTGCTCGGCGATCTCGTCGGGAAACACGCCGATGCGATAGACGCCCGTGCGCAGCTTGCGCCCGTAGGCCTCCACCTCGCCCGCTTCCTTGTTTTCGCCATGCTCGCGCACCACGCCCCTCGCGGTGCGCGCGATGTAATCGTGAAACGCCTGCTGGTCGTTGCGCGTCTGGAAACCGAGCAGGTCATAGCAGCACAGCGACCTCACGAGCTCATCGTGCGGCGGAATCGTTTGCAGTACTTGCGGCGAAGGAAACGGAATATGGAGGAAGAAGCCGATACGATTGCGCATGCCCTCGGAGCGCAGCGCCTCAGCGAACGGAATCAGGTGGTAATCGTGGACCCAGATCATGTCGTCGGGCTGGATCAGCTTGACGAGCTTGTGCGCGAGCCACGCATTCACGCGCCGGTAGCCGGCGTATTCATCGCGCTCATAGCGCGCGAGATCGTTGCGGTAGTGGAACACCGGCCACAGCGTGGCATTCGAGAAACCGCGGTAATACTGGTCGTAATCCTTCTTCGTGAGCCCGGCAGTCGCGAAAGTGACCGGCCCCTCCTCGGCGAGCGTCGGGCCCGCGTTGGCCACCGTCTCGCTCACGACATCGCCGCTCCAGCCAAACCACACGCCGCCTGCGTCCTTGAGCGCCCCGAACACGCCAACAGCGAGCCCCCCTGCGGAGCCCTTGGTCTCCGTGGGCGTCGCCACGCGGTTCGAGACGACTATCAGTCTGGCCATCGAGATATTTCCTCCTCCGTTTTGCTCCGGCAACCGAATTCCCCAGCAAGGGACGTGCCACGGTATTGGCCGGAGCCTGCGGACTCGCCGGGCTGGCTAGCGTTCGGGAAGGTAGTGAGCGCGGCGCAAGGCAACAGTACCCGACGTCACGCTACTTGAATGCGCGTAAAGATGCGCTAAAGATTGCGATCGGCCAAGTCGGGCCGTTCAGGAAAAAATTCAGGCCGACGGCTCGGCGCTGAGTCGGGTTTCGGCGTGATTGCCGTCGCGATTGCCGGCCCGGCCCAGTGCCCCGTCAATTGCCGGTCTTGCAAGGAAACGCCTTGCCGAGCCCGAGCGAGATGGCCGTGCTGGCGTTGTAGCCGGCGACGTTCGGGTTATCGGCGATGTATTTGCGCACGGCGTCGGTGAGTTGCGCCGAGCGAGCCTCCTGCGGCAGGCAGAAATACTGGCCGACGCGCGGGCCGGTCGTGCCGCCGATGGCGTCGATGGTGTTGAAAATGCCGTCGGCGGCCCCTTCGATATAAGCCGCGCATGCGCTGCGCGACGCCACGTCAGTCTTCGAACACAGCCGGTTCAGATCGGAGGCGGTGAAGGCAAAAGCCGAAACCGGCACAGCGAGCGCGCCGGCGCAGATCAGAGCCCGCAGCATGATTCTCCTTGATTCGTCGCTTGATTCGTCATCGGGTGCGGCATTTGCCGCGCCGCGAGCCGCCCGCTGGCGGCCGGCGGCAACCCCGGTATTGTGCACTGTTTTAGGGGCGCGTCGTGCGGCTCTTCCGCGAAAGAGCTTGCGCGAATGCACCCGATGACCCGGCCGTCAGCGCCCGCGGCGGCGTTACTGCGCCGCCTGGCCCATGCGCGCCGAGAGGTCCTTGATCGCGTCAGGCGCCTTGTACTGCTTGGCGAAATCGAGCGCCGTCATGCCGATCTGGTTCTTTGCGTTCAGATTGGCGCCGTGGTCGAGCAGCAGTTTAGCGGTGCTCATATGGTCCCCGCGCGCGGCCATCATGAGCGGGGTCGTGCCGTTGGGCGACAGCGCGTTGACGTCGGCCGAATAGCCGACCAGCAGCTTCACCACGTCGTCGTGGCCGTTCGCGGCGGCGTAGTGCAGCGGCGTCCAGCCCTGCTTGTTCACCTCGGCGCCCTTGGTGATGAGCAGCTTCACGAGATCCATGTCGCCATTGAGCGAGGCCAGCATCAGCGCGTTCTCGCCCGACTTGTCCTCGGCGGCGATGTTGATCTTCGGATTGTCGAGCAGCACTGCCGCGACCTTGTCCGACTTCTCGCGCGCGGCCAGCACGAGCAGCGGCATGCCCTGGCTATCCGTGGCGTTCGGGTCCATGCCGTCTGCGAGGTCCTTGGCGACGCCCTTGGCGTCGTCGAACTTCACGCCCTTCACGAGCGAATCGATCGACGCGGCGTGGACCGGCGCGCTCGCGAGGAAGGCGGCGCTCATACCGATGGCGAGCGCGGCAGCGATGCGGCGCACGCCGGTAGCGCGCGTGGCCCGGACGGTGGACGTAAGCGGATTCGAGTTCATGTCAGACCTTAACGTTATTCGATATCTAATTGATAAAAAACGATAAATCAAAATCGACTGCTAGCGGATCACGAATCAGGCCGCGGCCGGAATCTTGAAGAGCCGGAAAAAATTCTGCGTGGTGGCAGCGCCGAGTTCGGCGTCCGGCAATCCGCGTTGCTGGGCGATGAATCTTCCGACATGGCTAACGTACGCAGGTTCATTGGGTTTGCCCCGATATGGCACTGGCGCAAGATAGGGCGAATCCGTTTCGATCAGCAAACGCTCGAGCGGCACGCGGCGCGCCACCTCCTGAACCTCGGTCGCGCTCTTGAACGTCACGATACCTGAAAGGGAAATGTAAAAATTCTGTACAAGGGCGCGCTCGGCGATCGCCCAGGGCTCCGTGAAACAGTGCATCACGCCACCGGGTTCGCCGGCGCGCTCTTCTTCCATGATGCGCAGCGTATCGTCCGACGCCGCACGCGTATGAACGATGAGCGGCTTTCCCGTCGCGTGCGCCGCGCGGATATGGACGCGAAAGCGCTCGCGCTGCCACTCCATGTCCTCGATCGTGCGCTCGCCGAGCCGATAGTAATCGAGCCCCGTTTCGCCGATCGCCACGACCTTCGGGTGCTGCGCCAGCTCCACGAGGTCCGCGACGCTGGGCTCCTGAACGTCCTCGTGATCGGGGTGCACGCCCACCGACGCGTAGACGTTTTCGTAGCGGCTCGCGATGTCGAGCACTGAGGGCAGCGTCTCGAGATCGACCGAAACGCACAGCGCATGCGTGACGGCCTGCGCGCGCATGTTCTCGAGCACCTCGGGCAGCCGGTCGGCGAGACCTTCGAAATTGATGTGGCAATGTGAATCGACAAACATGGCGGTCCTGCGATGGGGTTACGGTAAGGCTGACTGCGCGGAATCTACGGAAATCCGCAACCAACGTGCGCAACGAAAAATTCAGGCCTGCAACTCAGGCGGCAAGCCGCTTGCCGAGAATCACGTGGTCGCGCTCGACGCCGTCGAGCACGACCACGCGCGGCAGCGTCCCCCTGCCGGGACGGCACGGTCGAGTTGTAAATGGCGACGATCGTGGACAGATCGTCAAGGGTGGCATCCCGGTAAGCAAGGCTCATGGTGCGGATCAGCGGCGAATCATCGGATAAGGCGGACGCTCAGCAAGACGTCTCAGGCAAACATTTCACGATAGCCGAGAAACAGCTCCTCGAACACGAGGCGCGCATTCAGCGGATGATTTTCCACGGCACGCTGGCGCGCCATGGACTTCAGGTAACGGGCGAGCGCTGATGCATCCAGATTCGCTGCGCAGCGCGTGAGCGCCGCTGCGGACTGCGGGTAGTAGCGCGGCCGGCCCGCCGTGCGCTCGGCCAGCAGGTCGTAGACCCAGCGCTGCAGCCAGCCGAGGACGAGCGGCACTGGCAGCTTCTGCAGGGTCTCGCCGCAGGCGAAGGCGTCGCACGCCGCGCCAGCCGCGAGCTGGCCGAGGGTCCAGTCGCGCAGCGCGCGATTGTCGTCCTGCGACAGCGCGAGCGCCGCAAGCGGCGCGCCTCCCGCTTCCGCGAGCAGGCCAGCTGGATCACCCACGCCTTGGTTCGCGAGCCACGCCTGAGCCTCGTCCGGCGCGGGCGTGCTCATCGGCCACTGCCGGCAACGGCTGATGATGGTAGGCAGCAGCCGGTCGATGCGCGCCGACACCAGCAGGAACACCACGCCCGCGGGCGGCTCTTCGAGCGTCTTCAGCAGCGCGTTCGCGGCCGCAACATTGAGCGCCTCAGCAGGATACAGCACGACCACGCGCAGGCCGCCGCGATGCGAGCCCACGCCGGTGAAATCGAGCAGCGCGCGCACCTGCTCGATGCGGATTTCCTTGCTGGGCGCGCGAGTCTTCTTGCCCTCGTCCGCGTCAGCTTTATCGGCCTTGGCGTCTTCCTTGTCCTCGGCACCCACCTGGCCTGCGAGACCGGCCAGCGCCTCGGGCAGCACGATCCGGTAGTCGGGGTGGTTGCCCTGCGCAAACCAGGTGCACGCCGGACATTTGCCGCATGGCTGGCCGTCGGCCTGCGGCGACTCGCACAGCAGCCCCTTCGCCAGATGCTGCGCGAACTGGAGCTTGCCGATGCCTGCCTGGCCGTGCAGCAGCAGTGCGTGCGGCCAATGGCTGCGCAACTGCTGGAGGCGCTCCCAGTCGCCCGATTGCCACGGATAGATCATGTTTTAAATCAATCTGTTAAGCGGTATTTTGGAGAACCCGCGCGAACTCTATAAACCATCAGAGCAGCAAATAACGCTTTTTATCAAAGCGTTGCGATGACTTTTTCGAGCTTCTCACGAATCTCATCGATGCTCTGCGACGAGTCGACGATCGCGAAGCGGTACGGCGCTTCCTCAGCCCGGCGCAGATACTCGGCGCGGGTGCGCGCGAAGAATGCGTCGGTTTCGCTCTCGAAGCGGTCCGGCTCGCGCGCGGCGCCGCGGCGCTCGCTCGCCGTATTGGGCTCGATGTCGAACAGCACGGTCAGATCGGGCTGAAATCCGCCCTGGACCCAGCGCTCGAGCGCTTCGAGCTTGTCGCGCGGCAGGCCCCGGCCGCCGCCCTGATAGGCGAAAGTGGCGTCGGTGAAACGGTCCGAGAGCACCCAGTCGCCGCGCGCAAGCGCCGGCTCGATCACGCGTGCGAGGTGTTCGCGGCGCGCGGCGAACATCAGCAGCGCCTCGGTCTCGAGGTCCATCGGCTCGTGCAGCAGGATCTCGCGCAGCTTTTCGCCCAGCGGCGTGCCGCCCGGTTCCCGCGTCATGACCACCGAGCGGCCCGAGGCGCCCAGCTTCTGTTCGAGCCGCTCGCGAAACCACGCCAGATGCGTGGTCTTGCCCGCGCCGTCGATGCCCTCGAACGTGATGAATCGGCCCCGCGCCATTTAATTACCCCGGATGTACTTGTCGACGGCCTTGTTGTGGTCGACGAGATTGTCAGAAAAAACGCTGCTGCCATCGCCACGCGCCACGAAATACAGCGCAGGGGTCGAGGCAGGATTGAGCGCAGCCTGCAGGGCGGCGACGCCCGGCAGTGCAATTGGCGTCGGCGGCAACCCGGGACGCAGGTAGGTATTGTAGATAGTGTTGGTCTGCAAATCGCTCTTGCGCAGCCGCCCCGTATAGTTCACCCCGAGCCCGTAGATCACCGACGGATCGGTCTGCAACGGCATGCCTACCTTGAGCCGGTTCGCGAACACGGCCGCCACGAGCGGACGGTCGCCGGCCTTGCCGGTCTCCTTCTCGACCAGCGAGGCAAGCGTGAGCGCCTCGTAGGGCGACTTCAGCGGCAAGCCCTGCGCACGCGCGGCCCACGCCTCGTTCAGATGCGTCTGCATGAGCTTGTAGGCGCGGCGGTAGACATCCAGATCGCTCGAGCCCTTGTCGAACAAATAGGTGTCCGGGAAGAACAGCCCTTCTCCGCTGCCCTGCGGCGCGGCGGGCGCGCCGATCGCGGCCAGCAGTTGGGCGTCGCTCATGCCGGCAGTATCGTGGCGCAGCGCCGGATTGGTATCGAGTTCGTCGCGCATGCGCTTGAACGTCCAGCCTTCGATGATGGTCGCCACGGACTCGTTGACGTCGCCGAGCGCCATCTTCTGCAGCACCTCATAGGGCGTGACGCCGGCCTTGAATTCGTAGTTGCCGGACTTGAGCTGGCTTTGCAGGCCGAGCACGCGCGTCATCAGCACGAACAAATCGGTCTGGACCGGCACGCCGCCGCGGCGCAGCTGGGCAGTGACGCTGCGCACGGAGCTGTGCGGCTTGATGGTGACATCGAGTTGCGGGACGGCGAGCGCCACGGGCGAGGTCGCCCAGCGCCAGACGCTACCCGCTGCGACGGCGCCAAGCACGACGAGGCCGGCGCCGGCAACAAGGCATTTCTTGAGGAGGGACATGCGTAACGTGACTCAGGCGGACCTCATATAATAACTGCTTGCCCTCGCTAAAGTCAGGATTGACTGTTCCCCGAATCCATGAACGCTCCGCTCGCATCCCACGACACGCATTCCCCCGACACGCATTCCATCGCGGCGCCTGCCGCCGATGAGTTCGACGCCGTCCTCAAGGGAGGCGCCTGGGCGATCCTGCCGCAATTCGGCGTAATCGACGCCAATGGCGACGATGCAGCCAGCTTCCTGCACAGCCAGCTCACGAACGACATCCAGCATCTGGACGTGACCGGCGCGCGCCTCGCCGGCTACTGCTCGCCCAAGGGCCGACTGCTCGCCTCGTTCCTCACATGGAAGACGGGCGACACGATCCGCCTGCTGGTTTCGAAGGATGTCCAGGCGAGCGTGCAAAAGCGTCTCTCGATGTTCGTGCTGCGCGCCAAGGCCAGGCTCACCGACGACAGCGACAAGCTGCTCGTGGTGGGCCTCGCGGGTGATGTGCGCGGCGCGCTCGCGCGCGTATTCGACGCGCTGCCCGACGGCGTGCACGTGAAGGTGGACGATCCCGCCGGCACGCTGATCCGCGTGCCCGATGCGCTCGGGCGCCTGCGCTATCTGTGGGTTGGTCCGAAAGACGCCGTGGAGGCGAAGCTCGCCTCGCTCCAGGACGTGCTCAAGCCCGTCTCGCCCGCGGTGTGGGACTGGCTCGACATCCGCGCGGGCGAGCCGCGCATCACTCAAGCCGTGAGCGAGCAATTCGTCCCGCAGATGGTCAACTACGACGTGCTCGGCGGCGTGAACTTCAAGAAGGGCTGCTATCCGGGCCAGGAAATCGTGGCGCGCAGCCAGTATCGCGGCACGATCAAGCGCCGCACCGCGCTCGCGAGCGTCGCAGCCGGGACCGACGCCGCGCGCGCGGGCGCGGAGCTGTTCCATTCCGACGACCCGAGCCAGCCGTGCGGCATGATCGTGAACGCGGCGGCAGCGCCCGAAGGTGGCGTCGATCTGCTCGCGGAGATCAAGCTCGCGGCGCTCGAATCGGGCAGCGTGCATCTGGGCGCCGGTGACGGCCCCGCACTGCGCATCCTGCCGCTGCCGTACGCACTGCCGTCCGAGGTGTGACGGCTTGGCAAAGAGTCCTGTGACGACGCAGTTCGCGCCGCGCCTCGTTTTTGCGGGTCGCAGCGGAGGCCGCGCGCGATGTGCCTGATCGTCTTCGACTGGCGGCCGCATGCGACCGATGGCGCGCTCTTCACGCTCGCCGCGAACCGCGACGAATTCCTGCGTCGCACCGCCGATCCCATGCAGTGGTGGCAAGACGCGCCGGACGTGCTCGCAGGCCGCGATCTCGTGGGCGGCGGCACCTGGCTCGGCATGACACGTGGTGGCCGCTTCGCGGCGCTCACCAACTACCGCGCGCCGCACGAGATGCGCCCCGACGCCCCCACGCGCGGCACGCTCGTCTCGCGCTGGCTGGCAGCCGGCTCCGAAGGTGCCGGGATCGATATCCCCGATACGCCGCTAGCCTATCTCGCCGAAGTCGCGCGCGACGGCGAAATGTACAACGGCTTCAACCTGGTCATCGGCGACTGGAAGCGGCGCGAGCTGGCCTGGTACTGCAACCGAGGCGAGCGCATGCCCGCGCTGCTGCCCGAGGGCACCCACGGCATCTCCAACGCGGTGCTCGACACGCCGTGGCCAAAGCTCGTGCACAAGCGCGCAGGGCTTGCCGAACTCGCTGCTGATGGTCCCGATGTGCCACTCGAACGCCTGATCGAATTGATGCGCGACCCGCGCATCGCGCTCGACAGTGAATTACCCGCGACGGGCATTCCGCTCGAGCGCGAGCGCGCGCTTTCGGCGGCCTTCATCGAGACACCCGAATACGGCACACGTGGCACGACGGCGCTGCGCGTGCGCGTGAATGGCGGCCAGTTGAGCGTGGAAGCCAGCGAGCGCAGCGACGATGACGGCTCGCACCGCATCGTGCGGCCCGGCGCATTCGAGCGGCATGAACGCTTCACGGTAAGCGCGGCGCGCTGAAGCCAGGCGGCCCACCCGCCCTTGCCGCCCCACCCGCCTGATCAATCGTCGATGCCGAATGCCGCGCGCAACGCTTGTGCGGCTTGCGCCTGCGCGCGCCGCGCCTCGTCCACGAAACCGCCCATCTTGAAGAACTCGTGGATCATGCCGGGAAAGCGCACGAGCGTGACCTCGTTGCCGGCGGCGAGCAGCTTCTGCGCATAGGCTTCGTCCTCATCGACGAGCGGATCGAACTCCGCTGCCGCGATCCACGCCGCCGCCACGCCGTGAAAATCGGGCGCGCCATGCGTGCCGTCGAGCGGCGCGAAACGCCAGTCGTCGCGATCGGACGCATCACGCACGTAGTGATTGAAGAACCATTGCACGGTGGGCTCCGTGAGCAGGTAGCCGATGGCGAGGCGCTTGTGCGATGCCGTTTGCTGGTGCGAGCCCGTGCCCGGATAAATCAGCATTTGCAGCACTGCTGGCATGCCCGCGTCGCGCGCGAGCACTGCGCACACCGTCGCGAGCGTGCCGCCCGCGCTGTCGCCGCCCACGGCGAGCCGCGTCTCGTCGATCGCGAATTCGGCCGCGTGGGCGTGCAGCCATGCATAGGAGTCGAACGCGTCGTTCACGGCAGTCGGGAACTTGTGTTCGGGTGCAAGCCGGTAATCGACCGAAAGCACCGCGCAACGCGCGTCGCGCGCGAACATGCGGCACAAGGCGTCGTGCGTGTCGACGCTGCCCACGGTGAAGCCGCCGCCGTGGTAATAGACGAGCGCTGGCAAGGGTTCGGACCACTGCGGCTCGACCGGCAGATAGAGCCGCGCGCGGATCGTCTCGCCGTCGCGCGTGGGCACTTGCAGGTCTTCGACCGAGTGCATCGGCGCGGACGCGATCTCCAACACCGACGCGCTCTTTTCATACGACGCGCGCGCTTGCTGCGGTGTCATTTCGTGATAAGGCGTGCGGCCCGCGCGGGCCACCATGTCGAGCACTAAAGCGATCTTCGCGTTGAGCGGCATGAGTCTGTCGATTGAAGGTTCCGCTCGAACGCCGGCCGTGCCCGCAAGGGTATCGTCAAGCCGGCGCGTTCTTCACTTCGGGTTTGAGCGAGAGCGGATCGGTGGGATTGCGCAACGTCTCGATGTCTTCGTGACGCAGCTTCACGGAAGGGAGTATGCCCGGATGCGTGAGGATGTAGAAGCGCCCTTCGCGCACCGCGTCGAAAGTGACTTTCGCGACATCGTCGGCCGTGAGGCGGCCCGAGCGCACCGCGCGCTGCAATTGCAGATCGGCGGCCTGCTGCGAGCGCGTGGGAGGCGCTTCGTTGCGCATATCGTCAGGCCGGTTGCGCTCGGCGTTGGCGATGCCCGTCGGCACGAACGCGGGGCACAGGAGCGAGCAGCCCACCTGAGCACTCACGTTTCGGAGGTCGTGGTAAAGCGTCTCGGTGAGCGCAACCACCGCGTGCTTGGACGCGTTATAGATGCCCATTGCGGGCGGCGCGAGCAGCCCCGCCACCGAGGCCGTGTTGACGATATGCGCGCGCTCGCCCTGCTTGAGCATGATGGGCGTAAAGCTGCGCAAGCCGTTCGCGACACCCATCACGTTCACGCCGAACACCCAGTCCCAGTCCCGCGCGCTGCTTTCCCACACGAAGCCGCCGCTGCCCACGCCTGCATTGTTGAAGAGCAGATGGACCTTGCCATAGGCATCGAGCGCCGCCTGAGCGAGCGCGTCCACCTGCGCCGGGTCACGCACGTCGGTGCGCAAGCCGATCGCCTGGGTGCCCTGGGCGCGCAGCGCCTGAACGGTTTCGTCTAGCGTGAGCGCGTCCACGTCCGCGAGCACGAGTTTCATGCCAAGCGACGCGGCCTGCTGCGCGAACGCGCGGCCAAAGCCGCTCGCCGCGCCGGTAATGACGGCCACCCGGCCTTCGAATTGAAACGGGTCAGACATTGCGCTTCCTCACCTGATCGTTAATGCTGCAAAGGCGTCAAACGAGCTTGACGAGCTGTTTGCCGAAGTTCTGGCCCTTGAGCATGCCAAGGAACGCCGTGGGCGCGTTCTCGAGGCCTTCGGCAATGCTCTCGCGATAGGCCAGTTGCTTCTTCGCGACCAGCGTACCGAGTTCGGTGAGCGCTTTCGGCCAGACGTCCAGGTGCTCAGTCACAATGAAGCCTTGCACAAGCAGACGTTGCGTGAGCAACAATTGCGGGTGCTTGAGCGGGATTGGCTCGCCGTCATAGCCCGCGATCATGCCGCACACCGCGATACGCCCGCCGGCATTCATGCGCGCGAGCGTGGCGTTGAGGACGTCGCCGCCCACGTTCTCGAAGTAGCCGTCCACGCCCTGCGGGGTTGCGGCCTTGAGTTGCTGGTAGAGATCGCCAGCCTTGTAATCGACGCATGCATCGAAGCCGAGCGTCTCCACGACATAGCGGCACTTTTCCGCGCCGCCCGCGATGCCCACGGCGCGGCAGCCCGCCCGCTTCGCAAGCTGGCCCACGACGCTGCCCACTGCGCCGCTCGCCGCGCTCACCACCACGGTCTGGCCGGCCTGCGGCGCGATGATGCGGTTCAGCCCGTACCAGGCCGTGACGCCCGGCATGCCCACCGGCCCCAGATACGCGGCCAGCGGCACGTATTTCGTATCGACGACATGCAGATCGCTGCCGTCCGAAGTGCCGTACTCCTGCCAGCCGGCCATGCCGACCACCTGGTCGCCAACCTTGAACTTGCGGTTGAGCGATTCGACCACTTCGCCCGCCGTGCCGCCGATCATCACCTCATTGAGCGGCTGTGGCGCTGCATACGACTTGCTGTCGTTCATGCGGCCGCGCATGTATGGATCGAGCGAAAGCCAGTGATTGCGCACGCGCACCTGACCTTGCGCAAGCGGCGCGAGCGGCGTTTCGACGAGGCGGAAGTTATCGACGCTAGCCGCGCCTTCCGGGCGCGAGACGAGCAGAATCTGACGATTGGATTGAGTCATGGCGTTCGGGTGTGTCGTCGCGGCTTGCACCGCGCGGGTTGGGAGCGGAGTGGAGTCGCACACGCCCAGCAAATGAAAACACGCATGCGGCTTGTGTGCCCGAGGTACATCGGGCGCGGCGTTCAGCCGTCGCTCGGACCGGGTTTTGCGTTGGGGTCGCTGCGCAGGCGCTGACGCGTCACGTCGCGGCCCACTGCGAGACGGCGCATGTACTTGAAGGTTCCGAGCGCCTTCGCCACGAAGTGACCTTCGCTGTCGCGAATCTCGCCTTCGCAATAAGCCATCGTGGTCGAGCGATGCAGCACGCGGCCATAGGCACGCAGCTCGCCGCGGCCGGGCTGCATGAAGTTCACTTTCATTTCGACGGTGACGACGCCCACACCGTCGGCGGCGACGCTGCGCGCGGCCATCGCGAGTGCGATGTCGGCGAGCGTCATGGTCACGCCGCCGTGCGCTACGTCCCAGGTATTCATATGCCGCTCGGCGAGCGAAAGCAGCACTTCGCTCGCGCCGTCGCGCGCGCTCACGAGCTGCGCGCCGAGATGATCGACGAACGGGCTTTCGATGATGGGCTGCTGGCTCGATGCATCGCCCTGCGTTGTATCCGTGGTACCGGTCATGGTTGCGCTCGAATTCCCCAAAGTCTTCAGAGCACGTAATCGACGCACTGGCGCGCCTCGACCACGCGCCTAGCGAAGTCCTTCACGATCTGGTGGTCGGGGTGATCCTGGTAGGCGTCGAGCGCAGTCCGGTCGGTGAAATCGGAGAGCAGCACGAGATCGAACGTCGAAGCGAGGCCCGGCTCGGCAAGACCGGCTTCGAGATGCAACGTGCCCGGCACGAGATTGCGGCAACCTTCGAGCATCGTCTTGAACTTCGCGAGGTTCTCGACACGCGTTGCGCCTTCCGCTGATTCCTTGAACTTCCACATCACGATATGACGAATCACGTGTTCACCTTTTCAGTCAGTCTTGAACGGCGGACGCGCCACGCGGGCGCAATCCAGCCGTCATGATACCTGCCTGGGCCAGCGGCCACAGCGCGATCAGGCGATTTCGAACAGCCCCGCCGCGCCCTGCCCGCCGCCGATGCACATCGTCACCACCACGAACTTTGCGCCACGGCGCTTGCCTTCGATGAGCGCATGGCCCGTGAGGCGCGCGCCCGAGACGCCGTACGGATGGCCCACCGCGATCGCGCCGCCGTTCACGTTCAGGCGATCTGCGGGAATGCCGAGCTTGTCGCGGCAGTAGAGCACCTGCACCGCAAACGCTTCGTTCAATTCCCACAGGCCGACGTCTTCCACCTTGAGGCCGGCCTGCTTGAGGAGCTTGGGTACGGCGAACACGGGGCCGATGCCCATTTCGTCGGGCTCACAACCGGCCACGGCGAAGCCGCGGAAAATGCCGAGCGGCTGCAGTCCTTCGCGCTCGGCAACCTTCGCGTTCATCACCACGCAGGCGCTCGCGCCGTCCGAGAACTGGCTCGCGTTGCCCGCCGTGATCACGCCGCCCGGCATCGCCGTGCGGATCTTCGACACGCCTTCGAGCGTGGTGTCGGCGCGAATGCCTTCGTCGGCGGCAATCGTCACTTCCTTCGTGACGAGCTGGCCCGAGGCCTTGTCGACCACGCCGGCGAGCACCGTCATCGGCACGATTTCATCGTTGAAGAGGCCCGCAGCCTGGGCCGCCGCCGCGCGCAGTTGCGACTGCACGCCATATTCGTCCTGACGCGCTCGCGCGATCTCGTAGCGCTTCGCAACGTTCTCGGCGGTCTGCAGCATGCTCCAGTAGATTTCTGGCTTGTGCTGGCCGAGCCAGCCTTCGACCACCATGTGGCGGTTCATCTCGTTCTGCACGCACGAGATGGACTCCACGCCACCGGCGACGAACACATCGCCCTCGCCTGCGATCACGCGCTGCGCGGCGAGCGCAATCGTCTGGAGTCCGGATGAACAGAAACGGTTCACGGTCATGCCCGGCACCGAGACCGGCAGGCCAGCGCGCAGCGCAATCTGGCGCGCGATGTTGGTGCCCGTGGCGCCCTCGGGGTTCGCGCAACCCATGATCACGTCTTCGACACGTGCGGGGTCGATCTTCGCGCGCTCGACGGCGGCCTGCGTGACGTGACCGCCAAGCGTGGCGCCATGGGTCATGTTGAACGCGCCTTTCCACGATTTGGCGAGGCCCGTGCGGGCGGTAGAAACGATTACGGCATCAGTCATGTGTGTCTCCAGTCAATCGCATCAAGCATCGAAGCTCGACATGCGATCCCTTGCGAATGTGTTGATCCTGCGAATCAGATAGATTTCGAACGCTCATCAGACCGCGCCGCTCAGCACCTCGGCCATTTGCACGCGCTTCACGCCCGCTGCGCTCAACTGCTTCCACGCGGCGGCGAGCGAGCCGTGCAAGTCGATGGCGCGCGAGGCGTCCTCGATCAGCACGGTCTCGAAGCCGGCGGCACGCGCA
The DNA here is from genome assembly GCF_051125205.1 of Paraburkholderia sp. A1BS-2L. Taxonomy (NCBI): domain Bacteria; kingdom Pseudomonadati; phylum Pseudomonadota; class Betaproteobacteria; order Burkholderiales; family Burkholderiaceae; genus Paraburkholderia; species Paraburkholderia sp. A1BS-2L. The sequence goes on from NZ_CP120428.1 coordinate 1,690,157, forward strand.
TCGAGCGCGGACCACGCGACGCAATAATCGGTCGCAAGACCGCAGCAGTAGACGCGCTTCACCTCCGTGTCGCGCAGATAGCCCGCGAGCCCGGTGGACGTCGTGCGGTCGGCTTCGAGAAACGCCGAGTAGCTGTCGACATGTGCGTGATGTCCCTTGCGGATGACCGCGCGCGCGTGCGGCACGGCGAGATCGCGATGCAGCGCGGCGCCTTCGGTGCCCTGCACGCAATGCGTCGGCCACAGCACCTGCTCGCCGTAAGGCAGCGCGATCGTCTCGAAGGGCTTGCGCCCCGCGTGCCCGGCCGCGAACGAGACGTGCTGCGCCGGGTGCCAGTCTTGCGTGAGCACGACGTGCTGAAAGTCTTGCGCGAGCCGGTTCGCGAGCGGCACGACTTCGTCGCCGTGCGCGACGGCAAGCGCTCCGCCCGGCATGAAGTCGTATTGCAGGTCGATCAGCAGGAGCACGTCTTCAGCGCTTCTCATGATGTTCGTCCGAATATGTGTCTGGGTGCTTAGTTGAACGTACCGCCCTTATCGGCCAGTTCGGCAACCGACGAGGCGATCTGCCATGCGTCGCCGTTCGGCTGCTGCGCATAGCCGCGGATCGCGCGCGCCACGTTGTAGAGGCCGACCGCGTCCGCGTAGAGCATCGGGCCGCCGCGCCACAGCGGGAAGCCGTAGCCCGTGAGGTAGACCATGTCGATGTCCGACGCCTTCGACGCAATGCCCTCTTCGAGGATCTTCGCGCCTTCGTTCACCAGCGCGTACACGAGGCGCTCGACGATTTCCTCGTCGCCGATCTTGCGGCGCTCGACACCCGCTTCCTTCGAGTACGCGACGATCATCTCGTCCACGAGCTTAGAAGGCAGCGCGTTGCGCTCGCCCGCCTTGTAGTCGTACCAGCCCGCACCGGTCTTCTGGCCGAAGCGGCCCTGTTCGCACAGGCGGTCGGCGACCTTCGAATATTTGATCTCCGGCTTTTCCTGATAGCGGCGCTTGCGGATCGCCCAGCCGATGTCGTTGCCCGCGAGATCGCTCATGCGGAATGGGCCCATCGCGAAGCCGAATTTTTCGATCGCGCGATCGACCTGCGCGGGCAGCGCGCCTTCTTCGAGTATGTAAAGCGCCTGGCGGATGTACTGCTCGATCATGCGGTTGCCGATGAAGCCGTCGCACACGCCCGACACCACGGCCGTCTTGCGGATCTTCTTCGCAACCTGCATCACGGTCGCGAGCACGTCCTTTGCCGTTTCCTTGCCGCGCACGACTTCGAGCAGCTTCATCACGTTGGCAGGGCTAAAGAAGTGCAGACCCACCACATCCTGCGGACGCTTCGTGAACGCCGCGATCTTGTCCACATCGAGCGTCGAGGTGTTCGACGCGAGAATCGCGCCGGCCTTCGCGACTTCGTCGAGGCGCTTGAACACCTGCTCCTTCACGCCGAGTTCTTCGAACACGGCTTCGATGATGAGGTCGGCTTCCTTGAGATCGTCATAGGTCAGCGTCGGGCGGATCAACGCCATGCGCGCTTCGAGCTTCTCCGCCGTGAGCTTGCCCTTCTTGACCTGGGCTTCGTAGTTCTTGCGTATCGTCGCGAGGCCGCGATCGAGCGCTTCCTGCTTCGTCTCGAGCAGCGTGACCGGCACGCCGGCGTTGAGAAAGTTCATGGCGATGCCACCGCCCATCGTGCCCGCGCCGATCACCGCCACCTTCTGGATCTCACGCGTGGGCGTGCTCGAAGGCACGTCGGGGATCTTGCTCGCGGCGCGCTCGCCGAAGAACGCGTGGCGCAGCGCCCGGCTCTCGGGCGTCTGCACGAGTTCGACGAAACATTCGCGTTCGAACGCGAGGCCTTTATCGAAACCCTGCTTCACGCCCGCGGCGATGGCGTCCACGCACTTCAGCGGAGCCGGATAGTTCTTCGACATCGCCGCAACGGTATTGCGCGAGAACTGCAGGAAGCCTTCGGCGTTCGCATGCTCGATCTTGCGGTTGCGCACGAGCGGATGGGGGCCCGGCTTGCTGGCGGCCTGGCGCGCGAAGGCGATGACCTCATCGAGCAGATCGCCTTGAGCCATGGCATCGAAAAGGCCGGCATTCGCGAGCTTTTCCGAGAGCACCGGCGTGCCGCTCACGATCATGTTGAGCGCGGCTTCCAGGCCGATCGCGCGCGGCAGGCGCTGCGTGCCGCCCGCGCCCGGCAGAATGCCGAGCTTCACCTCGGGCAGCGCGATCTGCGCGCCGGGCGCCGCGACGCGGTAGTGCGCGCCGAGCGCGAGTTCGAGACCGCCGCCCATCGCCACGCTATGAATCGCGGCCACCACAGGCTTGGCGCTCTTCTCGACTTCCTTGATGACCGTGTGGAGCGTGGGCTCCTGGGTCGCCTTGGGCGTGTTGAATTCGGTGATGTCGGCGCCGCCCGAAAAGGCCTTGCCGGCGCCCGTGATCACGATGGCCGAGACGGCCGGATCGCTGTTGGCGCGCGCCAGTCCCTCGACGATGCCGACCCGGGTCGAATGCCCCAGTCCGTTGACGGGCGGATTGTTGAGCGTAATGACGGCAACGCCGTCGCGAGTCGTGTAATCCACTGCCATTTGCCTGCCTCCGTGCTTGCGGACCGCGTTGTGTCTCGCGGGAGTCGCCTGACTCGCCGCACATGCGCCGGCCGCTTCATTGTCCGGCATTCCCGGTTCACACGCAGAATACCCAAAAAAGAACGTTCGTTCAATTTTTTGCTGCGCACAAGGCATCGGGGTTTGTACCAATCCTCTGCCCCATGCGAAATCGACCGGCCAACAAAAAACGCAGCCGGAGGCTGCGTTTCGTTCGGGTGCATCCGGGGCGCTAGATCGGCTCGGCCGGGCACTGGCCGCCCGACTCGAGGGCACTCGGCAACACATGATCGCGAAACCGCTCGCGCAGCTTGAGCTTCTGCAGCTTGCCGGTGGCCGTGTGAGGAAGCTCGTCGACGAACACGGCGTCGTCGGGCAGCCACCACTTCACCACCTTGCCTTCGAAAAACGCCAGCAGTTGCTCGCGCGTGATATCGGCACCCGGTTTCTTTACCGCGACGATCAACGGCCGCTCGGTCCAGCGTGGATGCGCGCAGGCGATGCAGGCCGCCTCCGCGATGGCCGGATGCGCCACCGCGATGTTCTCGAGTTCTATCGAGCTGATCCACTCGCCGCCCGACTTGATCACGTCCTTGCTGCGGTCGGTGATTTGCAGGAAGCCATCGGGGTCGATGGTCGCGACATCGCCGGTCGGGAACCAGCCGTCCACGAGCGGCGAGTCGCTTTCCTGCCTGAAGTAGCGCTCGATGACCCAGGGTCCGCGCACGTACAGATCCCCGAACGCCACGCCGTCCCAGGGCAGCTCGCGCCCATCGTCGCCGACGATTTTCATGTCGACGCCGAAAATCGCGCGCCCTTGCTTTTCGAGCAACGCGCGTTGCGCCTCGAGCGGGCGCTGCGTCTGCTCCCAGTTCAGCTTCGAGAGCGTGCCGAGCGGCGACATCTCGGTCATGCCCCACGCGTGGATCACCTGCACGCCGTAGTTGTCCTCGAAGCTGCGCAGCATGGCGGGCGGGCAAGCCGAGCCGCCGATCACCGTGCGATTGAGCGTGGAAAATTTCACGCCCGCCTCGCGCATGTACGCGAGCAGGCCGAGCCACACCGTCGGCACGCCGGCCGAGCAGGTCACGCCCTCCGCTTCCATGAGTTCGTAGAGCGATTTGCCGTCGAGATCCTTGCCGGGCAGCACGAGCTTCGTGCCGGCAAGCGGCGCCGCATGCGGTACGCCCCATGCATTCACATGGAACATCGGCACCACGGGCAGCATGGCGTCGCGCGCGGAAAACCCCATTGCATCGGGCATCGACGCGCCATAAGCGTGCAGCACCGCCGAGCGGTGCGTATAGAGCGCGCCCTTCGGATTGCCCGTGGTGCCCGAGGTGTAGCAGAGATTCGACGCGCTGCGCTCGTCGAGCAAGGGCCATGCGAAGCGGCCGTCCTGCGCCGCGAGCAGCGTTTCGTAGCTGAGCACCGGCGTTTGCATCGCCGGCAGGTGCGCCTCGTCGCACAGCGCGATCCAGCCGCGCACCTGCGGGCATTGCGGCGCGAGCGTGTCGACGAGCGCGGCGAAGGTGAGGTCGAACAGCACGTAGCGATCGTCGGCATGATTGACGATCCACGCGATCTGCTCGGGAAAGAGGCGCGGATTAATCGTGTGGCACACCGCGCCGAAGCCGGCCACACCGTAGTAGGCTTCGAGGTGCCGATAGCCGTTCCACGCCAGCGTGCCGATACGCTCGCCCGGCTCGACACCCAGCGCGACGAGCGCCTGCGCGAGCTGCTTCGAACGCACTTCGCATTCGCGGTATGTATAGCGATGCAGATCGCCTTCGATGCGCCGCGACACGATCTGCGTGCTGCCGTGATGGCGCGCCGCGTGCGCAATCAACGACGACACGAGAAGCGGCACGTCCATCATGCGTCCCAGCAACGGCGCGTTCGTCGCGGTCATGGTCAGCGGTCTCCTCGACTCGAATGCCAGAATTTTGTATGGGATGGCGCAGTGCTCGCGGTCTTGGCACAGCATGCCGGAAGCCGCAAAAGCGCGTGTGGCACGGGTTCGGGCCGTCTCCTGCACGCCCGCGGGCGCGGACTTACAATATCGGCTATTCAACAGGCGCTCAACATGTCGTTTTCACCAGGCCAAACCGATTCATCACATGGCGGCTCGACCGCCGCGCGCGCGCCGGCAAGCGGCCCGCTCGCCGACTTTGAACGCGCGCTCGGCGTGCCGCGCGACGACACGTTCGCGGCCCTTGGCGCGACCTTCCATACCCGGCTGCCCGGTGCGCCGCTGCCAGCGCCCTACGTGGTCGGCTTCTCGAAAGAGACGGCCGCGCTGCTCGGACTCGATGCCTCAGTGGTGGGCGATCCGGCATTCGCCGAGTATTTCAGCGGCAACTTCACGCGCGAGCGCACGCCTACGACGATGTCGTATGCGAGCGTCTATTCGGGACACCAGTTCGGCGTCTGGGCCGGCCAGCTAGGCGACGGGCGCGCGCTCATGCTCGGCGAGATCGAGCACGCGGGCAAGCGCCACGAAGTGCAACTCAAGGGCGCGGGACGCACGCCGTATTCGCGCATGGGCGACGGCCGCGCGGTGCTGCGCTCGTCGATCCGCGAATTCCTGTGCTCCGAGGCCATGCATCACCTCGGCATTCCCACCACGCGCGCGCTGACTGTGACCGGTTCCGACCAGCCGGTGCGGCGCGAAGAACTCGAAACGGCCGCGGTCGTCACGCGCGTGTCGCCGAGCTTCGTGCGCTTCGGCCACTTCGAGCACTTCTACTCGCACGACAATGTAGAAGCGCTGCGCGCGCTCGCGGATCACGTGATCGGCCGCTTTTACCCGCATCTGCGCGAAGCCGACGATCCGTATCTCGGGCTGCTCGACGAAGCGGTGCGCAGCACGGCTGCGCTGATGGTCGAGTGGCAGGCCGTGGGTTTCTGCCATGGCGTGATGAACACCGACAACATGTCGATCCTCGGCCTCACCATCGATTATGGCCCGTTCGGCTTCATCGACGGCTTCGACGCGAACCACATCTGCAATCACTCCGATTCGCAGGGCCGCTACGCCTACCGCATGCAGCCGCAGATCGGCTACTGGAACCTGTTCTGCCTCGCGCAGGCGCTGCTGCCGCTCTTTGGCGCGCACTACGAAATCGCCGACGAAAAAGCGCGCAGCGAGCGTTGCGTGGCCGACGCGCAAGCGGTGCTCGAGCGCTTCAAGGGGCACTTCGCGCCCGCACTGGAAATGCGCATGCGCGCCAAGCTCGGCCTCGAGCACGCGCACGAAGGCGATGACGCACTCGCGGATCGCCTCTTCGAAATCATGCATGCGAACCGCGCCGACTTCACGCTGACGTTCCGCCACCTTGCGCGCGTTTCGAAGCATGATGCGCACGGCGACACGTCCGTGCGCGACCTGTTTCTCGATCGCGCCGCGTTCGATGCGTGGGCGCTCGACTATCGCGCGCGCCTCGCACGCGAAACGCGCGACGACGCCGCACGCGCCGCGGCGATGAATCGCGTGAACCCGAAATACGTGCTGCGCAACCACCTCGCGCAAACCGCGATCGAGCGCGCCGCGCAGAAAGATTTCAGCGAAGTCGAACGGCTCGCAAACGTGCTCAAGCACCCGTTCGACGAGCAGCCCGAGCACGAAGGCTACGCCGCGTTGCCGCCCGACTGGGCGAGCTCGCTCGAAGTCAGTTGTTCTTCGTGACATCGCATTTCCCCGCGCAATTGCCCCCGCATTTGTCACCCACAGGAAACCGACATGAGCCAGGACGATCACAACTCCGACGCGTACCCCGGTCACAAGAGCGACGCCGAATGGCGCAAGCAGCTCTCGGACACGCAATACCAGGTCACGCGCCACGCAGCGACCGAACGCCCCTTCACGGGCAAGTACTGGGATCACACCGAGCGCGGCGTGTACGACTGCGTGTGCTGCGGCACGCCGCTCTTCGAGTCGGACACGAAATTCGACGCCGGATGCGGCTGGCCCAGCTACTTCCGTCCGATCGACGGCGAGGTGATCGAGGAGCGCACCGACCGCTCGCACGGCATGCTGCGCGTCGAAGTGCGCTGCAAGAACTGCGGCGCGCACCTGGGACACGTGTTCGAGGACGGCCCGGCCCCGACCGGCCTTCGGTATTGCATCAATTCGGCTGCGCTACAATTCGAGCCCAAGTGAACGCGAGCGAGGCCCGCTCGCGCGGGGTGTGACGCAGGATCAAGCGCGTCGCGCCCTCTTTTTGCGGCTCATTTTGTCAACTTCCAGGCCGATATGAAATTTCTGTTTGATCTGTTCCCGATCATCCTGTTCTTCGTCGCCTTCAAGGTGTGGGGCATCTTCACGGCCACGGCCGTTGCGATCGTCGCAACGCTCGCGCAGATCGCGTGGGTCGCCTTCCGCCATCGCAAGGTCGACCCCATGCTGTGGCTGAGTCTGGGCATCGTCGTCGTGTTCGGCGGCGCCACGCTCATGCTGCACGACGAGACCTTCATCAAGTGGAAGCCCACGGTCCTCTACTGGGCCTTCTCGGTCGTGCTGCTGGTCTCGCAGGTGGTGTTCGGCAAGAACCTCATCGAAGCGATGATGGGCAAGCAGATCACCCTGCCGCCGCGCATCTGGACGCAACTGAACTTCATCTGGTCGATCTTTTTCGCGCTGCTCGGCATCCTCAACCTGTTCGTCGCGTACCACTTCTCCACCGATGCGTGGGTCGACTTCAAGCTCTTTGGCGCGACGGGCATTCTCGTCGTGTTCATCGTCGGCCAGAGCCTGTGGCTCTCGCGTTACATGAAGGAAGAAGAATGAGCGACGTATTTCTCCATGCCAGCCCGGCTGAGCGCATGGCGCTGATCGAAACCCGCCTTTCGGCCGCGCTCGCGCCCGTCGAATCGATCGCCGTGCGCGACGACAGCGCACAGCATGCGGGCCATGCCGGCGCCGCCGCGGGCGGCCATTATCACGTCACGATCGTTGCGGCCGCATTCGCGGGGAAGGCCCGCGTAGCAAGGCATCGCATGGTGTATGATGCGCTGGCCGAAGCCATGCAGCGCGGCATTCACGCGCTCGCAATCACCGCGCTCACGCCCGAAGAGGCGGCAGCGCAGCCCCGCTAACCCCCACTTTTTAGTTCGCCCCTCAGGATTTTTCGATGACCTTGAAGAAAACCCGTCTCTGGGTGTTGCTGGCTGCGTTCGCGGCGGCTCCCGCCTTTGCGCAGAACGTCGCCGTCGTGAACGGCACGCCGATTCCGAAGTCGCAGGCCGACGCGCTGATCGCCCAGGTCGTGGCCCAGGGCCAGCAAGACACGCCGGACCTGGAAAAGGCCGTGCGTGAGGAACTCATCAATCGCCAGGTGCTGATGCAGGAAGCGGCGCGCGTCGGGATTCCGAACCGCCCGGCCGTGAAGGCCCAACTGGCGATGGCGCAGCAGCAGGTCGTCCTGCATGCGTGGATCGAGGACTTCCTCAAGAGCAACCCGCCCAGCGACGCCGAAGTCAAGGCCATGTATGACAAGCTCACGCAAGGAGCGGCCGGCAAGGAATATCACCTGCATCACATCCTCGTGGACAACGAGCAGCAGGCGAAGGACCTGATCGCGAAGATCAAGGGCGGCGCGAGCTTCGAAGATCTCGCGAAGCAATTCTCGAAGGATCCGGGTTCGGCGAAGAACGGCGGCGATCTCGACTGGTCGGACCCGAAGGCCTACGTGCCGGAATTCGCCGATGCCGCCACGCATCTGCAGAAAGGCCAGATCACCGATGCGCCGGTGCATACGCAGTTCGGCTGGCACATCATCCGCGTGGACGACATTCGCGACATCGCGCCGCCGCCACTCGAGCAGGTGCGCCCGCAGATCATGCAGCAACTGCAGCAGCAAAAGCTGCTCGCATTCGAGAAGCAACTGCGCGACAAGGCGAAGATCCAGTAAGGGCCGTTGTGCGGCTTCCTTGCTGCGAAAAGAAAAACCCCGCGACCTGCGAAGGCGCGGGGTTTTTTGTTGCCGGTGCTCGCTGAACGTTCGAGTTATCCACCGCACAACATGCGGCGAATAACGGCGGGATTCGCCGCAAGCCGAGCCGACAGACGCCTGAGGCCGCCCAAAAACGCGAAGGCCCCGGCCGCGCCTCACTTTTGGGCGTGGCCGGGGCCTCCCGACCTCGACTGTGCCGTCAGCGTTTCGGCCGAACGGCAGCGCGGTTTCGGCTTAACCGAGCCACTTGCGTGCGTTCTGGAACGCACGCAGCCACGGGCTCGCCTCGCCCCAGCCTTCGGGGTGCCAGCTCATCGTCACAGTGCGCTGCACGCGCTCGGTGTGCGGCATCAACACGGTGAAGCGGCCATCGGGCGTCGTGACCGAGGTGATGCCCTGCGGCGAGCCGTTCGGGTTGAACGGATAGCCTTCGGTCGCCTGGCCACGGTGGTCGACGTAGCGCATCGCCACGGCCACCTTCGAGAGGTCGCCCTGCTGCGAGAAGTCGGCGAAGCCTTCGCCGTGCGCGACCGCGACCGGAATGCGCGATCCTTCCATGCCGTTGAAGAAGATCGACGGCGAACTCTGCACTTCCACCAGCGAGAAGCGCGCTTCGAACTGCTCCGACTTGTTGCGCGTGAACTTCGGCCAGGCTTCGGCGCCCGGGATCATCGAAGCGAGGCTCGAGAGCATCTGGCAGCCGTTGCAGATGCCGAGGGCGAAGGTGTCCTCGCGCGCGAAGAACGCCGCGAACATGTCCGCGAGCTTCGCATTGAAGCGGATCGTCTTGGCCCAGCCCTCGCCCGCGCCCAGCACGTCGCCATACGAGAAGCCGCCGCAGGCCACTGCGCCCGCGAAATCGGCGAGCGTGGCGCGGCCTTCGAGCAGGTCGCTCATATGCACGTCGTGCGCATCGAAGCCTGCACGGTCAAATGCATAGGCCGTTTCGAGGTGCGAGTTCACGCCCTGCTCGCGCAGGATCGCCACGCGCGGACGCGCGCCCTTCGCGACGAACGGCGCGGCCACGTCTTCGGCCGGATCGAACGTGAGATGCGGCTGCATGCCAGGATCGGCGGCGTCGAGCAGCGCATCGTATTCGGCGTCGGCGCAAGCGGGGTTATCGCGCAGACGCGCGATGCGCCAGCTCACTTCGCTCCACACGCGATGCAGCTCAGCGCGCGGCGCTTCGTAGATGCGCTTGGCGTCGCGATAGATTTCAATCGAATCGCGGTTGTTCAGCGAGCCGATCACATGCGAGCACGCCGAGAGACCATGCTGACGCAGCACCGCGAACACGGCGTCGCGCTGCTGCGCCGGCACCTGGATCACGGCGCCCAGCTCTTCGGAGAACAGGGCGCGCAGCGTGCGGTCTTCGCGGCGGCCGCTGGTCTGCTTCGCCCAGTCCTTCGCGTCGCCATAGTCGGACTCGTGCTCGCCGTCGAGCGTGAGCATGTCGATGTTGAGCGTGACGCCGGTATGGCCCGCAAACGCCATTTCGCAGACCGTCGCCCACAGGCCGCCGTCCGAGCGGTCGTGGTACGCGAGCAGTTGCTCGTTCGCGTTCAGTTGCTGGATCGCCGTGAAGAACTGCTTGAGGTCTTCGGCGCTGTCGACATCCGGCACGGCGTCGCCGACCTGCTGCGTGACTTGCGCGAAGATGCTGCCGCCGAGGCGGTTCTTGCCTCGGCCCAGATCGATCGCGATCAGCACCGATTCGCCCACTTCGTCGGCGCGGCGCAGTTGCGGCGTGAGGTGGCGGCGCACGTCCTCGACCGGCGCGAACGCCGAAATGATCAGCGAAACCGGCGCCACGACTTCCTTCGCCACGCCTTCTTCGTTCCACTTCGTGCGCATCGAGAGCGAATCTTTGCCCACCGGAATGCCGATGCCGAGCGCCGGGCACAGTTCCATGCCGATCGCCTTCACCGTGTCGTAGAGCGCGGCGTCTTCGCCGGGCGCGCCGCATGCGGCCATCCAGTTCGCCGAGAGCTTGAGCTTGTCGAGCGACAGAATCGGCGCGCTGGCGATATTGGTGATCGCCTCGCCCACGGCCATGCGGCCCGACGCGGGCGCATCGATCACGGCGAGCGGCGTGCGCTCGGCCATCGTCATCGCTTCGCCCTTGTAGCCGGCGTAGTCGAGCGCCGTGATCGCGCAGTCGGCCACCGGCACCTGCCACGGGCCGACCATCTGGTCGCGCACGCTCGTGCCGCCCACCGAACGGTCGCCGATGGTGATGAGGAACGACTTGCTGCCCACAGTGGGATTGCGCAACACGCTCTTCGCGACTTCGTCGAGCGCGATGCCCGTGACTTCAACCGGCGTGAGCGGCACGCTCGCGTGCTCGACGTTGCGGTGCATGCGCGGCGGCTTGCCGAGCAGGATGTCCATCGGCATGTCGACGGGCTGGTGGCCGCCGTTCGCGGCCAGCGCGGCTTCGTCGGTGTCGATCAGCTTCAGCTCGCGTTCGTCGGTCGCCACGCCCACTACGGCGAACGGGCAGCGCTCGCGCTTGCAGATCGCCTCGAACATCGGCAGATCGGCAGGCGGGATCGCGAGGACGTAACGCTCCTGCGATTCGTTAGACCAGATCTCGCGCGGCGAGAGGCCCGATTCTTCGAGCTGGACCTTGCGCAACTCGAAGCGCGCACCCTTGTCGGCGCCGTCGACGAGTTCGGGGAACGCGTTCGAGAGTCCGCCCGCGCCCACGTCGTGAATCGAGAGGATCGGGTTGGCTTCTCCGAGCTGCCAGCATCCGTTGATGACTTCCTGCGCGCGGCGCTCGATTTCCGGGTTGCCGCGCTGCACCGAGTCGAAGTCGAGCTCGGCCGTGTTGGTGCCCGTGGCCATCGAGCTGGCCGCGCCGCCGCCCATGCCGATGCGCATGCCGGGACCGCCGATCTGGATCAGCAGCGTGCCCGCGGGCAGGTCCTGCTTGTGCGTGAGCTTCGCGCTGATGTTGCCGATGCCGCCCGCGATCATGATCGGCTTGTGATAGCCGCGCACGGTGCCCGCGACGTTCTGCTCGTAGGTGCGGAAGTAGCCGCCGAGGTTCGGGCGGCCGAATTCGTTGTTGAACGCCGCGCCGCCGAGCGGGCCATCGATCATGATCTGCAGCGGCGAGGCGATGCGGTCCGGGCGGCCATAGGTCTGCGCCTTATCGGCGGGATTGCGGTGCGCGAGCGGGGTGGCCGCGTCGCGGGCGTTTTCCCACGTTTCGCGCGCATCCGGCAAATCGAGGTTCGAGACCGTGAAGCCCGTTAGGCCGGCCTTCGGACGCGCGCCGCGGCCCGTTGCGCCTTCGTCGCGGATTTCGCCGCCCGAGCCCGTGGCCGCGCCCGCGAACGGCGAGATCGCGGTCGGGTGGTTGTGCGTCTCCACCTTCATGAGCGTGTGCGTGAGCTCGGTGTGGCGGCCGTACTGTTCGCCAGGCGCACCGTCCGCGCCGTTCTTGCGCGGGAACCAGCGCTCCGCCACCGCGCCTTCCATGATCGACGAGTTATCCGAGTATGCGACGATCGTGCCTTGCGGGCTCACCTTCTCGGTGTTGCGGATCATCGCGAAGAGCGACAGGTCCTGGTCCTGGCCGTCGATCGTCCAGCTCGCGTTGAAGATCTTGTGACGGCAGTGCTCGCTGTTGGCCTGGGCGAACATCATCAGCTCCACGTCGGTCGGGTTGCGGCCGAGCTTCGTGAAGTTGTCGACGAGATAGTCGATTTCGTCGTCGGCGAGCGCGAGGCCCAGTTCGCCGTTGGCCGTCTCGAGCGCCTTGCGGCCGTGGCCGAGCACGTCGACGGTCTGCATCGGGCGCGCCGGCAGTTCGTCGAACAGATGCAGCGCGTGGTCGCGCGAAGCCGCCACGCTCTCGGTCATGCGGTCGTGCAGCGCAGCCGCGACAGCGGCGTGCGCTTCGTCCGACAAGGTCTTCTTGCCGCCCAGCAGGCCGCTCTTGAGGATGACCGTGTACTCGACGCCGCGCTCGATGCGGCGCACCTGCTCAAGGCCGCAGTGACGCGCGATGTCGGTGGCCTTGCTCGCCCACGGCGACACCGTGCCGAAGCGCGGCACGACGAGGAACGTGACCGCGCTGCCGCGCTCCTGCGGGGCCGCGAACGGCGCGCCGTAGTGCATCAGCGCTTCGATCTTCGCGCTGTCGTCAGCGGAAAGCGGCGTGGCCGAGTTGACGAAGTGCAGATACTGGCCGTGCACGCCGACGATAATGGCGTCGATACGCTGGAGCGTTTCGAGCAGGCGGGTCTGGCGGAAGTCGGAAAGGGCCGAAGCACCGGGGAAACACGAGAAGTGGGCCATGGACTGGGGCGTTGCGTCGAGGTTGCGTCGGAGTTGCGTTGCGCCATCGCCTCACGGGCGTCTCGCGGAGTGGCGAAGCGTCGCATGCAGGCGATGACGTCGTGCCGACGTCGGGCGATGAGGAGACCGCGATTATAACCCGGAAGACCCCGCCTGGCCGAGCCGCGAGGCAGCCGCGAAGCGCCTGCGCCGATGTCAGCGGCGCCCGCGCAAAGGCGCCCTGGCAACGCGCATGGCAAGCGGGCCGGTTTGGCTGCTATGATTGCGCGTTTCACCCGATCGGCGCAATAGCCCGCGCCGCATGCCTCACCCCCTTCGGCAGGGTGCCTTCGCCCCTCGGCGCGCCGTCTGCCAGCAGATCAAATCGTCATGGATGTCATCGTCATTGGCGGCGGAATCGCCGGCGTCGCCACCGCCTATCAGTTGCGCGCGGCGGGCCATCGCGTCTGCGTGGTCGAGCGCCACGCCACCGTCGCGCAAGGCGCGAGCTACGGCCATAGCGGCGTGGTGCTGCCTACGCCGCTCGACGTCTGGTTCGGGCCCACCTTCCTGCGCAACGGCCGGCAGTCGTCGGGCGGGGTGATCTGCAAGACCGGCTTCACCGGACACGCACGCAGCTTCGTGAAGCGTCTCGCGTCTCTGCACGGCTCCGAAGCTTTCGCCGCGCGTTATTCGCTCCTGCGTCCGCTGATCGAATCGGCGCAAAACGCGCTGGACGATGCCGAAGGCCACTTCGAGCTCGAATACGAGCAGCGCGAAGGCCTGCTCTATCTCGTGCGCGGCAGCGACGAGTGGTCGCTTGCGCAGCCCGCGCTCGAACTGTTGCGCCAATTCGAGACCCCGCATCACGTGCTCACGCCGCACGAGTGCGTGGCATCCGAACATACGATTCCCGCCGATCCGCCGTTCGCGGGCGCCATCCGTTTCGACCAGGCGCGCGTGGCCAACTGCCCGCTGTTCGTCAAGCAGCTCAAGCAGGTGCTCGATACGATGGGCGGCGTGCAATTCCAGACCGGGCGCACCGTCAGCGCGATCCGCCTCGAAGGCACGCGCGCAGCCGTGGAACTCGCTCCGCTCCCCGCCGACACGGCGCACAAGCGCGAAGTCGAAGTCATTTCCGCCGATGCCGTGGTCGTCGCGGCCGGCGCGCAAGCACCGAAGCTGCTTGCGCCGCTCGGCATCAAGCTGCCGTTCTATCCCGTGCGGGTGCACACACTAAACGCACCGGTCGCGCACGAGGAATGCGTGCCGCATTCGACGCTGATCGATGTGGCGCGGCGCATTGCGATCACGCGCACGAACCACCGGCTGCGCATTTCGGGCGGCGCGGTGCTCCAGCGCGTGAAGGAACTCGACGAGGCGCTGCCCGAAGCGCTCACCGAAGAAGCCCTCGCCCTGCTAGGCGAGGCTTCGCGCGATTGGGCGCCGGGCGCCGCGCGCATTTCGGCAGCACTCGCGTGGGAAGGCATGAAATTGCTCTCCGCCGACGGCATTCCGGCAGCGGGCAACGCCGGGCATCCTCGCCTCTATGTCAACGCGGGCCATGGTCCGGCCGGCTGGGCGCTCGCGCTGGGCTCCGCGCGCCTGATCGCCGCACAGATTTCGGGCACCGCGCCCGATCTGCCCGCCGAGACCGTCGAGGCGCTCTGGCCCGGACGCGACTAAAGCACGACTAAAGCACGAGCCAGCGCCGGGCGCGCGCCGCTCGGGTATCGTTGCACTGTCGAACTCCCGCACGCGCCGCAGTCCCTTGCGGCCGCCATCGCCACCATGACAGACGCCACGCATAGCTCGCTGCTTCCTATTCCGGCTCCCACGCTCGTCAATCCGCATGATCGGGCCGCGCCGCTGCTCACGGTCGCGCAGTTGCGCGCAGCCGAAACCGCCGCTCAGGGCGCCCTGCCCGCGCACACGCTGATGGCGCGCGCGGGCGCCGCCGCGGCGCATTTCCTGCGCGAGCAGATTGCGCATGCGCCGTCGCCGGCCAGCGTGAAGCCCGTCTGGTTCGCCGCCGGCCCCGGCAACAACGGCGGCGATGCGCTCGTGACCGCTGCCGAACTCAAGCGCGCGGGAATTGCCGTCGAAGTCTGCATGCCGCTCGAAGTGAAACCCGCCGACGCGCGCTGGGCGCTTGCCGAGGCGCGCGCGGCGGGCGTGCCGATCACGGCCACGCCGCCCGAGTCGTTCGATACGTACGGCTGGCTTGTCGACGGTCTGTTCGGCATCGGCCTTGCCCGCGCGCTGGACGGCGTGTTCGGCGCGCTCGCTCAACGGCTCGCTGCGCGAGCGCGCAGCCACGGCCATGTGCTCGCGCTCGACGTGCCAAGCGGCCTCGACAGCGACACCGGCAACCTGGTCGGCAATGGCCCGGCCGTGCGGGCAACCCATACCGTCACCTTCATTGCCGCGAAGCCCGGGCTTTATACGGGCGCGGGACGCGATTGCGCCGGCGCGGTGAGTGTGGCGCCGATTGGGCTAAATGAGGGGCTAAATGAGGGGCTGCATGCGGGCATCGACACGCCCAATGGAGCACGCTCCGCGAGACTCAACGCACCGGCGCTGTTCGGCGCAGCCATGCCCGCACGCGACTTCGCTACCCACAAAGGCAGCTTCGGCACGCTCGCCGTCGTGGGCGGCGATACCGGCATGTGCGGCGCGCCGATCCTCGCCGCGCGCGCCGCGCTGCTCGCGGGCGCGGGCAAGGTCCACGTGGGCTTCCTCGGCCACGACGCGCCGCCCTACGACGCGCCGCATCCCGAGTTGATGCTGCACACCGCGGGCAAGCTCGCGCTCGAGGCGATGAGCGCGGTCGCGGCGGGTTGCGGGATGGGCGGGAGCGCTTCGGCGCGGCAACTCGTCGACCGGATCCTGCAACTCGACGTCCCGGTGCTACTCGACGCTGACGCCCTCAATCTCGTCGCCCGCGACACCGTCCTGGCCGGACGCGTGGCCGAGCACCTGCGCGCGCATGGCGCGCCATGCGTGCTCACCCCGCACCCGCTCGAAGCCGCGCGCCTGCTGGGCACGGAGACGGCAGCAGTGCAGCGCGATCGCCTGGCCGCCGCGCGTGCACTCGCAACGCACTACGCGGCAGTCGTCGTGCTCAAGGGCAGCGGCACGGTCATTGCCGCGCCCGATGGCCGCCTTGCCGTGAACCCCACCGGCAACGCGGCGCTTGCCACCGGCGGCACCGGCGACGTGCTCGGCGGCCTGATCGGTGCCTTGCTTGCACAGCGCCTGCCTCCCTGGGAAGCGGCGCTGGCGGGCGTCTACCTGCACGGGCTCGCTGCCGATACGCTCGTTGCCGAGGGAGAAGGCCCCGTGGGCCTCGCGGCGGGCGATCTCGCTCCCGTGATTCGGCGCCTGATGAACCGCCTGTTTTACGCCGCAAAAGATTGATGAAGGGGTTTCGCGGGAAGCTTGAGGCACGCGGCTTGCTGCTGTTTCTGCCGATCCGCGCGTTGCTGCTCAGCAACGTGCTGCCCCGCTATACTGGTCCCTCGCGCGCTGCTCACCGGCAGCACGCATCCCCGCAGCGCGCGATGCGCGCGTCGCGCCCGACCGGCGCAGCGCCCTCCGCCGCCCTCCATTCGTTTTCCCTCGCTAGACGAACATGACGAATCCGCTTCCTGCCTGGTCCGCGCTACAGACGCACTACGAACAGATCCGCAACGAACAGATGCGCGACTGGTTCGCACCCGCCAACGACCCCGCGCCGACCCGCGCCGAACGCTACACCTACGCGGGCGGCGGCCTCGCAGCCGACTTCTCGAAGAACCGCATCAACGACGACACGCTGAAGCTGCTCGTGCAACTCGCGCGCGAGGCCGGCGTCGAAAAGCGCCGCGATGCGATGTTCGCGGGCGAAGTCGTCAATCCGACCGAAGGCCGCGCCGCGCTGCACACGGCGCTGCGCGCCACCGAGCCGAACGCGCCGTTCCACGCGCAGATCCTCGCCGAAAAAGCAAAGATGGCGAAGTTCGCCGACGCCGTGCGCAGCGGCGCCTGGACCGGCTACACCGGCAAGCGCATCCGCCACGTGGTCAACATCGGCATCGGCGGCTCGGACCTCGGGCCCAAGATGGTCGTGCACGCGCTCAAGCACCTCGAAACGCCCGAGATCAGCTCGCACTTCGTCTCGAACGTCGATGGCGCCGACCTCTGGCGCGTGATCGAGGGCATCGATCCCGAGGAAACGCTCGCGATCATCGTCTCGAAGACCTTCACCACGCTCGAAACCATGACGAATGCGCATTCGATGCGCGACTGGTTCATCCAGCACGGCTGCCCGGAGAGCGCGCTGGCGAAGCACTTCGTGGGCGTCTCCGCGAACCCGGCCGAAGTCGTGAAGTTCGGCATTGCCAAGGATAACGTCTTCGAGATGTGGGACTGGGTGGGCGGCCGCTACTCGCTGTGGTCGGCGGTGGGCCTCTCGATCATGATCGCTATCGGGCCGCAGCAGTTCGACGAACTGCTCGCGGGCGCCCATGACATGGACGAGCATTTCCGCACCGCGCCGCTCGAAAAGAATCTTCCCGTGCTGCTCGGCATGATCGGCATCTGGTATCGCAACTTCTTCGGCTCGCAGAGCTATCTGGTCGCGCCGTACTCCGAAGCATTGCACTACTTGCCCTCGTACCTGCAACAGCTTGAAATGGAGAGTAACGGCAAGCAGGCGCGCCTGGACGGCAAGTTCGTCGATTACGCCACCTCGGCCATCACGTGGGGGGAGCCTGGCACGAACGGCCAGCACGCGTTTTTCCAGATGCTGCACCAGGGCACGACGATCGTGCCGATCGACTTCATCGCCGTGCTCACGCCCGAGCATCCGCTCGCCGATCATCACCCGAAGCTGCTCGCCAACTGCTTCGCGCAGAGCGAGGCGATGATGCTCGGACGCACCGAGGAAGAAGCGAAGAAGATCGCCGGTCCGGACAAGCCCGAACTCGTGCCGCACATCATGTTCCCCGGCAACCGCCCGACCACGACGCTGCTCGTTGATGCGCTCACGGCGCGCTCGCTCGGCGCGCTGATTGCGCTGTACGAGCACAAGGTGCTGGTGCAGGCGTCCGTCTGGAACATCAATCCGTTTGATCAGTGGGGCGTCGAGCTCGGCAAGATTCTCGGCAAGGTGGTCGAGGCCGACCTCACGGCCGCGAGCGCCGATGTGAAGACGCACGATTCGTCGACGGCCGCGCTGATTGCGCGGGCGCGCGCCGCGCTCAAGCGTTAGGCGACGCGTCTAGACGCGGCCCGCCTCGGGCGCTTCGTGCACATCCTCCGGGTTGTCGACATGCAGCGCATTCGGCACGCGGCGGCCCGCTTCGATCGTCACCACGGCATCGCAGCGGCGCGCAAGATCGACGTCGTGCGTGACGAGTACGAGCGTCGCGCCGCCGCTTGCACTGCTGCCAGCGCCGCCGCCAGAACGATTGAGCTCGAACATCAGGTCGATGACGGCATGCCCCGTCGCCGCATCAAGACTGCCGGTGGGTTCATCGGCGAACAGCACGGCCGGCTGCGTGACGAACGCCCGGGCCAGCGCCACGCGCTGCTGCTCGCCGCCCGACAGCAGCTTGGGATAGTGGTCGGTGCGCTGCCCGAGCCCGACGCGCTCCAGCAGCGCACGGGCGCGCGCAAAAGCTTCGCGCGTAGTGATCCCGCCTTGCAGTTCGAGCGGTAGCGCAACATTCTCCAGCGCGCTCAAATGCGGCATCAGCTGGAACGACTGAAACACGAAGCCCACCGAACCATTGCGCAGCGCGGCGCGCTGATCCTCGGCCATGCCGGTAAGCTCATGGCCGAGCAGGCGAACCGAGCCGGCGCTCGCGCTGTCCAATCCGGCCAGAAGGCCGAGCAGCGTCGACTTGCCCGAACCCGACGCGCCCACGATCGCCACGCTGCTGCCCGCGTGCACGGTCAGGTCGATGCCGTCGAGGATCGTCAGTTCGCCGGTCGCATCGGTGACCCGCTTGCTCAGACCCCGCACTTCGATGACTGGATCGCTATTCATTCGCACATGATGAAGCAAAGTTTCGCCGCCTGGGCGCGGCATGGCACGGCGGCCGCTGCGGCCCGCACCACCCTCGGCACCACTGTCGCCCGTCTCGGCGCTGTCACGGCTGCCGCTGTGCTTGGCCTGGCCGCCACCGCCACACTGCCCGGCGGCTCGCATGAGGCCCTCGCTGCCACGATGCCCGCGGCTCAGCCCGCCGTCGCGAAACCCGTTATCGCCGTGCTCGGCGACAGTCTCTCGGCTGAATACGGCCTGCAGCGCGACACGGGTTGGGTCGCGCTGCTGCGCCAGCGGCTTGCCAGCGAGCGAATCGATTATAGCGTCGCGAATGCGAGCATCAGCGGCGACACGACGAGCGGCGGGCTCGCCCGCCTGCCGCTCGTGATGCGGCGGATGAAACCCTCGATCGTGGTTGTCGAGCTTGGCGCGAACGACGCGCTGCGCGGTGTCCCGCTCGCGACGACACAAGGCAATCTGCGCGCGATCATCGAGCAGATCCGCAAGGGCAACGCGCAGCCCGTGCTGGTGGGCATGTACGTGCCGCCCAATTACGGCCCCGACTATACCCGCGCGTTCCACGGACTCTACATTCAGCTTTCGAACGAGTTGCACGTGCCGCTGGTGCCGTTCCTGCTGGCCGGCCTCGCCGACAAGCCCAATCTCTTTCAGTCCGATCAGATGCACCCGAACGAGCAGGCACAGCCCTTGCTGCTCGAAAACGTGTGGCCGACGCTCAAGCCGCTACTCGGCGGCGGCGCGAAGCGCTGACAGCACCTAACACATCTGTAGGGCACACAAAGGCCTTGTCGTGTAGTGTGCGTGTTGCCGTTACCCTCGCCGCGTGCCGGGCCACGACTTTGCAACGGACGAGCGGCTTTCGTCTGTTTCTCGACTGACTCCGACTGAAGGGAGAAAACGTGAAATTTTTACCTTTGATTGCCATTACGGCCACCCTTGCAGCCTGCGCCAATCAGCCGATACCGAGCGGCACGCAATCGGTGGGCACCAGCCAGCAACCGCCCGCCGCCGTTGCGCAATGCATCGCCAAGAAGTGGGCCGACAAATCGCAGCAGCAGGTCGTCCAGCAGAGCGTCCTCGCGAACGGCCAGGCTGTCGACGTGTACGTGCCCGGCCAGCAACCGCCCAATGGTGCGGCCGCAACGGTGCGCCCGGCATGGAACGCCAACGCGAAAACCTGGGTGGGAATGCGTGGCGCCGGAGGCGATGCGTCGAGCGATATCAGCGGCTGCCTCTAAATGCCGGTGCATGCACGCGCAACGCATCAGTCGCGTTGCGAGCGCCCAAAGCAAAAGCCCCGCATTCGCGGGGCTTTTTTTGCATTTGCGCGTCCTGGCTTGAAGCCGGCCGCAGGACTTACTGCCCGTCGCCCTCGCCAGACTGGCTGGCTGCGTTCAGGGAGCCGTACAGCTTGACCTTGGAGCGATCGCGCAGCGCATCGAGATAAGCCTGCGTCTGCGACTGGCCGCTCACGCCCGCGAGTTGCTGCTGCGCGGCTGCGAGACGCGGGCCGTCGGCGGCCGGGCCATTGGTCACGCTGTTCACGCGATAAATCGCGTAGCCATTGTCGCCCAGATCGACGCCCAAATAAGCGGGCAGTTTCTTCGGGTCGGCCTTGAACACGGCCGAAAGCGCGTTAGGCGGCAGGCCCTGCGCATCGTTGCGCGTAACCTTGAGCGCCGACGAGAAGCCATCGGTCGCCTTCGACTTCTGCAGATCCGCAAGCTTCGCCTCGCCATCCTTGCGCGCCTGCTCGCCCGCCTGCTGCGCGACCACCCTCCCGCGCACGGCGTCCTTGACCGCTGCGAACGCGGGCACGGCGGCCGGCTGGTAGTTCGTCACGCGCGCGGAGATCAGCGTGTTGCTGCCGACATCGATCGCTTGCGTGTTGTTGTGCTGGCTCACCGAATCGGTCGCGAACACCGCGTCGAGGAACTTCGGGTTGTTCAGCGGGTTGTCCTGCGGCAGTGCGGGGTTCGGCTTCGGCGTGACCGTGGCCGTCTGAAGCGTGAGCTTGTACTTGTCGGCGGCCGGCTGAAGGCTCTTCGACTGCTCGTAGACGGTCGACGTGAAACCCTCGGTCGCGTCGGCAAGCAGCTTTGCGGCCTGCTGCGCCTTCACGTCGTTGGTGATCTGGCCTTTCACTTCGTCGAACGACCTCGTCACCGACGGCTTGATATCAGTCACCTTGACGATGTGATAGCCGAAATCCGACTGAATCACACCACTGATTTCGTCCTTCTTGAGCTTGAAGACCGCGTCGTCGAACGCCTGGCCGCCCGCGATCATGCCCGGACCGAAGTAGCCGAGATCGCCGCCCTTCGAGGCCGAACCCGGGTCCTGCGAATCTTTCTGGGCGATCTGTGCGAACTGGTCGGGATGCGCCTTGATTTCAGCCAGAATCTGCTCGGCCTTCTGCTTGGCGGCCGTGCGATCGGCGGCGCTCGCGTCCTTCGCAACCGTGATCAGAATATGGCTCGCCCGCACTTCTTCCTGCGTCTTGAAGTGCGCGATGTTTTCGTCGTAGTACTTCTTGAGATCGGCGTCGCTGGGATTGACCGAAGCCGCAACGGTTGCGGCCGACAGCACCAGATACTGGATCTGCGCCGTGGCCGGCGTGGCGAAATCGTTCTTGTGCGCGTCGTAGTACGCCTGCAGCTGTGCGTCGGTCGGATTGATCTTCGGCGCGAAGTCGCTCGCCCGGAATGCGAGGCCCTGCACTTCGCGCTGCTGCTCGGAGAGTTCGGTGAGCTGCTGCGCCAGCGCCTTCGGCGTGAACGCGCTGTTCACGAGCGCCGCAGGCAACTGCTGCATGGCGAGGCTATAGCGCACGCGCTCGTCGTACTGCTCCGGCGTCATGCCCTGCATCGCGAGCAACTGCTTGTACTTGTCGAGGTCGATCGAACCATCGGGGTTCTTCAACGACGAGATCACGGGATCCGACAGCAAGGTGCGGCGCACTGCGTTATCCGAGGCCGTCAGATGCAGGCGCTGGACCTCGTCCACGAGCACGCGCTGCTGAATGAGGCCGTCGAGGATGTCCTTGCGGCGCTGCGGCGTATCGAACGTGCTCGCGTCGAACCGTGCGCCCATTATCTGCCGCGCCTGGTCCATCTGCTGACGCGCGGCGCCGTCGAATTCGGCGCGAGTGATCTTGTGACCGTTGACGCTCGCAACGTTCGCGCTTTCGTCAAAAAAGCCGCGGAAGCCTTGAATGCCGACGAAGCCGAGACCTGGCAGAATCACCAGCATCAGCATCAGCATCATCAGTCGTTTGTGATTGCGGAAAAAGTCGAGCATGCGTGACCAAGCGTTGGAGGGCGCCTAAAAACGGAACGCCCGATATTACAACAGCGGCCAACAAAAAAGGCGAACCGGAGTTCGCCTTCTTGCTGTTAGATCTGGCGGAGCGGACGGGACTCGAACCCGCGACCCCCGGCGTGACAGGCCGGTATTCTAACCGACTGAACTACCGCTCCGTGCTGGTGTACTGCCGCGCTGCACTTTTACTGCGCTGCCGCTGCACCGCATCTCGCGTGCCGCAAGATGCGTCATGCGAATCTGAAGCTGTGGTGGGTGCTGAGAGGCTCGAACTCCCGACCTACGCCTTGTAAGGGCGCCGCTCTACCAACTGAGCTAAGCACCCAGCTTCATGACCCTCGCGCATCGCATATTTTTGCTGCGCTTTTTACTGCGCCGCCCATCAAGCAGCGAGCCCATAAGTTTAACGCATCTTCACCCATTTTACCAAGCCCCAATTCAGGAACTGGTGCGGTTTTGATCTTGATCTCCCAACGTCAACGAATCTAACGGAGGCCGGGGCGCATCAAACAAAAACCCGCGGACGTGAACTGACCCCGGAAAGCTGGACGGTATTTGGCTAGGGTCGAACGGGCTGAGTTCTGTACATCACAGGACTCAGCCCTTTTAGCTTTTGCTTGATGCGGCTGTGATTGTAGTAGTGAATGTAGTGTTTGATGCCGGCTTGAAGCGCTTCAATGCTCTCGAAGCGAGTCGGGTAAAAGAACTCTGACTTGAGGGTACCGAAGAAGCTTTCCATGGCGGCGTTATCGTGGCAGTTGCCCTTGCGCGACATGCTCTGCGTCAAGGCGCGCTCTGAGAGCAGCGCCTGGTAAGCACCCATCTGATAGTGCCAGCCCTGATCGGAGTGGACCACCGGCCGATCGCCAGGCCCAAGCCGCTTCATTGCCTTTTTGATCATGCCTGCGACCATCGCGAATACCGGACGTGTGGCCGTTTCGTAAGCAATGATCTCGCCGTTATACAGATCCAGAACCGGCGACAGATAGAGCTTCTGCTCGCCCACCCGGAACTCGGTGATATCGGTGACCCACTTCTGGTTCGGCGCGTCTGCATCGAACTGTCTTTGCAGCACATTCGGCGCAATGCGTCCCACCGTCCCGCGGAAGGCCCGGTATTTCTTCGGGCGCACCAGGGACTTCAGTTTCATGAGCTGCATCAGGCGCTGGACAGTCTTGTGATTGACAACGGTGCCCAGACGGCGGATCGCGCTGGTGACGCGCCGATAGCCATAACGTCCCTTGTGCTGCTCGAATACCGAACGGATCCGCGCTTTGAGTTGCGCGTGTTTGTCCGCCATCTGCAATGCCTTGCACTGGTAATAGAAAGTACTGCGCGCCAGGCCTGCCACCTTCAGCAGGCCGTCGACTGGAAACTGATGCCTTAACCCGGCCACTATTTGCGTTTTTTGCGCTGCGCTTTGGGGCTTTCCGAGCGGATCAAGGCATCGAGTTTTTTTAGGTACGCGTTCTCCATCCGCAAATAGTTGAGCTCTTCGAGGAGTTCTTCTTTCGTGCGGGCCTCATCGGGGCTCGTTGGGTTGGGCGGGGAAGATGCCTTCGGTTGCTTCACGGGTCGTCCTCGGGGGCGAGGCTGCAGGGCCTGGATACCGCCCGAATCATACTGGCGTTTCCAGACACCGATAATGGCCGGATTCCGGATATCGAAGACCGCGGCCGTTTCCCGGCACGACAGGGTCTTTGTCTGCATGAACTGCAGCACCTTCAGCTTGAACCGGGCGTCGTAATGCGTGTACTTCTTGCTGAACGCCGCTTCGCCGTGCGCCTGCCAGGCGGCCACCCATTTGCGCACCGTGCCGTGGTCCACACCATGCCGGCGTGCCACTTCCCTGCTGCTGCGGCCTTTGCCTGACAGAAAGTCTTTGACAACAGACCGCTTGAACTGCTCCGTGTACTTCGCCATGAAAAACACCCCAAAGGTCGGATCGGTGTCCAACTTTTGGGGTGCAGTTCAACGTGGGCCGCGGGTTTTTTGGGGGTATCGAGCGTTCCTGCGAGCCGCACCATCAGCGCGGCTCACATGAAGCTCAATGCTTGACCACTTCGGTCGCGCCAGCTTCCTTCGTTTCGGCAGCAACGGGCGCCTTGGCGTCGTCGGCCTTCACCTCTTCTTCCGGCAGGGGCTGCGGCACACGTTCGAGCGCGAGTTCGAGCACCTTGTCGATCCAGCGGACCGGCACGATCTCGATCGAGTTCTTCACGTTGTCCGGAATCTCGGTGAGGTCCTTGACGTTCTCTTCTGGAATCAGGACGAGCTTGATACCGCCGCGATGCGCCGCGAGCAGCTTTTCCTTCAAGCCACCGATCGGCAGCACTTCGCCGCGCAACGTGATTTCACCCGTCATCGCGACATCGGCACGCACCGGAATCCCCGTGAGCACGGACACGAGCGCCGTGGTCATCGCACCGCCCGCGGACGGGCCGTCCTTCGGCGTCGCGCCTTCCGGCACGTGGATGTGGATGTCCTGCTTCTCGAACGCCTCGTCCTTGATACCGAGACGACGCGAACGCGAACGCACCACCGAGCGTGCTGCTTCGACCGATTCCTTCATGACGTCGCCGAGCGAACCCGTGCGGATCACATTGCCCTTGCCGGGCATGACCGCGGCTTCGATCGTGAGCAGATCGCCGCCCACTTCCGTCCACGCGAGGCCCGTGACCTGGCCGATCTGGTTTTCCTTCGCAGCCAGACCGAAGTCGTACTTGCGCACGCCAAGGAAGGTATCGAGGTTGGCGCTGTCCACCGTGACGGCCTTATCGGCCTTCTTCAGCAGCAGCATCTTCACGACCTTGCGGCAGATCTTCGAGATTTCACGCTCGAGCGAACGCACGCCGGCTTCACGCGTGTAATAGCGAATGATGTCGCGGATCGCGCCTTCGGTCACCTCGATCTCGCCTTGCTTCAGGCCGTTATTCTTCTTCTGCTTGGGCAGGAGATAGCGCTGCGCAATGCTGACCTTCTCGTCTTCCGTGTAGCCCGAGAGGCGGATAACTTCCATCCGGTCGAGCAGCGGCGGCGGAATGTTCAGCGAGTTCGACGTGGCGACGAACATCACATCGGAGAGATCGAAATCGACTTCGATGTAGTGATCGGCGAACGTGTGGTTCTGCTCCGGATCGAGCACTTCGAGCAGCGCCGACGACGGGTCGCCACGGAAATCCATGCCCATCTTGTCGACTTCGTCGAGCAGGAAGAGCGGATTGCGCACGCCGACCTTGGCCAGGCTCTGCAGGATCTTGCCCGGCATCGAACCGATGTACGTACGACGGTGGCCGCGAATCTCGGCTTCGTCACGCACGCCGCCCAACGCCATGCGCACGAACTTGCGGTTCGTTGCGCGCGCAATCGACTGGCCAAGCGAGGTCTTGCCCACGCCCGGAGGCCCGACGAGGCAGAGGATAGGCGCCTTGACCTTGTCCACGCGCTGTTGCACCGCGAGATACTCGAGAATGCGCTCCTTCACCTTCTCGAGACCGAAGTGGTCTTCGTCGAGCACGGCTTCGGCGTTCGAGAGGTCGTTGTTGACCTTGCTCTTCTTGCGCCACGGCAGGCCGATCAGCGTGTCGATGTAGTTGCGCACGACGGTGGCTTCGGCCGACATCGGCGACATCAGCTTGAGCTTCTTGAGTTCGGCGTCGGCCTTCTTCTTGGCTTCCTTGGGCATGCGCGCAGCCGTGATGCGCTTCTCGAGTTCTTCGAGATCGGCACCCTCTTCGCCCTCGCCCAGTTCCTTCTGGATGGCCTTGACCTGCTCGTTCAGGTAGTACTCGCGCTGGCTCTTTTCCATCTGGCGCTTCACGCGGCCGCGAATGCGCTTCTCCACCTGGAGAATGTCGATCTCGGCTTCGAGTTGGGCGAGCAGATGCTCCAGACGCTCCACCACCGGGAACATCTCGAGAATGTGCTGCTTCTGGTCGAGCTTGAGCGGCAGATGCGCGGCGATGGTGTCGGCAAGACGACCAGCCTCATCGATACCCGACAGCGAGGTCAGGATCTCCGGCGGGATCTTCTTGTTCAACTTCACGTACTGGTCGAACTGCGAAACGATCGCACGGCGCAGCGCTTCGGTTTCGGCGCTATCGGCGTGATCGGGTTCGAGCGGCATGACCTCGCACGAGAACTGCGTTTCCTGCTCTTCGATGGAAAGCGTTTTCGCGCGCTGCAAGCCTTCCACGAGCACCTTCACGGTGCCGTCGGGCAGCTTGAGCATTTGCAGGATGTTGGCGATACACCCCACTTCGTACATGTCTTTTTCGGTGGGTTCATCCTTGGCGGCAGTCTTTTGCGCGACGAGCATGATGTGCTTGCCGCCTTCCATTGCCGCTTCGAGGGCCTTGATCGATTTGGGCCGGCCCACGAAAAGGGGAATCACCATATGCGGGAAGACTACGACGTCTCGCAGCGGCAGCAGCGGGAGCGTGGTGCGTTCCGGCGGGAGGAGTTGGGTTCCTGACATTTCATTTCCCCATGAGTGGAATCAATTGTTCGGTAAGTGAGGCCACAAGAGTCGATTGCAAGCCTCGCGCAAGTGGGAAAAGTTCAGTGACTCCAAAAAAGTGCGCCATCGACCACAAGATAAACGAAAAAGCCGTTCATCCCATTGCATGAACGGCTTTTTCCCGGAACTCTTTAGCCGATCATCACCATCAGTTCGAGCCAGCAACCTTTGGCGCGTCTTCGTAGATCAGCAGCGGTTTACCGTCGCCGTCGATCACGTTGTCGTCGATGATGACCTTGCTCACACCCTTCATGGCCGGCAGCTCGTACATCACATCGAGCAATGCCTGCTCCAGGATCGAGCGCAGCCCCCGGGCGCCCGTCTTGCGGCGGATCGCCTTGCGGGCGACGGCCTGCAAGGCAGCCGGGCGAATCTCGAGTTCCACGCGCTCCATGTTGAAGAGCTTGTGATACTGCTTGACGAGCGCATTCTTCGGCTCGACCAGAATCTTCATGAGCGCGGCTTCGTCGAGCTTGCCAAGCGTCGCGACCACCGGCAGACGGCCGATCAGCTCCGGAATCAGGCCGAACTTGATCAGGTCTTCCGGTTCCGTTTCGCGCAACACTTCGCCCGTGTCGCGTTCCTGCTTGCTCTTCACGCTCGCGCCGAAACCGATGCCGGTCTTCTCGGTACGATCCGTGATGACTTTTTCCAGACCATCAAACGCGCCGCCACAAATGAACAGAATATTGGTCGTGTCGACCTGGATGAAATCCTGGTTCGGATGCTTGCGACCGCCCTGCGGCGGCACTGACGCCATCGTGCCCTCAACGAGCTTGAGCAGCGCCTGCTGCACGCCTTCGCCCGACACGTCGCGCGTGATCGACGGGTTGTCAGACTTGCGGCTGATCTTGTCGATTTCGTCGATATAGACGATGCCGCGCTGGGCCTTGTCGACCTCGTAATTGCAGTTCTGCAGCAGCTTCTGAATGATGTTCTCGACGTCTTCGCCCACGTAGCCGGCTTCGGTCAGCGTGGTGGCGTCCGCAATCACGAACGGCACGTTCAGAAGGCGCGCGAGCGTCTGCGCGAGCAGCGTCTTGCCCGAGCCCGTGGGCCCGATCAGCAGGATATTGCTCTTGGAGAGCTCGACGTCGTCCTTCTTGTCGAGATGCTTCAGACGCTTGTAGTGGTTGTACACCGCCACCGCGAGGATCTTCTTCGCGCGCTCCTGACCAATCACGTACTGGTCGAGAATGTCGCGGATCTCTTGCGGGCTCGGCAGGTCCGAGCGCGACAGCGCAGCGTCGATGCCGGCACCGGCAGCCTCGTCGCGAATGATCTCGTTGCACAAGTCGATGCATTCATCGCAGATGAATACCGACGGACCAGCAATCAGTTTCTTTACTTCATGCTGGCTTTTGCCGCAAAACGAGCAATACAACAGCTTTTCGCTGTTAGAACCTTTCTTGTCCGCCATGAATAAATGAGCCTCCGGACACTCTGTTACATGATACGCCGTTTCCCCCGGACGCCGCCGGGGGGCGCGTGAACCGCTTGCTGTGACGGCGTTGGGCCGCAGGCCGCGAAGCGCGTTTGCCGATTATTTCACATGGTCCGCGCGCCCGTGGCTATCCCGTTTTTCACGGGGATCGCGCACGAAGCGAGCGGGCCCTCGGTTGGCATCCTCAGTTGGCACCCTCAGTTGGCACCATTAACTGGCACCAAAAATGCCAGCAAAAACGCGCACCGGATCAGGGACGCTTGTGCAGCACCTGGTCGACGAGGCCGTACGCCTGCGCGTCATCGCCCGACATGAAGTTATCGCGGTCGGTGTCGCGCGCGATGCGCTCGACCGGCTGCCCCGTGTGCGTGGCAAGCAGCTGGTTCAGGCGCTCCTTCAGGTACAGGATTTCGCGCGCCTGGATTTCGATGTCCGACGCCTGGCCGCGTGCGCCGCCGAGCGGCTGGTGAATCATCACGCGCGAGTTCGGCAGCGCAAAGCGCTTGCCCTTCGCGCCCGACGCAAGCAGGAACGCACCCATGCTGGCCGCGAGGCCCATGCAAAGGGTCGAAACATCAGGCTTGATGAACTGCATCGTGTCGTAGATCGCCATGCCAGCAGAAACCGAGCCACCCGGACTGTTGATGTACAGGCTGATGTCCTTGTCAGGGTTTTCGCTTTCGAGAAACAGCAACTGCGCGACAACGAGATTCGCGGTCTGGTCGTTCACTTCGCCGACCAGGAACACCACACGCTCCTTGAGCAGGCGCGAGTAGATATCATAAGAGCGCTCGCCGCGGCCGCTCGTCTCGACGACGATCGGCACGAGCCCGAGCGCCTGCGGATCGAAATCCCGCGAGGCGTGGGAGGTCAACGTGTCCAGCGATTGAGCGCGAATGGTCATGCGGTGCATCCTTGTCTGGAAGAGTTGTTCTGGTAACCCTGATAATGCTCAATGGCGACGGACCCTGCAAAAATCAACCACAACTCGAGTGGGGCCAAATTCTGCGGATACAAAAACGGCGTGCTGGCCGTCGGTCGCTCCGACAGCCGGCACGCCGTAGCGGGCAGATTTAAGCCTGCGCCGTTGCGCTTGCCAGTTCTTCGAAGCTCACCAGCTTGTCCGTCACCTTGGCCTTGCCGAGCACGAAGTCCACGACGTTCGATTCGACGACGTAGGCTTCCATTTCGGCGAGGCGCTGCTGGTTCGAATAATACCAGCGCACGACTTCCTTCGGGTCTTCGTAGCTTTTCGCGAATTCGTCGACTTCAGCGCGGATCTGCTCCGGCTTCGCTTCGAGGTTGTTCGCCTTCACGAGCTCGGCCAGCACGAGGCCGAGCTTCACGCGGCGCTCGGCTTGTTCCTTGAACATTTCGGCCGGGATCGGGGCGTCCTTCGCGTTGGGCACGCCGCGCTGCGCGAGGTCGGCGCGCGCCATTTCGACGAGGCGCTGCTGGTCTTGTTCGATGAGCGCATTCGGCACGTCGAGTTCGGCGATCTTCAGGAGCGCGTCCATGACCTGGTTCTTGACGATGGCCTGGGTTCGGCGCTTCGCTTCGCGCTCGAGATTGTCCTTGATCTCGGCGCGCATCTTCACGAGGTCGCCGTCGGCGATGCCGAGCGACTTCGCGAATTCAGCGTCGATCTCCGGCAGGTGCGGCCACTCGATCTGCTGCATCGTGATCGTGAACTTCGCGGTCTTGCCGGCGACTTCCTTGCCGTGGTAGTCCTCGGGGAATGCGAGGTCGAATTCGCGCGACTCGCCCTTCTTCAGGCCGATCGCCGCCTTTTCGAATTCCGGCAGCATGCGGCCTTCGCCCAGCACGAATGCGAAGCCTTCGGCGCTGCCGCCAGGGAATGCGACGTCGTCGATCTTGCCGACGAAGTCGACCGTCACGCGGTCGCCTTCCTTCGCTGCGGTGTCGGCGCCGCCGTCACCGTGCTCGCCTGCTTCGCCACGTGCGTGGTAGTGCACGCGCTGCTTGCGCAGAATGTCCAGCGTGCGGTCGATTTCCGCTTCGGTGATGCTGGTGGTCGTGCGCTCGATTTCGGCGCTCGCGACGTCGCCCAGCGTCACTTCCGGATAGACCTCGAAAGTCGCATCGAACGCGTAATCGCCCTCAGCAGCTTCGGCCTTCGGCGCGAAGCTCGGCTGACCTGCAACGCGCAGGTTCTCGGCGCGGCTGATGTCGAAGAACTCCTTACCGACCTTGTCGCTCAGGACTTCGGCTTCGACCTGGCCCGAGTACTGCTGCGTGACCATCTTGAGCGGCACCTTGCCCGGGCGGAAACCCGGCATGCGCACGTTCTTCGCGAGTTGGCGGATGCGCGAGTCGACTTCTTTCTGCACGGCGTCCTTCGGCAGGGAAATCGTCACGCGGCGTTCGAGCTTGCCGAGGTTTTCTACAACGTTAGCCATGGCTTCAATCGTCCTAAAATTGTTCGAGCGTTTCAGTAATCTTTGCTGCCGCAGTCCGATGGGTCACCCGCATCGCTTGCGTCTCGCCTGTGCCTCGTCGGCGCCGCCGGCTTGCGCCCGACCGGGATACGGGGCGGCGCCCTTTGCGGGATCCGCGAGACCCATCCCGCTATCAATCGGCCAAATTAAGCCGGATCGAGCAGTTTGCGGTGCGGTTCCGTCAAAAGAGCCCGGTATTTTAGCAAACTATTGCCGCACTCAAATGGAATTGCCGTTCCTGCAGGAAGATGGCGCTGACCGGGACGCAAAAACGGCCGCAAAACAGCCACACGATGGCCATGAAGCGGCCATGAAGCGTCCATGAAACGGCCGGATTTCGCGCGTGGGTACGTGGCTGCGATGCGTGCTATCTCGCCTGAGGTATCCAGCAGGCACCCGACCACTGGTAAGCTAGCGCTCGCGCCGGACGCCCCGCCGGCAACAGCCTCTGCCAACACAACTCTTCCAGTCGAGACACCATGCCCAACCAGTCGTTTGCTGACGCACCCGTCGTCGTCATTGCTCCCGATTCTTTCAAAGGCTCGCTCAGCGCGGATGGGGTCGCCGCCGCGATCGCCGATGGCATTCGCCGCGCCCGCGCCGACGCCGATATCCGCATCTGCCCGATGGCGGACGGCGGCGAAGGCACGCTCGACGCGATGCTCAGCGTAGGCGGCGAGCGCCGCGTGATCAATGTGGAAGGCGCGGCCGGCGCACGGCGCGACGCTGCCGTCGGCCTGCTGCACGACGGCAGCGCCGTCGTCGAAACCGCCGAGATCGTCGGCATCACCGACCCGGTGGGCATGGGCGTGCCGGTCGACGCACGCAGCACGCGCGGCATGGGGGAAGCCATTCGCGCACTGCTCGACGAAGGCGTGCGCCGCTTCTATGTCGCGCTCGGCGGCAGCAGCACGAACGATGGCGGCGCGGGCCTTCTGGTCGGCCTCGGCCTGCAATTGTTCGACGCCAACGGCAATGCGCTCGCACCCACGCCGCAGGCGCTGGCGCAGCTCGCGCGGGTGGACGTCTCCGGGCTCGACGCACGGCTTGGCGAAGCCAGCTTCGTTGCGATGTCGGACGTCGACAATCCGCTCAATGGCGATCACGGCGCAACCGCGGTGTTCGGCCCGCAAAAAGGCGTGAAGCCCGAACAGGTCGCAACGATCGACGCCGCCCTCGTGCGTTTCGCCGATCTGCTCGAAGCGGCGCTCGGCCGCAGCGCGCGCAGCGAAGCCGGCGCGGGCGCCGCAGGCGGTCTCGGCTTTGCGCTGCGCATGCTCGGCGCGAGCTTCGAGCCCGGCGCCGAAGTCGTGGCGCGCACGATCGGCCTCGACGCGGCGCTCGCGGGCGCGCATTGGCTCATCACCGGCGAAGGCCGTTCCGACGTGCAGACGCTGCACGGCAAGGCCCCCTTCATTGCATGCCGCCATGCGCAGGCCGCCGGCGTGCCGGCCACGCTGCTGTCGGGCGCGGTCGATCCCGCTGCCCTGCCTCGTCTCGCCGAACACTTCAGCGGCTGCTTCTCGCCTGCGCCGGGCCCGATCACGCTCGACACGGCCATCCGCGAAGCCGCCACGCTGCTCGCGAACGAAGCGGAGCAACTCACGCGCCTCAGGTACGGTTCGCGCGACGCCTGACGCACCACCATAACGCGCCGCAAGCCCGAAGTTTCGTCTGACTTTAGTACGCGTTTTCACCGGGTTTCGCAGTAAGGGATTAATAGATTCGTAGGCCCATTCCGGACGGGCCTACGAGGGTTCTTGCGCGTTGACCCGGGCGCTGGTTGAGGCAACAATCATGATACGCGCGGCGTGATCGCGCGGACCTCACGCGACCAGACCAGGACGACCATGAAGGCAAGCAAAGCCGGACTCGAACAATTTCTGACCTATCGGCTCCATGTCCTCAACAAGCTGTCCGAACGCGGTGCGAGCGAGCGCTACCAGGCGAAGCTCGGCATCACGCTGCCGGAGGCACGTCTCATTGCCGCCGTGGGCGCGTTCGGCCCGTTTTCCGTGATGGAACTCGCGCGTCACGCGAATCTCGACAAGAGCCAGGCCAGCCGCGCCGCAGAGGCATTGATGCGCCGCGGCCTCATGCAACGCGACGCCAGCGAGGAAGATGGGCGCCTCGTACTCGTTTCGCTCACAACCGACGGGCGCGCGCTCTATCGCAAGGTCATGCCCGTTGCGCGCAAGTGGAACGTGGACCTGTTCGCCTGTCTCGACGAGAAGGAACGCGAGTTGCTCAACCGCGCGCTGGAGAAAGTCATTGCGGCAGCCCAGGAAGAATCGTGATGCAGCACGCGCGATAAACGGAATAGATGGCCCATGCGCATGATCGAGTGCGTGGGCGTCGAACAAAAAGGCCACGTACCCGGAGGTACGTGGCCTTTGCTTTTGGTGCGTGAGGCCGGACTCGAACCGGCACACCCTTGCGGGCGTCAGGACCTAAACCTGGTGCGTCTACCAATTTCGCCACTCACGCGAATTCCTTGCATGGCGGGACCGCTGCGAGCTCACGTGAGTGTGGGACGTGGGATCTATCGCGTGCGATACAAACCTGCACTGCGCCTCCGACAGCTGGATAAGCCACCCGCAAAGCGCAAGCGCGAGATTCTAACCGATTGCCTTGCGCTTGTCTGCACCCTGGCTGCGCATCCGGCCGCCTCCGATCGGCCCGCCGCAAACAAGTACCGGTGCTAGAATCGCCGCTCCGCAGCGACTTGCTCCGCGCGCCCCGTTGGGACGCCGGCGAATCCGCCCTTCCTCGCCCCCGAACGCCGTGAATTTCGACGAATACTGCCTGCAAAAAGCGGCCCCGCCCGGATCGAGCACCTACTACGCGCTGCGCCAGGCCAGCGCCGCCCGTCAACCGCTGCTCACCGCCCTGTTCGCGCTGCGCCGCGAGCTCGAGGAAACCGCCAAGGAAACGAGCGACCCCACGGTGGGCCGCACCAAGCTTGCATGGTGGCAAAAGGAACTGGCGGCGCTCGCTGCAGGCAACGCATCGCACCCCGTAACCCAGGCGCTCGCGCACCATCTGGACGATACGGTCGCGATCGATTCGCTGCTTCAGCAGTTGCTCGCCGGCTTCGAAATGGACTTCGAGCAGGCACGCTATCTCGACCTGCCGAATCTACGCCGTTATATCGATGGTGTGGGCGGCACCTTCGCGACCCTCGTGGCCCAAGTTGGCGCGCGCACGGATGAAGCCCGCGCCGGCGCCGCGCGCTGGGCCGCGCCGCTCGGCAATGCGCTGATGCTGGCGCAATTCGTGCCCGAGATCGGCAACGATGCACGCCATGGCCGCATCTACGTGCCAATCGACGAATTGCAGCGCTACAACGTCACCGCGGCCGATCTGATCAATCGCCGCTATAGCGGTGAATTCACGGAACTCATGCAGTTCCAGACCGCCCGCGCGCGCGAAGCCGTGAACGCAGCGCTAGATGCGATTCCCGTTGCGGAGCGCCGCCATCAGCGCACCTTGCGCGCGCTCGCGGCGCTCGAGCTTGCCTTGCTCGACGAAGTGGAGCGCGAAGGCTTTCAGGTGCTGCACCAGCAGATCGTGATCACGCCGATTCGCAAGCTCTGGATCGCCTGGCGCGCCGCCCGCCGCGCCTGATTGCCCAATGCGCCGACCGGCGCCGATGCCGATGCCGGCGCTGGAACGCTTGCGCTATGCCCGCAGCAGCGGCAGCGTGTCGAAGCGTTGCTGCAGCACCGCCTGCGCGTCGAGCCCCCACCAGTTCGCCAGTACCGTCGCGTAAATCTGCCTGAAGTCGACGGCGACCGGCAAATTGCCGTTGCCGTCGAGGCGCGCAAGCTTCGGCGCCTCGCCATGAAGCCCGCCGGCCACCCGCCCGCCCGCGACAAAATGCGCTGAGGCCGTACCGTGATCCGTGCCACGGCTCTGGTTCTCGCGCACGCGTCGCCCGAACTCGGCATAGGTGACGATCAACGTGCGGTCCCAGCGCCCCATCTCGGCCAGCGCCGAACGCATCGCCACCATCCCCGCCGCGAACTGGCGCAACAGATCCGCATGCCGCTGCGGCTGGTTCTGATGCGTATCGAAACCGTTGAGCGTGAGCCGGATCACGGCCACACCCCGTCCCGGCACCGGCGCGGGCCCTTCTTGCGCGCCGGTCATGGTTGCGCCCGAGGCCAGTGCCTGCATCGCAGTTTTCACCGAAGTGCCGAAGGCGCCCCCCGGAAACGCAGTCTTCAGCACATACTGGCCGGGACGCGGCCGCAACTGGTCGGCGGCACGGACGATTTCGTTCTCGACATCGAGGATATGGGCGAGCGCAGGATTGCGCTCCTTGAGCGCGACCGGCGTGACGAGCCGCGAGGCGCGCGCGAACTGCGCGGGATTGACGAGCGCAACAGCGTGCGCGCCATTCGCGAGCGGCCCCATCTCGGCGCTGCCGAGCACGAGGCCATCGGCCGCAAAGCCCGTCGGCACGGGCGCACTCGCGAACGCGCGGGTAAGCCAGCCTTCGCGCAGGTATTGGTCGGCATTGGACGCCGTGTCCCAGATCTCGATCGAGCGGAAATGCGAGAGATTCGGCTGCGCATAGCTCACGCCCTGCACTATGGCGAGTTCGTGTTCGCGCCACATCGGCATGAGCGGCGCAAGCGCGGGATGCAGCGCCGTGCGTTCGTCGAGCTGGATCGCATCGTCGCGACGCACGCCGATGTTCGCGCGATAGCGGTAATAGAGCGGATCCGCGAATGGCACGACGGTGTTCAACCCGTCGTTGCCACCTTTGAGCTCGACGAGAATCAGTAGATTGTCGTAGCCGCTCGCGCGACGCTGCGCGGCCATGTTGCCTTGCGCATGCGCCGCCGCGGGCAGCCACGATGCAGCGCCCGCGGCCGTCATCGCGGCTGCGGCGGCCAGAAAGTCTCGCCGCTTCATGCCGGGCCTCGCGGGTCCAGGCGACGCCGTGCCGCGCCGCGGTTGTCGTGGTAATCGATGCTGCTACCGATGCTTCTATCGTGATTGCTGGCGTTCATTTCAATCGCTCGACGCTGGCGTCATTGGATCACTTCTACCGGGTCACTTCAACTGAAAGACCGGGTCCATCAAAAGTGCTTCGAGATACGCGCCCGCACTGCTGCCCGCCGCAATCGCGTCGACGGGCGCGAGCGGCAGCACGGCGTGCTGCATCTGCAACTGGGCGGACAAACCGGGTACGGCGTCGGCCGTCAGGCCGAAGTGCCCGAGCCAGCCGTCCAGATCGAAGCGCATGCCACCATGCATCGCGCCGCCCATGCGCGGACGCGCGGTCTCGGTGGCGCGAAAAAGCTGCTCGACGAACTGCTTGCGCGCCAGCAGCGTCGCGCTGTTGATCCACATGGCGCCGCCGGGCCAGCCCTTCACGTTCGGCGGATAGAACAGATTCTCGCCGAGCGCCGCCGAAGTGCGCGCGAACATCGTCGTATTCGCGTAGCTCACCCCGAAGCGGCGCACGGTGCCCGCGATGAATTCGACCGGCGAGCTCACCAGCACGCCGCGATTGCGCTCGTCCCAGAACTCGGGCGAGACGAGCAGCGCGCCGAGCGCCGCCTTGATGTCGTAGCCACTCGCGCGAAAGCGTGCTGCCACCATGCCGAGCCGAGCCGGGTCCGGCGTATCCGAAACGAATTCGCGCCATAGCCTGGCCGAGATGAAGCTCGCGGTGCGCGGCTCGCCCAGCAGGATATCGAGCACGGCGTCGCCGTCGAAGGGGCCGCTCCTGCCCAGCACGGTCTTCACGCCTTCGTCGTGCTGCGCCGGGCGCCAGACGTAGCGCCGCGTGTCGGGATCGACGCCCCAGCCCGTGTATGCACGCGCTGCCTCAGTCACGTCCTGCTGCGAATACTGCCCTTCGCCCAGCGTGAAAAGCTCCATGACCTCGCGCGCGAAGTTCTCGTTCGGCTTGCCTTTGCGGTTGCTGGCGCCGTCGAGATACAGCAGCATCGCCGGATCCTTCGCGACCTCGTGCAGCAGCGTCGCGAAGCTGCCCAGAGCGTTGCGCCTCAGCAGCGCATTTTGCTGCGCCATCAGCGTTGGCTCGCCAACCTTGTCCTGGCCCGACGTGAAATGGTTGTGCCAGAGGAGCGTCATGCGCTCGGTGAGCGGCGATGGCGTGACCAGAATTTCACGCATCCACCAGGCGCGCAGTTCTTCGTAGTGCAGGCGATGCTGACGCTGCACGTCGCGACGCGCCTCGGGGGTGAGGGTTTCGCGCTGCGCGCGGTTCAACGGGGGATCGGCGGTCCATGCAGGCAGCGGCGTCACTGCATCGGTGCGCGCCGTCGCCAGAACGCGCTCGACGGCCGCTACGCGCGTGAGCCCGACATAAGGCGCGATCTCGGCGGGCGCCGGCGCGAAGCCCGTGCGGATGAGCAGATGAGTGGCGTCGTCGGCGTCGAGGAGCGCGCTGTCCGGGGCTGTGGACACAGGCGGTGCGCTTGCCGCGCCATGACGATGCCCACGGCGCGCCGGTGGAACCGATGCAGGTCGTTGCGTGACTGACATGGGACTGAAACACGCAGGTTCGGCCCGCGCGCCCCCAGGAGACGAAGGTAACGAACTAACGATGCACGCGACGCATCTGTTGACGGCGCGTTGCTACAGGATTTTTCAGCGATGGAGAGAGGCGTCTTTAGCGACTCATAGGCGGGCCGCTCGATCAGCGCTTGTAAAGTTCGCGCACGGCGTCTTCGATGTGCTGGCGCAGGAGGCGGCGCTCGTCGGGCGTCATATGACCGTCACGCCGGCGCTGGTCGAGATCGGAGGGAACCGCCGCGCGCTGCGTGATGTCAGATGCAGGGCCAGCGGGCGTATCGGTACGCATCTTGCGCGCAGGCTGCTTCGCGCCAGTGCGGCGAGTGTGGGCGGCGGACGCCTGGGAACCCTCCGGGAACGTCTGGGCATGGACGGGCGCCGTGTTCAATGCAGCCACGACGCCACTGGCCAACGCCAGTGCAATCATGTTATGGCGCATTGTCGGCCTGACCCCTCCCATCGTTTTGTTCCCTTCTTGACGCGGCAAACGGCTACCTCGAATTCATGGACGGACCCGGCTCGATACGGGCACTGGTTCGAAATTCGAATGAAGTATCTAACGAATGGCCGTTTTACGCAAAGAAGTCTATCTGTCAGTGCTTGAGCCCGTGCCACAGCATGGGTAAATTTTGTAACTGACTGTAACCTTATAATTGTTGCAAACTCGCACATCTTCTCAATCGCGCTAAGATGCCAGGCATGGAAACCAAGAACCCGTCCAAAATTCTCGTTGTCGACGACGACCCGCGGCTGCGGGACCTGCTGCGCCGCTACCTCGGCGAGCAGGGTTTCAACGTCTATGTGGCAGAAAACGCACCCGCGATGAACAAGCTGTGGGTGCGCGAACGTTTCGATCTGCTGGTGCTCGATCTCATGCTGCCGGGCGAAGACGGCCTGTCCATTTGCCGGCGCCTGCGCGGCAGCAACGATCGCACGCCCATCATCATGCTTACCGCCAAGGGCGAAGATGTGGATCGCATCGTCGGCCTCGAAATGGGCGCTGACGATTACCTTCCGAAGCCCTTCAACCCGCGCGAGCTGGTTGCGCGCATTCATGCGGTGCTGCGTCGCCAGGCGCCGTCCGAGTTGCCGGGCGCGCCTTCGGAAACCACGGAGGTGTTCGAGTTCGGCGAATTCGCGCTGAACCTCGCCACCCGCACGCTCACCAAGGCTGGCCAGGAAATCCCGCTCACCACGGGCGAATTCTCGGTGCTCAAGGTGTTCGCGCGCCATCCGCGCCAGCCGCTCTCACGCGAAAAACTCATGGAGCTCGCGCGCGGCCGGGAATACGAAGTGTTCGACCGCAGCCTCGACGTGCAGATCTCGCGTCTGCGCAAGCTGATCGAGCCCGACCCGGGCAGCCCGCGCTTCATCCAGACGGTCTGGGGCCTCGGCTACGTGTTCATTCCCGACGGTGCGGCCTGATACTCGACGGGGTCTCGTTGTCTGCACTGCCTTTGTTGAAACGGGAAGGGCCCATGCGGATTGACCGGCGTTTGCTGACGCTCGCGTTTGGCGATCTGTTCTGGCGCACCTTCCTGCTGATCGCCCTTCTCATCGCGGTCAGTCTCGCCGCGTGGTTCCAGAGCTTTCGCGTGATCGAGCGCGAGCCGCGCGCGCAGCGCGTGGCGCTGCAACTCGTCGCCGTCGTCAAGCTCACGCGCACTGCGCTCCTCTACTCCGATCCCGACTTGCGCCGCGCGCTGCTCCAGGACCTGGAAAGCAACGAGGGCGTACGCGTCTACCCGCGCGAGGCCACCGACAAATACAAGCTTCAGCCTGACGAATCGCTCAATCGCCTGATCGAGCACGACATCCGCGGGCGTCTTGGCGACGACACCGTGATTGCGCAGTCGGTGAACGGCATTCCCGGCGTGTGGATCAGCTTCAAGATCGACGACGACGATTACTGGGTCGCGCTCGATCGCGACCAGCTCGACAACGTCACGGGCCTCCAGTGGGTCGGCTGGGGCGTATCCGCCCTCGCGCTCTCGCTGTTCGGCGCGGCATTCATCACGAGTCTCGTGAACCGGCCGTTCGCGCGGCTCGCCATGTCCGCGCGCATGGTGGGCTCGGGCCAGTCGCCCGCGAAGCTGCCCGAAAGCGGCATGGGCGTGGCCGCCGAGACCAATCGCTCGTTCAACCAGATGGTGCGTGACCTCGAGCAGTTGGAGGCCGACCGGGCGCTCATGCTCGCCGGCATCTCGCACGATCTGCGCACGCCGCTCGCGCGGCTGCGGCTGGAAACGGAAATGAGTCCGTCCGACCAGGCGACCAAGGACGCGATGATCGACGACATCGAGCAGATGGACATGATCATCGGCCGTTTCCTCGACTATGCGCGGCCCGTGCAGCGCATGCCCGAGCGCGTCGACCTGTCGGTCATCGCGAGCGAAATGGCCGCGCGCATGGCCACCGAGGACGGCGTGCGCCTGATCACGCGTCTTGCGCCCACGGCCGTGATCGAAGCCGACGACACCGACATGCGCCGCGTGGTGGGCAATCTGATCGAAAATGCGCGCAAGTACGGCTTGAGCGAGTCCGACGGCATTCCTCACATCATGCTGGAAACCCGCGTCTCGCATTCGCGCGTGGAGCTTTCGGTGGTCGACGAAGGCCCCGGCATTCCCGAAGACCAGCTTCCGCTCGTCACACGGCCGTTCTATCGCGTCGACAGCGCCCGCACCCAGGCCAACGGCACGGGCCTCGGCATGGCCATCGTGCAGCGCCTCGTGGGCCGCTATCGCGGCGCGCTGCGCCTGCGCAATCGCGCGCCGGGGCCGGGTCTCGAAGTCACCATCGAGTTTCCGCTCGCCAAGGGCGCCTGAGTTTCAGCCTTTGCCCCGGTCCCGGCGCACGCCGGTGGCACGCGCGCTCCGCCCCTGCCACAATTAGCCCAAACATCGGGCCATGAGGCGCGCGCACGGGGCGCGCGTGCGCCCCGCGTTCAAGGAGCGACGCCATGAAAACCGTTGGCGACAAACTCGAAGCCTTCACGGTCACCGCCGCGAAACCCGGCTTCAACCAGCCCGAAGAAAACGGCGAGTCCGCGTTCATGGAGTTCACCGAGCGCAGCTTTCCCGACAAGTGGAAAGTGATCTACTTCTATCCGAAAGATTTCACGACGGTCTGCCCGACCGAGATCACGGCATTCGCGCAATTGCACAAGGAATTCGAAGACCGCGAGACCGTGCTGTTGGGTGGCAGTTGCGACAACGAATACGTGAAGCTCGCGTGGCGGCGCGAGAACAAGGCGCTCGACCGGCTGAACCACTATGCGTTCGGCGACGTGAAAGGCGAGTTGATCGACCAGCTCGGCATTCGCGATAAGGAAGCGGGCGTGGCGCTGCGGGCGACCTTCATCGTCGATCCGGACAATGTCATTCAGCACGTCTCGGTGAACAACCTGAGCGTCGGGCGCAGCGCCGCCGAAATCCTGCGCGTGCTCGATGGGCTGCAAACCGGCGAACTCTGCCCGAGCGATCGCGAGGTGGGCGGCGCGACGTTTTGAGGCACGCATGCTGAAAGCCGCGTGCACAGGTTGCATGTGCAGGCCGCACATGCAGTCTGCGCACTGAGAGCGGCTCAACGCCGCCCCGCTCAGGTCCGCCCGGCGGCCGCGCGCGCAGGCAGGCGACTACGGATCGCCGTGGCGAGCGGCTCCTTCCATTCGAGCACGCGCTTTTCCAGCAACTGCCACGACAGATGCGCAAGCAACACCGAAAGCGCGAACTGCATGACGAGCGACAGCAGGTCCTGCGCCAGCGGCGGCACGTGCAAGCTTGCGTAGAACGCCGGCGCCTCGCCCAGACGCGACGGCACCAGATTGTGGAACAGATAGAACCCGTAGCTGATAGTGCCGAGATACGCGAGCGGCCTGGCTTCCAGCGCGGTCGCGAGCAGGCTGTCCTGGCGTCGCACGAGCCATAGA
Organism: Paraburkholderia sp. A1BS-2L; assembly: GCF_051125205.1. NCBI lineage: Bacteria > Pseudomonadati > Pseudomonadota > Betaproteobacteria > Burkholderiales > Burkholderiaceae > Paraburkholderia > Paraburkholderia sp. A1BS-2L. The sequence continues at coordinate 1,731,302 of NZ_CP120428.1, forward strand.
AATACTGCACCGAGCGAAAGCGCCAGGCCGATATCGAGCAAGCCTGGCAAGATGGCGCGTTGTGCCGCTTCACAGGTGTCGCAATCGGCGCGCGCCAGCGCGAATGTCACGAGACCCGCGCATGCGAGCACGAACCAGGCGCCGCTTCGCACCCTCCCCTGGATCGGCACGCGGGCGCCGCCGATGGCCAGCACGCCGCCGAGCGCGAGCAAGGCGAAATTCCACGGCGAGAACGCATAGACGAGCGGCTCGATCGCACCAGTCGCGTAGAGCACGAGATGCGCGAGCGCCGCGCCGCAGATCATGACGACGCAAATCGCCAGATGATATGAAGCGCGCGTGAACAGCAGCGCAAACGGCGCGATCAGATAGAACTGCTGCTCGACCGCGAGGCTCCAGAAATGCGAGACCGAGCCCGGCCATCCATCATGGACAATGCCGATCCAGAAATTGGAGAGGAATACGTAATGCCAGGCGAGCCCGAGATCCACATCGCGTTGATAGAAGAACGCATGTGCGATCGTCAGCGCGATGAGCAGCAAATAATAGACCGGGAAGATGCGCAACGTGCGCTTGACGAAAAATACATAAAGCACCGCATCGCGGCGCGCTGTGCGTTGCTCGACGCGCAGGCGGTTGCGATGCAGTTCGCCGATGATGAGATAACCGCTGATGAGGAAGAACAGCCACACGCCGATCTTGCCTGCGTCGATTGCGTCGACGTGCGCCTTGTGCGAGAGGAACACCAGCATCACAGCCAGTGCCCGGAGACCGTCGAGGCCTTTCACGCGTCTTTCGAGTCTCGTCATGAACCTTTCCGCTTCCGGTACGACTTAATCCGCCTTGAGTATGCGGCGAAAAAAAACGGAAATTAATCGACAAGAAAAGCCAGGGCGGTGATTGCAGATGCAATCACCGCCCTGGGTACGGCAGCAGGCACACGGCCTGCTAGACCCGCGTGAGCAGCACGGCCGCCTGCGCCTCGATGCCTTCGCCACGGCCCAGATAGCCGAGCTTCTCGTTGGTTTTTGCCTTCACGTTCACGCGATCGAGCGGCAGTTGCAGATCTTCCGCAATGCATGCGCGCATCGCTTCGATATGCGGCGCGAGCTTCGGCGCCTGTGCAATCACGGTGGTGTCCACGTTCACGAGCGTGAAGCCCGCCTCCTGCACGCGGCGCATGCACTCGCGCAGCAGCACGCGGCTGTTCGCGCCGTAGAACTGCTTGTCGGTGTCCGGGAAATGGCGACCGATGTCGCCGAGCGCGGCGGCGCCGAACAGCGCGTCGGTGATCGCGTGCAAAAGCACGTCGGCGTCCGAGTGGCCGAGCAGCCCGCGCTCGTAAGGCACCGTCACGCCGCCGATGACGAGCGGACGTCCCGGCACGAGCGCGTGCACGTCATAGCCTTGTCCGATTCTGATATCCATATGAGGTCTTCCGTGTAGCTCTGTTGGCCGGCTCAATTGCCGGCCCAGTTTCCTGCTCAGTTGTCTGCTCAGTTGCCAGGATTGCGGCTGAGAATGGCTTCGGCGAGTGCGAAGTCTTCTGGGTAGGTCACCTTGAAGTTGCGCAGGCTGCCCTGCACGAGCCGCGGCGAATGGCCGAGCCATTCGATGGCGCTCGCTTCGTCGGTGAGATCGTGACCTTCTTGCTGTGCGCGCTCGATCGCCGTGCGCAGCATGCCGATGCGGAACATCTGCGGGGTCTGGGCCTGCCAGAGGCCATCGCGCGCTTCCGTGCGCGCGATGCGCGGGCCGCCCGGCACGTGCCGGGGCGCGACGCGCTTGAGCGTGTCGGCGACGGGCAGCGCCATGACGCCGCCCACGGGGTCGTCCTTGAGCGCTTCGACGAGCGAGCGGATCAGCGCGGGCGTGATGCCGGGGCGCGCGGCGTCGTGCACGAGCACCCAGTCGTCGTCGGTGGCGCCGAAGTCGGCCAGCGCGATCAGGCCGTTGTAGACCGACGCCTGGCGCGACGCCCCGCCCTTGCGGCGCACCGCGAAGCGCAGGCCGGCGAAGCGGCGCGCGTCGAAATGGCTATCGTCGGGAGAAATAACCACGAGCGTCTGGGAGAATTCGCTGCAGGCGTCAAATGCCGCGAGCGTATAGTGCAGGAGTTCGTGTCCGGCAACCGCCCGGTATTGCTTGGGCATCGCCGATCCCGAACGGCTGCCGGTGCCGGCACAGGGTATCAGGGCAAAAAGACGTGGGGTCACGGTATTGCAGGCCGCATGAGTCAAAGTAAAGGACGGATTTTATAATAGGTCCTTTGACCACACGTCAGCCGCTCGCTCAAGGCCCTCGGCCAGCGCCGCAACCTGCGTTGCCTGGCGGGCGTGGCGGATACGTTGGCCGCCCTTCGCATGGCTGCGCGCGCCCTTTTGCCTTACGAATGGCTGTCGATAACCGGATCGCATGCGCGTTGCCTCGCGCGCTCCGCTACTGACACATCACTGACGCATACGATAAGCAGCGCCTCGCCACTCTGTTGCCCCTATGTCCGATATCGCCGCACCCAAGCAGTCGCCGTCTTCGTCCCCGGTCGCCATCGTCAAGCCGGGGCAGCGCTTTGCCTTCGACGGCACGCACGGCTCGTCCGATGCGCTCCTGATCGCCCGCTATCGCGAAGCCGCGCGTGCAAGCGCCCCGCTTCTGGCGGTGATCTGCGCGAGCGCCGTGGACGCCCAGCGCCTCGCCCAGGAAATCCCGTTCTTCGCGCCCGAAGCGCGCGTGCGCCTGTTGCCCGACTGGGAAACGCTGCCCTACGACACGTTCTCGCCGCACCAGGACCTCGTGTCCGAGCGCCTTGCGACGCTGCACGACCTCGGCGAGGGCCGCTGCGACATCCTCATCGTGCCGGCCACGACCGCGCTGTACCGCATGCCGCCCGCATCGTTTCTCGCGGCCTACACGTTCTCGTTCACGCAGGGCGAGCGCCTCGACGAGGCGAAGCTCAAGTCGCAGCTCACACTGGCCGGCTACGAGCATGTGAGCCAGGTCGTGCGGCCCGGCGAATACTGCGTACGCGGCTCGCTGATCGACTTGTTCCCGATGGGCTCGCCGCTGCCGTACCGCCTCGACCTGTTCGACGATCAGGTCGACTCGATCCGCGCCTTCGACCCGGACAACCAGCGCAGCCTCTATCCGGTCAAGGACGTGCGCCTCCTGCCAGGCCGCGAGTTCCCGTTCGACGAGGCCGCGCGCACGGCGTTTCGCAGCCGCTGGCGCGAGGTGTTCGAAGGCGATCCGAGCCGCGCGTCCATCTACAAGGACATCGGCAACGGCGTGCCTTCCGCGGGCATCGAGTACTACCTGCCGCTTTTCTTCGAAGAAACGGCCACGCTGTTCCACTATCTGCCCGAACATGCGCAACTGGTGTTTTCTGGCGACCTGGACGCCTCGATCCGCCGCTTCACAGCCGACACGAAGCAGCGCCACGCCTTCCTCGCGCACGACCGCGAGCGGCCGATCCTCGAGCCCCAGCGCCTGTTCCTGACCGACGAGGACTTCTTCACGCTCGCCAAGCCCTTCGCGCGCCTCGCGCTGCCGGCCACGAGTGCGGGCGGCTGGGCCAACGCGCTGCCGAGCCTCGCGATCGACCGCCACGCCGACGACCCGCTCGCCGCGCTGCGCGGGTACCTCGACACCACGAAGAACCGTGTGCTGTTCGCGGTGGAGTCGGCGGGACGCCGCGAGACCATCGCGCAACTGCTGGCCGAGAACCATCTGCGCCCCGCCTCCGCGGACAGCTACGCAGACTGGCTCGGCAGCGACGAGCGTTTCGCGCTGGGCGTGGCGCCGCTCTCGACCGGCTTCGCGCTGCCCGGCGAAGGCCTTGCGATCATCACCGAGACCGAGCTCTACGGCCCGCTCGCGCGCCGCGCGGGACGCCGCCGCCAGGAACAGGCGAGCAACGTCGATTCGATGGTGCGCGACCTCTCCGAGCTCAAGGTGGGCGACCCGGTCGTGCACGCGCAGCACGGCATCGGCCGCTACCACGGGCTCGTGACGATGGACCTCGGCGAAGGCGACACCGAGTTCCTCCACCTCGAATACGCGAGTGCCAGCAAGCTCTACGTGCCGGTCTCGCAGTTGCACGTGATCTCGCGCTACAGCGGCGCGGATCCCGATAGCGCCCCGCTGCACGCGCTCGGCTCGGGCCAGTGGGAAAAGGCGCGCCGCAAGGCCGCGCAGCAGATCCGCGACACCGCCGCCGAGCTGCTCAACCTCTACGCGCGCCGCGCTGCGCGCGAGGGCCACGCGTTCGCGCTCGAGCCGCGCGACTACGTGAGGTTTGCGGAAAGCTTCGGCTTCGAGGAAACGCCCGACCAGGCGGCGGCGATCGCGGCCGTGATCGGCGACATGACGAGCGGCAAGCCCATGGACCGCCTCGTGTGCGGCGACGTGGGCTTCGGCAAGACCGAAGTGGCGCTGCGCGCGGCCTTCATCGCCGTGATGGGCGGCAAGCAGGTGGCGATCCTCTCGCCCACCACGCTGCTCGCCGAGCAGCACACGCAAACTTTCACCGACCGCTTCGCCGATTGGCCCGTGCGCATCGCCGAGCTGTCGCGCTTCAAGTCCGCGAAGGAAGTGAGCAGCGCGATCCAGCAGATCAACGAAGGCAGCGTCGACATCGTGATCGGTACGCACAAGCTGCTCTCCTCCGATGTGCAGTTCAAGCGCCTCGGGCTCGTGATCATCGACGAGGAACACCGCTTCGGCGTGCGCCAGAAGGAGGCCCTGAAGGCGCTGCGCGCCGAAGTGGACGTGCTCACGCTCACCGCCACGCCGATTCCGCGCACGCTCGGCATGGCGCTCGAAGGGCTGCGCGACTTCTCCGTGATTGCGACCGCGCCGCAAAAGCGCCTCGCCATCAAGACCTTCGTGCGCCGCGAGGAAGACAGCGTGATTCGCGAAGCGATGCTGCGCGAGCTCAAGCGCGGCGGCCAGGTTTATTTCCTGCACAACGAAGTCGAGACCATCGAGAACCGCCGCGCGATGCTCGAAGCGCTCGTACCCGAAGCGCGCATTGCGGTCGCGCACGGGCAGATGCACGAGCGCGAACTCGAAGCCGTGATGCGCGATTTCGTGGCGCAGCGCGCGAACGTGCTGCTGTGCACGACCATCATCGAGACCGGCATCGACGTGCCGACCGCGAACACCATCCTCATTCACCGCTCCGACAAATTCGGCCTCGCCCAGCTCCACCAACTGCGCGGCCGCGTCGGGCGCTCGCACCACCAGGCTTACGCGTATTTGCTCGTGCACGATCCGCAGGGGCTCACGAAGCAGGCGCAGCGCCGTCTCGAAGCGATTCAGCAGATGGAGGAACTGGGCGCCGGCTTCTATCTCGCGATGCACGACCTCGAAATCCGCGGCACCGGCGAAGTGCTCGGCGACAAGCAGTCGGGCGAAATTCACGAGATCGGCTTCCAGCTCTACACCGACATGCTCAACGACGCCGTGAAGGCGCTCAAGGACGGCCGCGAGCCGGATCTGAACGCGCCGCTCGCCGCAACCACGGAGATCAACCTGCACGCGCCCGCGATCCTGCCCGCCGACTATTGCGGCGACGTCCAGGAGCGCCTGTCGCTCTACAAGCGCCTCGCGAACTGCGAGCACGACGATTCGATCGACGGCATTCAGGAGGAGCTGATCGACCGCTTCGGCAAGATGCCGCCGCAGGCGCACGCGCTGATCGAAACGCATCGGCTGCGTCTCGCGGCCAAGCCGCTCGGCGTCACCAAGATCGACGCGAGCGAAGCCGTGATCGGGCTGCAGTTCGTGCCGAATCCGCCTGTCGACGCCATGCGCATCATCGAAATGGTGCAGAAGCACAAGCACATCAAGCTCGCGGGGCAGGACAAGCTGCGCATCGAAACACGCAGCCCCGACCTCGCGGTGCGAGTGGCGACGGTCAAGGAGACCCTGCGCGCGCTCGGCGCGCCGGCGAGGGCGGCGGCACGCTGAATGCGCCTTGGCGCGGGGCGGATGTTGCACTGCGCCATTGCACACCCGGGCTGCTTCGCCCGGGTCGTTTTGGCTTGAGCGATTCTTTTTGGGTAATATGGATAGACAAGCAAGCTGGAGTCCATCATGACCATCGCCGCTGATTCAGCGCAGTCGTCCACGCCGTCTTCCCAAGCATCGTCATCCGCCTCTCTCCCCGCTGCGCTCCCATGGGTCACCCGCCTCGTGTCGATGGACACGGTCAGCCGCCATCCGAATCTCGGGCTGATCGAGACCGTGCGCGACGACCTGCGCGCGCGCGGCATCGAAGCGACGCTCACCTACGGCCACAACGGCAAATGGGCCAACCTGTTCGCCACCTTGCCCGCCCACGACGGCTCGACCGATGGCGGCATCGTGCTGTCGGGCCACACCGACGTGGTGCCCGTCGACGGCCAGAAGTGGGACAGCGACCCGTTCAAGCCCGAGATTCGCGACGGCCTGCTGTATGGACGTGGCACTTGCGACATGAAGGGCTTTATCGGCACAGCGCTCTCGCTCGTGCCCGAGATCCAGCAGATCAAACTCGCGAAGCCGCTGCATCTCGCGCTCTCGTTCGATGAGGAAGTCGGCTGCGTGGGCGCCCCGCTCATGATCGAAGATCTCGTCAAGCGCGGCGTGAACCCGGAGGGCTGCATCGTTGGCGAACCCACGAGCATGCGCCCGATCGTGGCGCACAAGGGCATCAACGCGTATCAATGCTGCGTGCGCGGCCATGCTGCCCATTCGTCGCTCACGCCGCGCGGCCTGAATGCCATCGAATACGCGGCGCGCCTGATCTGCTACATCCGCGATATGGCCGACGAGTTCCGCGCGAAAGGCCCATTCGACGAGCTCTACGACGTGCCGTTCACGACCGCGCAAACCAGCACGATCGAAGGCGGCAACGCGATCAACACGGTGCCGGCCGAATGCCGCTTCGCCTTCGAATTCCGCAACCTGCCCACACTCGACCCCGACGCGATCTTCGCGCGCATCGAGCAATACGCGCGCGAAACGCTCGTGCCGAAGATGCAGCGCGAAAATGCAGCGGGCGCGATCGAGTTCATGAAAATCGCTGCCGCGCCGGGACTCGACGACAGCGAGCAAGCCGCGATCACCCAGCTCGTGCGCGCGCTCACCGCCGACCGCACGCGGCGCAAGGTAGCGTACGGCACAGAAGCGGGCCTCTTCGCGCGTGCAGGCATTCCGAGCGTGGTGTGCGGCCCGGGCGACATCGAGCAGGCGCACAAGCCCAACGAATTCGTCTCGCTCGACCAGCTCGCGGCGTGCGAGGGCTTCCTGCGCAAGCTCGTGCACGGCCTTTCGGTTCAGGCGCAGGCACAGTAGTCACCGAGGCCCTCCTCCTCAACACACTCGTCCCGCGCGCAGGTCCAACGCCATGTCAACCGCCACGCCGCTGCCCACCGATCGCACGATCGACGGCGAACCCGTTCCAACCCTGGACGAGATCGCCTCGCAGCACTTCATGCTGGCGCCGTGGGTGCTGCGCACGCCGGTGTTCGACCGCCACGACCTGCCCTCGCTCGGCGGCACGCACGTCAACTTCAAGTTCGAACTGCTGCAGGCGAGCGGCAGCTTCAAGGTGCGCGGCGCGTTCACGCACCTGCTCGCGCTCAGCGCGGCGCAGCGCAGTGCGGGCGTCACCTGCGTCTCGGGCGGCAATCATGCGATCGCCGTCGCGTACGCGGCAAAGCGGCTTGGCATCGGCGTGAAGGTCGTGCTCTTTCGCAGCGTGAGCGAAGCGCGCGTCGAGCAGTGCCGAAGGCTGGGCGCCGAAATCGTGCGGGCCAACGACAACCGCGAGGCATTCGAGATCGTGCGCCGCATCGAGGCCGAGGAAGGCCGCTACTTCGTGCACCCGTTCAACGGCTGTCGCACCGTGCTCGGCACGGCGACGCTCGGCTACGAATGGGCGACCCAGGCACCCGATCTCGACGCCGTGATCGTGCCGATCGGCGGCGGCGGGCTGGCCGCGGGCGTCGCCACGGCGCTGCGCCTCGCCAACCCGCGCGTGCGTGTCTACGGCGTGGAGCCCGAGGGCGCTGACGTAATGAGCCGCAGCTTCGCGGCGAATCACACGGTGCGCATGACCCACATGCAGACGATTGCCGACTCGCTCATGTCGCCGCACACCGAGCAGTACAGCTATACGCTATGCCGCCGCCATGTCGAGCGCGTCGTCACGGTCTCGGACGACGCCCTGCGCACGGCGATGCGCCTGCTCTTCGACGAACTGAAACTGGCCGTCGAGCCGGCCTGCGCAACAGCCACCGCGGGCCTTTACGGGCCGCTGCGCGACACGCTCGAGGGCAAGCGCGTGGGCGTCCTGCTGTGCGGGACCAATACCGACCCGCAACGCTTTAGCGAGCAGATCGAGCAGGCTCACTGAGGCCCCGCGACGCGGGGCCGGCCATCGACACAATGTCATGCAGTGTCAAATCGCTACCGCATTGCAGATGCGTTCGCTATCATTGCGCCATTGTGCCCTTACGCCCCCTGGCCTTTGCCGCCCCGTTCAAGGAGAGCCCGCTCATGAGCATCATCAAGGAGTTCAAGGAGTTTGCCGTCAAAGGCAATGTGATGGATCTCGCAGTCGGTGTGATCATCGGCGGCGCCTTCTCCACCATCGTCAACTCGGTCGTGAAGGATCTCATCATGCCGGTGATCGGCGTCGTCACGGGCGGCCTCGACTTCTCGAACCTGTTCGTCCGGCTCGGCCACATTCCCGACACCTTCAAGGGCAATCCCGACTCGTACAAGGATCTGCAAACCGCCGGCGTGGCCGTGTTCGGCTACGGTGCGTTCATCACGGCGCTGATCAACTTCGTGATCCTCGCCTTCATCATCTTTCTGATGGTGAAATTCGTGAACAAGCTGCGCCAGTCGGAACCGCCCGCGCCGGCCGCACCGCCGCCCACGCCCGAAGACGTGTTGCTGCTGCGCGAGATTCGCGACTCGCTCAAGAAGTAAGGACAGTCAAAAAAAAGCCCGCTTTCGCGGGCTTTTTTTTCGATCTCGCGGGCGACGCTCATGCCACCGATGCATCGCCTGCGCGCTGTGTCACCGTCGCTTCGATCAAACGCTCGAGTTGCTCGAAATTCACGGGCTTCGTGAGATGCGCGGTGAAGCCGGCGTCGAGACTGCGGCGCACATCGTCGTCGGTGCCGAAGCCCGTGAGCGCGATGGCCGGCGCCGCCGACTCCTTGCGGAATGCACGGATGAAGTCGATGCCCGAGCCGTCCGGCAAACCGATATCGCTCACCACCAGATCGAAATGCTGCGCGGCCGTGAGAGCGAGCGCGCTGGCCACGCTCGCGGCCACTGAAACGTCGTGGCCGAGCGTGCGAATCAATTGCGACATGACCTCGGCCGTGTCGTCGTGGTCCTCGATCAGGAGGATGTCGAGCGCACCCGCACGGTGCGGCCCGCTGTGGTCCGCAGGGCGAGCGGCGCCCGAAGCGGGCGCCGCAGTCGGCAGCACGATCGTGAAGGTCGCGCCGCAATGCGACCCCGGGCTCTTCGCGCTCACGGTGCCGCCATGCGCCTCGGTCAGCGCCTTCGTCACCGCGAGGCCGAGGCCGAGGCCGCCGAACTGCCGCGTCATGTTGTGGCTACCCTGCTCGAAGGCGTGAAAGAGCTTGCCGATCTGGTCAGGCGCGATACCTATGCCGGTGTCCTCGACTTCGATCACTACATGCATGCGCTCATCGCGGGTGCGCACGAAAATATGGCCGCCGTCGGGCGTGAATTTCGCCGCGTTGCGCACGAGATTCCAGAACATCTGCTGCATTCGCGCGCGGTCGCCGCGCACGTAGTGATGCTGCGCCAGTCGCTCGACGTGCACGTCCTGCTGCTTGATCTGGATTTCACTGTGAAAGAGTTCGAGCACCGCGTCGATCACCTCGTGCACGTCGACCGTGTCGAGCGTGAGGCTCAGCTTGCCGTTCGCGACGCGCGTGAGATCGAGCAGATCGTCGATCAGGCGCGCCTCGAGTTCGATATTGCGGCGAATCATCAGCACGCCCGCACGCGCGGCGTCGGGCAAGCCGTCAATCTGCTCGAGCAGGCGCGTACCAGCCAGCACGGGCGTAAGCGGCGTGCGCAACTCGTGCGAAAGCATCGCCAGAAAGCGGTCCTTTGCGCGATTGGCTTCTTCAGCCGCCTGGCGCGCGGCCTGCTCGGAGGCCAGCAGCAGCTCGCGCTCTTCGTTCGACTCGCGCTGCGCATGGATGTCTGTGCAACTGCCGAACCACTTGTTGACGCCGCCGCGTGGATCGCGCATGGCAACGATTCGGACGTCGAACCATCGGTATGCGCCGTCGTGGCGCAGAATACGCAGTTCGTGCCGGTAATCGTCGTTGGCGGTGCGCACGGCTTTGAGCCAGGTGTCGCGAATCTCGTCGCGGTCGTCCGGATGCACGGCGTCGAGCCACGCAAGGCCGTGCGTCGTGTCGGCGTCGATGCCCGTGTATTCGCGCCACTGCTTCGAAAGAAAATCGCACTCGCCATCCGCCCCGCAGGTGAACACGAGGTGCGGCAGCGCTTCGGACAACGTGCGGTAGTGCTCTTCGCGATCGCGCAAGAGCAGCGCCTGGTCGGAGGCGCGCTGCAGCGCGACCTGGGCGAGCACGCGCGCCACCGCTTCGGGCAAGTAGTCGAGGTAATCGCCCGACTTCGGCACCACGTCGGAGACGCCCGCGCGCAGCGCGGCGATCACGCGCGATTCGTCGGTGAAACCGGTGACGAGAATCGCCGGCACGCGCACGTCCTCGGCACGCAGACGGCGGAAAAAGTCGAGGCCGGTCTCGGCGCCGTCCAACTGGTAGTCGAGCACGAGCACGTCGGGCGTGCGCGCCGCGAGCACCGCGCGCGCCTCGCCAACGCCCGTGCAGGTGTCCACGCGCGCGCCGGCCCGCACGAGCGATTTGCGCGCGAGCCGCAGAATGCCCTCGTCGTCGTCGACGACGAGCACGTGCGCGCCCGCCAACATCGGCGCCCCTTCGTTCAAATCATTCATGCCGTTCATGCCGCTCATGCGTCGAGCATCCCTTGTGGCTGGCGCCGCGCCGCTGACGCGGGCAGTATCGATATTGTCGTGGTGATCCTGCGTGAATCGAAAACATCAAGGACGCAAGAAGCGATGCCCCGGCGGCAGCTTGACGACCTGGAGAAAAAATCCAAGCCGCCGCACCGCCTCGATGAATGCGTCATATTCGACGGGTTTCGTGATGTACACATTGCAGCCCAGTTCGTAACAACGCTCGATCTCGCGCGGATCGTCGGTCGTGGTGAGCACGATCACCGGCACTGAAGCGGTCACGGGATCGGCCTTCAACCGCCGCAGCACTTCGAAGCCGTCCACGCGCGGCATGCGCAGATCGAGCAGCACGACGAAATTCGCCAGTTCTTCCCGCGACGGGTAATTCGACGCTGCAACGGTGTCGGCACCCGGCGTGCCAAAGAAGTAATCGAGCGCCTCCTGGCCGTCGCGAAAACGCAAAAAGCCGTTGGACACGCCCGAGCGCCGCAGGTTGCGTTCGACCAGCGTGGCATGCCCATCGTCGTCTTCGATCAGCACGATGCTCACGCGCCGCCCTGGCTCGCCCGGCTCGGCCGCCAGGTCGGCTCGCGCGCCGCCCGGGTGCGGATCCGGCTGCGTCCCCGCGCTGTCGTCCGCCTTCTTTTCGGCCCTCTCTCCCTCTCTCATACCGCTCTCCGAGGTTTCCTCATGCGATTCAATGGTCGTGCCCTCATGCTGCACGCAGCGGCTCGTCGGGCAGCGCGACGAAGAAAGTGGAACCCGCGCCTTCCGTCGACTCGGCCCAGATGCGGCCGCCATGGCGCTCCGCAATGCGGCGCGCGAGCGCGAGCCCCGTGCCCTGCCCGTCCGACTCGCCGCCGTGCAGACGCTGGAACACGCGAAAGAGTTTGGGCAGATACGCAGCCGGGATTCCGATGCCATTGTCACGCACATAATAGGTCCGGGTGCGCGTGCCCGATATGCGCGAGGCATCACGCGCGGTGGCGCCGGCAATCGCGGAAGACGTGACGAGCGACGTGACGAGCGACGTGGCGGGCAGCGTCGCACGGCCCTGTGCGCCCTCGCCCAGCTCCAGTGCGCCGATTTCCACATGCCCGGGCCGCGCCGGATCGAGATGACGCAAGGCGTTGTCGATCAGGTTGCCGAAGATCTGCTCGAGCGCCGCGGGGTCGCCCCACGCGGGCGGCAGCTCGCGCACCTCGATGCGCGCCTGCTGCGCGAGCCCCGCTGCGAGGCCGGCGAGCGCGCGCTCGACAATCCGCCCCACATTTACGCGCTGCCAGCGGTACTCGAGCCGCCCGGCGCGCGACATGCGCAGCAGCGCGTCGATGATGGCTGCCGCGCGCGCCACGGCCTGGCGCAGGAATTGCAGCGATTCGTCGACATCGCCGTCCAGCACTTCCATCATGTGCCGGCGCTCGGTAGGCGGCAGATCGGCCAGATCGATCTGCTCGCGCAGATCGCTGCACGAAACCTGCAATTCCTTCGAAAAGCCCTGCAGGTTCACGAGCGGCGAGCGCAGGTCGTGTGAGACGCTGTAGATGAACATCTCGTTGTCCTGGCTCTCCTGGCGCAGATTGTCGTTGGCGGCGGCGAGATCCGCGGCGCGCTCCTGCAATTGCGCCTTGAGCGCCGTCTGTTCATGCTCGGCTTCACTCAGGCGCCGGCTCGTCTGGTTGAGCACGGCGTCGAGCGAGGCAATTTCGTCGTTGCCGGCAAGCGGCGGCGCGAGCGCCACGCCAACGCTGAGCCGTTGCGCATTGGCGCTCAGCGTGGCAAGGCGCAGGCTCACATTGCGCGCGAACACTGCTGCGGTGGCGGCCCAGACCAACATCGACCCGGCGACCGCGAAGATGAGCGCATCCTGCTGCCGCTCGCGGCTCTCGCGCAGCGAGGCGCTGCGCGTTTCGTCAAAGCGCGTTTGTTCGGCGATGAACGCATCCAGCTCGCTGCGCACCGCGTCGATTTCCGGCGGCAGGCCGATGCCGCCCGTATACGTGAAGCCCCCGGCATTACCGTCGCGCAGCGCGTCGGCCACCTTTCCACAGCTCGCGCGCCACGTTCGCGCAGAGTCGTTGATGCGCTGGATGCGCGCGAGCTGCCTGGGGTTGTCGCTCACCATATGCTCGAGCAGCGCGATGCGGTCGGAGAATTCGGCCCAAACAGCGCGACGGTCGATGAACGAGGGATCTTCGAGCACGATCGCCGTGCGGACCCGCGCGGCCTCGCGCAACAGCGGATGGGCGAGGCCCGCGGCCTGCCAGAGAATCTGCTTGCTGTTCTCGGCGCTCTTCGCAGCCAGGGCGGCCTCGCCTTGCGTATCGAATACGAGGCCGAGCAGCGCGAGTTCGATTGCGCTCGGTATCGCGATCAGCAAAAGCCCCTTGGCGAACAGTTTCATGTCTGTCTGATTAGATGCCGCTCCGGGCCACGCTTGCGCGCCGGACCTCCCCGCCCGGCCACCCCAGGCCAGGTCCTCGCGTGCCGCGAAAAGGCCGCGCCGCCCGTGCCGAATCATTATCCCCGGTAGATTATGAGATTACAACGTATGTGGTGACCCGCACCACGTAGTGAGAAAAGCCGGCATTTTCCAGAGAAATCGTCACACTGCGCGCGCGTGCAGGTCTATTATTGAGACCGGAGATAAGTAAATGGTAGCGAGAGAGCGCCGGGATACCTACATGAGCGCGACGTGTGGTCCGGCATGGCGTTTGCCTGACACAACGAGGGTGTCGACAGGGTCCTCACGGGCCTGAGTCCTCGTGAACTGGCAGATCGGTATGCTTGAGGGATCGACGTGCGGCGCACCAGTCCGGGAGTGGTCGCATGGGAACGCTGCGTTTTTTGCAATCCACCTTTTTCAGGCGAATTTTTATGTCCTTCCCGAAAAAGCGTAAACGCATCAGGGCGGATGGCGACGAGTCGTTTCTCGCCGTACTCAGCCACTTCAAGCCGTTTGGTCAACTCGACACCAAGATTGCACGTGCGCGCGCGCAGGACGAACCAGTGCTCTATGCACACGTGCTGCCTGGGCTCGATGTGCTGTTATGCAGCGTCCGCGGTGCGCATCCGCCCTATCCCGGCACGAGCGAATTGCGTCGGCGCTGCATCGAATCGATCGCGCATGCACTCGAGCAACCGATCGAGGGGCTCGAGAACGGCGGCTACTGGTACGAAGCCGACGGCTTCGGCTTTCTCGTGTTCGCGAGCCGGGCGCGCGGGCGAATCCTGCCCGAGTTCGGCGGGACGCGGCCCGGCATCAGCTTGCGGCACGCGGCACGCCGCCATGACACCACCGGCGATCCCGCGCCGCGCCAACAGTTGCGCTGAGCCATTCTCAACAACGCCCGACGCTCAAGCGTCGGGCGTTGTTGTATCTGCGCGGCTGCAATGCGTCGGCGTCGGCCATCTGCCTCAACTGCCCTTGTAGAGACTCTGTATGCCGGTTTGCGCAGCGTCGCCATGTGACGCAGGCGGCGAGACCGCCTTCGTCCCGCTAGCGGGCTGCGGCAAGGAAGGCATCTTCTGGCCCGGCGGCGGTGCGGCCGGACGCTGGCGGATCTGCGCGAACAACTGATCGCACGGCAGCGGCTTGTTGTTGCTCGGCGCGACGAGCGGCAAGAGTGCCATAAACGGGTTGATGAGCCCGAGCCCCACCATGGCGCCGCCGCGCAGCGCGAGCGCCGCGGCATCCACGCCCACGTGCGGATTCTGGAACGTGCCCTTCACGTAGAGCGGCGAGCGCAACGAGAACACCCGAAAACCCTTGGTGTGCGGATGCACCTTCATGTCCATCGATTCGTTGCGCAGATCGATGGGGCCGTCGATGTTGATCACCGCATCGTCGGTGTCCAGCGCGAACACGCGCGGATCGAGCACGCCGTTGGTCGCCACGAAATCGGCGGCCGCGCAATTGATGTTCACGTCGCGGCTTCCGAACAGCTTTTCGTAGACCACATTCGCCACGTTCAGGCCCGCCGCTTCCATCAGCAGGCGGCTGATGGTGCCCTGCGTGACCAGCGCCTTCACCTCGCCGTTGGAGGTAGCCGCGAGGGCAGCCGGCGAATTTCCGGTCGCGGAAAGCGAAGCGTCGCCGTTGATCTCGCCAAGCGCCGATTGCATCGACTTGAATTTCGGGAACAGCTCCTTGAGCTTCAGGTGGCGCGCGGTGATGGTGCCGCGCGCCTTGAGCGGTTCGCCGCTGCCATTGAGCGAGAGCCGCGTGGCGAACCGGCCACCCGCTACGCCGAATTGCAGCGGCTCGAACTCGAGCACGCCGTCAGTCAGGATCACGTGCGTGTAGAGGTCCTGGAGCGGCAGGCTGCCCTGCTTGACGATGCGCTTGCCGGTGAACTTCACGTCGGCGTCGATGGACGTCCAGCGGTCGGTCTTGAACGGCTCGACGGGGATCACCCGGCCGGCAGGCTGCCTGGCCGTGTCGCCGCGCTTCGCCTTGCTCGCTTTGCTGTCGGCGCCGATGATCGGCGCCAGATCCGAGAACTGCAGCAGGTTCGACACGAGCTCGCCGGACAGCAGCGGGCGCGGCTGGCGCTGCGTGTACACGAACGTGCCGTTCAGGTCGCTGCCGCCCACACGGCCCGTGAAATTCTCGTAGCGGAACACGCTTGCACCGCGATGGAACTGGCCGACGAAACGCCCTTCGGTTGCGTAAGGCGGCGTTTCGGGCAGCGTCACGCCGGTCAGCCTGTATAGATGCGCCATGCTCCGGCCTTGCAGCCACAGGCGCAGATCGACAGCGGCGAGATGCATGGGGTCGGTCAGCGTGCCGACCAGTGCGATATGCATGTCGCCGGCGTGCACGTCGGCCTGGAGCGGGAACGGCCGCTTTGCGTCTTGCAGCGCCAGCACGCCGCCGAACTTGCCGGCGCCCGACAGCGGCGTCTTGTTGTAGGTGCCCTTGACGGTCCAGCCGAACGCGTAGAACGGCTCGTTCGGCTTGCGTGCCGCAGGTGCGCTTGCAGCGTTTGCAGCGCTGGAGGCACTGGAGGCACTGGAGGCACTGGAGGCACTGGAGGCACTGGAGGCACTGGAGGCACTCGAGGCACTGGAGGCACTCGAGGCACTGGAGGCACTGGAGGCACTAGCTGCGCTAGCGGCGCTCGCAGCGGATGCAGCGCTTGCGGCGGCCGCCTCGGAGGCCTGAGCCTTCTCCGCCTGCTGCGCGAGCCGGTTCGCGCCGGCGCGTCCGATCATCTCGGCGGAACCCTGGCGCGACGCGGCCTCCTGCTGTGCCATCACCTCGCCAATCGGAATCCCCTTGCCGAGCAGATTCACGGCGATCTTCACATCGGTTTTCGTCTGCTGGTCGCTCACGGCGATATTGCCGCTGGAGAACGTGATGTCGTGCAGATCAAGCTTCCATGTGGAAGGCCCGCCCGACGACGCCAGCTTGAAGGTCCAGTTGTTGCGCCCGTCGGCGAGGCGTTCGATATCGACGGCCGGATTCTCGAGGTGAATCGCCGGAATCACGATGTCGTGCGCGAGCAGCGGCAGCACGGCCACATCGAAATCGATCGAATCGAGCGTGGCAAAGTGCGGCGTCTGGGTCCAGTCGGGGTTCGCCACTTCGATTTGGGAGGCCGAGAAGCGCGGCCAGGGCACCCAGGCGCGCCAGCCCGTTTCGTTCGGCGGCCGGCGCCAGCCCACCTTGAGGTTGCCGACGATGGCGAAGGGTCGCCCGATAGCTTGCGTCACCTTGTCGTTGACAAAGGGTCTGGCGCGATTCCAGTCGAAGGTGTAAATGAAGACGCCCAGCCCGGCGACGAGCACCACGACACCGGCCGCGAGCCATGCGAAGATCTTGGCGAGCGTGCGGCCCAAGCCGCGGGGTTGCCGTGACGTCATGCGTACTCCATGTTATGCGTTGTTGTTTCGCCAACGATGGCGCAGCAGCCTGCGTGCCCGGTGGCTGCTATTTGTCTGTAATTCTCCGATGACTCATCACAACGATTCGAGCCGGGCCGGCGTTGACCCGAAGTCGAGCGCGCCGCTCATCGAAGCAAGACGCATCACGCGCCGCGATGCCCAGCGGGGCCAGGTCTTGCTACAGCCCACCGATTTTGCGCTTCATGCGAGTCAACGCGTCGTGCTCACGGGCCCGTCCGGATCGGGCAAAAGTGTATTCCTGCGTGCGCTCGCGCTGCTCGATCCGCTCGACGGCGGCACCCTGCACTGGCATGACCAACCGATCGCGTCCGCGCGGATTCCGCGCTACCGGCGTCACATTGCCTACGTGCGGCAGCGGCCCGCGCTGATCGACGGCACGGTGGAGGACAATCTGCGCTATCCATTCTCGCTCGCGGTCTATCGCGATGCAGCCTTCGACGTCGCGCGCGCGCGTGCGCTCTTCGACGCGGCGGGCCGGGGGGCTGGTTTCCTCGCGCGCGAGACCGCGGAGCTATCCGGCGGCGAAGCGCAGATCGTGGCGCTCGTGCGCGTGCTGCAACTCGATCCCGAGGCGCTGCTGCTCGATGAGCCTACCGCCTCGCTCGATCCTGAATCGGCGCGCGCGGTCGAGACGCTGATCGCGCACTGGTTCGAACACGAGCGCGCCGCACGTGCGACCGTATGGGTCTCGCACGATCCTGCGCAGGCGCAACGCGTGGGCACGCGCCACATCACGATGCGCGCGGGCGTGCTCGACGAGGCCGCCGCCACGCACGCCACGCTGGGGGCCCTGCGATGAGCCCCGGCGTGCTGCAGAACCTCGGCATCGGCGACGTCGCCATCGCCGCGCTGCTGGTATTCGTCAACGGCGCCGTTTCGGTGCTGCTCAAGCTCGACCTCGAACGCAAGCTCGCATGGGCCGCCGTGCGCACCGTCGTGCAGTTGCTCGCCATCGGCTACGTGCTCGGCTGGGTGTTCGCGTTCAACCGCTGGTACGCGGTGCTGCCGCTCATGGCACTGATGACGCTCATCGCCGGCATCGCGGGCTCGCAGCGCGGCGCTCGCACCTATCTCGGCCAGCGCGTGGACAGCATCGTATCGATCTGGGTCAGCGCGTGGCTCGTGGCGGCTGTGGGACTTTTCGTGGTGATCCGGATTCGGCCGTGGTACGAGCCGCAATATGCGATACCGATCCTCGGCATGATTCTCGGCAATACGCTCACGGGCGTGTCGCTCGGCGTCGAGCGCATGATGCAGGAACTCACGGCGCGGCGCGACCGCGTGGAAAGCGCCCTCGCGCTCGGCGCCACAGGCTGGGAGGCGGCCCAGGCGAGCGCGCGCGAGGCCGTGCGCGCGGGCATGATCCCGACGCTCAACCAGATGGCTGTGGTGGGTGTGGTGAGCCTGCCCGGCATGATGACGGGCCAGGTGCTCGCGGGCCAATCGCCGCTGCAGGCGGTGCGCTATCAAATCGTGATCATGTTCCTGATCGCGGCATCGTCGGCGCTGGGCACCGTGGGCGCTGTCGTGCTCGCGTACCGGCGGCTTTTTTCGCCCGAGCATTGCTTCCTGGCCGCGCGGCTCGTCGAGCGGCAGGCCCGCACGAAAGCGCGCGCGTGACGTCCCGGGCATGATGTGCCTTGACGGGACGCGCGCGCACGTGCCGTCAAGGGCCTCCAGCCGCTCGCCGCAACGCGCGCGAGTGCATTTCCGCGCTACCGCAACGTGAGCCCGGTTCTGAACGCAGCCATCTAACGTTGCGCCGAAATGCTCAACTGCGTGCCGTCGCTGAGCGTGAGCGTTTTGGCGCTGCCGTTGGTCGGCATCGAAAAGTGCAGCACCTCGCTATGGGCGACCACTTCGGGACATTGCGCGCCGGCGGCCGACTTGCCCGTGCGCGGCGCCTGGGCCCGGAAGCTCACCTGAACGTTCGCCGTGCCGTCCGCCGCGACGATAGGCGCGAGACGCACCTGCGTCTGGCGCACCATCGCGCCGTTCGCGTCGAGCGGCAGCGAGGCGTAATCGGGACAACTCTGCGCCGCCGGCACCGCGCCGCCTGGCGGCGTGGTGCGCCACGTAAAGTCGTCGGTGTCGCCCGAACGCAGCGTGCGGGTCTCCTGTGAGTTGCCGTAGAGCTTCGACGCGACCTTGACCGTGTAACGAATCGGGCCATCGGGCGGCGTCTTCGACGTCACCTTGATCGGGGGCGAGGCCAGTGCCGGCAGCGCGATCGCGCAAGACAGGGCAACGGCAACACGAACGAGCGCCGCGCGAGTGCGGCTGGGACGGCTGGAGCTGCTGCAAGGCATGCGTCACCTCCTGGCGGGAGCTGCCGTGGGCCGCGAACGACGCGGTGCGGGCAGCACGTGGCGGAACTTCTACTGTCAGTCTAGCGCGACGCGCGAAGCCTTGCGCCGGACGATGACGTCGGCGTGACCAGGTTTTATCCGGCTTGCCAGGCCGCGCATTTTATTAGCAATGCGCAACGTGCTGTCGTGATGCACGAAGACGAAGCGGGCCCCGTCGCACGACGCCTAAGCAGCGCCCTGCTCCAGCCGCAGCGTGAGCTCGCTGCTAATCGACTGGCGCACCTGCGCATAATTTGCCCATGGGTCCGAGCGGTTGACATGCGCCAGACGCGCATCGATATTTGCGAGCGTCCATTGCGCGCCGCCCGTTGTATCGGCGAGTTCGTCCCACGCGATCGGCACCGAGACGCCCATGCCCGGCCGCGCTCGCACGCCATAGGCAACCGCCGTGCTGGCGCCGCGCACGTTACGCAGATAGTCGACGAAGATTTTTTTCTTGCGATGCTCGGGGCCCATGGTCGCCGTGAACTGCGTGGGCCAGCCCGAGGCAAGCCGCTGCGCCACGGCGCGCGCGAACGCCTTCGCGTCGTCCCAGCCCGCACCGTGCATGAGCGGCACGACGATGTGCAGCCCCTTGCCCCCGCTCGTCTTGCAAAACGCTTCAAGACCGAGATCGGCGAGCATCGCGCGCGTGAGCTGCGCGGCCTCGATCATGCGGTCCCAGTCGAGCACCGGATCGGGATCGAGGTCGAGCACGATGCGATCGGGCGCTTCGATATCGGCGGTGACGGCATTCCATGTATGCAGCTCGATTGCGTCCATCTGCGCGACGTGCACAAGCGCTTCGAGCGAATCGATGGTGAGCACCGGCGGATGGCCGGGATCGAGGCCTTCGTGTTGCGTCACCTCGGGAATCGGCGCGCGCGCGCTGTGGCGCTGGAAGAAAAGCTCGCCGTCGAGACCTTGCGGCGCACGCACGAGCGAAACTGGACGATCGCGCAAATGCGGCAGCAGCCAGGGGGCGGCGCGCGCGTAATAGCGCACGAGGTCGAGCTTGCGTGTGCCGCTGTCGACATCGATGACGCGGCGCGCGCTGGTGATGCGTATGCCTGCGACTTCGCCGATGGTCCCATGACGGCCCGAAGAGATTCGAGGAGATCTAGGCGCACGAGGCATGGAGGCACGCGGCGCGCGCTGGGTAGACACGTTGGGCGCGCTGGGTGCGGTTTGCGCTGCGGTGTCCGCAGCGTCGGCCCGCGCGCCGGTCGGCGTTCGAGCGGCGCCCGTCTGGGCATGGTGAGCGTCCTGCATACCGGTTCCCCTTACGCCCTGCAGGGCGCGTGCGACGCATCGCGCGAGACGAGCCGCTCATCACGATACGCACGGTTGACGGCATGCGGCGACCGTCCCCCGGCAGGCGCCGCACGAGCTTTCATTGTGCCTAAAAAGACGGCTTTCGTCTCTGTAAGCTGCGGAGCGGGCCGCGCGCCGGCATCGAAACGGTACAATTCGCCTTTCGCCGCCGTGCATTGGCCGGATCGACCGTCCTTGCACGCTTTTATCGATACCCGTTCGATCCTCCGCCGTTTCCGGGGCGCCATCCCGGAATCGCGGCACTGTTCACGTCATGAATCTCGTCATCCAGAGCCCCGCTCCGCTGCAAGCCGTCCACCACAAGCCACTGCTCGCGCTCGCGCGCGGCAGCCGCCTCGTGCCGATCGACGCGCACGCGATCCGTATCGAAGACGCCGCGCCGGCACAGCACGCGGACCTCGACGTCTATTGCGGGACGCATCAACTCGATTTCGCGTTCATCGAGTCGGACCGCACGCTTGCCGGCTTCGGGCTCGTCGCCATGGACATGGACTCGACGCTCATCACGATCGAATGCATCGACGAAATCGCCGACTTCTGCGGCCTGAAAGCCGAAGTCGCGGCAATCACCGAAGCGGCGATGCGCGGCGAGATCAAGGACTTCAACGAAAGCCTCACGCGCCGCGTCGCGCTGCTCAAGGGGCTCGACGCGAGCGCACTGGAGCGCGTCTATGAGGAACGCCTGCAGCTTTCTCCCGGCGCCGAAAAAATGCTCGCCGGCGCGAAAGCCGCGGGCCTGAAAACGCTGCTGGTTTCGGGCGGCTTCACGTTCTTCACCGAGCGGCTGAAGGCGCGACTCGGCCTCGACTTCACGCGAGCGAACACGCTCGAAATCGTCGAGGGCAAACTCACCGGCCGCGTCGTGGGCGAGATCGTCAATGCGGAGGTGAAGGCGCGCACGCTGGTCGAAACCTGTGCGCAGATCGGCATCGAGCCGCGCCGCGCGATTGCCATGGGCGACGGCTCGAACGATCTGAAGATGATGGCCGAGGCGGGGCTTTCGGTGGCGTTCCGCGCGAAGCCCGTGGTGCGCGAAGCGGCTAGCGTCGCGTTCAATTTCGTCGGGCTCGACGGCTTGCTGCGGCTCTTCTGAAGCGCGTCGAACGTGCCGCGCATGTGGCACGCGCGGTGCTGAAATGACAACGGCCGCGCCTGTCCCGGGATAGCGAACCCCGGCGACAAGCGCGGCCGTTTTGTTATGGCGTCAGTCTTGCGGGCCGCGCGCCGATGCGCCGCCTTCGAGCGTCGCGAGCGCACGCTCGAGGTCGGCGCGCAGGTCGGCTTCATCCTCGAGGCCAATGTAGAAGCGCACCAGCGTGCCGCGATGCGGCCAGTTCGCCTCCGTGCGCATCGACGCGATGTCGTAGGGCATCGCGAGACTATGCGCCCCGCCCCAGCTCCAGCCAAGCGAGAAGAGCTCGAGCGATTCGCAGAACGTGTCGATCTGGGCAGGGCTGTATTGCCCGTCGAACACCACCGAGAACAGACCGCCCGCCCCCGTGAAATCGCGCTTGTAGAACTCGTGGCCCGGACAATCGGCGAATGCGGGATGCAGCATCGCAGCGATCTCGGCGCGCGACTTCAGCCACGTCGCGAGCGCGAGCGCGGTGCGGTCGTGCGTCTCGAAGCGCGCCTTCATGCTCGGCAGGCCGCGCAGAACGAGCGAGCAGTCGTCCGACGAAACCCCGATGCCCAGCCGCATGCGCGCCGCCTTGAGCTTCAGATGCAGTTCCCGATCCCGCGTGATCGTTGCGCCCATCAGGACGTCGCTGCCGCCCGACTGATACTTCGTGAGCGCCTGCACCGAGATGTCGATGCCGTGCTCGAACGGCTTGAACGCGAGGCCCGCCGACCACGTGTTGTCGATCGCCGTGACGACGTTGCGCGCGCGCGCAGCTGCAGTGATCGCACGCACGTCGGGTACTTCCATCGTCACCGAGCCGGGCGCTTCGAGCCAGATCAACTTCGTCTCGGGGCGGATCAGCTCAGCGATGCCAGAGCCGATCATCGGATCGTAGTAGCGCGCCGTCAGCCCGAAATCGCGTGCAAGCCAGTCGCCGTGGTCGCGGTTCGGCGAATAGACGTTGTCAGGAATCAGCACGTCGTCGCCAGCCTTCAGGAGCCCGAAGTACACGTTCGAGATGGCCGAGAGACCGGACGGCTGCAACAGCGCATGCTCGCCGCCCTCGATGGCGGCAAGACGCTGCGTGAGCATCGAAGACGTGGGCGTCGCGTGCAGGCCGTAGCGCCACTGCGCGTCGTTGCGCCAGTCGAGCGCGCGCACCGACTTGAGGTCGGGGAACACGACCGTCGACGCTCGCGTGACGGGCGCGGCAAACGATTCGAAGCCGGGCGTGATGTCTTCTTCGGGGCGAACGACGCGCGTTTGCAGCGCGCGGCTGGATTCGGATTTCTTCATGTCGGATGGCAAGCGGTAAATGCGCTGGGGGTTAGATGGCGCGGGGCTTCCCAGGACGAGGCCGACAACGAAACGGGAGCCGCGACGCGCGCCAAATGCAGAAGATTAACACCTGCGCTAGCCAGCGCTCGCCGCAACGGTCCAATGCCTGCGCTTTCGTGCGGGGCGCACCATGCGGCGCGCGCGTTATCGTGCGCAATGGCGCGTTAGTCGCCCGTCACGAGATTGCCAACCCCGTTCACGGCCTGGCCGCCTTTAGCGGCGGGATGGGACGCCGCGGGCGCCGCTGCCCCTGCGGCAAGCGGTTTCAAGTCGAACGGCTGCGGATTCGAGTCGTCGATTTCCATGCGGTCGCCCGAGATCGAGCCATCGTCCGCGAACGTGCCGACCCAATTGCCCGTGATGCGCGAACCGTCGTCCGACTCTTCCGCTTCGAGCGTGGTGCCGGTGCGATCGCCGGCAATCAGAACGACCTCGCCCGTGTCGGTGAACTGATATTCGCCATGCACGCCAGTCTTGTCGTCCGGGTCGTCGGTCTTTGCGCCAAGCCGCATCACGATCGGACGCTTGCCGAGCGTGCCCACGTATTGCGGAAGCCCGGCGAACTCCGGGCTCGGTTTGAGCGGCGCATGCGCGGATTCCGGCGCGGCAGAGGCGTTCGCCGCATCGCTCGATGCACTGCTGCCCGCGGCGCAGGCTACGAGCGGCAACGCAAGCGCTGCTGCCGCGAAGCACGCGAAGCCATACCGCCGCACGAGATTCGATATGCTCGTGACTTTCGAGGCCGACCTTTCCATCAAGACCCGTCCTTGGCGGCGAGCATGCGCTCGACATCCTCGCGGCGCGGAATCGGCGCGACCGCGCCATAACCCAGCGTCGAAAGCGCCGCTGCCGCGTTTGCGTATTGCGCCGCCGCGAACGGATCGTCGCCGGCCACGATCCGGGCGATGAACGCGCCGCCAAAGCAGTCGCCGGCACCTGTTGCATCGACAGCCGCTACGACGCGGCCCGGCACGAGACGGCGCTCGTGCGGCGTTGCCACATAAGAACCTTCCTTCCCGAGCTTCAGCGCGACGACACGCGAACCGAGCGAGAGCAGACGGTCGACAATCGCATCGCGATCGTCCAGGCCGGTCAGCGCCGCGACATCGTCCCAACTGGGCAGGCAGATATCGGTGACACGCAGCACCTCGGTCATGACCGCGCGGGCACGCGCGAGCGGCCAGAGTTTCAGGCGCAGGTTCGTATCGAAGCTCACCTGCACGCCATTCGCCCGTGCATGGTCGATCGCCGCGAACGCCGCGTCGCAGGCTGTGGCGCCGATCGCCACACTGATGCCCGACAGGTGCAGCACGCGCGCGGCGGCCAGGGCGTCGAGCGGCAGATCGCGCGGCGCATAGCGGCTGGCCGCCGAACCCTTGCGCAGGTAATCGAAGGCATGGCCGTCGGGGCCATGCGAGACGAAGTACACGCCGGTCGGCGCGCTGGCGTCGACCCGCACCATCGAGGTGTCCACACCTTCGCTCGCCCACAGGTCGCGCAGCAAACGCCCGAACTGATCGTCGCCCACCGCCGAAACGAATCCCGTGCGCACGCCCTGGCGCGCCGCCGCGATGGCGAAGTTCGAGGTATCGCCGCCGAAACCCTGCAGATACTGGGGCTGGCCCTTCTCGGCCTGATTGAATTCGATCATGGCCTCGCCATAGGCGAGGACTTCTGGCGCCAGACGTGACATGCCGATCAGACCTCGCCCCAGAGATCGTGTCCGTCGGCGCCGGTGATCTTCACCGAAACGAAGTCGCCGACCTTGTAGCGCTTCGAAGCCTTGGTCGCGGGCGCGACGTAGACCACGCCGTCGATCTCGGGCGCGTCCGCCGCCGTGCGGCCGATGCCGCCGTCGGCGTTGATCTCGTCGATGAGCACCTTGAGCGTCTTGCCAACCTTGCGCTGGATGCGCCTGGCCGAGACTTCCTCGGCCACTTCCATGAATCGCGCGCGGCGCGCCTCGCGCACTTCGTCGGGCAGCGCGCCATCAAGTTCGTTGGCGCTCGCGCCCTCGACCGGCGAGTAGGCGAAGCAGCCCACGCGGTCGAGCTCGGCTTCGCGGATGAAGTCGAGCAGCGTCTCGAACTGCTCTTCGGTCTCACCGGGGAAGCCCGCGATGAAGGTGCTGCGAATCGTGAGGTCCGGGCACATTTCGCGCCACGCCTTGACGCGCTCCATCACCTTCTCCGCGTTCGCGGGGCGCTTCATGCGCTTGAGCACCTCGGGATGCGCGTGCTGGAACGGCACGTCGAGGTACGGCAGCACGTGCCCCTTGAACGGACCTTCCGCCATGAGCGGAATGACCTCATCCACGCTCGGATACGGGTACACGTAGTGCAGCCGCACCCACGCGCCGTACTGCGCAGCCAACTCGCCGAGCGCGGCGACCAGATCGGTCATGCGTGTCTTGATGGGCTTGCCGTTCCAGAAGCCGGTGCGATATTTCACATCAACGCCGTAGGCGCTCGTGTCCTGCGAAATGACGAGCAACTCCTTCACGCCCGACTTGAAGAGGTTCTCCGCCTCGAGCATGACTTCCGCGACCGGACGCGAGACGAGGTCGCCGCGCATCGACGGGATGATGCAGAAGGTGCAGCGGTGATTGCAGCCTTCGGAAATCTTGAGATACGCGTAGTGACGCGGCGTGAGCTTCACGCCCGCCGGCGGCACGAGATCGACGAACGGATCGTGCGGCTTGGGCAGATGGCTGTGAACCGCCTGCATGACTTCGGCTACGGCGTGCGGGCCGGTCACGGCCAGCACCTTGGGGTGCACTTCCTCGATGAGATTCGAGCCGCTCGCGCTGGCCTTCGCGCCCAGACACCCGGTGACGATCACCTTGCCGTTCTCGTTGAGCGCCTCGCCAATGGCGTCGAGGCTCTCCTGCACGGCTTCGTCGATAAACCCGCAGGTGTTGACCACGACCAGATCGGCACCGTCATAGGAACCCGAGATTTCGTAACCCTCGGCGCGCAGTTGGGTGAGGATCTGCTCCGAGTCGACGAGCGCTTTGGGGCAGCCAAGGGATACCATCCCTACGCGCGGTGCAGGATTGCGGGAGGTCGTTGATTCAACAGGGTTTTTCACGTGTACGTCCGGATGTGGGGCGCACGGCGGAGAATGCGCCGCGCGAGATCAAGCCAATCTGCCATTTTACCCGTTTGGCGTATCGAGCGGCGCGCGCTGTCTGGCCAGCATCGAGTGGAGTCAGGGTCAGATGGAAGATGGCCGGCGATCAATCCGGGAACAGGGGCGGCGCTAGCCAACCGGCGCCGCGCAAACATTGTTGCGCGTCGCCGAGCGCCATCCGGAAGCACTGCGCGACCCGAGAAGCGCCTGAGCTTACTTCTTCTCGTTTTCGCCGCTGCCGCCCTCGTTGGTGCCTTGCGCGGGCGAGCCAGGCGCGACGGGCTTGAACGGAAAACTGCTGAACATGTTCTTGGCCTGGTTCTGCATTTGCTCCTGCATCTGCACGAACATGTTCTTCGATTGCTCGATGTAGCTGGTCATCATGCCCTGCATCATCGGCGCCTGCATATTCATGAACTGCGACCAGACCTCAGGATTCATCGCGTTGCCTTCATAGAGGCTCTTCGACTGATCGGCGAGTTTGTTCTGGATGTCGATGAACGCCTGGATGTTCTTCTCCAGGTAGGTGCCCATCATGCCCTGCATCGCATGTCCGTAGAAACGGATGATCTGCGAGAGCATCGACGACGAGAACATCGGCAAGCCGCCGCTCTCCTCTTCCAGAATGATTTGCAGCAGGATGCTGCGCGTGAGGTCTTCGTTGCTCTTCGCATCGATGACCTTGAACTCCTCCTGATCGAGCACGAGTTGCTTCACATCGGTCAACGTGATGTAGGTGCTCGTCTCCGTGTCGTACAGCCGACGGTTCGGATATTTTTTGATCAGCCGTTCGGCGGTCTTCTTTGTAGTCGTCATGTGTCGCCCTTGTAAGCGCCAACGCGCGACGGCAGATACCATCGCGCGCTGCGCTGTCTTCCAGCCCGGTAGCGGAGCCTGCCCCGGCGTGCAAACAGGCCCGCCACCGCCGTCGATCCCTGCGATACCGCGCGCCCCTGTCACGCACGCGGCGTCGCGCGGGATCAGCCCATGTGCAACCCGCCGTTCAGCGAGAAGTCAGCACCGGTTGAGAAGCCCGACTCATCCGAGGCGAGCCATGCGACGATCGAGGCGATTTCCTCGGGAGCACCGAGGCGGCGCACCGGGATGGTCGCGACGATCTTTTCCAGCACGTCGGGACGAATCGACTTCACCATGTCCGTGCCGATATAGCCGGGCGAAACAGTGTTGACCGTCACGCCCTTGGTGGCCACTTCCTGCGCGAGCGACATCGTGAAGCCGTGAATCCCGGCCTTGGCCGTCGAATAGTTCGTTTGCCCGAACTGGCCCTTCTGGCCATTCACCGACGAGATATTGATGATGCGCCCCCATCCGCGCTCGACCATGCCGTCGATCACCTGCTTCGTGACATTGAAGAGGCTCGTCAGATTAGTGTCGATCACGGCGGTCCAGTCTTCGCGCGTCATCTTGCGAAACACCACGTCCCGCGTGATGCCGGCGTTGTTGACGAGCACGTCGACCTCACCCACTTCGGCTTTGACCTTGTCGAACGCCTGCTTCGTCGAATCCCAGTCGCCAACGTTGCCTTCCGAGGCGACGAAGTCGAAGCCCAGCGCTTTCTGGTCTTCGAGCCATTTGGTACGGCGCGGCGAGTTCGGTCCGCAACCCGCGACTACCTTGAAGCCCTGCTTCGCGAGCCGCTGGCAGATTCCCGTTCCGATGCCGCCCATCCCGCCCGTGACATACGCAATACGCTGTGACATAAACCACACTCCATTATCGTTTTCCGGAGCGCCGACCGACGGCCCCGGCCTCGCGTCCAATCCGTTGCTGCCGCGACCCGGTTGCGCTCAATCGAGCTCAATCTAGCTCAAGCGCGCTCGAGCGCAAGCGCCACGCCCATGCCGCCACCGATGCACAGCGAGGCCAGACCGCGCTTTGCATCACGGCGCTGCATCTCGTGCAGCAGCGTCACCAGAATCCGGCAGCCCGATGCGCCGATCGGGTGACCAATCGCAATCGCGCCACCGTTCACGTTGATCTTCGACGTGTCCCAGCCCATCTGCTTGTTCACGGCCAGCGCCTGCGCCGCGAACGCCTCGTTGATCTCCATGAGATCGAGGTCGCTAGCCGACCAGCCCGCGCGCTCCAGCGCTCGCTTCGATGCCGGCACCGGGCCCATGCCCATCACCTTCGGATCCACGCCGCCCGCCGCATACGCCTTGATGCGCGCAAGCGGCGTGAGGCCCAGCGCCTCGGCCTTCTTCGCCGACATCACCACCACCGCCGCCGCGCCGTCGTTCAGCCCCGACGCGTTGGCCGCCGTCACCGTGCCTTCCTTCGAGAACGCCGGCTTCAGGCCCGCGAGCGACTCCGCCGTCACGCCGTGACGCACGAATTCGTCGGTCTTGAACACCAGCGGATCGCCCTTGCGCTGCGGAATTTCCACCGGCACGATTTCCGCGTCGAAGCGGCCCGCCTTCTGCGCGGCTTCGGCCTTGTTCTGCGACAGCGCCGCGAATGCGTCCTGCTCTTCGCGCGTGATGCCGTATTCCTTCGCGACGTTTTCCGCAGTCACGCCCATGTGGTACTGGTTGTAAACGTCCCACAGACCATCGACGATCATGGTGTCGACGAGCTTCGCGTCACCCATGCGGAAGCCGTCGCGCGAGCCCGGCAGCACGTGTGGCGCCGCGCTCATGTTCTCCTGGCCGCCGGCCACGACGATCTCCGAATCGCCCGCGATAATCGCGTTGGCCGCGAGCATCACCGCCTTCAGGCCCGAGCCGCACACCTTGTTGATCGTCATGGCGGGCACCGCTGCGGGCAGCCCGGCCTTGAGCGACGCCTGGCGCGCAACGTTCTGGCCCGAACCCGCGGTCAGCACCTGACCCATGATCACGTCGCTCACCTGCTCGGGCTTCACGCCCGCGCGTTCCAGCGCCGCCTTGATGACCAGCGCGCCCAGATCGGGCGCGGCAATCTTTGCCAGCGAACCGCCGAATTTGCCCACCGCGGTACGCGCGGCCGAAACGATCACGATATCCGTCATTTTCAGTTCCTCCAGGCGGCGGGAAGTTGCGAAAGCCACCTGCCCGTCACGTTAAAAACCCTTCACAACGCCTCGCCGCAACATTCGCGGCGGGCGCGTCGAACCCATCCACTCCGCGCTTCGGCCGCCTCAGTCGCGCTGCTGCACGTAACGCCCGGGCGCGGGCTCAATCTCTGGAAACTCCGTCGAGCCGGGCTGCGCACGCGGCTTCACCTTCTTGCCGCCAAACTGGTCGAGCCACTCGATCCAGCTCGGCCACCAGCTGCCGGGCTTTTCCTCGGCATTGGCAAACCACTCGTCGGCTTCGTCGGGCAGGTGCTTCGCGTCGGTTTCAACGCTCCAGTAGCTGCGCTTGTTTTTCGAAGCGGGATTGATCACACCTGCGATATGCCCTGACGCGCCCAGCACGAACTTGAGCGGCCCGGAAAGCAGCGGCACCGAAGCATAGGCGCTGCGCCACGGCACGATGTGATCCTCGCGCGAGCCGTAGATGAAGGTCGGCACATCGACGCGCGCGAGATCCACTTCCTCGCCGCACACGGTGAGCGCGCCAGGCTCGCGCAGCTTGTTCTCAAGATAGGTATTGCGCAGATACCACGCATACATCGGGCCCGGCAGGCTGGTCGAGTCGCTGTTCCAGTACAGCAGATCGAACGCGGCGGGCGTGCGGCCCTTCAAGTAATTGTCGACGACGTAGTTCCAGACCAGATCGTTCGGGCGCAGGAACGAGAACGTGTTCGCGAACTCGACACCGCGCATCAGCCCCGGCGTGCCGCCGTTCTTGCCGCCGATGGTCTGCTCGCGCATCTGCACGTGCGCCTCGTCGATGAACACGTCCAGCACGCCCGTATCGGAGAAGTCGAGCATCGTCGTGAGCAGCGTCATCGACGCCGCAGGATGCTCGCCGCGCGCCGCAGCGACGGCCAGCGCCGTGGCGAGCAGCGTGCCCCCCACGCAGAAGCCGAGCGTGTTGATCTGCTCGCGCCCGCTGATGCTGCGCGTCGTCTCGATGGCGGTCAGCACCCCCTCCTCGATGTAGTCGTCCCAGCCCTTATGGGCGATCGACGCGTCGCCGTTATGCCAGGAAACGAGGAACACCTGCTGCCCCTGCTCCAGCGCATACGCCACGAGCGAATTCTCGGGTTGCAGATCGAGGATGTAGTACTTGTTGATGCACGGCGGCACGAGCAGCAGCGGCCGCTCGTGCACGGTCGCCGTGCGTGGCTTGTACTGGATGAGCTGGAACAGCGCGTTCTCGAACACCACCGAGCCTTCGGTGTTCGCGAGATTGCGGCCCACCACGAAGCGCGATTCGTCGGTTTGCGAAATCTTGCCGCGCGACATGTCGCCGAGCAGATTCATCACGCCCTGGCGCAGGCTCTCGCCATGGCTTTCGAGCAGCGCGTGCTGTGCCTCGGGGTTGAGCGCGAGGAAATTGCTGGGCGACGCGGCCGCCGTCCATTGCTGAACCGCGAAGCGGATGCGCTCGCGCGTTTTTGCATCGGTGTCGATGGCGTCGACCATCTCATGCAGGTAACGCGCATTGAGCAGATACCACGCCGCCGTGAACGCATAGGCCGGCGTGGCCTTCCACGCGTCCGCGTTGAAGCGGCGGTCCTTGAGTTCCGGGGCCTTGGGCGAGGCGGCAGACGCCTCGCGCAGAAGTTCGAGCGCATCGCGCGAGTACTCGGCCTGCAGATGCTGCAAACGCGAAGGCTCGATCGACGCCGATGGCAGCTTGAACGCCTCGAGCGCGCCCAAGGCGGAACGCATTGCGGCGGGATTCATTGCAGCGTTAAATGCCGCCTGAACGGGATTCGGCGCAGCATTCGCGGCGCCGTTGGCCATGCCGGGCCAGAACGCGCCGGGTTGCCCCGCCGCCTGGCCCCAGTGCTGCATACCCGATTGCTGCGCAGCATCCATGGCACTGCGCCATGCCTGCGTCCATGCATCGAGCATCTGTTGCATGCCAGCGGCGTCCGGTGTGAATTTCGGAATGAAAGACTGTGCACCGTCGGTTGAAGCGCCCGCACCCGGGGTTGTCGAGGAACGTTGAGATGCCGTCATGCCTGCTTTTGACCGATGTGTCCCGGAGGACTGGTTGAGAGGCAGGTGGTCCGCTAGCGGAGCACGGCTGCTAGTGTGCGCCCGGTCGCGTCCTGTCCCGTAGTTGAGGGACATTCTTGCTCCCCACTGCAAAGCGTGTCAATGCTTGTGCCCGATTTTGCCGCACTGCGATATTTTTTTTATTATCGTTTTCCCGATGTAAGCCATTCTTAAATTGGCTGACACAATGCGTCGCGCACGGCAGTGCGAAAAAAGCACCATGCGCGCAAACGCTTGCAGTGCAATGCAGGAATCGCCAGACTAATTTGAATTGCATGGAATACGGCGCTTCGCGCCAACAATGCAGCGCAGCAAAATATGGCGAATCGAGATTTAAAACCGATGTTTGAAATGTTCAGCAGGAAGCCGCGCATTTGAAATCGCGAAGCGGCTCCTCACCGCACGATTCAAGGCGTGAGCCAGATGAGCGCCGCCATGCGTCCCGTCACGCGTTCGCGGCGATAAGAGTAGAACCGTTCACGATCGGTAAAAGTGCATAGCCCCCCGCCGCTGATATGCGTCACGCCGATTTCAGCAAGCCGCAGGCGCGCGAGGCAGCCCAGATCAGCGAGATACTTGCCGGGCGCCTCTGGGCGCGGCACGAATGCCGATGCTGTGCCGACGCGCACGGCATCGCGCCGCGCACCATCGATGGCCTCGACGTGGTCCATGAACGCGGCGCGCACGTCCTCCCCCACTTCGAACGCATTCGGGCCGATTGCCGGCCCAAGGTACGCGTGCAGTTCGCTCGCGGCACAGCCCGCGAGCGCGGCCACGCGTTGCGCGGTTTTCTCGATGACGCCTGCAGCGAGCCCACGCCACCCCGCATGCGCCGCGCCGACGGCCCGCCCCGCGCCATCGCTAATCAGCACGGGCATGCAGTCGGCGACCATCACCGCGCAGGCGATGCCCGGCTGGTCGGTCACGCTCGCATCGGCTTCGAGCAGGGTACCCGCGCGAGCGGACTCGAGCGCGGCGGCCGCGTCTACCACCACCGGTCCGTGAACCTGCTTCAGCCACGCGGCCGGCACGCCAGCATAGGCGAGCAAGCGCGAGCGGTTGGCCTCGACGTGCTCCAGATCGTCGCCGGACGAACGGCCCAGGTTCAGGCCGCACGGCAGTTCCACGCCGCCTTCGTGCGCCGCATCCGCCAGGGACGCCGCATCTGCCCGCCAACGGCCGAACGGCGGCAAGCTCACGCCGCCGTTACGCGTGGTCACGATCGCGCGCACGCGCGGCGCCACATGCCAATCCGGTTGCAGCAAATCGGCGGAAGTCAGTTCGTGGCAGGTCGTAGTCATACCGGCTTGTTCTCCTCGTCCTCTTCGCCTTCGTCGTCTTCTTCGTCGTAGTCGTAATCGTCCTCGTCGCTGCCGATGACGTAGCCCTCGTCGGTGTACGCGCTATCGAACATCTCTTCGTCGAAGCCGTGCTCGTCCTCGCCGTCTTCGCGGCCGAAGCCGAGCGCTTCGATCAGCGCGTCCATGTCGTCGGGCACCTCGGCGCGCCATTGCATCGCGCGGCCCGTGACCGGATGGATCAGGCCGAGACGCCACGCGTGCAGCGCCTGGCGTGCGAAGCCGCCAGGCAGCGCGGCGACCGAGCGCTTGCCGCGCGCGTGCCCATAGACCGGGTCGCCGAGCAGTGGATGGCCGATGGCCGCGCAGTGCACACGGATCTGGTGCGTGCGGCCCGTCTCCAGGTCGCAATGGATCGCGCTCACCGGCTGGTTGTGCCAGAGGGTCTTGTCGATGCGCCGGAAGTGCGTGCGCGCGGGCTTGCCCGAGGCACCCGACACGACCGCCATGCGCGTGCGCTCGCGCGGGTCGCGGCCGATGGGCGCGTCGATCGTGCCCTCATCGCGAATATTGCCCCACACGAGCGCGAGATAGCGGCGCTTGACCGTGCGCGCCTGCAACTGGCGCACGAGATCGGTCTGCGCTTCGAGCGTGCGCGCAACCACCATCAGCCCCGAAGTTTCCTTGTCGAGCCGGTGCACGATGCCCGCGCGCGGCAGACCCGCCGCCGCCTCGCCGTAGCGGTGCAGCAGGCCGTTGAGAATCGTGCCGCTCCAGTTGCCGGCTGCCGGATGCACCACGAGCCCCGCAGGCTTGTTGATTACGACGATGGCGTCGTCCTCGTAGACGACATCGAGCGGTAGGGGCTCGGGGGTGAACGCGAGCTGTTCTGGCAGCAGATCGGGAACGAGTTCGATGACGGCGCCCAGCGGCACCGGCTGGCGCACCTTGGCCGGCTTGCCGTCGACGCGCACGCGCTGCTCCTCGATCCAGCCTTGCAGACGGCTGCGTGAAAACTCGGGAAACACTTTGGCGAGCACCTTGTCGAGCCGCTCGCCGGCAAGCGCGTCGGGCACCTCGACGCGGCGGGCTTCCTGCTCCTGCTGGGCACGACGCGTGCGCGGCGCGGCGGCGCACGCGTTGCCAATGGGGGCGTCATCGCGCGCCTCGCCGGCTGCTGCGTCATTGGGCTCATCGCCCAGGCTATAATCGCTGATGCTGTTTTGGGCGCCGGGAGCGCCGGCCCCCCGAATAACTGAACGGGTCATTGAGTCTGGGTCACCTGTGGACCTGTAGCTGGACTGGATAAATGCGAGCCTTGAACACGATTACGAAACTGGCCCAAGAAACAATGGCCCGAAACGCTACGCGCACGGCGCGAGCACGAACGCTCGGCAAGATCGGCAACGTTGTTCGCATTGCCGCCTGCGGTGCCGCGCTCGCCGTGGTCGCGGCCTGCCACGGCCTGCCGCAAAAAACCGACGAAACGGCAACGTGGAATAACAACAAATTATATACGGAGGCCCAGGACGCGCTCTCCAGCGGCGACTGGGGCAAATGCGCGAAATACTTCGAACAGCTCGAAGGTCGCGACCCGTTCGGCCACTTCGCCCAGCAGGCGCAGATCAACGTCGCCTACTGCAGCTGGAAGGATAACGAGAACGATGCCGCCGACCAGGCCATCAACCGTTTCATCCAGTTGCACCCCGATCATCCGGACATCGCCTACGCGTACTATCTGAAGGGCATGATCCACTTCAACGACGATCTCGGTCTGTTCGGCCGCTTCTCCGGCCAGGACATGAGCGAGCGCGATCCGAAGTCGCTGCGCGAGTCGTATGACGCGTTCAAGGTCGTCGTCGACAGGTTCCCGAAGAGCAAGTACGCGCCAGACGCGGCGCAGCGCATGCGCTACATCGTGAACGCACTCGCCTCGCACGAAGTGCACGCGGCCGACTACTACTACCGTCGCGGCGCCTACGTGGCGGCGATCAATCGCGCGCAGCTCGCGATCCAGGACTACAAGAGCGCGCCGGCAATCGAGGATGCCTTGCACATCATGATCCTCTCATATCAGAAGCTGAATCAGCCGCAGATGGCCGAGGACACCCGCCGCGTGCTCGCAGCCACGTTCCCGGACAGCCCGTATATCACGGGCCATGCGCGTGCTGGCAAGGAGAGCAAGCCGTGGTACCAGATCTGGTAATCACCGCTTCGGCCCAATCGATCCAAAAAAAATCGCCACGGAAATCCGTGGCGATTTTTTTTGCCGCCATCGATTGCCGAGCGACCAGGAAAGGAACCGGAGGCGCCGTCCTCGTTCAGTCGCGTTCGAACAGCGCGATCGACTCGACGTGCGACGTGTGCGGAAACATGTTGACCACCCCCGCGCCCTTGAGCCGGTAACCCGCTTCGTTCACCAGCACGCCCGCGTCGCGAGCGAGCGTCGCCGGGCTGCACGACACGTAGACGATACGCGTGGGCAGCGGCCCGTCGCCGCTCTTCGCAATCTCGGCCAGCGCCTGTGACACCGCGAGTGCACCTTCGCGCGGCGGATCGATCAGGAATTTGTCGAAGGCGCCGAGCGCGCGAAGGTCGTCGGCGGTGACTTCGAACAGATTGCGGCACGCAAACGACGTATGGCCGTCCACGCCGTTAGCACGCGCGTTTTCGAGTGCACGCGCCGTCAGCGTATCGCTGCCCTCGATGCCCACCACTTCGCGGGCGAGACGCGCGAGCGGCAGCGTGAAGTTGCCGATGCCGCAAAACAGGTCGAGCACGCGATCGCCCGCCCCGGGCGCGAGCAGGCGCAGCGCGCGGCCCACGAGCACGCGGTTGATCTGATGATTGACCTGCGTGAAATCCGTGGGCTTGAAGGGCATGCGGATATCGAACTCGGGCAGCGTGTAGTCGAGCGCCTTGTCGAGCGGATAAAACGGGAACACCGTTTCCGGCCCCTTGGGCTGCAGCCAGAACTGCACGTTGTGCTGATCGGCAAAGGCGCGCAGCAAGTCTTCGTCGGCGGCGGTGAGCGGCTCGAGGATGCGCAGCACCAGCGCCGTCACGCTCGATCCAACGGCCAACTCGATCTGCGGCATGCGATCGCGAATCGACAGCGCCTCGACCAGCCGGCGCAGCGGCACGAGCATGGCCGAGACGTGCGGCGGCAATATTTCGCAGCTCGTCATGTCCGCGACATAGCTGCTCTTGCGTTCGTGGAACCCCACCAGCACGCCGCCCTTCTTAGGCACATTGCGCACGGTCAGGCGCGCACGGTAGCGATAGCCCCACGACGGCCCATGGATTGGCCGGAACATCGTTTCGGCACGTACCTTCGAGAGATGCATGAGATTGTCTTCGAGCACGCGCTGCTTGACGGCGATCTGGGCGCGCACGTCCAGATGCTGCATCGAGCAGCCGCCACACGTGCCGAAGAACTGGCACTGCGGCCTCGTGCGGATCGCGCTCTCACGCAGCACGTTCACGACCTGGGCCTGCTCGAAGCTCGGCTTCTTGCGGTAACTCAAGTATGTGACCTGCTCGCCCGGCAAAGCGCCCTCGACGAAGATCACCTTGCCGGGTTCGCCCGTTTCGGTGACGGTGCGGCCCACGCCACGCGCCTCCATGTCGAGGGACTCGATTTCCAGAATCGGGGCATGAGCAACCGACGCTTCGATGGATGCGCGTTTCTCGGCACGGCGCTCGCGCTTGCTGCGCTTCTTCGCGGGCACGGGCACAGAAGCAGCGGCAGTGGATTCGGTGCGGCCGGCTTCGGCTTGAGGGTCGGGGGCAGCTTGAGACACCAGCGGGTTCCTGACAGACAGTGAGGGGGAATTTTTCAGGCGAAGGCGAGATTGTAGTCGATTCGGCGTCGCCTCCCCTACCCGCGCTACGACACGCACCCGCTCACGCCGGTATGCGCACTCGCGCGCTTTCAAATTAATCCGATATCCGGCGCCGGCACCGGTCAGTACGATGTTTCTCGCGATGTGCCATATGAGGCCAGCGCCCGAGACCCGACATCATGGACATACTCCTCTCCGATCATGGCTTTGCGATCCCGCTGGTCATGCTTTGCACTGCGGTTGTATCACTCGCTCCTTTTCTGGGAGTGCCGCCTCGTCGCGCCATCGCACGGCGCCGCTCGTATGCGGTCGGCGCAGTCATGTTAGGCAGCCCGCTCCTGATGATCGGCCTCATTTATCTCGTCGTCCGCTTCGTATTCGATTGAGTGGCCGAGTAAACGGCCCCGCACGTGGACGCGATGCTTTGGATTCCTTGGCACGTTGAATTGAGACGAATCCGATAGGAAATTTCTCACCGGGAGCGTACAGATAGCGCACCCATCATGATCTTCTGGTTTGAAATGAACAAACTGCTTTATGCGATGCTCGTCACAACTGTCCTCGGCGCGAGCGCCTGCACCTTGCCGACGCCCGCACCTGACGTAACGATTTCCTCCGTCATGCGTGGCATGACGCAAACCGAGGTTACCAAGCGCATCGGGCCACCCGATCGCATATTTGGCGAAAATGGCAACGAGTGCTACCAGTATGCGCTCGGCGACTACGGGAACGTGCCCTTTGCCGTGTGCTTCAAGCAGCGCGTCATATCGGCTACCGCGCGCGGGAAATGCGACCTGGCCCTGGTACGCGCGGCAGCCGGGCCCGCAGTGGCCTATCATTCATCCGATTACGCGGTCATGCGCCGATAACCCGCTCGCGGCCACTCCTCGGAGTCTGGCGACTCGGCCATTCAATGATGCGTGAACCGGAGCCCGTCATGAAACTCGTTAGCTGGAACGTGCAGTGGGGGCGCGACGCATCAGGCGTCGTGGATCTCGCGCGCACGGTGCGCGAAGCCCGCCGCCTCGCCGACTTCGACATCCTGTGTCTGCAGGAAATCACGCGAGGCTTTCACGCGCTGCCCGGCGGTCCTGGCAACGATCAATTCGCCGAACTGGCAACGCTTCTACCCGGCTTCACAGTAATCGAGGCAATCGGTGCCGATCTGAGTGCCGATTTGAGCGTCATTCCGGCCACTGCGCCAGGCACGGGGCCCGCACCGCGCCGGCAGTTCGGCAATGCGATCGCCACACGCCTGCCCGTCGCCCAGGTGTTCCGCCATCTGCTGCCCTGGCCCGTCGATCCTGCCGCGCCGTCGATGCAGCGCGTCGCGCTCGAAGCGGTGCTCGATGTGTCCGGCGCTACGTCGTCAGGCGGCGCATTGCGCGTGCTCGTGACACATCTGGAGTTCTATTCCACGCGCCAGCGGCTTGCACAGGTCGATGCGCTTCGGCAACTGCAGCAGGAAGCCGCCGCCCACGCGGCACACCCCGCCCCCGCCGAAAACGCCGCAGGACCGTTCGCTCGTACCGCGCGACCAGTGAGTGCAATTGTCTGTGGAGATTTCAACAGCGCTTTCGGCAGCGCCGCTTACACACGCATGCTCGAGCCGCTTGCCGGCAGTCCGGCATTCGTCGATGCCTGGATGTCGCTGCATCCCGGCGCGACGCCACCGCCCACAGCGGGCGTCTTCGACACCGTGCAATGGTCCGACGGGCCGCTCGCCTGCGACTTCGTGTTCGTCACCGAGGATTTGCGCGGGCGCCTAAAGCACTGTGAGATCGACGGCGCCATCGAAGCATCCGATCATCAGCCCATCGTGCTCGAGCTGGACTGACCCAGTGGGCTGACCAGGTAGACCCACCAGGCCCCGGCGCTCACTGGCCGAACGCTTCCAGATATTCCTGCCAGTGCGCCGCGGGCTCGGCCGCGAGCGATTGCTTCACGAACAGGATTTCGTCGTCGTATTCGCGCTCGGTGAAGCCGCCGCGCATCATCTGGAAGCGGCAATAGAGCAAATACGTGTTGACCACGTCGGTCTCGCAGTAGTTGCGGATTTCCTCGATGCGCCCCTGCTGAAACGACGTCCACACCTGGCCGCCGTCCATCCCGAGCTTCCCCGGAAAGCCGCACAGTTTCGCAAGCGCATCGAGCGGCGCGTTGGCGCGCGGCTGATACAGAGCGAGCAGGTCCATCAGGTCGGTGTGACGTGAGTGGTAGCGGCTGATGTAGTTGTTCCACTTGAAGTCGCGGTCTTCTTCGCCCATTTCCCAGTAGCGCACCGCGCGGATGCCGTGCA
This sequence comes from Paraburkholderia sp. A1BS-2L, assembly GCF_051125205.1. Classification (NCBI taxonomy): domain Bacteria; kingdom Pseudomonadati; phylum Pseudomonadota; class Betaproteobacteria; order Burkholderiales; family Burkholderiaceae; genus Paraburkholderia; species Paraburkholderia sp. A1BS-2L. The sequence goes on from NZ_CP120428.1 coordinate 1,770,096, forward strand.
CCAGTGCCCGATAGTGCAGCACCGGCAGGTCGAAGCCGCCGCCGTTCCACGACACGAGTTGCGGCGTGTACTTTTCGATGGTGCGATAGAACGAATCGATCAGCTTTGCTTCGCCGTCTTCGGGCGTACCGAGCGAGCGCACGCGAAAGCCCTGGCCGTCGCGGAACACGCACGAAATCGCGGCCACGCGCTGCAGATGATGCGGCAGGAAATCGCTGCCGGTTTTCTCGCGGCGCGCAGCGAACGCGTGCTCGGCCACTTCGGCGTCGGTGAGCGAAGCGGGCAGATCTTCGAGGCGGCGAATGCCGTCGACATCGGGAATCGTCTCGATGTCGAATACAAGTACAGGAACTGTCATTCGGGTTAACTGCGAGGTGGACTGCGAGACTTTATAGAACAGCGTCCTTGCGCACGCCGTTCGAAGCGAAAAAGCGCTTGAGGCGCACCAGCGCTTCTTGCTGGATTTGCCGCACACGCTCGCGGGTGAGGCCCATTTCGTCGGCCAGCTCTTCGAGCGTGGCGGGCTCGATATGGTTCAGTCCAAAGCGCCGCTCGATGACATGGCGATGCTTGTCCGAGAGCCGGCCGAGCCAGGCGCGCGTGAGCGTCTCGAGCTCGCGATGCTGCACCTCAGCGTCGGGCGACTGGCTCTGGTCGTCCGAGAGCAGATCGAGCAGGCTGCTTGCCGGATCCAGGTCGAGCGGCGCATCGAGCGAAGCGGTGTGTTCGTTGAGCGCGAGGATGTCGGTGACTTCCTCGGTGGTCTTGCCCGTGAGATAGGCGATGTCGTCGATGCTCGCGTCGCGCCGGTCGGACGCCGAATCGGCGTTCAGCGAATTCTTCTCCAGATGGCGCTTCGCGCGTAGCACCTGATTGAGCTCGCGAATCACATGCACCGGCAGGCGCACCGTGCGCGCCTGGTTCATGATCGCGCGCTCGATGCTCTGGCGGATCCACCAGGTGGCGTAAGTCGAAAAGCGGAAGCCGCGCGTCGGATCGAACTTCTCGATCGCGTGCATCAGGCCGAGGTTGCCCTCTTCGATCAAGTCGAGCAGCGGCACGCCACGGTTCAGATAGCCCTTCGCAATGCTGACGACGAGACGCAGATTGCGCTCGATCATGACCTGTCGAGCCTCGAATTCGCCGGCCTTGGCAAGACGCGAGTAGCGCTGCTCTTCCTCGACGGTGAGCAGCGGCTTAACACTGATCCGGTTCAGATAATGCTGGATGGTGTCGGCCGTGAGTTCGGCCTGCAGCATCGCGCGAAAATCGTCCGCATCGGGCGGCGCTTCCGCTACTTCTTCACTCTCGCGGCCGCCCTCTTCAGAGCCGGACTCGCGCTCGTCGAGCTCGCGTGTGTTCTCGAGTTCTTCGTCGTCGCCCTGCCGAGCGCCGTCCTCCACCGAAACCTGGGCGGCTTGACTGTCAGACTCGGACTGCTGCAGACGGCGCTTCAATTTCGGCATATTCGGCTCGCTTTATTGCGGCGGCAAGTACTTCATAGGGTCGACGGGCTTGCCCTGACGGCGTACTTCGAAATGCAGCATCACGCGGTCCGAATCGGTATTACCCATCTCGGCAATTTTCTGACCCTTCGTGACCGCATCTCCTTCTTTTACCATCAAAGCCCGGTTGTGTGCGTACGCTGTCAAAAACGTCGCGTCATGCTTGATGATAATGAGATTGCCGTAACCGCGCAGCCCATTTCCGGCATAAACCACTCGGCCGTCCCCGGCAGCCTTGATCGACTCTCCAGCCGAACCGCCGATATTGATGCCCTTGTTCTTCGCATCGTCGAAGCTGTTGAGCACCGGGCCACGCACCGGCCACGCGAGCGACACGCTGCCGGGCGCCGCGGCCACGTCGCCGCCGCTTGCCTGCGGGGGCACAGCAGCAACGGGCGGCGGCGCGCCCACGCCCGAACCGTACATCGGCGGCATCGCAGACGAGCCCGGCTGTGCGCCCGGCGCCGGCGCAGCGACGGCACCCGGCGCGCTGCTCGCACCATTCGGCGGCGCGACGCGCAGCAATTGATCCACCTCGATCTGGTTCGGGTTGGTGAGATTGTTCCACGTAGCAACGTCGCGGTAGTTCTGACCGTTTTCGAGCGCAATCCTATAGAGAGTGTCGCCCGGCTTCACCCGGTAGTATCCCGGAGGAGGCGGCCCGAGCGGCACCGCCGGCTGTGCGCCCGCCGTCCCGAGCGGCGCGGTGCGGTCAACGACAGGTGCGTTGTCGAGGCGCGTCGCGCAAGCCGTCAGCAGGCAGAGCGCGATGACCGAAGCACCGTTACGGGCCGCGGTCAGGTCGATATTCAAGCGTTTTCTTTGCATCGCGCGCAACATACTCATCGGTTTCAAATCACTCCGGATTTTAAAGGGACAAAGAAAACGCGATCAAGCCGCGACTCCCGCCACTGCGCAGGCCCCGTACGCTCGACGAGCGTGAGCACCTGGGTCGTCTCGCCCTGCTCCGCGACAGGCGCGACGAGCCGTCCGCCAATGGCGAGTTGTTCGAGCAGCGCCTGCGGCACCTCGAAGCCGGCGGCGGCGATCACGATCGCGTCGAACGGCCCCGCCGACGGCAAACCGAGCCTTCCGTCGCCGTAGTGCAAGCGGATGTTCGGGATGCGCAATGGGCGCAGGTTCGTTTTTGCGCGTTCGTATAACGGCTTGACGCGTTCAATCGAATACACATCGCGTGCAATCCGGCTCAGCACCGCGGCCTGATAGCCGCAGCCGGTGCCGATTTCGAGCACGCGCTCGAGGTTGCGGCCCGCGCCCGCGAGTTCGAGCATGCGGGCGACTACCGAGGGCTTCGAAATGGTCTGGTGATGGCCAATCGGCAAAGCCGCATCTTCGTAGGCTTGGGTCGCGAGGCCGGGGTCGACGAACATGTGGCGCGGCACACCCGCAATTGCCTGGAGCACACGCGGGTCGGCAATGCCATTCGCACGCAGGCGTTCGACCATGCGTTCGCGAACCCGTTCCGAAGTCAGCGCGTGTGCGCCATTGAGCGCGACACCTGGCGCCCCCGAGCTGGGCGCCGCACCCGGGCGCGCGTTGGCTGCCGGCCGTGCCTGTGCGCTCCTGGCCGCGGATGTAGTCGCAGAAAAGAACGCCGCGGGGCGCTGCGCCTGCTCGCTGCGGCGCACCTCGGACTTGCGCGCAGGCGACGCTGCCGCATGCAATGCTCCGGGCGCTTTTGCGGGTTGAATGCCGTGCGCGGTGGATGACGAACCAGGCGCGCTCTTCACGCCCGCCAAGCCCTTGACGCCGGCACTTTTCGCAGGCGCGGCTTTGGCCGCCGGATTGACTGCCTGCTTCGATACGCCGCCTGGCTGGCTCGTTCGCCCGAGCGGCGCACGCGCCTCGCCCGGCCGCCCATCGTGACGATCCTGGCCGTCATGACGCCGCGGCTCGCGCACGAGATCCGCGAGACCGAGCGGGAAACGCTTCGTGCGCTCGCCCGTCATGAAGCGCTGCCGCCCTGACGCACCCAATCGTGCGTCGCCGGCAACATCTGCGTGTGTGTAAGGTCGAGTTGCAGCGGCGTAATCGACACGTGACCGTGCGACACCGCATGAAAGTCCGTGCCCTCGCTCGCGTCGCGCGCGCTGCCCGAGGGGCCGATCCAGTAGATCGGTTCGCCGCGCGGATTGGTCTGGCGGATCACAGGCTGCGATGGATGGCGTTTGCCCAGACGCGTGACACGCCATTCGCCGAGTTCGTCGTATGGCAGATTGGGGATGTTGACGTTGAGCAGCGGACTGCCCGGCAGCGGATTCGCCAGATAATGCTCGACGATTTCGGCCGCCACGCGCGCGGCGGAGTCGAGGTGCGCCCAATCTTTGTCGACGAGCGAGAACGCAATGGCCGGCATGCCGAACATGATGCCTTCGGTGGCGGCCGCGACCGTGCCCGAATACAGCGTGTCCTCGCCCATGTTCTGGCCGTTGTTGATACCGGACACCACCAAGTCGGGCTTGTGATCGAGCATGCCCGTGAGCGCGATATGCACGGAGTCGGTGGGCGTGCCGTTCACGTAATAGAAGCCCGTAGTCGCGGAGCGCAGCACCGAAAGCGGGCGCCACAGCGTGAGCGAGTTGGAAGCGGCGCTGCAGTTCTGCTCGGGCGCCATTACCGTAACCTCGCCGAGCGGCTTGAGCGCTTCGTAGAGCGCGGCAAGGCCGGGGGCGAGATAACCGTCGTCGTTGCTGATCAGGATTCGCATCCGCCGATTGTAACCGAGGAAAGAAGGCAGGCGAACGACAGGCCGGTGTGCGCCACGCCGTTGCGCAGGGGCTAATTCGTGGCGCATTCCAACGCGTGCAGGGAATCCTGCGCGCTTCGCTTTTCTCCCGCTTCTCGCGCCCGTTGCGCGGTCTTTTCTATCCGCGCACGGACCGGATCGATCACCCGACCCAAGGAATAAATGCACGGTCGTTCGCATTCACCAGGATTACCGTACACTGTGGCGCTGAGCCTTACCCATGACAGCCCCGCCAGAACGGCAGAAGACAGGAGATACGATGCGCGCAATCCGCTGCAACCAGTACGGCCCGCCCGAAACGCTCACCCTCGAAGACCTGCCTGAACTCGTGCCAGGCGCGGGCCAGGTCGTGATCGACGTGAAAGCGGCCGCCGTCAATTTCCCGGACGTCCTGATCATCGAGAACAAATATCAGGTCAAGCCCCCGCTGCCCTTCACGCCCGGCGCCGAAGTCGCCGGCATCGTGCGCGCCGTCGGCGAGGGCGTGACGCTCGCACCCGGCATGCGCGTGGTCGCCTATGTCGGCAACGGCGGGTTCGCGGAGCAGGTGCTTGCCGATGCCGCCGCCTGCGTGCCACTGCCTGAAGGCGCCGATTTCGCCACTGCGGCTGCCTTCACGCTCGCCTACGGCACTTCGCATCACGCTGTGGTCGACCGCGCCGCGCTGCGCGCCGACGAAACGATGCTCGTGCTCGGCGCGGCCGGCGGTGTAGGCCTGGCTGCGGTGGAGATCGGCAAGGCGCTGGGGGCGCGCGTGATCGCCGCCGCATCGAGCGACGAAAAGCTCGAGGTCTGCCGCCGCTTCGGCGCCGACGCCACCATCAACTACAGCACCGAGGACCTGCGCGAGCGCATCAAGGCGCTCACCGACGGCAAGGGTCCTGACGTGATCTACGACCCGGTCGGCGGCGTCTATGCCGAACCGGCATTTCGCAGCATCGGCTGGCGCGGGCGCTATCTCGTGGTCGGCTTCGCCAACGGCGAAATTCCGAAGCTGCCGCTGAACCTCACGCTGCTCAAGGGTGCGAGCATCGTCGGCGTGTTCTGGGGCGATTTTGCGCGCCGCGAGCCGCAGCGCAATGCAGCGGCCTTCGCGCAGATGGTGGGCTGGATCGGCGAAGGCAAGCTCAAGCCCTATGTCTCGAAGCGTTATGCGCTCGCCGACACCGCGCAGGCACTCAAGGACATGGCCTCGCGCAAGGTGACGGGCAAGATCGTGATCGAGCCCTGAGCGGCACGCGGAGCGTTACCCCGGCAGGAATAAAAAAGGCTCGCAGCGCGCGAGCCTTTTTGGGTTTCCGGCCCGGTCACCGCGCTGCTAGACGATTTGTTGCGCGTGCAACTGTGCGATGCGCTCCGCGTCATAACCGAGCGAGCGCAAAACTTCGTCGGTGTGCTCACCCAGTTCGGGGCCGAGCCAGCGCGTGTCGCCCGGTGTCTCCGAGAGCTTGGGCGTGACCGCCGGCAGCGCGATATCGACGCCCTCGCCCCCCTGCGCGTCCTTCTTCTGCCAGCGGAACTGCTGGATCATCTGGCGCGCGGCGAACTGCGGATCGGCGAACATGTCAGCCACCGTGTAGATGCGGCCCACAGGCACGTCAGCAGCGTTGAGCACGTCGAGCGCTTCGTCGATGGTGCGCGCCGCGAGCCACTCTGCAATCGCGCCGTCGATCTCCGCAGTGCGCGGCACACGGCCGTCGTTGTGCGCAAGGCCGGCATCGTTGGCGAGGTCGTCGCGATCGATCGCCGTCATGAGACGCTTGAAGATCGGATCGCTGTTGCCGCCGATCACGATGCTGCCATCACGGCACGGATAGGTGTTTGACGGCACGATGCCCGGCAGCGAGGCGCCAGTGCGCTCGCGCACCATGCCGTACACGCCGTACTCGGGCACCACGCTCTCCATCATGTTGAATACGGCCTCGTAGAGCGCGACGTCCACGATCTGGCCGCTGCCGCCGTTCACGTTGCGATGATGAAGCGCCATCATTGCGCCGATCACGCCGTGCAGCGCCGCGATCGAGTCGCCGATCGAAATGCCGATGCGCGGCGGCGGCAACTCGGGATAGCCGGTGATGTGGCGCAGCCCGCCCATCGACTCGGCAATCGCGCCGAATCCAGGACGGTCCCGATACGGGCCGGTCTGGCCATAACCCGAGAGCCGCACCATCACGAGACCGGGGTTCTCCTTCGAGAGCACGTCGTAGCCGAGACCGAGCTTTTCGAGCAGGCGAGGCCGGAAGTTCTCGACGACGATATCGGCTTCTTTTGCGAGCCGGCGCACGATCTCCTTGCCTTCCTCGGCCTTGAGATTGATCGTCACCGACTTCTTGTTGCGTGCCTGCACCGCCCACCAGAGCGAGGTGCCGCCCACTTCGGGATAGAGCTTGCGCCACTTGCGCAGCGGGTCGCCGCCCTTCGGGTCCTCGATCTTGATGACCTCGGCGCCGAATTCGCCAAGAAAGCGCGCGGCGAACGGACCTGCGATCAACGTGCCGAGCTCCAGCACTTTCACGCCTGCGAGCGGGCCGGCTGGTTTCGCTGCGGATTCAGGGGAAGAGGCTGCCCTCATGAGACTCCTTGTGTTCTGCAACCGGCGCGTCGCTACATCGAGCGCCGGTCGAGCATTGCGCGGGCAATGGTGCCCGCGTCGACGTATTCCAGTTCGCCGCCCACCGGCACGCCACGCGCGAGGCGCGTGACGGCGAGGCCTCGCGCCTTGAGCGTCTGGCCGAGGTAATGCGCGGTTGCCTCGCCTTCGTTGGTGAAATTGGTTGCGAGCACAACTTCCTTGACGATGCCGTCCGAGGCGCGCTTCACGAGGCGGTCGAAATGAATTTCCTTGGGACCGATACCGTCCAGCGGACTTAGATGGCCCATCAGCACAAAATACAGCCCGCGATAAGTCATGGTCTGCTCGAGCATGATCTGGTCGGCGGGCGTCTCCACGACGCACAGGAGCGTGGGGTCGCGCTCATCGTCGAGACACGTTTCGCATATCTGAGCTTCGGTGAAGGTATTGCACTTCTCGCAATGCTTCAGATGGTCGGTCGCGAACAGCAGCGCGCGGCCGAGCTTTTCAGCGCCGTCCCGGTCGTGCTGCATCAGGTGATAAGCCATGCGCTGCGCCGACTTCGGCCCGACACCGGGCAATACGCGCAGCGCCTCGACGAGCGCCGCCAGGGCGGAAGGTTGTTTCATGCGGATTCAGCGTGGCAATGCATGAGCGTGCGCGGCGGCCAGGAAAACCACCGCGCACAGGCTGCGCGCAGCCACCGGGCCGCGCGGCGCGCCTGGGGTTAGAACGGCATCTTGAAGCCCGGCGGCAGCGGCAGACCCGCGGTCATGCCGCCCATCTTTTCCTGCGACGTGGCTTCGGCCTTGCGCACGGCGTCGTTGAACGCGGCGGCGACGAGGTCTTCGAGCATGTCCTTGTCGTCGGCGAGCAGGCTCGGATCGATCGACACACGGCGCACGTCGTTACGGCACGTCATCGTGACCTTGACCAGGCCGGCGCCTGCCTGACCCTCGACTTCGATCTGGGCAAGCTGCTCCTGCATCTTCTTCATGTTTTCCTGCATCTGCTGCGCTTGCTTCATGAGCCCGGCGAGTTGACCTTTCAACATTTCACTGCTCCTTCTGGATCATGTGTGATTCGTAAAAAATGATGTGTTCGCACGCGCGACGCCCGGGGCGCCGCGCCGCGCAATTCAATGGGCGGCCTGGTTGCCGCCCGTCGCGGCCTCCGGAGCGATCGGCCGGATCGAACCCGGCACGATGCTCGCGCCGAAGTCGCGAATCAATTGCTGCACGAAAGGATCGGCGCCGATCTCGCGCTCGGCGTCGCGCTGGCGCTCGGCGCGCGCAGCGGCATCCAGCGCAGCCGCCGTGCGGCGCGCGGGGCCGACCGTGACGTCGACTTCCACGGACTTGCCGAGGGTTTCGGCCAGCGCCGTCTTGAGCTTGGCGACCTGCGAGGTGTCGGCGTACTGCGGCACCGGCACGCTGAGCTTGAGCACGCCGCCCTCGAGCGCGGTGAGTTCGCTGTTGAACGCAAGCTGATACGAGATGCCCGTGAGCGGCAGCGTGGCGGCAAGCCCCGGCCAGTCGCCCGCGAAACCGATAGCGTCGAGCGGAATGCCCACAGGCAGCTTGCTGACATCGACCACTGCGGCCGCAGTCGCAGCAGGCGCGGCCGCTCGCGGCGCGGCGGACTCGCTGTCGTACGCAGGCGCGAAGTTATCGTCAGGTGCCGAGGAATAAGCATCGTCGGCGCTGAGCGGCACGTAATCGTCAGGCGGGATGTCGTCCCAGGGCGGCGCGCCCGATGCGTCCTGACGCGGACTCGATTCCCGCGCGGGCCGACGCGCCTGCGCTTCCTGCGCGGCCGCAGCGCGACGCGCGGGGTCGGGTGTTGGCACCTTCACCTCCGCGCGCGGCGCGGCGCTCTTCGGAGGCGCCGCGGGCGTTGCAGCCTGGGCCGCGGGCCGGGAGCCGCGCTCGGTGGACACGCGCATGCCCTTGCTGCGCAGCACGTCTAGTGCAGCGCTCGCGCCGCTACGCGACGATGCGGCTACGGCCGGCGCCTCATGCGTGCCAGGCTGTGACTCGGGCGCGGCCGGCTCTGCGGCGACAGGCGCAACAGCAGGCGCCGGCGCGGTTTGCACGCCGGCTTGCGCTTCGGGCTTTGCATCGTCGCCCGACGCGGCTGTGGCCTCGTCTTCCCAAGGCGGCACGACGCGCTCTTGTGCAACGGGGGCGGCCTCCACGACATTCGCTGCAGCCGTGTCTGCGATCGGTTCCACGTCTGCTGGCGCTGCATGTCCGTCGTCGACAACCGGCGATGGTGCGCCCTGCTTCGCGTCTACCGTCAAAGCGGCACGAAGCGGCGTACTCGCGCCTTCAGCTTGTTCCTGTTCGGCACGCGGTGCGACCGGCTTGGCCGGCGCGGCAACCTTCGGCTGAGCAACAGCGCGCTCGGCGGACGCAACGCCCGCAGCCGAAGTTGCAGTCTGTGCTGCCGTCTGCGCAGCCGCGCGCACACCTGCGCCTGCCGCGGCCGGCCTCGAAACCGGCGCGCCGCCCGCACTGCCCGCTCGCACCGAGGGCTCGAACGCAAGCATGCGCAGCAGCGTCATGGTGAAGCCCGCGTACTCGTCTGGCGCAAGACCGAGCTCGCTGCGCCCGAGCGTCGCGATCTGATAGAAAAGCTGCACCTGCTCCGCGCTCAGCACGTCGGCGAAGCGGCGCAGATCGTCGGCCTCGGGCCATTCGTCGAGCACCGACGCCGGCGCGAATTGCGCCCACGCCACACGGTGGAACAAGCTCGCGAGATCTTGCAGCGCGGTGGAAAACGACAGGCTGCGCAGCGACATTTCGTCGGCGATCGCGAGTACCTGTGCACCGTCGCCAGCGACCAGGGCGTCGATCAGGCGAATCAGGTAGCTCTGGTCAAGCGCGCCGAGCATGCCGCGCACGGCTTCTTCCGTGACCTGATTGGCCGAATAGGCAATAGCCTGGTCAGTGAGCGAGAGGGCGTCGCGCATCGAGCCGTCCGCAGCGCGCGCGAGCAGGCGCAGCGCTTGCGGTTCGAACTCGACCCTCTCTTCGCCAAGAATATGCGTGAGATGCTCGACGATATTGGCGGCCGGCATCTGCTTCAAGTTGAACTGCAGACAGCGCGAAAGCACCGTGACCGGAATCTTCTGCGGGTCGGTGGTCGCGAGGATGAACTTGACGTGCGGCGGCGGCTCCTCCAGCGTCTTGAGCATCGCGTTGAAGGCGTGGTTCGTGAGCATGTGCACTTCGTCGATCATATAGACCTTGAAGCGCGCATCCACTGGCGCATAGACCGCGCGCTCGAGCAGCGCCGCCATTTCGTCGACGCCGCGATTGCTCGCCGCGTCCATCTCGACATAATCGACGAAGCGGCCCTCGTCGATTTCCCGGCACGCACGACACACGCCGCAGGGCTTCGACGTCACGCCGGTCTCGCAATTGAGCGCCTTGGCGAAGATGCGCGAGAGCGTCGTCTTGCCCACGCCGCGCGTGCCCGTGAAGAGGTACGCGTGATGCAGACGCCCGCCGTCGAGCGCATGCGTGAGCGCGCGCACCACGTGCTCCTGTCCGACGAGCGAAGCGAAATCCTTCGGTCGCCACTTGCGTGCGAGAACTTGATAGGTCATCCGGAAATTGTATCAGCAACGCCCGTGCGTCCAGATGGATTCGAAGCGCGTCTCGCGTCCTCTGGACGGGCACGCCGAACCCCAGCCACAGCATCGCCGTGAGGCCGCCCGGACGAGCGCTTGCGCGTACTGCGCCCCACGTCCCCGCAGGCGATCCGCGTGCGAACGACACGCTAAAAGCGGCGCACTCAGCCAAATCCGGCAAAGGCCATGCACTTGGGGAGAAACGATGAGGGAGAGAAGAAACGACGCGGAAGAAAAAGGAAGGTGACGAGCCCGACCCTCGGCACTGGCGGAAAACGGCTGTGGCTGCTTCGTTCCCGACCTGACCAGGTTGACCGCCCCTCCATGCGAGGAGGCCCGTCACGGCGCATTCTAACATTGGTTGTGCGGCATTGCGAATGCCGCATCGCAAAAAGTCTTCAAACGGCCCTGGTCCACCACGATGAATGGGCCGGGGTGAGCACGCGTAAAACATGAAGACAGACACATCGTGTGCGCCTCTTGCAAATGCGTCCCCGCATCGCCATATCGGCATCGTGAAGTTTGGGGAACGCCTCGAAATACCGGGAAACCCTGCTGCCGATATGCGTACTATCACCGTCGGCAACGCATAGGGATTTAGGCTACACTGGCGTCGACTGTTGCCTGGGCAGGCCCGGCGACCGCATCCCGGCGACCCCATCCGGTCCCGCCTGGCGAGGCCTTGGCCCCCGGATATATTTTGAGTTTTGGTGTATCGTGGCGAGCAATTCAATCAGCCTCGATCGTGAAGAGGTATTCATACAATGAGCGAACAAATCAAGCACATCAGCGACGCATCGTTCGAACAGGACGTCGTGAAATCCGACAAGCCCGTGCTGCTGGACTTCTGGGCCGAATGGTGCGGCCCCTGCAAGATGATCGCGCCGATTCTCGACGAGGTCGCGAAGGACTACGGCGATCGCCTCCAGATCGCGAAGATCAACGTTGACGAGCATCAATCGACGCCGGTGAAGTTCGGCGTGCGTGGCATCCCGACGCTGATCCTCTTCAAGAATGGCGCCGTTGCGGCGCAGAAGGTCGGCGCGCTCTCGAAGTCGCAGCTCACCGCGTTCCTGGATAGCCACCTGTAACCGGGCGTTCCTCCTCCCCGCCGCGCGAATGGGCGAACGGGCGGGCGAATCAAAGGTGCGTGTTGTCCACCGACAACACGCACCATAAAAACATGCCAAAACTTGCCACAGGGCTCCACTGGCGGCTTCTGGCGTGTGCTATGCTAGAATTTATAAAGCGTCTACCCGGCGCCCTTATATAAGTTTCAAGCAAAAGTCCTTGAGCGGTTCCGCTCGCTTCTTTTCCCCCAGACTTCTTTTCGTCGCATCCTCCCCGACGGGTTCTCCGTATGCATCTTTCCGAGCTCAAGTCTCTGCACGTGTCCGAATTGATCGAGATGGCCAATGGCCTCGAGATCGAAAGTGCGAACCGCCTGCGCAAGCAGGAACTGATGTTCGCGATTCTCAAAAAGCGCGCCAAGACGGGCGAAACGATCTTCGGCGACGGCACGCTTGAAGTGCTGCCGGACGGCTTCGGTTTCCTGCGCTCGCCGGAAACCTCGTATCTCGCGAGCACGGACGATATCTATATCAGCCCGTCGCAGATCCGCCGCTTCAATCTGCACACCGGCGACACGATCGAAGGCGAAGTGCGCACGCCGAAGGATGGCGAGCGCTACTTTGCGCTCGTGAAGGTGGACAAGGTCAATGGCCAGCCGCCGGAGGCCTCGAAGCACAAGATCATGTTCGAGAACCTCACGCCGCTGCACCCGAACAAGGTGCTGCTGCTCGAGCGTGAAATGCGCGGCGAGGAGAACGTGACGGGCCGCATCATCGACATGATCGCGCCCATCGGCAAGGGTCAGCGCGGCCTGCTGGTCGCTTCGCCCAAGTCGGGCAAGACCGTGATGCTTCAGCACATCGCGCACGCCATCAAGCAGAATCACCCCGACGTGATCCTGTTCGTGCTGCTGATCGACGAGCGTCCGGAAGAAGTGACCGAAATGCAGCGCTCGGTGGCAGGCGAAGTGATCGCCTCGACCTTCGACGAACCGGCCGCGCGTCACGTGCAAGTGGCCGAAATGGTGATCGAGAAGGCCAAGCGTCTTGTCGAAATGAAGCACGACGTCGTGATTCTGCTCGACTCCATCACGCGTCTCGCCCGTGCGTACAACACGGTTGTGCCCGCATCCGGCAAGGTGCTCACCGGCGGTGTGGACGCCAACGCGCTGCAACGCCCGAAGCGCTTCTTCGGCGCCGCGCGCAATATCGAGGAAGGCGGCTCGCTCACCATCATCGGCACCGCGCTGATCGAAACCGGCAGCCGCATGGACGACGTGATCTATGAAGAGTTCAAGGGCACCGGCAACATGGAAGTGCACCTCGAGCGCCGTCTCGCGGAAAAGCGCGTCTATCCGTCGATCAACCTGAACAAGTCGGGCACGCGCCGCGAAGAGCTGCTGATCAAGCCGGACATCCTCCAGAAGATCTGGGTGCTGCGCAAGTTCATCCACGACATGGACGAAGTCGAGGCCATGGAATTCCTGCTCGACAAGATTCGCCAGACGAAGAACAACTCTGAGTTCTTCGACATGATGCGTCGCGGCGGCTAAGGCCTCGCCCATCCTGTACCCTTGATGTACTGCAAACGCCCGCATCCGCGGGCGTTTGTCATTTCTGATCCGGCTGCTCCAGCGCCGTAACCTGTACGTGAACGTTCACGTTGGACTATAATCCGGCCATCACTCCACCGCCGCCATGCGGCCGCCCGCCGATGTCCAGGGATTCCAGCGCAATGCTGACGGTGCGCGACGCCGCCCAGCGGCTCAACGTCACGCCGCGCACGCTCAAGTATTACGAGGAACGCGGCCTCGTCAGGCCCACGCGCAGCGAAGGCCGCTACCGCCTCTACGACGAACACGACCTCGAGCAATTCGCCCGCATCCTGCGGCTGCGTGCGCTCGGCTTCTCGCTGCACGGCATTACCGAGATGCTCAAGCGCCCGCTTGAATCGCTCGACGATGGCCGCCGGCGCTATTCACAGGAATCGCTGCAGCAGATTGCCGATGCACTCGCGCAACAGATCGACACGCTCGACGCAAGAATCGCCGCCGTGCGCCGCGAATTGAGGGAAGCGCAGGCAGTACGCACCGAACTGGCCGGCGATCTCGACTATCTGCGGCGGCGCCTTGCTGGCGTGCCATCGGAGACCTTGATCGACGAGCGGCTTGCCGCCACGCGCCGGCGCAAGGAGGCGGCCAAAGCCGCGGAGCCGTCGGCCTCTCTCCCGAGCACGAGAGGCGGCAAACGCAACGGCAATACAGGCGGCACCTCGCCCGCTGCCGGGCCCGTCGAGACCGGCGACGAAGGCGAAAGCGCGAGCGGGCGCAAACATGGGAGCGCTCGCGAATGAGCAGCACCCCGACGCGCGCACCGGTCTTTGACGCTGCGCGCCTGCGAGGCGACTTCTTTCCCTGGGTGCTCGCGCTCGCGACCGGCCTCGACTACTACGACAACGCCATCTTTTCATTCTTCACGAGCTATATCGCCGGCGGCATCAACGCTTCTCCCGACGAACTCGTCTGGGCGTCCAGCGCTTACGCAGTGTGTGCCGTGCTCGGCATCCTGCAGCAGCAGTGGTGGGTCGAGCGCATCGGCTACCGCCGTTATGTGGGTGGCTGCCTGCTGCTCTACTCGGCGGGCGCGGTGGCGGCAGCGCTTTGCGAATCGTCGATCGAACTCGCCTTCGCGCGCGGTTTCCAGGGCTATTTCATTGGCCCGATGATGGGCACCTGCCGCATCCTCATCCAGATTTCCTTCACGCCGCAGCAGCGTCCCGTGGCGACGCGCGCATTCCTGATCCTGATCGTGCTGTCCAGCGCCCTCGCGCCGCTCGCAGGCGGTTTTCTCGTTTCGCATTTCGACTGGCGCGCCCTCTTCGCGTTTTCCGCGCCCGCCGGCGTGCTCTATGCCGTGCTCGCCCTGCTCGCACTGCCCGACGCCGGCCACGTGCTGCCCGAAGCGCGCGGCGATACGCATTTCTGGCCCTACATCACCTTTGCGCTTGCCCAAGGCGCGCTTCAGATCGCCATGCAGCAGGTGCGCTTCACGCTCTTCAGCACCTCGCCCGGCACCATCTTGCTGAGCGTGGCCGGCATAGCGGCGCTCGCGTGGTTCGCCTGGCATCAGTGGCATCATCCGAAGCCGCTCATGCGACTGCACGCGCTGCGCGAAAAGCCGTTTCGCGTCGGGCTGCTGCTCTACATGATCTATTACTACCAGAGCACGGCGCTCAGCTATCTGGTCTCGCGCTTTCTCGAGGGCGGGCTGAATTATCCGGTGGAAAATGCGGGGCGCCTCACCGGCATCACGTCGCTGATTTCAGCTTCGACGCTGTTCTTCTATTTCCGCTACGCGAAGTTCGTCACGCACAAAAAGTGGATCATCGTGCCGGGCTTCGTGCTAGCGGCGTTCATCTCGTTCTGGATGACACGCCTCACGCCCGACACCAGCGAAAGCTGGCTCGTTTTCCCGCTGCTGCTGCGCGGCCTCCTGCTGCTCTTCATCGTGCTGCCAGTCGCGAACCTGACGTTCCGCATCTTCGACAACGAAGAGTTCACGCACGGATACCGCTTGAAAAACGTCGCCCGTCAGTTGACCATATCGTTCGCGACCGCAACGATTATCATCGTCGAGCAGCACAGGCTGGCGCTGCACCAGGCGCGGCTCGTGGAGTTCGTGAACCCGCTCAACCCGATCTTCCAGAGCACTTACGCCACGCTCTCGCACGCCTTTGAAGCGCTCGGCCGCTCGCCAGTCGAGGCCCATGGGCTCGCGCTCGCGCAGATGAGCCGTCTGGTCGCGCAGCAGGCGAGCTTTCTGAGCTCGCTAGACGGGTTCTATTTCCTGATCGGCGTGGCCGTGTGCGGCGGGATCTTCGCGGCGTGGCAAAAGCAGATCGACTGAACCGAACGACACGTGAACGCACCCCGCATACACCACTGAGCGCACCGAGCGATGCTTTCGAAACTGACCCACTGGTTCGGCGCGCGCCGCCGCGAAAAGGCGCTGCGCACCTACGCGATCGACGACGCGCTCTGGCAGACCACGCTCGCCGGGCTGCCCTTCCTCTCGCACCTCGAAGCCGCCGATCTCGCGCGCCTGCGCGAACTCACGAGCCTCTTTCTCGCGCAAAAGGAATTTTCCACGGCGCACGACCTCGAACTCACCGACCAGATCGCGGTGGCGATCGCGGCTCAGGCGTCGCTGCCGGTGCTCAATCTTTCCCTCGATCTCTACAAGGGCTGGGTCGGCGTCACCGTCTACCCCGGCGAATTCGTGATCCGCAAGACCGTCGAGGACGAGGACGGCGTGGTGCACGAAGTCGAGCACGACGCGAGCGGCGAGGCCTGGGAAGGCGGACCGGTGATCCTCTCATGGGAAGACGCGCAGATGACCGATGGCAGCGATGCCTACAATGTCGTGATCCACGAATTCGCGCACAAGATCGATATGCTCACCGGCGAAGCCGACGGTCATCCGCCCCTTTTTCGCCGCTGGCATGCGCCGCTCGACGGGCAGGCCTGGGCCGATGTGTTCGACAACGCCTACGACCAGTTCTGCGACAAGGTGGATGCCGTGCCCGAACGCCGCTGGTCGCGCTTCGAGCGCGACTCGCTGATCGATCCCTATGCCTCGGACCATCCGTCGGAGTTCTTCGCCGTGTGCAGCGAGGCGCTGTTCGTCAAGCCCAAGGCATTCGAGGCTGAATATCCCGAGCTTTACCGGCTGCTCGCGTGCTATTACCGGCAGGATCCGGCCAAAGTGGGAGCGCTGGCCGCGCTCGCCGCTCCGCCTGCGTGAATCCCACCTCGCGAGCCAGCAAAAATTCGCCAACCGGCTGATTTTCTGGCATAATCGCCGTTTTTCGACCTTGGGCAAGTGGCTCGCGCCTGATTTCAGGCAAAAGCGCCGGTCCTGCATTGGGCAGCCGGGCTCGCGGGTTGGCTACCGCCAGATTTAAGGAAAAACCATGAAAGAAGGCATTCACCCGGATTACCGCGAAGTCCTGTTCATCGACGTTTCGAACGACTTCAAGTTCGTGACCCGCTCGACTATCCAGACGCGCGAAACCGCCGAGTTCAACGGCAAGACCTACCCGCTCGCGAAGATCGAAGTGTCGTCGGAATCGCATCCGTTCTACACGGGCACGCAAAAGATCATGGACACGGCCGGCCGTGTCGAGAAGTTCAACAAGAAGTTCGGCGCGCGCGCCTCGGGCAAGGCTGCAAAGTAAGCTTTCGAAGCGAACTTCGCGTACCGGCTCCAAGCCGGTCCCGCACAAAAGAAGGGCAGCCTGCGCTGCCCTTTTTTATTGCCCGCACGGTGTTCACGCTGGTCCGCGCCGTGACGCTCGCTGGCGCAGGCGGCTAGAATGCCGCATGCTCCCGACCGGCGGCGCACGACGACACGTGCCGTGGCAATTCCCGCAGCCGCCCGAGGCATCGCCCCCTTGACGCCACGGCCGCCATTCGCGCACCCCGCGGTCCGCTTACCCGAATTCCTTCGCATTGCATGAAGCCTGCCATTCGCCTGACCGCCTCCGCCACCAGCGCCCTGCCGCGCTGGCTGCTGCTGACCATCTGCATCATCTTCGCTTCGTTTGGCCTGTTCGGCCGCGACCCGTGGAAGAACGAGGATGCGGCCGGCTTCGGCGTGATGTGGACGATGGCCGGCGGCACCGCGCACGACTGGCTGATGCCGAACCTCGTCGGCAAATACATCACCGCCAATGGCCCGCTTGGCTACTGGCTCGGCGCCATCTGCATCCGCGTGTTCGCCCCTTGGGTGGACGCGAGCAACGCGGCCCGCGTGGCCACCGGCGTGCTGTTCTGCAGCGCGTGTGCCTTCGTCTGGTACGGCGCCTATCTACTCGGCCGGCGCCCTGAAGTGCAGCCGTTCAAATATGCGTTTGGCGGCGAGCCCGAGCCGCGCGACTACGGCCGCACGCTCGGCGACGGCGCCCTGCTCATCCTGCTCGCCTGTTTCGGTCTCGCCGAGCGCGGCCACGAAACCACGCCGCAATTGATGCAGTTCATGGGCATCGCCATGCTGGTGTACGGCCTCGTACGCGCCATCGACAAGCCCATTCAAGGCGCGCTCTGGTGGGGCCTCGCGCTCGGCGTGGTGATGCTTTCGAGCGGGCCCGTGCTGGTGGCCGCACTGCTCATCGGCACGCTCGTCATGCTCGTTTTCGCGCCCGAGACGCGCTCGCGCTGGCTGCTCGTGGCCGGCTTGCCGGTCGCGCTCGTGGTGTCGCTCTCCTGGCCGATCGCCACTCTGCATCTCTACCCCACCGACGGCGTATGGTTCCTCGACCAGTGGGCGCGCACGAGCGTCAATACCTTCGCGGGCCCGCCGGGCTCGGTGCTGCGCTACGCGGCGAAGAACCTGCCGCTCTTCACATGGCCAGCCTGGCCGCTCGCCATCTGGGCCTGGATGAGCTGGGCGGGGCTGCGACGCGCACCGCATGTCGCAATTCCGCTCTCGGTCATCGTGCCGCTGCTGGTCCTCGTGATCGTGCAGAGCCACGAGACCAACCTGCTCTTCATGCTCGTATTGCCCGCACTCTCGGTGCTCGCGACCTTCGCGCTGCCCACGCTCAAGCGCGGAACGATCAACGCAATCGACTGGTTCGCGGTGCTGAGCTTCACGATACTCGGCACCTTCGTGTGGCTCGTCTGGCTCGCCAGCATGACCGGCTTCCCGGCGCCGCTCGCGCGCAACCTCGCGCGCCTCGTGCCCGGTTACGTGCCGCAGTTCAAGATTCTGTCGTTCGTGTGCGCGGTGGCCGTGACCGTGTGCTGGATCACGCTCGCGCACTGGCGCGTCGCGCGGCACCCGAAGGTGCTCTGGCGCAGTGTCGTGCTGTCGAGCGGCGGCACCACGCTGATGTGGGTCCTGCTGATGACGCTCTGGCTGCCGGTCGTCAACTACAGCCGGACCTACAAGGACGTCGCGCAGCAGATCGCCACGCATCTGCCAGACGACTACCAGTGCATTTCACCCGTGCGCCTCGGCGACGCGCAAATCGCCACCTTCGCGTATTTCGGCAAGATGCATTTCTCCTTCAACGACGACTGCGATGTGATCCTGCGCCAGGACACGCAGGATTACGGCGAGCCGAGCCCAATGTCGAACTTCGTGTGGAAGCTCGTCTGGGAAGGCCGCCGCGTGGCCGACCGCGACGAGCGCTTCCGCCTCTACGTGCGCATCGACCGCCCGCAGCCGCCGCTGAAGAAACGCATCTGGCGCAAGCGTCCCGACTGAGGCCCCGGTGACGACGACCTTCGTCGGCGACATCCAGCGCATCGCCGCGCTCGCCTGGCCGGTGCTGGTCGGCCAGCTCGCGATCATCGCGTTCGGGGTGATCGACACCGCGATGGTGGGCCGCTATTCGGCGCTCGATCTCGCGGCGCTGGGGCTGGGTTCGTCGATCTATGTTTCGGTCTATATCGGCCTGACCGGGATACTCACCGCGCTGCAACCCGTCGCCGCACAGCTCTATGGCGCGCGCAAGGACATCGAGATCGGCCTCGAAGTGCGCCAGGCCTTCTGGCTCGCGCTCGCGCTGATGGTGATCGGCTTCGCGATCCTCTATTTTCCCGGCCCGCTGCTGGATCTCGCGCGCCCGCCCGAGGCGCTGCGCGAGCGCACCGTCGCGTATCTAAGGCTGCTTTCGTTCGGACTGCCCGCGAGCCTCGCGTTCCGCATCTACAGCTCGCTCGCCAATGCCGTGAGCCGGCCCCGCCTCGTCATGTTCCTGCAGGTGGCCGCGCTCGCCATCAAGGTGCCGCTGAACACCTGGCTCATTTTCGGCGGCCTCGGTGTGCCCCCGCTGGGCGGCCCGGGCTGTGCGCTCGCGAGCACCGCGATCAACTGGGCACTCGCCGTGTGCGCCGCCATCGCGCTCACGCGCATCGACGTATTCGCGCCCTTCGAAATCTTCAAGCACTTCTGCTGGCCCGAATGGAAGCGTCAGGCCGAACTGCTCAAGCTCGGCATTCCGATGGGGCTCTCGTATCTCATCGAGGTGACGTCGTACACCTTCATGGCCATCTTCATCGCGCGCCTCGGCACGACGACGCTCGCCGGCCATCAGATCGCCGGGAACGTGGGCGCGGTGCTCTACATGACGCCGCTCTCGATCGGCGTGGCGACTTCGACGCTGGTTGCCCAGGCGCTGGGCGGCGCACGCCCCGCCGAAGCGCGCACGCTCGCTCGCCATGGCGTGATGACCGCGGTGGCGATCGCGTGCTGCTACGGTGCGATCGTGCTGGTGCTGCGGCCGCTCCTGATCATGGGCTATACGCCGGACCCGGCAGTCGCCGTGGCGGCGATGCCGCTCGTGGCGATCGTCACGCTTTATCACGTGTTCGACGCCCTGCAGATCACCACAGCATTCGCGCTGCGCGCCTACAAGGTCGCTGTGGTGCCCACGGTGATCTATGCCATTGCACTGTGGGGTGTGGGCCTCGGCGGCGGCTATGCGCTCGGCTTCAACGTGCCCGGCACCCTGCCCGAATGGGCCACAGGCGCGCGCGGCTTCTGGATCGCCAATACCGCCAGCCTCGCGATCGCCGGCATTGGACTCGTGGTCTACCTTTCGCTGGTCAGCAAGTGGCATCCGCGCGCGAAGGTATGAAACCTGCCGCCGGGCAACTGTTGGAGCAGATGCCCGGTCTTGGCAGTTAGTTGCAAATCAACCGGCTTCTTCGCTTGCGAATCCATAACCACGCGCGGCCTCGACGGTCTGCGCGGCGTGATATGACGAACGCACGAGCGGCCCTGCCACCACCTCGCTGAATCCCATCGCGAGCCCTGCCTCGCGCAGCGCCGCAAACGCGTCCGGGTGCACATAGCGACGTACCGGAAGGTGATAGCGCGATGGCGCGAGATACTGCCCAATCGTCAATACTTCCACGCCGTGCTCGCGCAAGTCGTGCATGGTCGCGTGCAGTTCGGCGTCGGTCTCGCCCAGCCCCACCATGAGCCCCGACTTCGTGACCAGCGTCTCATGCGCAGCCTTTGCGCGCGCAAGCAGTTCGAGCGAGCCGCGATAGTCGGCACCGGGCCGCGCCGCCCGGTACAGCGACGGCACGGTCTCGACGTTGTGATTGAACACATCGGGCCAAGCCGCCGAGAGCGCCTCTAGCGCACGATCGATGCGCCCGCGAAAGTCAGGCGTCAGCACCTCGACGCCGATGCCCGGCACGCGATCGCGCACACCGGCGATGCAGCGCGCGAAATGCGCCGCGCCGCCATCGCGCAAGTCGTCCCGGTCCACCGAGGTGATCACCACGTGACGCAGTCCGAGGGCCGCGACGGCCGCCGCGAGGTGCACGGGCTCATCTTCGTCGAGCGGCGCGGGCCGCCCATGCGCAACGTCGCAAAACGGACAGCGCCGCGTGCACAACCCACCCATGATCATGAACGTGGCCGTGCGTTGCGCGAAGCACTCGCCGACGTTCGGGCACATCGCCTCCTCGCACACCGAATGCAAGCGGTGTTCGCGCAGCACAGCGGCCACCTCCGCAACCGTCGTGCTCATGAGCGGACGCGCGCGCAGCCAGGGCGGCTTGGGCAGCGCCGCGCCCTCGTCCGCCGGCACGATCTTCACGGGAATGCGCGCGAGCTTCTCGCGGCTACGCAAGCCATGCTGGCCAAGCGCGGTGTCGCCGGATGCGCCCGGCGATCGAGCGCCCGCGTGCGCCGCTTCAATCGTGACGGCGTTCATGGTCAGCCTCCCGTCTCGAAGAAGGCCTTGAGCACGCGGTTGACCTCCGCGGCGGCCTCCATCTGCACCATGTGCCCCTTGCCCGCGATCACTTCGACGCGCACCCCGGGCGACAAGCCTTGTGCGTGCTTGACCGGAATGATCTGGTCGGTCTCGCCCCAGATCACCAGCACCTTCGGCGCGAGCGTCGAAAGCCGGTCGCGGAACACGCGTCGCTGCGCGCCGCCTTCGAAGGCCTGCGCCGAGATCTTCCTCAGCGCGTCCTGCACCCCTTCGAGCCGCTTGTACTTCACGAGGTCCTCCACGAGCTGGCGCGTGACCAGCGCGGGATCGGCGAACAGCTTCACCACATGCGGCTTGAGCGCGTTGCGGTTTGCCGCCGCGACGAAGCCTTCGATATACGCGTCGTCGATCTCATCTCCGAGCCCCGCGCTTGCGATCAGCGCCAGCGAAGCGACCCGCGCCGGCACGCGCTCAGCCACCGTCATCGCGACAGCGCCGCCTAGCGAATGCCCGACCAGATGCGCACGCCCGATCTTCTGCGCGTCGAAGAAGTCAACCACGCTCTGCGCGAGTTCATCGAGCGCCCCGCTCTCCACCGCCTTGCCCGATTCGCCGTGTCCCGGCAGATCGAGCGCCCACACGGTGCGCGCCGCGGCCAGATCGGCATGATTGAAGAGCCAGTTGTTGAGGTCGCCGCCGAAGCCGTGGATCAGCACGACCGGCGTGCCGTCGCCCTCGCCCAGCTTCAGATAGCGCAGGGTGCGCCCGCCGATCTGCGCCTTCTCCGGCTGCGGGCCGGCATCGGCATCGCCGGCCTTCGCGGGCACGAAATCGCGCTGGAATTCGGCCACCGCCGCATCTATTTCGGCATCCGAATCTTCAACGCCCGCCACCACGCCGAGAAGCGCGCCCACCGGCAAGGTGTCGCCTTCCTGCGCGATCTGCCTCCGCAGCACGCCATCGAATGCGCACTCGACGCCCGACGCGATCTTGTCGGACTCGACGTCGAGCAATTCCTCCCCTTTGGAAACCTTGTCGCCGAGCGACTTGAGCCAGCCATTCACCTGGCCCTGCTCCATCGAAAGGCCCCACTTGGGCATCGTGATCATGTGAATCGGCATGACTTCAGCTCCTTGCCGCGCGCACGGCATCGGCGATCTGCTGCGCCGAGGGAATGTAAAGGTCTTCGAGCGGGGCCGCGAACGGCACCGGTGTATGCGGCGCAGTCACCATGCCGACCGGCGCCTTGAGATCGCAGAATGCCTTGTTCGCCACGAGCGCCGCAATATCGGTCGCGATCGAACAGCGCGGGTTCGCCTCGTCGACGACCACGACGCGGCCTGTGCGGCTCACGCTCTCCAGAATCGTTTCCTCATCGAGTGGCGACGTCGTGCGCAGATCGATCACATCGGCTTCGATGCCGTCTTTCGCGAGTTGTTGCGCCGCATCGAGCGCGTAGTGGACCATGCGCCCATAGGTGACGATGGTGACGTCGTCGCCGTCGCGTGCGATGTTGGCTTCGCCGAACGGAATCGAGTACGACTCTTCCGGCACCTCGCCTTCCATCGTGTAGAGCAGCTTGTGCTCGCAGAAGATCACCGGGTCATTGTCGCGGATGGCCTCGATCATGAGGCCCTTCGCGTCATATGGCGTGGCCGGGCACACGACCTTGAGGCCGGGAATATGGGTGAACAACGACGTGAGCATTTGCGAGTGCTGTGCGGCCGCGCGCAGGCCCGCGCCGTACATCGTGCGGATCACCACTGGCGTGACCGCCTTGCCGCCGAACATGTAGCGGAACTTCGCCGCCTGGTTGAAGATCTGGTCGAAGCACACGCCCATGAAGTCGATGAACATTAACTCCGCCACCGGCCGCATGCCGCATGCCGCCGCGCCCACCGCCGCGCCGATGAAGCCGCCCTCCGAGAGCGGCGTGTCGAGCACGCGCCCCGGAAACTTGCCATAGAGGCCCTTCGTCACGCCGAGCACGCCGCCCCATGCGTCCTGCTCGCCGGGCGAACCCGCGCCGCCCGCGTTGTCCTCGCCCATCACGATCACGCTCTCGTCGCGCGCCATCTCTTGGGCGAGCGCCTCGTTGATCGCCTGCGAATAGGTGATTTTCCGTGCCATTTCCGTCTCCTTGATCTGGAATCCTGATTACATGAGCAAGCCGCGCTCAGGGATAAGACACGTACACGTCGGTGAGCAGCGCTTCGGGGGCCGGTAACGGCGCGGCCTTGGCCTTCGCCACGGCATCGTCGATCAGCGCCTTCACTTCGGCGTCCACCTTGCGCAAGTCGTCGGTGCTTGCGAGCTCCGCGCGCACCACGCGCTCCTCGAAGCGCTTGAGGCAGTCCTTTTCCTCGCGCAGCTTCTGCACCTCGCCAGGTGCGCGATAAGTCTGCGCATCACCTTCGAAGTGGCCAAAATAGCGCGAGAGTTTCATTTCGATGAGCGTCGGGCCGCCACCGTTGCGCGCCCGCGCTACCGCTTCGCCCAGCGCCTCGTGCACCGCAAAGAAGTCGAAGCCATCGACGATCACGCCCGGCATGCCGAAGCCGTTGGCGCGGTCCGCGATGTTGTCCGCCGCGACCGACCACGTGGACGAGGTCGCTTCCGCATAGCCATTGTTCTCGGCGACGAAAATCACGGGCAGACGCCACACCGAAGCGAGATTCATCGACTCGAAGATCACGCCCTGGTTCGAAGCGCCATCGCCGAAAAAGCACACGCCCACGCCGCCGGTTTTCTTTTGCTTCGCGGCGAGCGCCGCCCCGCATGTGAGCGGGCCGCCGGCGCCAACGATGCCGTTCGCGCCCAGCATGCCCTTCGAGAGGTCGGCGATGTGCATCGAGCCGCCCTTGCCGCGGCACGAACCCGTGGCGCGGCCATAGATCTCAGCCATCATCTCGCGCACGTCCACGCCCTTCGCGATGCAATGGCCGTGGCCACGGTGCGTGGTGGCGACGTAATCGTTGTCGTTCAGATGGCTCATGGTGCCGACGGCGGACGCCTCCTCGCCCGCATACAAATGCACGAAGCCCGGGATCTCGCCCGTCGCGAATTCGACGTGCAAGCGCTCCTCGAACTCGCGGATCGTGCGCATCGAGCGATACGCCGCGAGCAACTGCTCCTTGTTCAACGTGACAGACATGGTTGTCTCCTGTCGAATTGTGATGACCACGGTGGTGATGCCTGCTGTTTCCGAAACGAACTGGGTGGCGGAATGACTCCTTGATTGATGAAAGTTCGGGGAAATTCAATAAAGCACGCGCTATCCCGGCGCCACGCGCAACAACTGATGCGAGGCCGCGTAACGCAGGGTGCGTGCAACGTCCACGGTCAACGGCCCATCCCAGTCGAGCGCGATTTCGTAGCGGTCGCCGCGCGCCGGTTCGATCTCGCGCTCGCCGTCGAAGGCGAGCGTGCCGTGATTCGCGTCGAGCGGCAGCGCCATGCCCACTTCGAGCCGTTGGCAGGTGCGCATCGCCAGTCGCTCGATGCGCCCCGGCGCGATGGGCGCGAGGAGCGGCACACCTTCGCCCTCGCCGCCTTGCGTGGAAGCCCGTGCAAAGGTCATATGCAGGCCGTGCGCGGCGTCGCGCCCGACCGGCGCCCATGCACCGCCGATCGACGCGAGCCCGATGCCGTCGGGCGGCGCAAAGGCGAGGAATAACGATTCGATATCCGAACTATCCGAAATCGCACGCGCGCCGATAAATGGCTGACGCGATACGCAGATGTCGACCAGCGCGATCTCCTCGCGCCCGCGATTCGGTCCTTCGACGCACCGCGCGACGAGGCGCTTGTTGCGTGCAAGCGCAGTTTCGGCCGGCACGGCGCCGGTGGCGACGAGCGCGCCCGCGAGACCCGCAACCGTGGCTTCGCGCAACTCGGGAAAAGCGTTGTTGGTGCCGGTCGATAGCGCGAGCAACGGCGTATCGCCACAATGCGCGGCAACCGCGCGATGCGTGCCGTCGCCGCCTAGCACGGCGATCAGTGCGACCCGCTCGCGAACCATATGCACGACGCCCGTATGCGTGTCGGCCACGCTCTCGCTGATCGGCAAATCGACGAACTCCACAGCGGGCCAGCGTTCATGCCGAGCCACGGCCGCATGGGTTTCGAGCGCGCGCAGCACGAGCGCGGCCACGCCGGTGCGGTCACGCAGCGTGAGCACGCGCTCGACGCCCAGCGCGCCAAGCCCCGCGAGCAGACGCACGACCATGTTGGCCTTTTCCGCAGTCGGAAAGACCGAGGCGTGCGTGGTTAGACGGCGGATGTCGCGTCCCGAAGCGGGGTTCGCGATCACGCCTACGGTCACCGGCATCGTCACGAGCGTTGTCTCCTATGTGGAGGCGCATGCAGGCGCCTCTATTGGCGTGATGCTCTGCAAGCGCTGTGCCAACGCGTTCGAATAAGCGCCGATGTCCTGCCGAATGCCGTATTTATTGGCTTTGCGGTCGCGCTGAAGCCCCATCAGCACGATCGTTCACGGCCCGCACGGCGTCTCAGTCGCGACGGGGCGTGCGCGCTCCGCGAGACAAAGGCGGCCTCCGGCGCCCGTGGCAAGACTCGCCCAGCCCCGCACAGCAAGCCTCGAGCCTTGTCTCACGATCGTGTCGCCGTCCCCTGAGACAATTGTCTCGGTCGTCTCGCATGCTGCGCTGCGGTGTGATCGCACGCCGCAGATGTGCTACAAAAAGAGACTCCCGCCGACCTCTCCGAGCGCCGACGCCCTGCATCAGGAATCGCCTGGAATCGCCCATGCCCTACGCACTCGCGCCCACCCGCCACGCCGAACGCGTGCGCGGCGCCGTCGAAGGCCGGCTGCCCGCGCCGAACGACTCGCCGCGCCTCGTCTCGTCCTGGCAGCGCTCGTTCGAGCGTTATCAGCTCGATCCGGGCTCGGTGATCGGTCCGCGCGTGCTGAGCGCAGCCGAGCTGCGCGAAATCCGCGATCGTGAAGAAGCCTTCCTGCGCGCCTCCGGCCAATGCCTCACGCGTCTGCACGAGACCGTGCGCGACGCCGACTATTGCGTCATGCTCACCGACGCGCACGGCGTCACCATCGATTACCGCATCGACCGCGAGCGCCGCAACCACTTCAAGCATGCGGGGCTCTACATCGGCTCGTGCTGGTCGGAGAGCGAGGAAGGCACGTGCGGCATCGCGAGTGTGCTCACCGATCTCGCGCCTATCACGGTGCACAAAACCGACCACTTCCGCGCCGCATTCACGACGCTCACGTGCAGCGCCGCGCCAATCTTCGCGCCGGGCGGCGAGCTGATCGGCGTGCTCGACGCCTCTGCCGTGCAGTCGCCCGACAACCGCGACAGCCAGCGCATCGTCAACCAACTGGTGCGCCAGAGCGCGACGCTCATCGAAGACGGCTATTTCCTGCATCGCACCGCCGCATGCTGGATTCTTTTCGGACACCAGAACCGCAACTACGTCGAGGCTCAGCCCGAGCTGCTGATCGCCTTCGACGAGAACGGCAACGTAGCCGCCGCGAACCGCCGCGCGCGCGAATGCATTCCGGGGCTCGACGGGCCGCGCCATATCGATGAGATCTTCGATTCGTCCCACGTGCAGCTGCGCGATATTGGCCGTATCGAAGCCATTGCGGCGCTGCGCCTGCGTGCAAACGGCGCCATGCTCTACGCGCGCATTCGCGCGCCGCTCGGGCGCACCGGGTTCCCGGGCGCCGCGCGCGCATCATCGCCGGCCGTGCACGGTGCCACGCCGCTGCGCAACGCGCGTGCCGAAGACGCGCGCGACCACGGCGCGCTGGGCCCATTCCTGCGCAGCGCGGATACGCGCGTCGCCGAAAACGCGCGTATCGCACAACGCGTGGCGGGCAAGCGTTTGCCGGTTCTGCTGCTTGGCGAAACGGGTGCGGGCAAGGAAGTGTTCGCGCGGGCGATCCACGACGCGGGGCCGCGCCGCAATCGGCCTTTCGTCGCCGTGAACTGCGGCGCGCTGCCGGAATCGCTGATCGAGAGCGAACTCTTTGGCTACGCGCCGGGCGCGTTCACTGGCGCGCGGCGTCACGGCGCGCGCGGCAAGATCGCCATGGCCGATGGCGGCACGCTCTTTCTCGACGAAATCGGCGACATGCCGCTCGCGCTGCAGACGCGCCTCTTGCGCGTGCTCGCAGAAGGCGAGGTGCTGCCGCTCGGGGGCGAAACGCCCACGCACGTCGACCTCGAAGTCATCTGCGCGACCCACCGCGATCTCGCGCAAATGGCCGCTTCAGGCATGTTTCGCGAAGACCTGTACTACCGGCTCTGCGGCGCGGTACTCGTGTTGCCGCCGCTGCGCGAGCGTCGAGATATCGCGGCACTCATCGAATCGGTGTTCGCAGAAGAGGCGCAGGCGGCCGGCCGCCCGCTCGCGCTCGACGCCAATCTCGCAACGCGGCTTGCGGCGTTCGCCTGGCCCGGCAACCTGCGCCAGTTGCGCAACGCCATGCGCTACGCATGCGCGGTATGCGATACGGTGCGCGTCGAGGCACGACACCTGAGCGGAGACCTCGCGGCGCAACTGGCCGCGACCGTCGACCCCGCCAGCAACAAGGCGAGCATCCTGGCAAACGGCCCGGCAAACAGCGCGGAAAACAGCAGCGACGACGAACGCTCGCGCATCATCGCAGCGCTCACCGCACATCGCTGGCGTCCGAATGCCGCCGCGGCGGCGCTAGGCATATCGCGCGCAACGCTCTATCGGCGCATTGCGAAGCTCGGCATCGTCGGGCCGCATCGCGCCTGAAGCACGCGGCAAGCGCCATCCCGGTCGCCGTCGAATTGCACAGAAGTATTAAATATTGTGCGGCGCGATTGTATTGCCACGAAACCGTGGGTATAAATCGAGCGCGTCCCGTCCACGGATACGCCAACTGCCTTATCCTTGTAGCGCAGCACTACATGCTCGATGCGTCGTCCGTTCCCGGCTAACCGAAATGCCCTCAATGGAGTGATTGCCATGCTCAAGAAGTTAATGATGCTGTTCCTCGCACTGGGTCTGTCGCTGTCTGCCGCACTGGCGGCGGCCGTCGAAGTCAACACCGCTGATCAAGCCACGCTCGAATCCGTCAAGGGCATTGGTCCTGCCCACTCCAAGGCGATCATCGACGAGCGCACCAAGAACGGTCCCTTCAAGGACGCCGACGATCTCGTGAACCGCGTCAAGGGCATCGGTCCGAAGTCGGTGCAGAACCTCGAAGCCGCGGGCCTCACGATCAACGGCTCGTCGGCGCCGCCGGCCGGCAAGAGCGCCACGACGTCCAAGAGCAGCAAGAGCGCCGCTCCCGCTGCAACTGCTGCCGCCGGCACCACGCCCAATCCGATGACGACCTCGCAGACGCCCGCTGCCACGACCGCGCCGCAAGCCGCGTCGGATGCGGGCGCAAGCAAGTCGAAGCACAAGAGCAAGAAAGACAAGGCAGCCGCTGGAGCAAGCGCGCCTGAAGCGGGATCCGCCGCTGCGGCGCCGGGCACTGCCTCGGACACCTCGGCGAAGAAGCCCAGGAAGTCGAAGAAGAGCAAGGCCGCTTCCGACGCGGCTGCTTCGGGTGCATGATTCGCGTACCGGATCTGGATTCCGGGTTTCGGTTTTCCGGCCGCGCCCCCCCGCCGCGGCCATCATTCAGAGAGATTGTCATGAGCCTGCTAGATACACTCGGTTCCCTGCTCGGTTCCTCGTCGCAGCAACAAGGCGGCGGTGGTCAAGCCCAACTCCTCGCCGTCGCGATGGAATTCATCAACAACCAGCCGGGCGGACTGAACGGCCTGATCCAGAAGTTCCAGCAAGGCGGTCTCGGCGATGTCGTGCAGTCGTGGGTCAGCAACGGCGAAAACCAGGCGGTTTCGCCGGATCAACTCCACAACGCACTGGGTTCCGATGTAGTTTCGGGCCTCGCGCAAAAGGTCGGCATGCAGCCCGACCAGGTCAGCGGCCTGCTCGCGCAAGTGCTGCCGCACGTGATCAACGCCGGCACGCCAAACGGTGAAGTGCCGGTCGGCGGCCAGATCAATGCCGAGAGCGTGCTGGGCACCCTGGGTGGCCTCGCTTCGCTGCTTGGCGGCGGGAGCAAGCAGGCATAAGCTGTCGCTCACCACACGGAAAAAAGGGCAACGGAAAAAACTCCGTTGCCCTTTTTGTTTACGGCTGCGCGTGCTTTCCGGCACGCGCTTCGCGCAGAGTGAATCGCGTCTTAGTGCACGACGCGTTCGAACACGAACTTGCCGTCCTCGACATTGACCGGAATCACATCCTTCGGCCCGAACTTGCCCGCGAGAATCAGCTTGGCGACCGGATTTTCGATCTCCTGCTGGATCGCGCGCTTGAGCGGGCGTGCGCCGAACAGCGGGTCGTAACCGACCTCGGCGATCTTGGCGAGCGCCTCGTCCGACACCACCAGTTCCATATCGAGTTTCCCCAGACGCTCCTGCAGGCGCTGCAACTGGATCTTCGCGATCGACTCGATATTCGAGCGGTCGAGCGCATGGAACACCACGACTTCGTCGATCCGGTTCAGGAACTCAGGCCGGAACTGCTGCTTCACTTCATTCCAGACAGCTTCCCTCACCGCTTCCTGCGGCTCGCCCGTCATCGACTGGATGAGGTGCGAGCCGAGGTTCGACGTCATCACGATCACCGTGTTCTTGAAGTCGACGGTACGTCCCTGGCCATCGGTCATGCGCCCATCGTCGAGCACCTGCAGCAGCACGTTGAACACATCCGGATGCGCCTTCTCGACTTCATCGAGCAGGATCACGCTATACGGCTTGCGGCGCACGGCCTCGGTCAGATAGCCGCCCTCCTCGTAGCCCACGTATCCCGGCGGCGCACCGATCAAACGCGCGACGCTGTGCTTCTCCATGAACTCGCTCATGTCGATGCGGATCAGATGATCCTCCGAATCGAACAGAAAGCCAGCGAGCGCCTTGCACACTTCGGTCTTGCCCACGCCCGTCGGTCCGAGGAACAGGAACGAGCCATAAGGCTTGTTCGGGTCCGCAAGACCGGCACGCGAGCGGCGGATCGCATCGGCCACGGCGTTGATCGCCTCGTCCTGACCCACTACGCGCTCATGCAGCTTGTCTTCGATCAGCAGCAGCTTTTCGCGCTCGCCCTGCATCATGCGCGAGACCGGAATGCCCGTCGAACGCGATACGACCTCGGCGATTTCCTCGGCACCCACCTGAGTGCGCAGCAACCGCCGGCGCGCCGGATTGTTCTGCTCGTCCGCCTCGGCCTGCGTGACCTGCTTCAGTTGCGCCTCGAGTTGCGGAAGCTTGCCGTACTGCAATTCGGCAACCTTCTCGAGCTTGCCCTCGCGCTGGAACTTCGTGATCTCAGCACGCACGCGGTCGATCTCTTCCTTGATCTGCGCACTGCCCTGCACCGCCGCTTTCTCGGCAGTCCAAATCTCTTCGAGGTCCTTATATTCGAGGCTCAGGCGGTCGATCTCTTCCTCGATCAGCTGCAGACGCTTTTGCGATGCTTCATCCTTTTCCTTCTTGACGGCTTCGCGCTCGATCTTCAGCTGAATGAGACGACGGTCGAGCTTGTCCATCTCTTCGGGCTTCGAATCGATTTCCATCTTGATCTTCGAAGCGGCTTCGTCGATCAGGTCGATGGCCTTGTCCGGCAAAAAACGATCGGTGATGTAGCGATGCGAGAGCTCCGCCGCCGCGACGATCGCCGGGTCGGTGATTTCCACGCCGTGGTGCAGCTCGTACCTCTCCTGCAGACCGCGCAGGATCGCGATGGTCGCCTCGACTGACGGTTCATCGACGAGCACCTTCTGGAAGCGGCGCTCGAGCGCGGCATCCTTTTCGATGTACTTGCGATATTCGTCGAGCGTGGTCGCGCCGATGCAGTGCAGCTCGCCGCGCGAAAGCGCCGGCTTGAGCATGTTGCCCGCATCCATCGCGCCTTCGGCCTTGCCGGCGCCCACCATCGTATGAATCTCGTCGATGAAAACGATGGTCTGGCCTTCGTCCTTCGCGATGTCGTTGAGCACGGCCTTCAGGCGTTCTTCGAACTCGCCGCGATACTTCGCGCCCGCGAGCAGCGCCGCCATGTCGAGCGAGAGCACGCGCTTGCCCTTGAGCGTCTCAGGCACTTCGCCGTTGACGATGCGCTGCGCGAGGCCTTCGACGATGGCCGTCTTGCCCACGCCCGGCTCGCCGATCAGCACCGGGTTGTTCTTGGTGCGGCGTTGCAGGATCTGGATCGAGCGGCGGATTTCGTCGTCGCGGCCGATCACGGGATCGAGCTTGCCCGCGCGTGCACGCTCGGTCAGGTCGACGGTGTACTTCTTGAGCGCTTCGCGCTGGCTCTCGGCGTCCTGGCTATGGACCTGCGCGCCGCCGCGCACCGCGACGATCGCCGCCTCGAGCGCCTTGCGCGTGAGGCCGTTCTTGCGCGCGATCTGGCCCGCGTCGCCCTTGTCCTCGGCGACCGCCAGCAAGAACATTTCGCTCGCGATATAGGTGTCGTTGAGCTTCTGCGCTTCCTTGTCGGCCTGATTCAGCAGACCCGTGAGCTCGCGGCCGACCTGCACATTGCCGTCGGTGCCCTGCACCTGCGGCAAGCGGTTGATGGCGTCATTGAGCGCGTTCTGCAGTGCCTGAACCTGCACGCCCGCACGCGACATGAGCGAGCGCGCCGAGCCGTCCTGTTGCGCAACGAGCGCAGCCAGCAGGTGGACCGGTTCGATGTATTGATTGTCGTGGCCGACGGCGAGGCTTTGTGCGTCGGAAAGCGCTTCCTGGAACTTGGTGGTGAGTTTATCGACTCTCATTTGAAACGAGACCTCCAGTTTTTTTAACTGTCACCAAATCTGAGGGGTGTTGTGCGGGTTTCAAGCACGCGCCGCGTAATTTTTTCCGATTTTTTTGTCCGGCCTGAGCGAGCGACCGCGCCGGCTTGCGGCGAAACGGCCGGCCGGCGCGGTAGGCCGAGGCGCCTCTGTGAGGATAGACGCTAAGCGAGGGACACGGCGTGCGCGAGCGTCGCAGTCACAGCGTTTCGAGTCTCAATGTGCCTCAATGTGCCTCAGTGGGCCTCAGCGGAGCCCTGATGAGCCTCAGTGCTCGCCCCGCGGCGCATGGCGCGGGGTGCGCGCGCGTGGCAACAGGATAACGGGGGCGAGGCCCAGCAAGCCAGTCAATTCCCCAGCGGGCTGCGCCAGTTCGCCGATGGTATGCCGGTCCAGTTCGGCAAGGAACGCGTCGCGCGCCGCCGCGAGCGCGTGCTTGAGCCGGCATTGCGGCTCAATGACGCAGCTTCGGCGCTCACCGTGCTCGTCCGGGAAGCATCCAACCAGTGCAAAATCGCTCTCGGTCTGCCGCACCACCGCACCGACGCTCAATTCGAGCGAATTCGGCCCGAGCCGCAGGCCGCCGTTACGGCCACGGATGGTATCGACCCAGCCCAGCTCGCCAAGACGCTGCACCACCTTCATCAGATGATTCTTCGAAATGCCGTAGGCATCCGAGATCTCCTGGATGGTCGAAAGCCCGTCGCGACGCAGCGCGAGATAAAGCATCACGCGCAGCGAATAATCGGTGTAGTCGGTCAGTCTCATGGTGCCAGGCTGTTAGTGGGCGCGCGAGCGCGGAAAACCATACGATAACATGCTAGTCGCATGCACTTTTTTGATCGCCTGGGTATTATGAGCGCTTCGATCAGCACTTCGCAAAATCATTCGTTGCGTGGCGGCTCCGCGCCCCGCCCCCGGCTTTCGACATGACGCACTCCGACACCAGCGCCGCGCCCCTGCGGCACACCGCCCCCACCGAAGACAACATCCGCGAGCTCGTCTACGCCTTCTACGAGCGCGTGCGCGCGGACGCCCTGCTCGGCTCTGTTTTCGAGGGCGTGCTCGCTGGCCGCTGGGACGAGCATCTGCCGAAAATGTGCCGTTTCTGGTCAAGCCTCGTGCTCGGCACGAAGACTTACCGCGGCAATGTGCAGCAGGCGCACGACCCCGTGCCGGGCGTCGAGCCCAAGCATTTCAGCCACTGGCTTTATCTGTTTCTCGACACGGTTCAGGCGCGTTACGAACCCGCGGCGGCCGTGCAGTTCATGGAGCCCGCGCTGCGCATCGCGCAAAGTCTGCAACTGAGCCGCTTCGGCTGGGATTACGTAATTCCGTCCGAACAGCAGGCCCTGCTCGATTCGATCGCACCGCGTCGCCGTCCGGCGGAGCATGGCCACGATCTGCCCACTCGCCCGACTGGTGAGCCGTTTCCGGCCAAATTCGTGGGCCGTTCGATGGACGAAGACGAAACCGCTCGCTCCCACTGAACCGCCAGTCATGTGTGTCCGCAGGTAGCTATCCCGCGATCGGCGGCGCGCTCAGGCTTCCTTCGCCGCATTCGTCGACGTCACGCCCCAGCGCGCGAGCGCCTGATCGTCACTCTCGCGTGCATCGACCCAGCGCGCGCCCTCCCCGGTCTCTTCTTTCTTCCAGAAAGGCGCCTCGGATTTCAGGTAATCCATCACGAACTCGCACGAGGCGAACGCATCGCCGCGATGCTTGGAGGTCGTCGCCACCAGCACGATCTGGTCGAGCGGCGCGAGCTTGCCCACCCGATGGATGATCAGCACTTCGATGCCGGGCCAGCGCCGCTGCGCTTCGGCGACGATGCCCTCCAGCGCCTTCTCGGTCATGCCCGGATAATGCTCGAGCTCCATGCCCGCGACCGTGCTGCCGTCATTGATGTCGCGCACGGTCCCGACGAAGCACGCCACCGCGCCAATCGCCGGGTTGCTCGCACGCAGTTGCGCAACTTCGGTCGTCAGGTCGAAATCCCCGGTCTGGACACGTACTGGCATGGCCGCTCTCCTCGTCGTCCTGGTCGTTTTGATGAATCAACCGCCCGTGACAGGCGGGAAAAACGCCACTTCACAGCCATCGGTGATGCGCGTGGCCGGATCGGTCATCACATGGTTGCAGGCCATGCGCAGCGCACGCCCCTCCGCCAGCGTTTCCGCCCAGACGCCGCCGCGCGCGCGCAGCCAGCCGCGCACGTCGCCCACCGTGACGATGCCCTCGGGCAGCGTGACGGCCTCGTCGGCCACACCCAGCGCCTCGCGCACGCTCGCAAAAAATTTCAACTGGATCTTCATCGGATAACACTCAACTCAATACAGCAGTTCGGTGAAAGGAATGAAACGCACGGTCTCGCCCGCGCTGATCGCATGATTCGGCGGATTGTCGATTAAGCCGTCGCCCCATACGGTCGAGGTCAGCACCGCCGAGCTCTGGTTCGCGAACAAGTCGAGGCCGCCCGCCGGATTCACGCGCGCGCGCAGGAATTCGTTGCGGCGATCGGCCTTGGCCTGCGTGAAATCGGCGCGCAGCGAGAGCGCGCGCGGGCTCACGTGGGTCGCGCCGGAAAGGCGCAGCAGGAACGGCCGCACGAACAGCAGGAAGGTGACGAAGCTCGACACCGGATTGCCCGGCAGCCCGATGAAGAACGCCTCATCAGCGGCAGCCTGCGCCCCGCCCCGAGGCCGGCGCACCGCGCCGAACGCCAGCGGCTTGCCCGGTTTCATCGCAATCTGCCACATGTTGATGTGCCCCTCGGCCTCCACCGCCGGCCTCACGTGGTCTTCCTCGCCCACGGACACGCCGCCCGAGGTCAGGATCAGGTCGTGCTTCGCGGCGGCCTCGCGCAGCGTCGCGCGAGTGACGTCGAGCCGGTCCGGCACGATGCCGTAGTCGGTGACTTCGCAGCCCAGGTTGCGCAACAAGCCGGTCAGGGTGAAGCGGTTCGAGTTGTAGATCGCGCCCGGCCTGAGCGGCTCGCCCGGCATGGTCAACTCGTCGCCGGTGAAGAACACCGCTACTTTCACGCGGCGCGTGACCGTGAGCGTCGCACACCCCACTGACGCCGCCAGCCCGAGCGCCGCCGGCGTGAGTCGCGTGCCCGCGGGCAGGATTACCGAGCCCTTCTTGATATCGGCGCCCTGAGCGGTAATCCACTCGCCAGCCTTCGGCGCATGCAGGATCGTCACTTCGCCGTCGGCCGTCTCGGTCTGTTCCTGCATCACCACGGCATCGGCGCCCGGAGGGACCGTCGCGCCCGTGAAAATCCGTGCCGCCGTGCCCGCCGCGAGCGGCTGCGGCGCGTGTCCGGCGGGAATGCGCTGCGAGACCGGCAGACGGCGGCTGCCCTGCGCGAGATCGGCCACGCGTACCGCGTAGCCGTCCATCGCGCTCGTATGCATTGGCGGCACATCGAGCGGCGAGACGACCTCGACCGCCAGCACGCGGTTGAGCGCGTCGAAGGTCGAAAGCGTCTCGGTGGCGCCGCCGTGTGCGGCATCGGTCAGGGGCCGGGCGGCGGCCAGCAAGGTGGCGAGCGCGTCGGCGGTCGAAAGCATCGGCGCGCGCGGCGCAGGCGCGGCTGCAGCGGAGGATGGCGATTGAGGGGTGGACATTGGCGGGGATAGTGGGCTTGACTGGACGCCGCGTGCGGCGCCTTCGACAGAAGTGGTCTGTCGGTATTGTAGCGGCGAGGACGCGGCGTTGCGCCGCTGCGCTTTATGCCACGGATTTGCAGCGCCCTGGCCGCGGGCGCGACCAGGGTTCGCAGGCCCCTCAGCGGGCCATCAAAGCCCCGTGTGAGCGGCGATGTAGTCCTTCACGCGCTGGGCATCGGCCGGCATGACTTCGAAGCGCTGCGGCAGCGCCTCCAGCCCTTCGAACGCCGCCGGACGCTCCGCCTCGCGATCGAGCGCCTCGCGAATCGTCTCGCCGAACTTCACCGGCTGCGCGGTTTCGAGCACGATCATCGGCACGCCCGGCTGCAGGTGCTCGCGCGCGACCTTCACGCCGTCCGCGGTATGCGTGTCGATCATCGTCTGATAGCGCGCGTACACGTCGCGGATCGTGGCGATGCGGTCCTCGTGGCTGCTGCGCCCCGACACGAAGCCGAATTGCTGCACGCGCACAAAGTCGCCGCTGGCCGCGAGATCGAAACCGCCCTTTTCCTCGACGTCGCGGAACAGCTGCGTCACGCGCGCCGGATCGCGGCCGAGCAGGTCGTAGACGAAGCGCTCGAAGTTCGACGCCTTCGAGATGTCCATGCTCGGGCTGGTCGTGTGATACGTCTCGGCCGAGGCTCGCACGCGGTAGACGCCCGTGCGGAAGAACTCGTCGAGCACGTCGTTCTCGTTCGTGGCCACCACGAGCTTCTCGATCGGCAGGCCCATCATGCGCGCGATATGGCCCGCGCAGACGTTGCCGAAGTTGCCCGAAGGCACCGTGAACGAGACGCGCTCGTCGTTGCTCTTCGTGGCCGCGAAGTACCCCGCGAAGTAGTAGACGACCTGGGCCACGACGCGCGCCCAGTTGATGGAGTTGACCGTGCCGATCTTCTGCTGCGCCTTGTACGCGTGATCGTTCGAAACCGCCTTGACGATGTCCTGGCAGTCGTCGAACACGCCTTCCACCGCGAGATTGAAGATGTTCGGATCCTGCAGGCTGAACATCTGCGCGGTCTGGAATGCGCTCATCTTCTTGTGCGGCGAGAGCATGAACACGCGCACGCCCTTCTTGCCGCGCATCGCGTATTCGGCGGCGCTGCCGGTGTCGCCGGAAGTCGCGCCGAGAATGTTCAACTGCTGCCCCGCCTTCGCGAGCGCGTACTCGAACAGGTTGCCGAGCAGCTGCATCGCCATGTCCTTGAACGCGAGCGTCGGGCCGTTCGAGAGTTCGAGCAGCGAAAGCTTTGCGCCGTTTTCCTCGCCGAGCGTGGTGAGCGGCGTGATTTTGCTCGCGTCCTCGCCATGGCGCACGTTGCAGTACGTGGCGGCGGTATAGGTGCGGCGCGTCAGGTCGCGCAGGTCCTCGGCGGGAATGTCGTCGCTGAACTTCGAGAGGATCTCGAACGCGAGGTCCGCGTACGAGAGGCCGCGCCAGCGCGCGAGTTCTTCCTTGCCGATGCGCGGATACTCGGCCGGCAGATACAGGCCGCCGTCGCGTGCGAGGCCGCCCAGCAGGATGTCGGAAAACGAGTGATGTTCGCCGGCACCCGCGCCGCGCGTCGATACGTAATTCATTGCCTTTGCCTTATTCAGCGCTTCAGTTCAGTCCTTCCATGCGCAGCTTCGTCACCGACGACTTCACGGTCGCCAGCTTCTCTACCTGCGCGATCACCGCGTTGACGCGCTTCTCGACCGTCTCGTGCGTGATCAGGATGATGTCGGTTTCCGCCTTGCCCTGCGCGTCGATCTGCTCCGATTCCTTTTGCAGCAGCGCGTCGATCGAAATGCCGCTGTCTGCGAGGATGCGCGTGATGTCGGCCATCACGCCGGTCTGGTCGGCCACGCGCAGGCGCAGGTAGTAGCCGCTCGTGACTTCGTCGATCGGCAGGATCGGCGTGTTCGAAAGGCTGTCCGGCTGGAACGCCAGATGCGGCACACGGTGTTCGGGGTCGGCCGTGTGCAGGCGCGTGACGTCCACCAGATCGGCGACCACGGCCGAAGCCGTCGGCTCCGAGCCCGCGCCCTTGCCGTAGTAGAGCGTCGTGCCCACGGCGTCGCCGTGCACGACAACCGCGTTCATCGCGCCTTCCACGTTCGCGAGCAGGCGCTTGGCCGGGATCAGCGTGGGGTGGGTGCGCAGCTCGATGCCCTTCTCCGTGCGGCGCGCGATGCCCAGCAGCTTGATGCGGTAACCCAGTTCTTCCGCGTACTTGATGTCGATGGCGTCGAGCTTGCTGATGCCTTCCACGTAGGCCTTGTCGAACTGCACGGGCACGCCGAACGCGATCGCGCTCATGATCGTGGCCTTGTGCGCGGCGTCCACGCCTTCGATGTCGAAGGTCGGATCGGCTTCGGCGTAGCCCAGCTCCTGCGCGCCCTTCAGTGCGGTCGCGAAGTCGAGGCCGCGCTCGCGCATTTCCGAAAGGATGTAGTTCGTGGTGCCGTTGATGATGCCCGCGATGTACTCGATGCGGTTGGCCGTGAGACCTTCGCGCAGCGCCTTGATGATGGGGATGCCGCCCGCGACCGCCGCCTCGAACGCGACCATCACGCCCTTGGCGCGCGCCGCTTCGAAGATCTCGGTGCCGTGAACCGCCAGCAGCGCCTTGTTCGCGGTGACCACGTGCTTGCCGTTGGCAATGGCGCGCAGCACGAGATCCTTCGCGACGCCCGTGCCGCCGATCATTTCGGCGACGATCGAGATCGACGGGTCATCGACGACCGCGTTGAAATCGCTCGTCAGCTCGACCGTGCCGGCTTCGTCGCCGAGCGCCGCCGTGGCCTTGGCCGGGTTGCGCACGGCGATGCGCGCAACCTCGATGCCGCGGCCCGCGCGGCGTTTAATTTCTTCCTGGTTGCGGCGCAGTACCGTGAAGGTGCCGCTGCCTACCGTGCCGAAGCCCAAGAGACCTACTTTGATCGGTTCCATGCAGCGTGTGTTCGTCTAAGTGTTTAAAAGGAAAAGCGGTTGCGTCGCGCCGGACAGTCAGCCGCGCGGCGCGCATGGCGTGTATGCCGGACGCGGCTCAGGTGCCGTGCCTCTGGCGGTAGTTGTCGAGGAAGCGCGCGATGCGGTTGATCGAATCGGTCAGGTCGTCGACGTTCGGCAGGAACACCACACGGAAGTGGTCTGGCTGCTTCCAGTTGAAGCCCGTGCCCTGCACCAGCAAAACGCGCTCCGCGAGCAGCAGGTCGAGAATGAACTGCTGGTCGTCCTCGATCGGATAAAGCTTCGGGTCGAGGCGCGGGAACATGTAGAGCGCCGCTTCGGGCTTCACGCAGGTCACGCCCGGAATGGCGGTGAGCATGTTGTAGGCGAGTTCGCGCTGGCGATACAGGCGCCCGCCCGGCTGGATCAACTCGTTGATGCTCTGGTAGCCGCCCAGCGCCGTCTGGATCGCATACTGGCCGGGCACGTTCGCGCACAGGCGCATCGAGGCCAGAATGCCCAGGCCCTCGGTGTAGTCTTTCGAGCGGCGGCGGTTCTCGGCCGTCATGCCCGACAGGAACATCCAGCCCGCGCGGTAGCCGCACGCGCGATAGCTCTTCGACAGGCTGTTCAGCGTAACCGTGATGACGTCTTCGGACAGCGAGCCGAGTGCCGTGTGGGTCTTGCCGTCGTAGATGATCTTGTCGTAGACCTCGTCGGCGAAAATGATCAGGCCGTGCTCGCGCGCAATCGCCACGATGCCCTGCAGCAGTTCGTCCGAGTACAGCGCGCCCGTGGGGTTGTTCGGGTTGATGACCACGATCGCCCGCGTGTTCGGCGTGATCTTCGCGCGGATGTCGTCCAGATCCGGCATCCAGGCATTCGACTCGTCACAGATGTAATGCACGGGCGTGCCGCCTGAAAGGCTCACCGCCGCCGTCCAGAGCGGATAGTCGGGCGCCGGGAGCAGCACTTCGTCTTCGTCGTTCAGGAGCGCCTGCATCGCCATCACGATCAGCTCGGACGCGCCGTTGCCAATGTAGATGTCATCGAGCTCGACGCCCTTCACGCCTTTTTGCTGCGCATAATGCATGATCGCCTTGCGCGCGGCGAACACGCCCTTCGAGTCCGAATACCCCGAGGAGCCCGGCAGGTTCAGGATCATGTCCTGGATGACCTCGTCGGGCGCATCGAAGCCGAACGGCGCGAGATTGCCGATATTCAGCTTGATGATGCGGTGGCCTTCTTCTTCGAGGCGCTTGGCATGCTCGAGCACCGGCCCCCGGATGTCGTAGCAAACGTTCTGCAGCTTGTTGGATTTGAGGATCGGTTTCACGGCGGGCGGTTGGTCCAAAAGCGTGTGTTGTTTCCGGAGGCAGTCTGAAAATCTGGATCGGGCTGCGACGGGGTTGATCGGCATAGACGACATGCATTGCGTGCCGCACCAGGAAGCACGCAATGCACGAATTCATGGATTGTACGGTCTGGCAGCCAGCCTGCAGCTTGTGACTGCGTTCGCCCTTCGATGGATGATGACCCGGGCCGATGGGCTGAGGCGGATGGCGCAAGCGCACGACAGGCACACTGAACGCACACGCCATGCGCACGCGGAAGGCTCGCTGCCGGGGCCGGCACTGGTTGCGCCTTCGGCGCGCCTCAGAGCACGCCATCGGGCCCTTATGAGCAAGGCCCGTCGTCGCAGCCGCTAAAAAGCTATAATTTAGCGGATTTTGGCCGACTTCCGCAATGCGCACCGAGCCGCGCGCCTCCCGAACCGAGACCTTCCGGAACCGAAGTTTTGAAACTACACCAGGACTCTAGCGGCGCCCTGAACACCGTCACCGGTTACGGCGCCGATTACGTCGAAATCAACCTCGAACGCCATACCGGCAGCGTCATCGTGATGCCCGAGACGCCTGTCATGCCCTGGCCGGTCAGCGCGTTCGACGCCTTGAGCCCCGAACTTTTCGAGATGCTACTGCCGCTCGACCCCGAGGTCGTGGTATTCGGCAGCGGCGATCGACTGCGCTTTCCCCATCCGCGCCTGACCGCGGCGCTTGGCACGAAGCGCATCGGGGTGGAGGCGATGGATTTCAAGGCTGCCTGCCGCACCTACAACATCCTGATGGCCGAAGGCCGGCGCGTGGCCGCCGCGCTCCTGATCGAATCCTGATTCAATCCTGATCGAAAGCCGGGCCGCGGGTTAGTGCGCGGCATCGCCTTAAGCCCGCCTTCAGGTAAGCCCGGCGCGCCGTAGTACACTTGCGCGCCGCGCGGGCGCTGCGCGCCCGCCATGAAATTACGGGCGCCGCGCCGCCTGACCGACCGCAACATCAACAAGAACAGGCTGGAACCCATGAACGATACGCCCTCGCGGCTGCCGCTCAATCGCAGCGCGATCCTGCTCCTGATCGTCGCTCTCGCCGTCATCTGGTTTGTGCCGCTTGGCTGGCGCCATCTGGTGCCGAGCGACGAAGGCCGCTACGCCGAAATGGCGCGCGAAATGCTCGCCAGCGGCGACTGGATCACCCCGCGCTACAACGACTACAAGTATTTCGAGAAGCCGCCGCTACAAACCTGGATGAACGCGCTCACGTTCGCGTGGTTCGGCATCGGCGAATGGCAGGCGCGCCTCTACACGGCCCTCACGGGCTTCGCGGGCGTGCTGCTGATCGGCTTCACCGGCGCGCGTGTCTTCAACGCCGCCACGGGCTTCTTCGCCGCGCTGGTGCTCGCCTGCGCGCCATACTGGAACCTGATGGGCCACTTCGACACGCTCGACATGGCCCTGTCCTTCTGGATGGAGCTCACGCTCTGCGCGCTGCTGCTGGCCCAGCGCCCGAACCTGCCTGCGCGCACGGCGCGCCTGTGGATGTGGGTCTGCTGGGGGGCGATGGCGCTCGCGGTACTCTCGAAGGGCCTGATCGGCCTGATCCTGCCGGGCGCCGTGCTGGTGCTCTACACGGTGATCGCGCGCGACTGGGCGCTCTGGAAGCGCCTCTACCTCGTGAGCGGCCTGATCGTGTTCTTCGCGATCGTCTCGCCGTGGTTCATCCTCGTGCAGCAGCGCAATCCCGAGTTCTTCAACTTCTTTTTCATCGTCCAGCAGTTCCAGCGCTACCTCACACCGGCGCAGAACCGTCCCGGCCCGTTATATTATTTCGTGCCGGTACTGCTGGTGGGCTTCCTGCCGTGGCTCTCGGTGAGCGTCCAGAGCGTGCGCCATGCGCTGCGCGCGCCGAGCCAGCCCAACGGCTTCGCCCCCGTCACGCTGATGCTGGTCTGGAGCGTGTTCATTTTCCTGTTCTTCAGCGCCTCGCACTCGAAGCTGCTGTCGTACACGCTGCCGATCGCGCCGCCGCTTGCGCTTGTCATCGGCCTGTATCTGCCGCTCATGACGCGCAAGCAGTGGCACCGCCATCTGGCGGGCTACGCGCTGCTCGCCGTCGCGCTCATGGCGGGTTCCTTCGTGCTCACGCGCATTGGCGACTCGCGCAATCCCAACGCCCTTTATCGCGAGTTCCAGGTCTGGGTGTTCGCGGCCGCCGCGGTCGCCTTCATCGCCACCATGATCGGGCTGCGCCTGAACCGTGCGAAACGCACGCCCGAGACGGGCGCCAGCGCGCCGGCCGTGGCGCTCGGCGCCGCGTGGCTGCTGCTCGCGACCATCGCAGGCACGGGGCATGACGTGTTCGGCACGCTCAGCTCGGGCGCGCCGCTCGCGCCCGCGGTGCGAGCGGCCATCGCGAAACTGCCGCCCGACACGCCGTTCTACTCGGTGGGCGTGCTCGACCACACGATGCCCTTCTACGTGCGCCACCCGATGACGATGGTGCAGGTGACCGACGAACTGGCCTTCGGCATCTCCGAGGAGCCGCAAAAATGGGTGCCGACCATCGCGGAATGGGAGCAGCGCTGGAAGGACGAGCGCTATGCGCTCGCGCTGATGCCAACGGATCGCTATAACGAGCTGACCGCCCAGGGCTTCCCGATGCAGGTGATCGCGCGCGACTCGCGCCGCGTGATCGTCGAGAAGCCGCAACCCTGACGACGCCCGGCTTGCGGCGGTCATGCCGCGCGCATGGGCGATAATGCTGGGCGCCGCCGCTGCGTGGAGCGTGGAGCGTGGATGGCGGCCAGCGACAACTGGCCGGGCGCCAGCACACCGCCATTGTGCGGCCGGAGCAACCGTAGCGGGCCCGCCAGCCGCGCGCCACGGCAATTCCGCCACTAATTCACTTCGCGCCTATATCCAGCCCTTATTAACCATCCAACACGATGAATCCGATTTCCCTCATCTGCATTCTCGCCGGTGTCGGCCTGAATGCCTGTGCGCAACTGTTGCTGAAAGCCGGTGTCAATGCCGTTGGACACTTCGAATTCACCCGTGCGAACATCGTGCCCATTGGCTGGAAGCTGGCGACGCAACTGCCGATCATCGGCGGACTCACCTGCTACGTGTTCAGCGTGGTCGTGTGGATCGTGGGACTCTCGCGCGTGGACGTCTCGATCGCCTATCCGATGCTCTCGCTCGGCTACGTGGTCAACGCGTTCGCCGCATGGTATCTGTTCGGCGAGGTGCTGAGCGTGCAGCGCCTTGTCGGCATCGGCATCATTCTGATCGGCGTGTTCGTGCTCGCCCGCAGTTAGGGCGCACCGAAGCACGCCCGGGCACGCATCGAGGCGCGCCTGTGTGTCTCTGGCATCCTTGCACCGCAGCCGAATTCCGATTTTTTCTGACGTTCTCACGAGCAAAGCCCTCATGACCCAGTCATCCGCGCAGTCCTCCGTTCCGTTCCTGCCGTTCGTCAA
Source organism: Paraburkholderia sp. A1BS-2L (assembly GCF_051125205.1). Lineage (NCBI taxonomy): Bacteria > Pseudomonadati > Pseudomonadota > Betaproteobacteria > Burkholderiales > Burkholderiaceae > Paraburkholderia > Paraburkholderia sp. A1BS-2L. The sequence continues at coordinate 1,813,638 of NZ_CP120428.1, forward strand.
GCCCGAAATCGACGAAGAAACCATCGCGGGCGTCGCCGACGTGCTGCGCTCGGGCTGGATCACGACCGGTCCGCAGAATCAGGCGTTCGAGGCCGCGCTCTCCGAGTTCTGCGGCGGCCGTCCGGTGCGCACCTTCAACTCCGGCACCGCGACGCTCGAAATCGGCCTGCGCATCGCAGGCGTGGGCCCTGGCGACGAAGTCATCACCACGCCTGCCTCGTGGGTCGCCACCAGCAACGTGGTCTACGAAGTGGGCGCGACCCCGGTGTTCGCCGACATCGACCCCGTCACGCGCAACATCGACCTCGACAAGCTCGAAGCCGCCATCACACCGCGCACGAAGGCGATCATCCCCGTCTATCTCGCGGGCCTGCCCGTCGACATGGACCGCCTCTACGCCATCGCCCGCCAGCACAAGCTGCGCGTGATCGAAGACGCTGCGCAGGCGTTCGGTTCGACGTGGAACGGCAAGCGCATCGGCGCGATCGGCGACATCGTCTCGTTCAGCTTCCACGCCAACAAGAACCTCACGTCGATCGAAGGCGGCGCGCTCGTGCTCAACAACGAGGACGAAGCCGAACTCGCCCGCAAGTACCGCCTGCAGGGCATCACACGCACGGGCTTCGACGGCATGGACTGCGACGTGCTCGGCGGCAAGTACAATCTCACCGACGTGGCCGCGCGCGTAGGCCTCGGCCAGCTCAAGCACATCGAGCGTTTCACCGAGCAGCGCCGCAAGCTCGCGCATGCGTACTTCACGGGCTTCGAGGGCAGCGCCGCGGTGAAGCTCGGCGTGGGCCTGCCGGTGGCCGATTTCACCAACAGCAACTGGCACATGTTCCAGATCACGCTGCCGCTGGAGAAGCTCACGATCAGCCGGGCGGAATTCATGGAGCAGCTCAAGGAGCGCGGCATCGGCTCGGGCGTGCACTACCCGGCCATCCACCTCTTCACGCTCTATCGCGAGCGCGGTTTCCGTGCGGGCATGTTCCCGCACGCCGAGCGGTTCGGCGCGACCACGGTCACGCTGCCGCTATTCACGCAGATGAGCGTCGCCGACGTGGCGCGGGTGTGCCGCGCCGTCGACGACATCTGCACGCAGTACGCAGTCGGCGCCGCCGCCTGATCCGGCGCTTCACACCGGGATTCAGGCACGCGGGTGCGGCAGCCCAGGGGGGACGCACCCGCTTGAATCGGCTTGAATCCGCCTGAGAGCGGCAATTTCGACGCCAATTACATGCATCATCAGAACGGAAAAGACGCACTCATGACCCAAACGGAACAACGCACCTTGACCCCGGAGTCGCCGGAAGTCTCGGTCATCATTCCGGTCTACAACGAGGAAGCAGGACTCGCCGCGCTGTTCGCGCGCCTGTACCCGGCGCTCGACGCGCTCGGCACCTCGTACGAAATCATCTTCATCAACGACGGCAGCCGCGACCGCTCGGCCGCGATGCTCGCCGAGCAGTTCCGCGCCCGGCCCGACACCACGCGCGCGATCCTGCTCAACGGCAACTACGGTCAGCACATGGCGATTCTCGCGGGCTTCGAACAGGCGCGCGGCGAAATCGTCATCACGCTCGACGCCGACCTGCAAAACCCGCCCGAGGAAATCGGCAAGCTCGTCGAGAAGATGCGCGAAGGCTACGATTATGTGGGCACCATCCGCATGCAGCGCCAGGACAGCCTGTGGCGCCGCAAGGCATCGCACATGATGAACCGTCTGCGCGAGCGCATCACGCGCATCAAGATGACCGACCAGGGCTGCATGCTGCGCGCGTACAGCCGCCACATCATCGACACGATCAACCGCTGCGGCGAGATCAATACCTTCATTCCGGCGCTCGCCTACACGTTCGCGCAGAACCCCGTGGAAGTCGACGTCGCGCACGAAGAGCGCTTCGCGGGCGAATCGAAGTATTCGCTCTATAGCCTGATCCGCCTGAACTTCGACCTCGTGACCGGCTTCTCGGTCGTGCCGCTGCAGTGGCTCTCGTTCATCGGCGTGATTCTCTCGCTCGGCTCCGCGGGCCTCTTCATCCTGCTGCTGATTCGCCGCTTCATCATCGGCGCGGAAGTGCAAGGCGTGTTCACGCTGTTCGCCATCACGTTCTTCCTGCTCGGCGTGATCATTTTCGCGCTCGGCTTGCTCGGCGAATACATCGGCCGCATTTATCAGCAAGTGCGCGCGCGGCCGCGCTATCTCGTGCAGACGATCCTCGAAGAGCGCAATGGCCGCGAAGTGGTGGGCGCGCCTCGCCAGGACATCGTGCAGGGCGTGCAGGCGTCGCTCAATGCCGCCAGCGCCGCGAACCAGGGTAGCCAGGGTGGACAGCAAGGAGCCCAGTCATGAAGCCGCGCGCCGTCGTTTTCGCGTATCACAATGTGGGCGTGCGCTGCCTGCAGGTGCTGCTTGCGCGCGGCGTGGACGTTGCGCTCGTCGTCACCCACGAGGACAGCCCGACCGAAAACATCTGGTTCGGCAGCGTGAAGTCGGTGGCCGAGGAGCATGGCATCGACGCCATCACGCCCGCCGATCCGAAAAGCCCCGCGCTGCGCGCAGCCGTTGCCGCCGCGCGGCCCGACTTCATCTTCTCGTTCTACTACCGGCACATGCTGCCGGTGGACCTGCTCGCGATCGCCGCGCGCGGCGCCTACAACATGCACGGCTCGCTGCTGCCGAAGTATCGCGGCCGCGTGCCCACGAACTGGGCCGTGCTCAAGGGCGAAACTGAGACCGGCGCGACGCTGCACGAGATGGCCGCCAAGCCCGATGCGGGCGCAATCATCGCGCAGACCCCTGTGCCGATCTTGCCCGATGACACCGCCGCGATGGTATTCGACAAGGTGACGGTGGCCGCCGAGCAGACGCTCTGGCGCGTGCTGCCCGCGCTGATCGCGGGCGAGGCGCCGCATCTGCCGAACGATCTCTCGCATGGCAGCTACTATGGAGGGCGCAAGCCCGAAGACGGCCGCATCGATTTCACGCAGCGCGCCCAGGACGTCTACAACCTGATCCGCGCAGTCGCGCCGCCCTATCCCGGCGCGTTCGTCGACATCGGCAAGGAGCGCTTCGTGATCGCCCGCGCGCGCCTCGTGCGCCCCGGCGTAGCGACGCCCGGCATATCGGGCCAATTGCCCCCGGGTATCTACGTAAGCGATAATGCGCTTTTCGCCGTCTGCGGCGACGGCCGCGCCATCGCGATCCACGAGCTGCGGCGCCAGCATCATGGTCAAGAGACCATCGTTACCCCCGCCGCATTCTCCGAACTCACTTCATCTGTCCCCCGTCCATGAAAAAAGTCCTGATCCTGGGTGTGAACGGCTTTATCGGCCATCACCTCTCCAAGCGCATCCTCGAAACCACGAACTGGGAAGTGTTCGGGATGGACATGCAGACGGACCGCCTCGGCGATCTCGTCAAGCATGAGCGGATGCACTTCTTCGAAGGCGACATCACGATCAACAAGGAGTGGGTCGAATACCACGTCAAGAAGTGCGACGTGATCCTGCCGCTCGTCGCCATCGCCACGCCCGCGACCTACGTGCAGCAACCGCTGCGCGTGTTCGAACTCGACTTCGAGGCGAACCTGCCGATCGTGCGTTCGGCGGTGAAGTACCGCAAGCACCTGGTCTTCCCCTCGACCTCCGAGGTCTATGGCATGTGCTCCGACGAGCAGTTCGACCCGGACGCATCCGCCCTCACCTACGGCCCGATCAACAAGCCGCGCTGGATCTACGCCTGCTCCAAGCAGCTCATGGACCGCGTGATCTGGGGCTATGGCATGGAAGGCCTGAACTTCACGCTGTTCCGTCCGTTCAACTGGATCGGCCCGGGCCTCGACTCGATCTACACGCCGAAGGAAGGTTCGTCGCGCGTCGTCACGCAATTCCTCGGCCATATCGTGCGCGGCGAGAACATCAGCCTCGTCGATGGCGGCGCGCAAAAGCGCGCGTTCACCGACATCGACGACGGCATCGAAGCGCTCATGAAGATCATCGAGAACAAGAACGGCGTCGCCACGGGCAAGATCTACAACATCGGCAACCCGACCAACAACTTCTCGGTGCGCGAGCTCGCGCACAAGATGCTTGCGCTCGCTGCCGAGTTCCCCGAGTACGCCGACTCCGCGAAGAAGGTCCAGCTTGTCGAAACGTCGTCGGGCGCGTACTACGGCGCGGGTTACCAGGACGTGCAGAACCGCGTGCCGAAGATCGAGAACACGATGCAGGAGCTCGGCTGGGCGCCGAAGTCGACCTTCGACGAAGCGCTGCGCAAGATCTTCGAAGCGTACCGCGGCCACGTGGCCGAAGCACGCGCGCTCGTCGAGCAGCAATAAGCAAGGGACCCGCTCTTTGGCCCGCATCGTCCTGAAAATCGACGTCGACACGCTGCGCGGCACGCGCGAAGGCGTGCCGAATCTCGCCCGCATCTTCGATCGCTACAAGGCCCGCGCAACGTTTCTCTTCAGCCTCGGCCCGGACCATACGGGCTGGGCGCTGCGCCGCGTGTTCCGGCCGGGCTTTCTCAAGAAGGTCTCGCGCACGTCCGTGGTCGAGCACTACGGCGTGAAGCAGCTGATGTACGGCGTGCTGCTGCCCGGCCCCGACATCGGTGTGCGCGCGGCGGCCGAGATGCGCGCGATCCACGAAGCCGGCTTCGAATGCGGCATTCACACGTGGGATCACGTCTACTGGCAGGACAACGTGCGCAGCCGCGAGCCCGCCTGGACTGCGCGCGAGATGAACAAGAGCCACGAGCGCTTCACGCGGATCTTCGGCACCGCTCCCGTCACGCACGGCGCCGCGGGCTGGCAGATGAACGAGGCCGCGTTCGAGCAGATCGACGCGTGGGGCATGAAGTACGCCTCGGACGGACGCGGGCATTCGCCCTATCGACCCGTGGTGCGCGGGCGCACGCTCAACCACGTGCAGATGCCTACCACGCTGCCCACGCTCGACGAAGTGCTGGGCGTGGACGGCGTGGACATCGACAACGTCGCGGCGTGGCTGCTCAAGCGTACCGAGCGCAATCCGCACGACCAGGTGTTCACGCTGCATGCCGAGCTCGAAGGCCAGAAGCTCGCGCCGGTCTTCGAGCAACTGCTTGCCGGCTGGCGCGCGCAGGGCCATACGTTTGCCACGATGGGCGACTACCATGCGGCGCTGGACCCGGATTCGCTGCCATCGTACCCTGTCACCTGGGGCGAGATCACCGGCCGCTCGGGCCAGTTGATCGTCCAGCCCGACTGAAATCCGCTGCATGGCGATGCCGCGGCGCAGCGTGCACGAGACTGCGCCGCGCCGTCGATTCGCGGGAATCGCCCCCGCCCATGCGAGCCCATAACAACAGGAGAGCCACGTGCCTGACGTGACCATCGCAGTCGACCAACCCGTTCCCAATTTCACCGCACCCGCCACCGGCGGCGACTTCACGCTCTCGAGCCTCAAGGGCAAGAAGGTCGTGCTGTACTTCTACCCTAAGGACAATACGCCCGGCTGCACGCGCGAAGGCATGGAGTTCCGCGACCTCTACCCGAAGTTCAAGAAGGCGGGCGCCACGATCGTGGGCGTCTCGCGCGACAGCGTGCGCTCGCACGAGAACTTCAAGACCAAGCTCGAATTGCCGTTTACATTGGTATCGGATGGCGACGAAGCGCTCTGCTCGCTCTTCAACGTCATCAAAATGAAGAAAATGTATGGCAAAGAAGTGAGAGGAATCGAGCGCTCCACGTTCCTCATCGACGCCAGCGGCGTACTGCGCCAGGAGTGGCGCGGGCTCAAGGTGCCGGGCCATGTCGAGGAGGTCCTGGAGGCTGTACAAGCGCTGTGAGGCGCGATATATTGGGCTTCAATGAGTGCCTGTCCACCCTATTTTTTGTCGCATTTGCCACGCGGTCTTGGGAGCGGTCACAGGATGACCGCTCCAGCGCATCCGGGGCAACGCGCCATTAAAGCAGTCAAGCCGCTTGCCTCGTCACCCGGGGCAGCGGCTTTTTTGTTTGCTTCTTCGTTAGCTGTCACTCCCTCCACGTCGCACCGGATTAGCGACCCGGCGCGCGTCAACGTCAAGGAGCCGATCGAAAAACAGGCGAACCGGCATTTTCAGACCTGAGCGCGCACCCGGCGCGGTCACGGCGGGCACCTTACCCGGCACCCGCACGCCCCGCCAGAAAGCGCACCGTACGCGCACCGTACGGTCAACACCGCGACCACTCGACCCGAATTTTTCGAGGGACACCATGCCTTTGCCTACCCCCCCCAGCAAGCTCGGCAACCTGCTGCCGCCCGATGAATACAAGGCGCGTGCGCGCACGACCCGAAGCACGCGCAAAGCGGCGAGCGAAAACGACGCCGCCGATGTCGCCGACTATGGCGCAGACAGCGTCGCCGAGCCGATGACCCCCGCCGCCAACGCGGCGACCACGCTGCGCACCGTGCCCATGCACACAGCCAGCGCCGAACTCGCAGCGCTCGAACCGGTCGCGCCGGCACCGGCGCGAAAACGCAAACAGCCAACCGCGGCGCTGCTGCAGCCGGTGCAGGCACATGCCGAGCCGCATGCCGAAGCGCCTGCGGCACCCGCGGCGCGCGGCGGCAAATCGCCCGCGGGCAAAACGGCTAGCGGCACCGCCGCAAGCGCCCCGCGCACCGGCACAAAGAAGCGCTTGCACCCCGAAGAGACGATGGAGGTGCAAAAGCTCTTCGTGCTCGACACGAACGTGCTGATGCACGATCCGACCTGCCTGTTCCGCTTCGAGGAGCACGACGTCTTCCTGCCGATGATGACGCTGGAAGAGCTCGACAACCACAAGAAGGGCATGTCGGAAGTGGCGCGCAACGCGCGTCAGGTGAGCCGCACGCTCGATCAACTCGTCGCCAACGCGGGCCCGATCTCGGAAGGCATCTCGCTCGACCGACTCGGCAGCCGCGAGGCGCTCGGGCGTCTGTACTTCCAGACCACGCTCACGCACATCGATCCGGTCGACGGCCTGCCCGAAGGCAAGGCCGACAATCAGATCCTCGGCGTGGTGCGCGCGCTGCAGCGCGACCGGCCGGACCACCTCGTCGTGCTGGTGTCGAAAGACATCAACATGCGCATCAAGGCGCACGCGCTCGGCCTGCCCGCCGAAGACTACTTCAACGACCAGGTCCTCGAAGACAAGGACCTGCTCTACTCGGGCATCCGCGCGCTGACGCAGGACTTCTGGACCAAACACGCGAAGGGCATGGAGTCGTGGCAGGAGACCAAGACCGGCACCACGTACTACCGCGTGACGGGTCCCGAATGCCTTTCGATGCTCGTGAACGAATTCGTCTATCTGGAGCCGCAGAACGGCGAACCCGCGTTCCACGCGATCGTGCGCGAGCTCAACGGCAAGACGGCGCTGCTGCAAACGTTGCGCGACTACGGCCACCACAAGAACAACGTGTGGGGCATCACGGCGCGCAACCGCGAGCAGAACTTCGCGCTGAACCTGCTGATGAACCCGGAGATCGACTTCGTCACGCTGCTCGGCCAGGCCGGCACCGGCAAGACGCTCGTGGCGCTCGCGGCGGGTCTCGCCCAGGTGCTCGACGACAAGCGCTACAACGAAATCATCGTGACGCGCGCGACGGTGCCGGTAGGCGAAGACATCGGCTTCCTGCCCGGCACCGAAGAGGAAAAAATGCAGCCGTGGATGGGCGCCTTCGACGACAACCTCGAAGTGCTCCAGAAGACCGACGACGCCGCCGGCGAATGGGGGCGCGCCGCCACCCAGGAGCTGATCCGCTCGCGCCTGAAGGTCAAGAGCATGAACTTCATGCGCGGCCGCACGTTCGTGGACAAGTATCTGATCATCGACGAGGCGCAGAACCTGACGCCCAAGCAGATGAAGACGCTCGTCACGCGCGCCGGTCCGGGCACGAAGATCGTGTGTCTGGGCAACATCGCGCAGATCGATACGCCGTACCTGACCGAAGGCAGCTCCGGCCTCACCTATGTAGTCGACCGCTTCAAGGGCTGGGCGCATAGCGGCCACGTGACGCTCGCGCGCGGCGAGCGCTCGCGTCTCGCGGACTACGCGTCGGACATCCTCTAAAGCCACGCGGTAGCCCGTTCCCAGCGCTTTGCGAAGCGCTGGCCGCATCCCGAAGGACCGTTTCCGGCGACCCGGATACGGTCCTTTTTTTTATTCGCTGGAACGTATTGCGGCGTACCAGACTGGCAACGGGTCAAGCACGAACTTCAAGTAAGTTGTGAAGATTTCTTGCCGAAGCCATGTTTGACGGGCTACCATCCGCTCATTACGGTTTTCCCCAATGGCAAATGCCCAGCGTTTGCCGAATGCCTTTTCATGCGGCAACTCTGGCTCCCCTTACTGATCGTGGCCTTTCTTGCGGCGTGTTCCAGCACGCCGCAGAAGACCTCGCGCAGTGACAGTTCGGGTTCGAGTGCAAATGCCTGGCGCACCAGGCCACCTGGCTTCCCCAATTTCGTCGATCACAGCGTCGGACGCGAGGAAATCTCCATCCAGGCGATGAGCCTCGTGGGCATTCCGTACCGCTGGGGTGGCAATACGCCCGATAGCGGCTTCGATTGCAGCGGTCTGGTGAAGTATGTGTTCGCGCGCTCGGCCCAGGTGGATCTGCCGCGCACCACCGCCGACATCAGCCAGCGCGGCGAGGTCATCGATCCCGATGAAATCGCGGCTGGCGACCTCGTGTTCTTCAACACGACCGGCCGGCCGCACTCTCACGTGGGCATTTATGTCGGCAAGCTGCGCTTCGTCAATGCGCCGTCCACGGGCGGCACCGTGCGGCTCGACTATCTGACCAATCCGTATTGGGCCAAACATTTCGACGGCATTCGCCGCATGGCGCCGGCGAAGCGCGCTCCGACCACGCCGTTCGATACACCGACTTGGGAAGCCTCCACGCCCGCGCCTGCCACGCAGGCAGCGGCTGTCTCGGCTGCAGTTCCCGCGTCTGCGGCTCCAGCGGCGCTTTCAGCCACGCGAGCCAACGCCACTGCGACCGCCATGGCACCCGCCGCCGCGCCGCCGGCGCCGCGCATGGCCACGGCGGCGGATCAGAGCCGCTTGACGTCGACGCCTCAGCCCGCCTATGCCGGCGCCGCCGCGCCGGTCTCCACAACAGGCTCCGCCGCGCCAGCCGACGCATTCGAGCCGCCGCCTGCGGCGATCAGCGCCGCCCAGGTGCAGGCCCGCCAGGCCGGCGCGGTTGCGCCTGCCGCCGCGCCGACTGCCTCCGTTGCACCCGCAGCCGCACCGCGCGATGCCATCAACGCCGCCGCCGATGCCTTCGAGCCGCCGCCTCCCGGCATGAACGCAGCGGCACGCCAAGCCGCACAGGCGGGTTCGACGTCGATCGAGCCCACATCGTCTTCGGGCGCGCCCGCGCAGATCATGCGCGCGTCGACGGCAAGCGGCAACGTCGCCGCACCCACGCAATCGAGCGACGATCCGATCGCTCGCTTCGCCACCGGCTCGTTCTGAAGCGCGCGTCCAGAGCCAGGCGCCCGGACCGCGTTTTCCGCGGTGCGGCGTCCGCAGACTCACCAGCTCCTGGCCGAAAGGCCAATCGAAAGACTTGGCGGTTTCGCGCGCGCTGCGCGTCTGCTATCGTTTTGGGACCGTTTTTTTACTTTCGCGCAGCGAGGTAGCGATGGAACTCGGACTCGGCAGCAAAGTGGTTCTCGTCACGGGCGGCAGCAAGGGAATCGGCCTCGCTTGCGCTCGCGCATTCGCCAAGGAAGGCGCGAAAGTCGCAATCGTTTCGCGCGATCCCGCCAACCTGGCGCGCGCGCGCGAGCAACTGGCCAGCGAAGGGCTCCACATCCACCTCACGCGCGCCGACCTGCACGAGCCCCACAGCGCCGCCGACGTCGTCGAGGAAGTCGCGACGGCCGTGGGGCCCATCGACATCCTCATCAACAGCGCGGGCGCCGCGCGCCGTTACGATCCGGAATCGCTCGACGCCGACGCATTCAAGGCGACCATGGAAGCCAAGTACTTCCCGTACATCTACCCCCAGCAGGAGGTGCTGCGCCGCATGGTGGCTCGCATCAAGGCCGACACGGCCAGGGAGCCGGGCGCGATCGTCAACATCATCGGGATGGGCGGCAAGTACGCAAGCGACATCCATATCGCGGGCGGCGCGGCGAATGCGGCGCTCATGCTCGCCACCGTGGGGCTGGCGCACTATCACGCGCGCTATGGCATCCGCATCAATGCGATCAACCCGGGCGCAACGCTCACTGAGCGCCTGCAAGAGGCCGTGCAACTGGAAGCGGGGCGCGAGGGCATCAGCGCCGAAGACGCACTCGCGCGTGGCGAGGCCAGGGTGCCGCTCGGACGCTACGCAAAGCCGGAGGAAATCGCCGACGTCGCCCTCTTTCTGGCGAGCCGCCGGGCCAGCTACGTGACCGGTGCGATCGTGCCGATGGACGGCTGCACGACGCCGATCATCTGATCCGCCGGCGGCCGCCCGTGCCTTACCGGCCCACGCCCAAACAAAAAACGGCGCCCGAAGGCGCCGTGCTGCCCAACCAGTCCTGACTGATTACAGGAACCGGTGGCCGATCCACCAGCCCGCTGCGGCGAGCGTCGCAGAAGCAGGAATCGTCAGAATCCAGGCCCAGACGATGTTGCCCGCTACACCCCAGCGCACGGCGCTGAGCTTCTGGGTCGCGCCCACGCCAACAATCGCGCCAGTAATCGTATGCGTCGTGGACACGGGAATGCCGAGCGCCGACGCCGTGAAGAGCGTAAGCGCTCCGCCCGACTCCGCGCAGAAGCCGCCCACGGGCTTGAGCTTGGTGATCTTTTGACCCATGGTGCGCACGATCCGCCAGCCGCCGAACAGCGTGCCGATGCCCATCGACAGATAACAGCCGCCGATCACCCAGATGGGCGGTGCGGCGGCCGTTGCCGAGGCGTAGCCCGTCGCGATCAGCAGCATCCAGATGATGCCGATGGTCTTTTGCGCGTCGTTGCCGCCGTGGCCGAGGCTATAGAGGCCTGCGGAGATCAGCTGCAGGCGCCGGAAACGCCGGTCCACCTTGCTGGGCGGCGTGCGGAAATACAGCCATGACACCGTCAGCATGAAGAACGAACCCAGCACGAAGCCGAGCAGCGGCGAGATGAAGATGAAGGCCACGGTCTTCATGAGGCCGTCGAAGTTCAGCGAGTGCCAGCCCGACTTGGCGAGCGCGGCCCCCACGAGGCCGCCGATCAGCGCGTGCGAGGAGCTCGACGGAATGCCGTAGTACCACGTGAGCACGTTCCAGCCGATCGCCCCCACGAGCGCGCCGAACACCACGTAGTGGTCGACGATATCGGGGTCGATGGTGCCCTTGCCCACCGTCTGCGCCACCTTCAGGTGGAAAACGAAATAGGCAATCACGTTGAACATGGCGGCGAACGCCACGGCCTGCTGCGGCTTGAGCACGCCCGTCGACACGACGGTGGCGATGGAATTCGCCGCGTCGTGAAAGCCGTTCATGAAGTCGAAGACGAGGGAGATGGCCACCAGTCCGACGACCACCCAGAGGGCGAGTTGTATGGAATGCATCGTGGTCCGCTCAGGCGTTCTCTAGCACGATGCCTTCGATGATGTTCGCGACATCCTCGCACTTATCCGTGATCGCTTCGAGGATCTCGTAGATCGCCTTCAGCTTGATCAGCGTCTTGACGTTGTCTTCCTCGCGGAAGAGCTTGGACATGGCCGCGCGCAGCAGGCGGTCCGCATCCGATTCGAGGCGGTCGATGTCCTCGCACGCCTTCAGGATTTCGCGCGCCTGCTTCATGTCGGAGAGCAGCGCCACTGCCGCCTGCACGCGCTCGGCCGTGGCCGTGACCACATGCGCGAGCTGGCTGGCCTCGGAAGTCACCGACTGCACGTCGTACAGCGAGATGGCTGTGGCAACGTCCTCCATGAGGTCGAGGCAGTCGTCCATCGTCGTGATCAGCTTGTGGATCTCGTCGCGGTCCAACGGCGTGATGAAGGTCTTGTGCAACAGGTCGATGGCTTCGTGCGTGAGCTTGTCGGCGGCCTTTTCGGCGGTCTGCACGTTCTGTTTATGAACTTCCGCATCAGCCAGATTGTCGATCAGGAGCTCGAGCTCACGGGCTGCGGATACGATGCACTTTGCGTGCGCGTTGAAGATTTCGAAGAACTTGCCCTCAGTGGGCATGAATCGACCGAACATTGGAATCCCGGTAATTGGTCTCGGATCGCCGTCACAAAACGGCAAGATAGCCGTCATAAAACGGCGACATTGTATCGTCACGGGCTGGACGCCGCATGCATCTGGGGATGTCAGAACCCGGCTTGCGCCACTTTGGCGCAAGCTCACACCCCGTTTTTCAGCGACTTCCCCGCTACTACGCCTTACTCGCCATAGAAGTTCTGCGCACCGGCAAAATTGTCAAATTTCGTGTATTGGCCGTGGAACGTGAGTCGAACTGGCCCGATCGGACCATTACGTTGCTTGCCGATGATGATCTCCGCCGTGCCTTTATCAGGGCTGTCGGGATTGTAGACTTCATCGCGGTAGATAAACAGAATGACGTCCGCATCCTGTTCGATGGCGCCCGATTCGCGCAGGTCGGACATGACCGGACGCTTGTTGGGACGCTGTTCGAGACCGCGGTTGAGCTGCGAAAGCGCGATCACCGGGACGTCGAGCTCCTTGGCGAGACTCTTGAGCGAGCGCGAAATCTCCGAAATTTCGGTCGCACGGTTCTCGCCCGACGAGGAACCGCTCATCAGCTGCAGGTAATCGATGATGATGAGCCCGAGCTTGCCGCACTGGCGTGACAGACGCCGCGCGCGCGAGCGCAGCTCCATCGGATTCAGCCCGCCGGTTTCGTCGATGAAGATCTGCGCCTCGCTCATTTTCTGCACGGCGTGCGTGAGCTTGGGCCAATCCTCGTCGGTGAGGCGGCCCGTGCGCATGCGGTGCTGATCCAGCCTCCCGACCGAACCGAGCATGCGCATGATGAGCTGCGTGCCCGGCATTTCCATCGAGAACACCGCGACCGGCAGACCGTACTCCACGGCCACGTATTCGCCGACGTTCATGGAAAACGCAGTCTTGCCCATTGACGGACGCCCCGCCACGATGATCAGTTCGCCTCCGTGCATGCCCGAGGTCATGCGGTCGAGGTCGATGAAGCCGGTGGGCGTGCCCGTCACGTCGGTCGGATTGGCCGTGTGGTAGAGCGTGTCGATGCGCTCGACCACCTGCGTAAGCAGCGGCCCGATCTCGAGGAAGCCCTGGGTGCCGCGCGCGCCGTCCTCGGCGATCGAGAACACCTTCGCCTCGGCTTCGTCGAGGAGCTGCCGCACTTCCTTGCCCTGGGGGTTGAAAGCATCGGCGGAAATTTCGTCGGCGACCGACACCAGGCGGCGCAGCACCGCGCGGTCGCGCACGATTTCGGCATAGCGGCGAATGTTCGCGGCGCTCGGCGTGTTCTGCGCAAGTGCGTTCAGGTACGCGAGCCCGCCCACCTCCTCGGCCTTGCCCGAGGTGCCGAGCGCCTCGTACACGGTCACGACGTCTGCCGGGCGCGCGCCCGAGATCAGGCGGCCGATATGCTCGAAGATGAGGCGGTGATCGTAGCGGTAGAAGTCGCTTTGCGAGAGGAAGTCGGCAATCCGGTCCCAGGCGCCGTTATCCAGCAGCAGGCCGCCGAGCACCGACTGTTCGGCCTCGATCGAATGCGGCGGGACTTTCAGCGATTCGAGTTGGGGATCTTTCGGAGCATTCATGGAGGGCAATTATCGGACAAGCCGGCTACCTGGAACAAGCGAAACGGCAGCAATTCGACGGCACAGTGCCAGCGCTTCAGCGGCAGCGGCCGTGCACACAACAAAAAAGGCAGAAGCCGCGGGGGCTCCTGCCTTCCTTGAAACAGCGGTGAGCTACGGCGCTCAAGCGGCCTGGCGGGTCGCCCCCCAGGCTGCCTCAATGCTTAGACGTGCTCGCCCAGCACCGACACCATGACGTCGACGAGGACGTCGGTGTGCAGCGCAACTTGCACCGGGTGGTCGCCCACCATCTTCAGCGGGCCTTCCGGCAGACGCACTTGCATCTTTTCCACTGCGAAGCCAACCTTGCCGAGCGCAACGGCGATGTCCGCATTCGTGACCGAGCCGAACAGACGGCCGTCCACGCCAGCCTTCTGGCCGATCTGAACGGTCAGGCCGTTGAGCTTTTCGCCTTCGGCTTGCGCGGCTGCCAGCTTTTCAGCCGCGGCCTTTTCGAGTTCGGCGCGGCGAACTTCGAATTCGGCGATTGCGTCCTTCGTGGCACGGCGTGCCTTCTTGTTGGGGATCAGGAAGTTACGTGCGTAACCGTCCTTCACCTTGACGATGTCGCCGAGGTTACCCAGGTTGACGACTTTTTCCAGAAGAATGATCTGCATTCTATTGCTCCTTATCGCGTCGTCTTATTAGGCCTTGTGCTGGTCGGTGTACGGCATCAGCGCGAGGAAACGCGCGCGCTTGATAGCCGTGTCCAGCTGACGCTGATAGTGGGCCTTCGTACCCGTCAGACGAGCCGGCGTGATCTTGCCGTTTTCGCCGATAAAGTCCTTCAGCGTATCGAGGTCCTTGTAGTCGATCTGCTCGACGCCTGCAGCCGTGAAGCGGCAGAACTTCTTGCGCTTGAAGAGCGGGTTTTGTTGCTGACGACGCTTGTCGAATTTCTTACCAGTAGGGCGGGCCATGATTAGTCCTTTCCTGTACCTTGCATTTCGGTGATGTGAAACACCAGGGTTCGCGCGTTGCGGTGCTTTTTTGCCAAAAATCCGGTGAAGAGCGCTTCCACGCCCATCTCGCAGCTTTCGACGAGACCGCAGGCCTTGCCTGCCGCCACCGCGGGCATCGTGAGCTCGACGAAACGGGCAATGCCGGCTTCGACGACCTCCGTGCGATGCTGCAACGTGACGCTTGCGATCGGAACGCCGGCGGGGGTGTACCGCACCGGTTCGCGTTCTACGACGCTAGCCGTAAGCTGCAGCCTGTTCACGGGGCGAATTTAAGCAAATGAGTCAGGCAAATGAGCGTTGATCCTGGTGGCTTGTGTTATTAAGCCTGCGCTTCGGTCGGCTGGGCAGCCGCCTTCTTGGCTTCTTCGCGCTGCACTTCCTTCATCATCGGCGACGGGCCGGTTTCGGCCTTCTTCATCTTGACGATGAGGTGACGCAGAACAGCGTCGTTGAACTTGAATGCGTGTTCCAGTTCGTCGAGCGTGGTCTGGTCGCATTCGATGTTCATGCAGACGTAGTGAGCCTTCGCGAGTTTCTCGATCATGTAGGCCAGTTGACGACGGCCCCAGTCTTCGATGCGGTGGATCTGGCCACCGTGCGACGTGATCGTGCTCTTGTAACGCTCGATCATCGCGGGCACTTGCTCGCTTTGATCGGGGTGCACGATGAAGACGATTTCATAATGACGCATGTATCACTCCTTATGGATTTAAGCCACCCGGGCGTCGGAACCGGTGCGGCAAGTGAGAAGCCGAAGATTGTAGCGCGATCTGCCCCGCTCGCGCAACCGAAATTATGGTTTCACGCAGCGTTTCAGACATGTTTTCAAGGACTTGCGCGCTGGCGTACGCCCGCCGGCGTCTCAGCCACTGCCGCTGCGGCTGTCCGCGAGCCGCGCATCGAGCGCCGCGCGCAGGCCGGCGAGCGCATCCGGGCCCGCATCGGTGACGGCCCACCAGGTCATGCCGGCGGCCTGCCAACGGGCAAGTGAATAGCCTTCGCTCGTGCGAGGCGCGGCAGTTTCCGTCATCGGCCCCGCCACGCCGGGCGGGAAGACATAGACATCGATCACATGCTTGCGGTAGCGGTAAACCAGCACCGCGACTCGCTCGCGCCCTACATAATCGAGACGGCCGCCCACGAGCGGGAAGCCCTGCGCTGAGAAGTCCTCCACGGGAGGCGCATAGTCGATGCGGCCGTTGAACCACGGCTTCACCGTATGGCGGTCCGTGGACACCACGTCGAGATCGCGCCCCGAGATCTGCGCGCGCACGTGGCTGGCCACGAGCTCCTCGACAAAAGCCCCATCAGCGGCGGATTTGCGCAGATGCAGAACCGTCGCCACGCTCAAGGCACACAGCACCAGCACCACGCATGCGAATCCTGCGAGCCCCGCAGCGGGCAGGCCGGCCGTACTTGTGCCGCCAGCGCCCCGGGACCGCCCGCCCGCACCGCCCTCGCCTGGCGCACGCCCTCGCAGGCCGGGCAGCCAGCGGCGCCATGCGCCGGTTCGCGCGGGCGCCTCGCGGTGCACGCGGTCAGCGGTCATCGACGGGCTTTGCACGGGCGGCAACGCCGCCACGATGCGCGCGGCGAGGCCCTCCGGCGCCCGATAGCAGGGCGCCGCACGCGTCAGACGGGAAATGGCTTCGACATTCGCAGCCGCGCCACGGCATTGCGCGCAGCCAGCCAGATGCTCGCGCACGCGCCATTCGTCGGCGGCGGAAAGTTCACGGTCGACGCTTGCCTCGACGAGCGGGCGCGCTTCGTCACAGTTCATCGGGCGCCTCCGTGGCAGGACGTGGCGCACACGGCCCCTGAGGCTCGCGCGCTCCGCCGTCGACGGCCGGCTCCTCCCGGAACCGGCCGTCGGCCCCCCGGCCGGATGGTCTCCACGCTTTGCTTGCCCCGAAATCTGCCTTGCTGGCCGCGTTGTCGGCCATATTGCCCGCATCGCCGGCTGTCCTTTCGACCGCCTTTGCCGGCCCGGCCGCCGCACCGCCGCTACATGCCTGCGCCGCCAGCAGCGCGGCGAGGCGCTTGCGGCCCCGCGCGAGCCGCGACATCACCGTGCCCACCGGCACGTCGATGACCGCCGCAATCTCGCGATAGCCCAATTCCTCCAGCTCGCGCAGCACCAGCACCTCGCGGTACTCCACCGGCAGGCGCTGCAGCGCCTCCTGCACGCGCCGCGCGTCCTCGGCGCGAATTGCCGACGCCTCCGGGTCGGCGCTGCCCGTGTCCCAGCCGTCAGGCGGCTGATCGTCGCGCAACGCGTCGAACGGCGCAACTTCCTCCGCGCCCGCGCGCCGCCGCCACTCGTCGTACCAGACGCGCCGCACGATCGCGAGCAGCCAGGGCCGCGCCTGGTCGCCGCGAAACGCGTCGAAGAAGCGGAACGCGCGCAAAAAAGCTTCCTGCACGATGTCCTCGGCGTCGCCGGGATTGCGCGAAAGCCAGCGGGCAAGGTTGTACGCGGCATCCAGATGCGGCAGCGCCAGCGCCTGAAAACGGCGGCTGCGCTGCGCATCACCGGACCCCTCGTGCACTTCGTGCATCTCGTGCGCCCCGTTCGCGGATTCGCCCACTTGATCCCCTCGTGCCTGATGGCTCGCGGCGCGACCTCAACGCTCGACGCCGCGCACAACGCGCACGCCGGCGCCGGTCTCGCTCATGCATTACCCGCACAGCGGCCAGTTTATTCCCGAGAAATGCGTGCGAAAACGAAAAATAAATGGGCCATGCGCGGGCCTGAAATCAGGGGTCTCCGATCAGGCCACGCCGCTCCAGTACCCTGGCCGCGCGTAGACCTCTTTCAGGTAATCGATGAAATAGCGCACCCGCGCCGGAACGTAACGTTGCTGCGGGTACACGGCGAGGATGTCGTAGTCGGGCAGCGCGTACTCGTCGAGCACCGTCTCCAGTTCGCCGCGCGCGAGCTGCGCATCGATCTCCCACGTCGAGCGCCAGCCGAGCCCAAGCCCCTCGGTGACCCAACGGTGCAGCAGCTCGCCGTCGTTGCAGTCGAGCGTGCCGCCCACGCGCACGGTTGCGAGCTTGCCGTTGCGGCTGAAATACCAGCCGCGGTTCTGGCCGCCCTGCAGATTGAAGGCGAGACAGTTGTGATTCGGCAGGTCTTCGAGCGTCTTCGGCTTGCCGTGCTTGCGGAAGTATTCTGGCGTGCCGCACACCACGCGCCGGTTGGTGGCGAGCTTCACCGCGACGAAATTCGGGTCCACCGACCCGCCGATGCGAATCGACAGGTCGTAACCCTCGCGCACCAGATCGACCACGCGATCGGTCAGGTTGAACGAGACCTGGAGCTCGGGTTTGTCGGCGAGAAATGCGGGCGCGAGCGGCGCCACGTGCTTGCGCCCGAAGGCTGCCGGCGCGGAGACGATCAGATGCCCGTTGACCACGCGCCGCCCGGCGGACAGCTCGTTTTCGGCCTGCTCCCACTCCAGCAGCAGGCCGCGGCAACGCTCGAGGAACGCGCCGCCCTCCTCGCTGACCACGAGCCGCCGCGTCGAGCGGTACATGAGTTTCACGCCGAGGCGTTTTTCGAGCGCGTCGATGCGCCGCCCGAGTATCACCGGCGAGACGCCCTCGGTCAGCGCGGCCGCCGCAAGGCTGCCCGCGTCGGCCACGCGCACAAAGGTTTCAATCTGCTTGAAGCGGTCCATGCCTGCTCTCCTGTCCCATGCCGCGCCCCGCAAGCGCCGCCCACGGCGATTCCATACTTTTTGTTTCGGAATAAACGACCTGGGCTGATCTTATCAAACCTTTCTAGCGCGCCTAAAGTGAGCCTCAACCGTCGTATCCAATGCCCGCCATCCCCATGGCGCAGCCCCTCAAAGCATTAGCAACATTCAGGAGACTTTTCATGGCCAAGATGAGAGCCGTCGACGCAGCCGTTCTGGTGCTCGAAAAAGAAGGCATCGACACCGCCTTTGGCGTGCCCGGCGCTGCAATCAACCCCTTCTACTCGGCGATGAAAAAAGCCGGCGGCATCACCCATGTGCTCGCCCGCCACGTCGAAGGCGCTTCGCACATGGCCGAAGGCTACACGCGCGCCAACGCCGGCAACATCGGCGTTTGTATCGGCACCTCGGGCCCCGCGGGCACCGACATGATTACGGGCCTGTACTCCGCTTCCGCCGACTCGATTCCTATTCTCGCGATCACTGGTCAGGCACCGCGCGCACGCCTGTACAAGGAAGACTTCCAGGCTGTCGACATCGAGTCGATCGCCAAGCCCGTCACGAAGTGGGCCGTCACCGTGCGTGAGCCGGCACTCGTGCCGCGCGTGTTCCAGCAGGCATTCCACCTGATGCGCTCGGGCCGTCCGGGTCCGGTGCTGGTCGACCTGCCGATCGACGTGCAGCTCGCCGAAATCGAATTCGACATCGACACCTACGAGCCGCTGCCGGTCTACAAGCCGCAAGCCACGCGCAAGCAGATCGAAGCTGCGATCGAACTCCTCAACGCCAGCGAAAAGCCGCTGATCGTCTCGGGCGGCGGCGTGCTCAACGCGGCAGCCGAAGACCTGCTCGTGCAGTTTGCGGAAATCGTGGGCGTGCCCGTGATCCCGACGCTGATGTCGTGGGGCGCGATCGCCGACGACCATCCGCTGATGGCCGGCATGGTCGGTCTGCAGACGTCGCATCGCTACGGCAACGCGACGATGCTCGCATCGGACTTCGTGCTCGGCATCGGCAACCGTTGGGCGAACCGCCACACGGGCAGCGTCGAGGTCTACACGAAGGGCCGCAAGTTCGTGCACGTCGACATCGAACCGACGCAGATCGGCCGCGTGTTCGGCCCGGATCTCGGCATCGTTTCGGACGCCAAGGCTGCGCTCGAACTGTTCGTCCAGGTCGCGCAAGAGTGGAAGGCTGCTGGCAAGCTCAAGGACCGCAGCGCGTGGGTCGCCGACTGCCAGGAACGCAAGCGCACGCTGCAGCGCAAGACGCACTTCGAAAACACGCCGATCAAGCCGCAGCGCGTGTACGAAGAGATGAACAAGGTGTTCGGCCGCGACACGTGCTACGTGAGCACGATCGGTCTCTCGCAGATCGCAGGCGCCCAGTTCCTGCACGTCTACAAGGCGCGCAACTGGATCAACTGCGGCCAGGCAGGCCCGCTCGGCTGGACGATTCCGGCAGCGCTCGGTGTGCGCGCAGCCGACCCGTCGCGCCCCATCGTGGCGCTCTCGGGCGACTACGACTTCCAGTTCATGATCGAAGAACTGGCAGCCGGCGCACAGTTCAAGCTGCCGTACGTCCACGTGCTCGTGAACAACTCGTACCTCGGCCTGATCCGCCAGGCACAGCGCGCGTTCGACATGGACTACTGCGTCCAGCTCGGCTTCGAAAACATCAATGCGCCTGAAATGAACGGCTACGGCGTCGATCACAAGACCGTGGTCGAAGGCCTCGGCTGCAAGGCGCTGCGCGTGTTCAAGCCGGAAGAAATCGAGCCGGCGCTCAAGCAGGCGCAGGCCATGGCCGCCGAATTCAGCGTGCCGGTGGTGGTCGAAGTGATTCTCGAGCGTGTGACGAACATTTCGATGGGCGCCGAGATCGACGCGATCAACGAGTTCGAAGAGCTCGCCGAGAAGCCGGAGCACGCACCGACGGCTATCACGCCCCTGAGTGCACTCGACTAAGTCGAGCGCATTGAGCCGAGCATCACCCCAGCAGGCCGCGCGTCCAGTATCGGCGCGCCGCCTGCCTGATTCCTTTTTTACTGACCGACCAGCGAGACCCAGCACCATGCCAAAATTCGCCGCGAATCTCACCATGCTATTCAACGAAGTGCCGTTCCTCGACCGCTTTGCCGCGGCAGCCGAGGCGGGCTTCGATGCTGTCGAATTCCTGTTCCCGTATCCGTTCAAGGCCGAGGAACTGGCCGAGCGCCTCGCCGCGCACAAGCTCAAGCTCGTGCTGCACAACCTGCCCGCCGGCAACTGGGAAGGCGGCGAGCGCGGCATTGCCTGCCTGCCCGATCGCAAGGGCGAGTTCAAGGAAGGCGTCGGCCGTGCGATCGAGTACGCCCGTGCGCTGAACGTGCCGCAACTGAACTGCCTCGTGGGCATCCCCACGGCAGGCATCGATCGCGACACCGCGCTTGCAACCATCGTTGAAAACCTGAGCTACGCCGCGGGCGAGCTCAAGCGCGAAGGCATCCGCCTGCTCGTCGAGCCGTGCAATTCGTACGACATCCCGGGCTTCGCGCTGAACCGTTCGGCCGAAGCGCTCGACGTGATCGCAAAGACCGGCTCGGACAATCTGTTCCTGCAGTACGACATCTATCACATGCAGCGCATGGAAGGCGAGCTCGCCGCGACGATCAAGAAACACTTCGCGAAGATCGCCCATATCCAGCTCGCCGACAACCCTGGCCGCAACGAGCCGGGCACGGGCGAGATCAATTACCCCTTCCTGTTCGATCTGCTCGACTCGCTCGGCTACGAAGGCTACATCGGCTGCGAGTACAAGCCGCGCACGACGACCGTCGAAGGCCTCGGCTGGCTGCGCAGCGCGCAGCAACGCGCGGCTGAACTCGCCTGACCAGGTCGCGTCGACCCCACATCGAACCGCATTCGACTCAACGGAGACATACAGATGGCAAAGATTGGTTTTATCGGCCTCGGCATCATGGGCTCGCACATGGCCCGCAACCTTCTGAAGGGCGGCCACGAACTCGTCGTGAACGGCAAGTTCCCGGTACCTGAAGACCTCAGCAAGCAGGCCACCGTGGTGGCCGACTCGACCGCTGTCGCGCAGGCTTCGGACGTCATCATTCTGATGGTGCCGGACACCCCCGACGTCCAGAAGGTGCTGTTCGCCGATGACGGCGTCGCCAAGGGCCTCTCGGCCGGCAAGCTCGTGATCGACATGAGCTCGATCTCGCCGATCGAAACGCAGGAGTTCGCCAAGCAGATCAACGCGCTCGGCTGCGACTACCTCGACGCACCGGTTTCGGGCGGCGAAGTCGGCGCGCGCGAAGCGACGCTCACGATCATGGTGGGCGGCCCGGAGAAGTCGTTCGAACTGGCCAAGCCGCTATTCGCGCTGATGGGCAAGAACATCTCGCTGATCGGCGAGAACGGCGCAGGCCAGACGACCAAGGTCGCGAACCAGATCATCGTCGCGCTGAACATCGAGGCCGTGGCGGAAGCCCTGCTGTTCGCCGCACGCTCGGGCGCCGATCCGGAGCGCGTTCGCAAGGCCCTGATGGGCGGTTTCGCTGCATCGCGCATTCTCGAAGTGCACGGCGAGCGCATGACCAAGCGCACGTTCGATCCGGGCTTCCGCATCGAACTGCACCAGAAGGACCTGAACCTCGCCATCGACGGCGCACGCAAGCTGGGCATCGCCCTGCCGCATACCGCCAGCGCACAGCAACTCTTCAGCGTGTGTGCAGCAAACGGCGGCAAGGCATGGGACCACTCGGCAATGGTCCGCGCGCTCGAGATCATGGCCAACTTCGAAATCACCGAAGGCAAGAAGGCGTAAAGCAAAACCGCTCGAGTCGCTCGCGCGACTCGAAAGCGGCTTGATCGAGTTGTTCCGCAGATGAGGCATTGCACGCCAATGCACACAGCACCCGCGCGCAATGCCTCGCTGAGATTGGGCAGTCGCCTGGCAATGGCCAGGCAGCAACGGCCAGACAACTACCAGGCAGTAACCAGGCAGTTGGCAACATCCAGATTCAGGCTGGCGCGCACGGAACGCGACGGCCACAGGTGGGGCGCTTCGTGGTGGCGGCAACCATCGCGAAGCAAATCGAGGCCGCTCTGGGCTGAGGGCGGCCAGTGGGGTCCGAAAGCGGCACTCGGTGACGGCGGGGAAGCCTTGGTCGGTCAGACGTCATCACCGGGTGTCCGCCTGTCGGATTGCGACACACTTCATCAGCCGTCACGCGTTCGGCGCACCAGCGCTCCCTTTGCTCCACGCACTCCCCGCCCTGCTCTCGCGCAACGCCTGCCGCGCGCTTCACACTCTTTAACGCTCGAACGCTGGACGTCCTCGCACCTGCGTTTCTAGAATCGTGCTTTCATCCGTCTGTCACGCAGACGGCGCAAGGTGGACCCGCTACCCGCTGCGTGGCTACCCAATCAATCCCAGCACGTGAGGAGTGTGATCGATGGGCATCATCAACTTCATCAAGGAAGCCGGCGAAAAGCTGTTCGGCGCAGCCGCCGCTCCGGCCCAGGCCGCAGAAACCGCAGCTGCGCCGGCTGCGAATCTCGCCGATCTGAACCAGAAGGCCGGCGATGCGATCGCCGCCTACATCCGCTCGCAGGGTCTCGACGCCGACAACCTCGGCGTGACCTATGACGGCGTTTCGCACACGGTCACCGTCACGGGCAATGCCGTTGACCAGGCAACCAAGGAAAAGATTCTGGTGGCCGCCGGCAATGTCCAGAACGTGGACAAGGTCGACGACCAGATGAGCGTGACGAATCCGGCGCCCGAAGCGCAGCACCACACCGTGGTCTCGGGCGACAACCTCTGGAAGATCGCCGAGAAGTACTACGGCAGCGGCGCGAAAAACGACGTCATCTTCCAGGCGAACACGCCCATGCTCAAGAGCCCGGACAAGATTTACCCCGGCCAGGTGCTCGTGATTCCGCCGCTGCAATAAGGCGCTCGGCTGAAAAAAGACGGGCCTTGCGGAGCAATCCGCAAGGCCCGTTTGCATGGTTCCTGTCGTTTAGCGCTTATCGCTCAGTACGTATCGAACACGCTTTGCAACGCGGCCTTCCCGCTCGTGCCCGCCGCAAGCGCGAGCATCAGCAGCACGCGCGCCTTGTACGGGTTCAGCGTGCCCGCCGAGACGAAGCCGAGCGCATCGTCCTTCGCCGCACCGTTGTGCATCACGTGTCCCGACCCCACGCGCGACGCGCGCACCACGGCAACCCCGCGCGCCGCCGCCTCGGCAAGCGCCTGCTGCAGCGTGGTGTGAATCGAGCCGTTGCCGGTGCCGGCCACGACGATGCCGCGCACGCCTGCGCTCACGAGAGCGTCAACGGCGATGCGCGTGGCGCCCGCGTAGCTCGTGACGATCTCCACCTGCGGCCATTGCCCATCTGCATTGAAGGGCGCATCCACGGTATGGGCACGCAGCGCGCGCCGCTGGAATTCCACGCGCCCGTCCTGCACCCAGCCCAGCGCGCCGATCTCGGGCGACTGGAACGCATCCACCGCATAGGTGCTGATCTTGATGACGTCGCGCGCGCAATGGATGCGGTTATTGAATGCCACCAGCACGCCCTGCCCGGTCGCCTGGCCGCTCGCCGCGAGCGCCACGGCATTGAGCAGGTTCAGCGGACCGTCGGCGGAGAGCGCCGAGGCGGGCCGCATGGCCGCCGTGAGGATCACGGGCTTGCGGCTCTTCATCGTGAGATGCAGGAAATAAGCGGTTTCTTCGAGCGTATCGGTGCCATGCGTGATGACGACGGCATCGATGTCGTCGTCTGCGAGCAACCCGTTCACGCGTTGCGCGAGCGCGCTCCAGAGGGCGAACGACATGTCTTTACTGTCGACGCTCGCGATCTGCTCGGCCTGGATCCGCGCGAGCGCGTCGAGACCCGGGACGGCCGCCAGCAGCTGCGCCACGCCGATCACACCGGCCTGGTAGCCGGCGGTATTGGCCGCGTCGGGCGCGGAGCCCGCGATGGTGCCGCCAGTGGCCAGCACGGCGACGCGCGGCAGCGACGGAGCGCCGGGCGCGTATTGGGGAGAAGTGGGCGTATTCATGGCCGCGATTCTAAGCGAATCGCCGCCGGCCCAGAAATAGACAGAAGACCGGAGAACGACCGGGCCAGACGATCCGGATGATGCCCCTGTTTCAAACCGCCTCGCGCAACTGGCTCGCGATCTGCTGTTCGTTGAGCTGCGGCGCGAACATTTCAATCAGCTTGTAGGCGTACTGGCGCAGGAAGGCGCCCTTGCGCAGGCCCACGCGCGTCGTGCTGGCCTCGAACAGATGCTGCGTGGCGAGCGCCACGAGTTCGCTATCCCGCTTGGGGTCGTAAGCCATCGCGGCCACCACGCCCACGCCCATGCCCAGTTCAACGTAGGTCTTGATCACGTCCGCATCGATGGCGGTCAGCACCACGTCCGGCATGGTGCCGGCCTTCGCGAACGCCTGATCGATATGGGAGCGGCCCGTGAAGTCCTGGTCGTAGGTGATGATCGGGAACTCGGCGATCTCCTCGAGCGTGAGGTTCTCGCGGCCCACGAGCGGATGCGTCTTCGGCACGACCACCACGTGATGCCACGAATAGCAAGGAAACGTCACGATATCGGGGAAGCGGTCGAGCGCCTCGGTCGAGATGCCGATATCGGCCTCGCCGTTGATGATCATCTGCGCAATCTGCTGCGGATTGCCCTGGCGCATCGCGAGATGCACCTTCGGAAACACTTCGCGGAACTGGTGCACAACCTTGGGCAGCGCGTAGCGCGCCTGCGTGTGCGTCGTGGCCACGACGAGATGGCCGCTGTCCTGATCGGCAAACTGGCGCGCCGCGCGGCGCAGGTTCTCGGCGTCGAGCAGCATGCGCTCGATCAACTGGTGCACGGCCTTGCCCGGCTCGGTGAGGCCCGTGAGGCGCTTGCCGCGGCGAATGAAGATATCGACGCCGAGTTCGTCCTCCAGATCCTTGATCTGCTTCGAGACGCCCGACTGCGACGTATAGAGCACGTTCGCCACTTCGGTCAGGTTCATGTTCTGCCGGACGGCTTCACGCACGAAACGCAACTGCTGAAAATTCATGTTCTTCTCTCCTGAACCGCCAACCGCGCTTTCGTCGATTAATGTGTCGACTAATTCGGCGATCAATCGGTCAATTATTCGTTATGCGCCGGCCATCAGGCGGGAAACACGCGCAGCCCGCGCGGCACCGCTGTCACGCCGTCGCCGGGCGCGAGACTCAGCGCGCGCCAGGTTTCGCGATCGAGCTGCGCCTCGAGCACGCCGCCCGCACGGCTTTCGAGTTCCACGCGCACCGCGCCGCCGAGCGTCACCACACGGCGCACGTCCACGACGAGGCCGTCGCGATGTGCGTCGGCATCGCGATGCAGCACGATATCGTGCGGCCTCACGTAGGCGAGCGCCGGACCTTCGAAGCCGGCCTGCACCGCGATCGGCTGCGCCGCGCCGTCGGCCACGAAGCCTTGCACGCCGACTCGCCCATGCAAGCGGTTCGCCGCGCCGAGGAACTCGTAGACGAACGCCGACTGCGGATGATCGTACACGTCCTGGGGGCTGCCGACCTGCTCCACATGCCCATGATTCATCACGACGATGCGGTCGGCCACTTCGAGCGCTTCCTCCTGGTCGTGCGTGACGAAGATCGTCGAGATGTGCAGGTCGTCGTGCAGGCGCCGCAGCCAGCTGCGCAACTCCTTGCGCACTTTCGCGTCGAGCGCGCCGAACGGCTCGTCGAGCAGCAGGACTTTCGGCTCCACGGCGAGCGCGCGGGCCAGCGCGATGCGCTGGCGCTGGCCGCCGGAAAGCTCGGACGGATAGCGCTGCGCGAGCCAGTCGAGTTGCACGAGCTTGAGCAGCTCATGCACTTTCTTGCGGATCTGCGCTTCGGAGGGACGCTCGTTGCGCGGCTTCACGCGCAGCCCGAACGCCACATTCTCGAACACGGTCATATGGCGGAACAGCGCGTAATGCTGGAACACGAAGCCCACCTGGCGCTCGCGTGCGCCAACCATCTCCACGTCCTGCCCCTGGAGCACGACCTGGCCTTCATCGGCATATTCGAGCCCGGCGATCACACGCAGCAGCGTGGTCTTGCCGCATCCGGAAGGCCCGAGCAAGGCGACCAGCTCGCCCGCCGGAAAGTCGAGCGAAACATGGTCGAGCGCGGTGAAATCGCCGAAACGCTTGTGCAGATTACGAACGATGATGCCCATCTTTAGCCCTTTCCCTGTTCAAGCGTCCGGCGCAACGCGCGGGTGTGTTGTTGTGGGTGTTGTTGTGTACGTCGTTGGCCAATCACTGCGCCTTGAGGCGCGGCCGCACTGCGCGTGGCCGGCGGTCCCGCGAGCGCCGGCACGTCGCCGGTATCGCGCAGCTCCGCAGACATGTGGCGCTCCGCCAGCAGCTTGAGACCCAGCGTAACGAGCGCGAGCAACGCAAGCAGCGAAGCCACGGCGAACGCGGCCGCGAAGTTGTATTCGTTGTAGAGGATCTCCACGTGCAAGGGCATCGTGTCGGTCTGGCCGCGAATGTGTCCCGACACCACCGAAACCGCGCCGAATTCGCCCATCGCGCGCGCATTGCAGAGAATCACGCCGTACAGCAGACCCCAACGGATGTTCGGCAACGTCACGCGCCGGAACATCTGCCAGCCCGACGCGCCCAGCACGTGCGCGGCCTCTTCCTCGTCGGTGCCCTGAGCCTGCATCAGCGGAATCAGTTCGCGCGCGACGAACGGGAACGTCACGAAGATGGTCGCGAGCACGATGCCCGGCACCGCGAAGATGATCTGCACATTGTGGTCCGCAAGCCAGGGGCCGAGCCAGCCCTGCGCGCCGAACAGCAGCACGTAAATGAGCCCTGAAATCACGGGTGAAACCGAAAACGGCAGGTCGATCAGCGTGGTGAGCAACGCCTTGCCGCGGAACTCGAACTTGGCGATCGTCCACGATGCCGCGAGGCCGAACGCCAGATTGAGCGGCACGGCGATCGCGGCGGTGATCAGCGTGAGCTTGATCGCGGCGAGCGCATCGGGGTCGGCGAGCGATACGAAATAGAAGCCGATGCCCTTGCTCAACGCCTGCCAGAACACGGCCACGAGCGGCACGGCCAGAAACAGCGCGAGAAACGCCAGCGCAATGCCGGTGAGGAGCCAGCGCACCCAGGGCGCTTCCGTTACGGAATTGGGACGTCCTGCATCGCGGACCCGCGTACTTGCTGCACTCATTGCGCCTCTCCTCCAACACCCGCGTGCATCGGGTTCGGCACACGCGAGCGCGACACGCCGCGCGATGCCCGGCGGCTCGTGCGCCGCTGCAAATACCATTGCAACGTGTTGATGAGCAGCAGCATGACGAACGACACGCACAGCATCACCACAGCCAGCGCCGTAGCGCCCGCATAGTCGTATTGCTCGAGCTTCGTGATGATGAGCAGCGACGTGATTTCCGACTTCATCGGCACATTGCCCGCGATGAAGATGACCGAACCGTACTCGCCCAGCGCGCGCGCGAATGCGAGCGCAAAACCCGTAAGCAGCGCAGGCAATGCCGCCGGCAACACCACGCGGCGAAACGTGAGCCAGCGCGACGCGCCCAGGCAGGCGGCGGCCTCTTCCTGCTCGCGCTCGAACTCCTCGAGCACGGGCTGCACGGTGCGCACGACAAACGGCAGGCCAATGAACGTGAGCGCCACGAGCACGCCAAGCGGCGTAAACGCGATCTTGAGGCCGAGCGGCTGCAGGAACTGGCCGATCCAGCCGTTGCCCGCATACACGGCGGCAAGCGAGATCCCCGCCACGGAAGTCGGCAGTGCGAACGGCAGATCGACGAGCGCATCGATCACGCGCTTGAACGGGAACGTGTAGCGCACCAGCACCCAGGCGAGCAAGAACCCGAACACCGCATTGATGAGCGCTCCGCCAAGCGCGGAGAAAAATGTGAGGCGGTACGACGCGAGCACGCGCGGCGACGCCACCGCGCGCACGAGCTGCGCCCAATCGAGCGTCGCGGTCTTGAGGAACGTGGCCGCAAGCGGAATGAGCACCACGAGGCTCAGATACGCCACCGTGATGCCGAGCGTCACGCCGAATCCCGGCAGCGCGCCTGGCTTCTGTAATCGAAACGTCGTCATGCTCTATCTCTTCACATGGGTTGCGCGGAGCACCTCTCGTCATACGATACATGCGGGGCGCCGCGGCTAAAGACGCGCCTCGTCGGGCGCGCCTTGTTTTTGGCGTTGCTTGCTACTGCGTATTGCCGTCGGCTTACTACGGCCGGCTTACGGCCGGCTTATTGCGGCTGATAAATCGAATCGAACACGCCGCCATCGGCGAAATGCGTCTTCTGCGCCTTGGCCCAGCCGCCGAACGCCTCGTCGACCGTGTAAAGCTTGAGCTTCGGGAACTTCGCCGTGATCGCCGCCGGCACCTTGTCCGAGCGCGGACGATAGAAGTTCTTCGCGGCAATCTCCTGCCCCTTCTCGCCATAGAGGAACTCGAGATACGCCTGCGCCACCTTGCGCGTGCCGTGCTTGTCCACGACCTTGTCGACCACCGCAACCGGCGGCTCCGCGAGAATGCTGGCCGACGGCACCACGATCTCGAACTTGTCCGGCCCGAACTCCTTAACCGAAAGGAATGCTTCGTTTTCCCAGGCGATCAGCACGTCGTCGATATCGCGCTGCACGAAGCTCGTGGTCGCGCCGCGCGCGCCCGAGTCGAGCACGCCTGCGTTCTTGTAGAGCTTCGTGACGAAGGCCTTCGCCTTCTGGTCGTTGCCGCCCGGCTGGTGCGCCGCATAGGCCCACGCCGCGAGGTAATTCCAGCGCGCGCCGCCCGAGGTCTTCGGATTGGGCGTGACGATCGAGACGCCGGGCTTCACGAGGTCGTCCCAGTCCTTGATGCGCTTCGGATTGCCCTTGCGCACGAGAAACACGACGGTCGAGGTGTATGGCGAGGCGTTGTCGGGCAGACGCATTTGCCAGTCCTTCGCGATCAGCCCTTTATTGGCGAGTGCGTCGATGTCCCAGGCGAGCGCGAGCGTCACAACGTCGGCCTGCAGTCCGTCTAGCACCGAGCGCGCCTGAGCGCCGGAACCGCCGTGCGACTGCTTGATGGTGAGCGTCTCGCCGCCTTTCGCCTTCCACTCCTTGATAAAGGCTTCGTTGATGTCCTGATACAGCTCGCGCGTGGGATCGTAGGAGACGTTGAGCAGCGCCGTGTCCGCATGCGCCGCCGGCGCGAAGGCCGCCATGCCGACGAGCGGCGCCACGCCGATCAGCAGTTTCGCCGCCAGCGTCCTGAACCATGCGTGCCCCGTAATGCCTTGTTTCATCCACTTTTTCTCCGTGTCGTCGTGCGCATTCGTGCACTTTCGTGCGTTCTCGCGTGCCATGCAGCAATCGATGGAGGCCAGTCTAGCGATCGGCTTACATTATTAAAAATGATGTTTTCTCATTTTTTAATACGTAAAAGTGGTAAGGACGGAGGAATTGGGCGCTTGCGCCTGTTTTGCCGGTGGTTGCGTCCGTCGGGGAAGGGAAAGCGCCGTCGCGACGCCGTGCGGATGACAAAGTTCAAGTAACACTTGAAAAGCGGCGAGTACTGTATAAAAATACAGTCACCTGTTCAAACATACAGTAGCGCCATGACCAAACTCACCGCACGACAGCAGCAGGTTTTCGATCTGATCCGCCGCGCGATCGAGCGCACCGGCTTTCCGCCCACGCGCGCGGAAATCGCCGCCGAACTGGGCTTCAGTTCGGCGAACTCGGCGGAGGAACATCTGCGCGCGCTGGCGCGCAAGGGCGTGATCGAGCTGGCTGCGGGCGCTTCGCGCGGCATCCGCCTCGTGCCCGGTCCGGGCGATCTGCCGCATCAATTCACGCTGCCGCACGCGGGCCTCATGCAGCTCTCGCTGCCGCTCGTGGGCCGCGTCGCGGCGGGTAGTCCGATCCTCGCGCAAGAGCACATTTCGCAGAACTACACCTGCGACCCCGCGCTCTTTTCGAGCCGGCCCGACTACCTGCTCAAGGTGCGCGGGCTGTCCATGCGCGACGCGGGCATCCTCGACGGCGACCTGCTCGCCGTGCAAAAAAAGAGCGAAGCGAAGGATGGCCAGATCATCGTGGCGCGTCTTGGCGACGACGTCACCGTGAAGCGCCTGAAGCGGCAGCGCAACGG
Organism: Paraburkholderia sp. A1BS-2L; assembly: GCF_051125205.1. Lineage (NCBI taxonomy): Bacteria > Pseudomonadati > Pseudomonadota > Betaproteobacteria > Burkholderiales > Burkholderiaceae > Paraburkholderia > Paraburkholderia sp. A1BS-2L. Next base: position 1,844,322 of record NZ_CP120428.1, read on the forward strand.
CATCGAGCTGATCGCGGAGAACCCTGACTACGAGAATATTTTCGTCGCGGCCGGCAGCGCGGATTTCGCGCTCGAAGGCATTGCCGTTGGTCTGATCCGTCCCACCGAATTCTGATAATTCCGCCTGCGCATTTTCTGCGCATCTTCTGCGCATTTTCCGGAGAGAGTCATGGAACGCCTTGCCCGCCTGTTGCCCTTCCGTCAATTCGGCCGTCTGCGCCATCTGCGCGGGATTGCCTCGTGCGCCATGCGCGAGGCGCGTGCTTCGGCGGCGGCCCTTGGCCGTCAATGCGGCTACCAGATCAATGGCTCGCTCTTCGACGACATCGAGCAAGAAGACGAAGCGCGCCCGCTGCCTTCCGCGCAGCCGGCCTTCGCACGCGTTTCGCTCAACAGCACGCTGAATGCGGAGCAGCCCGACCGCCGCGCACCGGTGCGCGTCTATCACGGCCAGTCGCGGCTCATCATGGTGGGCACGATGGAGGCGGTGTGCCGCGCCATCGACCGCTGTATCGCGGAGCAGCAGGCCGATGCGCCGGTCGCGCTGGCAAAGTAAGCAATAAAAGTGGGATCGTTTTTGATTGCGCGCGGTCAACACCCTGATTGAACACTGCAGGGTTGCACTAACCAATGACCGATACCCAAACGTATCCGCGCAAATCATCCAGCTGGAAGAAGCCCGTCGCAATCGCCGTCGCGGCGGTTGCAATCGTGGCGGCAGTGGGCTATGGCTATGCATCGCCATATATCGCGCTGAATAACCTCAAGGCAGCCGCCGACGCACGCGACGCAGCCGCACTGAGCGAGTACGTCGACTACCCGGCGCTGCGCGCGAGCTTGAAGCAGCAGGTTGGCGAGATGCTGCAACAACGCATGGAGGCCGCCCACGCCAGCAATCCACTCATGCTGTTCGGCGCGATGATCGGCAATGCGCTGATCGGCCCACTGGTGGACGCGTATGCCACGCCAGAGGGCGTGGCCGCATTGCTCAGCGGCATGCCGCCGACCGGCAAGCCGGGAGAACGGCCCGCGCCTGTGCCGCCGGCTGAAGCGCCGTCGCCGCCACCATCGTCACAGGCAGGCCAAGCGACGCAGCCCGCGCCCGGCAATCCGCCGGCTCAGGCGCAATCGCCGCAGCCGCAGCAAGCTCAGCCGCGCGCGCAAACCTCGGCGGGCTATCGCAGTCTGAACACGTTCGTTGTCACGTGGCAGCGCGGCGCAAACAGCGGCTATGGCGGCGATCGCTATGCCGCCATCCTGCAGCGTCATGGGCTGTTTTCGTGGAAGCTCGCCGCCGTGGAATTGAACGAGCCGAATACCGGCAACGACGCGAGCGCGTCGAACTGAGCAAGCCGTACCGAGATGAACCGCAAGAATTGCGGCGAGCCATCTTCGTGGTAGTGGCTCCGCCGCTTTTCGCTGATTGACTGAGCGCTGCAATCGCGGAAGCGATTGATAGCGGCTAGGCCGCCGCCTGCTGTTGCTGTTTTTCCTCGGCAGCCGAAGAGCAGGCCACGAGAATGCTGCACGTCACGCGGTCGAGCAGCGGCGTATTGCCCGCACCCATCCACCAGCGCGAAAGTCCGGTGCGGCAGCGATGCCCCACCACTACGAGATCGACGTGCAGCTCATTGGCGAGATTCGCAATCTCGTCGATCGGATGGCCGAACGCGAAGTGGCCCTGCGCGCGCACGCCGCGTTCGGTCAGCCAGTCCACGCCTTCCTGCAGAATCTCGCGCGCCGTTTCTTCGAAGCGCCCACATGCCACGTCGGTGAGCAAGCCCGCACTTTGCGCGATCGTCGAGCGCATGTCGACCACCGAAAGCAGATGGGTCTCCGCATGCAGGTCCAGCGCCAGATCCGCGCCGCAACGCAGCGCCTTGCGGCCTTCGCGCGAGCCGTCGTAACAAAGCAGAATTTTCTTGTAGCTCGCCATGATCGATTCTCCCTACCCGTCTGGAAACGCAGGTCACTATTACATGATGGTGCGCCGCAATTCGACACGCAAGGGCTGGAAAACGCCAGGTTTGCGTGCACATCGATGGTGCAACGGCATGGGGAGATGAACGCCCTATAATAGGCCGCCTTGCAACATGCAACAGCCCCCCAACCATGCCCGCCATCGAATTCGAGCAGGTGATCAAGCACTACGGAGACAGGACCGTCGTGAACGGCCTGTCGTTCGACGTCCTCCCCGGCGAATGCTTCGGGCTCCTCGGCCCCAACGGCGCAGGCAAGACCACCACGTTGCGCATGCTGCTCGGCATCGTTTCGCCCGATGCCGGACGCATCAGCCTGTGCGGCGAACCGGTGCCCGCGCGGGCACGTCATGCGCGCGCGCGCGTGGGCGTCGTGCCGCAATTCGACAATCTCGATCCCGACTTCACAGTGCGCGAGAATTTGCTCGTGTTCGGCCGCTACTTCGGACTCTCGGCAAGCGAAACGCGCGCGCTCGTCGCGCCGCTGCTCGAATTCGCACGCCTCGAAAGCAAGGCCGATGCGCGCGTGGGCGAGCTTTCCGGCGGCATGCGCCGCCGTCTCACGCTGGCGCGCGCGCTCGTCAACGACCCCGACGTGCTGGTGATGGACGAGCCCACCACGGGTCTCGATCCGCAGGCCCGCCACCTGATCTGGGAGCGGCTGCGCTCGCTGCTCGCGCGCGGCAAAACGATTCTCCTCACGACGCATTTCATGGAGGAGGCCGAACGGCTTTGCAATCGCGTCTGCGTCATCGAGGAGGGCCGCAAGATCGCCGAGGGCCCACCGAAGGCGCTGATCGAATCGGAAATCGGCTGCGACGTGATCGAGGTCTACGGGCCCGATCCGGTGGCGTTGCGCGACGAGCTCGCGCCGCTCGCCAAGCGCACGGAAATCAGCGGCGAAACGCTCTTCTGCTATGTCGACGAAGCCGCGCCCGTGCATGCGCTTTTGCGCCATCGCTCGGATTTGCGCTACCTGCATCGGCCCGCGAATCTTGAAGATGTGTTCCTGCGGCTCACGGGCCGCGAGATGCAGGATTAACATCGCCATCATGCAGACACGCACGCAAACCCCGCCGCCCACGCGTCCCACCCAGTCGCCCATGCGCGAGCCGCGCGCGGCGCTGCCGTCGAACGCGACGCACTGGATCGCCGTATGGCGGCGCAACTATCTCGTCTGGCGCAAGCTGGCAATCGCCTCGATGTTCGGCAATCTCGCCGATCCGATGATCTATCTGTTCGGCCTCGGCTTCGGGCTCGGGCTGATGGTCGGCCACGTCGACGGCGTCTCGTACATCGCGTTTCTCGCGGCAGGCACGGTGTCGTCTTCGGTGATGATGTCGGCGAGCTTCGAGTCCATGTACTCGGGTTTCTCGCGCATGCACGTGCAGCGCACATGGGAAGCGATCATGCACACGCCTCTCTCGCTCGGCGACGTGGTGCTCGGCGAGGTTGTCTGGGCCGCCAGCAAGTCGGTGCTGTCGGGCGCGGCCATCATGATCGTGGCGGGCCTGCTCGGCTACGCGAGCTTTCCATCGATGCTGCTCGCGCTGCCCGTGATCGCGCTCGCGGGCCTCGCATTCGCGAGCTGCGCGATGATCGTCACGGCGCTCGCGCCGTCCTACGACTTCTTCATGTTCTATCAAACGCTCGTGCTCACGCCGATGCTGCTGCTTTCCGGCGTGTTCTTTCCGCTCACGCAATTGCCCGCCGTCGCGCAGCACGTCACGCTGATGCTGCCGCTCGCGCACGCCGTCGAGTTGATTCGCCCGGCCATGCTCGGGCGCCCGATCGAGCATGCGGGACTGCATCTCGCCGTGCTCGTGCTCTACGTGGTGGTGCCCTTCGGCGTCGCCTCGATCCTGTTCCGGCGGCGCATGATGCGCTAACGCGCGCGGTTCGGAGCAAGCTCAGTCTTCGTCGTCGCCCCAGGGGATGTCGACATCCGAAATGAAGGCGACGGTCGCGAACGGGCCGCCTTCCTGACGGCCGATCTTGCCGTCGGCGCGATGCCACTCGACGCGGAACTGCGTGGACTGCGACTGGGCAAGCAGGCGAATCGTTCGGATCTCTTCCGGATCCGAGTCCTCGACGGGACCATCGAGCGAAATCAGCAACTGCTGCGGCCAGAGGCCGTCGGCGGGATCGTAAATGCGGTCGCCATCGGGGATCGACGTGTGCGCCTCAACGCCGATGGTCGCCGACGCCTCGACGATCATCTTGCCGAGCGCGCGCAAAACCGCCGTTGCACGAGCGGAGTTGGCCTGCCGGATGGCGAGGTCGCCCCGCGTCAGGGCCTGTTCGAGTTTCGGATTCGTTTTTTGCTTTGCCATGGCGGTTCCCGGGCGCGAGCCCTGTTCTGTGCGGACTGTGTGTGCAGATGGCCAGCCGGCTGGCCGGCAATCCGAAGTTGATGCGTGTCTCTTATCTTAGGGCCTGTTCACGCCGGTGCGCACCAATAACGTGCGAACAGGCCTTAATGAAGCGCGCTAAAAGCCCAGCGCGACTGTCGCCAGCCCTGCCACCACGCCGAACAGCACGACCACCGAGCCCACCAGCGCCAGCGTACGCACCCGGAACGAGCCGGCCAGCATCGCGAACGACGGCAGACTCACGGGCGGCAACGTCATCAGCAGCGCGCCCGCCGGCCCCACGCCCATGCCGAGCGCCAGCATCGCCTGAATGATAGGCACCTCGCCGGCGGTAGGGATCACGAACAGCATGCCGGCCAGCGCAAAAACGACGATCCAGCCGAGGCTGCTCGCCACCTCGGGCCCGATGTGCGGAAAGAGCCACGCACGCGCCGCGCCCAGCAACAGCACGAGCACAATGTATTCCGGCACGAGCCGCACCGCCATGCGCACGAAAAGGCGCAGCCAGCGGATGAGCACATTGCCGCTCTCGGCCTGCTCCTGCGCGAACATCGCGAGCCGCACGTCGGCGGCGAGCGCCTCCTCGCGCGTCACCAGCCGGTTCGCGAGCCAGCCGAGGCCGAACACCATCAGCACGCCCAGCACGAGGCGCAGCGCACTCCACTGCCAGCCCAGCACGAAGCCCATGAACACGAGCGTCGCGGGGTTGAGCACCGAGTTGCCGAGCCAGAACGCGATCGCCCCGCCCGGCGACGCATTGCGCGCGCGCAGCCCCGCCACGACAGGCGCGGCGCAGCACGTGCACATCATGCCGGGCACCGCGAGCAGACCGCCCGCCGCGACGCTGCCGAAACCATGGCGCCCCAGGACGCGCGCAATCCATTGCGCCGGCAACAGCGCCTGCACACCCGAGCCGAGCAGCAGGCCCAGCACCATTGCCTGCCAGATCGCCTTGCCGTAGGCCAAGGCATAGTCGAGCGCGGCCGCGAACGACGGCTCAGGAGCGCTCGCCGCGCCGCCCATCAAGATGGACTTGCCGATCGAATGCGTGGCCTCGGCCGTGAAAGCGCGGTGGTAATACGGAAACCACTTCACATAGAACAGGCCGGCAACGGCCAGCAGAATGAAAAGGGGCCAGCCCCACGAGGGCGGCGATTGTGGGGGTTGTGCTTCGCGTGCGCTGGTCATTGTAGTCATACTCCGCTAAGGGGCTCGGGGTCGGATGATCCGGGGCGAGCGGGTCAAGCAAGGCGCCGACCGGCAGAACCGGGCAGCGCGCGCCGCATGATGCCAGCACGCGCAATGCTTGATCAAGCCAAATTCAAGGTGCGGGATTGGGCTGTACCTCATGCAGCGCGTCGATCTGCGCGAGCGCTTCGGACGAAAGCCTGATATCGACGCTGCCGATATTTTCCTTCAGCTGCGCCATCGAAGTCGCGCCAATCAGATTGCTGGTCACGAACGGCCGGCTGTTGACGAACGCGAGCGCGAGCTGCGAGGGCGACAGCCCAAGCTCCTTCGCGAGCGCCACATAGCGCGACGTGGCCGCCACCGCCTGCGGCTTGCTGTAGCGCTGAAAACGCTCGAACAGCGTGATGCGCGCGCCCTCGGGCCGCGCGCCGCCCTCGTATTTGCCCGAGAGCCAGCCGAACGCCAGCGGCGAATAGGCCAGCAGGCCGATGCCTTCGTGATGCGAGAATTCGGACAACCCGCTTTCGAACGTGCGATTGAGCAGGCTATACGGATTCTGGATGCTGACGATGCGCGGCAGCCCCAGCTTTTCGGCGGCGCGCAGGAATTGCGCAACGCCCCAGGGCGTTTCATTCGACACGCCGATATGGCGCACCTTGCCCGCCCTCACGAAATCCGCGAGCACGGCAAGCGTCTCCTCGATCGGCACCGTGTATGCATCGTCGATCCATGGATACGCGTTGCGGCCGAACGTCATCGTGCTGCGGTCGGGCCAGTGCAATTGATAGAGATCGACGTAATCGGTCTGCAGGCGCGCGAGGCTGCCATCGAGCGCTTCGGTCAGATTCTTGCGGTCGAACTGATTGCCGTCGCCGCGGATATGACGCGGATTGTGCGGCTGGCGTGCCGGGCCCGTTATCTTGGTCGCGAGCGCGATGCGATCGCGCGCCGCGCGATGCCGGGCGAGCCACGTGCCGATGAAACGCTCGGTCTGCCCTTGCGTTTCGGGGCGCGGCGGCACCGGGTACATTTCCGCTGCATCGATGAGCGTGACGCCGTGATCGAGTGCGTAATCGATCTGCTCGTGCGCTTCGCGCTCGGTGTTCTGCTCGCCCCACGTCATCGTGCCGAGGCCGATCAGGCTCACCTTGACGTCCGTATCGCCGAGAGTGCGGTATTCCATCGAAGCATTTTCCATCATCTAATTGAGAAGAACCGCGAAACTATCACGCCGGCCGATTTTTTTCAGGAGCCGGGAAATCCGCGCGCACAAAGCAAAGCGCCGGGGTCCTGAGGACACCCGGCGCCCAGGCCGCCCGATTCAGGGGCGGCGCTTCGGACCGCGAGAAACTTAGTGGCCGAAAAACACTTGCTGCGAACGCGGCGTTTGATCGTGGCGGCTGCCCGACTGCGTCGCCACGCTCGCGACACCGCCGTACGACGCGTCGACGCCTTGCTGCTGGGCACGCTCGGCCGCTACCGTCTGGGCGCTCTGCCCTTGTTGCGACGCCGGCGCGCCAACGTCCGGACGATAAGACGGCGCGGGGCCATAACCGCTGGCGAACGCCGGAGCGGCGATGGAGGCGGAAGCTGCGACCAGCAGCGCGGCGATCAGTTTGGTCTTCATGGTGGACTCCAGTATCAGTTTCGATTGCAGTTCGGGGATGGCGCCGCGCCTGGGAGGTCGATGCCCCATGAGCTGCGTCAGTGAAACTCAGTGTATCCACCTACTATCAAAAAATAATCACGATATATCGAATTTACTATTCCAACGCCGCAAACAATCGCCTCTGCCAGTCCTGGCGGGCCTGAGCGAGGAACTGGTCCTAAAAAAGCGCAAAAAATTTCTGGCGCGATGCACAACACAGAGCACTGATTACATAACGTTCAAAGGGTCTTTCGCGCGGCCGGGCGTGCGGTACGCGCTCCTGCGAGCGCTCGCGCAAAAAGCTCGGTCCACGCATGCCGCCTTGCCGCAGTGCGAAATTGCCGGAAACGCCCCAGAACTCACTGGGCAGGATGCGATAAAATAAAAGGTTGATCCACGCTTGCCGCGCTCCCTGCGCACCGATTCGCCATGTCCACCCACCGTATCGCCAGTCCCCGCCGCGTGTCCGTCGCACCGATGATGGATTGGACCGACCGCCACTGCCGCTCGCTGCACCGCTTCATTTCACCGCACACGTGGCTGTATACGGAGATGGTGACGACAGGCGCCCTGCTCCATGGCGACGTTCCGCGCCATCTGGCGTTCACGCCCGACGAAGCGCCCGTCGCGCTGCAACTGGGCGGCAGCGAGCCGGACGACCTCGCCCGCTCGGCCAGGCTTGGCGAGCAATGGGGCTACGACGAAATCAACCTGAACTGCGGCTGTCCGTCAGAGCGCGTCCAGCGCGGCGCATTCGGCGCATGCCTGATGAACGAGCCGCAGCTCGTGGCCGACTGCGTGAAGGCAATGCGCGACGCAGTCTCGGTGCCGGTGACGGTGAAGCACCGCATCGGCGTGGATGCGGTCGAGGACTACGCGTTTGTGCGCGATTTTGTCGGCACCATCGCGGAGGCGGGATGCACGGTTTTCATCGTCCATGCGCGCAACGCCATTCTTAAAGGCTTGAGCCCGAAGGAAAATCGCGAGATTCCGCCGCTCAAGTACGAGTACGCGTGGCAGCTCAAGCGCGATTTTCCGCAGCTCGAGATCATCATTAACGGCGGCATCAAGACGCTCGACGAGGTGGCTTTGCACCTCGAGCACGTCGACGGCGTGATGCTCGGCCGTGAGGCTTACCACAACCCCTACGTGCTGGCCGGTGTCGATGCGCGCTTCTATGGCGCCAGCAAACCCGCGCCCACACGCGATGACATCGAAGCGAAGCTGATGCAGTACTGCGCGAGCGAAATGGCGCGCGGCACGCACCTGGCCGCGATCACGCGCCACGCACTGGGGCTGTACCGCGGCGAAGCCGGCGCGCGCGGATGGCGACGCGTGCTGTCGGACAACCGCAAGCTCGCCAAGGGCGATCTCGCGATCTTCGAGGAAGCGCGCGCGCACCTGCGCAGCCCCATGGAAGCGTCGCCTGCACTTTCCTCCGAAATATTTGAATAAAGGGACTAGGCAAGTCCGATCGGCTATGTATATAATCTTGCTTCTTGATTGACGCCGCTCACAAAGCAGCGCCAACAAGGAAGCAGTAACAGTGGTGGCTGTAGCTCAGTTGGTAGAGTCCAGGATTGTGATTCCTGTCGTCGTGGGTTCGAGTCCCATCAGCCACCCCAGAGAATTCAAGCAAAAAGCCCAGTTCCTTTGAACTGGGCTTTTTGCTTTCTGGTTTTCGAATACCCGTCCCGCTCCTCCCCGCCATTAACTCAGAAAATGATCAATTCCATGGACTCCTTATGGACTCGATCATATTAGCGACTGCCTGGCGACTCGACGCCTCAATGCCCCAAGCAAGCCTTCACTGTATGCAGAATGAATAGTTTCAGCAAATCTATTCATAGCGAATAATATGCAGGATGCCAAATCAATAAACTCGATGAAATCGATGACATCCCATCGCCACCCGTGCGTAAAATCGCTTCCCACAGCAAGACGATCCCAATAGTACGCACCCGACGACGGACATATCGACACCATGGAAAAATGGCTCGAACGACGCTTCACGCTTTCTGGCCGCGCCACGCGCCGCGAGTACGCCATCACGATGCTGCTCTTCCTGATATTCGTTTATGCACTCGACGTTTTCATGCCCGAAGACGGGCTCGGCAGTACGCTTGCGGCCACGATTCTCGGCATGGTGATTGCGTGCGTGGCACTCTGGGTTCCCATTGCCGCAATGGTGCGCCGGCTCCACGATATTGGCATGAGCGGCTGGTGGTGGTGGTTGATGGCCGCCATGCCGCTGGGCCAGATCGGCATCGTGCTGCTGCTATTTGTCGGCCCTGATAAATTCAATGGAACACGCTTTTATCCGGACCCACGCAAAAGCGAGGCGAGTGCCTTCTGAGCACGCACCTTACCAGGCGGCGCCCTACCGGCAACGCGATAAACCTCATTGCACCGCGTTGCCGTCGATCCACGCACGCGCCGCCTCGAAGCCCGCCTCGGCCGCCGCATGCTCGGTCGACCACAGGCGGTCGATATGGACCAGTTGCCAGTCCGTTACCAGAGCGCCGTCCTTGAGCACGCGAAAGTGCGCCTTCACGCCCGTGAGCACCTGCTCAACCGCCACTTCGATGTCGTAGTCCTTGTAGCGCTCCTCATAGTCACCCATGTCGATGCCTTTCGGCTCCATGATCGTCTCTCCGTCGTGGCCAGGTGATCCATCCTCCCACTTCCACGCCGGGCGCACAACTCTGCGCGCAAGCCCCGAAGCCGCCCGCCAGCGATTGACAACCGCACGATCGACACCTCCGTCGACTTCACGAGCGCAACGACTTCCGAGCGGACCTTCAGTTCGAGTTCGTCGATCGAGCGCGTCGTGATGACCGACGTGGCGTCTCGCTGCCCAGCACGCGCTGGAGCACGCGCGCTTCGATCCCGGCAAAGCGCGCGTCCGCGCGGGCGCGAGGACGTTCGAGCGGCACGCGCTGGTCGAGTGCGATGCAGCCCTGCTCCACCAGCAGAATGCGGTCGCCCAGCGCGACGGCCTCATGCACGTCGTGGGTGACCAACAGCGCAGTAAAGCGATGCTCGCGCCAGAGGCGCTCGATCAGCGCATGCATTTCGATGCGCGTGAGCGCATCGAGTGCGCCGAACGGCTCGTCGAGCAGCAACAAGTGCGGCCGGTGCACCAGCGCCCGCGCAAGCGCCACGCGCTGACGCTGACCGCCCGAGAGCCGTGCGGGCCATTCGTCGGCGCGTGCAAGCAGCCCGACTTCATCGAGCACGGCGCGAGCGTCGTCGCGCGCACCGCGCCCAAGCCCGAGCATCACGTTCTGGAGGACGGTTTTCCACGGCAGCAGCCGTGCGTCCTGAAACATCATGCGCGTCTCGAGCGACGCGCCACGCTCGTCGCGCCGCGTAAGCTCGCCGGCATCGGGTGCTTCGAGCCCGGCAACGAGGCGCAGCAGCGTAGATTTCCCGCAGCCGCTTCGTCCCACGATCGCCACGAAGCTGCCGCGTTCGATCGAGAGGTCGAAGCCATCGAGCACGACGCGCTCGCCATAGCGCTTGCCCACGCGGCGCAATTCGACGGCCGGGTGGTGCGTGCGCGCGTCACTGCGCGCAGTCGCCGTTTCTGTCGTTACCGGCGCGCGTCGATCCTGTTCGCCGGCTTGAGTGCGCTGCGCGCCATGCCGCGCGTCCGCCTCGTGCGCTTCGCGCTCCTGGGTGCGCGGCAACTCGATCTCAGCTTCGAGATCACGGCCCGCGACGCCGCCGAAATGAACCGCCAACGTGCTTGCGTTCATGCATCGCTCCCTTGTTGATAAGCGGGGTGCCAGCGCAGCGCAGCACGTTCGAGCCATTTGGCGAGCCAGTCGGCGAGCTTGCCGAGCGCGGCGTAGAGCAGAACGCCGACCACCACCACATCGGTCTGAAGAAATTCGCGCGCGTTCATCGTCATGTAGCCGATGCCAGACTGCGCGGAAATCGTTTCCGCGACAATCAGCGTCACCCACATCAATCCGAGCGCGAAGCGCGCGCCCACGAGAATCGACGGCAGTGCGCCGGGCAGAATGACTTCGCGACAGAGCGCAAAGCCCCTGAGACCATAGCTGCGCGCCATTTCGATGAGGTTCGCGTCGACCGAGCGGATGCCGTGAAAAGTATTCACATACACCGGGAAAAACACGCCGAGCGCGACGAGAAACACCTTCGCCTGCTCCTCGATGCCGAACCAGAGGATCACGAGCGGAATCATCGCGAGCGCGGGAATATTGCGGATCATCTGGATGGTCGAGTCGAGCGCGGTCTCGGCGGACTTGAAGAGCCCGGTGGCAAGACCGAGCACGAGGCCGATGCCGCCGCCGATCGCGAAACCCGAAATCGCGCGCCAGGTGCTCACGCGCACGTCCTGCAGCATCTCGCCCGATTCGACGAGCGAGCACGCGGCCTTCACGACCGCGAGCGGTTCGGGCAGCACGCGAGTGGAAAGCACACCGCTGCGTGCGGCCAGCTCCCACGCGGCCAGAATCGCGAGCGGCACGAGCCAGGGCGCGACGCGTGCGAACGCCTTGCGCCCAACCAAGGCGAATGGCCGCCCCCCACGTGGATCAATGGCCGCGCCGGCGGCGGTTACAGCGGTTTGGTTCATCGTTATGTCATCCTGATCATATTGCGCGGTTCTGGCGATATTGAATTCGCGTTCGCCTCCATCTGGAAACCGATAAGCCAGTCGATCGTGGATCAGCTCTGGCTCACCTTCGGCAAATACTGATTACCGACCACCTCGCCGAACGGACCCGAGGCCGGACCACCAGACGTCTTCGTGCGGCGTCCCGGCAACAGCGGAAACACGAGCTCTGCGAAGCGGTAGGATTCCTCAAGATGAGGGTAGCCCGAAAGAATGAAGGTCTCGATACCCAGCTGCGCGTATTCCTTCATGCGTTCGGCAACCTGCTCCGGATTGCCGACCAGCGCCGTGCCCGCGCCGCCACGCACAAGGCCCACGCCCGCCCACAGGTTCGGATGCACCTCCAGTTCCTTGCGCGTACCGCGCTTGCCGCCGTGCAGCGCGGCCATGCGGCGCTGGCCTTCCGAATCCATCTTGTTGAACGCCGCCTGCGCACGCGCGATGGTGTCGTCGTCGAGACGGCTGATGAGGCGCTCCGCCGCTGCCCATGCTTGCTCTTCGGTCTCGCGCACGATCACGTGCATGCGAATGCCGAAGCTGATCTTGCGGCCGTGCCGCTCGGCCCGTGCGCGGATATCGGCGATTTTCTTCGCGACGGCCTCGGGTGGTTCGCCCCACGTCAGATAGGTATCGATGTGCGCGCCCGCCATATCGTGAGCAGCCGGCGACGAGCCGCCGAACCACAGCGGCGGATGTGGATGCTGCACCGGCGGATAAAGCGCCCTGCCGCCCTTCGAACTCAGATGCTTGCCTTCGAAGTCGATCGCCTCGCTGGTGTGCGAAGCGGCAAGCAGCTTGCGCCAGATATGCAGGAATTCGTCGGTGATTTCGTAGCGCGTGTCGTGATCGACGAACACCCCGTCGCCTTCGAGTTCGGCGGCGTCGCCTCCCGTCACTACGTTGATGAGCAAGCGTCCATTCGAAAGGCGATCGAAAGTCGCGGCCATGCGTGCGGAAAGCGCCGGCGACGAAAGGCCCGGGCGAATCGCAACGAGAAACTTCAGGCGCCGCGTCGCGGCGATCAGGCTCGATGCCACGACCCAAGCGTCTTCGCATGAACGGCCCGTCGGCAGCAGAACGCCTTCATAGCCGAGCGTATCGGCCGCGACGGCCACTTGCTGGAAATAGGCGAGATCAGCGGCGCGCGCGCCTTCGGCCGTACCCAGATAACGGCTGTCGCCATGGGTCGGGATGAACCAGAAAACATTCATGCATTGCTCCTGCTTTTGTTCGACCCGTGAGACGGAAAAGTTCGAGGCGCGGCCCCATGCGATGGCAAGGACCGGAACACCGCTCAAACCGGCGGGGTCGATTAAATCGGCGGGGCCACAACGGCGGCGCCGTCTTCATGGAGACCCAGTCTAGGGATCGCCCTAAGCGTTTTGAACGATTTTTTTGAGCTTAGGTTTTCCACTTTCGTGCTTTACGCGACGCTTTAACATACACAGGTGCAATCACAGGCGCGGCGCGCCGATATAATGGCGCACACATCGACAATAATCCGGCCGGCCGCGCTTTTACGCCTTTTCATTTCGGGCATGCGCGGTCCGCGCCACGCAATCCTCGCGCACCCTCATGCAAAAACTGATTTTGCCGTTCGTATCCGGCTTTCTGGCCTCGCTGTTCTTTCGCGAAGCAACTCTCGCGCTGCTTCACGCGGCGCAAGTCATCGATGCCGCCGGTTTCTCCACCGAGCCGTTCGCTCCCATCGGCCTGCCTGAGTTCCTCGTCAACGCGATCTGGAGCGCGCTGTGGGCCATCCCGATGACGTGGCTGCTGCGCATCTCGCCGTCGCGCCCCGCTCCGTGGGTGCAGGCGTTCGTGTTCGGCGGCATCGTGCTCACAGCCGCCATGCTGTTCGTGGTCGATCCGCTGCGCGGCATCTGGCCGAGCGGCAACATGCTGCCTCGCGTCGCCATGGGCTTCGCGTCGAATGCGGTCTGGGGTTGGGGCGCACTCGTGTTCATGCGCGCCTTCATGAGCGAAACCAGCGAAGACTGAAGCGGCGCTCATGCGCGGAGAAAGTAGCAGGCGCGCCACGCGCAGCGCCCGCCGGCGAGTCTAATCCGGCAACGCCCGCAGCGGATGCCCGGCGGCATCCCAGGGGCTCTTGAACATCGCCTGCACGTCGGCGGGCGGCACATCCTCGATACGCGCGAAACGCCAGTGCGGATCATTGTCCTTGTCGATGATGCGCGCGCGGATGCCCTCCATCGCGTCGCCCTGGGCAAAGCTCGATCGCGTGAGATCGAGATCGCGGCGCAGTACGTCGGCCATCGAGCCCTCCGCCAGCGACACCGCTTCGAGCGACACCGCCATCGACAACGGCGAGCGCTCCCGCAACACCCCCACGATCTGCTCGGCCCAATCGCTTTGCACATCCTTCGCGTCGTGCTGCACGCTCTCCAGCGACGCAAGAATCGACGCCACCGAAGGCCGCGAAAAATGCTGATCGATCCATGCGCGCGCAACGGCCAGCGCCGAACACGCTGCATTGCGCCGCACCTCCTCGCTCGATGCGGCAACGGCACGAATCCGTTGGACGACCGCTTCGCCCGTTGCGAACGACTCAGTCAGCAGTGCATCGAGCAGCGCGGGCCACGCCGCCTCGTCGATGAACACATCGGCGAGACCGGCATAGAGCGCGCTATCGGCGTCGATCGTCTCCCCGGTCACTGCGAGATAGCGCCCGAGCGCACCCGGCGTGCGCGCGAGGAACCAGCCCATGCCGACATCGGGAAAGAACCCTATGCGTGTCTCGGGCATCGCCATGCGTGTCGTGGTGCCTGCCACGCGCAGTCCGCCGGTGCGATGCGCGCCCTGCGTAATCCCCATGCCGCCGCCCATCACGACGCCATTCAGCAACGCGATATAAGGTTTCGGATAACTGAAGATTGCATGATTCAGCCGATATTCCTCGATAAAAAACGTATCGACTGCAGCGTGATCGCCAGCGCGGTACGACTCATGGAGAAAGCGGATGTCGCCGCCCGCGCAGAACGCGCGCGGATGACGCGTGTGCACGATCACGGCGAGCACTTCGGGGTCGTCGCGCCAGGCATCGAGCGCGGCCTGCATCGAGCGAATCATCGCCGTGGTCAGCACGTTGAGCGCCCGCGGGCGATCGAGCTCGATCAAGCCGATGCGGTTCGCAACCTGCGTGAGCACGTACTGCGCTGCATCGGCGGCAAAGGCGTTTGCGGTGACTTCCTGTGACATGACAATCGATCGATCAGGATGAAAGCACGAAGAAAACCTGCGCTCCGCGGCAGCGCGCGCCATGCTCGCGCCCCCAGCTAACCGCGCCCAGCGAGGCTATCACGATGGGCCGTTTCGCGTTTTCTCCACTGCATTAGCGGGCGGTGGCGGACTGCCAAGCCAGCCGCCGAGCCCGGCGTCGACGATCGGCGCCAACGCCGCCTCATGTGCGAACCCCGGCCCGATCAGCGAAAACACCACCACGCCATGGAGCATCGCCCATAACGCGCGTGCAAGCAGCGCAGGCTCGCCTTGCGCGCCGCTGCGCAAATGCCCCGCGGTCACAAGCGCTTCGAGCGCATCGGCGAACAGATCCGCCACGCGCGCAGCGTCCTCGCAAGGCAGCGCATCGCCGGATTCGGCAATCGCCGGAGGGTCGCGCGCCGGCCGCGTTGCCGCACGGCCCGTCACGTGCGTCCCGGAACGGCCGCCCTCCCGCGGCTCCATGAACATGAGCCGGTAAGCCTCCTGATGCGCGCGCCCGAAGGCGACATAGGCATGCGCCAGCGCATGAAGCCGCTCCCACGGGTCGCCGATCTGCGCGCACGGTTCAAGATGCGCAAGCAACTGCGCAAAGCTCTCGCGTCCCAGCGCGCGGGCAATCTCATCGCGGCTGTCGAAATGGAGGTAAAGCGAAGCCGGCGAATAGCCGATCGCCTCGGCAAGCTTGCGCATCGAAAGTGCATGCAGCCCGTCGCGCATCACGATTCGGCGTGCGGCATCCAGTATGCGCGCGCGCAGTGCCATGCGAAACGCGGTGGCATCGGGGTCTTTGGGTTCAACGATGTCCATGGGAACAGCCTGAGCGCGATTATCGAGCCGGTGCGCCGGGATGTGCGGCACCGGCTCGCCCAGTCTCATCAGGAAAGCAAAGTGCCCGGCGGAAAATGGCCGCTTTTTAGCAATACCGGCGTGCCGTTGCTGAGTTCAAGATGCGCGCGCGCCACGGCCTCGATGCGCGCTCGGCCGGCATCGAACGCCTGCATCCACGCGTCGCGCCCCGCGGACAGCGCACCGAAATGATCCTCGAGCGCCTCGACGGAGATCGCGCAGGGCACGCGCGCACCGTCCACCAGCGCGGGAAACCCCACGGTGAGATTTGCATCGTGCCAGGACGGCGCCTCGGAAGGGAAACGGATATCCATGTCCAGCCCCGTTGGAAAATCTGCAGAAGAAAACCCGCACCGACGGACGGCGGGATCGCGTCCCATGTTACTCGCTGCACGCCCCGACAGGACCGATACGTGACATCGGCCACCGTGCAACCGATAGACGAATGGGTATGGAAGCTGCAACACTGAACATGATCGGCGCGCGAGAAATGCGCGCCATGCAAACCTTTCACTATTGCAAGCGCGGCTTTGTGTGAAGCGCAGCGCCAGCCCGGTTCAACCGGAAGCACGGGCCCGGAGTCAGTGCCAAAGCACTAACGCCGGCCGACGCAGGAAAACTATGGAATCGCACCTGAACGGCCAATACTTCGAAGAAAACCGTGAAATATCCGAGCAGCAGGCCGCGAGCCGCTGGTTCACTTACGCACAGGAACACGGCATCGAGGTCTCGCACGCGATCAGCCTGTGGGAAGACGCGGCCACGCCCGAAGGCGAACGTAGCCGCGAGACCATCGCGACCAGCGGCATCCGCATCGTGCCGCCTGAATACTGAATGGTCTCGGTATGGCCTCGGCGCGACCTCAGTGAGCCTGCATTTTTGAAAACAGATTCAGCACGACCACACCGGCCACGATGAGTCCGAGACCGAGCACCGCGGGCAGATCGGGCACCTGCTTGTAGAGCACCATCGCGACGAGCGTGATGAGCACGATGCCCACGCCGGACCAAACGGCATAGACCACGCCCACGGGCAAATTCTTGAGCGTGAGCGAGAGACAGTAGAACGCGACGCCATAACCGGCGACCACCACCGCCGATGGCACGAGCCGCGAAAAACCCTCCGAAGCGCGCAGCGCGGACGTGGCAATGACTTCCGCGACGATGGCGATGGTGAGAATGAGCCAGGGAGACATGCGCATCGCGTCAGGCCTTCGCAAGCGCGAGCTTGCTGTAGTCGGCGTCGAGATGCGCGCACAGCGCCTCGACCACGAGTTCGTGATCGGCACGCTGCGGCAGCCCCGAAACCGTCACCGAGCCGATCACGCCGGCGCCCGCAACGGCCAACGGAAACGCGCCGCCATGCGTGGCGTAATCAGCTACGGGCAGGCCGTTTTTCTCCGCGAGCGAGGAGCCCGACTGCTGCACGCGCAAGCCGATCGCATACGAACTACGCCGGAAATGCTCGACCACGCGCGACTTGCGGCGCGCCCACTCGACGTTCTCGGGCGTCGCGCCGGCAAGCGCGCAGAAGAACAGCGGCAGGCCAAAGGTGCGCACGTCGATGACGACCGCGTGCGAACGCGCGACCGCAAGTTCGCGCAGCAAAGTGCCGAGTTGCCAGGCGCGATCGGTGTCGAAACGGGGAAACACCAGCGCGTGTTCCTGCGCGGCTATCGATTGCAGATCGAGGGCGATGTCCATGAGAAGTTATGAGGCAGAGTAAGGGGCGAAAAGGTCGGGCGGCTCGCGATTTCTGCTGCGACAACCGGGCACACGATTCTAGCCTGGCCCCTTATGCGAACGGACCGGGCGCAGCCTCGCCCGCCCGGTCCGCAATGATTCTGCTATCTCCCAGAAGAATGTTGGTAATTGTTGTTGCGTCGCAGCGGCATTTACCCTATACTTTCTTTCTCTGACGGACGCGGGGTGGAGCAGTCTGGCAGCTCGTCGGGCTCATAACCCGAAGGTCGCAGGTTCAAATCCTGCCCCCGCAACCAAAGTCCATTGAGACTTTCACAAAAACCGTCATGCCATCAAACCCGCTTCGGCGGGTTTTTTGTTGTCCAGCGAAATCCATCCCGAACGCGGGGCGATATTTGGGGACCGATCAATGAAGAAGCAAACATTCGTCCGCCTGGCACTTGCCGCCGCCTCTGTCGGTCTGGCCAGCGCAGCATACGCGACCGATGTCAACGTAGGCATCAACGTGGGGACCCCTGTCCCTGTCGTGGTCGCGCCGCCGCCCGCCGCCATCGTCGTCACGCCTGGCTGGTATGGCGACCGCTATTGGGATGGCCGCCGTTACTGGGACCGCGACGACTGGGACAAGCACCACCACAACAACAAGGGCTGGCACTGCCCGCCCGGTCACGCCAAGAAGGGCGAATGCTAATCGGACGCCCTTCCGGTCACGCACCCAACACGAAAAACCCGGCTCGCGCCGGGTTTTGTTTTTCTGGCACCTTCCGGTTTCACCTGTCCTTCCTGCCCGCCAATTCGGCACGAATTAGGATAGATCCGATTCGCAACAGGCGAAAAATATCACCATATCTTAGATAAGATATTGTGGTACCGCCGAATTGCATCAAATTTGTAAGGCAAAAATCTACTGGCCTCCAAAGATCGGCTCCAGAGAGAGTGAATCACCACGTTCGTAGAACGTGGTTTCGCCTTAAGCCCCCCATAGGGGGGCACACCTATCGGCCCTTCTGAGAAGGTCCTCTACCCGGTTCCAGCTGAAGCTGCTCTTGATGCATCTCTTCCTTCTCCTGGAACCGTACGTACTTTTGAATCATCTCGCTGTTCAGGCCTACGGAATCCACGCAGTAACCCTTTGCCCAGAAGTGATTGCCCCAGTACGGTTTCTTCTTCAGAAACGGAAACGCCGTAAAAATTCGTATCGCGGTACGTCCTTTCAGGACGCCCATCAGTCCCGATACCGACAGCTTCGGCGGAATGCTTACCAGGAGATGGACATGGTCTGGCTGAACGTTGAGTTCTATCACCTCGCAACCCAGTTGCTGACTAAACACCATCACGCATCTGTAGACTTCCTTGCCGACCGGACCTTGCAGCACGCGAAACCGATATTTCGGCACCCACACAATGTGGTATTGACAATGCCATATGACATGCGATGCTCTTTTGAACCTGCTCATGCTTCTGTTCCTTTTTATGCGTTGTGGGGACAACACACAGAAAGGTACCTGCATGGGCAGGTGCTCTAACAGGCATAGCCAGTTAGGCGATGACCACGTCCATAGGACGTGGATTTCGACTTGTCATTAAATCATGTTCAAAAATGATTGGGCGAGAATCAAATATTTCGCCGGGCTGGCAAACACATTTGATGAAACTCTACTAAACCTATTAACCAATATCGCAAACGATCCCGATGCGCTTAGAGAACTCGCTTATGCCTTATACGAAAGTGATCGATTCGAGCAAACTCTGAGTGTGGCAATGCAAGGGCTTGCAATTTCACCAGCACATCCCGTATCGCGTTACGACGCCGCAAGAGCATGCAGCATAACAGGAGATGTCGCGAAAAGTCGCCAGCATATCGAGATTGCAGTTAGCGTTCACAGCAAGAATCCCTATTTTCAAAGTCATTATGCTGACACGCTATTACGCCTCGGTGAATTTGAAGAAGGCTGGAAACGCAAAAAATGGCATTACCAAATGCCCGGAATTGAAGAGAGCATGGTTCAGCTCCCCTTTCCCAGGTGGTCGGGCCAACCGGTCTCTGGAAGCACATTTTTGCTCGTCGGCGAACAAGGACGCGGCGACGAGATTCAATTTTTAAGATTTGCGAAATGGTTGAACGAAGAAGGCGCAACAGTGGACGCGCTAGTGTGTGAGCCTATAGTGCCATTGGCAAAATCCATGGCCAGCATTCGCGCTACCTATACTCGAATTCCACCGTGCTCCTATCAATACTGGTGCCATATAACCAGGGTTCCAGAATTCATGAACCTTGAGCTTTCGATGCTTCCCTACGCAACCCGATACATATCGTCATTATCGGAAAAAGACGACTACTGGAATCATAGGATCAACGCGCTTACCACCAATGGAGCTTCCAGAGGGAATATGAAAATCGGCGTTGTGTGGGAAGGAGGTCCTGCGCACTCGCTCGATCGTTTCCGGTCGATCAGCCTGAATACATTTATCCCCCTCTTCACACTACCGAACGTGACGTGGTTTTCCTTACAGAAAGGAAAAAGCGAGCGAGAAAATTGTGCGCTCGAGAAGCATTTCGATTTGCACACGCTTGGCCCGGAAATTCACGATTTTACGGATACGCTATCAATACTCAACAAACTGGATTTGCTTATTTCGGTTGATACATCGGTCGCTCACCTCGCGGGCGCGGGCGGCACTCCAGTGTGGACGCTCATACCGGCTTACGGCGATTGGCGATGGCTCACCCATAGAACGGACAGCCCCTGGTATCCGACCATGCAATTGTTTCGGTAACGCAAATTACGAAATTGGGTTGAGGTCGTGAGTGAAGTGAGGGATGCATTGCTGGCACGCACCAGGGCCAAAGCCTGGCGCGGTGTTCGGCGCGATCCCCGCTGAAATCGAACCGCTTCCGATCGCCACACAAGCGAGCAGCAGCCCGCCCCCTCCTCCAATACCGGGAATCCGCGCCCGCTCCCGTCGCCCCGCCTTGCGGTGATACACTCGCATCACCCATCCCCCTATCGTGCCCATGAAATTCTGCTCGACTTGTGGTCAGGCGGTCAGCCTGCTCGTTCCGCCCGGCGACAATCGCGAACGCTACGTCTGCTCGCACTGCGGCGCCATCCACTACCAGAATCCGCGCAACGTGGTCGGCACCGTTCCCGTCTGGGAAGACAAGGTGCTGCTGTGCCGCCGCGCGATCGAGCCGCGCTACGGCTACTGGACGCTGCCCGCCGGCTTCATGGAGATGGGCGAGACGACCTCCGAAGCCGCTGCGCGCGAGACGCTCGAGGAAGCCGGCGCACGCGTCGAGGTGCAGAACCTGTTCTCGTTGCTGAATGTGCCGCGCGTGCATCAGGTGCATCTGTTCTATCTTGCGCGCCTGCTCGACCTCGATATCGAAGCCGGCGAAGAGAGCCTCGAAGTGCGCCTCTTCGAAGAGCACGAAATCCCGTGGGACGACATCGCGTTCCCCACCGTCGGCCAGACCCTGCGCTGCTTCTTTTCCGACCGCCAATCGGGTAGCTACGGCCTGCACACAGGCGACGTCCTGCGCTCCCTGCGCGACGGCTGACCTGCTTTACGGCGATGGTGCCCTGGCTTTCGCCCGACGACCCGTTCCCGCCTGTCGAGCGCGCCCTTGGCGCGTCGAGCGGCGCGCCGGGCCTGCTTGCCGCAAGCGCCGACCTGCTGCCCGCGCGCCTCGTCGACGCCTATCGGCACGGCATTTTTCCGTGGTACTCGGACGGCCAGCCCGTGCTCTGGTGGAGCCCCGATCCGCGCATGATCCTGCGCCCCGACGAGTTCAAGGTCTCGCCCTCGTTCAAGAAAACGCTCAAGCGCGTGCTGCGCGACCCCGCGTGGGAAATCCGCGTCGACAACGATTTCGCCGCCGTGATGCGCGCCTGCGCGAACGCGCCGCGCCGTGGCCAGCGCGGCACCTGGATCACCTCCGACGTGATCGACGCCTATTCGAGCCTGCATCGCATCGGTGACGCGCACAGTATCGAAGCGTGGCTCGACGGCCAGCGCGTGGGCGGCCTCTATGGCGTCTCGCTCGGCAAGATGTTTTTCGGCGAATCGATGTTCGCCTCCGTCACCGACGCCTCGAAGATCGCGCTCGCCGCGCTCGTCGCGCATCTGCGCCGCAACGGCGTCGGGCTGATCGACTGCCAGCAGAACACCGCGCATCTGGCTTCGCTGGGGGGGCGCGAAATCGGGCGCAAGGCGTTCATCGCGCATGTGCGCGCGACGGTAGGCGCGGGCGCGTTCGGCTGGCGTTTCGATAAAAGCGTGCTCGCCGATTGGATCGGCCAGGGCCACGCCGACAACAGCGCCGTATCCGCGCTCTAGGACACGCGTCAGGGCAGCCCCACGCCCGTCGCCCATGCCCGGCGGCGCGCAATTCGATGGATGCGCGTCTGGCGTCGATGTTAGTATGCAAGGAGAAAACGTCGCATCCGCTGCGCGTGGCGCTGCGCGACGATCCGAACCGCAACGAGAGCTGCCAACGTGACGCATCCGAACGAGCTGCCGCTTTCACCGCTTTCCGCGCTGCAATTCTATGCAACGGCACCCTACCCCTGCAGCTATCTGGAGGGGCGCATCGCGCGCTCGCAAGTGGCGACGCCCAGCCATCTCATCAATTCCGACGTCTACACCGATCTCGTGAAGGCGGGCTTCCGCCGCTCGGGCGTCTTCACCTACCGGCCCTATTGCGATGGCTGCCGCGCCTGCGTGCCGGTGCGCGTGCCGGTCGAGCGCTTCACGCCGAACCGCACCCAGCGCCGCACCTGGAAGCATCATGGCGAACTCGTGGCGACGGTCGCGCCGCTCCATTACGACGAGGCCCATTACGCGCTCTACATGCGCTACCAGTCGGCGCGGCACGCGGGCGGCGGCATGGACCGCGACAGCCGCGACCAGTACGAGCAGTTTTTGCTGCAAAGCCGGATCAACTCGCGCCTCGTGGAATTTCGCGAGCCCGATCCGCAGCGCCCCGACGAGCCCGGCACGCTGCGCATGGTGAGCATGATCGACATCCTCGGCGACGGGCTGTCCTCGGTCTACACCTTCTTTGAGCCCGACAGCCCGCACACGAGCTACGGCACCTACAACATCCTCTGGCAAATCGAGCAGGCGCGCAGTCTGCAACTGCCCTACGTCTATCTCGGGTACTGGATTCGCGAGAGCCCGAAAATGGCCTATAAAGCCCGCTTTCAGCCGCTCGAAGGCCTCTTCGACGGCGTCTGGTGCGCGCTCGGCTCCACGAGCGAAGCTGCTGCAGGCTAGCACGCGAGCGGCGCCAAGTTGATCTTCCCGTGCATGCGCGCAGCCCGCCGCCGTTTGCGGTAAATGGCGGGGGTGAACTGCGTGGTGAACTTTATCGCTAAAATAGCGGGTTCTCATTTTTCTGCGCCTGCGCCTTTTCCCCGTGTTCAGCACCCTTTATCCGCTCGTCCGCGACCGGCTCTTCCGCATGGACGCCGAAGACGCCCACCATCTCTCCCTGCGCATGATCGGCGCTGCGGGCCGTACGGGCATGGCAGGCCTCTTCGCGCCGCGCGTGCCCGACTCGCCGCGCACCGTCATGGGCCTCACGTTCCGCAATCCGGTGGGTCTCGCCGCGGGCCTCGACAAGGAAGGCGCCGCCATCGACGGATTCGCCGCGCTGGGCTTCGGCTTTATCGAAGTGGGCACGGTCACGCCGCGTCCGCAGCCGGGCAACCCGCGTCCGCGCATTTTCCGCCTGCCCGAGGCCGGCGGCATCATCAACCGGATGGGATTCAATAACCAGGGCGTCGAGCAGTTCGTGAAGAACGTGCAGGCCGCGCGCTATCGCGGCATCCTCGGCCTGAACATTGGCAAGAACGCCGACACGCCGATTGAGCGCGCAGCCGACGACTACCTGTTCTGTCTCGAGCGCGTCTATCCGTTCGCGAGCTACGTGACGATCAACATCTCGTCGCCGAACACGAAGAATCTGCGCCAATTGCAGGGCGGCGGCGAGCTCGACGCGCTGCTCGCCGCGCTCAAGGACAAGCAGCAGCGTCTCGCCGACATGCACGGCAAGCTCGTGCCGCTCGCGCTGAAGATCGCGCCGGATCTCGACGATGAGCAGATCAAGGAGATCGCCGACACACTCCTGCGCCACCAGATCGAAGGCGTGATCGCGACCAATACGACGCTTTCGCGCGCGGCGGTCGAGGGCCTGCCCAATGCCAACGAAACCGGCGGTCTCTCGGGCCGCCCGGTGTTCGAGGCTTCGAACGAGGTGATCCGCAAACTGCGCGCCGAACTCGGCGAGCAGGTGCCGATCATCGGCGTAGGCGGCATTTTCTCGGGCGAAGACGCGCGCGCGAAGATCGCTGCAGGGGCATCGCTCGTGCAGGTCTACACGGGTTTCATCTACCGCGGCCCGGCGCTCGTTGCCGAATGCGCGCGTGCGCTGGCCTCGGGCCGCGCGTGAGGCTATAGTTTCAGGCCATGTGCGGCGCATGGCGCGCATCGGGCCATGCACTCCGCTCCAGAAGACGGCCGGCCCGGGGAATCCTCGGGCTCGCTACAAAACCGCAGCAAAACAAGAGGAAAACAATGAAAGTCGCCTTGCTGAAAAAGCTCCTTGCGCTCGCACTCGCCGGCGCATCGTTCGTTGCAGCGAGCGCCCACGCCGAAGACCTGCTCGACCAGGCGAAGGCGCGCGGCACGCTGCGCATCGGTCTCGAAGGCACGTTCCCGCCGTTCAACTCGAAGGCGCCTAACGGCGAACTGGTGGGTTACGACGTCGACATCGCCAAGGCCGTGGCCGCGAAGTTGGGCCTGAAGCCCGAATTCGTCACGACCGAATGGAGCGGCATCATCGCGGGTCTGCAGGCCGGCAAATTCGACGTGATCGTCAACCAGGTGGGCGTCACCGACCAGCGCAAGGCCGTGCTCGACTTCTCGCCGGCCTACACGTACTCGGCCGCGCAGCTCATTCAGCGCAAGGACGATACGCGCCAGTTTACATCGCTCGAAGAACTGAAAGGCAAGAAGCTCGGCGTCGGTCTGGGCACCAACTACATGGACATGGCGAAGTCGGTGCCGGGCATCGACGTGAAGACCTATCCTGGTGCGCCGGAATACCTGCGCGACCTCGCAGCCGGACGTCTGGACGCGGCGCTCAACGACCGCCTGATGCTCGCCTACCTGCTGAAGAACTCGCAGCTGCCGCTGCGCACGGGCGCGATGGTCGGCGCCGGCAACCCGTCGGCCATTCCGTTCAGGAAGGGTAATCCGAAGTTCGCCAAAGCCATCGACGACGCCATGGCCCAACTCGAAGCCGACGGCACCTTCACGAAGATCTCGGACAAGTGGTTCGGCATCGACGTGACCAGGCCGATCACGAAGTAACGGCGTCAGTCGCGCGGGGCGGCATCGCAGGGTGCCGCCCCATGTTTTTACGGCTCGCCCGGCGAGCGCTTCTCATCCGCGTCCTCCCATGCCCATCTACTCGCTCATCATCCAGTCGCTGCCCGTGCTCGCGCAGGGCGCGGTGCTGACGGTCAAGTTCGCAGTCCTGTCGATGATCTTCGGGCTCATCGGCGGCGCGGTGCTCGCGCTCATGGGTATCAGCTCGAATCGTGCGCTCGTGTTCATTGCGCGCGTATACGTGAGCCTCATGCGCGGCACCCCGCTGCTCGTGCAGATCTTCGTGATTTACTACGGATTGCCGAGCATCGGCATCTCGCTCGACCCCACGCCTGCCGGCGTAATCGCGCTCTCCGCGAACGTCGCGGCCTATCTCTCCGAGAGCATGCGCGGCGCGATTCTCGGCATCCACAGCGGCCAGTGGCTCGCCGCCTATAGCTTGGGCCTCTCGCGGCGTCAGACGCTGCGCTACGTGATCGCGCCGCAGGCGCTGCGCATTGCGGTGCCGAGCCTCTCGAACAGCCTGATCAGCCTCATCAAGGACACTTCGCTCGTGTCGGTCATCACCGTGACCGAACTGCTGCGCAGCGCCCAGGAGATCATTGCTTCGACGTATCAGCCGCTGCCGCTCTATCTCGCGGCCGCCGCCGTCTACTGGGTGCTCTGCCAGGTGCTCGAGTGGATCCAGCACTGGTACGAAAAACGCCTCGCGTTGCCCGCGCGGCATTGAGCGGCATTGAGCGGCACTAGCGTCACTCGCAGTCGAAACGCAAGCCGAGCGCCGCGCGAGCGGCATCGGCCATCGCGATCATGCGCCGCGAGGTCTCGTGCGGCATAACCGGGCTCTCCAGCGCGCCGGCGCGCAGCAACTCGCAAAAGTGCGCGGTTTCGTAGTTCAGGCCACCGCCTTCGAAGGGCTCGTCGAGTTCGACCGTGCGGCCGTCGACATAGCGGATCGTCGCGCGCACCGGGTTCCACCAGTTCGCATGAATCGTCACGTGGCCGTTCGGTCCCGCCAGCAACGCATCGCCAAAACCATGCAGATCGAGCCCGCAAAAGAGTTGCGCGATACCGTTTTCATGCTGGCAATTGAGGCTTGCAAACGTATCCACGCCCGTGACGCCCAGGCGCCCGAAGGTCTGCACCTCGCGCGGCGCGCCTAGCCAGTCGACCGCGAGAAACATCTCGTACACGCCGATGTCGAGCAGCGCGCCGCCCGCGTGCTCGAACGAGAACGACGGATGGCCGGCAGGAACGTTGGCAACCGAGCAGCCCGCGCGCACGAGGCCCACGGGGCCGATGGGATCGGCTTGCAGATGCGCGCGCAAGGCGCGATAGAGCGGGTAGAACGGCGGCTTCATCGCCTCCATGAAGAGACGTTGCGCGCGCCGCGCGGCATCGAGCACGCGCTCGAGTTGCGCGGCGTTCACGGTCGCGGGCTTTTCGCAGAGCACGTGCAGGCCCGCGTCCAGCGCCGCGACCGCATAGTGCGCGTGGCTGTCCTGCAGCGTGGCAATGTAGACGGCGTCGACGCTGCTCGCGAGCAGCGCCTCAAAACTCGCGCACGCAGTGGCGCCGCACTCCTGCGCGAGCGCCTCGGCCGGCGCCACGCGGCGCGACCACACCGCGCCCACGCGCGCGCCTTGCACATGCGCCACGCCCTGCGTGAAACGCCGCGCAATGCGCCCCGCGCCCACGATGCCCCAGGTTATCGTGGCCGACGTGACACCATTACGGATTTCGCTGCGCTTGCCTGAATCGCCCATGCCTTGCCTCGTATCGCCGATTGCGTCGATTGCGTGATCTGCCTGCCGCACGCCGTACACCGGCCGCAGCAAAGCAAAGATACGCACGATACGGGCTTGCGCGCGCGCAGGCAACCGCTCAGTTAACCGCTCAGTTAACCGCTCAGTTAATTGCTCGTTTAATTGCTCAGTTAATCACCCGGCTAACCAACCAGGCAACGAACGAGCGCATCAGCGCGGCTCGACAGCCTCCGGCGAAAGCGAGCTGTGAAGCTCGTCGGCAGTCAGCTCGATCATGGCCGCCGCGGCCTTGCGCGCGTCTTCGGGCGCGCGTCGCTCGATCGCGTCGACCACGCTGCCGTGCGCGTTGACCACGTTGGTCCAGCCGCCCTCGCGCTGGCTCAGGATGGGCCCCACGAGCGTGAGCGCGCCGCGAATGATCGCCGCCATCTGCTGATAGAACTGATTGCCGCTCGCAGCGAGAATGCGCGTGTGCAGAAGCGTGTCGGCAGCTTCGCAACCGGCTTCGCCGGGACTCGTCTGGCGCAGCGCCTCGTAGGCTTCGCGAATGCCTGCGAGATCCGCTGCGCTCGCGCGCTCGGCTGCCAGCGCGCACGCGGCGGGCTCGATCAGCGCGCGGAACTCGATCACGTCGCGCAGAAAGTTCTTGTCCGGCTTCGCGCGAAAACGCCAGCTCACCACGTCTTCGTCGATCATGCGCCAGTCGCGCATGGGACGAATGCGCGTGCCGATCTTGGGCCGCACGTCGAGCATGTGGCGTGCGAGCAGCATGGACAGCGCTTCGCGCATGACCGTGCGGCTCACGTCAAACTCTTTGGACAGTACATCCTGCGGCGGCAGGATCGCGCCGTAACGTTCTTCGACGATGCCCGAAATAAGGCCATCCATGACCTTGCTCACGAGTGAGCGTTCCTTGTTCCCCAGTTCCATGACCCTTCCCCCCGATGCCGCGTAAGCGCGCCTGTTTGACGGTTGCTGCGTGGGCCCTCGTGCTTCGTCGAACTTAGTCGTAAGTTGCCATGCGAATTGCATGAACCGCCAGCCAGGATATCTCCTGACGCAAAGATGGCGCGGCAAACGCCCTGTCCGTACCCGCTTTTCCAGGCTCTCCCGAGTGTGTCCCGGGTGATCCCGTCAGGCCCTTTGATTTCCCGATTCTTGTGATTTGCAGTTTCCTGCCGTTGATTCGTAAGCAGTTTGTATGGATTTACCCAGCTACTTTCTTTGCCACGCGAGCGCGTCTTCGTGCTCTCCCGCACGCCCGTACTGATCGTCGAAGCGCACGATGTCGTCTTCGCCGAGATAGCCGCCCGACTGCACCTCGATGATCTCGAGCGGCGTCTTGCCCGGGTTTTCGAGCCGGTGCTTCACGCCGAGCGGAATATAGGTTGACTCGTTCTCGGAGATCAGGAACACTTCGTCGCCGCGCGTCACACGGGCCGTGCCGCGCACGACGACCCAATGCTCGGCGCGGTGATGATGCATCTGCAACGAGAGCCGCCCGCCCGGCTTCACGACGATGCGCTTGACCTGGAAGCGCTCCCCGCGGTCGACCGAGTCATAACAGCCCCACGGCCGCTCGACGCGGCGATGATGCTGCGCCTCCTCGCCGTGTTGCGCCTTGAGCTTGCCGACGATCGCCTTCACGCTCTGCACGCGGTCCTTGGCCGCGACGAGCACGGCATCGGCGGTCTCCACCACCACCACGCCGTGCACGCCCACGCAGGCCACGAGCCGGCCATCGGAATGCGCGAAGCTCTCGGTCGAGTCTTCGAACAGCACGCGCCCGCGCGCGACATTGCCGCTCGCGTCCTTGTCGGAAACCTGCCAGACCGCATCCCACGCGCCAACGTCGGACCAGCCCGCCACGAGCGGCACGACCACGCCGGCGAGCAGCGCGTCGGCACCCACGGACTCCATCACCGCATAGTCGATCGAATCGGAGGGGCACGCGTCCAGCGCCGCCGCATCCAGATGAACCGCGCCGTCCGCGTCGACGCTCGCGCGCTCGAAGGCCTGCGCGCACTGCGCCGCGATGGCGGGCCGGCAGCGCGCGATGGCCGCGAGCCACACCGAGGCGCGCACCACGAAAATGCCGCTGTTCCACCAGTAATCGCCCGACGCGACGTACCGCGCGGCAACCTCGGCATCGGGTTTCTCGACGAAGCGCTCGATGGAGCGCGCACCGCTCGCGCCAAGCGTCGCGCCAGCGCCGATGTAGCCATAGCCCGTCTCGACGCGTTGCGGCGGCACCCCGAGCGTGACGATCGCACCACGCGCTGCGTAGGTCACGGCGTCTTCCAGCGCCGCGGCAAACGCGGCCCGATCGGCAATCAGGTGATCCGCGGGCATGGCGACCAGGATCGGGTCGCTATCGTTTTGCGGCGCTTTTTCCGATGCTTTTGCCGACGCGGCGTCCGATACGGTTTCCGCCGCTGCCTGCTCCGCGCATGCGGCGAGCGCAGCCACGGTGAGTGCCGGCGCGGTGTTGCGCGCGACCGGCTCGAACACGACGCGTGCCGGCGTGCCGCTGCGGCCGAGCCGGTCGGCGGTCATATGGCGCAGATCCTCGCTGCTCACGACAAGCGGCGCGGCTTTGCGCACCGACGCGCCGCCACGCGCATACACACCATCGAGGCGGCGCACGGTGGCCTCGAGCAGCGACTCGCCATCGAGCAGGTCGATCAGCTGCTTGGGGCAATGTTCGCGCGAAAGCGGCCATAACCGCGTTCCCGAACCGCCGGCCAGCACAACGGGCTGAACGACGAGTGCGACTTCGGGTTCATTGGCCGCGGCAATCAAGCCGGCCTGCGTAACGACCTGGTTCATGCAGGAAGCTCCCCATTCGGATATCCAGTCCAGGGCAGGTGCGGCATCGCGTACTGCTTCGCGTGCGCCCCTGGGTATTTGGACTCCATTGGAGCAAAGCGCTGCAGGCGATTCTGTACGCATACCCACACTGACCGCGCGACTGGCGTGCAGTCGAGCAACGAGACATTTGTGCACGCATGTGCTGTGCGAGAGCGGCTGGGCATCCATGTTTCAGGAGCGAACATTTCCGCGCGGATCGCCTCCGGCGCAACACAACTGAATCAAATTCGAACGGTTCCGCGTGCGTTGCGAGCGGTCGGGCGCAGCCCTCGATCGCGCGTGTTTCAGCATGGAGTCATTTTTGAACACGCCCCCTGGTGCGCCGAATAATCCAATAAATTCAATTACTTGCAAAGTTACATCTAGTTACAAATAGCGCCTGCGGCGGCCGGAGCCGCCCTAAGCGTCGTACAGATTTGAAACAAAAACGGCGAGTTACCTGGGTGCGCTCACATCGTTGTGCCCGCAAAGCCGCACACATACGAGGTTTGCGCCGCTCTGGCACATCCCCTGCTTAGTGGGATGCGCCACACAGCGTGACGCATACAGCCGATATAGCGCACGCACTCGGGACTATGGGGCCGGCACTACGAGCCAATAGCCGCTACGGGAAGCGGCATACAAAAAGCGGTTCGACGACCGGAATGAAAAGACAAGGGGCGGTGAAAGCCGCTTCGCACGAGGACCAAATCATGTTGACCCTTCAATCGGATCTGCACGGCAACCATTTGCTCGGAGCACTGCCGTCGCACGAGTGGCAAGCACTCGCACCGCATCTCGAACTTGTCCATCTGCGCACCGAACAACTGCTCTGCGACTCCGGCCAGCGCATTCACCACGTCTACTTTCCGACCACGGCAATCATCTCCATGCTCTCGACGATGGAAGACGGCAGCTCCGTGGAGATCGCGGCGGTGGGCCGCGAAGGCATGACCGGCGTGCCCGTGCTCACGGGCGGCGAAACCATGCCCAATCGCGTGCAGGTGCAATGCACGGGCTTCGCGTATCGCATGAGCGCGCAAAGCCTCCGGCAGCAGTTCGCGCGCTCGGACTTCCTGCGCCGCCTCATGCTGCTCTACATGCACGCCCTGCTCACGCAAGTGGCGCAAACCGCGGCCTGCAACCGCCATCATTCGCTCAGCAGGCAGCTGTGCCGCTGGCTCCTGATCGAAGTGGACCGCGTAGCGTCGAACGACTTGACGGTCACGCAGCAGCTCATCGCCGACATGCTTGGCGTGCGCCGCGAGGGCATCACCGAAGCGGCCGGCAAGCTGCACAACGAAGGCCTGATCCACCACAGCCGCGGCCGCATCCGCGTGCTCGACCGCAAGGGCCTCGAAGCCCGCGCCTGCGAGTGCTACGGCCTCGTGCGCCGCGAGTTCGACCGCTTGCTGCCGCGCCTTCATCAAGCGGAAACCGTGGAATGAGCCGATCCCTGGACGTCATGACGAGACAGCTCCGCTTTCTCGTCATGACGGCTCGGGTCGCACAGCCTGCCCGCCTCGCCACATCATCAGGATCCCTGAACGATTATCGGACCCGCAGCACAGGAGCATGACGGCGCGCGCACCGCATAGCGGTGTTCGCGCCGCCGCTCGCTCGGGCGATCAGCCCTTGCGATAGTCGATGCGCTCGACGCCCGACTCGCCGCCGAGCAGGCACAGGTCGGCGCCGCGTGCCGCGAACAGGCCCACGGTCACGACACCGGGCCATGCGTTGACCTGCGCCTCGAGCGCGCGCGGGTCGCCGATGCGCAGGCCCTTCACGTCGAGAATCTCGTTGCCGTTGTCGGTGATATAGGGCGTGCCGTCCGTCTGCACGCGCAGCACGGGCACGCCGCCGAGCGCCGTCACGCGGCGCCCGACAGCCGTGCGCGCCATCGGCACGACCTCGATGGGCAGCGGGAACTGGCCGAGCACGTCCACGCGCTTGCTTGCGTCGGCGATACACACGAACACCTCCGACACCGACGCGACAATCTTCTCGCGCGTAAGCGCCCCGCCGCCGCCCTTGATCATCGCGCCCGATGCGTCGATCTCGTCGGCACCGTCCACATAGACGGGCAGCGATTCGATCTCGTTCAGGTCGAAGATCTTGAAGCCGTGCGCTTCGAGGCGCGCCGTGGTCGCGACCGAGCTCGATACGGCCCCGCGATAACGGCCTTTGCTGGCAGCCAGCGCGTCGATGAAACAGTTCGCGGTCGAGCCGGTGCCGACGCCAATCACGGCGCCTTCCGGCACATGCGCGTTGACATAGTCTGCGGCGGCCTGGCCGACCAGTTTCTTGAGTTCGTCTTGAGTCATGATGGGGAACTGCCCGAGGAAGGAAAACGCGGAAAACGCATAGTTTACCGGAGTTGCGTGCCGCCGCTGGGGCGACCACGCACGCTGCGCGCCGATGCACGACGTCTCGCGCGCCGCACGCATGTCGCGCCGCGCATTCAAGGCGCCGTTTCGCTCACGCCGGCCGGCGCCGGTACCGTCCGGTCGACGTATTTGTCTAGCAGCGCCTGCGCGATCGCATCGGTTTCCGCGTCGGGCGTGCCCGAGTAGTCGCGTGCCCGGAAGTGCATCTGGAAGGCCGCGAACACGCGCCGCGTGCGCGCGTCGAGCACGCCGTCGGTTGCGACCTCGTAGCCATAGCGCGCAAGCTTTGTCTGCAGGCCGAGCACGTCGGCCGGCGCGTCGGGGGCGCGGCCCGCGAGCTCGGCCTTCACGGTCGCATCGTCGGGCCATGCGCCCACGCCCGCCTCGTAAAGCGGCTTCCACGGGAACAGCGGGCCCGGATCGATCTTGCGCTGAGGAGCGATATCGCTATGGCCCACCACGCGCGTGGGTGCAATGCCGTAACGCGCGACGATGTCCTTCGAGAGCGCGATGATCGCCGCGACCTGCTCGGGTGGCCAGGGCGCCCACTCGCGTGGCGGCGACCCTTCCGGCGTGGCTTGCGAGTCTGTGAGCGGCCCCGAATTGACGTTTTCGATGCCGATCGAAGCCGCGTTGAGCTCGGTCGTGCCCTGCCACTCGCTCGCGCCCGCATGCCAGGCGCGCTGTGCTTCGGGCACGAGTTGCAGCACGACGGGCTTGCCGTCGCGCAGCGGCGGATGCACGGGAACGAGGTAATGGGCACTCACGTTCTCGCGCGTCAGCTCTTCAAGCGCGGTGGGTTCATCGCCCTGCGTATAGTGCTCCACGAGGAAGCGGATGCGCGAGTCCGCGCTGCGCGCGTGATATTGCGTGTCGGCGACGTAGCCGCGGCGATCGACCATCGTGGCGGGCGCGCACGCGGCGAGCGCAAGCGCCGCGAACGCCGCCACGCCGAGTCTCGACTTGCGCAGGACGCGCATGCGCGGCACGCGTCAGCGCGCGACCGAACGTTGACGCACCGCCTCGAACAGGCACACGCCCGAAGCGACGGAAACGTTCAGGCTCTCGACCGTGCCCGCCATCGGAATGTGCATGACCTCGTCGCAGGTTTCGCGCGTGAGGCGGCGCATGCCCTCGCCTTCGGCACCCATCACAAGCGCGACAGGGCCGTCGAGCTTCGTCTGGTACAGGCTCGCGCTCGCGTCGCCCGCTGTGCCGACCACCCATACGCCGGCGTCCTTCAGCTCGCGCAGCGCGCGCGCAAGGTTCGTGACGGTGATATACGGAATCGTATCGGCCGCGCCGCTCGCAACCTTCGCAGCGGTGGCGTTCAGGCCCACGGCGCGGTCGCGCGGCGCGATCACGGCGTGCGCGCCGGCTGCATCGGCCACGCGCAGACATGCGCCGAGGTTGTGCGGATCGGTCACGCCGTCGAGCACGAGCAGCAGCGGCGAGCCCTGGATGCCGTCGAGCAGCTCGGCCAGGTTCTGCGCGAGCGGCAGATCGTGCACGCGCGCGACCACGCCCTGATGGCGCTCCGTGCGAGCGAGCCCCCACAGGCGCGTCTCGTCCGCGGCGATGATGCGCACGCCCGCTTCCTTTGCGGCGTGCAGGAAATCCTGCATGCGGCGGTCACGCCGCGTCGTGTCGTAATAGACATCCTCGACCGTGGACGCGTCGTGCCGCAAGCGTGCGGTCACCGCATGAAACCCGTAAAGAACCTTGAGACGTGACATGACTGGATACAACCCCTGATGAACGGTTCGCGGCGCACAGGACCTGCGGCCTCGTGCCTTGAGTCTCGCGTTGCGAGCCTCGTGCCGCGAACGACTGTGATTCTGCCGGCCGACGCGCGGTCCGGGTACGCCCTGCCTGCGTCGATGGGTCTAGATGGCCGCCTCGGTGCAAGGCCCGGCGTGACTGTTAAACGTGCGCGCGCCGCGCGGCATTCGCGGCGCGGCGCATGGTTGCTGCCGATGCTGCACGCCCTCGCGCGCAGCCCGGCTTTAGCGCTTCTTGCGCGATACCGGCTTCTTCGCCGCCGACTTCGACGCCGCGCGCTTCTTCGCGGTCTTCGCCGCGCTGCGCGCCGCGCGCGCTTCCTTCACGGCCGCGCTCTGCGCCGGCGCGGCCTTCTTGCGCCGGACGTCGCCGCTCTGGCCACCCTGGCCACCCTGGCCACCCTGGCCGCCTTGACCGCCCATGCCCTGCGGCAGCGAACGCACGCGCGGACCGCCCTCCTGCGGCCCGCCACGTTCCTGCTGGCCTTGCCCGCCGCGATTCAGAGCGGGCTTGACCGGCGTATCGCGCACGAGGCGGAAATCGATCTTGCGCGCATCGAGATCGACGCGGCTCACCTGCACGCGCACGCGGTCCGAAAGACGGTAGCGGATGCCGGTGCGCTCGCCGCGCAGCTCGTTTTTGATGTCGTCGTACTGGAAATAGTCCGAGCCCAGTTCCGTCACATGCACGAGACCTTCGATGAACAGCGAATCGAGCTGCACGAAAATGCCGAACGACGTCACGCCGCTCACCATGCCGCCATATTCCTCGCCGAGCTTGTCGCGCATGAAGTAGCACTTGAGCCACGCCTCGACGTCGCGCGAGGCTTCATCGGCACGGCGCTCGTTGGCCGAGCAGTGCAGGCCGAGCTCTTCCCAGATTGCCGTATTCGCGCCGCGTGCACGCTTGCCGCGCTTCGCCTCGTCCTCGGCCTGCATCGCGCGGGCGCGCGGCGAAAGGGCCGTGTTGAGCTCGACGCCTTCGGGCGCCGCCGGCTGATACTTCTTGCCCTGCAGGATCGCGTAGATCGAGCGGTGCGTGAGCAGGTCGGGATAGCGGCGGATCGGGCTCGTGAAGTGCGCGTAGGCCTCGTAAGCGAGGCCAAAGTGGCCGATGTTGTCCGGGCTGTAGACGGCCTGCTGCATCGAGCGCAGCAGCATCGTTTGCAGCATCTGCGCATCGGGCCGGTCGCGGATGTGCGCCATCAGCGCCGCATAGTCGCTCGCGTGAGGCGTGTCGCCGCCGCCCAGCGAAAGACCCATGCCGCGCAGGAAGGTGCGCAGGTTCTCGAGCTTTTCCGCGCTCGGCCCCGCGTGCACCCGGTACAGGCCCGGATGCTTGTTGCGCTTCATGAAGTCCGCCGCGCAAACGTTGGCCGCAAGCATGCACTCTTCGATCAGCTTGTGCGCGTCGTTGCGCTGGCGCGGCACGATCTGCTCGATCTTGCCCTGCGCGTTGCAGACGATATAGGTCTCGGTCGTGTCGAAGTCGATCGCGCCGCGCTTCTGGCGCGCCGCGAAAAGCGCCTTGTAAACGCCGTAGAGGTTCTGCAGATGCGGCATCAGCGCGGCGCGCCGCGTCGCCTCCGGCCCCTTGGTGTTCTTGAGCACCGCGGCGACCTCGGTATACGTGAGGCGCGCCGCCGAATGCATCACACCCGGGTAGAACTGATACGCCTTGATCTCGCCGCGAGCGGTGATGACCATATCGCACACGAGCACGCAGCGGTCCACATGCGGATTGAGCGAGCAAAGGCCATTCGAGAGCTTCTCCGGCAACATCGGAATCACGCGGCGCGGGAAGTACACCGAGGTGCTGCGCTCGATGGCGTCCACATCGAGCCCGCCGCCCGGCTGCACATAGTGCGAGACGTCGGCGATGGCCACGAGCAAGCGGAAGCCGTCGCCGCGCCCGACCTTCATCGGTTCGCAGTAAACGGCGTCGTCGAAGTCGCGCGCATCTTCGCCGTCGATGGTGACGAGCGGCACGTCGCGCAAATCGATGCGATAGCGGATATCGGCGGGACGCACGGCATCGGGCAGCTTCGCGGCCTCATCGAGCGCGGGCTTGCTGAACTCGTGCGGCACGCCGTACTTGCGCACGGCGATCTCGATCTCCATGCCGGGATCGTCGATGTCGCCGAGCACTTCCAGCACGCGGCCGAGCGGCTGCGAGTGGCGGCTCGGGAAGTCGGTGAGTTCGACGACCACCACTTGCCCGACCTTGGCCTTCTTCGCATTTTGCGTGACGAGAATGTCGTGGCCGATGCGCTTGTCTTCGGGCGCGACGATGAGCGCGCCGTTTTCATTGAGCAGCCGCCCGATCACGCTGCGGTTCGCGCGGTCCGTGACCTCGACGATATGCCCTTCCGGACGCCCGCGGCGGTCATAGCCGACGATGCGCGCGAGCACGCGGTCGTTGTGCATGACCTTCTGCATCTCGCCTTGCGGCAGGAACAGGTCGTCCTGGCCGTCGTCGCGCACGAGGAAGCCGTAGCCGTCACGATGGCCCTGAACACGGCCCGCAACGAAGTTGGAAGGATGCGCAAGCTGATAATGGCCGCGCGAATCGAGCCGGATCTGCCCGTCGCGCTCCATCGCGGCGAGCCGCCTGAAAAACCCTTCACGCTCCTGGCGCTTGATGGCGAGAGCCTCGGCGATATCGTTCGCGGTACAGGGCGATTCGCTGGTCCGCAGCACGCCGAGAATCTCCTCGCGGCTGGGAATCGGATAGGGATATTTGCTCAAGGGCTTATCGATGGTTGTTCTCGTGGCGTGGACATCGGATAGTGCGCGGACACGGGAAATCATGCCGCGCCCGGTCTTGCTGCGAGGCATTCTAACACCCGAGCCGCGCCCGGCAATTCAGCGTGGAAGCTTGCGGACGCCCGCTGCACGCGCCTCGCGCGCCGGACTCACGGCCAGCGCCGACGCGGCACTTTTTTCTCGAATTTCCTCAAAAGGGCCTTGACAGGTCCTGTAGACACGCTAAAATCTCGTTCTCTGCTGCACGACAAGCGTAGCAGCAAGTAGTAAGCGACACCTTGCCCAGGTGGCGGAATTGGTAGACGCACCAGGTTCAGGTCCTGGCGGTGGCAACACTGTGGAGGTTCGAGTCCTCTCTTGGGCACCAAGATTCAGAAAAGCCGGCTTTATGCCGGCTTTTTTCGTTTCCGTGCGGCTCCGCTGGCGGTGAGAGCCGCAGCATGCTGCGCCGAATGTTTCGCGGCTTCCCGCGCGCAGATGCAGATCTTTCGCGATGTGAAGATTTTTTGAAAACATTGATTGACAGGGTCCACGAACACGCTATAATCGCTGTTTAGCTTGAAGACGTGCCCAGGTGGCGGAATTGGTAGACGCACCAGGTTCAGGTCCTGGCGGTGGCAACACTGTGGAGGTTCGAGTCCTCTCCTGGGCACCACGCTTCTTCAAGTCACGGCTTCATCGAAAAAGCCCGCAAATTGCGGGCTTTTTTGTTTTTGCGCGACTGAAACTGAAACGCGCCCGCTATCGGCGATCAGTACAGCAATGCAATCACGGCCCCGGCCAATCCAGCAGCCCGATCCTGAATTCAACGAGCCGGCTCTCGATCGCCGCTACCGGATCTCCGGAGTGAGCGCCGCCACGCAGCATATGCACGACGAGCCTATCGTGCAGTTCGGGGGCGGCCAGAATGCGGGCGATCTGTTGCCTGCTTCGGGCCGACGCGATGGACGCGATATCCATTCCGAGCAATCTCGGACCAGCGCGCTCGAACGCATAATCGCAAGCCGCCAGTAGCGGCAACTCCTCCCCATAAAGCCTGTCGGCGTTGCCGGCAGTCGCATAGTTTTCGAGCAGATACCGGAAATCCACCGCGTCTTTCGGATTGGACTGCCCACGGTCCAGCCACGCGATCAGCTTCGTCATCACGAGACCCGGTATCGACGCAACGCGAATCTCGCATCGGTCCGCAATGCGCACGGTCACCGCGCTATCCAGCGCTTCGGCGTAGCCCGCCACGTTCATCACAATTGCCATGTCCGGCGGCCACGCCACTTGCGACGGAGAGATCTCGACACCGCCGAACGGGACCAGATCCACCGGAAAGCCTTCGCCAACCGGAGGCGAATAATGAAGCCGATGCACAATCTTCCCGTCCGGGCGGAACGCCGGCTCCCCAAGCAGCGCGGTTCGCAACGCTTCGAATGCAGGCCAACTCTCGATGGCCATTGCGAAATCGATGTCGGGACTGGCGCGGTTGAGCGGGAATCCATGCAGGTGGTACATCAGAATATCCCTGGCAGTCGCACCGACAACGAAGTACTGCAGGTTCGACAGCCGCGCCACGCGATCCATGGCCGACAACACTGCCTGCTTTCCCGCCGGGAGTGGCGCCTTAAGATATACGACCGTCATTCGCCCCGCTCCATTGATCGCGAATCAACGCCGCTGCCTCCGCATTACGGGGCTCTCTCGTGCGCAGGAGATCCGCGTACACGAGCAAAAGCGGCGCCGTCAGCTGCGCCGTCCGTGCGTCGTCGAGATGCCAGAAGGCATCGACAATTTCCAGGCTGCCCGCGGGATCGGCACGCAAGCGGTGCTGCTTCGCCAGCGCCATCATGACAGCCGGTCTCGCTGCGGGTTCGACATATAGTGTCTGCGAGGCCGGCCGAAGCTGCCCGGTCAGTTTTGCGGCAGCGACTTCTCCACTCCACCAGGCTTGCCCGGCAGGAAGTTCCGCGCGCTGCCACCACGAAGGATCATCGACCGCAAACCGTTGTACGCTGAGCTTCGGCAGCAGGCGCAGCGGATAATTGATCGTCCACTCTTCCCTCAGCGCGTCAGGATCGAGCAATCGCCGGTCCTCCGTGCCGGCCAGCAAGCCGCGTTCACGCAGGTCATCGAACACGCCGCCGACCGTGCCAAGCGCCACCCCTGCCGACGACGCGATTTCCCGGTATGGACGGTTGATGAGTTCCGGAGCGGAAAGCAACACAAAAATCATCTTGAGCGCGGAAGCACTCGCGGAGATCGCAGGTTTTCCTGATCTCGAGACGAAACGCCTGATGTCCGGATTCGCCGGCCGGCCTGTGACGAGAATGTACTGGCCGGGACCACGCACATAAAGATTACCGACGAGGTCGATGAACTGCAGGCCTTGTTCGACGCACTCGTCCGCTAATGCAGGCGTCAGCCAGGACGTGGCCAGAAGGATCGGAAGATCGGCAGTGGCACTTTGGGCCACGACGGTCCTCACCTCCTCCCGCGTTCGTATCCGGGTGCGAGCAGCGAGCATGTAGGGTTGCGGAGCGCCGTTCACCTCCAGCGTAACCTTCGCCTCTCTGGCCGGCGCAGCGCTGCGGGCTGTCGGGCCGAAGTCGATTACCCGCAGCGGAATACCCAGACGCCCGGTGGCCCCGTTGACGAGCCGCCTGAGCAGCGCCTCGGTTGGACGATCAAAATTCGGGAGACCATGCTGGTTGCCGTCGTTCATAAATCTCGCTTGTTCAAAAACAATGAACACGCCAGCATTATGAACAGAAACCACGAGATGTTCAATTTTTTCTTCCGTTCATACTTCATGAACAACATCCATGATTGAACGAATGCGCGTCACCCTGAAAACATCTCGTTATGTTTAATGGTATACATTGACCAGAAACCCGGGGATGCCTGAGGCGCATCGTCGGCACGAGATCACGCCCGCGACAGGGAGAAGGAATGGAAATCGTCGTTATCGCCGCGATCGTCGCCGTGGGCTTCGGCGCCGCAGCGACGTGTTTGATCGCGACCCGATTGCCAGCCGAGTGGATCGAGCGCGGCCAGACCGAAGGACGCTACGCGGCGTTATCCACGACGGACGACACCGACGAGGCGCCCGAGCTGCCCCGCATGCAGGCACACACCGATGCCCGCCGGGTGCGCCGCGCACGCGTACGTGCGCTGCCAGCGGCGGCGCTCATGCGCAGGCTGCGCACGCACCCGGGCGGCGGCGCGCAGCGGTGCGAAGCCCCTCATCCGGATAGCGCGCGCCGCCCGCCCCGATAACGATTTAACTACTCGCCCGTACCCAGCGGATTGCGGACGAACGCCGTTTCGACATGCCCCGCAGGCTTGGCCGACTGGAAGATCCAGCGCCGCCGCATCGGTTGCAACACCACCTTCGCGCACACCCCCGCCATCATCGCGATACACGCCGCGAATTCGAACACCATGTTCCAGCCGCCGTGCACCGCGAGCAGCGTGGCCACCGGCACCATCAGCGCGGCAGTCCCCTTGGCCGTATAGAGCGTGCCGGCGTTGCCCGCCGCGTAGCGCGCGCCGAAGGTGTCCGCGCAGGTTGCCGGGAAGTTCGAGAAGATGTCGCCGTAAAACAGGAACACGAGCCCCGAAAACAGGATGAAGAGATACGGGTCGTGGCCGAAGTAGCGCAGGCCGAGCAACGCGAGCCCTTCGCCGATGAAAGTGATGAACATCGTGTTCTCACGCCCGATCCGGTCCGAAATGAGCCCGCACAGCGGCCGCGTGAAGCCGTTGCAGAGATTGTTGATCGACAGTGTCATTGTCAGCAGCGGCAGCGTCATGCTCATGAACGCCACCGGCATCGAGGCGAAACCGTACGACTTGGCGATCGGCCCGATCTGCGCGGTCGCGATGATGCCGCCCGTGGCCACGCACATGAACATCGCGTACATCACCCAGAACAGCGGCGCGCGGATCATCTGCCGCGTCGTGTAGTCGGTCTTCGTGGCCACCACCCGCTGCACGCCGACCGCATGCGCGGGCGGCTTCGGGCGCACCATCACGAGCGCGAGCGCCATGATGCACGCGCCCTGCAGCAAACCGAAAAAAACGAAGGCCGTCTCGTAGCCCGAATGCTGGATCATGCGCGCGATCGGAATGACGGTGAGCGCCGCGCCCGCGCCAAAACCCGCCGCCGTCGTGCCCGCAGCGAGCCCGCGCCGGTCCGGAAACCATTTGAGCGCCGTGCCCACGCATGTGCCGTACACGCATCCCGCACCGATGCCCGAAATCACCGCCGCCACGTAGAGCACCGGCAGCGCCGGCGCCCACGCGTCGAGCATCCAGCCGAGCGCCACGCAGCACGCGCCGCCCATCACGACCGGGCGCGGGCCGAAGCGGTCCACGAGCCAGCCCTCCACGGGAACGAGCCACGTCTCCGTCACGATGAACAGCGAGAACGCGAGCTGAATGGCGGCCTGCCCCCAGTGGTGCTTCGAATCCATCGGCACTACGAACAATGTCCACGCATACTGCAGATTGGCGACTAGCCCCATGCAGGCTACACCGGCCGCGAGTTGCACCCAGCGGTTGTGCCGCCGCGCCGCATAAGGGGCGTCGATGCGATCGGTTTGTGCCACGTTTGTCTCTCTCCGTACATTGCATTGATGAGCCGCCGGATCCGGCGGTCTCGCGCGAAGCGCGGTCTTGCCCGGGTTTACCCGGGTCTCGCCGCGCCGCGCGCTACTCCTGCATCAGGCCGTTTCTAGCTGCCTGAGCAATGCATCGACACTACCCTTTGCGTCGCCGAACAGCATTCGGGTGTTCTCCTTATAAAAGAGCGGATTGTCGACGCCCGCGTAGCCCGTCGCCATGCTGCGCTTGGAAACCACCACGGTGCGCGCCTTCCACACCTCGAGCACCGGCATCCCCGCGATCGGGCTGCCCGCATCCTCCTGCGCGCCCGGATTGACGATATCGTTCGCGCCGATCACGAGCACGACGTCGGTATTCGTGAAGTCCTCGTTGATTTCGTCCATTTCGAGCACGATGTCGTAGGGCACCTTCGCCTCGGCGAGCAGCACGTTCATATGGCCCGGCAAGCGCCCGGCAACTGGATGGATGCCAAAACGCACCCGTACGCCCTGCGCACGCAGCCTGCGCGTGATTTCGCTGATCGTGCTTTGCGCCTGGGCGACGGCCATGCCATAACCGGGCACGATCACGACCTCGGCGGCATCGCGCAGCAGCGCGCCCACTTCGTCCACGGAAGTCGCCACCACTTCGCCCTGCGGCGCGGCGCTCGACGTGCTGGCCACGGCGCCAAAACCGCCGAGAATCACCGAGACGAAGCTGCGGTTCATCGCGCGGCACATGATGTAGCTGAGGATCGCGCCGCTCGAACCCACCAGCGCGCCGGTCGTCACCAGCAGGTCGTTATCGAGCATGAAGCCGGTTGCCGCGGCCGCCCAGCCCGAATAGCTGTTGAGCATGGACACCACTACGGGCATGTCCGCGCCGCCGATCGCCATCACGAGATGCACGCCCAGCACCGCCGCAATCGCGCACATCGCGATGAGCGCGGGGAGTGCATTCGGGCCATCCGGTGCGGCCACGAAGACAAGCGCAAGCCCGATGCAAACCGCGAGCGCCACGGCGTTCATCAGATGCCGGCCAGGCAGCACGAGCGGCTTGCCGCCCACCGTGCCCTGCAGCTTGAGAAACGCCACGATCGAACCGCTGAACGTTACGGTGCCGATGAACGCGCCGATATAGATCTCGGTGTCGTGAATTCCTCGCTCGACGGCGCTCGCGGCGGCGGCCGGCGAGAGAAAGCTCGCGACCGCGATGAGCGTCGCCGCAAGGCCGACGAAGCTGTGCAGCACGGCCACGAGTTGCGGCATTTGCGTCATTTCCACGCGTCTAGCCAGCACGGCGCCGATGCCGCCGCCCACCAGCGCCGCGCCGAGCGCTACTTCGAGCCCCGCCCCGCCCGTGACGAGTAGCGTCGCAATGACCGCGATCGCCATCCCGCAGATGCCGAAAAGATTGCCTCGCCGGGCGCTAGCCGGATGACTCAGCCCGCGCAGGCTGAGAATGAAGAGCGTGGCCGAACCGAGCCACGCCATATTGCCGATTCCACTAAGCATGACGTCGCCTCCTCAGGTCCGTTGAAACATTTTCAGCATGCGCTGGGTCACGAGGAACCCGCCTGCAATGTTGATCGTCGCAACCAGCAGCGCGACGCCCGCGAGCACTTTCACGACCATCGCCGTATCCGCGCCGTTGGGATGCAGCAGCGCGCCGATCACGATGATCCCGCTGATGGCGTTGGTCACACTCATGAGCGGCGTGTGCAGCGCCGGCGTCACATTCCAGACCACCTGATAGCCCACGAAAACGGCCAGCACGAACACCGTGAAATGCGCCACGAACGCGCTCGGCGCCACCGCGCCGAGCGCGAGCAACGCCACGGCCGCCAGCACCAGCATGACCAGCGGCCATGCACTGCGGCTACGCGTTTCGGCGGCAGCCGATCTAGCCGCACCGTGCGCCTGCTGCACGGGCTTCGCCCCGCTCGCGGCCGACGCGGCTTGCGCGGCCGGCGCGACAGCCGCCGTCGGCACCGGCGGCGCGGGCCAGCAGAGCTTGCCCTGCTCCATGACCGTGGTGCCCCGCTGCACGACATCGTCCATGTCGAGCTTTAGTTCGCCATCCTTAAGAGGCGTGAGATCGGTCATCAGATGGCGCAGGTTCGTCGCATAGAGCTGGCTCGACTGATTCGCCATGCGGCTCGGCAGATCGGTATAGCCGATCAACGTCACGCCATGCGCATGCACCACTTCGCCCGCGCGCGTGAGCGCGCAATTGCCGCCCTGCTCCGCAGCCATATCGACGATCACGCTGCCCGCGCGCATGCACGCGACCATCTCTTCGTCGATCAGGCGCGGAGCGGGCTTGCCCGGGATCAGCGCGGTCGTGACGATGATGTCCACCTCGCTCGCCTGGGCCTTGAACAGCGCCATCTCGGCTTCGATGAACTTCGCGCTCATCACCTTCGCGTAGCCGCCACCGCCGCCGCCTTCCTCCTCCACGTCGACGCTCAGGAACTCGGCGCCCATGCTCTCGATCTGCTGCCCGACCTCGGGCCGCGTATCGAATGCGCGCACGACGGCCCCAAGCCCGCGCGCTGCGCCGATGGCCGCGAGACCGGCCACACCCGCGCCGATCACGAGCACCTTGGCGGGCGGCATCTTGCCCGCCGCCGTGATCTGCCCGGTGAAAATGCGCCCGAAATGCTGCGCGGCCTCGATCACGGCGCGATAACCGGCCATGTTCGCCATCGAGCTCAGCGCGTCGAGCTTTTGCGCGCGCGAGATGCGCGGCACGCAGTCCATCGCGAGCACCGTCGCGCCGCGCGTGGCGAGCACCTCGAGCAGCGCCCCGCTCTGCGCGGGCCAGATGAAACTGATGAGCGTCGCGCCGGTCTTCAGGCGCTGCGCCTCCTCGAGCGACGGCGGGCGCACCTTGAACACGATGTCGGCGTTGGACCACAGTTCGAGCGGATTGTCGACAACGCATGCACCGGCCGCGCGATACGCTTCGTCGCTATACGAAGCGAGCTCGCCCGCGCCCGCCTCGATCTCGATCTCGTAGCCAAGCTTGATCAGTTGTGCGACGCTTTCCGGCGTGGCCGCCACGCGGCGTTCGTTTTCGAATATTTCGCGGGGCACCGCAATGGTCATTGCCATGGCGAACCTCCGCGCACGAATGAAGCGCAAATACCGGCGCGGCGATGCGGCGGCGCGCAAAGTCCCCTGGCGCGCCCAGGGCGTGGCCATGTCGTCATGAAACGTCTCCTGCTGGATGTTGGAATTCTTGGCGCGCGCCGCTGCCTGCGCGGCGCGCCGCCTCGCTGTGCGTCCCTAT
This sequence comes from Paraburkholderia sp. A1BS-2L, assembly GCF_051125205.1. Lineage (NCBI taxonomy): Bacteria > Pseudomonadati > Pseudomonadota > Betaproteobacteria > Burkholderiales > Burkholderiaceae > Paraburkholderia > Paraburkholderia sp. A1BS-2L. The sequence goes on from NZ_CP120428.1 coordinate 1,888,784, forward strand.
GCGTTGTTACGCGTCTTCACGTGTAGCCGGGACCGCTAGCGCGGCGGGTTGACTGTCTCGAGATAGCCGAGCATTGCGAGCGCCGCCTGGCGGGCGCCTGCTATGGCGGCGGCCTCACTGGCGAAAACGGTCTCGTCGGCGACTCGCTGCTCGGGGAGCACGGGGGCGCACCCCGTTTGTTCGCCGCGCCCGCCGTGCGGATCGTGGATAGCGGCGAACGCCGCCCAGCCACCGTTGTGTATGAATTGACGGGCCGAGAGTTCGACCTCGTAATGACCGAGTATTTCCGTATGCATCGAAGCGCTCCGTGCGAACCTTGAGGTCGGGCGATATACGGCCAGCCCGCAGGCTGGCTAACTGGCTCAGAACTACTGCGCCTGGGCCTGGGCTTGGGCTTCGAGCTCGGTAATGCGCTTGCGCAGATTGCGCTCTTCCTGGAAGCGCGCGGTCTCGTCGCGAATCACGGCGACGATGCCCGTGATCTCGCCTTGCTGGCCGTGCAGCAACGCGACGGTAAACGCGATCGACAGCGCGCGACCGTCCTTGTCGACGGCGGGCACGCGCAGCACGTCGTTGCCGTAGCGAGTCTGCCCCGACGCCATCGTCTTGTGATAACCGTCCCAGTGACGGCCGCGCAGCCGCTCGGGAATGATCAGATCGAGCGTCTTGCCAAGCGCCTCCTCGCGCGTATAGCCGAACATGCGCGTAGCGGCGGGATTCCAGTACGTGATGTCGCCGGCGGCGTCCGAGATGACGATGGCGTCGCCGATAGCGTCGGCAAGCTGGGCGAAATCGATGGCGGTTGACATGGTGCTTGACCTGATAGGAGCTAAGTGGGGAAAGGGTTGAATCGCCGGAGCGCGGCGCGCACGACCCTCATGCGCGCGCCGCGCTCCGCTGGCCTGCGGAGCGTCCCGTACTTAGACCGCGCGCGTCTCGTGCAGCGCCGCGATCTGCTGCGGCGTGTACCCAAGACCCGCGAGCACCTCATCCGTATGCTCGCCGAGCAGCGGCGAACCCGTGATTTCCGGCTTCAGGTCCGAGAACTTGATCGGGCTGCCCACGGTGAGATACGTGCCGCGCTCTTTGTGCGGGACTTCGACGATAGTACCGCTCTCGCGCAGCGACGGGTCATTGGCGATTTCCTTCATGCTGAGCACCGGTGCGCACGGGATATCGAACTTGCGCAGAATATCGACGGCCTCGAACTTGGTCTTGTCGGCGAGCCACTCCTCGATCGTCGCGAAGATGTCGAAGATATGCGGCTGGCGCGCCTGGGCCGTCATGTAGTTCGGATCGCTGATCCACTCGGGCTTGCCGATCGCGCGGCAGATCGGCTCCCATGCATGGCCTTGCACCGTGAAGTAGATATACGCGTTCGGATCGGTTTCCCAGCCCTTGCACTTGAGCACCCAGCCCGGCTGGCCGCCGCCGCCCGCGTTGCCGCCACGGGGCACCACATCGCTGAAAGTGCCGTGCGGATACTGCGGATACTCCTCCAGATAGCCCACGCGATCCAGACGCTGCTGGTCGCGCAGCTTCACGCGGCACAGGTTGATCACGCTGTCCTGCATCGAGACGGCCACCTTCTGGCCCTTGCCGGTCTTTTCACGGCCGATCAGCGCCGTGAGAATGCCGATGGCCAGATGCATGCCCGTGTTGCTGTCGCCGAGCGCCGCTGCGCTGACCGTAGGCGGGCCGTCCCAGAAGCCCGTGGTCGAAGCCGCGCCGCCCGCGCACTGCGCGACGTTCTCGTAGACCTTGAGGTCGTCGTAGTGGTGGCCTTCACTGAAGCCCTTCACCGAAGCGACGATCATCTTCGGGTTGAGCTCCTTGATGCGCTCCCACGTGAAGCCCATGCGATCGAGCGCGCCCGGGCCGAAGTTTTCCACCATCACGTCCGACTCGCGAATTAGCTTCTCGAGCACTTCCTTGCCTTCCGGCTTCTTGGTGTCGAGCGTGAGCGAGCGCTTGTTGCTGTTGAGCATCGTGAAGTACAGCGCGTCCGCTTCGGGAATGTCGCGCAGCTGCGAGCGCGTCACGTCACCAGCGCCCGGGCGCTCCACCTTGATCACGTCCGCGCCGAACCACGCGAGCATTTGCGTGCATGCGGGGCCCGCCTGTACGTGCGTGAAGTCGATGATCTTGATGCCGTCGAGGGGTTTGCTCATGTCTTGGCTCCTGATGAATGTGTCCTGTGAGACTCAGCTTATTTCTTCATGGCCGCGCTTTGCGGATTGAGATTCGTGAGACGGCCGCTTTCCGTGCCGGCCGATTCGTCGATCACTGCGTTGATCAGCGTGGGCTTGCCCGACGCGATCGCTTCGAGCAGCGCCGCAGTCAGTTCCTCCGGAGTCGTGGCCTGGTGGCCGATGCCGCCGAACGCCTCGATCATCTTGTCGTAGCGCGCGCCCTTGACGAACACGGTGGGCGCGACGTCGGCGCCGCCGGTCGGGTTCACGTCGGTGCCGCGATACACGCCGTTGTTGTTGAAGACGATCGTGCAAACCGGCAGGTTGTAGCGGCAGATGGTTTCCAGCTCCATGCCGCTGAAGCCGAACGCGCTGTCGCCTTCGATGGCCACGACTTGCGTGCCGCTCGTGACCGCCGCGCCGATCGCGAAGCCCATGCCGATGCCCATGATCCCCCACGTGCCCGAGTCGAAACGCTTGCGCGGCTGGTACATGTCGATCACCGCACGCGCATAGTCGAGCGTGTTCGCGCCTTCGTTCACCACGTTGATGTCAGGACGTGTCTTGAGCACATCGCGAATCGCGCGCAGCGCGCTGTGGAAATTCATCGGCGTGGGGTTCTTCTCGAGCGTCGCGGCCATCTTCGCGAGGTTCCTGGTCTTGCGCTCCGCCACGGCGCCGAGCCATTCGGCGCTCGGCTGCGGGAAGTTCGAGCCCATGCCGGCGACGAGCGCCTCGACACACGAACCGATATCGCCGATCACGGGCGCTTCGATCGCCACGTTGCTGTCAATCTCGGTGGGCGCGATGTCGATCTGCACGAAACGCTTGGGCGACGGCGCCCCCCAGGTCTTGCCCTTGCCGTGCGAGAGCAGCCAGTTCAGACGCGCGCCGATCAGCACGACGGCATCCGATTCGGCGAGCACGAACGAGCGCGCGGCGGACGCGGACTGCTCGTGCGTGTCGGGCAGCAGGCCCTTGGCCATCGACATCGGCAGATAGGGAATGCCACTCTTCTCGACCAGCTCGCGAATCTGCGCGTCGGCCTGAGCATAGGCCGCGCCCTTGCCGAGCAGGATGAGCGGGCGCTTGGCCGTCTTGAGGACTTCGAGTGCGCGCTGGACCGCGTCGGGAGCGGGCAGCTGGCGCGGCGCGGCATCCACGACCTTGATGAGCGACTGCTGGCCCTTCACGGCGTCGATGGTCTGCGCAAGCAGCTTGGCCGGCAGGTCGAGATAAACGCCGCCGGGGCGGCCCGAGACCGCTGCGCGGATCGCCCGGGCGATGCCGACGCCGATGTCCTCGGCATGCAGCACGCGGTAAGCGGCCTTGGCATACGGCTTGGCGGCGTTGAGCTGGTCCATTTCCTCGTAGTCGCCCTGCTGCAGGTCGACGATCTCGCGCTCGCTCGAGCCGCTGATGAGGATCATCGGGAAGCAGTTGGTGGTGGCGTTGGCGAGCGCGGTCAGGCCGTTGAGGAAGCCCGGCGCCGAAACCGTGAGGCAGATGCCCGGCTTCTTCGTCATGTAACCCGCGATCGCCGCGGCATTGCCCGCGTTCTGCTCGTGCCGGAAGCCGATGAAACGCATGCCTTCAGCTTGAGCAAGACGCGCGAGGTCCGTGATCGGAATACCGACGAGACCGTAAATCGTGTCGATGTCGTTGAGCTTCAGCGCATCGATGACGAGGTGAAACCCGTCGGTCGTCGGTTGCGCTTCCTGCGCAGGGCTGTTCTGCGCGTCGTTCATTCCTGCTTCTGCCATGACGTCTCCTCGTTGGCGGGGCGTTGGGTTACTCGTGATATACAATATTCCACACACAATATTAGTCAAGCGTTTTTTTGAGATCCCCGGTTGGTGCAGCAGCGCCAAGCGCCACTATTTATTACGGAGTCCAAATTTCATGACCAACGGCAACACTTAAAATGCACAACAGCGGCACGCAACGTGTGCGCGCGAGCCGCTCAGTCGAGAAAGTCGCAGTTCGCTTCGACAAATAACGCAAGATCGATCGAATGCTGGCGCACGAGCCGCTCCACTCTTTCGGTGTCGCGCGCCTCAAGGGCCTCGATGATCCGCATGTGGTCCACGATCGATCGTGACGCGCGATCGCTTTGCGCGATCGTCATGCGCCGGATCGCTCGCACATGCATGAAGATGTTCTTGATGGTCTCGACGATAATCGGCGACTTGGACAGTTCCACCAGCGCTTGATGAAACGTGATGTTCGCTTCCGAGTATTCCTCGATGTGCTCGGCGGGTTTGTCCTCGCCGAAATCCGCGAACATATGGCGCAAACGCGCGATGTCCTCGTCGGAAGCGCGCTGCGTGGCGAGCCGCGCCGCAATGCTTTCCAGCGCGGCCCACATATAGATCATTTCGACGATCTCCTTGCGGGTCTTGCGCAGAATATAGACGCCGCGCCGCGGCACAGTACGCAGGAATCCTTCCTGTTCCAGCAGCGTCATGGCCTCGCGCACCGGCGTGCGGCTCACGCCGAGCTTTTCGGTCAACTCTTTCTCGTCGAGGCGGATTTCGTCTCGCGAGCGGTAGATGTCGGTCTCTGCGATCGCCTGCTTCAGCTTCGCATAGGCCTGATCGCGCAGGGAAACCGTGGCGTGGATGGGTTCGAGCGTCAAGCTCAGCGGGGCTCCCCCCGCTACGTCCTGGATTTCGGCAGACATCGGTGGTTTGTCTCCAACGTTGTGTTTAGCCGTCGTTAAAAGCAAATTCCATATGTGCCATACAATATATCAGAAGCAAGCGCCTCACCAAGCGGGTTTACGCGTAGGTCGATGATCAGCGGCTCGCAACGCGTATCCATATTCAATTATTTATACAAATCGAAAAAAACTTTAACTATCGTTTATTCTTCAACGCTTCTACGATTGGCTCACGTCATCTGAACTCACACGGAGACCAGCCATGAGCCACTCTTCAGCCGGCCGCAAAGCCACGGAACACGATCAGCACTTGCACAACCAGTTGAGCGCATTCAATTCCGCTTTTGCCGAACTCGGACTGCGCTTTCGCTGGGATCCCACCACGCTCTACTCGCTTGCGGAGATCCAGGGCGAAGCGGCGCGCCTTGCAGCCTATATCGAAACGCATCACGCGCATTTGCTGAAGGCGTACAGCATCGACTTTCTGTGCGAGGCGATTCTCGGGCGCAAGAATGCGCAGGCGCCTGGCGAATGGTCGCCGGGTCACACCGCGCAGCACACGGGAACAAAGGGCGCGGCCGCCGAAGCCGCGCACGGAGAATGGGACTGGAGCGAGTTGCACCTGCCGGCATTGGCAGGCGCTTGAGGCTCGCGAGGAAGGCAGGAGGTTCGGTGCGCCGCTTTAATGCACTTCAGCGCGCGGCAGCCTCCTCTTCCTGCAACTGGCGCCAGAGAATTTTGCCGCTGCCCGACTTCGGCAACGCATCGACGAACTGCACGACGCGCGGCGCCTTGTACGCAGCCATATTCTCGTGCGCCCACGCGGCGATATCGGCTTCGCTCACGCTGCCCACCTGCCTCGGATCGAGCACGACAACGGCCTTCACCGTCTCGCCGCGCTTGGGGTCCTGAGCGCCGATGATGCAAACCTCCTTGATGGCCGGATGCCGGTACATGAGCGCCTCGACCTCGGCCGGCCACACCTTGTAGCCGGACGCGTTGATCATGCGCTTGAGGCGGTCGGTCATGAAGTAATAGCCATCGGCGTCGCGCCGCACGAGGTCGCCGGTGCGCAAAAAACGCTTGCCGTCGCGCTCGATGAAGGCCTCGCGCGTTGCCTGCGGGTTGCCCCAGTAGCCCAGCATCACTTGCGGTGCGCTCATGATGAGCTCGCCCGCCTCTCCTTCGGGCACCTCTTCGAGCGTGATCGGATCGACGATGCGCGCATCGACGTCGAAGACCGGAATGCCGAGACACTGCGCCTTGGGGTGTTGCGCAGGATTGATGTGGGTGGCGGCCATCGTCTCCGACATGCCGTAGCCCTCCACGAATTCGAGACCCGTGAGGTCGCGCAGCTTCTTGACCACCGCGTCGGGCATGGCCGCGCCGCCGCCGCGCATTGCGGCGAGACTCGACAGATCGTATTCGCCGATGCGCGGATTCGAAAGGAAATCCACAACCATCGTCGAGATCGACTGCCAGGTCGTGATGCGGTAATGCTCGATCGCGCGAGCCGCGGCGTCGCGGTCCCAGCGCGGCAGGATTACGATCGTCGAACCGTTGTAGAGCGGGCTGTTCATGCCGCCCTGCATGCCGGTCACATGAAACAGCGGCAGCACGGAAAGCTGTACGGAATCCTGAGTATTGCCGAACCAGACGCAACCACCCACGGCCGTCGACATCACGCTGCGATGCGTATGCATGCAGCCTTTGGGCTTGCCCGTGGTGCCCGACGTGTACGGCATCACGCACAGGTCGTCCGGCCCTGCCGTGAGCGCGCCGGGTGTGCAGCCCGCCGCCAGCACGTCGGCCCAGTGCGCAACGCCCGGGCCCTCCACGTGGCGCGGCGCGCTCACGAATTCGGGCGGGGGCGAGAACGGTTCGTTTTTCAAATAATCGCTGTACGACGCGACCAGCAGATGCCGCAGGCCCTGCCCTTCGCCCGCGCCCACCAGCGACGCGATGCGCGGATACAGATCCTGCGCGACGAACGCGGTGGTCGCGCCGCTATCTTCCACGTAGTGAGCGAGCTCGTCGGTGAGGTTCATCGGGTTGACGGGTATGACCACGGCGTTCGCGCGCAAGATGCCGTAATAGGCGATCACCCATTGCGGACTGTTCTGCATATAGAGCAGCACGCGGTCGCCCGCCTTCACGCCGCACTCGGTCTGCAGATAGCCCGCCACGCGCTCGGCCTCGTCCTTGAACTGCGCGAAGGTAACGGGCGTGTCATAGAAGACGATGAAAGGCTTGTCCGGATAACGCGCCGCCGAGACCTCCGCGTTGTAGAAGAGGTTCGTGGTGGGAATGCTCATGTGTGGCGGAAGATGCGCAGGCCAGTACGGTGAGCTCGGGCGCGGCGCGGCGGAGGTGGATTGGGGCATGGCGGGTAGTCGGCTCGTGGGATTCGTGAAATTCGGGCACATAGTGCGATGCGCGCGGCGTCAAACGATGCTCGCGCCGCCATCGATCGCCAGATGCTGGCCGGTGACATGCCGCGACGCAGCGCTCGCCAGAAACACCACCGCGCCCTTCAGATCGCTTTCGTCGCCGAGGCGATGCAGCGGCGTGCGATCGATCACTGCCTGCCCGGCTTTGTCGAGCAGACCCGCCGTCATCTTCGACGGGAAGAAGCCCGGGCAGATCGCGTTCACGTTGATGTTGTACTTGCCCCACTCGGCGGCCAGCGCGCGCGTGAAGTTGATGGCCGCAGCCTTCGAGGTGTTGTACGCGATGGTCTGCATCGCGCCAAGCGAGCCTTTCAGGCCAGCGATCGACGCAATATTGATGATCTTGCCGCACTGCGCGGGAATCATGCTGCGCTTGCCCACTTCGCGCGCGAGGAAAAACGGCGCGTTGACGTTGAGGTTCATGACCTTGTGCCACGCCTCGTCGGGATAGTCTTCCGCCGGCGCCCCCACGTCGCGCCCGCATTGTTCACGAGAATATCGATCCGGCCGCATGCCGCCAGCGTTTCGTCGACTAGCGGCTTGACGGCCTCGGCACGCTGCAGGTCGCTCACGACCGTCGTGACTTCAATGCCGCGCGCCTGCAAATGCTGCTGCGCCGCTGCGAGTTCGTCGGCCTTGCGCGCGGTGATGACGACGCGACAGCCCATTTCGCCGATTGCCTCGGCCATCTGCAGCCCGAGCCCGCGCGAACCGCCCGTAATAAGTGCCGTCTGCCCACCCAGTTCGAACAATTCCCTGACCTGCATGCTTAAAGTCTCCTTGATGTCTATTGGCCCGGATCCGCATTACGGAATACACGGGGAATCAAACCGATTCTAGTGACGCTGCCCCATCACCGGAATCAGGAAAAGCACGATCGTTCATTATGCTCGAAGACCCGCACCCATGCAGCAGCATCCGCAGACGGGGTGCAGCGGCGCGCTTTTAAGAAGCCTCCGATATCTGTCGGCCGCCCCCTTCACTAGGATTTCCCCGACAAATAGCCCCTCATGCCCCTCCCCAGCAATGACCCTCGATCCGGAACAGCGACTCTTGCAAGCATTCGTCGCGCACGCCCGCTGCCCGTCCGAACCCGCGCCACTGCTGCAGATTTGCGAAGCGCTCGTCGGTGTGAGGCGCGACGAGCAAATGCTGCCGTGGGCCGAAAAGGGCCTGGCGCTCGATCCGCACAACCGCAGCTTCGTGCACGCGCGCGCCCGCGCGCTGCGCCTGCTGGGCCAGCACGCACAAGCCGCACAGGCCTGGATCGACTTCGCGACGCTCGATTGGTCGCCGCTGTTCTATCAGGCACGGCTCGGCCGCGACCTTTACCTGAGCGGCGACACCACGCGCGCCATTGCGCTGCTGGAACAAGTGGTGAACGCTCCGGCCGATGACCACGACCCCGACAAACTGCGGGCACGCAAGTGGCTCGCCGAGGCGCTGCTCAGCACGGCAGACGCGCGCGGCTTTTCGCACTGGATCTGGCGCAACCGAAGTGACAGCGGAAACTACCGATACAGCGCAGTGCCGATGTGGGACGGGCAATGCGACCTGCGCGGCGAACGCGTGCTGGTCACGCACCAGATGGGCTACGGCGACCAGTTCATGATGCTCGGCAGCATCGCGCATTGGCGCGCGGCCGGCGCGGAGATCATGGTGACCTGCGACGCGCCGATCCACAGCGTCGTCGAGGCATCGCTGGCCGGCTGCCGCGTGGTCGTCGCGCGCAGACCGATGGCCCCGATCTCGCCATTGGACGAATCAACGCTGCCCGCCGTCGAGGCTTTCGCACCCACGATGCAAGCCACGCTGCTGCATCTGCCGATGCTCGCAGCCCACCTGCAGCCGCGCCCCGATCCCTGGTTCGCCGCCTGGATACGCGCACCGCAACGCGCGCGCGACCAGGCAGCAAGCTGGGCGTACACGTTGCGCGCCCAGCACCCAGGCAAGGCGCTGGTTGGCGTGTTCTGGGATTGCGCGCAACGCCACAACCGCGACATGCGCAGCAAGGAGCGCAGTTGGGCTGCCCTGCGCTCCTTGCCGCTCGCGGCGCTCGAGCGCCTCACGACCAACGCGGCGCTCGACAGCCGCGTTCGGTTCATCAGCCTGCATCACCCTGTGGCCGAGATGACGGGCGGCTCGCCACGCGGAAACATCGCCCATTACGCGCCGGGCATCATGTCGTTTGGCGACACTGCGGCCTGCATCGAACAACTGGACGCCGTAATCAGCGTTGACTCGGGCGTCGCCAATCTCGCCACGATGATCGGCAAGCCCACTGCAGTACTCGTCAATCCGGCCGGCGAGTGGCGCTGGGGCGCAACCGGCACGCGTTCTCCCTGGATGCGCGAGGCGCACGTGCTGCGCCAGACCACGCCCGGCGACTGGGACGACGTCGTCTTCCGCACCGCAGAATGGCTGATGCGAAGCTGAGCCGCCCCGCTCGCCGATTCAGTCAGGATCGCCAATGACTGCATCAAACCGCGCGCACGTTATTCGCAGGGCATTCAATTTTCAATTCAAATTAATTACATTTTAATTACTATAAAAACAATAACCTTTCATCTAACAGGTCCCGATAAAGCAATTCTCCAGGGATTTGTCCAGGTTGCGCCGGACATTCCTGCAAATGTTTAATGCGCAGCGTACACTCGTATGCAGTTCGCCACGCGGGGCTGAGCGAGCCATGCGCGCATTGCCGGGAGACAGGACAAGCGCGGCCACACAAGGAGAATAACGCCATGAGCTGGACGCGAGAGCAGAAGAACGTCACGATCGCAGCGTATTTGGGCTGGACGCTCGACGCATTCGATTTCTTTCTGATGGTTTTTGTTCTGAAAGATATCGCCACCGAATTCAACACTGAAATCCCCGCCGTTGCCTTTGCCATTACGCTCACGCTGGCCATGCGCCCGTTAGGCGCGCTGATCTTCGGCCGGCTTGCCGACAAATTCGGCCGCCGTCCCACGCTGATGGTCAATATCGCGTGCTATTCGCTGCTCGAAATGCTCACCGGCTTCTCGCCCAACCTCACGACGTTCATCGTGCTGCGCGCGCTCTTTGGCGTGGCGATGGGCGGCGAATGGGGCGTGGGCTCCGCGCTCACCATGGAGACTATTCCGCCAAAGGCGCGCGGCGTCGTCTCGGGCCTCCTGCAGGCCGGTTACCCGAGCGGCTATCTGCTTGCCTCGATCGTGTTCGGCGTGCTCTACCAGCACATCGGCTGGCGCGGCATGTTCTTCGTTGGCGTGCTGCCCGCGCTGCTCGTGCTCTACGTGCGCGCCCACGTGCCCGAATCGCCGGCCTGGAAAGAGATGGAAAAGCGCGCACGCCCGAGCCTGCTGTCCACGCTCAAGCACAACCTCGGCCTCTCGCTCTACGCGATCGTGCTGATGACAGCATTCAACTTCTTCTCGCACGGCACTCAGGATCTCTATCCAACCTTCCTGCGCGAGCAGCATCACTTCGATCCGCATACGGTTTCGCTCATCACCATCACGCTGAATATCGGCGCGATTGTGGGAGGCGTTTTCTTCGGCTCGCTTTCGGAAAAAATCGGCCGCCGCAAGGCCATTTTCATCTCGGCGCTGATCGCGCTGCCGGTGCTGCCGCTGTGGGCGTTCTCGTCGGGCCCCGTACTGCTCGCGCTCGGCGCGTTCCTCATGCAAATTTCCGTGCAGGGCGCATGGGGCGTAATCCCGGTGCATCTCAACGAGATCTCGCCCGATGAAGTGCGCGCGACCTTCCCGGGCCTCGTCTACCAGCTCGGCAACCTGCTCGCCTCTGTGAATGCCACGCTGCAAGCCTCGCTCGCCGTTACGCACGGCCAGAACTACGGGATGGCGATGGCGATCGTCGCGGGCACGGTGGCCGTCGTGATCGCCGTGCTGATCCCGTTCAGCCGAGAGCGGCGCGGCATCGACATGACGCAGACCGCCAAACAGATGACCAGTTGATGCGGCGCGCGGCCCGGCGCGAGATGGTGCAAGATGGCGAGAGACCACGCCACGCCCGGAGAACGACAATGAGCGAGACGCCACCGCCGCCGCTGGCTCACCCCCACCCGGACCCGGCGGCCCCTGCGCCGCCGGACACCGACGGCGTCTGGTACGCCTCGTATCCGCCGGGCGTGCCGCACGAAGTCGACGTGACGCAGTACACCTCGCTCGCCCACTTCTTCGACGACTGCACCGCGCGCTTTCGCGACAACGTGGCCTACACAAGCGCCGGCTCGCCGATGACTTATGGTGCACTCGCCCGCAAGGCCACCGCGTTCGGCTCGTGGCTGCAGGGCGTGGGTGTGCAGTCCGGCGAGCGCGTCGCCATCATGCTGCCCAACACGTTCCAGTATCCGGTCGCGCTATTTGGTGCGTTCAAGGCCGGCGCCGTCGTCGTAAACGTCAATCCGCTCTACACGGCGCGCGAGCTCGCGCACCAGTTGAAAGACAGCGGCGCGCAAACCATCGTCGTGTTCGAAAGCTTTGCGAAGACGCTGGAAAACGCGCTGCCCGGCACGCGCATCGAGCGCGTCGTGCTCACGCAACTGGGCGACCTGCTGGGCGAAGGCTTCAACCTCAAGGGCCGCTTCATCAACTTCATGCTGCGCCACGTGAAGAAGCTCGTGCCCGTGTACCGGCTGCCGTCCAGCGTGCGCACCGTGCGCTTGCTCGACACGCTCAGTGAGGGCGCCCGCGCGCCGCGCGCACCGGTGGCGCTGCAGCGCGACGACCTCGCCTTCCTGCAATACACGGGCGGCACCACGGGCGTGGCCAAGGGCGCGATGCTCACGCATGGCACGGTCATCGCGAATGTGCTGCAGGCCAAGGCGTGGATCGCCGGGCAACTCGTGAACGAGCGAGAAGCCATTCTCACGCCGCTGCCGCTCTATCACATCTATTCGCTCGCCGTGAACGCGCTGTGCTTCATGGCGATCGGCGGGCGCAACATCCTGATCGCGAATCCGCGCGACGTGACGCGCGTGATGAAGGTTCTGCGTCATGAGAGGTTCAGCTGCATCAGCGCGGTCAACACGCTCTACAACGCGTTCCTCGAGAACGAGACATTCCGCCAGCGCGATTTTTCGGGTCTCAAGCTTGCGATGGGGGGCGGCATGGCCACGCAGCGTGCCATCGCCGAGCGTTTCAAGGCAGTCACCGGCAAGCCGATCGTCGATGGCTACGGGCTCACGGAGTGCTCGCCCATCGTGGCGATGAATCCCGCCAATCTTCAGGATTTCGAAGGATCGGTCGGACTGCCCGCGCCTTCCACGGAGGTGCGCTTTCGCCGCGACGACGGCACGTGGGCGAACCTCGGCGAGCCGGGCGAGGTGTGCGTAAAAGGCCCGCAGGTCATGAAGGGCTACTGGATGCGTCCCGACGAAACCGCGCGCAGCTTCGTCAATGACGGATGGTTCGCGACGGGCGACATCGGCATCATGGATGCGCGCGGCTATATTTACCTCATCGACCGCAAGAAGGACATGATCCTCGTCTCGGGTTTCAACGTATACCCGAACGAAATCGAGGAAGTGATCGCGCTGCATCCGGGTGTGCGCGAAGTCGCGGCCATCGGCGTGCCGGACCCCGTGCAGGGCGAGCGCGTGAAGGTATTCGTCGTGCGCCGCGACCCCGCGCTCACCGAGGACGCGCTGATCCAGTTCTGCCGCCAGCAGCTCACGGGCTACAAGGTGCCGCGTCTCGTGGAGTTTCGCGAGGCGCTGCCGCAAAGCAATATCGGCAAGATTCTGCGGCGCGAGCTGCGCGATGAAGAGATCGCCAAAGTCGGCAAGGCGGGCGCGGGCTAACTCCGGAGCACACCGAGCACGATGCAGCCGCGCGCCGCAGCGAGACGCTCCAGCACGAAGCGGTCGGAGCCACGTAGTGCACAGAGGACGACGGCGGGCGCTTCAGCGCGGGGTTCGAGGCGGCGCGCAAGCTGCGCGTGCCACAGCGTGCCGATGTCGTCCGCGCCTTGTGCTCCGGTTGCGAACACGGGCACGCCGAGCCGCGCGGCTTTGCGCGCGAGCGCCCTGCCCTGTTCCAGCGCCGGGTCGTAGACCGCCACGCGCATCGGCGGCGCGCCAGGCCGCCACACAGGGGTCGCCGCGCAGGCCGCTGCAAACGCGCCACTCGTTGCATGAAGAAAGGTCCGCCGGTTCATCGCGTCGCCTCCGTTCCATGCCAGCCTCACACAGTCTCAAGCCATCTCACGTATAGCCGCGCATCGCGCGCCACGCCGCCGGCCACACGCCCTGCTTGCCCGGCGCCAGCACGCCCTGCGGATCGAGGGCATCCTTCACCGTCTGCGCGAGCCGCAGCAGCGCGCCGTCGTTGAAGTCGTACTGCGCCGCCGCGTAATCCATGTAGAGCAGATGCGAACGATACACGCCATAGCCCGCCGCGCGTGCATCGCTCATCAGCGCGCGCAGCAGATCGCCCGCACGCACGGCATCGTTGCGCCGCTCGCGCACGAAGATCGCCGCGAACACATGATGCAGACAGCGCCCCGCCGCGGTGAAGCCGCCGTAGTAATCAAAGCCATATTCCGCCGCGCGTGCTTTGACGAGCGCGTACTGGCGCAGCGCGTCGTGGCCATCGGCGGGACAAAGGGGCGAAAAGTCCACATGCGCGCCTTCGCCACCCAGCCAGTCGAGCATGCGAAACGCGCTCATCGACGGAATGCCGGCCATGTTGCGCTCGCCGCCGCCCTGCGGCTCGTCGCTGCCCGCATAACGTTTCGCGAACGCGCGCGCGTGCGGCACGGGTGCGAACGCGCGCTCGACCTTGCGGCGCTGAAGCTCGATTACATCGGCCTCGCCGTAGAGCGCGTAATGCAGATTCCAGCGCCCGATATCGAGGTCGCGCTGCATGGCCGCAACGGCCGCCTCGGGCACAGGTCCGTCGCCCTCGTACCAGCGCGAGCGCGGCGCAATGCTGGCCGCGCGGCGGATCGCGCCTTCGATCACGGCGTGCTGCGCAATCGTGCCATCCAGTTGCAACGCCCGCAGCGTATCGACGATCGCGCCCAGATCGTCCTCGCGCGCAAACTGGATTTCACCGATCACATAAGCGGGCGGCGCCGGCATCAGCCAGAGCCCCATCTTCGTAACAATGCCGTAGTTCGATTGCATGAAAAGCGCGTCGAACGACGGCCCGTAGCCGGGCTTGTAGAGCTGCCACGCTGTGCCTGTACCGATCGCGCCCATGCCGGTTCGCACGATGTCGCCATTGGCGAGCACGATCTCCATGCCGCACTGCGCCGCTGCGTGATCGCCGTATGCGGTGTAGCCGAAGCCGCGCTCGAGCGTATTGCCGATCACGCTGCCCCAGCCCGCCGCCGGCGGATCGACCCACAGCTTCAGGCCGTGCTCGCGCAAATGCGCATGGAGATCGAAGTAGCTCACGCCGGGCTCGACGAGCGCCCATGCGAGCCGCTCGTCCACATCGAGCACGCGGTTCAGGCGCTGCAAGTCCAGCACGACCGATCCCGCGAGACGCGGGGCCGCGCCGCCATACGCGAAGTTGCGGCCCGTGGAGACGGTCCAGAGCGGCACGTGCGCCGCATTGGCCACGCGCAGGATCGCGCGGATCTCGTCGATGTTGGCCGGCAGGAGCGCCGCCGAGGGCGCAAAGGGCGACGCGAGTTCGCTCCCATCCTCGACGGGCGCGAACGGATCGAAATACGGCGCGAGCGCCGCGCCCCCACGGCAGACGTTGGGCGCGCCCACGATGGCCTCGAACGCGGCGAGCGCGCGCACAAAGCGCGCCGCGCTCATGCCCGGCGGCAACACGCGGGCCGGTTCGGATCCGTGCGACGCCATCGTGCGCCTGTCACCATTGCGCCGGCGTGCCGCCGAGCGCGCCGCACACCTCATAGGCGATCGTGCGCAAGCGAGCCTCGGTGGCCGGGCCGGACAACGCATAGCCCGTGCCGTCGGTGCTCCAGTAGAAGGTACGACGGCTGCCGTCGCTCAGCAGATGCACGGCATCGCGATCGCGGCCCGATGCGCTCACGTAGAGCGTGAGCCGCGCACCGGCGTGGTTCTGATACATGAACTGCGCTGCCGGGCCGGCCGCGCCCGGCAAGAGACGGCCGCCCACGAGTGCGTACCCGTATTCGCCGAGCGGCGGAATGGCCAGCGGTTTGCCTAGCCGCTTCGAAAGCCACGCGACGAGGTGCGTTTCGTCCGCCGCGCCCACTTCCACGGGATGTCGCACTTCGGGCGAATACACGGCATAGGCCACGTCGGCGCTGCGTGCGAAACCTTGCGCGTCGCGCGCCAATGATGGGGGGGCCTGGCCCACGCCCGCCACGCCTGCCGCCCCTCCCGCGCCCCACGGGCCGCCTGGAAACCACTGTGGCATCAGCGCGCCTGCTGCCAGCGCGAAGCCCGCGCCCGCGACAGCCCAGACCGCCGCGAGGCCCGCGCGCCGCCACCACGGATCACGTCGCCTGAGCACCAGGTAAGCCGGCACAGCGGCTTCGTCGCCGGCACGGCACAACGCTTGCAGCGCGGCCTTCTGCGCGCGCCAGGCCGCGACGCGCTGCGCGGCGTGCTCGTCCGCCGCCAGTTGCGCCCGCACGGCTGCGCGCGCGTCGGCGGGCAGTTCATCGTCGAGCCAGGCACCCAGCACGGCAAGGTCCATATCGGAGTCCAAATCAATCGGTTGGACCGGGGGCGGGATCGGGCCAGGCGGCGTCCCGCCATCGGACGAAACCGCCGGTGCTGTGTTCGCGCGCTCGCGTTCGAGTTCGTCGTCGTTCATCGCGTGGTCCCCACCACCCTGAGCGGCGCGACGTGCCGCGCCGAATCCTGTACCGGTCCCCTGTCGAGCAATGCGCGCAGATGCTCGCGCGCACGCGAAAGCCGCGACATCACGGTGCCCGCCGGCACGCCGAGCACCGTCGACGCCTCCTGATAGCTCAACTCCTCCACGCATACCAGCAACAGCACCTCGCGCTGCGCGGCGGGAAGCTGATAGAGCGCGCGCTGTAGATCCCGCAGCACGAGGCCGTCGACTTCTCCGTGCGGTGCTTCCAGCGTGCGCCACGGCGCGCTTTCATCGTCCACCGCAATCTCGCGCCGCCCGCGCAACTGGTCGATGTAGATGTGACGCAGAATCGTCAGCAGCCAGGCACGCAGGTTGCTATCCGGCCGGAACGACGCGGCGCGCGAGAGCGCCCGCTCCGCGGCGTCCTGCACGAGATCGTCGGCCCAGGCGGCGTCGCCGGTGAGCGCACGCGCATAACGGCGCATGGGTGCGAGTTGCGCGATTACTTGCGCTTCGAACTCCGCGGACGGACGGCGCAGCATGGCGCGCGGGACCCGGTGGCGTGGCTAGCCGCGAGTCAGTAACCGCCGCCGCCCGACGAACCGCCCGCGCTGCTCGACGAGCTGCTGCCGCCCGAATTCATGTCGCTGCACGCAGTCACCGAACCCGAGACCGCGGCCATCGTCAGACAGAGAAGACAGGCAAGTACACTGCGAAACCGCTTCATGGTCATCTCCTGTGCAGAGTGGACGTCGTGCGCTGAACCGCCGACGTCGACAAGAGGTAAACGCGGCAGGCCAGCGCGTTATTCCCAGTTTGCAATCGCGCGCCTGCCGCGCGCGTGCGTCGCCGCACGGAACGCACGCCCGGAAGCCCGGAAAATCGCCATTCAATAAGGCGCGGGAACGGTCGGACGCGTGCGTGCGCAAGACAGCGAAATCGGTGACACGTTCGCGCACGCTTTGCACTACGCTATGAACGTATGCGCCGGCAGCGCGTCCGATGGTTCGAGACCCGCTTTTGTGGATCTTTGCGGACATGCAAGGTGCCAGCCCGCCAATTCCGCCATTGTGGCCGCTAGCCGGTATAGTTCTGCAATAAAGTATGTCAACGCACGCGCGCTTTGCCGGCACAAGGTAGAATTCCGGCGAGCAAACGTTTCTAAATGAATTGCGGCATTGAGCCGCCTGGTCAAAATTCGTCCATGCCTTCCGCAGAATCGCACCCGCAAAACGACTTCATGAACGCCGCGCGCAAAGAGCGCAAGCGCGTTGAAATCTATCTGGTCAACGGCATTCGCCTGACCGGATGCATCGAGTCGTTCGATCAGTACCTGGTGATGCTGCGCACGCCTGTCGGCCTGCAAGGCATCTACAAACGCGCCATCTCCACCATCCAGCTCGACACCGGCACGCGCCCGGGTCCGCGCACGCCGCGCCCTTCGCACGGCGAGCATACGAGCCGTGGCCCGCATGGCAACTATGGCGGCCACGGCGGCCATGGTTCGCGCGAATCGCGTGAGCCCCGGGAGCGCGAACCGCGCGAATCCTGGTCGGCGTCTGGCTCGTCCGGCCCGTCCAATTCACCCGGTTCGCCCGAGCGCCCCGCCCAGGATGGCCCGGTGGTCGTCACACGCCGCCGCCGGCTCTACGGTGCCGTGAACAACGGCGGCAACGGCGGCGAAGGCTCGAACAACGGCTGAGCCATGCGCGCGCGGGTCGCGCGCGCATTTTCTGCCACCGCCGATCGCGCGAAGCGCAAGCGCACTAGATCCGGCCATGCGCTCGTGGTCTTTCTCTTTGCGTTATCCTGAAGACGACTCTCTTCGCCCGGAGAACGCCATGAGTTCATCCAAACCGAAGTCTCCTCAGCCCTCGCAGGAAGATGCGCTCGACGAAGCGCTCGAAGAGACTTTCCCGGCAAGCGACCCTATCGCCGTCGATCCGCCCCCCTCCAGGCCCGAGCCCGCCGACGACACCGGCAAAGGCCATGCCAAGCATCATCGTCACGGCAAGCACTGAGGCCGCCCATCGGCGCCCGTCGGGCGATCCGAACGGGTCGCCATGATCGGGGCGGGTCCGTATGGGCCCCTTGCACCGCCCACGACCCTTCACCAGGAATTCGTCAGGTTTTCGCGAAACATCGCCCCCGAAGGCAACGAAGGCGGCGCGTCACGGACGCCCGCCTTCGTCTCCCATCCGCCCTGCCAGCAATCTGATCACCGGACCGGCAAGCCGCCCTCGACCTCGCGCTGCAGTTCCCGCACCTGGCGTTGCGCTGCACGCAGCTGATCCTGCGCAGCCGCCTTCTCGACCTGAAGCGTATTGGCCTGAGTGCGCGCCTGCTTCTGCTGATCCGCGACAATGGCCTGCTGCTGGCGCGCAATCGCGAGATCGGCCTGCAGGCGATTGGCGTGATCCTGCGTCAGCGCGATCATGCGGGCCGTGTACGCCTTTTGCGCCTCGAGGCGCGTGCGGCGGATCTCGACATCCGACAACTGCAGCGTCTTCTGCACGAAATCGCGATAGATCGCCTCGGCGCGCGTCTCGTCGCTGGTCTTGATGACGCGCCAGAACGTCTTGTTCTGGAACAACGTCACGTAATAGGTCATCTCCTTGCCGTAGAACAGGAGACTCGCACCATAGGTGCCGTTGTAGGTCGTGCGCAATTCATTGAGATCGGAGCCGCGGATCATCTGCTGCAGCTCGGCCACATTGCCTGCCGCGTTCTGCTGCGCCTCCTCCTGCGTCAGCGCGACCGGCGTCCCCGGCAATGGCTGCGCGCCCGGCGCCGCCTGAGGCTGCACCGCTGCGGTTGCCGGATCCTGTGCCGCCATGTTCGCGGCCACGTTGACCGTCGACTGCCCAGCCGATTGCGCCGATTGGGCCGATTGGGCCGATTGCGCCGTCCCCTGCTGCACCGGCTGCGCGCAGCCTGATTCCAGTCCCCCGAGCAGCATCAGCGCGGCCAACGCAAGCTGTCGAACTCTCCACTTGTCGCTCATGAAGTCCCTGTTTTGTACAGTGCTTTTGTATGATTTTACAAAATCGCACAATTATTACTCAGTTTCGCCGGTTGCGGGTTCTTCGTCGAAAATTTGGTATTTGCGGATCTTTTCCCACAACACTTTGCGGCTGATACCCAGGTATTGGGCTGTGTCCTTGCGGCGCCAGCCGTTCGCATCGAGTGCCGTCAGCAGCCGGCTGCGCTCGGCCATGTCCCATTTGCTGCGATCGACGACGGGCGCCATCGCCGACTCCCCCGGCGCCGGCTGAACGCTGCCCGATCCCGCAAGGAGCCGGCGCAGGCGCGGCGCGTCCCAGTCGCCCATCTGCCGCACCGTCACGCCGACCCGTTCGGCCAGGTTGCGCAGCTCGCGCACGTTGCCCGGAAAGCGCATCGCCGCCACGGAGTCGGCCAGCCAGTACGGCAGCTCCGGCAGCGCCGCGAGCCGCTCGCTGCCCACCACCGACGCCACGAACGCCTTGAAGAGCGCGATCTTGTCCACCGCGCCGCGCTCTTCCAGCGACGGCACGAACAGCTCGATCACGGCAAGGCGGTAATAGAGATCGGCGCGGAACTTGCCGTCTTTCACCAGTTGCGGCAGTTGCCGGTTGGTCGCCGCGACAAGGCGAAAGTCCACCTTCAGCGGCGTGGCCGAGCCGATGCGCGTGACCGTGCCATCCTCCAGCACGCGCAGCAGCTTCACCTGCTGATAGAGCGGCAGATCGCCGATTTCGTCGAGAAACAGCGTGCCGCCGTCGGCCTGCTCGAAGTAGCCTTTGTGCGCGAGCGCCGCGCCCGTGAACGAGCCCTTCGCATGCCCGAAGAACAGTGACTCGAACAGGCCATCGGGGATCGCACCGCAGTTGACGGCCACGAATGGCCCCGCGCCGTAACGGTTGTGTTTGCGGTGCAGCAGCTCGGCGATGCGCTCCTTGCCGGTGCCGGTTTCGCCGTGCACGAGCACGCTCGTGTCGCAGTCGGCGAAGGTATCCACCTCCTTCATCAGCGCGCGCATGCTCTCGGACTCGGCCACGAGCATGTCCGCGCCCGCCGTCTGGGCCGAATGCGCGCGCAGCTGGACCGCGAGCTTCGACACGAGCCCGCGCAGTTCGGCGCAGGTGAAGTCGAGCGGCAGAATGTGCGAGTACTCGGCGGGATACATGGCCGGGTCGTTGTCGCGCGGCGCCGCGCCGACCCAGATCACCGGCATGCCGTGCGTGGCCTGCCAGTCACGCAGCACCAGCGCGCCGGTGTCGATCACGCTCACGCTGACGATGGCGATCGATGCGCGCACGGCGATGCGTTGCGGCGAGACCGCCGTGTCGTCGGCGCGGATCACCTCGACGTCGAGGCTCGCCATGCAGCGCGCGACGCGCTCGACAATATCGGCTTTGCCTTCCCAGACGTAGAGGTCGAGTTCCTCGATGGGGGTGGTGGTTCGCATCGGTGGGTTGTCTTATTGAACGAGTGTTGCAACACCGCAGGTGAGCGGATAGTCGGTCACGGTCGCGACGCCGAGCTGAACGCCGAGCAATTGCAGCAAAGGGCCGAGGATGATGTCGTCGAGCCCCTGGAGCACGGGGCCGAGGGTGGTGCCAAGTATGCCCTTCACCACCGGCATGGCGAGACCGTCGACCAGTCCGCCGACGACGCCTCCGATGATGGGCCCGAGCAGCGAGTTGAGCGCCCCTTGCAGCAGCGTCAGTTGCAAGCCGTTGCTGCTTTCGGTCAGCTGGCCCAGTGTCGTCACGGTCGACTGAAGCGAGTTGTCGAGCACCGCGCCGATCGCGTTCGAATTGACGGAATTGCCGGTGATCGAATTGCCGTCGCCGTCGAACATCAGGACCGCACTGGACGGATTGACGACGGGCACGCCCACCGAAGGCGCGCTCACGGTGGCGATGGTCGTGCCCAACAACGACACGCTCGCCACATTCCAGCGGGCGTTCGTGCCGGCGCAACTAAAGCCGCTCACGTCCTTCGCTTGCACACCGCTGGCGAGCGGCGTGCCGATACAAATATTGGCGAGCCCGGTCTGCACGCCGATCGTCTGCGTGCTTGCCGCCTTGCTGGCCGCGCACTGCGCCGATTGCAGCCACGCCTGCCCTTGCGCGGCGACCACGTAGAGCGGCAGTTGCACGCTCACATCGAGGACGTAGCCGATGCCGAGATACGAGGTCGTGGTGTTCGTCGTCGAAATCACGGCGTTCGCGCCCAGCAGGATCTGCGCGGTCTGGGCCTGGGTGCGCCACGTGCTGGTTCCCTCGATGTAGCCGGGCTCGCCCACGGCGATCGAAGGCGGCGAAATCACCTGCAGCGTGAGCGCGACGCTCACGGGCAGAACGCCGCTCAATCCGGTCGTATCCAGGCTGAACGTGACCGGCGCATTGCCGGCGGCGGCAATCTCAGCGCCGGCGATCAGCATTTGCAGGACGTTGACGCTCGCGTCGGCCGCATATTCGGCGTTGGCCACGCCGAGTTGCAGCAACGCCGGCGAGCCGGACAGCGACACCAGCTGGATGGAGTTGAGCGTCCCCTGCGGAACGAGCGCGGCCACCGCCCTCAGGGCGTTTTGCGCCGCCGCGACATTAGCCGTGAGCGCCCCGTCGCGGCCGACGGCCGCGAGCAGGATGTTGGCCAGGCCGCCTACCGAGGTTTGCGCGGCGAGCAAGCCATCGTATGTTCCGGCTGACGTGGCGACAGCGGCGAGATCGGCGACCTTCACATTGGCATTCGCAAGGCCAGTCCACGAGGCCGCGTCGAGCTGGACCTGGGTGCCGCCGAGCAGCGCGCCGAGCATGCCGTTGAGCAGATTCACCTGGGCGAGTGACGTGCCGACCTGGAACGAGCCGATCACCGACGCCTTGGCCGTGGCGTTCGCCGTGATCTGGCGCGCCGGCCCGAGGAAGAAATACGGCACGGTATTCGTCACGCTCACCTGCACGCCGTTGAGCGGCGGCGTGCCGTTGCTCACGAAGGTCATCCCGCCATTCCCATTCGAGTCCCAGCGCCCGCAGGCGACGGCCAGCGTGCGCGTCGTGCCGTTCACCACGAAACCATTGCTCGCCGCGTTGGCGGTCGCCGTCACGAGCGGCTGCGCGCAGCGGTCGTCCATCTGTTGCGCCGCGGCCAATGCCGCGAAATCGGCGACGTTCTGCAACGCGCGCTTCGCAAGATAGAGATTCGCCACGTCGAGCACGCCCAGCGCCGCCACGGCCACCACGAGCCCGATAACCGCCATCACCGCGAGCGAGCCGCGCTGACGCCGCGCATGCGCGCGGCAAGCGCCGGGAAAGCCGGCACGAGCCGGCTGGCGTGAGCGCGCCACCATCTCAGTACGCGCCTCCCCCGCCCATGGTTGCGCCGCCGACTCCGCCGCCTTGTCCGTTGCCGGTCTGGACCGTCGAGCCGAAGCTGGTCGGGATGTCCGTATCGAACGATTTCATGTAGCGGCGCCAGGCGTAGCCCGCCTCCTCGCCGAGCATCGGCAGCGCGGGCGCCGCCTGGGCGTTGCTGCGCTGAAGATCGAGCCAGGCTCTCGTCGAGTGGCCGATTTCGCTGTTCGGAACCGGCTCGCCGGTGGTTTGCGCATCCGTCTGCGCGTCCATGCCCTCGGCATGCGCCGCCGGCGCGGCGAGCACCAAGGCAATCGTCATGCTCGCGACGAGCACGGCCACCGCAGCGCGATGGTGGCACGCCCGAAAAACCGCCGAAGCGGCCAGGCTCGCGGCAACGCCCGCGTCGATGAGCTGATTGGTTTTCATCGTAGTCCTCATATTCCTGGTCTCGCGTGAGTCCTTACTGCGGGGCGAAGCGCTCGACCAGGCGCGGCTGCGCGTCGCCGCCGGGCCAGCCGCTCTGCGCGCTTTGGGCGCTCTGGACGCCCTGGGCGCTCGCGAACGAGCGCGATGGGGGCGCGGCGGCCCGCTGCGCCATGCGCGGCGCGGGCTGATCCTTCGATTCGCGCTGCTGCGCTCCCTGGCGCGCGCGCTCCACTTCGCGCACCTTCTGCGCATCGCGTGCTATCGCCGCCCGGGTCTGCTCGGGCAAGCCCTGACGTGCCATGAGCGCATGCGCATCGGCGTCGTTGCCGCCGGCCTCGAATAGCAGCGCCACGTTCGCGACGATCTTCGCGTTGTGCGAATCGAGCTCCAGCGCCTCGAGCAGCGGCACGCGCGCGCCGGCCACGTCGCCATCGCGCAGCAACGCATAACCGAGGTCGGAGAGCGTAGTCGCGTTGGTCGGGTCGAGCCGCGACGCCGCTTCAAGCTCCAGCGCAGCCTTGCGAAAGTCGCCCGCTACGCCCGCAAGCAAACCAAGCCCGCGATGGCCGCGCGCCGCGAGCGGCGTATCGAGCAACTGCGTGTAAGCCGCCGCGCTCGCGCCCGCTTGCCCCGTCACGCGCAGCGCGTCGGCGCGCAGCACGATCGAATCGGGGGTGGCGCCGTACTGGCGCTCGAACGCATCGATATGCGCGAGCGATGCGTAATAAAGCCCTTCGGCCTGCATCCGGGAAATCAGGCCAAGGTACATGCCCGGCGTATCCGGCACCGGGTCGTGGGTGCTGGCGCGCATCTGCATTTCAGCCTGCGCCTGCGGGCCCACTCCATAGCCCTGCGGCGTCCCGCACGCGGCCAGCGCCGCGAGCCCCATGCCAGCCATGGCCGCCAGCGCACGGCGCGCAACCGTGTCGACGATGAAATGCTTCATGATGGTTCCAGTCGTGTTCATGGGTCGATCGCGCCGCCCCTCAATGACGGGCCAATGCCAGCGAATGCAGGACAGCGATTACGCCAGGCCCCGCCGTGACGATGAGCAGCGCGGGCAGCAGGGTCACCACCATCACGCCGGTCATCCTCACGGTGAGCTTGCCGATGCGCTCGCGCAACGTCGCGCGGCGCACCTCGCGCAGCCTGTCGCCGAATTGCTTGAGCGGCTCCTGCACGGCGCCGCCGTGCTTGTCCACCTGCACGAGCAGCCGGATCACGGCACGCAGGTCCTCGTTTTCGTAAATCGACGCCATGCGCTGCAGCGACTGCTCGCGCGTGCGGCCCGCCACGAACTGGCGCTGTGCGATCTCCACTTCGCCGGAGAGCACGGGCAGCACGACGCGGAATTCGTTGATCATCACTTGCAGGCTCTGATCGAGCGAGAGCCCGACGCCCTGCAGCAGGCGCAGCAGATCGACGAGCATCGGCAACTCGTCGGCCACGGCGTCGAGCCGTGCGTGCGCGCGGCGACGCACCACGAGCTTCGGCAGGAAAAAACCGAATAACAGACCGCCACCCGCCCAGGCCACGGGCCGCACGCCGTGCGCGATGCTGCACCACGCAGCCAGTGCCGCCATCGCGAATGCGCATACGAGGCGAACGGTGCAATACAGGCCCCTTGCGCGCGCGTCGACGTAGCCGCATTGATCGAGCAGGCCGCGGTCTTCATCGGCGACGATCAGCTTGCCCAGCGAGGTATCGAGCCAGCCCGCGCCCATCGCGCCGAGCGCGTCGATCATGCCTGGTAGTCCGGAGCGTTTCGACACGCCGATGGAGGCGTCGCTGGTCGTGGTGCCCCCCTGTGCGCCGCGTGACGCCGCGGTGCGTGCATCGAGGGCGGCCGCGCCTTGCTGGCCCGTCTGCGCCGCGCGGTTCATCATCGCTTGATCGAGCACGCGCCCGCTCTTGCGCGCAGCCAGAAGCCGCGCACACGCGAGCGCGCCAAGCAAGGCGAAACCGAGCGCGCCAAGCAGCAGCGCAAGCACACCGAGACCGTGCGCGCTCACAGCGCCCCCTTGAGCCGCGTGAGCCGGTACAGCAGCCAAGCGCCCAGCATCTGCAGGCCCATGGCCCCGTACGCCAGCAGACGCCCCGAATGATCGTTCCACATCGACGCGAAATACCGCGGGTTGGTCAAAATGAGAAAGCCCGCGATACCGAGCGGCAACAGCGCGAGCACCCATGCGGAGAGACGCGTTTCCGCCGACATCGCAACGAGTTCGCGCTGCGCCTGTTCGAGATCGCGCATGAACATTGCCATGCGTTCGAGCATCACGTCGACCCGGCCGCCGTAGCGCACCGAAAGGCGCAGCACCGCGCCCACGAGTTCGAGTTCGCGCGCGCCATAGACCTGTGCGACGTGATTGAGCGCCCGATCGATTTCGACGCCGGCGCGCAGCATGCGCGAAACGTGATCGAGGCACTCGCGCAGCGGTGCTTCGGTGGTGAGCAGCGCGGCCTGAAACGCGGCCGGCACGCTGTTGCCGAGCACGATCAGCCGCACAATGCCATCGAGAAACGAAGGCAATTGCGCGACGAGCCGCGCGCGCCGCCGCTGCATGCGCACCGAGAGCGCGAAGGCCACCAGCGCCACCACCAGCACGACCACGGCGAGCGCCGCCGGCACGCCGCCGACCGCCAGCGCCAACAGCGTCAGTGCAAGCGCGATCAGGCCGACGAATGCCAGCGGCTTGCGCATGTCGACGATGCCGGCACGGCTCAGCATGCCCTGCAGCGCGAGCCTCGCGCGGCCTCTCCAGTCGTGCGACTGCAGCGCCGCCAAGGGCAGCGCCCCGCCGCGCCTGGCGGCGTTCCCGCCTACATAGGCGGCGCGCACTTCATCGGATCTGGCCGCAGCGGGTCTGGATGCGGCGGGCGTGCCCGGCATCGCCCCGACCGGGGTCGCCTGGGTTGCGGCGCTCATCCGGCTATCGACAAAGCGCGTCACATGCTCACGCGAGGTGCGCTGCTGCGCGCGCTGCCAGAGCATCAGCCCGGCAGCGGCAAGCAGCAGCGCAAGCGCCGCAATGAGCGCGATCGCGCTAGACATTGAAACCCCCGTCGCGCCCGCCGCCAAAGCCGAAATTCGACGAAGCCGCAAGCGCCTGGCGAAACCGCGCGAGCTTGGGCGAGTGCGGATGGATGCCGAGCGAATCCCAGCGGTCGACCTCCTCGCCGTCCGCGTTCATGACCGGCTCGTAGCGGTACAGTTCCTGGGTCGCGATGATATTGTCCGCGAGCCCCGTTACTTCGGTAACCGAAAGAATCCGGCGGCGTCCGCTGGAGAGGCGCCCGATCTGCACGATGAAGTCGACGGCGTTGGCGATCTGCCGGCGCAGGCTGCTTTCGGTGCCCTGAAAGCCCGCAAAGCCCGCCAGCATTTCGAGCCGGTACAGACACTCGCGCGGCGACGACGCGTGCACCGTCGCCATCGATCCGTCGTGGCCCGTGTTCATCGCCTGGAGCATTTCGAGCACCTCGCCGCCACGCACTTCGCCCACGATGATGCGGTCCGGGCGCATGCGCAGCGTATTGCGCAGCAGGTCGCGAATGGTCACCACGCCCGTGCCGTCGAAGCCACCGGGGCGGCTTTCGAGCCGCACCACGTGTGGGTGATTGAGCGAAAGCTCGGCGGTGTCTTCGATCGTCACCACGCGCTCGACCTCCGGAATATGAAACGCCAGCGCGTTCAGGAGCGATGTCTTGCCCGAGCTCGTGCCGCCCGACACGAGAATATTGCAGCGCGCCTGCACCGCCGCTTCGAACAGCGCGCCGATCTCCACGCCGAACGTACCGTTGCCGAGCAGATCGTCGGGGCGCAGCGGATCCTTGCGGAACTTGCGAATCGAGACGATGGGCCCCGCGAGCGAGAGCGGCTCGATCACGACGTTGATGCGCCCGCCATCGGGCAGGCGCGCGTCGACCATCGGATTCGATTCGTCCAGACGCCGGCCGATGGGTGCGAGGATGCGCCGCACGATGCGCAGCAGATGCGCGTTGTCGGAGAAGCGCACCGGAATCTTCGAGAGGATGCCGTGCCGCGATACGTAAACGTCGCTGAAGCCGTTGATGAGAATGTCCTCGACGGCCGGGTCCGCGAGCAGGTCCTCGATCGGCCCGAACCCTGCGAGCTCCTTGGTGAGCGCCCCGGCGATCGCACGCACTTCGCTCTCGTTGATCGGGATGTGCCGCAGCCGCACGAAGCTGTCCATTTCCAGATCGACGAACTGGTTGATCGCCTGACGCGACCAGCGGCCGAACTCGGCGCCTAGCTCCTCGATGCGGGTGAGCAGGTGCTCGTGCGCCGCGTTCTTGATGTCCTGGAACTGTTGGCTGTGCGCGAACAAGGGCGCGTCATCGGCAAACTGGATGTTATCCGCCATGGTCTACGAACGCTTCGATGAGTGTTGGAAAAGGCCGCGCAGCGGGCGGCGCAATGCGTCGAACTTCTTCGGAACCGGCGTGCGCAGGCCATCGAGCGGCGCGGCGAGCGCGTCGAGCGCGCGCACCCAGGGGTCGCGCGGCGCGCTGTCGACCAGCAGCTGCCCACGGTTCGCCGCCTGGCACAGCGCCACGCGTCGCGCCGGCAGCACGCCCGCGAGCTCGATGTTCAGGCGCTCGGCAATCTGCGCCGCGCTCAGGTCGATATCCGCTTCGTACTGGTTGATCACGAGGCGCAGATTGGCGTTGTCCACGCCGCCCTCGCGCAGCACTTCGAGCTCGCGCGACGCCGCGACAATCGACGCGACGCTCTGGTCGCACACGAGCCAGGCCTGATCCGCTGCGCGCGCCACCTCCAGCACGAACTCCGTGTTCGAGAAGCCGCCGAGATCGACGATCTGGTGATCGAAGAACGCGCGCAGCCGCGTGAGCAGCGCGACCGCCGACTGATACGAGATTTCGCGCAGCGCGCCGAGATCAGCGGGCAGCGTGGTGAGCGCAAGACCGCTCTCGTGGCGCGCGAGCGCCGTGTGCACGAAGGTCTGATCGAAGCGGCGCAGGTTGCGCACCGCATCGACGAAACTGAAGCCATTGCCGGCGTTGAGCAGCAGCGCTCCGTCGCCGGCCGGCAGTCCGAGGTCGAGCAGCGCGGCGTGCCGGCTCAGCGCGGCGCCCTTGCGCGCGAGCAGCACGGAGAGACCCGCCGCAAGCGTCGTGACCCCCATACCGGCGCGCGCGCCCAGCAGCACCGTGAGGCGGCCGTGCCGGCTCACCGGCTCCACGCGGTTGTCCAGCACCTGGCGCACGATACGTAAGGCATCCTCACTAGCCGCCCCCGCGTCGATGAAATCGCGCACGCCCGCGCGCAGTGCCGAGATCGCGCTTTCAGGCTCGGCGAGCGTGCCCACCGCAATGATCTGCAGCCCCGGAAACGCGGCATGAGCGGCCGCCGCCGCCGCGCTCGCGGCGCCACTCTGGGGTTGTCCGGAATTCGCGCCGCTGCGCGAAAAATCGATCAGCAGCAGCGAAGGCATGTTCTGCGACATCTGCTGCGTGACCAGCGCCGGGTCGAGCGCCACCGTCTCCACTTTGCCCACCGGGCCGAGC
The DNA here is from genome assembly GCF_051125205.1 of Paraburkholderia sp. A1BS-2L. Classification (NCBI taxonomy): domain Bacteria; kingdom Pseudomonadati; phylum Pseudomonadota; class Betaproteobacteria; order Burkholderiales; family Burkholderiaceae; genus Paraburkholderia; species Paraburkholderia sp. A1BS-2L. The sequence goes on from NZ_CP120428.1 coordinate 1,917,185, forward strand.
ATCTGCGCGACCCAACGCGCGTTCGCGTCATTGGCCGTGGCGAAGACGAACGAATCCGTCATGGTGCGTTCAACCGGCACGTGCGATCTCGCGTTCATGAATGCTCTCCTGTCGGCCGGAGTTCGCGCTTTAACGCCTTACTCCGGTCCCATGCAAAGCCTTGCTGCTCGCGCAGCGACTGCCGCCGCATCACGGCGAAAATCCCGGCACTGGATCGCGCGATGCCGCGCCGCCCAGCAGCGAGCGCCACACCGGCGCATTGCGCTGCTCGGACAACTCACCGGGCGTGCCGGGCAGCTTCGCGTCCCTCGCGAGCGGCGACACCAGATGCGGCGTCACGATGATCACCAGTTCCTTGTCGTTTTGCTGATAGTTCAGTTGCTTGAAGAACGTGCCGATGATGGGCAGGTCGCCCAGCACGGGCACCTTGTTCACGTTCGACGCCGTTTCGCGATCGATCAGCCCGCCGATCACGAAGCTCTCGCCGTCGCCGAGCTCCACGGTCGTTTCGGTGCGGCGCGTGGAGATCGCGGGCACCGACACGCCGCTGATCGTCACCGCGTTCGCGAAGTCGAGCTGGCTCGCCTCGGGCGCGACCTTGAGCGCGATGCGTTGCGGCGAAAGCACCGTGGGCGTGAGCGAAAGCCCGATACCGTAGGGCTTGTATTCGATCGCCGTGGCGCCGAGCGCCTGCGGCACCGGCACCGGAATCTCGCCGCCTGCGAGAAAGCTCGCGCTCTGGCCCGAAAGCGCGACGAGCGTGGGCTCGGCGAGCACGCGCGCGAGGTTGTTCGTCTCCATCAGGCTCAGATCGGCGAACAGCCCGTGCGTCGCGGAGGCGAACACCAGATTGAACGCGGACGCGATCGGCACGGCGGCCTGCAGCGCGGTGCTCGCCAGGCTCGACGAATTCGACGCCGAGCCCACCCCCGCCGATCCCCCCGGCGTATTGATGCTCCCCGAGGAAAACGAGGTCGGCGTGAACGAGCCGAACGCAAAGCCATTGTTCTGGTGAACGAAATTGAAGCCGATCTGCTTGAGCACGCTACGGCTGAACTCGACCACGCGCACGTCCACCTGCACGACCGAGCGCGTCGCGATGCTCGACGTGTCGAACACGTTCGCGCCCTTGCCGCGCTTTGCGCCCCTGCCGCCGCTGTCGTCCGCTCCGCTGTCTGCGTCCTTGCCGCCCTTCCCGCTCGCCCGAACCGACGCCTGCGCGGCAGCCACCGCGCGCTGATGCTGCTCCATCGACGCGGCGCGGCCGGCAATGAGCGCCGTGTCGCCCAGCACCTTCAGGTCAGGCGTGCCGGTATCGAGCAGCGCGCGCGCTGCGCCCGTCGTCACGTTGACCGTGAGCGTGCGCGGCGCGCCGCTGCCCTGCCACAGCATCACGTTGGTCGTGCCCGCGCCCTTGCCGACGAGCAGCACGCCGCCGCGCCGGTCGCCGCGGATCACGAGCACGTCGGCCACCGATGGGTCGCCCACGGCGATGCGCGTGAGCGCACCCGTGACAGGCAGCGTGCGCTGCTCGCCCACCGCGATATCGACGCTGGATGGCACGCCGTCCGCGACGTCCTGCGCCTGCGCGGGCGGCGACGCCCATGCGGGGATGGCAGCGAATGCGAGGCCGCCCGCGCAGGCGGCGGCCGCAACCACGGCGAAAGTCCTCGTTATCGTCATCGTGTTCCTGCTTCTTTTGTATACGGCCAGATCTGCGCACTTTGTCGAAGGCAGTTCGAGCACCGCGCTCCCGTACAGCCCTTCCCTTTGCATCCTTTACCAAGCGACCGTTTCCGCGCGCCCGCCCCGTATCACTTCGAGCCCACCGTGCGCGGACGCACTGGCGCGGCGCGGCGCGGCCTGCGCGATCGGCGGCGTTTCGCGCGGCGCGCCGCCGCCCGCGAGCTGGTCGAGCGCGACACCCGCCGCCGCCCGCGTGGAACCATCGGGCGCCGTGTGCGTGGCCACCTTGAGCACGCCCGGTTGCGGGCCGAACGCGGCGGGATCGACTTGATCGTCGTCCGTTGGGTTGCGTAGCGCGAGAATCAGTTGTCCCTGGCTTTGGGCCAGCGCGAGCTGATCGACTTCGGTCACCGGCACCGCGAGCACCGCCGTGCGTGGCGTCCCGGTCTGCGTGCCGAAGTTGGTGGTGCGCTGGCCCGCTGCGCTGCCCGACGCTGCGGGCTGCGCACCGAACACCAGCACGCGCGCCTTCGAAATCAGAAGACGCGCCTGGGTGCGGCCGACTTCGCCGCCGTTCATGCCACTGCCGTCGCGGCGCAGCGTAAAGAACACGTCGACATAATTGCCCGCGTGCAGGACGTTGCCGACCGCATTGGTCTCATCGATGCGCACGGCCACAGCGCGCTCGCCCGGCGCCAGGCTCGTCGCGATACTGGACGAAAGCTGCTGGTCGAGCACGGGCGCATCGGCGGCGATATCGGCGAGCGGCACGCGGCCCGCAACCAGAGCGCTATCGCTCACCGCGCCCTGCGGATGAATCGGCAGCGGCTGGACGCGCAGCGCATCGGCGGGAATTGGCTGGCCTGCTGGCAATGCGCGTGTGGCCACCACGACCGGCGTGAGCGAGCGCGTGGACGCCGGCGGCGGCGCGATGGATGGCGGCGGCGGACGACGCGCGAGCATCCATGCGAGCAGCCCGAGCACGAGCGCGCCCGCAATCAGGAGTCCTGCAGTGACTTTGGTCAGATTGGCCATGAGCGGTCATCCACAATGCGTGCGAATGGGGTGTCGTATGGCCACCCAGTCCGACTCGGCAATAGGATCGAAGGCATGCGCAAAGGGCTTCACAGGAGATTCTCCGGATCGATTTGCACGGTAGCCTGGCCCACGAGCGATGACGGCGCGAGCAGCCCCATCAGCGGCAACGGCGGCACCAGCGGGTTGGCGCCCCACGCGTAGGTGAGCGTAATTTGAACGCAATCCATTGCCGTGTTCTCCGTGCACCCGGCCGGCGCGGTGTTGACCGACTGCGTGCATTGAGGCGCATGCGTGAGCCAGTTCATGACCGCCAGCGCCCGCGTGCAGGCAGCCTGCGCGCGGCTAGCAAGCGCCGAAGCGGAATTGGCGCCGTTCTGATAAATGAGCGCCGCGCGCGCGCCTTCCGCGGCAGCCGCGGTCAGGCTCTGCTGCACAAGAAAGATCATGCTGTACATGACGATCGCATAGAGAATCGCGAAGAAAAGCGGAAATGTGACCGCAAACTCGATCGCGGCGACACCGCGTTGCGCCCGCTTGCCACGACCTGCTTTCGAGGCAATGTCGCGCGTGTTCGTTGTGCGCGCAATCATGCCGACCACCCGGGCATCAACTGGAGCACGAGCCAGACCAGCGCGGGCACGCTCAGGCACGCGGCATATGGCGTACCGCGCCGCGCCCCCATGGCAACGAGCCGCGCGGGACGCGCCGCTGTGACCGGTGCGCGGGCGCGCAGCGTGATGAGCATGGCGAGCGCGTGCACGAATGCGGCCAGACTCGCGACAATCCACAGGCCCACGAGTGGTTGCATGCCGCACCACGCGCCGAGCACCGCGAAGACCTTGGCGTCAGCCGCGCCCATCATGCCGAACACGAAGAACGGCATGAGCGCGGCAAGGCCAACAGCGGCGGCGGCCAGCGCCTGACCGATGCCGAGATGCGCTGGTCCCGCGTGCAGCAGCGCTGCCGCCAAAGCGGCGGCGAACCCTGCGCCCACGAGTGTGTTCGGCACGCGGCGCGAGCGGCAGTCGCACACAGCAACGGCCACAGCCCATGCGCCGAACACAAGGCTGGATAAATAGAATGGAATCATCGAGAAAGGTGCGCGCGCAACTATCCAGCGCGCACTCGAAAGCAAGTGTGCGCTGGAGCTTTTAGTTAGTGAGCGATGGTGAGCGTTAGCTTAAACGCTCAATCACTTATATCCCGGCGGTTATACCCGTTACCTTGTTCGCGATGGCCGTGAAAAGTAACCCGAGATCGGTTCCCAAATTGGTGGCGCTGACAAGGACGGCCAGCGCAACAACCCCCGCAATAAGCCCATACTCAAGCGCGGTAACCCCTTCTTCCGACTTCGCGAATTTCGTTATCAGCTTGTTCATTTCGGCCCTCTCTCTTCTTTGCGTTCTCACGCTGATCTGCATCGGTGCTCGCAGTGCAATGCTGCTGAGCTGTGCCAATGCATCCGGTCCTCGAACTGCCCATGCCAGTCCGCCAACGTTTCAGCCATATCGCAGCACGCCCCTCAACCATGCTACGTAAGGCTTTATTTGTATTTTTTGTCTGTGCGGTTTTTATAACGTAACGCTCTGCGTAACGCAATCGCTCGTTACGCAAACGCGAAGTCGTAATTGCATTATCGGCATCCGCGATTCGCGGTTTACTCCGGGCAAACCATGATGCCACTATTCAGGACTGGATAATCTAACCAGATTTAACGTTTGCGCGCTTCTCCCAGTCGGCATACAGCCGCCATGTCATCGATCTTATTTCGACGATGTGACTTTTCTGCCCCGTTACGGCAACGCCCGTAACACTGCGCTCTCCGCGTTACGTGACGTAACACGCGGCATCACGTAACGCTTCATTTCGGCCTCCGTCATTCGTTCGACAAAAGCATTCACAAGTGCTTGATACGTCTTGATTAGACGAAACCCTCCAGACCTCGTTGTGTGTGCCCGTGCACATTGGCATGCCTGTTGCGGTGTAAGGAGCGCAGGTCCGATGGACCAGCCACACAACACCAACAAAAACACCATACGAACCGAGGGCAACATCATGAACAATCAGCGCATCGCGAATGCAGCGCGCTTGACGGCTATCGCTGCAACCATCGCCACGCTGCTCTCGTTGACCGCCTGCGGCGGCTCGGGCTCTCTCAGCAGCGGTACCGGGGGCGGCAGCGGCGGCGCACTGCAGACAGACGGCGGTGCGAGTGGCGGCGTAGGCGGCGGCAGCGGAAACGGCAGCGGCTCCGGCGCGGGCTCCACCACCTCCGCCGAGAATGGCAGCGGCTCGGGCAGCGTCGGCAACGGCACCACCACCGGCGACAGCGGTTCAGGCACGGGTAATGGCTCCGGCACGGGAGGCGGCACAGGAAACGGCGCGGGCGGCACGACCACCGGCTCCAATGGCAGCAGCGGCGGCACGCCCGTCGCGGCCAATGCCGTGGGGGCCGTTGCGCACGCCGCAGGGAACATCGTGGATGACACAGGCTCGACCGTTTCGGGCATCGGCGGCACGATCGCCGCGCAGACGCTGCCAGGCGTCAACCCGCAAACCACCCAGGCCGTGGGAGGTTTCGTCCAGAACGTGGGCGGCGCGGTCTCCACGCTCGGCAACGGCGTGTCCCAGGGGCTGGGCCAGCTCGGCGCGAGCAGCAATCCGGTAGGCACCACGCTGTCGAGCACGGGCGGCGTCGTGAGCGACGCGGGCCAGGCCGTCACCAGCACGGGCCAGCTCGTCACGAGCCTCGGCAGCGGCCCGCTCGCACCGCTCGCCGCCGTCACGACGCCGGTGGGCGCCACGGTCAGCACCGTCGGCACCACGGTCACGAGCGTCGGCAACCAGCTCACCGGCACATTGACGCAAGGCCCGGTGCAACAGGTCACGCAGCAACTGAGCTCGACCATCACGCCGATCACCTCCGTGCTCGCCTCCACCACGCAGACCGTCGGCAGCACCACGGGCGTAGGCACGCCGGTAGCAGGCCTGTTGCAGACGCTCGGCGGCGGCATCCAGAAAGGCGGTGCGCTAGTCGCTCAAAGCGGCGGTACGAATCCCGTCACGGCGGGCATGGGCAACCTCGTCGCCGACACGGGCAAGACCGTCGCCACGGCTGGCAACCTGCTGACGGGCGGCACAGCGAGCAGCGGCACCAATCCGCTGGGCGGCACTCCGCTCGCCCCCGTCACGACCATCCTGAGCAGCGTGACCGGTGGCGCGACTGGCGGTGGCACGGCAGGCATCGGTGCGGGCATTGGCATTGGTGTTGGCGCAGGCACGGGCGGCAGCAATCCGCTCGCACCGGTCACGGGTGCGCTCACCACCGCCACCAGCACGCTCGCCTCCGCCACGGGCGGCAGCGCCAGCCCGCTCGCACCGGTCACGGGCCTCGTCGCCGGCACTCTCAACACCGTCACTGGCGCGCTCACCCACACCGTGAGCGGCGCTGGCGGTGCGGGCGGCGCCGTCGTTGCAGGCGCTGCGCTCGGCGCGGGCCCCAGGCCGGCCGCCACCTCGGGAACATCCAGCACGCCGGCCGTCAGCACCACCAGCGCGGCTCCCGCGCTCTCGCTCTCCTCGCTGACGGGCGGCAATTCCAGCGGCAGTGCGGGGAGCCCGCTCGCCGGCCTCACGTCGATCGTCGGCGGCCTGCTCGGAGCCAAGAAGTAATCCGCTTCGTCTATTCCGCGTTCCAGCGCCTCTTTCAGCTTCAGATCCAGTCCAGGAGACAGCGTCATGTTCAGCAGCTTCACCGTGAGCCCCCACCACCGCGCTGTTGCGCTCGTGCACAGCCTGCGCCTCACCGCGCTCGCCGCTGCCGTGGCGTGCAGCGTCGCCGCCTGCGGCGGCAGCAGCTACACGCCGCCTTCCGCTTCTGCGGCTCCGACCGGCACAACGGGCCCGAGCGGCACCGGCGGCACCAGTGGCGCCGGAGGCAGCTCGACTGCCGGCACCGGCGGCGGCTCGGGCAGCAACAGCGGTGGCGGGACCACCACCGCATCGACCGGCACGAGTGGCGTGGTCAACACGGTGGCCAAAAGCGCCAACGACCTCGGCAACGCCGTCGGTTCAACCACGGTGCCGGGCACGAGCCCGCAGGTCAGCCAGGGTCTCGGCGATGCCGTGTCGAGCACCGGCACGGTCGCCGGCGCACTTGCCAACGCTGTCTCGAACGGCATCGGCGAAACCGGCTCGACGCCCAATCCGGTCGGCACGACCGCGGCCGGGCTCGGCAACGTGGTGAGCGCAACCAGTGGCGTCGTCGAGGGCGCGGCCACCGCGGTCAACGGCCTCGGCAGCGGACAACTCGCGCCGCTCGCCCCGGTCACGACGCCGCTTGCCAGCGCTCTCGACACGACAGCCAACGCCGTGAACGCCACGGGCACGACGCTCGGCAACGTGCTCTCGTCAGCTCCGGTGCAACAGGCCACGCAGCCCGTCAGCACGGCCATCACGCCGATCGTCACCACGGCGGGACTCGTCACTCAGCAAGTGGGCACGTCGACGGGCCTGGGCGCGCCGGTTTCGGGCTTGCTCGCACAAGTCGGTGGCACGCTGCAGACGGCCGGCACGAAAGTCGCCTCGACGACCGCAGGCTCACAACAGGCAAACGGCGCGCTCGGACCGGTCGGCGCGGATGTCGGCACGCTGGTCGGCGCCCTCGGCAATACGGTCACAAACGCGGGCGGCCTCGTCAATCCGAACGGCCCGAACGGCGCCGCGCCGATCCCTGGCCTCATCACCAGCGTCGTGGGCGGGAGCACCGCACTCGTCGCGAACGGGCCGCCGACCGGCGCGGCGGCAGCGGGCCCGCTCGGCGTGCTCAACGCGACCGCCGCGAGCCTCGGCCTCGGCGGCACGCCGCTCTCGGCAGTGACGGGCGCGGCTTCCAGCGCTACGGGTGGCGCGGGTGGCGTGGGCGCGCTCACCAGCGGCCTCGGCAGCCTGCCCGTCGCGGGAGGGCTGCTTTCGGGCGTGACTTCCGCGGCCACCTCGGCCACCAACGCAGTGGGCGGCGCCACAGGCAGCGGCAGCTCGGGCGCTGCTGCGGCGGCGGGTCCGCTCGCAGCACTCGCGGGCAGCGGCAACGGCGGGGGGACAGCCACGCTGCTCACGCCGGTTACGGCGCTCGTCGGCACGGTCACGGGCGCCCTCGGCACGACGGCCGGCGCAACGGGTTCTTCGAGCAGTTCTGGCATGGCAAGCGCATCAGGGGGACTGCTGAGTGGCGTACTGCACAAGCTGCCGTAGCGCGCACAGCCATCGCCATGCAAGACGGGCAATGCATGACGCGGCGTTTGGAGAGGAATGCCGCGTCACACAACGTCCGGCAACACAGCAGCATGTAGTATGGATTACGAAGCAATAAAACGCAGGCGATCAGGGAGTCATATAAAGACCGCCGAAAAGGCGGCACAAAGAGACGGGCGCGCCGGGGCATTCAGGCAACCGGCGCGCACTGTCCGACAAGTCGAGGGTAGTTCAATGAAAGGCGCACCATGGGCCGTGCTCGCCACGGCGGGGATCATCGCGAGCGCGGGCTTGACGGGAGTCGCGCTCGCACAGCAGAACCGGCCGGTATCGGCGGGTGGTTTGCAGGGCGGCAATCCCCTGGATGCCCTGCCCCAAATCAACGCGCCAAAGAAGGCGCCCAGCGTGACGGTGCAGGTGCAGCAGCAAGCGCCCGCGCTCGAGCAACTGCTCGCCACGCACATCACGCCCACCACCTTCAAGGTCGAGGGCGTGAAATCGATTCCGTTCGACGAGGTCGCCCGCCGCTTCGCGCCGCTCGCGAATCACGACATCACGATCGGCCAGCTCATCGAAACCGCCAATGGCGTGACGAAGCTCTATCAGGACCGGGGCTATGCGCTCTCGTTCGCATTCGTGCCCGCGCAGGACTTCGCGGGCGGCGTGGTGCGCATCACGGTCGTGGAAGGCTACGTGAAAGACGTGAAGATCACAGGCAAGCCCGGCGCGCTCGAGGGCAGGATGCGCGCGATCGCTGCGCACATCGCCGAAGACCGGCCGCTGCGCACCGCCACGTTCCAGCGCCACATCAACGTGCTCGGCATGCTGCCGGGCCTCAAGGTGAAGGCGAACGTGCCACCGCCCACGACCACCGACGGCGCCACCACGCTCGAACTCGACGCCACGCAAAAGCCCTGGGACGTGAGCACCGGCATCGACTTCAATCACCCCGGCGTGCAGGGCCTCCTCACGCTCACCGAAAACGGCCTCACGCCGTTTGGCGAGCAGTTGAGCTTCTCCGCACTGTTGCCCAAAGGACGCGACAACGTCACGTACCTCGCCGCACACGCGGCCGTGCCGATCGCGAGCGATGGCCTCGCCGCGAAGCTCGACGCCTCGCACTATCGCGGCAACCCGGTCGACAACCCGGGCCTGCCAGCTTACGTGGAGCGCACCGTCATCAGCGACAAGCTCACGGGCTCGCTCTCGTATCCGCTGCTGCTGGGCAATACACGCAGCCTCATCGGCACCGCGAGCGCCTACGCAGCACACGACGAGGACCGCTACCGCAACACCCTCAACGGACTGCAATACGACCTGAGTTCACAGGTGCGCGTGCTGCAGCTGCAAGCCGATTACACCGAGGTGAAGCCGGGCCAGGTGCGCAAGGCGAGCCTCGTGGTGGCGAAGGCCTTCGACATTCTCGGCGCGTCGAAGTCGGCCCAAACGAATATTCCCGGTCTCTCGCTGCAAAATCCGGTGTCGCTGAATTTCGTGCGCACCGATGCCTCGTATTCGCAGAGCAACGACTGGCCGATGGGCTTTGGCACGTCCGTCGCCGCAACCGGGCAATACAGCCCGAACACGCTGCCGACTTCCGAGCAGATCTCGTTCGGCGCGCAGCGCTTCGCGGCGGGCTATCAGCCCGGCGAGGCATCGGGTGATTCGGGCTGGGCCTTCGTGCTCGAGCTCAATCATCCATTCAGGCTGGGCAAGGTATGGCTGCAGTCGATCACGCCGTATGTTTCGTTCGACATGGCGCGCGTGTACCTGCATGCGGGCACGCCCTCGCCTTCGCGGCTTTCATCGGCTTCGGCGGGGTTCCGGATCACGGACGGCAAGTACTACAGCCTCGATCTCTCGGTGGCGAAGGCGCTGGCCGATGCGCCCGTAGAAAGCGCGTCGCGCAGCCCGCGCGTGAATGCGACGTTCTCGTATCAGCTCAATTGAGGCAAAAGCCGCAAACCGGGCCGATTCACGACGACAGCCCGCCAGGCACGGTGCGTGCTCCACGCGCCATGCACGCCGACTAGAGTTTCTCCTCGCAAACGCGCGAAGCGCTTTCGCGTATCCTGCGCTGACCGCCGCGCGCCTTTGCCGCAGTTCGCTGCCACGCAACCGGGCTCGCAGCGGTTTGACGCACACATACCGATAAACATCAGTGGAGGAAGACATGTTCCCGTTCAACGACCGCGGCAACGCGTTCGCCGCCCGTGCGGCGCGTCATATCGTGCTGGCCGGGGCGCTGCTTGGCGGCGTGATCGCCGCTCACGCGCAATCGAATTCGCCCGTCGGTGTCTGGCAAACGATCGACGATCACAGCGGGCAGCCCAAAGCGCTCGTGCAGATCAGCGAAGATGGCAGCGGCGGCCTCACCGGCAAGATCATCAAGGGACTGGGCGCGAACGATCAGCCGGACCGCCGCTGCACGTCATGCACGGACTCGCGCAAGGACCAGTTGATTCTGGGCATGACGATCATCGATGGCATGAAGCAGGCCGGCAGCGAATGGGATGGTGGGCACATTCTCGACCCCGAGAACGGCAAGGTGTACCGCTGCAAGATCCACACCGAAGACGGCGGCCAGAAGCTGGTGGTGCGCGGTTATCTGGGCATTTCGCTGCTGGGACGATCGCAGACCTGGGTACGCCAGCAGTAATCCAAAAAGCTCGCGCGAGCGCTCAAAAAACGCGAAGGCTGCCTTGTGACTAGGCGGCCTTCGTGAGTATTAACGCGCGTACAACGCGCCCCTATTTGGTCAAGCGCGGTCAAACGCGATGAAGCGCGATGAAGCGCAATCAAGCCGTATGCCGATACACCGACCGATAACTGAACGGCTGCGGCACAGCGGACGTGGCGGGGCTGAACGGCGAATGGCGCGTGGTGGATGGCAGTCCGGGCAAGCCTTCCTGAACGCGCGCGGCAGCCTTTTCGGCGCGGCTCAGATGCTTGCGCATGCGCGATTCGATTGTGTCGCACAACGCGATGCCCTCTTCGCCGAAAAGCTCGGCCATCACGCGCTTGAGAGCTCCTTCGTCATGCCAGGCTTTGAGCGGCGATGGCAGGTTTGATAAGACGGGTAGCGGCGCGGCATGGCCGACCACGTAGCGCCGCTATACATGACCCACAAGACGCCGTTGAGCACCGAACGGGTGTTGGCAAGCGGACGGCCGCGCATTTCCGAGCGCGGGCGCAGTTCTGGCAGCAGCGGCATCACGCGCTGCCATTCTTCCTCGGTAATATCGCGATGGGGGGTCATGGTCTACTCCTTTGTCAGAACCTGTCCTGACTAAAGATATCGACTTGACCCGGCGGCCCCTATCAGACGAGTCCGAATCTTGAAAATGCGGATCCGCGCCCGTTTTTTCGACGTAGTAATGGTTTTTCCGGGGCCATAAGCCCGCTGCTTACGTGAGCGTCGTATCGACGATGCGGCGCGGCGTTTCCAGATACTCCTTCGATTGCATCTCGACGATGCGCGAAACCGTGCGCGTGAACTCGTTGGCCATCGGTCCCTCCACATAGAGCTCCTCGGGCGGCACCGCGGCCGACATCAGCAGTTTCACCTTGTGGTCGTAGAACACGTCGATGAGCCAGGTGAAGCGGCGCGCTTCCGACTGCATGCGCGGCGTCATCTGCGGCACATCGGAGAGGATCACGGCGTGGAAGCGGCTCGCGAGTTCCAGATAGTCGTTCTGCGAGCGCGGCCCGCCGCACAGCGTGGCGAAATCGAACCACACGACGCCATCGGCCTTGCGCAATGCCTTGAGCTCGCGCTTCTCGATGCGCAGCAGCGGGCTTTCGTCCGGCACGGCGGCCAGCTCCGCGAACGAATGGCGCAACGCCTTGTCCGCAGCCGCGCCAAGCGGCGTATGATAGACCTCGACCTGCGCGAGCGTGCGCTGACGATAGTCGATGCCGGCGTCGACGTTCAGGACATCCAACTTTTCCTTGATGAGCTCGATGGCCGGCAGCATGCGGTCGCGATGCAGGCCGTCGGGATAGAGCAGATCGGGATCGTAGTTGGACGTCATCACGAACTGCACGCCATTCTTGAACAGACCATCCAAAAGGCGATAAAGAATCATCGCATCGGCGATGTCGGAGACGTGAAATTCGTCGAAGCAAATCAGGCGATAGCGCTTCGCGATGCGGCGCGCGAGTTCATCGAGCGGATCGGCCTGGCCCTTGAGCTCTTCGAGTTCGCGGTGCACTTCGCGCATGAACTCGTGAAAGTGCAGGCGCGTCTTGCGTTGCAGCGGCACGACCGCATAGAAACTGTCCATCAGGAAGCTCTTGCCGCGGCCCACGCCTCCCCACATATAAACGCCGCGCGGCAGATCCGGGTGATTGATGAGCTTCCAGAACGCGTTCGAGCGGCGGCCCTTGTAGGCGACCCACTCGTCGTAGCACCGCTGCAGCCGGTCGATGGCGGTACGCTGGGCCGTATCCGGTTTATAGCCCCGCTTCTGCAGTTCGTTTTCGTAGTATTCGGTGACGTTCATTTTTCTGGACCGCAAACAAAAAGAGGCGGGAGAGCCTGAGCTCACCCGCCTCTGTACTAATGCATGGTGCTGCGAGGCAGAGTCCTGTCTCTTCGAAGGAGACTTGCCACCCTGCCCTCGGCGCTTACATGTTGAGCGCGCGCTTGTCGGTGGCGAGCGCCGCTTCGCGCATGACTTCGGACAGCGACGGGTGCGGATGGCAGATGCGGCCGATGTCTTCGGCGGCAGCCTTGAACTCCATCGCCACCACGGCTTCCGCGATCAGGTCCGATGCGTTCGCCGAGATGATGTGCACGCCGAGCAACTCGTCGGTCTTCGCGTCGGCGATCATCTTCACAAAGCCGTCGGCCTTGTTGATGCCGAGCGCGCGGCCGTTCGCCATAAACGGGAACTGGCCCGTCTTGATGTCGCGGCCTTCGGCTTTGAGCTGCTGCTCCGTCTTGCCGACCCACGCGATTTCCGGCTCGGTGTAGATCACCCACGGAATGCAGTTATAGTCGATGTGCGGCTTCTGGCCGTCGATGATCTCGGCCACCAGCACGCCTTCGTCTTCGGCCTTGTGCGCGAGCATCGGGCCGCGCACCACGTCGCCGATCGCGTAGACGTTCGGCACCGACGTTGCGCAGTGGTTGTCGACGTCGATGAAGCCGCGCTCGTTGGCCTTCAGGCCGATCGCTTCGAGGCCGAGGTTGTCGGTGTTCGGCACGCGGCCAACCGACACGATCAGGCGGTCGGCTTCGAGCACTTGTGCGTTGCCGTCCTTGTCCGTGTAGTTGATCGTGACGCTCTTGTCGGTGGCCTTCACTTCGCCGACCTTCACGCCGACGTGAATGTCGAGACCCTGCTTCTTGAAGAGCTTCGCGGCTTCCTTCGAGAGCGACTGATCGGCGGCGCCGAGGAATTCCGGCAGCGCTTCGAGGATCGTGACATCGGCGCCGAGACGGCGCCACACCGAGCCGAGTTCCAGGCCAATCACGCCTGCGCCGATCACGGCCAGCTTCTTCGGCACGGAGTCGAACGTGAGCGCGCCTTCGTTGTCGGCGATGATCTTGTTGTCGACGGGCATGCCCGGCAGATGGCGCGCCTTCGAGCCCGTCGCGATGATGACGTTCTTCGCCGTGACGACTTCGGTTTCACCTTCGCCGCTCACTTCGATCTGCACGCCAGCGTCATTCTTGCCCGTGAACTTGCCATGACCCTTGAGCCACGTGATCTTGTTCTTGCGGAACAGGAACTCGATGCCCTTGGTCATCTTCTCGACGATGCCGTCCTTGCGCTCGAGCATTTTCGCGACGTCGATCTTCACGTCGGCCACGCTGATGCCATGGTCGGCGAGATGATGCTGGGCATTTTCAAACTCTTCCGACGACGCGAGCAGCGCCTTCGACGGAATGCAGCCCACATTCAGGCAGGTGCCGCCGAGCTTCAGCGCGCCGGCCGGGTTCTTCCACTTTTCGATGCACGCAACCGACTTGCCGAGCTGCGCAGCGCGAATCGCCGCGATATAGCCGCCGGGGCCGGCGCCGATCACGACGACGTCAAATTCTTTGGACATGGTCATCCTTTCGATACGTGAGCGCGGCGCGCGGACCCCGGCTTCCGGAATCCGCACGCACGGCGCTCAGTGTGAGACTTGATGCTTCTTCTTGATGAAGCCCGCGTTTTACAGGTCGAGCAGCAGGCGAGCCGGATCTTCCAGCGCGTCCTTCATCGCGACCAGCGACAGCACGGCTTCGCGGCCGTCGATGATGCGGTGGTCGTACGACATCGCGAGGTAGTTCATCGGACGGATCACGATCTGGCCGTTCTCGACCACAGCGCGTTCCTTCGTTGCGTGCACGCCGAGAATCGCCGACTGCGGCGGGTTGATGATCGGCGTCGAGAGCATCGAGCCGAACACGCCGCCGTTCGAGATCGAGAACGTGCCGCCCGTCATTTCCTCGATCGAGAGCTTGCCGTCCTTGGCCTTCTGACCGAATTCGGCGATCTTCTTCTCGATGTCGGCGAGGCTCATCTGGTCTGCGTTGCGCAGGATGGGCACCACCAGACCGCGCGGCGAGCCGACCGCGATGCCGATGTCGAAGTAGCCGTGGTAGACGATGTCGTTGCCGTCGATCGACGCGTTCACGAGCGGGAACTTCTTCAGCGCGTGGACTGCTGCCTTCACGAAGAACGACATGAAGCCGAGCTTCACGCCGTGTTCCTTCTCGAACTTGTCCTTGTACTTGTTGCGCAGGTCCATGACCGGCGCCATGTTCACTTCGTTGAACGTCGTGAGAATGGCGTTGGTCTGCTGCGACTCGAGCAGACGCTCGGCGATACGCGCACGCAGACGCGACATCGGCACGCGCTGTTCCGGACGGTTGTTGAGCCAGTTGGCAGCCGATGCCGGCGCATTGACTTGCGGCAGCACGGGCTTCGCGGCAACGGCCTTCGCAGCTGCCGGTGCGGCTGCCGGAGCGGCCTTCGGCGCACCTGCGCCAAGCACGTCCTGCTTCGTGATGCGGCCGTCACGGCCGGTGCCTGCGACGTCGCCGCCCGAGAGGCCCTGCTCGGCCATCAGCTTCGACGCTGCGGGCGAGGCCACGGTGCTGCTGGCCGTCGATGCGGCAGCGGCGGCAACCGGTGCGGCTGCGGGAGCTGCGGCAGCCGGTGCTGCGGCAGCGGCCGGGGCCGCAGCGGCGCCCGCCTTGGCTTCCGTGTCGATCTTCGCGATCAGCTGTTCGCTCGTAACGGTCGAGCCATCGCCCACGATGATTTCGCTCAGCACGCCGGCAGCCGGCGCGGGCACTTCGAGCACGACCTTATCGGTTTCGATTTCGATGACGACTTCGTCCTGGGCAACAGCTTCGCCCGGCTTCTTCTTCCACTGCAGCATCGTGCCTTCCGACACCGACTCCGAAAACTGCGGGACCTTGACTTCTACGATAGCCATGTGATTTTCCTGAATACTGTATCGGGGATTTTCCCCGTATGACGAACCGGGTCGCGCACTTGAGCGCGGGAAAGCGCGTGATGAATGAAACGCGCTTTCCCGGTTCGATTCGCTCTATGTGTGCTTACTTCGCGACCTGCGCGCCCTTCAGGCGGCCGAACGCACCTTCGATCAGCGTCTTTTGCTGCTCGTAGTGCTTCGCGTAGTAGCCGACGGCCGGCGAGGCAGAGGCAGGACGACCGCTGTACGCGAGCTTCATGCCTTCCTTCATGCCTTCCTTCAGGTGGTGCTCGATGTAGAACCACGGGCCCTGATTCTGCGGCTCGTCCTGCACCCACACCACTTCCGTCGCGTTGTCGTACTTCTTCAGCTCGGCTTCGAACTGCTTGTGCGCGAACGGATAGAGCTGTTCGATACGGATGATCGCGACGTCGTTCGACTTCGATTCGCGGCGATGCGCGACGAGGTCGTAGTACACGCGACCCGAGCAAGCGACGATGCGCTTGACCTTCTTCGCGTCGATGGTGTCGTCCACTTCGCCGATGACCGGCTGGAACGTGCCCTTCGCGAGTTCGGACAGGTCCGACACGGCTTCCTTGTGACGCAGCAGCGACTTCGGCGTGAAGATGATGAGCGGCTTGCGGAACAGGCGGATCATCTGGCGGCGCAGCACGTGGAAGATCTGCGCGGGCGTGGTCGGCTGGACGACCTGCATGTTGTGCTCGGCGCACAGTTGCAGGAAGCGCTCGATACGCGCCGACGAGTGCTCCGGACCCTGACCTTCGTAGCCGTGCGGCAGCAGCATCGTAAGACCCGAAACGCGGCCCCACTTCACTTCGCCCGACGAGATGAACTGGTCGATCACGACTTGCGCGCCGTTCACGAAGTCGCCGAACTGGCCTTCCCACGCGACGAGCGTGTTCGGCTCAGCCGTCGAATAGCCGTACTCGAAGCCAAGCACCGCTTCTTCGGAGAGCACCGAGTCGATCACCGTGAAGCTTGCCTGGTTCTCGCCGATGTTCTGCAGCGGGATGTACGTGCCGTCATTCCAGCGTTCGCGGTTCTGGTCGTGCAGAACGGCGTGACGGTGCGTGAACGTGCCGCGGCCCGAGTCCTGGCCCGTGAGGCGCACGGCGTAGCCCGAAGCAACCAGCGACGCGAATGCGAGGTGCTCGCCCATGCCCCAGTCGAGCTTCGCTTCGCCCTTGCCCATCGCGCGGCGGTCGTTGATGACGCGCTCGACCAGCGGGTGAACCTTGAAGTTCTCGGGGATCGTGGTGATGCGCTCGGCCAGACGCTTGAGTTCCGCGAGCGGCACTGCCGTATCGGCAGCGTCGGTCCACTTGCGGTTCAGGAACGGCACCCAGTCCACCGCATACTTGCTCTTGTAGTTCGAGAGCACCGGGTCGACCGTGTGGTGGCCTTCGTCCATCGCGGCACGGTAGGCCTTGACGTAGTTGTCGCCATCTTCAGCCGAGATCACGCCCTGCTGCACGAGCTTCTCGGCGTACAGCGCACGGGTGCCCGGGTGCTTCGCGATCGTCTTGTACATGAGCGGCTGCGTGACCGCCGGGGTGTCCTGCTCGTTGTGGCCGAGCTTGCGGAAGCAGATGATGTCGACCACGACATCCTTGTGGAACTGCATGCGGAACTCGACCGCGAGCTGGATCGCCAGCACGACCGCTTCCGGATCGTCGCCGTTCACGTGCAGCACCGGCGCTTCGATCATCTTGACCACGTCGGTACAGTAGAGCGTCGAACGCGCGTCGCGCGGGTCCGAAGTCGTGAAGCCGATCTGGTTGTTGATGACGATGTGCAGCGTGCCGTGCGTGCCGTAACCGCGCGTTTGCGCGAGGTTCAGCGTTTCCATCACGACGCCCTGGCCCGCGAAGGCGGCGTCGCCGTGGATCTGCACCGGCAGCACTTGCAGGCCGTTTTCGTCGCCGCGGCGGTCCATACGGGCCTTGGCCGAACCTTCGACCACCGGGTTGACGATTTCGAGGTGCGACGGGTTGAACGCGAGCGACAGGTGCACCGGACCGCCTTCGGTCGCGATGTCCGACGAGAAGCCCTTGTGGTACTTCACGTCGCCAGCCGGCAGATCGTCGACGTGCTTGCCTTCGAATTCGGCGAACAGGTCCGACGGCATCTTGCCGAGCGTGTTCACGAGCACGTTCAAGCGGCCGCGGTGGGCCATGCCGATCACGATTTCCTGGACGCCCTTGGCGCCTGCGTGACGGACGACTTCGTCCATCGCGGCGATGAAGGACTCGCCGCCTTCGAGCGAGAAGCGCTTCTGGCCGACGTACTTGGTGTGCAGGAAGCGCTCGAGGCCTTCGGCCGCCGTCAGGCGCTGCAGGATGTGCTTTTTCTTCTCGTTCGAGAAGTTGGGCGTCGAGCGGATCGACTCGAGACGCTCCTTCCACCAGCGCTTTTGCTCAGGATCGCTGATGTACATGTACTCGGCGCCGATCGTGCCGCAATACGTGTCGCGCAGCGCCTTGACGATCTCGCGCAGCGACGCACGCTCGAACCCGAAGTACAGGTTCGTGGCGCTGAACGTCTCGTCCATGTCGGCTTCGGTGAAGTCGTAGAACGCGGGCTCGAGCTCGGGAATATTCGGACGCTCGCGGCGCTTCAGCGGATCGAGGTTGGCCCATTGCGAGCCAAGGAATCGATAAGCACCGATGAGGGACTGGACGTACACCTGCTTGCGTGCCGTGGCGAGGTCTTCGCCGCCTCCGCGCGGAATGAACGCGTTGGCCTTGGCGCGCTGGGCAAACGACTCGACGATCGGCCCATGGGCGATGTCGTTGTCCGTGGTGCCGCTCGACGACGGCACGTTTTGCAGTGCGTCGAAGTACTCGCGCCAGGTGTCCGGAACGGACGCAGGGTTATCAAGATATGCTTCGTATAGCTCTTCGACATACGGAGCATTGCCGCCGAACAGATAGGAGTTCAGCTGGAATTGCTTCATCGTTTCCGACATTTACGCTCACCTTTCTTCGAGTTTCTCGAGAAATAGCGGGTTACTCAACCTTCCGCGCCACGGCCTGACCGTTTAGCGGATTGCGAATCAAGTCTGCTTGGAAGGACCTAAATCATGCATCCGCGGAGGATATCACAGAAGTGATACCCGCCATAGATTGCAATGTGGCACGAACGCGCACGCAAACCCTTTGTAGACGGGCCTTTGCGGCATTCGCAACACACTCTTTACGCACTGCAACACAATTGTTGCGAGACGCAAAAAAGCCGCCCACAAAGAGGCGGCTTTTCTGGCTTCCAGCTTGCATTGCAGTGCGCAAAATTCAATAGCTGCGCTTATTCGGCAGCGGCCTCGCGGCTCGCGCGGCGACGCTCGTGCTCTTTCAGATGACGCTTGCGCAGACGAATCGACTGCGGCGTGACTTCCACGAGTTCGTCGTCGTCGATGAATTCGACTGCGTATTCGAGCGACATCTGGATCGGCGGCACGAGGCGCACGGCTTCGTCGGTGCCCGAGGCGCGCACGTTGGTGAGCTGCTTGCCCTTGATCGGGTTCACGACGAGGTCGTTGTCGCGGCTGTGAATGCCGATGATCATGCCTTCATAGAGCGCGTCGCCCGGCTTCACGAACATGCGGCCGCGGTCTTGCAGCTTCCACAGCGCGTAGGCGACGGCAGCGCCATCGTCCTGCGAGATCAGCACGCCGTTGCGGCGCTCGCCGAGCGAGCCTTCGCGAATCGGACCGTATTCGTCGAA
Source organism: Paraburkholderia sp. A1BS-2L (assembly GCF_051125205.1). NCBI lineage: Bacteria > Pseudomonadati > Pseudomonadota > Betaproteobacteria > Burkholderiales > Burkholderiaceae > Paraburkholderia > Paraburkholderia sp. A1BS-2L. Next base: position 1,936,346 of record NZ_CP120428.1, read on the forward strand.
CACGTGGCTCATCAAGCCCGTGCCGCGCGTGAGCGTCATGAACTCGCCCTGGAAGCCGATCAGGCCACGGGCCGGAATCTTGTACTCGAGACGCGTGCGGCCGCGGCTGTCCGAAGCCATGTCGAGCATTTCGCCCTTGCGGCGGCCCAGCTCTTCCATCACGCCGCCCTGGTGGGTGTCTTCGACGTCGACGGTCAGCAGTTCGTACGGCTCCATCTTCACGCCGTCGACTTCATGCAGCACCACGCGCGGACGCGACACGGCCAGCTCGTAGCCTTCACGGCGCATGTTCTCGATCAGGATCGTGAGGTGCAGTTCGCCACGGCCCGACACTTCGAAGGTGGTTTCGTCGCCGGTGTCCTTCACGCGCAGCGCGACGTTGTGGTTCAGCTCCTTCGTGAGACGGTCGCGGATCTGGCGGCTCGTCACGAACTTGCCTTCGCGGCCCGCGAGCGGCGACGAGTTCACGAGGAAGTTCATCGTCAGCGTGGGCTCGTCCACCGTGATCATCGGCAGCGCTTCGGGGTTGTCGACCGCGCAGATCGTGGCGCCGATGCCGATGTCTTCGATGCCGTTGATCAGCACGATGTCGCCAGCTTCAGCCGACTCGACCTGCACGCGCTCGAGGCCGCTGAACGACAGCACCTGATTGATCTTGCGGTTCATCACCTCGCCTTCCGGGCCGAAGCGCAGCGCCACCGGCTGACCCGGCTTGATGCGGCCGCGCTTGATGCGGCCCACGCCGATACGGCCCACGTAGGTCGAATAATCGAGCGAGGTGATCTGGAGCTGGAGCGGACCATCCGGATCGGCGTCGCGCACCGGCACGTGTTCGAGAATCGCTTCGAACAGCGGGCGCATGTCGCCTTCGCGCGCATCGGCGGAAAGCGACGCGTAGCCGTTCAGGCCCGATGCATAGACCACCGGGAAGTCGAGCTGCTCTTCGGTCGCGCCGAGCTTGTCGAACAGATCGAAGGTCTGGTTGATCACCCAGTCGATACGCGCGCCCGGGCGGTCGATCTTGTTGACGACGACGATGGGCTTCAGGCCGAGCGCGAGCGCCTTCTTCGTGACGAAGCGCGTTTGCGGCATCGGGCCTTCGACGGCGTCGACGAGCAGCAGCACCGAGTCGACCATCGAGAGCACGCGTTCGACCTCGCCGCCGAAGTCGGCGTGGCCCGGGGTGTCGACGATGTTGATGTGGGTGCCTTCGTACTCGACCGCGCAGTTCTTCGCGAGAATCGTGATCCCGCGCTCTTTTTCGATGTCGTTCGAGTCCATGACACGTTCGGCGACCTGCTGGTTGTCACGGAAAGTGCCGGACTGGCGCAGCAGTTGGTCGACGAGCGTGGTCTTGCCGTGGTCGACGTGGGCAATGATGGCGATGTTGCGAAGGGCGCGGGACATAGGAACCTGGGTACTCAGTTGGGTGCGGCGCAAGAACTCGACAGCGGGCTCGCGCAACGGTTCTGCGCGCGCTCCGACACTCGGATCGGGCATTGCGAACAGACGTTGTGAATGACGCACTTTTGGGAACCTGAAATTATAGCACGTGCAGATGAATTGATCGTGCTCATACTCAGGAGGCCCTGGAAGGCACGGCCGGGGCGCATCGCGCCCGATTAAGACCTTGCCCGGCAAAGAAGACCTTGCCCGGCAAAGGTTTCTCTGCCCTGCCACAATAAACCCTTGCCGCGTCAACTAACGGCTCCTATAATCCATGCCTGGTCAATCATTGCAGCCGCAGCAGAAACATGACGGATCCGACTCCCACGCCGCCGCCCGAAGTGCGCGATTACGACTTCGGCGAAAGCGTTGGCTACCTCCTTTCGCGGGTGAAATCGACGATGTCGAACCTGATCACCCAGCGCACCGTCGCCGAACTCGGCGTGACGAGCCAGCAAGCCAGCGTGCTGTTCATGGTGGCGAGCGGCAAGTGCGTGCTGGCGGCTGAGCTCGCGCGCGAGTACGGCATCGACGCGAGCGCGGTGACCCGACTCGTCGACCGGCTCGAAAAGCGCGGCCTCCTCAAGCGCGTGCGCAGCTCCGAAGACCGCCGCGCCGTGCGCCTCGCACTCACGCCCGAGGGCGAAGCCATCGCGGCGCGCATGCCGGCCATCTTCACGAGCGTGACGAACAGGCTCTCGCAAGGTTTTACACCCGAGGAAATCGGTTTCCTCAAGAGCATGTTGCGGCGGGTTCTTGCCAATAGCTGCGAAGCTACGCAGAACACGGGACAGAACTCACCGCCCAATTCATGACAGGGCAAGTAAATTCGCGGCCGCAGCACGAAAAAATAGCTGCAATGTCCAGCTTTACCTCACTTTTTTCGACTCACTCCATGAGACGAGCAATGAAACCCGGTGTCCAGTTTCCCCAGTTTGCGTCAGCGCTCTCCTGCCGGGGGGCGATCGCCGCCGCGGTGGCGACGCTCGCGCTGGCGGGCTGCGCGAACTACTTCGGCGTCAAGAGCGACAAGACCATCGCGCAACCGCAACAGTTCGAGACCTCGCAGAGCATCCCGGCCGCAGGCGGCCAGTGGCCGACGCTCGACTGGGCGCAGCAGTTCGGCGACCCGCAGTTGCCCAAGCTCATCGCCGAGGCACTCGAGGGCAGCCCAACCATCGCACAGGCGCAGGCCCGCATCGCCAAGGCATCGTCGTATATCGAGACGTCGACGGCTGGGCTCTATCCGAAGGCCAACGCGAGTTATTCGTGGACCCGCCAGATCTTCACGGAGAACACGATCTTCCCGCCGCCCTACGGCGGCACCTGGTACAACGAGAACAACGCGCTCGCGAGCGCGTCGTGGGATCTGGATCTGTGGGGCAAGAACCGCCAGCGGCTCGCTCAGGCGGTGTCCGCCCAGCGCGCCGCCCAGGCCGACATGCAGCAGGCGCGCATCACGCTCGCTGCGTCGGTCGCCCGCACCTACAACCAGCTCGCGCAACTCTACGCGCTGCGCGACATCGCGGCGCGCGAGATCGACAACCGCAAGACCATCGGCACGATCACGAACGGCCGCGTGGCGGCGGGCCTCGACACCAACGTCGAGCGCCAGACCGCGAACGGCAACATCGCGACGAGCCAGGCAAACCTCACGCAAATCGACGGCCAGATCCAGAGCGTGCGCTACCAGTTGGGCGCGCTGCTCGGCAAGGGCCCGGACCGTGGCCTGCAGATCGCGCAGCCGGTGCTCAACCCGGTCGCCGACATGACCCTGCCCGGCAACCTGCCCGCCGATCTGCTGGCGCGCCGCCCGGACATCGTCGCCGCGCGCTGGCAAGTCGAAGCCGCCATGCACGACGTGAAGGAAGCCAAGGCCGAGTTCTATCCGGACGTGAACCTGAGCGCCGCGATCGGCCTCGACGCGTTCGGCTGGGGCCGTTTCCTGACCTTCTCGAGCCGCACGATGAACTTCGGCCCGGCCGTGCATCTGCCGATCTTCGACGCGGGCGCGCTGCGCGCACAGTTGAAGAGCCGCTACGCCGACTTCGACCTCGATGTGGCGAACTACAACCAGACGCTCATCAACGCGCTCCAGCAGGTGGCCACGCAGGTTTCGTCGATCCGCTCGGCGGACCAGCAGCTCGTCGACGCGCAGCACGCGCTCGACGCCTCGTCCAAGGCATACGAGCTCGCCGTGATCCGCTACAAGGCCGGGCTATCGGAGCAGCTCCAGGTGCTCAACGCCGACCAGAACCGCCTCGCAGCGGAACAAACCGTCTCGAACCTCAAGATGCAGCGCCGCGACCAGCAGATGGCGCTCATCACGGCGCTCGGCGGGGGCTTCGACGCGCACGACGCGGACCTCGTGCCGCCGGTCGAGATCGGCAGCGACGCCAAAAGTCAACGTGGTCAAAGCGACGTGAACGGCGGCCCGTGGAGCCGCACGTCCGTGCCGGCGCAGAACACCGCGGCCTCGGCAAGCGCGCCCGCCTCGAACTGAACACCCATAACTGAACGAACAGCACGCCAGAACCCGGAGATCCTTCCATGAGCACCCCCCAGCAACCGGCGGCCAATCCGCAGCCGAACGCGAACAACGGCAAGCGCAAGCGCATGATGACGCTGCTTGTGCTCGTGATCGTGATTGCAGCCATTGCCTACGGCCTCTATTACTTCCTCGTCGCGCGCTTCTCCGAGAGCACCGACGACGCCTACGTGAACGGCAACGTCGTGCAGATCACGCCGCAGGTGACGGGCACGGTGATCGCCGTGAACGCAGACGACACGCAAACGGTGAAGAGCGGCGACCCGCTCGTGCAGCTCGATCCCGCCGATTCGCGCATCGCGCTGCAACAGGCCGAGGCGAATCTCGGCCAGACGGTGCGCCAGGTGCGCGGCCTCTTCGCCGACGACAGCCAATACCAGGCGCAAGTCGCCGTGCGTCAGGCCGACCTTTCGCGCGCCCAGGACGATCTGCGCCGCCGCATGCAGGTCGCGCAGACGGGTGCCGTCTCGCAGGAAGAAATCTCGCACGCACGCGACACCGTGAAGAGCGCCCAGGCCGCGCTCGAGGCTGCGCAGCAGCAGCTCGCCGCGAACCGCGCGCTCACCGCGAACACCACCATCGCCAACCACCCGAACGTGATGGCCGCTGCCGCCAAGGTGCGCGACGCCTATCTGGCGAACGCGCGCAACACGCTGCCCGCACCAGTGACGGGCTACGTGGCGAAGCGCTCGGTGCAGGTGGGCCAGCGCGTCTCGCCGGGCACGCCGCTCATGTCGGTGGTGCCGCTGAACGCCGTGTGGGTGGACGCCAACTTCAAGGAAGTGCAGCTCAAGCACATGCGCATCGGCCAGCCGGTCGAGATGACGGCGGACGTGTACGGTTCGTCGGTGGTCTATCACGGCAAGGTGGTGGGCTTCTCGGCGGGCACTGGCTCGGCCTTCTCGCTGCTGCCCGCGCAGAACGCCACGGGCAACTGGATCAAGGTGGTTCAGCGCCTGCCGGTGCGCGTCGCGCTCGATCCGCAAGAGCTCAAGAAGCACCCGCTGCGCATCGGCCTGTCGATGCAGGTCGACGTCAACATCAAGGACGACACGGGCAGCCAGCTCGGCAACGCGCAGAACACGGTTTATCAGACCAGCGTGTTCGAGAAGTACGGCGACGAAGCCGATGCCGAAATCGCCCGCATCATCGCGGAAAACGCAGGCCAGAGTGCGGGGCAAAACGCCGGCAAGGCGCAGCTCTCGTCGGCGGGCAACGGCGCCGCGAAGCCCGCGGCCAGGGTGATGTAAGCGCGATACAGCAACGACCGCAACGACATCAACGAATAAGCACTCAATGGCAGCACAACAACCCGTAGTCCATCCGCCGTTGCAGGGCGCGCAACTCGTGATCGGCACCATCGCGGTGTCGCTCGCGGTGTTCATGAACGTGCTGGACACCTCGATCGCGAACGTGTCGATCCCGACGATCTCCGGCGACCTGGGGGTCGCCTCGGATCAGGGCACGTGGGTCATCACCTCGTTCGCGGTCGCCAACGCGATCTCCGTGCCGCTCACCGGATGGCTCACCGACCGCATTGGCTAGGTGCGCCTGTTCATGGCGTCGATCATCCTGTTCGTGATTTCGTCGTGGATGTGCGGCCTCTCGCCCAACCTGCCCTTCCTGCTAGCCTCGCGCGTGCTGCAAGGCGCCGTGGCCGGCCCGATGATCCCGCTCTCGCAAACGCTGCTGCTCGCGAGCTATCCGCGTGCGAAAGCGCCCATCGCGCTCTCGATGTGGTCGATGACCACGCTGATCGCGCCGGTGGCCGGCCCGATTCTCGGCGGCTGGATCTCGGACAACATCTCGTGGCCGTGGATCTTCTACGTCAACATCCCGGTGGGCATCATGGCTGCCATCGCCACGTGGGCGATCTTCCGCAACCGCGATTCGATCATCAAGAAGGCGCCCATCGACGGCGTGGGCCTGGGACTCCTGGTCGTCTGGGTCGGCTCGCTGCAGATCATGCTCGACAAGGGCAAGGATCTCGACTGGTTCGGGTCCACCACGATCGTCGCGCTCGCGCTCACGGCGGTGATCGCCTTCGCGTTCTTCGTGATCTGGGAGCTGACCGCCGATCACCCCGTGGTCGATCTTTCGCTCTTCGCAAGGCGCAACTTCACCGGCGCAACGATTGCGCTTTCGGTGGGCTACGGTCTTTATTTCGGCAATCTCGTGCTGCTGCCGCTGTGGCTGCAAACCACGCTGGGCTACACCGCAACCGATGCGGGCATCATCATGGCGCCCGTGGGCTTCTTCGCGATCATGCTCTCGCCGATCACCGGCCGCCTCCTGCCGCGCACCGACCCGCGCTATATCGCGACAGCGGCGTTCGTGGTGTTCGCGCTGTGCTTCTGGATGCGCTCTCAATACACGACCGGCGTGGACACCTGGGCGCTCACGGTGCCCACCTTGATCCAGGGCATCGGCATGGCAGGCCTCTTCATTCCGCTCGTCTCGATCACGCTCTCGGGTCTGCCCGGCAACCGCATTCCGGCGGCGTCGGGTCTGTCGAACTTCGTGCGGATCATGTGCGGCGGCATCGGCACCTCGATCTTCGAGACCGCGTGGGACCATCGCACGACGTTCCACCACGCGCGCCTCACCGAGCAGGCCACGCTGGCCAACCCGGTCTTCAATCAGTCGATGCAGCAGATGCAGAACGCGGCCGGGATCGATCCCGCGCAAGCACACGGGTTGTTCGACCGCATGGTCTCGCAGCAGGCCGCACAGCTCGGCGTGAACGACCTTTTCTGGATTTCGTCGGCGATCTTCATCGTGCTGATCGCGCTGATCTGGATCACGCGTCCCGAGCGCACCGGCGGCGGCGATGCGGGCGCGGCGGCCTCGGCGGCGCATTGAGCGCGTAGCGCGTGCGGTGACTCCGGCACGCGCGCTCCAGCAGCAAAAACGGCACGTCCGGTTCAACACCGGCGTGCCGCTTCTTCATGTTTCTTCATTTCCGCAGCGCCGCTTTGCATCGAGCGCAGCGCGACTCGACTCAAGCGGCCCCGCTGACCACCAGCCGCTCCGGCGCGAGCACGCCATTAGCCGCCTTCGCCACGCCTAGCAAGCCCCCTGCTTCCCCATACACGCGCACGCGCTCGGCCGCTTCGCACGCCGCGCGGTCGAGCACGAGTTCGTTGAGCGGCAAGCGCTGGCCATGCGCGAAGCGGCGCGATGCCTCGGCGCTCAGCGTCACGGCCGGAAACGTGGAAAGCAGCGCGTCCACGGGTTGCAGCCACGCGTCGCGCCCGGGTTCATCGGCGGCCGTGAGCGCATCCAGCGTCACCGCATGCTCGAGCGTGAGTGCACCCACGCCAGTACGCCGCAGCATCACGAGATGCGCGCCGCAGCCGAGCGCCTCGCCGATGTCCTCGGCAAGCGTGCGCACATATGTGCCCTTGCTGCACGTCACGCGAAACGTGACCTCGGGAACCGCCAGCAGCGCGCACGCGATCATCTCCAGCGAGTGGATCGTCACGTGGCGCCCTTCGCGCTCGACCGTCTGGCCGGCACGCGCGTACTCGTAGAGCGGCTTGCCGTCACGCTTGAGCGCCGAGTACATCGGCGGCACCTGCACGATGTCGCCGGCGAACTTCGCCATCGCTTCGCGCACGGCGGCCTCGTCGCAACGCACCTCGCGCGTCTCGACGGCCTCGCCTTCGGCATCGCCCGTCGCCGTGCGCACGCCGAGGCGCATGGTGGCCTCGTAGGTCTTGTCGGCGTCGAGCAGGTCCTGCGAAAACTTGGTCGCTTCGCCAAAACACAACGGCAGCAAGCCCGAAGCAAGCGGATCGAGCGTGCCGGTATGGCCCGCCTTCTTCACGCGAAACAGACGCTTGGCGCGGATCAGCGCGTCGTTGCTGGACAGGCCGATCGGCTTGTCCAGCAGAAGCACGCCATCGAGCAGTCGGCGCGGCACCTTGGGACGAGGCTCGCCTTGAGAATTCCTGGATGATGCAGTCATGCGTGGCAGCGTCAGTCGTCCTTCGCGCGCGTTGCGTTCGCCTCGTCGATGAGACGCGACATCTCGACACCCTTTTCGATCGACTGGTCGTAATGGAAATGCAGCGTCGGCACCGTGTGGATATGCAGTCGCTTGAACAGTTGGTTATGCAGATGGCCCGCAGCGTGATTGAGCGCTTCCTGGGTGGTCTTCGGATCGCCCGTGAGCGTCGTGAAGTAGACCTTCGCGTGAGCATAGTCAGGCGTGAGCTCCACGCTCTGGATCGTCACGAGCCCCACGCGCGGATCCTTCACTTCGCGCATCAGCTCGGAGAGGTCGCGCTGGATCTGGTCGGCAATCTGCACGTTGCGATTCGGGGAGGTACGTTTTTTCGGCATGATGATTCCAAAAACAAAACGGGCGGGGCTGGCCAGCGCCTGCCCCGCCCGTTATCGGCTAGCGCCGCTGGATTACAGCGTACGCGCGACTTCGGTGATCTCGAACACTTCGAACTGGTCGCCTTCGACGATGTCGTTGAAGTTCTTGATCGACATACCGCACTCGAAGCCTTGCTTGACTTCCTTGACGTCGTCCTTGAAGCGCTTGAGCGAGTCGAGTTCGCCGGTGTGGATGACCACGTTGTTGCGCAGCACGCGCACCGACGACGAACGCTTGACGATACCGTCCGTGACCATACAGCCCGCCACCGCGCCGACCTTCGGCACCTTGAAGACCTGACGCACTTCGACCATGCCGGTGATGACTTCGCGCTTCTCCGGCGCCAGCATGCCCGACATGGCTGCCTTCACCTCATCCACAGCGTCATAGATGATGTTGTAGTAGCGGATGTCCACGCCGTTGGTCTCGGCCAGCTTGCGCGCCAGTGCGTCAGCACGCGTATTGAAGCCGATGATGACCGCCTTCGAAGCCGTCGCGAGGTTGACGTCGCTTTCGCTGATACCACCCACGGCGGCGTGCACGATCTGCACCCGCACTTCGCTCGTCGAGAGCTTGAGGAGCGCGTGAACCAGCGCTTCCTGCGAGCCCTGCACGTCGGCCTTGACGATGAGCGGCAGGTTCTGCACTTCGCCTTCGCCCATCTGCTCGAGCATGTTCTCGAGCTTGGCGGCCTGCTGCTTCGCGAGCTTGACGTCGCGGAACTTGCCTTGACGGAACAGCGCGATTTCGCGCGCCTTGCGCTCGTCGGGCAGCACGATGACTTCTTCGCCGGCGCCCGGAACTTCCGAGAGACCCTGGATTTCGACCGGAATCGACGGACCCGCTTCCTTCGTGGGCTTGCCGGTTTCGTCGAGCATGGCGCGCACGCGGCCGTAAGCCGTGCCTGCGAGCACCACGTCGCCGCGATTGAGCGTACCCGACTGCACGAGCACGGTCGCCACCGGGCCCTTGCCCTTGTCGAGCTTCGCTTCGATCACGAGACCCTTGGCGGGCGCCACGACCGGCGCCGTGAGTTCCAGCACTTCGGCTTGCAGCAGCACGTTTTCGAGCAGCTCGTCGATGCCCGTGCCGGTCTTGGCCGACACCGGCACGAACGGCGAGTCGCCGCCGTACTCTTCCGGCACGACGCCTTCGGCCACGAGTTCCTGCTTCACGCGCTCGGGGTTCGCATCGGGCTTGTCGATCTTGTTGATCGCCACCACGAGCGGCACACCCGCAGCCTTCGCGTGCGAAATCGCTTCCTTCGTTTGCGGCATCACGCCGTCGTCGGCTGCGACCACCAGAATGACGATGTCGGTTGCCTTCGCACCGCGTGCACGCATGGCCGTGAAGGCCTCGTGACCCGGCGTGTCGAGGAACGTGATCACGCCGCGCGGCGTTTCCACGTGGTAAGCGCCGATGTGCTGCGTAATGCCGCCCGCTTCGCCCGCTGCAACCTTGGCGCGGCGGATGTAGTCGAGCAGCGAGGTCTTGCCATGGTCGACGTGACCCATGACGGTGACGACCGGCGGACGCGGCAGTTGCTCGACGTCGGTGGCCTCCTGGCCTTCGACCAGCAGCGCTTCCGGATCGTCGAGCTTCGCGGCGACCGCACGGTGGCCGAGTTCCTCGACGATGATCATCGCCGTTTCCTGGTCGAGCATCTGGTTGATGGTGACCATCTGGCCCATCTTCATCATCACCTTGATGACTTCCGATGCCTTCACGGACATCTTGTGCGCGAGGTCGGCAACCGTGATGGTTTCCGGCACGTGCACTTCACGCACGATCGGCTCGGTCGGCGCCTGGAACGTCGACGCGTTGTCCTGGTGACGGCCACGGCCCTTCGGGCCGCCGCGCCAGCCGCGGTCCACGCCGCCCGACGAATCGCCGCGCGTCTTGATCCCGCGACGCTTGGCGGCGTCGTCCTGCCAGCCGCCCTTGCCTGCGCCCGGCTTCTTGTTGCGGTCGCCCGCGCCGGCGCCCGGCGCGTTCGCCGAGGGCGCCGCCGCAGCGGCGGGCTTCTTCGCGCCAGCCGATGCACCCGCGGCCGGGCGCGCCTGGCCTTCCGGACGCGCCGGCTTGTGTAGCGTACCCTTGGCCTCGGCGGGCTTGGGCGGCTCGGCGGGCTTGGGCGGCTCGACCGCCTTCACCTGCGCCTTGCGCGGCGTGTTCATCATTTCGCGGATCGCGCGCGCTTCGGCTTCTGCAGCCGCGCGGCGGCGCGCGATCTCGTCCTGTTCCTTCTGCGCCTTTTCGGCGGCCTCGCGTGCGGCGGCCTCGGCCTTCTGGGCCGCTTCGCGCTGCGCTGCGCGCTCGGCTGCGGCGCGCTGCTCGTCTTGCTGATCTTGTTGCTGCTTCACTTCCTTGGTCGCTTCGCTTTCTGCGGTGCGTTGCGCAGCCACGGCCTGCGCGGCCAGCTCGCGCGCGACGGCATCGGCGGCCGCCTTCTTCGACGCGGCTTCTTCCTCTGCGCGGCGGCGCTCCGCCTCGGCAGCCTCTTCGCGTGCGCGGCGCTCGGCCTCTTCGCGTGCGAGAAGCTCCTGGCGCTCCTTGAGCTCCTGAGCCTGACGCTCGAGCAGCTCGGCCTCGCGGCGTGCTTCCTCTTCGCGGCGCTGCAGCTCCGCCTCTTCGGCGGCAGCGGCTGCGTCGGCGGCATGATTCGATGCCTCCACCTCACCGGCGGATTCGTCGCGGCGGACGAAAGTGCGCTTCTTGCGCACCTCGACCTGAATGGTGCGAGCCTTACCCGTCGCATCGGACTGCTTGATTTCCGACGTATGCCGTTTCGTCAGCGTGATCTTGCGCTTGTCCGCGTCGGTCGAGCCGTGCGACTTGCGCAAGTGGTCGAGCAGACGCGCCTTGTCGGTCTCCGACAAGACATCGCTCTCGTTCGCTTTCTGCACGCCCGCCGCCTGCAGCTGCTCCAGCAGCACGCCTGCAGGCATTTTCAGTTCCGCGGCAAATTGGGCTACGTTGTTACTCGCCATTCATTCCTCTTAATGCAAGGACCGATTCCTTGCGGTTGACATCGTTTCATGCGGCCTTGGGTGCCAAGCCTTGCAAGGCCCCGCCGCGATCAGTTCAGTGGGTCATGGTCGCTTCCTGCTCGTCGCGCCCGGGTTCCATGCCTGTTGCCAGGCTTACTGGAACCAGTGCTCACGTGCCTTCATGATCAACGCCTTGGCGGCGTCCTCTTCCATTCCCGTCATTTCGACCAGCTCGTCCACGGCCAGCTCAGCGAGCTCGTCGCGGGTGTGAACCTCATGCTGCGCGAGCTTCGCGAGCAGGTCCGGGTCCATGCCGTCAAGACTCTTCAAGTCCAGCGCGGCGCTTTCCACCTTCTCCTCGTTCGCGATGGCCTGCGTAAGCAGCGCATCGCGCGCGCGGTTGCGCAACTCGTGCACGGTGTCCTCGTCGAACGCCTCGATTTCCAGCATTTCGTTGAGCGGCACATAGGCGATCTCTTCGAGGCTCGTGAAACCCTCGTCGATCAGGATGTCGGCGACTTCCTCGTCCACATCGAGACGCGCCATGAACAGGTCGCGCAGCACCGTGCGCTCCTGATTCTGCTTCTGCGCGGATTCGTCCGGCGTCATGATGTTGATTTGCCAGCCGGTCAGCTCGCTGGCAAGACGCACGTTCTGGCCGCTGCGGCCGATCGCGACCGCGAGTTCGCTCTCGTCGACCACGACGTCCATCGAGTGTTTTTCCTCGTCGACGACGATCGACTGCACGGCTGCCGGCGCGAGCGCGCCGATTACGAACTGGGCGGGATCCTCCGACCATAGCACGATGTCGACGTTTTCGCCACCGAGCTCGTTGCGCACGGCCTGCACGCGCGAACCGCGAATGCCGACGCAGGTGCCGATCGGATCGATGCGCTTGTCATAGGCCACCACGCCGATCTTGGCGCGCACGCCAGGGTCGCGCGCCGCGGCCTTGATCTCGAGAAGGCCCTGCTCGATTTCCGGCACTTCCATCTCGAACAGCTTCATCAGGAACTCGGGTGCGGTGCGCGAGAGTTCGATCTGCGGGCCGCGCGCGGTACGGTCGATCTTGCCGATCCAGGCGCGCACGCGGTCGCCCACGCGCAGGTTTTCCTTCGGAATCAGTTGGTCGCGGCGCAGCAGCGCTTCGACACGGCCCGACTCGACGATGAAATTGCCCTTGTCCATGCGCTTGACCGTGCCGGTCATGATGCTTTCGCCGCGCTCGAGGAAGTCGTTCAGGATCTGTTCGCGCTCGGCGTCACGCACCTTCTGCAGGATGACCTGCTTGGCCGCCTGCGCGCCGATGCGGCCGAACTCGACCGAAGGCACGGACTGCTCGATGAACTCGTCGATCTGCGCTTCGGGGTTCTGCTCGCGGGCTTCGAACAGCAGGATTTCCTGGTCCGGCTCCTGCAGGCCCGCCTCGTCCGGCACGACACGCCAGCGGCGATACGTTTCGTGCTCGCCGCTTTCGCGGTCGATATGCACGCGGATATCCGCATCCTCGTCGAAGAGTTTCTTGGAGGCCGACGCAAGCGCCGCTTCAAGGGCGGCGAACACCACGTCCTTGTCGACATTCTTCTCGCGTGCCAGCGCATCCACCAGCATCAACACTTCGCGACTCATTGTTTGCGGCTCCTAAAGTCAACTTTGGGGATAAGGCGTGCCTTGTCGATGTCCGCGAGCGTGAAATCGAGCATCGCGGGACCCGCCTTCCCTTCGAATTCCAGACCAACGGTCTCGCCTTCCGGGGCATGCACGATGCCGCGGTACGTTTTCCGTCCGTCCAATGGCTTTTTCAACGTGATAACCGCTTCGCAGCCCGCGAAGCGTTCGAAGTCCGCCAGTTTCTTCAGCGGACGGTCGAGGCCGGGCGACGAGACTTCGAGGCGCTCGTAGTCGATGTTCTCGACCGTCAGAACGTGCTGCAGCTGACGCGTGACCTTCTCGCAGTCCTCGATCGCGATACCCGCGGGCTGATCGATGTAGATGGTCAGCATGCCGCGCCCGGTGCGCTCGAGGTCGACCAGCTCGTAGCCGAGCCCGGTGACCGTGGTTTCAATCAGTTCCGTCAGTTGCACTATGCCTGCTCCAGATGTTCGCGCAGCGAGCCGGCAACTTCCAGTGATTCGGGATTCGCGGGCCGCGCGCCAGATGAGCGCGCGCTCTTGCACCTACTTGCACACTGCCCCACGATGACGACCGCCCAAGGCCGGATCCTGCGCCGACGATGCTTTTAGAGCATCCGGATAACTTTTAAAGCATCCAATTCGGGCGGACCAAAAAAAAATGGGCGAAACGCCCATCTTCTCACTTAGCCAGGTGGTCGCACCTGGGGCGCAAATAAAAGCCGCACGCCCAGCGACTCCGAGATTGTAGCCCTTTTATGGCTTTAACGCAAACTTGGACACACCCGTGGAGCCCCCCGCGACCTGTACATGACGCGAGGGTCTCACTCCCGTTCCGACGCCCGCGTCAATGCCCGCGCGTGCGGTTGCGCGGCGCACCGCGCTGGCCGCCCGTGCGATTGCCGCTGGCCGCGCGGTTGCCGTTCGTATTGGCGTTGCCGCCGGGCCCACGGCGATTGCCGCCGCTGCCGCCATTGCTGTTCGCATTGGCGCCCGCGCGCTTGCCCGCCGCGCTGGGTGCACGGTTACCGTCGACGTCACGCGTGCCGGGGCGGCCATTGCCGCGATTCCCGCCGCGATTTCCTCCTGCTCCGCCAAAACCGCCGCCGAAGTTGCCCAGCGCACTGCCGAATCCCCCCTGCGCCGCGCCGCGCCGGCCCTGGCCTTGCCCCTGACGCGACTGGCGCGGTTGGCCCATCGCGCCGTGCGAACTCAACACCGGCTCGCGGTTGATGAAGCCCATCGAGGTTTGCATCGGATCAGGCTGACGACGCTCCGGCTCCTTGCCGCGGCCGCCCTTCTCCTCGGTCGGCGCCTTCAGGCCGACCGCCGCCATCAGGCTGCGCACCTGGTTGTCCTCGAGCTCTTCCCAGCGGCCGCGCTTGAGGCCCTTGGGCAGCGCGATCGGGCCGTGACGCGTGCGGATCAGGCGGCTCACCATCAGACCGACCGCCTCGAACATGCGGCGCACCTCGCGGTTACGGCCTTCGGCCAGCGCGACGTGATACCAGTGATTCGTGCCCTCCCCGCCACCGTCTCGGATGCGCAGGAAGTTTGCCGGGCCGTCGTCGAGTTCGATGCCCTTGAGCAGCTTCTGACGATTGCCTTCGGTGAGTTCGCCCACCACACGCACCGCGTACTCGCGCTCCACGCTGTAGCGCGGGTGCATGAAACGGTTTGCGAGATCGCCCGAGGTCGTGAGCATCAACAGACCTTCGGTGTTGAAGTCGAGACGGCCCACGGCCAGCCACTTCGCCGTTTTCATCGACGGCAGGCGATCGAACACCGACGGACGGCCTTCCGGATCGGCGTGGCTCACGATTTCGCCGGTGGGCTTGTGATAGAGCAGCACGCGCGGCGGCTTGTTCGGCAGCTTGCGCTTGATCGGCTTGCCGTTGATGCGGACCTGGTCGGTGGGCAGAATGCGCTGGCCGATGTGCGCGGGCTCGCCGTTCACCGATACGCGCCCGGCAATAATCAACTCTTCCATGTCACGGCGCGAGCCCATGCCCGCGTCCGCCAGCACCTTGTGCAGCTTCGGCGCGTCGTCGTCCGGGCTCAGCACGCGCTTGGGCTGGACGCGGCCACGGCGCAGCATCGGCGCACGCACGCCGCTGCCCGCGCCGTTATCGGCGTCGAAGGCCGGCGAAGTCACATAGAGGAACAGGTCGTCCTGCGCGTCCCCGGTCGCAGCGGCAGGCGTCTCCGCGCGGCCCTTGCCGCCCTTGCCCTGCTTGCCGCCCTTGCCTTCGGCTGCACCGCGCGCGCCCTGCTTGCCGGCTTGCGCGGGCTTTGCCTGCCCGGCGGCAGCGGCGTCGCGGCGGCCTTCACGTTGCCCTTCACGACCGCCCTCGCGGCCACCCTTCTTCGCGCCCGCATCCTTGCGTGGCTTGCGCGCCTGTGCAGCGACGGCGCCGTCTTGCGGCGCATCCGTCACGACCGGCGCAGCAACGTCCGACGCGGACTCGGCCGACACTGCCGCGCCTTCGCCGACCTTGGCCTTCGCGCCCGCGCGGCGGCGCGCGATCAAGCTGCGCGGACCGCGGCGCAAACCTCGGCGGGGACGGTCCTCGCCCCCGGCTTCGCCTGCCGGAGCAACGTCGCCGTGGTCGGCGCGCGTGTCGTCGTCGCGCGCAGAAGACGCGCGACGCGCGGATTCGGGCGCGTCGGTCGAATCGATGTCGTGGATATCAGTCAAAACAACCTCGAAATGTCAGGTTGCGCGCCCGCACGCAATGACTTGCGGAGGGCGCGTCAAAAATGTTTATTGCGTCAGACGCTGCGTCGAGCGGCTTCGTCGTCCGTCGTCGAGACGGGATCGTCCTGTGCCGCGTCGCTGCGGCCCTGGTGTGCTTCTTCAGGCGCGCCGGCCATGTGCCGGGCGGACTCGGTTTCCTGCGCGTCCGCGCGGGATTCGCCGTGTCCGACTTGCTCGCCGGAACGGTCCGCATGCACGGCATCCTGCGCGCCCGCATCAGCCATGCCCAGCGCAGGCGCGAGCGCTTTCTGTCCGGCATCCGCATCGACCGTCGCCGGCGCTTCAGCGCTTTCCGGCACGCCCGCAGCAACCAGTTGCGCGGCTTCGCTGTCCGGGAATTCGATCGCGTGCTGAGCCAGCAATTGCTCGCCCAACTGGCTCGATGGGTCGTCGAGCGGCGGCAGTTCCTCCAGCGACTTCAGCCCGAGGTCGTCCAGAAACTGACGCGTCGTGGCGTAAAGCGCGGGGCGGCCCGGCACGTCCCGGTGGCCGATCACCTCGATCCAGTTGCGGTCCTCGAGCTGCTTGACGACCTGCGTGTTGACCGTCACCCCGCGAATTTCTTCGATATCGCCGCGCGTGACCGGTTGCCGGTACGCGATGATCGCGAGCGTTTCGAGCACGGCGCGCGAATAGCGCGGCGGCTTCTCGGGATGCAGGCGGTCGAGATAGGTGCGCATGGCCGGCTTGCTCTGAAAGCGCCAGCCGGATGCGAGGCCCACCAGTTCCACGCCGCGCCCGGACCATTCGCTGCGCAGGTCTTCGAGCAGGTTACGGACAGTGTCAGCCGAGATGTCGTCGGCAAACAGTTTGCGCAGATCGCCGATTTTCAGCGGCTCCTGCGTGCAGATCAATGCAGTCTCGAGGACGATTTTCGCCTCTTGGGTATTCATGCAGCCAGGTCAGACCCTAAGTAAGGTAAATCAGGTTCATGGAACCGGATCAGACAGACGAAAGACGATATGGAACTGGAGACGCGCTCGCCCGATTCTGATCGGTCATATTGATGGGAGCACGCACCGGGGGGCCGTTATACAACATATGCACAGTCAAAGTGCCAGACCCAGCCGGACGGAGCAGCGAAATTCCCGCAGGGAATCGCGTGACTGAACGCCATCTTACGCAAAAACGCCGGGGGCGTAAAGACGGCTTCAGAGTTGCTTTCGTCTGCTTGAATCCGCCCTGAATCCGCTTCGGCAACCGGCAATGCGCCTTGCATGGCACGCGCCTCGCCCCATCGTTGCGGCGCGCCGTTCAGCGCGCCTGGCGGCTAGCAAGAAAGTGCGACAAGCGCTCTACGCCAGTATCGAGCCGGGCCGGATCGCACGCGTAGCACCAGCGCACAAAGCCCTCGCCTTGCGGGCCGAATGCACTGCCGGGCGCGAGCCCGAGCCCTGCCTCGCGCACCAGCGCCTTGCACAATTCAAGGCTCTTTTGCGCACCCTCTAGCCTGAAAAACAGGTACATCGCGCCATGCGGGACTTTCACGTCGACGCCCGGCAACCCGGCTAGCGCCGCCGCGAGGTGGTCGCGCGACACGCGCAGATCGGCGACGAGCGAACGCGTAAACGCCTCGCCCTGCTCGAGCGCGGTCACGCCCGCCTGCTGCACGAACGACGGCGCGCACGACGTGTTGTACTCGACCAGCTTGCCGAGGTCGTCCATGAGCTCGCGCGGCGCAACCATCCAACCCAGCCGCCAGCCCGTCATGAGCCAGGCTTTCGAGAATGAATTGACGCAAATCAATCGCTCGTCGCGCGACGCCAGATCGAGGAACGACGGCGCCGTGCGTTCGCCGGCCTCGCCGTAATAGAGCCGTTCATAGACTTCATCGGCGACGATCCAGATGCCGTGACGGCGGCAATGCGCAAGAACGGCGTGCTGCTCGTCGCGCGACATCACCCAGCCGGTCGGATTGTTGGGCGAGTTGATCATGAGCATCTTCGTGCCAGGCGTGAGCGCCTTCAGGAGCCCCTCGAGATCGAGCGTCCAGCCCCGCTCGCCATAGCCGAGCGCGACCGTCTCGACGCTCGCGCCGAGAATCTTCGGAATCTCGACGAGGTTGGGCCAAAGCGGCGTCACCGCAACCACGCGGTCGCCCGCACCCACCACGAGTTGCGCGGCGAGCATCAACGCATTCACGCCGGCGCTCGTCACCGCGACGTTTTCCATCGGTGTCGCGCCGTGCAGCTCGCTCACGTAGCGCGCGAGCGCTTCGCGCAGCGGGGCGATGCCGAGATTGTGCGTGTAGAACGTTTCTCCGCGCGCGAGCGCACCCGCGGCGGCGTCGCGGATGAAGGCCGGCGTTACACGATCCGATTCGCCGAACCAGAACGGCAGGACATCGGCGACACCAAAGCCCGCGTTCGCCACCTCCCGGATCTGCGACGAGCGCAGCGCCCTGACCGCTTCTCGCGCCATGGCTTGAGCGCCGACGCCGGTTCCGGCAATCGGCGCGGCGGTGGCATCGGGCAAGGAAATGGCAGACGAAGACAGATCGAGATCGCGCATCGAAGCTTCCAGGGAGGCAGGGGATCGGTGGATCGGGGAATTCGCGTTTGCTTGCGCTCGTCAGTGTAGCGCGCACAACCGCTTGACGAAGACGATGCTGCCCGGCCCGCACAGCGCTGCTCCGACCCATCAGGCGCCGCGCATCTCCTCGGGGCCCGCGTCCCGTTCGCGAATCAGCGCCCACACGGCCTCGGCAGCGGGCGAGAGCGAGCGGTCGCGCCGACGCACAAGCTCGACGGTGCGTTCGGCGCGCGGCACGAGCGAGCGCGCGACCAGCGACGAGCCCGCCGGCACCGGCAGCGCGAACTTCGGCAGCACGCTCACGCCTACCCCGGCCTCCACGAGACCGAATGCCGTCGAAGGATGCCCCAGCTCCTGCACCACGCGCGCGCTCACGCCCTGCTCCCTGAACACCGCGTCGATCAGCGGGCGGCTGCCCGAAGCGTGGTCCAGCAGCACGAGCGCTTCACCGTTGAGCGAGCGCCACGCCACCTGCTTCTCGCGCGCGAGCGCATGGTCGACGCGCACCACCACGCAGAACGAGTCGGTAGTCAGCAGCTCGGTTTCGAGATCCTCCGCCGCAAACGGCCCGATGACCACCCCGAAATCCACTTCACCCGAGCGTACCTTGCGCAGCACGTCGCTCTGCACATCGTCGCGCAGGCCGAGCGTCACATAGGGGAACTGCTTCCCGCACGCAGCGACGACTTCGGGCATCAGCCGGCACGCGACCGTCGGGCTCGCCGCTACGACGACACGGCCACGCCGCTGCTCGCCGATCTCACGAATCTCGCGCAGCGCGTCGTCCAGATCGCCGATCAGACGCGGAATGCTCGCGATCAGATTGGCGCCGACATCGGTGAGCTGAACCTCGCGCGTGGTGCGATCGACGAGCTTCACGCCCATCTCCGCTTCGAGTTCGCGCACGCAGCGGCTGACCGCGGACTGCGTGAGCCCGATTTCATCGCCCGCCCTGCTGAAGCTCTGCAAGCGCGCCACCTCGATGAACACGCGCAATTGCCGCAAAGTTACGTTCATCCCATTACCTCATGAATTCTTCCATTTCATGCAATTTTATGAGGGAAGGTCACCACGTTATAGCGGCAATGTCCAGTCCCGAACGCTCACAGCCTTCCGCAACTATTTCGCCGCAATGCAACAATCCGGCGCAAACGCACGCCGGACGGGCCTGTCTGCACAAGATTGGTGATTGTCCCGATTTCCCGATGATGCGTTTTCGAGTCTCATACGGCCCTGGCAAGCACCCGCACGGGCTTGATACCACGCGGCTTCGAGACAAAAACGTGTGCGCTGGCACGCTTCTCGCTTTAAGGCACGTACAGGATCGCAGGACGGTCCGCGGCTTTTCGAGATTGGTCCGTCCAACCGATTCCGCCTGGTACTCCGCCAGCCGGCCGGAAGTACATGAAGAGTGCGCAGCGCGGGGCAGCGCACCGGAGATAGCTTCGCTGAGGTGATACATGATGCTGTTCGACGATTTGAGAGACAACGAGTGGGCGCTGGTCGAGGTGTTGTTCTGTGCGGAACCCGCACGGAGCGAGCGGCGCGGACGGCCTCGCGTCGAAGCGCGTGCTGTGGTCAATGCAGTGCTTTGGGTCCTTTCGACGGGTGAAGGCTGGTCCAAGCTGCCGGGCCGCTACCCCTCGCCGCCCACCTGCCGGCGCCGCTTCGACGAATGGCAGGCCGACGGCACGCTTGCCGAAATCGTGAAGCGTCTAAGCACGAGCGGCCGCGAAATCTCGCTGCGCGGACGCATTGGCGCGACGGCCACGAAACCGCCTGCACCGCCGAGCCGCGACCGCCTGCGCGGCGCATTCTGGACCAATCCGGAGTCGTGGCGCGCGCCGGTCAAGATGGCCTGAGCCTCTGCCGCACAAGTACGAAACCTGCACTTTTTCAGCACTTTCTCCCGCCGGGCGCCACGCCGCCCGGCATCCTGACCTCCGCGGCACACGCCGCGGCCCCTTTCGTGGCATCCCACGCCGGCGAGTTCTGCGCCCCCCCCATTCGCCTTTCGCGTGTTGCTCCCACCGTAGTACGCACTCACCCCTGATTCGTCATTGCACCTCTTTGTCGTGCAACGCTGGGGTCGATGTGTGCGAAACATCTATTTACTAATATTTACAGCGTGCTTTCGCAGGGAACATTAGCTTAGAGGCATGTCTACAAACGTCAACTACCCGTATTGACGGGAGGTTTCCATGAAATCCATGACTCTCCTGAACCAGGGCTTCATGGTTTCGTTCTGCGCCTTGGCACTCCTTGCGCTTCTGTCACTTTCGCCCTCGCTCGCGTCCTTGCTGGCAGCTGACGCTACAGCCAAGCCGCCGCACGCTGGCGCGCCGCACGTGTCTGTGGCGCGCGCCGGCACGCATTCGTGGGGACTTGCCGAGAAGCCTCGCGCCAAAGGCGCGGCACAAGCCGTTCCGCGCGGCAATCTGCGTGGCGACATCGCCGATAACGCGCGCCGCAGCGCAGCACCTCGCCCGGATCGGACGGACACATCGCGCAATCCTTAGTCGCGCCCCGCATAAAGGCGCAAGATCATGCGGCCGTGCGCCCTCGCGTCGTCGTGAAGATGAAGGGAACCACCACGCCCGAAGCCGGTCTACTCATTGCCATTAAGCACAGCGTGGCAGCAGTAATTCCGGTAAGCCCGTATCTTTCGATACGGGCTTTTTTTTGCGGGGCGGCTATCAGTCGGTCTGGTCTGCTTCGTCGGAAGACTGCACGACCGCATCGGCCACATAATCGGCCATGCGCTGCTCGATCCAGTTCAGGGAGCGTTCGTCACGGGAGAGGCGCGCGAATTCGGCGCGGCCGCGCTCGGTCAGTACAGCGATATCGACCGGCGCATGAAAGCCAGGAGCGGGGGCAACGGTGCGCTGCCTGACGGTGTCCATGAACCCCAGGTTGCGCAGGTATTGAAAGACTTCCGGGCGTCGCGCCCACGGGACCTGCCGATACTGCACCCGCCGCAACGCTTCGAGTACTGCTTCGTTGGAATACGTGGTCATCTCACTTCTTTCTTAAAATGCAGTCCTGCGGCCATCCCGCCTGCTGCGGCGCAATGCCGGCGGGGCTGCAACGGCTGCACGATGCGCGGCCAGGCGCCCTGCCGTTTCCGAGCGCCGTGGCAAGGACTGCAGGTTATTCGGGGCCCCGAAAAAGTGTGGCGCCGCTGCGCTCGACACGAATCAACCCGAAAACAATACGGTACCTCATTCAAATTGATTCTATTCGGAATATTTGCGCTATTTTTTGCGCTGTTCATGTTGTGGCGTGGCGCCCGTCGGCCCATCGCGGTCATTGCCGTCATCCTTTTCTGGCTGCTCGGATCGGGGTGGCTGGCCAAACCGCTCGTCGATCTTGCCCAGCCCCCGAACTATCGCACTCCCTATGATCCGGCAACGACGCCCGCTTCCGCGTTCGGTCCACGCACGACGATCGTGATGCTAGGCGGCGGCACGAACGTGCGCACCGACGGCACACTCGTGCCCAAACACGACGTCTACGCGCGCATTGCGATGGCTGCGGCGCTGCAAGCACGCTGCCTCGCGGCCGGTGGCGTGTGCAAGGTGATCGTGAGCGGCGGCAACCCGCAGCATCACGCTGCCAGCGAAGCCGATACCTACGCCCCGTTGCTATTGCGAGCAGGTGTCGCGAAAAGCGACCTCGTGCTGGAGAACCGCAGCCTCACGACCTGGGAGAACGCGCGCAACGTTGCGCCGATCGTGCACGCCCAGCGCGCGGATACGCTCTTCGTCGTAACCTCGGCTTACCACATGTCGCGCGCGATGCTGGACTTCCATCGCTTTCAAATGCGTCCCGTGCCGGCGGTATCCGACGTGCGCCACGTGTGCACCGGCATGTGGCCGCGCCGAGCCAATTTGCGCGACGCAGAAACGGCGTTGCACGAATTGATCGGCATTGCGCAGTTCCATGTGTACAGGATGCTCGGCTGGTTCTAGATCACGCCTGATGGCTAACACGCGACAAGATCCACCGGGATATGTAAAGATATGTAACAGGCACGCGCACGCCTTATGCGATGTCATCTGGAACGAGTATTCAATCGTTAGAATGGCATGCCAATCCTGCTTGAGCAGGCACAGGCTGGGTCCATAAACCGCTCCTTCGGAGGTTAGTGATGAAAAAAGTGTCCCTCGCAGTCCTGATTTCGCTTTCCGCCCTCACGGGCGCTGCCTATGCGCAAACGGAAAATGGCGTCACCATGAGCACTGATCCGGCCAAGGCCGCCGACGTCGAGCAGCGTGCGCAAGATCTGCAGGCGAAGCAGCAAGCCGCCGCCGAAGCACCGGCCCCGATGCCCGCAAAACATCACAAAAAAGGCAGCAGCCACCACAAGGCTCCGGCCAAGGCTGCACAGTAAAGGTCGCACATCAGCCCTCGTGGCCGTGCAGGGCGCGCACAGCGCGTATGCCCCCGCCGCCGCTTTCACGGCCTGCCTCGGGGAGCCTGCTCAACATTGCGGCGCCGTAATGCATAGCGACAACTGCACTGCGCCATGCCGAACGAGCCGATGCCAGTCCCCTGGCATCGGCTTTTTTCTTGTCCGTGCCTGACACCGAGGCGCCCATGCACCCGCAAGTCGCTTCGCGCGGTATGCTAAAGTCGCGCACCCCGGATTCCCCCACCTGTTTGTGCGCGACTCGCGCGGAGAAACATTCATGAGTAACATCCAGCTCGACATCGAATGGACTGAAGCGGCATCCCGCAAGATCGAAAAACTGATGCCGCGCAGCAAAGATGGCGACGCCTTCCTTGCGCTGCCCCCCATCGAATGCCTGCCGATGGAAGGCGACGTTCTGTTCCTGGGCCCGCAGGGCAAGCAACAGCCGTTCATCGTCGCCGAACGTCAGTACCACCACGAGGGCGACGCCGACTGGACCATCATCCTGATTCTCGATGTGCCCGGCACGGCTCACTAATTGCTCATCAAAGTGGGCTCATTGAGCGAGGACCGCGCGGCGCCCTAGCCGCGCAGCGAGCCCGCCCTCGAGCCGCGGCCGCCCTTCCCGCAGCTCCATGACGCGGCTCGGCAGCCTGGCAAGCATAATTTGCCGATACTCCGTACACTGGCGGTAAAGCGTGCCGCCCAGACACCGCTCTGCCTGGAATTGCGCTTCATCGTCGGTCAGTGAATTCAATCATGCGCCGCGAGGCGCGCTCCAGCGCCATGTCGAACCCGCAGGCATCGCTCGCCACGCTGCTCAGGCACCTGGAACCCCATGACGGGCGCTTTCGGGCGCGCTGGCGCTCGACGCTGCTCGAAAGCGCATTCCAGCCGGTGCTCTCGATTACGCATCAACGCGTGGTCGGCTACGAGGCGTTGTTACGCGTCGTCGGCGCCGAGCCCGGCGGCACCGGACCCGCCGCGCTATTCGCGCGCGCGACGCCCGGAGCCGCGCACGAACTCGACGAACTCGCACGTTGCCTCCATCTCGCCAACTTCACCGCGCAGGGCATCGCAACGGGCTGGCTCTTTCTGAACTCGCTGCCGCGCCCTACGCCCGGCGACTGGCCGACGCAAGCCGCCATCGACGGGCTATGCCGCCACTTCGCGTTCCCGCACGAGCGCGTGGTGATCGAAGTGCTCGAGCAGCGCGCCGGCGACGAACCGGCATCGTTTCTGGAAGCCCGTCCGCCGCCGGGCGGACGCGATTTTCTTGTCGCGCTCGACGACTTCGGCTCGGGGTTTTCGAACTTCGATCGCGTCTGGCGCTACCGTCCCGACATCGTCAAACTCGACCGTTCGCTCGTGCAGCGCGCAGCCAACGGCGAGAGCCATATTTCGTTCATCGCCAGTCTCGTTTCGATCCTTCATCATGCGGGCGCGATGGTGCTCGCCGAAGGTGTCGAAACCGAAAACGAATTGATGGTGTTGATGGAAGCGGATGTCGATCTCGTGCAGGGCTTCTGGTTCGGCCAGCCGCATGCCGTGGTGAGCGAAGCCAGCGCCGCCGCGCCCGCGCTCGCGCAAACGATGTGGTGGCGCTTCGCCGACTATCGGCGCCACAGCCGGCTGCACGAACAGGTCGATCTTGGCGAAGTCACGCGTGTCATGCTGCGCGGGGCGCGCGTGCTGACTGCGGGCGGCGCACTCGAAGCGGCCGCGACGGCAATTTTCGAGCACGCCGATGCGCTGCGCGTCTTCGCTGCAAACGATCGGGGCGAGCAGCATGCGCCCTCGATCGCCGCGCCGGGCGTCGGGCCGCCCGCCAGGCTCGCCCCGCTCTATCCCGACACCAACAGCAACTGGTCGCGCCGCGAATACTTCCGGCGCGCACTCGCCGCGCCCGGACGCGTGACCGTGATGGGCCCGCACTACTCGCTTCATGACGGCGCACTGTGCTACACCGCCGCCATTGCACTCGACTACGCGGGCGCAACACACGTGTTGTGCGCCGATTTTCCGCCGGCACTGACCCTGCGCGAGCCGCCGCCGGATCCTGCGCAGGCTTGAGCGCACGGCGCGGTCATATCGGCCACTTCGGTTGCTTCATTCGAGCACGCGCCGCCGCCCCGCTTTCACTTCTCCCTTGCGCGTCTTGCTATCGAGACGGCGCAGCTTCGACGCACGCGTGGGCCGGGTAGCCACGCGCGCCTTTCTCGACACGCTCACGCTATCAATTAGCGCCTCGAGACGCGCGAGCGCAGCGGCGCGATTCTGCTCCTGCGTGCGGTGTTCCTGGGACTTGATGACGACCACACCCTCGTGCGAGATGCGCCGGTCGGTGAGCGCGAGCAAGCGCATCTTGAGCACTTCGGGCAGCGACGATGCGCGAATATCGAAGCGCAGATGAATCGCACTCGACACCTTGTTGACGTTCTGCCCGCCCGCGCCCTGAGCGCGAACGGCGGAAAGCTCGACTTCGTGCAACGGAACAGGCGAACGGGCAATCATGATGGACGGAAAATGCAGGAGCACGGCGGCCGGCCTGGGCCGGGTTGGACCACGACTCGCAGTGTCGCATAAGGCGGCGCGCGGCGAGGCACGACGACGTGCGACGCTCGACATGCAGCAAGGCCACAGCCGAGCACAGCCAAGCCGTCTTATGGGCGCGAACCCGCACAAGCTCGGGCACGCGATATGACGGGACGCGTATCATGGGCCATCGCAAGGCCGTTTGCCGATAGCCGGCCCTCGGCTCATACTTTTTTCACCCTTTTCTGGAGCGCACCTCGCATGAAGCTGCGTCCAGCATTCATTGCCGAACTGGCGGTCAACCTGCTGCTGCCGTGGGTCGCGTACCGGCTCACCCAACCGCACTGGGGCGAATTCGGCGGACTCGTTGCCTCGGCCATTCCCCCGCTTGCCTGGAGCATCGTCGAACTCGTGCGCTTTCGGCGCATCGACGCGCTCTCGGCGGTCATCCTGCTCGGCATCGTGCTCTCGCTTGTTGCCATGGCGTTCGGCGGCAGCACGCGCATGCTGCTGATGCGCGAAAGCTTCGCCTCGGGCGCGATCGGCGCCGCATTCCTGTTCTCGCTGCTGGCAAAGCGCCCACTGGTGTTCTATCTGGCGCGCGCCACGGTCGCGCGCGAAACGCGCGAGGGCGCCGCGCGGCTCGAACTGTTGTGGAACGAGAACCGCAGCTTTGCTGGCGCGATGCGCCTGCTCACGGTCGTCTGGGGCGCAGGGCTCACGGCCGACGCCGCCCTGCGCACTTGGCTCGCTGCTACGTGGCCGATCGAGCGCGTCCTGATCGTCACGCCGATGATCGGCTATGGCATATTTGGCGCGCTGCTCGCGTGGACCTTCTGGTATCGCACGCGCATGCTCCGCATCCGCGGCACGCGCGGGCTGCTCGGCGACGCCTCCACGCTGAGCGCGGACTGACTGACACTCGGGCAGAGCGCTCGGGCGGCCCGCGCGAAATACAGAGACGGGCAGATCGCGCCCGAAATCATTTAAACTCAGCGCCACAGTCCGCGGCACACCGTCCGCACCCGAACCACTCCGGCAGTCGATGCGCTACTCCGTAGAAATCAGGAAATTCCTTTACAGCCAGTACTTCTACGGCGGCCTGCGCATCGCGGTCGGCATCTCGCTTCCGGCCATCCTGTGCCTGTTCGTGTTCGACAAGAGCGATCTGGGATTCACGATCTCGACCGGCGCGCTCGGCGCCTGCGTGGTCGACATGCCGGGGCCGCTCAAATACAAGCGCAACGAGATGCTCGCGTGCAGCGCGATCGGCTTTCTCGCCGCGTATGCAACCGGACTCGCCACCTTCAGCCCGGTCGCACTGTGGGCCACTGTCGTGCCGCTCACCTTCGTGCTCTCGCTGATCGTCGTCTACGGCAACCGTTGGCCGCAGATCAGCTTCGCCACGTTGTTCATGATGGTGATGACGCTCGAAGAGCATTTCACGCCGCATCAGGCGCTCGTCA
Organism: Paraburkholderia sp. A1BS-2L; assembly: GCF_051125205.1. Lineage (NCBI taxonomy): Bacteria > Pseudomonadati > Pseudomonadota > Betaproteobacteria > Burkholderiales > Burkholderiaceae > Paraburkholderia > Paraburkholderia sp. A1BS-2L. The sequence goes on from NZ_CP120428.1 coordinate 1,963,053, forward strand.
ACGCGTCGTGGATTCTGCTGGGCGGTCTCTGGTACACGGGCTGGTCGACCCTCGTAAGCCGTCTGATGCTCGATCGCATCGAGCAGCAGGCGATCGCCGAAAGCGTATTCGCATGCGCCGATTATCTGCTCGCGCGCGCGCAGTTCTTCGACCTCGACAACGATCTCGACGAGTGCTACCGCAACCTCGTCGCCAAGCAGATCGCAGCGGTCGAACGCCAGGACGCCGCGCGCGACATCGTCCTGCGCAACCTGCCCAAGCTCAAGAGCGGCAAGATCGACGCGCACCGCGCGATGCATTTCAACCTGTTCATCAATACGGTCGACCTGCACGAGCTGTTCGTGGGCGCGCATACCGACTACCCGCTCGTGCGCAATACCTTCGGCGGCTCCGACCTGCTGGCGTTCTACCGCGATCTGATCCGCAAGGCCGCTGCCGATCTCGAGGACATCGGCCTCGCCACGCTGCAAAACGAGGCGCCGCGCGCCACCATCAACGTGAAGGCCGAGTTGCGCGCGATCGAATATGAGCTCGAGCTGCTCAAGAAGCGCGATCTGCCCACGACGGACCCCGAGGCCTACGCTGCGATCTCGGCCTCGTTCCGGCGCATCTGGAGCGCGACGCGCCTGATCGACCGGATGCGCCGCGACCTCGCGAACGACACGCCACCGACCGAGACGGAAGTGCGCATCGACGCGGCGCTCGAGCGCTTCGTGACGAGCCGGCGCGTGCCCTTCCTGCAGATCTTCTCGAATCTCACGATGGCCTCGCCAAGCTTTCGCCACGCGCTGCGCGTGACGATCGCCGTGGCCGTGGGCTACTGGCTCGGCCGCCTGTTGCCGCTCACGAACGCCTACTGGATCGTGATGACGAGCATCATCATTCTCAAGCCCGGCTATTCGCTCACGCGCCAGCGCAACGCACAGCGTATCGTCGGCACGCTGATCGGCTGCGTGGCCAGCATCGCGCTGATCCTGCTCGTGAAAGAGCCGCTCGTGCTGCTGGTCTCGATGTTCGCGGCGATGGTGATGAGCTACAGCCTGCTGCTCTTCAATTACACGGCGAGCGTGGTGTTCACCTCGGCCTATGTGCTGCTGATGTTCCATCTGCTGGCGCCGGGCAACATGCGCATCATCGGCGAGCGTGCGATCGACACCGTGGTGGGCTGCATGATCGCCATCGGCGCGAGCCATCTGTTCCCCTACTGGGAATACCGGCTGATGGGCAAGCTCGTGAACGACATGATCGCGGCGACGCGCAACTATCTGGAAGCGAGCTGGTGGTGGAGCGGACGCACGCGCGGCACGCAGCCGGCGTTTGCGGGCGCGGCGCCCGCTGCAGGAGCGGCTGCGCGCGTGCCGGCCTTCGCGGCGGTGTCGAGCGGTGCGCCGGTAGCGGACATGCCGGTGGCGGCCCCAGCAGGTCAGGACACGCCTCAAGACATGGAGCCGGCCGAAGTCGCGCTCGAAGCGGCAACGCCGTCACCGCCCGCCCCCGACCAGCACGCCACAGCGACAGCCAGCGCAAAAGCCTCCGCTCAGGCAAGCGAGCCGGCAGGCACTGCACCGCCCTCGACGCCGGCCGGCGCCGCCGTCCCTGCGCTCGCGCGCGACTTCCGCTACCGGCTCGCGCGCAAGAACGTGCACGTCGCGTTCGCCAATCTCGGCCAGGCCTTCCAGCGCATGATGCTCGAGCCGAAGTCGGCGCAGAAGTTCGTCCCCGAGCTCAACGACCTGCTCGTGCGCGGCCACGTGCTGGCCTCGCAGATCACGGCCACGGCGCCGCTGTTGCGCGACACGGCGAAGGCCGGGCCGGGCACCCCGCTCGATGCGCTCGAACACGCGCTCAACTGCGTGCACGAGAACCTGGTGGCCGCCGAAGCTGGCAAGCCGATCCCCGACGATCAAACCGAAATCACGAAGCGCATGACGCGCGAACTCGACACGATGGTGGTGGCCACGGAACGCTCGCTCGGCCCCGCGAGCGAATTCGCCCAAGACGTGAAGCTGCTTGCGCACCACTGCAAGCAGATGCTCGCGGCGTCCTGGATTCTTCGCAAGGACGCAAGCGTGATCCGGCTTCCCGAAGAATAAAAAAACGGCAGCGACATGGGTTGTCGCTGCCGCATCGGGTACCACCGGCGCTCATCGTCACATCAGCACGCCGGGCAACGCATCATTGCGCGGCACTGGCCGCCGGCGGCGCAGCGGCGCTCGAGGCAGCACTCGCCGCCTGCGCGCCGGCACTCGCTTCGTACTCGTGCTTGCTGCGCAGCGCATTGAAGAGCACGGTACCGATCACGATAAGCACCACCACCACTATCATCACGCCAACGCCAAAGGTGGGATTCTTCTTGCGCGGTTCATTCATGGATCGTGCCCTGCCTGGGTGATGAAAAGAAACGCGCATTCTACGCTGCCACGCCTTGCAGCGGGCTTGCAGGCGAAATTACGGCGAGCGCAGGAAAACGCCAGGGAAGGCACTCAGACGCCGCGCACCGGCAGCGCCGTCGAGTACTTGATCTGCTCCATCGCAAAGCTGGAGCTCACGTCGAACAGCGCTACGGCGCGAATCAACTGCTTGTAGACGCGGTCGTAATCGTCGATATCGGACACCACCACGCGCAACAGGTAATCGGTTTCGCCGCTCATGCGATAGGCCTCGACGATCTCCGGAATCTCCTGCACCGCGCGCGTGAAGGCCTGCGCCCACTGCTCGGTGTGCTGGTTGGTGCGCACGGCGACGAACACCGTCGTGCCCACGCCCAGCTTCTTCGGGTCGCACAGCGCCACCTGGGCGCGAATGACGCCGGTTTCCTTGAGCCGCTGCACACGCTTCCAGCATGGGGTCTGCGAAAGATTCACGCGCTGGGCCAGCTCCGCGACCGGCGTGGTCGCATCCTGCTGCAATAGCTCTACCAGCTTTCTATCGATGATATCCATTCCCCGCCTCCCCGCAGGATAGAAATTTCTTCTATCTTACGCCGCAGAGAGGGAAAAGAATGAAAACTCTTTCTAGACGGCAGGGGCTATAACTCTCACATCCAGAACGACGACAAGAGACCCGCCATGAACGTCCCATCCGAACCCCTCCTGCTCCAAGCCATGCGCGTCTCCGGCAGGGCCAACGCGGCAGACGCGGCGGGACACGGGGCTGCCGTGGCACGCCTGTGCGCGGCGCTCGATGCGGCTTTCGACGCTTGGGGTCATGCGCGCGAACCCGGCACGCCCGCAGAGTCTGATCCATCGCGCAGCGGCGCCTTCGCGCGCGGTGTGCGCGCCGCGCTGGCGCGCGCGCTGGCCGACCCTGCGCTCGTGACGGCAGCGCAGCGCGAAGGCAACGCCGAGAAGTATCGCCGCCATCTGATCACCGCCGATCCGCTCGGGCGCTATGCGGTCGCTACTCTCGTCTGGCAGCCGGGCCAGGCGAGCCCGATCCATGCGCATCACACGTGGTGCGGCTACGCGGTGCTCGAAGGCACCTTGACCGAAATGCTCTACGTCTGGGACGAGGCGCGTCAGGGTGCGGACGTGGTGCGCGCGAACCCTCGCGCAGCGGGCGCCATCAGCTTCGGCGGATGCGGGCGGACGAACATTCACCGGCTCTCGAACGGCAGCGGCCGCGCATGCGTCTCGCTGCACGTCTACGGTGTATCGGGAGAACAACTCGCCACGCACGTGAACGACATCGTGCCACTCGTGCGCGCCGAAACCTGCACGCAAGACGCCACAGTTCCGGCGCACACCGTATAGCCGTCCACACTCGCGGCAAGCGGCCCCAATCCCGCCTTCAGACCGAGATGGCCTCTTCGATGAATCAATACGCCACGGTGGCAATCTCGCGAATGAAGCGGCCCTGCTCCAGTTCGTCGACGAACGCGATGGCATAGTCCTCGGCAGAGATCCGGCTTTCACCATGCGCGTTGGCAATCAACGTGCTGGCGCCCGTGCGGAATGTGCCGGTGCGCTCGCCCGGCGCGATCAGCGCGGCAGGCGCGAAGAAGGTCCAGTCCAGATCCTTCACCGTGCGGTAGTAGTTCAGCGCGACGCGGTGCGCCAGCGCGATCGGCTTGTACGCGTCGGGGAAACCTTCGGTGTCGACCAGTTGCACACCCGGCGCGACTTCCAGCGAGCCCGCGCCGCCCACCACCACGAGACGCGCCAGACCGGCGGCCCGCATGCCTTCGACGAGCGCGCGGCTCGCGTTCTGGAGGTCATCGAGCTGGCTCATGGGCGGCGCGTAGGCGCTCGCGACCACGTCGTGGCCGCGCACCGCCGCCGCCACGTTCGCGGCGTCGAGCAAATCGGCTTTCGCGGCGTGGACGTTCGGCCCCGCTGCAACGCGCTCGGGCTGGCGCACCAGCGCGCTCACCTGATGGCCGCGCCGTGCTGCTTCCGCGGCGATGCGCGAACCGGCCATGCCCGTTGCGCCAAACAGCGCGATCTTCAGTGACTTGCTCATTTCCCAACTCCTCTATCAAACATATATGTAACTATAATAGTTACAGTTAAGGATCCAAAAAACGGGGCAACGCCCCGTCAGGACAAGCACCCCGCGTTAGCGCGCGGTTTTCACGCCGCCGCCTGCTTCACTTCCCACGTGCGCGCACGAGCTTGCGCTCGTTGCGCTCCATATCCTCGACGACATCGGCGAGCGTGCGCGCGGCGAGCGACGCCTCCATGGCGCGCTGCGCGTCGTCGATGATGCCGCGCAGCGTCTGCTGGATGTGCCGCCCCACCATGCAGGCCGGATTGGGCTCTTCGCGATGCATGGCAAAAAGCTGGGCGTCGTCGACCGCGCGGTAAATCTCCAGCAGCGAGATCGTGCGCGGCTCGCGCGCCAGCAGCGCCCCGCCGCCCGCGCCGAGCTGCGATGCAGTGAGCCCCGCATTGGCAAGCATCGTCAAGAGACGACGGATCAGCGCGGGGTTCGTGTTCACGCTGCCCGCGATGATCTCGGAGGACAGCGGCGCGCCCTCCTGTAACGCCAGCAGTGCGAGCACATGAACGGCAAACGCGAAACGGCTACTCGTATTCACAACAAACCAGCCGCTGGAAAAGCGGCGAGAAAAAGTGTAACCATCATAATTACATTAATTTCGCCCGTCAACCGTGGACACCCATCATCATTTCGTGCCCGACGCCGCCGAGCCGGTCGCCGCAGCGCTGCTTGAAGCCCAGCGTTGCAGCGAGGTCCCCGCCATCGACAGACCGGTGCCGGTGGCTGCAGCCGCGTTGCCGAGCATCGCGTGGGCCGCGCTCGCCGCCGCCTGCCACTGCCCGCGTGCCTGCGAGGCCATCGCGTCAGCTGAGGCGCTCGCGCCCGAAGCAATCGATGCGGACGCGCCCTCGCCCTGCGACTGCAGTTGATCGCGAGTCTGCGCCTGCGTTTGCGAAGCCGCCTCGCCAAGCTTGCGCTGTGCGGCGTCGAGCTGCTGGTTCACGTAGCTGGCCGCCTTGTCCAGCGTCTGGGCCGCTTGCGCGCTGGCCTGGCTGGCCGCGAGCTGAGCGGCCTGCTGCGCGGCATCGGCCGACTTCTTGCTCAGATCGGCCACCGTCGCATTCTGCTTGTCGCAGCCAGCAGCGAGCGCCACGCTCAGCAGCATGGGCACGATGCCCAGTCGTTTCAAAACCTTCGAAGACATAGTCACCCTGAAAAAAGCACCGCACGCAGCGGCTTGCAAAGATGAAAACGCGGCAATGATACGCTGCCGCGCCGCACGACCTCCTGAGCGACCAGCGAAAAACCCGCGCGCTCGAACACCGGACGCGCGAGCGCGCTGGCGTCGGTGTCGAGCGTGCTCGCCCGCGCCTCGCGCGCCAGCGCCTCCATGCGCGCGATGAGCCCCGATGCGAGACCGCGCCGCGTCCAGCCCGGCGCGACATAGAGCATCTCCACGTGGTCGGCGGGAAAGAGTTGGCCGAATGCGGCCGGCTTGCCCGCGTGTTCGGCCACGAGCGTCACACCACGCGCGAGACGCGCATCGAAGGCGTCGAGATCGTCGGCCGCCGCCGCCCAGGCCTTGCGCTGGGCGGCGTCGTAGTGCGAAGCGGTCAGCGTCAGGATGGCATCGCGAAAGAGCGCGGCGAGCGGCGCCGCGTCGTGGCGCGCCACATAGGCACGCCAGACGATGGCGTCGCGTTGAGCATCGGGATCGGAATCGGCCGCGGTGGCCTTCGCAAAATCGTCAAGCATGCTGAAATAGACTGTGTGGACACCCGTTGCGTTCCGCCATGCCCCCACCGCAGCGGGCCACAGCAACCGCAACCCTCATGGAGCCTGGCGATGGCAGTCAAGAAGATCCTTTTTCTCACGGGCGATTTTGCCGAAGACTATGAAACGATGGTGCCCTTCCAGGCGCTGCAAGCCATCGGCCACAAGGTCGATGCCGTGTGCCCCGGCAAGCAGGCCGGCGAGCGTATCAAGACCGCGATTCACGACTTCGAGGGCGACCAGACCTACACCGAAAAGCCGGGCCATCAGTTCGCGCTGAACGCCAGCTTCGACGAAATCGATCCGCAGCGCTACGACGCGCTCGTCATCGCGGGCGGCCGGGCACCCGAGTATCTGCGCCTGGACCCGAAGGTGATCGCGATCGTGCAGCACTTCGCGCAAGCCAACAAACCCGTGGCCGCCATCTGCCATGCGGCGCAGCTGCTCGCCGCCGCCGAGGTCATCCGCGGCAAGCGCATCTCGGCCTATCCGGCCTGCGCGCCCGAAGTGCGTCTCGCGGGCGGCGAATATGCCGATATCGCCATCGACAGCGCCGTGACCGATGCACCGTTCGTCACCGCGCCGGCCTGGCCCGCGCATCCCGAATGGCTGCGTCAATTTCTCGCCTTGCTCGGTACGCACATCGAGCCCTGACAGGCGAGTCGTGCGCCGCCGTGCGCGGACGGCGCGCCGCTTTGACCGCGTTAGCTGCTTTAACGACCCGAATCGCAACCGATTACGCGAATATCTGACAATCCTTAACGTAATCGCGCGAAGATTCGGACGACTCCGATGCCAGCCGATCCCTGCCTTTCCGACAATATCGCTTTGATTGCAGGAATGTACGGCGATGGATCTGACGGATTGGGTGGTGTTACTCGCGATTGCCTTGATGGCAATCGCGTTCTTTTGCACGCGCACGGGCCGGCGCAGAACCGCGGCCGAACGCGCGCGCCATGCGCGCGGCACGCGCATGCTGATTCAGGCGGCCATCGCGCTATGGGGCGCGCTGTTCATGCTCGAGCGCACGCTGGTCTCGCCAGGCAGCTTGTCTGCCGCGCACCTGAACCCTCACGCCGCGCTGGCCGTCGTGCTCGCGCTGGCTGGCGCGGGCTGCCTCTGGTCGATTCGCGGCCGTAGCCTCCTCAAGCCGCGGCGCATTTTCGCCTGCTGACCCACACGCCCTTCATGACCTACAAATCCGCCAGCGGCCCATCCACGGCCGGTGCACCGGCCACGGCCACGCTGCGCGGCACGCCCGGGTCGCTTGCGGAAACCGGCCCTGGCACGGCCCCCGCGGGCGCCGCGCCGTCGCCCATACCGTCGCCCGCACCGTCCCGCCCGCGCATGCGCTCGTGCGCGGCCACGAGCGCCGCGGCGACACCCGGCGCCGGCGGCACGACCGCAAGCGCGTCGGGCAGCGAAAGATAGAACGTCGTGCCCTCGCCTTCGACCGATACCACCCAGATGCGCCCGCCGTGCCGCTCAACCATACGGCGCACGAGCGCGAGCCCGATGCCCTCGCCGGGCGCGACGTTGCCGTGCATGCGCTGGAAGGCCTGAAAAAGGCGCGGCCGCGCCACATCGGGAATGCCCAGACCGTTGTCGCGCACATAGAAAATCTGCAGCGACTCCACCCCCGGCGGCGCGTCCGCCGTGCCGATCTCGACGCGCCCCTCGCGGGCAGGATCGAGATAATTGAGCGCATTGCCGATCAGATTCGCGAACACCTGCTCGAGCGCGGTCGGGTCGCCCCAAACCGGAGGCAATCCACGCACGCTCACCTGGGCGTTGCGCGCACGCACCGAGGCATGCATCGCGTCGACCACGCGCTGCACCAGTTCCTGCACATTGACGCGCTGACGCCGGTACTCCACGCGCCCCACGCGTGCCAGCCGCAGGAGCGCGTCAATGATATGCGAGGCCCGCAGCACCGCCGTCTGCAGATAGCGCAGCGCTTCGCCGATGTCCTCGTTGATGATCCGCTCGATGCGCGCCCGCGCCTCGGGGCCAAGCGACGAGCGCGCCACGCGCTCGCGCAAGTCTTCACACGCGTGAGTGAGCTCGCGCGAAAAACCCTGCAGGTTTACGAGCGGCGCGCGCAGGTCGTGCGACACGCTGTGAATGAACATCTCGTTTTCCTGCGTCTGCTGGCGCAGATCTTCGTTGATGCGCGCGAGTTGCTCGGCGCGGCGCGCAAGGTCGGCCTGGAAGCCGAGCCGCAGCCGCTCGGCCTCCACGAGTTGCTGGCTGATCCGATGCAGCGTGAGATCCAGTTCGGCGATTTCGTCGTTGCCGGTCGCCAGCGGCGCGAGCGGCTCATTGCCCGCGAGCCGGCTCGCGTTGTCGGACAGCGCATCGAGCCGCCCGCGCACGCCGCGCGTGAAGACCCAGACGGCCAGCGCCACCAGCATGATCGAGCCGATCACCGCAGTCATCACGAGCGACTGCTGCTGCGCGCGCGCCTGCTCGGCGTCGGCGAGGCGCATCACGTCGAGGCGGCGCTCCTCGGTCTGGAACGCAGTGACCTGGGTGCGCACGCGGTCGAGCGCATCAAAGTCCGTGTAAGTGCGAAAGCGCTCGACCAGGTCGGCGCGGCGCCCCGAATGCAGCAGATCCTGAATGCGGTCCGACCACTGGCGATAGTTTTGCACCGCATGGCGGATCCGCGCGGCGCGCTCGACCTGCGAGGGGTTGTCGGCGACGAGTTCCGCGAGCCGGTCGATGCGGCGATCGACGTCCATCCACAACGCCACCGGCGTCGAGAACCGCACGTCGCCCGCGGCCACCGCCCCGCGCAACTGCACCGATTCGACCAGCACCGGCTCGAGCACGCGGCCCGCCTGCGCGAGCACGGCCTGGCTGTGCTGCCCGGAAAGCTCGGCGCTTTCCGCATCGGCCTCGGCCTTCACGACGGCCGACAGCAGCGTCAGCTCGAAGACAGCCGGGATCGCGATCAGCAACAGCCCTTTGGTGGTGAGGCGCATGGGGTGGCGGTTCGGGAAGTCGGGACGGCTAAAGGTTTGGGTTGGATCATTATTATGTCGGCGTTTGCCCGCCGATGTGCGCCTGACATGCGCGCGATGTGTGGCCCACCGAATATTTTCGAATCGCCGACGATTTTCTTTAAAAGAAAGGCAAATCGCATATTTCGCCCCGAACTGGCGCGTCGTCTCACCAATTTGGCGCGCAGGCACTGCAATTGTGCCGCTCCATGCCATACGGCCTCGCACCCGCAACGTGCGCACCCATTTCGTGCGCGCGATCACGGCGCACGCAAGCCCGCTCCGGTGCACGCGCGCACCGTCAAATGGCCGGCCTTCCCATGACGTTCACCAGTTTGGCGCGAAGCTGGCCCGCATCTTGCTGTTTGTGTCTCTATTTATGCGCCCACTCAGGGCAAGGGCAGAACTTCACGATGGACAATCTCAAGACCGGCACCGACACGCTGTTTCTGCTGCTGGGCGCCGCCATGGTGCTCGCCATGCATGCGGGTTTCGCGTTTCTCGAACTCGGCACCGTGCGCAAGAAGAACCAGGTCAACGCACTCGTGAAGATCCTCGTCGATTTTTCGGTCTCCACGATCGCGTACTTCTTCATCGGCTACACCATCGCCTACGGCGTGCAGTTCTTCTCGCACGCCGACGTGCTCGCCGAGCACAACGGCTATCAACTCGTGCGCTTTTTCTTCTTGCTCACCTTCGCGGCGGCCATACCGGCCATCGTTTCGGGGGGCATCGCCGAGCGCTCGAGGTTCAACCCGCAACTGTTCGCGACCTTCGTGATCGTCGGCTTCATCTATCCGTTCTTCGAAGGCATGGTGTGGAACAACCGCCTGCACTTCGAGGATGCCATCACCCATGTGTTCGGCGTGCCGTTCCATGATTTTGCCGGCTCGGTGGTGGTGCATGCGTTCGGCGGCTGGGTCGCACTGCCCGCCGTGCTGCTGCTCGGACCGCGCCACGGCCGCTATTCGCGCGACGGCCGCATCGCCGCGCATCCGCCCTCGAACATCCCGTTTCTCGCGCTCGGCGCGTGGGTGCTCGCTGTGGGCTGGTTCGGCTTCAACGTGATGAGCGCGCAGACCATCGACAAGATCAGCGGCCTCGTGGCCGTGAACTCGCTGATGGCGATGGTGGGCGGCACGCTCGCCGCATGGCTCGCGGGCCGCAACGACCCGGGTTTCACCTATAACGGGCCGCTCGCGGGCCTCGTGGCCGTGTGTGCGGGTTCGGACGTGATGCATCCGCTCGGCGCGCTCGTGACGGGCGCAGTGGCCGGCGTGCTGTTCGTCTATATGTTCACCTGCGTGCAGAACCGCTGGCGCATCGACGACGTGCTCGGCGTGTGGCCCCTGCACGGCCTGTGCGGCGCGTGGGGCGGCATTGCGGCGGGCATCTTCGGCATGCGCGCGATGGGCGGAATCGGCGGCATTTCGCTGGGCGCGCAGATCGTCGGGACGCTTGCCGGCATCGTGATCGCCTCGCTCGGCGGCGTGGTGGTCTACGGTGCGCTGCGCGCCCTCGTGGGTCTGCGCGTCGATCAGGAGGGTGAATATAACGGCGCCGATCTGTCGATCCACAAGATCAGCGCGACGCCGGAGCGCGAAACGGTGTTCTAAGCCCAGCCCAGCCCGGCCCGGCGACGATGAGATGACGCTACATTGCGGGTTGGCATCCCGCTCCGGAAGTTCATCCATGAAGCTCATCGTCGTTACCTACGGAACCGAAGGCGATATCCGCCCGCTCGCCGCGCTTTGCCGGGCGCTCATGGACGCCGGCCATCGAGCGCACCTGCTCGCCGACCGCGCGACGCTTGGCTCGGCCGAAGCGCTCGGCGTTCCGGCCTCGGCGCTCTCGGGCGATATCCGCGCGGCGCTCATGCCGGGCGCGGCGCTGGGCTCGGTGGTAAGCGGCCGGACGAGCTTCGACGCCACGGCAAAGGCGCTCGCCTCGATTGCGAACGCCAGCACGCGCGCGTGGATGCGGGAAGTCGCCGACGCCTCGGCAGGCAGCGACGCCATCATCGTCTCGGGGCTGGCCGCGTTCGTCGGGCTCTCGGTGGCCGAATACCGGCGCGTGCCGGTGCTGGGCGCGAGTCTCATTCCGCTCACGCCGACCAGGGACTTCGCGTCGCCGTTCCTGCCGCCTTCCAAAGTGCCGCGCTGGCTCAACCATGCCAGCCAACGGCTCGTGAACGCCCTGCTGTGGCGCGCGTTCCGGCGCGCGACCAACGCCGCGCGCGCCGAGGTCTGCGCTCTCGCGCCGCGCGGCGGCGTATGGACCGAGCATGCGATGCTCTACGGCGTCTCGCCGAATCTGCTGCCGCGCCCGCGCGACTGGCCTGCGAACGCCACGGTTTGCGGTCAATGGCCCCACGCGTCGGGCGACTGGACGCCGCCTGCCGCGCTCGCGCGCTTTCTGGACGCGGGCGAAGCACCGCTCTACATCGGCTTTGGCAGCATGGCCGGCTTCGATCGCGACCATTTCGTGACGACTCTGATCGATGCCGCAGAAGGGCGCCGCGTGCTGTTCTATCCAGGCTGGAGCGGCGTGGATGCCACGCGTTTGCCGGAGAATTTTTGCGTGATCGGCGAGACGCCGCACGACTGGCTGTTCGCCCGCACGAGCGCTGTCGTCCATCACGGCGGCTCGGGCACCACGCATTCGGCTTGCCGGGCCGGCGTGCCGTCGGTGGTGGTGCCGTTCGCGGGCGACCAGGCCTTCTGGGCGCACCGGCTCGCCGCGCTCGGCGTGGCGCCGGCCGCCGTCGATGGAAGGCGCTTGCACGCGCGTGCGTTGAAACGGGCCATCGCGTTCACGCAGCGCGACGACGTCAAGGCGCGCGCCGCCGCGCTCGGCAACCGCATGGCGCAAGAGGATGGCCTGGACGTCGCGGTAAGCGAAGTGGAGCGGCTGCTTGCGCGCTAGTTCGAAAACCCCGAGAGGCCAGTGCGCCGTTTCGCAAGGCCGCACAGCGCCCCGTCAAGGCGCCCGCACGCCATGCGCTTTCGCCGCCAGTTCCTCGATCATGTCGATATTGTGCTGCGCCTGCGCGGCAATCTGCGGACTCGCCACGGCCTTCAAACGCGTCCAATAGGCGAGCGCTTGCCGATAGTCGCGCCGGTCGAGCGCGGCGGAGCCCGCGAGGGCGAGCGCTTTCGCGTTGGCCGGGTCCAGTGCGAGCGCAGCCTGAATGCTCTGCATCGCCTCTGCGTTCAGGTCGCCGCCGCGCAGCGTCGCCAGTTCGTCGGCGTAGTCCGCAAGCAGCCCCGGATCGGCGGGCGTCAAGGCGAGCGCGCGGCGATACGCGGCGACGGCGTCCGCCGTCCGCTCCAGCACCGCGTAGGAGCGCGCAAGCATCGCCCAGCCCGTGGCGTCGTCCGGTTGTTCGCGCAACCGCACTGCGAGCCGGCTCACGACATATTCGAGCGAACCTTGCGTGCCCATATGGCTATCGGCTTGCTTGCCGCTCACGCTTTCGATCGCCGCCGCAACCGGATTGCCGATCCGCATGTACAGCACCAGCGCTCCCGCCGGCAACAACGCCACGAGCAGCGCCGCCACCGCAGCGCGCGTCAGGTTGCTCATCGGCCGTTCACCGGCCGATGGCGCAATCCGGTCGCTGGTGTCATCGACGAACTGCCGCTCGAGCTCGCGCTTCGCCTGCGCCTGATGCTCCGCGGGAACGAGGCCCGCCGCGCATTCGTGCCTGAGCTCGGCCATTCCCGAGCGGTAGATCGCGACAGCCATCGCCTGCGTGTTCGCGCGCGAATCCGCGCCACGCCAAAGCGGCACGAGCACGCACGCGAGCGCGACCGCCATCATCGCCGCGAGGATCAGCCAGAAAGGGATCATGACGCCGCGCCCTCCTCCTCGTGCCCGCGCAAGGACGCGACGCGCGCGCGTTCGCCGGCGTCGAGCGCTGCGGCGCTCAGGCCGCGCCGACGCACGATACTGCGCCACATCGTCCAGGCACCCGCCGCGAGCACGATGAACGGCCCCAGCCAGAGCGCCCAGGTCACGGGCTTCAGCGGCGGCCGGTACAAGACAAAGTCGCCATAGCGGCGCACCATCCAGGCTTTGATCTGCTCGTCGGTTGCGCCGCTGCGAACCTGGTCGCGAATCTGTGCGCGCAGGTCGGCGGCGAGTTCGGCATTCGAGTCGGCGAGGCTCTGGTTCTGGCACACGACACAGCGAAAACTTTCGTCGAGCCGCCGCAAGCGCGCGTCGGTGCCGGTCTCGCCCGAGATTCCCGCTGCCGCGCTGGCGCACGTGTGCGCCAGCATCAGTCCAATGGCGAGCCGGGCCGCCCAGGCCCGCGCGAGACGATTCATGGCGTGCCCTCGTTCTGCAGCTTGCGCACCAGCGGCAAGATCTCGCCATCGATTCGCGCACGCGTGAGCGGGCCGGCCTCGCGGTAGCGCACGACCCCGGCGCGGTCGAGCACGAAGGTCTCCGGCACGCCATACACGCCATAGTCGATCGCGGTTTGCCCGGTGCGGTCGACAATCGACGAGGTATAGGGATCGCCCGCGTCCGCGAGCCACTGCAGCGCGTTTTGCCGTTCGTCCTTGTAATTCAGCCCCAGCACCGGCGCAATGTGCTGGCGCGCCAGATCGACCAGCAGCGGATGTTCGTCGCGGCACGATTCGCACCACGACGCCCATACGTTCATGATCCACACCTGCCCGCGCAGGTGCTGGGTCGACAGACGCTGCGCGGGTTCATGGAGCCTCGGCAAATCGAATTCCGGCGCGGGCTTGCCGATCAATGCCGAAGGCAGCCGGCGCGGATCGTGCCGCAACCCGGCCGTCAGCAGCGCCAGCAACGCCGCGAGCACACATAGCGGAATCAGGAAGCGCTTCATCGGCCGGCCTCGCCCGTTGTTCCCGTGGTTCCCACTGTTTCCGTTACTCCCGCGCGCTTCGCGACCGCCTGCACATCGTGCACCGCCATGCCGGCGGGCCACCCCGCCCGCTGCGTGCGGCGATGCGAAGCCAGGCGGTAGCGCCGGTCAGTTGCGGCAAGGAGCCCGCCGAGAGCCATCAGCAGACAGCCGCCCCAGATCCAGCGCACGAACGGCTTGATCTGGATGCGAATCGACCACGCATTCGCGCCGACCGGCTGATCGAGCGCCACGTAGAGATCGCGCAGCACGCCGTGGTCGATGGCTGCCTCGGTGATCGGCGTATTCTGCACCGCGAACACCCGCTTCTCGGGAAAGAGCGTCGCAACCGGCTCGCCGCCACGGCTGGCCACGAGCGTCGCGCGCGTGGCCTGATAGTTAGGACCGAAAACCGTCTGCACGCCCTCGAAGCGAAAGTCGTAGCCGTTCACCGAGACGCTTTCTCCGTTACGCAGCAGCACGTCGCGTTCGGCCTCGTAGCCCTTGACGAGCGTGACGCCGACGATGAAGACACCCACGCCCGCATGCGCGAGCCACATGCCGTATGTCGCGCGCGGCACGCTGCGCAAGCGGGCGGCCATCGGCCCTTGCAAGCCGCGCAGGCGTTCGCGCACGCTCACGGCCACGCTCGTCAGGGTCCACGCGGCCAGCAGCACGCCGAAACTCACGAGCGGGCGCCAGCTTCCCAGCAGCCACGGCAAGACGATGGCGGTGAGCACGCTCACGAGCGCCGCCCAGCGCAGCCGCACGGCAAGCTCCGGCACGCGCGCGGACTTCCAGCGCGCGAGCGGACCGAGGCCCATCAGGAAAATGGCGGGCGTCATGAGCGGCACGAACACGCTGTCGAAATACGGCGCGCCCACCGAGAGCTTGTCCGCGCCCAGTGCGTCGAGCAGCATCGGATAGAGCGTGCCGAGCAATACCGATCCCGCCGCCACCATCAAGAGCAGATTGTTCGACAGCAGCAGCGCCTCGCGCGAGACCGGCTCGAAACCCGCGCCCAGCCCGATTTGCGGCGCGCGCCACGCGAACAGCATGAGCGCCCCACCGGTCGTCAACGCCAGCAACGCCAGGACGAAGATGCCGCGCGCGGGATCGGAGGCGAACGCATGCACGGACGTGACCACGCCCGAGCGCACGAGGAAGGTGCCGAGCAGACTCAGCGAAAACGCACAGATCGCCAGCAACGCGGTCCAGCTGCGAAAGCTGCCGCGCTTTTCGGTGACCACCAGCGAATGCATCAGCGCCGTTCCGGCGAGCCACGGCATGAACGACGCGTTTTCGACCGGGTCCCAGGCCCACCATCCGCCCCAGCCGAGCACGTAGTAGGACCAGCCGCTGCCGAGCGCAATGCCGAGCGTGAGGAACATCCATGCGGCTGTGGTCCATGGCCTCGACCAGCGCGCCCAGGCCGAGTCGAACCGCCCAGCCAGCAACGCCGCGATCGCGAACGCGAACGCCACGGAAAAGCCGACGTAGCCCATATACAGGATCGGCGGATGCATCACCATGCCGGGATCCTGCAGCAGCGCGTTGAGATCGCGGCCGTCCATGGCGGGCGGCATCAGACGCGCAAACGGATTCGAGGTGAGCAGCAGGAACGACAGAAAGCCCACGGCGATCCAGCTCATGACGCCGAGCACGCGCGCCACCTGCTCCATCGGCAGTTGACGGCTGAAACAGCTCACCGCGACCATCCAGAGCGTCAGCAGCAGAACCCAGAGCAGCAGCGAGCCCTCGTGGCCGCCCCAGACCGCGGCCAGCCGATACAGGGCGGGCAGCGTCGAATTCGAGTTCTCCACCACGTAGACAACCGAAAAATCGTTGCTCCAGAACGACCACATGAGCGTGCCGAAAGCGAGCGCGACGAACCCGAACTGCGCGCGCACGGCGGGCCACGCAATGCGCATCCAGCCGGCCATGCCCAACTGCGCGCCGAGCACAGGCAGCACGCCCGTGATCAACGCGAGCATCAGCGCGAGTATCAGCGCGAAGTGGCCGATCTCGGGAATCATCGCTGGACGCCCGGATCGGACAGGCCCGCCGCGACCCGCACTGCGGTCGGACGCGGCGCGGCTTGCGCGGCGGGTTGCGCACCGTGCGGTACGCCATCGGCGGCCTGCCGCAGCGCGCGGCTCACCTCGGGCGGCATGTACTTTTCGTCGTGCTTCGCGAGCACTTCGTCGGCGTGGAACCGTCCATCGTCGCCGAGCCGGCCCTGCGCAACGACGCCGCTCCCCTCGCGAAAGAGATCAGGAAGCGCGCCGCGATACACCACCTGCACCGACGACGCAGCATCGCTCACGACGAAGTGCACGGTCACCCCGTCGGCATCGCGCCTGAGCGAATGACGCTCGACCAGCCCGCCGAGCCTGAAGCGGTGCGCGAGCGGCGCTTCGTGCGAGGCCACCTGGCTTGGCGTCACGAAGAACATCATGTTGCTGCGCAGGGCATTGAGCACGAGCGCGCACGCAAGCCCGGCACTGACGACGCCAGCGGCCAGCAAGCCGAAACGACGGTATCGTGCTTTCACCGGCCCTCCGCGGCGCGCTCGCCGTGCGAGCGCGCCTGGCTGCGCACGATCCACGCCTCGACGCCCAGCAAGCCGAAGGTCACGACGAGCACCGCCGCGAGATACGGCGTATGCGCGAGCATCGTCATCACGCTGGTCAGGGCATTCATGCCGGACGCTCCTCGATATGCATCTGCCACGACGACACGCGCTCACGCGCACGCATGATGATGCGCACGCGCGCGAGCACGACGGCGATCGCGTAACACCAGAAGCCCGCGGTCATCACCAGCAGGCCGCACACCATCGACGCGCTCATCGCCACGCCGCTGCCAAAGCCGAGCGACGGCCCCTGATGCAGGGTGTACCACCACTGCACCGAAAAAAAGATCACCGGGATATTCACCACGCCGATCAACGCGAGCACCGCGCACGCGCGGTCGGCGCGGCGCGTGCCGTCGATGGCCGCGTGCAGCGTCATGAAGCCCGCGTAGAGAAAAAGCAGGATCAGCTCGGAGGTGAGCCGCGCGTCCCAGACCCACCACGTGCCCCACGCGGGCTTGCCCCAGAACGCGCCCGATACGAGCGCGATGAACGTGAACAGTGCGCCGGTGGGCGCGAGCGCCTGCGCCATCATGGCCGGGAGCCGCGCGTTCAGGACCAGGTCGAGCGCGCACCAGGCGGCCATCACGAGGTAGATGAACATCGACATCCACGCTGCGGGAACATGCACGAACATGATGCGGTAGACATCGCCCTGAAGCGCATCGGCGGGGGCGATCGCGAGCCCGATCACGAGCCCCGCGCACACCAGCAGCACCGCCGTTATGCCGAACCCCGGCACGAGCCGCCTTGCGAGACCATCGAAGGTGGATGGCGAGGCGTAGCGAAACCAGTTCACACGCTTCATCTGCGTCACTCCATGGCAATGCGCAATGCCGCCGCGCTTGCCCATGGGCAAAGCCACGCACCCACGCACAAGGCGGCGCCGAGCAGCGAAAAGCTCGCTTGCATGCGCCCCGGCACGCCGGCCAGATCCGCCGCGCTCACGCCGAAGATCAGCACGGGCACGTAGAGCGGCAACACCAGCAGGGCAAGCACCACGCCGCCGCCGCGCACGCCGAGGGTCAGCGCCGCCCCCATCGAGCCGATCAGGCTCAGGAGCGGCGTGCCGAGCAGCAAGGTGCCCATCAGGTAAAGCGTCGCGCGCCAGTCCAGCGCATACTGGAGCGCGACGACTGGCACCAGCAGCACGAGCGCCAGCCCGCTCGTCAGCCAGTGCGCGACGATCTTGCCGAACACGATGGCAGGCAGCGGCAGCGGTGAAAGCAGCATCTGCTCGAGTGCGCCGCTCGCATAATCGCTGCCGAACAATTGCCCGGCCGACAACATCGCCGCAAATAGCGCCGTCACCCACAGCACGCCGGGCGCGATCGGCTGCAGCGTTTTCGCTTCGGTGCCGATGGCGAGCGGAAAGAGGCTCGAGGCAACGATGAAGAACATCAACGCGCCCAGCGTGACGCTGCGTCTGCGCCAGCTCAACATCAACTCGCGGCGGATGATGCCGGGCATCACTTCAAGCATCCGCCGCTCCGTTCGAGATAGAGATGACGTGTGCGGGCAGCGCCGCTTTGCAGCGGCCGGTGCGTCGTCAGCGCGACGATGCCGCCCGCGCGCAGATGCGTATCGATGCAGGTCGTGAACCAATCGGTTGCGGACGCATCGAGTGCGTCGCCGGGCTCGTCGAGCAGCCACAGCGGTTTGCGGCCGAGCATCAGGCGCGCCAGCGCGACGCGGCGACGCTGGCCCTGCGAAAGGCGGCTCAGGCGCGTATGCCTGTGCGCGTGCAGCCCGGCCTGCTCGAGTACTTCGTCTTCGCGCGAGATGGAATCGTCGCCGCCACGGCCATCGTTGCCGCCTGGCGCATCGGCCGTGCCGAGCAACGCCGCGAAGCGGATGTTCTCCAGCACGGTGAGGTCGTCGCTGACACCGTTGGCATGCCCGACATACGCAAGCTCGCTGCGGAACTGACGCGGCGCGCGGCGCACATCGTCGCCGCGCCAGCAAACCCGCCCTCTCGCAAGCGGCAGCAGGCCCGCGAGCGCACTGAGCAAGGTCGTCTTGCCGCTGCCGTTCGCGCCGTGGATCTGCAGCGCCCATCCCGGCTCGATGCTGAGGTCAATGCCGCTTACGATCGTCCGGCCACCGCGCTCGACGGCAAGCTGTTCAATGGAATACATGACAAGAACTCGTTGGCGTTCGGATTGGCGTTCGAATTCACCCCGGGATCCCCCATCTCCGGACCCGTCAGGAGAAAGGCTCACTGTTTTTTCCCGCTGTCTCCCAGTGCGCCGTCCTGCACTGCCTCGGCCATGTTCGGCAGATGGTGCGCAATACCCTTGTGACAGTCGATGCAGGTCTTTTCTCCCGTTTCGAGGAAACGCGTGTGCGCCTCCTGGGCGCGCGGGCTCTGGCGCGTGAGATCCATGTATTCGAACGAGTGGCAGTTGCGGCATTCGAGCGAATTATTCGCCTTGAAACGCGCCCATTCGTGCTCGGCGAGTTCGAGCCGCTTGGCCTCGAACTTTTCGCGCGTGTTCACCACGCCGAAGATCTTCGCCCACACTTCCTTGGACGCCTGCATCTTGCGCGCGATCTTGTCGGTCCAGTCGTGCGGCACGTGGCAGTCGGAGCACTTCGCATGCACGCCCGTGCGGTTGCTGTAGTGAATCGTCGCTTTCAACTCGGCATAGGTGTTGTCGCGCATCTCATGGCAACCGACACAAAACGCTTCCGTGTTGGTCCATTCCATCGCCGTATTGAAAGCCCCCCAGAAAACGACACCTGCAATGAAGCCGCCCAGCGTCAGAAAACCCAGGCTGAAAAACGCACTCGGCCGCGTGATCGCCCTCCAGTAGCGTCGAAACAAGTCGCGCATGTGAGCCCCCCCTATTTCTTCGCTTTCTGCGGTGCGCCCTGCAGCTTGACGTCCTCGACCCCCGCAAACGTGTTCTCGACCAGCGGCTTGGCGTCCGCCTGCGGAACATGGCATTGCGTGCAGAAATAGCGGCGCGGGGCGAGGTGCCCGAGTGTCTCGCCGTCACGGTCCGTATAGTGCGAAATGCCGACCGGCACCGCGCCGCTCTCGGCCGCGCGGCTGCCGGCATGACAGGCCAGGCATTTGTTCGCATTCCTGTCGAGCTGATAGCCGTCGATCTTGTGCGGAATCGTCGGCGGCTGCTGCGCGTAGGCCCGCCCGCGAATGACGTCCTTGTTTTCCGTCGGCCACATCATGGGCGGATTCGCCTCTTCATTCAGGGGCGTCGTGCCGCGCAGCGTATCGTAAAACGTCTTGCCGGGAACGGCAGGTTGCTGCGCCCAGGCCGCCAGCGCCACGACCGAGGCAATGATGAGCGCAATCCAGTTTCGCATGGCGGGCTCCGTTTAGACCCTGACGATCTTGACCGCGCACTTCTTGAAGTCGGTCTGCAAAGAGATCGGATCGGTGGCGTCGAGCGTGACCTTGTTGATCAACTGGCTCGAGTCGAACCACGGAACGAACACGAGTCCGCGCGGTGGCCGGTCGCGCCCGCGCGTTTCGATGCGCGTGAGAATGTAGCCCCGTCTCGACATCACCTTGACCTCGGTGCCGCGGCGCACGCCCATTGCCTTCGCGTCGTCCGGATGCATGAAGCACACTGCATTGGGAAACGCGCGATAAAGCTCCGGCACCCGCCGCGTCATCGATCCCGAATGCCAGTGCTCGAGCACGCGCCCGGTGACCAGCCAGAACGGAAACTCCTTGTCCGGCGACTCGGCGGCCGGTTCGTACGGCAGCGCAAAAATCACGGCGCGGCCATCGGGATTGCCGTAGAACTGCCATCCGGTTCCCGCCTTGACATAGGGATCCGTGCCTTCCTTGTAGCGCCAGCGCGTTTCCTTGCCGTCGACCACCGGCCAGCGCAGACCGCGCGCCTTGTGATAGGCGTCGAACGGCGCGAGATCGTGGCCGTGGCCCCGGCCGAAGCTCGCATACTCCTCGAACAACCCCTTCTGGATATAAAAGCCGAACGCTTTGACCTCGTCGTTGCGGTAGCCGGCATCGGCGTCCTTGAGCGGGAACTTGTCGACCTGCCCATTGCGGTAAAGGATGTCGTAGAGCGTCTTGCCCTTATATTCGGGCTTTTTCGCCAGCAGATCCGCGGGCCAGACTTCCTCGACCTTGAAGCGCTTCGAAAACTCCACGAGTTGCCACAAGTCCGAGCGCGCTTCACCCGGCGGCGCCACCAGTTGATGCCAGAACTGCGTGCGCCGCTCGGCATTGCCGTACGCCCCCTCCTTCTCGACCCACATCGCAGTGGGCAGGATCAGGTCCGCGGCCACGGCTGTGACGGTGGGATACGCGTCGGAGACCACGATGAAGTTCGCGGGGTTGCGATAGCCCGGCAGCCCCTCCTCGTTCAGATTCGCGGCGGCTTGCATGTTGTTGTTGACTTGCACCCAGTACACGTTGAGCTTGCCATCGCGCAACATGCGGTTCTGCAGCACCGCGTGATACCCGGGCTTTTCGGGAATCGTGCCCGCAGGCAACGCCCAGATGCGCTCCGCCGTTTCCCGATGCTTCGGGTTGGTCACGACCATGTCGGCGGGCAGACGATGCGAGAACGTGCCCACCTCGCGCGCGGTGCCGCACGCGGACGGCTGCCCCGTGAGCGAAAACGGACTGTTGCCGGGCGTCGAGATCTTGCCGGTCAGCAGGTGCAGGTTGTAGACCATGTTGTTGGCCCACACCCCGCGCGTATGCTGGTTGAAACCCATGGTCCAGAACGACACGACCTTGATGTTGGGATCGGCGTAAAGCTGCGCGAGCTGGTCGAGCTTCGCTTTCGACACACCCGAAATCTTGGTCACATATGCGGCGTCGTACTTCGAGACGAACTTTGCAAACTCGTCGTAGGTGATCGGCTTGGCCCCGCCCGGATCCTTGGCGTTCTGCGCCGCCTTCTGCAGCGGGTGGTCGGGGCGCAGCCCGTAGCCGATGTCGGCATTGCCCTGCTTGAACACCGTGTATTTGTCGACGAAGTCGCGATTGACCTTGCCGTTCTTGATGATGTAGTTCGCGATGTAGTTGAGCACCGCGAGGTCGCCCTGCGGCGTGAACACGATCGTTTCGTCAGCGAGCTCGCATGAGCGGTGCTCGAAGGTCGAAAGCACCACCACCTTGGTCTTCGGCGCGCTGAGGCGGCGCGACGTCACCCGGGTCCACAGCACCGGGTGCATCTCGGCCATGTTCGATCCCCACAGCACGAACGCGTCGGTCTGCTCGATATCGTCGTAGCAGCCCATCGGCTCGTCCATCCCGAACGTGCGCATGAACCCCTGGACGGCTGAGGCCATGCAGTGCCGCGCATTCGGGTCGATGTTGTTGCTGCGAAAGCCGGCCTTCATCAGCTTGACCGCTGCATACCCTTCCCAGACGGTCCACTGGCCGGAGCCGAACATGCCCACCGCCGTCGGCCCCTTGTCCTTGAGCACGCGCTTCCATTGCGCGGCCATCTCGTCGAAGGCCCGATCCCAGGAGACCGGCGCGAACTCGCCATTCTTGTCGTACTTGCCGTCTTTCATGCGCAGCAGCGGCGTCGTGAGCCGATCCTGCCCGTACATGATCTTCGAGAGGAAATAGCCCTTCACGCAGTTCAGGCCGCGGTTGACCTCCGCCTGCGGGTCGGCCAGCGTGGCGACCACCTTGTCGTTCTTCACGCCGACCTGCACGCCGCAGCCGGTGCCGCAAAAGCGGCAAGGCGCCTTGGACCACTTGAGGTCGTCGTCCGCCGCCAGCACCGCACCGCCTGGCAAGGTAACGCCCGCAGCCGCGGCGGCGGCCGTTGCCGCGGTTTGCTTGATGAATTCGCGACGGGTCAGCTTCATCGACAAACTCCCCCTATTCCGGCGATTCGATGCTCTCGTGATGCTGATAGACGAGCGCGGAGGCATGGACCCCCGGCAAAGCATTGATTGCGCTGAGCTGCTCTTCGATCGCCCGCGAGTGCGCGCCCTCGAGCGTGACGACCATGCGGCCGTCCGGCGTCGCGGCATGGACCTGCGCGCCGGGCAGCATGCCGAGGGTGTGGGAGATGCTCTCGCACCGATCGCTTTGGGCGTATATCACGACCCCCGCTACATGAAACTCGTGGGAGGTGGCCTTTTCGCAGGTTGCACTTCGAGTTTCGACGGACATGGCAGTGCCGCCCTCAGATAATATTCGTTATGGATACCTAATAATCAGTGTGGTGGACCGCCGATCAGCAATTGGTAAAACCACACCGCGAATCCGTATGCGGCGATGAGCGCTACCGTGAGCACGGGGACCATGACGACGGTCAGGAACAGGAAGCTGCGCAGCTCCTCTGATTTTCGCACCGGGTCGATATCGCTCATTCGAAATGACCTCTTGGGGTGGCTCGCGCGAACTCTTCAGAAAATGATGTACGAGCCGTGGATATATTCTTGTTAAACAATTACAAGATAGTCAAGAATAAATTTTGGCTTCCTGATTTGTTTGATAACGATGCGAGCGGCGGGCGCGAGCAACCCATCAGGCGAAAAAAAAGCGCCACGTGCGAACGTGACGCTTTGAAAAGTTCTAGCCATTCCGAGGGCCGTGCTAGAACCTGAGAGACGGTAATCGAACGATGACCGGGCCGCCGCATTTATGCAAAATGCATACTCCGAGATACTTAAAAACCCCGCAAGACTTGCAGGGTTCTCGGCATGCTTCGGGACCTTCGCGGTCATGTCGAAAGTGCGGTCGATTTTTTATCCAGATGCTGACTAAGTCAAGCAAAATCTCGCCAGAATACGTGAACAATCAAACATTTCCGTCCAATTCTCGCTGGATTGATATAACCCCAATTTTCACGCACCCATTTGCCGATTTTCGCCGATCGCTTCCCACCACGCCCGCGGGAAGCTGTAACCGGCGTAATGCACCGAAAGATACGGTGCTGGACTGTTACGGAGCCAGCAACGTAGCATCATGCTTTTTGGCTGCATCGGTCAGCCAAAAAGGCGCCGGGGGCGCAGAACTGCCTGGCGTCTCATCGGCTTGCTTCCCGACAAGCACCTGACATCGACCTTACGCGCGTCTCGCGTAGCATCGCGTCATACGTGACCCACGCGTGCCCCATGCGTGACCCACGCGCGATCCATGCACGACCACGGGCGCGCGCCCGACCAATCCGCTCAACCGACAAGCACGTCACCGATTTTGTTACCGACCTGACCGATGGATAAAGAAGAACAGCGCCCGGATTCCCCTCGTCGAGATACCCCGTCCTTCCCTGCCGCATCGGGCGGACCGGCGCCGCGCAAGCGCCGCGGCAAGCTGATCGCGCTTGCCATCGTGCTGGCCGTCGCCACGATCGGGCTGCTGCGCTGGCAGCCCTGGAACAAGAACCCGAACGGCGCGGCCAGCTCCACTGCTGCAAGCGGTGCTCGCGTGCGCCACGGCGGTCCCGGTGCGATGGCGAATCTACCGCAGCCGGTCAGCGTGGCAACCGCGAAATCCGGCGACATGCCCATTGTCATCACGGCGCTTGGCACGGTCACGCCGCTCGCCGCCGTCACGGTGCGCACGCAACTTTCCGGCACGCTGCAAAGCGTGAACTTCGAGGAAGGCCAGATGGTGAACAAAGGCGACGTGCTCGCGCAGATCGACCCGCGTCCCTATCAGATCTCGCTCGCCAATGCCCAAGGCCAGCTCGCGCGCGATCAGGCGCTGCTCGCCACCGCGCGCCTCGACCTCAAGCGCTACCAGACGCTGCTCGCCCAGGACTCGATCGCGAGCCAGCAGGTCGACACGCAAAGCTCGCTCGTGAAGCAGTACGAGGGCACAGTCAAGTCGGATCAGGCCAACATCGACACCTACAAGCTCGACCTCGCCTATGCGCGCATCACCGCGCCGGTTTCCGGACGCGTGGGCCTGCGCCAGGTCGATCCGGGCAACTACGTGACGCCCGGCGACATCAATGGCATCGTCGTGCTCACGCAGTTGCAGCCGATCAGCGTGATCTTCACGACCTCGGAAGACAATCTGCCGTCCATCCTGAAACAGTTGCGCGCAGGCACGAAGATGTCGGTGTCGGCCTACGACCGCAGCAACACCACGCTGCTCGAAAGCGGCTTCCTGCAAACCCTCGACAACCAGATCGACACCACGACCGGCACCGTGAAGCTGCGCGCGAGCTTCGCCAACGGCGACGGCTCGCTGTTCCCGAATCAGTTCGTCAATGCGCGGCTGCTCGTCGACACGATCCACGACGCGGTGATCGTGCCCACCTCCGCGGTGCTCAACGGCTCGCAGGGCGCATATGTCTATGTGGTGAAGCCCGACAACACCGTGACGGTGCGGCTCGTGAAGGTCGGCCCGGTGGACGCCGAGCGCACCAGCATCGCCTCGGGCCTCGCCGTAGGCGAGCGCATCGTGACCGACGGCTCGGACCGCCTGCGCGAAGGCTCGAAGATCACTATTCCCGCCGCTCGGGCCAAACACGCTTCGGGTGCATCGGGGGCCTCAGGCCCACAAGGCGGCGCATCGGGGGCCAGTGCGGCGTCGGGCGCTTCGGGTGCCCACCACGGCCATCGCCGCCAGGCATCCGGCGCTGAGGGCCAGTAAGCCGCATGAATCCATCCCGCGCCTTTATTCTGCGTCCGGTCGGCACGGCGCTGCTCATGGCGGCGATCATGCTGGTCGGTCTCGTCGCGCTGCGTTTCCTGCCGCTTTCCGCCCTGCCCACGGTCGATTACCCGACCATCCAGGTGCAGACCTTCTATCCGGGCGCGAGCCCGGAAGTGATGACCTCCTCGGTCACCGCGCCGCTCGAGCGCCAGTTCGGCCAGATGCCGTCGCTCAACCAGATGTCGTCGCGTAGCTCGGCGGGCTCCTCGGTCATCACGCTGCAGTTCAGCCTCGATCTGCCGCTCGACGTCGCCGAGCAGGAAGTGCAGGCGGCCATCAACGCGGCGGGCAACCTGCTGCCGTCGGACCTGCCCGCACCGCCGATCTACGCCAAGGTCAATCCCGCCGACGCGCCGATCCTCACGCTCGCGATCACCTCGAAGACGCTGCCGCTCACGCAGGTCCAGGACCTCGCCGACACGCGCCTCGCACAAAAGATCTCGCAGGTCGCGGGCGTGGGCCTCGTGAGCGTCACGGGCGGCCAGCGCCCGGCCGTGCGCATCCAGGCGAATCCGCGCGCGCTCGCGGCCTACGGCCTGAATCTCGATGACCTGCGCACGAGCATCTCGAACCTGAACGTCAACACGCCCAAGGGCAGCTTCGACGGTCCCACGCGCGCGTACACGATCGACGCGAACGACCAGTTGACGGACGCCGAAGCCTATAAAGACGCCGTGATCGCCTACCGCAACGGCCGCCCAGTGATGCTCACCGATGTCGCGAACATCGTGCAGGGCGCCGAGAACACCAAGCTCGGCGCATGGGTGGACAGCACGCCCGCGATCATCCTGAACGTGCAGCGCCAGCCGGGCGCCAACGTGATCCAGGTGGTGGACAGCGTCAAGAAGATCCTGCCCCAGTTGCAGGAAGCGCTGCCCGCCTCGCTCGACGCGCAGATCGTCAACGACCGCACCACCACGATCCGCGCCTCGGTGCGCGATGTGCAGTTCGAGCTGCTGATGTCGGTGGTGCTGGTAGTGCTGGTGATGTACCTGTTCCTCGCCAACATCTACGCGACCATCATTCCGAGCCTTTCGGTGCCGCTCTCGCTGATCGGCACACTCGCGGTCATGTACCTGTGTGGCTTCTCGCTCGACAACCTCTCGCTGATGGCGCTCACGATCGCCACCGGTTTCGTGGTGGACGACGCCATCGTCATGATCGAGAACATCGCGCGCTACGTGGAGGACGGCGAAACGCCGCTCGAAGCCGCGCTCAAGGGTTCGAAGCAGATCGGCTTCACTATCATCTCGCTCACGGTTTCGCTGATCGCGGTGCTGATTCCGCTGCTCTTCATGGGCGATGTCGTAGGCCGGCTGTTTCACGAATTCGCGATCACGCTCGCGGTGACCATCGTGATCTCGGCCGTGGTCTCGCTCACGCTCGTGCCGATGATGTGCGCGAAGATGCTGCGCCACACGCCGCCGCCCGAGAGCCACCGCTTCGAAGCACGCATGCATGCGTTCTTCGAACACGTGATTGCGCGCTACGGCGTCGCGCTCGAATGGGTGCTCGCGCGCCAGCGGCTCACGATGCTCGTGTTCTTCGCCACGCTCGTGCTCACCGGCATCCTCTACGTGGTGGTGCCCAAGGGCTTCTTCCCCGTGCAGGACACCGGCGTGATCCAGGCGATCACCCAGGCCCCGCAGGCGGTCTCGTACGCGTCGATGGCCGAGCGCCAGCAAGCGCTCGCCGCGGAGATTCTCAAGAACGAGAACGTGGAGAGCCTCACCTCGTTCATCGGCGTGGACGGCACCAACATCACGCTCAATAGCGGGCGCATGCTCATCAACCTGAAGCCGCGCGACGACCGCAGCGAAACGGCGAGCCAGATCATTCGCGACCTCCAGCAGTCGGTGTCGCACATCACGGGCGCGTCGCTTTACATGCAGCCGGTGCAGGACCTCACGATCGACTCCACGGTGAGCCCGACGCAGTACCAGTTCATGCTCACGACGCCCAACATCCGGGACTTCACCACCTGGGTGCCCAAGCTCGTGCACCGGCTCGGGCAACTGCCCGAGCTTGCGGACGTGGCGACCGACCTGCAGGACCAGGGCCAGTCGGTGTTCATCGAGATCGACCGCGCCAGCGCGGCGCGCTACGGCATCACGCCCGCGACCGTCGACAACGCGCTCTACGACGCCTACGGCCAGCGCATCATCTCGACGATCTTCACGCAGTCGAACCAGTACCGCGTGATTCTCGAAGCCGATCCCGTGATGCAGCACTACACGGATTCGCTGAACTCGATCTACCTGCCCTCCTCGACCTCGACCGCGGGCCAGGTGCCGCTCTCGGCCATCGCGAAGTTTCACGAGCGGCCCGAGCCGCTGCTGGTTTCGCACCTCTCGCAGTTCCCGGCCACCACCATCTCGTTCAACCTCGCGCCGGGCGCGTCGCTGGGCGCGGCGGTCAAGGCGATCCAGCAGGCCGAGCAGGAAATCGGCTTGCCGGGCTCGTTCCAGACGCGCTTCCAGGGCGCGGCGCTCGCGTTCCAGGCCTCGCTCGCCAACGAGCTGTTCCTGATCCTCGCGGCCATCGTGACGATGTACATCGTGCTGGGCGTACTCTACGAGAGCTTCGTGCATCCGATCACGATTCTCTCGACGCTGCCGTCCGCTGGCATCGGCGCGCTGCTCGCGCTGATCATGACCGGGCACGACCTCGACATCATCGGCATCATTGGTATCGTGCTGTTGATCGGCATCGTGAAGAAGAACGCGATCATGATGATC
Source organism: Paraburkholderia sp. A1BS-2L (assembly GCF_051125205.1). Lineage (NCBI taxonomy): Bacteria > Pseudomonadati > Pseudomonadota > Betaproteobacteria > Burkholderiales > Burkholderiaceae > Paraburkholderia > Paraburkholderia sp. A1BS-2L. The sequence continues at coordinate 1,991,161 of NZ_CP120428.1, forward strand.
GACTTCGCGCTCGACGCCGAGCGCAACGAAGGCAAGCCGCCGCGCGAGGCGATCTATCAGGCCTGCCTGCTGCGTTTCCGGCCGATCATGATGACCACGCTGGCCGCATTGCTGGGCGCGCTGCCGCTGATGCTCGGCACCGGCGCGGGCTCGGAGCTGCGCCGGCCGCTCGGCATCGCCATCGCGGGCGGGCTGATCGTGAGCCAGGCGCTCACGCTATTCACCACGCCCGTGATCTACCTGGCGTTCGACCGGCTCGCGACGCGCATGCGCCAACGCTTCGGCGGCGGCTCGCGCCCGACGCCACCCACGCCGCCCGCGCCTTCGTCCCCGCCGGAGCACTGACGCGATGAATCTCTCGCGCCCGTTCATCAACCGCCCCGTCGCCACCACGCTGCTCGCGCTCGGCATCGCGCTCGCGGGGCTCTTCGCGTTCGCGAAGCTGCCGGTCGCGCCCTTGCCGCAGGTGGACTTCCCCACCATCTCCGTGCAGGCGTCACTGCCGGGCGCGAGCCCGGAAACCGTGGCCACCAGCGTGGCAAGCCCGCTGGAGCGGCACCTGGGCTCGATCGCCGACGTCTCCGAGATGACCTCGCAGAGCTCGGTGGGCAGCACACGCATCACGCTGCAATTCGGCCTGAACCGCGACATCGACGGCGCCGCGCGCGACGTGCAGGCCGCCATCAACGCCGCGCGCGCCGACCTGCCGTCGAGCCTGCGGCAGAACCCGACCTACCACAAGGTCAACCCCGCCGACGCGCCCATCCTGATCCTCGCGCTCACCTCGCCCACGCTCAGCGCGGGCCAGCTCTACGACTCGGCGGCCACGGTGCTCCAGCAATCGCTCTCGCAGGTGGACGGCGTGGGCGAAGTCGACGTGAGCGGCTCGGCTAACCCGGCCGTGCGCGTGGAACTGGAGCCGCACGCCCTGTTTCACTACGGCATCGGCCTGGAAGACGTGCGCGCGGCGCTGGCCTCGGCCAATGCGAACAGCCCGAAGGGCGACATCGAGTTCGGCCCCAAGCGCTACCAGCTCTACACCAACGACCAGGCGAGCAAGGCGAGCCAATACAAGGACCTCGTGATCGCCTACCGCAACGGCGCGGGCGTGAAGCTCTCCGACGTGGGCGAAGTGGTCGATTCGGTCGAGGACCTGCGCAACCTCGGCCTTGCCAACGGCAAACGCTCGGTGCTCGTGATCCTCTACCGCCAGCCCGGCGCGAACATCATCGAGACGGTGGACCGCGTGGTCGCGATGCTGCCGCAACTGAAGGCGTCGCTGCCCGCCGATGTCGAGGTGACCCCCGCCTCGGACCGCTCGGTCACGATCCGCGCCTCGCTCAAGGACACCGAGCACACGCTCATGATCGCCGTGGCGCTCGTGGTGATGGTGGTGTTCCTGTTCCTGCGCAACTGGCGCGCGACGCTGATTCCGAGCGTGGCGGTGCCCATCTCGATCATCGGCACCTTCGCGGCCATGTACCTGATGGGCTTCTCGCTCGACAACCTCTCGCTGATGGCGCTCACCATCGCGACCGGCTTCGTCGTCGACGACGCCATCGTCGTGCTGGAGAACATCTCGCGCCACCTCGAGAACGGCGTGCCGCGCCGGCGGGCCGCGCTGCTCGGCGCGCGCGAGGTGGGCTTCACGGTGCTTTCGATCAGCGTCTCGCTGGTGGCCGTGTTCCTGCCCATCCTGCTGATGGGCGGCATCGTCGGGCGCCTCTTTCGCGAGTTCGCTCTCACGCTCTCGCTTGCGATCGGCGTGTCGCTCGTGGTGTCGCTCACGCTCACGCCGATGATGTGCTCGCGCCTGCTCGAGCAGCCGCACGAAAAGAGGAAGCAAAGCCGCTTCGGGCAATGGCTGGAGCGCGGCTTCACGCGCCTGCACCGCGGCTACGAGCACACGCTCGGCTGGGCGCTTGCGCATCCGCGCCTGATCCTCATGACGCTCATCTCCACCATCGCGCTGAACGTCGTGCTCTACGTGAACATCGCCAAGGGCTTCTTCCCGCAGCAGGACACGGGGCGCCTCGTGGGCGGCATCCAGGCCGACCAGTCGACCTCGTTCCAGGCGATGAAGGTGAAGTTCGCGGAGATGATGAAGATCGTCGGCGAGAATCCGGCTGTCGATCAGGTGGTGGGCTTCACGGGCGGGCGCGCGACCAACTCGGGCTTCATGTTCGTCTCGCTCAAGCCCAAGAGCGAGCGCAAGCTGTCCGCGGATCAAGTGATCGCGCAGCTGCGCGGACCGCTCTCGCACGTGGCGGGCGCGCGCACCTTCCTGCAGAGCGTGCAGGACATCCGCGTGGGCGGGCGGCAGTCGAACGCGCAGTATCAGTTCACGCTGCTCGCCGACAACACCGCCGATCTCTACAAGTGGGCGCCGAAGCTCACCGAAGCGCTGCAGGCGCGCCCCGAACTCGCCGACGTGAATTCGGACCAGCAGCAAGGCGGCCTCGAATCGATGGTCACGATCGACCGCGCGAGCGCCGCGCGCCTGAACATCAAGCCTGCGCAGATCGACAACACGCTCTACGACGCCTTCGGCCAGCGTCAGGTCTCGACCATCTACAACCCGCTCAACCAGTACCACGTGGTGATGGAAGTCGCGCCGAAGTACTGGCAAAGCCCGGACATGCTCAATCAGATCTGGGTGAGCACCTCAGGCGGCAGCGCGAGCGGCGCGCAGAGCACCAACGCAACGGCGGGCACGGTCACGGGGCCGGCCACGTCGAAAGCGTCGACGGGCGGCACGGGCGCAAAATCAGGCACAAGCTCGGCGGCGAGCGCCGCGGCCATTGCCGCCGACTCGGCGCGCAATCTCGCGATCAACTCGATCGCGGCGAGCGGCAAGTCGAGCGCGTCCTCGGGCGCGGCCGTCTCCACGACGAAGGAAACCATGATCCCGCTCTCGGCGATCGCCTCGTTCGGACCGGGCACGACGCCGCTCTCGGTGAATCACCAGAGCCAGTTCGTGGCCTCGACGATCTCGTTCAACCTGCCGCCGGGCAAGTCGCTCTCGGACGCCACCCGGGTCATCTACGACACGATGGCCGAGATCGGCATGCCGCAGACCATCCACGGCAGCTTCCAGGGCACGGCGCAGGCGTTCCAGCAGTCGCTGAACAACCAGCCGCTCTTGATTCTGGCGGCGCTCGCGGCGGTGTATATCGTGCTGGGCATCCTCTACGAGAGCTATATCCACCCGCTCACGATTCTCTCGACGCTGCCTTCGGCGGGCGTGGGCGCGCTGCTCGCGCTGCTGCTGTTCAAGACCGAGTTCAGCATCATTGCGCTGATCGGCGTGATCTTGCTGATCGGCATCGTGAAGAAGAACGCGATCATGATGGTGGACTTCGCGATCGACGCGTCGCGCCAGGGCCTGAGTTCGCGCGACGCGATCTATCAGGCCTGCCTGCTGCGCTTCAGGCCGATCATGATGACGACCTGCGCGGCGCTGCTGGGCGCACTGCCGCTCGCGTTCGGGCGCGGCGAAGGCGCGGAGCTGCGCGCGCCGCTCGGCATCTCGATCGTGGGCGGGCTGATCCTGAGCCAGGCGCTGACGCTCTATACGACGCCGGTGGTGTATCTGTACATGGATCGCCTGCGCGTGTGGTGGGATGCGAAGCGCGGGCGCGTGGAGCCGCCGCCGAGGGTGCTGGAGTGAGGAGGTAGAGGCTGGATGGGCGGGGCGGCTGCCCGATTCCCGGGACTCAGCCGCCAGCAAGCTTCTTCAGTGCTGCTCATGTCCGGGCGCATCCGAGCGCGACGTACGGACCACGAGCCCATCGGGCGAAAAATGGGCGTTGAACATGCCGTCCCCGGCCACGCCGCCTTCGGCCCAATGCCAGCTCCACACTTCCTCGTGGCTCAGCGCGTACTTCGCGATCGTGGCGGGCTTGCCGAGCAGGCGGCGCACCTCGTCTTGCGTCATGCCGGGAACGACCTGCGCGATATTGCCCGCCGTGAGCGCCTGGGTCATCGCGACCAGCTTGCCGTTGGCGTCGAAGTCGAGCATCCACGTGGTCAGGCCGTTCGGGCCGCGCGGATATTCGAGGCGCTGCGCGCCGTCGTCGTCCTCCCACACCATCTCCGGCTTGCCCGCCTGACGCCGCACGTCCTCGACCGTCGAAACGCCGATTTTCAGGCCGCCGAAGGCCATCGAGTCGGGTTTGACGGCGTTTACGGCATCGGCGACTTTCTGCTGGTCGCAGGCGGTCAAGAAGGCGGCACTTGTGGCCGCGAGCGTCACTGCTGCACAAAAGCTGCGAAAAAAACTGGGAGGCATAGGCAATTCCGATGAGTTCAGGCAAGCAGCGTTCGACCCCGCGCTGCGTTTCAAAGTTTCTGCGCCATCGCCAGCGTAAAAACCCGCGCCCAGCGCTTCGCCTCGCGCTCGCTCGACATCGGCAGCGACCAGAGCGGCCGGCCCGCGTCGGCCACGCGAAGCTCGACCTGCCAGCCGCTCGCGTCACGCGCGGGCTGAGCGCCCTGGAGGTCCGCGAAGATGTACGCGCCACGCGTCTCGCCGAGCTTGATTTCGCACAGCCGCTTGCCGGCCGCGAGCCGCGCCTCGCCCCACGCGCCCGCGACGCGATGGGTCCAGTCGCCCTCGCCGCGCAGGTTCGGCGCCACTTCGCGGCGGTGCTGCAACCAGTTCGCAAGCAGCGTGGCGAACGCCGCTACGACCACGGCCGACGCGCTAATCGCCACGTCCGCGCCCAGCCTCTCGGCCAGCGTCTGAAACGACCACACGGCGCCATAAACGAGCGCGGCAAATGCGAGAAGAAGAACGAGAATGGGCATACGAAGACGGAATCCGCAGGCGCGCAAGGGCTGCGGGCGCCTGATGGACACCAATGCGGGAAACCGAAAAGCTGCACGATACCAGCGCACGGCAGGCGCGGCCCCGCAGCGATAGCACGGGTTTGCCGCATCGCAAGCGCAACGCGCGGCCGGCAGCGCGCGGCACGAGACGTGCTACGCGCCGCCGTCATGGCGATTATTGTTGCGGATGCTGCGCGGCCCATTCCTTCACGGCGCGCAACGTGTTCTCCACGTGCTTGTCGGGCGAGAGGCTCGTGTATTCGTAGATGATCTTGCCGTCCGGGGCGATCACGTAGGAAACCCGGTTGGCCATGGCCTCGTGCATCGGCATCGACGCGTCGTAAGACTTGATGATCTTCGAATCCTCGTCGGCGGCAACCGGAAACTTGCTGCGGCACTCGCTCACCGAGAACTTCGTGAGCGTATCGATGTTGTCGTGCGAAACGCCAATCACGGTCGCGCCGTACTGCTTGTACTGGTCGACGGCCTCGGCAAAATCATGCGCCTCGATCGTGCAGCCCTTGGTGAACGCCGCCGGATAGAAGTACAGCACCACCGGCCCTTTCTTGAGTTCGCTGGCCAGCGAGTAGGTATAGGTCTTGCCGCCCAGCGACGCCTGCGTCGTGAAATCGGGCGCGGAGTCGCCCGGCTTGAGCGTCGCCTGCGCGCTCAGGGTGAAGAACGCGAATCCGGCGCACACGAGCGCCGCAGCCCCCGCCGCGAAATACCTCGGTTTCATGTCGGATGTCCTCGTATGGCTTCGAATGCGTCGCCGGTTCGGGCCAGCGCGGCAGCCCGGAACACGGGCGGCGAGGCATGGCCATGGTCAGCAGCGCCGACTGCGGCACGGACTGCGGCGCGGTCCCGCCGCGTCCAGCGACGGCCCTATTGGAACACACTCCGCCGGCACGCGCAGGGTGCGGCGCGCGCGTGCATTGCCTCGCACCGCGAGATGGCTGCGCGGCCGATTTTCCCCCGATAGCTAAAGATTTCGCCGCGGCAGTCGATATCTCGGTCTGATGGGCACGTCAAGCGGCGTGCCCGGCTCGCCCCGCAGACACGTACACAGGTTGCCAGCGATACATACATGGAAGCGAACAGGATTACCGCGCCCCTCCCGGGGTGGCTGCGCGCGGTCGTGGACCGCCTGCGGCCACGCGCCGGGCGCACAGGCGAGCAGGACGGGGCCCGCTGCGGCGCCCTGCTCGCCTGTGCGGATGGAGCGGATGGTGCGCCCGGCCACCCGGCCGCTGCGCCGGCCGCGGACGGCCGGGACCCCGCGCACGCCGCAGCAGGCAAGGCCGCCGGGTCCGACGCGGTCTCGCGCGCGTTCGAGCAGACCGCCGCCGCGGTGGATTTCCTCGTGCACGTGGACCGCAACCTGCGCTTTCTCTACGTCTCCGACGCGAGCCTGCGCTTTGCCGGTTATCACCGCGAGTTCCTGCTCGGCGCGTCGCTGCACGACCTCGTCGCGCCGGGCGATCTCGCGCGGCTCGACGCGCTGTTCGCCCGAGCACTGGCGAGCGGCGCAGTCGAAAAAGACACGATCGATCTCGTGAAAGCGCTCACCTACCCGCTCGCCGTCGAGCTGCGCGTGCAGCGCGCCGCCTATGCGGGCGTGGACGGCTTCTCCGTGGCCGGCTTCGACGTCTCGGACTGGCAGCGCGCGCAGATGCGGCTCACGCACGCGCTCCACCACGATCCGCTCACGGACCTGCCGAACCAGGCGGCGCTCGAGCCCGAGCTCGAACGCGCGCTAGCCGAAGCCGACCGCCGCGGCACGCCGATCGCCCTTTTGCTGCTCGATCTCGACGACTATCAGCGCGTGAACCGCGCGCTCGGCTACGACGCCGGCGACGAGCTGCTGCGCGAAACCGCGCGCCGCCTCGCGCACCTGACCCAGCAAGGCGAGTTCATCGCGCGCACGGGCAGCGACGAGTTCGCGATTCTGATCACGCCGCCCGCCGATATCCGCAGCGCCGCCGAAACGCTCGCGCGCCGCCTGCTCACGTCGATCCTGCAACCGTATTCGTTTCGCGACCAGCCGGTGCATCTGGCGGCGAGCATCGGCATCGCGTTTTATCCCGAGCAGCACGCGGACTGCTGCGAGAGCAACGACGGCGACATGCAGGCGGACAGCCCCTCGCTCATCCGCCGCGCCGACCAGGCGCTGCAACAGGCCAAGGCCGCGGGCGGCAACACGCTGATGCTGCACGTGGCCGACCACGACCCGACCGACACGCTGCGCCTCAAGCTCGAATCGGATCTCCACGACGGCGTGCGCAACGGCGAGTTTTCGCTCGCGTTCCAGCCCATCACGAGCAGCGCCACGCACGGCGTGGTCGGGGTCGAGGCGTTGATGCGCTGGCAGCATCCCTTGCACGGCGACGTGTCGCCATCGACATTTATCCCGCTTGCAGAGTCCGTCGGCCTGATTAATTATCTCGGCAACTGGGTTTTGAAAGCGGCCTGCATGCAACTGACCCAATGGGACGAGCAAGGCATTGCCTTGCAGTACATCGCGGTCAATGTGTCGCCGCAGCAGTTCCGCAATCCGCGCTTCAAGGAAGGCGTCGAAGAAGCGCTCCGGCTCACTGGCATCGATCCGCGCCGGCTTGTCTTCGAGATCACCGAAAGCGTGCTGATGCATGATCCGCAGCACGCCGTCGCGCTGCTCGAGGAGCTCACGGCGCTCGGCATCCGCTTTGCGGTGGACGACTTCGGCACCGGCTATTCGAGTCTCGCGTATTTGCAGCGCTTTCCGCTTTCGAAACTGAAGATTGACCGCAGCTTCGTCGTGAACCTGCTAACCTCACGCAACGATCAGGCGATCGTCAATGCCGTGGTGGGCCTCGCGCGCACGCTCGAACTCGAACTCGTGGCCGAAGGCGTCGAGACCGAGGCGCAGCGCGAGTTGCTCACGAAGATGGGTTGCGACCATATTCAGGGATGGCTCGTCTGCAAGGCATTGCCTTCGGAGGAACTCTCGCAGCGTTTCGAGTCGCGCACCTTGCACGTTCACAGCGTGCATTGAGCATGGCACCGGTACACGCAGGGCATCAGCGAAAATGACATGGTTCAGATGGTAAAGGCAGTCCTGCTCGACCGGCTCTGGGCTCGTATGAACGAGCGCGGCGACTTCCCCATGCTGTCGCAATCGCTGCGCTCGACCGTGGCCGCCATGACCAACGACGACTACGACTTCACCGCGCTCGTGAAGGTCGTGCTCTCCGACTTCGCGCTCACGCAGAAGGTGCTGCGCCTTGCCAACTCCGCCATGTACATGGCCTTCGGCGGCAACATCACGACTGTCACGCGCGCGCTGATGGTGCTCGGCATGGACGCGGTCGGCCATCTCGTGGTGGGCCTGAAGATCGTCGATCACTTCCATCATAGCGCGCCACGCCGCATCGACGCCAAGCTCGAACTGAACCGCACGATGCTCTCGGGCTGCGTCGCGCGCAAGCTCACCGAGCGCGGCGACCTGCGCGCGGGCGAGGAAGCCGTGGTCTGCACGCTGATGCGCCAGGTGGGCAAGCTGCTGGTGGTGTTCTATCTCGAGCCGGAGTGGGACCAGATCCGCCGCGAATGCGAGCGAGGCACGGACGAAGACGATGCCTGCATCGACGTGCTCGGCGTGACCTTCGCCGAGATCGGCCAGGACGCGGCCTCGCGCTGGCGCCTGCCCGAGGCCATCCGCTCAGGCATGGAGGAATACGATCCTGCCGCCAACGAGCCGCGCCAGGTGCAATGGCTGCGCGCCATCACGAACTATTCGACCGAGGTGGCGCGCGTGCTCACCACGGCGGGCCTCACCGACGAAACGCGCGAGGAGCACATTGCCGAGCTCGCGCAGCACTATGGCCGCGCGCTCAACACCGACCCCGAAACGCTGGTGCAGATGAGCCTCGCGCTGGCCCGCGAGGAAGCCGACGATGGCGTGATGCGCGAGATCGTCGAACTGCGCGCAAACGCCGACGCCATTGCGCGCGAGTCGCTCCCCCCCGAGGCGCGCATCTCGGCGGCTGTGGAAGACCTGCGCGCGCTGCCGCCCGGCAGCCCGCTCCAGACGGCGCTCACGCTCGCCACGGAGACCGTGCTGGCCGGTCTCGGCTTCGCACGCACGATCGTGTTCGTGCGGCACGGCTCGAACATGTTCGAGGCGCAGCGCGGCTTCGGCCCGCAGGTCGAGGGCCATCTCGACAAGCTCGCGTTCAGCGCGGCGTTCCAGCCCGACGTGTTCCATCTCGCGATTGCGAACTCGGTGGGCATCTTTATCGAGAATGCGCGCGACCCCAAGATGCTCGCGCGTCTGCCCGCGTGGTACCGCGCGCGCCTCGACGACGCGCGCGCGTTCGTGCTGCTGCCGGTGGCGCACCCCGGCGAGCCGCCGGTGGCGCTGCTCTACGGCGACTGGCTGCTGAGCCAGGAGCCGCGGAAAATCTTGCCAAAGGAAATGAGCGCCTTGAACGAGCTCGCGCACGAGCTCGCGCGGTTTTTCTCGGCGAGTCCCGTGAAGACATAGGCGCAGGCAGGTGCGGGCGGGCTCGCCGGCATCTCGATCGTCAATCCTCGAACCGCTCCAGCCCCTCGGCCTCGGCGTTGTGCTCGGCCGTGCCGGCCCACGCCGCCGCCGTGAGCGCAAGCGCCGCCAGCGCGCCCACATCGAGCGGCGCAAGCGTGGCGCACACGGCATCCACAGCTGCCCAATCCGCGCGCTCCAGCGCCTCGCTCACGTCGAGCAGCCGGCCCAGCACGCCTTCGCGGCGCGCGATGGCCGCGCGGATCGGCCTGGCGAGCCTGAGGACTTCGAGCGTCTGGTCGAGCGGACCGCCGAACACGGCATCGACGAACGAAAACACGCCGACGAGAAACGCCGCATCTTCCTCGGCGGGCCCGGCTTCGGGCAGCAGCGCAGCGGCGAGTTCCATGAAGCGCGCACGCGTGGCGGCCAGTTGCAGGAGCGGGTCGTCCTCCAGCGCGATCTTGCGGCCGTCCGCGTACAGCAGCAGTTGCGTCCAGCGCGCGATGCGATTGGTGCCCGTCGCGTTGATCGCCTCGCGCAGCGTGCTCACCTTGCGCCCGAGACCGAAGCTGCCCGAATTCGCGAGCCGCATCAGATGCATCACCAGCACGGGATTGAGCTTAAGTTCCGCTTCGAGCTGCATCACGGTGGGCTCCGAGGCCAGCAGTTTCAGCAGACCCAGCAAGGCCTGGCGAGGCGCGCTCACCCGCCGCGCCCCGGTACCCTGCGGCTTCGCGAAGTAATAGCCCTGGAAGCGGTCGAAGCCCAGCGCATGAGCGCGCTCGTGTTCGGCGGGCGTATCGATGTCGAGCGCCACGAGGATCTTGCCCGCCGCCTTGAGCACGCTAGCGAACTTCGGCAGCAGCGCGGGCGCGATGCCGCGCGGATCGAGCTTGACCGCGTCCGCATAGGGCAACAGCTTCGCGAACGACTCGTCGGCTTGCGTAACGTGGTCGAGCGCGAAGCGATAGCGCTTGCCGTGCAGCTTGGCGAGCCGCGCGATCAGCTCGGGATCGGCGCCGATGCCGGGCGGCAATTCCAGCATCACGCGATCGGCGGGCAGGCGCAGCAGGACATCGTCGAACAGCAGCTCGCGCGTGACGTCGAGCCACGCCCGGTGGCCGGTCAGCGCCGCGCGCAAAGTGGGTGAGCAGAATGCTTCGATGAGCGCCTTGTTTTGCGCTGCGTTGCCATCGGGCGACGGCTCTTGCGCGACGCCTTCGCGCGCAACCACGCGCGGCAGCAATTCGAACGCGCAGAGCACGCCGTCACGATCGAGCACGGGCTTGCGTGCGAAATAAGCGTGGCTGGAATGGGTCGTGGGTTCCGCCGGCGTGCCGGTCGTTCTACGGCCATCCTCGACGCCCGACATGGGCGGCCGGTCTGCGGCACTGAAACTCATGGGTCCCCCGCGAAGCGCCGCGCTGTACGCGGCGTCTGATCGTATGGTCTTTTGCGATGTGTTCTTGCTTGTTCTTGCGCCCCGTCCGCGCACAGCCGGCAAGGCCACGGCGGCGTTTTCATTCTTATGCGATTTTAGCCTGGCCCATACACCGCGCATACGAAGCGCGAAGCTTCATGAAATCAACGCGCTTCATGAAGAATGGCCGGGCGACCGATCAAATGATGGCCTGCAAGCCCTTGTCGGCAATGATGTTGATCAGTTGGAGCGCCGGTCCGGTGGGATGGGTGTGGCCTTGTTCCCACTTGCGCACGGTAGAAGCCGACGTGTGCAAGTGGAGCGCGAATACCTCACCTTGACGACGCTTCGATCAATAAAAAATGCCGGCAAGGCAAAGCCTCACCGGCATCCACAAAAACTCGCTCGTAAGCCGCGTTTTACTTGAGCACGACCTTCACGTCGAAATACTTCGCGGCGATGCGGTCGATCGTCCCATCGGCCTTCAGCTCCTTGAGCGCGCCATTGAGCGCGGCCTTCAGCGCCGCGTCATTCTTGCGCACGCCGTAGCCCACGCCCTCGCCGAGCAGCTTCGCGTCGACGACCTGCGGTCCCGCGAAGGCGAAGCCCGCGCCTTGCGGCTTGTTCAGGAAGCCCTTCGACGCCGCTTCGGCGTCCTGGAAAGCGGCATCCAGACGGCCCGAGGCGAGGTCGGCGTAGATCTGGTCCTGGGTCTGATACGGCACGACGTCGACGCCGGCGGGCGACCACTTGGCCTTCGCGTAGGTTTCCTGGATCGTGCCCTGGAGCACGCCCACATGCTTGCCCTTGAGCGACTCGGGCGTGGGCAGCAACGGGCTGCCCTTCTTCGCGATCATCTGGTTGGGAATCGCATAGATCGGATCGGTGAAATCGATCGCCTGGCGGCGCTGGTCCGTGATCGTCATGTCCGAGTTGATGGCGTTGAACTTGCGCGCCTGCAGCGCCGGAATCAGGCCGTCGAACGAGTTCTCCACCCACATGCACTTGACCTTGAGCTTTGCGCAAACGGCATTGCCCACGTCGATGTCGAAGCCCTGCAGTTCGCCGCTCGGCGACTTCGATTCGAACGGCGCATACGACGCCTCGACGCCGAAGCGGATTTCCTTGAGGTCAGCGGCATGGGCCGCGCCCGCGGCCACGGTGAAGGCGGCGCACAGTGTGAAAGTGGCCAGCTTGTTCCAGTTCATGTTCATCAGTGTCTCTTTCCAGTCGGATTGCAGCGCGCTTCAAGGGGCTGCTTCAAAGGTCATGCGGCGCGCTTCGGCGCAGGATCGCTGCGCCAACAAAGCGGTTCAAACCGGCGCCTCGTCTATGACGCGCCGCAGCAACCGCGAGGACGCGATTGTACCGTGGCCGGCGCCGCCGGCCGGAAAACCCCGCCAGGCGGGGTTTTCGCGTGGTTCATGTGAGCGATGCGAGGGTTTCGGCGGTCGTGTCGACCACGAGCAGGCCCGCACGCAAGCCGGGCTTCACGGTGGGATTCGGAAACACGATGCGCTCCTCGTCGCGTGCGACGACGTAGCGATACGCGCCGTCTTCCGCGAGCACCGTGCCGCGTGCGAACGGCGTGAAATTCGCCACGTCGGCGGCCACGTGCAGTGCGAACGCATCGCTTTGCTTCGTGATCTGGCCGATCACCGTGAACACGCGCGGCATCGGCGCGTCCTGGGTCGCCTGCGCGCCCGACACGAGCCGGCGCACGGCTGCGTCCGCTTGCACGAAGCGCGTGAGATCGTTGTGGCCGAACGGCCGCACCTTGCCGAGTTCGAGCGTGCATGCGACGGCGCCGCAAGCATCGGCGCTAAACGACGAGTACGTTGCGCCCTTCTCCGTATGAATCAGAACAGCGGCGATGTTCGCATCGGCGAGCCAGTCGAACATCGCGCGCGTGGGCGCGTCGCCCGTATAAGGCAGCAGCGCGAACCGCTCGAATGCCGAGGCGCGGATCGCAGTGTGCAGGTCGAGGTGCCAGCGCGCGCCCGGGGCATCGGACGCTTCGGCAAAGAAGCGCTGCGCCGCCGTCTCGAGCGCGACGGCGCGCGGCGACTCGCGGCTTTGCGGCACGCGCGCATGGCGCCCGCTGAACAACCGGTTAAGGTCGTCGTCTTCATAGCGCGTGGCGGCGCGCATCGCGGCCACGTTGCCGAGCACGATCAGCAGACGGCACGCGAGCGCGAGATGCCCCGCGGCCAGATCCGCGACCATCCGCGAAAGCAGCTCGATGGGCGCGGTCTCGTCGCCGTGCACGCCAGCGGAGAGCAGCACGCTCCTGAGCGGCTCGCCGCGCGCGCCGCCGGTATGCACCGGCTCGAGTTGCAGCACGCCTTCGTCGAGCCATTGCCAGCGCACCGCGCCATAGGCGCACGCGCCTTCCGCTTGCGCGGCGCTGGCCGGCCGCTCGCCTGCCAGCGTCGTGGCGAGAAAATCGGCGAGGCAAGCGGGCGTGGCCGTGCTCGCCGCGTGCGACTGAACCGGCTCAGCGCTGGAAGTCATAGAGCGACCCCAGGCCGAGAATCTGCGTGAGCTCATCGAGCGCGGTGCGCGACTCCACCAGCAGCGCCGGATCGGTGAGATCCTGGGGCGCGAGGCGGTCGCGATAGTGCTTGCCGATCCAGGCGTCGAGCCTCGCGAACAGCGCATCGTTCATCCATACACCTGGCGCGACCGCTGCGCGCTCGGCCTCGCTCAGCACCACGCGCAGGCGCAGGCACGCGGGGCCGCCGCCGTTCTTCATGCTCTCGCGCAGGTCGAAAACGAGCACCTCGTCGATGGGACCGCGCTTCGCGGCCAGCTCGTCGAGATAGATCGCCACGCGCGGATTCTCGCGGCATTCCTGCGGCACGACGAGAATCTGCCTGCCGTCCGCGCGGCTCAAAAGCTGGCTGTTGAAGAGATACGACGAAACAGCATCGGCCACGCTCACTTGCGCATCGGGCACTTCGATCACGTCGAACGGCGCGCCATGCGCTCCGAGCTTCCTGCGCAGTTCGTCGTAGACGTTCTTCTGGTCGACGAATGCAAGCTCGTGGCAAAACAGGGTGCTGCGGTTGCCCACCGCAATCACGTCGTTATGGAAGACGCCGGCGTCGATCACCTCGGGGCGCTGCTGCGCGAACACCGTGGTCTCGTCGGTGAGGCCGTGGCGCTGCGCGATCGCGCGGCTCGCCTCGAAGGTCTGGCGCGCCGGGAAGCGCTTGGGCTCCGGCCCGCGCCGGTACTCGCTGCGGCCGTAGACAAAGAACTCCACGCCGCGCTCACCGTACTGCGCGCAAAAGCGCGTGTGATTCGCCGCGCCTTCGTCGCCGAGCGCGGGCGTGCCCGGCAACGCGTCGTGCACCACGAAGTGCGACGGATCCGCGAAGATGGTGCCGAGCGTGCGGCGCGTGGACTCGTGCTCGATCGCGCGATGGAGCTTGCTGCACAGGTTCGCGGGCGTGAAGTGCACGCGGCGCTCGGGCGTGTCCGCCGAAGGGCTCACGGTGGCCGCGTTCGCGGTCCACATCGCGGAAGCCGAACTGGCCGCGGCGAGCAGTTCGGGAGCGTCCTTCGCGGCACGCGCGATCGCGTCGGCGTCCTTGCCCGTGAAGCCCAGCTCGCGCAACAGGCGCATCGAGGGCCGCTCCTGCGGCGGCAGCACGCCCTGCGCGAAGCCGAGATCGGCGAGGCGCTTCATCTTGCGCAAGCCCTGCTGCGCAGCGGCGCGCGGGTTCGCGACCGACTTCTCGTTGTTCTGCGAAGCGACGTTGCCGAACGAGAGGCCAGCGTAGTTGTGCGTGGGACCGACGAGCCCGTCGAAGTTGGCCTCAAGGGTCCCCGCGAGTGCCGTTGAAATTTGAGTCATCGTCGATCCTCAGAATTGAAGGCCCGGCGAGACGCTCGCGGGCATGGTCAGCTGTGCGCTCTCGACCGAGGCCATCGGCCAGGCGCAGTAGTCGGCGGCGTAGAACGCGCTCGGCCGGTGGTTGCCCGAGCGGCCCGGGCCGCCGAAGGGCGCACCGCTCGACGCGCCATTGGTGGGCCGGTTCCAGTTCACGATGCCCGCGCGGATCTCGCGCGAGAAGCGCTGCCAGAGCGCGGCATCATCGGCGAGCAGGCCCGCCGAGAGGCCGTAGGCCGTGTTGTTGGCCTGTGCGATGGCGTCGTCGAAACCGGCGTAGCGGATGATCTGCGCGAGCGGCCCGAAGTGCTCTTCATCGGGCAGATCGGCCACATTCGTCACGTCGAGAATGCCGGGCGTGACGAAGCCGAGCGCCGGGTCGCGCTGCTCCATGCGCAAGAGCGCCTTCGCGCCGCGTTCGAGCAGCTGGGCCTGCGCGTCGATCAGCCTGGCTGCCGCGCGCGCCGAGATCACCGCGCCCATGAACGGCTGCGGCTCGGCGTTGTATTCGCCCACCGCGATGCGCGAGGACACCTCGACGAAGCGCTCGATGAAGCGGTCGCCGAACGCGCCGGTGGGCACCAGGATGCGGCGCGCGCAGGTGCAGCGCTGCCCCGCCGAGAGAAACGCCGACTGGATCGCGTGATGCACGGCGGCGTCGATGTCTTCCACGGGCGCGACGACGAGCGGGTTGTTGCCGCCCATCTCCAGCGCGAGCACGATCTCGGGGCGGCCGCCGAACTGGCGATGCAGCAGCGTGCCCGTATCCGAGCTGCCCGTGAAGAACAGCCCGTCGATCTGGCGATGGTTCGCAAGCGCGATGCCGGTGTCGCGCTCGCCCTGCACGAGATTGATCACGCCCGCGGGCAGCCCCGCTTCATGCCAGATCTCGACCGTTGCGCGCGCAACATCCGGCGCGAGCTCCGAAGGCTTGAACACGACCGCATTGCCCGCGATCAGCGCCGGCACGATATGCCCGTTGGGCAGATGGCCGGGGAAGTTATACGGGCCGAACACGGCCACGACGCCGTGCGGACGATGGCGCAGCACGGCCACGCCGTCGGCCATGTCGCTGCGCTTTTCGCCGGTGCGCTCGCCATAGGCCGTGATCGAGATCGCGACCTTGGCGGCCATCGACGCGGCTTCGGTGCGCGCTTCCCACAGCGGTTTGCCGGTCTCGCGGCCGATGGCCTGCGCGAGCTGCTCCTTGCGTTCGGTGACGAGCGCCGCGAAGCGCTTGACGATCTCGCAGCGCGCCTCGAACGGCGTCTGCGACCATTCGACGAATGCGCGGCGCGCGGCGCTCGCGGCGCGGTCCACGTCCTCGGCGTTCGCGGCGTTGCCGCTCCACACGGTCTCGCCCGTGCCCGGATTGCGCGAAACGAATGCGGGGCCGCTAGCGGCGCACCACTGCCCATCGATGAAAAGCTCGTTCATGGTCATCCTTATCTTTCAGCGTGGCTTCTGCAAGCCCCGCCCTCAACCTTGTTTCGGCTTGTGCGTCGCGCCCAGCACGCGCACTGGATCGCCTTGCGCGACGTTCAGCGCCGCGGCTTCCTGCGCGCTCAGCGTGAACGCGCCGTCGTGCACGACACCCGGAGCAAAGCCCACGCGAAAGTCGGTCAGCGACGTGTTCGACACGAGCGAGCGCACGCCTTCCTCGGCTTCCTGCGCAGCGCCCGCAGTACCTGCAATGCGTACCGGCACCACCACGCTCTCGCGCACCGTGCGCAAGTCGGCGGTATGGCATTCGAGCACCGGGCCCGCGTCGAAGATATCGACGTGGTTCTCGTAACGCAGCCCTTCGGCTTCGAGCATGCGCCGCGCCGGCACCGTGTCCGCGTGCGTGAGGCCCACGCAGGCCTGCGCATCCTCGGGCAGCAACTCGACGTACACCGGAAAGCGCGGCATCAGCTCGGCAAGAAACGCCTTGCGGCCGTGCGAACTCAGGTAGTCGGCGGCATTGAAATCGATCTGATAGAAGTGCGAACCGACCGCGCGCCAGAACGGCGAAGTGCCTTCTGCGTCGAAGTGGCCGCGCAGCTCAGCGCACAGACGCTCCGGAAAACGCTCGCGGAACTGCGCGATGAACATGAAGCGCGAGCGCGAGAGCAAGCCGCCCATGCCGCCCGTGCGATAGCGCGGCGAGAGGAACAGCGAGCACACCTCGGCATAGCCCGTGAGGTCGTGCGAGATGTTGAGCGCGCGCATGCGCGTCCAGATGCCGAGGTCCTGGCTCGCGTGCACGACCGTGCTCACGCGATAGTTGTAGAACGGCTGCTGCAGGCCCACCGCAGTTTCGATCCCGCACACGCCGGCCACGTCGCCGGTCGCGGTGTCTTCCATCACGAAGAAGTAGCCCGCCTCGCTCTGCGCCGCCTCGCCCGCAAGCGTGCGACGCGTGCGTTCGATGCGCGCCGCGAGCGCTTCGCGGTCGGGCTTGAAGGTGGTGAGGCCGGGGCCGGTTTCCTGGGCAAGCGCGACGAGCGCGTCCACATCGCCCGTCTGCACGACGCGTACCACGATCATTGCGCTTCTCCAGTCGATTGTTCCATCGAGTCATCTTCGCTACGGCGATACAGCGGTGCGCAACGCACCGCCTCGCCGTCCTGCACGTTGAGTGCCGCACGCGTGGCCGCGTCGAGCGGCGCGGCCGCCGGCGCGTGAGCACCATGATCCGCGCGCCCCGTAACTTCCGCCGCCTCGGGCAAGGTCGCCAAAGCGCAGCGGAACTCGCCGCCATGCTGGCTCGCAACCAGATACTTCGCGCCCTGTGCCGCGCCGGCGCTCTCGCGCACCGTGCGCGTCTCATTGCCCTCGACCGACGACGTGCGGTCCACCTGCGCGGTCATCACCGGGCCCGCGTCGAAGATGTCGACATAGCGGTCCGTCTCGAAGCCCTCTTCCAGATGGATCTCATAGGCGAGCAAGGCGCTCGGATCCGGCTCGCCCAGCACGCGCTGCGCGGCCTCGGGCAACAGCGGCACGTAAAGCGGATAAGCGGGCATCACTTCGGCGATGAAGGTGCGGCTGCGGCCGCCCGAAACCATTTCGATGTCCTTGAAATCGCGCCCGAAGAACTTGCGTCCCACCGCCTCCCAGAACGGCGAAACGCCTGCGTCGTCGGTCACGCCGAGCAGCAGCGAGAACACCTCGGGCGTGAAGCGGCGCCGGTTCATCGCGATGTACATCATGCGTGCGCGCGACATCAGATGCGCGGCGGCATCGCCACGCAGCGCGGGCTCGATGTAGAAGCCCGCGAGCCGGCTCTTGCCCGTGAGTTCGTGCGACATGGTGAGCGCGTGAATCTTGCGGTTCACGTGCAGTTCGCGCGAGGCGTGAATCAGCGCGTCGTTGCGAAACGCGTAGAACGGCTCCGAATAACCCGCCGCCGCCACGATGCTGGAGGTGCCGACGAGCCGGCCCGTGGCCGAATCCTCGAGCACGAAGAGATAGAACTCCTCGCCGGGGAAATCCACCTGGGCGCGAAACGAATCCTCGGACAGCGCGATGCGCGCTTCCAGCGCCGCGCGGTCGTGCGGCAGCGAGTGCAGCACGGGCTGCGCGGTGCGGGCCATGTGGGCGATCGCATCGAGATCGGAGAGCCTTGCGGGGCGAACGAATAGCATCGTCGGTCCTGTGGTCAATGAGGCGCGGCTAGCGCTCAGCGCGCGCCGATCACATCTTCGAAGGCCTTCTCGAGGCGCGCGAAGCCCTCGTTCAGGTCCGCCTCGGGAATGATGAGCGACGGAGCGAAGCGCAGCACGTCGGGGCCGGCGATCAACATCATCACGCCGCGGTTTGCAGCCGCCGCGTTGAAGTCCTTCGCGCGGCCCGCGAAGCGCGCGGTCAGTTCCGCGCCGATCAGCAGACCCTTGCCGCGCACTTCCTTGAACATGTCGAAGCGTTCGTTCAGTTGCGCGAGCTTCGCGCGAATCGCTTCGCCGCGCGCGCGCACGCCGGCGAGCAGCGCCGGGTCGCTCACGAGCTCGACCACCTTGTCCGCGATCGCCGCGCCGAGCGGGTTGCCGCCATAGGTCGTGCCGTGCACGCCCACCTTGAAGTGCGCCGCAATGGCTTCGGTCGTGAGCATCGCGCCAATCGGAAAGCCGTTGCCGAGCGCCTTCGCCGTGGTGAGGATGTCCGGCGTCACGCCGGTGTCCTGGTACGCGTAGAAAGTGCCGGTGCGGCCCACGCCCGTTTGCACTTCGTCGAAAATCAGCAGCGCGTTGTGCGCGTCGCAGGCCTCGCGCAGCGCCTGCAGGAAGGCCGGATCGGCGGGAATCACGCCGCCCTCGCCCTGCACCGGCTCGACGATCACGGCGCAGGTTTGCGCGCCGATCGCGCGCTTCGCGGCTTCGATATCGTTGTAAGGCAGATGCACGATGCCCTGCGGCACAGGGCCGAAGCCTTCCGAATACTTGGGCTGGCCGCCCACGCTGACCGTGAAGAAGGTGCGGCCATGGAACGACTGCGTGAACGAGATGATCTCGGCCTTCTGCTCGCCGTGACGGTCGAATGCCACGCGGCGCGCGAGCTTGAGCGCGGCCTCGTTGGCCTCGGCGCCCGAGTTCGCGAAGAATGCGCGATCGGCGAACGTGAGGGCTTCGAGCTTGCGCGCGAGGCGTAGCACCGGCTCGTTGGTGTAGCCGTTGCCGATGTGCCAGAGCTTGCCGCCCTGCTGGTGCAGCACGCGCAGCAGTTCGGGGTTGGCGTGGCCGAGCGAGGTCACGGCGATGCCGCACGCGAAGTCGACATAGTCGCGGCCTTCGGTGTCCCAGACGCGCGAGCCTTCGCCACGGTCGGGAACGAACGGCGCGGGCGAAAAGCACGGCACCATCACTTCGTCGAAGGTCTTGCGGCTCACGGTCTGGTCGTTCATGGCGAATCCTCTTGGGCTCAATGTGGGTTTCAGGCTGGGGCGGCGTGCGCCTGTTGCAGCGCAACGCCCTTTGCCTCGGTAACAGAAGCAGTGTAGGCAACCATGCCGCAATCGTCTTGCGTAACCGCGACGTGTTTTTTCGTCGTCGCCGGGCGGGATCAGGTGCAATCAGGCGCGACCGGTTGCAATCAGTCGCGCTCCGGCGGCTCCACGAGCGCGCCCGCGCGCGGCTCCAGCGCCGCTGCCCCGGCCGCGCCGCCGTGCTGGCGCTCGATCCAGTTGCGGCGATCCTCGCGCGGCGTCACGCCGAAGCGCTCGCGATAGGCATTGGAAAAATGCGCCGCCGATGAAAATCCGCATGCTAGGCTGATCTGCACCACCGACTTGCTGGTGCGCTGCAGCTGAGAGCGCGCTTTCGCGAGGCGCAGGCCCAGGTAGTACTTCGACGGCATCGCATTGAGGTACTGGCGGAACAGGCGCTCCAGCTGACGGCGCGAGACGCCCACGTGGCCGGCGATCTCGTCAGTCGTGAGCGGGTCCTCGATATTCGCCTCCATCAGCATGAGCGCATCGTTCAGGCGCGGATGGCGCTCGCCGGGCGCGGTCACGAACGGAATGCGCTGGCGCTCGTCGCCGCTCCTGAGCGTGCTTGCGCCGAGCGCGTCGGCGATGCGGTCCACGAGTTCGGGGCCGTGCTCGCGGCCGATCATCGCGAGCATGAAATCGAGCGTCGCCTGGCCGCCCGAGCAGGTCGCGCGGCCGCGGTCGATTTCGTAGATGTGCTGCGTGACGATGGTGCGCTCGAACTGTTCGGAGAACTGCTGATAGGTCTCCCAGTTCACCGCCACGCGATAGCCCTGCAGCTGGCCCGCCATCGCGAGCCACCAGATGCCGTGGTGGATGCCGCTCACGATCGGCGTGCGCTGCCCCACGCGCGCGAGGCTCGCGAGAAACAGGCGATAGTCGGCGAACTGCTGAAAGCGCTCGGTCACGACGATGAGCCAGTCGCACGCCACCGCGTCGCCGAACGCGCAGTCGGCGGGCCATTGCGCGCCGCCGGCGAGCGGCACGGGCCGGCCGTTCCACGAGCACATCTGCCAGCGGTAGAGCGCGCGGCCGTCGATTTCGTTGGCGAGGTTCAGGGCATCGACGATGGGGCCGACGCTCGACATCGAGACCGGCGGCAACGCGACGATCGCGACCTGGGTCGTGCGGGACGCCGCTTGCGACACGTCCTGGCGCTCCGCTTACTTGAGGCTGCCCGAGAGGAACTGGCGCAGGCGCTCGCTCCTCGGGTTGCCGAGCACGTCGGCGGGCGCGCCCTCTTCCTCGGTGCGGCCCTGGTGCAGAAACATCACATGATTGGAGACGTTGCGCGCAAAACCCATCTCGTGCGTCACGACGATCATCGTGCGGCCTTCCTCGGCGAGCTTCTGCATCACCTTGAGCACTTCGCCCACGAGTTCGGGATCGAGCGCGGAGGTAGGCTCGTCGAACAGCATCACGTCGGGGTTCATCGCGAGCGCGCGCGCAATCGCCACGCGCTGCTGCTGGCCGCCCGAGAGATGCGAGGGATATTGCTTTTCCACGCGCGGCGCGAGGCCGACCTTCTCCAGATACGCACGCGCGCGCTCCTCGGCTTCCTTGCGCGGCACGCCGAGCACGTGCATGGGCGCCTCGATCACGTTCTCGATCACGTTCATGTGCGACCAGAGATTGAAGTGCTGAAACACCATCGCGAGCTTGGTGCGAATGCGCTGGAGCTGCTTGTGATCGGCCACGTCGAGGTCGCCGTTGCGGCCCGCTTTCGTGCGCACGGTTTCGCCGTCCACCACGATCTCGCCGGCGTTCGGCTTCTCGAGGAAATTAATGCAGCGCAGGAACGTGCTCTTGCCCGAGCCGCTCGCGCCGATGATGCTGATCACGTCGCCCTTCTTCGCGTCGAGCGAGACGCCCTTGAGCACTTCGTTGTCGCCATAGCGCTTGTGGATGTCGCGGGCAATCAGCTTGCTATCCGATGAAGAGTGCGCTGGGGTTTTCATTTGGGTTTGCGGCGTGCGCGGATTCGTTTGCATCGTCTGAACCAAGGTGGTCTCCCAAAAATTATCGCGTACGCACGGCAAGATGGCCGAGCCAGCGCTTCTCCGCGCGGCGGAACGCAGCCACCAGCACGAACGATACCGCACAGTAGATCAGCGCCGCGAGCCCGAACGACTCGAACGAGCGGTAAGTCGCCGAGTTGGCGTCGCGCGCGACCTTGAGGATGTCGGGCACTGTCGCCGTGAACGCCACCGTCGTTGCGTGCAGCATCAGGATCACTTCGTTACTGTACAGGGGCAGCGCGCGGCGCAGCGCCGAAGGCAGCACGACGCGCCAGTACATCGTGAACGGGCTCATGCCATAAGCGCGCGCCGCCTCCACTTCGCCGTGCGAGGTCGCGCGAATCGCGCCCGCGAAAATCTCGGTCGTATAAGCGCAGGTATTGAGCGCGAACGCGAGGATCGCGCAATTCAGGCCGCTGCGGAAAAACGCGTCGAAGAGCGGCTCGGCGCGCACGAAAGCGAGGCTGTACACGCCCGTGTAGATCAGCAGCAGTTGCACATAGAGCGGCGTGCCGCGAAACACATAGGTGTAGAAGCGCACCGGCAGCGAGATCCAGCGCCGGCTCGACACGCGCGCGACCGCGAGCGGCACCGCGCAGACAAAGCCGAACGCCACCGAGATCACGAGCAGCCACGCCGTCATCGCGAGGCCCGAGACGTGCTCGCCGTCCCAGTAGAGGAATGCGCGGCCGAATTGTTGAATGATTTCGTTCATCGCCTGGTTCTCCCCGGATTACAGTTGCGCGTGGCGCACGCCCGCCGAGTAGCGGCGTTCGAGCCAGATGAGCGCGAAGTTCGAAATGGTGGTGATCGCCAGGTAGATGAGCGCCGCGATCACGAGGAAGAAAAACAGGTTGAAGGTGCTGCGGCCCGCGTCCTGGGCGGCCTTCACGACATCGGCCAGACCGATGATCGACACCAGCGCGGTCGCCTTCACGAGCACCTGCCAGTTGTTGCCGATGCCGGGCAGCGCAAAGCGCATCATCTGCGGAAACAGGATGCGCACGAACACGCGCACCCCGCTCATGCCGTAGGCGTGGCCCGCTTCGAGCTGGCCGCGCGGCACGGCGAGAAACGCGCCGCGGAAGGTCTCCGTAAAGTACGCGCCGTAGATGAAGCCGAGCGTGAGCACGCCGGCCGCGAATGGATCGATGTCGATCTGCGCCATGCCGAGCGCGTCGGTGACCTCGTTCACGCCGATCTGAATGCTGTAGAACAGCAGCAGCATCAGCACGAGATCGGGCACCGAGCGAATCAGCGTGGTGTAGGCCGTCGCGCAGGCCGCGAGCGGCCGATTGAACGAAAGCTTCGCCGCCGCGCCCGCAAGACCGAGCAACACGGCCACGCCGAGCGAGAGCAGCGAAAGTTCGATCGTCTTGATCGTGCCGGCGAGCAGCACCGGGCCAAAGCCGTAGAGCATCACGCGCGTCTCCATGAAAGTCGTTATCGACGCTCCGGGTGTTGGCCGCGGGCGTCGTTTTGAAGATGTGCGCGGATGGTCGCAGTGCAAAATGGATTGCTCAAACGCGCGCGCCCGTTATGCTGCATTGCAACATAGCAGCGCTTCGCACGTCTGGCCGGGGTTTTGAGCCGCGCCGTCAAGGGCGCGATGATTTTGTAAGCCGAAAAAAACCCAGCGGTCCACGCTGGGCATTTTCACAAGTTTCGAGTCGCTTTTTCGATAGAAGCGGCGGCGCCCTACTCGATCCCCAACTGCGCCTTGATCGCGGGCAGCATGTACTGCACGGCCGCGCGCCCTTCCTCGATCGCCGGCCCGGCGCGATGAAAGTCGAAAATCCCCATGCCGCCCAGACGCGGCTGGATCAGCACGTCGGCGGGCTCGCCCGCCAGACGGCTGCGCGTGATGCGCACCTGCATGATGTCGATACTCTGCGCGATCGAGCTCAGCAAGGACGGCGCGCGCGCACTGGGCGGCGGCGCGACGCGCACGTCCGGGCCGCCCAGCGCGCCCAGTCCCGAAGGCTGCAGCCAGTTCGGAAACGGCCTGCCATTGCGGCGCAGCAGCAACGGGGGTTCCCTGCGGCGCGCGCCGGGCGGCGCATCGGGCAGCGAGCCGGCTTGCGTATCGGACGATGCGTCGGACGATGCGCCGGACGATGCGTCGGAGGGCGCGTCGGACAGTGCATCGAGCGGCAATTCCAGCTCCTCGCCGCTCGCCGGCGACGTCCCGGCGCCCGCCACCTCCGCCGGCGTTTCGCGCGGCACGGTGTCGATTGCGCCGCCCAGGTCACGGCCATTGAGGATGTCGTGATTGAGGTCGATGGCGATCACCGTGTCGGCGCGCATCGCGCGCGCCGCCGAGACCGGCACCGGGTTGCTGAGCCCGCCGTCCACGAGCCATACGCCGTCGTGCCAGATCGGCGTGAAAAGCCCGGGGATCGCGATGGAGGCGCGCACCGCGTCCACCACGCCGCCGTCGCGCAGCCAGACTTCGCGGCCCGTATCGAGCTCGGTGGCCACCGCCGCGAACGGTATGGCCAGGTCGTCGATCGTGCGCCCGTTGAACTGTTTCGCGAACAGGTCGATCACCTTGCGCCCGCCCAGCAGCCCGCCGGAAAAGCGCAAGTCGAGCAGGCGCACGACCGTCTGCCAGGTGAGCTTGCCGACCCACTCTTCGAGCCAGTCCAGATCGCCGTTCGCGTAGACGGCGCCCACGAGCGCGCCGATGGAGGTGCCGCACACCACGTCGGGCTTGATGCCCGCCTCCTCTAGCGCGCGAATCGCGCCAATATGGGCCCAGCCGCGCGCCGCCCCGCCACCCAGCACGAGCCCCACGCGCGGCGAACGCCGACGTTGCATCACCATACGCGCCTCCCGCGTCCTCCGGTTTTCCTCACCTGCTTCGCTTTCTGCTTCACTTTCCTCAACACTTTGTCGAGTAGATTCAATGTCCTATGTCCGCTTGCTGAGTCCACTTTCCGGCGCCTGCCCGTCTTCGTTCGTCTCCATCGCCCGTCAACGCCCCCGAATCACATCGGAGCGCGAGGTCGTCGAGACCCGTCCGTCGGGCCCAAAGTGCACATTGAAATACGCTTCCTGCGTGACGCCCCCTTCGAGCCACTTCCAGCTCCACACCGTCTCCTTCTTGAGCCGGTACGCGGCCACCTGCCCTGGTTTACCGAGCAAGCGCCGCACCTCGTCCTGGCTCTCGCCGAGGCGCACCTTCGCGAAATTCTCGGCAGTGAGCGCCTGCGTGATCGCCACGAGCCGTCCATCCGGGCCGATGTCGACCATATAGGTCTTGAGCCCCGCCGGGCCGCGCGGATATTCGAGCCGCCGCGAGCCGTCGTCGAACACACGCTCGGTCTCGGGCTTGCCCATCTGCTCGCGCACCTGCTCGAGCGTCGAGACGCCGGGCGTCATGCCCTTGAGCAGCAGCACGTCGGGCTTCACCGAATCGAAGAAGGTCTTGAACGTCTGCCGGAGGGCGTCGAGCATGGTGTCGATCTGGCGGTCGTCGCAGCCCGTGAGCGTGAGCGCCGCCAAGGCGGCGCACGCCACCGCGAGCGAGCGTGTGGATGAAAAGGTGGGCGACATGTCGTGTGGGCATCACGGAAGCAGCGCTTGCGGCGCATCTGAGGACGGACCGTGCCGTCGGCTCAGCGTGCGCTTACAACCCACAATGTACCGTCAATGCGGCTGGTCGTGGCGCGCCGTCGAGTTCGAATGCGGCTCGTGCAACGCCCGGGACGCCCGTGCGTGCGCGCCGGCCGCGGCAGGCAGCGCCTCGCTCGCGGCAGCGCCGGCACGCTTGCGCTCGCGCAGCGAGCGGCGCGTGCGCGCGATCTCGGCGGCCTGCCAGGACAGCAGCGCAAGCACGCCGAACACCACCTCGCGCATGCGCTTGACGAGCGCGAGCGAGAGCGCCACGTCCGGGCTCACGCCGAACAATTGCGCGAGCAGCACCACGGCGACTTCCTGCACGCCGAGGCCCGCCGGCACCATGAAGGCCGCGTGGCGCACGGCCTGGGTGATGGCCTCGATGGCGAGCGCCTCGCCCACCGTGACCGGATGGCCGAGCAGCTTGAGCGCCCACCATGTCTCGAACGCGCCGAGCATGTAGCCGCCGAGCTGCCAGAAGAACGCGCGGAACATCAGGCCTGTGCGCGACATGAGCCGGTCGAGTTCGGCGTCGAGCTGCTTGCCGTCGATGCCCATCATGAGCGGATTGTTCGCGCCGAGCAGGTGCGCGGCCCAGCGCTCGATCGCATGGAACACCCCGCCGCGGCGCAGCAGGACCACTGCGAGCACGGGCAGCGGCGCCGTGAGGAGCAACGCGAGCGCGATCGTGACGATGGTGCGCAGCGACCCGCCGTCGCCCGTTGCCGCCACGATCAGCACGACGCCGAGCGCCGAGAACGCGTATTGCACGGCAATGGTCACGAACACCTCGACGATCACCGAGGCCGTGATCCGGCTCAGGTCGCGCCCATCGTCACCGTTGTCGCCATCGCCGCGGTCGCGCACCTTCCAGCGCGCGAGGCGCACCCCGACGATCTCCCCGCCCACGCCCACCACGGGCAGGAGGCGGTTGACGGCCTCGCGCACCGTCGCGACCCACCAGAGGAAACCAAGCGGCGCGCGCTTGTCGAGCAGGAGGCGCCACGCGTGCGCATCGAGCAACAGCGGCAGCGCATGGAACGGCACGAGCCATAGGAGCACCGGCCCCGCCGCGCCGATCACGCGCACCACGTCGCGCGCGCCATCGTGCACGGCCAGCCCGATCAGGATCGCGATCCCGACCGGCAGGCCCAGCCATTGAAGCCACTTCATGACGATGCCTGTGTCTCCTGGGTGTGACTTGCCGGCGCGCGTGCGCCGCCCGATGCAGCGGACTTCGCCGCTCCCCGGTCGAAAAACACGTCGGTGAACCCGCCGTGGCGCACGCCCGCGCGCTTCAGCGCTTCGGCCACGCGCGGCGAGATCAGCGCGTCGAGTTCGTCGGCGTGCCGATACGCGCTCATCGACGGCGTGATCGGCCCCTCGCCCGCAGCGGGCGCCTCGGCCGGATGGCAATAGATCTCGCCCACGCCCTGCGCCGGCAGATGCGCGAGCGCATCGAGCAGCACTGCCTCGTCCATCGCGCCCGTGTTCGCCATGCCCACGACGTAATCGTTATGCGCCACGCCCGCACGCGCAAGACGTGCGCGCACGAGTGCAAGCCAGGGCCTGAGCGCAAACGGCGCGCCCGCCTCCAGCGGCAGGCGCATCGCGCGCAAGCCGTACTCGCGGCCGATCGAGAGGATCAGCGAGAGCACCGTGGGATGCAGATGGAAGTGCTTGTGCGTGTTCACGTGATCGAGCGCGAGCCCGGTCGCCGCGAACGCCTCGAATTGCGCGCGAATCTCCAGGGCGAGCTGCGCGCGCACATGAGGCAGGAAAAAGAAGCGAAAGCCGTCGAGCACCATGTTGTCGCCGAAGCGGCCTTGCGCGTCGACGAGCGCGGGAATTTGCGCGTGCGGCAGCATGGCCGCGCCGTCGGCGAGAACGAGGTGCAGGCCCACGCGCAGGTTCGGCAATTGCCGCGCGCGCGCCACCGCATCGGCGGCGGCGGGCGCGGCGACCATCAGGCTCGCGGCATTGAGCACGCCATCGCAGTGCGCGCGCTCGACCGCCGCGTTGACCCGCTCGTGCAGGCCGAAGTCGTCGGCGGTGAAGATCAGCGCGCGGCCATCATTGCCTGCGACGTCGGCAACCCCAGCCGCGCGCGGCGACGCATCCATCATGCCTCGTGGGCGCGCAGGAAGCGGAAGAACTCCACGCCCTCACGCAGGCGGCGCTTCATCATGTCCCAGCTCGTGAGCATTTCGCGCACGATTTCCCAAATCTTCGACGGGCGGAAATAGAACTCGCGATAGAACTGCTCGAGATGGTGATAGATCTCGTCGCGCGACAGATGCGGATAGCCGATCGCCGCAAGCTGCACGCCTTCCTTGCTCACGAGATTGATGGTCTTGTTCTCTTCCATCCAGCCGTTCTCGACGGCCTGCTTGTAGAGCGTCGTGCCCGGATAAGGCGCCGCGAGCGAGACCTGGATCGTGTGCGGATTGATTTCCTTCGCGTACTCGATGGTCTTCTTGATGGTCTCCGGCGTCTCGCCCGGCAGGCCGAGAATGAAGGTGCCGTGAATCTTGATGCCGAGCTTCTTGCAATCGGCGCTGAAGCGGCGCGCGAAGTCGGTGCGCACGCCCTTCTTGATGTTCACGAGGATCTGGTCGTCGCCACTTTCGAAGCCCACGAGCAGCAGGCGCAGGCCGTTCTCCTTCATGACCTTGAGCGTCTTGTACGGCACATTCGCCTTGGCGTTGCACGACCACGTCATGCCGAGCTTGCCGAGGCCGATCGCGATGGCTTCGGCGCGCGGCAGGTCATCGGTGAAGGTGTCGTCATCGAACATGAGCTCCTTCACTTCCGGCATGTTCTCGCGAATCCACTTCGCTTCCGCGAGCACGTTCTCGACCGAGCGCGTGCGGTAGCGGTGGCCGCTCACCGTCTGCGGCCACAGGCAGAACGTGCAGCGCGACTTGCAGCCGCGACCCGTGTAGATCGAGACATACGGGTAGTTCAGGTAGCCGATGAAGTAGTTGTCGATCTTCAGATCGCGCTTGTAGACGGGCGCCACAAAGGGCAGCTCGTCCATGTTCTCGAGGATCGGACGCGCTTCGTTGTGCTCGATCGAGCCGTCCTTCGCGCGCCAGCTCAAGCCCTTGATCTCGGCGAACGGCTTGCCTTCGGCGATTTCCTTGCAGGTGAAGTCGAATTCCTCGCGGCAGACGAAATCGATCGCCTCGGTGGCCGTGAGCGAGTTGTGCGGGTCGACCATCACCTTCGCGCCCACCATGCCGACCAGCAGCGACGGCTTGCGCTTTTTCAGGTCCTCGGCGAACAGTGCGTCGGTCGGGAACGACGGCGTGCTCGTGTGGATGATCACGAGGTCGTAGTCCATCGCGATCTTCAGCGTTTGTTCGACGCCAATACCGTCGGCGGGCGCGTCGAGCACGCGGCTGTCCGGCACGAGGGCTGCGGGCTGGGCAAGCCAGGTCGGATACCAGAACGAGCGGATCTCGCGCTTCGCCTGATAGCGCGAGCCTGCGCCACCGTCGAAGCCGTCATAGGACGGGGCCTGCAAAAACAGCGTTTTCATGAGAGGAGTGCTCCGCCAACCCTTTTGTTAATGGGCATGAATGAACGACAAGCGCGCGCGCTGGCTCGAGGCCGGCGCGGCACGCCACAATTTGGGGTGCGCCTGGGACTCATGCCCCGGGGCGCTTCGGTCCGGCACGCTGGACCTGATTTATTCGGGCCTGCTTCACCAGGCTTGCTAAGCCAGGCCTGATTCGCCAGACCTGACAACGCTGGGCCCAACCACGGCCTCAACGGCCATCCGACACCTCGACGGCCGTCCGGCGCGGCGCCGCGCTCACGCGCGCTTCGCCCGCACCCGGCATGGCACCGATGTCGGCCGCGGCCACGACGTCGGGGTTGGCGACCGGCACGCGCACGCCGCGCCAGATCACGTGCGAGCCGAATACGGCCGCCAGCCATTGCAGCAGCAAGAGCGCATCGCGCAGCGGCACCAGCGGCAAATCGCGCCAGAACGCCTGCAGGCTCGCACTGCCGCGCACATGCAAGGCCAACCGCGCGATGATACCGCTAACCGTGCTCGCGCCGAGTACGGCCAACGCGACCCTCGCCACTGCGCCGGCCCCGGATGCCATCGCGGCGCTGGCCGCGAGCTGCCAGTATGCGAGCGCGCCCAGCACGAGCCACGGCGAGGTAAAGGTGATGAAGAGCGACGCAAACCCCGCCGGATTGACCGAGCGAATCGTGCGCAGCCAGCGCGTCTCGCGCAGCCACAGCGTGCGGAACGTCGGCTCGATCACGTCGGTGGCGACCAGCACCGGCGCGAGCACCGTGTCGAGCCCGTGATCGCGTGCGAAGCGCGCGAGCTGATAGTCGTCGGCGAGGCAATCCTTGAGCGACTCGAAACCGCCGATGCGCTCGAGCGTGCCACGCGACAGCGCAAGCGTCGCACCGAAGCCGAACGCGCGCGAGCCCGTGGAATGCGCGACCCGCACCGAAGGCGCGAACCACTCGTTGATGAACAGCGCGCCCACGCGCGGCCAGAAGCCGCCGATACTGCGCGCGCTGTAAAGACAGGTGACCACGCCCACTTGCGGGTCGGCGAGCGGCGCGGTGACGATCTCGAGATAGTCGGGCTCCACGGCGATGTCGCTGTCGGCGACGATCAGCACCTCATGGCGCGCATGGGCCGCCATATTGATGAGATTGCTCACCTTCAGGTTGCTGCCGTGCACGCGCGAGTCGATCACGAGCGCGATGTCGTGGGCCGGATACGCGGCCTGCAGCCGCCGCACGACCGCAATGGCGGGATCCTTCGACGAGGACACCCCGAAAATCAATTGATAGCGCGGATGGTGCTGCTCGCAAAAGGTGGCGAGGTTTTCATAGAGACGGGGCTCTGCGCCACACAGCGGCTTGAGCACGCTCACCGGCAGCGGCGCGCGGACCCGGGCGCGCCGGGCCGCCACGCGCACTTGTGCGGCGGAACCAAGGCGCGGCATGCTGAGCACGGCACAAATCGCGTAGAAAGTGGCCGCGCAACACAGCGCGATCACAAGCCACCACGCCGGGGACAGAGAACCCAGCACTGCAGTCATGCCTCGATGCCTCGCGCGCCGCGCCATGGCACCGCGGCGCAATCACACGGCGCGCCGGCCAACTCTAGCGTGTCGCCTGCTAACATTTGCCCTACCCCGGAAATCACGAAAATTGACCCGCGCATCGTATCCGCGCGACATATTGGCCGCCACCTGCGTAACAGACGGCTACATTTTTTAAACGCCGTGCCAATCAACCGATGAATTGACCGGGCACTGCCAGAAAAAGGCGCGCGCGGCGCTCTTTTTTGCACCCTTGCTCGCACCCTGATTCAAAGGCGAAAATTGTAGCAGCAACGTCCTCACGCCGCTTCCGCGCTCTCGCAAAAATGCTTCTCATATTTGCAAAGACGGCAATTATTTCAAGTGGTCCACAACGAGCTTCCAGCGCCTTATTGCCCCAAGAATAATCAGTAAGCATATTGAAATAAATTCTTAACGATATTGAATCGCGCTTTAGGGAAACGCTGATCAATGGACCAACTGCCGAAGTTGCAGGCGAGATGGCGTCGAATTTTCTGGATGACGAAGCGAATCGACGCTCAATTCAGTGAATTGGGCGCGTAAACGGGCCTCCCTGCTCGCATTTTTCATACGCATGACGGATTGCTCCCATGGACCGATCGCAACAGATTTCGCGCAATCACCAGATTCGCGAGAGCGAACAGGCTGAACAGTTGTGCGGTGTTCTTGGCCAAGCCCTTGTATCGGGTCTTGCGATGGTGAAACAGGTTCTTGACGATATGAAACGGATGCTCAACCCGCGAACGGATCTGCGCCTTGGTTCGCTCAAGCGCGATCACCAAGTCCTTCAGCGCTCCCTCCTGCATCGCCTTGATCTTTCCCCGCTTGGCAGCGACGTGCCACTTCACGGCCTTGCCCGCCATTTCCTCGCGCTTGTCGACGCCAATGTAGCCCGCATCGGCGAACACCTGGTCCTCATGTCCGTGCAGCAGGGCATGCGCTTGCGATACATCCGACACGTTGGCCGCCGTGCCAACCACACTGTGGATCAGGCCCGAATCGGCATCGACTCCCACGTGGGCTTTCATCCCAAAGTGCCATTCGTTGCCCTTCTTCGTTTGATGCATTTCCGGGTCACGACTCTTCCGGGCGTTCTTGGTCGACGGCGGCGCTTCAATGATCGTCGCGTCAACCAGCGTGCCTTCCTTCATCATCAGCCCACGCTCGCACAGCGAGATGCCAATCTCGTCGAACAACTTCCGTGTCAGTTCGTGTTCGATCAGCAGGCGCCGGAACTTCAACAGCGTGGTTGCATCTGGCACGTTCTCGACTGCCAGATCGATGCCGGCGAAGGCTCGCAGCGCGA
Organism: Paraburkholderia sp. A1BS-2L; assembly: GCF_051125205.1. Classification (NCBI taxonomy): domain Bacteria; kingdom Pseudomonadati; phylum Pseudomonadota; class Betaproteobacteria; order Burkholderiales; family Burkholderiaceae; genus Paraburkholderia; species Paraburkholderia sp. A1BS-2L. The sequence goes on from NZ_CP120428.1 coordinate 2,022,850, forward strand.
TGCTGTCATACAGCGCGTCTTCCAGTCCTTCGTCCGAAAGTCCGTACCACTGTTGCAGGAAGTAGATTCGCAGCATTCGCTCCAGGCCAATCGGCGGGCGGCCTCGGGTGCCCTTCGGATAGTGCGGCTCGATTGCCAGCAGCAAACGCTGCCACGGAACGACCTTCTCCATCTCGGCCAGGAAGCGTTGGCGCCTCGTCACTCGCTTCTTGCCTGCAACTTCCGCTTCCGCGAAGCCGATCTGCCTCTTCATCATTGTGAGTCTGTTCCGTGAGTTGCCTTCTATAAAGTCCTCAGCTACGCCAGCGATGACCACCGAGCCGAATAAATCAGCGTTTCCTTAGTGGAGCTCAACCGAATATCGATATAAATAAGAATTATTCTGGTTCAGTTGAGAAATGGTTTGCAGGGGTTGGCAGGCCGAGCCTGCGCGGTCCCATCTACGCGGCCCGGCCTGGGCAGCCCCACCGGAAACCACGCGAGGCGCATGGATTCCCCGAGGCCGTCAGCAGGATCCGGAGCGCTTTGGCACAATGCCTCGACCTTGCGTCTGCCTTGCAGCCGCCCCAGCGCCCACCCGGCGCGTTCGCGGGGCCAGGCTTGCGGCACGCTCCATGAACATCGGAACGCCACTCGCCCATGATCCCCTTCTCCGTCCTCGACCTCTCGCCGGTGCCTGCCGGCTCGAACGCCGGCGTCGCGCTGCGCAACACACTCGATCTCGCCCAGCACGCCGAGCGCTGGGGCTACCACCGCTACTGGCTCGCCGAGCACCACAACATGACCGGCATCGCCAGCGCCGCCACCTCCGTCGTGATCGGCCATGTTGCGGGCGGCACGCGCACGATTCGCGTCGGGTCGGGCGGCATCATGCTGCCCAATCACGCGCCGCTCTTGATCGCCGAGCAGTTCGGCACGCTCGAGGCGCTCTATCCGGGGCGCATCGACCTGGGGCTCGGGCGCGCGCCCGGCACCGACCAGACCACAGCGCGCGCGCTGCGCCGCGACCTGCACGCGAGCGCCGAGGCCTTCCCTGACGACGTCGCCGAGTTGCAGCGGCTCTTCGCCGATCCGGTGGAAGGCCAGCGCGTGCGCGCCGTGCCGGGCGCGGGCCTGCACGTGCCGCTCTATATCCTCGGCTCGAGCCTGTTCGGCGCGCAGCTCGCGGCGGCGATGGGCCTGCCCTTCGCGTTCGCCTCGCACTTCGCGCCCGACCAGCTGCTCGCCGCGCTGCGCGTCTATCGCTCGCAGTTCCGAGCGTCGGCGACGCTCGCGAAACCGCACGCGATGGTAGGCGTGAACGTGTTCGCCGCCGAGACCGACGACGAAGCACGCTTGTTGTTCACCTCGCTACAGCAGCAATTCGTGAATCTGCGGCGCGGCACGCCGGGGCAGCTTCCGCCGCCGGCGGCACAAATCGCCGCAAACGAATTCGAGCTTTCGAGCGTCGCACATTCGCTCGCGTGCTCGGTGGTGGGCGACCGCGCGAGCGTACGTGCGGGACTCGCCTCGGTGATCGAGCAGACCCAGGCGGACGAGCTGATCGTCACCGCGCAGATCTACGATCACGCAAAACGTCTGCGCTCGTTCGAGATCACCGCGCAGGTGCGCGCGGAGATGGCCGAGGCCCGTTGACCCCAGCCGAGCCAAGCGAGAAGGACTATCGCGGCTGGCCCGGCAGCGCCGCCAGCCCGCTGAGCAGATCGGGTTCGCAAGCACCAGTTGCTCCGTCTCGCGCAGATACATCAACCCGTAGCGCACCGCGAGCATGCCGCCGGTCGAATGGCCGATGACGGTCGCGCGCCGCACGCCCAGCGATTGAGCAGCGCATGCGTATTGCGCGCAAGCTGCTGGAAGCTGAATCGATAAGCCGCCGGCTTGCTCGATTTACAGAAACCGATCTGGTCCGGCGCGATCACGCGACAACCGGCATCGGTGAGCCGCCTGATCGTATCGCCCCATGTGGCGGCGCAGAAGTTCTTGCCGTGCAGCAGGACCACGATGCGGCCGTTGGGCCTGGACGGCTGCACGTCCATATAGGCCATGCGGCGATGGCGTATAGCCTCCATATCGAAAGCATGGGCAATGTCGTCAAGAGTGGCGTGACTTCACGCGGGTTGTTGCCTCGGCGCCCGGCGGGCGCGGGCCATTACGGCGGGCGCAAAATGCCCCGATTCTAGCCGCCATGCGTTGCCGCCCTGTGCAAGGAATTCGCGCAAGACGGCTTTCAGTGCTAGAACAGTCAATGCGCGGTCACAAAAACGACGCCGGCGACGGGAAGTCCCAACACGCATCCGGCGCACGAGCCGAGACGCACGAATCAGGCCATACCCCGGGGCACAACAAGGAGACGATCATGGCAACTCCGGCAAGCCTCAACGATCTGCAGCGCACCACGCTCGCGATCGTGCTCGCGGGCGGGCGCGGCACCCGTCTCGGTCCGCTCACCAACAAGCGCGTGAAGCCGGCGGTCTACTTCGGCGGCAAATACCGCATCATCGATTTCGCCCTCTCCAACTGCCTGAATTCGGGCATCCGCCGCATCGCCGTGGTCACTCAGTACAAGGCGCATTCGCTGCTGCGCCACCTGCAGCGCGGCTGGGGCTTCCTGCGCGGCGAGTTCAACGAGTTCGTCGACCTGTGGCCCGCGCAGCAGCGCGTGGAAGGCGCACACTGGTATCGCGGCACGGCCGACGCCGTCTATCAGAATCTCGACATCATCCGCTCGATCTCGCCCAAGCATGTGATCGTGCTGGCCGGCGACCACATCTACAAGATGGATTACACGCGCATGGTGGCCGACCATGCCGCGAGCGGCGCCGACTGCACGGTGGGCTGCATCGAGGTGCCGCGCCTGGACGCGCGCGCGTTCGGCGTGATGGCCGTGGACGAAGCGCGCCGCGTCACCGGCTTCGTCGAGAAACCCGACGATCCGCCCGCGATGCCGGGCCACCCCGACATCGCGCTCGCAAGCATGGGCATCTACGTGTTCGAGACGGCCTATCTGTTCAAGCTGCTCGAAGAGAACATCGCGCGCACGGCCACCGACCACGACTTCGGCAAGGACATCATTCCGCGCGTGGTCACCGATGGTCATGCGATCGCGCATCCGTTCAGCCTCTCGTGCGTCTCCTCCGATCCGAACGCCGAGCCCTACTGGCGCGACGTGGGCACTATCGACGCCTACTGGTCCGCCAATCTCGATCTGGCCTCGACGATTCCCGCCCTCGATCTCTACGACCGCAACTGGCCCATCTGGACCTATCAAGAGCAATTGCCGCCCGCCAAGTTCGTGCGCGACCTGAATGGACTGCAAGGCTCCGGCACCAACCTGATCGTGTGCGGCGGCAGCGTGATCTCGGGCTCGCAGATCTCGCGCTCGGTGATCTCGTCGAATGTGGTCGTGAAGTCGTTCTGCAACATTGCCGAGGCAGTCTTGTTGCCCGAGGTGACGGTCGGCGCGAGCTGCCGGCTGCGCAAGGTGGTGGTGGACCGCGGCTGCGCGATTGCCGACGGCACCGTGATCGGAGAAGACCCCAAGCTCGACGGCGAGCGCTTCTACCGGACCGAGAACGGCGTCGTGCTGGTCACGGACGAAGCGCTGGCGAGGCTCAGGCGCGGCGGCTGATCAATACAAGAGCGAGGCGCGCGCCCCCTCAACCCTGGACAGTCACTCGCCTGCAAGGGCCCCATTCCGATGACGATCCGCGTTCTGCACGTAGCCAGCGAACTCTACCCGCTGCTGAAAACCGGCGGTCTCGCCGATGTCACGGCCGCCCTGCCCGTCGCGCTGATCGAGCAAGGCGCCGATGCGCGCGTGCTGCTGCCGGGCTTCGCGAGCGTCGCTGCGGGCCTTGCCGACCTGCGCCCGGTCGCGCGCCTCGCGCGCAGCTTCGGCGCTCCAGAAGCATCGCTCGAACTCGGCCATCTGCCGGGCAACGGCCTGCCCGTCTACATGATTCGCGCCGACGCGCTCTACGCCCGCCCGGGCAGCCCGTACCTCGACGCCGCCCAGGTGCCCTACGGCGACAACGCCCAGCGCTTCGCGCTGCTCGGCTGGGCCGCCGCGCGGCTCGCCCAGCATGCCGATCCCGACTGGACACCCGCCATCGTGCACGCGCACGACTGGCACGCGGGGCTCGCCCCCGCTTACCTGCGCGCCGCCGCGCGCGAACGCCGGCGTGCCGGCACGCGCACCGTCTTCACGATTCACAACCTCGCCTATCAAGGCATTTTTCCCGCGCAGCAGTTCGACATGCTGGGCCTGCCCGCCGACTTCTTCGACATGCACGGCGTGGAGTTCTACGGTCAACTTTCATTTCTGAAAGCAGGCCTCTATTTCGCCGACAAGATCACCACGGTGAGCCCGACTTACGCGCGCGAGATCCAGACCGTCGCTCAGGGCTGCGGGCTCGAAGCGCTGCTCAAGGGCCGCGCGCACGATCTGGTAGGCATCCTGAACGGCGTCGATTACGCGATCTGGCATCCCGCCCACGACGACGCCATCGCCGCGCATTACTCGGCCGCGCACATGAGCGGCAAGCCGCGCTGCAAGACGGCGCTGCAAGCGCGGCTGAAGCTCGCACAGCGGCAAGACGCGCCCGTGTTCGCCGTAGTGAGCCGCCTCACCGAGCAAAAAGGCCTCGACCTGCTGCTCGGCGCGGTGCCTGAGATCGTCGCGCGCGGCGGGCAGCTCGCCGTGCTCGGCTCCGGCGATGCGAGCCTCGAACAGGGCTTCGCGCGCGCGGCGCGCCAGCATCCCGACGCGGTGTCGGTCGAGATCGGCTTCGACGAGACACTCGCGCACGCGATCGTCGCGGGCGCCGACGTCATGGTGGTGCCTTCGCGCTTCGAGCCGTGCGGGCTCACGCAGCTTTACGCGCTCGCCTACGGCGCGCTGCCGCTCGTGCATCGCGTGGGCGGTCTCGCCGACACCGTCGCCGACGCCTCGCTGGAAAATCTCGCCGATGGCCTCGCCACCGGCTTCGTGTTCGAGCGCTTCGAGCCCGACGCGCTCGCCGCCGCGATCCGCCGCGCCTTCGCGCTCTATGCGCGCAGCCATGACTGGCGCGCGACGCGCGAGCGCGGCATGCATCAGGACTTCGGCTGGGCCGCGTCGGCGCAACGCTATATGGCGCTCTATCGCGAGTTGGCCTGAAGCGACGCACAATTCTCACAACACTTCGCACACCAGATCGCAACCCGCGAGACGGCTGCGCGCAACACTGCACATACGCGGTCATCGACTGGGCGCGGCGAATTCGGTTATCGTTGCCGCACCGCTCGATTTTTCGCACCTCGCCCCCAGATACTGCCCATGAAAAACGTTTTGAGCATCCAGTCGCACGTCGTGTTCGGCCATGCGGGCAACAGCGCCGCTGTGTTCCCGATGCTGCGGCTCGGCGTGAACGTGTGGCCGCTCAATACCGTGCAGTTCTCTAACCACACGCAATACGGCCACTGGACCGGCAGCGCGATCGATGCCGGGCAGATGGTGGATCTTGCCGAGGGCATCGGCGCGATTGGCGTGCTGCCGCGTTGCGACGCGGTGCTCTCGGGCTACCTCGGCACGCCCGAGCAGGCCCAGGCCGTGATCGACGTCGTGCGCGCCGTGAAGGCCGCCAACCCGCACGCGCGCTACTACTGCGACCCGGTGATGGGCGCGGTCAACGGCGACGGCAGCGGCTGCAAGGTCGAGCCCGGCATTCAGGCGTTTCTGGTGCGGCACATGCCCGAAGTGGCCGACGCGCTGATGCCGAACCACAGCGAACTGCAACGGCTCGTCGGGCGCGAGATCGAGACCGCCGAGGAGGCTGTCGACGCCTGTCGCGAACTGTTGGAGCGCGGCCCGAAGCTCGTGCTCGTCAAGCATCTGCTCGACCGCAACAGCCCCGCGGACACCTTCAACATGCTCGTCGTGAGCGAGCACGAGGCGTGGCTCGGCCAGCGCCCGCTCTATCACTTCGCGCGCCAGCCCGTGGGCGTGGGCGACATTACGAGTGCGATCTTCGTCGCGCGCCTGATGAACGGCGATACGCTGCGGCCCGCGTTCGAGCATACGCTCGCCGCCGTGAACGCGGTCGTGAAGGCCACCTACGACGCGGGGCGCTACGAGCTGGAAATCGTCGCGGCGCAGGACCAGATCGCACGCCCGCGCGAATGGTTCGACGCGTGGGCCATCGACATGGGTTGAGGGCGGGGCCGCGCGGCCTATAATGCGAGCCGCAAGCCCTCCGTTAGTCAAGAGATCGATCGATGTCCCACCCCATCCGCAGCGAACAGGAAGAGTATTTCGAGCAATTGTGCCTTGCCGTCGACGCCGGCGAAACGCACGAGCAGGAAGCCATCGAATACTTCGAAGAGCAAAGCCATGAAGCCGATTTCGACGCAGCCGTCTGGCTCGACATCGCGCTTTATCACGCACCCGAAGTGGCGCGCGGCATCATCGACTTCGTCGACGAAGAAGACCGCCAGCGCAGCGACATCGCACAGACCATCGCCGACAATCTCGACATTGCCTATGGCGACGACGACTGCGAGCGCTTCGAGACGATCGTGCGCCTTGCGCTGGCCAACGGCGTGCCCATCGATCTGGACGTGGTGCTCGACGGCTGCAACCGCGCGCTCGACGATCTCGAAGGCTGGGCCAACGAAGACACCATGGCGCCGCTCGTGCGCCTGCGCGAAACGCTGCTTGCAATGCAAGCGCAGCGTTGAGCGCGCAAGACCGCAACACGCGCACGACACGCGGCACAAGCACGACACGCTCGCGGCACGACCGAACCACATAGAACAACAACGCTGCGCCAGGAGCCACGATGAGATCGCGCCACACGCCACCTCGCCCATCCGGTGCGCTGCCCCGTGCGTCGCGGCGCGCCGCACTGCTCGCAGCCACGCTCGGTGCGCTCTTGAGCATGTTCGCCGCGGCGCCCGGCGCCGCCGCACCTGCGACCGGGCCGCCCACCGTGCTCACCATACGGATTGGCTTCGCCGCGCCACTGAGCGGCGACTATGCCAACTATGGCCGCGACCTGCAAAAAGGCGCGCAGCTCGCCATCGACGACGCCAACGCTCAAGGCGTGAAGATCGGCGATCAAACCGCGCACTTCGAGCTCGTCAGCATCGACGATCGCGCCGACCCGCGCGGCGGCGTGCAGGCCGCCGCGCGGCTCGCCAATGAGAACGTGGCGGCGGTGATCGGCCACTTCAACTCGGGCGCGGCCATCGCGGCCTCGCGCATCTATGAAAGCGCCGGCATCCCCATGATCGCGCCCACCGCGACCAACCCCACCCTGACTTCGCAAGGCTTCGCGAACACCTTCGCGGTGATCGCGACCGACGCGCGGTCCGCCGGCATGGCGGGCGCATGGGCCGTCGACGAGATCAAGGCGCGGCGCATCGCCATCTTCGACGACCGCAGCGCATTCGGCCAGGGCGAAGCCGACGTGTTCGAGCGCGCCGTGAAAGCGCGCGGCGGCATCGTGGTCGCGCGCGACTTCGCGACGAGCGAATCGGGCAAACCGGGCGAGAGCGTCGACTTCGGCCCGCAGCTCGCGCGCATCCAGGCCGCCAACGCCGACCTGCTCTATTTCGGCGGCCTCGCGCACGAGGCCGCGGCGCTCGTGAGGCAAATGAAGGCGCGCAGCATGAACGCGCAGTTCGTGGGCGGCGGCGGCGTGGCGCTTCCCGACTTCGTGCGCCTCGCGGGCGTGGCGGGCGAAGGCACGCTCGCGTGGGAGTACGGCCGCCCGCTCGCGCAACTGCCCGACGGCCCGCACTTCGCGCAACGGTTCAAGAGCCGTTTCGGCGTCGATGTGCTCGCCTATGCGCCGTTCGGCTACGACGCGGCGTGGGCGGCCATTCACGCGATGGCGGCCGCCAGATCGGCGAATCCCGAGGTCTGGCGCGGCGCGCTCAAGACCCTGTCCTTCGACGGCGTCACGGGCCACATCGCCTTCGACGATCAAGGCGCGCTCAAGAACGGCGCTGCAACGCTCTATCGATTAAAGCAAGGTGCGTGGGTGCCGGTAACCACGCGCGGCGGCTAACGCTCGCCCCGAGCACGCACGACGATCTGCGCACGCGTATCGCGCTGCATGCGCACGAGCGCATCGTGCATCTGCGCGAACTGATCCGGCGAGCACATCTGCCGCCCGAAATGCGCGGCAAGCCTGCGCGAAATCTGCACCGTGCGCGACGCCGGATCGAACACGTAGTGCGACGCGTAGTCGAGCCGGGCGCCATCCGCGTCCGCACTCGCCGACATGTCGTGCGGCCAGTCGGTCACGCGCGCGAACGCGGGCAACACGATTTGCGCATGCTCCTCGAAATCGCCGCCCACACAGGCCCACGGCTGCGTGCGCTGCGGCACCGCGAGCCACGCGTCGAGCTGCGAGGCGATGCCGCCCGGTAAGCTGCTCAAGGCAGGCAGCGCCGTCGTGCCATCGCGCCAGACGACATGGTCGAGCGTGCCGGCGACGGTGACGGCGAACGGCCCCTGCGTCGCGCCGAGCGCACTCGTCGAAACCTGCGCGGTGCCCGTCAAGCCAGCCTGGCGCAGCCGCTGCAAAGCGATCTCCCGCGCCTGGCGACGCGTCGCGCGGCGCAGCGTGTTGCGCTCGAGTTCCGCACCCGCGCCCGTGTCCTCCACGCGATAGCGGTACGCAGCGCCGCCATCGGCTCCCGCGTCGATTTCGAGCCGCGCCGTGCGCTCGCGTGGCTGCGTGGCGGGCGTGCGCACGAGCACGCCGTCGTCGACGAGCAGCGCCGGGCGATCCAGCACGCCCGCCGGCAAATAGCCGAACGCCACGCCGCCCGACGAGGTATCGGCGAACACGCCCAGGTCGGGCAGCCACGCGATCACATGATCGATCGCCTCCACGCCGTAGCCCGGCACCGATGGCAGCGCATAGACGGGGCCGAGGTTCAGCAGCGCCGCTTCGGCGCGAATGCCCACCGCCGCGAGCAATGCGGTGAACAGCGCGACGTGGTCCTTGCAGTCGCCGTAACGCGCGCGCAGGATGTCGACCGCGCGGTGCGGGGCCGCTGCGGTCTCGCCCAGAAAAAGCGCCACGTAGCGGATATTCAGGCGCATCCAGTCGTAGATGCGCGCGGCCCTCTCGCGCGGATCCGCCAGCCCCGCCGTGAGCGTTTGCGCGAAGGCCGCGATGGACGGATCGGTCGCGGTGGGATCGGCAGCTGCATCGCGGTAGCGCGCGGCAAAGGCTGCGTAGTCGGGCAAGGTCGTCACCATCAGGCGCGCGCCCCAGTTCACGCGGGCCACGGCGCCCGGCTCCAGCGGCGCGTAAGGGCCATGGTGATACTCGAAGGCGTAGCGCGTGCGGCCGTTCTCGGTCACGGGCGCGAGCGCCTCATAACCGCGTGCATCGACATGAAGCGGCAAGTCCGCCGGCAGATCGAAGACGAGGCGCTGAAGCTCGACCGGCTCGCCCGGCGGTTCGGCGAAGTACGAGAACATGCCGGCTCGCAGCGCCCTGGCGCGGCGCTTGGTCCAGACGAGGCGCACGCGCGAACCCGGCTGCACGCCCGGAAAGATCACGGTGCGCAGCACGCCGTCCTGGAAGGTCGGCGCGCCCGCCGAGCGCGGCTCCTGAACGTCGCGGATCGCGCCTGGCGCCACTTCGCGCAGGGTGCCGTCGGGGTCGATGGTGTACGCCGAGAGCGCAGTGATCGTTTCGATATCCTTATTGAACCAGACGTAGCGCTGCGCGACGGCATCGACGCCGGCCGTGGTGTCGGCGCGCATCGTCGAGTCGTCGTGCTCCTCGATCGAGCCGTCTCGCTGCACGACGAATTCGTGGACATCGCGTTCGAGCGTGGCGGGCGGCGAATCGGCGAGATCCAGGGAATCCTCGGGCGCCTGCGCTCGTGTCTGCGCTCCGGAAGGCGGCTGCGGCTGCACCTGCGCCTGCGCGCGCGGCCAGGCGAACGCCAGCGCCCATGCAAGCGCGAATGCACCGGCCCTTGCGCGCGCGGCGCTCATGGCACGCGCGGCGCCGCTGCGTTCGTCGTGGCCGTCGCGTTGGGTGCGGGCGTCGCGCTCGCCGCGCGCGGCCAGGACGTCGCCGCGAGTTCGCGGGCGCGCATCGCGTCACGCCACGCTCGCGGGCTCGCGCCGAACTCCGCGCGAAACGCCGCGTTGAAGTTGGACAGATCGTTGAAGCCGCTCTCCAGTGCAATGTCGATGATCTTCTCGCCACCCTCCCCGGCGCACAGCCGCAGCGCGGCCGCGCGCAAACGCGAGCGCAGCAGGTATTGATGCGGCGTCACGCCCGCCACCGCCGAAAAGGTCCGCAGGAAGTAGAACTCGCTCACGCCCGCCGCCGCCGCGAGGCTCGCGAGCGTGTGCGGCGAATCGGGCGTCTCTTCAATCAGACGCAGCGTCGCGGCCACGCGTGCGGCTGCGGCCGCCGATGGCCCCGCTCCGGTCGTCGACGTCGCGCTGGCTTGCACCGGGTCCGGCCCGCGCATGTCCTTGCTGTCCGCGCTCACGCGCAAGGTCGCCACCGCCAGCGCAATCGCCAGCTCATCCCACGCGGCGGGCGCTGCGGCCCCGCGCTCCAGCACCTCGACGTTCGCGCAGGCGCGCGCAACCAGTGGCGCGAGCGCGCGCAGCGGCGGCACGCGCAGCGCGCTCCAGCGCCGCGCGCGAGGCACGAGGCCCGCTGCGGCGGCCTGCTCTTCGAGCCAGTCCGGATCGAAATGAAACGAGATGCAGCGGTCGCCCGCGCCATGGCGGTGGCCGCATTCGAAGCACGCGCCCGGCTCGCCCAGCATGATCGCGCCGGGCGTCATCAGTTCCGGGCCGCGCCCACGGCCGGCCTTGCCCGCACCGCAGCGGTAGCCGAACGACCCGGCCGCGACGATCGCGAGGCACGCGCTCGCGTGGCGCTCCTCATAGGGCCGGTCGGCGGGGCCGAACGTGCAGACGACGTCGTCGGCCTGCCAGCCGGGCCCGGACGCGAGCCTGCGCACGAGCGGCGGGCGCGCCGCGCCCTCGCGCGTGCGTTGCGCGAGGGCGCGTTGCAGACGGGCGGCGAGAACGGACATGTCGGCCTCAGCTGGACGATGGAGTTCGGCTTTCGTTGTAGCACATCGGTCGCTGCACATCGGTTGCAGCACATCGAAAAGACGGCCGGCCCCCTGCGAGCGTCGCAACGTTCAGGCAAACGCGTTATATTGAATGTTTCAATCAGTTTTACTGATGCAGCGTTGCCCCATGACGCGCATCCCGTACCCATGAAGACCCTCGATTTCGATGTCCTTGCGATGGTGGTGGCCGTGGCCGACGCCGGCAGCTTCGTGCGCGGCGCGGCGCTCGTGCACCGTTCGCAGGCCGCACTCTCCATGCAGATCCGCGCGCTGGAAGACACGCTCGGCAAGCCGCTCTTCACTCGCGCGCCGCGCAACGTCACGCCCACGCCCGACGGCCACACGCTGATCGCCTACGCTCGGCGCATGCTCGCGCTGCGCGACGAAGCGTGGGCCTCGCTCGCACACCCCGAAGTCACGGGCCGAGTGTCGATCGGCATGCCCGACGACTATGCGTCGTCGCTGCTGCCGCAGGTGCTGCGCAAGTTCTCGGCGAACTGGCCGAAAGTGGAGATTCAGGTGGTCGGGCTGCCGAGCAGCGCGCTCGCGCCGCTCGTGAAGGACAACAAGATCGATCTGGCCTGCGTGACGGGCACGCGCGAACTCGCCGGCGAATTCATCCGCTTCGAGCCGATGGTCTGGGCCGGGCCGCCTGCTCAGGCGAGCGCGGCCATCGGCCGGGAGGTCTGGCGCGAGCGCCCCCTGCCCATCGCGCTCTTCAGCGCGGGCAGCGTCGCGCGTTCGAACGCGATTGCCGCGCTCGAACGCGAAAACATCGCCTATCGCACGTCCTATGAAAGTCCGAGCCTGATGGGGCTGTGCAGCATGGTCGCGGCGGGCCTCGCGGTCGCGCCGCTCGCGCGCTGCGCAGTGCCCGAAACCTTCCTCACGCTGGGCCGGCAGCATGGTCTGCCGGCCTTGCCCGAACTCGAAGTGGTGCTCGCGCGCAGCGCCCGCTCGAACCGGCCTACCTGCGATTTTCTCGCCGAGCAGATTCTCGCTGAACTGCGGGTCTGAGGCGTTGCGCCGCCTGGCGCGGCGTCGCGGCCCCCGTCGCGGCCCCCGTCGCGGCCCCGGTAGCGGCCCTGATTGCGGCCGCCGGCGTCAGTCGTCGATCGAGCGCGTAAGCAGCGCATGAAGTCGCGTGATGTGGCGCAAAAGCAACTCGCGGTGCTTCTCGATCTGTTCGAGCCGGCCTTCGAGATCGGCGCGCGAGCGCTCGTCGTGCTCGGCATGGGCAATCACGTCTTCGATGCGCGCGCGCAACGCCTCCGGCTCCACCGGCAGCATGCTCAGGTGCCGTTCGAGCTTGCGCACGTCCTGCGCGGCCAACTCGCGAATCTTGCGCGTGCCCGCGAGGCGCCGTTGCGCGTCCTGGGCAGCCGTGCCCTGCGCGCGCCGGGCGTCCGCGCCATGGCCGAAGATCGGCTCGGTGCGCAGCACGGGCGCCTTGCGCACCGGATGCGCGGTGCCGCGAAAGCGCGCGCGCGGCGTTTCGTCGGCGATCGCGTCGCGCGCCTCCTGGGGCACCTCGACGGCGCCGTGCCGCTCGTCCATCCAGCCTTCGGGCAAGCCGGTGACGGCCTCGATGCCGCGCACGAACTCCGCGCTGAAATCGCGCTGCCCCGAAGCAATCAGTTTCATGTGGCTCGCCGAAAACGTCATCATCCTCGCGAGCCGCGTGACCGCGCCCACTTCGCGCGTGAGCAGCGCGAGGTTCGCGCGCCACGTCGGCATGAGCGTTGCGCTGGAATCTTCCATTTGCGGAGGTCCTCCCTCGTGGGCCGTGCAAGCCTGGCCGATGCCTGAAGGTTAGCCGCATCGCAAGGCAGGACGCAACCCGCAAGCGGCATCAACGCACGCGAATAAAAAAGGGGGGGACGGCGGGAAGCACGCCGCCGAGGCACCGTCTAGAAGTGTCCGGTGAAGCGATACCGGCTGCCCGGATGCCACAGGTTCGCCACCGAAGCCACGCGCCCGCTCGAGCGGGTGCGCCGGTGCAGGACGAGACACGGCTCGACCTCGTTCATCTTGAGCCGCGCGCGCGTGTCGCCCTGCGGGGCAAGCGCCTCGATGCGGTACTCCACGCCCTGGAGCGGCGCGACGCGCATGAGGTAGTGGTTAGGCGTGGTGGCCGTGAAGTCCTGCTCCACGTAATCGGGCGCGACATCGGGATTGACCCAGCGCTCCTCCAGTTGCACGGGCTCGTCGTTCTCGAAGTGCAGCATGCGCGAGTAGAACACCCGGTCGTTCGTGCGCAGCCCCATCTCTATCGCGAGCGCCTCGTCGGCGGGCAGCACGCCGATCTCCAGCACCTCGGCGCGATAGCCATGGCCGCGCGCGAGGATTTCGTCGGAGATGCTGCGGATCGCCACCAGCGTGGACTCGTACTTGGGACGCGCAACGAAGGTGCCCGCACCCTGCACGCGCGTGAGCACCTGCTCTGCGGTCAGCTCGCGCAGCGCGCGATTCACCGTCATGCGCGCGACCTTGAACTCGCGCGCGAGCTCGTTCTCCGAGGGCACCTGGTCGCCCTCGCTCCACTCGCCCGCGTGGATGCGCGCAAGAATGAAGTCCTTGATGCCCTGGTATGCGGGTGCGTTCATTGCCTGGTCGAAGGGGCCGATGGATTCGACGGCGCGTCATGCGCGCTTCGCGCCACCGGCCGCATCTTCGCCGTTGCCTTCAATACGACGCTCAGTGCGCTTCGGACTCGAACGCGAACGGGCTGTGCGCGGCGATGGCGCCGTTCTGCACGAGTTCCGCCATGGCCGCGATATCGGGTGCGAAGTAGCGGTCCAGGTCGTAGTGCGGCACTTCCTTGCGCACCGCAGCCATCACCTTCTGCAGCGCCGGGCTGGTCGCATGCGGCGCGCGCAGGTCCACGCCCTGGGCCGCGGCCAGCAGCTCGATCGCGAGAATGTTGGCCGTGTTGCCGGCGATGTCGGCGAGCTTGCGCGCGGCGAAGGTCGCCATCGACACGTGGTCTTCCTGGTTCGCCGAAGTCGGCAGCGAATCCACCGAGGCCGGATGCGCGAGCGTCTTGTTCTCCGAAGCCAATGCCGCCGCCGTCACGTGCGCGATCATGAAGCCCGAGTTCACGCCGCCGTCCTTCACGAGGAACGGCGGCAGGCCCGAGAGCGTCGCGTCGATCAGCAGCGCGATGCGGCGCTCGGCGAGCGCGCCGATTTCGGCGGCGGCCAGCGCGAGATTGTCGGCTGCGAACGCCACCGGCTCCGCGTGGAAGTTGCCGCCCGAGATGACTTCCTTGGTGTCCGGGAAGATCAGCGGGTTGTCCGAGACCGCATTGGCTTCGATCAGCAGCACTTGCGCGGCGTGGCGCATCTGGTCGAGGCACGCGCCCATCACCTGCGGCTGGCAGCGCAGCGAGTACGGGTCCTGGACCTTGCTGCAATCGCGGTGCGAGAGATTGATCGCCGAGCCGTCGAGCAGCGCGCGATAGGCCGAGGCCGCTTCGATCTGGCCGCGATGGCCACGCAGTTCGTGAATGCGCGCGTCGAACGGCTTGACCGAGCCGGCGGCCGCGTCCACGCACAGCGCGCCCGAGACCAGCGCGGTGCGGTACAGGTCTTCGATGGCGAACAGGTTGTAGATCGCCAGCGCCGTGGAGGCTTGCGTGCCGTTCAGCAGCGCGAGGCCTTCCTTCGCTTGCAGCGCTATCGGCTTGAGGCCGGCGGCGGCCAGACCCGCTTCGGCGCTGGCGCGCTTGCCGCGGATGAACACTTCGCCCACGCCCAGCAGCACCGCCGACATGTGCGAAAGCGGCGCGAGGTCGCCTGAAGCACCCACCGAGCCCTTCACGGGGATCACCGGCAGCACGTCCGCATTGAACAGCTTGATGAGCGTTTCCATCACTTCGCGGCGGATGCCCGAGTGACCGCGACCCAGGCTCGACAGCTTCAGCGCAATCATGAGGCGCACGACCGGCAGCGACATCGGCTCGCCCACGCCCACCGCGTGCGAGAGCACCAGATTGCGCTGCAGCAGTTCGAGCTGATCGGTCGGAATATGCGTGCTGGCGAGGCGGCCGAAGCCCGTGTTGATGCCGTAGGCGGGATCGCCCTTGGCCGTGATCTCGGCAACGGTGCGCGCGCTCGCGTCGATCGCCGCGAAGCTTGCGGGGTCGAGCTGGAGCTGGACGCTACTGCTGTCCGCTGCGCGCGCGATCTGGCGCAGTTGCGTGAGGGTCAGATGGCCGGGCGTAAGAAGCATGATCGAATCCTGTCTATACAAGTCAAGTGACGTGGAGTCTAGCCTGGCGAGCCTGTATAGACAACCTCCGCGAGCCCCCGCCGGCCTGGGACAATCCATGAGTTCGCGCCTGCATCGCCACGGCGATGCAGGCGTGCCCGTCAGGCCAGCGCCTCCAGCCTGCCGCCGATAAATGCGAGGAAGCCCTGCACGCGCGCGGCAAGCGTCGCACTGCGGTCATAGACAGCGTGGATCGGCTGTTGCTCGGCGACGAGCACGTCGTCGAGCAGGGTCACGAGGCGGCCGGCCGCGCGATCCCCGGCGGTCATGAAATCGGACAGGCAGGCGACGCCCGCGCCAGCGAGCGCGAGCTGGCGTATCGTCTCGCCGCTCGACGCCGCGAGCGTCGGATGGGCCACGAAGCCCCCGGGCGTGGCTGGCATGTCGTCGAGCAGCGATGCCTGCGCCGCGGACGACGCCCCGCCAAGCGGCCAGCAGTTCGCCTGCGTGGGCGCCGTGAAGCCGATCAGCCGGTGCTCGCGCAATTGCGCAAGCGTGCGCGGCGTGCCGCGCGCCGCGAGATAGGCCGGGCTCGCCACCACATGACGCCGGCTCGCGCCCAGCGTGCGCGCGTGCAGCGCGGCATCCTCGAAAGCGCCAACTCGAATGGCAATATCGACACGCTGCTCGTGCAGATCGGCGATGCGCTCATGGCTCGTCAGTTCGAGCTCGATCAGCGGATAGCGTTGGGCAAACGCGGCCATGTGCGGCGCGATGCAATGGAGCATGAAAGGCGCGCCCGCATCCACACGCAAGCGTCCCGAGGGCTGCTCGCGATGGCGCGAGACGGCCTCTTCCGCGTCCTCCATCGCCGTGAGAATGGCGCGCGCGCGTTCGAGAAACAGCTCGCCCTCCTCGGTCAATTGCAGGCGGCGCGTGGTGCGCACGAGCAGCGCCACGCCCAGCTGCTTTTCGAGCCGCGTGAGCGCCCGGCTCACGCCGGAGACGGTCTGCTCGAGTTTTTCGGCGGCGGCGGTGATCGACCCCGCATCGATCACCGTGACGAATACGAGCAATTCGTCGGTCGATGTTTTCATTATTGATCCGCAGTCAAGATTGATCCGAGACTAACACGGCTGAGCGGGCCTAAAAAGCCGCCTGAATGCGTGTCCAGGACCACCATGCTGTTGCGTATCCGTAAGGTCGGTTCGATAGAATCGCCCCGAATCGCACTATCCGCCGTCGCGTCTTTTACTCCGGCAACCCCATGCCTCTCGCGCTGAACTTCTACTGGCTGACCAATCTGCTCGCCATCCTCTTCGTGGTTGCGTGTCTGTACGACTCGCGCTACGACGAATATGGCACGCTGACCCTCGCGGCCGCCGCGATGGGCCTCATCGTGATGGCCATCGAGGTATTGCTGCGCCCCGCTTTCGAGATGTCGCTCTAGCGTTTTAGCGCCTCCATCCCGTCTATTCGTCCTCCGAAACAGTTGCGCGCCGCGTCATCCTGGCGGGCGCCTTCACGTCGATCCGACCGTGACCGGCTCAACCGAATACCGTCATTCGAACAGCTCCACCAGACGATCGAGCGCGCTCGACCATCCTTCGCGATGCGCATCGCGCGTGGCTTCGTCGAGGAAGCGTTCGTGGCGCAGCATGACCTCCGTCGTCGGGCCATCGGCGCGCAGCACGACCGTCACGCGCGATTCGCGCTCGGGTTCGCTGCGCCATGCCCATGTGAATACGAGCTTCGCCTCGGGCACGACGTCCAGATACGTGCCGCTCGCGTCGTATTCTTCGCCGCCGGGCGAGCGCATGATCACGCGAAAACGTCCGCCCACGCGCACATCGGCCTCGGCATGCAGGCAGATCGTGTCGAGCGGATGCATCCAGCGCATCAGTTGCGCGGCTTGCGTCCATGCCGCGTAGACCTTCGCGACGCTCGCGTCGATGCGGCGCCTGACAATGAGGCTGGGGCCGGCGTGGGCGGCGGCGCTGGCTGTTCCCGCGCCGTGCTCCGCGCGGTGCTCCGGACGGCTGGGCTGGGTGGACATGCCTCCTCCTCCACAAAAGCGGCGAGACGATCGAGTGCGCTGCTCCAGAAGCGTTCGTAGTGCGCGAGCCACTGCATCGCGTCCTCCATCGGCCCCGCCGCGAGCCGGCACGCCACCGTGCGCCCGGTCTTCGCGCGCAGGACGAGCCCCGCATCGGCGAGCACATCCAGATGCTTCATCACCGCGGGCAGCGACATCGCGAACGGCTGCGCGAGCGCGCTCACCGAGAGCGCGTCCTGCTGGGCGAGCCGCGCCAGCAGCGCGCGCCGCGTGGGGTCCGCCAGTGCCGCGAAGATGCGGTTCAACGCGTCGTCTTCATGCTTAACCATGCGGTTAAGCATAGGAGGGGCGCCGCCGATGTCAAGGCAGCATTCGCGCAGCCCTTAAAATGCGTTTTCGCGGCGTCGTGCCTCGATATCTTTACACCGGCACGCCTTCTCAAGCCATCCGGAGATCTTTGCGCCATGCCGTCCAAAATCCGCAATTCCCTGCTCTGGATCTTCGATGCCTTCGAGCGTGACCCCGGCTATCTGCACAAGCAGATGTTCGGCGCCGACGCCGCCTATATGGATGGCCTGCTCTGCCTCATCGCCGCCGACCGCGAAAAGCCCTTTAACGGCCTGCTGGTCTGCACGTCGCACGATCGGCACGCCGCGCTCATCGACGAAATACCTTCGTTGCAGCCGCATCCGGTGCTGGGCAAGTGGCTGCACGTCACGCAGGACGATGCGGAATTCGAAACCGCCGCGCAGCGCCTGACCGAACTCGTGCTGGCGCGCGACCCGCGCGTGGGCGTGGAGCCCAAGCCACGCAAATCGGCGCGCAAATCGACCGGCAAATCGGGCAAGCGACGAGGCAACAGCGTGCTGCCGAAGTGAGGAGGCGCCCGCGCTTGCGAACGCCGCCAAGGCGCGCCGGGCGCGCACAATTGCGCGCGCCGAATGCCGCACGGCCCGCGCCGCCACAAAGCGAACGCGGGCCGTGAAGCCGGCAGGACGGGCCGCCTCGGGTCCGTCTTGCCGAAGACCGGGCTATGTGGGCGCTAGCCGCGCATCAGATAGCCCAGCCGCCCAGGTAGAACGCCACGAGCACAGCAGCGATGATCACCGTGCCGACGTTGAGCTTCTTGAACTCGCCGCTCACCACGCGGCCGATCACGAGCGTCGCGAAGCCCAGCATGATGCCCGTGACGATGTTGGCGGTGAGCACGATGAACACGGCGCACACGAGGCCCGACATCGCATCCACCATGTCGTCCATGTCGAGGCGCGAGACGCTCGAGAGCATCATCAGGCCCACATACATGAGCGCCGGCGCCGTGGCGTAGGAAGGCACGAGGCCCGCGAGCGGCGCGAAGAACATCACCGCGAGGAACAGCACGCCCACCACGGCTGCGGCCATGCCGGTCTTGGCGCCTGCTGCCACGCCCACCGTCGATTCGATGTAAGCCGCTGCCGGCGCGCCGCCGAAGAAGCCCGAGAAGATCGAGCTGACCGAGTCGGCCGTGAGTGCGCGGCCGCCGTTGATGATGCGGCCGCTGGCGTCGAGCTGGCCAGCCTGGCCCGCCACGGCGCGGATCGTGCCGGTCGCGTCGAACACGGCGGTCATCACGAGTGCGAGCACGCTCGGCAGCACGGCGAGCGAGAGCGCGCCCTTGATGTCCATGGCACCGATCAGCGAGGCATGGCCCGGCGCCGAGAGCGACGGCCACGCGAACACGCCGTGGAACGTCACGGCCGGGTCGATGGCAAGACCGAGCGCCGAGATTGCGACGATCACGATCAGGATCGAGCCCGGCACGCGGCGGCGCACGAGGCCGAAGATCGCGGCGAGACCGACCACCGAGAGGATCACGGGCAGCGAGGTGACCGGACCGAGCGAAACCGGCAGGCCGGCGCCCGGGTTCTTGATCACGAGGCCCACGTCGTTGGCGGCGATCAGCAGCAGGAACAGGCCGATGCCGATGCCCGTGCCGTGCGCGATACCGTGCGGCAGGTTGCGCAGGATCCACGAGCGCACGCCGGTGACCGAGATGCTGGTGAACACGAGGCCCATCAGGAACACGGCGCCGAGCGCGACTTCGGGCTTCAGGCCCTTGCCGAGCACGAGGCCGAACGCGGTGAATGCGGTGAGCGAGATCGCGCAGCCGATGGCGATCGGCAGACGCGCCCACAAGCCCATCAGCAGCGAGCCGAACGCCGTGGTGAGACATACGGCGACAAACACCGCGCTGGTGTCGAAGCCCGCCTTGCCGAGCATGCCCGGCACGACGAACACGGAATACACCATCGCAAGGAACGTGGTGATGCCGGCGACGCTTTCCTGGCGCACCGAGCTGCCGCGCGTGGAAATATCGAAGTAACGGTCGAGGAAACCGGTCGAGCCAACGGCGTCGGCGGTATCGCCCTTGCGGATCGCAGCGGTAGCCATTTCGGCCACCTGCTGTGCCTGGGGTTCCATCATGGTGAGGCCTCCTTTATCAGCATGCTGAAACGGTCCGCGTTATGTGGTGCGGATCCGTCATCAGGTTCGTCTCGTCTGGATTGACTAGTGGTGTCGACGCCAGCCAGGCGCGCCTCGCAGCGCGCTATACCCATTCATTTATTTGACATCTTTTTACAGGCTCGAAGATTAGGCGAACCCGTCCCATGCTCCCATCGCGCGAATCACATTGACGACATGCCGCGACGCTTATATCGCCGTACACAGGGCGCGAAGCACCGCCGGGCCTCGTGTTTACCCCGGGCCGCCAAGGGCCCCGCCCACACTCCGATGCGCTCGCGCGCCCGTCTGAAATGCGCCCGAACGGCCCCGCGACGCGGGTTTTGTCAGCAGATTAGCGGCAGTTTCGGCCGGAATGGGACCCCATGCGGGTTAAACTCTCACGCATCCCGACCCGGTTTTCCCCTCGCCGCGCGCCACGCGCCGGCCGCTCCTGGAGTTTCTGTTGATGAGAGGCGGTTTCGCACATCCCGTTCTGTCCCCCCGGTACGCCCTCGCCCTGCTTGCGCTGTTTGCTTTAGCCGCACTGTCGGGCTGCACCCTGTTCAGCCCGTACCAGACGCCCGCGCCCATCGTCGAGGCGCCCATTGGCGTGAGCGCGCCGGAGGGGCTCACGAGCGAACCCGAAGCCGCCTCCGCGCCCGAAGCGGCAAGCGCTCCGCAGCCGGCCGAGGCAAAGCCCGCGCCCAGAAAACCGCACATCCCGCCCGTGCGGCGGCCCAAGCCCACGCCGCCGCCGTCCGCGCCCGCGAGCGCGCCCCCCGCCCCGCTGCCCGCCCCGCTCGTACAAAGCCGCACCCTCGAGCGCGGCACCTTCCGCACGCTGCTCGACAGCGAAGTGCGCAAGCCCGACGGCAAGGTCGTCGGCCGCGCCGTGGACATGGTCGCTGGCCCCGGCGGCAAGCCGCAGGAACTGGTCGTGAACCTGCAAGGCTTCATGGGCGTGGGCGACCGCAAGGCCAACTTCCCGTGGAGCGCCGTGCGCATCAACACGCCGGCGAAGACGCCGGCCATCACGCTCGCGCTCACGCCCGCCCAGCTGCAGGTGCCGGACCGGCCCAAGTCGGGCGCGCCGCAGCCCGGCACCTCGGAGGCGAGCCCGACGCGCCTGCCAATGCTCGACGCCAACGTCGAGCGCGCCAACGGCGCCAAGGTGGGACGCGTGGTGGACGTGCTGATCAGCGGCAGCGCCGACCCGCTCGCTGTCGTGCTCGACGTGAGCGGCACGCTGGAGAAGCGCCGCACGATCGCCGCCGACTGGTCGGCCCTGCGTTTCGTCACGAAGAACAACGCACTCGAAGCCCTGCTCGAGATGAGCGACCAGCAGATCGACGCTTCGCCCGCCTATGCGAGCGATCTGCCGGTTCGCGCCGTCAGTCCCGCAGCGGCGCCGGCCGCCCCTGCAGCTCCCGCGCGCGGTGCCCAATGACCGGCACGACGCATCCCACCCCCAGTCTGCGAAGCGTGCGCGCGCTCGACTGGCTCAACTTCTTTGTCGCGAACGTGCAAACCGGGTTCGGCCCGTTCATCGCCTCTTACCTCGCCTCGCACAAATGGACCCAGGGCGAAATCGGCCTGGCGCTCTCGGTGGGCACGATCAGCGCCATGGTGAGCCAGGTGCCGGGCGGCGCGGCCGTGGACGCCCTGCGCAACAAGAAGGCCGCCGCCGCCTGGGCGATCATCGCCATCATTCTCTCGGCGGTGCTGCTCGCGTTGAGCCCGACCGTCGTGCCCGTGATGGCCGCCGAGGTGTTCCACGGCTTTGCGAGCTGCATGCTGGTGCCTGCCATGGCGGCGCTCGCGCTCGCGCTGGTGGGCCGGCAGAACCTGGGCGACCGGCTCGGGCGCAACGCGCGCTGGGCCTCGATCGGCAGCGCGGTCGCGGCGGGCCTGATGGGGCTGTGCGGCGAATACATCTCGCCACGCGCGGTGTTCTGGCTCACGGCGGCGCTCGCGCTGCCCGCGCTCGTCGCGCTCGCCATGATCGAGTACGACAAGCACGCCCACGCGCCCAAGCCGCTGAAAAGCCGCCCTGACGACAAACCCGCGAAAGCCGCGACCGCAGCACTCCCGGGCGAGCCGCGCGAAACCATCCTCGATCTGCTGCGTGACAAGCGCATGCTGACCTTCGCGGCCTGCGTGGTGCTGTTCCACCTCTCGAACGCCGCGATGCTGAACCTTGCGGCGGGCGAAGTGACGGCCGGAATGGGCGACAACGTGCAGCTCGTGATTGCGGCGTGCATCATCGTGCCGCAAGCGATCGTCGCGCTGATGTCGCCGTGGGTGGGCCGTACCGCGCAGCACTGGGGCCGCCGCCCGGTGCTGATTCTCGGCTTCAGCGCCCTGCCGCTGCGCGCGCTGCTGTTCGCCGCGGTCGGCAACCCGTACTTCCTCGTGCCGGTGCAGATGCTCGACGGCATCTCGGCCGCCGTGTTCGGCGTGATGCTGCCGCTCATCGCCGCCGACGTGGCCGGCGACAAGGGGCGCTACAACCTGTGCATCGGGCTCTTCGGGTTATCGGCGGGCATTGGCGCCACGCTCTCCACCGCGCTCGCGGGGTTCGTCGCCGACCATCTGGGCAATACCGTGAGCTTTCTCGGCCTCGCCTCGGCGGGCGCGGCAGCGGTACTGATGGTGTGGTTCGTGATGCCGGAGACGCGCGACGCGTCAGAGGAGGAAACCGTCGGCGACAAGACCGCATGACGGTGTGGTGAAGACCCAGCCTGCTGGCCCGTGCCGCGAACGGGCCAGCGGAGCAAGAGACATCGGATGGAGGAAAGCTGGGCGCTGCCGGAGAAGGCGATTAGACGCCCGCAGCCCGCATCGAACGTTCGATGCGGGCTATCGTAAGCAGACCCAAGCAGACCCAAGCGGCGGATTTGCCGCTGCAACCTGGGCGCGGCCGGCCCGACTGAGACGCGACTACGATGCAACCGCTATGTAACCGCAATGCGGCGGTCAGGCGCGCGCCACGCAGCGCTTACGCCGCAAGCGCCTCGTCGAGACGCGCAGCCACGACACCGCTGGGAAAGGCGTCCAGCTTGCTGGCAAGAATCATGGCGTCGGCATTGGCCGGGCGATGGCGGCGGTTGGGGCTGGGGCGGAACACTGCGTCGCCGCGACGGATTTTCTCGCCGGTCAACGCGCACACGGCGCTGCGACGCGCGGTGCAAACCCGCCACAACTGGTCGGAGTAACGCCCATACGTGGCGTCGCTCCAGCAGACGGTGATGCTTTCCGGATCATGACGCCGGATCAAGGTAATGCCTTGTGCATCCCACGAACGCACGGTCGCGCGGCGCCGATTGGCCGCTTCCGATGCGCTGCGCGTGATGGGTACCGGTTTGCAACTCCTGACGCATTCAGGCTCGCCGTCCGGGCCCAAAGGCTCCGAGGCGGCGGACAGAAGATCAATGGTTTGTTGCCATGCGCTGCCGGTATCTAATTTCGTCATAATGCACCTCGTGCACGTGGAAACGATTCAAATATGCCGGTCGAATAAGCACTCTGCCACGTCCGGATTATAGCGTGCGATTCTCGCAAGCCACAGAAAAAACTGAATATTCACACATTAATCCCGACACAGGCAAATGCAGCCATCGGCATTCAGCGGCAATTGTAAGACATCAATACTCGTTTCTTTACATTTACTTCCGCAACTTTTTTGCCGATTTGTTGACCTTTAACATTTGCGTCAGGAAAAAATAACCGATACGTGTCGGTGGCATGGATCGACGAAGCATTGACAAGACTATTGCGGGCGCATGCAGCGTTCCTGTGCTGGATCGGCCTCAACAGGCTTCCTGTCTATTGCCGCGCGGCGGCGCGTGGCGTCCCGTCACGCCACTCGTTGCAGCGCGATCAATGAAACGCATGTCCATTTCATGACATGGGCATATTGAGGTTTCCCATCAGGCAGGACAACCGCGCTGCGCGGAGAATTGTCGCACACAGCATGCGGATCCCCGGAGAACGGAAATTCGAGACTCACCTCTATTTCATGATGCATTAATCAAAAATGAATTGTGCTTTAGCGATTTTGTCATGTCCTTATGCGGCGAATCGCAAAGGCACGGGTAATAGCAACAGCGGCAACCGCGATTCCGGTCGAATTCGGCAATTCAAATTCCATCCAATGAGCGCGGCATTTGAGCGTCAATTCCGGGCCGATGGTTGGGCGCACAACGAATCGGCCCGCGCTCACTGGCGGATCAGGCCCCACGCCCCTGATCGAGGAACTCGGCCGCGCGGTGCCTGAGCATGGCCCCGAAATCGTCGAGCCAGCCGATCGACAAACGCCAGCTTTGCCAGTAGAGCTCGACGTCGAGCGTGCGTCCCGGCGTAAGCTCGACGAGTTCGCCGCGCGCGAGATACGGCGCGATCATGCGTTCCGGGCACATGCCCCACCCTAGTCCGCTCACGCAGCAGCGCAGAAAACCCGCCACGTGCGGAATCCAGTGCAGCGGCGCGTCCACCTGCGCACGCGTGATGCGCCGCACGAAACGCTTTTGCAGCTGGTCCTTTGGATTGAACTCCACGCATGGCGCGCGGCGCAGCGCCTCGCGTCCCACGCCGGCGGAAAAATAGCGCTCGAAAAACGCTGGCGAGCAGACCGCGAGGTAACGCATGCGCCCAAGCCGCGTCGAGCGGCAGCCCTGCACGGGCTCGGCCTGGGTCGTCACGGCGCCCTGCACGCTGCCGTCGCGCATGCGCTGCGCGGTATGGTCCTGGTCGTCGATCACGAGATCGAGCAGGATGCCGCGCTCGACACAAAAGCCCGCCACGGCGTCGATGAACCAGGTGCCCACGCTGTCGTCATTGACCGCGACGCGCAAGGTGGGGCGCGATGCGTCGAGCGCTCCGGCCACCGTGGGCATGCCGCCGCCCAGTTCCGCCTCGAGCAGTTGCACGCGCTCGGTGTGACGGCACAGCAGCGCGCCCGCTGCCGTGGCCACGCAGGGCTGGCCGCGCTTCACGAGCACGGTACCCACGCGCTCCTCCAGCAGCTTCACGCGCTGCGAGACCGCCGAAGGCGTGACGTTGAGCGCGCCGGCCGCGCGATCGAACGAGCCGTGCCTGACCACGGCCGCGAGCGCATCGAGCAACGCATAGTCGAGCATTAGCGTTCCTTAATCCAGTTTAAGAAAATGAGCTTTGCTTAGGCAAGCCACGGCCGCAGACTAACGCCGAATGCTTCCTCTGTCCATGCGCCTGCCGCAACGTGCTTCGTCACCTTGCGCCTTGCGCCCCATTTCGGCCACCGGCCGCGCAACCATCATGAACTGGCTCGCTTTTTCGCACGGCGCGGCGCTGTGCGCCTCGCTCATCGTCACCATCGGCGCGCAGAATGCCTTCGTGCTGCGTCAGGGCATCCTGCGCTCGCACGTCGGCAAGATCGTGCTGCTGTGCACGCTGTCCGATTTCATCCTGATCGGCGCGGGCGTGGGCGGCGCTTCCGCGCTGGTCGAGCGCTATCCCACCTTCGTGCATCTCGTGCTTTATGTGGGACTCGCGTGGCTCGTATGGTTCGGCATCGGCGCGCTGCGGCGCGCGATGAAGCCCACCCATGCCGTGCTGGAGGCAGCCGGCGCGCAGGAAGCGCCCGCGCAGCGCGCGTGGCCGATCATCCTGATGACGCTCGCGTTCACCTGGCTCAACCCGCACGTCTATCTCGACACGTTCTTGCTGATCGGCACGGCCGGCGCGCGCGAGCCGCAAGGCAGCCGTCTCGCGTTCGCGATCGGCGCAATGTGCGTGAGCGCGGTGTGGTTCATCGGCCTCGGTTACGGTGCGCGCGTGCTGGCGCCGCTGTTCCGGCGCGCCGGCGCGTGGCGCGTACTCGACGGCACGATCGGCGCGATGGTGCTCTTCATCGCGTTCGCGCAGTTGCGCTGACTGCGCGTGGGCGCAGCGTTCAGGGCGCCGCGCCCGCACCCTTGGGCGCGCCGCTGCGCGCGGGGTGCTGAATGGCGAGCAGCCCATCGACGAGTTCGTTCGACAGATAATGCGGGCCGTCGAAGATATAGACGCGATAGCCGTGATACCTCTGCAGTTGCGGCGCCAGTTCCGCCGCCGTGGCCGCGCGGAAACCACCGCCCTGCTTCGGCCTGAACGCCTCCGCGATGATGCGCACGCGGTCCTTGCCCAAACGCGCCGCGAGCGCATCCGCGTACTCGCGCGCCACATTCGCGACACTCTACCTTCTCCAAGCGAACCGACGCCAATAAATTGTCCGATAAAAAAGACACACTGGCGATTATTCAATTAACTGAAACGCATTCACCGATCGCTGAGTGGTTTGCAATAGTGGCAACGCGCCCTCAGCCTGCGCGCCGCGCCATTTACAATGGCGCTCGCCCATTGGCCTTTCGTTGCGCTTCCCAGGAACCGCCCATGAACACCAGCCAGGCTTATTCGCGACCCGCCCGCCTGTTGCAGATTGCTTCGTGGATCATCGCGATCGTGTTCGCGCTGTTCCTCGACATGCTCGGCAGCCTCGTGATGCGCGACCTCATGTTCGCGCCGCAAGGCGGGCCGCCCCGCGTCGAACAATTCGTCGACCGCGCCGCCGTCGCGCCGCTCGAAGCGCAAACGCGCGATCTGGAGCGCCAGCGCAGCGCACTCGACGACAAGGCGCAGACCCTGCGCATTGCGTACGACCGTGCGAACACCGACTATCGCGACGCCCAGGAAGGCCTGCGCAACTGGATCGCCACGCGCACGGCGACGGGCGACAACCGCAACGACATCGAATTGCTCGCGCGCACGCGCAAGCTCGACCTGCTGCAGGCGAGCGTGATCGACTGGCAGCGCCGGCGCGACGCGCTCGCCGACCAGCAGCGCGCGCTCGACGCGCGCGGCGAGCAATTGGGCGCGCAGCTCGCCCGGGCCCAGGCCGGCGCCGACGCCCGCTACGCCGCCGCGCAACGGCGCTACGAACTCACGGTGTTCGGCTGGCGTCTCGCACTCACGCTGCCGATCCTGCTGCTGGCCGTCTGGCTGTTCGTGAAGCGCCGCAAAAGCCGCTACTGGCCGTTCATTTATGGCTTCGGGCTCTTTGCGCTGTGCGCGTTCTTCGTCGAACTCGTGCCGTATCTGCCCGATTTCGGCGGCTATGTGCGCGTGCTCGTGGGCATTGGGCTCACGGTATTCGCGGGGCTCTACATGCTGCGCGCGTTCCAGCGCTACGTCGAGCGCAAGCGCGCGGAAATGCAGCAAAGCCAGAGCGAGCGCGCCCGCACCGTGGTCTACGAAAAGGCCATAGGCGCGTATCAAAAGAAGCTCTGCCCGTCTTGCGACAAGCCGTGGCATCTGGGCGGCGACCAGGTCTCGTTCTGCATTCACTGCGGGCTGAGGCTCTTCGAGGTCTGTTCCTGCGGCGCGCGCAATTTCGCATTCTTCCCGTTCTGCAATCAATGCGGCACGCATGTCACCCACGCCGACGACCGCGATGCTGGTGCCGATGCTGGTGCCGGGCAAGCGGATTCCGCGGCGAATTCCGCGCATCGGTGACAAAATTGATCGCTTGCCTGATCGCCTGGCCGACGCGGCAAGCCACCAAATAACACGACCCCACCACACGAGACGCTTCAAGATGGACGATCAGGTACTCGACGCCTTCGACACAGCGCAATTGATCCCTGACTTCACCGCGCCGCAGCTGCCGAGCGAGCCGCCCGACCGCGCGACGCTCGACGCCGCCGAACACAACACGCGCCACTGGACGAGCGCCGCGCCCGGCCCGCTTACGCCCGGCTCCGACGCGCACCGGCGCGAGACCTGCCGCATGTTCCGCGAAACCTTCAACCCGTACCGGCCCTCGGTGCTCGCATGGCCGTCGCTCGAGCCCGCTGCGCTAAAGCGCATCGTCGAGCTGCCGATCTGGGACATCGCGGTGCAGACCGAGGGCAAGGCGCGCCTGCGCATGGCGGCCTATGGCGCGACGGTCGATGACCCCGAGATGCGCGCCGCGCTCGCGCTCAACGCGTGGGAAGAAAACCGCCACAAGGAAGTGCTTTCGCGCATGGTGCGGGCCTATGGCATCGCGCTCGCGAGCGAGCCGCCCTACGAATTTCCGAAGGACGCGGAGTGGGCCTACCTCGTGACGGGCTACAGCGAATGCGTGGACAGCTTCTTCGCGTTCGGCCTGTTCGAAGTCGCGAAACGCTCGGGGCTGTTCCCGCCCGAGCTCATCGACACGTTCGAGCCCGTGATGCAGGAAGAATGCCGCCATATCCTGCTGTTCGCGAACTGGGTGGCGTGGCACCGCGCGCGGCTTTCGTGGTGGCGGCGCATCGCCTTCGAACTGAAAGTGGCGCGCGTGTGGATGTTTCTGGGCTGGGAGCGCATCGGCCTCGCGCGCACCATGGACGCCGAGGGCAACGAGCAGCGGCAGGACAACAACTTCACGGTGAACGGCGCGCAGTCGGTCTCCGACGTGGACATCAACGTGCCCGACCTGATGCGTCTGTGCCTCGAAGAAAACGACCGGCGCTTCTCGGGCTATGACACGCGCCTGCTGCGCCCGGAGACCATGCCGAAGCTCGTGCGCTTCGCGCTGCGGTTCGTGCGCAGCAAGCCGACCGCGCAGAAAGGGTGACGCGTCGCCTCGATGATGATATCGATGCAAAAAACGCCGGAAAATCTGGCGTTTTTTGCGTTTTTTGCGCTTACGCTCAGGCGCTCACCTTCTACGCGGCGCTCGTAACCTTGCTTGTGCCAAAGAGCGCGCCCACGCGCCCGGCATCGGCTATACGCCACGCCTGCTCGAGCAACGCGTTCGCCTCCGCTTCGCTCGCCGCATGCGAAAAAACCGCGAGGCGCACGAACTTCGTCGCCAGTTCTTCGCGCGAGAGCGTGTTGCCCGGATCGCCCTTGGGCTCGTCCACGCGCGCGTGCAACGTACGGCCGTCGCACGTGGTCACGCTCACCTTGCCGATCCAGCGCGCCGGATACGCGCGGTCCACTTCTTCGTCGAGCACCATCGTCACGCGCTCGCGGAACGCCGCGATGTCCGCGTGCGCGTAGTCGTGCTCGAACTCGTTCACGCCCGCATAGCCGCGATACGCGCACAGGCCCAGCACCGTGCCCATGTTGAACTTCGCCTGGTGGACCGTGCTGGGCGTGGCCACGCTGCCCAGCACGTCAATGGCGCCCTGGTGCACGTGCGCGGTCACGGCGGCGATGTCGTCCGGCGCGAGCCGGTGCTCGGCCATCGCGGCGAGCAACGCGTCGGCGGCCGGATGCGTGTGGCGACAGGCAGCGTGATACTTGAACGAGGTCTCCACGATGGCCCAGCGCGCACCGAGCGCGTCGACGAGCTTCGCCGGATCCGCATCGCTCGACATGCCCGCGGCCATGCCCTGCGCGCCTTCGAGAACGCGCTGCGCGCCGCGAAATCCCTCGGCGGCCAGTTGGGCCGCCATCAGCCCGTTGGCGGCGGCCATCGCCGTGTGCAGTTGCTTGGAATCGGCGGCATCGCGCAGGAATTCCCACAGGCCGCTCGCCTGGGTGCCGGCCGAGCCGAACGCGTCGAGCATCTGCGCGGGCGTGAGTTTCAGAAGCCGCCCGGCCGCCGCAGCCGCCGCAATCGTGCCCACCGTGCCGGTCGTATGGAATATTTTGTAATGCGAACGACCCATGAACTCGCCGACGCGAATGCCGACTTCATAGCCCGCCACCGAAGCCGCGGTGAACTCGCGCCCCGACGCGCCCAGCGCCTGCGCGAGCGCGAGCGTGACCGGAAACACCACGGTCGCGGGATGAAACACGGAGCCGTTGTGAACGTCGTCCTGCTCGACGAAGTGCGAGGCGGCGGCATTCGTCATCGCCGCGAAGTACGGGGTGCTGCGGCTGCGGTCGATCACGACGTCGCACGGATCCTGGGGGCTCCGCGCGCCGCGCGCCGCGCGCGCGAAACGCGCAATGGTCTCGACCGGGCACGCGCCCTTGCCGCCGAGCGCGGAGCCGAGCCAGTCCACGTAGAGATTGACGGTACGCTCGACCACCGGAGCGGGAATGGCGTCGAACTCTAGCGTGGCGGCAAAGGCCGCGAGCGTGCGGCTGGGATGATCGGTCATGGTGGAGTTCATGGCTGCATAGGCGAAATGCACACGGGTGGCACGGGTGGCGCGGGTCGGTTCGAATCAGGCAAGCGTCGCTGTGGCCTGCATCGTCAGATAGCCCTCGTGGTCCTTGGCCCACAGTTCTATGGTGCGGCCGTCCACGGCGGGCTTGCCGCACAGCGTGAACGCATTGCCGCCGAAGGTGGGGCGCACGGCGCGAAACGCGAAGCTCGCGACCGTTGCGTGAGGCCGCTCGCGGTGCACGAGATCGAGCAGCAGCGTGGCGATGAGCGGCCCGTGAACGATGAGCCCCGGATAGCCCTCCTCCTGCGTGACATAGGGAAAGTCGTAGTGGATGCGATGGCCGTTGAAGGTGAGCGCCGAATAGCGGAACAGCATCACGGGATCGCCTGCGAGCGTGCGCGACCAGGTGCTGTCCGCAGGCGCAGTGATGGGTTTCGGCGCGCTCGCGCCGGGCTGCGGCGCGTCGCGATAGACGATGTCGTGCTCCTCCTCGATGCACAGCGCGCCCGCCGATTCGTAGCGATGCTGGACCGTCACGAACACGAGCCGGCCGCTGCGCCCGGTCTTGTCTTCGATATTGGCAACCGTCGAGGTGCGCTGCGCCGTCTCGCCTGCACGCAGCGGCGCGTGGAACGTGAGCCGGCCGCCCGCCCACATGCGGCGCGGCAACGCGACGGGCGGAAGGAAACCGCCGCGCTTCGGGTGACCGTCCGCGCCCACTTGCGCGAGCGGCGCGACTGGCAGGAAATAGAGCCAGTGCCACAGCGGCGGCACCGCGTCGCCCGGTGCTTCGCGGTCGAGCGTGGCCGCGAGCGCGCGCAGCGGGAACGAGGTGATCTCGTCGGTGAGCGTTTCGGTCTTGTCGAGCCACGCTTCGAGCGGCACGGTTGGCGAGACTTCCTGTTCTGATTGGGACACGGCAATCCTCCGATGTGGCTATAGGTCGAATCAAGCCTCGCCGCGCAGGTGCGCCGAAGCCTCGTCTTCCACACGTTGCCACAATTCGAACGACATGGGCCGCTCGCCTTCTTCGAGCAGATGGCCGACCAGTCCGATCGCGCGCGCCATCACGCCAAAGCCGCGCACGATGCGCCACGGAAAGCCGAACTCGCAGCAGATCGCGCCGATGGCGCCCGTCGCGTTGATCGGCAGCGACTTGCCCGCGGCGCGCTCGGCCTCTGCGCCGATCAACTGCATGAGCTTCACGTAATCGCCCGACAGGCCGTTTTGCGCGGCAAGCTCGAACAGGCGCGGCGTGCGCGGATCGATCGGCTTATGCAGCGGGTGTCCGAGGCCTGGAATGGGCGTGCCGCGCGCACGCCATGCGGCCACGGTGTCCACCGCGAGCCTTTCAAGGTCGTGGCATGGCGTGCCGTACCGCAATGCTTCGGAGAGCATACGACATGCACCCTCCATGCTGCCCACGAATACCGAGCCCAGCCCGCACAGTCCTGCCGCCACGGCCGCCTGGAGCGACTCGGGCGCGCCGGCATAGGTCATGCGCGCGGCGATCGCGCTGGGCGTCATGCCGTGTTCGACGAGCGTGATGACAATGGCGTTGAACATCGCGGATTGCTGCGGCGTGGCGGTCTTGCCGGTCAGTTGCAAGAACGCGAAGTCGCCGAGGTTCATATGGCCGAGCACTTCGTCGGGCAGGCTTTTGCCGCGCACGACGATGCGATCGGGCGTGCTGTATGCGATATCGGAGCGCACCAGCGGTTTCGGTTGACGGGCCATGACTGCAGTTCCTTTCTGTTCGTGTTCGAATTCGTGTTGAGTTGTGGCGATGAAGTGGGCCATGTTCAGCGCAGCTTCGCGGTGCCGTGGTCGAGCACCACCACGTCGCGCTCGACCACGCGCGTGCGAAAGCTCACGGCCTGGCCGTCGCGCCAGATTTCCGTGCGCAGGGTCTCGCCCGGATAGACCGGCGCGGTAAAGCGCGCATGAAATCGCGCGAGCCGTGCCGGGTCGCTCGCGCACAGCGTCTTGAGCACCGCGTGCGCGGCCACCGCCCAGGTGGCGAGGCCATGCAGGATGGGCCGCGCGAAGCCGGCCGCGCGCGCGACTTGCGGGTCCGCGTGCAGCGCGTTGTCGTCGCCGCACAGGCGGTAGAGCAGCGCCGTCTCCGGCCGCGTCGGCAACGTGCAGACATGATCGGCCGCACGCCCGGGCACGGCGGGCGGCACGGCGGGCGCCTCGTCACTCGGGCCGCCGCCCGCGCTGAAGCCGCCATCGCCACGGCAAAACGTGAGTTGCGTGAGCGTGGCATAGCGCTCGCCGCTCGCTTTGTCGGTAATGCTGCGTTGTATTTCGAGCAGCGCTCCCTTGCCCTCGCCCTTGTCGACCACGCGCGCGATGCGCGAGCGGCCGATCACCGTCGCTTCGCGCGGCAGCGGCTTGTGAATCTCGATGCCCTGCTCGCCGTGCAGCACGCGCACCCAGTCGATGCCGCTCCTCGGGTCGCGCGCCCAGAAGCCCGGATAGCCGAGCACCACCGCGAACGTCGGCGGCACGCGCAGTTCCTCCCCGTAGACGAACGCGAGATCATCGGGATCCAAGGAATTGGCGCCATAGCCCACCGCGAGGCTATAGAACATCGCATCGCGAGCGGTGTAGGTCTGTTCGATGTCCTTGAACGGCCAGTTGCGCAAGGTGTGGTAATCGATCGTCATGGCTGTGCTAAACGATGAAAGACGAAGCGCTCATGCCACCGCTGCGCGCGCGGGCCAGTTCATCTAGCGCCTTGTCGAGCGCCGCGAGCAGATGCACCGGTTCGACGCCCGCGAACTCCACGTCCTCGCGCGCGAGGAACGCTTCGATATGCGCGCCGCACGCCTCGCGCGTGGCAGCCAGCCCCGCGAAGCCTTCCTCGAGCCAGTCCACCGAGCGCAGCGGCCGGGGATGCCAGTCGCCGTTCACGATCGCGCGCTGCACCGCGCCGCGGCGCACCAGCAGGCTCAGCCAGATGAGCCCGGCCGGCGCCTTCTCGCGGCCCCGCACGACCTGGTCGCCGGCCTGCGTGATGGGCCCATAGCGCGTGGCTTCGCTCTTTTGATGGAACCAGGCATCGTCGACGAGTTCGCTCGCGTATTGCTGCGCGTAGGCCCGCTCCGCTTCGCCCAACTCGCCGGGCGCGAGCGCGACGTTGCCGAATGCGCTGCGCACGCAGGCCTGAGCCCAGGCGCGCAATTCGGCCTCGCTCACCGCGCGGCCCAACTCCTGCTCCAGATACGTGTAGCGCGAACCGAGATCCTTGTGCTTCTTGTCCTTGACCTTCTCCGGCGCCATCGGCATCGCGCGCGCGGCAATCGCCGTGTCGATGGCCTTCACGTTCAGCAGGATGCGGAACGTGAGCACGCCGCCCTCGATCTTCATCGACGTGGCGACCAGCTTGCGGCCATCGATCTCGACGTCGTTGAGCGGCCGGTACGCCGCAGCGAGCCCGAACCCCTCGCGCAACGCTTGCGCCACGTGGCCGAGAATGGCCGGGAACGCAGCCGCCGCCGTGGCCGGCACGCCGGGCAAATCGACCGGCAGATACAGCGCGAGAAATGCCGAGCCACGGCCCGCATAGATCGCCCCGCCGCTGTTCACGCGCCGCCGCACGAGCACGTTGTTGGCGCGGCAGAACGGCAGGTCGAGTACCTGGTTCGGGTCTTCGTTCACCCCCACGGTGATGCTGTCGCCGTCGAAGATGCTCAGGAGCACCGTGGGCGGCGCGAGCCGCTCGGCCACGGCGCGCTCGACGGCGGGCGAAACCGAGGTCGAGAAGTCCGCGTAGTTGTGCTGGCCCACGACATAGCGCCACGGTGCGGGTGCGGCTGTTGCGTTCATGTTGTCTGCCTCCGTTCGTCCTGCACGAGCGCCGCGCCTTC
This sequence comes from Paraburkholderia sp. A1BS-2L, assembly GCF_051125205.1. NCBI lineage: Bacteria > Pseudomonadati > Pseudomonadota > Betaproteobacteria > Burkholderiales > Burkholderiaceae > Paraburkholderia > Paraburkholderia sp. A1BS-2L. The sequence continues at coordinate 2,056,698 of NZ_CP120428.1, forward strand.
GAGCGTGTCGACTGCCTCGATGGCATCGGCGTGAATCAGCGTCTGGCGCCTGAAGCGCTCGGCGATGGCCTCCATGTCGGCGGGTGTACCTTCGACGAGCAGCGTGAGATGGTCACCGCCAAGCGCCTTCGAGCGCACCACGATCCGGTAAGCGCCCGTCGCGCCCGCGACTCCCTGCAGCACGCGCTTCAACTCGGACGGATAGACCTTCACGCCCTTGACCTTCACCATCGAATCGACGCGCTCGAACACCACGCGCGGCAGCGACACCGTGCGGCCATGCACGCTCGCCGTGCGTTCGAGCACGGCGAGGTCGCCGGTGCGATAGCGCACGAGCGGCTGCAACTCTTTCTGCAAATGCGTGAGCACGAGTTCGCCGCGCTCGCCTTCGGGCAATGGCGCGCCGGTGTCGGGGTCGATCACCTCGGCGTGGAGCAGTTCGTCGAAGACATGCACGCCCGTGCCGCCCGGAAACGTCCGCGCCACCGGAAGACATTCGGATAACGAATAACTGTCGATGAGCAGCGTGCCGGGCATGGCAGCCCGCACGCGCGCATAAAGCGCCTCGTTGCCGCTGAACGGCTCGCCGCCCGCGAAGAACACGCGCGGCACGGGACAGCCCGCTTCGATCTGCTTGAGCGCATGCGTGGGATTGCCCGCGAGCACCGTTACGCCGCACTGGCGCGCCACCTGAGCCGCGCGCTCCGTTTCGCCGGGACCGTGCGGGATGCACGCGACGCCGCGCGCCTCCATCTGGCTTTGATAAAACATCCCCGCGACGAACAGGTGATAGCCGAATGTGACCATGCAGACGTCGCCGGGGCCGATGCCGCAGGCGTCCAGATGCTGGCCGCACGCCGATTCCATCGCGCGCAGATCGGCGGCGCTGTGCAGGATCGGCACGAGCGCCGGGCCCATCGGCGTGAGATGAATGCGCACGGGCGGCACGTGAGGCGCGAACGCTCCATAACCCGTCTTGCCCATTTCGGCCACGAACTGGGCGCGCGACATGAGCGGCACGCGTTCGGCGAATTCCGCCGCGCTCGCGATGCTGCGCGGCAAGCGTCCCGCATGGAACGGATGCGCGTGCAGGCGTTCGAGCTGCGCATTGAGCCGATCGATCGGATCGTGCATGTCTCCTCCGTGATTGAGGCTGCCGGCCATGCCGGCCGCCCGCGCCGCGCGCAAGTTCAGACCGGATCCCAGCTAAATACATCGGCGGAAACATCGAGCGGATGAAACGAGCCGCGCAGCGCGGGCATGGCGTGCTCCGCGATCGTCTCGGGCGTCCAGCCTTCGCCGCGATGCACCGAGCGCACGGGACGCGGCTGGCTCATCAGGAAAATCTCGTTATTGCGCACCGCGAAGATCTGCCCCGAGACATCGGCGGCCTGCTCGCTCGCGAGAAACACCGCGAGCGGCGCGATCTTCGCAGGCGTCATCTGCTTGATTTTTTCGACGCGCGCTTGCTGCTCCTGCGAATCGATCTTGATCGAATCGATCATGCGGCCCCATGCGAACGGCGCGATGCAGTTCGATCGCACCCCGAACTTCTGCAAGTCGAGCGCAATGGACTTCGAAAGCCCCGCGATACCGAGCTTCGCGGCGCTGTAGTTGGCCTGCGCGAGATTGCCGATCAGGCCCGAGGTCGAGGTCATGTGCACGAAAGCGCCGCTGCGCTGATCCTTGAAATGGTCGGCGGCCGCGCGCGACACGTGGTAAGAGCCGTACAAATGTACCTTCACGACCGCATCGAATTCCTCCTCGCTCATCTTGTGGAAAAAGCGGTCGCGCAAAATGCCGGCGTTGTTCACCACGCAGTCGACGCGGCCAAACACGTCGAGCGCGTGCTTCACGATGCGGGCTGCGCCTGCGGCTTCGGCCACGCTGTCCGTGTTGGCCGTGGCCTCGCCGCCGAGCGCCGCGATCTCGTTCACCACGGCCTGCGCGGGGCCGTCGTTGTGACCCTCGCCGGAAAGCGAGGCGCCCACGTCGTTGACCACCACCTTCGCGCCCTGACGCGCCATGGCCAGCGCAATGTCACGGCCAATGCCACCGCCCGAACCCGTCACCACCACCACCTGGCCTGCCAGCATCCGTTGCGTCGTCATCGTTCGTGCTCCCGCTGCCCGCATGGTGCGAGCCTCCGTTCGAATGGGTGAATCCGTTATGCCGGCGCGCTTTACCACAGTTCGTCACGCCGCTTGTTCGGTTTGCAGCTTGACGCAACACACGCGCACACACAATTTGAATATGCCGAATGCCCGATTCGTCCACGATTAACCCGTAATTCCGCTAATGGCGCGTATTGCGCTGCGGCGCAATAATGCGCAGAATCCGCGAGACCTTTGTCATTTGCATCTATCGTTCAAACGAACGTTGAATCAGCGGCGCGCTCTCGCGCAGGCTAGAGCACCATCGAGCGAACCCATGCATTTCGATCTTGTCGACCTCAAGCTCTTCACGCACGTGGCGGAGGCCAGCAGCCTCACGCGCGGTGCGGAACGCGCGCATCTCTCGCTGCCCGCTGCGAGCACGCGCATCAAGAATCTCGAAGAGCAAGTCGGCGTGAAGCTGCTTTCGCGCACGAGCCAGGGCGTGACACTCACCGCGCCCGGGGAGACGCTGCTCGCGCACGCGCGGCGCGTGCTCAAGCAACTCGAGCAATTGCGGGGCGATCTTCAGGAGTACTCGGAGGGCGTCAAGGGTCACGTGCGCGTGTTCGCGAACACCACGGCCATGAGCGAATTCCTGCCCGCCGTGCTGCGCACCTATCTCATCAACCATCCCGATGTGTATGCGGACATTCACGAGCGGCTGAGTCCCGACATCGTGCGCGCCGTGCTGGACGGCAGTGTCGACATCGGCATCGTGGCCGGCGACGTGCGCACCGAGGGCTTGCAGGTCATGCCGTACCGGCGCGACCGCCTCGTGCTTGCTACCGCGCTCTCGCATCCGCTCGCACAGGCAAGCGAAATCGACTTTGCCGACACGCTGGACCACGACTTCGTAGGACCACCCGATGAAAGCGCGATCTACGCATTCCTCAAGCGCGCGTCCTCGAATTTGCAGCGCACCATTCGCTGGCGCATTCAGGTCAGCAACTTCGAAGCCGCCTGCCGCATGATCGAAGCGAACATCGGCATTTGCGTGCTGCCCGAGGGCACCGCGCGCCGCCACGCGAAAACCATGGCGCTCAAGATCGTGCCGCTCACCGACGAGTGGGCCGTGCGCAAGCTGCAGATCTGCGTGGCCGATCGCGAGGCGCTGCCGCTGTTCGCGCGCAAGCTCGTCGATCTGCTGGTGGCCGACGGCATCGGCCGGCTCGAATGAGACGGTCAGGGCCTGTGCATACGGATAGCAGGCCTTGAGGCGCTTTTTAAAGCGCTTGCGCGTCGCGCATCATGTTGCGTGCAATGACGATCTGCTGAATCTGGCTCGTGCCCTCGTATATGCGGAACAGGCGCACGTCACGGTAGAAACGCTCGATGCCGTATTCGGCCATATACCCCGCGCCGCCGAAGATCTGCACCGCGCGGTCGGCTACGCGCCCGCACATCTCCGAGGCAAAGAGCTTCGCACACGCGACTTCGGTGCTCACGTTGCGGCCATCGTCGCGGCGGCGCGCGGCATCCAGCACCATGCAGCGCGCAGCGTAGAGTTCGGCCTGGCTATCGGCGAGCATGGCCTGCACGAGCTGGAATTCGCCGATCGGCTGGCCGAACTGCTCGCGCTCCATTGCGTAGCGCAATGCGTCGTCGAGCATGCGCTGCACCACCGCCACGCAAATCGCCGCAATATGAATGCGGCCCTTGTCGAGCACCTTCATCGCGGTTTTGAAGCCCACGCCCTCCTTGCCGCCGATGATGTTTTCGGCCGGCACTTTCACGTTATCGAAGATCACGTCGCAGGTATGCGCCCCCTTCTGGCCCATCTTGCGATCGCGCTTGCCGAAGCTGATGCCGGGCGTGCGTGCATCGACGATGAACGCGGTGATGCCGCCCGCACGCGGCTCGTCGGGGTTGGTGCGCGCCATCAGCGTGAACATGCCCGCCTGCGGCGCGTTCGTGATGAAGCGCTTGGTGCCGTGTACGACGTAGTGGTCGCCGTGGCGCTCGGCGCGCGTCTTGAGCGAGGCCGCGTCGGAGCCCGAGCCCGGTTCTGTGAGTGCGAAGCTCGCGATGACTTCGCCGGTGGCGAGCTTCGGCAGCCAGCGGGCCTTTTGCTCCTCGGTGCCGTCGATCACGATGCCCTGCGAGCCGATGCCCACCGTCGTGCCGATGATCGAACGAAACGCGGGTGACGTTTTGCCGAGCGCGAACATCACAAGCACTTCTTCTTCCATCGTGAGATCGAGGCCGCCGTAGGCTTCGGGAATCGTGAGGCCGAAAAGGCCCATCGCTTTCATGTCGTTCACGATGTCGGCGGGAATCTCGTCGGTTTCTGCCACGCGCTCCTCGTTCGGCACGAGACGCTCGCGCACGAAGCGCGAGACGTTGTCGAGCAGCACGTTCATCGTTTCCTGGTCGCGAATCATGATGTGTATTCCTTATCAGTTTCATGCCGGCATGCGCGGTTCCACCCGGAGCATGCCGCTTCGAATTGACAGGGCGCGCTAGCGGCGGCGCGCGGCGAGTTCGCGCAGCGGCTGCTTTTGCAGCTTGCCGCTCGCGGTGGTGGGAATCATGTCGATGGGCACGATCTGCACGGGCCGCTTGTACGGCGAGAGGCGCTCGCTGATATAGCGCTGCAATGCGTCGACATCGAGTGCCGCGCCCTCTTTCGGCTCCACGAAGGCCACCACTTCCTCATTGCCTTCGGCGTCGGTGCGGCCCACCACGGCCGACAGGCGCACCGCGTCGTACGTGTTGATGACCGATTCCACTTCGATCGGATAGACGTTGAAGCCCGAGCGGATGATGAGGTCCTTCGACCGGCCGACGATAAAGAGCGCGCCATCCGCTTCGAGCCGCCCGAGATCGCCGGTCCTGAGCCATCCATCGGCATCGATCGTCTCGGCCGTGAGCGCCGGATCGCGATAGTAGCCGTGCATGACGCCAGGGCCGCGCACCCACAGCTCGCCCGCTTCGCCGCGCGCGACGCTCTGGCCATCGGGGCCCATGATGCGCAGTTCCGCGCCTTCGACGATCTCGCCCGATGAGGTGTCCTTGCGCGGCCGGTCCATGCGCGTGATGAAGAGCGAGCCCGCGTATTCGGTCATGCCATAGCCATGGTGGAGCGGCATGCCGAAGAGCGCTTCCACCTGGTGCTTCAAGGTGGGATCGAGCGGGCCGCCGCCCGTGTAGAGGTAGCGCAGACGCGGCGCCCGAACCGCCCCGCCGTGCTCGCGCACCCACGCGACGATGCGCGTGAACATCGTGGGCACGCCCTGCAGGATCGAGATTTCCGACGCGCCCAGCGCCCTCACCACTTCCTCGGCCGAGAAGCGAGCGGCCAGATAGAGGCTCGCGCCCGCCTCGAAGGTGGCGAGCAGCAGCGTCGCGAGGCCGAAGATATGCGACATCGGCATGACCGCATAGGCGCAGTCGGCGGGCGTCATGTTGCGCGAGATGGCAGAGACGCGCGCGAAATGCAGCAGCCCGCGATGCGTGGCCATCACGCCCTTGGGCTGACCTGTCGTGCCCGAGGTATAGATGAGGAGCGCGACCTCGCGGGCGAGCGATTCGGGCTCGCGCACGGCTTGCGGTTCGGGGTCCGCCATCATCAGCGGGCCGAGCCCTTGCGGCGCGATCTCTTTCGCGCGCTGACGCACGCCGTGGCGCAGCGCATCGGGCGAGGCCCCATGCGTAAACAGCATCAGACGCGGTCCGCAATGCGCGCGGATCGTTTCGATCTCGCGCTCCGAGAGCCGCGCGTTGACGATGGCCGGCCACGCGCCGATTTCCGAAAGCGCGAACAGCAGCGTGATGACGGCCGGGCAGTTCTCGGCCACGATCATCACGCGGTCGCCGGTGCTCACGCCTTGCCCGCGCAAGAAACGCTGAGCCGCCTCCACATTGCGCCAAAGCTCGCCGAAGCTGGTTTCGCGGCCCTCTTCACGAATCGCCGTGGCCTCGGGCGCGGCCTGTGCCCAATGCCGCGCGATGTCGCTGATTTTGCGCGCCGCCCGCGCCGCCCCTGTCACCACCTTCGCCTCCGATCCTGGCTTGTTCGTTTCCCGCACGGCGCGTGTGCGCGCGCCGCCTCTCGACAGGGCTCAGTGTGGTGGAGCCGCGCGCGACCAACAATTCGTTTTCAAAGAAGCCGGCATTCGTCTGGCCGGAAGTCGGCATTAGTCCCGATGGCCGGAGGCTGTTCCGGCCCCGATGCGCTTGTGCGCCGCCGCTCCACCTCTACAACTCGAGTATCAGCCGTTTGCCTTTTGCGCGCGAGCAGCAGGTCATCATGCGCGTCTGGGTCTCGCGTTCGGCGCGCGTGAGCACCACGTCGCGGTGATCGATCTCGCCCGCCAGCACGCGCACCTCGCACGAGCCGCACAGGCCCTCTTCGCAGTCGCTCTGCACGTCGATATTCGCGGCGCGCAGCGCATCGAGCACGGTCTGGTCCGCCGCCACCTCCAGCACGACGCCCGAGTCCTTGAGCTCGACTTCGAACGCATGCTCGTGTGCCGGGTCGAGCTTGCCCGCGCGCGCGACGAAGTGCTCCATGCGCAACGTGTCTTCCGGCCACGCAGCGCTCGCGGCAGCCAGCGCATCGAGCATGCGCGCGGGACCGCACGCATAGACGCGCGTGGGTCCCTCCACGCGCAGTGCGCCGAAATCGTTGCGCGTGCCTTCATCGGAGACGTAAAGGCGCAGCCGCTCGCCATGCAACTGCGTGAGTTCCGCGACGAACGCCATGCTGCCGCGCGAGCGGCCGCTATAGTGCAGATCGTAGTCGATGCCGAGCTCGCGCGCGCGGCGCGCCATCGCGCTGATTGGCGTGATGCCGATGCCGCCCGCGATGAAAATGGCCCGATGCCCTGACTCAACCGTTTCGTCGAGCCGGAAATGATTGCGAGGTCCGCGAATTCTCACGCGCATGCCCTCGCGCAGCGTGTCGTGTACCCATGCGGAACCGCCCCGGCTTTGCGTTTCGCGCAGCACCGCGATTTCGAACGCGCCCGTATCAGCGGGGTCGCCGCACAGCGAATACTGGCGCGACAGCACACCCTCACGACCGTTGCCATACTCGCCGCATTCGAGGTCGATATGCGCGCCGGGCGCCCAACGCGGCAGCGTCGCGCCCTCGGGCGCGGCCAGACGCAGCCGCACAATGCCAGCCGCCACGGTGTCCATACGCTCGACCACCACGGGGCGGCTCAACGCATGCGACGACGGCTCGCCAATCCGTACGGCCGCCCGCGCGCCAGATGACGCGCAATGGGTGCGCTCGGGGTTTTGCGCCGGGTCCCACTCCACCCACAAATGCTCCGGACCCCGAAACGAGGTATTGGGCACGTAGGTGAACCTCTGCTCCGCGAGCCGCATATGCGGCAACCGCCGCGTGAACTCGTCGAGAAAGATCTGCATCTCCATGCGCGCGAGATTCTTTCCCATGCACTGGTGCGCGCCATAGCCGAACGTAAGGTGATCGCTCGCGTTGTCGCGGCGAATGTCGAACAGATCAGCATCGGCAAAATGCCCCTCGTCGTGATTCGCCGACGAGGTCACGATCAGCAGCTTCGAGCCCGCGGCAATGTCGACGCCTCCGATGCGCACATCCTTCGTCGCAAGCCGCCGCCACGCCGCAATCGAGCCGTTGTGGCGCAGGCATTCCTCCACGGCGTTCGGTATCAGGCTCGGGTCTTCGCAGAGCTCGCGCCACGCGCGCGGGTGCTGCAACAGCAGCTTCATCGCATTGGCCGTGGCGTTGGCCGTAGTCTCGTGCGCGGCCACGATGCCCGCCATCATCATCGAATGCAGATACGAGTCGGTGACGATCTCGGGATGCGCCTGCTGCTTGCGGATGCCGTATTGCATCCATCCATGGCCCTCGGGGTTCTGGCGCATCTTCGCCAGCACCTTGCCCGCGAACTGCCAGAAGTTGCCTACCGCGTGCGCCACCGCCACCTGCTCTTCGGGGCGCGGACGCCCCCAGGTATTGACCGTGTGCGCGATCGAGTAGCGGCGCAGCATGTCCATGTCTTCCTCGGGCACGCCGAGAAAATGCAGCGCCACCGTGAGCGGCACCTCCCAGAGCATCTGGTCGACGAGATCGGCTCGGCCCGTGTCGATGAAACGGTCGACGTACTCGCGCGCGAGGCGCCGCACCAGCGGTTCGTGGCGCTTCAGCTGCTCGGGCGTGAACGGCTCCATCAGCACGCGGCGGCGCGGCATGTGCGCGGGCTCGTCTTCGTTCACGAGCGTGCGGTTCATGGCGTAGCCATACGACTCGAGCACCGCGTTGGCCTCGGGCCCTGTGGGTGTGATCTTTTCGAGCGCGATCGAGGGCGAGAACGTGAGGTTGTCGCGGAAGATCGCCTTGATGTCGTCGTAGCGCGTGACGACCCAATAACCCAGTTGCGGGCTGTAGAACACGGGCTCCTGCTCGCGCGCCCAGCGCACGTACTCGGGCGGGTCCTGCTGGTAGCCATCGCTGAACGGGTCGAACGCTGCCGCGTTCGCGCTCACGGGGCAGCGTGCCCTGGCCTCGCCGGGTGCCTCGATCATGGTGTCGCCTCCTGCATCGCTGTCGCGCATGGGTTCATCTGCGTAACTCTATTACGCCGGGACCGCTGCAAAAGATCGGGGTTAACCTCCAAGCGCACGGCTGGTGCGAAACGGTCGCCCGGAGTGTCGCCGCGGTCATGGCCGGTAGCCGTCGACGAGCGCCTTGAAGAGGTTATGCTCGCGCGATGCCGGTGTTTTCGGTCCGCGCCGCGGCGAGGGGCTATCATGTGCGTTCGAACAGCAGATGGAACGAACGAATCACATGGCCTCCCCTCAGGAAAACGTCAGCATGGCGGTGTTCTGCGACTTCGAGAACGTCGCGCTCGGCGTGCGCGACGCGAAGATCGACCGTTTCGATATCAAGCCCGTGCTCGAGCGGCTCCTGCTCAAAGGCAGCATCGTCGTGAAGAAGGCCTATTGCGACTGGGACCGCTACAAGGGCTTCAAGGCGTCGATGCACGAGGCGAGCTTCGAGCTCATCGAAATTCCGCATGTGCGCCAGTCGGGCAAGAATTCCGCCGATATCCGCCTCGTCGTGGACGCGCTCGATCTCTGCTATACGAAGTCGCACGTGGACACCTTCGTGATCGTGAGCGGCGACTCCGACTTTTCGCCGCTCGTCTCGAAGCTGCGCGAGAACGCCAAGAAGGTGATCGGCGTGGGCGTGAAGCATTCCACCTCCGACCTGCTCGTCGCGAACTGCGATGAGTTCATCTTCTACGACGACCTGGTGCGCGAGCTCGCGCGCGAGCAAAAGGAGCGCGCCAAGGCGCGCGGCGAAAGCGGCGCGAACGCGAAGCGCCAGTCCGGCGACGAGCGGCGCAACGCTGCCGAAAGCGCGGACGAGCGCGGCGAGGAACGCGGCGAAGAGCGCAAGTCCAAGGCCATCACGCTGGTGGTCGAGACCCTCGACGCGCTCGGCTATGAGCGGGGCGACAGCGGCAAGATCTGGGCATCTGTGCTCAAGAGCGCCATCAAGCGGCGCCGCCCCGACTTCAACGAGGCGCGCTACGGCTTCCGCGCGTTCGGCAACCTGCTCGAAGAAGCGCAGGCGCGCGGCCTGCTGGAAGTGGGCCGCGACGAGAAGTCCGGCACCTATGTGACGCGCACGAGCCAGCCGGCGAGCGCCGCGCCCGCGAGCCCGGCGGAAGAGGCAGCTCCGCGCGCGGAGCGTGCGGAGCGCGGAGAACGCGCGGAAGATTCGACGCGCTCGCGCCGCAAGGGCCGGCGCGGCGGGCGCGGCGCGGCGGCTGCCGGCGAGAACGGCCACGAGCAGGCACGCGAGGCGAGCGAAAGCAGCGAAACGCGTGAAGCGCAGGAAACGGCCGAAGCGCGTGTCTCGTTCGAATTCGAGCAAACGCGCGAGTCCGAGGCCAGCGCGGCGATGTCGAACGGCGACCTCTTCACCGAGACCGCCTCGGCGCAATCGCGCGAGGTGCATGCACCGGCTCGCGACGAAGCGCACCACGCGGGCGACATGCCGCGCTTCGGGCAGCCGCAGCACGGCGCGCACGAGCACGCGGCGGCCGATGCACCCGCCGCCGGGGAGCACCCGGAATCCGAAGCGCCCGAGGCACCGCGGCGCGCGCGCAAGACCGCATCGCGCAAGAGCACTGGCCGCAAGAAGGCTTCCGGACCCGCTGCGCAAGAGGCCCACGCCGAGCCGCCGCGCGACGTGACGGAATCTCCCGCGCCCGAAGCGAGCGCCGACGCCGAACCGGCCGGCAAAAAAGCCAAAGCGCCGAAGAAGTCCCCGGCGCGCGCCCGCCGCCCGCGCAAGACGGCGGAAGAAAGCTGATCGCCGCGACCTGAACAGCAAGGCCGCGTAGCAAGCGGTGTCAGGCGCCGCCGAACGGGTTCGCCGGGCGCTTGCGCGGTGGCGGCTCGCTGGCGCCGTCCTTCGGCGACGAAGGGCCGCCGAACGGATCGGCGCTCGCCTTCGAAGCCCCCGCCGGCTGCGCCCCGGCAACCGGATTCGCTGCCGGCGCGGGTCCGGGATTGCCCGATGTGTCGGCGAACGGATCGACTTTCGCCGGCGCATGCGTGCCGCCGAACGGATCGCCTGCTGGAGCGCGCGTGGCCTCGCTCTCCTCCCCCTCTTGCGCAGCAAGGTTGTACTCCGCCTGCATCTGCGCGAGCACGCCGGCGATGCTCGTCTCGAACCCCGCCGCGTTGCCGAAATTGCGCATCGTCCAGTTGCAGCCCGTGCGGTCGGGCGTCTGTGGCTGCGGTCGCGGCACGCCGATCTTCACGCCATCGTCGACGACTTCCTGGAGCCGGTGGATCCGGCGCTTCACTTCTTCCTGCAGCCGCGATGCGTTGAGGGTCTTGCGCAACATCGGCACCTCCTTTTCCATGCTCGAACCGGTGAGCGAGTCTAGCGCATGGCACGGCCGCCGAGCGCGAAACCCCAGGCAGCAAGCAGCACCGATTCGGACAGCGCGAAGTGCAGGCTCACGGCCTGCACCACGACGATGCTCGCCAACAGGAAGCCGCTCAGCAATAGAACGCGGATGATCATTGCCGATCGCTTGAGTCAGGCACGAGCCAGCCATGAGTCACGCGCAAGCGCCGTGCGCCGCGAGCCATACCAGCGTCAGCGACCTCACCCCTTGCGCGCCCCGAATCAGCACGCCCTCGATATCGGCCGTGGCGGACGGCCCGGTCACCAGCACCGCATAGCGCGCGCTGCGAAAATCGTCGCGCCGGTAGGCATCCTGAAGGCCGGCCACGAGCGCGCCGGGATCGAGCAGCACGTAGAGATGTTGCACGAGATAGCCAAGCGCGTTCACCCCGTATTCGCGCTCGGAGAGCCACACCGAACCCGTTTCGGCAACGCCGAAGCGCGCGCGCACGACGCCCACATCCACGTTCTCGAGCGACTCGGGCGGCGTGGCCGGTTCGAGCGCACGCGTGCCCTGCACCTCGGGCGCCGCCGACGCGATCGACACCTGCGCGCCGAAACGCTCGCGTATCAGCGCGAGCACGGCCTCGCCCGAATCGGCCTGTGCCTCGCTGCCACCCATGAGCGCGAGCGCTGCGCCAAAGCGCGCGCGCAATTCGCCGGGCGGCGCGTCGAACAACGGCACCTCGGGCAAGTCCTGGGCCTCGGGCTGCGCCGCGCGCACACGGGCGAGGAACGCTTCACGGCTCGCCATCGTCGCCTCCGTCGTTGTCTCCCTTGCTGCCTTTAGAGCCCTTGCGATGCTTGCGATACCAGGCATGAAAGGTCGTGGACGGAGCCTGCGGCAGCGTGCGTTGCCGGCCCCAGATATTGAGCGGGTTGTAGAGCACAAAATTGGGCAAGAGCCGCAGCGCGCCGTCGAGCGACGACACGGCCGCGCGATACATCGTCGGACTTCCCAGCAACCGCCCCGCCATCTTGAGCACTTCCTGTTTCACGAACGGCACCTCGTGCTGCGCGGCGATCACCGTGCGCCACTGGTAGATCTGCTCGTGAATGTTGATCTTCACGGGGCACACGTTGGTGCAACTGCCGTTGAGGGTGGACGCGAACGGCAACGCGCTAAAGCGCTTCAAGTCGAAGGTCGGGTTGATGATCGCGCCAATCGGCCCCGCATAGGTGCTGCCATATGAGAGACCGCCGCTGCGCCGATAAACCGGGCAGGTATTCATGCACGCGCCGCAGCGGATGCACTTGAGCGAGTACCAGAAGTCGGGCATCGCGAGCCGTGCGCTGCGGCCGTTGTCGACGAGGATGAAGTGCATCTCGGCACCCTCGCGGGGCGCGCGGAAATGCGAGGTGTATTGCGTGATCGGCGAGCCCAGCGCGCTGCGCGAAAGCATGCGGATAAACACACCGAGATCGGACATGCGCGGAATCAGCTTCTCGATGCCCATCGAAACGATATGCAGCGGCGGCACGTTGGCCGAGAGATCGGCGTTGCCCTCGTTCGTGCAGACCACCACCGTGCCGGTTTCGGCCACCGCGAAATTGCAGCCCGTCATGCCCGCGGTCTTCCCGCGCACGAACCACGGGCGCGTGTTCATGCGCTGGCTCTCGGCAAGATAGTGGATGTCGTTGTTCGATGCATCGGTGCCGATCGTGCGGCCGAACACCTGGGCCACGTCATCGCGCAGCTTGTGTACGGCGGGCACGACGATATGGCTCGGCGGCTGGCCGTCGAGTTGCTGGATGCGCTCGCCAAGATCGGTTTCCATCACGGCGATGCCACGCTGTTCGAGGTACGGGCGCATCTCGCACTCGTCCGTGAGCATCGACTTGCTCTTCACGAGCGCGGTCATGCCGCGCTCGCTCAGGATGCGAAAGACCGTCTCGTTGTGCTCGCCCGCGGTATCGGCCCAGTGCACCTGCACGCCGTTCGCCTCGGCGGTGCGCGAGAACTGCTCGAGATAGTCGGCCAGATGCGAAAGCGTGTGCGCCTTGATGGCCGACGCGAGCTCGCGCAGCGCCTCCCATTCGGGAATGGCATGCGCCTGCGCGTCGCGCTTCGTGCGCAAGTCCCAGAGACGCTTGTCGTGGAAATCCACGTGTTCGGGTCGCGCGAGAAATGCGCCGGCGAGCTTCGCGTGCTCGACCCGCTTCGGGCGATCGTTCGGGGCGCTCATTCGCGTGCTCCGTTGAGCACCTGGGCGATATGGATGAAGCGCACATCGGACTGCATGCGCTGCGCACAGCCCTGCTGATGCATGAGACACGACATGTCGCCCGAGACAATGTATTGCGCGCCCGCGCTCACGTGGTCGATGACCTTGTCCTGGCCCATGCGTACCGACACCGCTTCCTCGGTCACGGCAAACGTGCCGCCGAAGCCGCAGCATTCGTCGGGCCGCTGGGGCTGTACGAACTCGATGCCCTTCACGCCCTGCAGCAACGCGAGCGGCTTCGAAAAGGGCTTGCCCGCCACCTCGGAAATAGACGCCTCGTGCAGATGGCGCAGCGCACTGCAGCTGTTGTGCAGGCCCACGCGCCAGGGGAACTCGGCCCACGGGAATTCGCGCACGCGCAGCACGTCGTGCAGGAACTCCACGAGTTCGAAGGCGTTCGTGCGCACGCGCCGCACCGGATCGGTTTGCTCGATGGCGGTGAGATGATCGCGCACATGATTCACGCAGCTGGCCGAAGGCCCGACGATAAAGTCATATCCTTCGAAAGCGCGCGCGAACACGCGCTCCGCGCCGGCCGCCTCGGCTTGCGCGCCGCTGTTGGCCATGGGCTGGCCGCAACAGGTCTGTTCAAGCGGATAGTCGACCTCGCAGCCCAGCCGCTCCAGCAATTCGAGCGTGGCGATGCCCACTTCGGGGTAGAACGCGTCGATGAAGCACGGGACAAAAAGGGCGACTTTCATGCGAGGGCTCGCGCGAGAAAGCGGATCAACTCATTTTAGCGCCGATCGCCCTGCGCTTGCCCGCGAACCGCCCCGCCTGCTCAAAAGTTATGGCGAATGCCCGCAATGACCGCCAATTGCTTGTCGGTGTCCGAATTCACCAGATTCGGAATCTGCGCCAGATTGCGCGTGCCGCCGCCGGCGGCATCGATACCGAGTCCCGCACCCGTTGACTTCTGCCCGATCACCACGGCATAGAGCGCCGTGCGCTTCGAGAGGCTGTACACCGTGCCTAGGTTGATCTGATGGATGCGCGTGGAGGAGCCCTCATCAGGATGCGCGTCGTTGAAGATATAGGCAAAGCCGAATTGCAGCGCGGGCGAGACTTGCCACGTCGTGTTGAGTTCGGCAATATCGAACGCGATGTTCGCGCCTTGTGGCTGCGCCGTGCTCGCGAAATACTGGCTCTGAGAAAGCCGCGTATGCGTGTAGCTCAGTGCGAGCGTCACTGTATCGAGCGCATACGAACCGCCTGCGCCGTAGATATCGATCTTCTGCGCATTGTGCAGTTCGCAATACGAAGCGTCGGCATTCGCGCAACTGAAATCGCCAATATATCCGACCTCCCCACCCAACGCCGCCTGGAGTGGATTGCGCAGTTGCAGATAGCCTGCGGATAGCGAAAGCGGTCCACGCGTGTAGTTTGCGGCGAGCGACCAGCCGCGGTTCTGCGAGAAGTTGCCCGCCACGCCGCCAAAGCTGAACAGACCGCCCACAGTCAGGCCGCCGAAGCTCGGGCTCACGTACTTGATCGAATTGTTGAAGTTGAACGCTTCGTTGAGATTGTCGACATCGCCGAAGTGCGAACCGTAAAGCGTCGCCCAGTTGTTGCTCGATGCATAGACGCCCATGTTGTCGGAGAACGGATCGTACTGGCGTCCCAGCGTGAGCGTGCCATAGTTCGCGTTCGCCACGCCCGCCCAGGCGTTGCGGTTAAAGAGCGTGCCGCCCTGCAGCAACGCGCCGTTCTGCGTAAGGACGCTGTTTTCCAGCGTGAAGTTCACCGTGCTGCCGCCGCCGATGTCTTCGCTGCCGGTCAGCCCCCAGCGCGACGGCACGAGGTTGCCGCCGCCCAGTTGCCAGTTCGAATGCCCTTCGGTGCTGCCATCCGCACGCGTGGTCTGCTGATTCGTCGAATAGACGAGGCCGGCGTCCACCGTGCCGAAAAGTGTGACAGAGGACTGAGCGCAAGCGCCGTGCATGAAGGTGGCTAGAGCGCACGACGCCAGCGTCAGCGCCGTACGCTTGACGAGTGGGTTTTCCATATCGATGTTTTTGGGGTTTGAGGGGGGAGTGAACGCGCCGCGCGCGCCGGGTGCTATTGGCCGAAGCGCGCGTAGATGTCGGGCCGTATGCGCTTGAGCACGAAGCCGAGCACAATGCCGAACAGCGCGACCGCGAACACGATCCACGGGAACGCCCGCACGATGGGACTATCGGAGCCGGAAAGCGCGTCGAGGTTGCTGGTCAGCACGAAGCCGATCCACAGCAGGCCCATCCCGCCCAGTATCGGTGCGACGAACGCGTGCCACAGCCGCGTGTCCCTTTTCGTGACGCGAAAAAATACGACCACCGAGAAACTCGTCACGGCTTGCAGCATCACGATGCCGATGGTGCCGAGCGCCGACGTACAACTGAACACGGTATTGAACGGATCCGCGCCTGCGAGCACATAGAGTCCCATCGGCAACGCCACCGTAAGCGTTTGCAGATAGCTCGCGCGATACGGCGAGCCGTATTTCGCATGCAGGCGGTCGAGCTTCGCGGGCAGTATTCCCTCGACCGAAAGCGCGTGAATGTAACGCACGATCGTGTTGTGAAACGAGAGCAGGCTCGCGAAGATGCTGGAGAGCAGAAGCACGCTCATCGCGGTGGTCATGGCGCCGCCCAGGTACTTGGTGGACTGGATGAACCAGAAGTCTCCGGGCTGCTTCGTCGCGGCCTCGACCACGTCCTTCAGGCCCCAGGCGCACACGATGGCCCACGTAACGAACGCGAAGAACACGAGAATCAGCGTGACCGACACATAGGTCGCGCGCGGCACCGTAACCTTCGGATCGCGGCACTCCTTGCCGTAAATCGCCGTGGCCTCGAAGCCGATAAACGACGCCAGCGCGAACATCACGGCAATGCCCATGTGGCCGCTGAACACCTGCTTCGGTGTGAACGGCGCGAGCGTGAGGCCACTCGGGCCGCCATGGTGAATCACGATGGCGATCGAAAGCACGAGCAGGATGCCCATTTCGAGGCACATCAGCACGCCGAGCAGGCGGCTGTTCAGGTCGATGCCGCGCAGGCCCGTCACCTGCACGACGGCGACGCATGCGAACGAATACGCGTACCACGGCATCGCACTATGCAGGAGCGGCCCAAGCACGACTGTGCAGAAGAATCCGAACAGCCCGTACAGCGCGATCTGGATGCAGGTGTACGAAAGCAGCGCGACGAGCGCGCCCGCCATGCCAAGCGGCCGGCCGAAGCCCGCCGTAATGTAGGCGTAGAACGCGCCGGCGCGCACGATATGCCGGCTCATCGAAGCGAAGCCCACGCTAAAAACGAGCAGCACCGCGCCCGCGATCACAAAGGCGCCAGGAATGCCCGCGCCATTGCCGAGGCTGATGGCGGGCGGCACCGCGCCAAGCATGCCGGTGAGCGGTGCAGCCGCGGAGATCACGAGAAACACGATCTGCCACAAGCCGAGCAGACTGCGCGGCGCGGCGGCGGCATCGTCTGCCATGGCGCTGCCCACGAGCCCGGATGGCGCGACGGGTATTTGCGGTTCGTTCATCGTTGCCTCTGCTGGTGTCATTTTGAATTGCGCCCCGCGACACGATGAAGAACCGCGTCCGCCTGGCGCTCGTGAAAGCGAATCCCGCGTGGTGTATTGCGTGGTCTATTGCGAGATTCGATACGAGCGCATGGTAGGCGGTTAAAAATTCCCGCGATCTGACTGACCGCGCCAAATATTCGATAAATTGCGCCAACCCGTCTGGGGTTTTTACCTAACGTGTTTGCCGCTCAATCGCACCCTGATCGGGGGTTGGCTGCCGATGAAGCAATTGATATGGATGACGAATCAATTTTCACAGACTTTCTTCAAGCACATTTCTTTCCGAAAACAATCAGCAACATTACATTTTCAAATCGAAGCGTCTTTATCCATGCAAACCGGCCTACTCCGACCGCCCCCAGTTACGCGTCGCGCGCCATAGCACTGTGGCATCGGCATAGCCCACCGCGCGCGCAACGGCGGCGTTGGTCATGCCCTCCTGCTCGCGCAGCACTGCCACGCTGCGCTGGCGCTCCTCGCGAATGATCTCGCGCACGGAAGTGCCCGCCTCGTTCAGATGGCGCTGCAGCGAACGGTTCGACAGCCCGAGATCCCGCGCAATATCGGCAACCACGAGTTTTTCGCGTGCGAGCCGCCGCGTGACCAGATCTCGTACCTGATCGACGAGATCGTGCGGCACCGTATCGCGCGAAATAAGATCGGTCGCGTGGCGCTCCATCATGCGCGCCAGTTGCATGTCGGCGCTCTTGAGCGGCGCGTCGAGATCGTGCGGATGCATCACCACACCACTCGCTGGCTGCTGGAAACGCACCGGCACGCGGAAAATACGCATATAGGGTTTGAGATCCGCGGGCGCGGCATGCTCGAAATGGATCTCGACCGGCGCCCACGTCGCGCCGCGCACGAGACGAATCATGTGGCACATCGCGCTTACGCTGTATTCGGCGTCCTGGCGGCGCGGCCAGATCTGGGCCTGCGCAATGCGATAGCTCCACATGGGCCATGCGTTATCGC
Source organism: Paraburkholderia sp. A1BS-2L (assembly GCF_051125205.1). Lineage (NCBI taxonomy): Bacteria > Pseudomonadati > Pseudomonadota > Betaproteobacteria > Burkholderiales > Burkholderiaceae > Paraburkholderia > Paraburkholderia sp. A1BS-2L. The sequence continues at coordinate 2,074,544 of NZ_CP120428.1, forward strand.
GCACCAGATCGACGAAGGTACCGCTCTGCCATGAACCGAGTGCATCCGTGAACTTGCGGATGGCCGCGCCCAGCGTGGGCGACGACATGAACACGAGCCCGGCGGGTCCAAGTTCGGTGAGCTGCAATTCGTTGCCAAGACGCAGGCCGAGCCACGGTTCATCGAGCACTTGCGCTGCACGCTCGAAGGCACCGACATAACGCCCGAGCGGCAGGATTTCATAAGGGTCCGAAAGTTGCCTGCGGCTCAGGCCGAACTCGGCCAGCAATGCATCGCAGTCGGCGCCTGCTGCATCGAGCGCGCGCACGATCGGACCCATCACAGCGCCGCGAATCATCGGATACCCGTTGCTGACAGGCCCTGATTTCATGTCTCTCTCCGTTCACCCAATGATGCGCATAAGCGTACGCACCCGGGTTTGTTCGCTCTGTCTTTGGCGCACTCTATCGTCCCTTTGGCGCGGTTTGCAAGCGCGAAAAAAATATGGCGTTTCTACGATGACGTCACGACATCGCCATTGCGGCAATGCCTTCCGCCCCCCAAAAAACGGGGCCTGCCCGCCGCGCTTCCCGCGCTGTTACGGTCCAACGCCATTCTTACGAAATGCTTATGAACACGACTTCGAACTCGCATCCGCTCGATCCGCTGAGCCTTATCGAAATGCAGCTCGCCTGTGACATTGTGAAGGCCGCCGAACAGCTCGACGAACACGCGCGCTTTCCCGTCACCGAGTTGCAAGAGCCGCCCAAGGCCGAAGTGCTCGCGTACCGGCCCGGCAGCTACTATTCGCGCCGTGCGTTCACGATCGCCATCGATCGCACGCGCAACCAGACACTGGAACTGGTGGTCGATCTGCGCGAAAAGAAAGTGGAATCGCGCAAGGCGCTCGCACTGCACCACGCGCCGTTCGGCCAGCCGCCCGTGATGATCGAAGATTTCATGAACGCCGAGCGCATCGTGAAGGAAGACCTCGCGTGGCGCGAGGCCGTCAAGAGGCGCGGCCTCACAGAAGACGATCTCGCGCGCGTGCAGGTCGATCCGTTCTCGGCAGGCGCCTTCGATCGCCCGAACGAAGGTGGCCGCCGTCTCGTGCGCTGCGTGAGCTACTACCGCGAAAACGTCACCGACAACGGCTACGCGCACCCGATCGAAGGCGTAGTGGCCGTGGTGGACCTGCTCGAGCAGAAAGTGATCGAGCTCGTGGACGACGGCCGCATCATTCCAATCCCGCGCGCGAAGCACAACTACGACACGCCAAGCATCGGCAAGCCTCGCGACACCGTCAAACCGCTTTCGATCAGCCAACCCGAAGGACCCAGCTTTGCGATCGACGGCTGGCAGGTCAGTTGGCAAAACTGGACGTTCCGCGTGGGCTTCACGCCGCGCGAAGGCCTGGTGCTGCACCAGATTGCCTGGGACGACGGCAAGAGCGTGCCGCGCCCCATTGTCTACCGCGCGAGCGTGACGGAAATGTGCGTGCCCTACTCCGATCCCACCACGAACCACTACTGGAAAAGCGCCTTCGATGCGGGCGAGTATGGCCTCGGCAAACTGGCGAACCAGCTCGAGCTCGGTTGTGACTGCCTTGGCACGATCCGCTACTTCGACATTCCGTCCGCCGACGACTTCGGCAACAGCTTCACGATGAAAAACGCGGTATGCCTGCACGAAGAGGATTACGGCACGCTCTGGAAACACTACGAATTCCGCACCGGCGTGTTCGAGATGCGCCGCTCGCGCCGTCTCGTGATTTCGTTCTTTGCGACGGTGGGCAATTACGACTACGGCTTCTACTGGTACTTCTATCAAGACGGCACGATCCAGCTCGAATGCAAGCTCACGGGCATCATTCAGACCTCGGCTGTCGCGGATGGCGACACGTATCCGTGGGGCGGCATGGTCACCGAGAACCTCGGAGGCCCGACGCACCAGCATTTTTTCAACGCGCGTCTGCACATGATGGTGGACGGCGAGAAGAATTCCGTGACCGAGCACGAGTTCGTGCCGCGTCCGATGGGTGCGCAGAACCCCTACGGCAACGTCTTCGATACCACGAAGCGCGTGCTCAAGACCGAGCAGGAAGCCGCGCGCAACGCCAACGGCCAAACCGGACGCTTCTGGAAAGTCGTGAATCCAAACGTGAAAAACCGCGTGGGCGCGAATCCTGGGTACAAGCTCATCATCAACGATTCTCCGCTGATGCTCGCCGACCCGAACTCGAAGGTGCGCCAGCGCGGCGGCTTCGCCACGCGTCATGTCTGGGTCACGCCATACGACACGACGCAACGCTACGCGAGCGGCGATTACCCCAATCAGCATGCGGGCGGCGACGGCCTGCCGCGCTATATCGAAGCGAACCGCAACGTGGAAAACGAAGACATCGTGCTGTGGCACAGTTTCGGCCACACGCATGTATGCAAGCCCGAGGACTTCCCGGTCATGCCCGTGGAGTACGCCGGCTTCATGCTCAAGCCGAACAACTTCTTCCACGGCAATCAGGCGATGGATCTGCCGGGCGGGCGCGACCCGCATAGCGTGCAGGACGGCGCACCCGATGCGGGCGCCGCGCCGTCGTGCTGTCACGGCAAGCAGTAAGTTCGCGATGATGCCGCGCGCGCGCCGCTCCGTGACGCCGAAGATTCGGGATGCCCTCGCCGCCGCCTGGATTTGGTGCGCAGTGACGGGCGGCGCCTCGGCGCTCGCGGCGAGCGTCATGCTGGGTGCGATGCAAATTGGCCCGCATGCTGCCGCATTCGCGGGCGGCGCTGCGGCGCTCTTTGCCATGGTATTGCTACCTGCGGCACTCACGCGTTGCTTCGTCTCGCGGGCCACCGTGCCGGTGGCCACCTCGCTCATCCTCGTCATGGCGACGCTGGCGGCAGCGGCCGTGCGGGGACGCACAGGCTTTTTGCCGATCGGCATGCCAGTCGCGCTTGCTTTGGCGGGTCCCGTGATGTTTGCGGCGGCATGGTCGAGCTTGCCGACGCGTCGCACGGAATCTGTCATGCCTCGCCGGCAAATTCATAGGACTGCGTGTCAACTCGTACAACGAGAGTTCACTGCGGCGCTGCAAGGCAGCGCTGCCCTGCTCGTGCCCGCACTGCTGGCTGGGCTTTCCAGCGGCGTGCTCGCGCGCTTCCAGCTCTTCGCCGTGTGCGGCAGCGGACCTTTCTCGCTCGCGCAGTTGGCCGTTTCGCTTGGCGCTGCGGCGGGCCTGGGCCTGCTTGCGGAAAGTATCGACCACCTTTACGCATTGCTGGCGCTCTTCGCGCTGCGCGGCGCGTTGCTTGCCGCGCTCACGCTCGATACGCTCGCACCGTGGGCCGTATTCGCCGCGCCAGCGTTCACCGTGCTCGACGCGCTCACGCTACCGACGCTCCTGCGCATCGGCCACGCGTCACAGGCCGGCTGCCCCGGCTTTGCGCACCACGCGGGCATGCTCGCGGGCGCTGCGTTGGCCACGACTTCCTGGGGTTTCGGCCCCGGCTTCCACACGCTCTTTCTCGCGGGCGCCACACTCAACCTCGTGTGCGCATGCACACTCGCGGCGCGCCGCCAAAGGCGCAGGCCTCACGTTCACGCGCCGGATTCCGCACAGCTGTACTTGCACACGCAGTACTCGACCACGCAGTACTCATCCCGTTCCGCAGCGCACGCCCTTTCATCGGGCGGCGGAATCGACATTCGTTGACACCCAAGCACAGGACCCAATCGAGGAAACCCCATGGACCGCCAGGACTTCACGCACACGATCCGCACGCAGATGTTCGTCGACGGCCGCTTTTGCGCCGGCGGCGACAGCCGCACGTTCGCCGTTTTCAATCCGGCCACAGGCGCTGAAATCGCCCAGGTGCCGGACGCCGCCGATGCCGACATCGACGCGGCCGTCACCGCCGCGCGCCGCGCCTTCGAGGCCGGCCCGTGGCGCCGCCTGCCGCCCTCCGAGCGCGAGCGCCTGCTCCTGAAGCTCGCCGACCTCGTCGAACGCAACGGCGACGAACTCGCCGCGCTGGAAACGCTCAACCAGGGCAAACTGCTCGGCTTCTCGAAGATGCTCGAAGTGGGCGGCAGCGTGCAATGGCTGCGTTATATGGCGGGCTGGGCCACCAAGATCGAAGGCAGCACCGTCGACCTTTCGCTCGCCTTCCCGCCCGGCGTGCGCTACAACGCCTCCACGCGGCGCGTGCCGGCGGGCGTGGTCGCCGCCATCGTTCCGTGGAATTTCCCTCTGCTGATGGCCGTGTGGAAAATCGCGCCCGCGCTCGCCTGCGGCTGCACCGTCGTGCTCAAGCCCGCCGAGGAAACGCCGCTCACGGCGATCCGCCTGGCCGAACTCGCGCACGAAGCAGGCTTTCCGGCGGGCGTGTTCAACGTCGTCACCGGCCGGGGCGAGACAGCGGGCGCGGCGCTCGTGCGTCATGCGGGCGTGGACAAAGTCACCTTTACGGGCTCCACCGAAGTGGGCCGCATCATCGGCAAGCAGTGCGCGAACGATCTCAAGCGCGTCTCGCTGGAGCTGGGCGGCAAGAGCCCGGTGATCGTGCTCGACGACTGCGACCTGCAACGCGCCGTCGAAGGCGCTGCGGGCGCGATCTTCTTCAACCACGGCCAGGTCTGCACCGCCGGCTCGCGCCTCTATGTGCCGCGCGCGCGCTTCGAGGAAATCGTCGAAGGCGTCGCGCAAGTGGCGCGCAACACCGTGCTCGGCTCGGGCTTCGACGCCGCCACCCAGATGGGGCCGCTCGTCTCCTCGCGCCATCGCGACAAGGTGGCCGGCATGATCGCGCAAGGCCGCGCGGAAGGCGCAGAGATCGTGGCAGGCGGCGGCAACGGCAATCGTGCAGGCTACTTCATCGAGCCCACCGTGATTGCGAACGCCGCCAACCAGCCGCTCACAGTGGTGCGCGAAGAAGTGTTCGGCCCGGTGCTCGTAGCAATGCCTTACGACGACGTGGAAGAAGCCATCGCTGCCGCCAACGCCTCCGAATATGGACTCGGCGCGAGCGTGTGGACCAACCAGCTCGATCGCGCGCTGCGCGTGGTGGATGCGGTGCAGGCCGGCACCGTCTGGGTCAACACGCACAACATGGTGGATCCGGCGCTGCCCTTCGGCGGCTTCAAGGCCTCGGGCATCGGTCGCGAGCACGGCCGCGCCATCATCGATGCCTACACCGAGACGAAGTCGGTCTGCATCGCGTATTGACGTGCAACGCCCGCACCAGCAACACCGTGCGGGCGAGCCGAACCGGGCGCGCCTTGCGCTATCGCGGTGCTAAACTCCGGAGTCGAAGGCGCGACAATATCGCGTCCCGCAGCAGGCAACGACCGGCCAACTGGCCATCCAGTGTCGACGCCCCTTGCGCCTACAACGACTCCACACCATGTATCTCTCGATTCTCGCCGTCGGCCTTGGCGGCGCGCTCGGCTCGCTGCTGCGCTGGGTGCTCAGCCTGCGCCTGAACGCTGCTTTCCCCACGCTGCCGCTCGGCACGCTCGCATCCAACATCCTCGCGGGCTACATCATCGGCGTGTCGCTGGCCGTGTTCGCGCGCCTGCCTGATGTCTCGCCGCAGTGGCGCCTGTTCGTCATCACCGGCTGCATGGGCGGGCTGTCGACGTTCTCGAGTTTCTCCGCCGAAGTGGTCGCGCATCTGCAGCATGGCCGCCTCGGCTGGGCCGCGGGCGAAATCGCGATTCACGTGTGCGCGTCCGTGCTGATGACGATACTCGGCATCGCGACGGTCACCGCGGTGATGCGCTAGCGCGGCATGAATCAGGCTTGCGGCCGGCGATACCCGCCCAGCAGGCCGTGCTTCGAAAACACGTACTGCCAGAGCTGAATGTCACGCGCGCGAAACGCGCCCGCGCACGACAGCAGATAGTAGCGCCACATGCGGTAAAAACGGTGCCCCATTTCGGGCGCGAAACGCGGCCACGCAGCCTCGAAGTTCGCATGCCACGCCATCAGCGTGCGGTCGTAATCGGCGCCGAAATTGTGCAGATCCTCGACGACGAAAAGCCCGCCCGAGGCATCCGCGATCTGGCCGATGGTGGGCAGTTCGCCGTTGGGGAAAATGTATTTGTCGACCCACGGATCGGGCGTGGTGTCGCGGCGGTTCTTGCCGATCGTGTGCAGCAAGACGATGCCGTCGTCGACGAGGCAGCGATGCGCCACTTCCATATAGGTGCGGTAATTCTTGGGCCCGACGTGCTCGAACATGCCCACGCTCGCGATGCGATCGAATTTTTCGTCGAGCAGACGATAGTCCTGCAGACGGAATTCCACGGGCAGGCCTTCGCAGCGCTCGGCGCCCAGCGCGGCCTGCTCCTTCGAGATCGTGACACCCACGCAGGACACACCGTAACGTTCGGCGGCAAACTTCATGAGGCTGCCCCAGCCGCAGCCGATGTCGAGCAGACGCATGCCCGGCTCGAGCCCGAGCTTTCTGCAAATCAAATCGAGCTTGGCTTCCTGCGCTTCGTCCAGCGTCCTCGCGCCGCCCGACCAGTAGCCGCAGGTGTAGGTCATGCGCTTGTCGAGCATGGCCTCATAAAACGCGTTGCCGATATCGTAGTGCTGCTGCCCCACCTTCCACGCGCGGCGCACCGTCTGGCGGTTCATGAGGCGCGCCTTGAGCGCGTGGAAAACCAGCCGGGCGGGATCGATCTGTTCGTCCAGATGCGCACGCAGCACGTGCGCGAAGAATTCGTCGAGCCGATCGCAATCCCACTGATCGTCCATGTACGCCTCGCCCAAGCCGAGGTTGCCGAGCGCGACCACGCGCTCCAGCACCTGCGGATTGTGGATACGCATGTCCCACGGGCGCGTGCCGTTGAGCCTGATGTCGGCGCGCGCAAGCAGTTCGGCGGCGAACCGGGAGGCCCCCGACGCGGTGACTTCACGGACGGGCTGCGGCGGCACGGCGTGCTGCGCGGGCTGGACAGGCTGGGCCGGCCGGGTGGATTGGCTAGATTGAGCGGGTTGAGCTGCTTCGAGATCAGTCGTTGCCATACGTTCTCCGTGTAAACCGGAGTTGGCGCTTTGGCTATCGACCGGAATTGCTTTGGCAATGCCTCCGGTCCCATGCAGAGCTCCTGACTCCGATCCCATGCAAGAGGGTGCTTTCAAGACATTTTTCTTCGTCGCGCACGCTGCGATACCTCTAATGATGCACCCACTTCAAAAAATCTGCAGTAACTCCGACGGACGGCCTGGCGTGGGCGATAATCGACGCTGCGGCACGCAAGCGCCGCGCCCGAGACACTACCGAGGAACCCATGGCTTACGACGACAACAACATCTTCGCGAAACTCCTGCGCGGCGAAATCCCCTCCATCAAGCTGTGCGAGAGCGACGCGGCGCTCGCGATCATGGATGTGATGCCGCAATCCGAGGGCCACGTGCTGGTGCTGCCGAAGGAGCCGGCCGAGGAGATTTACGAGCTCTCGCCCGAAGCGGTGGCCGCCTCGATGGCGATGGTGCAGAAAGTGGCCGCGGCCGTGCGCAAGTCGCTCGCGCCGGACGGGCTGATGATCGCCCAGTTCAACGGCGCGGCGGCGGGTCAGACTGTGCCGCACGTGCACTTTCACCTCATTCCGCGCCGCCGGGGGGAGGAACTGCGACTGCATGCGCGCGATATGGCGGACAAGGCTCAGCTTGAAGTAACGGCGGAGCGGATTCGCGCTGCGCTGTGAGGTGACTGGGTGGCGCGAAGTTTGCAGAGAGCCTCCCCCGCAACGCCCAGACTCTGCTATAATCCGACTCCCGCCGGAGAGATGGATGAGCGGTTTAAGTCGCACGCCTGGAAAGCGTGTATAGGTTAATAGCCTATCGGGGGTTCGAATCCCCCTCTCTCCGCCAGAATGATTTGGCAAAAACCCCGTAAAGTCAACGACTTATGGGGTTTTTTGCTTTTCAACCCAGGAATCCGCTATCGAAGCGTGCGGCTATGAAGCGGGTTAGGGATGCCGAATATAATCCACCAGCGCGATCGAATACTCATCCGGCTTCTTATCAACCAAACTCACGATGATGGTCGCCAGAAACCCCGCCGGCACCCCAAACACCCCCGAGCTAATCGGCTCGATCCCAAACCAGCGCGCCCCCTCGAACCCCGTGATCTGCGTAAAAAACGGATACGTCGAGACAATGTAATAGACGCACACCGCCAGCCCCGCCACCATCCCCGCCACCGCGCCCAGCCGTGTCGTGCGCTTCCAGAACACGCCCAGCACGAGCACCGGAAACAGGCTCGACGCCGCCAGCGAAAACGCCGCCCCCACCAGAAATAGAATATTTCCCGCATTGAGCGAAGCCACCCACGAAGCAAACAAGGCCACGCCCAGCAGCAGAATCTTCGACATGGTCACGCGCCGCTGGCTCGACGCATTCGGGTCCACCATGTGGTAGTACACATCGTGCGAGAGCACGTTCGAGATCGTGAGCAGCAGCCCATCCGCCGTGGAAAGCGCCGCCGCGAGCGCGCCCGAGGCCACGAGCCCCGACATCACATACGGCAGCCCCGCAATCTCCGGCGCGGCCAGCACCACCATATCCGGCTGCATCTGAATATCGCTCCAATGCACGATGCCGTCGCCGTTGATATCGGCAATGCCGATCATGGTCGGCTCCATGCGCCGCCATTGCATCACCCAATGCGGCAAATCGGCGAAATGCAGCCCCGTGAGGTGCGAAAGGATCTCGAACTTGATGAGCACCGCCAGCACCGGCACCGTCAAATAGAACAGCGCGACGAAGAACAGCGTCCATCCCACCGAGCGCCGCGCCGACGCCACCGATGTCGTCGTGTTGTAGCGCGTAAGAATGTGAGGCAGGCTCGCCGTGCCGAGCGATAGGCACAGCAGCAGCGACAGAAAATTGCGTTCGTGAATGCGCCGCGCTTCGTCGCTATCGGCGGGAAACGGTTCATGCATCGGCACGGGGGGCGCGGCGCGCGCGAGCAGGTCATCGCGCTGCTGCGTCCACGCCACGCGTGCGGCTTCGGGGTCGCGCGGGAAACGCTCGATTTCGCGCTCGAGCGAATCGATCTCGCGCAGCGGGCCATTGTGGCGGCGCATGTTCGCGAGCGCATCGACGAGGCGCGTCCTCTCTTCCGTGTACGACTGCGGCAGCGCATCGAGCCGCGATTGCCAGAGCGCGGCTCGATGCGCGTACTCGTCGCGCACGTTGGTCTCCGCGCTGGTGTCGCGCACTTCCCGCTCGAGCGTCTCCACGCGCTGCATTACCTTGCCGTAATCGAATTGCGGCAGCCAGCCCAGGCCATTTCGATGCGCGATCAACGAAACCGGGATCAGCATCGCCGCGATCAGGATGATGTATTGCGCCACCTGGGTCCACGTGACCGCGCGCATGCCGCCCAGAAATGAGCACACGAGAATGCCGGCGAGCCCGCAAAAGATGCCAATGGCGAAGTCGACGCCGATGAAGCGCACCGCGATCAGCCCCACGCCCTGGATCTGCGCGACGAGATAGACGAACGAGCAGATGATGGTGGCCAGCACGGCGAGCGCGCGCACGAGGTTGCTGGAGAAGCGCGTGCCGAGGAAGTCCGCGATGGTATAGCGCGCGAGCTTGCGCACGTAGGGCGCGAGCAGGAATGCGACGAGGCAGTAGCCGCCCGTCCACCCCATCAGGTAAGCGAGGCCGTCGTAGCCGCTTGCGTAGAGCGAGCCCGCGAGGCCGATGAACGAGGCTGCCGAGAGCCAGTCCGCGGCCGTCGCCATGCCGTTGAAGAACGATGGCACGCGGCGTCCCGCGACGTAGTACTCGACGAGATCCGAGGTGCGCGAGAGCAGCCCGATGACGGCGTAGACCGCAATCGGCACGAACAGGAACACGTAGCCGATCCACATGCCGGGGCCGGTGGCAAGCTCGATGCGCCACATCACGAAGATGAAGCCGAGAAAGCCGAGCATATAGAGCGCGTAGGAGCGGATCAGCCGGTGCGCGAGCCTCATCGTTGCTGCGCCTGACTGGCCTCGCGAATGGCCGCATCGGCTTCACGCGCGGCCTGCAGTTCGCGGTCGGCGCGCTGCATCAGCACGATGTAGAGCGCCACGAGCCCGATATAAACGAGGATCGCCCCTTGCGCGCCGATATAAAACGGCAGGCTGAAGCCCGCGAAGCGCACGCTGTCGAGCGCGCGCGCGAACAGCGGCACGACGAACGACACCGCAAAGCCGATGCTCATGAGCACAACGATCAGCACGAGGTTCAAGCGCCAGTAGCGCCGATGCGCGAGCGCCATCGCCTCGCTCACCGGCGGCGGCTCGGGCAAGGCGTTGAGGTTGTTTTTTGGAGGAGTATCTGACGCGGCCATGCGCTTGTGTAGCAAAAACGCGCGTGGCCGGCAATCGGGGACATCCGGCCTTGCCGGGATCGGATCGAGTGCATTAGCACCCGATCCGTCAATCAAGCAACGCTCAAAGCGCCTCGCCAAGCTGATCGAGAATCGCCGGGTTTTCCAGCGTGGAGACGTCCTGGGTGATCGCCTCGCCCTTCGCGAGCGAGCGCAAGAGGCGCCGCATGATCTTGCCCGAGCGCGTCTTCGGCAGGTTCTCGCCGAAGCGGATGTCCTTCGGTTTCGCGATCGGCCCGATCTCCTTGCCCACCCACGCGCGCAGTTCTGCGGCGAGCTTCACCGCATCGTCGCCGTGCGGGCGCGCGGCCTTGAGCACCACGAACGCCACCACGGCTTCGCCGGTCGTGTCGTCGGGGCGCCCCACCACGGCGGCTTCGGCCACCAGCGGGTTCGCCACCAGCGCCGACTCGATCTCCATCGTGCCCAGGCGGTGGCCCGAGACGTTCAGCACGTCGTCGATGCGGCCCATGATCGTGAAGTAGCCGGTTTCCTTGTCGCGCACGCTGCCGTCGCCCGCGAGGTACAGCTTGCCGCCGAGTTCCTCGGGGAAGTAGCCCGACCTGTAGCGCTCAGGCTGCCCCCACACGTTGCGGATCATCGCGGGCCACGGGCGCTTCACCACGAGAATGCCGCCCTGCCCGTTGGGCACGTCCTGGCCCGTTTCGTCGACGATCGCCGCCATGATGCCCGGCAGCGGCAGCGTGCACGAGCCCGGCACGAGCGGCGTCGCGCCCGGCAGCGGCGTGATCATGTGGCCGCCGGTTTCGGTCTGCCACCACGTGTCGACGATCGGGCAGCGCTTGCCGCCCACGTTCTCGTAGTACCACATCCATGCTTCGGGGTTGATCGGCTCGCCCACCGTGCCGAGGATGCGCAGCGATGTGAGGTCATAGCTCTTCGGATGCACCTTCGCATCGGCTTCCGCGGACTTGATGAGCGAGCGGATGGCCGTGGGCGCGGTATAGAACACCGTGACCTTGTGCTTCTGGATCATCTCCCAGAAGCGGCCCGCGTTCGGGTACGTGGGGATGCCCTCGAACATGACCTGCGTCGCGCCGATCGTGAGCGGCCCGTAGGCGATATAGCTGTGGCCCGTGACCCAGCCGATGTCGGCCGTGCACCAGAACACGTCCGAGGGCTTGTGATCGAAGGTCCACTTCATCGTTTGCGCGGCCCACAGCAGATAGCCGCCGGTGCTGTGCTGCACGCCCTTGGGCTTGCCGGTCGAGCCCGACGTATAGAGGATGAAGAGCGGATGCTCGGCGCTCACCGGCACCGGCGGGCAGGTCTCGCTCTCGACTTGCGAGAGTTCGTGCATCCAGTGGTCGCGGCCTTCGGTCCAGCCGACCTTGCCGCCCGTGCGCCTGTAGACGATCACGCTTTTCACGGCTTCGCAGCCGCCCATGGCGATGGCTTCGTCGGCGATGTTCTTCAGCGGCAGCGCCTTGCCGCCGCGCATCTGCTCGTCGGCGGTGATGAGCGCGACCGCGCCCACGTCCACCATGCGTTCGTTGAGCGACTTCGACGAGAAGCCGCCGAACACCACCGAGTGCGTCGCGCCGATGCGTGCGCAGGCCTGCATCGCCACCACGCCTTCAACCGACATCGGCATGTAGATGACCACGCGGTCGCCCTGCTTCACGCCGCGTTTTTTCAAGGCGTTGGCGAAGCGCGAGACGCGCGAGAGCAGGTCCTGGTAGGTCACGTTGGTGACGGTGCCGTCGTCGGCTTCGAAGATGATCGCGACGCGCTCGCCGTTGCCCGCTTCCACGTGGCGGTCGAGGCTGTTGTACGAGGCGTTGAGCTCGCCGTCCTCGAACCAGGTGTAGAACGGCGCCTTCGACTCGTCGAGCACCTTCGTGAAGGGCTTTTGCCACGTCAGCGTTTCGCGCGCGAGACGCGCCCAGAAACCCTCGTAATCGCGTTCGGCTTCGGCGCACAAAGCCTTGTATGCGTCCATGCCGGACACCGTAGCGTCCGCCACCGTTTGCGCGGACGGCGCAAACACGCGATGTTCCTGAAGAACCGATTCAATCGCAGACATCGACAACCCCTTGGTGAAGATGAAACGTCAAACTCGTGGACGCGCGCAGGATCTTCGATACCTGCCGCGCGCCGTCTCCTTGCGCCGCCACGCCATGGCTCCGATGTTCTGATGCACCGGCGTGAATGTGGCATTTTTCATTCCCGCGGCCGGGCTTCCCGGCACGCCTCGCGTTGCATGAGTCCGCGCGCGAACTCACGCACGCAAGGTTAAACATGGCAACTTACCCGCTACTTACGCGCACCGCCGCGCGATGACAGTCAGTAAAAGTTAAGCGGACATTTAGAATGCTAACTGATCTGTGTGCCCGGATTCCAGCTTGAACCGCTATTCCTTTTTCCTCGTCGCCGCGATGCTGCTGGTGGGCAGCAATGTCGGCATCGGCAAAACAATCGTTGCGTTTCTGCCTGTTCCGATGTTCGCGCTGCTGCGCTTCGTCATCGCGCTCGCGGTGCTCTGGCCCCTGCTGCGCGTCGCGCGCATGCGGCGCGTGAAGCGCGGCGAATGGCTCAATCTGTTCCTTCAGGCCCTCTTCGGTACATTCGGGTTTACGCTGTTGATGCTCGGCGGCGTGCATCGCACGAGCGCGGTTGCCGCCGGTGTCATCACCAGCACGATCCCTGCGGTGGTCGCGCTGTTCTCGTGGCTGTTCCTGCGCGAGCGACCCGACGCACGGGCGTTCGCTTCGATTGCGCTCGCCATCGCGGGCATTGCCGTCATCAATCTCGCGCATGCGGGCAGCGGCGCGCAAAACGCCGGATCGTTCGATGACAACTTCGCGGGCAACCTGATGGTGCTGGGCGCGGTGTGCTGCGAATCGTTCTACGTGATCCTTTCGCGCCGCCTCACGCAAACGCTCGCTCCGCTCGAAATCTGCGCCTACACCCACCTGTTCGGCTTCTTGCTGATGCTGCCGGTCGGGCTGCCGGGCATGGTGTCGTTCGTCATGTCGAGCGCTCATGCAAGCGTGCCCGCGAGCGTCTGGGCCCTCGTGATCTGGTATGGGCTCTCGGCCAGCGTGTTCTCGTTCTGCCTCTGGATGATGGGCATCCGCCACGTGCCGGGCAGCGTCGCGGGCGTGTTTTCCGCTGTGCTGCCGGTAGCCGCGGCGCTATACGGCATCGCCTTTCTCGGCGAGCGGCCCACGCCCGCGCACGGCATCGCGCTGGCCTGCGTGATCGGCGGCATCGCGCTCGCGAGCCTCAAGATCCGCCGGCCGCCGCCCGTGGCGTCGTAATTATTCTGTAAGGACGACCTGCCGGCATCGCGGCGAAGCGGCGCGCCGACGCGTTACAATGACGCCCGCCCGGCCCTCCCGGCCACAGGTTTGCGCCCGATTTTCGCCACTCCAGAAACATCCATGTCCGCTGCACGCCATCAGCCGCCTTCCGCCGCTCGTCCCCGCCGCATGGGCCTGCTGCCCAGCATCATCTTCATGAGCCGCTGGCTCCAGGTGCCGCTCTATCTCGGGCTGATCGTCGGACAAACCGTCTATTGCGTGCTGTTCGTGAAGGAAGTCTGGCACCTCGTGAGCCATGCCATGTCGCTCGACGAGACCAGCATCATGCTCGCCGTGCTCGGCCTGATCGACGTGGTGATGATCTCGAACCTGCTGATCATGGTGATCGTGGGCGGCTACGAAACCTTCGTTTCGCGCATGGGCCTCGAAGGCCATCCCGACGAGCCCGAATGGCTCGACCACGTGAACGCCGGCGTGCTCAAGGTGAAGCTCGCGATGGCGCTCATCAGCATTTCGTCGATACATCTGCTGAAAACCTTCATCAATCCCGATGCGGTGTCCGAGCGCACGGTGATCTGGCAAGTGGCGATTCACATCGCCTTCCTGCTCTCCGCGCTCGTGATGGCGTGGATCGACCGCATCACCACGCATACGCACCCCGAGCACTATCACGACCTCGCCGCGCGCCATCCGGCGCCGCAAGGCACCGTGGTGCGCGAGGCCGCAACGTCGGAATAGCCACCCGGCGCGCCGCATCCACGCTTGCACGATTTACACGATTCGAAACCCCACTGTCCCCACAGAAGCCAGCCATGACCGTCATCAAACAGGAAGACCTGATCCAGAGCATTGCGGATTCGCTGCAATACATCAGCTACTACCATCCGCAGGATTACATCGAGGCGCTCGGCCGCGCGTACGAGCTCGAACAGAGCCCGGCCGCGAAGGACGCGATCGCGCAGATCCTCACGAACAGCCGCATGTGCGCTGAAGGTAAGCGCCCGATCTGCCAGGACACCGGCATCGTCACGATCTTCGTGAAGGTCGGCATGGATGTGCGCTGGGACGGCGCCACGATGGGCGTGACCGACATGATCAACGAAGGCGTGCGCCGCGGTTACCTCAACCCGGACAACGTGCTGCGCGCCTCGATCGTTTCGCCGCCCGAAGGCGGCCGCAAGAACACGAAGGACAACACGCCTGCCGTGATCCACTACGAGATCGTGCCGGGCGACAAGGTCGACGTGCAGGTTGCGGCCAAGGGCGGCGGCTCGGAGAACAAGTCGAAGTTCGTGATGCTGAACCCGTCCGACTCGATCGTCGACTGGGTGCTCAAGACCGTGCCGACGATGGGCGCGGGCTGGTGCCCGCCGGGCATGCTCGGCATCGGCATCGGCGGCACCGCTGAAAAAGCGATGCTGATGGCGAAGGAATCGTTGATGGAGTCCATCGACATTCAGGACATCATCAAGCGCGGCCCGAAGGACTGGGTCGAAGAGCTGCGCGTCGAACTGCACGAGAAGGTCAACGCGCTCGGCATCGGCGCGCAGGGTCTGGGCGGTCTCGCCACCGTGCTCGACGTGAAGATTCACGCAGCGCCCACGCACGCGGCTTCGAAGCCCGTTGCGATGATCCCGAACTGCGCCGCCACGCGTCACGCGCACTTCGTGCTCGACGGCTCGGGTCCCGCGAAGCTCGAAGCGCCCTCGCTCGACGCCTGGCCGAAGGTCAACTGGGAGCCGAACACGGAAACCAGCAAGCGCGTCGATCTGAACACGCTCACGCCCGAAGAAGTGGCTTCGTGGAAGCCGGGCCAGACGCTGCTGCTCTCGGGCAAGATGCTCACGGGCCGCGACGCGGCGCACAAGCGCATCGCCGACATGCTCGCCAAGGGCGAGAAGCTGCCGGTGGACTTCAAGAACCGCGTGATCTACTACGTGGGCCCGGTCGATCCGGTGCGCGACGAAGTGGTTGGCCCGGCAGGCCCCACCACCGCCACCCGCATGGACAAGTTCACCGAGCTGATGCTCTCGCAAACGGGCCTCATCTCGATGGTGGGCAAGGCCGAGCGCGGCCCCGTGGCGATCGAGGCGATCAAGAAGCACAAGGCCGCGTACCTGATGGCCGTGGGCGGCGCGGCGTACCTCGTTTCGAAGGCGATCCGCGGCTCGAAGGTCCTCGCGTTCGAAGACCTCGGCATGGAAGCCATCTACGAATTCGACGTGCAGGACATGCCGGTGACGGTCGCGGTGGACTCGTCGGGAACCTCGGTCCACAAGACCGGCCCCGCCGAATGGCAAGCGAAGATCGGCAAGATTCCGGTCGCGACGGCTTGATGCACGGCTGATTCAGCCGATGCAAAAAAAACCGGGGCCTGGCGCCCCGGTTTTTTATTGATCGACGTGAAACGGTCTGATTCACGCCCGATTTCCATGCGGATTCGGCCTTGGCTTTTGCGGATCGAGCGTTTATTGTTGGAAACCCGCGTTTGACTCCCGTGGCTAAACCCCGTGGTTGAAAACCGCACGCCCCAAAAAGGACGGAACATCATGCAAGGCGATAAAAAAGTCATCGAATACCTGAACGCGCAGCTCAAGAACGAGCTGACCGCCATCAATCAGTATTTCCTGCATGCGCGCATGTACAAGCACTGGGGCCTCGAAAAGCTCGGCAAGCACGAGTACGACGAGTCGATCGGCGAAATGAAGCATGCCGACCTGCTCATCGAGCGCGTTTTCATGCTCGACGGCCTGCCCAATCTGCAAGACCTGCACAAGCTGCTGATCGGCGAGGAAACCAAGGAAGTCCTCGAATGCGATCTGAAGCTCGAGCAGATTTCTCAGACCACCTGCAAGGAAGCCATCGCCTACTGCGAATCGGTGCGCGACTTCGTCTCGCGCGAGATTTTCGTGACGATCCTCAACGACACTGAAGAACACATCGACTGGCTCGAAACCCAGCTCGATCTCATCGACAAGGTCGGCATCCAGAACTATCAGCAATCGGCGATGGGTTCCGCGCAATCCTGATCACTCACTTGAACGCTCCGGCTTCTTCCTGCGCCGCGCCCATCGGCATCTTCGATTCCGGGCTTGGCGGCCTCTCGGTGCTGCGCGCCGTGCGCGCGCAATTGCCCGCCGAACGCCTCATCTACGTGGCCGACTCGCGCTATGCGCCCTATGGCAAGCGCGACGACGACTTCATCGCCGACCGCACGCTCGCCATTTGCGAATGGCTCGTCGCGCAGGGCGCCAAGGCGCTCGTGGTGGCCTGCAATACCGCCACCGCACAGTCGATCGCGCTCGTGCGCGAGCGGCTCGCGGTCCCGCTCGTGGGCGTGGAGCCCGGCATCAAGCCTGCGGCCGCGCTGTCTAAATCGCGCGTGGCAGGCGTGCTCGCCACCCCGGTGACGCTGCGCAGCGCGCGCTTTCAGGCGCTGGTCGAGCGCCACGCCGCCGATCTGCGCGTGCTGTGCCAGCCGGGCCACGGACTCGTGGAGGCGGTCGAACGCTGCGACGTGAATTCGCCGGCGCTCGTCGAGCTGCTGCGCGGCTATGTGCAGCCGATGCTCGACGCGGGCGCGGACACGCTCGTGCTCGGCTGCACGCACTACCCCTTTCTCGATGCGGCCATCCGCTCGATCGTGGGCGAACGCATGACGCTCGTGGATACGAGCGTGGCGATCGCGCGCCAGCTCGAGCGTGTGCTCGATCAGCATGGATTGCGTGCGCATCCGGCCGACGACGCAGGCGCCAGCGCAGCCGCAGGCACGCCGGCGCGCTTCTGCTCGACCAGCGACGGCGCGCATCTGCGCACGCTTGCGGCGGTCTTGCTCGGCATCGAGGCGCAGGTCGAATGCGTGAGCATCCCCTCGCCGCGCACGCGCGAACCCGAAGTCAACGCCGCCTGAACACCCTCCGGGCCGCCCGCGCCCGGCCCCGCTCCCCGCGCGCGCCTCACTCCAGGCTTCTGCCTTCCAGCCCCATTTCCCGGCAACCCTCCGGGCGCCTGTCCATATTGATCGCACGCAAAACCCGTACTAAGGGTCTGGTTCTGTTACAAAAAATCTGTCTGCATGCTTGCCAAAGCCGGCAAACATAATGATAATAATTCGCATTAACTCTCTTTATTGCGGTCCATCATGATTGTCTGCGTGTGCAAGTCCGTCTCCGACCGAACGATCCGCGCCTCCATCGCGGAAGGCATGGACTCTTTCGACGAGTTGCAGTTCGAACTCGGCGTCGCGACCTGCTGCGGCAAGTGCGAGGAATCCGTGCGCGAAGTGATGGCGCAAAGCGGCGCTTGCGCCACGCACTGCGGCGTGAGCCATGCGCACCCGACAGCCATGCCGCAAGCCGCTCCCCTGACGTTCTACGAGCGCAAGGCCGCCTGATTGCTGCGCCGCGCGCCTCGTCCCTCACCACTGGGGCGCGCGCCTTCGCTGTACCGCTCGCACGCGTTCACGCCAGAGCGCTTTACTGCCCGCCTTACCGCCGACAGCAAGCCAGTTTCACGACCAGCCAGCTAGTCCCCGTGTCCTTTTGAAGAGGAGTGTGCCGGGATGGAATTGCTGATTGGATTCGTGACCACTGTATGCATTTCGCTGTTGATCTTTCGCAAATAAAGCCGCCCGTCGCGAAGCGTTGCCCAGCCTGCGCGCCGTCGCCTTTCGGATGGCCACGCTAACATGCAGGCTTCCC
Organism: Paraburkholderia sp. A1BS-2L; assembly: GCF_051125205.1. Taxonomy (NCBI): domain Bacteria; kingdom Pseudomonadati; phylum Pseudomonadota; class Betaproteobacteria; order Burkholderiales; family Burkholderiaceae; genus Paraburkholderia; species Paraburkholderia sp. A1BS-2L. The sequence continues at coordinate 2,092,910 of NZ_CP120428.1, forward strand.
AAACCTCCGCCAACGCGCAAATGCTTCCCGTTTTGCGTCCTTCGGGCACGCAACGCCGCGTCGTGACCGCGTGCGCGATCGTCGTCGCGCTGCACGCCGGACTCATTGCCGTCGCGCTGTACCAACGCAACGCCATCACGCCTGTTTCGCTCGAATCGCGGACCATAACGGCCGAACTGCTCCGGCCCGAACCCGTCGCCGCGCCAGCCGCGATCCAGTCGATGCCCACGCCGCCGCGCCCCACGCCGGTTCAGCGCGTGAGCCGCGAGCAACCCAAGGTCCAGCCCAAACCCAAGCCGACTCCCGCACCGGTGCCGGTCGCCGACGCGCCCTCGCAGCACGTGGTCGAGACGAGCGTGCCCGCCGAACCGGCGCCGCCCATGCCCGCTGCACCCGCTGCACCCGCCGCGCCCGCTCCGGCGCCCGCAACGCAGGCCGCCGCCCCCGCGCAAGGCAAGCCGACGATGGCACATGCCGCGCCCAAAAACGTCTCGCATCTCGACTGCGACATCGTCGAGCCCGACTACCCGATGCTCTCGAAGCGTCGCGGCGAAACTGGCGTGGCCCACGTGCACTTCGTGGTGGGGCTGACCGGCAAGCTCGAAAACATCGAACTAAAGAAGAGCAGCGGCTACAGCCGCCTCGACGACGCCGCGCTAGCCGCGATGCGCAACAGCACCTGCAAGCCGTACATGGAAGACGGTCAGCCAGTGCGCGCGGCCTACACGCAGCCATTCGATTTCAGCCTGCAAAACTAACGACGCAGTCATCTGCGCAGTCATCCGAATTGCACCGTTTAGACGAATTGAAATAGAGGAAAAACCATGCAGAACTACGGTATCGCCCACGTCTGGGCGCAAGGGGATTTCGTGACGCGCGGCATCGCGCTCGCGCTGCTGATCATGTCGGTGCTGTCGTGGTGCGTGATCGTCGTGAAGGGCTGGAACGTCGCGCGCCTGAAGCGCCTCACGAAGAACGCCGAGACCTCGTTCTGGCATTCGGACGATCTCGCCGAAGGCGTGAAAAAGCTCGGTAGCGGCACGCGCGAAGACAACCCGTTCCTCGCGCTCGCGCTCTCGGGCCAGGAAGCCGCCGAGCATCATCATCAGACGCAGCCGCATCTGCACGATCGCATGGACGTCTCGGACTGGATCACGCGCTGCCTGAAGGACACCATGGACGACTCGATCGCGAAGATGCAATCGGGCCTTGCGATCCTCGCCTCGATCGGCAGCACGGCGCCGTTCGTCGGCCTGTTCGGCACGGTGTGGGGCATCTATCACGCGCTGCTGACCATCGGCGCGACGGGCCAGACGTCGATCGACGCGGTGGCGGGCCCGGTGGGCGAAGCGCTGATCATGACCGCATTCGGCCTGTTCGTCGCGATTCCCGCCGTGCTCGGCTACAACGCGCTCACGCGCGCCAACAAGTCGGTCGTCACGAAGCTCAACCGCTTCGCGCACGGCCTGCATGCGTTCTTCGTGACGGGCGCGCGCCTGTCGTCGACGGCGAAGGGTGGCAATCTGCGCGTCGCCGCGCGCAACCACTAATCGAGCGGAGGCCAGCAACATGGCGATGAGCCCCTTTGCCAGCGACGATGACGACGGCCTGATGAACGAGATCAACATGACGCCGCTCGTCGACGTCATGTTGGTTCTCCTGATCGTCTTCATGGTGACGATTCCCGTGATCCGCCACGCCGTGAAGATCGACCTTCCGCATGCGAGCAGCCAGAAGGAAGACGCGAGGCCCGCGCAGATCAACCTCGCGATCGAGGCGGACGGCACGGTGCTGTGGGACGGCGCGGCCGTCGACGCCGACGCGCTCAAGACGAAGATCGCCGCAGCGGCGCAACAGCAGCCGCAGCCCGAGCTGCACCTGAACGCGGACCGCAAGGTCGCTTACGAAAAAGTCGCGCAGGTGATGTCGGCCGCGCAGAGCGGCGGCCTGACCAAACTCGGCTTCGTCACCGATCCCGCCCGCCATTAAGTGGTCGATGAGCGCGCGGAATCGAAGCAACCGGAGACTTCGAAGTCCAAAGTAAAAGGCCCTCATCGTCAGATGAGGGCCTTTTTTCGTGCGCACGCGGCGCATTCGGGCGGTGGCGACGATCCCCGACAATCGTTCGGTTCACATCGGCACATGCGACTTGCCGTGATCGACACGGACTGCGCTTTCAGCCCTGAAGGCTCGCTATGATAGCGGCCATCAATTCCCGCACAAGACCGGTGCTTGGCGAGAGGGATTTCAATATATTCCTCTCGCCGTCCACGTTCAATACTTCGGCCATTGAAAGTAACGATTGCCGGCGGCGCTTAAATGCCTAAACACAAACGGCGCACAAGCAAGGCACCAGCGAGCCACAAAGAGCCCATTTCGCACTATGCGCATCGGCTCGAAATTCGCGCACGCGCAAGCGCGTACATGTTCGCAAAGCTCGTGCTTTCACGTGCGACTCGCCGCGCACATCTCAAACCGTTTCGCTCTTGCGCACAGCCTTCGCTGGCGCCACGCTGCTCCCCTTACCCTGCTCCATCAGCGCGACCACGTCGCTCCTGAGCGGGCATTCCTGCTGCAGGCCCTGCCCCGAATCGAGCACTTCGACCAGATAGTCAACGAACGCGCGCACGGCGGGAACCATGCCCTGGCGCGAGAGAAATACCGCATAAAGCTGCGGCACCGGCAGCGTCCAGCCCGGCATCACCGGCGAGAGCTTGCCGGTGCGCAGCGCGGCGCCATACATCATTTCCGGCATCGCCGCGATGCCGAGGCCGGCCAGCACGGCTTCGCGAATGATCGTGAGGTCGGCGGTAATGAGCCTTGGCTCGTGCTCGTGCGCGTGATGCGTGCCGTCCGGCGCGATCAGGTGGTACACGTGGCGGCCATCGCTCGTGGGCGTGTCGAGGGTCTCGAAGCGCGCGAGGTCCTCGGGCGCGAGCGGCGGCGCGTTCTGCGCGAGCAGGCTGGGCGCGCCCACCAGCATCTGCTCGGTGCGCCAGAGCGGCCGCACCACGATATTGGCGTTCTCCGGCGGCTCCGAGCGCACGCGCAAGGCGATATCGACCGAGTCTTCGAAAAGGTCGATCACGCGGTTCGTCACGCGCATCACCACCCGCACTTCAGGGTAGCGATGCATGAACTCGGGAATGATTTGCGAAAAGATGGTTTGCGACAGCGTGACCGGCACGCTCACGCGCACCGTGCCGCGCGGCGATGAACGCAGCGACTGAACGACGTTCACCGCGGCCTGCGCCTCCGAGAGCATCGCGCGGCAATGCTGGTAGAACAGCTCGCCGGCCTCGGTAAGCGCGAGCTTGCGCGTGGAACGCTGCAACAGACGCACGCCGAGCGACGCCTCCAGTTCGCTCACCCGCCGCGACAGGCGCGACTTCGAAATGCCGAGCACGCGTTCGGCCGCCGAGAATCCGCCGTGCTCCACCACCTGCGAGAAGTACATCAGGTCGTTCAGGTTGTGCGAATCGATTTGCATGTCGTCGTTCCAGCGATGGGACAATCCATTGCGATCAGGCCGCCAAACAGGCCAAATCGGCTACCTATAATAGCGGTTTGTTTCGCATATCGCGTAATTCCCATTTTTTCGAGGTGATATCCATGTCGGCCGTCCGCTCGATCGCCCACGTCTTTCCCGCCGTTCGCACCACCGAGGGCGGTGGCTTCATCGTCAACCGGCCCTTCCCCACCCGCCAGCTAATGGATTTCGACCCGTTCCTGCTGCTCGACGAGATGGGCCCGGTCGACTATGCGCCGGGTGCGGCGAAGGGCGCGCCCGATCATCCGCACCGGGGCTTCGAGACGGTCACCTATATGCTCGAGGGCCGCTCGGGCCACAAGGACTCGGCCGGCCATTCGGGCACGCTCGCGCCCGGCGATGTGCAATGGATGACGGCGGGCGCGGGCGTGGTCCACAGCGAAATGCCCGACCCCGAATTCGTCCGCACGGGCGGCCGCATGCATGGGCTGCAGTTGTGGGTGAACCTGCCCGCCAGCGACAAGATGATCGCGCCGCGTTATCAGGAGATGCCGCACGCGCGGATTCCGCAGGGCCGCTCGGCGGATGGCCGCGCCACGGTCAAGGTGATTGCCGGCGAGTCGCTGGGCGCCACGGCGGCCATCGAGACGCGCACGCCCATCCTGTATTTGCACTTCACGCTTGCGCCCGGCGCGCGCGTCGAGCAGCCCGTGCCCGCGGGCTGGAACGTGTTCGCCTACGGTCTTTCCGGCACGGCGCAATACGGGGCGAATGGCGAGGCGATCGGCGCGCAGCACATGGTGGCGTTCGCCGACGATGGGGACACCGTCGCGATTTCCACGCCCGCCGACGCGGCCGAGCCCGCCGAAGTGCTGCTGATCGGCGGCCTGCCGCTTAACGAACCGGTCGTGCGCTACGGCCCGTTCGTGATGAACACCGAGCAGGAGATCCGCGAGGCAGTGCTCGACTATCAGGCTGGGCGCATGGGGCACATCGCGCACTGAGTGCACAGGGAGCGCGCCGGGCGTTTCGAAATTGCGCGGCGCGCATGGTCGACACCTCCGCAACTTGAGCCGCTTTCCGTCACAATAAGACTTTCCATGCCGCGCCCGACGGGCTGCGGCGTGTTCCCTTTCAACCGTTCCGTCCGCGAGGAGCGCATGGCCGAAACCGCAGTCACCGCACAGATTGGCTCGACCAACTACAAGGTTCAGTTCGACGATGGCACTCACACGTGGTTCGCCGACGAACCGGCATCGGCCGGCGGCGGCGACAGCGGTCCTTCGCCCTTTGCCCTGCTGCTGTCGAGCCTCGGCGCCTGCACTTCGATCACGCTGAAGATGTATGCGCAAAGAAAAGAGTGGCCGCTCAAAGGCGTGCGCGTGAAGCTGTCGATGCAAACCGGCAGCGAAGGCACCACGATCGATCGCCAGATCGCGCTCGATGGCGCACTCTCGAACGAGCAGCGCGAGCGTCTGCTGCAGATCGCCAACGCATGTCCGGTCCACAAGGTCCTGACGAATACGATCACGATCCGCTCGGGGCTTGTCGCCGCATGAGCGGCGACGGACGGAAACAGCCACAAGAAGGCCGCGCCTTGAATTTCGAACACCTCATCCAGATCAACGACCCGCTCAACCCGCTCGTCCTGCCCATGACGCGCGAGCAGCTTTGGGAAGGTCTCGTGCTACGCGCCGAGCAGCCGCAGCTTTTCGTGATCGGTCTCGACGACTGCACGATCCTTTCGCGCGAAGGCAATACGCTCGAACGTGAGCTGCATTACGGCCAGGCCACGGTGCGCGACCGCGTCACGCTCACGCCGAACGACAACGTGCGTTACGACATCCTCCCGACTGCGGACTACGTGGGCGGCTCGCTCACGATGACGATCGAGCAGCCCGACGAGTTGCAGTTGTTCCTGCGCTTCGAGTACCGCACGACGCTGCCGACCGCCGATACGGAAGACGACCGCCAGACCTCGGAGATCGTGAAGTCGGCGTATCGCGAGTCGGATATCGACACCGTGCGGCTCATTCGTCAGTACGTGCAGGGGCTGGGCGAACCGGAAGCGCCGCTGCACTGAGCGGCTGTACTGAGCGGCTGTACTGAGCGGCTGTACTGAGCGGCTGTACCGAGCGGCCGCACTGAGTTGCCGCACTGAGTTGCAGCACACTCCTCGCCACGCGCCCGGCTAGATGCCGGGCGTCGTCTTTTGTGAGCCAAGCTATCGACACAGGATTTCGATGAGTTTCTCGATATTGCAAATGGGAACGATTATCATTTAATATGAACTCATCGAATCGAGATCCAACCCCGTCACGCTCATGACCGAATTCAACCGCTCGTCGACACTCAGCGTGCGCCGCACTGGCTCCGCCCTCACCGGCACGCAAAAGAGCGCCAGCCCGGCCATCGCAAAGACCCACTCGGCGGCCACGGCCGCCCCGCAAACGGGCGCCGATCGCCCGCTCGCCAGCGCCGCGCTGCTGCAGGGCCGCAGCCACGTGAGCATCGTGCATAACGGCGAGACTTACCAGTTGCGGGCAACGCGGCTCGGCAAGCTGATTCTGACCAAGTGATGTTTTAGTTTTCAGTACCGGGTATTGTGGGGACCGCCTCCACCGAGAGGCGTTGGCATTAGCCAGCAACGACGGCTTGCACGCGAGACTAGACCCCTTCGTTCGTGCATCCCTCCTTCAAGCAGCCGTCGCAGCCAGCCAGGCCGTTTTTTTCCCATGCTCAAACCGTAGCGGCACACGAAGCGTTGTCGCACGAAGCAAAAAAGCAGAAAGCCGCGGACGATTGCCGCGGCTTTCTGCTTTTGCTGTCACACGCGTCATGGCGCGATGATCGCCATGCTTACGTGAGGTTCAGCGCCTTGATGCCCGCCAGTGCAATGGCCGCGTCCTGGTCGGCCTTCACGCCCGAGACGCCCACCGCGCCAATCACGTCGCCGTTCGCGATGATCGGCAAGCCGCCTTCGAGCATGGCCGTGAGCGGCACGCTCAGGAACGCCGTGCGGCCGTCGCGGATCATCTCCTCGAAGAAGCGGCTTTCGCGGCGCCCCAGCGCGGCCGTGCGCGCCTTGCCTGGCGCCACGTCGCTGCTGATCGGCGGCGCGCCGTCGAGGCGACGCAAATACAGCAGATGCCCACCGTCGTCGACGATCGAAATCGTCACCTTCCACTCGTTCGCACGAGCGTGCGCAATAGCCGCATCGGCCACTTTGATCACGTCTTCGTCGGTTAGTACTGCTCTGGTTCGCATACGTGTCTCCGAATAGTCAAAAATGGGTGGCGCACCGCCAGTCCGGCTTTTGAGAGTACACGCACACTCGCGCCGTGGCGCTGCCCTTCTTCGTATACCCGTCATTCGCCATCGACGAAGCTATGCGGCCCGGGTCATCCGGGGCTCAATGCGCCCAGCCCCAGAACATGAGCCACCACGCGCTGTCGACCACGGCAAGCGCCGCGCAGAAGCCCGCCAGCGCCAGCGCACGTTGCCACAGACGCGTGCTGTAGCGTCCCGTGACGCGCCACGCGAGCCACGCGCTCCACGCATTGGTGATTACGAGGATTGCAATGCGCACGCTCGAGGCCCAGTCGAGTTGCATGTGCTCGGCGCGCAACAACGAGAGCGTCGTGGCCGACAAGCCGAGGAACACGCCCGCGCCCGCGAGCGGAATGAGCGCCTGCGCAAAGTGATGGAGCCGGCGCATATCGAAACGTCCGACGAATACGGTCGAGAGCGCGAGAGTCGCGAGCAGCACCGTGCCGTAAACGAGCCCCGTCACGACGATATAGCCGACGATCATGGTGCCGTCGAGCCACGAAAACACATCGTTTTGCTCGGGGTAATGCGTGAGCAGGAACCACGGCGCATTGGTGTCGAGCGGCCAGGTGATGTTCTGGTCGATGAGCCAGCCCGCGATCGACTGCTTGAGGTCGACGAACCACCGCGAGGCGGTCCAGTGAAACGCGCCGATCGCAATGCCAAGGAGTCCGTACAGAATAAGTGCGGTGTCCCAGCCGCTCGCCTGCTTGTCGCCGAGCGCCACCACTTCTTCCGAAGGCGAGCGCCACGTGAGCGCGATCGCATCGCGGTGGCCGCTGCAGCGCCCGCACATGTGGCACGCCGCGGCGCCCTTCATGTTGCGCAACGGCACGAGCGGCGCGCAATTCACGGGAATCACGCGTTTGCCGCCATGCTCGCCGTGCGTGTACGAGTTGCGCCACGCGTCTTCATCGACCTTGAAGTGAAACGGCGCGAGACGCGCCAGAAGCGAAAAAACCCCGTTCACGGGGCAGAGATATTTGCACCAGACGCGCTTTTCGCGCCCGTACAGAAAGCCGATCACCATCGCGCCGAGCGTGGAGCCGCCCAGCACGAGCAACACCGCCTTGGGGTACTGATAGACGCTCACCATCTGGCCGTAGATGGTGGTGAGGCCAAACGCCACGAACGGCCAACCGCCCCAGCGCATCCAGTGCGGAATGGACTTGCCGCGCCCGAACTTGCTCGCGAACTCGCTGAGCGCGCCCTCGGGGCACAGCACGCCGCACCACACGCGCCCGAGCAGCACCATCGAGAGCAGCACGAACGGCCACCAGATGCCCCAGAACACGAACTGCGCCGCGAGCGTGAGGTTGTTCCACAGATGCGCCGTATCGCCGGGCAGCGGCATGACGGCGGGCACGAGAATCAGGAACGCATAGACCGCCACAACCACCCACTGCACGGCGCGAATGACCGCACCGTGCCGCTGCATCCATTGGCCCGCCTGAGCGAGCCAGCGCTGCCTCAGCGTCCGCTGGGCCGGGCCTTGGCCCAACGAACAACTCATGCTGCCTTCCTCTTGGTCACGGCGGCGGCACGGCCGTCCGCGCGGCGAGCGAGGAACCACACCACGAGCCAGTACACCGCATAGGCGATCAGGTTCATGAGCGCCGGGTGGGCGCGGTAGCCCGTGAGCGTCGCGACGAGCGAGCCGAAGGTGCCCGAATCGTCGAGGATCGCCGACGAATTCCACACCTGGTCGACGATCGTCGGCAGGACTTCCTTGTCGATGAGCTTGTCCACGCCGGTCTGGAACAGGCCCGCGCCGAGGAACAGCAGCATGATCTCGGTGACGCGGAAGAAGTGGCGCCACGAGAACACCTTGCCGCCCAGTTGCAGCAGGTAGAACGTGAGGAGCGCGAGGCCGAGGCCCAGCAGCACGGCCATGTACTGGCCCGCGTCCACGTGGCCCGACTGGCCAAAGCCGAGGCCGTACAGGAAGATCACCGTCTCGCTGCCCTCGCGCGCGATAGCGAGCGCAACGAGCACCGTGATGCCCCACCAGTTCGCGTCGCGCGTCGTCTGCTCGAGCGACTGCTCCATCTCGCGCTTGAGCGTGCGCCCGTGCTGCTTCATCCACAGCACCATCTGCACGATCAGCACACACGCGACCAGCACCATGCCGGTCTGGAAGTAGTCCTGCGCGTCGCCGGAGAGCACCTCCGTGAAGCCCACGAGCGCCGCGCCCAGCGCGACCGCCGCCAGCACGCCGAGACCCACGCCGGCCCACAAATACGGCAAACCGCGACGCGCATCATCGTCGCCGTTTCTCAGCCACGCATAAAGAATGCCGACGACGAGCAGCGCTTCGACGCTCTCCCGCCAGACGATGAACAAGACCTGACCCATTGATACACCTCCTGCCGCCGGCCGCATTTGAACTGCGGCGCCGGCCACGTTCCCTGCTACGCAACACTCACCTGACGACGCTCATTTGGCGACAATCACGCCCTGCGCCTGCTGATGAAAATCGTCGAAGAATTTGTACTCGCCCGGATCCAGCGGCGCGATCACGACAAACGAGTCCGCGCCTGGCGCAAGCACCTTCTCCTTGCGCAACTGGACGCTCTCGAACTCCGCCGCGCCCTTGCCGGTGTTGCGCACTTCGATCTTGATGCGCTTGCCCGCCGGCACCTCGATGCGCGCGGGGTTGAGCTTGCCGTCGGTCATTTCCAGCTTGAACGTCGGCATATCCTCGGCGTGCGCCAGATTGGCCACGCCCGCGAGCGGCGCGGCAAAAGACGCGCACAGCGCGAGCGTCGCAAAATTCCGGATTCCAGTCATCGGGGTTACCTGCTCCATCGAGTCCAGCGATGTGCCGCGACTAATCGCGACCCGTAACGATTAATAGCCGCCCTTCTTGCCGATGCCCGCGAACGGGAAGTCGTATTCGAGCGTGATGGGCTTGAACCACGGGCCCACGCCGGTTTCCTTGTCGACGTGACGGCCGAACGCCATGTGGCCCGTCTGCATCGGCGCGTCCACGATCAGCTTCAGGTGGTACTTGCCCGGGCCCGCGAGCTTGACGTTATCGCCATAATGCGGGCCGTCGTTCGCGACCATCGGCATCAGGTCGCCCTTTTGCACGTAGCTCGAACCCGGCTTGGTCAACTCGTAGTGAACCTGCAGATACGGCATCCAGTCGCCTTCGGCGAAGCCGGTCGGATTGTTCTTCACCGCGTGAATATCCGACTCCAGGTGGATATCGGACTCCGACGCCTTGCGCATCATGCCCTCCGGCTCCATCGTGATCGGCTGCAGATAGACCGCGCCGATTTCCATGCCGCCCTGGATTTGCTGCTTGCCGATCGGGTATTCGGCCGCCTGGGCCGCGAACGCCGCGCCCGCGGCCGCAATGGCGACAGTGCCGCGCAAGAGAGAATGGATCCGCATCGAAACTCCTGGTGTTCTTATGAGTGACATGACCATCGAACCGTTTCGCACATGTACGCAATAACGATAATGCGAACAATTCTCAATAATGGCCGAGTTTAACACCGAAGTTGATGTGAAACAAAGAGCCGCAAGCGGAAAACTTCACTGCAACAGGGTTTTCGCAACGCTGCCTCAATGCTGCCTCAACGCGGGCTTACGGCACGCGGGCTTACGGCAGCCCGCAGCAAAGGCGCGGCTCGGGATGCTCAGGCCGGATGATCGTCCACATTGGCCCCGAATACGCGCCGGCGCAGCACCGCGAGCTGGTCGCGCGTCTGCGCGGCCTTCTCGAATTCGAGGTTCTTCGCGTAGTCCATCATCTGCTTCTCGAGCTTCTTGATCTCCTTCGCGATCTGCTTTTCATTCATGTCCTCGAACTTCGCGCGCTCCTGCTCCTCGCGCAGCTCGGCGCGCGCCTCGTCCACGTTGTAGACGCCGTCGATGATGTCCTTGATGCGCTTGACCACGCCGCGCGGCACGATGCCGTGCTCTTCGTTGAAGGCGATCTGCTTGGCGCGGCGGCGCTCGGTCTCGTCGATGGCACGGCGCATCGAGTCGGTGATGCGGTCGCCATAGAGAATCGCCTTGCCGTTCACGTTGCGCGCCGCGCGGCCGATCGTCTGGATGAGCGAGCGCTCGGCGCGCAGGAAGCCTTCCTTGTCGGCGTCGAGAATCGCCACGAGCGAGACCTCGGGAATGTCGAGGCCCTCGCGCAACAGGTTGATGCCCACCAGCACGTCGAAGGTGCCCAGACGCAGGTCGCGGATGATCTCCACGCGCTCGACCGTATCGATGTCGCTGTGAAGATAGCGCACCTTCACGCCGTGGTCGGCGAGAAACTCGGTGAGCTGCTCGGCCATGCGCTTGGTGAGCGTGGTCACCAGCACACGCTCGCCTGCAGCCACGCGCTCGTTGATCTCGGCGAGCACATCGTCGACCTGGGTGGCGGCCGGGCGCACTTCGATCACCGGATCGACGAGACCCGTCGGGCGCACCACCTGCTCGGCGATCTGTCCCGTGACTTTTTTCTCGTAGTCGGCGGGCGTGGCCGAGACGAACACGACCTGGCGCATCTTGCGCTCGAACTCGTTGAACTTGAGCGGCCGGTTATCGAGTGCCGAAGGCAGGCGAAAACCGTAGTCGACGAGATTTTCCTTGCGCGCGCGGTCGCCGTTGTACATGCCGTTGAGCTGGCCGATCAGCACGTGCGATTCGTCGAGGAACATCATCGCGTCGGTGGGCAGGTAATCGACGAGCGTGGGCGGCGGCTCGCCGGGCAGCGCGCCCGAAAAATGCCGCGAGTAATTCTCGATGCCCTTGCAGAAGCCCAGTTCCTGGAGCATTTCCAGATCGAAGCGGGTGCGCTGCTCGAGGCGCTGCGCCTCCACGAGCTTGCCTTCCGTGTGGAAGAACTCGAGCCGCTCGCGCAGCTCGGACTTGATCGTCTCGACCGCGCGCAGCACGGTCTCGCGCGGCGTCACGTAGTGCGACGACGGATAAACGGTGAAGCGCGGAATCTTCTGGCGCACGCGGCCCGTGAGCGGGTCGAACAGCTGCAGCGTCTCCACTTCGTCGTCGAAGAGTTCGAGACGCACGGCCATTTCGGCGTGCTCGGCCGGGAAGATGTCGATGGTGTCGCCGCGCACGCGGAAGGTGCCGCGCTGGAAATCCTGCTCGTTGCGCGAGTACTGCATCGCGATCAGGCGCGCGATGACGTCGCGCTGGCCGATGCGATCGCCCTGGCGCAGCGTGAGGATCATCTGGTGGTACTCGGACGGATTGCCGATACCGTAGATCGCCGAGACGGTCGCGACGATCACCACGTCGCGGCGCTCCATCAGGCTCTTGGTGGCCGAGAGCCGCATCTGCTCGATGTGCTCGTTGATCGACGAATCCTTCTCGATGAAGAGATCGCGCTGCGGCACATAGGCTTCCGGCTGGTAGTAGTCGTAGTACGAGACGAAGTACTCGACCGCGTTGCGCGGAAAGAACTCCCGGAACTCCGCGTAAAGCTGCGCGGCGAGCGTCTTGTTGGGCGCAAACACGATGGCCGGGCGGCCGAGGCGTGCGATGGTGTTGGCCATCGTGAAGGTCTTGCCCGAGCCGGTCACGCCAAGCAGGGTCTGAAACGAAAGACCGTCCCCCACCCCTTCGACGAGCGTTTCGATGGCGGTCGGCTGGTCGCCGGCCGGCGGATACGGCTGGTAGAGCTGAAACGGCGAGCCTTCGTACTGAACGAACTTCGACTCGTCGAGCGCGGGCGCGTCGGCGACGGTGTGGTCGGACATGGGTGACATCCTGGGCGCTGAGCAAACAACTATTCTAGCGTCTTGCGCGTTCTTGCCGATGGCCTCGTCAGGGCGGCCGCGACGAGCCATCCGGCGCGCAAGCGTCGGTCGGCATTGAAAAAAATGGCCCCGCCAATGTCGCTGTCGGCGAAAAAACGGCCCGAGGATTCGTTACAATGGCGAGTTGCGTGGCCGGCTGCCCGACGCAACCCGCAACACCCGCAGCGCGCGGCCCACCGAGCTTCTCACTCACTTTTGCCGAACCATCATGTCCCTCTTTTCCGCTGTCGAACTCGCCCCCCGCGACCCGATCCTGGGTCTGAACGAAGCCTATAACGCCGATACGCGCGCGACCAAGGTGAACCTCGGAGTGGGCGTGTACACCAACGAAGAAGGCAAGATTCCGCTGCTGCGCGCAGTGCGCGAAGCGGAAAAGGCCCGCGTCGAAGCCGGTCTGCCGCGCGGCTACCTGCCCATCGAAGGCATTGCCGCCTATGACGCAGCCGTGCAAAAGCTGCTGCTCGGCGACGACTCGCCGCTGATCGCAGCGGGCCGCGTCGTCACGGCGCAGGCGCTGGGCGGCACGGGCGCGCTGAAGATCGGCGCCGACTTCCTGAAGCGCGTGAACCCGAACGCCAAGGTGGCGATCAGCGACCCGAGCTGGGAAAACCACCGCGCGCTGTTCGAAAGCGCCGGTTTCGAAGTGGTCGCCTACCCGTACTACGACGCGCAGACCAACGGCGTGAACTTCGAAGGCATGCTGAACGCGCTCAACAGCTACGCCGCGGGCACCGTCGTCGTGCTGCACGCGTGCTGCCACAACCCGACCGGCGTGGACCTCACGATCGACCAGTGGAAGCAGGTGATCGAGGCCGTGAAGGCGCGCAACCTCGTGCCGTTCCTCGACATCGCTTATCAAGGTTTCGGTGACGGCATCGCCGAAGACGGCGAAGTCGTGCGCCTGTTCGCCGCTTCGGAACTCAACGTGTTCGTCTCGTCGTCGTTCTCGAAGTCGTTCTCGCTGTATGGCGAGCGCGTGGGCGCGCTGTCGATCATCACCAACAGCAAGGAAGAGTCGGCGCGCGTGCTCTCGCAACTCAAGCGCGTGATCCGCACGAACTATTCGAACCCGCCGACGCACGGCGGCTCGGTGGTTGCAGCGGTGCTCGGCTCGGCCGAACTGCGCGCGATGTGGGAAACCGAGCTGGGCGAAATGCGCAACCGCATTCGCGCGATGCGCACGGGCCTTGTCGAGCGCCTCGCGGCAGCGGGCGTGGACCGCGACTTCAACTTCATCAACGTGCAGCGCGGCATGTTCTCGTACTCGGGCCTGACCGCGGCGCAAGTCGATCGCCTGCGCGAAGAATTCGGCATCTACGCCGTGAGCACGGGCCGCATCTGCGTGGCCGCGCTGAACACGCGCAACCTCGACGCCGTGGCTAACGCCATCGTGCAAGTGCTGAAGTAAGGCAATACAGGCACAACCCGGGCGCAGCCCAGGCACAAAGAAAAGCGCCCGTTCGAAAGAGCGGGCGCTTTTTGTTTTCTGGCGCGCGCCGTTTGCTAGCCGCCGTGCTCCCCATTGCCGGGCCCGCGGCTGTCGCGGTGAATGTCGTGCGTGACAAAGCCGGAGTCGTTGTCGGGCTTGTCGAGCCAGTCCGGCTGCGAGAGCGACGCGCGAATGTCCTCCAGACCGCTCGCCCAGTGCTCGCGCATCGTCGAGACGCCGAACTGGAAGTCCTTGAAGTGGCCTTCGTACTCCTTCTGCCGGTAGATCAGGTGGATCACGTTGTACTTTTTCGAGCACGAAAGCTCGTCGGCCAGCTTGACCCACGCGTCGTCCCGATGCTCGGGCGCGACGCGATTGAGCACCTCGCGCAACACGTGCCGGTAACGCTGTGCACGCTGGAGCATGTCGGTCACGAGACGCGTGCGGCTCGAGTACTGAATGTCCTTCACGCGGCCCTGAACGTCGGCGATGCTGTCGGGCACCGGCCCGCGCGCGCTCCAGAGATCCACCTGGAACGCGAGCGTGTCGCGCCGGGGCGAAGTCTGGATCACCTCGTAGAGCGGCGTATTCGACATCAGCCCGCCGTCCCAGTAATACTCGCCGTCGATCTCCACCGCCGCGAAACCCGGCGGCAACGCCCCCGAGGCGATGAAGTGCTCGGACCGCAGCTTCGTGGTGGTGTTGTCGAAGTAGACGAAGTTGCCGCTCGCCACGTTCACGGCCCCGACCGACACGCGAGTCTCGCGTGAATTTATGCGATCGAAGTCGCACAGGCGTTCGAGCGTGGCCTTGAGCGGCTTCGTATCGTAATAGCTCGCCTTCTCCGGATGCCCGGACGCCTGCGGCAGCGGCGGCGGAACGCGCGGCACGAAAAAGCCCTTCTGGCCTTCGACCACCGCGCTCGCCGCCTGCATGGCCGTGAAGGTCTTGCGGATGGCCTCGCCCGAGTTGAACAAAGCGTGCTCGATGAAGGCCGGCAACGGCGGCGTGTAGGCCGGCTGGCAGATCGTCTCCCAGAACTCGCGCAGGCGCGCCACGCGATGCTCGGGCGCATTGCCCGCGATCAGCGCCGTGTTGAGCGCGCCGATCGAGATGCCCGCGATCCAGTTGGGCGTGATGCCGGCCTCGACGAGACCTTCGAATACGCCCGCCTGATAGGCCCCCAGCGCGCCGCCGCCTTGCAGCGTAAGCGCAACGGTCTCCCACTGCGCGCAAGCGCTTGCGCACTTCGAGGCAAACGGCTGCGGGCACGCGGCTGACGACGGCGCAGGCTTTGCGCGCGCCCGCGAGCCCGGCTCCTTATCGGATCGCACATCGGATTGCACATCGGAGCGCAACCCGGTTCCGCTGCGCGCGCCCTCATCTCCAACTGCGCCCGATTCGATCCGCCCTTTCTTGCGCTGCGCCATGGCCGGCTCTCCGCGTTATTGCATGAACCAGCCGTGGCTCACCACGAACGACTGGCCGGTGAAGGCCGCACTCGGAAACGCAGAGAGGAACAACACCGTTTGCGCCACGTCCTCGACCGTCGTGAAGATGCCATCGACGGTGCCGCCCAGCATCACGCGCTTGACCACTTCTTCCTCGGAAATGCCCAGCTCCTTCGCCTGCTCGGGAATCTGCTTTTCCACCAGCGGCGTGCGCACGAAGCCCGGACACACCACATGCGAGCGCACGTTGTGCTTGCCGCCTTCCTTCGCGAGCACGCGCGCGAGACCCAGCAGCGCATGCTTGGCCGCCACATACGCCGACTTGAGCGGAGAAGCCTCGTGCGAATGCACCGAGCCCATATAAATCACGACGCCGCCGCGGTCGTCCTTGTACATGTGCTTGAGCACGGCCTTGGTGGTAAGGAACGCGCCATCCACATGAATGGCCTGCATCTTCTTCCAGTCGGAGAACGCGTAGTTTTCGATGGGGTTCACGATCTGGATGCCGGCGTTCGAAACGAGGATGTCGACCGGGCCAAGCTCGGCCGCCACGCGGTCGATGCCCTGGTTCACGGCCTCTTCGCTCGTGACGTCCATGGCCACGCCGATGGCCTTGCCGCCCGCGCCCTTGATCTCCTCGGCCACGGCGTCGGCGCCGCTCTGGTTGAGGTCGGCGATGGCGACTGCCGCGCCCGCCTGCGCGAGCGTGAGCGCAATCTGCTTGCCGATGCCGCTGGCCGCGCCAGTAACCACCGCAACCTTGCCATCGAGCTTCGTATTCAGAGTGAGAGACGACATCGAGCACCTCCAGGTAGTAGACGAGATGAGACTCCAGCGCACGCATGCCGTCAAACCTGTCGAATGGCTTAAGGATTTGCCTACGCCATTCGGCCGGATGTTGCGCCGCAGCCAACCGCGCTATTGTGCATGAAGCCGCGCACCGCGCACGTCGATCCCGACAATGTCGGCGCGCCGCGAGTGCTCAGCACACCCGCACGGATCATGCTAAGTTGGCCGCTCTACAAGGAGGCGTTCATGAACTATCGGCGACTGGGCCGCTCGGGCCTGCAAGTCAGCGAACTGTCCATCGGCTCGTGGGTCACCTACGGCAATCAGGTCGATCGCAATCTCGCACGCGAATCGCTTGCTGCAGCGCGCGACGCGGGCGTCAACTTCTTCGACAATGCCGAGGCCTACGCGGGCGGCAAATCGGAGGAAATCATGGGTCAGGCGCTCAAGGAACTCGCCTGGCCGCGCGTGAGCTACGTGGTGTCCACCAAGTTCTTCTGGGGCTTGAACGAGGCGCCCAACCAGTATCACACGCTCAACCGCAAGTACCTCATGAACGCCATCGACGGCTCGCTCAAGCGGCTGCAGCTCGATTACGTCGACCTGGTGTTCTGCCACCGCCCCGATCCGAACACGCCCATCGAGGAAACCGTCTGGGCCATGAGCGACATGATCTCGCGCGGCAAGGCGCTCTATTGGGGCACCTCGGAGTGGAGCGCCGACGAAATTCGCGCCGCGTGGGACATCGCGGACCGGCATCACCTTCACAAGCCCGTCATGGAGCAGCCGCAGTACAACCTGTTCCACCGCCGCCGCGTGGAAAGCGAATACCGGCGGCTCTATGAAGACATCGGCCTCGGCCTCACCACGTGGAGCCCGCTCGCCTCAGGCATGCTCACGGGCAAATACCGGGGCGGCGTACCCGCCGGCAGCCGCGCCCTGTTGCAGGGCTACGACTGGCTGCGCAAGGAAGTCACCGACGCCGACAAGAACGAGATCGTCGGCCGGCTCGCGGGCTTCGCGAAGGAGCTGGACTGCACGGTGGGTCAGCTTGCGCTCGCGTGGATTCTCAAGAATCCGCACGTGAGTACGGTGATTACCGGTGCGTCCCGCGTCGAGCAAATCGGCGAAAACATGCTGGCGCGTGAAGTGGCGCAGAAGATCACGCCCGAGGTGAAGGAGAAGATCGAAGCGATAGTCGGCGACAGCTACGATTGAGGCGCGCTGCGCGCATGGCGATCGGCACGATACGCCGTGCCAAAGCGCCGGCGTGGTACCGCGGTTGTACAATACGCGACCTCGTCGGCGCGCCCGCATGCATTACCGGGCCGCGCGCGCACTTGCCTGCATTTTTTCGATCCCCACCGACCTCGCGTCCGCCCCATCATGCTGAGCTACCGTCACGCCTTCCACGCCGGCAATCATGCCGATGTCCTCAAGCACGCCGTCGTCGTGCAACTGCTGCAATACCTCGGCAAGAAGGACAAGGCGTACTGGTACATCGACACCCATGCGGGCGCGGGCGCCTATGCGCTGCGCGAAGGCTACGCCACGAAGAACGCCGAGTTCGACACCGGTATCGGCAAGCTCTGGGGCCGCACCGATCTGCCGGCGATGCTGGCCGAGTATGTCGATGAAGTCGCGGCGCTCAATCCCGACGGCGAACTGCGCTTCTATCCCGGCTCACCCTATCTCGCCTGGCGGCTGATGCGCGAACAGGACCGCATGCGCCTGTTCGAGCTGCACAGCACGGAGATCGACGTGCTGCGCCACCGCTTTCGCGATGCAGGCCGCCGCGTGATGATCCACGCGGGCGATGGCTTCGACGGCATCAAGGCGCTGCTGCCCCCGCCGCCACGCCGCGCGCTCGTGCTGATCGACCCGTCGTTCGAGGACAAGCGCGACTACGCACGCACCATCGCGTGTGTGGAGGAAGGGCTTCAACGCTTTGCCACCGGCACTTACGCGGTCTGGTATCCACAGGTCACGCGGCCGGAGTCGCAGCGCTTTCCCGAGCAACTGAAGCGCATCCAGGAAAAGAACTGGCTGCACGTCACGCTGTCGGTCAGCCGTCCGCCTGAAGACGGTTTCGGCCTGTACGGCAGCGGCATGTTCATCCTGAATCCGCCCTACACGCTCGCGGCCACGCTCAAGGAAACCATGCCGTGGCTGGTCAAGGCGCTCGGCATGGACGAGGGTGCGCAATTCAAGATCGAATCGCGCGGCGACTGAAATTCACGCGCCCCGCACGGCACTGGCTGCGCGGCGCTGCCCGATGCGCGCCGGCATCATTGCGGCGCGGGTCTTGGCATAGGCCGAGGCGGCCGTCCTCTGCCACCCGGCACCTCCACATAGGGCGCGACGATGATCGGCACCTGCGAGCCGTCCGCCCCCGTCCCGTTCAGTGTGGGCAACGACGGGGTCTGCACCATCGGCTGAGACGAAAGCGGCGCGTTCTGCAGCACCACGCCCGACTGGCCATCGCTGATGCCTTGCTGCGTATCCAGAATCAATGGCTTGCCGGCTGCGAGCGCGCCGGCACTCATCAGCCCTGTCGCCAGAACGGCGCTCGCCATGAGCGCGTGGCTCGTCCACCTGCGACCAGAACGATTTGACTTCATGAACATCCCCCGATCAATGCGCGGCTGGTTCTATACAAGACGCTATATCGGCCCTTCGCAAAAAGACTTTACCTTGCCACTGCGGCAAGGTTCAGTCTGCATCGCGTGAGCACCGGGGGATACCGAAGCGGGTCCAGAAATGACAAAACCCCGCCAGATGCGGGGCTTGTGGCAGTGCGGAATTCTGCTGACTGCTTAGCGCGTGTAGCCGTGCATTTCGATCAAACGGATGCGCTGCTCGAGTTGCACGAGGTCGGCGGACGTCGAGAGATACGCTTCGCGGCGACGGCGCTCTGCAGTTTCAAACCAGTTGCTCAGCTTTTCAAGAAGGTATGCAAACATGATGTGTTCTCCAAGGATCGGTGTATCCCCGGTGGATTTGCATCAGGGATTACCCTCGTAAGGGATAACCCGCATTATAACGATTGCAACCGGCTTTGCTAGTGAATTGATCGAATACGGTGCATTCCATTCTGGAATGGTGCATCCGGGGAATTTGTGCAACATCCTGTTTTATCGACTAATTTCCCACAACCCCGGCAAACCCTCGCGCATCATGCGACGAAATGCACCCGAATTGTGCAATGCATCGCGAAAGTTGCGACAATTTGCCAACGAGGTTGCACCTTCGGGCCTCGATTCGGGCCTCGATTCGGGCCTCGATTCGGGCCTCGATTCGGGCCTCGATTCGCTCCCCGTTCGACTTGCCGGCAGGTTCAAGCCGTGGCGTCGGGCGCCACCGGTTCCGCGGCGGCAAGCCGCTCGATGATCGGGCAGTCCGGCCGCTCGTCGCCGTGGCAATGGGCCGCCAGATGCTTGAGCGTATCGCGCATCTGCGTGAGTTCGGCAATACGCTGGTCGAGTTCGGACACATGTTCGAGCGCGATTGCCTTGACCTCGGCGCTCGCGCGCGAGCGGTCATGCCAGAGCGCGAGCAGGCGGCGGATATCTTCGACGAGAAAACCCAGACGCCGCGCCTGGCGGATGAAGCGCAGGGCGTGCACCTCTTCCATGCCGTAGACGCGGTAGCCAGACTCAGTGCGCCCCTTCGGCGCGAGCAGCCCAACGCTCTCGTAGTAGCGGATCATTTTTGCCGTGACGCCCGATGCGCGCGCCGCTTCGCCGATGTTCATGCTGCGCCCCTGAATTTTCGATGATTCGATGCTACACCTTCCCACGATGGGAAGGTGTAGCATCCTCGCAGCCTTGTCACTAGCAAAGTCCGTCACTGGCAAAATCCGTCCATGGCCCTATTTGCTCCTCTATCCGTTCTCTTTAAGAAGGAAACCATCATGATCCAGTTCAACGTCGAAGGCATGAGCTGCCAACACTGCGTCGGCGCCGTCACGCGCGCGATCCACGAACACGATGCCGCCGCGAAGGTCGAGATCGATCTGGCCACGGGCCGTGTGAGCGTCGAGTCGAAGCAAAGCGCCGAGGTGCTCAAGGCCGCCATCGACGAGGCGGGCTACACCGTCACGGGCACGGCCGGCGCGTGATGCGAGGCGCGCCATGTTCAAGGTTGCCGTAGCAGGGGCTTCCGGGCTGCTCGGGCGCGCGCTCGTGCGCGAGCTTGCAGCGGGGACGGACTGGCAGGTCGTGTCCACCGCATTCAGCCGCGTGGGCGCGGGGCAAGTGGCGCTCGACGTGCGTGACGCTCGCGCGGTCGACGCATTCGTCGCCGAAGAGGCGCCCGACGCCATCGTGATTGCCGCCGCCGAGCGCCGCCCCGATGTGTGCGAGCACGATCCGGCGGCAGCGCGCGCACTCAATGTCGATGCCGTGCGCAGCATTGCGTCGGCCGCGCGGCGGCGCGGCGCGTGGGTGCTGTCGATCTCCACCGACTACGTGTTCGACGGGGCACACCCGCCCTATCGCCCCGATGCGGAGCCGAATCCGCTCAACGCCTATGGCCGCAGCAAGCTCGAAGGCGAGCGCGCGCTGCTCGACACCGCCGACGACGCGCTCGTGCTGCGTTTGCCGCTGCTGTACGGCCCGATCGTCGACTGGCAGGAATCGGCGGTCACGAGCCTCGTACCGGCGATTCGCGCTTCTGCGCAGGCTGGCGCCGCGCCCGCCGTGATGGACGCCTGGGCCACTCGCTATCCGACCTTCACGCCCGACGTCGCGTTCGTGATTCGCGAGTTGCTCACGCGCTGCGCGGACGGCAGCGCGGTGCGCGGCATCGCGCAATGGTCCGGCGACGAGCCGATGACCAAATACGACATCGCGCAGCGCATCGCGCGCGCGCTGGGCATCGAGGCGCAGCTCGTCGCGCAGACAGCGGCCATGGACGCGACGCCGCGTCCGCGCGACTGCCACCTCGACTCGGGGCGGCTCGAAGCGCTGGGGATCGGCCGGCGCACGCCCTTCGACGCGGGCATTCGCGCGGTGCTCGACGCTTTCGTGCGCAATCCGGTGCGCAATCCGGCGCGCGACCTTGGCCAAGCCCGGTAAGCGCCGGGCGGTCCGCAATCGTCGGGCGGGCACCCCGTGTCATGCCCGGCGCTCTTCCCCTTCAATGAAAATCGCGGCTCTGGGTGGCGAGCCGCCCGAGCAATCGGCTGTGATCCTCCAGCCGGTGCGCGACCAGATGCACGACCTCGCCCTCGCGCTGCACGACGCCCGCCACCGCCAGCAACGACGCCCCGAGCAGCTCCCTGCGCTGCGACTCCACGAGCGTCGCGTGCACGATCACGTTGACCGAGCCGGTTTCGTCCTCGAGCGAGACGAAGATCGTGCCGTTCGCCGTGCCGGGCCGCTGCCGCACCGTGACGATGCCACACACGCGCGCGAGCATGCCGTGACGGCACTGCGCCAGTTGCGCCGCGCTGCGAAAGCGCTGCTTAGCCAGCCCCGGCCGCAGCAGTTCGAGCGGATGACGGTTGAGCGTGAGGCGCAGGCTCGCGTAATCGGCGACGATCTCCGCACCCTCCGAAGCGCGCGGCAAGGCGAGCCGCGCTTCGGCCACGGGCGCATCGCGCAGTAGCGCGGGCACCGCGTGCTGCGCGGTCACGGCCCACCACGCCTCGCGCCGATGCCCCGCAATGCTCGCAAGCGCATTGGCCGCCGCGAGCGCCTCGAGCTCCCGACGCGTGAGCGCGGCGCGGCGCGCGAGATCGTCGACGTCGACGAACGGCGCACGCGCACGCGCGGCCATCACGCGCTGCGCGGCATCCTCCGAAAACCCCTTGATGAGGCTGAAGCCCAGGCGCACCGCCGGGCCTCTGCGCCCGTAATGCCGGGGTGGCAGCGCAAGATCCGCGCGCACGATGCGCCTGAGACCGTGCATGAACGGGCGGCGCCGTTTTCGCCTGCCATCACGGCCGTGCACACCGTCATGCTCCCGGCCACGCCCGCCTCCATTTCCCGCGCCTGCGCCTGCCGCGCCCATCGCGTCCTTGTGCACGAGCGCGGCGGCACTCAACAACGCGCGATAATGCGCCACCTCGACACAGCGGGCGGATGCACCATCGGCACCAAGCCGCACGCCCGGCTGGTCGCGCACCTCCAGCACGGACGCCCAGTCGCTCAGCGCAATATCGGGCGCGCGCACCTGCACGCCGTGACGCTTCGCATCCTGCACGAGCTGAGACGGCGAATAGAACCCAAGCGGCTGACTATTCAGCAGTCCGACCAGAAACGCGGCGGGCTCGTAGCGTTTGAGCCATGAACTCGTGTAGACGAGCAGTGCAAAGCTCGCCGCGTGGCTCTCCGGAAAACCGTAGTCGCCGAAGCCCTCAATCTGCTTGCAGATGCGCTCGGCAAATTCCTCCGTATAGCCCTTCGCCTTCATCCGGCGCTTGAGGTCGTCCTGATACGGCCGCAGATCGCCGTCGCGCCGCCACGCGGCCATCGCGCGGCGCAGCTTGTCGGCTTCCTCGCCGGTGTAGCCGGCGGCGACCATCGCGAGATGCATTACCTGCTCCTGGAAAATCGGCACGCCCAGCGTGCGCGCGAGCACCGGGCGCAGATCCTCCTTCGCGTACTCGACCTTTTCGTCGCCATGCCTGCGCTTCAGATACGGATGCACCATGTCGCCCTGTATCGGCCCGGGCCGCACGATCGCCACCTGGATCACGAGGTCGTAATACTCGCGCGGCCGCAAACGCGGCAGCATGCTCTGCTGCGCGCGCGACTCGATCTGAAACACGCCGACGGTGTCCGCGTGACAGCACA
This sequence comes from Paraburkholderia sp. A1BS-2L, assembly GCF_051125205.1. Taxonomy (NCBI): domain Bacteria; kingdom Pseudomonadati; phylum Pseudomonadota; class Betaproteobacteria; order Burkholderiales; family Burkholderiaceae; genus Paraburkholderia; species Paraburkholderia sp. A1BS-2L. The sequence continues at coordinate 2,115,988 of NZ_CP120428.1, forward strand.
TCTCGTAGACCGCCCGATCCTCGGACGGAATGTCTTGCACACGAAACTCCGGCAGCCCGCGCCGCAACGCGACGCATTCGAGCGAGCGCCGGATCGCCGAAAGCATGCCGAGCGCGAGCACGTCCACCTTCAGCAGACGCAGCGCATCGATATCGTCCTTGTCCCATTCGATCACATAGCGGTCCTTCATCGCCGCGTTCTCGATGGGCACGAGACGCGAGAGCTTGTCCTTCGCGATCACGAAGCCGCCCACGTGCTGCGAGAGATGGCGCGGAAAGCCGCGCAGCTCGCGCGTGAGACGAATCAGTTGCTGCGTGACGTGCGAGTCGGGCGAGAAGCCCGCTTCCTCCAGATGGCTCGCGATCGAATCGGGCCCGTCCCACCACTGATGCGCGCCCGAGAGCTTTTCGAGGAGCGCGTTGTCGAGACCGAGCGCCCTGCCCACGTCGCGCAGCGCGCTGCGCGAACGGTACGTGATGAGCGTTGCGGCCAGCGCGGCGCGGCGTGTGCCGTACTTGCGATAGATGTACTGAATGACCTCTTCGCGCCGCTGATGCTCGAAGTCGACGTCGATGTCGGGCGGCTCGTTGCGAGCTCGGGACAAAAAGCGCGCGACGAGCATGTTCATGCGCACCGGATCGATCTCCGTGATGCCGAGGCAGTAGCAGACCACCGAGTTCGCCGCCGAGCCGCGCCCCTGGCACAGAATGTTCTGCGAGCGTGCAAAGCGGACGATGTCGTGCACCGTGAGAAAGTATTTTTCGTACTTCAGCTCGGTAATCAGCTTGAGCTCTTCCCCGATCTGCTTGCTGCGCTTCTCGTTCAGACCGTCGGACCAGCGTTCGGCGGCGCCTTTCATCACGAGCTTTTCGAGCCATGAGGCGGGCGTCTCGCCCGCAGGCACGAGCTCCTCGGGATACTCGTAGGCCAGCTCGCTCAGGCAAAACGTGCAGCGGCGCGCGACTTCGAGCGTCGCATCGAGCGCATCGCGCGGATACAGCGCGCCGAGCCGCACGCGCGAGCGCAGATGACGTTCGGCATTCGGTTCCAGCGCGCGGCCGCACGACGCGAGCGGCTTGCCGATGCGCACCGCGCTCAGCGTGTCCTGCAATGGCTTGCGCGAGCGCGCGTGCATCAGCACACCGCCCGCCGCCACGAGCGGCAAGCCGCTTTCCTGCGAGACGTGGCGCAGCACTTCGATCTGCGTGTCGTCGCCCCCCGTTTGCCAGAGTTCGAGCGCGAGCCATGCGCGCTCGGCCGCGAAGCCCGCGAGCCAGTGCGCGGCGCGCAGCGTCTGCGCGAGCGTGGCCGCTCGCTGCGGCACGAGCAGCAACACGCAGTCGCGCAGATGCTTCAGATGCGCGAAGTCCGGCTCGGGATCGGTGAAGTCGGACGGATGCACGCGGTAGTGGCCTTTTTCCGCGCGCGAGCGCGCGAGCGTGATCAGCTCGCACAGGTTGCCGTAGCCCTCGCGATTCATCGCGATTGCAACGAGCGTGCAGAACGGCGCGCCGTTTTCATCGACGAGATTCAGCTCGCTGCCGATCAGCAGATGCAGCGACGGCACGAACGGGCCAGGCGCCGGCACGGCACCGGCCGCCGCGGCATTGTCATGCGCCTTTTTGCGCGCTTCGTCGTATTCGTTGAGCGCGCTATACGCACGCACGATGCCGGCGAACGAGCACTCGTCGGTAATCGCAAGCGCGCGATAGCCGTGACGGATAGCCTGCTCGACCAGTTCGCCCGGGCGCGACGCGCCGCGCAGGAACGTGAAGTTGCTCAGGCAGTGCAGCTCCGCATAATCGGGCAGCGCCGGCCCCTGCGAAGAAAGTTGTGCAGGCAACGATGCGCCCGCTCCACGGTTCGACATGATGCGGAAGATGAAACGGCGTTAGCCAAAAAGCCCTTGCAGATACCACTGCCCGCCAATGCGCTCGCGGTACAGCCAGAACATGCGCCCCTGGTCGTCGGCGGCGACGTAGTAGTCGCGCCCGACGCCCTCGCCGTTCCACCAGCCCGCCTCGATGCGCTCGGTGCGCGTGAGCGTCTTGAGCGGGCGCCGATAAACCGGCCGGTCTCCGCGCATCGCGAGCTTGAGCGGCTTTTCGAGCAGCCATGCCGGGCGTGGCTGCGACGGCAGCGGCACCTCGGGCAGATCGAAGGCCGTCTGCACGGGCACGGCTTCTTGCTGCGCGTCGGAGCGAGCCTCCGACTTGCGTGAATCGCGCGGCTTGCGCGCGGTCCGGCGCGCAGGCGCACCGCGGCTCGTCCGCCAGGTTCGCGCCGACATCGCCAGCTCGGGCCGATGATCGTCCTCGACGAACAACTGCAGCACGTTCTGCTCGCCGATGCGCGCGCCAATGCGCTCGAACAGTTGCGAGAGCGACGCGTCCGACGCCTCGGGTGAGGGAAACAGCGTGTCGGTGGGCGGTGCATAAGCGCTCACCTGATCGGCGACGAGCGCAAGGCCGATCACGGGCGCGGTCAGCGCGGTCTGATTGAGCTTCTCGCGCAACAGCCATAGCAGATGCTCGGCATCGCGCGAAGGCGCGGCCCACGATAGCGCAAGGCTCGACGTGCGCGGCGCGTGGCGCGACGCCAGCTCGTGCTCGAGACGCAGCTCGAAGCCGCTCAACGCGCCATGCTGGACGGCCAGCCAGCCGGCCAGCTGCATCACGAGACGACGCGCGGCAAACAGCAGCGCCTCGGCGCTCTCCACGCGCGCCTGCAATTCGAGCGAAGCATGAAACGAGGGCGGCGCCGCGAACCAGGCACGCGGATCGGGCGCCTCGCCGCGCGCCTGCGCGAGCCAGGCGAGCACGCCGTCGCCAAAGCGCCGCACGACGCCATCGCGCGGCAGCCGTCGCAAATCGCCGAGCGTCGCGCAGCCGATCTGCGTGAGCGCCTGCTCGTGCTGCGCGGCGAACGGCGCGAGCGCGACCGGCAACGCGTCGAGCGCGCGCACGAGCGTGGCCTCCTTGAGCACGCGAAAGCGCCGCGCCGCATGCGCCCCGGCGCTCGCGCGCGCCTGTGCGAGCACCCACGCGCCCCAGGCGGTGGGCGCGCAGGCGATGCGCGCGGCGTGGCCGCAACTGGCCACCGTGGCCGCCACCTTGGTCAGCAACGCGCGCACGCCACCAAAAAGACGCAATCCGGACCCGACTTCGAGCAGGAGCGTATGCGACTGCGCGAGCGACACCTTCGGCGTGTAGACGAGCAGCGCAAGCGCGAGCGCCTCGAACGCACGCGTCTCACGCGCCGCATCGGGCTCGAGCAGCACGAGCCCCGGCGCGAGCGCAAGCGCATGAGCGCGCGTGCTTCCCGGCTGCACGCCGAGGCGCAACGCATCGAGATCGGCCATCAGGATGCGCGCGTGATCGGCGAGCACACAGCAGCGCTGCCCCGTAGCCTCGTCAGGTCGACTGGCCCGCAGTGACTCCAGTGCTGGCGACGTGAGTGACATGAGCGGCACGGGCGGCCTCACGGCCTCCAGCGGCAACAACGGCAAGGTGACGGCGATCCACAACATGATTGATCCCGGGCCACGGCGCGGCCGGCCATGCGCCCGGCTGGGGCAGCACCGACTCCTGCAGCGGCAAAGTGATGACGAGTGGCTGGGCGGGCGGCGGCCCGCGGCGCTTGAAAATATCGACGGACACAGCGGTGAGCTGCATCCGTTCACGGCGGTTCAGGCGCGCATCCTCGGGCGGCGGCACCGGTGTGCAGACCATGCGCAGCGGCGCCGGCGAGGACTGGCTGCGCGCAGCGGGCGGACGCATCAGAAACGCCAGCGACTGCGAGTCCTGCGCGGCGACCTGCAAACGCCTCAGGGCATCGGCGCGCGCCTTCGGCTGCCAGAGCAGCACGGCGCCAATGCCATCCTGCTTGAGCGCCTGCTCGACGGCCCACGGCGCCTCGCTCTCGCTCGCGCGCACCCAGATCAGACGCTCGAGCGCGATTCCCCACGCCTTGAGTGCGCACGCGTAAGGCCGCCACGGCGGCGCGACGAGCAGCACGTACCGTCCCGCCCGAGCAGTGAGCGTGCGCAGCACGGGCGCGACGAGCCGCATCTCGCCGATGCCGCCCTGCTCGACGAGCAGCTCGGTCAGGCTGCCCGCAGGCCAACCCGCACCGGGCAACTGGGCGTCGAGCGCGGCATGACCGCTCGCCACCGTGCGCTCGCCCACGTGCGCGAGCTGATTGCCCTGCCAGACCCGGCTTTGCAGCCCGGGCGGCAGGTGCGTTGCCGCAAACTGGAGTGCTGCCATGATTGCGCTCTGGAAAAAGGGAATAGAACGCCCTGCCCAATCCGAAACGGGGCATCACAGGATTGCCGGCACGGCATGAAAGCCTCGTCGGAACCTGTATATTTATACAGTATTTGGCGGGGTTGGGGAAGCGGATGCGTTCCTCCCCTCAAACTTCGATCTGTCTTGCAGCAGCGCAGGTTGCGCACCGTTGGCTGGAGCCCCCTCGCAAAACCCGCATGATTAAATCCCTCCCGTTCGATGCCGCCTGCATCTCGCCCGGCATCGCCTCATGAAAGCGACGATATTTTCGAAAAATTCCTCCTCAAAAGTAATTACACAATCACAAGCAATGTTTACCAGGCATAAAAATAAATCCGCGTAGAAATAATCTTATTTATTGATTCCACGATATTTGACAGAGTCTCCATGGCCGCTTTCATTTAACGAAGAAATTTCGCTTTTTCAGGAAATCGATGTGATCAGAAGACAAAAAGAGATGCACAGATTTACGCGATCAAGTCGCAAATAACCCGAAATGTAAACATTAATGGAGTGCTAATTTTTAATCATCACGAAAATCCCGTTGATACTCCACGATGACAACAAGCATCAGCACAATCAGAGAACTAATACACGCACGCGTCGCCGGCATTGTCACCAAAGACGAGTCGCTGAGCGAACTCATCAAGGTCTGTCAGTATGCGCAGTCCGGCAGCAAAATCGCCGTCTCCGATATGGTCGCACGCAGGCTTTCGGTATCCGCCCCACCCGCAGAGATCAAGCACAAATTTGCGCTTTCGCGCAAGGAACGCGAAATCGTCCAGTTAATCGCACGCGGCATGTCACTCACCGAAATTGCCCGCCGCTCCGGCCGCACGACTTCCACAATCGGCACTCAGAAAATGGCGGCGATGCGCAAACTGCACCTGACTTCCAACGCGGAGCTGATTCAGTACGCAATGCTTCACGGGCTGACCAGTTCTTGAGACACCCGCGCCGCGCCCGCGCAAAAAGAAAAAGGGCTTAGCACATGCATGCTAAGCCCTTGAATATCGTGGTCGGAGCGATAGGATTCGAACCTACGACCCTCTGATCCCAAATCAGATGCGCTACCAGGCTGCGCTACGCTCCGACGAATCGCTGATTATATCGCCCTCTTCCAGAGATCGTCAAACCCACATCGCTCAAGGCAGATACCTTGCCGCCGCCTCACCCCGCGTGCACCATGCAGGAAACCCGCGTGGAAAACGACCTCTACACACGCCCCTCTTCCAAGGGAACCGCCAAATGAACCTCATCCTCTGGCGCCATGCCGAAGCCGAAGACATCGCCGCGAGCGATCTCGCCCGCCAGCTCACCACGCGCGGGCGCAAGCAGGCGCAGAACGTCGCGCGCTGGCTGCGCGCGCGCCTGCCCGATGACGCGGTGATCCTCGCGAGCCCCGCCGCGCGCACGATACAAACCGCCGAAGCGCTCACCGATCAGTACCGCGTCGTGCGCGAGATTGCACCGAACGCCAGCGTCGACGCCGTGCTCGCGGCCGCCGGCTGGCCGGAAGGCATCGCCTCCACGGTCGTCGTGATCGGCCATCAGCCGACGCTCGGCGAAGTGGCCGCACGCCTCTTGTCGAACGAAAACACCCGCCGCAGTTGGGCGATGAAAAAAGCCGGCGTCTTCTGGATCAAAAGCCGCGAGCGCAACGGCGACGGCGAAGCGGTCCTGTTCGCCGCCATCACGCCCGACCTCGTCTAGCGCCGTGCGGCACGGGCGTCATCCCCTGCCTTTCCCAGCGTGGCCTTACAGCGCGTCATCGAATCGTCATTGCGTCTTCATGGAAACGTAACCGCGTCTTACTAAATTGCCGGAAAAGTTCTCTTACTTCCGACCAGGACGCCCTATGCGAGATCTGCCGACGCCTTCCCTGCCGTTCGCTGCGAGCCTCTTCGAGTCGAATCGGCGCCTGCCGCGCGCCGAGGAAACGGTTACCGCGCAGCATCGCCTGCAGGTGGCCTGGGCGCGCAGCGACGAAGAGCTGCGCGAAGCGCAGCGCCTGCGCTACCGCGTGTTCGCCGAGGAAATGGGCGCGCGCCTCGCGGGCCCGGCGGGCCTCGACGTCGACGCCTTCGACAGCTGGTGCGATCACCTGCTCGTGCGCGATCTCGACACGCTCAAGGTCGTCGGCACCTACCGCGTGCTGCCGCCGCACCAGGCCGCGCGCATCGGGCGTCTCTACGCCGAGAGCGAATTCGATCTGTCGCGCCTCGCACACCTGCGCCCCAAGATGGTCGAGGTGGGCCGCTCGTGCGTGCATCCGGACTACCGCAGCGGCTCGGTCATCATGTCGTTGTGGGGCGGCCTTGGCGCCTACATGACGCACAACGGCTATGAGACGATGCTCGGCTGCGCGAGCGTCGCGATGGCCGACGGCGGCCACTACGCCGCCAATCTCTACACCTCGCTCGAAGCGAACGCGCTCACGGCGCCCGAGTACCGCGCGTTCCCGCACACGCCGCTGCCCGTCGAGGAACTGCGCACGGGCGCGTCCGCCATGCCGCCGCCGCTCATCAAGGGCTATCTGCGCCTTGGCGCGAAGATCTGCGGTGCGCCGGCATGGGACCCAGACTTCAACTGCGCCGACTTCCTCACGCTGTTCCGTCTCTCGGATATCAACGAGCGCTACGCGCGCCATTTCCTCGGCGACGCCGCCGCGCGCTGAGCGTCCATAACAGGCCAGCCCAGACAAGCGCCAGGCAGCGCCACAAAGCACAACGCCCGGCTCGCAGGCCGGGCGTTGTGCTTTGTGGCGCGACTCGCCGTCGCGCATCAGCGTCTGAATCGCCGTGCCTCAGTCGTCCGAGTACACCACGCGATACGGAATCCCGAGCTTGCCCCACTCGGCCGCTTCCTGAACGAGGTTGTAATCGGTGAGCGGATTGTTCTGCACCCACGTGTTCGGCAGCAGCACTTCGTAGCCGTTGCCCTCCTGGATCACCTTGATCTCCGGCAGGCCGACATCGGCGCGACGGCGGCTCAAGAGGCCCGCCAGGCGCAGGCAGAACAGCAGCGGCCATTCCACGTCGCGCGTTTGTGAGAGCTTGCCGAGCTTGCCCACGTGGCCGAGCACGAGCGTGGCGAGGCGCGCCTGGTCGGTGCGCGAGAAGCCGGGCATGTCGGCGTTGCTGGCGATATAGGCCGAGTGCTTGTGATACGCGCTGTGCGAAATCGACAGCCCGATCTCATGCAGCGACGCCGCCCAGCCTATGAACATGCGGTTTTCCTCGCGGCGCTCGTCGTCGGGCTCGTCGAACTGGTCGTAGAAGCTAACCGCCAGTTCGCCGATGCGAGCCGCCTGCGCGCGGTCCACGCCATAGCGGCGCATGAAGCCTTCCACGGTGACGGTGCGCATGTCCTCGTGCTGCGAGCGCCCGAGCAGGTCGTACAGCACGCCCAGGCGCAGCGCGCCGTCGGTGGTGTCGACGTAATCGATACCCAGTTCGTCGAACACGGCGATCATGATCGAGAGGCCGCCCGCGAGCACCGGAATGCGGTCGGGCTTGAGCGCGACGAGCTTCAGGCGGTTGACGTTCTCGGCCTTGATGAGCGCACGCTTGAGGCGCTCGAGGCCGCCGCGCGAGATGCCGTGCGTGATGCCCGGGTCGTTGAAGCCGTTGGCTTCCACAAGCTCGGCGAGCGCGCGCGCCGTGCCCGAGGAGCCGATCGCCTGGTCCCAGCCGGTCTTGCGATAGTCGGAGGAAATGATCTGGATCTCACGCGTGGCGGCCAGTTCGGCCTGGCGCATGGTGTATTCGTCGACGTTGCCGGCCGGGAAGAACTGGCGGCTATGGCTCACGCAGCCGATATAGAGGCTTTCCATGCGGATCGGCGTGTAGTGCGCGCCGATGATGAACTCGGTCGAGCCGCCGCCGATGTCCACCACGAAGCGCTTGCCCGCGCTCGCCGGCACCGAATGGGCCGCGCCCGCGTAGATGAGGCGCGCCTCTTCGCGGCCCGCGATTACCTCGATCGGGAAGCCCAGCGCTTTTTCCGCCTCGGCGAGAAATTCGCGCGCGTTTTTCGCCACGCGCAGCGTGTTGGTGGCCACCGCGCGCACGTGGTCCGGATGGAAGTCGCGCAGACGCTCGCCAAAACGCTTGAGTGCGTCCCAGCCGCGTACCTGCGAGGCGCGGTCGAGCATCTTTTCCTTCGAGAGGCCAGCGGCAAGACGCACCGGCTCGCGCAGGGCATCGACGGGATAGATCTGGCTGCCGGCGTCGGTTTCCTCGACCCGGCCGACGATCAGACGAAAGCTGTTCGAGCCGAGATCGACGGCGGCTAGCAGTTGCGGATTGGTGACCATCGAGGGGGCGAGCTCCATGCGTGAGAGCACGGCCATCCGGTCTCGCTGGGCGGCCGCCGCACTGTCCAAATATGCCATTTTAAGCGTACCCGACTTCCCCATGTCATCCCTCGCACCGGTTGCGGCCCGCAGCGCCCCGCGAGGGACGCCCTGACCCACCCTGCATCTTTGCCGCGAGACGTGTCGAATACGTGAAAATGGAGCGTAGAATTTATGACACACCAAATTTCATAATAACGTCACGAAACTGTGAGAATTTCCGAGCGTCCGTTCGAATCATCCCCTGGAATTCCGCTTTCGATACCAATGTCCATCCGCTATCCCTTACTCAATCGCGAACTGGGCATTCTGGGATTCAACGAGCGTGTCCTTGCACAGGCCGCCGACCCATCCGTTCCCTTGCTGGAGCGCCTGCGCTTCATCTGCATCACCAGCAGCAATCTCGACGAATTCTTCGAAGTCCGCATGGCCGGGCTTCAGGAGCAGATGCGCGACAATCCGGGCGCGCTCACGCCCGACGGCATGTCGCTGCAGCACGTCTATGAGCTCGTGGTGGAGCGCGCGCAGCGCCTCGTGCATCGTCAGTACCGCATGCTGCACGACACCGTGCTGCCGGCGCTCGAAGAAGAAGGCATCTACTTCCACGGCACCGATGCCTGGAACGAGGCGCAAACCACGTGGGCCCGCAAGTATTTCATCGACGAACTGCTGCCCGTGCTCACGCCGATCGGGCTCGACCCCGCGCACCCGTTCCCGCGCGTGCTCAACAAAAGCCTGAATTTCGTGGTCGAGCTCGAAGGCAAGGACGCCTTCGGCCGCCAGGCGGTCATGGGCATCGTGCAGGCGCCGCGTGCGCTGCCGCGCCTCGTGCGCATGCCGCAAGAGCTTTCGGGCTTCCAGCACGGCTTCGTGCTGCTCGGCTCGCTCTTGCAGCGCTTCGTGGGCGAGTTGTTCCCGAGCCTCGTCGTGCGCAGCTGCAATCAGTTCCGCATTACGCGCAACAGCGAGCTGTTCGTCGATGAGGACGAAATCACGAACCTGCGCGTGGCGTTGCAGGGCGAGTTGCCCGCGCGCCATCTGGGCAACGCGGTGCGGCTCGAGGTCTCGGCGGAGACGCCGGTGCATCTCGTGAAGCGTCTGCTCGATGAAAGCGGATTGAATGAGAAGGACTGCTATTACGTCGATGGCCCCGTCAATCTCGTGCGCCTGATGCAGTTGCCCGAGAAGGTCGATCGTCCCGATCTGAAGTTCGTGCCGCACGTACCCGCGATCCCGCAACGCATCGCCGCGAACACCAATCTGTTCGACGTGATCGATCAGGGCGACGTGCTGCTGCATCACCCGTACGAGAGCTTCCAGCCGGTGCTCGAGCTGCTGCTGCAGGCCGCCAACGATCCGAACGTGATGGCGATCAAGCAGACCATCTACCGCACCGGCACCGACTCGCCGCTCATGGATGCGCTCATGCAGGCCGCGCGCAACGGCAAGGAGGTGACGGTCGTGGTGGAGCTGCTCGCGCGCTTCGACGAGGAAACCAACATCAACTGGGCCGCGCAGCTCGAGGCCGTGGGCGCGCACGTGGTCTACGGCGTGGTCGGCCACAAGTGCCACGCCAAGATGATGCTGATCGTGCGCCGTGTGGCCGTGAATGGCCGCATGGCGCTGCGCCGCTACGTGCACCTCGGCACCGGCAACTACCATCCGCGCACGGCGCGCCTCTACACCGACTTCGGCCTCATGACCTCCGAGCCGAAAATATGCGAGGACGTCCACCACGTGTTCCAGCAGCTCACGGGCATCGGCGGCGAGCTGCAACTGCACGAGATGTGGCAGTCGCCGTTCACGCTGCATCCGCGCCTCGTCGAGTCGATCCGCGCCGAAGCCGACGCCGCGCGCGCCGGCAAGAAGGCTCGCATTGTCGCGAAGATGAACGCGCTGCTCGAACCCACGGTGATCGACGAGCTCTATGAAGCCTCGCAGGCCGGCGTGAAGATCGATCTGATCGTTCGCGGCGTGTGCTCGCTGCAGCCGGGCGTGCCGGGGCTTTCGGAAAACATCACGGTGCGCTCGATTGTCGGGCGCTTCCTCGAGCATCACCGCATCTACTACTTCTACGCGGGCGGCGCGGAGCACGTCTATCTGTCGAGCGCCGACTGGATGGACCGCAACCTGTTCCGCCGCGTCGAGGTGGCGTTCCCGATCCACGACCGGCGCATGAAGCGCCGCGTGATCGCCGAAGGCCTGTCGATGTTCCTCGGCGACAATCAGTGCGCGTGGCTCATGCAGAGCGATGGCCATTACCGGCGCCGCCGCGCCGGCAAGTCCGTGCGCAATGCGCAAATGAGCCTGCTGGCGAAGTTTTGTTCTTGACGCCTGTGCTGCAGTGACGGCACGCAAGCCACGATGCAAAAATGCCGCTTCGACGAAGCGGCATTTTTTATTCTGCAAGCCTGAGCCAGATGCCTGGCGCGCAGGGTGCGCGCCTCACACTGGCGCCGGCTGCCGGCGCGCCGTGCGCGCGGTCGGGAAGCGCACCGTGAAGGTGCTGCCCCGCCCTTCCTCGCTCTTCACTTCGAGCGCTGCATCATGGCGCTGCAGCACGTGCTTGACGATCGCGAGACCCAGTCCCGTACCGCCCGTGTCGCGCGAGCGGCTGCGGTCCACGCGATAGAAGCGCTCGGTCAGGCGCGGAATGTCGCTCGCGGGAATGCCATAGCCGCTATCGGTGACCGAGAACACCGCCTGCCCGCCTTCCGCCCGCCACGACAACTGCACCGAGCCTCCGTCCGGCGTGTAGCGCACCGCATTCGTGGCGAGATTGCCGAGCGCGCTCAATATTTCGGTCTCCGATCCAGTCAGGCTCAAGCTGTCGTCGAATTCAGCCGTGATCCGATGATGTCCGCCCGAGAGGCTTTCCGCGTCCTCGCGCACGTGGCCGAGCACCGCGCGCATGTCGATCATCTGCTCGCCGGGCTCGCGCCCCTCGCCTTCGAGCTTCGCCAGCACCAGCAGGTCGGTCACGATATGGCGCATGCGCGAGGCCTGCTGCTCCATCAGATCGAAATAGCGCTCGCGCTCTTCCTCCGAAAGCGGCAGTTCGCGCATCGTCTCCAGAAAGCCCGACAGCACGGTGAGCGGCGTTTTCAGTTCATGCGAAACGTTGGCGACGAAATCGCGCCGCATGGCATCGGTGCGTTCGAGCTCGGTGATGTCCTGCGACAGCACGAGCTTGCGATTCTCGCCGTACGGAAACACCTGCACCGAAATCACGTTCTGGCGCTTCGCGCCCATGCCGCGCATGATCAGCATGTCCTGGTACTCGTGCGAATTGAGATAGCGCACGAAGTCGGGCTGGCGCACGAGATGAGTGATGTGCTGGCGCAGATCGCGCTTCGCATCGAGGCCGAAATGCACCTCGGAGATGGCGTTGCACCATTCGATCTGGTCGTGGTCGTCGAGCATGGCCACGCCGTTGGGCGATGCCTGGATCGCCTGAATGAAGCGCGAATGCTGCTGTTCCACCTGGCGCACCTGGGCGTGCCAGCGCTTGGCGAGCTTGTGCAGGCGGTAATAGATTTCGCCCCAGACGCCGGGGGCGCTCGGCACTTCGCCGTAGACGGGCGCGTCGAGCAGGCGCCAAAGGCGCTGCTTGTGGAAGGTGCCGAAGAGCATCTGGCCGATCAGGACGACAACGGCCACCGCCAGCGCGACTTTGACGCCGAAGAGCGCACCGAGGCCCACGCACACGAGCGCAAGCAGCAGGATCGATACAAGGGCGCGCGCCCAGATGATGTTCATGTTCCTGCGTTCGAAGAGAATGACGGTCCGGACCGGGGCGCTGCGGATTCGGAGCACCGGCGCCGCGTGAAACGCCGCGCCAGCGTACGGCTGCCGTGATTCAGGCAGGCTTGATGCGAATCACCCGTCAACTACAGGTGAATTTCAGGCCAGGCGCAAACTTCAGGCGCCTTTCGCGAGACGGTAGCCGCTGCCGCGCACTGTTTCGATCATAGCATCGCACCCCGCCGGCTTGAGCGCCGCACGCAAACGCTTGATATGCACGTCCACGGTACGCTCTTCCACGAACACATGATCGCCCCACACCTGATCGAGCAATTGCGTGCGGCTGTGCACACGCTCGGGGTGCGTCATGAAGAAGTGCAGCAGGCGGAATTCGGTCGGGCCGAGATCAAGCTTGATCTCGGAGCCTTCCGCATGAGCGGCGACGCGGTGCGTGGCCGGATCGAGCTTCAGTCCGTTGATCGCGACCACGTCTTCGGTGAGCTGCGGCGCACGGCGGCGCAGAACTGCCTTGATGCGTGCCATCAACTCCTTCGGCGAGAACGGCTTCGTCACGTAGTCGTCGGCGCCGATCTCGAGCCCGAGCACCTTGTCCTGCTCGTCGCCGCGCGCGGTCAGCATGATGATCGGAATATGCTTCGTGCGCTCGTTGTTGCGCAGATCGCGCGCGAAATTCACACCCGACTTGCCCGGCAGCATCCAGTCGAGCAGGATGAGATCGGGCAGCACGTCGCTGATCAGGCTCTGCGCCTGCTCCGCGTTGTAAGCACGGATCGGGCAATGACCCGCGTGCTGCAGATTCACGGAAATCAGCTCGGAAATTGCGGGCTCATCTTCGATGACGAGAATGCTGCTGGGCATCGGCACCTCTTGACCTTAGGACCTGTTGAAACGGTTGAAACCGCGCGCTTGAGTACGCGCCAGAATGCGCTTTTAGCTGAGCGCTTCGCGTTCGAGCGCGTCGCGCGACTTGTGCCGCACGTCGGTGCCCTTCACGATGTAGATGATGAACTCGGCGATGTTCTTCGCGTGGTCACCAATGCGCTCGATCGCCTTGGCGATGAACAGATAGTCGAGGCCCACGGAAATCGTGCGCGGGTCTTCCATCATGTAGCTCACGAGCTTGCGCACGAAGGCGCGGAATTCCTCGTCGATGGCCTTGTCGTCGCGCACGATCTGCGCGGCGGCCACCGTGTCCAGACGCGCGAACGCATCGAGCGCGCGGCGCAGGATCGAGACGGCCATCTCGCCCGAGACCTTGATCTCGGCAATGTTGACCGTACGCGACGCGCCGTCTTCCATCAGGCGTCGAGTGCGCTTGGCGATCTTCTCGGCCTCGTCGCCGGCGCGCTCGAGGTTCGTGATGGTCTTCGAAATCGCGAGCACGAGGCGCAAGTCGCGCGCGGCCGGTTGACGGCGCGCGATGATGTTGCTGCACTCCTCGTCGATCTCGACTTCCATCGTGTTGAGACGGTCTTCGGCGGCGATCACGCGCGCGGCGGCTTCGCCGTCGAACTCGTTCAGGGCCTGCATCGCGGTGATGATCTGCGATTCCACGAGGCCGCCCATTTCGAGGACCTTCGATGAAATCAGGTTCAGGTCGGCATCGAACTGGCTGGACAGATGCTTGTCGGACATGTTGTTCTCCTTCCCGGCTCGCCGGATCAGCCGAAGCGGCCGGTGATGTAGTCTTCCGTTTCCTTGCGGACCGGCTTGATGAAGATCTTCTCGGTGTCGCCGAATTCGATCAGCTCGCCGAGGTACATGTAGGCAGTGTAGTCCGAGCAGCGCGCGGCCTGCTGCATGTTATGGGTCACGATCACCACCGTGTAATCGCTCTTCAGTTCCGCGATCAACTCTTCGATGCGGCCTGTCGAAATCGGGTCGAGCGCCGAGCACGGCTCGTCGAGGAGCAGCACTTCGGGACGGATCGCAATGCCGCGCGCGATGCACAGACGCTGCTGCTGGCCGCCCGAAAGACCATAGCCGCTCTGACCGAGCTTGTCCTTCACCTCGTTCCAGAGCGCGGCCTTGGTAAGCGCCCACTCGACGCGGTCGTCCATCTCGGGGCGCGAGAGCTTCTCGAACATCTTCACGCCGAACGCGATGTTGTCGTAAATCGACATCGGGAACGGCGTCGGCTTCTGGAACACCATGCCCACGCGCGCGCGCAGCAGCGAAATATCGCGGTTGTAGGTGAGCAGGTTCTCGCCGTCCATCAGGATCTCGCCCTCGGCGCGCTGCTCCGGATAGAGCGCGTACATCTTGTTGAACGTGCGCAAGAGCGTGGACTTGCCGCAGCCCGACGGGCCGATGAACGCGGTCACCTTGCCTTCGGGAATCTGCAGGTTGATGTTCTTGAGCGCGTGATACTTGCCGTAGAAGAAGTTCAGGTCCTTGACTTCGATCTTCGGCTTGGCCGACATGAGGCCGCGGTTGCCCTGGGCGGGGTCGAAGCCGGACGGCGCCGTAGTGTTGAGGTGACTCTCTGCCATATTCATCGGATGACTCCGCCCTTACTTTTTCGAAAAGATGGTGCGCGCGAGGATATTCAGACCCAGCACGCCCAGCGTGATCAGGAAAACGCCGGCCCAGGCAAGCGACTGCCATTGCGCGAACGGGCTCATCGCAAACTTGTAGATCGTGACCGGCAGGTTCGCCATCGGCTGATTCATGTCGGCGCTGAAGAACTGATTGGACAGCGCCGTGAAAAGCAGCGGCGCGGTCTCGCCGGCAATGCGCGCGATCGCGAGCAGCACGCCCGTCACGATGCCGGCGATCGACGCCTTGAGCGTGATCGAGAGCACCATCTTCCACTTCGGCGTGCCGAGCGCGAAAGCCGCTTCGCGCAGGTTGTTCGGCACCAGCTTGAGCATGTTTTCGGTGGTGCGGATCACGATCGGAATCTGCAGGAGTGCGAGCGAAATCGCCCCCGCCCAGCCGCTGAAATGGCCCATCTTCGCGACCACGAGCGCATAGACGAACAGGCCCACGACGATCGACGGCGCCGACAGCAAAATGTCGTTGATGAAGCGCGTCACGCTCGCGAGCCAGCTTTTCTGGCCGTACTCGGCGAGATACACGCCCGCGAGAATGCCGATCGGCGTGCCCACGAGCGTCGCAACGCCCACCAGCATCAGGCTGCCGATGATCGCGTTGGCAAGACCGCCGCCATCGGTGTTCGGCGGCGGCGTCGACTGCGTGAACAGTTGCACCGAAAGGCCGCCAACGCCGAGCGAGAGCGTCGTGTAGAGAATCCACACGAGCCAGATAATGCCGAAGGCCATCGCAGCGAGCGAAAGCGTCAGGGCAATCGCGTTGGTCACTTTGCGGCGGCTTTGCAGCCTCGAGCGCATGCGCTCCAGCTCAGGGCCGTAGGTCGCGCCGGGAATCTTCATCATCGGCTCGCTCATCGTGCGCCCTCCGACTTTTCGAGGCGCAGCAGCAGCAGCTTCGAGATCGCAAGCACGATGAACGTGATCACGAACAGAATGAGGCCGAGCTCCATTAGCGCGGCGGTATGCAGGCCGGGGCTCGCTTCGGCGAACTCGTTGGCGAGCGCCGAGGTAATGCTGTTGCCCGGAGAAAACAGCGACACGTTGTCGAGCAGGTTAGTATTGCCGATCACGAACGTGACGGCCATGGTCTCGCCGAGCGCGCGGCCAAGGCCGAGCATCACGCCGCCGATCACGCCGGTCTTGGTGAACGGCAGCACGATCTTCCACATGACTTCCCAGGTCGTGCAGCCGATGCCATAGGCCGACTCCTTGAGCAGCACGGGCGTGACTTCGAACACGTCGCGCATCACGGAGGCAATGTACGGGATGATCATGATCGCGAGAATCACGCCCGCACACAGCATGCCGATACCGATGGGCGCGCCCTGAAACAGCGCGCCGATGATCGGCATGCCGCCGAGCACCTTGCCGATCGGCTTCTCGAAGTACTGCGCGAAGATCGGCGCAAACACGAGCAGGCCCCACATACCGTAGACGATCGACGGGATCGCGGCGAGCAATTCAATGGCGATGCCGAGCGGGCGGCGCAGCCACGCGGGCGAGAGCTCGGTGAGAAAGAGCGCGATGCCGAAGCTCACGGGCACGGCAATGATGAGCGCGATCAGCGAGGTGGCGATCGTGCCATAAATGGGCACGAGCGCGCCGAACTGGTCGCTAGGGGGATCCCATTCGGCAGTCCAGAGGAATGAAAGACCGAACTTGTGGATCGTCGGCAGCGAAGCGACGATCAGAGAAACGATGATGCCGCCGAGCAGCAACAGCGTGACGATGGCGGCGCCGCGTGCGAGGCCGCCGAAAATGATGTCCCCTGCCGGGCTGGGCGCTTGCTGCTGCGCGGCGCTGCCAGGCGGGTTCGAGACGAGCGGGACGTCGGACATGATGAGCTGTTTCCAGTGGCCGCGAGCATCAGGCTCGCGACGTTGATGCGGTTCCGGAACCGCCGGCCGCCCGGTGACAGATCGGACGGCACATCGTAGCGGGTGTATTACGTGCTTTGCGTTTATTACGTGCGGTATGGCGTACCGCGTGGCTGCGATGACCACTTCGGCCTGCATGCATCACCGACCAGCAAGCAGAATGGGCCGCGCGCGGCGTGCGCGGCGGCCCTTGCTTTGGCCCTGCCATTTCAGCGAGGCCAGTCCGCCTTACTCGGCAATCGCCTTACCGCTGGCGTCCTTCACCTTCTCCTTCAACTGCGACTCGATTTCGCTCACGACCGACTGCGGCAGCGAGATGTAGTCGAGGCTGTCGGCAGCCGGCGTGCCGTTCTTGAAAGCCCACTGGAAGAACTTGAGCGTTTCCTTGCCCTGCTCCGGCTTGTCCTGCGCCGTGTGCAGCAGCACGAAGGTCGCGCCGACGACCGGCCATGCTTCCTTGCCCGGCTCGTTCGTGAGGATCTGGTAGAACGACTTCTTCCAGTCCGCGCCGGCCGCTGCGGCCTTGAACGTTTCGGTGGCCGGCTGAACGACCGCGCCCGATTCATTCTTCATGGCAGTGTAGACCATGTGATTTTGCTTGGCGTACGCCCACTCGACGTAGCCGATCGCGCCCGGCAGACGCTGCACGAAGGCCGCGACGCCGTCGTTGCCCTTGCCGCCCGTGCCGGTCGGCCAGTTCACGGTCGTGCCTTCGCCGACCTTGGTCTTCCACTCGGGGTTGACCTTCGAAAGGTAGTTCGTCCAGATGAAGCTGGTGCCCGAACCGTCGGCGCGGCGAACCACGGCGATGTCCAGATCAGGCAGCTTGACCTTCGGGTTCAGCGCAGCGATAGCCGGATCGTTCCACTTCTTGATCTTGCCGAGGTAGATGTCGCCGAGCACCAGGCCCGACAGCGTGATTTCGCCTGCCTTGATGCCCGGCACGTTGATCGCCGGCACGACGCCGCCCACCACCGTCGGGAACTGGAACAGGCCGTCCTTGGCAAGTTGATCGTCCTTCAGCGGGGCATCCGAGCCCGCGAAGTCAACGGTCTTTGCCTGAATCTGCTTGATGCCGCCCGACGAGCCAATGCCCTGGTAGTTGACCTTGCCGCCACCCGACTTCTGATAGGCGTCCGCCCACTTCGTGTAGATCGGTGCTGCGAAGGTGCTGCCCGCGCCGGTGATGTCAGCAGCTTGCGCTGCGATCGCGAAAAGCGCGCCAGCAACGCCAGCGAGCGCGGTTTGCATCAGTTTCATGTGGCCTCCAGGTGTGTGAGCGGATAAACGACACCGCGAAGCATAGGGGCTCTTTGTGACAGTAACGTGACGGTTCATGAAGCAGCCGTGACAGGACGATTACCGGCTGAAAGCCAGGCGCATCGCCCTGGATGCGCCGGCTGGAAAGGCGTGCGCGCCCCATCGACTGGGCGCTCGCGGGCGGCGGACATGCAGGAGGCATCGATCGTGCAGCCGGGGGTCGGATGCGAAAAATGCCTCAGGCATGGGCAAGAGCAGGCTGACGCAAAAGTGAAACGTTTGCGTCAGCCGAAATGCATGCAGAAAGCGGTGTCATGCCAGTTGCATGACACCGCTTTCGATCGGTGATAGTGCCGGGTCGCGCCGGCTTCGCTGCGTCAGGCGATGGTGCGCTTGACCGTTTCGGCGATCGATTCCGCGTACTGCACCGTATCGACCTCGTCGCGCGCTTCCACCATCACGCGCAGCACAGGCTCCGTGCCCGAAGCGCGGATCAGCACGCGGCCTTTGCCCTTGAGCTGGGTTTGCGCGTCGGCGATCGCCTTCTGGATCTCGGCGTTGCCTTTCCAGTCGGCGCCTTGCGCGATGCGCACGTTGATGAGCTTCTGCGGAAACAGCGTCACGCCGTCGAGCAGTTCTGCCAGGGTCTGGCCGCTGCGCTTCATCGCAGCGAGCACCAGCAGCGCCGAAACGATGCCATCGCCAGTCGTGTGGCGGTCGAGCGACAGAATATGCCCCGACCCCTCCGCGCCGATCAGCCAGCCACGTTCGCGCAGCTGCTCCAGCACATAGCGGTCGCCCACATTGGCGCGCACGAACGGCACGCCGATGCGCTCGAGCGCCTGCTCGACCGCGAGGTTCGTCATCAGGGTGCCAACGGCGCCATCAATCTTGCCATCGGTTGCCATGCGGTCTTTCACGAGCACATAGAGGAGCTCGTCCCCGTTGTAGAGGCGGCCCTGCGCATCCACGATCTGCAGCCGATCCGCGTCGCCATCGAGCGCGATGCCGAGGTCGGCATGATTCGCGCGCACTGCGCGCACGAGCGCGTCGGGCGCGGTGGCGCCCACGCCGTCGTTGATGTTGAAACCATTCGGCGAGACGCCGATGGGAATCACATCCGCGCCCAGCTCATGAAACACATGAGGCGCGATGTCGTAGGCCGCGCCGTTCGCGCAGTCGACCACGAGCTTAAGCCCGCGCAGGTTGAACGCCTGCGGGAAAGTGCTCTTGCAGAACTCGATATAGCGGCCGCCCGCGTCGTCCAGGCGGCGTGCGCGGCCGAGCTGCTCGGACGGCGCGCAATCGAGCGGCAATTCGAGTTGCGCCTCGATCTGCGCTTCGACTTCGTCGGGCAGCTTGTTGCCATCGGCGGAAAAGAACTTGATGCCGTTGTCGTAGTACGGATTGTGCGAAGCGCTGATCACCACACCCGCCGAAAGACGCAGCGCACGCGTGAGATAGGCGATGCCGGGCGTCGTCATTGGGCCCGCGAGCATCACGTCGATGCCGGCAGCCGAAAGCCCCGCCTCGAGCGACGCCTCCAGCATGTAGCCCGAAATGCGAGTGTCCTTGCCGATCAGCACGGACGGACGCGAATGCGACGCCCCCGCCACGCCAGCCAGCACCTTGCCCGCCGCGTAACCCAGACGCAGCACAAAATCAGGCGTGATCGGCACTTCGCCGACCTTGCCGCGAACCCCATCGGTTCCAAAATAGCGACGACCCATGATTCGAACCTCACGTTGGCATTGTTTTGCGGCGCATTCGTGCGCCATGTTCCTGGAACCCGTTATTCGCGTGAACAGGCCTGATGACGCGCGGCGTCGCGCATGGCGCCCCAGACCTTAAGCGCATCGACCGTCGGCGCGACGTCGTGCACGCGGATAATGGCCGCGCCCTGCTGGGCCGCGCACACCGCCGCCGCCACGCTGGCCGCCACGCGCTCCGGTGCGGGTCGGTTCACCAGCGCGCCGAGCATCGACTTGCGCGACATGCCCGCAAGAATCGGATACGGCGCGCCGCCAGCCGCAACGGGCGCCGTCTCGCGCAGATACGCGAGCAGGGTGTAATTGTGTTCGACCACCGATTTGCCGAAGCCAAAACCCGGGTCGACGCTAATACGCGCCTTGGCCACGCCCGCCGCCTCGAGTTTGGTGCAGCGCCCCTGCAGAAACTCGCGCACCTCGCGCACGACATCTACATAATCGGGCTCGCCGAGTTGCATGGTCCGCGGCTCGCCGAGCATATGCATCACGCACAGCCCGCAATTGCTCCCCCGCACCGCATCGATCGCGCCCGGCATGCGAAAGCCCCAGACGTCGTTGATCAGATCCGCGCCCGCCGCCAGCGCATGGCGCATCACTTCAGGCTTGTATGTGTCGATCGAAAGCGGCACGTTCGCGTCCTTCAGACGCTCGACCAGCGGAATCACCCGTTCGAGCTCTTCGTCGAGCGCAACGGGCGGCGCGCCCGGACGCGTCGACTCGCCGCCGATGTCGATCATGTCCACGCCGTCCGACAACATTTGTTCGGCGCGTCGCAATGCATCGTCGAAGGCAAGATACCGGCCACCGTCCGAAAACGAATCCGGCGTGGCGTTGAGTATTCCCATGACGAGCGGACGCTCGAAAGTCAGTGTGAAGCGGCCGCAGACAAGCGGTTCAGGCACAGCCGCGTTGGGGAGCGCATCAAGCAGCGCGTTAGGCAGATTACCCTGCGAGGTCAGATTGGGCACGTCAATAAACGTCAGATATGTAACTTAATGTGGCCGCTGAAAGCGGCAACAAACCACCCAGAAATGCAAGACGGGCCGATGTGAGCATCACACCGGCCCGCAACTTCAGTCGACTTGGCGCCGTGTCCGGTCAGGCCGGGGCGGTGGCGTTGCCGGGCTTGACCTCGCTGCCCGTGCTGCCGCCCGACGAAGGCGCATCACCCGGTGACGGGGTGTTCTTCGGCGAGCGCGGCGGACGGCCTGCCATGATGTCGTTGATCTGATCGGCGTCGATCGTTTCCCACTCCATCAACGCGGCGGTCATGGCTTCCACCTTGTCGCGGTTCTCATCGAGCAGGCGCTTCGCGAGGCCGTACTGCTCGTCGAGCACGCGGCGGATTTCCGCGTCGACCTTCTGCTGCGTGGCTTCCGAAATCGCGCGCGTGAAGCCCTTGCCGAACGCGCCGCCGTCGTTGTCGTCGTCGGCGTAGACCATCGGTCCGAGCGCGTCGGTCATGCCGAAGCGCGTGACCATCGCGCGGGCCGTCTGGGTGGCCTTGTTGAAGTCGTCGGAGGCACCTGTGCTGATCAGATTCATGAACAGCTCTTCCGCCACGCGGCCGCCGAACAGGATCGCCAGGCGGTCGAGCAGATAGTCCTTCGAATAGGTCTCGTTGTCGTGCTCCGGCAACTGCCACGTCACACCCAAGGCACGGCCACGCGGAATGATCGTGACCTTGTGCACCGGGTCGGCCTTCGGCAGCAGCTTCGCAATCACCGCGTGACCCGACTCGTGATACGCCGTTGCGCGCTTCGCCTCTTCGCGAATGACCGCCGACTTGCGCTCCGGACCCATGAAGATCTTGTCCTTGGCGTCCTCGAAGTCCTGCATCTCGACGATGCGCTTGCCACGGCGCGCAGCGAACAATGCCGCCTCGTTCACGAGGTTCGCGAGATCGGCGCCCGAGAAGCCCGGCGTGCCGCGCGCGATGACCGCTGCGTCGACGTCGTTGGCGATCGGCACCTTGCGCAGGTGCACCTTCATGATTTGCTCGCGGCCGCGAATGTCGGGCAGGCCGACATAAACCTGGCGGTCGAAGCGGCCCGGACGCAGCAGCGCCTTGTCGAGCACGTCCGAACGGTTGGTTGCCGCGATCACGATAACGCCCGAGTTCGCCTCGAAGCCGTCCATCTCGACCAGCATCTGGTTCAGCGTCTGCTCGCGCTCGTCGTTGCCGCCGCCCATGCCGGCGCCGCGATGGCGGCCGACCGCGTCGATTTCGTCGATGAACACGATACACGGCGCATGCTTCTTGGCCTGTTCGAACATGTCGCGCACGCGGGCCGCGCCCACGCCGACGAACATTTCAACGAAGTCCGAGCCCGAGATGCTGAAGAACGGCACCTTCGCCTCGCCGGCGATGGCGCGCGCGAGCAGCGTCTTACCGGTGCCCGGAGGGCCGACCAGCAGCACGCCACGCGGGATGCGCCCGCCCAGCTTCTGGAATTTTTGCGGATCGCGCAGGAAGTCGACGAGTTCGGACACTTCTTCCTTGGCTTCGTCGCAGCCCGCGACGTCGGAGAAGTTGACCGCGTTGTTGTTCTCGTCGATCAGACGGGCGCGCGATTTACCAAAGGAAAACGCCCCGCCTTTGCCGCCCCCCTGCATCTGTCTCATCATGTAGAACCAGAACACGATGATCAGAATCGTCGGTCCAAGGTAATACAACGCTGAAACAAGCGCATTGGGCTCTTCGTCAGCCTTGCCGCTCACCTGCACGCCGTATTTCATCAGGTCGCCGACCATCCAGATGTCTCCCGGGGAGACGATCTGATACTTCTGGCCGTCGGCCGGAGTGACCGTGAGGTTCCGCCCCTGCACCACGACGCTCTTGACCTTGCCGGCCTTCGCATCGTCCATGAACTGCGAGTACGAAACGCCTTCCTGGACACGGGGCTTGTCGAACTGCTTGAACACCGTAAACAGCACCAGTGCGATTACCAGCCACACCGCTGCCTTCGAAAACATGTTGTTGTTCAAAGCACCACTCCTTCACTCATAGACGGGCGCCTACATTTGCCTTGCGACACCACCAAAGCATTCTAATCCAGTACGCAGGGGCTCGCCATAACGTTTCGCTAAGACGGAAATAGCCTGAGCGCCTTGTCGGGACTGCGTCTCGAAGCCGATTCGAGGCGATCTGCACAGTTCCTGCAACACGCGTTGCGCACGGGAGCCGATCTTTGGCCTACCCTGCCGATCGAAAAATTAGCGGGGTCGCTTCAGATGTTTGCCCAATATAAACGTTTCGGACGATTTATCGCGCGAAGCCTTCGGTTTGCGCGCGGCCACGACCTTGAACTGATGCTTGAACTTCTCGACGATCTGGCTGTAACCACTACCGTGGAAGCATTTTACTAAAAGGGCACCATCAGATTTCAAATGATTCTGCGAAAACTCGAGCGCGAGATCGCAGACGTGTTCGATACGCGCGGCATCGGCTGACGCCACCCCTGACAGATTGGGCGCCATGTCGGAAATTACAAGGTCCACCGGCCGGCCACCCACCACTTCTTCCAATTGTGCGAGCACCGCGTCCTCGCGGAAGTCGCCCTGCAGAAATTGCACGTCGGCGATCGGCTCCATCGGCAGGATGTCGAGCGCAATGATCGTGCCGTCGATCCCGCCCTGGCGCTGGTCGTCGCGCTTCGAACTTTGCACCAGCTTGTTGCGCACATATTGGCTCCAGCTGCCCGGCGCCGCGCCGAGATCCACGATCACCATGCCAGGGCGGATCAGCTTGTCCTGCTCGTCGATTTCCTTGAGCTTGTACGCAGCGCGGGCGCGATAGCCCTCCCGTTGCGCCAGCTTCACGTACGGATCGTTAATATGGTCGTGCAGCCACGACGTGTTGAAGCGGTTTTTTGCCATTAAAGATGAACTCTTGGTGCGTGATGTCGCGCTTTTAGCGGATAATACGCGTTTAATTCGTGCGGTCGTCGCGGCCCGTCTGCTCGCAGGCGCGTGGTTCCCACCGCCTCGCTCGCTGGCATCTGCCCGCGCTACGCCGTTCTCCACGGTTTTTCATTGTTTCGACGCGCTCGCCGCCGGGCGGCCCCTCGTTGTGTGGCCTGTCCTGCCGGTGTTTCACGCTGACTGGCGGGCGCCGTCATTTTAGTCGAGTCTGCCACATCCCATGCCCGCCCTCACTCTTACTGCCGAACAGCGCTCCGAACTACGCTCCGCCGCTCACGCGCTCAAACCGGTCGTGCTCATCGGCGCCGAGGGACTAACCGACGCCGTCCTCAAGGAAATCGAGGTCCATCTGGACGCGCACCAGCTCATTAAGGTGCGCGTGTTCGGCGACGAGCGCGAGGAGCGCATCGCAATCTACGAAGAAATCTGCGACCGCCTGAACTCGGCGCCCATCCAGCACATCGGCAAGCTGCTCGTGATCTACAAGCCCGAGCAAAACAAGCCGAAAACAACCACGGCCCGCGCCGGCGCGCGCGGCACCGTCAAGCGCCCAGCCGGCGACGTGCCGAGTGCGCGCGAAGCGGGCAAGCACGGCGCACCTCGCACTGTGAAGGTCGTCAAGCCGTCGGACAACCCGATGCGCAAACCGAAGTCGCAAAAGGTCGTCGTCAAGGGCAATGAGCGCGTCACCCAGGGCGGCAACGTCAAGCGCGCCAAGAAGCGCCAGACCAGCTCGAAGCGAGCCCATCAAGGCTCGAAGTAAGTGAAGCGCGGCTAATGTGCCGCGCTTTTTTGCCTTCTTACCGGAGCGTGCTGAATAACACGCGAGCGGTGCCCGATTGAACGGTCTCAGCGCCGCGCCTGCGCACCGCGCGCGGACGGCAGCAGCCAGACGAGCCACGCGCCCAGCACACTCTGGACCAGATAGAACGCGCTCGAAACGCCGTGGAGCATGCCAAAGCGGCTCGCCCAGGCCGAATGCGCGATGTCGACACCCGCCTGCATCGCATTCATGCGCATGGCGTTCATGAACGGCTGCAGCGCGTAATAACCGATCAGCACGCACAGCAGCATGCCGATCAGCAGCCAGCGCAGCCGCCGATAGCCGGCCTCGCCCCGACGGATCAGCACGTTCGCAAGCCCGAGCAGCAACACGCCGTTCACGGCGCCCACCATGCCCTCGATGCGAAAAAGCTGCGCGGCCAGCGAGCCCGCCACGGTGCGATCGAGCGAAGTAAACAGCACGGGCGCAACCGCATAGCCGATCGTCACCTGGCTGCCCACCCACAACATGGCGAGCAGCGCGAACACACGGTGCGCCACGAGCGGCGAAGCCGGGCTGTTAGCCGAATTCGTCGATGTATTCACCGAGGCATTCACGTTCCTGTTGCGTCAGATATAGCGGACGTCGATGATTTCGTACTCGCGCACGCCACTGGGGGCCTGCACTTCCGCAACGTCGCCTTCGGACTTGCCGATCAGTGCGCGCGCAATGGGCGAGCTCACGGAAATCAGGCCGTGCTCGAGATCGGCTTCGTCGTCGCCGACGATTTGATAGGTGACCGTTTTGCCCGAGTCGAGGTCTTCGAGGTCGATGGTCGAGCCGAACACCACGCGGCCATCGGCTTCTAGCGACGTCGGGTCGATGATCTGCGCTGCCGCCAGCTTCGATTCGATTTCCGCGATGCGGCCCTCGATAAAGCCCTGCTTTTCCTTCGCGGCGTCGTATTCCGCGTTTTCCGACAGATCGCCTTGCGCGCGCGCTTCGGCAATCGCATTGATGACCGCCGGACGCTCGACGGATTTCAGGCGCTGCAGTTCTTCGCGAAGCTGGTCTGCGCCGCGCCGGGTCAAGGGAATCGTGCTCATAAAACAACTCGTTCAGCCATTTGGGGCCGTATTGATGCCGCACCAACAATCGTTGCGGCCATAAAAAAAATCACCGCGGTCAAGTGCATCCCGCGAGGGCGGCGGCGCGCACTGGCGCAGCCTGAAAAACCCTGTTGGGACGCCGCTTAACCGCGGCACATTCAGCCTTGTATTCAGCCTGTTGTCTGCCGTGTTCAATATTCGACAGACAATCGAAGCCTTAGTTTAGGCGAGCATGGAGGCCTTGTAAATCATAGACTTCCAGGTTCTTCAGGTAACGCAAACCCTCGACCGCAGCGCGTGCGCCCGACATCGTGGTGTAGTACGTGACCTTGTTCGCCTGGGCGCTCATGCGGATCGAACGCGAATCGGCAATCGCCGCTCGGGTCTCGTCGACGGTCGTGAAAACGAGCGAAATTTCGCCGTTCTTGATCATGTCGACCACGTGCGGACGGCCATCCTTCACCTTGTTCACGACCTTCACCGGCACGCCGGCCGCCTCGATCGCGGCAGCCGTGCCGCGCGTCGCGACCAGCGGGTAGCCGAGCTCATGCAGCATGCGCGCGACTTCGACGGCCTTGGGCTTGTCCGCATCCATCACGGTGATGAAAACCGTGCCCGATTCCGGCAGGCGCGAGCCGGCCGCGAGCTGCGACTTGAAAAGCGCCTCGCCGAAGGTCTTGCCCACGCCCATCACTTCGCCGGTCGAACGCATTTCGGGTCCGAGCACCGGATCGACGGTCGGGAACTTCACGAACGGGAACACCGCTTCCTTCACGCTGAAGTACGGCGGCACGACTTCCTTCGTCACGCCCTGCTGAGCGAGCTTCTGGCCGACCATCGCACGCGCCGCGATCTTCGCGAGCGGCAGGCTTGTGGCCTTCGACACGTACGGCACGGTCCGCGAAGCGCGCGGGTTCACTTCCAGCACGTAGATGATGTCCTTCTTCGAACCGTCATCCTGCGGCACTTGCTGGATCGCGAACTGCACGTTCATCAGGCCGACCACGTTGAGCGCCTTGGCCATCGCGGC
Organism: Paraburkholderia sp. A1BS-2L; assembly: GCF_051125205.1. Lineage (NCBI taxonomy): Bacteria > Pseudomonadati > Pseudomonadota > Betaproteobacteria > Burkholderiales > Burkholderiaceae > Paraburkholderia > Paraburkholderia sp. A1BS-2L. The sequence goes on from NZ_CP120428.1 coordinate 2,142,686, forward strand.
CGTCTGGCGCTTGAGTTCGTTGACCGTTTCCTGCGACAGCGAGTACGGCGGCAGCGAGCACGCCGAGTCGCCCGAGTGCACGCCCGCCTGCTCGATGTGTTCCATCACGCCGCCAATGAACACGGCGTCGCCATCGGAGATGCAGTCCACGTCGCATTCGATTGCGTCGTTCAGGAAGCGGTCGAGCAGCACCGGCGAGTCATTCGACACCTTCACGGCCTCGCGCATGTAGCGCTCGAGGTCGCGCGGCTCATGGACGATTTCCATGGCGCGGCCGCCCAGCACGTACGACGGACGCACGACGAGCGGGTAACCGATTTCGTCGGCGAGCTTGAGCGCTTCGTCTTCGGCGCGCGCGGTGCGGTTCGGCGGCTGGCGCAGGTTCAGGTCCTGCAGCAGCTTCTGGAAGCGCTCGCGGTCTTCGGCCGCGTCGATCATGTCCGGCGAGGTGCCGACGATGGGCACGCCGTTCGCTTCGAGATCGAGCGCGAGCTTCAGCGGCGTCTGGCCGCCGTACTGCACGATCACGCCAACGGGCTTCTCCAGGTCCACGACCTCGAGCACGTCTTCGAGGGTGAGCGGCTCGAAGTACAGACGGTCAGATGTGTCGTAGTCGGTCGAAACGGTCTCGGGGTTGCAGTTGACCATGATCGTTTCGTAGCCGTCTTCGCGCATCGCGAGCGCGGCATGCACGCAACAGTAGTCGAACTCGATACCCTGGCCGATCCGGTTCGGGCCGCCGCCCAGCACCATGATCTTCTTGTTGGTGGTCGGATTGGCTTCGCACTCTTCCTCATAGGTCGAGTACATGTAGGCGGTCTTGGTGGCGAACTCGGCCGCGCAGGTGTCCACGCGCTTGTAGACCGGACGCACGTTCAGCTCGATACGGCGCTTGCGCACGTCGGCGGCAGTCGCGCCGAGCAGCTTCGCAAGACGGCGATCCGAGAAGCCGCTTTGCTTGAGGAAGCGCAGCTCGTCCTTCGAGAGGCTTGCGAGCGTGCGGCCCTTGACGGCCTCTTCCTTCCTGATGATTTCTTCGATCTGCGCGAGGAACCACGGGTCGATCGCGGTTTCTTCGAAGATCTCTTCACGCGTCATGCCCACGCGGAACGCGTCGCCCACGTACCAGATGCGGTCCGGGCCGGCTTCGCCGATCTCGCGGATGACTTCGTCGCGGCTGGTGGTCTTCTCGTCGAGACCGTCCACGCCCACTTCGAGGCCGCGCAGCGCCTTCTGGAACGACTCCTGGAACGTGCGGCCGATCGCCATCACTTCGCCCACCGACTTCATCTGGGTGGTCAGGCGCGGGTCGGCTTCGCGGAACTTCTCGAACGCGAAACGCGGAATCTTCGTGACGACGTAGTCGATGGTCGGCTCGAACGAGGCCGGCGTCTGGCCGCCCGTGATTTCGTTGCGCAGCTCGTCGAGCGTGTAGCCGACAGCCAGCTTCGCCGCAACCTTGGCGATCGGGAAGCCCGTGGCCTTCGAGGCCAGCGCCGACGAACGCGACACGCGCGGGTTCATTTCGATCACGATCATGCGGCCGTCGCGCGGGTTGATCGAGAACTGCACGTTCGAGCCGCCCGTGTCCACGCCGATCTCGCGCAGCACCGCGAGCGAGGCGTCGCGCAGGATCTGGTATTCCTTGTCGGTGAGCGTTTGCGCCGGCGCGACCGTGATCGAGTCGCCGGTGTGGATGCCCATCGGGTCGAGGTTTTCGATCGAGCAGACGATGATGCAGTTATCCGCCTTGTCGCGGACCACTTCCATCTCGTATTCCTTCCAGCCGAGCAGCGACTCTTCGATCAGCAGCTCGCGCGTGGGCGAAAGGTCGAGACCGCGCTTGCAGATCTCTTCGAACTCTTCGCGGTTGTAGGCGATGCCGCCGCCCGAGCCGCCGAGCGTGAAGGACGGGCGAATCACGATCGGGTAGCCGCTCGTGCCGGTGGACGCGGCGATCTCGGCGTGAACCTTGATTGCCTCTTCCATCGAGTGGGCCACGCCCGACTTCGCCGAGCCAAGGCCGATCTTCGTCATCGCGTCCTTGAACTTCTGGCGGTCTTCGGCCTTGTCGATCGCTTCGGGCGATGCACCGATCAGCTCGACGTTGTACTTCTTGAGCACGCCGTGGTGGTGCAAGTCAAGCGCGCAGTTCAGCGCGGTCTGGCCGCCCATCGTCGGCAGGATCGCGTCGGGGCGCTCCTTCTCGATGATGCGCTCCACCACTTCCCACGTGATCGGCTCGATGTAGGTGACGTCGGCCGTGTTCGGGTCCGTCATGATCGTCGCCGGATTGCTGTTGACGAGAATGACCTTGTAGCCTTCCTCACGCAGCGCCTTGCACGCCTGCGCGCCCGAGTAGTCGAACTCGCAGGCCTGGCCGATGATGATCGGCCCCGCGCCGATGATGAGAATGCTCTTGATGTCTGTCCGCTTGGGCATAACGCTCTCGCTAAATATTCCTGTGTCTTTTACGTCTTGCGGCTTGCTGTTCGCCGCTGGGTACGCGCGTGGGCCGTTTTGACTTCGGCTCGCTGCGCACCCCTGCTCTGCTCGTTCCTGCTGGCTCGCTCGATGAGCGCTTACGCCTTCGCCTTGTCCATCAGCGCGGTGAAGCGATCGAACAGATAGCCGATGTCGTGCGGCCCCGGCGATGCTTCAGGGTGGCCCTGGAAGCAGAACGCGGGCTTGTCGGTGAGTTCGAAGCCTTGCAGCGTGCCGTCGAAGAGCGAGACATGCGTGACGCGCGTGTTCGCCGGCAGCGAGTCGGCATCCACCGCAAAGCCGTGGTTCTGAGACGTGATGACGACGCGGCCGTCGCCAAGATCCTTCACCGGATGATTCGCACCATGGTGGCCCGTCTTCATCTTGATGGTCTTCGCGCCGAGCGCGAGACCCATGATCTGGTGGCCAAGGCAAATGCCGAAGGTCGGGATGCCGCGCGCGATGAATTCCTGCGTGGCCTCGATCGCGTAGTCGCACGGCTCCGGATCGCCAGGGCCGTTCGAGAGGAACACGCCGTCCGGGTTGAGCGCGAGCGCGTCGGCCGCGCTGGCCTGCGCCGGCAGCACCGTGACATGGCAGCCGCGCTCGGCCAGCATGCGCAGGATGTTCTGCTTCACGCCGAAGTCGAACGCCACGACCTTGTATTTCGGTGCGGACTGCGTGCGATAGCCTTCGCCCAGACGCCATTCGGTCGTCGTCCACTCATACGGCTTGTCGGTCGAGACGACCTTGGCGAGGTCCATGCCCGCGAGGCCCGGGAACGAGCGCGCGAGTTCGATGGCCTTGGCTTCGTCGTCGGAACCCGCGAGGATCGCGCCGTTCTGCGCGCCCTTTTCGCGCAGGATGCGCGTGAGCTTGCGCGTGTCGATGCCGGCGATCGCCACCACACCCTCGTCCTTCAGATAGTCGCCGAGCGTGCGCTCCATGCGGAAGTTCGAGGCAAGCGCAGGCAGGTCGCGAATGATCAGACCGGCGGCATGGACTTTCGTAGCTTCGACGTCTTCGGCGTTGACGCCGACGTTGCCGATATGCGGATACGTAAGGGTGACGATCTGGCGAGCGTAGCTCGGGTCGGTCAGGATTTCCTGATAACCGGTGATGGCCGTGTTGAACACGACTTCACCGATCGTATGGCCCGGCGCGCCGATCGAGTAACCACGAAAGACCGTGCCGTCGGCGAGCGCGAGCAGAGCGGGAGAGAATGACGGCAACACGGGAGACTCCTTGGGGGAGCACCCTGTGCCGACCTGTTATCCGACGTTGCGTGTCTTGCGACCCGGGAACGGCTGCGGCGTCGGCGCCCCGATCATGAGGATCAGGACGCGCGCGCGGCTCGCTCCGCAGTCTGCTTACGCGACTTATCCGTGTTTGACCGTGTGTCGGGCGCCGGGCCGCGAAGGTGCGTTTGTGACGCTCGATCGGGCGGCAGCCAGCCAGTAGAAACGGAAAAGCGCGGGCGGCGGATGAACGAATGGGGGAGGTAGGCGCTAGGGTGCGGGTTGATAAGCTCAAACCTTAAAATTATAGCGCGAAAACGCCCTTTCTTTCAAATTTCGGGATGACGCCCATCGGGCGGCGCGCCGCTGCAAGCTGGCACAGCGCCCTTTCCACTATAGGGGTCGAGAAGCACGCGGCAAGGACAGCGCCGCTTATTTGCAACCGGCCGAACCTACGGTCGCCCCCTTTTTGTCCCACAAATGAAAACGCCGTCACCCGGCAGGGTGACGGCGCGAGCACCAAGTGGCAAAAGTGATCGGAGCGAAACACCGTGCACTGCCCCCGCAGTGCACGGCTGAGCATCCTTCGCCAGCCGCTATTTGGATTTTTGCTTCTGCGCGTGGGTCCCGGCCTTCGGGCGGCTTGCCGTACCCTTCGACGCCTTGCTGGGCGCTGCGCTGGAGGCTTTCCCCTTGACCGGCTCGGAAACCTTGACGACCTCGGTGCGCGCGCGACCGTGTTTCTTATCGTAGCGCGACTTGGAACCCGTGTCTGCAACACGGGTCCCGATGCGCTGCACGCCACCGCCGGAAACATTCGTCGCCAGGCGCTCCGGCCCCGGCTCGCTCGGCATCGCCTTGCCGACCGGCACGTGCAGCACCAGCACTTGCCCGGGGCTCACTGCGTCGCGGCGCGTCTTGTTCCAGGCCTTGAGCTGACCGACCGAGACGCCATAGCGTCCCGCCACCGCTTCCATCGACTGCTTGCGACGCACGCGAATCAGCATCTTGCGCGTGTCGGGCACGTCCGGCTCCATGGCCAGCACAGCGCTTTCGGCCACGTCTGCACTGATGTCCTCGTCGTCGCCATCGTCGGTGCGCGGCACCACGAGCGTCGAACCGGCCTTCAGGCGCATGCCCGCCGGAATCTTGTTGACCGACATGAGCGTATCGGCGTCCACGCCGATCTTCTGCGCAATGGCCGCGGGCGTGGCGCGCGAATCGGTCGTGTAGGTGGTCCAGGACGAAAGCTGGCCCGAATACGACTTCAGGTTGCGCTCGAACGCACCGGCGTTATCGAACGGCAAGAGGATCTGCGGATCGCTTGATCCGAGAATGACCGGCTTCTTGAACGACGGATTGAGCGAGCGGAACTCGTCGGGCGTCATGTTTGCAAGCTTGGCCGCGACGTCCACGTCGATGTCGTGCGACGTGGTGACCGTGACGAAATACGGGTGATTGGGAATGGACTGCAGCACAAGCCCGTATTGCTGGGGGTTCATCACGATATTCTTGACTGCCTGCAGCTTGGGCACGTAGTTGCGCGTCTCATTGGGCATGCGCAGGCTTGCGTAGTCGGTCGGCAGGCCAGCCGCCTGGTTGCGCGCGATGGCGCGCTGCACGTTGCCCTCGCCCCAGTTGTAGGCGGCGAGCGCGAGATACCAGTCGCCGAACATGTCGTGCAGGCGCGTGAGGTAGTCGAGCGCCGCACTGGTGGAAGCGAGCACGTCGCGGCGCTCGTCCTGCCACATGTTCTGCTTCAGGTTGTAGGTGCGGCCCGTGCCGGGCACGAACTGCCACATGCCCGCCGCCTTCGCGACGGAAAGCGCCTGCGGGTTATACGCGGATTCGATGAACGGCAGCAGCGCGAGCTCGGTCGGCATGTGCCGGGCCTCGAGCTCCTCGACGATGTGGTAGAGATATTTCTGCGAACGCTCGGTCATGCGCGCGACGTAGTCGGGGCGCTGCGCATACCACTGCGCGTTCATGTCGACCAGGTCGCTCTGCAGGTCGGGCATCTGGAAGCCGCGGCGAATACGTGCCCACAGGTCGGCGTCGGGACTCGTGAGCTGGTCGACCGAACCCTTGTCGACATTGATCGTTTCTTTCGCTGCGGAGGTCTTGCGGATGGCGTCGGCACGCGCTTGGGGATCGGCTGGGGAAAGCGAATTCGCAGTCGGTCCCCCGCTCGCACAGGCTGCGAGCATGAGAACCAACAGCGCGCTTAGGATAAATCGCATGAACGTCTACTTGCTAATGGCGGGAATTTGCAGCCGATAGTACGGAACGCACACGTTTCCGTCAATCGGAATAATTGGAGAAATCCCAAGTAAATCCGCAGCTTGCACGATGTTCCATACTTTTGGGATGAGGATGCCCTCGCGCGCGGTCAGGTCAGCGGAACCGGTTCTTCCATTCCCGCATCAGCGTAAAGGCCGCCAGCCGGTCCGGCACCGCCTCGTGCAGCGACTCGGCAAGCGTCGCCTGCACGGCCGGATCGCCAGCGCGCAAGAATGGATTCACGGCACGCTCGTGTGCGATCGTGGTCGGCAAGGTCGGCTCGCCGCGCTCGCGCAGCGCCGCCGCTGCGCGGCTCCAGTCGCGCAAATCGGTGTTGTCCGGATCGCAGGCGAGCGCGAAACGGATATTCGAGAGCGTGTACTCGTGTGCGCAATGCACTTCCGTGCTGCCCGGCAGCGCCGCAAACGAATCGAGCGAAGCGAGCATCTGCGCGGGCGAGCCCTCGAAGAGGCGCCCGCAGCCACAGGCGAACAGCGTGTCTCCGCAGAACAGATGCGGCTTGCCCGACGGATCCGAAGCCTGGAAATAAGCGATATGGCCGCGCGTATGCCCCGGCACGTCCATCACCTTGAAGTCGAGCGCCGGCGCGCCCAGATGCACCGCGTTGCCGCCCTTCACGCGCGTGACGAACCTGTCGAGCGGGCCGAGCGCCTCGCCCGCCGGGCCGTACACGGGCACGCGCTCATCCGAAAGCAGGTCGGCCACCCCGCCGACGTGGTCGTTGTGGTGATGGGTGAGTAAAATAGCGGCAAGCTGCCAGCCTCGCTTCGCCAGATACGCGCGAACCGGCGCGGCGTCGCCCGGATCGACGACAACGGCATGACGGCCGTCCGACACGGCCCAGATGTAATTATCTTCAAAAGCCGGAACCGGTACGTATTCGAAGTTGGCGGCAAGCGTGGCGGCTGGCACGGATGCGTGCTCAAGCGGACTATTCATGGGGCGGCGAACTTTTCACATGTCTGACCGAACAATTATAGACTGGCCCGCCTGGACCGAATCGCCCGCAGGCCAGTACGTGCTGGGCTGGGAGCAAGAGCAGCTCGACCGCGTGGTGTCGAACATCTTCGGCTACCATGCGCTGCAGCTCGGCCTGCCGCAGCTCGACGCCCTGCGCGAGAACCGCATGTCGTGCCGGGGCCTCGTGCTCGATGCAGCCAGCGCCGCGAGCGCGCCATATATCGTGCCGGGCACGGAGCCGCGGCCCGCCCTGGCGACGTCCGGCGCACTCCATGCGCCGGACGGGCGCAGCACGGTCTGGTGCGACCATCTCGATCTGCCGTTCGAGGCTCAGAGCGTCGATCTCATCGTAATGCCGCACACGCTCGAATTCACGAGCAACCCGCACCGCCTGCTGCGCGAAGCCGAGCGCGTGCTGATGCCCGAAGGGCAGTTGCTGATCGTCGGCTTCAATTCGCTCTCGCTGTGGGGTGCGCGCCAGTCGGCGGCGAAGCTCACGGGGCATCCGTTCCTGCCCGCGCGCGAAGACCTGATCGCCTTCACGCGTCTGAAAGACTGGATCAAGCTGCTCGGCTTCGAGCTTGAACGCGGACGCTTCGGCTGCTATCGTCCGCCGCTCGCCACCGAGAAATGGCTCGGGCGCTACACCTTCATGGAGGCCGCCGGCGACCGCTGGTGGCCGATCTTCGGCGCCATCTACATGGTTTCGGCCATCAAGCGTGTGCGCGGCATGCGCCTCGTCGGCAAGGTGAAGGTCAAGAAGCCGGCGCTGGCTGCAAGCCTGGCGCCCGCGGCCACCACTCCCTCCCCTACTCGCAACAAGGACTCATGAGCTCACCCGACTTCGTCGAAATCTTCACGGACGGCGCCTGCAAGGGCAACCCCGGTCCCGGCGGCTGGGGCGCGCTGCTGCGCTTCGGCGCGCAGGAAAAAGAACTGTTCGGCGGCGAGCCCGGCACGACCAACAACCGGATGGAGCTAATGGCGGTGATCGCCGCGCTCGACGCCCTCAAGCGTCCGTGCAAGGTGATCGTGCACACCGACTCGCAGTATGTGCAAAAAGGCATCAGCGAGTGGATCCACGGCTGGAAGAAGAAGAACTGGATGACGGCTGCGAAAACACCCGTCAAGAACGACGACCTGTGGAAGCGCCTCGACGCGCTCGTCGCGCAACATGAGGTGGAGTGGCGTTGGGTCAAGGGCCACGCAGGGCATCCGGAAAACGAGCGCGCCGATGCGCTCGCGAACCGCGGCGTCGCTACGCTCGCAGAACTCTGAGCGGCCCACGCGCCACGTACGGCGCGCTTCGCCAGACGCGCCACCTCCGCCTCCTACGCCATCACGCTTCAAACGACATGCGACAGATCATTCTCGATACCGAAACCACCGGCCTGAACCCTCGCACAGGCGACCGCATCATCGAAATCGGCTGCGTCGAGCTGGTCAATCGCCGGCTGACGGGCAATAACCTCCACTTCTACGTCAACCCCGAACGCGACAGCGATCCGGGCGCACTGGCCGTGCACGGCCTCACGACCGAATTCCTCTCGGACAAGCCGAAGTTCGCCGAGGTCGCGAACGAGATTCTCGACTTCGTGCGCGACGCCGACATCATCATCCACAACGCGCCGTTCGATATCGGCTTTCTCGACGCAGAGCTCGCGCTGCTCGGCAAGCCAGCGTTCAGGGAACACTGCGGCGAGGTGATCGACACGCTGGTGCAGGCCAAGCAGATTTTCCCCGGCAAGCGCAATTCACTCGACGCGTTGTGCGACCGCTTCGGCATCAGCAACGCGCACCGCACGCTGCACGGCGCGCTGCTCGACTCGGAGCTGCTCGCCGAGGTTTATCTGGCGATGACGCGTGGCCAGGAAAGTCTCGTCATCGACATGGCCGGCACGACCGAAACGCCCGGCGTTGTGGCGACACCGCGCGTGAAGTTCGAGATGCTCGCGCTGCCCGTGATCGCTGCAAGCGAAGAGGAGCTCGCCGCGCACGAAGCGCTGCTCGATGGTCTCGACAAGGCGATGAAGGGAACCTCGGTATGGCGCACGCAACCGGCCACCGCCGACGAGAACGCAGGTGCTACGCAAAATACTTAAAAAAGGGCTTTACAAGATTAGAAACACCCGGCATAATCTCAATCTCTTCGGGTGGTTAGCTCAGCGGTAGAGCACTGCCTTCACACGGCAGGGGTCACTGGTTCGATCCCAGTACTACCCACCAGAATTCCTGGTGTTGGTAAAGACAAGCACCGAAGATCAAAACCCCGTTGCGTATGCAACGGGGTTTTTTCATTTCAGCCGCACAAATCCGGCAATGGTCAGGATCCCGATATAAACCGCTCGCCTCTTCTTCCACCGGGTCATGGCGAGTCGCGCTACTCGCCGAACATGCCAATACCAACCCCGCGCGCCATCCCCGTCGCGGCGATCACCATCACGACAAGCAACACCGTCTGCCATGCCCCGATGCGCGCGTACTTCTGCGCTCCCGTGAGATCCGGCACATCGCCGCGACGCACGGCGAGCCGCCAGCGCAGCAGCGCCATCATCGGTGCAATCTCGAGCAACAGGATCAGCACGAGCGCGCCCATCTTCACGTGAAAGAGCGGCTCATGCAGGTAATAGTCGGCGCCCTTCTCGAAGCCACCGAACGCGCGCATTGCCCCGGTCACGATCAGCAAAACCGCTGAGATATCCCAACCGTTGTCGGCGCTGAAGATCTGCGGAAGCGCCTCAGTGGAGGTGCAGCGGCGCAGTCCGCGCGTGCGCCGCAGAATCGACGCCAGCGCGAGGCCGAAGGCCAGCAGGTGAATGGCGGCAAGCAACCAGCGTATGAGCATCGCGACTCCTTCGAAACGACGACGGGATCGACAAGCTTGCGCGGATACCCTTCGCGCGGGGATTGCCTGAAGCGGCACTGCCGGGCGGTCCGCCCGGCGCGCCTTCACGCTGCCACGACGGGCCGGACCTGTTTCAGAACGGCGTCGAGTGCGCGCGCAGCGACGCGGTCGCCTTCCGTAGCGAGCCTCACGCGCAGAACGGTCTGGCGATTGTGACCCGCCGCTGCCGGCGAATCCCACAGCAATTCGATCTTCGGCCGGCGCCCGGGCGATGAGACCGGCGTCGTCAATGCACTCGGGGTGGCCGATTCAGCAACCGGTGCGAAGTGTGCCGCATCGGCTGCCGGCTGACTATCCGCCGGCCAGCGCACCGACAGCTCCCGGGCATCGTACTGCCCGACCTTGCGGCTCTCCAGCCACACAACCGTGGTGCGGGTGACCGCGTCGACCGATACGGCGTAGCGCCCGATCGCGAAGCGTCGCGCCGCCACGTTGGTGCGCCACAGTGCGCGCGGGCGGCAGATCCAGACCACAGCCGCATAAAGCGCCGGCGCCACGACGAGCCAACCGTTGGTGGCCTCGATCGCTTGCACCGCGCGCCGCCAGCCGTCGGCCCACACGAACATGCCAATCGACCACAACGCGAACAAACAGCCCAACACGCCGAAGACGCGCAACGCCTGGCGCAGCCATTGAGGCAGCGGATGAAACGGTCGTTCGGCGCGGGCCTTCCCGCCGGGCAGCACGATCAGCAGAAACAGGAAGATGAGATTCAGGCACGCGACCGGCGACGAAGCCATGCCCCGCAGCGCGACCAGGAAGTTCATGTCTCCCATCGAGTGGAGCCAGCGCGCAAGAATCACGACACCGATTGCGCGCAGCGCGAACAGCTTCCCGGCACCGGGAACGGCGGCGGCGCGCGTCGGTCGGGATCTCGCCAAGGCACTTCTCCTGAGGTCGCGTTTTTGTTGCGCTGTGGTCGTCATGCAACGTCGTCTTGCGCGGTTATCACGCGCGGCTATCGTCAATGAATTGCGAATTTCGCGGAACGGCCATTATAGGGACATTGCCGCTACCCCTCATGCTCGCAGATGCGTTTGCATTGTTCCGCACGCGGGTGCGGCGAAAATGCGACAACGCCCCGGTGCACAGCACCGGGGCGTTGGAGTGGCGGCTTGCCCGGGGTTGTCTGCGCGCCTGCCATGCAAACGCGCAGATCGGGCAGACGCCAGTTAGCCGGCGTTGACTTCGCGCAGCACCGTGCGGTGCTTTTGGCGCAGCAGATCTTCGTACACGGCAACGTAGTTGCGTGCCATCACCTTCGACGAGAAGCGTGCCTCGAACGCGCCACGCACTTTCTCGCGCGACAGCGTCGACAGACGCTTGACCGCCGCGACTGCGCTGATTTCGTCTTCGACGACGAAGCCCGACACACCATTCTCGATCACTTCCGGCACCGAGCCGCGCTTGAACGCGATGACCGGCGTACCGCAGGCCATGGCTTCGATCATGACGAGACCGAAGGGCTCCGGCCAGTCGATCGGGAACACCAGCGCATGCGCATTGCCGAGGAACTCACGCTTTTCGTGCTCGCCGATTTCACCGATGTACTCGACGTGCGGCAGCGCCATCAGCGGCTTGATGACTTCTTCATAATAGGCGCGGTCGGCCTTGTCGATCTTGGCGGCGACCTTTAGCTTCATGCCCGCCTGACCGGCGATACGAATCGCCTTGTCGAGACCCTTCTCCGGCGAGACACGGCCGAGGAAAGCGAGGTAGCCGGGCTCGACATTCGGAATCGGCTTGAGCACGTCTTCCGGCAGGCCGTGGTAGACGGTCTGCTGCCACGCGGCTTGCTGCAGCGGGAGGCGCTGATTATCCGAGATCGAGACCACCGGCACGTCGCTGAACGCGTTGAAGATCGGCTGCAGTTCGGGCAGGTCGAGACGACCGTGCATGGTCGTGACGAACGGCACTGGCTGACGCTGGAACAGCGAGAACGGGTAATAGTCGATGTGGAAGTGCAGCACGTCGAATTCGTCCGCGCGGCGGCGCACTTCTTCGAGCAGCAGCATGTGCGGAGCCATCACGTCGCGAATCGTCGGGTCGAGGCGCAGGGCCTGCGGCCAGAATGCTTCGAGCTTTGCCGAGGTAACCGAATCGCCGCTCGCGAAGAGCGTGACGTCGTGCCCTTGCTCGACCAGCGCTTCGGTCAGGTAGGAGACCACCCGTTCCGTGCCGCCGTAGAGCTTGGGAGGAACCGCCTCGTGCAACGGAGCAATTTGAGCGATTCGCATAGTGGTGAACTCCTTCCTCGAAATAATCGGGCTAAGTACTGCAATTTTGACAATCGACCTCGCGAGCCGCGGCTTCCTTGCCGCTCGCCCCACCAGGCGTTCCGTACCGCTAACCGCGCCGGCAGGCCGGCACACAGACCGACGCAGTTGTGAAGTGTCGTGTTGACACAAGCGGCGGTTCAGGCGGTAAACGCGCAGGGTTCGCGGTCGTTGACATTCATGCTGTCAAATTCCCTACGCTGTTCGAGTCGGCATTATCCGGGTTTGCACCCATAGCCGACTACGAGATTTCAAAATCTTTACGTTGTTACAAAGCGGAAACACTCCGCAACCCCTTGTTTTTTAAGCCCGTTCTAGATTTGGGATTCGTTTTCGAGCAGCGCAGCTTCGAAATCGGGGTTAAATTGCTGTTTTATCTGGCCCTGATTTTCTGGATAGTGAGGCTCGGGGCGGGTCGCGCCTACGCTACGGCGCGTCATGTGAGCACATTTGGCGTGCCACAACGGAATCTGTAATTGTATCTCGAAAAGTGCCATAAAAACCCGCCGAGCCTCCGGCGCGACACCATGTCCTCAAGGAGTCCTCGCTGCGGCATAGTCGCGATAAGATTCGCGTCCCTCGGGCACGAGCCGTGCGGCTCGCGCCCGGGGTGTTTACAATGTGGAAATTCCGCCAGGTTTGCCGTTGCGCGCCTTCTTGTCTCTTTTTCTACCTTGCACGGACAACGCTCCGCCAGACCGAACATCGATCAATTGGAACAACATCTGACCATCGCCCAGCGTAACGCCCACAACGCAAAGCTCGCGAGCTATGCGCGGCGGCCACTTGCGTTCCTGTTCCGCTATATCAAGCGCCATCCGTTCGCCCATGCCGTCGTGCTCACGAGCGTGTTCGCAGCCGTGGGCTGCGCCCTCGCCTCGCAGTATGCGATCAAGCATCTGATCGACGTGCTCGGCGCGGGCCGCCACCATCCCGGTCCGCTGTGGACGGCATTCGCGATCCTCGTCGGCCTGATTGCCGCCGACAACCTGCTCTGGCGGGTAGGCGGCTGGTTCGCCGCGCACACCTTCGTCACCGTCACGGGCGACTTGAGGCGCGACCTCTTTCAGTACCTGAGCGGCCACTCGAACACCTACTACGCGGAAAAGCAGCCCGGCACGCTTGCAAGCCGCATCACCGCCACCTCGAACGCCGTCTACACGGCCGAGAACACCACCGCCTGGAACGTGCTGCCGCCGTGCATCGCCGTGGCCGGCGCCATCGTCATGATCACTTCGGTCAATCCGTTGATGGCGGCGGGCCTGCTGCTGTGCTCGGCGATCCTTTCGATCATTCTCTTCAAACTTGCCGGGCGCGGCTCGGCGCGCCATCACACGTTCGCCGCCAGGGCGGCCGCCGTGGATGGCGAACTCGTCGACGTGATCGGCAACATGGCGCTCGTGCGCGCCTTCGGCATGACGCTGCGCGAGCAAAAACGCTTCGGCTCGACGGTGAAATCCGAACTGGACGCGCGCCGCTCGAGCCTGCTCTATCTGGAAAAGCTGCGCCTGCTGCACGCCGTCATCACGGCGATGCTCTCGGCCGGCCTGCTCGGCTGGGCGCTGTGGCTCTGGGACCAGGGCAAGGCCACGTCGGGCGACATTGTGCTGGTGAGTTCGCTCGGCTTCACGATCCTGCACGGCACGCGCGATCTGGCCGTAGCGCTCGTGGACGTCACGCAGCACGTCGCGCGTCTGGCCGAAGCCGTGCAGACGCTGCTCGAGCCGCACGGCATGCCCGACCGCGACGACGCCACCGAACTCGTGGCCCAAGGCGGGCGCGTGGACTTCGAAGGCGTCACCTTCGCGTACCCGCACCGCAAGCCGATCCTCGATCACTTCGACCTGCAAATCGAGGCAGGCCAGCGCGTGGGCCTGATCGGCAAGTCGGGCGCGGGCAAGACCACCGTGCTCGCGCTGCTGCAGCACTTCTACGACACCCAGAGCGGCTCGATCAAGATCGACGGCCAGGACATCGCCCATGTTACGCAGGACAGCCTGCGCCACGCCATCGCGCTCGTGCCGCAGGACATTTCCCTGCTGCACCGCTCGATCTACGAGAACATCGCCTATGGCCGCCCTGACGCCAGCCGCGAGGAAGTGCTCGCCGCTGCCCGCGAGGCGCGTTGCGCCGATTTCATCGAGGCCATGCCCGAAGGCTACGACACGATCGTGGGCGACCGCGGCGTGAAGCTCTCGGGCGGCCAGCGCCAGCGCATCGCGATCGCGCGCGCGATTCTCAAGAATTCGCCGATCCTGCTGCTCGACGAAGCCACCTCGGCACTCGACAGCGCCTCGGAAGAAGCCATCCAGCACGCGCTCGACCGGCTGATGGTGGGCCGCACCGTGATCGCCATTGCGCACCGGCTCTCCACGCTGCACAACTTCGACCGCATCATCGTGATGAGCTCGGGCAAGGTGATCGACGATGGCAGCCCCGAGGAACTGCGCAATCGCCCGGGCCTGTACCGCGACCTGCTCGCCAAGCAGTATGGCAAGCAGTCCACGCTCCATCTGGGCAGCAAAAAGGCCGACGAAAAACACGTGGCCTGATGTAAGCCGCCAGGCGCCTTGTGCGCGCCGTGCGCACGAAACAAAAAAGCCGCTTCCTGCAAGAAGCGGCTTTTTCGTTTTCGGCGGCGCCCGGTGTGCTTGGGACACATCGGGGCGTGCCTTGCCCCTACGGTTGTTGCGCGGGTTCCACGGACGGCAACGACACGCCAGCGCGCGCGCCCACGCCCGTCAAATCGCGCATGAAGCGATCGCGCCAGACCGAAACATTGTTCTCGCGCAATTGGACCATCATGTCGTTATAGCGTGCGAGGCGCTCGGCGAGCGGCATCGCGAGCGCCTTGCCTAGCGCATCGGCCATGCCGTCGATGTCGAGCGGATTCACGATCAGCGCTCCGCCCAATTCCTGTGCAGCGCCCGCGAAGCACGAGAGCACCAGCACGCCCGGATTCTCGGGATCCTGCGCGGAAACGTATTCCTTCGCGACGAGATTCATGCCATCGCGCAGCGGCGTCACGTAGCCCACGTGCGAAGCGCGAAAGAGCGCCGCGAGCACGGCGCGTTCGTACTGGCGGTGGATGTACCAGATCGGCGTCCAGTCGAGCTCGGCAAAGCGGCCGTTGATGCGCCCCGACTCGGCCTCGAGCCGCAGGCGGATGTCCTGATACGCGTGCAGGTCGGCGCGCGTGGGCGGCGCGATCTGCACGAACGACACCTTGTTGCGCTGCCCGGGAGCATGCTCGAGCAGCCGCTCGAACGCGCGAAAGCGCTCGACGAGACCCTTCGAGTAATCGAGCCGGTCCACGCTCATGATGACCTTGCGGCCATGCAGGGTGGCCTTGAGCGTGCGCACCGGCTTGCCACGCTCGCCGTCTTTTGCGAGCTCGGCGACTTCGTCGGGATAGACGCCGATCGGATAATCGTTCGCGCACAGCGTCTTGCCGAACGCCTCGATCTGCGTGAGGCCATCGGCGCGCTTCGCGATCGAGCCGCCCGCCTCGTTCACGATGTAATCGCAGAATGCGCGCAAGTCGGGCTTGGTCTGGAAACCGAGCAGGTCGAACGAGCACAGCGCCTGAGCCAGCTCACGGTGCGGCGGCACCGCCAGCAGCACCTGCGAAGCCGGAAACGGAATATGCAGGAAGAAGCCGATGCGGTTTTTCACGCCCGCCGCGCGCAACGCCCCCGCGAACGGAATCAGGTGATAGTCGTGGACCCAGATGACGTCGTCCTCGCGCAGAAGCGGCACGAGCTGCTGCGCGAGCCATGCGTTCACGCGGCAATAGCCTGCGTATTCGTTGCGGTCGTACTGCACGAGATCGGCGCGATAGTGGAACGCCGGCCAGAGCGTGGCGTTCGAGAAGCCGCGGTAGTACTGGTCGTAATCGCGGCGCAGCAGGCCGATGGTCGCGAAAGTCACCGGGCCGCGCTCCTCGAGCTGGATCTGCGGCTGGCCGGACGAGAGCACCTCGCCGCTCCAGCCGAACCACATGCCACCGGTTTCCTTGAGCGCGTCATAGACGCCGACCGCAAGACCGCCCGCAGCCGGGCCGCCTTCGGAAATCGGCGCGACCCGGTTCGACACGATGATCAATCGGCTCATGAGATGCAGGTTCCGTGCAGAAAAGAAATGAGGTACGGCCGCCTATGCGCCAAAGCAGGCGCCAAAGCAGGCACCGATCAGACGCCGCGGGCCGTCGCGACGAGTGCGTCGAGCCATGCGAGCAGCGCTTCGACCGACTCGACGCGCGTTTTCGCGATCGTGTCGCCGCCGCCGACCTTGATCGACAGGCCACCCTCGGCATTGACCACGGCGAAGCCCTTCTCGTCGGTCAAATCATCGCCGGCGAACACCGGCGTGCGGCCCGCGAACGGCGGCTCGTCGAGAAAAGCGCGCAGTGCGCGGCCCTTGTCGACGTCCTTCGGCTTGATCTCGTAGACCATCTTGCCGGGTTGCAGCACGTAGGCATCGGCAAATTCGGCCGCGAGCTTTTCAGTGGCCACACGCGCAACGTTCTCGTGCTCGGGCGCATTTCGGTAGTGGAGCGCCAGCGCCGCGCCTTTGATCTCGAGCAGCATGCCCACGTGCGTGCGCACCACTTCGGCGAGCACCTGCTCCATGTGCAGAAGACGTTGATCATTGAAGCCGACGCGCTGCGTATCGCCGTTCGCGTCGCGGCGCTCCGCGCCGTGCAGGCCCGCGACGGGCAAATCGGGCATGCCGAGGAAAGAATCGATGCTTTCGACGCCGCGCCCGGACACGACGGCCACCGCGCCGTGCGTCGCACGGCGCAGCACGGTGAGCAGCGCCAGCATGTCGGGGCGCACCAGCACGCCATCGGGCGTGGGCGCAAGGTCGACGAGCGTGCCGTCGAAATCGAAGAAAAACGCCGTCTTGTCGAACGGCAATTCAGCCGGAAGTACTTGCATTACGTTCGTTTCGTCCCTCGGCGCATGAGCCGGGCGGTGATCCGGCGAGCGTTCGCCCGCCGAAAGAAAGTGTGCGCATCTTACCGCGCATCGTCCTGATTTTCGAGAAAGGAAAGCCTGCGCGGCCGTTGCGACGGCCTTGTCACGCCAGCCTGACACTCGATGACGAATGCGCTGTCGACGCCGATGTGTTCCGACGCTTTTTACGCCGGAGCCTTGTTGCGGCAAGTTGCCTGCCCATGTAGATGGGCTTCGGCCGGCACAGTATGTGCGTCAAATTGACCCTGCCATGCCACCGCGCCGAGCCGCGCGCCGCAGCGAGCACCCAATTTTGCTACAGTCCAGCGACACGGCGCGGGCTGGTCACGCCCACGTCCTTGTAAATCGAGTTAACGAGAGAGCCTTTGTTCCCCGAGTTCGACGCTTCACATTCGTCGCATTTCGCCTCCCGCGCCCTGGCCCACCTTGCCCGCTGGCGCCGTACACGCCTCGCGGTACTGTTGACGCTCACCGCCGGCTCGGTACTCCTTGGCGCCTGCACGCGCGCAGCCGAGCCGTGGCAACTCACCGACGTAAGCGGCCATCTGCCCGATCTCACCTTCGCGCTCACCGAAGACAGCGGCAAGCCCATCAGAAGTGCCGATCTGCGCGGCAATACCACGCTGGTGTACTTCGGCTACACGCATTGTCCGGATGTCTGCCCGGAAACGATGGCACGTCTGATGCAGGTCATAGCGAAACTCGGACCCGACGCACAGCATGTGCGGATACTCTTCATCAGCGTCGATCCTGCACGCGACACGCCGCAAGCGCTGCACGCCTATGTGCACGCGTTCGATGCTCAGCATGCGCTCGGCCTCACCGGCACCGATGCGCAAATCGAGTCGCTGGCAAAACGCTATCGCGTGGCATATCAGATGGAACAGCGCGACACCGACGGCAGCTACGAAGTCACGCACAGCTCGGCCGTCTACGTGTTCGACGCGCAGGGCCGCGCGCGCCTGCTCGCCACCGACAAGGACTCGCCCGACGCCATCGCACACGACGTGCGCCGCGTCATCGGCCCGGCGGCGTAGGCGCCGGCGCGACCCTCAACCCGGTTTTCGGACCACCCGCAACAGGAACTGCCATGACGATGAAAATGAAGTCCCGCAGCGTGACTCGCATGAACCCCATGACCCGCTGGAGCGCCGCGCTCGGCTGCGCCCTCGCCTGCACGTTCGCTGCGTTCGCCCCTGCGGCGCATGCAGCCGACGCCGCGCTCACCGCGCAGAACCCATGGGTCCGCTGGCTGCCCAACGATCTGCCGGCAGCGGGTTACGTCACGCTGAAGAACGACAGCGACAAGCCGGTCGACCTCGTGAGCGTGACGAGCGACGACTACGGCATGGTGATGCTGCATCAGACCGTTTCGAACGGCTCGACGCAGAAGATGGTGATGGTGCACAAGGCCACGGTACCCGCGCACGGCACGCTCGCGATCGCACCAGGCGGCTATCACCTGATGCTGGAGCACGCGAAGCACAGGATCGCACCCGGCGACACCGTGCACGTGAAGCTGCAGTTCTCGGACGGCGCGACGCTCGACACGCCGTTCGCGGTGAAGCCGCCGTCGCAGCAGTAATACGGCGATGAAGACCCGCGCCACGAATCAGCGTAAAAAACCGCGATGAACCTGCTCTACTGGCTCGACCCGTGGGAGCCGTCGCCAACGGTGGTGATCGCCGTAACCCTGGCGGCGGCGCTGTTCATACGCGGCCAGCGTCATGCGAGGGTCTCGCTGCCGCGCCGGATCTCGTTCTGGTTCGGCCTGGGCGCGCTCTATGTCGCGCTGCATACACGGCTCGACTACTTCTTCGAGCATGAGTTCTTCATGCACCGCGCGCAGCATCTCGTGCTCCATCACCTCGGGCCGTTCTTCATCGCGCTCGCTTATCCGGGCGCGGCGCTGCGCGCCGGCATCCCGTTCGCGTGGCGGCAACGCTTCGTGCGGCCCGCGTTGAACGCGCGTCCGCTGCGAGCGATGCTCGACGTCGTCATGCATCCGGTGGTCGCGGTGACGCTGTTCGTCGGGCTCATCTACTTCTGGCTGCTCTCGCCGATCCACTTCGTCGCCATGCTCGACTGGCGGCTCTACCGCGTGATGAACTGGAGCATGGTGATCGACGGCCTGCTGTTCTGGTGGCTCGTGCTCGATCCGCGCCCCGCGCCGCCCGCGCGCCTCGCGCCCGGCAAGCGCGTGCTGGTCGTGATCGCGGCCATTCCGCCGCAAATCGTGCTCGGCGCGTTCATTTTCTTTACGCCGCACGAGCTCTATCCGATCTATTCGATTTGCGGACGCGCGTTCACATGGCTCTCGCCCATGCGCGACCAGCAGATCGGCGGCCTGCTGCTGTGGATCCCGGGATCGATGATGAGCGTGGTTGGCGCGTTGATCGCGCTGCGTCACTGGATGCGGCTTTCGGCGCGCGGACGGCTTAAGCGCACGCGAGGTGCGCGCGAACCCGAACGGCGTTCGCACAGCGCCCAGCACACCTGAGCGCGCGCAAAACGTCTATACGGAATACTACTCGGAGCACTACGCGGAGCACTACGCGGAGCACTGCTCTGAACGCATCCACACGTGCGGGATGCCGTCTTCGTCGTGGATCTCCGAAACCGGCTCGAAGCCGAACGCACCGTAGAACTTCTGCAAATGCGCCTGGGCGTGCAGCCGCATCGGCACGCCCGGCCATTGCCGCGCGATGTGCGCGATCGCGCGTTCGAGCAAGCCATTGCCGAGCTTGATGCCGCGAAAGTTCGGCGACGTCACCACGCGGCCGATGCGTATGTCCGGATCCTGCGCGTCGGGCAGCAGCACCCGCAGATAGCCCGCCAACTCGCGCGCCCCGCCCCGCTCGCCCCAGGCGAACAGATGCCAGGCATCGCCGTCGAGCCCATCGATATCGCCGTACACGCAGTTTTGCTCGACCACGAACACAGCCGAACGCAGCCGGAGCATTTCGTAGACATCGCGCGAAGAAAGCGCATCGAATGCGGTCCATTGCCAGTCGAGTTGTGCCGTCGGCAATGCGGGAGGCTGCGCAATCATGGGATTTCCGTCAGGACTTGCTGAAACGCCGATTATGCCTTGCGGCGCACGCACGGCACAAACTGCACATACGGCGGCCGGCTCCGCAGCGGCTCACTTGCGCCGGCGCGGCGAGTCGAACTTGCGCCAGTACTGAAACGGTTCTTCGTGGAGATCGATATCGAGTTCGACGATGCGCGCCTGCATGCGGTCCTGCGCATCGGCGATCGCACGGTTATAGACGGCAGGCGCGATCTCATCGGGAAAGAAGCCCAACAGGCCGCCCGCAGCGACATTGCCGATCGGCTCGTCCATGTTGGCGTCGAAGTAGCGCTGGATCGACGCAATCGCCGCAGCGCGCGCGTCTTCGGGAAGCTCGATGGGCATGGGAAAGTCCGGAGGAAGCGATGCATCGATTGTGCTCGAACTCGTGGGACGGCACATCATCCGTTTAACCAGGCATCGAATGCGCGGTAGAAAAAAGAAAAGCCACCCGAAGGTGGCTTTTCTTGTCTTACCTGGAGGCGCGAGCCGGAGTCGAACCGGCCTACACGGCTTTGCAGGCCGCTGCATAACCGCTTTGCTATCGCGCCAAAAGCGGACTGTTCGATGTTCCGCGCACACTGCACTGCTTGCGCACACAACTATCGGCCAGATTCTGTGCGGCAGCCGCCTCGTAAAAACGGCCTGCCAAACAAAAGGGGAAGCGCTGCTTCCCCGGAATTCTGGAGCGGGAGACGAGTCTCGAACTCGCGACCTCAACCTTGGCAAGGTTGCGCTCTACCAACTGAGCTACTCCCGCATTTTTACTGCCGAACACTTTTTACTGCTCCGGCGCCTCGTTTTACGTTACTGCCGCACTACCGTAAAACGCCGCCCCTAAAATCTGGAGCGGGAGACGAGTCTCGAACTCGCGACCTCAACCTTGGCAAGGTTGCGCTCTACCAACTGAGCTACTCCCGCATTTTCCTGCTTTGCCGCTGATTTCCTGCTTAACTTCAGCGATCTCCACCGCATCTGCTTCGTTTGCTGCTTGTCGTGCAGCGGAGAAGTGAGATTATGTATAAGCCGCTGAATCGTGTCAACCCCCCTCGGGTGATCTTTTTAAAAAAGATTCGCGGGAAGTCCAGGCTGCGCGGCTTACAGGCTCCCCCGTTCGCGTATCTGCGGCCACGCGAGCTTCATGTAATAGAGCATCGACCAGATCGTCAGCACGGCGGCCACGTAGACGAGCCACGTGCCCCACACGCGCGAGTCGAACAACGTGTGGCCGCCGACCGTCAGCGGCGCATAGAACAGCAGCATGGGGATCGCCACCATCTGGCAGGCCGTCTTGAACTTGCCGAGCTGGTTTACAGCAACACTTTTTGACGCGCCGATCTGCGCCATCCATTCGCGCAGCGCCGAAATGGCGATCTCGCGGCCCACAATCACGAGCGCAATGGCTGCGTCAAGACGTTGCAGGCGCACGAGCACCAGCAGTGCAGCCGTCACCATCAGCTTGTCGGCCACTGGGTCGAGGAACGCGCCGAACGACGAGGTTTGATTCCACTTCCGCGCGAGATAGCCGTCGAACCAGTCGGTGAGCGCCGCGAGCACGAAGATCACCATCGCCGCGATATTCTGGTGTATCGGGCTCAGCATCGTTTCCGGCAGATAAAACACGCCAACCACGAGCGGAATCAGCACAATCCGCAGCCATGTCAGAAGAATTGGAATATTGAACGGCATCGTGTGGCGCAGTCTGTCAGGGGGGAGATTGCAATGATGAGAGATGCAATTGTGCCGCGTCACCGGACCTGCCACAAGCAAACGTAAGGCAACGCGGCGGGTGACGCAGCCGCGAAGTCAACCGTGAAGTCAACTGTGAGCTCAATCGCGGGCTCAATGAAGCTGCTGATAGATCTGTTCGGCAAGCGCGTGCGAGATGCCCTCCACGCTCGCCAGATCCTCCACGCTCGCGGCCATCACGCCGCGCAGGCCGCCAAAGCGCGCGAGCAGGCGTTGACGGCGTTTCGCGCCCACCCCCTCGAGCTCTTCGAGCCGCGAGGTCTGGCGCGTCTTGCCGCGCTTCGCGCGCATGCCGGTAATTGCGAAGCGGTGTGCCTCGTCGCGGATCTGCGCGACCAGCATCAGCGCCGCGCTCTCCTTGCCGAGTTCGAGCGGCGCGCGGCCGTCGGCGAATACAAGGGTCTCGAGACCGACCTTGCGCCCCTCGCCCTTGGCCACGCCCACCAGCATCGCGGGGTCGAGCCCCAGCTCGTCAAACACCTGGCGCGCGATCTCGACCTGGCCTTTGCCGCCATCGATCAGCACGATGTTCGGCAGCGTGCCGCCGGGCGCGGGTGATTGCGCGCCTTCGGGCTGCGCCATGCTGACATCGGCATCCTCAGTACCATCGGTCGCGCCGGACATTGGCGAGACCTGCGCTTCATCACCCGCATCGGCCTCGTTGCGCGCCGATTGCGCAACCATCTTTTCGTAGCGCCGCGTGAGCACCTGGCGCATGGCCGCATAGTCGTCGCCGCCCGTGATGCCGGTGATGTTGTAGCGCCGGTACTCGCCCGACTGCATCTTGTGATGGTGATAGACGACGCACGACGCCTGGGTCGCCTCGCCCATCGTATGGCTGATGTCGAAGCACTCGATGCGCAGATGCGCGAGGTCGTCGAGTTCGAGCCCGAGCATCTGCGCGAGCGTGCGCGTGCGCGCCTGCTGCGATCCTTGCTCCGAAAGCAGGCGTGCGAGCGCAAGCCGGGCGTTCTGCTCGGCCATCGCGAGCCAGGCGCGCTTTTGCCCCTGCGGCTGGCGCAGCAGCGTGACCTTGTGGCCGGCCTGCTCGCTGAGTACGTCGACGAGTTCGCAGTTCGCCGGCGGATGGCTCACCACGAGCACCGGCGGCACGCGGTTGCCGAAGTAATGCTGGGCGATGAACGCGTCGAGCACTTCGGATTCGATGCCCGTCTCGCGCTTGCGGCGCGCGCTTGCACGAGTGGACGCCGTGGAATCGGCGCCCGCCTCGCCTTCCTGCGCCTCGTTCGCGAAATCCGCCGCGAACGCGAGCGGATCGGCCTCGGCGTCTTCGCAGGCAGGCTCGCGCACGTCGCGGCTTTCTTCACGGCTTTCCTCGCCATCCTCGCCAGCATGCGCGCCCGCAGCGGACACCATGGCCTTGCGCGCGAGCGACGGCAACGACTTCAGCGCCGATGCCGCCAGCACGGTCTCGCCGTCGATCTCCTCGGCGACGCCGCCTTCCTCGTCGGTCAGCGCACGTTCGACATGGGTCGGGAAATACGCCTTGTCACCCAGATGCCGGCCGCCGCGCACCATTGCGAGATTCACGCAGACCCGCCCGCCCAGCGCCACCACCGCAAGAATATCGACGTCGCTCTCGCCGCCGGTTTCGATGACTTGTTGATGCAGCACCGTAGCGAGCGAGCTCATCTGATTGCGCACCGCCGCCGCCTGCTCGAACTTCAGCTCGGCTGCGAACGCATGCATCTTGGTCTCCAGCTCCTTCATCACCTCGTTCTGACGGCCGAGCAGAAAGCGCGAAGCGTTGCTCACGTCGCGCGCGTAATCGTCGGCGCTGATCGCGCCCACGCACGGCGCGGTGCAACGCGCGATCTGATGCAGCAGGCACGGCCGGGTGCGGTTGTTGAAGACCGAGTCTTCACAGGTGCGCAGCTGAAACACGCGCTGCAGGATCTGAATGCTCTCGCGCACCGCCGAAGCACTCGGAAACGGCCCGAAGTACTGGTTATTACGATCGACCGCGCCACGGTAGTACGCCATGCGCGGAAACTTGTGACCCGTGAGCTTGAGAAACGGATACGACTTGTCGTCGCGAAAGAGGATGTTGTAGCGCGGCGTCAGCGCCTTGATGAGGTTGTTCTCGAGCAGCAACGCTTCGGCCTCCGAGCGCGTCACCGTGGTCTCGATGCGCGCAATGCGCGTGACCATCATGGCGATGCGCGGCGAAAGCTGCGTCTTCGTGAAGTAGCTCGACACGCGCTTTTTCAGGTCGCGCGCCTTGCCCACGTAGAGCACCGCGCCCTGCACGTCGTAATAGCGATACACGCCGGGCAAATGCGGGAGCTGTGCCAGGACCTCTTTCGGGTCGAAAACGTCGGGATCGGTGGAAGCGGTCATCCAGTCTGGGGGCGTGGGGGGCGTGGGGTGGCGTCGGCCGGCAGGCCGCGCCGCCTGCGCGACGCCATCATGCGGGTGTCTTAGAATCGCAAGTTTAGATCATTCCGCGCGCGGGCCGAGCCCGTCGGCTTCGGTGGCCGGTATGGCCTCGATGGCCGTGCTTGCGGCCCCCGCACCTGCCCCCACCTCCGTCATGCCACACAGCAAACGTCCCGCAGCAAGCAGCCAACGCGACGCGGCAGCAGATGCAGCCAAGTCAGCTACAGAATCAGCAGCCACAGCGCGCATCGCCTGCGACATCTTTTGCGCCGTGATCGACAATTTCGGCGACATCGGCGTGTGCTGGCGCCTCGCGCGCCAGCTTGCGCACGAGCACGGCTGGGAAGTGCGCATCTTCGTCGATGATCTGCATGCGTTCCAGAAGCTGTGTCCCGCGCTCGATCCCGGGCGGGCGACGCAGATCGTCGAAGATGTCGTGATCGAACACTGGCACGAGCCCGAGCACGCCGGCGAGACGCTCCAGATCGCCGACGTGGTGATCGAAGCGTTCGCCTGCGAACTGCCGGGCGTCTATATGGCCGCGATGGCGCAGCGCGAGCGCACGCCCGTGTGGCTGAATCTCGAATACCTGAGCGCCGAAGACTGGGTCGCCGATTTCCATCTGCGCCCCTCGCCGCATCCGCGCTACCCGCTGCTCAAGCACTTCTTTTTCCCGGGCCTCGGCCCCGGCACCGGCGGCGTGCTCAAGGAGCGCGACCTGGATGCGGCGCGCGCTGCGTTCGAACGCTCGGACGACGCGCGCGCCGCGTGGTGGCAAAACGCCACCGGCGGCCCGCCGCCCGGTCCGCAAGCCACGGTGATCTCGCTCTTCGCTTACGAAAACCCCGCCGTCGACGCACTGCTCGAGCAATGGTGCAATAGTCCGACGTCGATCGTGCTGCTCGTGCCGCAGGGCCGCATCTCCGGCGCGCTTGCGCGTTTTTTCGGCGTCGCGTCGTTCGACGCCCACGCACGCGCCGAGCGCGGGTCGCTGCGCGCGTATGGCCTCGCCTTCACAGAGCAGCGCGGCTACGACGCGCTGCTATGGGTCAGCGACCTCAATTTCGTGCGCGGCGAGGATTCGTTCGTGCGTGCGCAATGGGCCGCCCGGCCGTTCGTCTGGCAGATCTACCCGCAGGGGGACGACGCCCATCTGCCCAAGCTCGATGCGGCGCTCGAACACTATGCGCGCACGCTCGACGAAGCGCCGCGCAACGCGCTCGCGCGCTTCTGGCACGCCTGGAACGGCAACGACGCCCATGCGGTCGGTGGCGCGGACCGGACGCCCAACGCCGTCGACGCACCCCCGCAGATTCCACTGCCCTCACCCGACTGGCGCGATTTTGCGCAATATTTGCCCGAGTTCAAGGCCCGGGCGCAGGCATGGTCGAGCGAACTGGCGCAAGCCGGCGATCTCGGCGGAAATCTAGCCGAATTCGCAAAAACTCAGTTAAAATAAGCGGTTACCCGACGGCACCCGTCTCAAGCGCTTCGATTTTCGTTCCCCCAGTTATCAAGGGGACACACCATTCGAACCGCTTGCGACGTTTGCCGTCGCGCACACTCGAAGCTATTTAATCTGGACAGGACTGTTTTTTATTATGAAGACCGCACAGGAACTCCGCGTCGGTAACGTCGTGATGATTGGCAACGACGCCATGGTCGTGCAGAAGGCCGAGTACAACAAATCGGGCCGCAACGCCGCCGTCGTGAAGATGAAGTTCAAGAACCTGCTGACCGGCGCGGGCATGGAAACCGTGTACAAGGCTGACGACAAATTCGACGTCGTCGTGCTCGATCGCAAGGAAGTGACGTACTCGTATTTCGCCGACCCGATGTACGTGTTCATGGACGCCGACTACAACCAGTACGAAGTCGAAGGCGAGATGATGGGCGACGCCCTGCACTACCTCGAAGACGGCATGGCTTGCGAAGTCGTGTTCTACAACGAGAAGGCCATCTCGGTCGAACTGCCGACCGTGCTCGTGCGCGAAATCATCTATACGGAACCGGCCGTCAAGGGCGACACGTCGTCGGGCAAGGTCCTGAAGAACGCCAAGCTGAACACTGGTTTCGAACTGCAAGTGCCGCTCTTCTGCAACATCGGCGACAAGATCGAAATCGACACGCGTACGAACGAGTACCGCAGCCGCGCCTGACGCGTTCGCCTGCGACGTGCGAGTGTATCCGCAACGTTTTGGCTAGCGCACGCAACGCCATCTCGACGCATGGCGAATGCAAAAAATAAAAGCGCCCCGTGGGGCGCTTTTTCTTTTTTTCACGAACGTGTATGTTTGTGACTACATGGGAAATCCTTACCGGTTTATTCAGGGACGCAAATCACGCGCATCTCGCAGCGGTAAGGCACAGCACTCATGGCACGGTTTCTGCTGGTTCTTTTTGAGATGCTCTCGCGATGGCGCAGCCCGCGAACGTCGCCTCTCTCTGGACCGCGAAAAACACACAATGAATAACGACATTGCTGCATGCAAGCCGTGGCCAGGCAGGGCCTGGAACATCCGGAGCAAGCTCGTGGACGACGCGCTCATGAAGCTCGAACAGCGAAGCGCACGGACCACACCACGGATCGGCACGGATCGATTGACGGATGAAGCGGCTCGCGGCACGGTCGCTGCGGCGCTCGACGAGGCAGCTTGCTTGCAGCATGGGGGTAGTACGGCTTGAGCGTTGCACGTTGCAGCGGGCTCGCGCATCGCCGCGCGCCTGCCGTCAATCTGGGAGGACCGGAACTGAACAACATACTTCGAGACATCTCGGTGATCTCCGTGAAATCACCTGTATCGTGCCGCGCTGCAGTACGCCGCCACGTCGCGCCTGCTCGCCGCCAGCCGGGCATGCGCGCAAGCGTGCCCGCCCGGCACACCCGCGCTCATCCGTAAGCCGCTTCCACCATGCCACACGCCCTGATTGTCGAAGACGATCCCAACAGCCTGTCCGGCCTCTCGGCCATCCTGGCCGCCGACGGCTTTTCCGTCGATACCGCGGCCACGCTCGCCGATGCGCGCGCGGCTTTGGCACGCTTCATCCCCGACGTCGTGCTCGTCGACCTGAACCTACCCGACGGCGGCGGCCTCGAGCTGCTGCCTCACCTGCCCGCCCAGCCGCCCGGCGGCGCGTTGCCCGTGATCGTCATGACCGGCAATGCGACCGTCGAAAGCGCGATCGAAGGGCTGCGCCACGGCATCTGGGACTACCTGCTCAAGCCCGTCAATATTCCGCGCCTGCGTAGCCTGCTAGCACGCATTCCGCGCCCATACGAGCTAACCGAGGAAGTCCGCGCGCTGCGTGCAATGCTGCGCGAACTCGGCCGCTTCGGCCCGATGGTGGGCCGCAGCAACGCGATCCAGCACGTCTACGACGCGCTCGAACAACTCGCGCCCACCGAATCGGCGATCCTCGTGCACGGCGAAGCCGGTACCGGCAAGGAAGTGGCGGCGCGCACGCTGCATCAACTGAGCCGCCGCCGCAAGGGGCCGTTCATCGTCTGCGACGCACATGCGCGAGCGGCCGAAGCCGCCGCCGGGCGCCCGCTCGCGAGCCTGCTCT
Source organism: Paraburkholderia sp. A1BS-2L (assembly GCF_051125205.1). Lineage (NCBI taxonomy): Bacteria > Pseudomonadati > Pseudomonadota > Betaproteobacteria > Burkholderiales > Burkholderiaceae > Paraburkholderia > Paraburkholderia sp. A1BS-2L. The sequence goes on from NZ_CP120428.1 coordinate 2,170,618, forward strand.
TCGGCCACGAGCGCGGTGCGTTCAACGGCGCGGAGCAGCGCGAGCCCGGTCTCGTCGATCAGGCGAGCGGCGGCACGCTCTTTATCGACGAACTTACCGCGTTGCCGCGCGCCGAACAGCAAGTGCTGCTGCGCGCGCTCGATTCGCAGACCTTCATGCGCGTGGGCGGCAACAGCGAAGTGGGCACCGATTTCCGCCTCATTGCCGCCACGCGCGCGGTGCCGCGCGACGCAGTCCGGCAGGGCCTGCTGCACGAGGATCTGTGGATGCGTCTCGATGCGGCGTCGGTGCAATTGCCACCGCTGCGCGAGCGTGAAGACGACGCGGCGCTGCTCGCCGCAGCGCGTATCGACGAACTCAATCTCGAAGCGCACGCACGCGGCCTTACCGGCACGACCCGGCTTGTCGCACCCACCTTCCTGCGCGAGTGCCTTACCTACGACTGGCCCGGCAATGTGCGCGAGTTACACGAGCGCGTGGAGCGCGCGTGGCATGCATCCGGCGACATCCTCGAAACCTTGCAAGCCGAGGAAACCAGCGGCGTCTCGCCGCGCGAAGTCAACGGCGGCCGCGTGCAGGTCACGGTCGGCACGCCGCTCGCCGACGTCGAGGAAATGCTGATCCGCGCCACGCTCGACGCCGTGGGCGGCACGCGCCATCGTGCAGCGTCGCTCCTCGGCATCAGCCCGAAAACGCTTTACAACAAGCTTCAGCGCATGCGGCTGAACTGACGCCCGCGACGTTTCTGACGCACGAAAAGAACGGCGGCCCTTTGAATTCACTTCGAATTCGAAGGGCCGCCGTTTCGTTTTTGGGAGCCGTGCGCGCGCGCCGTGTTACGTAACGCGTGACATGCGACCGCCCGCGCGAGCGACGCTCAAGGCAACACGGTACGCAACAACGCCTGTGCGGACAGATAGGCCGGATCGGCCACGAGCTTGTTCCAGCGCAGCGCCTTGCCGCGCGGACGCAGCCGCCTGATGCGTTTCGCCGACGCCTGCGCTTCGCGCGTAGGCTCGGCGGTGCGCAGCGCGTCGAGCACCTTCTCCGCCTCGTGCGGCTGGTTGCAGATCAGCACCATGTCGCAGCCCGCCTCGATCGCCGCCCGAGCGCCCTCGGTCAGCGTGCCGCCCTGGCGCGCGGCCTCCATCGAGAGATCGTCGCTGAAGATCGCACCCGTGAAGCGCAGGCGCTCGCGCAGAATCTCCTGCACCCAGATGCGCGAGAAGCCAGCCGGCTTCGAGTCGACCTTCGGATAGATCACGTGACCCGGCATGGCAGCCGCGAGCGAGAGGCCGAGCCAGTCATACGGCTGCGCGTCCTCGCCGAGAATCGACTCGAGCGGGCGGTCATCCACCGGCACCGCGACGTGCGAGTCCGCAGTCGCGAAGCCGTGACCCGGAAAATGCTTGCCGCAGTTCGCCATGCCCGCGAGCGCGAGACCGTGATTAAGGCTCTTGGCGAGCAGCGCGACGACACGCGGGTCGCGATGGAACGCGCGGTCGCCCACCACCTTCGACTGACCGTAGCCGAGATCGAGCACGGGCGTGAAGCTCAAGTCGATGCCGCAGGCGCGCAGCTCGCTCGCCAGGATATAGCCGACCGACGTGGCCAGCTTGGTGGCGAGCAGCACGTCCTTGTCCCACAGCGCGCCGATGCGCCCCATCGCGGGCAGCACCGTGAAGCCATCGGTGCGAAAACGCTGCACGCGGCCGCCCTCGTGGTCGACGGCGATCAGCAGGTCCTCGCGCACCGCGCGGATGGCGTCCGTGAGCGCGACGAGCTGCGCGCGGTTTTCGTAGTGGCGCGCGAACAGGATCACACCGCCGGTTGAGGGATGCGCGAGACGACGGATGTCGTCGTCATTGAGCGTCGTGCCGACCACGTCGAGCATGACCGGTCCGGGAATTCTCTTCATCGATCGATCTGGCGTTGAATGGGCATGAAATAACCGCGCGCGGCGTCTGCCGGGCGCGGCGTGATTGAAAATCAGCGCATCGGCTGATCGGCGGGGTGACCCGTTTCAGCGACCACGAATGAGACCGCGTAGTCCTGTTCGTCGGTAATCGAGACCTGCGTGGTGATGCCGCGCGCCTGAAGCCATTGCGCGAGCTCGCCCGAGGCCACCATGTACGGCTTGCCGCCGGGCGCGTTGAGCGTCTGCACGGCGCGCCAGGTCATCGGCATGTGGATGCCGAGGCCGATGGCTTTCGAGAATGCTTCCTTCGCGGAAAACCGCGTGCACAAATAGGCGAGCCCGCGCTTTTCCGAACGCGCCTTGCGCGCTTCATAAACCGCGAGTTCGTCGGGGCCGAGCACGCGCTGCGCAAAGCGCCCGTTGGTGCGCTCCATGACGGCCGCAACGCGGCTCACCTGGATGATGTCGGTACCGATGCCGTAAATCGCCATGCATTCCTCGTCGCCGGGAGGGCCAATGAGCGGGTCAATCAGATCGTGGTCACGCACGCGTCGCGGCAAGACGTGCCGCAACCATGATCGCCTTCATCTCGCGCACCGCGTTCTCCCAGCCCGCGAAGATCGCCTGCGCGACGATCGCGTGACCGATGTTGAGCTCGTGAATGCCGTCGATGGCGGCGATCTGCTGCACGTTCGTGTAGTGCAGCCCGTGACCCGCGTTCACCTTCAGCCCGAGGCCGATGCCGCAATTCACGCCCAGCACCACGCGCTCGAACTCGCGCTGCTGCTCGGCGGCCGCGTGCGCTTCGGCATAGCGGCCCGTGTGCAGCTCGATCACAGGCGCGCCGGTTTCGTGCGCTGCGCGAATCTGCGTCTCGTCCGGGTCGATGAAGAGCGACACGCGGATGCCCGCATCGGCCAGTTGCCGGCAAGCAGCGGCCACAGCATCGAATTGCCCTGCCACGTCGAGGCCGCCTTCAGTGGTCAATTCGGCGCGCTTCTCGGGCACGAGGCAGACATCTTGCGGCTTGATCTCGCACGCGATGTCGAGCATCTCGGCCGTGACCGCGCATTCGAGGTTCATGCGCGTCTTGAGCAGTGGACGCAGCTTGCGCACATCGGCATCAACGATATGCCGGCGATCCTCGCGCAGATGCAGCGTGATGACATCGGCGCCCGCTTCTTCGGCAAGCAGCGCCGCGCGGATCGGGTCAGGGTAAGCGGTGCCGCGAGCGTTGCGCAGCGTGGCGACGTGATCGATATTGACGCCGAGGTCGATCACATTAGGCGAAGTAAGGAAGAAGCTCATAGATTCTGCAGGTCGATCAGGATCTGGCGCGTCGCAAGCGGCGTGCCGCCAAGGTAAGTGTGCAACAGGAAACGCATCAGCGCCTTACTCTGCGCGACGGTCTGGGGTCGATGGTAATCGTCCTCTTCCATATCGAGCAACGTCTGGCCGGAAAGCACGGGCCATAGCGCCGGCCATTCGTCGGAGGCCTCGCGCACGCCGCGCTCGGGATCGAACACGTAGCGCCCCTCGGCCACCACGGCCTTGCGGTTCACCGTGCGGTTGAGCGCGAGCGCATAGCCAGTCTCGCGCAGCAGCACGCGCTCGAACGAGCGCAGGACCTGCACGGGCGGCTCGTCGTGCGCGAGGCGCGTCATCGTCACGACGTAGTGGCGAAACAGCGGCGGATGAGGATCTTCGCGCGCGCAGAACTTCACGAGCAGCTCGTTGACGTAGAAGCCGCACAGCAGCGCGTCGCCGGCCAGCGGCAGCATGCCGCCCACCCATTCGGCGCCGGTGAGCGTGCGCACTTCGCCCTTGCCGGTCCACGAAAGCGTGAGCGGCTGGAAGGTTTGCAGCACGCCGCGCAGCGCCGAGTGCGGACGCTTGGCGCCCTTCGCAACGAGCGCGACGCGGCCGTGATCGCGCGTGAGCACGTCGATGATGAGGCTAGTTTCGCGCCAGGGATAGCTGTGCAGCACGAATGCGGGTTGCTCGGCGACGCGGTAATCGGGCGTCGCGCTGCGCGGCGCGCGCGGCAAGGTGGAACGTGCGCTGGTCTTGCGCGAGGTGCGCGATGAAGGGCCGCGCTCGAGCGTGACATCAGCGCCTTCGGCCAGTTCGCCGTGCGCCGCGGACGACGACTTGCGCGCGCCACGCGCGGGCGGGCGCACCGCGCGCGCGCGATCGCCGTCGGACGACGCGAAGTCGGCGTCGTCGGCGTTCATGCCCGCCTCGGGTGCGGGCCAGTCGTCGTTCAGGGTTCGGGCTGCGCCGTCATTCATCCTGGCACCTGCGCCTCGCACTCGCAGCGGGTCACTCGTAACCGTAAGCGCGCAGGCCGGCCTCGTTGTCGGCCCAGCCGCTCTTTACCTTCACGAAGGTCTCGAGATAGACCGGACCGTCAAACAGCTTCTCCATGTCGAGACGCGCCTCGGTGCTGATCTGCTTGAGCTTGCTGCCCTTCTGGCCGATCACCATGGCCTTCTGGGTGTCACGCTCGACGAGGATTGTCGCAAAGATGCGGCGCAGGCGCCCTTCCTGCTCGAACTTGTCGATGAGCACGGTGCTTGTGTACGGCAGTTCGTCGCCAGTCCAGCGGAATACTTTTTCGCGCAGGATCTCGGCGGCGAGAAAGCGTTCGCTGCGATCGGTGAGATCGTCTTCGCCATAGATCGGCTCGCCTTCGGGCAGATACGGCTTGAGCGTTTCAAGCAGGCGCTTGATGTCGTCGGGATTCCTGGCCGAGAGCGGAACGATCTCGCGGAACTCGCGCAGCTTCTGCACGCCCTCGATGAACGGATAGAGCGTGGCCTTGTCGGTCACACGGTCGATCTTGTTGGCGATCAGGATCGTGGGCGCGTTCGGCGGAATCAGGTCGAGCACCTTTTGGTCGTCGGGGCCGAACTTGCCGGCTTCGATCACGAATAGCACCGCATCGACGGAGCTGAGCGTCGAGGTGACGGCGCGGTTGAGCGAACGGTTGAGCGCGGTGCTGTGGCGCGTCTGGAAACCCGGTGTGTCGACGAAAACGTACTGCGCGTCTTCGACCGTATTGATGCCGGTGATGCGATGGCGCGTGGTCTGCGCCTTGCGCGACGTGATGCTGATCTTCTGGCCGACCAGCGCGTTCATCAGCGTGGACTTGCCGACATTCGGACGGCCGACGATCGCGACCATGCCGCAGCGGAAACCGGCAGGAGTGGAAGTGGGTGCGTTCATGATCGGACCGGAGTAATGAAGCAAAGAAAGCGGAGCGGGAACAGGGCGCGCGCGGTTCAAACGCCGCGCGCCCGGGTTGAATCAGTGGCCGGCATCGGCGGCCCGCACGGGCACCGCTGCGCCGAGTTCGGCGGCGGAGCCCGCAGATGACCCGCCAGTCGAGCCTGCCGTTGATGAACCGTTCGATGTGCTGGACGGCGCGCCCGGTGACGGATCGTCTCCCGCGCCGGTCGTGCCGTTGCTGGGCTGTACGTCGCGGCTGCGCGCCGAGCGTGGCGCAATCGAACTAGCGGACGGCACAGCGTCGAATTTATCGGCAGGCTTGTCGGCCGACTTCTCCACGGAGGCGCGTTCGCCCTTCTCCGCACCGCGCTCCTGCACGTGCGCCGCGCGAATCACCGCGAGCGGCGCGGCCGGCGTCGCAGCGCTTGCAGCCGTGCGTTCGCCCGACTCCTCGCCCGCCGTGGCGGGATGGTGGGTGGCGGGATGGTGGGTGGCGGCGCCTGAACGCTCGCCGCGCGCACGACGCTCAGGCGTTCGCAGATCGAGCGCGCCCTGCACGCCCGTCACGCCGGGCACGACCTCGAGTTCGGCTTTGGGCGCGCGGGCGCCTTTCGAGCGGCGCGGCTTGGCGACCAGCGCGGGCGCGGCGGCCATCACCTCGTCGAGCGCCTTCTTCGCGGCGGCCTGCTCCGCCGCGCGGCGGCTTGCGCCCGAACCCGACACCTTCACGTCGAGCTTGGGCACCGTGCATTCGACTTCGAACTGCTGATTGTGCGCCGCACCATGCGTGGCGACCACGGTATAGGTCGGCAGCGCGATCTTATGACCCTGCAGATACTCCTGCAGCAGCGTCTTGGAATCCTTGCCGAGCGTACGCGGATCGATATGGTCGAGGATCGGGATATAGAGACGCTTGATGACCGTCTGGGCGGCGTCGAAGCCGCCGTCGAGAAAGATCGCGCCAAAGATGGCTTCAAGCGCATCGGCCAGAATCGAAGGCCGGCGGAAGCCGCCGCTGCGCAGTTCGCCCTCGCCGAGACGCAAGCCGTCGGCAATATTGAGGGCCTGAGCAATTTCGTAAAGCGATTGTTGCTTGACCAGATTCGCGCGCACGCGCGAGAGGTCGCCTTCGTCCAGCTTGCTAAAACGTTGGAACAATAGGGCCGCCACCGCGCAATTCAGAACCGAATCACCGAGGAATTCGAGGCGTTCGTTATGCGTGGCACTGTGACTGCGGTGGGTCAAAGCCTGGCGCAATAATTCCGCATTGCGAAATTCGTAGCGCAAACGGCTTTCCAACGGAGATAGGGGCATGGGGAGAGTATAACGCGCCCGCCGGCCCCGGCGAAAACGCCGGCCGGCGGGCGAAAAACCGTGATGAAGCGACGTTACCGGCGGTTCTTCAAGTAGCGCACGAAGATGCGCTGCGAATCAGGTGCAAGTCGCGTGCATTTTGCACGTACGCAGCGCACATCAAACGCGCATTACTCGAAAGAGCCGATGCGCTTCAAGCTGCTGAAGTTCATCCAGATAAAGAACGCGCGGCCAACGATGTTGGCGTCGGGCACGAAACCCCAGTAGCGGCTGTCCGCGCTGTTGTCGCGGTTATCGCCCATCATGAAGTAATGTCCCGGGGGCACCTTGCAGATCACGCCGCGTGCGTTGTACTGGCAATTGTCGCGATACGGATAATCTTCCGCACCGACGATGAACGGCGGCACAGCGGGATTATTGAGGATGTTGTTCTTGCGGCCGCCGAGGTCTTCGGTGAACTGCTTCGCGTAGCCGATGCGCTCTTCGTCGAAGTAATCGGCTTGCGGCGTTTCAGGCACCGGCTTGCCGTTGATCGTGAGCTGCTTGTCCTGATAGGCAACCACGTCGCCCGGCAGACCGATCACGCGCTTGATGTAGTCGACCGACTCGTCCTTCGGATAGCGGAACACCACCACGTCGCCGCGCTGGAGCGCGCGGCCCTGGGTGATCTTCGTGTTGGTGATCGGCAGACGCAGTCCGTAATCGAATTTGTTCACGAGGATGAAGTCGCCCACAAGCAGCGTGGGCACCATCGAACCCGACGGAATCTTGAACGGCTCGACGACGAACGAGCGCACGAAGAACACGATCAAAATTACGGGAAAGAAGCTCGCCGTGTATTCGAGCCACCACGGCTGGCGTAGCTTTTCGTTGCGCAGGTTCTGACGCGTCGCGGGCGCGTTCTCGTCGGCGAAGCGCTCGCCAATGCGTGCCTGCTGCCGGTCGAATTCGGCGATCGCCGCATCGGCGGCAAGGCGCCGGCGCGGCATGAACACCAGCTTGTCTGCAACCCACGCGATACCCGTCAAAACGACGAGCACAAAAAGAATCAGCGCAAAATTCATGGAAAGGTCCGTTGTTCTGCTTGTCTGCCCAGCTTATTTGTCTTCGACCCGGAGGATCGCGAGGAACGCCTCCTGCGGAATTTCCACAGAGCCAACCTGCTTCATCCGCTTCTTGCCTTCCTTCTGCTTTTCGAGCAGCTTCTTCTTGCGCGTGATGTCGCCGCCGTAGCACTTGGCCAGCACATTCTTGCGCAGCGCCTTGATGTTCTCGCGCGCGATGATGTGCGCGCCAATGGCCGCCTGAATCGCCACGTCGTACATCTGGCGCGGGATGATCTCGCGCATCTTCGCCGCCACTTCGCGGCCGCGATACTGCGACTGCGAGCGGTGCACGATGATCGACAATGCATCGACCTTGTCGCCGTTGATCAGCATGTCGACCTTCACGACATCCGAGCTGCGGTACTCCTTGAACTCGTAGTCCATCGACGCATAGCCGCGCGACACCGACTTCAGGCGATCGAAGAAGTCGAGCACAATTTCGGCCATCGGAATTTCGTAGGTGAGCTGCACCTGACGGCCGTGGTACTGCATGTTGATCTGGTTGCCGCGCTTTTGCGTACAGAGCGTGATGACCGAACCCACGTAGTCCTGCGGCATGTACAGATTCACGGTCACGATCGGCTCGCGGATTTCCGCGATCTTCGAAGGCTCCGGCATCTTCGCCGGGTTCTCGACCATGATCTGCGTGCCGTCGGCCTGCACGACCTCATACACCACGGTAGGCGCCGTGGTGATGAGGTCCATGTCGAACTCGCGCTCGAGACGCTCCTGCACGATCTCCATGTGCAACAGGCCAAGAAAGCCGCAGCGGAAACCGAAGCCCAGCGCCTGCGAGACTTCGGGCTCGTACTGGAGCGAGGCGTCGTTGAGCTTGAGCTTTTCGAGCGATTCGCGCAGCGCGTCGTACTGGTTCGCCTCGACCGGATAGAGGCCCGCGAACACCTGCGGCTTCACTTCCTTGAAGCCCGGCAGCGGCTCGGCGGCCGGCTTGGTCGCGTGCGTGACGGTGTCGCCCACCTTGGTGGCGGCGAGCTCCTTGATGCCCGCAATGATGAAGCCCACCTGCCCCGCCGAGAGCGATTCCAGGTTGCGCGACTTCGGCGAGAACACGCCCACGTGCTCGACCGGGTACTGCGCGCCGGTGGCCATGAGCTTGATCTTGTCCTTCGGCCGCAGCGTGCCGTTGACGATGCGCACGAGCATCACCACGCCCACGTAGTTGTCAAACCACGAGTCGATGATGAGCGCCTGCAGCGGCGCCTCGGGATCGCCCTTGGGCGGCGGCACCTTGGCGATGAGCGCTTCGAGCACATCGTCCACGCCGATGCCGGTCTTCGCGCTGCAACGCGTGGCGTCGGTAGCGTCGATGCCGATCACGTCCTCGATCTCTTCGATGGCGTTTTCGGGGTTGGCAGCGGGCAGGTCGATCTTGTTGAGCACCGGCACCACTTCCACGCCAAGCTCGATCGCCGTGTAGCAGTTCGCCACGGTCTGCGCTTCCACGCCCTGGCTTGCGTCCACGACGAGCAGCGCGCCTTCGCACGCCGAAAGCGAGCGGCTGACTTCGTACGAGAAGTCGACGTGCCCCGGAGTGTCGATCAGGTTCAGGTTGTAGACCTTGCCATCACGCGCCTTGTACGAGAGCGCGGCGGTCTGCGCCTTGATCGTGATGCCGCGCTCGCGCTCGAGATCCATCGAGTCGAGCACCTGCGATTCCATTTCGCGGTCGGACAAGCCGCCGCACAACTGGATGATGCGATCGGCGAGCGTCGACTTGCCATGGTCGATGTGCGCAATGATCGAGAAGTTACGAATATGATCCATTCAGTGCCGATCAAGCGAAAAAGGCGCGCCCCAACGAAAGCTGGACACGCCTTGTAAACAGATGAAAAAACGATCTATTTTAGCCGAAAAGGGGACCGCCCGGCGAACCGTGCGGTAAGTCACGATGTGTCACGGCGCAGCGACGCCCTGTGACGCGCCATCGGGCGCCGCGGCGCCCACGCCCAACGCGGCGCGCACGCGTGCCTCGTCGAGCCGGTAATGACACAGTTCGACGCCGTCACAGACCAGCACGGGCACGAGTTCGTCGTAACGCGACTGCAGTGCGGGGTCGGAATCGACATCGATCACCTCGATGTGCGCCCCCGCCGCTGCCGCCAGCGGCTCCAGTGCCGCACGCATGTCCTCGCATAGATGACACCACGCACGGCCATAAAGCACGAGATGCGCCCCCGTGCACGAACCTGTCACGGTCTGGTTCCGGAAAGGGGCGCTCATCGCTTACTTCTGCCCCGGATTGCGCGGGCGCAGCGGCACGAACTGCGTGTTGTCGCCGCGACGCACGAGGATTGCCACCAACTTCTGCGAGTCGAGCCGCGACGTGACTTCCAGGAACTGCTTCGCGCTCGTGATATCCGTGTCACCCACGCGCAGGATGATGTCGCCCTTCTGCAAGCCCGCACGCGCGGCCGGGCCATCCACCGAGTCCACCATCACGCCGCCCTTGATCTTGAGCTGGCTCATCTGGTCGGCGGTCAGGTCCGTCACGGAAAGACCGAGCGCATTCGCCGCGCGCGGCTTCGGCTCCGGCGTCTTGCGCTGATCAGCCTTCGTGCTCTTGTCCGGCTGCAACTCGGCCACGGTGATCGGCAAATCGCGCGTCGCGCCCTTGCGCCAGATCGTGATGGCCGAGCGCGTGCCCGGCTTGGTATCGCCGACCATGCGCGGCAGGTCGGTAGCCGCCTCGACGGTCTGGCCGTTGAACTTCTGGATGATGTCGCCCGGCTGGATACCAGCCTTGTCGGCCGGGCCGCCTGGCTCGACGCTCGACACCAGCGCACCCTGCGCCTTCGGCAGACCAAGCGAATCGGCCACGTCCTTGGTCACCTCGCCGATCGCTACCGCAATCCTGCCGCGTGTGACCTTGCCCGTGGCCTTGAGCTGATCGGCCACGCGCATCGCCTCATCGATCGGGATCGCGAACGAAATACCCATGAAGCCGCCGGTGCGGCTATAGATCTGCGAGTTGATGCCGATCACCTCGCCCTGCATGTTGATGAGCGGGCCGCCCGAGTTGCCGGGATTCACGGCCACGTCGGTCTGAATGAACGGCAGATAGTCGCCCGTATCGCGGCCTTTCGCGCTCACGATGCCCGCCGTCACGGTGTTTTCGAGCCCGAACGGCGAGCCGATCGCGAGCACCCACTCGCCCACGCGTACCTTGTTCGAATCGCCGATGGTAATGGCCGGCAGATTGCTGGCCTGGATCTTCACGACCGCCACGTCGGTGCGGTCGTCCACGCCGATCAGCCTGGCCTTGAACTCGCGCTTGTCGGTGAGCGTGACGTAGATGCTGTCCGCGTCGTCGACGACGTGCGCGTTGGTCATCACGTAGCCGTCGTTCGTCATGATGAAGCCCGAGCCCACGCCGCTGCTCTGCTCGGTATCGTTGCCGCTATCCGGTCCGGAGTCCTGCCCGCCGCCCTGGCCACCACCTTGACCGCCGCGCGGCGACTGGCCGCCCTGCGGCCCCTGGGGCACGGGAATGCCGAAGAAGCGCCGGAAAAATTCCGACATGTCGCCGTTGTCCATTCCCGGCGGCAGACCGCGCTGCGAGAGCGTCACGCGCGTGGTGGTGCGAATGTTGACGACGGAAGGCCCCACCTTGTCCACGAGATCGGTGAAGTCCGGCAGATTGGCGGCAGGCGCCGCCGATGCCGTAAGCGAGGCGAACGGCAGGCACGCCGCCAACACCGCGGCCGCGAAGAATTTGCGCAGCGGGAGGATCGTCATATCGAAATCGGCCGTAGCAGTTACTTGGGAGCCTTGTATTCTATGGCAGACGCGAATTGCTGCAACGTGGTCTGGGGCACCTCGCCAAGCAAAGTGATCCAGTAGTCCCCGCTGCGCTTCACGAGCACATGGGTCGCGCCGCTGCTACCCGAGCCTTCCTTGCGACTGTTGTGCTCGACCGGTTCGACAAACACGGAGACGGCCGAAAGCCCATCGGAAAACACGGCCTGATCGACGGGAATGGGCGGCTCGTTGGCGTCGCGGGCGGCCATCGGGCGACGCACTTCGCGAATCATGCGAAAGCCCGGCACGGTCTGCGCGAAGGTCCAGCCTTGCGCCTGCATGTCAACCGTTTGCAGCGGCGCACGTACGACCGTCCAGCCAGCGGTATTGCGCATACCGGACGCGATCGGCGCCTTGTCCACCGGCACACCGATGCTCACCTGCGTAAAGGAAAGCTGCTGGAGCACCTGGCCATTCGACGGGTCGAGCGTCTGCGCGCGCAGCAGCAGGCCCGTTTTCGCATCGACCCAAAGCTTGTAGGCAAAGCGCCAGGCGTCCTTCGGACTGAGCTCGATCACGCTGCTGTCGATGCCCGCCACACGGTCGCTGCCGAGCATTTTCGGCTCATAGACGGCGAGCACCTGCTCACCATTCGTAGCGAGCAATGCCGGGAAGGCTTCCTTGTTCTGGCGTTTTTCGACGACACACAGCTTGCGCTCGGGCACGAATGTGTAGAGATCGTCGTTGTGGCGCAGCATTTTGCGCGGCTTGCCGTCGAGGCTCTCGAGCTGCTCGTACTCGCCGTCACTCCTCGTGGCGTAGTGCGTGATGCGCGAGGACTGCACGTACGCGCCGCGCTGGTAGACGAAGGTGCCCGTGTAGTTCAGCTGCTGAGCAGCCCGCTGGATGCGGTCGAGCCACTGCACGGCGCTCTGGCGCGCGGCCGGATCTGCCGTGGAGGCAGCCGACGCGCCTTGCGCGTGTGCGTGCGTGGCGGCAGACAGTGCGGTGAACATTACGGCTGCACAGCACAGCAATGCCGGCAACCGCCCCGAGATCGTCGTTTTATTGAACCGCGCTATCTGCATCAGACTTTATTGGCCTTGCGTGGTAAGGGCGGCAGACCGGATGAACGGCATGGAATCCGACATGACCGGTTGCTGCGCGAACTGCTGGTGCGCTTCGAGATATTCGTCCAGACGCGCATCGCGGATGATGTTGCCGTCCTGCATGGCGGCGGCCGTCTGCACCGGCACGGTATTCATGGCCACGCGCTGCACATTGTCGCCAGCGGATTGCACAGAGGCGATCTGCGGCGCGCCGGCCATGCCGACGCCGCGCATCTGTGGCATGACGATCCACGTGAGCGTGGCGGCCGCGGCGGCCACGGCCAGCGAAGGCACGACGCGGCGGCGCAACGCGAGAATGCGCGAGACGCGACCGGCATGCGCGGCGGATTGTGCCGACGCCGGCAAAGCCGCCGGCGCGAGTACGTGCGGCTCGGCCTCGAAACGCGCGGCAAAGCCCGCCATGAACGACTGGCTCGCAGCCGGGCTCATCGCCAGGTCGTCGGAGCGCAGCACGTCGCCGATCAGGTGATAGCTCGACCAGGCCTTGCGGCCTTCTTCATCGAGCCCCGAAAGAATAGCGTTCAGATGCTGTTCATCGCCGGCCATTTCGCCGTCGACGAAGGCGGACAGTTGCTCGCCGCGCGAGCTAGACACCGATTGCATCGAAACCGACCCCATGATGCTCCCCATTTTCTTACAGAGCCCCGTAGTGACACACACCCACATCCAGTGTATTGCGTCCGTGCCCGGCGCAGTGCTGGCGTGCTACCAGCGCTTGCCTTCCGGTGTGTCCAGCAGCGGACGCAATTTTGCCGCAATGGCTTCGCGAGCCCGGAAAATTCTCGATCTGACGGTGCCGATCGGGCAGCCCATCATCTCGGCGATTTCCTCGTAGCTCAAACCCTCAATTTCCCGAAGAGTAATGGCGGTGCGCAGTTCTTCCGGTAAAACCGCCATGGCAGCGTTGACCGTCTCGGCGATCTGCTTGCTCATCAACATCGACTCGGGCGTGTTGATATCCCTTAGTTGATCGGCGTCCGAGAAAGTTTCCGCTTCTTCTGCATCTGCTTCGGTGGATGTGGGGGCGCGTCTTCCCTGGGTCGCAAGGTAGTTCTTCGCCGTGTTGACAGCAATTCGGTACAACCACGTATAGAAAGCCGATTCGCCACGAAACTGCGGCAGTGCCCGATACGCCTTGATAAAGGCGTCCTGTGCCACGTCTTCGACCTCGGCGGGATCCCGCACGAGGCGCGAGATCAGGCGGATGATCTTGCGGTGGTACTTGGAGACCAGCAGTTCGAACGCAGCCTTGTCGCCTTTTTGCACGCGCTCGACCAGCAACTGATCTATTTCTTTTTCGCTCACCTGAAAAATCCGTTAGCTCATTGAAGTGGACGCGGGGGCACCATTGTAGCGTTACCGCCACGCCGCCACGTTACACGCGTAACAGCCGTTACAGTCGTTACCGCGCTCTGGCAGACGCAGCACAAGACCGGCTGCGCTGGCGCAGCCAAAAACAATGCAGGCAATGCGGAAAAATGCGGGTACGCGAAACCGTCAAAACGCCGACCGCCGCGCAAGCGCGATGGCGCTTGAAGGCATTAACGGCCGGATGCGCCGCGCGCACTCACTGCGAGGATGCGGAAGATCTCGGCATCGAGAGAGTCGGCGGCCAGGAGCAGCGTCTTGCGGCGTCCGCCCTCTTCCACCACGAGCGCGAGGAGCGCTGCGCCCCATTGCGAAGCGCCGAGCAGGCGTCCATCGACGAGCTGCGCCCCGCTGCGCGCAAATGCAGCGAAACGATCGGCCCCGATTTCAACGAAGGCTGGCTGCGCACGGCGCCATGCCTGGAAAGCGAGCATCCCGGCCGCGCCCAGCGCGAACGCCGGCGGCAAAGCGCGCCACGCACCAAGCCAGGGCGCGAGCGTCGTGAAAAACGCGGTAGTTGCAATCAGCACGCCGGCAAGCAGCAGCGCTTGCAGTGCCCGGGACGGGCGCAAGGCGATGCGCGGCGCACGCGTGCGCCGCGCATCGAAAGAGGTGTTGCGGCCGGCCGGCGCATGCAACTGCACCAGCGCGGCCGCCGTGTCGCGCGAGGCGATCACATCGGGCTCACATGCCGCTTTTGGCAGCAGTTCAAGCGAAGCGCTTGAAAACGAGCGTGCCGTTCGTGCCGCCGAAGCCGAACGAGTTCTTCAGCGCGACGTCGATCTTCATGTCCCGCGCGGTGTTCGCACAGTAGTCCAGGTCGCATGCCGGATCCTGGTTGAAGATGTTGATCGTCGGCGGCGACACCTGGTGGTGCACGGCCAGCACCGAGAACACCGACTCCAGGCCGCCCGCGCCGCCCAGCAGGTGGCCGGTCATCGACTTGGTCGAGTTGACGACGATGTCTTTCGCGTGATCACCGAACGCGCGCTTGATCGCGGTGGTTTCCGCAATGTCGCCGAGCGGAGTCGAGGTGCCGTGCGCGTTCACCCAGTTCACTTCGTTCGGGTTCACGCCTGCGTTACGCATCGCGTACTGCATGCAGCGGCGCGCGCCGTCACCGTCTTCGAGCGGAGCGGTCATGTGATACGCATCGCCGCTCATCCCGTAGCCGCCGACTTCTGCATAGATCTTCGCGCCGCGCTTCTTCGCGTGCTCGTACTCTTCGAGGATCATCACGCCGGCGCCTTCGCCCAGCACGAAGCCGTCGCGGTCCTTGTCCCACGGGCGGCTCGCCGTTGCCGGATCGTCGTTGCGCTGCGAGAGCGCGCGCGCCGCCGCGAAGCCGCCGATGCCGAGCGGCGAGACGGTCGATTCCGCACCGCCCGCGATCATCACGTCGGCGTCGCCGTACTCGATCAGACGCGAGGCCTCGCCGATGCAATGCAGGCCGGTCGTGCAGGCCGTGACCATTGCAAGGTTCGGGCCTTTGATGCCGTACCTGATCGACAGATGGCCGGAGATCATGTTGATGATCGAGGCCGGCACGAAGAACGGCGAAATACGGCGCGGGCCGCGGTTGAGCAGCTCCGTTTGCGTCACTTCGATCATGGGCAGGCCACCGATGCCCGAGCCCACCACCACGCCTACGCGCTCGGCATTCTCTTCGGTGATCTCGAAGCCGCTGTCCTGCATCGCCTGGACGCCCGCAGCAATGCCGTAATGGATAAACGTATCCATGTGACGTGCTTCTTTCGCCGGCATGTAATCTTCGACGTTGAAGCCTTTCACTTCGCCGGCAAAACGGGTCGAGAAGTTCGTAGCGTCGAACTTCGTGATGTTGGCGATGCCGGACTTCCCGGCGACCAGATTGGCCCACCCGTCGGCAACATTATTGCCAACAGGCGAAATCAGCCCCAGGCCTGTAACAACAACTCGACGACGGCTCACGGTAACCCCTTTTCCATAGATGACAAAACAAAAGCCACAGAGGCCACAGGAAATGCTCCTGTGAGCCCTGTGGCTAGTTGACCGGCCGATGCCCCGCAGCAGGTGCGACGGGCGTTCGCGGTTTCACGCGCAAGCATCCTCGCGGACCGCTAGCGTGCAACTCGCGTGCGCGCGCCGGCCCGGGCAAGGAACAGGCGCTTAGGCCTTGACGTTCGCGCGAGCGTAGTCGATCGCTTGCTGAACCGTCGTGATCTTCTCGGCTTCCTCGTCGGGGATTTCCATGCCGAATTCGTCTTCGAGAGCCATCACCAGTTCCACGGTGTCGAGCGAGTCTGCACCCAGATCGTTCACGAACGAAGCTTCGTTCTTGATTTCAGCTTCGGCGACGCCCAGTTGCTCGGCGACGATCTTCTTGACGCGCTGTTCGATGTTGTCCATTACCCCTCCAAGGGAAAAAAGTGAGCTCATAAATGCGAGTGCGCGCATTTTATCAGGTTTGACCTGGCTGAAAAGCGGCGCTCGCGGTTCCGGAACGGCTATTCGCGCACGCGCTCAGGCGAGTTATTCGCCGAAGCGCATCAAGGCGCGGATAGTACCCGAATCCGGTTAAGACATATACATCCCGCCATTTACGTGCAATGTAGTGCCCGTGATATAGCCCGCCTGCGGCGATGCGAGAAAGACCACCGCATGTGCGATGTCTTCCGGGCTGCCCAGACGGCCCAGCGGGATCTGCTGCTGGAGCGCGGCCTGCTGCTCGGCAGGCAGATCCTTGGTCATGTCGGTGTCGATGAAGCCCGGCGCCACGCAGTTCACCGTGATGCCGCGGCTGCCGATCTCGCGCGCGAGCGCGCGCGTCATGCCCGCGACGCCGGCCTTGGCCGCCGCGTAGTTGGCCTGGCCCGGGTTGCCCGACGAGCCGACCACCGACGTAATGTTGATGATGCGGCCGGCGCGCGCCTTCATCATCGGGCGCAGCACGGCGCGCGAGAGGCGGAACACCGACTTCAGGTTGGTGTCGAGCACCGCGTCCCACTCGTCGTCCTTCATGCGCATCGCCAGGTTGTCCTGCGTGATGCCGGCATTGTTGACGAGAATCGCGAGGCCGCCGAACTCCTTGACCGTCGCGTCGATGAGCGCTTCGGCCGCCGCCGCGTCGTTGACGTTGAGCACCACGCCGCGGCCCTTCACGCCCGCAGCTTCGAAAGCGGCGGTAATGGCCTGCGCGCCGGCTTCGCTCGTTGCGGTGCCGATCACCGTCGCGCCCTGGCGCGCCAGTCCCAGCGCAATGGCCCGGCCGATGCCGCGCGAAGCGCCGGTCACGATCGCGGCCTGATTGTCGAGAGTTTTTTCCATCGTTCGAATCCGTTGCGTTTGATACTTTTCGATGCGGCGGCTTAAGCCTTGAGGAGCGCGAGCGCTTCGTCGAGCGACTTCGGATCGGCCACCGAGGCGCCGGCCAGATTGCCGTCGATACGCTTGGTGAGGCCCGCCAGCACCTTGCCGGGACCGCACTCGATCACATGCGTCGCACCCTGGGCGGCGATCGCCTTGACGCACTCGACCCAGCGCACCGGACCGGCGGCCTGGCGCACGAGCGCCTCGCGAATCTTCGCGGGATCGGTTTCGAAGGCCACGTCAACGTTGTTCACGACCGGGATGGCCGGCGCATTGAGCGTGACGTTCGCGAGATATTCGCGCAGCTGGTCCGAAGCGGGCTTGAGCAGCGACGAATGGAACGGCGCCGAAACCGGCAGCGGCAATGCACGCTTGGCGCCCCTGGCCTTGGCGATTTCGCAGGCCTTTTCGACCGCGCCCTTGTGGCCGGCGATCACGACCTGCGCCGGCGCATTGAAGTTGACCGCCTCGACCACGCCGCCGCTTACCGCTGCGGCTTCCGTGCAAACCGCGCGCACGGTGTCGTCGTCGAGACCGAGCACGGCGGCCATGCCGCCCTCGCCCACCGGCACTGCGCTTTGCATCGCCTGTGCGCGAAAGCGCACGAGCGGCACGGCGTCGCGGAACGCAAGCACGCCCGCAGCCACGAGCGCCGTGTATTCGCCCAGGCTATGGCCCGCGACGATCGCCGGCGCCGGGCCACCCGCCGCTTGCCACGCGCGATAAACGGCGTAAGCGGCGGTGAGCATAACCGGCTGCGTGTTGGTGGTGAGATTGAGTTCGTCGGCAGGGCCTTCGGCGATCAGCTTGCCGAGATCCTGATCGAGTGCATCGGACGCTTCCTTGAGCGTCTCGCGCACGATGGCGTTGTCACCGAAGGCGTCGAGCATGCCAACGGCCTGCGAGCCTTGTCCTGGAAAAACGAACGCAAATTTCATAACGTCCCCAAAATTCGATCAAAACAGATGGGCGATGCGCTCCGATGAACCGCATGCGGGGCCGCACGTGTCGCAGGCCCGGCCAAGCGGGAGCGCCCGCTTCGGACTGGTCAGAAGCGGATGACCGAAGCGCCCCAGGTAAAGCCGCCGCCGACGCCTTCGATCAGCACGTTCTGGCCACGCTTGATGCGGCCGTCGCGCACCGCGACGTCGAATGCAAGCGGAATCGAAGCCGCCGAGGTATTGCCGTGCTCACCCACGGTGACCACCATGCGCTCGGCGGGCAGACCGAGCTTGCGGCAGGTGCCCTGCATGATGCGGATGTTGGCCTGATGGGGGATCAGCCAGTCGATCTGGTCGGCTGTGAGTTGCGCTTTTTCGAGCGCCTCGATCGCGACCTTCTCGAGCACGTTGACGGCGAGCTTGAACACGGCCTGTCCATCCATATGGAGGAACGCGTTGCCGGCAACCACGCCGCCGTTCACGTTGCCCGGCGTGCAGAGAATGTGCGCATAGCTGCCGTCGGCGTGGAGCGCGCTCGAGAGCACGCCCGGCTCGCTGGACGCCTGCAGCACGATCGCGCCTGCGCCATCGCCGAACAGCACGCAGGTCGTGCGGTCTTTGAAGTCGAGAATGCGCGAGAACGTTTCCGCGCCCACGATGAGCGCCGTCTTGTGCTGGCCGCTGCGGATCAGGCTGTCGGCGACCGATACCGCGTAAGCAAAGCCCGAGCACACGGCCTGCACGTCGAACGCCGCGCCGTGATTGCGGATGCCGAGTTTGTTCTGCAGCAGGCAGGCGGTGCTCGGAAACACGAAATCGGGCGTTGAGGTGGCGACGATGATGAGGTCGATCGATTGCGGGTCGACATCGGCGGCCTCGATCGCGCGCTGCGAAGCGGCCAGGGCGAGATCGCTGGTCGTGACATCGGGCGCCGCAAAGTGGCGCGCGTGGATGCCGGTGCGCGCGACGATCCACTCGTCGCTCGTCTCGACGCCCTGGGCGGCGAGACGTTCGGCCAGATCCTGATTGGTGACGCGCTCAGGCGGAAGAAAACTGCCCGTGCCGAGCACGCGGGAATAGAGAGTCGATTGAGCCATTATGCCTTCGAGGATGATGCGGCGCCGGGCGGCAGTTCGCCCGCCGTCTGAGCGGGTAAGCTCGCTGATGGACTCGCGGAAGGCTCCTCGGGAGCCTTTGGGGCGGCGCTGTTCTGGCCGCCCGTGGACGAACCGGCAGCCTGTTCGAGTGAACTGGCGTTTTCTTCCATGGCGCGCGCGAGACGCTCCAGCACGCCATTTTTGACGGCATCATACCCGCGTTTGATCGCCCACTCAAACGCATAAGCGTCTGCGGAGCCATGGCTCTTGAATACGAGGCTTTTCAGGCCGAGCAGCGCCGCGCCGTTGTACTGGCGGTGATCGACGCGTTTCTTGAAACGCATGAGCACCGGCAGCGCAGCCAGCGCCATGAGCTTTGTGAGCCACGAGCGACCAAACTCTTCCTTGATCATGTCGTTGAGCATCTGCGCGAGGCCTTCCGACGTCTTGAGCGCGACATTCCCCACGAAACCGTCACAGACGACAACGTCGACGGTGCCCTTGTAAATGTCGTTACCTTCCACGTTGCCGCGGAAATTCAGCGTGCTCGCGCGCAGCAACTCGCCTGCGCGCTTGATCGTGTCGTTGCCCTTGATGACTTCTTCACCGATGTTCAGGAGCCCGATGGTCGGGCGCTCCTTGCCCTCGAGCGCGGCGACGAGCGCGTGCCCCATCTCGGCGAATTGCAGCAGATGCTGCGGTTCGCAGTCGACGTTCGCGCCGAGGTCGAGCATCGTCGTGTAACCGCGCTCGCTGGGCAGCGCGAACGCGATGGCCGGCCGTTCGATGCCAGGCAGCGTCTTGAGCACATAGCGCGAGACGGCCATCAGCGCGCCGGTGTTGCCTGCGGAGACGCAAGCCTGCGCCTCGCCCTCTTTGACGCGGTTGAGCGCGACGCGCATCGACGAGTCTTTCTTTTTGCGCAAGGCGACTTCGACCGGATCGTCCATTTCGACGACCTCGGTGGCGGGAACGACGGAAAGTGCGGAGAGGTTCAGCGCTTTCAGCTTCTTGAGCTGGGCGCGGATCGCCGTCTCGATGCCCACCAGTTGCAGTCGCGCATCGGGATGCGTGCGGACGAAATTGACTGCGGCAGGCACTGTCACGGACGGACCGTGGTCGCCTCCCATGCAATCTATCGTGAGCGTAACGGTCATGGAGTGCGACGGATTTCAGGCACAAAAAAGCGGCAGTTGAATGCCGCCTTTTTTGCCGAGCCGAAAAACTGTCAAGCGAACGGAATCGCCATGTGCAGCGCCGTGCAAGCCCAGAATCGGGCCGTCGCGCCGCACACTGGACGATTAGTCGTTCTTGGTCTTGACGACTTTCTTGCCGCGATAGTAGCCGTTCGGGCTGATGTGGTGACGCAGATGCACTTCACCCGTGCTCGGCTCGACAGCCAGCGGCGCGCCCGTGAGGAAATCGTGCGAGCGGTGCATGCCGCGCTTCGACGGCGACTTCTTGTTTTGTTGAACTGCCATGATAACTCCTGAAAATTTTCCAAATTCTAACACAGCCCGATCCGGCCGCCGCCACCCTGGGGGATGACCGGACTCCGGGACTGGGCCACGAATTGATACTGCACGCCACCCGCAGCCACCCGGTAAAACCTTAGTGCTTGCTGCCGGGACCGTCCTTCTTGAGCGATTCGAGCGCCGCAAACGGGTTGACGCGCTCTTCCGGCTCGATTTCCTGCTCCGGCACGTCGTCGACGGAATCCACGCCATCCGCGCCGTCGGCACCCGAGGCGAGGCTTTCGTGAACTTCCGGACAAACTTCGTGCTTCGGCACGAGCGGCAGCGAGAGCAACAACTCCTCTTCGATCAAGTCGACGAGATCGAAATGGCGCGAGCCTACAATCACATCGAATTCATCGTCGTCGAGCGAAAACTCGTCCGCCTCATCTTCCGTCTGGACGATCCGGAAGACCGGGTCCGCGTTGAACGCCTGCTCGTAGGGAGCGAGGCAACGCTGACACGTAAGCCATGCGGCACCGTGAATCGCGAGCCGCAGATACGGCTGCGGCCCCTCGGTGCCGTTGTCCTGCAATTCCTGTTGCGTGAAGCCCTCGGCCTGCCATGTGAACGCGGCATCGCGGCCAGGCGCATCGGCCGGGACTTCGCTTAGCATGCGCGGCAGTTGCGGGAGACGCACCGCACCCGATGCACTGCGCCCGCTACGCGCAAATTCGAAAATGTCGAAATCGCGCGGATTGAGCGCGCCCTGCGTGCCTTTATCCGCACCTGCACCCGATGCGGTGCCCGCAGGCTTGCCAGAATGTTCGGTCATGTGCGCTCTCCTGCTCCAGACGCGCGGCCCGCAGGCGGCGCAAAGCCCTACACTGCTGCCGATCCGCGATCCGTATTCTTGTCCGCCCGCTTCCCTCGCGCTTTTCTTAATGCGCGCCAGCCCGCCGGACACACCGCCGGACACACATTAGCCAGACGCACGAGGTGAGCGTACCGATGAAAAGCCCAAAATCATAACGTCTTTATCTTTGCGAGTCAAACACTTAAGCTCACGCTCGCAAGCCTCTGCGCGGCTTGGGTATTTTGGCAAATTCGCCGGCAAATGCGACAGTTGAATGCGACTGCCGCATGCCTTACTCGCCCTGCACCGCTCCACGACCATTATTCACGAACCGACCATCATGCAGGATACCGCTGCACCCGCCCGGCAACCGGGCCGACCCACGCTGATTCTCGCCTCCAGCTCACGCTACCGCCGCGAGTTGCTCGAGCGCCTGCACATCCCTTTCGAGACCGCTGTGCCGGCCATCGACGAAACGCCGCAACCCGGCGAAACGCCCGCCGCCACGGCACTGCGCCTGGCCGAGGCCAAGGCCCGCGCCGTAGCCGCCGCCTTGCCGGCCGGCGCCGGGCGTGCGCTCGTGATTGGCTCCGACCAGGTGGCGACCTTCGACGGGCACCAGATCGGCAAACCGGGCACTCACGAGCGTGCACTCGAGCAACTGCGCGCCATGCGCGGACGTGAAGTGTTGTTCCATAGTGCACTCAGTCTGCTCGACACCGCGACTGGCCAAACGGATACCGTCGATGTCGTGACCACGGTGCGCTTTCGCGACCTGCCCGACGCCGCGCTCGACGCCTACCTGCGCGCCGAGCAGCCCTACGACTGCGCGGGCAGCGCGAAATCGGAAGGGCTTGGCATCGCGCTGCTGGAAGCAATCCAGTCCGACGATCCCACCGCGCTGATCGGCCTGCCGCTCATCGCGCTCACGCGCATGCTGCTCGCCGTCGGCTATCCATTGCTGAATCCGCTACTTGCGCCGCAGGACGCTCGCCAATGACCACGGGCACGCTCTATCTGATCCCCAACACCCTCGGTGACGGCGACGACGCCGCGCTCGCCGCCGTCCTGCCCACGCCGGTGCGCGAACGCGCGGGCACGCTGTCCAGCTACATCGGCGAGAACGCCAAGACCACGCGCGCGTTCCTGAAGCGCGTCGGAACCACGCAGCCGATCCAGGAGATCGAAATTCGCGAGCTCAACGTCAACACGCCCGCAAGCGAGATCGACAAGCTGCTCGCGCCGCTTCTGGCCGGCATCGACACGGGGCTGGTGTCCGAAGCGGGCGTGCCCGCCGTGGCCGATCCGGGCGCCCTGCTGGTGCGACGCGCGCACGAGCGCGGCATCAAGGTCGTGCCGCTCGTCGGGCCGAGCTCGATCCTGCTTGCGCTGATGGCGTCGGGCCTGAACGGCCAGAGCTTTGCGTTCCATGGCTATCTGCCCGTGGACGCGAACGAGCGCACCAAAAAGCTGCGCGAACTCGAGCAGACCTCCCGCAAGGCGAAGCAAACGCAGATCTTCATCGAGACACCCTATCGCAACCGCGCGCTGCTCGACGCGCTGCTCGCAACCTGCGCACCCTCCACGCTCGTGTGCGTGGCCGCCGACCTCACGCTGCCAGGGGAGACGATCGTGAGCCGCGCCGTGTCCGAGTGGAAAAAGAAGCCGGCGCCCGAGTTGCATAAGCGGCCCGCGATCTTCCTGCTGCTGGCAAACTGAGCGCCGTTCGCACAGGCGCCACCGCTAAATGAAACGGCCGCCATGCATCGCACAGCGGCCGTTTCACGTGGGATCGGAGCCCCGTTTGCGCAGAATCAGCGCACTGAAACCTTCCCGCCCGAAATCAGCGAATGCACGGCCGCCGAACCAACGCTTGCGCCAAAGCGCTTCGCGACGCGGTCGGTGATGCCCTGCTTGACCGTGTAGTCAACGATGTCCGGCGCCTTGATGACTTCGCGCGCCACATAGTCGCTGTCGCCGAAGCCGTCAGCAAGACCGAGCTCGATGCTCTTCTGGCCGGTCCAGAAAAGGCCCGAGAAGAGGTCCGGCTCATCCTTCAGGCGCTTGCCGCGGCCCGCCTTCACGGCGTCGATGAACTGCTGGTGAATCTGGTCGAGCATCTCCTGCGCGTGCGCGTCCATCTTCGGCGTATTCGGCGAGAACGGATCGTAAAAACCCTTATTCTCCCCCGACGTGCGCAGCCGGCGCTGGACGCCGAGCTTGTCCATCAGGCCCGTGAAGCCGAAGCCGTCCATCAGCACGCCAATCGAGCCGACGATGCTGGCCTTGTTCACATAAATCTTGTCCGCAGCGGCGGCAACGTAATAGCCGCCCGAAGCGCACATGTCCCCCACCACCACGTAGAGCGGAATGGCCGGATATTTCGCGCGCAGCCTGCGGATCTCGTCGTTGATGATGCCGGCCTGCACCGGCGAGCCGCCGGGGCTGTCGATATGCAGAATCACGCCGGCGGTGCCGTCGTCGTCAAACGCGCTATCGAGTGCGCTATTGATGTCGTCGGCGTTGGCGGACGTGTCCGCCGAAATCTCGCCACTGAGCGTGACGAGCGCCGTGTGGCGGCCGCCGCTGTCCACGCGCGTGCCGGAAAGGTCGAGGATGCTCCATGCGACCAGCACCAGCACCGCAAGAAACGCGAAGCGGAAAAAGATCTTCCAGCGGCGCGCCGAGCGTTGCTCGGTGATCGCGGCCATGGCGATGCGTTCGAGCGCCTCGCGCTCCCAACCGGGCTTGCCGCCGCTGGCGTCATCAGGGTTCAGGTTATCGGACATGCGTGGTAACGAATCAGGATGGGGTCGGACTCAAATCGTCGTCCGGAAGCCAGAATACCGCACGGCCTTCGGGTGTGTCGCGTTCTTCGACGCGCACCGCGCGCAACCGCGCGCCGCGGCACGGTCCGCCCACGCATTTGCCGGTGTCGGGCTGGTAGATCGCGCCATGCGTCGCGCACATGATATAGAGCCCCGAAGACTCGAAGAACTGCCCCTCGACCCAGTCGAGCTCCATCGGCACGTGGGCGCAGCGGTTCAGGTAGCCGTACACTTCGCCGCCATAGCGCACGAAGAACACGACGGCCTCGCCGCCCGCATAGGTCGCGCTCATGCGCTGGCCTGCGCCACCCTCGACGAGGTCCTCGGCGGCGCACACGCGCACGGGCGCGTGGCCCGTCTCGCGGGCTTCGCCCGCACCGGGCTGCGCGTTCATGCGTGCTCCCGCAGCCAGCCGGCCAGCGCTGCCACGTCCGGCGCGATAAACCGCGGCGCAAGCCCGGCCAGCGCGCCCGACGAATGCGCGCCGTAAGCCACGCCCACGCCCGCCGCGCCCGCGTTAGCGGCCATCTGCAAGTCGTGCGTCGTGTCGCCGATCATCACCGTTCGGCCCAGATCCTGCCCCAGTTCGCGCGTGAGCTCCTGGAGCATGGCCGGATGCGGCTTCGAGAAGGTTTCGTCGGCGCAGCGCGTGCCGTCGAACAAGCTCGTGAGGCTGGCCTCGGCCAGCGCGCGGTTCAGCCCCACCCGGCTCTTGCCGGTCGCCACCGCGAGCAGGTAGCCCGTGTCGCGCAGCTCGGTGAGCATCTCGCGCACGCCCGCAAACAGCTCGATTTGCTGATCTTTCAACAGGTAATGGACGCGGTAGCGCTCCACGAGGCGCGGATAGTCGGCGGGATCGAGCGTGGGCGCGGCAATCTGCAATGCCTCGCGCAAGCCAAGGCCGATCACGTAGCTCGCGGCTTCGTCGCCGGGCACCGGCAGGCCCAGGTCGCGGCACGCGGCCTGGATGCTGCGCGTGATGTGGGCGGTCGAGTCCATCAGCGTACCGTCCCAGTCGAACACAATCAGGTCAAATTGCTCTCGGGCCATGCGGTCCTTCTCCAAACACTGTAATTCTTGAATCCGGCTTGCTCCCCGGTTCGTCGCGGCGTCATGCGCATTCGGCGCCCCTATTCGGGCCGCGCAGCGGCGTGGCGCTCGCCCTCGCCCTCTGCTTCGCGCTGCGCGCGCAACTCGCCGACAAAGCTGCGCAGCTCGGGCGGCAGCGGCGCCTCGAATTGCAGCGGCGCGCCCGTGATCGGGTGCGTGAGCTTCAACCGGTGCGCATGCAGGAACATGCGCTTGACGCCTGGCTTCGCGCCGGTGCGCGCGAGCGCCTTGTTGAGCGCGAAGTCGCCGTATTTGGCGTCGCCGACGATCGGCAAGCCCAGATGCGCGAGATGCACGCGGATCTGGTGAGTGCGGCCAGTCTTGAGCTCGGCCTCGACGAGCGCGTAGCCAGGCCAGCGCTCGACGAGATTGAAGACCGTATGCGACGGCTGGCCGTCGGGCTGCACGCGCACACGCCGCTCGCCTTCGGGGGTCAGGTACTTGTGTAGCGGCTCCTTCACGGCGCGCCGGCGCCCCCAGTCGCTCGCCCACTCGCCGTGGACACACGCGTAATAGCGCTTGTCCGTTTTGTTGTCGCGCATCTGCTCGTGCAGCCCGACTAGCGCCGCGCGCTTCTTCGCGAGCATCAGCACGCCGGAGGTCTCGCGGTCGAGCCGGTGCACGAGTTCGAGGAATTTGCCGTGCGGCCGCGCCTCGCGCAACTGCTCGATCACGCCGAAAGCCACACCGCTGCCGCCATGCACAGCCACGCCGGCGGGCTTGTCGATCACGAGCAGCGCCTCGTCCTCGTACAACACGCTGAAGTGCGCCGCCGGCACGGGCACCGCGCCTGCCTGCTCGCTCGGCTGGGCGACGCGCATGGGCGGCACGCGCACAACGTCGCCCATCTCGAGCCGGTACTGCGCGTCGATTCGCCCCTTATTCACACGCACTTCCCCGCTGCGCAAAATCCTGTAGATATGGCTCTTCGGCACGCCTTTGCACACGCGCAGCAAGAAATTGTCGATCCGCTGACCAGCAGCGTCTTCGTCGATCTCGACGAACGAAACCTGGTCGCTCGCGACCTGATTCTGGGATATTTTGCCTAACCCTTTCATTCTGAATATAATTTGCCCAGCGCTGACGCGACGGCAGGCCAAAAGGCCAAAAAGTTCCTGATTCGCCCCAAGGTTGTCTACTGAATACCCAAGGGCGCTTCTCCGGGATCTTGAACCGCGCGGCATGCGCAGGCGGCAAGCGATAAACCGATATTTTACTTGCGCCCGGGGCCGGTTGCTCACCCCGTTTTAGAGATGCAACGAGTTGCACGCACGGAAGTCCGCGCGGCAGGGACGGCGCCCACAGGCACGTTCGGTCGAGGCAGGCTCCGACGGTAACGGAAGGTTGGTATAAAGAATTCATCCGGCGAGTCATGCCGCGCGGTCGCAACGTTTTCGAGCGACTGCCGCCCGACGCGCTGGTGGCGAAAATACGGCGAGCGCCTGATGCGTCCCGGCAATGTGCGGGATATGGCGACGTCAAAAGTGGCGAGACACCCCGAGGGGGAAGACGGGCGTTTCTGAAAGCTTCCCGTGCGCGGCCCTGGGCTCGATGCCCGAAGCCGCAAAGCAGATCCAGCCAGCAGCGCGCGCAGTTCGCGGCTGCGGCCCATGTCCTGTCGCGATCGTGCGTGGCGCCTTTTGCCGCCAACACACGCAAGCACCGCCACAAGCCGGCAATCAGCGGCTATGAGCGGGCAACAAGCGGCGACAGGCGGATCGGAAGCGCAGGAAAACCGTGCCCCCGCGCGTCTGGCTGCTCTTGAAGACGTATTTCGCATGTGCCCACGCGGCCCGTCCATGGCAACGCAACGCCGGACCGGCTGCCCGCAAGGCAATTCTCCCCGCCATCCTTCCTGCTCCAGCGTGCTTGTGAAAACACAATAAGGCGCGGCTTGCCGCGACCCTCTCCCCCCATGCAGCCCGGCGAAGCGCCGGGCGCCGTCGAGGGACCGAGGGCCGTGCATGAAGCCGCACTGGAGCCGTTCAATGAAACGAATGCTGTTCAACGCGACGCAGCAGGAAGAACTGCGCGTCGCCATTGTCGATGGACAGAAGCTGATCGACATCGACATCGAAACTGCCGGCCGCGAACAGCGCAAAGGCAATATCTACAAGGGCATCGTCACCCGCATCGAGCCGTCGCTCGAAGCGTGTTTCGTCAACTACGGCGAAGATCGCCATGGCTTCCTGCCGTTCAAGGAAGTCGCCCGCCAGTACTTCCGCGACGGCGTCGACATGCGCGGCGCGCGCATCCAGGACGCCCTCAAGGAAGGCCAGGAACTGATCGTCCAGGTCGAGAAGGAAGAGCGCGGCAACAAGGGCGCCGCCCTCACCACTTTCATCTCGCTCGCCGGCCGCTACCTCGTCCTCATGCCGAACAACCCGCGCGGCGGCGGCGTGTCGCGCCGCATCGAGGGCGACGACCGTCAGGAACTGCGCGAAACCATGGCGCAGCTGCAACTGCCGGACGGCATGAGCATTATCGCGCGCACGGCCGGCATCGGCCGCTCCGCCGAAGAGCTCCAGTGGGACCTGAACTACCTGCTGCAACTGTGGCGCGCCATCGAAGCCGCGTCGCAAGCCGGCCAGTCCGGCCAGCCGATGCTGATCTATCTGGAATCGAGCCTCGTGATCCGCGCGATCCGCGACTACTTCCAGCCCGATATCGGCGAAATTCTCATCGACACCACCGAGATCTATGACCAGGCACGCGCCTTCATGGATATCGTGATGCCGGATAATGTCAACAAGGTGAAGCGGTATCACGACGACGTGCCGCTGTTCTCGCGCTTCCAGATCGAGCACCAGATCGAGACCGCGTACTCGCGCACGGTGCCGCTGCCCTCGGGCGGCGCGATCGTGATCGACCACACCGAGGCGCTGGTCGCCATCGACGTGAACTCGGCGCGCGCCACCAAGGGCGCCGACATCGAGGAAACCGCCGCGCGCACCAACCTCGAAGCCGCCGACGAAGTGGCGCGCCAGCTGCGTCTGCGCGACCTGGGCGGCCTGATCGTGATCGACTTCATCGACATGGAGTCGGCCAAGAGCCAGCGCGAAGTCGAGCAGCGCCTGAAAGACGCGCTGCGCCACGACCGCGCCCGCGTGCAGATGGGCAAGATCTCGCGCTTCGGCCTGATGGAGCTGTCGCGCCAGCGCCTGCGCCCGGCCCTCTCGGAAGGCAGCCACGTCACCTGCCCGCGCTGCAATGGCACGGGTCATATCCGCGATACGGAATCGTCGGCGCTTCAGGTCCTGCGCATCATCCAGGAAGAGGCGATGAAGGAAAATACCGCGGCAATTCACTGCCAGGTGCCGGTCGAAGTGACCGCCTTCCTGCTCAACGAGAAGCGCGCGGAAATCAACAAGATCGAGTCGCGCTTCAAGGTCGGCGTCGTGCTGATCCCGAACAAGCACCTCGAAACGCCGCACTACAAGCTCGAGCGCCTGCGTCACGACGATGCGCGTCTCGACGACCCGCGCGCCTCGTGGAAGATGGCCGAGGAAGCTGCGCGCGAGCTCGAGTCGGAGACCGGCTACAGCAAGCGCACGGCCGACACCAAGCCGAAGCAGGAAGCCGCGGTGAAGGGCATCACGCCCGAGCGCCCTGCCCCCACGGCACAGGCCAGGCCCGTGGCCGAGCCGATGCCCGTTGGCGCACCGGTTGCCGCCGCTCCCGCGAGCGGCGGCGGCTTCTTCGCCTTCATCAAGCGCCTCTTCGGCGGCGCGCCGGCACCGGCTCCCGTGCCGGCACCGGTCGAGCAGCAGGAAAAGGCCAGCCGTCCGGCGCGCGAAGCCCGCACCGAGCGTGGCGAGAAGGCTGGCACAGGCTCCGGCGACCGCAATCGCAACCGCCGTGGCGGTAGCCGCGACGCAGCAGGCCGTGGCGAAGCGGCAGGCGGCGCACGCGCCGGCCAGCCCTCGGGCCGTCGTGAGGAGCGCGAACCGCGTGAATCGCGTGAGCCGCGCGAAGGACGTGAAGGCCGCGCCCCCCGTGAACAGCGCGAGCCGCGCGAGCAACGCGAACCGCGTGAAGCACGCGAGGGCCGTGAGCCCCGCGCCGAACGCGAGCAGCGCATCGAACGCGTCGAACGTGGCCAGGACCGCAACGAAGCAGCCGAAGCCGCCCCGCGCGGCGAACGTCAGGAACGTGGCGAGCGCCGTGAACGCGGTGAACGCACGGAGCGTGGTGACCGCGCCGAACGTGGCGAACGGCGCCGTCAGCAGCAGCCCGAAGCCGGCGAGGCACAAGAGGCGCGCCTCGACGCCGCTAACATCGAAGCCGAGGTCGCCGAAGCAGCCCAGGCCGCCCTCACCGACGGCGTGCCCCACGCCGGCACCGACGAAGACGGCGCACCGCAAGGTGAGGAGCGCCGCCGCCGCCGCCGTGGCCGCCGTGGTGGTCGCCGCGAGCGCGATGCGGAAGGCACGCAAGGGCTCGAAGGCGCAACCGGCGCCGACGAGGGCACCGACGAATTGGCCGCTGCGTTCCCCGCTGTCGAGCAGCCCGCTGTCGAGCAGGCTGAGCGCGTCGAGACTGTCGTTCACACTTCAGTTACCGAAGCGGTGGTCGTGACGGCCTTGCCGGTCGCAGCAGCTGCTGCCGCTGAGGCCGCCCATTCGGCGCAAGCCACCGAAGCACCGGCTGTTGAAGCACCGGCAGTCGTTCCGGCCGCCCCGGCCGAAACCGTAGTTGCTGCTGCACCCGAAGCGCCGGTTGCCGCACCCGCTGAACCGGTCGCGCCCGCCGTCGAACAGGTCGCGGCCGCCACGCCGGTTCAGGCCGTTGTGAAACTGGCTGCTGTTGCTGCAACACCGGCCGTGCAGGCCGAAGAAGCCGCAGCAGCCGCAGCGCCGGTGGTCCGCGAGGATCGCGTCGAAGCTCCGCCCGCGCCGATCGAACCGGCTGCCGTCGCCCAACCCGCGCCGGTCGAGACGCGTGCCGAAGCTGTCGTGGCACAAGCCGAAGCCGCGGCGCCGGTCGCCGAGCCCGCGACTCAGCGTCACACGCCAGCGAGCGTTGCGGCCGCGGCCGACACGCTGCGTCCGATGCTGGAATCGGCAGGCCTCGAGTGGGTCAACACCGACGCCGCCAAGCTGCGTGCCGCGCAGGACGCCGCCGCCCAGGTGGTGAAGCCCGCACGCGTGCCGCGCGAGCGCAAACCCCTGCCGCCGGCCGACAGCGCACCGATGCAGCAGGTGGAGACGACCCGCCAGCCCTAACCGGCACGCGCGAGTCAGCCGGACCGGAAGTCGACCTCAGGGCCGCTTCCGACCGCGGCGGTAATGCCGCATCGCAACACGAAGCCCGCCGCTATCGGCGGGCTTTTTTTTGATATATCAGCGTTCATCCTTGTCGGTGCGCAAGGTGAGGTTCGGCTAGAATCGAACCAACGAGAGAATGAAGCCACCATGTCCCGACGCATCATCCCTGTTGCAGACATCCGCTCGCTGCCGCCCAGCCCGGCAGCGCAGACCGTGCGCGCGCCGTCTGGCGAGCTGTTCGACGCTTTCGCGCGGCCGTTGCGCGACTTGCGCATCTCGGTCACGGACCGTTGCAACTTCCGCTGCGTCTACTGCATGCCGCGTGCGGTTTTCAACAAGGACTACCCGTTCCTGCCGCATTCGTCGCTTCTTTCACTCGAAGAAATCGAACGTATCGCGCGGCTTTTCGTCGCACACGGTGTTACCAAGATCCGCCTGACCGGCGGCGAGCCGCTGCTGCGCAAGAACATCGAATTCCTGATCGAGCGCCTCGCGAAGCTGCGCACGCCCGACGGCGAGCCGCTCGACCTCACGCTCACAACGAATGGATCGCTGCTCGCACGCAAGTCGCGCGCATTGCGCGACGCGGGCCTCACGCGCGTCACGGTGAGCCTCGACGCACTCGACGACGCGCTCTTTCGCCGCATGAACGACGCCGATTTCTCGGTCGCCGACGTGCTCGACGGCATCGCGGCCGCGCAGTCGGTCGGTCTCGACCCGATCAAGGTCAACATGGTCGTCAAGCGCGACACCAACGACAGCGAGATCGTGCCGCTCGCGCGCCACTTCCGCGGCTCGGGCGTGACCCTGCGTTTCATCGAATACATGGATGTGGGCACTTCGAACGGCTGGAACATGGCCGAGGTGCTGCCGTCCGCCGACGTGGTCGCCCGCATCGCCGAGCACTTTCCGCTCGTCGCGCTCGAACCGCACAGCGCCGCCGAAACGGCGCAGCGCTGGGGCTACGCGGACGGCGCCGGCGAAATCGGCGTGATCTCCAGCGTCACGCGCGCATTCTGCGGCGATTGCACGCGCGCGCGGCTCTCGACCGAAGGCAAGCTGTATCTGTGCCTGTTCGCCTCGATGGGCTACGACCTGCGCGCGCTGCTGCGAGGCGACGCGAGCGACGAAGCCATTTCCGCCACGATTGCCCAGATCTGGGAACAGCGCGCCGACCGCTATTCGCAATTGCGTGGCAGCGACGCCGCGCCGGCCGAGGGCGAAGAGCGCCGTATCGAAATGTCCTATATCGGCGGCTGATACAGCGATACGCCGATGCTCTCCGCTTCGCCCGCCATCCCCACCGCTGCGCTTACCGGCCTCGTGCTCGCGGGCGGCCGCGGCCAGCGCATGGGCGGCGTCGACAAAGGCCTCCAGCGCCTGCACGGCAAGCCGCTCGCCGCGCATGTGCTGGCGCGTCTCGCGCCGCAAGCAGGCGCACTCGCAATTAGCGCGAACCGCAACCACGATGTCTACGCCGAGCTCGGCGCGCCGTGGCACGCGCAGGTTATCGCCGATACGCTGCCCGACTACCCCGGCCCGCTCGCGGGACTGCTTGCCGGCCTGCGCGCCGCCGGCACCGAATGGCTGCTGAGCGCGCCGTGCGATTCGCCATGGCTGCCAGCCGATCTCGGCGCCCGGCTGGCCGAAGCGGTGCGCGCGCAAGACACGCTCATCGCCACCGCAACAACGGTGAACGCCGCCAGTGAAGTCAGCCTGCACCCCGTCTTCGCGCTCGTCCACACCTCGCTCGCCGACGACCTCGCCGCGTTTCTGGATGCAGGCGAGCGCAAGGTCCGTGCGTGGTACGCGCGCCACACGGCGGCCGAAGTGGTCTTTGCCGACGAGCGTGCGTTTTACAATGTCAATTCCTTACAGGAACTTGCCGAGCTCGACCGTGCCTGACGAGCGCGTCCGGCTCGACCGCCGCCGCCCGCCACCGGCCTGATGCACGCCCCCCTGGACGATCGCCACACCCATCCGCGCGGATGCGACGCTTCTCCACTCCATGACCACGCTTAACAGTATTTCCGGCCGCGCAGGAAGCCTTGGCCAGTTCGATCCACAAGCCTTGCCCGTCAGTGCCGCCCAGGCCATCGTGCTCCAGTGGGTCACGCCGCTCGCGCAAAGCGAGCGCGTGCCGTTGCGCGACGCGCTGGCACGCGTGCTCGCAAAAGACGTGATCTCGCCGATCGACGTGCCCGCTCACGACAACTCGGCCATGGACGGCTATGCCTTCGACGGCGCGTCGCTGCTCGCGCAAGCCGCGCCAGCGGGCGCGACGCTCACGCTGAAGGTGGCGGGCAAGGCGTTCGCCGGCCATCCCTACACGGGCGCCATCGCGCCGGGTGCGTGCGTGCACATCATGACGGGCGCGCCGATGCCCGCCGGCTGCGACACCGTCGTGCCGCAGGAGCGCGTGGAACATGGCGTGGGCGCGGAAGCCGCCGCCGGCCCAGTTTCCAGCACCGTTTCCGAAGCCGTCACCTTCCGCGCCGACGCCGTGACACCCGGCGCAAACCGCCGCCGCAAGGGCGAAGATCTCGCGCGCGGCAGCGCGGCGCTGCGCGCAGGCCGCGTGCTGCGCGCGAGCGACATCGGCTTGATGGCCTCGCTCGGCATTGTCGACGTGGCCGTGAAGCGGCGTCTGCGCGTGGCGTTCTTCTCGACCGGCGACGAGTTGCGCTCGCCCGGCGAGCCGCTCGACGCCGGCTGCATCTACGACAGCAACCGCTACACGCTCGGCGCGATGCTGCAGCGCCTGAACGCCGAGCCGATCGATCTCGGCCGCGTGCACGACGACCCCGAATCGCTGGCAGCCACGCTCAAGGCCGCCGCCGAAAGCGCCGACGTCGTGCTGACCTCGGGCGGCGTCTCGGTCGGCGAAGCCGACTTCACGCGCACCCAGTTGCAGACGCTCGGCGATGTGTCCTTCTGGGGCCTCGCGATGCGTCCGGGCCGCCCGCTCGCGTTCGGCCGCATCTGGTCGGGCGGCCGTCCCGGCGCCGGGCGCGCGGCCCTCCTGTTCGGGTTGCCAGGCAATCCGGTCGCCACAATGGTCGCGTTCTACCAGATCGTGCGCCCCGCGCTGATCGCGATGTCGGGCGCCACGCCTCAGCCGATGCCGCTCATTCCGGCGCGCTGCGACGCGCCCATCAAAAAGCGCCCGGGCCGCACCGAATTCCAGCGCGGCGTCGCCGAGCGCGATGCGCAGGGCCAGTGGCGCGTAGCGCCCACGGGCTCGCAAAGCTCAGGCGCGCTCAGCACGATGAGCGAGGCGAACTGCTTCATCGTGCTCGCCCACGAAAGCGCCGACCTCGATGCTGGCAACACCGTCGACATCATGCTCTTCGACGGCCTCGTCTAGCACGGCGCCCATGACCCGTCACTGCATCGTTCAACATGATTCGGCGTCCCTCAGAGACGTCCCCTCGACCTACGGACCGATTCACATGAAAAAACAGATTTCGTTCATCGCCGCCGGGCAGACTGCGAAGGCCCTCATCCTCGTGTACCTGACCTTCAGCGTGCCGGTCGTGCTGCTCGTCGCGGTGGTCGCGTTTTTCCGCTACGGCACCTTCGAGCTCGGCACCGTGTTCAGCGCGCTGATCCTCAATGCCATCGTCGGCTTCGTGCTGCTGTGGATCGCCTGCCATCTGTACAACTGGGTTGCCGCGCGCTTCGGCGGCATCGAGATCCATCTCTCCGATGTGCCCGAGGAGGCGTGATGACCGCTACGATCCGCGCCGCGGCGCCCGCCGACGTCAGCGCCATGCATGCGCTGATGTACGAGCTCGCCGAGTTCGAAAAGCTCACGCACCTCTTCACGGGCACGCCCGAAGGACTCGCCGATGCGCTGTTCGGCGCGCACCCGGCGGCTGAGGCGCTGGTGGCCGAGGACGCGGGCCGCATCGTCGGCTATGCGCTGTTCTTCCACAACTACTCGACCTTCCTCGGGCGTCGCGGGCTCTATCTCGAAGACCTTTACGTGCAGCCGTCGCAGCGTGGCACGGGCCTCGGCACGGCGCTGCTACGCGCGCTCGCCGCCATTGCCGTGGAGCGCAAGTGCGGCCGCTTCGAGTGGACCGTGCTCGACTGGAACACGCCGGCCATCCGCTTCTACGAGAAGATGGGCGCAACCATCTTGCCCGACTGGCGCGTGGTGCGCGTGACGGGCGATGCGCTCGACCAGCTCGCGGCGCCTGCCGAGCCGGTCGCGAGCTAGGGCATGCAGCATGAACATCGGGCCGTCCGCAGATCGCTGCGGACGGCCCGATGTTTTTTGGGACGCTTCGTTGCGTGGCTCGCGCGATGCGTGCGTCACTCGTCGCCGCTTTCTCCGTTCTCGCCGCTACCGCCGTTGCGCAGCGCATCGCCGAGCAGATTCGACGCGGCCTCGCCAGGCAAGGCCTCGACTGCGCGCAGCTTGCGGTTCATCACGCGCGTGCGCGCTTCAGCGGCTTCGATCGAGCGCGTCACCGTCTCCAGCTGCGACTTGGTGCGCGCGAGCACTTCGCCGAACTTGCCGAACTCCGTCTTCACCGCGCCCAGCACCTGCCAGACCTCGCTCGAACGCTTCTCGATCGCGAGCGTGCGAAACCCCATCTGCAGGCTGTTGAGCAGCGCCGTCAACGTGGTCGGGCCCGCGATGCTCACGCGATAATCGCGCTGCAACACATCGGTGAGGCCCGGGCGGCGCAGAATCTCGGCGTAAAGCCCTTCGGTGGGCAGGAACAGCAGCGCGAAGTCGGTCGTGTGGGGCGGCGCGACGTATTTCTCGGCGATGGTGCGAGCCTCGGCGCGCACGCGCGCTTCCAGCGCGCGGCCGGCCTCCTCGATGCCGGCCGCGTCGGCGCGCTCCTGCGCGTCGATGAGCCGCTCATAGTCCTCGCGCGGAAACTTGGCATCGACCGGCAGCCAGACCGGCGCGTTGTCCGGCGCACCAGCGGCGGTATCGCCCGACACGCCGCGCCCCGGCAACCGGATCGCGAACTCCACGCGCTCGCTGCTGCCCGGCACCGTCGCCACGTTTTTTGCGAACTGCTCGGGCGTGAGCATCTGCTCGAGCAGCGCTTCGAGCTGCACTTCGCCCCACGTGCCGCGCGTCTTCACGTTCGTGAGCACTTTCTTCAGGTCGCCGACGCCCGCCGCGAGCGTCTGCATTTCGCCCAGCCCGCGATGCACCTGCTCCAGCCGGTCCGAGACAAGCTTGAACGATTCGCCCAGGCGCTGCTCGAGCGTCGCGTGCAGTTTCTCGTCGACGGTGCGGCGCATCTCTTCGAGCTTGGCCGCGTTGTTGGCTTCGATGTCCTTCAGGCGCTGCTCCAGCGTCGCGCGCACCTCGGCGAAGCGGCGATCGTTCGCCTCGGTCAGCTGCGCAAGCTGCTGACCCAACACGTTGCCGAAATGGCGCAGCGCCTGGCCTTGCTCGTCGCGCGCCTGTTGCGCCTGCAAATGCTGGCTCTGGCGCACCGCTTCGAGCTGCTGCGCGAAGCTTTCGAGCTGGCCGTTCTGCACGGTCGCGATGCTGGTGAGATGCGCGGCAAGTCCCTGCTGCACCTGCGCGAAGCCGCCGCCGAATTCGCTGCGCGAGGCCTGCGCGGTGCGCGCGATCTCATTGCGCAACTCGCGCTCGATGCGTTCGGCCGCGCGCGCCTGGGTGTCGGTCGAGCCCGCGATGCGGTCGCTCAACTGGTCGAGCGCGTCGAGTGTGGCTTGCGCGTCGTCCTGCGTGCCGCCGCGCGCGCGCAAGAGCGCGAACACCGCGATCGCCAGCGCGACCGCAAGCACGAGCATCGCCACCGCCATCAGCGGCTCCGCGTTCATGAACGCGCCTTCCCCAACACGTCCGGGTTGATCGGGTTGGGCGGCTGACCCGCGCGCGGACCAACGCCCAGCGCGGCGATCAGGTTGTCGGCGGCCAGGTTGGCCATGGCGCGGCGCGTGCCTTCGCTCGCGCTCGCGATGTGCGGCGTGAGCACCACGTTGTCCACGGTGAGCAAGGCCGGATGCACGCTCGGCTCGCCCTCGAACACATCGAGTCCCGCAGCGGCGATCTGGCGCGTGCGCAGCGCCTCGGCGAGCGCCGCGTCGTCGACGATGCCGCCGCGCGCGATATTCGTGAGCGTGGCCGTGGGCTTCATCAGCGCGAGTTCCGCCGCGCCGATCGTGTGGTGATTTGCCGGCACATACGGCAGCACGAGCACCACGTGATCGGCTTCCTTGAGCAGCGCTTCCTTCGAGCGATATTCCGCGTTGAGTTCGGCCTCGATCTCGGGCGCGACGCGCGAGCGGTTGTGATAAATCACGCGCATGTTGAAGCCGCGCGCGCGGCGCGCGAGCGCCTGGCCGATGCGGCCCATGCCGACCACGCCGAGCGTCGAGCCGTGAATGTCCGCGCCGAGAAACATGTCGAAGGACCACTTCTGCCACTTGCCCGCACGCAGAAAGTGCTCCGATTCGCTCACGCGCCGCGCGGCTGCCATCATCAGCGCCCAGCCGAAATCGGCCGTGGTTTCGTTGAGCACGTCGGGCGTGTTGGTGCCCAGCACGTTCGCCGCGTTGAAGGCCGGCATGTCGAAGTTGTTATAGCCCACCGCCATGTTCGAGACCACGCGCAGGCGCGACGCGGCAGCCAGCACTGCCGCGTCGATCGGCTCGCCCATGGTGAGCGCGCCATCCTTGTCGGCGAGCCGCGCCTTGAGGGCGTCAGCGGACAGCGTCTCGCCGTTGTTCCAGTCGACGTCGAAATACTGCTTGAGACGATCGATCACGTCCGGAAAAATCGGGCGCGCCACGAGAATTTTTTGCATGGGTGCTCTCCGCACTACAGATCAAATAAAGGTCAACTCATCGAGCCGGGCAGAACGCGCTCGTTAGACGAAAAAAAGCCAGGTCGCCACGGCGAACACCGGCAGCAATACCGCGCAGGACCAGCCAAAATAGCCGAAGAACCCCGGCATGCGCACGCCGCGCTGCTGCGCGATGGCCTTCACCATGAAATTCGGCGCGTTGCCGATATAGGTCATCGCACCCATCCAGACGGCGCCGGCCGAGATGGCCGCGAGCGTTTTCGCCCCGCCCGTCATGAGCGCCTGCGCGTCGCCGCCCGCGAGATTGAAGAACACGAGATAGGTGGGTGCATTGTCGAGGAACGACGAAAGCAGGCCCGTGGCCCAGAAGTACAGCGCGTCGTTGGGCTGGCCGGGCGCGTCGTTCACGAACTGGATCAA
This sequence comes from Paraburkholderia sp. A1BS-2L, assembly GCF_051125205.1. Classification (NCBI taxonomy): domain Bacteria; kingdom Pseudomonadati; phylum Pseudomonadota; class Betaproteobacteria; order Burkholderiales; family Burkholderiaceae; genus Paraburkholderia; species Paraburkholderia sp. A1BS-2L. The sequence goes on from NZ_CP120428.1 coordinate 2,208,577, forward strand.
CGCAGCGAACACGCCCGCCTCGCCCGCGCGCAGCATCGCGATCACCGGCGCGATCGTCACGAAGATGCCCGCGAACAGCTTCGCCACCTCGACGATGGGCGCCCAGTCGAAGTCGTTGTCGGCGCGCGCCTTGCGGGCCACGAACAGGAGCGACACGCACGCCAGCACCACCAGCCCCACGTCGCGCACGAGGTTCTGCAACTCGAGATGCACGCCCGGCAACGCAATGTCGATGCCGGGCTTCCAGATGCCGCTCATCAGCACGAGCGCGATCGCGAGCGCGAGCAGCACGAAGTTGAGCTTGCCACCGACGTAAAGCTCCGGCGTGTCCGGCGTCGGATCGAGAAACGCCGCGCGCGCCTCGCCCGAACGATGGAAGTACCACGAATCGAGCGCATGAAACGCAGCAAGCAACACGCCGCACACGAACAGCATCGGCAGCGCAAGATGCTGCGTAGTCCAGAAGAAACCCACGCCGTTGAGAAAGCCTAGGAACAGCGGCGGATCGCCGAGCGGCGTGAGCGAGCCGCCCGCATTGGCCGCGAGAAAGATGAAAAACACCACGACGTGAACATTGTGGCGCCGGTTGTCGTTCGCGCGCAGGAGCGGCCTGATCAGCAGCATCGCGGCGCCCGTCGTGCCCATCAGGCTCGCCAGCACGGTGCCGAGCGCGAGTATCGCCGTGTTCGTGCGCGGCGAACCGCGCAGGTTGCCGTACACGCAGATGCCGCCCGATATCGTATAGAGCGCGCCGAGCAGGACGATGAACGGCACGTACTCGTCGAAGAACGCGTGCAGCATGAGCGGCCAGGTGGCCGCGAAACCGTGCGACGCCGCGAACGGCAGCACGAACGCGAGCGCCCAGGCCGCCGAGATCTTGCCGAAGTGGCGATGCCAGAACGTGGCCGCGAACATCGGAAAGAGCGCGATCGACAGCAGCATGCACGCGAACGGCAAACCCCACGCGGCCGAAAGCGTTGCGCCGTCGACGACGCCCGCCTCAACCGTCATGCGCCCTTCACGACGATGACATGCACGCGATACGGCCCGTGCGCGCCGAGGACGATGGTCTGTTCGATGTCGCCGGTGCGCGACGGTCCCGAAACGAAGTTGACCGCGCGCGGGAGTTCGCCGCGTTCGGCACGCACGAGCGCGAAAGCGTCCTCGTGGCCGGCCACGATGCGCGAAGCAGGCACGATGGCAATGTGCGTCTCGGGCAGCAGCGCGCCCGAGGCCCAGGTCTGCGGGCTGGACAGCAGGACGAGCGTGCCCGTTTCGGCGGTCGCGCAAAAACATCCGGTCAGGCCGACGAGATCGCGGTCTTCCGGCTTGCGAAATTCCACGCTCAATCCCGCGCCGGCCCAGTCGAACGATTCGAGCACCTTCCAGGCAACGGCCTCGGTCGGAAGCCCGAGCGAGGCGAGATAGCGGGCGGCGGCGGCAGGCACGTCGGCAAGCTGCGCGACTTCATCGACGCTCGACGCCATTTTTTTTGCCTCGCCGACGAAACGCGCGACGAGATCGCCTTCAAGCGGCGGACGCGGCCCTTGCGGATGACGCGCGAGATAGTCGGCGACGGCTTCGCGCTCGTGCGCGGCGGGCGTCGCGTCGCGGCCCTGCGCCGCGCGGATGCGCGCGAGTATGCTGCGGCGGGCGGCCGTGGTGTCGACCTTGGAGTCCATACGCGACCTCGAACAGATGAAGAAAAGCGACGGCCGATTATACCGGGGCGTCGCTTTTCTTCTGACCTGCAACACAGGGCTTATTGGCCCGCGCACTCTTCTTCCGTGGGCTGCTCAATGCCGAACACCTGACGCAGATAGGCGAGATAAGCCTTGTCGTCGCACATGTTCTTGCCCGGCGAATCGGAGAGCTTGGCGACTGGCTGACCATTGCAGCGGACCATCTTGATGACGATCTGCAGCGGCTGATAGCCGAGGTCGTTGGTGAGATTGGTGCCCACGCCGAAGGCGAGGCGGCAGCGCCCGCGAAAACGCTCGTAAAGCCGCAGCACCTTGGGAATGTCGAGCGCGTCCGAGAAGATCATGGTCTTCGTGCGCGTGTCGCAGCGGTTGTCCTCGTAATGCTTGAGCAGGCGCTCGCCCCACTCGAACGGGTCGCCCGAGTCGTGGCGCGCGCCGTCGAAGAGCTTGCAGAAGTACATGTCGAAGTCGCGCAGGAAAGCCTGCATGCCGTAGACGTCCGAGAGCGCGATGCCGAGGTCGCCGCGATACTCCTTCGCCCACATCTCGAAGCCGTAGATCTGCGAGTCGCGCAAGCGCGGGCCGAGCGCCTGGCACGCCTGCAGATACTCGTGCGCCATGGTGCCGAGCGGCGTGAGGTTGTGCTTCATCGCGTAGTAGACGTTGCTCGTGCCCGCGAACTGCTCGCCGAGATCGGCCTTGAGCGTGAGGATCACCTCCTCGTGCCAGCGCTTCGAGAAGCGGCGGCGCGTGCCGTAATCGGCGATCTTGCAGTCGGCGAATTCGGGCTTCGCGCCGAGCAATTCGATCTTGTGGCGCAGGCGCTCGCGGCCCTCCTCGTACTGCGGATGCTGCTGCGTGTTGCGGAAGTAAACCTCGTTGACGATGGCAAGCACCGGAATCTCGAAGAGAATCGTGTGCAGCCACGGTCCCTTGATTTCGATGTCGATTTCGCCGTTGCCCCTGGGCGAGGGCGTGACCGAAATGTACTTCTCGTTCAGATGGAAGAGCGCGAGAAAATCGATGAAGTCGCCCTTGATGAAGCGCATCTTGCGCAGATACTCGAGCTCGGGCTCGGCAAAGCGCAGCCTGCAAAGCTTCTGAATCTCGCTGCGGATTTCGTCGACGTAAGGGACGAGATCGATGTCGGGCGTGCGGCAGCGAAAGCGATATTCCACATGGGCCGCAGGAAAATGATGCAACACCACCTGCATCATCGTGAATTTGTACAGGTCGGTATCGAGCAGCGAAGTAATGATCATGATGAGCGAGGCGGCTGTGCCGCAAACGGCATACGCCGAAGATGCCTGCATGTTACCCGAATGCGCCCTCACCCCGCCGGCAGCCCCACAGGCCGCATCGGTCCGCACGCGCAGATGAGTCGCGCTTACCCGGCATGACGCATAAACTAATCACGAAACGATCTAAGAACTGCAACGGACGTCTGGCTGAGAAAAATCGGCATCAGTTACAATATTGGTTTTCGCGCGCCGCCGATTTCGCGCGCGCGTCCCCCGATACAAGCATGCAGGAGCTGCCTGAATGACCCACGTTGTGACCGAAAGCTGCATCAAGTGCCGCTATACCGACTGCGTCGATGTGTGCCCGGTGGACTGCTTTCGCGAAGGTCCCAACTTCCTCGCGATTGACCCGGACGAGTGCATCGACTGCGCCGTGTGCGTTGCCGAATGCCCGGTGAATGCCATCTACGCCGAAGAGGACGTGCCTGGCGACCAGCAACACTTCACTGAGCTGAACGCCGAACTGGCAAAGGGCTGGCCGAGCATCACCAAGACCAAGGCGCCGCTGCCCGAAGCCGACGAATTCAAGGACGTTAAGGACAAGCTCGCGCTGCTTGCGCGCTAAGCATCGTTCTGCCCCTGGGGTGTCGTCATCCTGGATTCCTGCCGTCTTTTTTGCAGGAATGGATAACAAGATGACGACAAGGTATTGACAGCCTACGCCAGACCCCATAGAATCTCGTTCTCTGCTTTTGTTGATCCCCGATAGCTCAGTCGGTAGAGCGCCGGACTGTTAATCCGTAGGTCCCTGGTTCGAGCCCAGGTCGGGGAGCCAAGATTCGCAAAAGCCCGTTAACCAGAACGGGCTTTTTCATGAAGTAAAAGGTTGTAGCTGTACTGCTGTTCCCCGATAGCTCAGTCGGTAGAGCGCCGGACTGTTAATCCGTAGGTCCCTGGTTCGAGCCCAGGTCGGGGAGCCAAAATATCGAAGCCGTTGCGTGTCCTGCGCAACGGCTTTTTTCTTTTCTGCAGCCTCCTCTTGCGTACTCTTCGCGATGCGATGGATTTGCCCCAGCATCTGTAACCGCCGAGGGTTGCCAACGATCATCGCCCCCTCCTCCCCGCCCTGTCCGATAATGTCGTCGCTTCGCCATTTTCGGAACTCCGCATGAACTCGACTCGCTTTGCCGCCCGACTGCGTCCGGCGCTCGCCTTCTGCGCCGGCGCGCTCGCGCTGGGCGCCGCCCATGCCGAGCAGATCGGCAGCGTGAACACCAATTTCCGCTTGACCGGCTCCGACAAGGTGGTCGTCGAGGCCTACGACGATCCCGCCGTGAGCGGCGTCACGTGCTACGTCTCCCGCGCGCGCACCGGCGGCGTGAAAGGCACGCTCGGCATCGCCGAAGACCCGACCGAAGCGTCAATCGCCTGCCGCCAGATCGGCCCGATCAGCTTCGCCGCCCCGCTCAAGCAGCAGGCCGATGTCTTCAGCGAGCGCATGTCGCTGATCTTCAAGACGCTGCACGTGGTCCGCGTAGTCGACACGAAGCGCAACGCGCTCGTCTACCTGACGTACAGCGACCGCGTGGTGAGCGGCAGCGCGAAGAACAGCGTCACCGCCGTTCCGATGCCGGCGGGCACGACCATTCCCGTGCGCTAAACTTAGGGCCTGGTCGGCCCCTTCCCATGACGCACTCCCGTTTTCGCGATTCCGCCCGTTATTGGCGCACGCCGCTTTTGCCCGGCGCGGACCTGCTCACGGCCGAATATCACGATCACACCTTCACGCCGCACTGGCACGAGGCCTACACGATCCCCGTGATCGAGGACGGCGCCGAGTGCTACCGTTACCGCGGTGCGCAGCATGTCGCGGAAGCGGGCAGCGTGCCGGTCATCAATCCGGGCGAGGTCCACACGGGCTCGCGCGCTGTGGACGAAGGCTGGCGTTATCGCGTCATGTATGTGCCGGTCGCCTATCTGCACACGCTCGCGGGGGAAATTGCGGGCCGCGCGCAGCCGCTGCCGTGGTTCGACGCCGAGGTGATCCGCGACGCCGATCTCGCGCGCCGACTCTCTTTCGCGCACCAATTGCTGGAGGCGGATGCCGACCGCCGCCGTACCGAACTCGCACTGGTGCCGGCCGCACCGGGCACTCAAAGCGCACCGGACGCACCGCAGCCCGACCTTCTTGCCGTGGAAGGCGCGCTGCTCGACGCGCTTTCCACGCTCCTGACCCGCCACGCGCACGCGCGCGAGGCGCGGCTCGAGTCCGCCGCGAACGAGCCGCGCGTCGAAATCATGAAGGCGCTGCTGGCCGCCGATCTCACCGAACCGCTGCGCGTCGCCGATCTCGCACAGGCGGTCGGTCTCTCTGCGTTTCACGCGACGCGCCTGTTCACCCAGGCCACGGGGCTGCCGCCGCACGCGTGGCGCACCCAGTTGCGGCTGCAGCGCGCGCTCGGGCCGTTGCGCGCGGGCGCCTCGGTTGCCGAGGTCGCCGCCGCGAGCGGCTTCACGGACCAGAGCCATTTCACGCGGCATTTCCGTCGCATGTTCGGCGTGCCGCCCGGCCGCTGGCAGGCGAATTAGTCCCCAATCACTCGCGCACGAGGCCGCCCACCGGCAATGGCATGGGCGGCCTGAAGCGGGCGCGCCGCAAGAACGTACAAGCCGCGCACGTCGCTTGCCGCTATGCTGGCCTCCCCATCTGGAGACTCGCTTGACCCGTCACCCCCATCGCTTCAAGGAATTCGTCGCCGGCGCGCGCGACACGATCCCCATGATGATCGGCTCCGCGCCCTTCGGCGTCATTTTCGGCACGCTCGTCACCTCGGGCCCGCTGTCGCTCTGGCACGGCCAGCTAATGTCGCTCGCCGTGTTCGCCGGCTCCGCGCAATTCATCGCGCTCGGGCTGATCGCCTCGCACGCGAGCTTCGCCGTGATCTGGGCCACCACGCTCATCGTGAACCTGCGTCACGTGCTCTACAGCGCCACGCTCGCGCCCTATGTCTCGCATCTGCCGATGCGCTGGCGCCTCGTGCTGGGCGGCCTGCTCACCGACGAGGTGTTCGCCGTCGCCTGGGCGTATTTCCGCCGCCATGCGCCCGGCGATGTCTCGCCGTGGCATTTCCTCGGCTCGGGCCTGTCGATGTACCTGAACTGGCAGTTGTGGACCGCGGCAGGCCTGCTGTTCGGCGCGGCGTTCCCGGGGCTGCAGTCGCTCGGGCTCGACTTCGCGATGGTCGCCACGTTCATCGCCATCGTCGTGCCGCAGCTCGTGGCCGTGCGCTATCTGGCCGCCGCCGCCACGGCAGGCACGCTCGCCTTCTTCTGGCAAGGCTGGCCGTACAAGCTCGGCTTGCTCGGCGCCGTGTTCGCGGGCGTGGCGGTGGGCGTCGCGCTCTCGCTGCCGCGCAAGCCGCGCACGAACGCGGCAAGCGCGGATGCACACACCGCTGGAGGCCGCCCATGAACTACGTCATCCTGATTCTCGGCATGGCCGTCATTACCGTGGCGGTGCGCACCGCCGTCTTCGTGCTGGGCGATCGGCTCGTGTTCCCGCCGATCGTGCGCACCGCGCTCGGCTTCGTGCCCGTCACGGTGCTCACCGCGATCATCGTGCCGATGGCCGTGTCGCCCCACGGTCAGCACGCCGAGCTCACGTGGCGCAATCCGCAGCTCGTCGGCGCGCTCGCGGCCATTGCCGTGAGCGCGCTCACCAAACGGCCGCTCCTCACCATTGCCGTGGGGCTGGGCGTGTTCTTCCTCTGGCAGGGCGTGGTGCTGCGCTGAGGCTGCCAGCCCCTGTCCATCCCTGTCCATCCCTGTCCATCCCTGTCCATCCCTGTCCATCCCTGTCCATCCCTGTCCATCCCTGTCTGCCCCGCCTCAAGTTTCGCCCCGCTGCGCCGATAAACCGTCGAGGCCTGCATTGGCGCGACAGACAGGTATCGCGAGGAACACACGGGGCAACCACCATGGGGCAGATCACCCTCAATATCAAGGATGAAACGCTTGCGTCGCTGCGCAAGGATTTCGATGCGTTCCTGCGCGTCTCGCTCAAGCTCGACCCGCAGTTCCTCACGCCGTCGTTCGAGGACTTCCTGCGCGCGAAGCTGCTCGACAACATGACGCCGCTCACCGAGCAGGCCGTGCAGCGGCTCTTGCAGGGCGGGCAGTACGCGTGGGCCAAGCGCACGCTCGACAAGGAGTTTCCCGAGGTCGTGTCGATCCTGCTGCGCCAGGCGGGCGAATTCGGCTTTGGCTTTGCGTCGCGGCCCGAATGGACGCCCGACGAGCGCGCGAAGCAGTGCCGCGAGTGGGCCGCCGCGATCGTCCGCGAGGCGGACGCCGGGGAGGCGCTGATCGACCCGCTCGCCGCACAGATCCAGTCCGGCGTGCAGGATATCCAGAGACTCGAAGAGGCCATGCAGACGCCTGCGTGGCGGCTCGCAGAGTCGGTGCGCCAGCGCGTCTACGAAGCGAAGATCGGCTGCGAGCAGGCAAGCGGGAGCCTCGCGCGCGAGCGTCTGGGCGAGTTGCGCGGCCTGCTGCGTCTGGCCATCGCGCACGGCACGTTCCAGAAGCAGGAAGCGCAGCAGATCATGGAATACCTGCGTCTTTTGAAGCCTGAAATTTTCGTCGAGGAACCCGACGACGTATTCACGCGCCTGGCCGCCTGGCTGCGCAACTTTTTCGTGCCGCCGCCGAAGAACCAGCCGCGCAGCTGAAAACGCAACCCCGCCCTACTCCCACATCTTGCGCAGCTTCGCGCCGATCTCGACCTTCGCGCGCGCGGCGGCGGCCAGCCCCGCCGCGCTCGGCGCGCTTGCCACTGGCGCGGGCGGCCAGGCGCGCGACTCGAAGAGCGGCAGCATCCCTGCAGCGATGAAGCGCGTGCGCGACGCCCACACATGGCGGTCGCCGCTCGCGGCCTGGTTGTGCACATAAAAGCGCTGCGGCACGACGATGTGCAGATCCTCTTTCGCGCGCGTCATCGCCACGTAGAGCAGACGCCGCTCCTCTTCCAGTTCCTCGTCGCTGCCCGCGCCGAGATCGGACGGAATGCAGCCGTCCACGCCATTGAGCACGAACACGTTGCGCCACTCCTGGCCTTTGGCCGAATGGATCGTCGAGAGGATCAGGTAGTCCTCGTCGAGAAGCGGATCGGCCGACTCGGCGCTGGTGGCGTCGGGCGGGTCGAGCGTGAGCTCGGTCAAGAAGCGCTCGCGCGACACGTAGGTGCTCGCGATGCTCTCCATCTGCAACAAATCGGCGAGACGCACCTGGGCATCTTCGTGATTGCGCTCCAGATGCGGCTCGTACCAGCGCCGCACGCGCTCGAACTCGGCGGGCCAGGGCGTTGCGCGCATACCGAGCTGATCGACGAGCGCCGCGAACGCGGGCCAGTCCTCGGCTGCACGCGGCGGCGGCGCGAATGCGGCGAGCGCCTGCGCGGCGCGGTACGCGCCCGTGCAGGCCGCGACCTGATCGAGCAGACGCGCCGCCGTCGCGGGCCCGACGCCCGGCAGCAGTTGCGTCACGCGAAAGCCCGCCACGCGGTCGAGCGGATTCTCGGCCCAGCGCAGCACGGCGAGCACGTCCTTCACGTGCGCGGCGTCGAGGAAGCGCAGGCCGCCGAATTTCACGAACGGGATGTTGCGGCGCGCGAGTTCGATTTCGAGCGTCGCGCTGTGGTGCGCGGCGCGAAACAGGACCGCCTGCTGCTTGAGCGTCATGCCGCCCTCGCGCGCCTCCAGGATCTGCTCGACGACGTAGCGCGCCTGAGTGGCCTCGTCGGCGACCGTCACCAGGCGCGGACGCTGCTGCGACGCGCGGTCGGTCCACAGGTTCTTGGTGAAGCGCTCGGCGGCGGCGTCCATCACCGCGTTCGAAGCGGCGAGAATCGGCTCGGTCGAGCGGTAGTTGCGCTCGAGCGTGACCTGGCGCGCAGGCGGATCGAACTGAGCGGGGAAATCGAGAATATTGCGCACCGTCGCGCCGCGAAACGAATAGATCGCCTGAGCGTCATCGCCGACCACGGTGAGGCCTCGCCCGTCGGGCTTGAGCGCGAGCAGGATCGACGCCTGCAGGCGATTGGTGTCCTGATACTCGTCGACGAGGATATGGTCGAAGCGTCCCGCCAGATCGGCCGCGATGGCCGGCTCCGCCGCCATGTGCGCCCAGTAGAGCAGCAAGTCGTCGTAGTCGAGCACGTTCTGCTTCTGCTTGGCATCCACGTAGGCCGCGAATAGCGCGCGCAGTTGCGGCTCCCATTCGAGGCACCACGAGAACGAGCGTGCGAGCACGTTCGCGAGCGAATCGCCGGTGTTGACAACGCGCGAGTAGATCGCGAGGCACGTCGACTTCGCGGGAAAGCGCTTGTCCTTCGCCGATAACCCCAGTTCGTGGCGCACGAGGTTCATCAGATCGGCGGAGTCCTCGCGGTCGTTGATCGTGAACGCGGGCGAGAGGCTGATCTGCTCGGCGTATTCGCGCAGCAGGCGCGCGCCGATGCCGTGGAAGGTGCCTGCCCAGGTGAGCCCCTGAGCCAGGGCCGCCGCCGCGCCCGACACCCCGGCCGCGATGCGCGAGACGCGCCGCGTCATCTCCTGCGCCGCGCGGCGCGAGAAGGTCAGCAGCAGGATGCGGTGCGGATCGGCGCCGTTTGCGACCAGATGCGCGACGCGGTGCGCCAGCGTGTTGGTCTTGCCCGAACCCGCGCCGGCGATCACCAGCAGCGGCGCGGGGAGCGCCGCGCCCGGCGCGAACGCCTGCGGCCCGCCGTGCTCGACGGCGGCGCGCTGGGCGTCGTTGAGCTTCGCGAGATACGGCGCCGCCTCGGGCGCAATATCGCTCGTGCAGGGGGAATCGGCGAGAGAGGCAGTGGAGACGGTGGACAAGGCAGGCGCGGCAGTATCCGGTGAAAATGAGCAGTGTGCGGGCCGGGTCGGGCATCGACACGGCGACGCATACTGTATATTCATACACCTCTCGTCCGCAAGCGCCGATCTTGCCTTGATCTGGCGCCATTCAGCGTCCAACTTGGGCGCGACGGCAACGCGGCTGAATCAAAGGCGTCACGCCCGCGCTCGGCTGCAATCGCTTATGATGCTCACCCTTCGCGCGCCCTGCCCGGCACGCCCCTGATTTCCTTTGCGCCATGCCCAATCTCGATTTCACCCTCACCGGCGACTACGTCGAACTCCACAATCTCCTGAAGATCACCGGTCTCGCCGACAGCGGCGGCTCGGCCAAGCAGATCGTCGCCTCCGGCGCCGTGAAGGTGGACGGCGAGGTCGAGCTGCGCAAGACGTGCAAGATCCGCGCGGGCCAGTCGGTGCTGCTCGGCGACACGCGCATTGCCGTGCGCGAAGCGGAGTAAGGCAAACAGCGCAGCGGCTGCATGGCCCAAATGAAATAGATTCGAAAGCGAATGCACCATCCAGGTGCTTTTTGTCCGAAAGAAGCGTAATCTCGCATTGAGCTTCCCAACTCGATACGAACGCACTTTCTGAACGCGCGGCGCGATTTATCGCGCCGCGCTTGCTTTTCATGACCCGACCCATTGCCCCCGCCGACCGGGCGAGCCGCGCCATCGCCCCGCCCTCGCTCAAACGCCACGCCGCCGACACCGCACGCCTCGCCGCGCCGCTCGCCATCGCCCAGCTTTCGCAGATGGCCATGAGCGTGACCGATACCGTGCTGCTCGGGTCGCTGGGCGCGGGCGCGCTCGCGGCGGGCGGGCTCGGCGCGAACCTGTTCTTCGTGGTGGTGACGGTGCTGCAAGGCGTGCTGACCTCGGTGAGCGTGAGCGTTGCGCAGGCGCGCGGCGCCGACGACCTGCACCGGGTGCCGCACATCTACTGGACCGGCTTTGCGCTGTCCTTGCTGCTGGCCGTGCCGGCGTTCGCGCTGCTGTCGTTCGCGGGGCCGCTGCTGGTTGCGCTCGGCGAGCCGCCCGTGCTCGCGCGCCAGGTGGGCGAGTACGCGGCCGTGCTGCGCTGGGGCGCGCCCGCCAGCCTGATCGGCGTGGGGCTGATGCGCTCGTTCCTGCCCGCCATCGGCGCGGCGAAGCGCCTGCTGTGGGTGTCGATCATCAGCGTGTTTTTCAACGGCTTCCTGAACTACGGGCTGATTCACGGCGCTTGGGGTCTGCCGCGCCTCGGCTTCCTGGGCTCCGCGGTCGCTACCGCGATCACCGTCTGGCTGACCACCCTCGTGCTGATGGCGCTGCTGCATCTGCGGCCCTCGCATCAGCACTTCGTGGTCGCGCGGCGGCCCACTGCGCCGCTGATGGGCGAGCTTTTTGCCATCGGCTGGCCCGTGGCGATCACCTACGCCGTTGAATCGATGCTCTTTCTCGCCACCGGCCTGCTGGCCGGCCTGCTCGGCGCAACGCCGCTCGCCGCGCACCAGATCGCGCTGAACGTGGCTTCGGTGATGTTCATGGTGCCGCTCTCGATCGGCCAGGCGGCGAATGTGCGGGTGGGCTACTGGATCGGCGCGGGCGTGCCGCGCGCGGCGCGCCATGCGGGCTTCGTCGCGCTGGCGCTGGGCGTGGGCTTCATGTCGATGTCGGCGCTCGTGATGGTGCTCGCGCCGCACTGGATCGTCGGGCTCTACCTGCACCTCGACGATCCGGCCAACGCGCAGACCGTCGCGCTCGCGGCGTCGCTGCTCGGCGTGGCCGCGCTGTTCCAGATCGTCGACGGCATGCAAACCGTGGGCTCCGGCTGCCTGCGCGGCCTGAAGGACACCCGTATACCGATGGTGGCGGCTACGCTCGGCTACTGGGGCATCGGCTTTCCGGTCGGCTATGTGCTCGCGTTCCACTTCGGAATGGGTGCGCTCGGGCTCTGGTGGGGGCTCGCGGCCGGGCTCGCGAGCGTGGCCGCGCTCATGACATGGCGCTTTCATCGCATGAGCCGCCGGTCGCAAATCGAGGCGGCGGCGCGCGCGGGCTGAGGCAGCACGCGCCCGCTCGGGCGGGTTGCCAGCGCGCCGCCGAAGAGCCCCGCGCGATTCGTTAAACGCATGGTTAAAATAGCGGGCCCGGCACACCCCGCCGTTCGCCCGCCGTTCGCCCGCCGGTCCGCCCTATAACGCCCCATAGCGCCCTATAACACCCCATAACGCCCCATAGCGCCCGATAAACACCCCGCTCATGCTTGCCCCGATTACCCGACTGTTCCCACTCTGGGCCGTCCTCGTCTCGCTTTTCGCCTACTTCAACCCGGGCGTCGTCGCGCCCGTCACGCCCCACGTCACGACGCTCCTGACGATCATCATGCTCGCCATGGGCGTGACGCTCTCGTTCGCCGACTTCCAGCGCGTCTTCACGCGGCCCGCGCCCGTGCTCGCCGGCATCGTCCTGCACTATCTGGTGATGCCGCTGGCCGCATGGGTCATCGCCCACGCGCTGCACATGCCGCCCGACCTCACCGCGGGCATGGCGCTGGTGGGCAGCGTCGCGAGCGGCACGGCCTCGAACGTGATGATCTATCTCGCGCGCGGCGACGTCGCGCTTTCAGTGACGATCAGCGCGCTCTCGACGCTCGTGGGCGTGTTCGCGACGCCGCTCCTCACGCGCTTTTATGTCGACGCTTCGATCGTCGTGGACGTGCACGGCATGCTCATGAGCATCCTGCAGATCGTGGCGCTGCCGATTGCCGTCGGCCCTCGTCGTGAACCGTCTCGCGGGCAGCCTTGTGCGGCGCGTGGAGCCCGTTCTGCCGCTCGTCTCGATGGTCTCGATCCTCGCGATCATCGCGGCCGTGGTGGGCGGCACGCACGCAAGCATCGCCACGGTGGGCCCGCTCGTGGCGCTCGGCGTGGTGCTGCACAACGGTATTGGTCTGCTCGGCGGCTATTGGGGCGGACGTCTGCTCGGCTTCGACGAATCGGTGTGCCGCACGCTCGCGATCGAAGTGGGCATGCAAAACTCGGGCCTCGCCGCGACGCTCGGCAAGCTCTACTTCTCCCCGCTCGCCGCCCTGCCCGGCGCGCTGTTCTCGGTGTGGCACAACCTCTCCGGGTCGCTGCTCGCGGGCTACTGGGCCGGCAAGCCGGCGCGCGGCAGCGAGCGCGATACCGACGAAGCGCGCAGCGCGAGCGTCGGCGCATCGGCCAGCCGGCGCAGCTAAGCGCGGTGCCGCATACGCGTCGCGCTTGGTGCGCGCCGTGCAACTTGGCTTCCCGATAAAATCGGCGGCAAAAGGCAAAGGGCAAAAGGCGCACGACGCAAGCGAACCAAAGTAAGCGAACCCTTGGGACCGCCGCAGCGCCAACCAATTCGCACGCCGCCGGAGCCACGCGCATTGCGCCAACGCCGGTCGCCAGGAGAGGAGAATCCGCTTGTCCGCGCATACCGTTCAGAGCTTGGCCGCCGATACCCTGCCCGCTGCCCCGCCCGCAGCCCGTGCGGCGCCGCCGCGCCGCGCCCGGCCCCGCGTGCTCGCGCCGTTCTCTTCGCTCTCGTCGCGCGCTTCGTTCCGGCTGGTTGCGCTCCTGAGCGTCACGTTGCTCGCGGCCTGCGCGACGCGCCCGCCCGCCACGGCGTTCCAGCGCACTACCTCGGCGGCGCTGTCCGCGCCGGAGGCGCGCGCTACGCCGCTGGGCGAAGCGCTTGCCGCGCCGGTGGCGTCCCATCCGGACGAATCGGGCTTCCGCCTGCTCGCCACCGGCACCGACTCGCTGCAGATGCGCATCGCGCTCGCGCACGCGGCGACGAAAACGCTCGACATGCAGTACTACATCGCCAACGAGGACACCACCGGCAAGCTGCTGCTGGGCTCGGCGTTGTACGCGGCCGATCATGGCGTGCGCGTGCGCATGCTCGTCGACGACCTGAACTTCCACGACATCGGCCGCCTGATGGCGGCGCTCAACAGCCATCCGAACATTCAGATCCGCGTGTTCAATCCGTACGGCAGCCCGAACGAGAGCATGTTCAGGCGCACGCGCAACTTCTTCACGAACGTCGACCAGTTCACGCGCCGCATGCACAACAAGGCGACGATCGTCGATAACGAACTCGCGATCGTGGGCGGGCGCAATCTCGGCGACGAGTACTTCAGCGCGAGCGAAACGCTGCAGTTCCGCGATCTGGACATACTCACTGCCGGCCCCGTGGCGGCGAGCGTCTCGGCAAGCTTCGACGACTACTGGAACAGCACCGTGTCGTACCCCTTGAGCGTGCTCAATCATCAGAAGTTCGAGCAGAAGGATCTCGACGCGGCGCGCGACGAGCTGCGCGCGCACTGGCGCGAGACCGCCGACCCGTACAACGCGAAGCCGCTCAACGCCACGCCGCTCGCGCAGCAGATCGCGCGCGACGAGCTCGGGCTCACCTGGGCGAAGTGGGAATTCGTGGCCGACGCACCGGAAAAAATCTCGGGCGCCGAGCGCGGCCAGATGGGCGACGCGATGCGCTCCCTGCTCGATCGCGTCAATCAGGCGCACAGCAGCGTGCTGATCATCTCGCCGTATTTCGTGCCGCACGACGCCGGTGTGCAAGCCATCCGCGCGCTCACCGCGCGCGGCGTGCGCGTGGCGATCCTCACCAATTCGCTCGCGGCCACCGACGCCATCGCCGTGCAAGCCGGCTACAGCCCCTATCGTGTGCCGCTGCTGAAAGCCAACGCCGAGCTATACGAGTTCAAGTCCACGCAGCCCGAGACCGAGCGGGCACGGCGCCTGCCCATGATCGGCTCGCGTTCGCGCGCGAGCCTGCACGCGAAAGCCTATGTGATCGACGAGAGCACGCTGGTGATCGGCTCGCTCAATCTCGATCCGCGCTCGGCCAACCTGAATACGGAGCTCGCGCTCGCCGTGGAAAGCCCCACACTCGCGCACGAAGCGGCCCAGCTCTTCCAGTTCGCGACCTCCCCGAAAGTGAGCTATCGCGTCTCGCTCGCGACGCCAGCCCAGCTCGCGGCGCTGCGCGGCAGCGCGATTTCGTCGCCGCTCGTGTGGACCGACGAGGAGGACGGCATGATCCGCACCTACAACCTCGATCCCGGTGCGGGTTTCTACAGAAATGTGCTAACCGGACTATTCTTGCTGTTGCCGGTCGACAGCCAGCTGTGAGTCCCCAGTGGTGAGCCCCCCGCAGTGAGCCCCCTGCAGCGAGCCCCGTTCTGGCTTCCCGCGCGCCACATTCACCTTGGAGTGTCACCATGACCGCGAGTACCGGGAACGTCAGAATGGAGCGCGACACGTTCGGCGAGATCGCCGTGCCCGCCGCGCAGCTCTGGGGCGCGCAGACGCAGCGCTCCTTGCAGAACTTCCGCATCTCGAGCGAGAAGCAGTCGCCCGAACTCATCACCGCGCTCGCCACGATCAAGCGCGCCGCCGCTGAAGTGAATCTGTCGCTCGGCATGCTCGACGAGACAAAGGCGCGCGCGATCATCGCGGCCGCCGACGAGATCATCGAAGGCAAGCACCCCGGCGAATTCCCGCTCGCGGTCTGGCAAACCGGCTCCGGCACGCAAACCAACATGAACCTCAACGAGGTGATTGCGAACCGCGCGAGCGAGATTCTCGGCGGCGAGCGCGGCGAGGCGCGCAAGGTGCATCCGAACGACGACGTCAATCGCGGCCAGTCGTCGAACGACGTATTCCCCACCGCGATGCACGTGGCCGCCGCGTACGGCATCGTCAAGCATCTGCTGCCCGCGCTGAAGACGCTGCGCGACACGCTACAGGCGAAGTCGAAACAGTTCGCCGACATCGTCAAGATCGGCCGCACGCATCTGCAGGACGCCACGCCGCTCACGCTCGGCCAGGAGTTCTCGGGCTACGTCGCGCAACTCGACCAGGGCATCCGGCACGTGGAGTCGACGCTGCCCCATCTGTACGAGCTCGCGCAAGGCGGCACCGCCGTGGGCACGGGTTTGAACGCGCATCCGCAATTCGCGCAGAAAGTGGCCGAGACCATCGCGAAGCTCACGGGCGTGCCGTTTGTGACCGCGCCCAACAAGTTCGAGGTGATGGCCGCCGCCGACGCGCTCGTGTTCGCGCACGGTGCGCTCAAGACCGTGGCGGCGAGCCTCATGAAAATCGCCAACGACATCCGCTGGCTCGCGAGCGGCCCGCGCTGCGGACTCGGCGAACTCGCGATCCCCGAAAACGAGCCGGGCAGCTCGATCATGCCGGGCAAGGTGAATCCTACGCAATCCGAAGCATTGACGATGCTGTGCTGCCAGGTGTTCGGCAACGACGTGGCCGTGAATGTGGGCGGCGCGAGCGGCAACTTCGAACTGAACGTGTTTCGCCCGATGATCGCGCACAACGTGCTGCAGTCGATCCGGCTACTCGCGGACGGTGCACTCTCCTTCAACGATCATTGCGCGGTGGGCATCGAGCCCAACCGCGCGCGCATCGACACGCTGCTCAACGAGTCGCTGATGCTGGTGACGGCGCTCAATCCGCACATCGGCTACGACAAGGCCGCGCAGATCGCCAAGAAGGCGCACAAGGAAGGCACGACGCTCAAGGCTGCCGCGCTCGCGCTAGGCCACGTGAGCAGCGAGCAGTTCGACGCGTGGGTCAAGCCCGCCGACATGGTGGGCACGCTCAAGCCATGAGCCCGGCCGATCAGACCCGGCCTTTCGCCACTTCCTCGGGTTTCAGGTCGACGATCGCGTCGAGCGCGTCCTTCACGTCGAGCGCATATTTCGCGAGACGTTTTTGCTCCTCCGTTTCCGGCACGAAGGTCGGCACGGGAATCGGGTTGCCGTTTTCGTCGACGGCCACGAACACGATCAGACAATCGGTCGTGAGGCGCAGCTGGCCGCTCTTCGGGTCGCCCGCGTGCACGGTGATGTGGATGTGCATCGAGGTGCGGCCCGTGGCCACCACGCGCGCGCGCAACTCGACCATGTTGCCGACCAGAATCGGCCGGCGAAAGCGGATGTTGCCGACGCTCACCGTCACGCAATAGCGGCCCGACCAGACGGCGGCGCATGCATAGGCGGTTTCGTCGATCCACTTCATCAGGGCGCCGCCGTGGACTTTGCCGCCGAAGTTCACCGAGGTCGGCTCGGCAAGAAAGCGGAACGTCGTTTCCGAACGGTCCAGCGGCTGGGAAGGCGTACTCATGGGGGCTCCGCTCGTGAGGATTGCGCCTTGCTGACAAGGCGTCGTTATAGAGTTGCGCCGATTATACGAGCGCCGCATGTCATTCTGTCATACGGTCATTCCTTCATCCGGTCGTCCGCCGGTGCGTCATCCGCCGGCGCCCGGTGCTCAGGCCGACGAAAACCGCGCCCGGTAGTCGAGCGGCAGCACGCCATAGCGACGCTCGAATGCGCGCCGCAGGTTCTGCTCGGTGCCGAAGCCGCAGTCCGCGGCAATGCGCTTGACCGGAAGTCGCGACTGCGCGAGCGCGTGCGCGGCGGCCTCCACGCGCATGGCCGAAACCGTGCGCGCAGGCGTGCGCCCCACCGACTCGACATAGCGCCGCGCGAAGGTGCGCGGGCTCATGCGCGCCGCTTCGGCGAGACGCTCGACGCTCAGCTCCCTGTGCAGGTTCGCGGCCATCCAGCCATGCAGCGCATCGAACGCGCCGCCCGCCGCGCTTTGCGCCTCCAGCGCCTCGCTGAACTGCGCCTGGCCGCCCGGGCGCTTCATGAACACCACGAGCCGCCGCGCGGCATGCATGGCGACCGCGTGGCCGCAGTCTTCCTCGATCAGCGCGAGCGCGAGATCGATGCCGGCCGTCACGCCCGCCGAGGTCCAGACCACGCGGCCGTCGCGCTCGTCGCGCACGAAGATCGGCTCGGGGTCGACCTTCACACGCGGGAAACGGCGCGCAAGCTGCGCCGCGTTGCGCCAGTGCGTAGTGGCGCGGCGGCCATCGAGCAGGCCCGCGGCGGCAAGATAGAACGCGCCGGTGCAAACCGAGGCGACACGCCGCGCATGCGGCGCGGCGGCGGCGATCCATGCGACGAGTTCGGGCTGCAGCACGGCCGAATCGTCGATGGGGACGCCCGGAACGATCAGCGTATCGATGGTGGCGGTGTCGAGCGCGGCGAGCCGCTCGGTGACGACCGGCATGCCCGCGAACGTGGGCAGCACGCCGCCCGCCATGGAGGCGAGCGTGACGCGCCAGGCGCAGGGATCGGCGGCATGCGTGAAATCAGCCGGCGCGGCACGAGCAGGCGCTGCAGCGGCGCGCATCGCCAGTTCGGCCCGCCAGAAAGCCTCGATCGGCCCGCAGGCGTCGAGCAGCACGAGATCGGGTGCAACCGCGAAAACCACATGGCGCACGCAAGAAGACGCGGACATAGGCATGTAAAAACAAAGGGCGATGAAGACGCGAAGCGGCCATCATCGCAAGCGCGCGATTGACAGACATGTCGATCTTGCGTCAATTTCTGCCATGCCAGGCCGTGCCCAACTCGCCTCTTCCGGCCGGTTAGTTGTGAATGGTGATGCCCTGATCGATCGTGCCGTACATCGTGATGCCGCTCGCGCTGCTCGACGGCGCGGTGCCGCCGGCGCAAGCCGTACAGAGCAGTGCAACCACTACAAGGGCAAGAATCCGTTTCATGACTGACTGTTTGCTTCCAGAAAGAAATCCATTCTAGCGCGCAGCAGCCGGCGCTCCCCGGCGAGCCGGCAACACCGCGCTTCAGTCGCTCGCCCGCGCGCCTCAATTGCACGCCATATTTCATGGCAGCCTGAAACGTCGAATCACGGATGTCGCTAGAGTAAGCCCATGAGTAAGCACATGAGCGAACAGCCAGCGCAAACTGCGCCGTTCGAGCCGCCAGTTCCGCACGGGAGCCATCATGCCTCTTCCCCCCACCGATGAAACCCGCCACTTCCCCGGTCTCGCGCGCGTCGCGGCACTGCTCGCCGACCCCGGCCGCGCCGCCATGCTATGGGCGCTCATGGACGGCAGCGCACGTCCGGCGGGCGAGCTCACGATGATCGCGGGCCTCTCGCCGTCCGCCGCAAGCGCGCATCTCGCCCGGCTTGCCGAAGGCGGCTTGCTCGAGCCCGAAGTGCGCGGGCGGCATCGCTACTATCGGATCGCCAGCGCGGAAGTCGCCGCCGCCATCGAAGCGCTGATGAACGTCGCGCACGCCGCCGCGCCGGCCCAGCCCGTGACGCGCCCTGCGCGCACCGTGCCCGTGGAAATGCGTCACGCGCGCACCTGCTATGACCACATGGCCGGCGAGGTCGCGGTGCGCGTGTTCGACCGGCTCGTCGAAGGCGGATGGCTCGTGCGCAACGACGACGATCTCGAAGTGACGGAGCAAGGCGTCGCGCGGCTTTCGAACTGGGGCGTCGACGTGAAGGCACTGCACGCGCGCCGGCGGCGCTTCGCCTGCACCTGCCTCGACTGGAGCGAACGGCGCCCGCACCTGGGCGGCGCGCTCGGCGCGGCGCTGCTCGAACGCTTTACCGCGAATGGCTGGATCGAGCGTGCCAGCCGCCCGCGCGTGCTGCGCGTCACGCCACTCGGCCAACGCGAATTCGACGCCTTCGTGAGAACCTGAGCGCATCCATCAAGCTGACAAATATCCGACAACGCCACCTAACGCGCATCAAAAGCGCCCTTTCCGGGGACAGGCACACGTTCTGTTACATCTGGTGCATAAGCCCTAACAATTGAGCGCGCATGGAAACAGGCGCGGCGGATAGAGTTCCCCACATAGCTTCCTGATACTCGCTCCAGGGGCCGGAGAACCAACATGACAACGCGCACCCCATCGCTCACCACGCACGAAGACCCGAATTCGCACGCGGCTGCATATCGCACCCACGGCCGCCCGCTCTGCCGCACGCTGATCGCCGGCGCCGTGCTCGCCGCATTCGCACTCAGCCTGAGCGGCGCCAATGCGTGGGCGCAGGCCGCGCCCGCCGCAGGCGACCCGCCCGGACGCGTCGCGCGCCTCGACTACATGGCGGGCGACGTGACCACCGAACCGGCCGGCGCGACCGACTGGTCCTATGCGCAATTGAATCGCCCGCTCACGACCGGCGACCAGATCTGGAACGACGCCAATGCGCGCTCGCAGATGCACATCGGCTCGACGGCAGTGCGCATGGGCCCGCAAACGAGCGTCGACGTGCTCAATCTCGACGACTCGAACGCCCAGCTCAAGGTCGCACAAGGCACGCTCTCGACGCGCGTGCGGCAATTGCCCCCCGGTAGCGCGTATGAAATCGACACGCCCAATCTCGCGCTCGGCGTGACCAGCCCTGGCGACTATCGCGTAGATGTCGCGCCCGATGGCAGCGCCACGACCGTCACGGTGCGCAGCGGCAATGTTACGGTGTACGGCGAGAACGGCCAGATGCCGATGTCGGCGGGCCAGCAGATCCGCTTTGCCGGCACCGACCTGCAGCAGGTGGCGAGCGAGGCCGCGCCGCCGCCCGACGCTTTTGACCAGTGGGCGCTCGCGCGCGACGCCGCAGAGGACCGCTCGGTCTCGGCGCGCTATGTTTCGCGCGACATCCCCGGCTATCAGGACCTCGACGCCAATGGTTCGTGGCGCGAAAGCCCGCAGTACGGCGAAGTCTGGACGCCGAACGACGTGCCCTCGGGCTGGGCGCCGTATCACGACGGCCACTGGGTCTGGCAAGCGCCATGGGGCTGGACGTGGGTGGACGACGCTCCATGGGGCTTCGCGCCTTATCACTACGGCCGCTGGGCCTATGTCGACGATTCGTGGGCGTGGGTGCCGGGCCCGATTGTCGAGACCGCGCCGCCGGTCTACGCGCCCGCGCTCGTCGCCTTCGTGGGCGGTGGGGGCGGCGGCCCCGACTGGGGCGTGAACCTCGCCGTTGGCGGCGCGGCGGCGGCGGGCGTCGCGTGGTTCGCGCTCGGGCCGGGCGAACCGTGGCATCCGCACTGGGGCGACTGGAGCCCGCGTTACTACGACCGCGTGAATCAGACCGTGATCGTCAATAACTACCGACACGACGTGAACATCACGAATATCACGAACGTCAATGTGCACAACAATACCTTCGTGAACTACCGCGTACCGGGCGCCGTGACCGCCGTGCCCGCCACGGCCTTCGTGCACGGCCAGCCGACCTCGCGCTTTGCACAGCGCGTCGACCCGCGCCAGTGGCAGAACGCGCGCATCCAGTCGGGCACGCCGGGCATCGCGCCGGTCAAGGGCAGCTTCGGCCCGAACATGCGCCGCGCCGATTACCGCCCGCCAGCGTCGCTCAATCAGCGGCAAGTGGTGGCGACGCGCGCGCCGGTTGCGCCGCCCGCTTTCCATGACAACCTCGCGCAGCGCTTCGCCCGCGGCGGCGGCGCCGTGCCGGGCGCGGGCGCGCCCGTCGTGCGCGTTTCCGCGCCGGCGCACGCCCCGTTCTCATCCTTCTCGCCCGCTTCGCGCGGAGGATGGCCGCAGCAGAACGTGCGCGTCGTGCCGCCGCACTCGCCGGTGATCGGCGCAACGGGCCGAGGTAACGGCCGGCCCGGCGGCCAACTCAGTGGTCAGCCCATCGGCCAGCCCGGGCGGACCAACGGCACGCCCGGGCTGGCGTCCGATCAGATGCACGGTCAAATGCCGGCTCAAATGCGCGGTCAAATGCCAAGCCAAACGCCAGGCCAGCCGCCGCGTCCGGGCGCCTTCGCCCAAGGCGGCCCGCATAGCCCGAGCGCGTCCATGACCATGCGCGGGCAGCAACCCGGCCAGCCTGGCATGGCGCCGGCAATGACGAACGGCCATGGTCCGGCCGGGCAGCCGAGCGAAGCGCATGGCGTGCCGCGTCCGCCGCAGTTCGCCGGACGGCCGGAAGGTGCGCAGCCGCAGGGTGCCCTGCCCGGCGGCCAGCCGCACGCACCAGGCACGCCGGGCGCTGCCGGCAACATGAATGGCCGTGCGATGGCAGGCGCGCCGGGCGAGACGCATCAGCCGTCGTGGATGCAGCCGCACGCGCCGATTGCCCAGCGTGGACAGCCCGGCGGCGGCGCAGCGCCGCGTCAGGAGAGCCGCCAGCAAGCTTTCGCATCGATGCAGCAGCCGCGTGACGGCGCGCCTGCTCGCATACCGCAACCCTCCGCAGGCGACGCGCCGCACGGGCCGCAACCGGGCGCGCAAGCCCGCCCGCAGCCCCAGGCGCAACCGGCGCAACCGGCGCAACCGGCGCAACGCGCCGATTTTCATCCGCCACCGCAGCCACAACCGCGCGAGCAACCGCGCCCGCAGCCCCAGCCCCAACCCCAACCGCGGGCTGAATTCCATCCGCAACCGCAGCAACAGCCGCGTGAAGCGCCGCGTCCGCAACCTCAGCCGCGCGCGGAATACCATCCGCAACCCCAGCCGCAGCCGCGTCCGGAATTCCATCCGCAACCGCAGCCGCAACCGCGCGCCGAGTTCCATCCGCAACCGCAGCCCCAGCCGCGTCCCGAGCCCCGTCCGCAGCCTCAGCCTCAGCCTCAGCCCCAGCCGCATCCGCAAGCCGGCGGCGGCCATGACGATCGCCATCGCGGCTAAACCCACCGCCCCGGCGCGCGCCGAACAGCGCGCGCCATCAACGCAAAAGCCCGCGAACGTCACCGTTCGCGGGCTTTGTTTATGGTGCGGCGCGTTGGCACTACAGCGGCACGCTACACCGCCATTGGCGCGGTAAGCGGATCGTGGTGCCGGTAGCCGGCCAGCGAGAAGTCCGACGGCTCGACTTTTTCGAGCCACTCGGGCTCGTAGAGGCCGGTTTTTGCGTACTCGGGCACGCGTGCGGCGATCTCGAGGCGCGGGCTCTCATAGGGCTCGCGGCGCAACTGCTCGTTGAGCATGCCGAGCTGATTTTCGTAGATGTGCGCGTCGCCGATGAAGTACGTGAACCAGCGCGGCGTGTAGCCGGTCAGGCGGCCGACGAGATGCAGCAGCACCGCGCCTTCGGTCAGATTGAACGGCGTGCCGAGCCCGACGTCGTTGCTGCGGATGTACAGGCACAGCGAGATCTCGCGCTTCGCGACGTTCGGCAGGAATTGGTAGAGCAGATGGCACGCGGGTAGCGCGATCTCGTCGAGCACCGCCGGGTTCCAGCCATGAAACAGAATCCGGCGATCGGCGGGATTATTCATGATCGTGTCGAGACACTGGCGCAGTTGGTCGACCGCCTTGTAGAGCAGCACCTTCGGGCGGCCGTCCTCGCTGAATTCGCTCACGCGCGCAAAGCCGCGGGACTGCGCGTCGGCAAGCTGCGCGCTCGCGTCGGCGTCGAGCACCTTGTAGGCGGGCCACTGGCGCCACTGCACCCCGTAGACGTCGCCCAGATCGTCGGTGCCGCGGCGATACGGATTGGCCAGCCACTGCGCGTTCTCGTTCGCATTGGCGTCCCAGACCTTGCAGCCGAGCGCGCGGAAATCCGCCGCGCTGCGCGAGGCGCGCAAGAAGCCGATCAGCTCGCCCACCGCGGACTTGAACGCCAGCTTTTTCGTCGTGACAGCGGGGAAGCCCTGTTGCAGGTCGAAGCGCAGCATTGCGCCCGGCATGCTGATCGTGCGGATGCCGGTACGGTTTTCCTGCCAGGTGCCGGTGTCGAGGATCGAGCGGACGAGCTCGAGATACTGTTTCATGCGCGCTTCCCTGAGCGGGCGCGCGAGCGCACCCGATGCGGATTCAAAAGCGAGATTCTATAGCAAGCGGGCAAACGGCAGATCGGGCCCAATGGCTCAGCAGCGCAGAACAACCGGGGAACGAGCAGGAAGGCGCGCAACGACACGGCCGTATTGGCATAACATGTTTATGCAATTCGCATTATTTCTTCAAAGCGGGAAATAAAAAATTAATGCGCCGCACAGAAGACGTTATTGTGGCAAAAGCAACGGAGAAAAATCGACACGCAGAATAGCGTGGCAGCGGTGTGGAAAATTCGTTAGCAAATGATGCATAAATAATCCACCATTTCGTCATCGGCGAACCCGGGCCGCACGAATCAACGCATGCTGGCGCAAGCCACGCGGACAAGGCGGCCCACGCACGCGAGCCGCCTGCCGCACGAACCCGCGCCCCCGCGCGAACCCGTCTTGCACCCCTGCACCCTTCTGAACCGTCCAGCACCCTCATGGCCGTATCCGGCTCTTGGTCGCCTGCTTCGTCAGCGCTTGTCCGGCTGCTTTTTGCGCAGCCGTTTTATGGTCCCCTCAGCGAGGCCTGCTGCAGATCACCACCTTCGGTCACCTTCAAGCCCCGCCCCCCGAAATCAGCCCGCCAGAATGCGGCGCGAGCGGATCGCTCTCCATATGCCGCATGCCGTGCGCGCACAACAGCCGGTACAGCGTCACGCGCGAAATACCCAGTTCCTGCGCGGCGTCGCCAAGACGCCCGCGATGGCGCAGCAACGCGAGTTCGATGGCCTGGCGCTCGGCGGCCTCGCGCGCCTGCGCGAGCGAGACCGGCACCACCTCGACGTAATCGCCGAGTTCCAGGTCACGCGCCGTGATCGCACGCCCTTCCGACATGACGATCGCGCGCCGCACGCGGTTGATGAGCTCGCGCACGTTGCCCGGCCAGCTGTAGTTATGCAGCGCCGCAATCGCATCGGGAGAAAAGCCTCGCAGGCGCCGCCCGCCGTCTTTCTTGAAGCGCTCGAGCATGTGCCGCGCGAGCAGTTCGATGTCCTTGCCGCGCGCGCGCAGCGGCGGCTCGTCGATCTGCAGCACGCACAGGCGATGATACAAATCCTGGCGGAAGCGCCCGTCGACCATAGCCGCGCGCATGTCCACGTGCGTGGCGGAGATGATGCGCACATCCACCGGCATCGACTGATGGCCGCCCAGCCGCTCGATCTTGCCTTCCTGAAGAAAGCGCAACAGGCTCGCCTGGCTTTCCATCGGCAGGTCGCCGATTTCATCGAGAAAAAGCGTGCCGCCGTTGGCAGCTTCCACGCGCCCGGTCTTGCGCTGGCTCGCACCCGTGAATGCGCCGCGCTCGTAGCCGAATAGCTCCGACTGCAGCAGATGCGGCGGAATGGCGCCGCAATTGATGGGCACGAACGGCGCATTGCACCGGGACGAACGTTCGTGAATGGCAACCGCGGTGAGTTCCTTGCCGGTGCCCGACTCGCCCGAAATGAACACCGGCGCGTCGGTCATCGCGACCTTGCGGATCGAGCGGAAGAGCGCGAGCATGGCCTCGCACGAGCCCACCATTTCGCCTTCCGCGCCACCCGAATGGTCGTTCGAGGCACGCTCGCAAAGCGTGACCATGCCATAGGCATGGCCCACGGAATCGACGATGCGCTCGCCGCTCCACGGCACCGTTACGTAATCGAAACAGTAATCGCGCACGAGACGACGCAAATTGGCGTCCTGCAACTGACCGGTGGTGGTCGCCGCCACCCAGCCGACGTTAGGCAACGTCAGGCACGGCTCGAAGGCACCGATCTCATGCAGATGGAATTCGCTGGATAAATCGAGCAACCCGCCCGCGGGCGAACCCGCGCGCAGCGCGCGCCGCGCGTCCCGCGCGTTGCCGACGATCTCCACCTGCCAGCCGCGCTCGTGGAACCGCTCGTTCAGCGCTTCATTCGGACTGCGCGTCACGTAAACCAATTGCCGCGTTGCGGATTCCATTATTCAGATCCTCTTGCCAACACATCGTTGCGAAATGACGGCACGCACCTGATGTACAGACACGCCGCAAAAGAAACCATTCGCCAGGCGCAATTAAACGCGGGCGAGCATAGGGGCTTTTGCGGACAGTGAATCCCCGAACTGCGGCGTGTGGTCAACTTGGCCCTTACAGGGCCTTTGTTATCTGTATTACTTGTTTTTCTGAAGCTTACTATATGCACCGGGGTGTTGGATAGAAAATATGCGGCGCGAATTGATAAGGGCGCAATGGAAAGGTTTCCATTGCGCGGCCACCGAATTGTCACAGAACATCAATTGCGGATGTTTCCATTCTCTTGCTCCCGCACTGTTTTCCGAGCACCCCGGATTACGAAAAAAAGGTCGCGCAAACGTTTTCTTTGAAACGTTCCAGCGAATTCCGGGCGTTTAAACCAGCCCGACGTTTCAGCACTGAAACGTTTTTGCGAAAATCCACTATTCAAAATCCGTAGAAAATATTCCAACCCGCGACGTATCAACGGATTGCGTGGCATGGCACACGTTTCGCTAAATGTCTCGCACCAGGAGATACGCCATGCGACTCATTTCTTCAAACATCAGGCGCAGTGTGGCCGGCCCGTGCGGCATGCTGGCCGCCGTGCTGATTCCCGCCGTGCTCTTCGCCTTCGCGCCGTCGGCGCGCGCACAAACCGCTGCGGATGTGGCGAGGGCGAGTGTGGTCGCGGCGAACTCCAATGTCGTTCCTGCAACAGACGCGGCCTTGGTGAGCGCAACGCTCGATATGAGCATGGCCCCTGACTCCTATTACGGCGCCAGCGGCAAGAACTTGAGCGCCGACATGAGCACGCGCACGCTCGCCGCCGATCCCGGCCCCGCTGGGGACGATCCGGCGCTCGCGGGCGTGGGCGCCATCGACGACCAGACGCTCGCGCGCCAGCACGGAGGCGCCGTGGGCATGGTGATGGTCGCCGCCACGCCGCAGCTCATGCGCGGCAATGGCGTGACGCTGTGGGACGAAATCGCCCCGCCCGCTCCGCTGCCGATTCCGGTGGACGCCGGCCAGGTGGCACAGGGAAACACCGCCAGCTACATCCGGAAGTAACGGAAAGAACGCGGCAGACAACGCGCTTTTCGCCGAACCGGCCCCGTGCCGGCCACAACGTGGTTCGAAGGTGGCGCCCAATGCGCGCCGCGCCGGAAACAGAGACGGAGACAGTCATGATCGTTCGCTTGAAGACGCCAGCTGCGCGCCGGCACTCCGCCCGGCTCGCCGCCGTCCTGAGCGCCGCGTTCGCTGCGGCGCTGGCGGCAGGCGTCAGCGCACAGCAGGTAACTAATCCCGGCGACATCATCGTCGAGCGCGACATCACCCCGCGCAGCGCCTTCGCCGCCGTGCCGAAGAGCCAGGACCCCGTGCGGGTGCGTGCCACCACCTTCCCGAAGAACACCTTCGACCCGACCATGGCGACGCTCGTGAACGATACCGACCTCACCAACGCGCATGGCAATTCCGGCGTGAACACGAGCGGCGCGCTAGCCGGCGAAGCCGCGGGCGTGCAGGCCATCACCCGCGTTCTCGTGGGCAACCCGGCAGGCTCGAACTCGGCGCTCGGCGCGGGCGGCAGCGCCCAGGCCGTCGGCGGGCTGGGCGGCACGATCTCCTCCACGGTCACCGGTGCCATCGCGCCGATCACGAGCGCACTGGGCGCGATCGGGAGCATGAAATGAGCCGCCGCACACCCGCCCGGAACATTCCGCGAGCATTGGAAGCCGTCGCGCTCGCCGCCTCTCTCGCGGCGCTCGCAACGACCGCGCAAGCCCAGGTCGACGTAGGCGCGACCGCCGTGATCGCGCCGAACGCGGCGACCTCGACCACCGGCGCGCTCGCCGTGAACGAAGCGGCCGGGCTCGACAACGCCCAGGCCAACCAGTTGACCATCACCAGCGGCGGCTCGGTCGCCAATGTGAATCTCGATGAACAAGGCGCCTCGACGCGCGCGCGGCTCGGCAACGCCACCGCGCTGATCGGCTCGGGCGCTTTCTCCAACACGTCCGGCGCCATGATGGTGAATCAGTCGGCGGGCGTGGGCAACATCCAGCGCAACAGTGCGCAGATCGCCACTGGTGTGCTCGGAGTCGCGATGGTATCGGACGGCGAACTGTCCGCCGCCAGCGCGACGAACGGCGGTATGGGCAACCAGACAGGCGAGACGCGCGGCATTCGTGAGGTACGCATCGACGGTGCGGCCTTCAGGAATGCAACGGGCCTCGTACAGGTGAACCAGACAGCCGGCGCCGGTAACGTCACGGCAAACAGTTTTGTGCTCCGTCCCCCGGCGGGCACTCTTTTTTAACTGACCACTAGTATCGGAGCGAAACATGAAGCGCACCCTCATCGCAGCAGCAGTCCTCGCGACGGCGGCTGGTTCCGCTTTCGCAGGCCCCAAGACCGCTTTCCTCTTCAACGCCACCGGCGTGACCGAATATGTGGGCATCGAAGGCTTTGTCGGACTGTTCGGATGCGTCGCCGTCTCGAGCACGGCAGGCGCGGTCATCAACAACACGCAGAACACGGGTGGCGGCACGCTGCTTCCGCAAGCCCAGAGCTACCAGTTCGGCAACGTGACGACCCACTACAACGACACCAACTGGAGCAAGGTCGGCACGGGCACCAATTCGAGCTACCGCACCTCGTACTTCGCCGAAGGATCCGCTTCGCAGTCGATGAGCGCATCGTCGAAGACGCACGACGTGAGCGCATGGACCGCGACGACCTCGTCGCGCAACTCGAGCTTCAGCAAGACCTTCAACGCCGGCATCGCGGCCAACTATCACGTCGCCACCGACAGCGGCAACACGAGCAATTCGACGACCGCAAGCACCTATAGCGACACGGGCCACAGCAATCACAGCCACTCGTACGACAGCGTCGGCAGCAACACCTCGACGCATTCGCAAAACGGCAGTGCGGGCGTCCAGGTCGGCGCCTCGTGGACGCGCACCGGCAACTTCTTGAACGGCTCGGCCACTTTCGCCGCGAGCGGGTCCGAAGGCTCGTCGCACACGAGGAGCAACTCGCATAACAACAGCGACTCGACCGCAACGGCGAGCACGTGGTCGACGGCCAACAACCGCAACACGAGCAACAGCTCGACCAACGCGAACACGGCCTACGCCGACGGCACGGGCAGCGCCGCGGTCTCCGCCTATGCGAACGGCACGAGCGGCAAGTCGAGCAACTCCAGCAATACGTACAATCACCACTTCAGCGAATCGAGCAGCAGCTCGCACTCGCACTCGCAGGCTTACGCGAGAGCCACGGAAGAAAGGCATACGTCAGGCTACAGCGTGAACGACACGATGAAGACGGTCGACGATACGACGACCGGCTGGGTGACGAATCACATCGACACCCGCAAGGCCGCCACGCTCGACGCCAACACCGGCAACAACGCAGCAACCGGAGTGACGGGCAACCTGGGCGTGAACATCGCCGAAGGCATCAACAACGCGCAAAGCAATGACGTCGCGCTCGCTTCGGTCGATGTGGGCAATGTGTTCGGTAACGCTCAGATTTTCAATAATCAAGCGTCCGCTGGCACAGCCAATGTGAAAAACTTCAACCTCAACGCTTCGGTGGGTGACGGCTCGCTCGCCAGCGTCTCGGGCAATGTCGGTGTGAACGTCGCTTCGGGTATCGGCAACGCGCAGAACAACAGCCTCGCCGGCTCCGTAACGACGGCCAAGAACGCCGGTTCCGCCCAGACCACGGCGATGGTCGCGACTGACAACAACGTGCAGAACGCAGGCATGACGGCAACAGGCCAGTTCCAGGGTACGGCTAGCCTCGGCGCCGGCACGCTCGCCAATGCCAGCGGCAACATCGGCGTGAACATTGCCGGCGGCATCGGCAACCTGCAGCACAACGGCATGGCCATCGCGGCAATGAGCAACGGCCACTAGGCAAGGCCCGAGCATCAATACGCAGTCCTGATATCCAGGTAGTTGCAAGCTGTACCCCGACGCGCCGGCCGCCGTCACACAGCGGCTGGCGCGCAAACCCGATGCAGGAGACCACCATGTCCGGGTCCGTTTCGTCCCCGGCGTCAAGAACATGTGCCGTCGCGCTGGCGCTCGCCGCCACTGCGGCGTGGATGCCTTGCCAGGCGCAGACCAGCATCGACGCGACCCACCTGATCGGCGTGCCGATCAAGTTGCCGGTCCGCTCGATGCGCGAGATTCGCTACAACAGCGTCGTCACGCAGCAATACGACTACAGCTGCGGCGCGGCCGCGCTCGCGACGCTGCTCAAGTACGGCTACGGCATCGACATTCCCGAACCGGAACTGATCCGGCGCATGATGGTGTTCTCCACCCCCGAGGTGGTCGTGAAGAACGGCTTCTCCATGCTCGACATGAAGAAGTTCGTCGAAACGATCGGCCTGCGCGGCCGGGGCTTTCGCGTCAATACCGACGCGCTCTATCACTTGCAGATTCCCGTGCTCGTCCTCATGAACATCGGGGGCTACGAGCACTTCGTGATCGTCAAGCATGCCGAGAACAACCGCATCTTCATTGCGGACCCCGCGCTCGGCAACCGCATCGTCGCCGAGGATGACTTCGCGAAGACGTGGAACGGCCTCGTCTTCGCCGTGCTCGGCAAACCGTTTCGGGAGGATTCTCCGCTGTTGCAGAACAACGAGTCGATCGCCTTGAAGCTGCGCGAGAACGCCCTGCTCAACGGCACGGCGCCGACTCCTTTCTTCGAATACGGCCTCGACAAGGCCCTGATGTTCTGAAGTCCTGAATAGCCATGAAACGCAACCTCTCACAGTGTGGCATCGCGGCAGGTGTCTGCGCGCTCGCCTGCGCTTGTACGGGCAATGCGTGCGCAGCAGAAAGCCTCGCCGCCACCCAGGCGGCCGTGCCTGCATTTCTTTCAGCGGGCGGCCCCGACGCGCAGCCCGTGCGCTGCGAGCTCGTCGACGACGAGGTGCTCGCGCATCAAACCGGCAAGTTCGCCGGCAGCGACATGATTTCCGGCTTCGTGCTCAGCGTGCTGTCGCAATGGCAGTTGCCCAATGGCGCCAGCGCCGTCGCGCAAGGCGCGCTCGCCGTCTCGCAGAACACGGCCAACCATCTGAGCGCGAGCGTGCAAACCAGCGCACGCGTCACCGACCCGATGCCGGGCGGCACGAACCCGGGCAATAGCGGTGCCACGCCGAACGCCTCGGCCTCGGGCGGCCAGAACGTGTCGGTCAACGGCGTATCGCAGATCACCCAGGTCGCGGGCAACAACAACGTCGGCTCCAACGCCGCGACCATCGATTACAGCCACGCGCTGCAGATCGCCGGCATGGCGGGAGGCAACCAGACGAGCGCAGCGGCTTCGAACGCGAACGGCACCATCAAGGCCGGCATCGCATTCGGCGGCAACGGCATCAACGTCACGCTGCAAACGCCCGCCGGCATGGCGACGCAGAACATCATGCCCGGCAGCGCGCAGCAGGCGGGCGCCATTGCCCAGTTGCTCCAGGTCGCGGGCAACAACCAGCAAGTCGCAAACCAGTTGCAGCTCAGTTTGCAGACGCAGCAGTTGAGCGCGCAAATGATCCGGCAGGCCGGCGTATTACAGGCTCTACGCAACACCCGCTAAAAAAGCGCCGCCTGATTTCAGCAACAAGATGCCGCCGACCGCCATCGACGGCCGCCACAGGGAGACACCGGCAGGAGACCAGCACGCGAACCGCCAGAACGCGTGAAGCAATATCGAGCAAGCGTATCGACGATGCGGGCGCAGAACTTCGTGCTCTGTCGTGCATCGACTTTCGATCCGGGGGGAAAAGAATGAGCACGTCGTACCCGACGGCGGCGCCGCGTTTGACGCTGGCCGCCATTCCAGCAGCAGTCCTGCTTTTCGCGCTCGCGCAAACCGCCCACGCGCAGGCGCTGCAAAGCCAGTCTGTCGAAGAACGTCTCAACACGCTGATGCGCGTGGTGGACGAGCAGCAGCGACAAATCCAGTCTCTCGAGCGCCAGGTCACGAACCTCGAAATGGCGCAGCGCGGGCGCGGCATGCCGGGCGCGGGTGCGCCGGCCGCCGGCGACAGCGCGAGCGTCGCCGACCAGCCCGGCGCGGACGGCTTGCCCGTGCCGCTGCCGCCGCTCGCGCAAGCGCTGCCCGGCGCCACCGCCCCAGGCTCCCTCACCGGCACCGCCACCGGTGTGCCGGTGAACCCGCCCTCGCCCGAGAGCGGCCCGGCCACGGGCGCCACCGGTTCGTCCGCCGCGAGCGGGCCACAGCAAGGCGCGCCGGTCGGCGTCAATGCGGGGGACAACACGGGCGCGAACCCGACCGTGGGCCAGACGCAAAAGAGCGCCGCGCCCACCCGCACCGAGGCCGAGCAAGCAGTCGTGCAGCGCGAACATGCCCCGCTCTTCGATCACAAGCTCACGCTCGACTGGGGCATCAGCGACACCTATTACGACCGGCGCCAGTTGCAGCTCTCAGGCTTCCTCGCGCTCGATGCGATCTTCCTCGGCAATATCAATCTGGGCCAGACGAAGTCGCACCAGCTCATGGCCGATCTCGACACGCGGTACGGCATCACCGACCGCATGAGCATCGACGTCGACGTCCCGTACATTTACCGCCATAGCAGCTTCATCGTGGGCGGCGCGGGCGGCGCGGCGAACACGCTCTCCGATGCGTCCGTGAGCTCGCACGCGATCGGCGACGTGAACTTCGGGATCTACTACCAATTCCTGAAGGAGACCAATAGCCTGCCCGACGTGGTCGGCAGCCTGCGCGTGAAGACGGACACCGGAACCTCGCCGTTCGGCATCAAAGTGGTGCAGCTCACGCCCGACAACACCAACCTCGTCGCGCCCAGCAAGCTGCCTACGGGCACCGGCTTCTGGAACGTCACGGCCGGCGTCTCGGTGCTGAAGACCTACGACCCGGTCGTGCTGTTCGGCAGCTTCTCGTACACGTACAACATCGCGCGCTCGTTCTCCGATATCTCGTCGGTCGTCGGGCAAACGCAGCCGGCCGAGGTGAAGCTCGGCGACATCATCCAGTTCGGGGGCGGCGTCGCGCTCGCCTTCTCCGACAAGGACTCGGCCAGCATCTCCTACACGATGGCCATCGAGCCGCAGTCGAAGACCAAGGCGCCCGGCGGCAGCTGGACCGGCGTGCCGGGCAGCGAGACCACGGCGTCGGTGCTCAACTTCGGCCTGAATCACGTGGTCAACAAGCACCTGACGATCAACGGCGTGGTGTCGGTCGGCCTCACGCCGGATGCGCCGAACTTCGTCGTCGGCCTGCGGTTCCCCTACACCTTCTGATGAAGACGAGGCCGATCGTGCGTGATTCTTCCCCTCTGGGCGCTACCGTGACACCTCTAGCCGGGGCCGGCCCGCGGCTACCCATGGCGGGCGCGCCGCCGCATCCGGCCACAGCGAAGGCAACGGCCGAGGGCGCGACGGCAACCGGGCAACGCGGACTCGACGCCGCCGCGCGCACGCCTGAATGCACGCCCGGCCCCGATGGCGGGCCGCTTGCCGACATCGACCGCATGCTGCTGTACGTCGCCCGAATGCCGGACGCGCAACTCGGCGCGTATCTGAAGAGCCGCGGCTGGGACGTCGCGACGGCGAGAAGCGCGCCCGAAGCCACGCGGCTCGTGAAAACGGAGCCGACCTGCGCGGGCATCGTCGATCTGACCAGCTTCACCGCGCGCGACCTGGCCGCGCTCGAAGCGGTGCTGCGGCTGCAACAGGTCGGCTGGATCGCCCTCACCGACGCCAAGCGTCTCACCGACCCCGAAGTGCGCCGCCTGATCCGCCACTACTGCTTCGACTACGTGCATCTGCCGGTCGCGCCGGCTACGCTCGACTACCTCGTGAGCCACGCGTTCGGCATGGTCACGCTGTGCGATCTCGACAATGCGCCGGCGTCGGCCGCAAGCGCGGACGAAGACGAAATGGTGGGCACCTGCGAAGCGATGCAGCAGCTCTTTCGCACCATCCGCAAGGTGGCGAACACCGACGCAACGGTATTCATCTCGGGCGAATCGGGCACCGGCAAGGAGCTCACCGCGCTCGCGATCCACGAGCGCTCGGCGCGGCGCAAGGCGCCGTTCGTGCCGATCAATTGCGGCGCGATCCCGCATCATCTTCTGCAATCCGAACTATTTGGCTACGAGCGCGGCGCGTTCACGGGCGCGCATCAGCGCAAGATCGGGCGCGTGGAGGCGGCCAACGGCGGCACGCTCTTTCTCGACGAAATCGGCGACCTGCCGATGGAAAGCCAGGCAAGCCTGCTGCGCTTTCTCCAGGAAGGCAAGATCGAGCGCCTGGGCGGCCATGAGCAGATTCCCGTGGACGTGCGCATCATTTCGGCCACCCACGTCGATCTCGAAGCGGCGATGCGCGACTCGCGCTTCAGGGCCGACCTCTTTCACCGGCTGTGCGTGCTGCGCGTGGACGAGCCACCGCTGCGCGCGCGCGGCAAGGACATCGAAATTCTCGCGCACCACGTGCTGCACAAGTTCAAGCAGGACAGCGCGCGCAGGATCCGCGGCTTCACGCCGGATGCCATCGAGGCGATGTACAACTACAACTGGCCCGGCAACGTGCGCGAGCTTATCAACCGCGTGCGGCGCGCGATCGTGATGGCGGAAAGCAAGCTGATCTCGGCCGGGGATCTCGATCTCGATCAGTTCACCGCGCAGCAGACCGTGACGCTCGCCGAGGCGCGCGAGTCGGCGGAAAAACGCGCGATCGAGGCGGCGCTGCTGCGCCATCGCCATCGCCTGACCGAAGCGGCCACCGACCTCGGCATCTCGCGCGTGACGCTCTACCGGCTCATGGGCACGCACGGCCTGCGCGACGAGAAAACGATCTTCGACGGCGAGGCGGAGAATCAGCCGGACCGGCCAATCGGGCCTTCGGCATGACGCCACGGGTACGGAGGCGATGAGGCCGTCGGGTAAAATCGGTGCAACTGGCTTTTCCATTCCAACGCACTTCGACTGACTCGATGACGACGCTCACCCTGATCGTCGCTCGCGCCCGCAACGGCGTGATCGGCCGCGACAACGAGCTGCCCTGGCGGCTGCCCGAGGACCTTGCCTTCTTCAAGCGCACCACCATGGGCGCGCCCATCGTGATGGGCCGCAAAACGCATGAATCGATTGGCCGCGCGCTGCCCGGCCGCCGCAACATCGTCGTCACGCGCGACGCTGCCAGGCGCTTTCCCGGCTGCGACACGGTCACGAGCCTCGAAGCCGCGCTCGCGCTCGCGGCGCAAGACCAGGCGCCCGAAGCGTTCCTGATCGGCGGCGCGCAACTTTACGCCGAGGGCATCGCGCTCGCGCACAAGCTGATCGTCACGGAGATCGCCACCGACTTCGAAGGCGATGCCACCCTCCCCGCGCCCGATCCCGCACACTGGCGCGAAACGGCGCGCGAGACGCTGCACGCGAATCCGCCCAACGACTTCGATTTCGCGTTCGTCACTTACGAGCGGCGCGACTGGGCGTAGTGTTGAGCGTCGAAAACACGCACGCAAAAACACAAACGGCACGCCAAGGCGTGCCGTTGTGCATTGAGCCTGCGGAAAAGCCGCTTACTGCCCCGCCACCGTCATACGCTCGATCAGCACCGAGCCGGTCTGGCGCGTGCCGCGCGCGAGCGTATCGGCGCCCACCGCGACGATGTGGCGGAACATCTCCTGCATCGTCGACGCCACCGTGATCTCCTCGACCGGATACTGGATCTTGCCGTTCTCGACCCAGAAACCCGAGGCGCCGCGCGAATAGTCGCCCGTCACGAAATTCACGCCCTGCCCCATCAGCTCGGTGAGCAGCAGGCCCGTGCCGAGCTTTTTGAGCATTTCTTCGAAGTCGTCCTCGGGGTTCGTGAGCGAGCTTTCCAGCCGCAGGTTGTGCGAGCCACCCGCGTTGCCAGTCGTCTGCATGCCGAGCTTGCGCGCCGAATACGACGACAGGAAGTAGCCCTGCACCACGCCGTCCTTCACGACTTCGCGCCGTTGCGTGCGCACGCCCTCCTCGTCGAACGGCGCGCTGCCCGCGGCGCGCGCCACGTGCGGGTCTTCGACCACCTGGATATGCGGCGCGAACACCGGCTTGCCGAGGCTGTCGACGAGAAACGAGGTCTTGCGGTAGAGCGCGCCGCCGCTGGTGGCCTGCACGAACGCGCCGAGCAGGCCTGCCGCGATCGGCGCCTCGAACAGCACCGGCACCTTGCGCGTGTCGAGACCGCGCGCGTACAGGCGCGACAGCGCGCGCTCGGCGGCATAGCGGCCGACCGCCTCCGGCGAGGCCAGCTCGCTCGCGCTGCGCCGCGAGGTGTACCAGTCGTCGCGCTGCATGCTGCGGCCGGTGCCCGCGATGGGCGCGCACGCGATGTAATGGCGCGAGTAGGGGTAGCCGTGCATGAAGCCGCCCGAGGTGGCGAGCACGAACTGCGAATGCTGCGCCGAAACGCTCGCGCCCTCCGAATTGGTCACGCGGCGGTCGGTGGCGAACGCGGCGTCTTCGGCGCGGCGCGCGATCTCGACGGCCTCGTCGGCCGTGAGGCTCCACGGGTGATAGAGATCGAGGTCGCGCGGCGCGGTTTCCAGCAGGTCGGTTTCGGCGAGGCCGGCGCAGTCGTCGTCCGCGGTAAAACGCGCGATGTTGTAGGCCGCCGCCACGGTGTCCTTGAGCGCCTGCGCGGAAAAGTCCGAGGTGCTCGCATTGCCGCGCTTGTTGCCGACGTAGACGGTCACGCCGACCGATTTGTCGCGGTTGTGCTCGATGGTCTCGACTTCGCCGCGCCGCACGGAAACCGACAGGCCATCGCCTTCGGAGATTTCCGTCGCGGCGTCGCTCGCGCCGAGCGCCTTCGCGTGACGGAGAATGTCCGACGCGATCTCTTTCAGCTCGTCCTGGGTATGCGGGAAAAATCGTTGCCGGGCTTCGATGTCTGCAGCCATTGTCGTTACGGTCCGGTTTCGGGCCGGAGCGGCCCGCTTGTCGTGTGTCGGGGGTATCGGATCATGCGCCTCGCCAAAGCTCTGTAAAGAAGCGCGTTTCGCGATCATAGCAAGGTATGCGAACGCGTACCGCAGCCGCATGGCCCACGACTGCCCGAGGCGCGCCGAACCCTGCGCCGATCCGACAGCGCGCGCACGCTACAATACGCGTCATGAAACGCAAAACCCGCATTCAACCCATGAACGACGTTGCCGCCCAACAGGGCAACGACGACGACAACGGCTACGATCGCCCGAGCAAGTCGCAGCTCAAGCGCGAGATGACCGCGCTCCAGGAGCTGGGCACGGCGCTCGTCGAGCTGCCCAAGGACGCGCTCAAGCGCATGCCCATGACGGAAGACCTCGCCGACGCCGTCCACGAGGCGCGCCGCATCACCGACCACGAAGGCAAGCGCCGCCAGCTCCAGTACGTGGGCCGCATGATGCGCGGCCTGCGCGAGGACGAAGTCGCCGCGCTGCGCACCGCGCTCGACGAGCACCGCGGCGTGAACAAGGCCGCCACGGCGCGCCTGCACTGGATCGAGCGCACGCGCGAGAAGCTGCTCGCCAGCGACGACGCCCTCACCGAATTCATCCGCCAGCACCCGGCCGCCGACCCGCAGGAAGGCCGCACGCTGATTCGCAACGCGCGGCGCGAGCAGGAGCAGGCACGCCCGCCGAAGTATTTCCGCGAGCTGTTCCAGTGGATCAAGGACGTGAGCGCCCAGGGCGCCGACGATGCCGATGAGCACGCGAGCGATGAAGAGGACCGCGAAAATGACGAAGCCTGAGCGCAGCCACCCGGACGAACTGGTGATCGGCCTCGTGTCGGTCAGCGACCGCGCCACCAGCGGCGTCTACGAGGACAAAGGCATTCCGGCGCTGAAGGAGTGGCTCGGCCACGCGCTGAAGTCGCCGTGGCGCGCCGAAACGCGCCTGATCCACGACGACGCGGCCACCATTTCCGCCACGCTCACGGCGCTGGTGGACGGCCTCGGCTGCGACCTCGTGCTGACCACGGGCGGCACCGGCCCCGCGCGCCGCGACGTGACGCCCGAAGCGACGCTCGCGGTCGCCACGAAAGAAATGCCCGGTTTCGGCGAGCAGATGCGCCAGATCAGCCTGAATTTCGTGCCCACGGCGATTCTTTCGCGCCAGGTGGCGGTGATCCGCGAAACGGGCAGCGGCGCGGACGATCACGCGGCGCTCATCATCAACTTGCCGGGTCAGCCGAAATCGATCAAGGAAACACTGGAAGGCCTGCGCGACGAGCAAGGCGCGACGAAGGTGCCGGGCATCTTCGCGGCGGTGCCGTACTGCATCGACCTGATTGGCGGGCCGTATATCGAAACCGATCCGAACGTCGTCGCGGCGTTCCGGCCCAAGAACGCACAGCGAGCGCCGCGCGCGTAATCTGCCCTGCTTGCTGTCCGGGGTACTGTCTGCTCGTGCGGCGCCCGCGCCTGCGGGCGCCTCTTCCTTACTGCGCCGCCACGCCCGCCGACGGAATCAGGAAATGCTCGCGGTAGTACTTGAGCTCGTCGATGGACTCGTGGATATCGGCCAGCGCCGTATGCATCGCGCGCTTCTGGAAGCCCTTGTAGATAGTCGGCTGCCAGCGGCGGCACAACTCCTTGAGCGTGCTCACGTCGAGATTGCGGTAGTGGAAAAAGCGCTCGAGCGCAGGCATCCAGCGCGCCATGAAGCGGCGGTCCTGGCAGATCGAGTTGCCGCACATCGGCGACTTGCCCGGCGGCACGTACTGTGAGAGAAACGCGAGAATCTGCTCCGTTGCGCTTTCCTCGGTCACGGTGGAGGCGCGCACGCGCTCGGTCAGGCCCGAGCGGCCGTGCGTGTTGCGATTCCACTCGTCCATGCGGTCGAGCACGGCTTCGGGCTGATGGATCGCCAGCACGGGCCCCTCGACGATCTTGTCGAGCGTGGAATTGGTCACCACCACGGCGATTTCGATGATCCGGTCGTTGTCGGGATCGAGCCCCGTCATCTCCATGTCGAGCCAGATCAAGTTCATGTCGGTGCGCTCCATCGCCGGAGTCGCCTGGCCCGCCGGGTCGGCAGAAGTGATATCAGTCATGTGAAGCAGCCTGGAGCGGTTGAATGCGGGTTGAATGCGGGTTGAGAAGCGGCGCTCATGCGCCATACAGGCGCGGCCCGCACGCCGGAAGCAAGCCCTTGGCGGGGATGCCATGGCCGGGCCGCCGAGAACATATAATTGTCGCATAGATACCACGGACTCCCCGGATGCCGACCTCATCAACTGCGTTGTCCCCCGCGCTGACTTTCAGCGTGATTTTCGTTGTCGCCGTGCTGGCCATGGTGGTGACCAAGCTCTGGCTCGCCTCGCGCCAGGTCCGCTTCGTGGCCGCTCACCGCGGCGCAGTCCCCACCCAGTTCGCGG
This sequence comes from Paraburkholderia sp. A1BS-2L, assembly GCF_051125205.1. Taxonomy (NCBI): domain Bacteria; kingdom Pseudomonadati; phylum Pseudomonadota; class Betaproteobacteria; order Burkholderiales; family Burkholderiaceae; genus Paraburkholderia; species Paraburkholderia sp. A1BS-2L. The sequence goes on from NZ_CP120428.1 coordinate 2,247,539, forward strand.
CGACGATTCCGCTTGCCGCGCACCAGCGCGCCGCCGACTACACGGTCGCGCGCACGCGCCTCGGCATGATCGAAATCGTGCTTTCCGCGGTCGTGCTGATCGCGCTCACGCTGCTCGGCGGCGTGCAGGCGATCGACCTCGGCATTTCAGACCTGATCGGACGCGACTACGTTGGGCAGATCGCGCTGGTCGCCGCCGTGCTCGCGGTGAGCGGCATCGTCGAATTGCCGCTCGATTACTACCGCCAGTTCGTGATCGAGGAGCGCTTCGGCTTTAACCGCATGTCGCGGCGCATCTTCTTCGCCGATCGCATCAAGGGCCTGCTGATCGGCGCGCTGTTCGGCATTCCGCTGCTCTTCGTGGTGCTGTGGCTCATGAAGCAGGCCGGCAGCCTCTGGTGGCTCTGGACGTGGGTGGTCTGGGTCGCGTTCCAGATGCTCGTGCTGGTGCTCTACCCGACCTTCATCGCGCCGCTCTTCAACAAGTTCGAGCCGCTGCGCGACGAGGCGCTGCGTTCGCGCATCGAAGCGCTCATGCAGCGCTGCGGCTTCGCGGCCAAGGGCCTGTTCGTGATGGACGGCAGCCGCCGCTCCGCGCACGGCAACGCCTATTTCACGGGCTTCGGCGCCGCCAAGCGCATCGTCTTCTTCGACACCTTGCTCGCGCGCCTCTCGGGCAGCGAGATCGAGGCCGTGCTCGCGCACGAGCTCGGCCATTTCAAGCGCCGCCACGTGATCAAGCGCATGGTAGTCACGTTCGCGATCAGCCTCGTGCTGCTCGGCGTGCTCGGCTGGCTCACCCAGCGCGTGTGGTTCTACGAGGGCCTCGGCGTGCGGCCGTCGCTGCTCGGCGGCAACGACGGGCTCGCGCTCGTGCTGTTCTTCCTCGCCGTGCCGGTGTTCCTGTTCTTCGTCACACCGCTCAGCAGCCTCAGCTCGCGCAAGCACGAGTTCGAGGCCGACGCCTTCGCCGCCACGCAGACCGACGCGCAGAACCTCGTGAACGCGCTCGTCAAGCTGTATGAGGACAACGCGTCCACGCTCACGCCGGACCCGCTCTACACCGCGTTCTACTACTCGCATCCGCCGGCTTCGCAGCGGATCGATCGACTGCTCTCGCACGCATGAACCGGCGCGCGACGAAAGCCGCCGGCAGCATGGCACAAGCAGCACAGGCAGGCACGGGGGCGACGCTGCACGGCGTCGTGATTGCGGCGCACGGGCGCCACTACCTGGTCGCGCCCGACGGCGGCGGCGCAGCGCTGCAGTGCTTCCCGCGCGGCAAGAAAAGCGAGGTCGCGGTGGGCGACCGCGTCGAGTATCAATCGACTTCGGCGGACCAGGGCGTGATCGTCGCGATCGGCGAGCGGCGCAACCTGCTGTACCGCTCGGACCAGTTCAAGTCGAAGCTGTTCGCGGCCAACCTCGACCAGTTGCTGATCGTGCTCGCCACCGAGCCGCACTTCAGCGAAGACCTGCTCGGCCGCGCATTGGTGGCCGCCGAGGCCAACGACCTGACGCCGATCATCCTGCTCAACAAGATCGACCTGGAAGCGGCGCTGCCGCTCGCGCGCCAGCGGCTCGAGCGTTATCGGGCGCTAGGCTACACGGTGCTGGAAGTGTCGGAGAAGCAGCATCCCGAAGAGGCGCACGCGATTCTCTCCAGGCATCTGCACGGCCATCAGACGATCCTGCTCGGGCAATCGGGCATGGGTAAATCGACGCTCGTGAACCTGCTGATTCCCGACGCCGAGGCCGCCACGCGCGAGATCTCGACGGCGCTCAACAGCGGCCGCCACACCACGACGTTCACGCGTCTCTACACACTTCCCGAAGGAGGCGCGCTGATCGACTCGCCGGGTTTCCAGGAATTCGGGCTCTACCACCTCACCGAAGGCACGCTCGAGCGCGCCTTCCCCGAGTTCCGCCCGCTGCTCGCGCATTGCCGCTTCTACAACTGCCATCATCTGCACGAGCCGGGCTGCGCGGTGCTCGACGCGGTGGAGGACGGCCGCGTCGCGCCGGAGCGCCACGCGCTCTATGCGCAACTCGTGCACGAGATCAGCCAGATCGTGCGCTGACGCTCTCTCCCCATACCACTATGATCAGGCTCGCGCGCGCGCCGAATGGGGTCATCGCCCAGCACTGGATGAATATCCTCGAAGCTGCCGGCGTGCCATGCGAGTTGCACAACCGCTATCTGAGCGGCGCGATGGGCGAGATTCCCGCCGATCAATGCGCGCCGGAAATCTGGCTCGCCGACGAACGCGACGAAACCCTTGCGCGCAAGCTGATCGCCGACGCCACCAAAGGCCCGCCACCCGGCGCGCCATCGTGGCGCTGCCCACAGTGCGGCGAAACACTGGAAGCGCAATTCACGGTGTGCTGGCAATGCGGCCGCGAACGTGATCCGCGCGATGAATGAAACCGCTCTGGCGCACGCAGAAACAAACACGGCTCGCTGATCGCGAGCCGTTGTACCTTGTGCGCCAGGCGCCAGGACCGTTCAGATCCAGACGGCAATGGTCAGCATGAGCAGCAGGATCATCCACAGGATCACCGCGCGCCACACGAGGCCCACCGCCGATTGCAGCGTGCGCGGCGTGCAGTCGTCGCCAACCGTGTACGGATCGCCCTCGCCGGGCTGGGCCAGTGCGTCGACGCTCGACTGCTCCGCGAGCGGCCCCGAGAGACGCGCGCCCAGCGCGCCGCTGCCGGTCGCGAGCAGCACGCCTTCGTTGGTGTCGGGCCACTGGTTCGTATGGTTACGCCACGAGTAGATCGCGTCCTCGAAATTGCCGACGATCGAAAAGCCCAGCGACGTCAGTCGCGCCGGCACCCAATCGATCACGAAGAACACATGCTGTGCGAAGTCCGAGAAGGCCTCGGTGCGGTCGTCGGCGGGACGCGACCATGCGCGCGCCAGATATTCGGCAATCCGGTACAACACCGCGCCCGCCGGCCCGATCGGCACGAGAAACCAGAAGAACACGCCGAATACGTGGCGGTGCGAGGCCACCACGGCGTGAATGAGCGTATGACGCACGATCTCGCTCACGGGCATGTCCACGGCGTCGATGCCGGTCCATTCGGTGAGGATCTCTCGCGCGCGCGGCACGTCGTCGTTGTTCAGCGCAAGGTGAATGTCGGTGAAATAGTGGCTGAACTGCCGGAAGCCCAGCGTGAAGTACACCACCACCACGTTCCAGAGAAACGCCAGCACGAAGCTGATGCGATAAAGCACGTAGTAGATCAGCGCAGTGGCCACCGTCCAGGGCACCACCACCACGAGCCAGGCAATCACGCCGTGCTTTTTCTTGCCCGCGTCGAAGCCATGCGCGGCCCAGTCCGCATTGAGGCGCAGGAGCGCCGTCACCGGATTATTGGGCGAAAGCGCCCGCACCTGTTCGATGACGAGAGCCAGCAATACGGAGAAGAAAGTCATGCCACGCGCCGTGCAAGTGGGATTGCAAAAGGGGTTTTCAGAAATTGTTGCAACGATATCACAGGGCCAGATGTGCCTGAGCAAGTGGCTGCAAAGACACAACAGCGGAACGCGGTCGAGCAGGATCTTGCGAGGCGAAACCGCGCCGCGCGCCACGACGCGGCGCCTGCCGCATCGCAAAAACGCTCTGCGTCAGGCGAGCAGAAAACGATAAAAGTTGCGCAGCATGCCCGCCGTCGCGCCCCAGATGAAGTGCGTGCCGCTCACGCCATCACCTGCCTGCGGATACGGCATGGCGAAGAAGCGGCGCTCGCCGCCTTCCCAGCGCAGCACGCGCACCTGGTGATGCGCGGGGTTCATCAAAAAGTCGAGCGGCACTTCGAAGATGCTCGCCACTTCGAGCGAATCGGCGATCACCGTGAACGGCTCGTGCACGAGGCCCACCACGGGTGTCACCTTGAAACCCGTGCCCGTGAGGTAGTCCGGCAGCGCACCCAGCACCTCGACGCGCGCGGGATCGAGATCCACCTCCTCTTGCGCCTCGCGCAGCGCGGCGGCGATCGGCGTGGCGTCAGCGGGTTCGCGGCTGCCGCCCGGGAAGCTCACCTGGCCGGCGTGGTTGCTGAGGTTGTCGGCGCGCTGCGTGAGCAGCACGGTGAGGCCGCCGGGCCGCATCGCGATCGGCATGAGCACGGCCGCTTCGCGCGGATCGCGAATCTCGGCCACGCGCGCCTCCTGGGGCTCCGGATCCCACGGCAAGCGCTGCTCGAAACGCGCGCGCAGGCCGTCGGGCGTGAGTCGGCCGGCGGCGACAGGAGGCAGGTCGATGCCCGTCGATTCGATCGGCAGGCTTTCGGGTTCAAATACTGGACGGATCAACGGCTGACTCTGGATTCAGGCACATCTACGTATTTTGCGACCAAAAACAAAAAAGCACCCCGAGGGGTGCTTTTTCTTACAGCTTTTACGCCTGCTCGGCCGGAGCAGCTGCGCGGTCTTTCGACACCAGCTTTTCCTTGATGCGAGCCTTCTTGCCCGACAGGTTGCGCAGGTAGTACAGCTTCGCGCGACGCACGTCGCCGCGACGCTTCACCACGATGCTTGCCAGCAGCGGCGAGTACGTCTGGAACGTACGCTCGACGCCTTCGCCCGACGAGATCTTGCGAACGATGAACGACGAGTTCAGACCGCGGTTACGCTTTGCGATCACGACGCCTTCGTATGCCTGAACGCGCTTGCGGTTGCCTTCAACCACGTTCACGTTGACGATCACCGTATCGCCGGGAGCGAATTCGGGGATGGTCTTCTCGCCCAGCACGCGCTGGATTTCTTCCTGCTCGAGTTTTTCAATCAGATTCATGACTGACTCCGTAAGCCATCTTGTCGGCGTTCGTACCTGTGCAGGATTGCCTGCAACTACGGCCCCGATAGAGGATGGATTCACAACTGGCGCCGTTCACGCATGAAGCGGCACCGCCTTTGACGCCCCGCGCCACGCCCGTCCGAAGCCTTACGCTTCGTTCGCGCCCTTCGCGAGACTGGCGAGCCATGCCTCGTCGGCACGGCTCAACGTTTTGTTCTTCCTGGCCCGCGCGATCAGATCGGGCCGCTTTTGCCACGTGTTGCGCAACGCTTCGCGGCGGCGCCATTGCTCGATTTCCGCATGATGGCCGCCTAGCAGCACATCGGGCACACGCACGCCGTCGTATTCCTCGGGCCGCGTGTAGTGCGGACAGTCGAGCAGACCGTCCACGAAACTGTCCTGCACCGCCGATTGCGCATCGTTGAGCACGCCTGGCAGAAGCCGCACCACGGCATCCATCAGCGCCATCGCCGGCAATTCGCCGCCCGACAGCACGAAGTCGCCAAGGCTGACTTCCTCGTCCACGCAACGGTCGACCAGACGCTGGTCGATCGCCTCGTAACGCCCGCACAGCAACACGAAACCGGGCTCCTGCGCGAACTGCACGACGCGCTCGTGCGTGAGCGGCTTGCCTTGCGGCGACATCAGCAGCACGCGCGGACTCGCGACGCCCTGCTCCGCCTGTGCGGCCTTCGCCGCGCCGATCGCCGCTTCGAGCGGCTTGGCCAGCATGACCATGCCGGGGCCGCCGCCGTAAGGCCGATCGTCGATGGTGCGGTAGTTGTCGGTCGTGAAATCGCGCGGATTCCACGTGCGCAACGTATAACGCTGCTGCTTCGCCGCCCGGCTGGTGATGCCCCAGTCGGTGAGCGCGCCGAACATTTCGGGAAAGAGCGTCACGACATCAAACTGCATCGCTCTCTCCGTTCAGCGAATCAGCACAGCAGGTTCAGTAATCGGCTTCCCAGTCGACGACGATGCGCCTCGCCGCCAGGTCCACCGTCTTGACAAACACGCCGACGAACGGGATCAGCCGCTCGCCGGTAATGGGCTTGCCGTTCTTGTCCGTCGAGGGATACTCGACGCGCAACACCGACTGCGCGCCGTTGTCGATCAGGTCGGCGACCTTGCCGAGCTCGACGCCTGCCTCGTTGGCGACGTCGAGACCCATCAGGTCGACCCAGTAATACTCGTCGGCTTCGGTCGCGGGGAAATCCGCGCGGCTCACATAGACACGCGCACCACGCAGCCGCAGTGCGGCGTCGCGATCGGCGACACCGGTCAGTTGCCCGACCACGCTGTCGCCATGCACCTTGGCGCTCACGCGCACCGCGGAATGACGCTCCGGGTGCTCGCGGCCCTTCCGGAGCCACCAGCGCTTCGCTGCGATGAGCGCCTTGCCGCCCTGCGCGTGCGGGGCGATCTTCAGCCCGCCCTTCAGCCCATAGGCGTCGAGCACGGCGCCCACTTCGACTGCGTCGGCAGGCCAGCTCGCCGGCGTTTCGGCGCGCAGGCCTTCAGCCGCGCCGAGCGCTTCAGACACGCCATCGCGCGCCTGCCGGCGCTCCACGGGCTTGCGCACAAACGCGCCGAACGACGGCGCCTTGCGTGCCACTTCGCCCGTTGCGGCAGCGCCCTTGTCCGCCTTTACATCGTCATGCACGGGCATGGGCAAACCTCGCAGCCAGCCTGGACTCGCACACGCGGCTCACGCTGCGCGCACGGGTGTAAAACATGAACAAGACTTAAGCAGCCGGTTGAGCGGCAGCAGCCTTTTGCGCTTCCTTCACGAGACGCTCGACGGCCGGCGACATTTGCGCGCCGTTTTCCTTCCAGTACGTCACGCGATCTTGCGCGATACGGAGGGTTTCACCCTTGGTGGCGACCGGGTTGTAGAAGCCCACGCGCTCGATGAAACGGCCGTCGCGACGGTTGCGCGAATCGGTTGCGACGATGTTGTAGAACGGGCGCTTCTTCGAGCCGCCGCGTGCCAGACGGATGATGACCATTACTAGAATCCTTGAAAACCGGGGGTTCGGGACTACTGAAACATGCGATTATAGCCCGAAACCAATGGCATAACAAACACTTAACGGGAATCTGGACGGAAACCGCGTGGAAACGGCGTGACAATCGTGAGGAAACGGCGATGAACGGCGATCGATCGGCGTCTGACGGACATCACGGACAGTGCTTCGCGCCAGCGTCGCAGCGGCGGCGGGCGTGGATTTGCGCCAAAGTGTTTCGGGCGAAAACCGCGCTCGCTTCGCCCATTGCGAACCTTTCACGCTTGTGGCGGCGCGACAACGCGCCTTCCCCAGCGCACCGCATTGATCGGGCCCCTCATCGACCTGGCGACGGCCATCATCAATCGCCAGCGCCGCTCCCGCGCCCAGCGCCTCGCATTTCACGGCCAAGCCGCGCACGGTTCGCGCTCGCCGCCCTCCTGGTCATGGGCGCATCGCTCGCGCGGGCCGCGCTGCCCATCGAGCGCATCCGCTTGCCGGCCGGCTTCCACATCGAAGTGCTCGCCGACGATATCCCCGGCGCGCGCGAAATGACGCTTTCGCCTGCGGGCACGCTTTACGTGGGCAGCATGGAAGGCCGCGTCCATGCGCTCGAATTGCTCAACGCGAGGGTCGTCAGGCACCACGTGGTCGCCTCCGGGCTCACGATGCCGGTGGGCGTCGCCTGGCACGGCGGCGCGCTCTATGTTTCGGCGGTCTCGAAGATCGTGAGGCTGGACGCCATCGATACGCATCTCGACGATCCGCCCAAGCCCGCCGTCGTCACCGACGCGCTCCCCGCCGAGCGCCACCACGGCTGGAAGTTCATCGCCTTCGGCCCGGACGGCAAGCTCTACGTCCCTCAAGGCGCGCCCTGCAACGTCTGCCTGCCCGCGGGCGACCCGCAGCGCGACCACTACGCGATGATCGGCAGGATGAATCCGGACGGCTCGCACTATGAGAGCATCGCGCGCGGCGTGCGCAATACGGTGGGCTTCGCGTGGCATCCGCGGACGCACGAACTATGGTTCACCGACAACGGCCGCGACATGATGGGCGACGACACCCCCGACGACAAGCTCAACCGGCTTGCACGCGCAGGTCTAGATTTCGGCTTTCCGTATTGCCACGGCGGCAACGTCGCCGACCCGGAATTCGGCGCGGGCCATCCGTGCAGCGGCTTCACGCCACCCGTCATGGGGCTGGGTGCGCACGTCGCGGCGCTCGGCATGCGCTTCTATACAGGGACGATGTTCCCGGCCGGGTATCGTGACAGCATCTTCATCGCCGAGCACGGTTCGTGGAATCGCAGCAGCAAGGTCGGCTATCGCGTGGTGCGCGTGACGGCGGACGCCAACGGCGCGAACGCCCATCAGGAGGTATTCGCGCAGGGCTGGCTCAATCCCGATAAAACCGTGTGGGGCCGCCCCGTGGACGTGCTGCCGCTGCCCGACGGTTCGCTGCTCATCAGCGACGACTATGCAGGCGCGATTTATCGCGTGACTTACGCGAAGCCCTAGCCATACACGCGGCCGTCATGCGCCCTTCCGCACGCCTGCAGCCATTTCCCGGCATAAGCGGCAACATCTGCTGACGCAGGCGCGCGCCACGTACAATGGGCCGCGGCCCGCGGCCGCGCCGTTGTTGCACACGCAGTTGTTGAGCTGCCATCGCGCAATCAGCGCGCAGTCATCCAATCCGTCTGCCCATGTCCAATCAAAAAAATCCTGCACGCTTTCGCTCCAAGACCCTTACCGCCACCCTCGCCTTCCTGTTCGGCAGCCTGGGGGCGCACCGCTTTTATCTCTACGGAAGGCGCGACGTGTGGGGCTGGGCGCATATCGCCGGCACGCTGCTCGGCATTCCCGGCGTGCTCCTGCTCGTGGCAACCCAGCGTGAGTCGATACCCGGCTGGGCACTCGCCGTGATCGGCGCCGTGTCCGTGCTCTCGGCATTTCTGGCCGCCATCGTCTACGGGCTGCGCCCGGACGCCAGGTGGGACGCGCAGTTCAACGCGGCCTTCGCGGGCAGCCGCGCAAGCCGCTCGGGCTGGGCCGTGATCTTCGTGGTGATCTTCTCGCTGCTGATCGGTGCATTCTTGCTGATGACGGGCCTGGCCCTGACTTTCCAGACGTATTTCGAATCGCAGGTCGAAGCGGCCAAGGCCATTTCTCAATAGCGACGACTGCCCGACAACTGCAGCGCGGCGCTAGAACAGATCGAGTTGCGGTTTCTCGCGCACCGTCTTCGCGCGCATGAACGCCGACATATCCAGAATGCCGTAACGCCGCTCGTTCAAGCCGAGCCGCTTCACGGCCTGGTGAAAGCGCTGCTTGAGCAGGTCGGCCCAAAGCCCGGTGCCCTTCATGCGCTGCGAGAACGCCGAGTCGTAGTCCTTGCCGCCGCGCATGTCGCGCACGCGACTCATCACGCGCGCCGCGCGTCGCGGAAAATGCGCTTCGAGCCAGCCTTCGAAGAGCGGCGCCACCTCCCACGGCAGACGCAGCACGATATAGCTCGCGCTGCTCGCACCCGCCTCGGCGCAGGCTTCCAGCACGCGCTCCATGTCCGGTTCGGTAACGAACGGAATCACGGGCGCGATGCTCACCCCAACCGGAATGCCCGCCTGCGCAAGCGTGCGGATCGTGCGCAGCCGCCGCGCCGGCGTGGCCGCGCGCGGCTCCAGAGTGCGCGCGAGTTCGGCGTCGAGCGTGGTGATCGTGATGGCCGCCATGAATTGCTGGCGCTGCGCCATGGGCGCTAGCAGATCGAGATCGCGCTCGATCAGCGAGGACTTCGTGATGGCCGCGAACGGATGCTGGCGCTCGCTCAGCACCTCGATCACGCGACGCGTAATGCGCATATCGCGCTCGACCGGCTGCCAGGCATCGGTGTTCACGCCCAGCGCGATGGGCTCCGGCTCATAAGCGGGCTTCGCGATTTCGCGCGCGAGCAACTCGGGCGCATTGATCTTTGCGTAAATGCGGCTCTCGAAATCGAGTCCCGGCGAGAGCCCCAGATAGCTGTGGGTGGGTCGCGCGAAGCAGTAAATGCAGCCGTGCTCGCAACCGCGATACGGATTGAGCGAAACATTGAACGGAATATCGGGCGACTGGTTGCGCGTAAGGATGCTCTTCGCGCGCTCCTCGAAGACCTCGGTGCGCAATGCCGGGGCTTCTTCGGCGGCAAGATCGCCGGGGCTCTCATCCGGCTGCGCATGCTGCCAGCCGTCGTCAAAGACTTCGCGCCGATCAACCTCGTAGCGCCCCTGCAGGTTCGTGACGGCACCACGCCCCTTGCGCGGCGCAGGCGGCGCGACAGGGTACCAGGTCTCGGCGGGATGGTCAGGGTCCAGTTCTTTCACGGCACAATGCAGCAAGGCGTCTCGATACTGTATAAATATACAGTATCGAGACGCCTTGTCGAGCGCTAAAAACGGGGCGCTTTCGAGCGCGGCTTCGCGCGACTACTCGCCCACCGCGATCGTCAAAGTTTCCTTGATTTCCTCCATCACCACATAGCTCTTCGACTGCACCGCACCCGGCAGTTGCAGCAGGATGTCGCCGAGCAGTTTGCGGTAGTCGGCCATCTCGCCGATGCGCGCCTTGATCAGGTAATCGAAGTCGCCCGAAACCAGGTGGCATTCGAGCACTTCCGGGATCTTCTTCACCTCGCGGCGGAACTGGTCGAACATGTTGCCGCTCTTGTGGTCGAGCGTGATCTCCACGAACACCAGCAGCGCCGCGCCCAGCACGTTCGGATTCACGCGCGCGTAGTAGCCCGTGATGACGCCGTCGCGCTCCATGCGCTTGACCCGTTCGATGCACGGCGTGACGGAGAGCCCGACCTGCTCTGCGAGGTCCTTCATGGCCATGCGGCCGTCCTCCTGGAGCAGCTTAAGGATGCGGTGATCGAGCCGGTCCAGCGCGCGGACCGGCTGACGCTGCGTTCTCATGTGTTTTTCCTGAAAATTTGACAAATACGATAACAAAATCTAGTCGTAGAACAATAGCATAGTCGATATTACTGGCTACTCCTGATTTTTCATGCCTTCGGCGCTGAATCCCCCGAGACGGATGCGGCAAGCCCTCGGCAGCGCGGCGTAGCCCCAACAAATCTATCTGGAGCAGACTATGCGAGTCGTCGTGTTGGGCAGTGGTGTTGTCGGGGTCGCCAGCGCCTGGTATCTTGCCCGCGCGGGCCATGAGGTAACGGTGATCGACCGCGAGTCCGGTCCCGCGCTCGAAACGAGCTTTGCGAACGCCGGCCAGATCTCGCCCGGCTACGCCGCGCCGTGGGCCGCGCCGGGCGTGCCGCTCAAGGCGATCAAGTGGATGTTCGAGAAGCACGCGCCGCTCGCCATCCGCCTCGACGGCACGAAATTCCAGTTGCAGTGGATGTGGCAGATGCTGCAGAACTGCACGCCCGAGCGCTATGCACTCAACAAGGGCCGGATGGTGCGCCTCGCCGAATACAGCCGCGATTGCCTGCAGGCGCTGCGCGCCGAAACCGGCATCCAGTACGAAGGCCGCACCGGCGGCACGCTGCAGGTGTTCCGCACGCAGCAGCAGTTCGACGGCGCGGCAAAGGACATCGCCGTGCTGAAGGATGCGAACGTTCCGTACGAACTGCTCACGTCCGCCGAGCTCGGCCGTGCCGAGCCCGCGCTTGCCGCGGTCTCGCACAAGCTCACCGGCGGCCTGCGCCTGCCCGGCGACGAAACCGGCGACTGCCAGCTCTTCACCACGCGCCTCGCCAAAATGGCCGAGGAACTGGGTGTCAAGTTCCGCTACAACACGCCGATCGACGGCCTCGCCGTGCAAGGCGAGCGCATCGCGGGCGTGCAGTGCGGTGGCGAACTCGTGCGCGCGGACTCATTCGTGGTCGCGCTCGGCTCGTTCTCCACGAAGATGCTGGTCGGCCTCGTGAAGATTCCGGTTTACCCGCTCAAGGGCTACTCGATCACAGCGCCTATCGTGAACGCGGGCGCGGCGCCGGTCTCCACCGTGCTCGACGAGACCTACAAGATTGCAATCACGCGTTTCGACGACCGCATCCGCGTGGGCGGCATGGCCGAAATCGTGGGCTACGACACGGCGCTCAAGCAAGCGCGCCGCGAGACGCTCGAAATGTGCGTGAACGACCTGTTCCCGGGCGGCGGCGATACCTCGCAGGCCACCTTCTGGACCGGCCTGCGCCCGATGACGCCGGACGGCACGCCGGTGGTGGGCCGCACGCCGTTCTCGAACCTGTTCCTGAACACGGGGCACGGCACGCTCGGCTGGACCATGTCGTGCGGATCGGGCCAGTTGCTCGCCGACCTCATCTCGGGCAAGCAGCCCGCGATCCGCGCCGACGATCTCTCAGTCTATCGTTATCTCGGAGAGACGGCCGCCGCGCATCGCCCAGCATACGCGTAATAAAAAACCCAGGCGCAAGGCCTGGGTTTTGTCGGCAATCCAAGGGGCGCTCGAAGCGCCCCTTTTTGTTGCAGCGCTTAGCCGAGTTCTTTGACGAGTTCCGGCACAACCGTGAACAGATCGCCGACGAGGCCGTAATCGGCCACGCTGAAGATCGGCGCCTCTTCGTCCTTGTTGATCGCCACGATCACCTTCGAGTCCTTCATGCCTGCAAGGTGCTGGATCGCGCCCGAGATGCCCACCGCGACGTACAACTGCGGCGCGACGATCTTGCCGGTCTGGCCGACCTGGTAATCGTTCGGCACGTAGCCCGCGTCCACTGCCGCGCGCGAAGCGCCGAGCGCTGCGTTCAGCTTGTCAGCGAGCGGCTCCAGCACCTTCGTGTAGTTCTCGCCACTGCCCAGACCCCGGCCGCCCGAGACGATGATCTTCGCGCTCGTGAGTTCCGGACGGTCGAGCTTCGTGACTTCACGGCCGATGAATTGCGTGAGGCCGCTGTCTGCTGCCGCGTCGAGCTTCTCCACCGCTGCGCTGCCGCCTTCGGCTGCAACCGCATCGAATGCCGTCGTGCGGACCGTGATCACCTTGACCGGATCAGCCGATTGAACCGTCGCAATCGCGTTACCCGCGTAAATGGGACGCTCGAACGTGTCGGGCGAGTCCACTGCGGTGATGTCGCTGATCTGCGCGACGTCCAGCTTCGCGGCGATGCGCGGCGTGACGTTCTTGCCCGCAGCCGTCGCCGGCGCGAGGATGTGCGAGTAGTGCTTCGCGATGGAAAGAACCGTCGCTTCGACGTTTTCGGCAAGACCTGCTTCGAGTTGCGGCGCGTCGGCCAGCAGTACCTTCGCCACGCCGGCGATCTTCGCGGCTGCGTCAGCAGCAGCTTGCGCGTTGTGACCCGCGACCAGCACGTGCACGTCGCCGCCGATCTTCTGTGCGGCAGCCACGGTGTTCAGCGTCGCAGCCTTGATGGTTGCGTTGTCGTGTTCGGCAATAACCAGATTCGTCATTTCTCTTTCGCTCCTCACAGCACCTTGGCTTCGGTCTTCAGCTTCTCGACCAGCGTCTTCACGTCGGCAACCTTCACGCCCGCGCTACGCTTGGGCGGCTCGGCAACCTTCAGGGTCTTCAGACGCGGCGTGACATCGACGCCCAGGTCTTCCGGCTTGACCGTTTCCAGCGGCTTCTTCTTCGCCTTCATGATGTTCGGCAGCGTGACGTAGCGCGGCTCGTTCAGGCGCAGGTCCGTCGTGACCACGGCGGGCAGCTTCAGCGACAGCGTTTCCGCCCCGCCATCGACTTCGCGCGCGACCGTGGCCTTGCCGTCGGCGACCGTGATCTTCGAAGCGAAGGTCGCTTGCGGCAGGTTCGCCAGCGCGGCGAGCATCTGGCCGGTCTGGTTCGAATCGTCGTCGATCGCCTGCTTGCCGAGAATCACGAGTTGCGGCTGCTCCTTGTCGACGAGCGCCTTGAGCAGCTTCGCGACTGCGAGCGGCTGCAGGTCTTCATTCGATTCGATGAGGATCGCGCGGTCCGCGCCGATCGCCAGCGCCGTGCGCAGCGTTTCCTGCGCTTGCGCGACACCAGCGGACACGGCGATGACTTCCGTCGCCACACCGGCTTCCTTCAGACGAACCGCTTCTTCCACGGCGATTTCGTCGAACGGGTTCATCGACATCTTCACGTTGGCGATGTCGACGCCCGTGCCATCCGACTTCACACGAACCTTGACGTTGTAATCGACTACGCGCTTGACTGGCACAAGGACTTTCATTCACATGCTCCGAAGTTACGAATACGTCAACCTGGCGGACATTATAGCGATAGCGTTCCCGCTCGCACCCACCCGCCAGCACATTTCCCGCACAACCCGCTTCTGGCCCCGCTTACCTTTTTTCAGGTCCGATGGCCATGGATTGCGAACGATCGTGCGATTTTATGTCGGAAAAAACCCGGGCTCAAGCCCGGGTTTCTCCGACCGAATTCTCTACCGGGCCCGACACCCTGGCGGCGACTATCCCACCGCGCAAACCAGGCCTGCGACGCAGGCCTTATCTGGCCCATTTACCATGCGGCGATTACCGCCCCGCCGAACTTCTGCTCGACGTACTGCTTGACTTCCGGCGAGTGGTACGCCGCCACCAGCTTGGCGGCCCACGGCTTGTTGCGATCCACCGCGCGGATCGCGACGATGTTCACGTAAGGCCCCTTCGGGTCCTCGATCGCGATCGCGTCCTGCTTCGGCTTGAGCCCCGCCTCCATTGCGAAGTTCGTGTTGATCGCTGCGGCGTCCACGTCGTCGAGCGAGCGCGGAATCTGCGCAGCGTCGAGTTCGACGATCTTCAGCTTCCGGGGATTTTCTACGATATCACGCGGCGTGGCCTTCAACCCAGCATCGGCGCGCAGCTTGATGAGGCCCTGCTTCTGCAGCAACAGCAACGCGCGGCCGCCATTGGTCGGATCATTGGGGACCGCAATGCGCGCACCGGGCTTGAGTTCGGTGAGCGTCTTGATCTTCTTCGAGTAGATGCCCATCGGGAACGTGACCGTGCCGGTTAGCTTGATGAGCTTGTAGCCGCGATCCTTCACCTGCGCGTCGAGATACGGCTCGTGCTGATAACTGTTCGCATCGAGGTCGCCGCTCGCGAGCGCCGCGTTAGGCTGCACGTAGTCGGAGAACTCGACGATCTTGATGGTGAGGCCGCTTTTCGCTGCGACCTGCTTCACCACTTCCATCACCTGCTCGTGCGGGCCGCCCGTCACGCCCACCTTGATGGTCTCGTCGGCGTGCGCCGTGAGCGGCGCAAACAGCGGCGCGGCGATCGAGGCCGCACCAAGCGCAGCCGCCAGCCGGATCATGAAACGACGTTGCATACCCCCACCCCTTGTCCTGTGTGAAGTTCTCGAAGGACTGCTTATTTATGGCTCAAGCGCCGCACGAGCCAGTCGCCGAACGACTGCACGAGCTGCACGAACACGATCAGGATCACGACGACGATCAGCATGACTTCGGGCTCGAAGCGCTGATAGCCATAGCGGATGCCCAGGTCGCCGAGGCCGCCGCCGCCGATTGCGCCAGCCATCGCCGAATAGCCGACGAGCGAAATGAACGTGATGGTCAAGCCGGCCACCACGCCCGGCAGCGATTCGGGCAGCAGCACTTTGAAGACGATCTGGCGCGTGCTCGCACCCATGGCCTGCGCGGCTTCGATAAGGCCGCGATCCACTTCGCGCAGCGCGGTTTCCACGAGACGCGCGATGAACGGCGCGGCGGAGATCGTGAGCGGCACGACGGCGGCCGCAGTGCCAATCGACGAGCCCACCACGACGCGCGTGAACGGAATCACGGCAACCAGCAGAATGATGAACGGCGTCGAGCGCACGGCGTTGACGATGCCGCCCATCACGCGATTGACGGCGAGGTTCTGCAACACGCCCTCGCGGTCGGTCAGATAAAGCAGCACGCCGAGCGGCAGGCCGATGGCCGCGCCCACCACGCCGGAAATGCCCACCATGATGAGCGTCTCCCAGAACGACTGGACGAACATATCGAACATTTCAGTCCACATGAGACAACTCCTCCACCACCACGCCCTGCTCGCGCAGCCAGGCAATGGCCTGCGCAACCTTCACCGGATCGCCGCCCGCGAGCACCGCGAGCGAGCCGAACGCCTGGCCCTGGATCTCGTCGATCTGGCCATGCAAGATGTTGAAATCGAGCTCGAAGCGGCGGATCGTCTCCGAGAGCACCGGCTGATCGACGCCCGTGCCCGTGAAGGCCAGTCGCAGCAAGTGCCCGCTGCCCTTCGCGAGACGCTCGGCCACGCGCGCCTTGAGCGCGGGCGGCAGCTCCTGCGCGATCACGTCGCCTAGCAGCGCGCGCGTGACTTCGTGGCGCGGCTGCAAGAACACGTCGATCACGGGACCGGTTTCCACGACGCGGCCCGCGTCGAGCACGGCCACGCGATCGCAGACCTGTTTGATCACTTCCATCTGGTGCGTGATCATCACAATTGTCAGATTCAGCTCGCGATTAATCTTGCGCAACAAGTCGAGAATCGCACGCGTGGTCTCCGGATCGAGCGCGGACGTCGCTTCGTCGGAGAGCAGCACCTTGGGCCTGCTCGCGAGCGCGCGCGCAATGCCCACGCGCTGCTTCTGGCCGCCGCTGATCTGCGACGGATAGCGGTCCTTCTGCGCGGAGAGGCCGACGAGTTCGAGCAGCGGCAGCACCGCCTCCTCGATCTGCGGACGCTTCATGCCCGCGAGCTCGAGCGGCAGCGCGACGTTGTCGAACACGGTGCGCGACGAGAGCAGATTGAAATGCTGGAAGATCATGCCGATCTCGCGGCGCGCCTCGCGCAAGTCGGCGCTGGAGAGCGACGTGAGCGTGCGCCCATTGACGACGATGTCGCCTTCGGTGGGCCGCGTGAGCAGATTGATGGTGCGCACGAGCGTGCTCTTGCCCGCCCCGCTGCGCCCGATGATGCCGAACACTTCCCCCGGCGGAACCGTCAGATTGACGTTGTGCAGCGCTTCGATCCAGCCTTGTGGGCCGGCAAAGCGCTGGGAAACGTTTCGAATTTCGATCATGAAAAAAACGAAACGGCGGATGTGCCGCGCGCCGCGTTGCATGTGCCGCGATCTTTCGATCGCACAAGATCACAAGACGCGTCGCGCCGGCAGACAGCCGCCGCTTGCTGGACTGGAATTGATCCGGCATTTTACCCTGGCGGGCAAATTCCTATTAATAATCATTTCCGATAATTTAATAACCTTGGGGCATTAGAGCGGGATTGCGGCGTCGATGTCCCGAAACTCCGGAAACGGGTGCTACTCTCTGCCGACCGTTCAGCACGACATCAATAAATAGTCGGGAGAGCAGCGACGATGGAGACGACCCAACCCAGGGACGCGGCATGCGCGGCAGCGGCATCGACGGCCAGTGCCCCGCCGCAGCGCAAGACGCTGCGCTCCCGCGACGGCACCGAGTTGCCGCTCTATGCCTGGTACGCCCCTGGCGCCGAGCCCCGCGCGGCCATTGCGCTCGTGCACGGCCTCGCCGAGCATGCGGGCCGCTACGCGCCGC
Source organism: Paraburkholderia sp. A1BS-2L (assembly GCF_051125205.1). Lineage (NCBI taxonomy): Bacteria > Pseudomonadati > Pseudomonadota > Betaproteobacteria > Burkholderiales > Burkholderiaceae > Paraburkholderia > Paraburkholderia sp. A1BS-2L. The sequence goes on from NZ_CP120428.1 coordinate 2,264,864, forward strand.
TCGCGGCGCGCCTGAACGCGGCGGGCATCGATGTTTATGCGATCGATCTGCGGGGACATGGTCACGCCGGCGGACGCCGCGCATGGGTCACCCGCTTCGACGATTATCTCGACGATGCCCAGGCGCTAGTCGAGCACGCCGCCGAGCAATGCCGCGCGCGCAAGACGCCGCTCTTCCTGATGGGCCACAGCATGGGCGGCGCGATCGCCGCGCTCTATGCGATCGAGCGCGCCCCACGCGCGGACGTCGCGTTCGCGGGCCTGCTGCTTTCGAGCGCCGCGCTCGCGCCTGGCCGCGATGTGCCGAACTGGATGATCGCGGCGAGCCGCGTAATGAGCGCGGTCTGGCCGGGCTTTCCCGCCATGAAGATCGACGCAGCCCTGCTCGCGCGCGACGCCGCCGTGGTCGCGGCGAACCGCGCCGATCCGCTGGTTCACCACGGCGCGATTCCCGCGCGCACGGGCGCCGAGTTGCTCGAAGCAATGAAGCGCATCGAAGCGGGCCGCGCACGCTTGCGCATGCCGGTGCTGATCTGGCATGGCACCGAGGACAAGCTCACCGAGCCCGAAGGCAGCCGCGCGTTCGGCGCGCAGGTGGGGTCGCCCGACCGGACCCTCACGCTCTACGAAGGCAGTTATCACGAGACGCTCAACGATCTCGACCGCCAGCGCGTGATTGATTCAATGGTGGATTGGATCGGCCGCCACCTGCCTTGAGGCCGGCGCGCGGTTGCGGCTGCTTGTGCTGCTGCTAGTGCGTCTATTTACCCGACCGCTTCTCGATGAACGCCTGCACGCCGTCGAGCGCCGGATCGGTCATCATGTTGCAGGCCATGGTCTGCCCGGCCAGTTGATACGCGGCTTCGATGCCCATCTCCAGTTGACGGTAGAACAGCCCCTTGCCCGCCGCCACCGCCTCGCGCGGCTTCGCGCAGATACTCGCGGCAAGCGCGCTCACCGCGGCATCGAGTTCGTCCGCCGCGACGACGCGATTCACGAGCCCTTCGCGCAAGGCCTTCTGTGCATCGATGAATTCGCCTGTCATCAGCATCTCGAACGCGGCCTTGCGCGAGACGTTGCGCGTGAGCGGGACCGCCGGCGTCGAGCAGAACAACCCGAGGTTGATGCCCGACACCGCGAAACGGGCCGACTCGGCGGCCACGGCGAGATCGCACATCGCGACGAGCTGGCAGCCGGCCGCTGTCGCCACGCCCTGCACGCACGCGATCACGGGCTGCGGCATCGTCTGGACCGTGAGCATCATCTTCGAGCAGCGCGCGAACAGCCGCTTGTAGTAATCGAGCGAAGGCGCCGCACGCATTTCCCGGAGGTCGTGACCGGCGCAGAACGCGCGGCCCGCCGCTGCGATCACCACGACACGCGCATCCGATTTCGCGATGCCGGTCAATTGCGCCTGTAACGCGTCGATGAGCGCTTCGGAGAGCGCGTTGAACGCATCCGGCCGGTTCAGCGTAAGACGCACGACGCCGGACACGCCATGCGCGTCATGCTCGACCTCGACGAGCGGCGCGTCATCGGCCGATGATGCGGATGAAAGCGGAACGCCTGCGGCACTCATGATGCACGGCTCCTTCTAAGGTAGGCGCGCCCGATGCGGCCGCGCGGGATTCGGGGAACGGCGGCGGCCGCCTCGATCAGATATCGGCCAGCGCGCGCAGATGCGCCACCACGCTGCGCCCCAGCGCCGACAGGTTGTAGCCGCCTTCGAGACAGCTCACGATGCGCCCCTTCGCGTGACGCTTCGCGACCTCGCGGATCTGCTCGGTGATCCACGCGTAGTCGTCCTCGACGAGGCCCAGATTGCCGAGATCGTCCTCGCGATGCGCATCGAACCCTGCCGAGACGAACACCATCTCCGGCTTGAACTCGTGCAGTCGCGGCAGCCACATGATGTCGACCGCCTCGCGCACGTCCATGCCCTTGCTGCGCGCCGGCATCGGCACGTTGACCATGTTCGGCGCCTGGTTGTCCGCGCCCGAGAACGGATAGAACGGGTGCTGGAAAATGCTGCACATGAGCACGCGCGAATCGCCCGCAAACGCGGCCTCCGTGCCGTTTCCATGATGCACATCAAAGTCGATGATCGCGACGCGCGACAGACCGTGCACATCGAGCGCATGGCGCGCCGCAACCGCGACGTTGTTGAAAAAGCAAAAGCCCATGGCGCGCGCGGGCTCGGCGTGGTGTCCGGGTGGGCGCACGCTGCAAAACGCGTTTTCGTAGCGGCCCTCGATCACCGCATCGGTCGCCGCGACGGCCACGCCCGCGGCACGCAACGCGGCCTGCAACGTGTGCGGATTCATCGACGTGTCGGGGTCGATTGCCGCGTAGCCTTCCTGCGGCGAGAGCTCGCGCAGATAGTCGATATGCGCCTGGGTGTGCACGCGCAGAAGCGCGCCTTCGCCGGCAAGCGGCGCGGAATCGTCGCGCTCGATCAGCACGTCGATGCGGCTCGCAATGAGTTGGTCTTCGATCGCCTGCAGGCGTGCGGGGCATTCGGGATGCCACTCGCCCATTTCATGCAGCAGGCAATCGGGATGCGAGAAAAAGCCGGTCGTCATGTCTCGTACTGGCCGCACCGTGCGCTCGAGTCTGCACTCGGGCACGCTGCGGGTCTCCATCAGGTCTTTCGTCGGGTTTGCCGCGCAAGCGTTTGCAACAGTCGCACGGGCCGCGTTCGAGCGCGAACAGTTGCCACGTTACCACAGCGCCCCCGCACATCAACCACGAGCCCGTATCAGCGCACGTCCAGGGGCTTTCTGCGCCAAGGGCTCGGGTATACTGCGCCGGATCACGTCCTCTCGTTCAAACCCGCCCGCCTGCCATGACGCAAAAGCCCGCGCACCTGTGCGCTTCACCCGCCCTCAGCCAACCGCGCTTCAAGTCTTTCGCCGTCGCGCTTTGCGCTGTGGCGGCACTGTCGGCATGCGCCGAGCAAGCGCAATCGACGAAACCCGCGAAGGCGACTCAACCGGCGCAATCCGCAGGACAGGCCGCGCCGGGCGCGAACCAGAAGCCCTCTGCGCCCGTCCCGGCGCCGCAGCAAGGCACCACGCAAAACGGCCAGACGTTTGAAGAGGAAATCGTCCCTCAGCGCTATGCGAACAATGCCAATGTCGACACCTTCATCAACGGCATGGTCGCGCGCTACGACTTCAACGCCGACGCGCTGCACGCGCTCTTCTCGACCGTGAGCTATTCGGCCACGGCGGTGAAGCTCGTCACGCCCTCGCCCACGCCGAGCGCGAAGAACTGGCGCGCGTATCAGGCGCGTTTTCTCGACACGGTGCGCATCAACGCGGGCGTGCGCTTCTGGCGCGCGAACGAGGCCACGCTGCAGCGCGCGGCCGACCAGTTCGGCGTACCGCCGGAGGTGATCGTCGGCATCATCGGCGTGGAGACGATCTACGGGCGCTACATGGGCAACTTCCGCGTGCTCGACGCACTCACCACGCTCGCCTTCGACTATCCGGACACGCCCAATCGCACCGACCGCATGGCGACGTTCCGCAAGAATCTCGAAGACTATCTCGTATGGACGCGCGACCAGCAGCTCGATCCGAGTTCGGTGCTCGGCTCGTACACAGGCGCAATCGGCATTCCGCAGTTCCTGCCGAGCAGCATCGTGCAATACGCCGTCGATTACGAAGGCGATCATCACATCGACCTGCGCAACAGCCCAGCCGATGCGATCGGCAGCGTCGCCAACTATCTGAAGCAGAACGGCTGGGAGCCAGGCCGCCCCGTGGTATGGAAGATCGCAAGCGACGCGGGCAGCCAGGGCATCGCGCAGGCCGCCGCCGACGGCAAGCCCGAGCCCCGCATGCCGCTCGCGCAATTGATGCGCTCGGGCCTCGCCCTGAACGAGCCGGGCGTGGACCTCGCCGCCGAGGGCAACACGCCGATCACGGTCATCGACCTGCCTACCCCGGGCCGCGCGACCGAGTACATGCTCGGGCTGAAAAACTTCTATGTGCTCACGCGCTATAACCGCAGCTTCTTTTACGCGCTCGCGGTCTATCAACTGGGCCAACGCGTGAAGGCGCAGATGCTCGCGACCGGCGGCGCACAATCGGCGCAGCGTCAGTAAGAAACATTAAGCGCCGGATACCACAACGGGCGGGTTGTCTTTCGAGAGACAACCCGCCCGTTTTTCAATTCAGGCGCACAATGCGCCCCTTTTACCGCGCCACGGCGGCCATCACGCCGGAAATACCCCAGTCGACAGATAGCGGTCGCCACGGTCGCAGACGATGAACACGATGGTCGCATTCTCGACCTGGCGCGCGATGCGCAAGGCCACCTCGCACGCGCCACCCGACGAAATCCCCGCAAAAATGCCTTCCACCGAGGCAAGGCGGCGCGCCATTGCTTCGGCGGCGGCCTGGCTCACGTTTTCGGTGCGGTCCACGCGGCTGCGGTCGAAGATCTTCGGCATGTAGGCTTCCGGCCACTTGCGGATGCCGGGAATGCGCGACCCCTCTTCGGGCTGCGCACCGACGATCTCGATCGCCGGGTTCTGCTCCTTGAGGTAATGCGACGTACCCATGATCGTGCCCGTCGTACCCATCGACGAAACAAAGTGCGTGATGCGCCCCTCGGTCTCCCGCCAGATTTCCGGGCCGGTGCCCTCGTAGTGCGCAAGCGGATTGTCGGGATTCGCGAACTGGTCGAGGATGATGCCCTTGCCGTCGCGCTGCATCTGCTCGGCGAGGTCGCGTGCATATTCCATGCCGCCCTTTACGGGCGTGAGCATGATCTCGGCGCCATAGGCGGCCATGCTCTGGCGACGCTCGATGGACAGGTCCTCGGGCATGATCAGCACCATCTTGTAGCCGCGAATGGCCGCGGCCATGGCCAGCGCGATGCCCGTGTTGCCGCTGGTGGCTTCGATGAGCGTGTCGCCCGGCTTGATGCGACCACGCTCTTCAGCCTTGCGGATCATTGAAAGCGCCGGCCGGTCCTTCACCGAGCCCGCCGGGTTGTTGCCTTCCAGCTTGGCCAGCACGATGTTGTTGCGGGCGCGAATCTCGTCGTCGAGCACGCGGACGAGTTGCACGAGAGGCGTGTTGCCGATCGTGTCTTCAATGGTCTTGTATGGCATAGGTAATGGCGGTCGGGCGCCGGTCTGGCGTGATGGGTGATTTTTGGATTCTAAACCACGCGGCTATCCCGCGCTGAGGGAGCCCTGCAGGCGTAAGGGATGTCGGCGGCGTAAAAAGCCCGCGGCCCGGGCCGCGGGTCGACCTCGCCGGTACGGTGCCTGAAGGAGACGAGCCTCGTGAGACACAGGTAGGCCTCCTGAATAAAAAGTCAAAAAAGCTACTTCTTGACAGCCACCGTTGCGGCTTGCGGTTGCACTGCCGTGGTCTTCGCTGGGGCGGCCTTCGCACCCGCCTGCGCGGTCTGCGTGCCTTGCGCGGCCTGCGCATTGGCTGGCCCGACCGCCAGCCCTTCGGACTGCAAACGTTCGACGGTATGACCACCGAGGCCCTTCACACGCTTGCCGAGATCGGATGCATCCTTGAACGGACCGTGCGCGCTGCGCTCATCGAGAATGGCCTTGGCGCGCGCGGGCCCGATGCCCTTGATGCCGCGCAGCGCGTCTTCGTTGGCCGTGTTGACGTCCACGGCCGCGAACACCTGGCCGAATGCGGCAACGAGCGCTGCCGCAGCGAGCAACTTCTTGATCATGCTGGATCTCCTTTGATGCCAACGCCAGCGACCATCGCCGGCGAGGAGAGTCCAGTTTAGGCAGACGCGGCCTTCGCTTACACCTGGCCGGACAGCCAGCGCACATAGCGATCGACGCCCTCTTGCACCGTCAGGAACGGGGCGTCGTAGCCCGCTGCGCGCAGCTTCGCGAGATCGGCCTGCGTGAAGCACTGGTACTTGCCGCGCAGCGCATCGGGGAACGCAATGTATTCGATGAGGCCTTGCTGCACCTGCTCTTCGAGCGTGAGCGCACTCTTGCCGTCCATCACGCGCAGCGTGTTGACCACCGTGCTCGCGATGTCGTTGAACGGTTGTGCACGGCCGCTGCCAAGGTTGAAGATGCCGCTTTTCTCGGGATGATCGAAGAAGAACAGGTTGACCTTCACGACGTCTTCGACGGACACGAAGTCGCGCGTCTGCTCGCCCTGTGCGTAGCCGTTGTATTCGCCGAACAGCTTCACTTTGCCTTCGGCGCGGAACTGATTGAAGTTGTGGAACGCCACCGAGGCCATGCGGCCCTTGTGCGTCTCGCGCGGCCCATACACGTTGAAGTAGCGAAAGCCTGCGATCTGGCTTTGCGCGGTGGGCAGCACACGCCGGATCACCTGGTCGAACAGGAATTTCGAATAGCCATAGACGTTCAGCGGCGCTTCCACTTCGCGATCTTCGACAAAGCGGCTCGACCCGCCATAGATGGCCGCCGACGACGCATACAAAAACTGCGTGCCGTGAGCGAGGCAAGTGTCGAGCACCGTGCGGCTATAACGGAAGTTGTTGTCCATCATGTAGCGGCCGTCGGTTTCCATGGTGTCCGAACAGGCGCCTTCATGAAACACCGCGCGCACCTTGCCGAAATCGCCGCGCGCAAAGCGTTCGACGAACTCGGTCTTGTCGAGGTAATCGTCGATCTCGCAGTCGACGAGATTCTTGAACTTGTCCGCGCGAGTGAGATTGTCGACGGCGATGATGCGGTCTTCGCCGCGTTCGTTCAGCGCCTTGACGATGTTGCTGCCGATGAAGCCGGCCGCGCCGGTCACAATGAGGGTCATGGTAATTCTGCGGTGAAGAGGTTCACGCGAGGCCGGGAAAACTCTCCTGAAATCCCTGCCTCACCGCGCCCGTCGAGCAGCCGCGCCCGCTGTGTTACAAGCGGGCCGCCCGCGGAACGTCATTGAAAGAGTTCGTCGTAGTCGACGGTGGCGGTACCGAGCTTGCCGACCACGATGCCGGCGGCGCGGTTCGCGAGCGCGACGGCCTCGACGAGCGAGAGGCCCGCGCCCAGTGAGGCCGCGACGGTCGCGATCACGGTGTCGCCCGCACCCGAGACATCATACACTTCGCGTGCGACAGCCGGCGCGTGCAGCACGCCGGCATTGGAAAAGAGCGTCATACCCTCTTCCGAGCGCGTGAGCAGCAGCGCGTCGAACTGCAGCTCCTGGCGCAGCTTCGTCACGCGCGCGAGCAGATCCGCTTCGGACTTCCAGGAACCCACCACCTCGCGCAATTCCGCACGGTTCGGCGTGATGATGCTCGCGCCGCGATAGCGCTCCCAATCGTCGCCCTTCGGATCGACCAGCACGGATTTGCCCGCGGCGCGCGCCTTCGCGATCATCTGCGTGACGTGCGTGAGGCCGCCCTTCGCGTAGTCGGACATCAGGATCACGTCGTGAGAGGGCAGAAGCGCATCGAAGCGCGCGAGGCCCGCGAGCAGCGCCTCGTGCGCGGGCGATTTTTCGAAGTCCACCCGCAGCAGCTGCTGCTGACGCGACAGCACGCGCAGCTTGATCGTGGTGGGCAGCGCGGGATCGCGCTCGAGATACGCTCTCACGTGGCTCTCGCCGAGCAGCTCGACGATGCGCTCGCCGGGCTCGTCGTGCCCCACCACGCACAAAAGGCCCGCGCTCGCACCGAGCGCCGCCGCGTTGCGCGCCACGTTGGCTGCGCCGCCGAGGCGGTCCTCCTGGCGCTGCACATGAACCACCGGCACCGGTGCTTCCGGCGAAATGCGGTTGACGTCGCCGAACCAGTAGCGGTCGAGCATGACGTCGCCCACTACCAGCACGCGCGACGCCGCAAATCTCTCGCGCGGCACGACCGTAACCTCGGGAGCGAGCGCCGCGTTCTCAGGCTGCTGGGGCTGTTGCGTGCTTGACATGAGGCCGTCCAATCGAGTGGTAGTCAAAACCGAGCTCCGCCATTGTGTCGGGTTCATAGAGGTTGCGCCCGTCGAAAATGCGCGGCGCCTTCAGCGTCTCTTTCAGATACTCGAAGTCTGGAGCCTTGAACGCCGTCCATTCGGTGACGATCACGAGTGCATCGGCACCCTTGAGCGTCTCGTCCTGGCTCGCCGCGAACGTGAGGCGCGCGTGCTGATCCGGCGCGCCAGCGAGATCGAGCGCGAACACACGCCGTGCCTCGTCGGTCGCGACCGGATCGTAGGCCGACACTGTCGCGCCGCGCGTGAGCAGCTCGGCGATCAGGCGGCGGCTCGGCGCCTCGCGCATGTCGTCGGTGTTCGGCTTGAACGCGAGGCCCCAGACCGCGAAGCGCCTGCCCGTGAGGTCCTCGCCAAGCGACTTGACGATCTTTTGCACGAGCACGTCCTTCTGGTCATCGTTCACGTTCTCGACCGCTTCCAGGATGCGCAGATTCTGCCCCGACTCGGCAGCCGTGCGGATCAGCGCCTGCACGTCCTTCGGGAAGCACGAGCCGCCATAGCCGCAGCCCGCGTAAAGGAAGTGATAGCCGATGCGCGGATCGGAGCCGATGCCGCGGCGCACCGACTCGATGTCGGCGCCCACGCGGTCGGCGAGATTCGCCATCTCGTTCATGAATGAGATGCGCGTGGCGAGCATGGCGTTGGCCGCGTACTTCGTGAACTCGGCTGAGCGCACGTCCATGTAGATCGTGCGTTCGTGGTTGCGGTTGAACGGAGCATAGAGGCGCTTGATCTTCTCGCGCGCGACCTCGCCGTTCGCGTCGTCGTCGATGCCGACGATGATGCGGTCGGGGCGCATGAAGTCATCGACCGCTGCGCCCTCTTTCAGGAACTCGGGGTTCGAGACCACCGAGAAGCGGTGCTGGCCGCTGCCGTCGAGGCCGCGCTTCGAAAGCTCTTCGGCGATCACAGCCTGCACGCGCTGGGCGGTGCCTACCGGCACCGTCGACTTGTCGACGATCACCTTGAAGCCGTTCATGTAGCGGCCGATGCTGCGCGCAGCTTCGAGCACGTACTGCAGGTCCGCCGAGCCGTCTTCGTCGGGCGGCGTGCCCACGGCGATGAACTGGACCTCGCCGTGCGCGACGCTTGCAGCAACGTCGGTGGAAAACGTGATGCGGCGGGCCTTGCGGTTGCGCTCGATGAGTTCGAGCAAACCCGGCTCATGGATCGGCACGCCGCCGCCGTTCAGGATATCGATCTTGCGCGGATCGACGTCGAGGCAGAACACGTCGTGACCGATTTCGGCAAGGCACGCCCCGGTGACGAGACCGACATAGCCGGTACCGATAATGGTGATTTTCATACGCGCTCCGGTGACAAATTCGGAAATGGATGTGGCTTATGCGCCGATGCGCGCATCAACCTGGTGCGGGGATGGGCTCGACGCGGCGCGGCGCATACGTTTCCCAGCCGCTGCAACCAGGACACTGCCAGTAGAAAAGGCGCGCCCGGAAGCCGCAATTCTGGCACGTGTAACGCGGCAGGTTCTTGGTGCGCTGCTGGATCAGCTTGCTCATGAGTTCGAGCTCGCCGCGCCGCGGCTCTTCGGCGTTCGCCTGCTGAGCTTCGAGCAGGCGCGTCATGCCGGCGAGATTCGGCGACTTCTGCATTTGCGCGCGGGCGAGCGCGTGGGCCGCGTCGGGGCCGCTCAGCTCGGCCACGTATCTATAGGCGACATCGAGTAGATCGTTCGATGAATAGCGATCGACCCACCCGGTGAGCAGTTGCGCCCCTTCTTGCGTGCGGCCCAGCGCCTCGTAGCCTTTCATGATCTTCTCGGCCACCAGCGGCAGATAGGCGGGGTTCTGGGCTTCGACGCGCTTCCACTGCGCGAGCGCAGCCTGCCAGTCACCGCTCGCAGCGTCGACGTCGCCGCCGAGAATCGTCGCGCGCACGCTCTGCTCATTGGCCTTGAGCGCGAGCACAAGCTGGCGCCGCGCCTCGTCCGGGTTTTTGCGCTGCAGCGCTTCCTGCGAAAGCTCGCAGTGGAACTGGGCGATTTCGAGGCCGAGCGGCTCCGCTCCCATGGTTTCGAGCAACCGCGCCGTCTCGATCGAGCGGTTCCAGTCCTTTTCGATCTCATAGATCGTGAGCAGCGCGCGCTGCGCGCCCTGCGCATAGTCGCCCGACTTGAGCATGCTGAACGTCTCTTCCGCGCGATCGAGCATGCCGGCTTTCAGGAAGTCCTGGCCGAGTTCATAGAGCGCGTGATCGCGCTCGTTCACGGGCAGGTCCGAGCGCGACAGCAGATTCTGGTGCACACGGATCGCGCGATCGGTTTCACCGCGGCGGCGAAACAGGTTGCCAAGCGCGAAGTGCAGTTCGACTGTTTCGGGATCGAGCTTGGCAACCTCGATGAACGCGTCGATGGCCTTGTCGGGCTGCTCGTTGAGCAGGAAATTCAGACCGCGGAAATACGAACGCGGCAGATTGGCGCTTTCGGACAGCAACGCCTTCAGGTCGTAGCGCGACGCCATCCAGCCGAACGCAAATGCGACGGGAATGACGAGCAGCCACCAAAAATCGAGATCCATGCGAGCGATGGTAGGAACGGTAATCAGGCCGCGTGCTGCGGACACCCTTCAAGCACCCGTAAAGCACCTTTGTGGCATCGGCGGCGCGCGGCACGGCAAGTCAAATCAGATAAGCGGCGGCAGCGGCGGCTCCGCAGGCGTTGCGGGCGCTTCCTTCGCGCTGCGAAGGTCGCGCTTCAGGCGTCCGTTCTCCATGCGCAGCCGGAACATCGCGGGCAGCGCCGAAAGCAGACCGGCCAGCAGCCCCACAACGAAGAACGCCAGCCCGATCAGAATCAGCGGAGCCTGCCACGAATAGCCGGCCAGGACGTGCAGTGTCGCAGGATCCGTGTTTTCCAGTGCAAGCACGAGCAATAACACGAACACCAGTACACGGATCACCCAGGCGATAAATCTCATGAAGGATTCTCTTGGCAGTTGCGGGAATGCGCCGGCACCGCCCCTTTGCTGCGCCGCAGCATCGGGGGCGCCGAAGTGTCCCGTATTGTAATGGAACGGCTCGCGAGCCGGCACGTGCGCAAAGCCGCAAGCCGCACCGGCAAAAACGTGGACGAAAAAAAAGCGCCGGGTTTCGAAAAACCCTGCGCTTTTTTCGGTCCATGCACTGGCCATCTGGCATTGACCGCCAACGGCTGCAACCGCTGCGAATACCCTGCGGCGCTTACAGATCGTCGTCCGGCTCGTCTGCCTTCAGCGGCTCGCCCGAATGACGGTCGACGCGCTCGCGCAACTCTTTGCCAGGCTTGAAATGCGGCACGAACTTCTCAGGCACCAGCACCTTCTCACCCGACTTGGGATTGCGTCCGACGCGCGACGGCCGGCGATTCAGGCCGAAACTGCCAAAGCCACGAATTTCGATGCGATGACCCTTGGCAAGCGCCTCGGACATCGCATCGAGCATCGTCTTGACCGCGAAATCCGCATCCTTCAGAACAAGTTGCGGAAATCGCGTAGCCAGCTGCGCGACCAATTCAGATTTGGTCATACTTCAGCTTGCCCCCGTTTGAGGCTTACTGGTTCTGGCCGTCGAGCTTGGCCTTGAGCAGCGCGCCGAGGTTGGTCGTGCCGGTGGCAGCCTGACCCGAATCAGCCGACATGCTGCGCAGCGCTTCCTGCGTCTCGGCCGAATCCTTCGCCTTGATCGACAGGTTGATGCCACGCGACTTGCGATCGATGTTGATGATCATCGCGTTGACCTTGTCGCCTTCCTTCAGCACGTTGCGAGCATCTTCCACGCGGTCTTGCGCGATTTCCGAAGCACGCAGGTAGCCTTCGACGTCTGCGTTCAGCGTCACGACAGCGCCCTTGGCGTCGACCGACTTGACCACGCCGTCGACGATCGAGCCCTTGTCGTTGACAGCAACGAAGTTGCTGAACGGGTCGCCTTCGAGCTGCTTGATGCCGAGCGAGATGCGTTCCTTCTCGACGTCGATGCCCAGAACCACGGCCTCGACTTCGTCGCCCTTCTTGTACTTGCGGACAGCTTCTTCGCCGGTTTCGCTCCACGACAGGTCGGAGAGGTGAACCAGGCCGTCGATGCCGCCGGGCAGGCCGATAAACACGCCGAAGTCGGTGATCGACTTGATCGCGCCTTGCAGCTTGTCGCCCTTCTTGAAGTTGCGGCTGAAGTCATCCCACGGGTTGGCCTTGCACTGCTTCATGCCGAGGCTGATACGGCGGCGGTCTTCGTCGATCTCGAGGACCATGACTTCGACTTCGTCGCCCAGCTGGACAACCTTCGACGGAGCAACGTTCTTGTTGGTCCAGTCCATTTCCGACACGTGAACCAGGCCTTCGATGCCCGATTCGACTTCGACGAACGCGCCGTAGTCGGTGATGTTCGTGACCTTGCCGAACAGGCGCGTGCCCGACGGGTAGCGGCGCGAGATGCCTTCCCACGGATCGTCGCCCAGTTGCTTGATACCGAGCGAAACGCGGTTCTTTTCCTGGTCGAACTTGAGGATCTTGGCGGTGACTTCCTGGCCAACCGACAGGACTTCCGACGGGTGACGCACGCGGCGCCATGCGATGTCGGTGATGTGCAGCAGGCCGTCGATGCCGCCGAGGTCCACGAACGCGCCGTAGTCGGTGATGTTCTTGACCACGCCGTTGACGATCGCGCCTTCCTTGAGCGTTTCGAGCAGCTTTGCGCGCTCTTCGCCCTGCGTGGCTTCGATCACTGCGCGGCGCGACAGCACGACGTTGTTACGCTTGCGGTCGAGTTTGATGACGCGGAATTCGAGCGTCTTGCCTTCGTACGGCGTCGTGTCCTTGACCGGACGCGTGTCGACGAGCGAACCCGGCAGGAACGCGCGGATGCCGTTGACCATCACGGTCATGCCGCCCTTGACCTTGCCCGTGATCGTGCCGGTCACGAGTTCGTTGTTGTCGAGAGCCTTTTCCAGCGACAGCCACGAAGCGAGACGCTTCGCCTTGTCGCGCGACAGGATGGTGTCGCCGTAGCCGTTTTCCAGCGCGTCGATCGCGACGGAAACGAAATCGCCCGCCTGAACCTCCACTTCGCCCTGGTCGTTCAGGAATTCCTCGATGGGAATGTAAGCCTCGGACTTCAGGCCAGCGTTGACGACCACGAAGTTGTGGTCGACGCGCACGACTTCAGCGGAGATGACTTCGCCGGCGCGCATGTCCTGGCGGGTCAGCGACTCTTCGAACAGAGCCGCGAAAGATTCGGTATTCGGGGTGGAGGTTTGCAGGTCGGACATAAAAATCTGGATTTGCATGGTTTTTGCTGCACGTCAGTCAGTTTTGACTGTCGGCGTTGAGGCCGGAGCGCTTACGTTCGCGGCGCAGATGCAAAAGCCATACGGGGTTAAAGGGTTTAACAAACGCCCTGCTTCCCAGCAGGGCACCACTACTTGCTACGACTGCTCTTTACTCTGCGACTTGCCGTGGCCATCGGGATGGCGCACGGATCGCTGGCTCGACTCCTGGTACCACTGCACGACCTGTTCGACCGCCTGGTCGATGGACAGCGCCGAGGTATCCAACAGCTTCGCATCCGCTGCGGGCTTGAGCGGCGCGGCCGCGCGATTGCTGTCGCGCGCGTCGCGTTCACGCAAATCCCGGAGCAAGTCATCCATATTAGCAGAAAAACCTTTTTGGATCAATTGCTTATACCGGCGGGCCGCGCGAGCCTCCACGCTGGCCGTCAGGAACACCTTCAGGTCGGCGTCCGGGAAGATTACCGTGCCCATATCGCGGCCATCGGCGACGAGGCCCGGAAGCTTGCGGAACGCCCGTTGGCGGGCCACCAGCGCGGCGCGCACGGACGGATGCGCGGCAATCACGGAGGCCCGGTTGCCGACTTCCTCCGCGCGGATTTCGTTCGAAACGTCAACGCCATCGAGTTGCGCGAGCCCTTCGCGGAACGTGATGTGGAGATCGTCGATCAGCCTTGCAAGCCCGTCGGCGTCATCGGCCGCAATCGCGTAGCGCATGCTCGCGAGCGCGGCGAGCCGGTACAACGCCCCGCTGTCGAGCAAGTGAAAGCCGAGGTGCGCGGCAACCAGCGTGGCCACCGTGCCCTTGCCGGAGGCAGTCGGGCCGTCGATCGCGATCAGGGGCGTCGGATAAAAGGGACGAATCTGTTTCATGCGGCGGGGGGGGCGGCTGCGGTGGAATCAGGATTGCGCGAGCGCCAGAAAGCGCTCGAAATAATCGGGGAACGTCTTGCCGACGCACTTCGGGTCGTTGATGCGCACCGGCACGCCGCCGAGGCTCACGAGCGAGAAGCACATCGCCATGCGGTGATCGTCGTAGGTGTCGATCGCGGCGTTCGGCACGAGCTTTTCGGGCGGACGCACGATCAGGTAGTCGGGGCCCTCTTCCACGTCGGCGCCGACCTTGCGCAATTCGGTCGCCATCGCCGCGATGCGGTCGGTCTCCTTCACGCGCCAGCTCGCGATATTGCGCAGCGTAGTCGCGCCATCGGCAAAGAGCGCCGCCACGGCGATCGTCATCGCCGCGTCCGGAATCAGGTTGAAATCCATGTCGATGGGATCGAGCTTGCCATGATCGTTGCCGATGCCGCGCACTTCGATCCAGTCGTCGGCCACCGTCACGTTCGCGCCCATGCGCATGAGCGCGGCGGCGAAGTCGACGTCGCCCTGAATGCTCGCGCGGCCCACGCCCTCCACGCGCAGCGGGCCGCCGCCGATGGCACCCGCCGCGAGAAAGTACGACGCCGACGAAGCGTCGCCCTCGACCATGATCTTGCCCGGCGACTGATAGCGCACGCCCGCCGGCACCTCGAAGCGCTGCCAGCCGTGACGCTCGACCTTCACGCCGAAACGCTCCATCAGCTTGATGGTGATATCGATGTAGGGCTTCGAGATCAACTCACCGTCCACTTCCACGATCGTCACGCCGCCTTGGGCGCGCACGAGCGGCAGCGTCATGAGCAGCGCGGTGAGGAACTGGCTCGACACGTCGCCGCGCACGCGGATGGGCGCGTCGACGCTAATGTGCGCCGGGCGGATGCGCAGCGGCGGGTAGCCGTCGTTCTGTTCGTAGTCGATCTTCGCGCCGATCTGGCGCAGGCCGTCGACGAGGTCGCCGATGGGCCGCTCGTGCATGCGCGGCACGCCGTGGATGCGATAGTCGCCGCCATTCACGGCGAGCGCCGCCGTAAGGGGACGCACCGCCGTGCCCGCGTTGCCGAGGAACAGGTCCGCCTGCTTCGCCGTGAACGCGCCGCGCGTACCCTGCACGACGCAGGTGTCGCCTTCGCGCGTGAGCTTCACGCCGAGCTTCGCGAGCGCATCGAGCATCACGCGGGTGTCGTCGGAATCGAGCAGGTTCGTGATCGTCGTTTCACCTTCGGCGAGCGCCGCAAGCAGCAGCACGCGATTCGAGATGCTCTTCGAGCCAGGCAGGCGTACCGTGCCGGATGCACGGGTGAACGGTCCGAGATTGAGGTGTTCCATGAGCTTGTCCTGATATTGCCGTGGCGGGCTTCAAAACGATGCGCCGCGCCGCATGACTGTTGCCTGATTGCCGGGGACCGCCTATTTGGCAGCGGCGTCGGTAGCGCCGGGCGCGGCTTGGGAGCCCTCCGCCGCTGCGCCGCCTTCGCCATTCGCGCGCTTGCCGCCGCGTTCCTGCCATGCCTCGCGCGCCGCGCGCGAGCGCGCGAACACGGCTTCGAGCGCTGCGCCGTCGCCCGCGTCGATGGCCGCGCGCAGCCTCGCCAGCACATTAGTGTAGGCGTCGAGTTCCGCGAGCAGCGCAGTGCGGTTCGCGAGACAGACGTCACGCCACATTTCGGGGCTCGACGCGGCAATGCGTGTGAAGTCGCGGAACCCGCCCGCGGCGAACGAGAATTTCAACTCGGCGTCGGGCGTGGCCAGAATCTGGTCGACGAGCGCGAAGGAAAGCACGTGCGGCAAATGGCTCACCGAAGCGAATACGCGGTCGTGCTGCGCAGCCGGCATCTGGCCGATGACCGCGCCCGTTGCACGCCACATCGCGGCGATGCGCTCGACTGCCTCGGGCGAGTTTTCCTCGAGCGGACACAGCACGACGTTGCGGCCGACGTACAAATCCGGCAACGCCGCTTCGACGCCGCTCGATTCGCGGCCCGCGATCGGATGCCCCGGCACGAACTGGCCGATGCGTTCGCCGAGCGCAGCGCGCGCGGCGGCGATCACGTCGCCCTTGGTGCTGCCAGCGTCGGTGACAATGGTGTGCGACTGCAGATGCGGCGCGACGCGTTCGAGCAGCGCCTGCGTCTGTGCCACAGGCGCCGCGATCAGCACGAGGTCCGCGCCGTCGAGCGCGGCGGCCAGCGCCGCTTCGTCATCGAGCGTCACAGCCGCGTCGATCACGCCCAATTCGAGCGCGCGCGCGACCGAATGGGCACGGCGGCCCACGCCAATCACCTGGCCCGTGGCGTCGCCACGCCGGGCGTCGCCACGCCGGGCGTCGCCACGCTCGCGCAAAGCGCGCGCGAGCGACCCGCCGATCAGGCCGACACCGAAAATCACCAGTTTGTTGAAGGAAAACGCGCTCACGCCATCACCGGAATAAAGAAAAATTGCGCGCGCATGCTATGCGAGCGCGCGTTCGAGCGCCGCGAGGAATGCCGCGTTCTCCTCGGGCAAGCCGATCGTCACGCGCAACCACTGCGGCAGGCCATAGCCGCCGACCGGGCGCACGATCACGCCCTGCTTGAGCAGCGCGAGATTGACGCGATCGCCGGCCTGATCGTCGTTGCCCACGCGCACGAGCACGAAGTTACCGTCCGACGGCACGTACTCGAGCCCCATGCGCTCGAACGCGGCGGTCAGCGTGCGATAGCCTTCGGCGTTCAATGCAGCGCTCTTGTCGAGGAACGCCGCGTCGCCGAGCGCCGCAATAGCCGCAGCCTGCGCGAGCGTGTTCACGTTGAACGGCTGGCGCAGCCGGTTGAGCAGTTCGGTGAGCTCGGGCTGCGCGATCGCGAAGCCGATGCGCAGGCCCGCGAGCCCGTAAGCCTTCGAGAACGTACGCGAAACCAGCAGGTTCGGATAGCGGCGCGCCCACGCGATCGAGTCGTAGCGCTTGTCCGCCGCGAGATACTCGGTGTAGGCCTCGTCGAGCACCACGGCAATGTGGCCCGGCACCCTGGCGATGAACGCTTCGAGCGTGGCGCCGTCGATGAACGTGCCCGTTGGATTGTTCGGGTTCGCAACGAAAAGCAGACGCGTATCGTCGGCAATGGCCGCGAGCATCGCATCCAGATCGTGGCCGTACTGTACGGCGGGCGCCACGAGATGGCGCGCGCCGAGCCCTTGGGTCGCAAGTGCATAGACCGCGAACGAATATTGCGAATAGACGATCGACTGGCCGCGCTCGACGCATGCGTGCGCGGCCATTTCGAGGATGTCGTTGCTGCCGTTGCCTAGCGTGATCCACTCGGGCGGCACGTCGTAGCGCGCGGCCAGCGCGGCCTTCAGTTCGAAGGCGTTCGAATCCGGATACCGGCCCAACTCGCTCGCAGCCAGTGAAATCGCGCGCTGCGCCGACTCGGGCATGCCGAGCGGATTCTCATTCGACGCGAGCTTCACGATGCGCGCCTCGTCGAGGCCGAACTCGCGGGCAACTTCGGAAATCGGCTTGCCGGCAACATACGGCGCGATCGCGCGCACGTATGTTGGGCCGAATTGCGTGGTCATGCGTGTTTCTCCAGTATCGGCGAAGGTCCGCGTGAAGTCGTCGCTTCGCCCCATGCAGGATCGCTGGCGGCTTCGGCCGCCGCGCCGCGGAGGCACAACTGCGGCGAAACCGGGGCAAAAACGAACTTAGCGCGAACGCGGATACGAGCCGAGAATCTTCAGGAATGCGGCTTTCTTGCCCAACTCTTCGAGCGCGGCAGCCACGGCCGGCTCGTCGCGATGGCCTTCGAAGTCGATGTAGAAGTAGTACTCCCACGTACCGACGCGCGCCGGGCGCGACTCGAAGCGCGTCATCGACACGCCGTGGCGCGCAAGCGGTTCGAGCAGCTTGTAGACGGCGCCCGGCTCGTTCTTCACCGAGACGATCATCGAGGTCTGGTCGTGGCCCGACACGCCCGCCGGCTGCTTGCCGATCATCACGAAGCGCGTGCGGTTATGCGGGTCGTCCTGGATCAGCGCATTGGCGATCGCGAGGCCATAGTGCGTGGCCGCGCGTTCGCCGGCGATGGCCGCGATGGTCGGATCCTGCGCCGCGAGGCGCGCGGCCTCGGCGTTGCTCGATACGGCCTGGCGCTCCAGCTGCGGCGCGTTGACCGTGAGCCAGCGCTGGCACTGCGCCAGCGCCTGCGGGTGCGCGCACACGCGCGTCACGCCGTCGAGCGTGCCGCTTTGCGTCATCAGGTTGTGCTGGATCGGCAGCGCGATTTCCCCGCCGATCACGAGTTGCGTCTGCAGAAGCAGATCGAGCGTGCGCGACACCGCGCCTTCGGTCGAATTCTCGACCGGCGCGACGCCGAATTCCGCGGCGCCCGACTCGACCGAGCGAAAGACTTCGTCGATGGACGGGCACGGCATGCCCTCGATCGACTGACCGAAGTACGCGAACGTCGCCTGCTCGGAATAGGTGCCGACCGGGCCGAGATACGCCACCGAGATGGTCTTTTCGAGCGAGCGGCTCGCGGCCATGATCTCGCGCCAGATCGCGCTGATGTGATCGTTGCCGAGCGGACCTTCGCTCATGCTCTGCAGGCGCTCGATCACCTGGAGCTCGCGCTCCGGGCGGAATACGGGCGCATTGAAGTGCTTCTTGACCTCGCCCACTTCGAGCGCCACCGCCGCGCGTTGGTTCAGGAGCGCGATGAGCTGGGCATCGATCGCATCGATGCGCTCGCGCAGCGGCTTGAGTTGTGTGTTGAGTTCGTCGTCCATGCGTGAAACCGGCAATCTGAAAGGAGATGCGCGAGCGCGCGCTTGCGGGGCGTGAAACCCCGTCAGGCGTGCTTCGCCTCGAATTCCTTCATGTACTCGACCAGTGCCTTCACTGCTTCAAGGGGCACTGCGTTGTAAATCGACGCCCGCATGCCGCCGACGGACTTGTGGCCCTTCAGCTGCAGAAGCCCGCGCGCCTTCGCGCCGGCCAGGAAATCATCGTTACGTGTTTCATCGGCGAGGAAGAACGGGACGTTCATCCGCGAGCGCGCGCGTCGCTCCACCTTGTTGATGTAGAAGCTGCTCGCGTCGATCGTGTCGTAGAGCAGCTGCGCTTTTTCGATATTGCGCGCCTCGATGGCCGTGAGGCCGCCCTGGCGCTTGAGCCACTTGAATACGAGGCCCGCGATGTAAATCGCGTAAGTGGGGGGCGTGTTGAACATGGAGTTGTTCGCAGCAACGGTCTTCCACTCGAACGCCGACGGGCAAATGGGCATTGCGCGGTCCAGCAGGTCTTCGCGCACGATCACGACCGTCACGCCCGCCATGCCGATGTTCTTCTGCGCACCGCCGTAGAGCACGCCGTATTTGGCGAGGTCCATCGGGCGCGAAAGGATATGCGACGAGGCGTCGGCCACGAGCGGAATATCGCCCAGATCGGGAATCTCGAAGGTCTCCACGCCGTCGATCGTCTCGTTCGTGCACAGATGCACGTAGGCGGGATCGTTGGAGAGCTTCCACTCGCTCATCGCCGGCGCGTGCGTGAAGCCCGCTTCGGTGCGGCCCGTTGCTGCGATGTGCGCCGCGCCATACTTGAGCGCTTCCTTCTGCGACTTCTGCGACCACGAGCCCGTGATCACGAAGTCGGCGCGCGGCTTCGCGCCGAACAGGTTCAGCGGAACGATCGCGTTCTCGCCGATGCCGCCGCCTTGCAGAAACAGGATCTGGTGGCTTGCCGGCACCTGCATCAGTTCGCGCAGGTCGAGCAGCGCCTCGCCGTGAATTTGCATGAATTCCGGGCCGCGATGGCTCATTTCCATCACGCTCATGCCACTGCCGTGCCAATCGAGCATTTCGTCGGCGGCCTGGCGGAGCACCTCTTCGGGCAATGCAGCCGGTCCGGCGGAGAAGTTGAAGACGCGCATCGTATGGGGATCCCCGAGGCAGACGCCACGGCCCCAGGCCGGTGCGCCAAAAAAATAATGGCCGCTTGTGCTTATCGCACAAACGGCCATTATCGCATTGTCGCCGGGAACCCGCCAACGCGGGCCTCCCGGGCAAGTGCGACAGGCGATGCTTACTTGGCCGGCTTGACCGAAGCGACTTCCTTGTCAGCCTGGTCGCGCGTGGCCTTGATCGACTGCGGCATGTACTTCTGCATCAGACCGTTGACGACGTCGCGGCCCACCTGGTCTTGAACCTGGATGAACTTGCGGCCGGTCGGGCTCTTGTAGAACGTGGTCAGGTCCTTGATTTCCGACGTGCTGTAGTACTTGGCATAAGCGTCGTACTGAGCTTGCATCGCGTCCTGCTTGAACGACTCCGTGGCGAAGACCTGGCCTGCCGAGTCAACCAGCTTCGGCACTGCGTTCTTCTGCAGCGTCGGGACGGAAGCTTGCTTCTGCTTGTCCGTCATCGTCTTGTTTTCCGACAGCGCGTCCGACAGGATTGCCGGGACGAGCTGCTTTGCCTGCATTTGCGCGCTGTTGCCGATTGCGCCGACGAGCTTCTGCGCATCGATCGCGTCCAGCAGGTCCTTGATCGCGGCTTGCTTGGCCGGATCGATCGGTGCTGCGGCAGCAGCCGGCGCCGCCGGAGCGGGCGCCTGGTTCTGAAGCGCTTGCGCCATGGCGAACGTCGGCACGAGAGCGGCCAGCAACATTACCTGCTTGAATCGTTTTTGCATCATTACTCCCTCTGAGAAAATAATCGAACTGCCTGCCGCGCAAACTGCGGGGGGCGCTCCGGAGCGTGCTTTGCGCGCCCGCCGCCCGATCCTGCGATTCACCCGGCACCATTCAGCACCGTTGGCCACTCAAAACACCGACGGCATCCTGATATGAAGAGGCCCGCTCGCGCGGGCCGCCTGGCCACATCAACCTGCACGCAAAACTTACTCTTCGCCTTCATCCTCGCCGTCAGCGATGTCGCCTTCGGCATCGGCCTCCGCGATCTGCTGCAGGCCAGAAAGCTTCGTGCCTTCGTCAAGGCTGATGAGTGTAACACCTTGCGTCGCACGGCCCATTTCACGGATCTCCGAGACGCGCGTGCGGATCAACACACCCGTGGTCGTGATCAGCATGATCTGGGCTTCCGGGTCCACGAGCGTAGCCGCCACCACCTTGCCGTTGCGCTCCGACGTCTGGATCGCGATCATGCCCTTCGTGCCGCGGCCGTGGCGCGTGTATTCGGTGATCGGCGTGCGTTTGCCGTAGCCGTTCTCGGTTGCCGTGAGCACCGACTGGTGCTCGTCTTCCGCCACGAGGAGCGCGATGACCTGCTGAGACTCCTCGAGCTGCATGCCGCGCACGCCGCGCGCTTCGCGGCCCATCGGGCGCACGTCGTTTTCGTCGAAGCGCACTGCCTTGCCGGCGTCCGAGAACAGCATCACGTCGTGCGCGCCATCGGTGATGGCTGCGCCGATCAGGTAGTCGCCCTCGTCCAGACCGACCGCAATAATACCCTTGCGCAGCGGGCGGCTGAATGCCTCGAGCGGCGTCTTCTTGACCGTACCGAGTGCAGTCGCCATAAACACGAACTTGTCCGCCGAGAACTCCTTCACCGGCAACACGACCGTGATCTTCTCGCCGTCCTGAAGCGGGAACATGTTGACAATCGGACGGCCGCGCGAGTTGCGCGAGCCCTGCGGCACTTCGTACACCTTGACCCAGTACACGCGACCCCGATTCGAGAAGCACAGGATGTGGTCGTGCGTATTGGCGATGAAGAGCGTGTCGATCCAGTCGTCTTCCTTCATCGACGTGGCCTGCTTGCCGCGACCTCCGCGCTTTTGGGCGCGATATTCGGACAACGGCTGCGATTTCACGTAGCCCGCATGCGACATGGTCACCACCATGTCCTGGGGCGTGATCAGGTCCTCGGTGTTCAGCTCGGTCGCATTCATCTCGATCTTCGAGCGGCGGGCGTCGCCGAATTCGCTCTTGATCGCGGTGAGCTCGTCGGAGATCATGACCGTTACGCGCTCGGGACGCGCGAGGATGTCGAGCAGGTCGGCGATTTGCGCCATCACTTCGCGGTACTCGCCGATGATCTTGTCCTGCTCCAGACCCGTGAGGCGCTGCAGCCGCATTTGCAGGATTTCCTGCGCCTGCGTATCGGACAGACGATAGAGGCCGTCGGTCTGCATGCCGTACTGCGGGTTCAGACCTTCGGGGCGATATGCGTCGCGGCCGCCCGCCGAGGCGTTCTCCTGCTCCGCGCGCGTGAGCATCTCGCGCACGAGCGACGAGTCCCACGGACGGTTCATCAACTCCTGCTTCGCGATCGGCGGCGTGGGCGCAGCCTTGATGATGGCGATGAATTCGTCGATGTTCGCAAGCGCAACTGCGAGGCCTTCGAGCACGTGGCCGCGTTCGCGCGCCTTGCGCAGTTCGTATACCGTGCGCCGCGTGAGCACTTCGCGGCGGTGCGACAGGAAATGCTCGAGCATTTCTTTCAGGTTCAGCAGCTTCGGCTGGTTGTCCACCAGCGCGACCATGTTCATGCCGAACGTGTCCTGCAGCTGCGTCGCCTTATACAGATTGTTGAGGATGACCTCGGGTACTTCGCCGCGCTTGAGCTCGATCACGACGCGCATGCCGCTCTTGTCCGACTCGTCGCGGATGTCGGAAATGCCTTCGAGCTTCTTTTCGTTGACGAGCTCGGCAATGCGCTCCAGCAACGAACGCTTGTTCACCTGATACGGCAGCTCGTCGACGATGATCGCCATGCGCTGGCCGCGGTCGATCTCTTCGAAGTGCGTGGCCGCGCGCATCACGACGCGCCCGCGCCCGGTGCGATAGCCGTCGCGCACGCCGGCGACGCCGTAGATGATGCCGGCGGTCGGGAAATCCGGTGCCGGAATGATTTCGATCAACTCATCGATCGTGGTCTGCGGATTCCTCAGCAGATGCTGGCAGGCATCGACCACTTCGTTGAGATTGTGCGGCGGAATATTCGTGGCCATGCCAACCGCGATGCCCGACGAACCGTTGATGAGCAGGTTCGGGATGCGCGCGGGCAGAATCTGCGGCTCGTTTTCGCTGCCGTCGTAGTTCGGCCCGAAATCGACGGTTTCCTTGTCGATGTCGGCGAGCAGTTCGTGGCCGATCTTCGCCATGCGGATTTCGGTGTAACGCATGGCCGCGGCGTTATCGCCGTCGATCGAGCCGAAGTTGCCCTGGCCGTCGACCAACATGTAGCGCAGCGAGAAGTCCTGCGCCATCCGGACGATGGTGTCATAGACAGCCGTGTCGCCGTGCGGGTGGTATTTACCGATCACGTCGCCGACGATACGCGCCGACTTCTTGTAAGCGCGGTTCCAGTCGTTGTTCAACTCGTGCATCGCGTACAGCACGCGCCGGTGCACGGGCTTCAGGCCATCACGCACATCCGGCAGCGCCCGCCCGACGATCACGCTCATCGCGTAGTCGAGATACGAGCGGCGCATTTCCTCCTCGAGGGAGATAGGCAGAGTCTCTTTGGCGAATTGATCCATTATCGATGTCGTTATCGGGCGCACGGGGCTGCCGGCAAGCCTGCCTGCCAGACAAACCGCGCAACGCGCCCTGCTGTCGCATGGACGCCGCAGACGCAGCGCAATCTTATGATTCTATCATGCGCGAGCCCCCTGCCCGCCGCCCCGGGGCTATCTACGTATACCTATTAGTGGGGCGAGCCCGAGCGGCTCAAAACGGCGCACAGCGATTCAAACGCGTCGTGTCGCGCTGGCAAATATCATGCGCGAATGAGATTCGCCCCCTGTTCGTGTGATAAAGCGCAGCGCCCTGAATCAGGCACCTTGCACTCCTCCACCAACCAGGCACACTACCAGGAGATCGAGCGGGAACTTTTTGTTGCGGGTGTACCACATTCGACAAGCCCTGATGAAGGGGGCGGATTTTTTTTATCGTCGGACGGGAACGATATGGCAAAATGCGAACGCACAAAGTTAGACACCGCTCGAAGTCTACACAAGACGTGTCTCACAACTCGCCAATGTTATACTTCGAGCAATGTATGACTAGTCTTCGTCATATGGCTCGCAGTAAACCTGCGGTAATCTCAATTTCGAGAGGAGAAATATGAATAAACTTTCAAAGCTCGCGTTCATTGCAGCTACCGCAGTTATGGCTGCATCCGCCCAAGCACAATCGGTGCCGGCGTCGCGACAAGCCGTCAATGACAACTGGGTGAATGGCACCGGCGAATACGTGTGGATGAACGGCACGAACGAGCTTTGCTGGCGCGATGCATTCTGGACGCCGGCCACCGCCAACGCAAAGTGCGATGGCGCCCTGGTCGCCCAGGCACCGCAGCCGCCGGTCGCTCCGCCGCCGGCCATCACGAGCCAGAAAATCACGTACCAAGCTGACGCCCTGTTCGACTTCGACAAGGCTGTCCTGAAGCCGGCTGGCAAGGAAAAGCTGGACGATCTGGCAAGCAAGACCCAGGCCCTGAACCTCGAAGTCATCGTTGCAACGGGTTACACCGACCGCATCGGCTCGGCTGCTTACAACGACCGTCTGTCGCTGCGCCGTGCGCAAGCCGTCAAGTCGTACCTGGTCAGCAAGGGCGTTCCGGCCGACCGTATCTACACGGAAGGCAAGGGCAAGCGCAACCCGGTTACGACTGGTTGCAACCAGAAGAACCACAAGCAACTCGTCGCCTGCCTCGCACCGGATCGCCGCGTGGAAGTCGAAGTTGTCGGCACGCAGAAGCAACAGTAATCTGCGAGCTGCGACAAGCAAGTCTCAAAGCCCCGCTTCGGCGGGGCTTTTTTATTTTCACCGTCTTTCCGGATATGAGCGGCCCAGGCATGGCAGCCCGTTTTGCCGCCACAGCCCCCCGCCTATATACTCGGGGCTTACTTATTCTCCCCCGCCCTGGCGCACCAGCGGCCTCTCCGACATGACCAATGCCGATCCCCACGAGTTGCAGAAGTTCAGCGATCTTGCTCATCGCTGGTGGGACCCGAACGCCGAATTCAAGCCGCTGCACGAGCTGAACCCTATCCGCCTTGGCTGGATCGACAGCCATGCGCATTTGCCTGCAAAGCGCGTCCTCGATATCGGCTGCGGCGGCGGCATTCTGTCAGAGTCGATGGCGGGTCTCGGCGCAAATGTAAAGGGCATCGACCTCTCCAGCGAAGCGCTGGGCGTGGCGGACCTGCACAGCCTGGAAAGCGGCATCACAGTGGAATACGAGGAAATCGCGGCGGAAGCGATTGCGGCGCGCGAACCCGCTTCGTTCGACGTGGTCACCTGCATGGAGATGCTCGAGCACGTGCCAGAGCCCCTGAGCGTGGTCAAGGCCTGCGCGACGCTCGTGAAGCCGGGCGGCTGGGTGTTCTTCTCGACGCTCAACCGCAACGTGAAGTCGTATCTGCTTGCCGTGATCGGCGCAGAATACATCGCGCAGATGCTGCCCAAGGGCACGCACGACTACGCGCGCTTCATTCGCCCGTCGGAGCTCGCGGGCTTCGTGCGCGAAGCCGGCCTGCGCCCGGCCGAGATCAAGGGCATCACCTACAACCCGCTCACGCGACGTTTCGCGCTGTCAAACGACTCGAGCGTCAACTATATGATTGCCTGCCGGCGCGACGCCTGAAGCCATTGCCCGCCTCCTTCCGACATGACTCAGACTAAGCTTGAAAGAACGCCTGCGCCGGACTCCCGTGCGATGCTGGACACATGCGACGCCGTGCTGTTCGACTTCGACGGCACGCTAGCCGACACAGCGCCCGACCTCGCCGCCGCCATCAACCAGATGCGCCACGCGCGCGGCCTGGCGAGCGCACCCTACGAGAAACTGCGGCCGCTCGCCTCGGCGGGCGCGCGTGGCCTGATTGGCGGAGCGTTCGGCATCGGCCCCGACGACCGCGAGTTCGCGGCAATGCGCGAAGAGTTCCTCGCCAACTACGCGGCCAATTTGCGCGTCGAGACGGCGCTCTTTGCGGGCATCGACGCAGTGCTCGACGACCTCGACGCGCGTGGCGTGCGGTGGGGCATCGTCACCAACAAGGTCGCGCGGCTCACCGACCCGCTCGTCAAGCTGATGCATCTCGACACGCGCGCAGCCTGCGTAGTGAGCGGCGACACCACCCCCTACTCGAAGCCTCACCCCGCCCCGCTGCTGCATGCGGCGCAGGCGCTAGGCGTCGATGCAAGGCGGGTGGTCTATGTCGGCGACGACCTGCGCGACGTGCAGGCGGGCCACGCGGCCGGCATGGCGACGATCGCGGCGGCCTACGGCTACTGCGGCAACGTCGAACCACCGGCGCAATGGAATGCCGACTACCTGGCCGACACCGCTGCGGCGCTCCTCTCACTACTTCAGAACGTGGGCCGAGTATAAGAAGATTGACGCACGCGCCCTTGATTCAGGGGCGGTTAGCCTCATCTTCCGAACTATGTGATAATTGTAGTTCCCCGGGGCCGACCTGGTTTCGACAGGGGTTATGAAGTAATCAGGGCATGCCGAGGACCCGTCACCTCGTTAATCAATGGGAAAAACGTAACTGCAAACGACGATACGTTCGCACTGGCAGCCTAAGGGCCGCCGTCCTCTGCCTGGCTCACTGACGGGCTAGCGTCGCAAGACCGGTAGCAATACCGCCAGAGGTCATATACGTCAGTTAAGCTCTGTCGGCGTCACGACGCCAGAGTCGAAAATCCAGTGAATCGCCGTAGCGCAGCGTGTTCGTCCGCGTCGCTGCGGTTAAATCAAATGACAGAACTACGCATGTAGAACTGGTTATGGACTGCTTCTGGACGCGGGTTCGATTCCCGCCGGCTCCACCAGATATCAAACAAAAACTCGCGGCAGCCCAAAAGCTTCGCGAGTTTTTGTTTTCAACGCCCGCTTTTTAACGGCGCGGCACCGGCTACGGCAACCGCCGTTGCGGCGCCTTCGCGCCGCCAGCCATCCCGCCGCTTAATTATCCTGAGGGCACTGCAGGTTACAGCCGCTCGGGTCACCCATATCGCCCTTTCTGCGCGCCGCCGAGGGCTTGCCGTGCTGATACTTGTCCGAAGGTGCCGATGCCGCGAACGGCATTTGCGGATGCTCGTTGAGCTTGAATCCGTCAGATAGGATGCCGCCCGGCACGCCCGGCGAATTCTGCGCGAAAGCGATATCGGCGGTTGCAAATAGCGCTCCCGCTGCTGCGGCAACGATACAAACATTAAGCAGGAATTTCATGGTCGATCAGTACGGACAAAGCGCATCAAAAACGGCGCGTTAAAAACAGTGGTGCAATAGCGGTCCAAAGTATCACAAAAAGCGGCGGACTCTGCAGCGCCAATCGACCGCGATGTTGCTTCGTATTACAAAACCCGCCCCGACCAGCCCACCCCAAGTGGCACGATCGCTCCACATTCTCCCGGATCGTAGCCCTCCAGCTGCGCCACGGACTGGCGAAACGGCGCGCTGCGCAACAACTGCAGCACGCTCCCCAGTGGCTCACGCTCCAGTTGGGCGCGCTCGCACGCGAAATAGTAGTCTTCGTCGGCGATCGGGATGAAATCGAGGCCGAAGTGGTGCGCCGCCGGCTCCACGCCGAAACCCACGTCGGCCATGCCGCTCGCGACAAACGCCGCAATCGCCGAATGGGTGAGTTCCGCTGACGCATAGCCGTTCACGCGCTCCGGGTCGACGCCCACGCGCGTGAGCAGCAGATCGATCAACAAACGCGTGCCCGAGCCCGGCTGCCGGTTCACGAAGCGAATGTCGCCACGCGACAGGTCGGCGAGGCCGGCGATCCCGCGCGGGTTGCCGCGACCGACGAAGAGGCCTTGCTTGCGGCGCGTGAGGTGGATCAGCACGTGGCGCTGCGGATCGAGCCAGTTGCGGTAGGCGTCGGCGCAGGCTTCGCGAAAATCGCTGCGCGGAAGATGAAAGCCGGCCAGATCGCATTCGCCGCGCGCGAGCGCCGTGATGGCGTCGACGCTGTCGCGATATTTGATCTCCACGGGCACCTGGTCGGCGACGAGCGCCGTGACCAGCGCCGCCACCGCGTAGCCATGCGAGGCGTGGATACGCAGGTCCTGCGCGTCGGGCGCGAGCCAGCGGTTCAGATCGCTCGCCACTTCGCTCGCGAGCGCCTGAAGGTTGCCGGACAGGCGCTCCGTGCACAGACGCTGCGAGCGCAGCACCGCTTCGCCCAGTTCCGAAAGCACGGAGCCGCGCCCGCGCGCCTTGGCGATCAGCGCGCCGCCCAGGCGCTCCTCCAGATCGCGCAGCAGTCCCCACGCGTGACGATAGGACAAACCCTTACGCTGCGCGGCCTGCGCAATGCTGCCCTCTTCAGCGACGAGCGCGAGGAGCGGCACCACGTCCGTCAGACTGGCCTCCCGGCCCTGTACGTCGCGCACTACCAGTTGCGCCTGACATTCGACCTTGATCATTATGAAATCTCGTTTCCTATTGCGCCGCCCTTCTTACGGGCCTATTGTTCGTCCATACAAGAAAACAACCCCAGCATAGATGCGCACTTTATGAATAGCAAGCGCATATATGCCTCCACAGGAGCTCTACAGTGGACGAGACAACCGCAAGCGCGCCCGACGCCCTCGTGCAGCGCCATGCCCAACCGGGCCGCACCCTGCTCGCAATCCTCCATGCGATCCAGGACGAAGCCGGCTTCGTGCCGTCCGCCACGGTCGCCCCGCTCGCGAAGGCGCTGAACCTTTCGCGCGCCGAAGTGCACGGCGTCATCACCTATTACCACCACTTCCGCACCGCGCCGCCCGCGCCCGTGGTTGTGCAGCTGTGTCGTGCCGAGGCATGCCGCAGCATGGGCAGCGAAGCGCTCGCGCAGCATGCCGAGTCGCATACCGGCTGCCGCTTCAAGCAGCACGGCCACACCAGCGAGCACGCGCACGACCATACGCCCGCCGGCGAAGTGGAATTGGAGTCGGTCTATTGCCTCGGCCAGTGCGCGCTCTCGCCCGCCATGATGATCAACGGCACGCTGCATGCACGCGTGACCCCGCAGAAGTTCGACGCGTTGCTGGCAAAAGCGGTGGCCGCCGTCGCCCATACCGAGGAGGCCGTATGACGCGCATCTATGTTCCCCGCGATTCGTCGGCGCTCGCGCTCGGCGCCGATGAGATCGCCGCCGCCATCCAGCGCGAAGCCGCTGCACGCGGCGCGGCCATCGAGCTCGTTCGCAACGGCTCGCGCGGCCTGCTGTATCTCGAACCGCTCGTCGAGGTCGAAACGCCCGATGGGCGCGTCGGCTATGCGAACGTCGAAGAAGACGACGTCGCAAGCCTCTTCGACGCGGGCTTCCTGCAAGGCGCGCAACATGCGCGCTCGGTCGGCCTCGTCGAGCAGATTCCGTATCTGCGCAAGCAGCAGCGCCTCACCTTCGCCCGCATCGGCATCACCGATCCGCTCTCGACCGACGATTACGTCGCGCATGGCGGGCTCGAAGGCCTGCGCCAGGCGCTCACGATGAGCGGCGCCGACGTCTGCGCAGCACTGATCGAATCGGGTCTGCGCGGACGTGGCGGCGCGGCATTCCCCGCCGGCATCAAGTGGCGCACCGTCGCCCAGGCCCAGGCGGACCAGAAGTACATCGTCTGCAATGCAGACGAAGGCGACTCGGGCACGTTCTCCGACCGCCTCGTGATGGAAAGCGACCCGTACGTGCTGATCGAAGGCATGACGATCGCCGGGATCGCCGTGGGCGCCACCGTCGGCCATATCTACGTGCGCAGCGAGTATCCGCATTCGATCGCCGCGCTCGAAGAAGCGATCGCCCGCGCACGCGCCAAGGGCTGGCTCGGCGACGACGTGCTCGGCAGCGGCAAGCGCTTCGACCTGTTCGTCGCGAAGGGCGCGGGCGCCTACGTCTGCGGCGAGGAAACCGCGCTGCTCGAATCGCTCGAAGGCAAGCGCGGCATCGTGCGCGCGAAGCCGCCGCTGCCCGCGCTCGCCGGCCTCTACGGCAAGCCGACGGTCATCAACAACGTCATCACGCTCGCCACGGTGCCGATCATCTTCGCGAAGGGCGCGGCGTACTACAAGGACTTCGGCATGGGCCGCTCGCGCGGCACCCTGCCGTTCCAGCTCGCGGGCAATATCGCGCGCGGCGGGCTCGTGGAGCTCGCGTTCGGCGTGACGCTGCGCGAGCTGATGGTTGACTACGGCGGCGGCACCGCCAGCGGCCGCCCCGCGCGCGCCGTGCAGGTGGGCGGCCCGCTCGGCACCTATTTGCCCGAGAGCCAATGGGATATTCCCATGGACTACGAAGCGTATGCGGCAGTTGGCGCGGTGGTCGGTCACGGCGGGCTCGTCGTGCACGACGACACCGCGAACCTCGCCGGGCTCGCCCAGTACGCGATGGAGTTCTGCGCGCTCGAATCGTGCGGAAAGTGCACGCCGTGCCGCATCGGCTCGACGCGCGGCGTCGAGGTAATCGCGAAGATCCGCAATGGCGACACCTCCGGTAAGCAAGTCACGCTGCTGCGCGATCTGTGCGACACGATGGTGTCCGGGTCGCTTTGCGCGATGGGCGGCATGACGCCCTACCCCGTGATTTCCGCGCTCAACTTTTTCCCCGAAGATTTCGGTCTTGAACCTGTCCAGCCAGCCGCCAGCGCGGCGGCCGCCTGAACGAGGAGCCACCACCATGTCCGACACGCTCATGCCCCAAGCCGGCGGCTGCGGCTCCGGCAACTGCGCCTGCAAATCGGCAGCGATGAAGCAACGCTCGCCCTTCGACGACACCGATTTCGGCACGCCGCTGCGCCACGCCGATGTGGACGTCACGCTCGAAATCGACGGCCAGTCCGTGACGGTGCCCGCAGGCACCTCCGTCATGCGCGCCGCGGTAGAAGCGGGCATCAACGTGCCCAAGCTATGCGCTACCGACTCGCTCGAACCGTTCGGCTCGTGCCGCCTGTGCCTCGTCGAAATCGAAGGCCGGCGCGGCTATCCCGCTTCGTGCACGACACCGGTGGAAGCCGGCATGAAGGTGCGCACGCAAAGCGACCCGCTGCACAAGCTGCGCCGCAACGTAATGGAGCTTTACATCTCCGATCACCCGCTCGACTGTCTCACCTGCCCTGCCAACGGCAATTGCGAACTGCAGGACATGGCGGGCGTCACGGGCCTGCGCGAAGTGCGCTACGGCTTTGACGGCGCGAACCACCTCAAGGACAAGAAGGACGAGTCGAATCCGTACTTCACCTACGATCCGTCGAAGTGCATCGTCTGCAATCGCTGTGTTCGCGCGTGCGAGGAAACGCAAGGCACGTTCGCGCTGACGATTTCCGGACGCGGCTTCGAATCGCGCGTCGCCGCGGGTGCGAGCGAATCGTTCATGGATTCGGAGTGCGTTTCGTGCGGCGCCTGCGTGGCCGCCTGCCCGACCGCGACGCTGCAGGAAAAGTCCATTGCCATGCTCGGCCAGGCCGAGCACTCGGTCGTGACAACCTGCGCGTATTGCGGCGTGGGCTGCTCGTTCAAGGCCGAAATGAAGGGCAACGAAGTGGTGCGCATGGTGCCGCACAAGAACGGCCAGGCGAACGAAGGCCACGCCTGCGTGAAGGGCCGCTTCGCGTGGGGCTATGCCACCCACAAGGACCGCATCAAGAAGCCGATGATTCGCGCGAAGATCACCGATCCGTGGCGCGAAGTGAGCTGGGACGAAGCGATCAAATACGCCGCGAGCGAGTTCCGCCGCATCCAGGACAAGTACGGGCGCGATTCGATCGGCGGCATCACGTCGTCGCGCTGCACGAATGAAGAAACCTATCTCGTGCAGAAACTCGTGCGCGCCGCGTTCGGCAACAACAACGTCGACACCTGCGCACGCGTGTGCCACTCGCCCACCGGCTACGGCCTGAAGACCACGCTTGGCGAGTCGGCGGGCACGCAGACTTTCGCGTCGGTCGATTACTCGGACGTGATCATGGTGATCGGCGCGAACCCGACCGACGGCCACCCGGTGTTCGGCTCGCGCCTGAAGCGCCGCGTGCGCGAGGGCGCGAAGCTGATCGTCGTCGATCCGCGCCAGATCGACATCGTCGATACCGCGCACGTGAGGGCCGAGCATCATCTGCAACTGCGCCCGGGCACCAATGTCGCGATCGTCAATGCGCTCGCGCACGTGATCGTCACCGAAGGCCTCGTGGACGAGGCGTTCGTGGCCGAGCGCTGCGAGACGCGCGCGTTCGAGCAGTGGCGCGATTTCGTCGCGCTGCCCGAGAACTCGCCGGAAGCCATGGCCGAAGTCACCGGCGTGCCGGCCGAGCAAGTGCGCGCCGCCGCCCGCCTCTACGCACGCAAAGGCAACTCTGCGATCTACTACGGCCTCGGCGTGACCGAACATGCGCAGGGCTCGACCATGGTGATGGGCATCGCGAACCTCGCGATGGCGACGGGCAACATCGGCCGCGAAGGCGTGGGCGTGAATCCGCTGCGCGGCCAGAACAACGTGCAGGGTTCGTGCGATATGGGTTCGTTCCCGCACGAGCTGCCGGGCTACCGCCACGTGAGCGACACGGTAGTGCGCAACGAGTTCGAGAGCGCCTGGAACGTCGCGCTGCAAAGCGAGCCGGGCCTGCGCATTCCGAACATGTTCGACGCGGCGATGGACGGCACCTTCATGGGCCTCTACTGCCAGGGCGAGGACATCGTCCAGTCGGATCCGAACACCCAGCACGTGGTGGCGGCGCTGTCGTCGATGGAATGCATCGTCGTGCAGGACATCTTCCTGAACGAAACCGCAAAATACGCGCACGTGCTGCTGCCGGGCTCGTCGTTCCTCGAAAAGGACGGCACCTTCACCAACGCCGAGCGCCGCATCTCGCGCGTGCGCAAGGTGATGCCGCCGGTGGCCGGCTACGCGGACTGGGAAGTGACGATCCTGCTCTCCCGCGCGCTCGGCTACGAGATGGACTACACGCACCCGTCGCAGATCATGGACGAGATCGCGCGTCTCACGCCGACCTTCCACGGCGTCTCGTACAAGAAGCTCGACGAAATGGGCAGCATCCAGTGGCCCTGCAATGAAGAAGCGCCCGAAGGCACGCCGATCATGCACATCGACGAGTTCGTGCGCGGCAAGGGCAAGTTCGTGATCACGAAGTTCATCGCCTCGCCGGAAAAGGTCACGCGGCGCTTCCCGCTGCTGCTCACGACGGGCCGCATCCTCTCGCAGTACAACGTGGGCGCGCAGACGCGCCGTACCGAGAACTCGCGCTGGCACGAGGAGGACCGGCTGGAGATTCATCCGGTCGATGCCGACGACCGCGGCATTCGCGACGGCGACTGGGTGGGCATCGAATCGCGCGCGGGGCATACCGTGCTGCGCGCGAAGGTGAGCACGCGCATGCAGCCGGGTGTGGTCTACACGACGTTCCACTTCCCCGAATCGGGCGCGAACGTGATCACCACGGACGCATCGGACTGGGCCACGAACTGTCCCGAGTACAAGGTGACCGCCGTGCAGGTGAGCCACGTGCAGCAGCCGTCGGAATGGCAGCGCGAGTACTCGCGCTTCAACACGACCCAGCTCGAGTTGCTGAGCAAGCGCGAACCGCTGGCCACTTCAGGGAAATAAGGCGATGAAAGCAGACCACCTGATCGAAATGGCGAACCAGATCGGCAGTTTCTTCGACTCGCTGCCCGATCGCGATGAAGCGCTCACGGGCATCGCCGAGCACATCCGCAAGTTCTGGGAGCCGCGCATGCGCCGCACGCTGCTGGCGGCGCTCGACGGCACGGCGGCCGATGCAGGGGCCCGGGAAGCCGGCTTCACCGAGATCGTGGCCGCCGCGCTCACGCGGCACCGCGACTCGCTCACGCCCGCAGCGGCGGCTTGATCGCAGCGCTGTATGAAGAGCGGGGCGAAGCGCGCACACCGTGCGCCTTAGCCCCGCTTCGCACGAGCACTGTCCTGCCTCAACGCAATCGACCTACTGCGCCTCGGGCCGGGGCGCGGACGCAGGCGTAAACCACGTCTCGCAATGGCGCAGCAAGCCGTGCAGGTCCGATCCCGTTCGGCCGCGCGCGCAGATGTAGCCATCCGGTCTCACGAAATAGAACGCAGGCCGCGTGCGCCCATAGGCATCGCTGAGCGAGGGCGCGCCCTCGCCCGCCAACGGCGCCTCGCTGTCCGGCAGATCCGCCACCCACCAGACCCGCACCGCCTGCGGCAACACCCGTTCGACCGCCTCGGCAAACGGCCTGAGCGCGGCAACCGCGTTTGCTGTGCCGGTCGCGCCCAGAACGCTCGCGACGCTCGCCGGGCCATCCGGCTGCGCATGTTCGGCGGCTTCCACGGCGCGCACCGCGTCGTCGTCCACCAGCAGGAACAGCGAGAAGCTCGCCGGATCGTGCAGATCGAAGATGCGGCCCTTGCCTGGCGCCTTGCCAAGCGGCCCATCGACCACCCGCACGAGGGCGTCGGGCGCGCGCTCGCCCGCGCGCGGTCCGCCGTCGAGCACGCGCTCGAGCGTGAGCGCGCTACGCCGGTATTGGATCGACAACTCGCTCAACGCCTCGCGCGCCGCATCGCGCAGCGGACCGAGCGCGACCAGCGCCGGCATCACGCGCTCGCGCAATAGCTTGAGCGGTCCGTGATCGGCTTCGACCAGTTGCGTCATGAAGCTCGTCTGCCGCAGCACGATGCGCTCGATCGGATAACGCTCGGCGTGGTACGTATCGAGCAGCCGGTCCGGCGCGCCGCCCAATGCGCGCGCGAGCTTCCAGCCCAGATTGAACGCCTCCTGAATGCCCGTGTTCATGCCTTGCGCGCCTGCGGGGCTGTGCACGTGCGCGGCATCTCCGGCGAGAAAGACGCGCTCCGCGCGCAGAAAGCGCACCATGCGGCTATTCACGTGAAAATACGACGCCCAGGTCATGTCGGCGACCGAGACGAGATGGTGGATGCGGCGCTCGACGATCGAGCGGCATTCTTCAAGCGTCGGCACGGGCGGCGCGCCTTCGGGTGGTGCCGGCAGCATCGCCTTGTGATCGGCCATCAGACGATAGCGCCCGCGCCCATACGGAAAGATCGCGGCAAGCCCGTCGCCCGATGCGAACACATGGAACTCGTCTTCGGGCCACGGCGTGCTCGCGGCGATATCGGCGAGCAAGAACGATTGCTCGCTCGACTCGCCATCGAACTTCATGCCCAGGTGGTGACGCACCGTGCTGTGCGCGCCATCGGCGGCGATCATCCAGGCGCAGCGCAACGCTTCGGTGCGACCGTTGGCAAGACGCACGTCGGCGCTCACGCTCGCGGAACCTTGATTGAATTCGATCAGCTCGACGCCGCGCTCGACCTCGACGCCAAGCGTCGCGAGCTGCGCCGCGAGAATGCGCTCGGTCTCGCTCTGATCGATGAACAGCAAGTACGGATAGCGCGTGAACAATGGATCGAAGTCGAGGCGCGCGCGGCGCTGGCCGTTCGAATAGAGATTGGCGACGTGCGCGCGATGACCACGCTCGAGAAAGGGCTCGATAATCCGATGCTGCTCGAAGAGTTCGAGCGTGCGCGCCTGAATGCCAATCGCGCGCGTGTGACGCCCGGGCTCTCGCGCGCGATCGATCAGGCGGACCGGAATGCGCGCGCGGGCAAGACTCAAGGCGGCGGCGAGACCGGTCGGCCCCGCGCCGACGATGAGCACGGACGGCTGGGAAAAAGCCACGGTCATGCAGACCTCCATGCGATCGACTTGAGACGTAGTGTACGCCCGCTCCTGGCCCCGTTGAGCGCCCCGATGCGGCCAGCGGAGTCCCGGCAACGCTCGCGCACGCTCAGGAATGGCTCAGGGATGAAGATGCGGCGCGCCGTCGAGCGAGCAGCGATGCGCGCTCGTGCCCAAATCCACCTGCAAGGTCACATGCTTCACGCGGAATTGCGTACCGAGCGCGCTCACGATAGCGTCGAGCACGGCATCGCCAGGATGGCCGGCCGGCATCACGAGATGCGCGGAAAGCGCGTTACCCGTGGTGGAGAGCGCCCAGACGTGCAGATCGTGCACATCGGTCACGCCCTGCTGCTGAGCAAGAAAGCCGCGGATGCGCTCGATATCGACACCTTCGGGCACCGCTGCGAGCGCAAGCCGCACCGACTCGCGCAACAGCCCCCACGTGCCGTGCACGATCACGAGCACGACGACGATGCTCATCGCCGGATCGACCCAGCTCCAGCCCGTCGCCAGGATCACGAGGCCGCTCACGGCAACCGCCGCCGAGACGCCCGCGTCGGCGGCCATGTGCAGGAAGGCGCCGCGAATGTTGAGATCGTCCTTCTGGCCGCGCATGAAGAGCCACGCCGAGAAGCCGTTGATCACGAGGCCAAGCGTGGCGACGATGAACACGTCGAGTCCGGCCACGGGCGCGGGGTACAGCAGACGGCCGATCGCCTCGGCAAGAATCGCACCGCAGGCGACGAGCAGCAGCGCCGCGTTCGCGAGCGAAGCAAGGATCGACGAACTGCCGAAGCCGAACGTATAGCGCGCCGAAGGCCGGCGCGTGGCGAGCCATGCGGCGCCCCAGGCGAGCAGCAGACCGAGAACGTCGGAGAAGTTGTGGCCGGCGTCGGCGAGCAGCGCGGTGGAATGTGCGATCACGCCATACACCGTCTGCGCCACCACGATCACGATGTTCAGCGCGACAGCCAACGCGAACGCACGGCCATGGCCCGAGGCCGGCGCGTGATGGTGATGATGGTGGCCGTGTGCGCCGTGGTCGTGGTGGTCGGCGTGTGCGTGGCCGGGATGGTCGTAGCCGTGGTCGTGAGCGCCATGCCCATGCCGTGGCGCGGCGCCCTCGCCTGCATGCCCGGAATCCGCGCGCGTCACGTGAGCTCCTGCCAGGTGGAGACCGGCTCGGCCACGTGCTCCAGCATCCCCGCGAGCATCGCGCTGATATGCGCGTCAGCGCCGGCGTAAAACACCTGTTTGCCTTCGCGCTCGGCCCGCACGATGCGCGCGGCGCGCAGCAGGCGCAGATGATGGCTCACGAGCGACGACGACAAACCCAGCGCATCGGCAATCGCGCCCACCGCGCGACGGCTCTGCACGCAGGCCAGCACGATGCGCAGGCGGGTGGGATCGCCGAGCAGGCGGAACAGGTCGGCGAGCGGCGCGACGCGCTCGTCTTCGGGATACGACAACATGGCGACGGCCCAAACATATGAACAGATGTTCAAATGTTAGTTGCGGTACGGCAACAGGTCAAGCCGCGCTGGAAGGCCGCGCACGCGAGGTTCGGGGAGCACCCATCCGAGTGTGGGAAAATGCCGCCTTCGTCACTCCCCGTATTTGTCTTTCAGTCATGGAACAGGTTTTTGTCCGCGCGTACGCCGCACATCGCGACGGCCGGCTGGACGACGCCGAGCGCGGCTACCGCGCGACGCTCGCCGCCGATCCCGTGCACGTCGATGCGCTGCACATGCTCGGCGTGCTGCGGCATCAGCAGGGCCAGCACGCCGAAGCCGCGGACCTCGTGCGCCGCGCGGTCTCGCTGCGGCCCGACGACGCCGCGCTCCAGCTGAATCTCGGCAATGCGTTGAAGGCGCTCGGCGAACTCGAGGGCGCGATCGAGCGCTTTCGCAATGCGCTCACGCTGGCGCCCGCGTTCGCGCTCGCGCACTATAACCTCGGCAACGCCTACGCGGCGGTCGGCCGCCACGAGGACGCGATGTACGCGTTCGGCCACGCGGTGCGCCTGCAGCCCGGCGACGCCTCGTCGCATAACAATCTCGGCAACGCCCTGCACGCGCTCGGCCGCCATGCCGACGCCGCCGAGGCGTTCCGCCGCGCGCTCAAGATCCGTCCGGGCCATGCCGGCGCGCACAACAATCTCGGCATGGCGCTCAACGCGCTCGGCGACTGCGCGGGCGCCGTCGAGCAGTTCCAGAAGGCACTGCGCTTCCAGCCGCGTTTCGTCGCCGCGCATTTCAACCTGGCCAACACGCTCGACGCCACCGGCTATCACGCGCAAGCCGTCGCGGGCTTCGAAACCGCCCTCGCGCTGCAGCCGCAATTCCCGCCCGCGCTGTTCGGACTCGGCAATGCGCTGGCGGCGCTCGGGCGGCACGAAGAGGCGCTCGGCCCGTACGAGCGCGCGATCGGCCTCGATCCGAAGTTCGCGCTCGCGTGGCTCGCGCTCGGCTCGGCGCAGCACGCGCTCGGGCGCCACGCCGCCGCGCTGCGCGCCTTCGACGAGGCGCTGCGCGTACGGCCCGATCTCGCGGCCGCGCATCTGAACCGCGCACTGATATTGCTGACGCTCGGCGATTTCCAGCGCGGCCTTGCCGCCTACGAGTGGCGGCTCGACCCGGCCGCACGCGAAAGCGTCGGTGGCGTCACGGGCGTCGCGAATGGCGCGCACGCCGCCGACATCATGATGATCACCGCGCCGCCCGTGAATCGCGATGCCGCGGCAACCGCGCTCACCGCCGTGCCCCGCTGGCGCGGCGAGCCGCTTGTCGGCCGCACACTACTCATTCACGCTGAGCAAGGCTTCGGCGACACGCTCCAGTTCGTGCGCTTCGTGCCGAACGTCGTGGCACTCGCACACAGCGGCGCGCGCATCGTGCTCGAAGTCCAGGCGCCGCTAGTGCCGCTCATCGCGCCGGCTGCCCACGTCGCGCGCATTACGTTGATCGAACAAGGCGCGCCGCGACCAACCGTCGACCTGCACTGCCCCCTGCTCTCGCTGCCGCTTGCGCTCGGCACGACTTACGAAACCGTGCCTGCGCCCATACCCTATCTTGCGACCCCGCCCGCCTATCGGCGCAAATGGCGCGGCTCGCTCGGCGGGCAAGCCAAGCGCAAAATCGGCCTTGCCTGGTCGGGCCGCATCATGAAGCACGAAAACCGCTCGCTGCCGCTCGCCGCGCTAGAGCCGCTGTTCGCGCTCGAAGGCATCGACTGGATCGTGCTCCAGCCGAACCTGAGCGAGGCTGAGCACGCGGCGCTCGATGCGCATCCGCGTGCGCGCACCATCCACCGGCTGGATGGCAGGCTGGAGGATTTCGCGGACACCGCTGCCGTCATCGAACGCCTCGACGCCGTGGTCTCCATCGACACGTCGATTGCCCACCTCGCGGGCGCGCTCGGCGCCAAGCTCTGGCTGATGCTGCCGTTCGCCGCCGACTGGCGCTGGTTCACCGGCACCGACGCGAGCCCCTGGTATCCACGCGCGCACCTCGTGCGCCAGCTGCGGCCCGGCGCATGGGACGAGGTGGTCGCACGCGTCGCCGCTGCGCTACGCGAGGCCTGAGGCCCGACAGCAGATATCCAATGCCCAGCATGCCCACCGCCCCTGCCCTCACACTGCGCCCGGCCACGACTGCCGACGCCCCGCTGCTCGCCGCCATGCATGCCGCGAGTTGGCAAGCCGCGTATCGCGATCTGCTGCCCGCCGCATTCCTCGAACGGGAAGTCGATACCGAACGCGCCGCATACTGGCGCGCGCGCATGGAGGCGCCCGGCGAGGACCGCCGCCTCGTGCTGATCGCCGAACTCGGGGAACAACCGGAAAGCCGCACGCCGGTCGGCTTCGTCTGCGCCGAGCGTCAGCCCGGCTCGCCCTGGGGCGCGTTGCTCGACAATCTGCACGCCCTGCCGGGGCATCAGGGCATCGGCGTGGGCAAGCGGCTCATGCAGGCCGCCCAGGCGTGGGCGCGCGCCCAAGGCGAATCCCGGCTCTATCTCTACGTGCTCGAAGGCAATACGCCCGCAATCGAATTCTATGAGCGGCAAGGCTGGCAATATTCGGGGGCGGAGCCCGACCATATGGGCGGCATCGACATTACCGCGCTGCGTTACGTCTATCGGCTCGACGCCGCATAACAAAAATGAGATAGCGATTGGCACAGCCCGGAACACGTATCGACGGCAGTTTTCGTCCGGTTTTCAGACGTTTCCGATAGATTGCCCTAAGTCTCGCTTGCATCATTCGGATCCAAACGATTGACCCGTACAGACGTACAAAGCACGACAGCGCTGGCAAACCGCGCGTCTTTCGGGTTCCACCGTGTTCTGGTGCCCATCCCGCCAAGGCAGCGAGAAATCCATGTCAACTTATCCGTTAGTTCAGGTGGAAGGCGCACTCGCGATGCCGCGCATGCGTCCACTCAACCGCGTCCCGCCGCCATTTGGTCGCGAGTGGGCGCTCATGCCCCCCACTTCAGCCTGCGCACCGAACTTCAGGCGTTCTATGCGGCCCTCCTGCGCACGGTGTGCCTGAGCGCGGAAGCGTTTCGCAAAGTCTGTCGCTGGGACCTGCAGCGCCGCTTCACGCCTGAACCGCCGCGTCCCGCTGCGGCACCCGTAGGCAGCCCGCTCAACGCCGCGCAGGCCCAGCAGGCCGCCGCCGAGACCTTGCAGCGCACGGCAGCCGGCGCACGACCTGCCCGGCGCGTCGAGCGCATTCCGCCGCCATCACACAAACTGACAGCCACAGCGGTTGCCATTGGTGGCGCAGTGCTGCTCACATGGATCGTGGCAAGCCATGCGCCATTCGGCGACGGCAAAAACAATGCGGTTCTGCACACGCCGGCGCCCCCCGCTTCGAACCGCGACGAAAGCGCATCGGCACGCCTTTCCGACGAACGTGCGCGACACGACCTCGCCACGTCCGCCGCCCCCCGTGCCGATCAGTACGCACCGGCGAGCACACCTGCCACGGCGGCACGAAGCACGGCCATGCAAACGGCAGCGGCCAACGCCACGCGGCGTCAAAGCCCGGCATCGTCGCCCATCATCGTCACGCCCGGTACAGCGCCTGCCCCGGCAGTCGCCCGTGGCCCCGCAACCTCCACGGCCTCAGGTCCGGCAAAGGCCGAGCGGCCGGTTTTCGCGGCACGCACGAACCCAGGCGCCCCGCTACGCGGCACATTGACCTCCAAGGCAACGCGCACGAATGGCGCAACGGCCAGCGCCACGAAGGCCCGCCAGGCCGTCGAAACCGGAACGCGCTCCGCGCACGGTGAAAGCCGTCGCCATCCGGCACACGACTTCACACCGCATCGCAGCGCGCCGCTCGTAACCACCCAGCGCACCCAGGGCGCGTATTCGGAAGCCTCCGGCTACTCGCCCTTCCAGCCAGGTGGCATGTCAAGTAGCGACTACTCATCGCTGTCGACATACGCAGGCAAGCGCGCGGCACCGCGTCCGACAAGCAGCGCAACCGTGAACGTCGACAACACGGATTGGGTGAATCACGTTTCGCAACGCCGCGTGACCGAAGTGCCCGACCACTTCGCGAAGTAGACCTCTGGGCAAGTCCCGAAGCAGAAACAGCAACACAGCAAAAAGCCCGGCGCAGTCACTGCGTCGGGCTTTTTGTACGTTCTGCTTCTCTGCCAGTCCTGGCATGTCGTGCCGCCGCCACATTGCAACGGCACGACACGATCCAGGCTAGTTCCTGACAGCATCCTGGCGCCGGGAGCCAGGCAAACCCGCCTCCGTCGCGCGCTGCAATTGCTCCACCTGATTCTGGAGATCGCGCAACTGGGCCTGCGCCTGGATCTTCTCGGCATTGAGCGCCCGCGTATTGCCCTGCATCTGGCGTTGGTAGTCGTCGACGCGGGCCTGTTGCGTGCGCGCGACGTCGAGATC
The DNA here is from genome assembly GCF_051125205.1 of Paraburkholderia sp. A1BS-2L. Lineage (NCBI taxonomy): Bacteria > Pseudomonadati > Pseudomonadota > Betaproteobacteria > Burkholderiales > Burkholderiaceae > Paraburkholderia > Paraburkholderia sp. A1BS-2L. Next base: position 2,306,552 of record NZ_CP120428.1, read on the forward strand.
CGCCTGCAGCCGGCGTGCGCGATCCTCATTGAGCGCGATTACCCGATCGATGAACGCCTTTTGCGCCTCGATCTGGGTCCGGCGAATTTCGACCTCGGCGAGACGCTGGGTCTGCTGCACGAAATTCGCGTAGATGGCTTCCGCGCGCGCGTCTTCCTGCGAGCGAATCACTCTCCAAAAATGCTTGTCCTGGAATAACACGACGTAGTAGGTCATTTCAGGCGGATAGAAGAACAGGCTCGCGCCATAGCTGGCGTTGTACGTCGTGCGCAACTCGACCAGCTGCGAATCATGGATGAGCTGCATGAGCGTGCCGACGTCACCCTGCGTGGCCCCCGCAGTCGCCTGATCGTCCACGATGTCTGCGAGCGGCGGCGTATTCGCCGGCTGCGGCGTCAAGCTGCCGAGCGACGGCCGGTTGCCCGCCACCGGAGCGATATCGCTGGCGGGTGCGCCGGCCCATGCGGCTGCGCCGTGCTGCAAGAGCGTAAAAACCGCGGCGCCCAGCAAGGCGCGACGCAGCGGGGTTGATTGCTTCATGACTGCCTGTCCGTTCAGGATTCCGAGTAACCGCTTATTATCGCCGCCAGAAAATCTCATAAACGTCGATTAATTTCGGATAACCGAAGGAATGACCAATTGCTTGTCCGAAATCACCTACTCATCCATCGGAATATTGGACGCATACCAGGCGATGCCGGTAAACGTCAGAAGGGAGGCTCTCGCCTCCCTTCTTGCCCTCGTTCCGCCCCCTTTCCGTCAGAAGCGCGTCTCGCGCGCGGCGCGCAGAAACGTGTCGAGAAGCGGGGTGCAGTCGAGCAGTTCCGGGCCGCCCGCGCGGTGAAACTCCGGGTGCCATTGCACGCCGACGACGAACGGCGAGCGCCGGTAGCGCACCGCTTCGATCAGGCCGTCACCCGATGAAACGGCCTCGACCGTCAGATCGCGGCCGAGGCTCTTGACCGCCTGATGGTGGATCGAGTTGACGATGGCCTCGCGCCGGCCCGGGAACATGCTGGCCAGCGAGGAGCCTTCGGGAAAGGTGACCGCGTGACGGTGCTGATCGTAATGCTCGCTCACGTGCACGCCCGCCGTGGGAACGTCGGTGGCGATGTCCTGATAAAGCGAGCCGCCGAACGCGACGTTGATAAGCTGACAACCGCGGCATACGCCCAGCACCGGCTTGCCCGACTCGATGAATTCGTGCAGCAGTTCCAGTTCGTACATGTCCCGCACGCGGTCGCCGGGCCATTCGGGACGTGGCGCGGTCTCCGCATAGGTTTGCGGCGAGACGTCGGCGCCGCCTTGCAGCAGGAGGCCGTCGAGATGCTTCGCATAGTCTCGCAGCCGGATGTTGCTCGGGTGCAGCATGCCCTGATGACCGACCGTCGGAATCATGAAGACGATCACGTCGCGCGACATGACCCAATGCGCAATCGACTCTTCGAGATATTGCAGCGTCTTGCCGCGCAGGCCCTGGGCGCCAGGCTCCGGGTGAAAGATGCGCGCCGACACGCCGATGCGCAACGTCCGCTGCGTGATGCGCTGACCGGCGCGGTCGAACAGTTGCCGGGCGCGCGCGGCGACGATGCGGCCGAACACCGACCACGCCGAGTCGCTCGGCCGCAAATAGCGTGGCGGATCGGACGGAATGGAGCCCGGCGGTGGCGGATGCTGCGCGGTGAAGTCGGGCGCCTGGCCGAATCCCGCCGGCGCGGCGCCCGGCCGTGTGCCGGCCGCGGCCTGCGGCGGCGCGGGATGGGCGGCGGCCTGCGCCGTGGTCCCAGTGGGTGCGGGCGCCTCTTTACCCGCTTCGCCCACCACCTCGATCGGAATGCGCGGCGCGCCGGCTGCTTCCGGCGTTACCGCCGATGCGCTCGCGGGCGAGTCGGTCGACGCGCGCTGCGCGGCCTCGCCAGACGGTGTTGCGCCAGAAGGAGTGGACGCGCTGGAGGCGCCTGGAGCACCGGGCGCACCAGTATTGACAGGACGGTCAGCGCCGTCAGGAACCTCGGAGTGTTCGGATTTGTTTTCGCTCATGACGTAGGGTCAGGCGCGCCGGACGCGCGAACGAATGAACAGGGTTCCGATTATGCGTCGCACGGCCTGTTGCCGCCACCTCCGTGCACAATCGCTCGCACTCTGTTGCAATCCGTTGCGATTGAGCGCGCCCCAACCTTACGGATCCGGCTGCTCGTCGAAAGTTTCGCGCAGCGCAATCTGCATGCTCGCGTGAATCTTCACGCACCAGCGCCACAGCAGCATCGTGAGCACCGCCGCGCATACCAGCACGCCAACCAGAAAACCCGTAGGCGGCAGGATCGTCCCCGACAGCGCAGCGACCAGCACGAACACGCCGATCATCGAAACCGCCGGCACGAGTTCGGCAATCGCATGCCGCAACGCTCGCGTGAAGCGCCCCGCCTTTTCGGGCTGCACGCTCACTTCGGCAAGCAGGAGCGCCAGCGTCTTGGTCTTGCGCCACACCGCCACCAGAAACGGAATCGCGAGCAGCAGCGCGGCGCTCCATAGCACCACGCGCTGGATGCGCTCGTCCGGCACCCAGTTCGCGAGCAGCGGCAGCGCGTAGCGCGCGCCATACGAGGCGCCGATGAAAATCGCCGACACCAGCGCGAGATTCACCGCGACCTGCACGACGATGCGCTTCGTGAGCGAGAACAGCGTCGGACCTTGCGCTCCCGTCGGGCGCGGCATCAGGCAACGCAGCCATTGGCTATACATGCCGAAGACATTCGACATCGCGGGCGGCATCGCGCGCGCGAGCCGCTTCGAGAGCGGATCGGCGAAGCGGATCAGATACGGCGTGGTGAGCGTCGTGATCGCCGAGACGGTCACCACGATCGGATAGAGAAAACCGCTCGTCACCTTCAGCGTGAGGCCGAGCGAGGCGATGATGAACGAGAACTCGCCGATCTGCGAGACGGTCATGCCAACGCGCATCGCCGTGCGGCCGTCGTGACCGGCGAGGAAGGTGCCGAGCCCGCACGAGACGAGCTTGCCGAACACCACCGCGAACGAAATCACCGCGATCGGCCACGCGTAATCGACCAGCACGAGCGGATTGAGCATCAGGCCGATCGTTACGAAGAAGATGGCCGAGAACGCATCGCGCAGCGGCGCGACCAGATGCTCGATGCGCGGCAGATGGCGCGATTCGGCCATGATCGCGCCGATCAGAAAGGCACCGAGCGCAATCGAGTAATCGAGCTTCACGACCAGCAGGCAAAAGCCGAAGCAAAAGCCCAGCACCGAGATGAGCAGCATCTCGTCGCTGCCCACGCGCGCCACGTAGCCGAGCACGCGCGGCACGACGAGGATGCCCGCGAGCAGCGAAACCGTCATGAACAGCAGCAGCTTGCCGAGCGTGACGAACGCGATGCCCGGCGAGAGCTCACCTGTCTGCGCAATGCCGCCGAGCAGCACGAGCATGGCGATGCCGAGAATGTCCTCGACGATCAGGATGCCGAACACGAGCTGCGCGAACCGCTCGCGCTTCACGCCGAGGTCGGCGAGCGCCTTGACGATGATGGTGGTCGACGAAATCGCGAGGATCGCGCCGAGAAATAGCGAGTCCATCGGGGCCCAGCCGAACACGCGGCCGATCTGGTAGCCGATCCACAGCATCACCACGATTTCGGAGAGCGCCGCGACGATCGCGGTCGCGCCCACCTGAAACAGCTTGCGCAAACTAAATTCGAGGCCGAGTGAAAACATCAGGAACACCACGCCGAGCTCGCCCATCGTCTGGATGGTCTGCTCATCGTGAATCAGCTGGAACGGCGGCGTGTACGGCCCGATGATCACGCCCGCCGCGATATAGCCGAGCACCACCGGCTGCTTCAGGCGATGAAACAGCACGGTGACGATCCCCGCGATCGCCATCACGACTGCCAGATCCTGAATGAAGCCGATTCCCTGATGCATGCGCGGATTATCCTTACAAAATCCTGTCGAAAAGTGCATGTTACCTGATGAGCGCGGCGCGCCAAATCGGCCCTCGGGAAAAATTCGCGATCTACAATGATGTGTCCCTTGCCGCAGCGCATGGCCGCAATGTCCAGGCGCCATCCGTCCGCGGCGCCTCCGTCCAATGTTGCCATCGATGCTCCCCGCCGCCATGCCTTCCATCTCATCCCCCTTCGCGCCGTTCCCGCCGCTCGCCCAACTGGCCGCCGACCTCGCCGCGGGCCGCACCACGAGCCGCGCGCTCGCCGAAGCCGCGCTCGAGCGCATCGCCGCGCCGGGCGGCCAGGGCGCCGCCGTATTCACGCACGTCGACGCCCAGCGCGTGCGCGCCGCAGCCGATGCGCACGACCGACTGCGCGCGGCGGGCACCGTGCTGTCGCCGCTCGCCGGCATTCCCGTCTCGGTGAAGGACCTGTTCGACGTGCAAGGCGAAGTCACGCGCGCCGGCTCCACGGCGCTCGCGAACGCGGCGCCCGCGAGCGCCGATGCCGCAGCGGTCGAGCGCCTGCGCCACGCGGGTGCGGTGCTCGTCGGCCGCACCAACATGAGCGAATTCGCGTTCTCGGGGCTGGGTCTGAACCCGCACTACGGCACGCCGCTCTCGCCTTACCAGCGCGGCGTGGCGGGCGGCGAGCGCGTCGCGGGCGGCTCGTCGTCGGGCGCGGCGGCCTCGGTCGCCGATGGCATGGCCGCCGTCGCGCTCGGCACCGATACGGGCGGCTCGATCCGCATTCCGGCGGCGTTCTGCGGCCTCACCGGCTTCAAGCCCACGGCTGCACGCATCCCGAAAGCGGGCGGCGTGCCGCTCTCGCCCACGCTCGACTCGTTCGGCCCGGTCGGCAATACGGTGGCGTGCTGCGCGCTCGTGGACCGCATCCTCGCCGGACTGCCGCCGCACGTGAGCGCGGCACGCCACCTCGACGGCGTGCGCATCGGCGTGCTCACGAACTATGTGACGGACGGCATCGAGCCCCACGTGGCGCAAGCGCTCGACACCGCGCTCAAGCACCTCGACGCAGCGGGCGCGATCGTGAACGAAGTGCGTTTTTCGGCATTCGAGCGCATGGCCGAAATCAACCGCTTCGGCTTCTCGCCGATCGAGGCTTACGCGTGGCACCGGCCGCTGCTCGCCCAGCACAGCGATCAGTACGACCCGCGCGTGCTCGTGCGCATCCTCAAGGGCAAGCCCGCTAGCGCCGCCGACTATCTCGATCTGATCGCCGCGCGCGCCGCCATGATGGACGAGGCGCAAGCGACGCTCTGGTCGCGCTTCGACGCCGTGATCGCTCCGACCGTGCCGATCGCGCCGCCTGCGCTCGCCCCGCTCGTCGCCGACGACGAAGCGTTCACGCGCACCAACGCACTCGTGCTGCGCAACCCGAGCGCATTCAACTTCCTCGACGCCTGCGCGCTCTCGCTGCCGATCCACCATCCCGATGAGGCGCCGGTGGGACTGATGCTGGCCGGCGCGCCCTACGCCGATGATGCAATCCTCGCGATCGGCCGCGGCGTGGAAGCGGTGCTCGCACCACTGCGGTAACGACATGGGGCGAGGCCGTAGTTCGGCGGACACGCGGACGCAGCCTGCGCGCGGTCAAAAGCGCCCGCTCGCGCTGCATCCCCTTCGCGCTAGAATCCCGAAACGCCGTTGCAGGCGCACCGGTCTGGATTTGCTTGACACCGGCTGCGCGATCCAACCCGAATAAACGAGCCGAACAAACGAGCTACATGAACGACGATAACGCGCTGCTGCGCCGCGAGCGCGGCCTGCTGGTCCTCCTCGGCCTGATCTGTCTCGCGCTGCTGGGCGGCGCCCTGTATTTCCAGTACGCCGAGCATCAGGACCCGTGCCCGCTGTGCATCCTCACGCGCTACTTTTTCATCCTGATTGCGATCTTCGCATTCCTCGGCGCCCGCTTCGCCAGTTGGCGCGCCGTGCGCACCCTCGAGGCGCTCGTCGCGCTTTCGGCGGCGGGCGGCATTGTCGCCTCCGCGCGACTCGCCTGGGTGCAGGCGGTCCCGAACTTCAGTTGCGGCTTCGACACGCTCCAGCCCATCGTCGACGCCCTGCCGCCCGCGCACTGGCTGCCCGGCGTCTTCAAGGTCCAGGGCCTGTGCGAGACCACCTACCCGCCCATCCTCGGCCTCACGTTGCCGCTCTGGTCGGTGCTCGCATTCGCGGTCATGTTCCTCGCGGTGGTCGCAAGCCTGTGGCGCAACCGCCGCCGCCAGGTGGCATGGCCCGGCATCCGCCGTTAAGCTCCCAGCCTCCGGGTTTCCGGCCTCCTCGCGCGCCGCGCCCGGCCTCATGTCCTGGGCGCCGGCGGCGCCCTCTCCCTCCCCACCGCGGCTGGCCCGGCTGCCTCTCCCTCCTCCGTTTGACCGCCCCGAAGGGCCGGACCATGTCGCGCACGCTCATTGCCGCCGTCGCATAACCCCCATCTTCCAGAAAGGATACTTTCCGGCCCCTGTCGGTGCTAAATTCGGGATTGGATGGCGATCTACGTGCGCGAGGCCGGACTGACAGTCGAGGCGCCCCGGTTCCCTGCGTAACGCGCGCCTGATCCGCAATGTCTCCCGGGTTTTTCAGATGACAACGCAAACCATCCGCTTCGTCCATCGTGGCGCCGTGCACGAAGTGCATGACGCGCCCATCACGCGCACCGTGCTGCAACACCTGCGCGAGGACTTGCATGCCTGCGGCACCAAGGAAGGTTGCGCGGAAGGCGATTGCGGCGCCTGCACGGTGGTGCTCGGCGAACTCGACGAGGAAGGTCGTCTCGCGCTCAAGGCGGTCAACGCCTGCATTCAGTTTCTTCCAACACTCGATGGCCGCGCGCTCTTCACGGTCGAAGACCTGCGCGCGCCCGACGGCACGCTGCACCCCGTCCAGCAAGCGATGGTCGACTGCCACGGTTCGCAGTGCGGCTTCTGCACGCCCGGCTTCGTCATGTCGATGTGGGCGCTCTACGAGCGCCAGGGCGCCGATGCCGGCCTGCCCGCGCGCGACGAAATCGATCAGGCGCTCTCCGGCAATCTGTGCCGCTGCACCGGCTACCGGCCGATCATCGACGCAGCACAGCGCATGTTCGACACGACGAGCTATCCGCGCGTCGCACTCGCGCGCGAGCCGCTCGAAGCTGCGCTGCGCTCGATCGCGCGCAGCGACACCTTCGACTATCGGGGCCCCGACGCCCGCGGCGCCGCGCACGGCCACGCCACGTTTTTTGCACCGCGCACGCTCGAAGCATTCGCCACGCTGCGCGCCGAGCATCCGCAGGCGCGCGTGCTCGCGGGCGGCACCGACGTCGGCCTGTGGGTCACCAAGCAGCTTCGCGATCTGGGCGACGTGCTCTATACCGGGCAGGTCGCCGAGCTGAAGCGTGTCGAGCGCGACGCGCAGACGCTCACGATCGGCGCGGCTGTGCCGCTCGAAGAGGCCTACGCGGCGCTCGCCGTCGACTACCCCGAACTCGCGGAACTGTGGGCGCGCTTTGCCTCGCTGCCTATCCGCAACGCGGGTACGCTGGGCGGCAACGTGGCGAACGGCTCGCCGATTGGCGACTCGATGCCGGCGCTGCTCGCGCTCGACGCCGGGGTGATCCTGCGCCGCGCTGCGCGTGTGCGCACGCTGCCGCTCGCGGCGTTCTACACGGGCTATCAGAAGAACGTGCTCGAAGCGGGCGAGTTCGTTGAAGCGATCCGCGTGCCGCGCCCCGCGCCGACACTGCGGTTTCGCACCTACAAGGTGTCGAAGCGCTACGACCAGGATATCTCGGCGGTTTGCGCGGCGTTTGCGCTCGAGACCGGCGAGGATGGCGCAATCGCGAACGCGCGCATCGCGTATGGCGGCATGGCCGCGATACCGCAGCGCGCCGCCCACGCCGAAGCAGCGCTCGCGGGCGCACAGTGGAACGAAGCGGCCGCGCAGCGCGCCATGGCCGTGCTCGACGCCGACTATCAGCCGCTCACCGACATGCGCGCGAGCGCCGCGTATCGCCTGAAGGTCGCGCGCAATCTGCTCTGGCGCTGCTGGCTGGAAACGCGCGACGACGCGCCGCTCGCACTGTGTGACGTGAACGCCTTCGTGTTTGCCTCCGAGGCGGAAGTCGTCGACGAAACCGGCGTAGGCCCGGGCGCAACGCTTGCGGGAGACGCATCATGAACCGCCAGTCCGATCCGCTTATCGTGCAACCCGCCGCACAAACCGCTGCGCAGTCAACGCAAGCGGCGCTCGGCGCGCCATTGCCACACGAGTCCGCAGACCTGCACGTGAGCGGTGAGGCGCGCTACACCGACGACATCCCCGAACTGCACGGCACGCTCCACGCCGCGCTCGGCCTGTCGCGCCACGCACATGCGCGCATCGTGGCGCTCGATCTCGCGCGCGTGCGCGCCATGCCCGGCGTCGTCGTGGTCCTGAGCGCCGCCGATATTCCCGGCGAGAACAACTGCGGCCCGGTCCTGCACGACGACCCGGTGCTGGCGCAAGATGAAGTGCAGTATCTCGGTCAGCCCGTTTTCGCCGTAATCGCGACGAGCCATCAACTCGCCCGCCGCGCGGCCGCGCTCGCCGCCAGCGACGACGTCGTGCGCTACGCGCCGCTCGAAGCGGTGCTCGACATCGCCGAAGCGAAAGCGCGCCAGCAGTACGTCCTGCCGCCGCTGCGCCTCACGCGCGGTGAGCCGGCGGCGCGCATCGCGGCAGCGCCCCACCGCATCGCCGGCACGTTTGCCGTAGGCGGCCAGGAGCAGTTCTATCTCGAAGGTCAGGTCGCCTATGCGCTGCCCGAGGAACAGGACGGCATGCTCGTCTACAGCTCGACGCAGCACCCGAGCGAGATGCAGCAGTTGATCGCGCATCTGATCGGCTGGCCCGCGCACCGCGTAATGTGCGAATGCCGGCGCATGGGCGGCGGCTTCGGCGGCAAGGAATCGCAATCGGCGCTGTTCGCCTGCGTGGCGGCGCTGGCCGCGTACAAGCTGCGCCGCCCCGTGAAGCTGCGCGCCGACCGCGACGACGATTTCCTCATCACCGGCAAGCGCCACGACGCGCTCTACGAATATGAAGCCGGCTACGATGACGCAGGACGCCTGCTCGGCGCGCGCGTGGAAATCGCGCTGCGCGCGGGCTATTCCGCCGATCTCTCGGGCGCGGTCGCCACGCGCGCGGTCTGCCATTTCGACAACGCCTACTATCTTTCGGACGTCGAAATCGTCGCGCTCTGCTGCAAGACCAACACGCAGTCGAACACGGCTTTCCGCGGCTTCGGCGGCCCGCAGGGCGCACTCGTGATGGAGGTGATGCTCGACGGCATCGCCCGCGCGCTCGGCCGCGATCCGCTCGACGTGCGCCGCGCGAACTACTACGGCATCGGCGAACGGGACGTCACGCCCTACGGGCAACGCGTCGCGGACAACGTGCTCGCGCCGCTCACCGAGCAGTTGCTCGCGTCGAGCCAGTACGCCGCGCGCCGCGCCGCGCTCGCCGCGTTCAACCGCACGAGCCCAGTGCTCAAGCGCGGCATCGCGCTCACGCCGGTGAAGTTCGGCATCTCGTTCAACGTCCCGCATCTGAACCAGGCGGGCGCGCTCGTGCACGTCTATCGCGACGGCTCCGTGCTCGTGAACCACGGCGGCACCGAAATGGGCCAGGGGCTCAACACGAAGGTCGCGCAGGTGGTCGCGGGCGTATTCGGACTGCCGCTCGCGCAGTTGCGCGTGAGCGCCACCGACACGTCGAAGGTGGCGAACACGTCCGCCACCGCCGCCTCGACCGGCAGCGACCTGAACGGCAAGGCCGCCGAAGACGCGGCGCTCGCGATCCGCACGCGCCTCGCCACGCTCGCCGCCACGCAGTACGGCGGCGCGCCCGAAAACGTCGCGTTCGAAGATGGCCTGGTGCGAGTGAACGGCAAGGCGATCGCCTTCGCCGAGTTCGTAGAAACCGCGTATCTGAAGCGCGTGCAACTGTGGTCCGACGGCTTTTACGCCACGCCCACGGTCCATTGGGACGCGCGCACGCTCACCGGCCATCCGTTCTATTACTTTGCCTATGGCGCGGCGGTGTCGGAAGTGGTCGTCGACACGCTCACGGGCGAATGGAAGCTCGTGCGCGCCGACCTGCTGCACGACGCCGGCCAGTCGATCAACCCGGCCATCGACATCGGCCAGGTGGAAGGCGGGTTCATCCAGGGCATGGGCTGGCTCACGAGCGAGGAGCTGTGGTGGAACCGCGACGGCAAGCTCATGACGCACGCGCCCTCCACCTATAAGATTCCGGCGATCAGCGATACGCCCGCGGCGTTTCACGTCCAGCTCTATCGCAACGAAAACGCCGAGCCCACTGTGTTCCGTTCGAAGGCCGTGGGCGAGCCGCCCTTGCTGCTGCCGTTCTCGGTGCTGCTCGCGATCCGCGAGGCAATCGGCGCGGCCGTGCCCGAGGCCCGCGAAGCCGCGCCGCTCAATGCGCCCGCCACGCCCGAGGCGATCCTTCATGCAATCGGGGCGCTCGACGCCCTGCGCGAGCACGCGGCAAGCGTGCCGGCCGCCGCCCCAACAGAAGCTGTCGTCAAGTAGGAGAACCGCCCGATGCAAGCCTGGGTCACCGACCTTCAACACCTGCTAGCGCACGGCGATGCCGCCGTGCTCGTGACCGTCGCGCGCGCCGAAGGCTCGGTGCCGCGCGAAGCCGGCACGAAGATGATCGTCACGCGCGAAGCGGCCCGTCATACGATCGGCGGCGGCCATCTCGAATGGAAGGCCATCGAGACCGCGCGCCAGGTATTGCGCGACGGCATGCGCACGCCGCATGCGCGCCGCCTCGAGCGATTCGCGCTCGGGCCGAGCCTCGGCCAGTGCTGCGGCGGAGCAGTCGTCCTTGCGTTCGAGCGGCTCGACGTCTCCGACCTCGGCTGGCTCGCCACGCTGGCCCGCCGGCTCGCGGCGGGCGCCTCGACGGTTCGTAGCGTATCATTCCGCTCCTCGCGGAATGGAGCGCCTTCCGGCACAGAAACCGACCTGACGGATGCCTCGGCGGCCGATACAGTTTTGCTTTCGGAACCCGAGCCCGGCGTGGAATCGCCCGATTGCCTGCTGTGGGACACGGGCGCGCCGGGCGATGGTAACCATCACGACGACGGCACGATGCTGCTCACCGAAACGATCGCGCCCAACGAGCGGCCCGTCGTGCTGTTCGGCGCGGGCCATGTGGGCGCGGCGCTCGTGCGCGTGCTCGGCACGCTGCCCTGCCGGGTGCGCTGGGTGGACGAGCGCGACGCCGCGTTTCCCTCGCCGGAAGCGTTCGCGGCGCTCAATGCGCCCAACGTCACGATCGATGCCAACGACGCACCTGACGAAGCCATTGACGCTGCCCCGCCGGGCACGAGCTTCATCGTGATGACGCACGATCATTCGCGTGACCTCGATCTTGCCGAGCGCATCCTGCGTCGCGGCGACTTCCTGTTCTTCGGCATGATCGGCTCGCACACGAAGCGCAAGCAGTTCGAGCACCGGCTCGCCGCGCGCGGCATCGATCCGCTGCAGATCGCGCGCATGCACTGCCCGCTCGGCGTGGACGGCATCGTCGACAAGTCGCCCGAAGTCATCGCGATCTCGGCCGCCGCGCAATTGCTGCAGGCGATCGAGGCGTCGGCGGCGGCCGCCGGCACGCCTGGGCATGCAGCCGTTGCGGTTACCGGCACGTCCGCTACCGGAACGTCCGCTACCGGCACGATCCATTCCGCGTGATGTCAACCACTGAACGCAACCGATCGATCCAACCATGACCATCACGCCCACCGTCAACCCGTTCGCAGCGCTCGTACAAAAAGCGGCGCGCGCGCCGAAGGCCGAGCTGCACATCCACATCGAAGGCTCGCTCGAACCCGAGCTGATCTTCGCGCTCGCGCAGCGCAATCACGTCGAGCTCGCTTACGAGTCGATCGAAGCGCTGCGCGCGGCCTACGCGTTCACCGACCTGCAGTCGTTCCTCGACATCTATTACGCAGGCGCGAGCGTGCTGCTCAACGAGCAGGACTTCTACGACATGACGATGGCCTACTGCGAGCGCGCGCTCGCGGACAACGTCGTGCACACCGAAATATTCTTCGATCCGCAAACGCACACCGAACGCGGCGTGCCGATCGAAACGGTGGTCGCGGGCGTCGACCGCGCACTCGCCGACGCCGAAAAACGCGGCCTCACGAGCAAGCTGATCCTCTGCTTCCTGCGCCATCTGAGCGAAGCCGACGCGCTCGCCACCTTCGATGCCGCGCTGCCGCTGTTCGCGCGCTATCCGCGCATGATCGGCGTGGGTCTCGATTCGTCGGAGCGCGGCCATCCGCCCTCGAAATTCGAGCGCGTGTTCGCGAAGGCGCGCGCGCAAGGGCTGAAGCTCGTCGCGCATGCCGGAGAGGAAGGCCCGCCCGCCTATATCTACGAGGCGCTCGATCTGCTCAAGGTCGACCGCGTCGACCACGGCGTACGCAGCATCGAGGACAAGGCGCTCGTCACGCGCCTCGCCGACACGCGCGTCGCGCTCACCGTCTGCCCGCTTTCGAACCTGAAGCTCTGCGTGTTCGACGACATGACGAAGCACACGCTCAAAAAGCTGCTCGACGAAGGCGTCGCGGTGACCGTCAATTCCGACGATCCCGCGTACTTCGGCGGCTACGTGAACGAGAACTTCAGCGCCATCATCACGGCGCTGCAGCTCGACGACCAAGAGGTGTACACGATCCTGCGCAACAGCTTCGAGGCGTCTTTCGTGACGCCCGAGGAACGCGCCGCGCTGATCGCGCAGCTCGATCGGTACTGGAGCGGCGCCGTGGCCTGATCCCGCGCAGCTCCCCAAGCTTAAGGCTTCACCCTTGATGAGGACCGGCGCGCCAGCGCCGGCCCCAGGGCTTTTGCGCGCCGCGTTTTCAGGAGCGGTGCGCATACATACGGCTCATGAACACCTGAATTTTTCGGAGACGAAGTTCCCATGACTCAATCGGCTTATCGCGCAAAACTGTTGACGTTCACCGGCGACCCCGCGCAATCGCCCGACGCTGCCGTCTTCCACGAAGACGGCGTGGTGATCGTCGAGAACGGCCGCGTGGTCGCATCGGGCGCATGGTCCGAGCTCAGCGCTCGCGTGGCTGAAGGCGCGACGGTGCACAACCTGCGCGACAAGCTGATCGTGCCGGGCTTCATCGACACGCACATTCACTACCCGCAGACCGACATGATCGCCTCGCCGGCGCCGGGCCTGCTGCCGTGGCTCGAGACCTACACGTTCCCGACCGAGCGCGGCTTCGCCAATGAAAACGTGGCGTTCGAGACGGCGCGCTTTTTCGTCGACGAACTGCTCTCGTGCGGCACGACCACGGCGCTCGTCTACTGCTCGGTGCACAAGCAATCGGCCGATGCGCTGTTCACGGCGAGCGAGTCCCGGAACATGCGCATGATCGCGGGCAAGGTCCTGATGGACCGCAACTGCCCCGAGTTCCTGCGCGACACGCCCCAGACCGGCTACGACGACAGCGCCGAACTCATCTCGCGCTGGCATAACAACGGCCGCCAGATGTACGCGCTCACGCCGCGCTTCGCGCCCACCTCGACCGAGGCGCAGCTCGAAGCGTGCGAGGCGCTCGCGAAGGCGCACGGCGACATCTTCATTCAGAGCCACGTCGCCGAAAATCTCGACGAAGTGAAGTGGGTGAAGGAACTGTTCCCGCGCCAGCGCAGCTATCTCGATGTCTACGATCATTACGGACTCCTGCGCCGCCGCGCCGTGTACGGCCACTGCATCTGGCTCGACGACGAAGACCGCCGCCGCATGGCGCAAACCGGCACGGTCGCGGCGCACTGCCCGACCTCGAACCTGTTCCTCGGCAGCGGCCTGTTCGACTTCGACAAGGCCCAGGCCACCGAGTTGCCCGTCACACTCGCGACAGACGTGGGCGGCGGCACGTCGTTCTCGATGCTGCAAACCATGAACGAAGCGCACAAGGTCGCGCGCATGGGCGGCCATCACCTGACGGCCACGCGCATGTTCTGGCTCGCCACGGCCGGCGCGGCAGCCGCGCTCGATCTCGCCGACAAGATCGGCACGCTCGCGCCGCAAAGCGAAGCCGACTTCGTCGTGCTCGACCCGCAGGCCACCCCGCTGCTCAAGCGCCGCACCGCGCGCGCCGAATCGCTCGAAGAACTGCTGTTCGCGTTCGCGCTGCTCGGCGACGACCGCGCCGTATTCGAGACCTACGCAGCCGGTACGCGCGTGCACAGCCGCGACACGGCAAAGCGTTAAAATCCCACGGCAAATCCCCATTCCAACGGCCCCGGCGAAGCCGGGTGTCGGAAAAACCCCAATGCTATAATTCGCCGTCCATTGGGGAGTAGCCGCCCCGCTCCGTGCCGCCCGGCTAGCCTTCGGGTCTTGGCGCGCGCCGCGCATGCGCAGCGGGAGCATCCGTCAACAGACTTGGCCCGCGCGGCCATGGCGAACGCAGCCTTAGTACTCAGGCCTGGCGAGACCGATGACTCATGCCCGCCGCAACAGGGCCCGGCGGGCCGTGAGTCGTCGCCCGCATTTATCTCGGCCCGAGGATCACCAACACGTGAATCACGCCTTTCTCGTCTCGACCGGCGCAGTCGCGCTCGCCGAAATCGGCGACAAGACGCAACTGCTTTCGCTCGTGCTCGCAGCGCGCTATCGCAAGCCCATGCCGATCATTCTCGGCGTACTGGCCGCCACGCTCGTCAATCACTCGGGCGCGGGCGCGCTCGGCGCGTGGCTCGGCTCGCTCGTCACGCCCTCGGTGATGCGCTGGGCGCTCGCCGTCTCCTTCGTCGCCATGGGATTGTGGATACTCGTGCCCGACAAGCTCGACGAGGGCGAAGCCACCGTCAATCGCACGCGCCTCGGCGTGTTCGGCGCCACCGTCGTCACCTTCTTTCTCGCCGAGATGGGCGACAAGACGCAGATCGCAACCGTCGCGCTCGCCGCGCGCTTTCACGACTTCTTCGGGGTGGTGGCCGGCACGACGCTCGGCATGATGATTGCCAATGTGCCTGCGATCCTGCTGGGCGACCGCTTCGCCCACAAGCTGCCGACGGGCCTGGTGCACGGCATCGCCGCCGTGCTGTTCGTGGTGCTTGGCGTGCTCGCCATCATGGGCGTGGGCGTTTGATCGTCTGTAACGCTTGAGCCGCCACTGACGCTGGCTCCGTCTACTTTGCCGGAGCGGCCGCTGCCGGTGCGGTTCCTGGCGCCGCCGCCGGGACTTCGGCCGGCGCCCCCGTGGTCTTGTCCACGGGCAGTTTCACCTGCTGCACCGAGCCGTTCTGCAGCGGGAAGTTCGACAGTGCGCTGCGCACCAGAAACGGCATGATGTGCACGAGCGAGGGATCGTCGCCCGAGGTGCGCGCGGTGACGTTATAGACTTCCTTCCCGCCCGCCTGCTCCGTGATGCGGATGCCGAGTGCATGCGAGTACACCGGATAGCTCTGGTTCACATAAGCGGGGCCCCAGGGACCCCAAGGCCCCCACGGATTGAACGGTCCCCAGTACGGAGCCGGCCACGGGTTGTAGAACACGGGCTGCGCCACCGTGACCGTGTCCATGCGGCTGCCGTAGGCGAGGCCCACGAGATAGCGCGCCTGCCGCTCGGGCACCTGGCGGAATGCGTACGAGGAGAGCCCGTCGGCAACGAGGCTCTCGTAGGTCGATTGCTCGATGCTGTGCTGCTGGTCGGGATTGCGCGTGAACGCGTAAGTGCGCGTGGCATCGCTGCCGCCTCCCCACGCGGAGAACGCGGTCACCTGGCTCGTCACATAGGTCGTGCAGCCGGACAGCGTCACGGCAAGCGCCGCCAGCAACAGCAGCGCGCGGCGGGTCCATCGGTCGGGCATCATGGTCTTCTCGTTGCAGTCGTGGCAGTGACGACAGTTCGTCGGCGCGCGGCAAGCTTGCGGTGGTCGACACCGCAGGCCCCGATCATACTGACTCGCGCCCCAGCGGGAAAGTTCGGGCCCGCTGCGCGGCGCACGCCTGCGGGCCATCTCGGACAAGCTGCGCGAGCCTTTGTACAATGGGGCGAGCGGCCGCGTCATCGTACGCAAGGCGCGGCCTCCCTATACCGCTATCCGACCCGAAGCTTCCCCGCACGAGACCATGTCCGATACCGCCACGCCTACTGTGATCCGCCGCGAAGACTACGCGCCGCCCGCCTTCCTGATCGACACCGTCGACCTCGAATTCGACCTCGCGCCCGGACACACCGTCGTCAAGAGCACGCTGCGCGTGCGCCGCAATCCCGCTGCCAAGTCCGCGCCGCACCTCGAATTGATGGGTGAACAGCTCGAATTCATCGGCGCGCAAATCGACGGCAATGCCTGCGAAAACGTGCGTGCGCACGAACATGGCCTGACGATCGAGAACGTGCCCGACGCGTTCACGCTCACGCTCACGGGCGCCAACGACCCGGAAGCCAACACCACGCTCTCGGGGCTCTACGTATCGAGCGGCAACTTCTTCACGCAATGCGAAGCTGAAGGCTTTCGCCGCATCACCTGGTTCCTCGACCGCCCCGATGTCATGTCGACCTACACCGTCACGCTGCGCGCCGACAAGACCGCGTGCCCGGTGCTGCTCTCGAACGGCAATCTCATCGAAGCAGGCGAACTGCCCGACGGCCGCCATTATGCGAAGTGGGAAGACCCGTTCCGCAAGCCGAGCTACCTGTTCGCGCTGGTGGCCGGCAAGCTCGTGGCGCTCGAAGAGCGCATCAAGACCGGCTCGGGCAAGGAGAAGCTGCTGCAGGTGTGGGTCGAGCCGCACGATCTCGACAAGACGCGCCATGCGATGGACTCGCTGATCCACTCGATCCGCTGGGACGAGCGGCGCTTCGGCCTCGAACTGGATCTCGACCGCTTCATGATCGTCGCCGTGAGCGACTTCAACATGGGCGCGATGGAGAACAAGGGGCTCAACATCTTCAATACGAAGTACGTGCTGGCGAATCCGGAAACGGCCACCGACGTCGATTTCGCCAACATCGAGGCCGTGGTCGGCCACGAATACTTCCACAACTGGACCGGCAACCGCGTGACCTGCCGCGACTGGTTCCAGCTGAGCCTCAAGGAAGGCCTCACTGTGTTCCGCGACCAGGAATTCTCGGCGGCAATGTCGGGAGGCGACGAGAACGAAGCCGCCCGCGCGACCAAGCGCATCGAGGACGTGCGCGTGCTGCGCCAGATGCAGTTCGCCGAGGATGCAGGCCCGATGGCGCATCCGGTGCGTCCTGAAAGCTACGTCGAGATCAACAACTTCTACACGATGACGGTCTACGAGAAAGGCGCGGAAGTCGTGCGGATGTATCAGACGCTGTTCGGCCGCGACGGCTTTCGCAAGGGCATGGACCTCTACTTCCAGCGCCACGACGGCCAGGCGGTGACCTGCGACGACTTCCGCCGCGCCATGGCCGACGCCAATGGCCGCGACCTCGCGCAGTTCGAGCGCTGGTACAGCCAGGCGGGCACGCCGCGCGTCACGGTCACGACGCGTTACGACGAAGCCGCGAAGCGCTATAGCGTCACGCTCGCGCAGGGCTATGCGAACGGCTCGCCGGCCGCGCGCGACACGCAGAAGGGACCGCTCCTGATCCCGTTCGCGATCGGCCTGATCGGCCCCGATGGCGCCGACCTGCCGCTCAAGCTCGAAGGCGAATCCAGCTCCAGCATGACAGCAAGCACGACGCGCGTACTCGAACTCACCGAGGCGCAGCAGACCTTCACCTTCGTCGACATCGCCCACAAGCCCCTGCCCTCGCTGCTGCGCAACTTCTCGGCGCCGGTGATCGTGGAATACGACTATGGCAACGACGAACTCGCGTTCCTGCTCGCGCACGACAGCGATCCGTTCAACCGCTGGGAAGCGGGCCAGCGCCTTGCCACGCGCGAGTTGCTCGCGCTGGCCGCACGCGCCGCCACGCGTCAGCCGCTCGCGATGAACGATGCGCTCATCGACGCGTTTGGCCGCGTGCTCAACGACGCTTCGCTGTCGCCGTCGTTCCGCGAACTCGTGCTGATGCTGCCCTCGGAGACCTATCTCGCGGAGCAGATGGCGGAGTCGAATCCCGCCGCCGTGCACGCCGCGCGCCAGTTCGTGCGCAAGGGCCTGGCCGCGGCGCTCAAGAACGCATGGCTTGCGGCCTACGACGCCAACCTCACGCCGGGCGCCTATGAGCCCACGCCGCAAGCCGCTGGCCACCGGGGCCTGAAGAATCTCGCGCTTTCGTATCTCTCGGAACTCGACGACCCCGCCGACGCCGTGCGACTCGCCACCGCGCAAATCCACGCCGCGAACAACATGACCGACCGCGCAGCCGCGCTGTCGGCGCTGATGAACGCGGCGGCAGGCACAGGCGGCGACCAGGCGAAGCAGGCGCTCGAGGACTTCTACGCACGCTTCGAGAAGGAACCGCTCGTCATCGACAAGTGGTTCTCCCTGCAGGCGACGCAACGCGGCACGGCCCAGCGCCCGACGATCGAGACCGTGCGTGCGCTGATGCGCCACCCGGCCTTCAATCTGAAGAATCCGAACCGCGCACGCTCGCTGATCTTCAGCTTCTGCGCGGCGAATCCCGCTCAGTTCCACGCGGCGGACGGCTCGGGCTACGCGTTCTGGGCCGAACAAGTCCTCGCGCTCGACGCCATCAACCCACAGGTTGCCGCACGCCTCGCACGCAATCTCGAACTGTGGCGCCGCTTCACCCCGGCGCTGCGCGACGCGATGCGCGCCGCGCTCGAACAGGTCGCCACGCAGGCGAAATCGCGCGACGTCCGTGAGATCGTGGAAAAGGCGCTGGCGTAGGCCTCGCGCGCGGCGCCGTTGCACAGCGCCGCGCACAGCCTCGTCCTCACACCGGTCATGCACGCTGCCGGCCCTCGCGGCCGGCATTTTTGTGCGCATTTTTTCTGCATTATTTTTCCGCTCGATTTCCCGGCCGAATTTCCGTCCGACGCGTGCCCCGAGCCGATCGCGCTTATTTTCAGGATTGACCAAACGGGCCGAGCCTCGTCCAGCAGGTAGAATTGCGCTATTCCCAAGCGCATCTGGAGTCCTGCAATGGCTTTGCACCGTCGTACCACCCTCACGAAATACCTGATCGAGCAGCAGCGCGAGCATCGCAACCTGCCGGCCGATCTGCGTCTGCTGATCGAAGTTGTCGCGCGCGCGTGCAAGGCGATCAGCTACAACGTCAGCAAGGGCGCCCTCGGCGACGCGCTCGGCACCGCAGGCAGCGAAAATGTTCAGGGCGAAGTGCAGAAGAACCTCGACATTTTGTCGAACGAAATCCTGCTCGACGCCAACGAATGGGGCGGCAACCTCGCGGCCATGGCGTCCGAGGAAATGGAAACCTTCTTCCCGATCCCGGCCAATTATCCGAAGGGCGAATATCTGCTCGTGTTCGACCCGCTCGACGGCTCGTCAAACATCGACGTGAACGTCTCGATCGGCACGATCTTCTCGGTGCTGCGCTGCCCGGACGGCCAACAGGCCACCGAAGCCTCGTTCCTGCAGCCCGGCGTGCAGCAAGTCGCGGCGGGCTACGCCGTCTACGGCCCGCAAACCGTGCTCGTGCTCACGACCGGCAATGGCGTGAACTGCTTCACGCTTGACCGCGAACTCGGCTCGTGGGTGCTCACGCAGAGCAACATGCGCATTCCCGAGGACACGCGCGAATACGCGATCAACGCATCTAACGCGCGCCACTGGTATGAGCCGGTGCAGCAGTACGTTGGCGAGCTGAACGCGGGCAAGGACGGTCCGCGCGGCGAGAACTTCAACATGCGCTGGATCGCCTCGATGGTCGCCGACGTGCACCGTATCCTGAGCCGCGGCGGCATCTTCATGTATCCGGCCGACCGCCGCGATCCCTCGAAGCCCGGCAAGCTGCGCCTGATGTACGAAGCGAACCCGATGTCGTTCATCGTCGAGCAGGCGGGCGGCATGGCGACCAACGGCGCGCAGCGCATCCTCGACATTCAGCCGAAGAGCCTGCACGAGCGCGTGGCCGTGTTCCTCGGCTCGAAAAACGAGGTCGAGCGCGTGACCCGATACCATCAGGAAGCGAAGAAATAAAAAGGTTGGGGAAAAGGGCTTGCATAGCCCGAGATTCTCTCCTATAATCTTCCTTCTCTGATGTGCGGCCGGAATAGCTCAGACGGTAGAGCAGCGCATTCGTAATGCGAAGGTCGGGGGTTCGATTCCTCTTTCCGGCACCAAAAGCTTCAAACAAAAAGCCCAGCCTTAACCGGCTGGGCTTTTTGTTTTGCGCCGCCGCCCTCTTCTACTGCACTACGGCAGTCGCACCTCATCTAGTGCCTCGCCCACCTCCTCGATCACATCATCCCAGCGCCCCAGTTCGCGCTGTCTGAAAAGCCGCGCCGATGGATACCAGGGCGTATCGCTGCGGCCCGTCATCCAGCGCCAGTCGGTGCAGGTCGGCAGCAAGATCCACACCGGCACGCCCGCCGCCCCCGCGAGGTGCGCAACCGACGTATCCACGGTAATCACGAGGTCGAGCGACTGCACGATCGCCAGCGTGTCGGTGAAGTTCGCGATCTCAGGTCCAAGCGGCGTCATATCGATGCCGGACGGCAAGGTCTCGATGTCGGTTTGCGCAGCGCCCTTTTGCAGCGCAAACCACGCCACTTCGCTGCGCGCGAGCAGCGGATGCAACGCGCTCAAGGCAATGGAGCGATAGCGGTCGAATTCGTAATCGGGATTGCCGGCCCACACCAGACCCACGCAGCGCTTGCGCGAGTTCGCACCTGTCAAGCCGACGATCCGCTCGCGCCAACGCTCAATGACCTGGGAAGGCGCGCCGAGGTACGGCATCGCAAGCGGCAACATGCTCGTTGCCAGCCGCATATGATCAGGAAAACGAAACATGCGACACCAATAGTCGTAGGGACCAGGCGGCAGCGTAGTCCAGACCCGGACTACCCCGCTCGCGCACGCGGCCACACCGGCCAGCGCCTCGCCGACCCAGACATCGACCGCCGCACCCTGACACTGCAACCAGTCGGCGTAGCGCAGAGACTGGATCTGATCGCCGAGCCCCTGCTCGCCGAGCAGCAGAAAGCGTTGTCCGGCTACAGGCTCGCCGGACCACTCCGGAAAGCCGGGCTGCGCCAGCGTGCTGTTCTGCGGCAGACGCTCGTGCCAACGGTAGTGCCGCCAACCGTCCTCGAACTCGCCATCGCGCAGCAGCGACACCGCGACATTGAATTGCAGATGGGCGTCGTCGGGCTTCAGGCGCGCAGCCTCAAAGCTGTGCTGCCGCATGCGCACATGATCGCCAAGCATGTTCGATGCGTAAGCGGCGTTGTGATGCAAACCGGCACTCCCGGCGTCCACCGCCAGCCCCTGCATGGCCACTTCGCGGGCTTTTTCGTAGCGATGCAGTTCGTTCAGACAGAATGCGAGCGCGTCGAGCGCACGAGGATCCGCCGCGAAGGTCGTGCGCATGAGCGCGATCTGGGCATCCGCTTCTTCGATGTGCCCACGTTGCGACAGCACGTTGATCAATGCGATGCCATCGACAAGACGTGCGGCGCCCAGCGTCCAGGCGCGGCGCAGATAGTTCACGGCCTCTTCGCGGCGGCCGTCTTCGAGACTCAGCGTGCCGAGACGCTGCACGGCATGATGAAGCGCCGGATCGAATCCAAGCGCCTTTTCATAATGCGCGCACGCCTCGCCCCGACGCCCGGCAAGTTTCAGCACGTCGCCGAGGTTGCGATGCAGACTGGCTGCGCCGCCGCTTAGGGCAATGGCCCGGTGATAACAGGCCTCGGCCATGACATGCTCGCCCGCCAGCGCGGCGATCAACCCGCGATGCTCCCACAACTCGGCGCGTTCCGGCGCGACGTTCAAGGCGCGCTCGAGAAAGTCGCGCGCGAGCGAGCGCTCATCACCTCGAAAATGCGCGAGGGCGGTGCGATGCAATGCATGCACATGGCGCGGTTGCACAGCGAGCACGTCCTGATAGGCGCGCAGCGCGTCGGCCGTTCGGCCGTTGTCGAAATGGTGATCGGCAAGCGCAAGCGCTGCTTGCTGGCCCGATGCGTCGGCCGCAACATGAGCCGACTCGGGGCGGTTTTGATGGGTCATGGTTTTGAAGATAGCGGAGGTCGTCCGAGGGTCGAATCAGACGATGCTGAAAACCCCGGCGTATCTCAGGCAATCCCGCGTTTCTCGCGCAGAAACGTTCGCGCTGCGCCGGCGAACCACGCCCACGTAAAACAGGTTCCGGCGCCGGTGCAATCCTGACGGCACGCCAGCGACCCTGGTAACGGTGAATTTTGACAATAACCCGCCGCAAAAATCCCAATGAGACCGGATGCACTCGCCAGAAACGAACGCTTACACCGTTTTAATTCTGTTTAACGCTCAGGGGTCAAGCTCGGCCGATAATCAGCCGATATAGACAGGAAACGGACTCGATCGAACACACGGATACAAGGGGGCGGCAACGCACACGAATGCTTGCCGCTCTCCCATGGCAGAACGCCGTCGCTTGTACAGCCGGGGCCAGGGGAGTTCAGGGAAAGATCACGCAAGGAGAACGCGTCGCGCGCCGGGGCAGCAGCGACTGGATGGACACGCTCGTGAGCCTCCTAATTCAGACGGCGCTCGAACATCGATGGCGCGTATCGAAATAATTATATTCCTGAGTAGTTAATAAGTTGTCCCGATGTGCGAATAAAGCAACACGCACGCCGGAAAAGCTCCTTTGCGTTGGCTGGCACTAGCGCGATTGAAGGGCGGAGCCAGATAATTGCCTTACATAGGAGAAAGATCATGGACGCCAAACCACCAAGGATTCCGACCCCGGACCAAGTATTCAGCCCGGATCCGGAACCGGTGGCCGTTGAGTTTCTCGGCGATGAATTGCCCGCTCATGTGCGCGCATTTCTCGACGAGCAACGCAAGGCACACGAACAGAAGTGACGGGGCAGCGCATTGGCGCTAGACGTGCAAAGCAAACGGCGGGCCGGTGCAGGCATTGCCGCGGGTTTTTGCGCACTCTCGATCGCACCATCGAAATGATGGTGCGCGTGGTTGCTTGGGCGCAAAACCGTGAGCCTCGACTCGCTTGACGCGCGCGTTCGATGCAACGCGCGCGTGATCCATATTGCGCGCCGTTTGTGCGCTATCGCACCGACAATCGAGATTGTTTTCTGCCGCATTGAAAACGGTTTGCGGCAACGGCGGCCAACAGGCACCTCATAACCGGCTATCCTTCGTTTTTTCCTCTTCGTCCGGCCGGACCGCCCTCTTGCAATGAACTCCGCTTTTCGCGCATTCGCGTCCTGTATCGCCGCAGTTCTCATCATGTTGCCGGCTGCCTCGGCACGCGCCGACGGCGACGATACGGCGCTCACCAACCTCGTCGCGCTCGTCTCGCAGCGCCTCTCGCTGGCCGAGCCCGTCGCACACTGGAAATGGCTCAACCATAAGCCGATCACGGATACGCCGCGCGAGAACGCGCTGCTTGCTGACGTCCAGAAACGCGCTGCGGCCGCAGGCGTCGATCCGGCGTTCGCCCGTGCGTTCTTCCGCGACCAGATCGATGCAAGCACGCAGGTACAGCAAGCACTTTTCACGAGTTGGCAATCGTCGCAAGCGCCCGCCGGTCCGGCACCGGATCTCGCGACCGTCACACGTCCGCAACTCGATCGCCTTACGGCGCAGCTCATCGGCGCGCTCGCGCGCATGCAGCCCACACGCGCCGCGGACGACTGCCCTGCACGCGTCGCGCGCGCAGTCGCACACTGGAAGGAATTGACGCGTTACGACTCTACGCGCGCCGCAGCCATGACACGGGCGCTCGGCCATGTCTGCGAGAGCGGTGGCATAGGCGGCATGGCTTAAGGCTTCCGACGCCCGCGCTCAAGCCACTCAGACTGCGTTCGTCATCCCATCGGCCACCGAGTCCTGCAAAGGCAACACGCGCAAGCCCTTCTCGAGACGGCTCTGCAAAATGCGCCACGTCGAAAGTTCGAATGGCGCATCGGCAGCGGCCGACGTCGCCACGAGACTTGTCGCCTGCGTCGCGCTCGCCACCGCACCGAGATAGCACCAGCGATCGATGACCTGCAAAACGGGCTGGCCATGCGTGGCATCGCGCTCCTCGATCAGCACGGCACCGTCGAACGGCCAGGGCACCCCCTCCGGATCTTGCTTCGAGATACGCGGCATGCGGTTGAACGACGGCCGCAACTGTGCGATCCATCGCGCTTCGACAAAGAGCGCGCCCAGTTCCCCGCCAGTCGCGTGCCATTCCACCCGACGGATCTGCTGAGCCATGCGCTGCTCGCGCGCCGAGCGCCGTTCGCCCGACAAATGCGAGCGCACCCGCTGCCGCACACGAACACTGCGGCCGACATAAAGCGGCACGTCGTTGTCGCCAAAAAATGCGTAGACGCCATGGCCCGCCGGCGCAGTATCGAGGAGATCGTCGGTGATATCGCCCGCGAGACGATGCCGGCGCGTCAGCCGCTCCACCTGGGCAGCGAGCATCTCAGCGGGCACGAGCCCCGGCAACCGCTGCCAGAACTGCCAGAGCAGATCGGCGTCGGCGAGCGCGCGATGGCGGTCGGCCGGCACGAGCGCATGGCGCTCCACTAGCGCATCGAGGCCGTGGCGCTTCTCGGCCGGAAACAGCGCACGCGACAGGCGCACAGTACACAGCACATCAGGATTGAACGTAAAGCCGGCGCGCTCGAACTCCGCACGCAGAAAGCCACGATCGAAACTCGCGTTGTGCGCGACAAAAAGCCGGCCTGAGAGCCGCTCGAACAGCGCGGGCGCAAGTTCGGCGAACGTCGGCGCTCCGCAGACCATGGCGTCCGTGATGCCAGTAAGCTGCTGAATAAAGGGGGGGATCGCTTGCTGGGGATCGACCAGCGAACTCCATCGCGTGATCTGCCCATCCCTCACCTCAACGACCCCGATTTCGGTGATGCGGTGTTCTCCCACCGAACCGCCTGTCGTTTCAAGATCCACGAAAACCAGCGGGACATTGCCAGACGGGAGATCGGCGCTCAAAAGGGTGACGGACATGGCGAAGCAGCAGGACGAGATGGGAAAATCGCCCAAGTATGCACTGTTTAGGCAAAGCGCGCAGGGAGTTTACGGCGCGGCGGCATGCGTTAATTCCACTGTTGGCGGAATTTTTGAATTGGGGTTTTCCCGCCAAATTCATGAGCGCCATAAAGCACACGCTATTTATTGCGTGCTCTTTACCCGCCAAAAATAAAAAAGCCCCGGGAGCACCAGGGCTGTCTGTCGCGGGGAGCAGGCGCGCAGTCCCGCTCGCGTGCCGCGCTTACAGAGGCTGGATGTTTGCCGCCTGCTTGCCCTTCGGGCCGACCTTGACTTCAAAGGAGACGCGCTGGTTCTCCTTCAGCGACTTGAAGCCGTCCGCACGGATCTCCGAGAAGTGTGCGAACAGGTCGTCGCCGCCGGCGTCGGACGTGATGAAGCCAAAGCCCTTCGCATCATTGAACCATTTGACAATACCGGTTTCCATCTTTCAGTTTCCCTAAAAATAAAATGACGCGGACAATATCCACGCGCCGAACGTCAACTGACTCGCCTCTCTGCATTCCGCAATGGATTTGAAGCTGAAAGGAAATTCAGAATGGTCGTTATACGGGGAACGTCAATCGACCGTCAAGCGAATTTTTTATAACAGCAATTCCATTTCAGCGATAAACCAGCAAGCATCAAAAAGCCTGCAGATATATATGCATAAGAAATGAATTACCTTGAGCACTGACTTTTTACTTCTTAATGGAAGACCAGCACCGAATCGGGAAAAGCTACCTCGGATGTAACAATTCGTGTCAAACGTAAGTGTTTTTACCGGTTGTTCGAGTAATACATTCAATCCATGATGAGTATAGTTAGCGTGCAACGGGAGGCGACCATGCTGACGGTACTGCATCGGTGGTTTCATTGGCTCGTACAGATCGACGGCGCCGATCCGGAAAACGGGGCGACGGGCGAGTTCGAGGCGTACGGTTCGTGGCACGGCGACCATTGGCACAACCTGCTGTGTTCCCCTATGGACGCCCGGCACTATGTAATGGAAGACTGGAGCTTGCAGTCAGACCCGACTGAAGAACCCACCAGATAGGGATTCAACGGGGCCACATGCAAAATGACGCTCGGAGAGTGGCGCAAAAAAAGAGCGCGGCAATGAGCCGCGCCGACAAAGGTTTGGAGATCTTTTTCGTCAACGAAAAAGGCTGCTTCGAAAAGCAGCCATTAGAGTATAGCCACTCTACTGTGGGGTCGTTAACGCTGCGGCACACAATCATCTGTTACGCAGGTAGCAATAATCGCGACTGACCGGATTTGCGTTGTTTTTCGCGATCAATTGGTGTAGCGATCGCACAACGCCGCTTGGTTGACACTCCACCCCCGCCAACCTGAATCCCGCTGAAAGCCCCAACCAGCAAGGCTTAACGCGATCCCTAATATCATTTCAGATTTCGCAATACTTTATTGCGCGAATCGGAATGCCCCCTTTCCGAACACCCTCTCTACACTCTGCCTGTCCGGAAACCGACTTCGACGGATTAACGCGCCACGCGAGTATTGCCTCTCGCTGCTCATCGCGTGGACGGTTTCCCAAACAGGGTTCAACGAAACCCATCTCTGTTCTCGGAGTTTACAAAGATGAAAAAGACTCTCATGGTCGCTGCCCTCACGGGCGTTTTTGCAACGGCTGCGCACGCGCAAAGCAGCGTTACGCTGTACGGCCTGATCGACGCCGGCATCACCTACACGAACAACCAGGGTGGCCACAGCGCCTGGCAAGCAACGAGCGGCACGGTCAACGGCAGCCGTTGGGGCCTGCGCGGTGCTGAAGACCTCGGTGGCGGTCTGAAGGCTATCTTTACGTTGGAAAACGGCTTCAGCATCATGAACGGCACGGCTGCTCAGTCGGGCCGCATGTTCGGTCGTCAAGCGTTCGTCGGTCTGGCAAGCGACCAGTTCGGCGCGGTCACCCTGGGTCGCCAGTACGACTCCGTGGTCGACTACCTTGCTCCGCTGTCGAACACCGGCACGCAATACGGCGGCACGATCGCAGCGCACCCGTATGACAACGACAACCTGAACAACTCGGTTCGTCTGAACAACACGATCAAGTACTCGAGCGTGAACTACGCTGGCTTCAAGTTCGGCGGCACGTACTCGTTCTCGAACAGCAGCGAATTCGCAAACAACCGCGCATACAGCGTTGGTGCATCGTACAACTGGGCAGGCCTGAACGTTGCGGCTGGCTACCTGCACATGAACAACGACATCAACAACCTGCAACTGGGTGTTGGTAACTCGGGCGCGCAAACGGGTGAATGGACGTTCGCAGCAGGCCGTCAAAGCACGTTCGGCGGCGGCGTGAACTACACGTTCGGCCCGGCAACGGCTGGCTTCGTCTACACGCAGACGCAACTGGGCAACGCACTCGGCATCTCGGGTTCGAAGTCGGGCGTCAACGGCGGCCTCGCCTTCAACTCGGGCAGCGCACGCTTCCAGAACTTCGAAGGCAACATCCGTTACGCTCTGACCCCGGCCCTGAGCCTGGCTGGCGCGTACACGTACACCCGCGCGAACTTCGGCGGCGGCGTGAACCCGAACTACAACACGGTCGCACTGCAGTCGGACTACGCACTGTCGAAGCGCACCGACGTCTACCTGCAAGGCGACTGGCAGCACGTGTCGTCGAACCAGGACCACATCGGCGCTTACCTGAACGGTCTGGGTTCGGCTTCGACCCGTCAAGACCAGGTCGCTGTGACGGTTGGTATGCGTCACCGCTTCTAAGCAGCACCGCGCAGGCCTCACCGGCCTGCTGTGCAGCTGAAAAGGCGCCGCTTGCGGCGCCTTTTTTCATTTCTGCGCGAGGCTTTACGATCCCGGCGCGGGATAGCGCACGTCCAGCACGTCGACCGGCTCAGGCCCGGCAGGTGTGTGCAGCGTCACCTGGTCGCCAATCCGCGCCTTCAGGAGCGCGCGCGCAATCGGCGAAACCCAGCTCACGTGGCCATGGTCGAGATTGACCTCGTCGATGCCCACGATCGTGACCGTATGAGATTCGCCATCCTCGGTGCCGTAATCGACGGTCGCACCAAAGAACACCTGATCCACGCTTTCCTGGCGGCTGCTGTCCACGACCTCGGCCAGATCGAGCCGCTTTGTCAAAAAGCGAATGCGCCGGTCGATTTCGCGCAGCCTGCGCTTGCCGTAGATGTAATCGCCATTCTCGGAGCGGTCGCCGTTCGAAGCAGCCCACGACACGAGCTTGACCACTTCGGGCCGTGCCTCGTCGATTAGATGCAGCAGTTCGCTGCGCATGCGCTCATAGCCGGCGGGCGTGATGTAGTTCTTGGTCCCGGCAGGAATTTCGGGATGGCCGGCTTCGAGATCGTCGTCGTCGTTGTCAGTCGATTCTTTGACAAATGCCTTGTTCATGATGGTTCGGTTCACTACACGTTGCTAGCGGCTTCGGGCCCAACCGCGAACTTAAACGAGGACCCCACTTCGGACCTGCGCCCTTCCTCTCAGGTTACACGAAGCGCGCCCACTGACAAATCGCGATAAGGGCCTTCCCTTTTTTGAAAAGGTTGCTATAATCTCACTTCTGCGTGCGGCTGTAGCTCAGTTGGATAGAGTACTTGGCTACGAACCAAGGGGTCGTGGGTTCGAATCCTGCCAGCCGCGCCACTTTTTCCGAGTTTGCCCAAGTCTGACCGGTGCAAATCTCAAGCAGTACACTGCAGTAAGTAGTATCGTTTTTAGCGTGCGGCTGTAGCTCAGTTGGATAGAGTACTTGGCTACGAACCAAGGGGTCGTGGGTTCGAATCCTGCCAGCCGCGCCACCTCTCGAAGGGCCTTCCTGATTCAGGAAGGCCCTTTGTTTTTACGCGTTGCCCTTTGCCTTTAGGTGCCTTTACGGCGTTCGTTCAGCGCGGGGCCGTGCCAATATCGCCTATCTGCGCATCCGGGCGCGGCAAGTCCTCCACGTCGCCAATCGCACTCGGCGCCCCCACTGGCGCCATACCCGTGCCCAGCATAGCCTGTGGCCGTCGCAGCACCTCCTCCACCGTGTCGCCAAAACGGCTCTTCACGAATGCGCGCAGCAGGGCCTCACGCGTCGTGGCGCCGCGCGCTTCGACTTTGCCTTTGCGATGACTGCCCTCGAACTGCGCCACGCAGCGCGCCGGCTCATCGGTCTGGGGTTCGCTCGATTCGCTCAACTCGAAGCACCTGGCGCGATCAAGCACCACGCCAGCGGCCTCCCACGACGTGGATGGCTCAAAGCGCCCGTCCCATGGCCGGCCTCGGTCGCTGCCGCGCACCGCGACGGTCTCGCCGCTATCCGTGAAGTAGATCTCCCGCACGAAGTCCGGCAGGCTGCGCGCCACCCAGTAATCGAGCGCGAGGCCAGTCAAATCAGCTACGTTCATTGCTTTGCCTCGTTTCCGGTTGAAACAGCGCCCGCGGCGCGGGCCGCGTCAGGCACGAGGTGTGATGCAGGCAGCGACCCGCTCGAGGGCCGCCAGCGCCGTCAATAATCGGCGCGCTCGCGCTCGATGCGCATGCCACCCTCGTGGCGATGGTGCCCTTCATCGCTGGGACGCTCGCGCGTGATGCGCATGACGTCCGGATTCGTGCGCACGCGGCGCATGACGTTCGCGAGATGCACGCGATCGCTCACCTGGATCACGAAACGCAGCAAGTTCGACTCCTGCGCGAGATCGTCGTCCATGGCGATATGCACGATATTGGCGTCGGCGGACGTGATGTCGGCGGCCACGCGTGCGAATACGCCCTTCGTGTTCTTCACGAGCACCTTCACGGCGACATCGAACAGACGGCCCGGCTGCGGCGCCCACGCCACGTCGATCCAGCGGCCCGGATCGCGCCGGTGAATGCGCTGCGCCACGCGGCAATCGGTGGTGTGAATCGCCATGCCGAGGCCGATGCCGATATAGCCCATGATGTCATCGCCCGGAATCGGGCGGCAACAAGCCGAAAGCTGCACCGACATGCCCTCGGTGCCGGTGATGACCACGGGCGGCGCCTGCGGAGCACTGGCGTCGCGCTGCGGATGCTGGTGATCGTCGTCGTCGGCGTCCTGGCCGCTGATCAGCACTTCGATGCGCTTGGCCATGACCGCCGCCACGCGCCGGCCGAGGCCGATGTCGGCGAAGATCTCCTGGCGATTCTTGTTGCCGGTCCACAGGACCAGCCTTTCCCACACTTCCGGCGTGACATCCGCGAGCTGGTAGCCATAGCCCTTGAGCGCCTGATCGACGAGACGCTCGCCAAGCTGCACCGACTCCGTGAGCCGCATCGTCTTCAGATAGTGACGAATGGCCGAGCGCGCCTTGCCGGTGCGCACGAAACCGAGCCATGCGGGATTCGGCTTCGAATAGGGCGCGGTGATCACCTCGACGATGTCGCCGCTCTTCAATTCCGTGCGCAGCGGCAGCAGTTCGTTGTTGATCTTCACGGCGACGCACTGGTTGCCCAGGTCGCTGTGGATCGAATACGCGAAGTCGAGCGCCGTGGCGCCGCGCGGCAGCGCCATGATCTTCGACTTCGGCGTGAAGACGTAGACGGCATCCGGGAACAGGTCGATCTTGACGTGTTCGAGAAACTCGCTGGAGTCGCCCACCTCGCTCTGGATATCGAGCAGCGACTTGAGCCACTGGTGCGCGCGCTTCTGGACGTCGTTGAGATCGGCGCTGCCGTTCTTGTAAAGCCAGTGCGCCGCCACGCCTGCTTCGGCGACCTCGTGCATCTTGCGCGTGCGCACCTGGAACTCGATGGGCGCGCCAAACGGGCCCACCAGCGTGGTGTGCAGGGACTGGTAGCCGTTCACTTTCGGAATGGCGATGTAGTCCTTGAACTTGCCCGGCACCGGCTTGTAGAGCGCATGCAGCGCGCCGATGCAGGTGTAGCACTCGAGCGGCGACTCCACCACCACGCGAAAACCGTACACGTCGAGCACCTGGGAAAACGACAACTGCTTGTCGCGCATCTTCTTGTAGATGCTGAAGATGGTCTTCTCGCGGCCGGTGACTTCGGCGTCGATCTTCGCATCGGCGATCGCGCGCTGCACCGATTCCAGAATCTTGCTCACCACCTCGCGGCGATTGCCGCGCGCGGCCTTCACCGCTTTCTCGAGCGTGGCGTAGCGATTCGGATTGAAGTTCGCGAAGCTCAGGTCCTGCAGCTCGCGATAGGTGTTGTTCAGACCGAGGCGGTGCGCGATGGGCGCGTAAATGTCGATGGTCTCGCGCGCCACGCGGCGGCGCTTCTCGGGCGGCACCGCACCGAGCGTGCGCATATTGTGCAGGCGGTCGGCGAGCTTAACGAGAATCACGCGCACGTCGCGCGCCATCGCGAGCAGCATCTTGCGGAAGTTCTCGGCCTGCGCTTCCTCGCGATTGCGAAACTCCATCTTGTCGAGTTTCGACAGACCGTCGACCAGTTCCGCGACCTTCGGACCGAAACGCTCGGCGAGCTCGGCCTTGGTCACGCCCTGGTCTTCCATCACATCGTGCAGCAGCGCTGCCTGGATCGACTGGGCGTCGAGCTTCCAGCCGGCGCAGATTTCCGCAACGGCAACGGGATGGGTGATATAGGGTTCGCCACTCTGACGATATTGCCCGAGGTGGGCTTCATCGCTGAAGTGAAACGCCGATTTGACTTCCTTGATTTCCTCGGGCGTGAGGTAACCGGAAAGCGCTGCGGTCAGATTGGCGATGGAAACGACACCGTGCTTGCGAGGCTGCTCCGGTGTGGCGGTCGGCCCGAACAGATGACGAAACGACTGTTCGAGGACCGCGTCGATGTAATTGCGCGCAGGGCTGGCAGTCTCGGCTTCCTGGTCCACCTCGGTGGCCGGCGAGGGCGTGGTGCTCATGTTCCCCTCCGTATCAGGTCTGGCGTTGACGATTTGTGCGCGGTGCCCGACGTGCGACGCCCGGCGCGAATTACATGACGAATGGGTACTGCAAGGTACAGCGTAGTACTACGGCGCGCCGTTAGACGGGCACCTTCTTCAGCATTTCCAGACCGACCTGGCCAGCCGCGATCTCGCGCAGCGCGACGACGGTAGGCTTGTCGCGGCTTTCGATCTTCGGCGTGTGGCCTTGGGCGAGCTGGCGTGCGCGATACGTTGCAGCGAGCGCCAGTTCGAAGCGATTCGGAATTTGTTTCAGACAGTCTTCGACGGTGATGCGGGCCATGTCGGGTTCCTTCCCATTTCAGCAGGTTCTTATTCTACCTTATGTGCCCGACGCGCCGGGCTGCGGCTGGTGGATACCGAGCTGCACGAAGAGCTCGGTATGCCGCGCGTATTGCGACGTGAAGCGCAGACGCGTTGCGCTCACGATATTGCGCAACTCCTGCAGCGCACGATCGAAGTTCTCGTTGATCACGACATACTCTGCTTCGCTCGCGTGCGCCATCTCGCTACCCGCTGCAAGCAGGCGTCGCGTGATGACATTGGGCTCGTCTTCGCCACGCTTTCTCAGGCGCTCGGCAAGCGCGTCGAGCGACGGCGGCAGGATGAAAATTTCCACTGCATTGCGGAACCGCTTCTTCACCTGTTGCGCGCCTTGCCAGTCGATTTCGAGCAGCACGTCATGGCCGATTTTCATCTGCTCTTCGATCCACACGCGCGACGTGGCGTAGTAGTTGCCATGCACTTCCGCGCTTTCGAGAAATTCGTCTTCGGCATGACGCGAGAGAAAATCGTCGACGGTCGTGAAGTGATAGTGCTCGCCGTCGCGCTCCTTCGAGCGCGGTGCGCGCGTGGTGTACGAGATCGACAAACGGATCGCGCTGTCTTCGGCGAGCAGTGCGTTCACGAGCGTGGACTTGCCCGCGCCCGACGGCGCCACCACCATGAAAAGATTGCCCGGATAAACGCCCGCGTACGGATTGCGCGGTTTCGTTTCGGCCTTGCCGCCGCTATGGCTGCTGGACTGGTCGGTCATGTTCGTTGCTTCCTGAATGGCTGTTGAGTTGCTACCTTTGCCGCGTTGCCTTGAGTGTCTATAAACGCGCGGCGCGCCATGTTTATTCGAGGTTCTGCACCTGCTCGCGCATCTGCTCGATGAGGAGCTTGAGCGTCATCGAGGCATCGGCGAGTTCCTTCGCAGCCGCCTTCGAGCCGAGCGTATTCGCTTCGCGATTGAGCTCCTGCATCATGAAGTCCAGACGCTTGCCCACGCGGCCGCCCTTCTCGATCACATGACGCGTTTCGCCCAGATGCGCGGTGAGGCGCGAGAGCTCTTCGGCGATGTCGATGCGGATGCCGTACATCGTCACTTCCTGGCGGATGCGCTCGGAGATTTCCTCGCGCGTGACATTGCCGATTGTGCCGTTGCCGTTCGCGCTTTCCGGCGCGGCAATGCCGAGCGCTTCCTGCAAGCGCTCGACGATCTTCTGCTGATGCTTGACGATCAAGTCCGGGACGAGCGGCGTGATCTTCGCCACAATCGACTCCATTTCCGTGACGTTCGCGAGCAGCATGTTGGCGAGTTGCGCGCCTTCGCGCGCACGCACATCGATCAAATCGGCGATGGCCTGCTTGCCGCAGCCGAGCACCGCATCGCGCAGCACCTCGGGCGCCACGCCGCTTTCTGCGAGCACGCCCGGCCAGCGCAGGATCTCACCGGTGCGCAGGCGGCCCGACTCGGGAAACGCTTCGAGCACGGCGCGCTCGAGCGTTGCGAGTTGTTCGAGCGCGTCGCGGTTGAGCGCACCCGCGCTGGCGGCCTGCTCGCTGCGCTGGATGTTGATGCGGATATCGACCTTGCCGCGCGAGAGCTTCGTCATCAGCATTTCGCGCAGCGTGGGCTCGCACACGCGCACATCTTCGGGCATGCGAAAGTTCAGGTCGAGAAACCGCGAATTCACGGTGCGCAGTTCGACGGAAACACTGGCGCCGCCCGTGCCCGATGCCGCTACGAGTTCGCGCGTGGCGCTGGCATAGCCGGTCATGCTGTAAATCATGGTTCGTCTCGCGATAAAGCCATGGCCGCGCGCCTCATGAAAAGCGCGGGTCACGACAAGAGGAATCGATGCGCCCGGCGTGGTTTCGTGCTGGCTGTCGTGCTGGCAATAACGCGCGGGGCGGAGAACCCCTATTATCCCATTTTTGACAACGCCGCCGCCGCACGCAGCAGGCACCACGCCCGGCCGCTGGTGTGCGCCCATCGCCCACCGTGCGAAGGCGGTAAAATTGCGCTTTCCCCTTCCTGTTTCGTGCCCTCGCGCACGCCCGACGATGACCCAATCCATCCAGCGCCCCTCCGGCCGCACCGCCGACCAGCTTCGCAACGTCCGCATCACCCGCCATTACACGAAGCACGCCGAAGGTTCGGTGCTGGTCGAGTTCGGCGACACCAAGGTGCTGTGCACCGCGAGCGTCTCCGAAAGCGTGCCGCCGTTCCTGCGCGACAAGGGCCAGGGCTGGCTCACCGCCGAATACGGCATGCTGCCGCGCGCCACGCATACGCGCAGCGATCGCGAAGCCGCGCGCGGCAAGCAGACTGGCCGCACCCAGGAAATCCAGCGCCTGATCGGCCGTGCGATGCGCGCCGTGTTCGACCTCGAATTGCTCGGCGCGCGCACCATCAATCTCGACTGCGACGTCCTGCAAGCCGATGGCGGCACGCGCACGGCCAGCATCACGGGCGCGTTCGTGGCGGCGCATGACGCCGTCACGAAACTGCTCGCGACGGGCCGCATCGAGCGTTCGCCGATCACCGACTACGTGGCGGCTATTTCCGTGGGCATGTACGAAGGCGTGCCGGTGCTCGACCTCGACTATGACGAAGACTCCCAGTGCGACACCGACATGAACGTCGTGATGACGGGCTCCGGCGGGATGGTCGAAGTGCAAGGCACCGCCGAGGGCGCAGCGTTCTCGCGCGCCGAATTGAACGCGCTGCTGGATCTCGCGCAAAGCGGCATTGCCTCGCTGATCGACAAGCAGAAAGCCGCGCTGGAGATTGCGCATGGCTAATTCGCCGGATACGGCTGCGCCGGACGTCACGCGCTTTTCGCGCGTCGTGCTCGCCTCGAACAACGCGGGCAAGCTGCGCGAGTTCGCGGCGCTGCTGGGCGCCGCGGGCATCGAACTCGTGCCGCAAGGCGCGCTGAACGTGCCCGAAGCCGAAGAACCGCACGTCACGTTCGTCGAGAACGCGCTCGCCAAGGCACGCCATGCGGCAAAGCTCACGGGCCTGCCCGCCCTCGCCGACGACTCGGGCCTGTGCGTGCCCGCATTGCGCGGCGCGCCGGGCGTCTATTCGGCGCGCTACGCGCAGCTTGCAGGCGGCGAGAAGAGCGACGCAGCAAACAACGAACTGCTAGTCGAAAACCTCAAGCCACATGCCGATCACCGCGCCTACTACTACTGCGTGCTGGCACTCGTGCGCCACGCCGACGATCCGGAACCGCTGATCGCGGAAGGCCGCTGGCACGGCGTCGTGATCGACGCACCGCGTGGCGAGAACGGCTTCGGCTACGACCCGTACTTCTACCTTCCGGGTCTCGAAGCCACGGCAGCCGAACTCGATCCGGCGCTGAAGAACGCATCGAGCCATCGAGCCATCGCCTTGCGGCAACTGCTCGCGCGGCTGGAGGAGCTAGCGTGAGCAAGCAGCATCGCACCGGCATCGACGTGATCCAGTCGTTCACGATGCCTGGCAGCATCCGCCTGACTTCGCTGCCGCCGCTATCGCTTTACGTGCATTTCCCGTGGTGCGTGCGCAAATGCCCCTACTGCGATTTCAACTCGCACGAATGGAAAGGCGAGCGCTTTCCCGAAGACGACTACCTCGACGCGCTGCGCGCCGACCTCGAGCAGGCGTTGCCGCTCGTTTGGGGCCGCCAGGTGCACACGGTGTTCATCGGCGGAGGCACGCCCAGTTTGCTCTCGGCGGCGGGGCTCGATCGCCTGCTCTCCGACGTGCGCGCGCTGCTGCCGCTCGACGCCGATGCCGAAATCACGCTCGAAGCGAACCCCGGCACCTTCGAAGCCGCGAAGTTCGCGCAGTTTCGCGCGAGCGGCGTGAACCGCCTTTCGGTGGGCATCCAGAGCTTCAACGAAGCGCATCTGAAAGCGCTCGGGCGCATTCACGACGCCGCGCAGGCGCGTCATGCCGTGGAGGTTGCGGCAAACACGTTCGACAATTTCAATCTGGACCTGATGTTCGCGCTGCCACGGCAGACGCTGGCCGAATGCCAGGCCGATATCGAAACGGCGCTTTCGTTCGCGCCGCCGCATTTGTCGCTCTATCACCTCACGCTCGAACCGAACACGCTGTTCGCGAAGTTCCCGCCCGAAGTGCCCGACGACGATCTGTCGGCCGACATGCAGGAGTGGATCCACGCGCGCACGGCCGAGGCCGGCTATGGTCGCTACGAAGTGTCGGCCTATGCGCAGCCGAGCCGGCAGAGCCGCCACAACCTCAACTACTGGCGTTTCGGCGATTACCTGGGCATTGGTGCGGGCGCGCACTCGAAGCTCTCGTTCCCGAACCGCATCGTCCGGCAAGTGCGCTACAAGCATCCGGCCACGTTCATCGAAGAAGCGCGCGCGGGCAAGCCGATCCAGGAAGAGCACGAAGTGAGCGCGCGCGATCTTCCGTTCGAGTTCATGCTCAATGCGCTGCGGCTCGTAGAGGGCTTCCCGGTGCATCGCTTCCTGGAACGCACCGGACTGCCGATCACGACGATCGAGCCCGCGCTGCAGGAGGCAGAAAAGCGCGGCCTGATCCTGCGCGACTACGAGAAGATCGTGCCCACTGAGCTGGGTCAGCGGTTTCTCAACGATCTTCAGGAGCTGTTTCTCAAAGAGCCTGCCTGAGGCTCAAATCGAGATGGCTGGGGGACTGCCGGCGTGCCGGTGTTTCGGGTTACAATGCGCGGCTCCGGAGGTGTGGCAGAGTGGTTGAATGCACCGGTCTTGAAAACCGGCGAAGGGGTAACCCTTCCGTGAGTTCGAATCTCACCGCCTCCGCCAGCAGACTTTCCCGCCCCTTTCCGCCTTACTTTCTCTCCCTGAACTGTCCCATCCGGGACCACAGGCCCATGCCACAAGCACGTCTTGACGGCACATCGCGCCTGCAGCCGGAAGCGATTTGATTGAACTTAAGGGTCGCATGCGTATATCGCTGCCACATACTATGCCACCTATACGGCAGATGCCTAGGTGAAAACCCTAGTAGTGCTGTACAATCCTGCTCATTGAGAGGATTAATCATGCCGCACCGTTTCCAACTGCTTGAAAAATTCGCATTTTCGATCGTCGTCCTGTCTGCCGTGATCTGCTCGAGCTACATCGCCTGGGAAAGCTCGCCGGATCTGCGCGCCAACCTTGAGGTCGGCAAAGAGCTCTTCCTGAAGAGCGGCCAGTACTCGTACGCCTGCGCCACCGTGTCCGGCGATCCGTGCGCACAGTTCCCCATCGAATAAGCGTTCAACACGTCTTTCCCGCTGTTTGCCTCGCGCCGCCTTGCTCAAGGCGGCCTTGAACGCACACCCCGATACGCCACGCGGGTGACTGCGGATTGAAACCCCGCTCGTTTCGACTAAGCTCAAATCTGGTTTCGCATCCGAGCCTGCTCGCCATGCTCATCCGCGCCCGCCCGCGCAACGGCCTTGCAGCCGTGAGCGCCCCTAGCCACAGGCTCGACTGCACCTGCCTGCTGCGTTATCTCGGCTCGTCCTTGCTGCTCGCCCTCGCGAGTGCCTGCACGATCACACCCGCGACCCGCCCGACACTGGTCATCCCGCCCCAGGCGATCAACAGCGCGGCGCTCGACGAGTATCGCGCCGCCGTGGCGAAGCGCATCGTCGAGCGCAATCCGTCCCATGTGCTGCGTGGCACGCCTCAGGCGATGCTGCGCTCGCTCGTGGTCGTCTCGTTCACGGTCAATCGCGACGGACAGATCGTGAAGTCGTCGGTCTACCGCACCAATGGCGACTACGATTCCGAAGCTACCGCGCTCGTCACGCTGCGCCACTCGGCGCCGTTGCCACCGCCGCCGGCGCACCTGCTCAACTCGATCGGCCAGCTCGAACTATTCGAAGACTGGCTGTTCAATGACGACGGCAAATTCCAGTTACGCACGCTCGCCTCGCCGCAGGCACAGAACTTCAACTGAACCCGCGGGCGCCACTCACCTTGCGGGTGCCTTGCTGCGCCTTGCGAATGGTCGTTATAATTTTTTGCTATCCCCTACCGGCATTTGCCCGGCCAGGCGCATGGTCTGGCGCCACCCGCGCCGCGCCAATGCGCGCCCCGGCCGCCGCGCGGCCACGTCGCGTGCCCATTGCGCTTATCCACGCGCACCCGGCCGGTTCCCGTTTCGTGCACACACCCGGCCCCGCACGATGCATACTGCTAGATCGTTGCCTGCGCAAGGATGGCCCCAACGCCTGCGCCAAGGCGAAGCGCTGCCGCCTTGAGACCACTCCGCCGCGCCGCCAGCCTGCCAGCTTCGAACCCTGAATAAAAGACGCCTGCGCCGTGCCTTGCGCTTCGCGCGCCGGAACGCGCAAGGCGCGCTTCACACTGACAGCACAACGACTGGAGACCCATCGATGTCCACCTCTCTCATTTCGCCCGCGCGCGCCGATCAGCCAGACGCAGCGAAGCAGCAAAGCGCCGCGCGCGTGATCTTCGCGAGCTTCATTGGCACCGCGATCGAGTTCTACGATTTCTATGTGTACGCAACGGCCGCCGCGCTCGTGATTGGCCCCGTATTCTTCCCGCATGGCTCAGCCACGGCCCAGGCGCTCTCCGCATTCGTGACATTCGGCATCGCGTTCGTTGCACGGCCGATCGGCTCGTTCATCTTCGGCCACTTCGGCGACCGTATCGGCCGCAAATCGACACTCGTCGCTTCGTTGCTCGTGATGGGCCTGTCCACCACGCTGATCGGCTTCGTGCCCGGCTACGACTCGATCGGCAGCCTGGCCCCAATCCTGCTGTGCGTGCTGCGCTTCGGCCAAGGCATCGGCCTTGGCGGCGAATGGGGCGGCGCGGCGCTGCTCGCGACCGAATACGCGCCAGAGGGCAAGCGCGGCTGGTTCGGTATGTTCCCGCAACTCGGGCCCTCGGTAGGCTTTCTGGCATCGAACGGCCTCTTCTTCGGCCTCGCCTCCACGCTCTCCGACCAACAGTTCCGTGACTGGGGCTGGCGCGTGCCGTTCATCGTCTCGGCGGTGCTCGTCGCGCTGGGGCTCTATGTGCGCCTGAAGATTGCCGAAACGCCGGCGTTCAAGACTGCCATCGAGCGCGAGGAGCGCGTGCGCGTGCCGGTCGCCACGCTGCTTTCGAAGCACTGGTGGCCGACGCTGCTCGGCGCACTCGCGATGGTGGTCTGCTACACGCTGTTCTACAACGCCACCGTGTTCTCGCTTTCACATGGCGTGAGCGCCCTGCATATCCCGCGCCCGACCTTCCTCGGCATGCTGTGCATCGCGGTGGTGTTCATGGGCATCGCCACGCCGATCTCGGCCTGGCTGTCCGACCGCTTCGGCCGCAAGCCGGTGCTGATCGTCGGCTGCATCGCCGCGATCCTTTCGGGCTTCACGATGCAGCCGCTGCTCGGCAGCGGCTCGCTGCCGCTCGTGCTGCTGTTCCTCGTAATCGAGCTGTTCCTGATGGGCGCCACCTTCGCACCGATGGGCGCGCTTCTGCCCGAGCTCTTCCCCACCAGCGTGCGCTACACGGGCGCGGGCGTCGCGTACAACCTGGGCGGCATCCTGGGCGCGTCAGTGGCGCCGTATATTGCGCAGGTGCTCGCCGCGCGCGGCGGCCTCTCGTGGGTTGGCGCCTATGTCTCGATCGCGGCATGCGCGAGCCTGTTCGGCGTGTTGTGCATGCGCGAAACGCGTCACAGGTCGCTGACTTGATTCACAGCGCTGATTCACGGTCCTGATTCACAACCCTGATTCACAGCGCACCGGCAAAAAAAAGCGGAGTCCGCGCAAACGCGGATTCCGCTTTTTTATTCGCCAGCGACACTGGCGTGCCTATACTCGATTAAACGAGGTCCGCGTACGTCTGCGGGGGGAGATCTACCATGAACCTGCATCTGAGCAACGCCGATATCGTGCTGATGATCGCACTCGCTCTAGGTATCTCGCTCGTCCTGGCCTTCCGCCTGCGCACAGCGACCTGGCGTTCAGTCGTGCTGGAAGCGCTGGTTGCCAATGCCGCGGCAATCGCGGCAGTGGTTGCGGTCGAGCTGCTGCTCGCCTGAACGCACCGCCACACTCCGCGCGAGCCTCATCGATAGTAATAGCCGTGGTGGTAGCCGCCGCCGTAATAGCCACCCGCCGGCACCACGACGCACCCGCCCAGCGCCGCCGCGAGCAATGCACCTGCAATCAGGGTACGCGTCAATCGTTTCACTTCGTTCTCCCATCGAGTCAATGTCAGTTGTCCCGCGCGGCCCTTGCGGGCTGCGGACGCTTTCGATTGAACACGACGGCGAACGTCTGAGGCGTTGCAATTTGTAAGAAGCAGTGTGGCGGATGTTACAGCCCGCGCAATGTCTCGCGGACGCATGCGCCGCCAGCGCAGCGCACGGCAGGCAACGGCGACACTTTTAACAACTATGTAATGAGAAACAGCGCAGAAGCGGCAGAGCAGCGGCGCCGCAGAACGCGACGCCGTGCGTGTTGTTCAGGCCGCGGTTGCGAGTGGCCCCTTCGATGCATCGCCGCCGTTACGCGCAGGATAAACGCGATCGACAGCATCTAGCGCAACCGCGACCGGCGGCACGTGATGTCCGTCGCCGACCGAGATCGAACGGTTGGGCGCACGCACACCAAGATGCTCGGCGTCGGTCGCAACGAAGATCATGACAGTCGGCTTGAGCAGCGCGTGGCCGAGATGCACGAAGCCCGTGTCGGTGCCGACCACGAGCGAGCAGTCTTCGATACGCTGCGCGACTTGCGAAACCGTGAGGCGCGGCAGCACCGTGGCACCCGGCACGAGCGCGGCGATCTCGCGCGCGGTGGCGTGCTCGGCATCCGAACCCCACGGCAACTCGATGCGCAGACCGCGCGCAATCAATGCGTGGCACAGCTCGCCCCAATGCTCGACGGGCCACTTCTTCTCTTCTTTCGAAGTGGCGTGGAAGATCAGCGCGGTGGGCGCATCGGGTGCGGGAAGCGCCATGCCATCGCGGGGGATGCGCATCTGGAAATCGGGCGGCGTGTCGATTTTGTAGCCCAGCGCCTCGCCCGTGCTGATGCGCATGCCCAGCCACGCGTCGCATTTCGGGCGCGGGCCGAAGCGGCCGTTGTAGGCGAAGGCCGCGCCGCGCTCGCCGAGATCCTGGGCGAGATAGCCGAAGCGCCGCCGACCGCGCGCAATAAACGAGATGATCGCGCTCTTATAGACACCGTGAATATCGATGATCGCGTCGTAGCGCTCGGCGCGCAACTCGGCGATCGACTCCCAGATCGCTTTCAAGTCGCTCCAGCGGCGCGATTTCTTGAAGCGGCGCAGCGGGGCGCAGAACACGCGGTCGACACCGGCGTTCCAGCGCACGATATCGGCGAATGCCTCGTCGGAGGCCCAGTCGACCTTCACGCCGGGGAATGCGCGTTGCACGTCGGCTACGACCGGAAGCGCCTCGACGATATCGCCGAGCGAAGTCACTTTGACAATCAAGACTCGTTTCATTGTGCTGCGAACCTGCGAGGTCCGATTTCGATGATTTGCCTGAATTTTTCCCGAGATTTTAACGGAGCGGGACCGCGCCCACGGACAAATCTATGAGTTCATCCGGTATTCATCGGACCCTTCTTTCATGCATTCCGGCGCCTCGCCCCGGTCAGAGCAGCCTGCCCCGTTGCGTAGACGAACACAGCGCCCGACCTCAGGCCGTTACAATCAGTGCTTTGCGTCTCGAATAAAAACCATGCGCCCCATGAACCCGAACCTTCTTGCGCTGCTCGAGCGACGCGCGCGGCGCCTGTGGCGGCAATACGGCGTGCTCTGGCTCGGCGCGATCGCGGTCGGTCTCGTCGCGGTGCTCTACGCGCGCCTGATCGATTGGGGCTACAACGCCTTTCTGCGCGTGCAGCATGATCACGTCTGGCTGCCGCTCGTCGTCACACCCGCCGTTGCTGCGCTCGCCGTATGGCTCACCCGCACGTTCTTTCGCGGCGCAGAAGGCAGCGGGATTCCGCAGGTGATCGCCACGCTGCACACGAAGACCGGTAAAGCGGGGATGCGCCTGCTCACGTTGCGCATTCTCGCGGGCAAGATCCTCGTCTCGTTTCTCGCCATTCTCGGCGGCTTTACGATTGGCCGCGAGGGGCCCACGGTGCAGGTGGGCGCGGCGCTGATGTTCAACATGCGCCGCTTCTACCCGCGCTCGAACGCGCTCATCGAGCGCAAGCTCGTGCTCGCCGGCGCGGCTGCGGGCCTGTCCGCGGCGTTCAACACGCCGCTCGCGGGCATCGTGTTCGCCATCGAAGAACTCACGCGCAGCTTCGAGGCGCGCGCAAGCGGCGTGGTCATCACATCGATCATCATCGCCGGTGTGATCGCGCTCGGCCTGAACGGCAACTACACGTATTTCGGCAGGATCCAGATCGGCGCGCACTTCCCCAACCTGCTCGCCGTGGCCGTGCTCATTACTGCGATCGTCACCGGCATCGCGGGCGGCATCTTCTGCTGGCTGCTGCTCAACACGCAGCGCTGGATTCCCGCGCCGTTGCGCAAGCTGCATGCCGAACGTCCCATCGCATTCGCCGCGCTCTGCGGGCTTGTCATCGCAGTGATCGGACTTGTCTCGGGCGGCACGACGTTCGGCAGCGGCTACGCCGAAGCGCGTGGCCTGCTCGACGGCCGCGAGCATCTGTCGATCGCCTATCCGTTCCTCAAGATGGCCTCGATGGTCGGCTCCTACCTGCCGGGGATTCCGGGCGGCATCTTCGCCCCTTCGCTGTCGATCGGCGCAGGCTTCGGCAACGTGCTGCACATGATCTTCAACGACATGCAGCTGCCGATGCTCATCGCGCTCGCCATGGTCGGCTATCTCGCGGCGGTCACGCAGTCGCCCATCACTTCGTTCGTGATCGTCATGGAGATGATTGACGGCCATGCGCTCGTGATCTCGCTGATGGCCACTGCGCTGATCGCGAGCCGCGTCTCGCGCATCTTTGCGCCACCGCTCTACGAAACGCTCTCGTTGCGCTACACGCACCCGGCGATGGCGTTGGCTGCACCGAAAGCCGCACCCGAAAGCGACAAGCCCGGCCACACCGCAACGGGCGAAACCACAACCCGCTGAGGTGCGCCGGGCTTGCCGTGCCATTGCATGGCAGGTGGCGTCAATAAATCACGACGGGCGCGGGCCGCATATACATGGGCCGGGCCGGAACAACGATGCAACCGGCCAGCATGATCGTAAGCGCCGCAGCGGCAAGCAGTCTTTTGCTCATGGTGTTTTATCTGTCGATCAGGGTTAGCGCTTTTTTCACGTCAATCAAGCGCGCCTCTCAAGCTACCCAGCGACCTTCGACCCAGCGCCAGTTCGGGCCGTGCGCGACCCAGTGGCCCGGCACCCAGTGATAGCCGACACGCTCGGCCTGCCAGTGGCCCGCGATCCACACGTAGTGGCCGCGATTCCAGCGCCAGTGGCCCCGATCCCATACATAGCCGACACGCGGCGCGGGCACGACTTCGACGCGCGCGGGCGGCGGTGCGCTCGGCGCGATGACGACAATTTGTTCCGCAAACGCAGGGGCCGCGACGGCGCAAGCGCCCGCGGCAACAATGGCAGCCTTGGCAACCAGCAGGCGGATGGAATGGTTCATATGAAGCTCCCCTTCGAGGTGTACGCCGAAAGTGGCGTTACCCGATCAATGCGCGAGCACGCGCCTGCGCTGACAACGGCGCTGTTACCACGAGGGGTGAAGTGAAACCGAATATTTCGGTAAGGAAGGCGGCGATGAAACGCGCCGGCGGAAGGCGCGTAAAGAAGGCGTAAAGAAGACGCAAACGCAAACCACGCGCATGCGCGAAAAGCGATGGCGTTACGGCGACAATATTGAGATGCGCGCGGCGCACAGCCGCTCCGCGCGCATCGCGTGCATCAGGCCTGCGGAATCTCGATCTTGACCTCGAGCACTTCGAGATCGTCCTGGCGTTCGAGGCTCACGCGAATGTCGTCGTCGGAGATCTTGATGTACTTCGAGATCACCGCGACCAGCTCGCGTTGCAGGGCCGGCAGATAATCGGCGGGAGGATGGCCGCCTGCGCGCTCGTGAGCGATGATGAGCTGCAGGCGTTCCTTCGCTACCGAGGCGGACTTCTTCTTCTCGCCGAGAAAAAACGAAAGAAACGACATGACGTGCGCCTCCCTTACTTGCTACCGAAGAGGCGCTGCAAGAGCCCCGGCTTCTGGTAATCGGTGAAACGAAGCGTCTTGTCTTCGCCGAGAAAGCGCGCTACCACGTCCTTGTACGACTCCGCGACATCGGTGCCGTCGAGATGGACTGCGGGCAGGCCCTGGTTCGATGCGTGCAGCACCGCTTCCGATTCCGGAATCACGCCGATCAGCTCGATGCGCAGGATCTCCGAAATATCCGAAAGCGACAGCATTTCGCCTTCGCTCACGCGCTTGGGGTTATAGCGCGTGATCAGCAGGTGCTCCTTGATCGGATCCTTGCCTTCGATCGCGCGCTTGGTCTTCGACGACAGCATGCCGAGGATGCGGTCCGA
Organism: Paraburkholderia sp. A1BS-2L; assembly: GCF_051125205.1. NCBI lineage: Bacteria > Pseudomonadati > Pseudomonadota > Betaproteobacteria > Burkholderiales > Burkholderiaceae > Paraburkholderia > Paraburkholderia sp. A1BS-2L. The sequence continues at coordinate 2,351,395 of NZ_CP120428.1, forward strand.
ATCGCGCACGGACGACACTTCCGGGTTCGTCACGATCAGCGCTTCGTCGGCGAAGTGCATCGCGAGCAGCGCGCCCGACTCGATGCCGGCCGGCGAATCGCAGATGATGTACTCGAAGTCCATCTTGCGCAGATCTTCGATCACCTTCTCCACGCCTTCCTTCGTGAGCGCGTCCTTGTCGCGCGTCTGCGAGGCCGGCAGGATGAAGAGATTCTCGCACTTCTTGTCCTTGATGAGCGCCTGATTGAGGTTCGCCTCACCCTGGATCACATTGATCAGGTCGTACACGACGCGGCGCTCGCACCCCATGATGAGGTCGAGATTGCGCAGGCCGACGTCGAAATCGATGACCGCGGTTTTATGGCCACGCAACGCGAGGCCCGATGCGAAACTCGCGCTCGTGGTCGTTTTGCCAACGCCACCCTTGCCCGAAGTCACCACAATGATTTTTGCCATTCCCTTACCTTGCGTTCGTCAGTTTCCCAATTTGGTCTCGTCGCGGTCTTGCGCCGCTCGCGCCCGCGTGTTGCTCGCGCCCGACAGGCGGCTCAGGAGAGCCGCAACGGCTCGATCAAGAGCCGTTCTTCGTCGAGCCGGATTTGCGCGGGCTTGCCCTTCACCTCGGCGGCAAGCGGAACTTCAGCGGTGCGGTAGATACCCGCGATCGAAATGAGCTCCGCCTCGAGGCTCGTGCAGAAAATACGTGCGTCGTGGTTGCCGTGCACGCCCGCGAGCGCGCGGCCACGCAATGGCGCGTAAATATGGATGTTGCCTTCGGCGATCACTTCCGCCCCGTTCGACACCGCGCCCAGCACGACGAGGTCGCCCTTCGCGTAGATGCGCTGACCCGAGCGCAGCGGACGGTCGATCACGAGCGTCGGCTCCGCGCTCGTCGAGCGCGCCACGGAACCGCCTGCATCGGATCCTGCGTCCGCTTCGGGAGCCTCCGGAGGGAAGAGTTCCGGCTGCACGGCGGACACGGCTGGCGCGCTGGCGGCAGCATCGGCGGACTGCACCGGCGTGCCGTTCGCCGCACCGGTTGTGACTGCAGAGCCAGCTTCAGCGCCGGCGGCCTGCACAACGGCCGAGGCCTGAGTGGCGGGCACGTCGCCGGCCAGGCCGACTGCGCTGCCTGCGACGCGCTTGTCGCGCGCTTCGAGGAACGGCAGGCCCGCCTCGGCGGCCCAGCCATGCTGCGCGGGCAGCGCGACCACGCCCACCGGGCGCATGCGCACGCTTTCGAGCAGGCGCGCGATGTCGGCAAGCGCGATTTGCTCACCCTCTGCGAGGCGCCGCAAGTCGATGGCGACCGTATCGTTGGCGAAGAATTCCGGCGTCGCCTCGAAGCGCCGGGTCAGTTCGGCGCGCATCGCATCGAGCTCAGTCGTTTTGACCACAAATAAAAGCGTATCGACTGAGCCGCTCTTCAGTTCAAAATAGGGCGATTTCCTGGACGACATGGCGTTCGGCGAAAATTTTTGCGTATTTTACAGGCGTCGACGCGCACGGCCATTATTTTTAATGGCTCAAAATGCTGCGACACAGGGAGCAATGCACAACGGCGGGAGATACCGGCGCATGACGTGCCGGACGCACGCCATGGCTAAGAACAAGAGAAAAGCTGCTGGGCAGACACTCCGTTACTGGGCCGACATGCTCTTCTGCGCGAGCGCGACGTCGCGCACGAGGAGCGTCTCCCACTGCTCGGGCGTTTGGGTGCTGCGAGCGTGGTCGCCCGTGGCGACGAAGCCGAGCCGCTCGTAGAAGCGCATGGCGGTGATGTTGTTGTCGGTCACCCAGGCGAAGACTTGCGCAGCGCCTTCGCTCAAGAGCCAGTCGATGGCGGCATTGACGAGCAGCTCGCCGCCGCGCAGATGCCGCACGGCCGGCGCCACCCACAATGCGAACACGAACGCGCGGCGCGCCGGCGCACTTTCGAAATTCGCGCCGATCAGGCCGGCCGGATGCCCCTCGGTATAGAGGATGAACGATGTGGCAGTATGCGAGTTCGCGTGACGGGCCGCCGCAGCGTCGAAAACGGCGACATCGGCGGACAGCGCGTCTTCAAGCGAGTCGCCGAACGCATAAGGCGCGTCGCGCAGCGAAGCAGTTCGAAGCTCGCGGAGCACGGCACCCTGATCGGCAGCGATACGGCGAACGGTCAGTGACGGACTCATGCAGTCGTAAACCCCAATAAAGCACTAACGCGTAGCTTTAACCGAACTGGGCGGAGAGTCAAATCCTTATTTAACAAATTTGCCCGGCGCACACCGCCGACGCGGAACTTGACAGACCAGCCCAGGGGCCCCACAGGCATATGCACCGCGGCTCAAGGGGCTTCGTACGCGCCCGTGCCGTCTGGCCAGGGCGTGAGAAGCTCGTAGCCCTCGTCGGTAACCGCCACCATGTGCTCCCATTGCGCGGAGAGCGAACGATCCTTTGTCACCACCGTCCAGCCGTCGCGCTGCACCGCCGTGCCGGCGCGGCCTGCATTGACCATCGGCTCGATCGTGAAGACCATGCCCGGCTTCAAGCGCACGCCCTGGCCGGGCTGGCCGTAATGCAGCACCTGCGGCTCTTCGTGATAGACCTTGCCGATGCCGTGACCGCAGTATTCGCGCACGATCGAGAAACCGTCGGCCTGGGCGCGACGCTGAATCGCGTGACCCACGTCGCCGAGCGTCGCGCCGGGCTTGACCTCGCGGATGCCCGCGAGCATCGCCTCGTAAGTCGTGTCGATGAGCTGGCGACCGACCGTGCTCGGCGTGCCCACGGTGTACATGCGGCTCGTATCGCCGAAATAGCCGTCCTTGATCACGGCCACGTCGATATTGATGATGTCGCCGTCCTTGAGGACCTCGTTGCGGCTCGGAATGCCGTGGCAGACCACCGAGTTGACCGAGGTGCAGATCGTTTTCGGAAAGCCGAGGTAGCCGACGTTGGCCGGCACCGCCTTGAGCGTGTTGACGATATAGTCGTTGCAGATCGCGTCGAGGTCGTCGGTGGAGACGCCGGGCTTGACGTGTTCGCCAATCATGGCGAGCACGTCGGCGGCAAGCCGGCCGGAAATGCGCAGACGCGCGACGTCGTCGGCAGATTTGTAAGTGATGGCCATCTGTGAACGCTGTGAACGGGTAGTGAGCGCGGCGGCGCAAGGCGCCTCGCAGCAAATTCGGGGCAGCCGCGCAGAAAGCGCCATTGTACCGGGGCGTCACCCCCATCCAGCAGGCGCCGATTCGGATACGTCCGATTGTCCGCGCACAAGCCACCCTTAAAAATAAGAAATATCTTACAACGACGTGAGCCGAACGCCCGACCATGACCCAGCCTGACTCCGCCCCCACGACAAGCGCCACGCCCGGCGCACAATCGGACGCCCCGCTCAACGTGCTGATCGCCCTGCCCACCTACGACAACTCGGTGCATTTCGACTTCGCGATCGCGCTGGCCCGCCTGATGGAAACCTTCAAGGAGCGCGGCGTGCGCTTCGAGTACATCCACACGGCTTCGTCGCACATCATCCGCGCGCGCAACTTCTTCGCAAGCTATTTCCTGAGCCACCCCGAATTCACGCACGTGCTGTTCCTCGATACGGACATGGACTTCTCGCGCGAAGCGGTTCCGCGCCTCCTCGCCGGCAACAAGCCGGTAGCGGGCATCGCATGCCCGTACCGGTTCTTCGATGTGGAAAAGAAGATTACGAGCGACGACGTGGGCCTCTCGCTGCGCGAATGGCAGGAAAAAACCGTGGAGTACAACACGGCGATCCGCGCCAACGAACAAGGCAGCAGCACGGTCAGCAACGGCTGGGTCGAGGTCAACCACATCGGCACGGGCATCTTCCTTATCCGCCGCGATGCGCTCGTTGCGCTCGCGCCGCTCACGCAGATCTACCGGCCGCCCTCGCAATACGCGCCCTACCTGCCCGATGGCCGCTTCTACGCGTTCTTCGATACGATCGGTGAAAAAGGCGTCTATCTCTCGGAAGACCTGTCGTTCTGCCAGCGCGTGCGCGCCGCCGGGATGTCGGTTTGGGCGCTCGTCGACGAGAAGATCGTGCACCACGGCGGCTCGGCGATCTCGGGCACCTTCCTGCGCTCGCTGGAGCAACGCGGGCACATGAAGAAATAAGCCGCCGAAAAAGCGACCACAAAGCAAAAACCCCCGCAGCCGTCAGGCATGCGGGGGTTTTCTGAATTTGGCGGAGAGGGTGGGATTCGAACCCACGGTACGGGGAAACCGTACGCCTGATTTCGAGTCAGGTACATTCGACCACTCTGCCACCTCTCCGGGGTACTGCCGGCATTGCTTTACTGCTTCTCTGACCTTGGTCGGCGACCAGAGAAGCGGAGATTATAGAACAAATTTTGGCTTTTGCAAGGGCTCTTTGAGAAAAATCTCGAAGAGAGCGTTCAGCCCTGCATTTCAAGCCGGGCAACCCCGCCCATGTACGGACGCAGCACCTCCGGCACGGTGACCGAGCCGTCCGCTTCCTGATAGTTCTCGAGCACAGCGACAAGCGTGCGGCCCACCGCGAGACCCGAACCGTTGAGCGTATGCACGAGCTCCGGCTTGCCCTGGGCATTGCGGTAGCGCGCCTGCATACGGCGCGCCTGGAACGCCTCGGTGTTCGAGCAGCTCGAAATTTCGCGATACGTGTTCTGCGCCGGCAGCCACACTTCGAGATCGTAGGTCTTGGTGGCCGAGAAACCCATGTCGCCGGTGCACAGCGTGATCACGCGGTACGGCAGGCCGAGCTTTTGCAGGATGGTCTCCGCATGCACGACCATTTGCTCCAGTGCGTCGTATGACGTTTCCGGCGCCACGATCTGCACCATCTCGACCTTGTCGAACTGATGCTGGCGAATCATGCCGCGCGTGTCGCGGCCATACGAACCGGCCTCCGAACGGAAGCACGGCGAATGCGCGGTGAGCTTGATGGGCAGCGCGCTGCCTTCGACGATGCTCTCGCGCACCGTGTTCGTGAGCGAGATTTCCGAGGTGGAAATCAGGTACTGCGTGACCGTGTTCTCGGCGCCGCCCTTCTCCACGCGGAACATGTCCTCGGCGAACTTGGGCAACTGGCCCGTGCCGTAAAGGATTTCCGGATTCACGATGTAGGGCGTGTACGTCTCCGTATAGCCGTGCTGCATCGTGTGCGTGTCTATCATGAACTGCGCGAGCGCGCGATGCAGGCGCGCGATCTGGCCGCGCAGCAGCGTGAAGCGCGCGCCCGAAAGCTTCGCGCCGGTCTCGAAGTCGAGACCCAGCGGCCCGCCCACGTCGACGTGATCCTTCACTTCGAAGCTGAACTGGCGCGGCGTGCCCCAGCGGCGCACTTCCACGTTGTCGGCTTCGTCGCGGCCCACGGGCACGCTCTCGTGCGGCAGGTTCGGCACGCCGAGCAGCAGGTCGGAAAGCTTCGTCTGGATTTCGTCGAGCTTCGCAGCCGAGGCCTTCATTTCGTCGCCGATGCCGCCCACTTCGGCCATGACCGCCGAGGTATCCTCGCCGCGGCCCTTCATCGCGCCAATCTGCTTCGACAGGCTGTTGCGGCGCGCCTGCAGTTCTTCGGTGCGGGTCTGGATGGCGCGGCGTTCCGCTTCGAGCGCGGAAAACGCCGCGACGTCGAGGGTATAGCCGCGGTCGGCGAGGCGCTTGGCGACGCCGTCGAGGTCTTTGCGCAGCAACTGGATGTCGAGCATGGGATTGTGAGACGCAGTGTCGTTGTGTGAAGCGTCGATTTTAGCGCACCGGCGGGGGCTAGCCCTTGCGCTTGCGCTCGCGGATTTCGTCACGATGCTCGTCGCGCCATTGCGCGTCGAGGTCGGCGAGGCGCGCGAGCTTCTCGCCGATCTTGCCTTCGAGCCCGCGCGGCGTGGGCTGATACCAGCGCGGCTCGCGCATGCCGTCGGGCAGATAGGTCTCGCCGGCCGCGTAGGCATCGGGTTCGTCGTGCGCGTAGCGGTATTCGTGGCCGTAGCCCAGCTCTTTCATGAGCTTGGTGGGCGCATTGCGCAAGTGGACGGGCACCGCGCGCGACTGGTCCTTGCCAACGAAGCGGCGCGCCTCGTTGTATGCCATGTAACCCGCGTTCGATTTCGGCGCGACCGCGAGGTAGATGACGGCCTGCGCGAGCGCCAGCTCGCCCTCGGGCGAGCCCAACCGCTCGTAGGTCTCCGAGGCGTCGAGCGTGATGCGCGCCGCGCGCGGGTCGGCGAGGCCGATGTCCTCCCACGCCATGCGCACGATGCGTCGTGCCAGATAACGCGGATCGGCGCCGCCGTCGAGCATGCGGCAGAACCAGTAGAGCGCGCCGTCCGGATTGCTGCCGCGCACCGACTTGTGCAGCGCGCTGATCTGATCGTAGAACGCGTCGCCACCCTTGTCGAAGCGGCGCAGATTTTCGGCGAGCGCGCTGCCGAGCAGCTCGCCGTCGATCTCGCGCTTCTTCTGCTGCGCGGCCGCCCGCGCGACGATTTCGAGGTTGTTCAGCAGCTTGCGCCCGTCGCCGTCGGCCGAACCGATCAGCGCCTTTTGTGCTTCCTCCGTGAAAGTGAGGCCGCCCAGCTCCGCGCTCGCGCGCGCAAGCAGCTCGCCCTGCTCGTCTTCGTCGAGGCTCTTGAGCACGTAGACCGCCGCGCGCGAAAGCAACGCGCTATTCACCTCGAACGACGGATTCTCGGTCGTCGCACCGATGAATACGAACAGGCCCGACTCCACGTGAGGCAGGAAGGCGTCCTGCTGGCTCTTGTTGAAGCGATGGACTTCATCGACGAACACGAGCGTCTGATGGCCATGCGCGCGGTGCATCTGCGCCGTCTCGACGGCCTCGCGGATATCCTTCACGCCCGAGAGCACCGCCGAGAGCGCGATGAACTGCGCGTGGAAGGCATCGGCCATCAGGCGCGCGAGCGTGGTCTTGCCGACCCCGGGCGGCCCCCAGAGGATCATCGAATGCGCTTCGCCCGACTCGAAGGCGACGCGCAGCGGCTTGTTGGCCCCGAGCAGATGCTTCTGGCCGATGACTTCGTCGATCGAGCGCGGGCGCAACCGCTCGGCGAGCGGGACGTTGGCACGGGTTTCTTCAAACATGACGTTTTCGCGATAATGTCGGCTTTGCCGGGGCCGGGCCATTGCCGAGGCGCTGTTCGCGCGCCCGAAAACGGCCTGCCATGACGGATGCAGTCGTGCATTATGACAGCCTGGGCGGTTGCGCGAGATGCCGTGCCTGGCTGCTGCCGATATGCGACCGATGCCCGCCTTCGCTGGCTGCCCGGATGGCCGGCCCCGCCAAACATCAGATAAGACAAACGACACAGAGGACCGTTTTACCGATGACTCTAGACTCGCAGGCCGGCGCGGCCAGCTCCGGCGAAGCCGGCTCGACCTACGCGCCCAACGTGCCCGTGCCCGACGCGCGCCGCCAGTTCCGCATCGGCGACGCCTTCGCGCTCTGGTTCTCGCTCGGCATCGGCCTGCTGGTCGCCCAGGCGGGCGCCCTGCTGGTGCCGGGGCTTTCGCTGCCCCATGCGCTCGCCGCGATCGGCATCGGCAGCGTGATCGGCGTCGTGCTCCTCGCGCTCGCGGGCGTGATCGGCACCGACACGGGCCTTGCCGCCATGTCGTCGCTGCGCCCGACGCTCGGCATTCGCGGCGCGTCGGTGCCGGCAGTCATCAACATGGTGCAGCTCGTGGGCTGGGGCTCGTTCGAGATCATCGTGATGCGCGATTCCGCCGATGCGCTCGCCAAGCAAGCCTTCGGCCTGTCGATTCCGCTCGTGTGGACGGTGATCTTCGGCTTGCTGGCCACGCTGCTCGCCGTGAGCGGCCCGCTCTCGTTCGTGCGCCGCTTCCTGCGCACCTGGGGCATCTGGCTTCTGCTCGCGGGTGCCGCCTGGCTCACGTGGAGTCTGCTCGTGCAGCACGACATCGGCGCGCTCATGCGCCGCCCCGGCACTGGCGAGATGCCGTTCGGCAGCGCGATCGACCTCGTGGTCGCGATGCCGCTGTCGTGGCTGCCGCTCATCGCCGACTACACGCGCTTCGGCCGCCGCGCGGGCGAGACGTTCCGCGGCACGCTGCTCGGCTATGGCATCGCGAACCTGTGGTTCTACGCGCTCGGCGCGATCTACGGACTCGCGGCGGGCGGCGGCGACGCGCTCCTCACCACGGCGCTCGCGAAAGCCGGTGGCGGCCTTGCGCTGTTGCTCGTGCTGATCGACGAAATCGACAACGCCTTCGCCGATATTCACTCGGCCGCGGTTTCCACGGGCACGTTCTGGACGCGCGGCAGCGTGCCGTGGCTCTCGGCGGCGTTCGGCGCGTTGTGCACGCTGATCGGCCTCGTCGTGCCGATGGCGCGCTATGAGAACTTCCTGCTCTTCATCGGCTCGGTGTTCGCACCGCTCTTCGGCGTCGTGCTCGCCGATCACTTCATCGTGCGCCGCCGGCGCATCGACGCCCATGCACTTGCCGATCTGAGCGGCATCTACGGTTACTCGGGCGGCTGGCACGTGACCGCGTTTGTCGCGTGGGGCATCGGCTTTGGCGCGTACCAGGCGCTCAACCAGTGGCTGCCGAATCTCGGTGCGACGCTGCCCGCGCTCGTGACCGGCGCGCTGTGCTATGTCGTGCTCGCGGGGCGTCGGCGCGCAGCTTACGCTTAAACCGCGCCTGCATCGATAGTGCTCCAAACGACAACGCCACGCTTCATCGCGTGGCGTTTGTCTTTTCAGCGGTGCGCTTCGACAGACTTATTCGCAGTGGCCGCAGCCGCCGTGCGCATGATGGTCATGGTGCTCATGCACATCCGCCGGCAATGCCTGCGCCGTCTGCGCGCTGATGCCCAGACGCTGCAACAGCTGGCGATCGGCTTCGGCTTGCGGGTTGCCCGTCGTGAGCAACTGATCGCCATAGAAAATCGAATTCGCGCCCGCCATGAAGCACAGCGCCTGAAGCGCGTCGTCCATCTGCTCGCGGCCGGCCGAGAGACGCACCATCGCCTTGGGCATGGTGATGCGCGCGACCGCGATCGTGCGCACGAACTCGAACGGATCGAGCGGCTCGGTGCCTTCGAGCGGCGTGCCGCTCACCTGCACGAGATTGTTGATGGGCACCGATTCCGGATACGGCTCCATGTTCGCGAGCTGCGCGATCAGGCCCGCGCGCTCGCGGCGCGACTCGCCCATGCCGACGATGCCGCCGCAGCACACGTTGATGCCCGCGTCGCGCACGCGCTCGAGCGTTTCGAGGCGGTCCTCGTAGGTGCGCGTCGAGATGATCTGGCCGTAGAACTCGGGTGAGGTGTCGAGGTTGTGGTTGTAGTAATCGAGGCCCGCGTCGGCGAGCGCCTTCGCCTGATGCGCTTCGAGCATGCCGAGCGTGACGCAGGTTTCGAGCCCCATCGACTTCACGCCGCGAATCATGTCCTTGATCGGCTCGAGATGGCGGTCCTTCGGATTGCGCCATGCCGCGCCCATGCAAAAGCGCGTCGCGCCGTTCGCCTTCGCCACACGCGCGGCGTCGAGCACGGCGTCCACGTCCATGAGCTTGCTCGCGTCGAGCCCGGTATCGTGATGCGACGACTGCGGGCAATATGCGCAATCCTCCTCGCAGCCGCCGGTCTTGATCGACAGGAGCGTGGAAAGCTGCACTGCATTCGCGTCGAAATGCTCGCGATGCACCTGCTGCGCGCGGAACATCAGATCGTTGAACGGCAGTTCGTAGAGTGCGGCGACGTCGGCGACGCGCCAGCGCGCGGCGGCTTCGTCTTGTGCTGGTGCGTGCGGCGCGCTTTTCTTGAGCGCGGTAATGTCGATATGAGCTTCGGTCATGGTGTAGGGGTCCTTCTTTACAGAGGCGACAGGGATTCGGATGCAGGCGCGAGAGTGTCGAGCCGCGCGAGCAACGCGTCGATGTTCAGGTGTTCTGCGGCGAGCTCGGCCAACGTAGCCGTATGAGCGCCGGGCATACGGGGCACGACGCCGATGAGCGGCGCGCCGAACTGCGCGGCCAGGCGCTCACGCAGCGCGTCGATGTTTTCTTGCGGGAAGGTCATGGCCGGGTCGATGCGGTTCGCGACCCAGCCCGCGATCGTGAGGCCGCGTGCGGCGATCGCCTCGGCGGTGAGAAGCGCATGGCTGATGCAGCCCAGTCGCATGCCCACGACGAGCACCACCGGCAGATTCAGCGCAACCGCGAGATCAGCGGTGTCCTGCGTCGCCGTGAGCGGCACGCGAAAGCCGCCCACGCCTTCCACCACCACGGCGTCCGCGCGCTCGCGTGCCTCGCCGAAACATTGCACGACGCGCGCCATGTCCAGCGTCACGCCTTCGAGCGCGGCGGCAATGTGCGGCGCGGCCGGCTCCCTGAGCAAAAACGGCGTGCGCATTTCCGCAGGAAGCAGCACGCTCGCGGCAGCGTCGAGCTGGTCGGCATCTTCGTTGTGCCAGACGCCTTCGCGCTCGTATGCACCCGCAGCGATGGGCTTCATCGCCGCCGCGCGCAGGCCCGCTCGCGCCATGCCGCGCAAGAGCGCCGCGCTCACGAAAGTCTTGCCGATTTCGGTATCGGTGCCGGTGACAAAAAGCGAATACTTTACAGTGCTCATCGCGCGCCCTCTTGCGCCTGCTGTTGCTCTTGCCGTTGCTCTTCAAGGCTCGCGCGTTGCAGCGCCGCGTTCAGACGGTCGAGGTCGGCGTCCGAATGCGCAGCCGAGAGCGAAATGCGCAGCCGCGAGGTGCCGGCGGGCACCGTCGGCGGACGAATCGCCGGCACCCACAGACCATCGCGCTCGAGCGCGGCTTGCAGCGCAAGCGTGGCCTCGTTGGCGCCGACCACGAGCGGCTGCACTGCCGTGTGCGAATCGACGGGCCGCCAGCAAGTTTCCTTGAGCATCGAGCGCGTGCGCCCGATCAGATGATTCAGATGAGCGCGCCGCGCGTCACCCTCCTCGCCCGCAATCAGTTGCAGGCTCGCGGAGACCGCGTGCGCGACCGCCGGCGACGACGCCGTCGTGAAGATGTACGGACGGGCGCGCTGCACGTGCCACTCGATCACCGTGTCGTGAGCGCAGATGAACGCGCCCGAAACGCCCGCCGCCTTGCCGAGCGTGCCGACCATCACGAGGTTCGGCGAGCGCAGCGCGGCTGCGGCCAGCGCGCCGCGCCCTTGCGGGCCGAGCACGCCAAGCCCGTGCGCGTCGTCGACCACCAGCCATGCGCCATGCTTTTCGGCAAGTTCGACCAGACGCGCGAGCGGCGCGACATCGCCGTCCATGCTGAACACCGTGTCGCTCACGATCACCTTCGCGCGCGCGTCCGACGCTTCGAGCATCGTGCTCAAGGCGTCCATGTCCGCGTGCGGATAGATCCGGATCTCGGCCCGCGAGAGCCGCGCGCCGTCGATCAGCGAGGCGTGATTGAGCGCATCGGAAAAGAGCGTCGTGCCCTGCCCCGCGAGCGCGGTGAGCACAGCCAGATTCGCCATGTAGCCGGTGCTGAAGTACAGCGCGCGCGGCGCATCCACAAAGGTGCCGGCGAACGCCGCGAGATCGTCCTCGAGTTGCGCGTGGGCGCGCGAATGGCCACCCAGCAGATGCGAGCCGCCGCTGCCCGCGCCGTAGCGCTGCGCGCCCTCGGCCAGCGCCGCGACGAGCCGCGGATGCGCAGCCAGCCCGAGGTAGTCGTTGCTCGCGAAGCCGATGCTCTCGCGGCCATCGACAACCATATGGGCGCTGCACGGCGAATCGATGGTGCGGCGGCGGCGGCGCAGGCCTTGCGCATCGAGTTCGCGCAGGTTTTGTTCGAGTGTGTGCAGCAAGTGCATCAGAGGTCCTCCGCGACAGTCGCGTCGAATGTCTCGCGCGTGCGCGCGGCCAGGTGCGCTTGCGTTCCGGCGTCGAGAATGTATGGCGGCATTACGTAGACCGTCGTGCCGATCGGGCGCAGCAGCAGCTCGCGCTGCAGCGCGTTTTCGAAGAACCGGCGCGAGAACGTGCGCGCGCGCTCGGCGTCGTCGATCGCCACGTCGAACGCGAGAATCGTGCCGCACTGGCGCAGGTCGCGCACGAGCGGATGCTGCTCGAGCGGTGCAAACGCTTCGCGCAATTGCTTCGATTTTTGGGCGTTCGCGGCCAGCACGCCATCGCGCTCGAAGAGATCGAGCGTTGCAAGCGCCGCGCGGCAGGCGAGCGGATTGCCCGTGTACGAATGCGAATGGAGGAAGCCGCGCGCGGTGTCGTCGTCGTAGAAGGCCGCGTAGATTTCGTCGCGCGAAAGCACGATCGACAGCGGCAGGTAGCCGCCGCTGATGCCCTTCGAGAGCGTGAGCAGATCGGGCCAGATGCCAGCCTGCTCGCATGCGAAGAACGTGCCCGTGCGCCCGCAGCCCACGGCGATTTCGTCGGCGATCAGATGCACCTGGTAGCGGTCGCACAGCGCGCGCAGGCCCCGGAGATACGCGGGATCGTGCATCGCCATGCCTGCCGCACACTGCACGAGCGGCTCGACGATCAGCGCCGCGATGCGCCCTTCGCGCTCGGCGAACACACGCTCGACGTCCGCGAGCGCGCGGTGCGCCACGTCAGCGGCGCTCTCGCCTTCGCGCGCCGTGCGCGCATCGGGCGACGCGACCACGTGCGCGTGAGTCAAAAGGGGATCGTAAGCATCCCTGAAGAGCTTCACATCCGTCACGCCAAGCGCGCCGATGGTCTCGCCGTGATAACTGTTGGCCAGGCACACGAATTCGCGCTTGTCGCTCGCACACTGATTGCGCCACGCGTGAAAGCTCATCTTCAGCGCGATCTCGACCGCCGAGGCGCCATCGGACGCAAAAAACGCATGGCCGAGCGTGCCGCCGGTGAGCGCGCTCAGGCGCTCGGCGAGTTCGACTGCGGGCTCGTGCGTGCAGCCCGCGAGCATCACGTGCTCGAGCGTGTCGAGTTGCGCCTTGAGCGCGGCGTTGATTACCGGATTGGCGTGGCCAAACAGATTGACCCACCACGAGCTAACGGCGTCGAGGTAGCGCCGGCTTTCATGGTCGTACAACCACGGCCCTTCGCCACGCGCGACGGCGACGAGCGGCAAGCGCTCGTGGTGCTTCATCTGGGTGCAAGGATGCCAGACGGCGCGCAGGCTGCGCGCGATCCAGGCGTCGTTGGCGGGGTAGGAATGCGAGTTCAAATACGGCTCCTGCTGGTGTGTCCTGCTGGTGTCCTGCCAGGCAACGGGCCCGAGATTAACGCGTTCAATTCCGCAATGCACTACCCCCGAAATGGCCTTGAAAGGCCCGCTCGCACGAGGTTCGGCGCGGTTCGGGACAGCTGCGCACAGTTCTTTTGCGAAGACCCGAAATGCCCGCAGATGACGACGGCAAAGTGAAGCGCGCTTGTGCAAAAAAATCTGCGGCCGCACGCCGAAAAAGACGAGCGCGTACGCCGCGGTCGAACTCGAGCGCGAAGGCAGGAGCGCAACAGCGGTGAGAAAATAGTGGGAAAAACGAGGGAAACGAGGGAGCGGTGGCAGCGCGACGATGCGCGCGCCAGCGATGCGTCAGGCGCGCTTAACGGCTCGCGAGTGCGTGTGCGGTATCCGCATCGGCGGCAACGGCATTGCCGTCGTCGGCGTTGTCGTTTTGCGCCGTGGCGGTGTCGTTAGACCACACGACATGGCTGTTCACCGCGTAGAGGCGGCACGGATCCGAACTGTGCTTCTGGCAGTTCGCAACGGCGACAGCCATCGGATTGTCGCCGCCCTCGGCCCACGACCATGCGCCCGAATCGGACACGGCAAAAGCACGGCTCGGGTACTGCTTGAGGAAGTTGCGATAGCCGTCACGGCCCGCCTGATCGAGGAACGGCACCGCGCTCACCGAATCGATCGATGCGTAGCCCGTGGCGCGCGGCGCGGCTTGCGTCGCTACGCGATATTCCACGGCCGTGGGCATACCCTGGTTCGCCAGGAACGCCTCGACCTTGGGCCACCAGACCTGCACGCCGTCGCGGTCGCCCACGAGGCGATGTGCATCGTTCTTGTACGAGCCGAAATCGACGAGTTGCGCGCCCGCGCCCGGCTGCGCGGAACGAAACGCCGCGAACATCCGCGTAACGAGATCGGACGTCCACACCGAATCGTTGTCGCCGTAGAGCCAGAGCGAGGCTACGCGGGCCTTCGCGCCGTAATCGCCGAAGGCTTCGGTCAGGTTGTTCTGCCAGCCGGTGCAAGCGTCCTGGCGCAGGCCGCCCGAGAAGTTGATGAGCGCGCGCACGCCGTGCGCGGCTTCGGTGCCGTAGGCCATGGTCGCGAGACCGCCATGCGAGGTGCCGGCGACGACGATATGGCTCGCGTCCACGTACGGCTGCTTCGCCATGTAGTCGACCGTGGTGGCCACGTCGGCGGCCTGGCCCAGGCCGTTGCTCGCGACGTCGCAGCCGTCTTGCTGATAGTCGCCGCCCGAGCCGGCGAAACCCCGGCGGTTCGGCGCGACGACCACGTAGCCGCGGCGCACGAATTCGCGCGCGAACGACGTCGGGTCGCTGCGCGGCTGCATGCGCGGGTCGCCCTGAATTTTGCCGTGATTGAACACCACCATCGGGAACGGGCCAGGACCGTCGGGACGGTAGACCGTGGTTTCGAGCGTAACGCTCGGGTCGCCGGCCACGGGAATGTGAATGATCTGCTGATTCATGTCGGCGCGCACGACGGGCAGATACGTGTCGCCGAGTGCGATGCGCGGCACGTTCGCACTGCCGAGCGGGCCGTTGGCGAACGACGCAGCCGCGCCTTGCGAGGCGTCGCGATGCGCGTTCGAATGCGTGGCGGACGGCGTCGACATCAGCGCTGCCTGAGCGCTGGCGGCGGCAGCCGGGTCGGAAAGCGACGCTGCATGAGCAACCGACAGCACACACGCCGTGCCGGCCATCGCCCATCCGGTAAGAAGCTTCCTGAACGCCATGCGCAACACCCGCCTGCGAAAAAACCGCCGTCAATCTGCGTACCGAACCACTGCGCGAACGTCCCCTGCCCACTGCGGGCACAACAGCACACGGCGCGCCTGGCCGGGAGGCCTGGCGTGGTCGCAACCGATGCTGCGGGGGAGAACACGGATCGGAACACCTGTGCGGCGCCGATCTGCAAACTTTCAGATCCGCCGCCAGCACCCGTCTTGTGATCGCCGCGAGAAATGTCTTTTCAACACTTGCTTACGTGGCGTAACGAGCACCGTGATTGCATCGTCGCACGACAATTATTTGTTGCGCAATTCAGGGGTAACCCGGCATAAGGCGTGCCAACGAAGGGCCAGTTCCTCGTATACCTTGACGCGCGGCGCATAGCGGGATTTCGGGGCGGTCGTGAGCCGCGGCGAAATAACGATCATTCACACAGTCATATGTCGCCGCTCGCTAAGGCCCCGTTTTTTTGCATTAAGTGATTGTTTATAAAGGCGTTGTTTTAGCCGCCACGGCAGCGGCGCAAGGACTGCCCTCAGCCTTCGAGGATGTCGCCGTCGACGTAGCGCCAGCGGCCGTCGTCGCCGCGCGTGAAGCGGCTCAGTTCGTGCAGACGAAAGGCGCGCCCGCCGCTCTTGTGGCGCGCGACGAACTCGACGCGCGCATGCGTCTCGTCGATGGGCTCGTGGCGCTTGACGGCAAGCCCGAGCCAGCGCGGCGCGCCGGGCGCATCGGGGTCGACGTCGAGATCGGCGGGACAGGTCTCGGCGGCCCAGGTCGCGCGCAGGTAGCCGGCTTCGCCAAGCACATAGGCCGTGTAGCGCGAGCGCATCAGTTCGAGCGCCGTGGCGGGCAGCGCGCCGCCGTCGATAAAGCGGCCGCAGCAATCGGCGAAGCGCGGGGGCTTGGCGCCCGATTTCAGGTTGGGGGCGGCGCCGCCGCAAGGACATTCGAGCGGGCGCTTCGCGCGCGTGGATTGAGCAGACATTCAATATCGATCCTTCTCACGCACTTCGTGCGCTTTCAGCAGAACAAAAAAACAAGGGCCGCTCGCGCCAGCGCTGCGGCCCCTACGTGCAATGGCTGCGCAATTATTGCGCGGATATTGCGTGGATCGGGCGCTCACCAATCGAGCTCGGTCCCGTCGTACTGGAAAAAGCGTCCGTTGAAGACCTCGCGTGCCGCCGCGGCTTCCGCCACCACTTCGCGCATGCCGGCGACGCTCGCCGTCACGTCGATGGCCGCCTGCGCGCCGCCCATCTCCGTGCGCACCCACCCCGGATGCAGCGCGATGCAAGTCGCCCGGCGCGTCTCCAGCGAGGTGATCTTGATGACGTCGTTCAAGGCCGCCTTGCTCGCGCGATAGAGCCAGCCCGTCGTGCCGGTTGTCTGCGTGATGCTGCCCATGCGGCTCGACAGCACGCCAAGCACGCCGAACGCCGCGTCGACGAGCGGCAGCAGAATCGGGATGAGCTGCATCGGGCCGCGCACGTTGGTGTTCATCACGTACTCGAAGTCTTCGGCGTTGATGGCTTCGACGCCCTCGGTGCGCGGGCCGTAGACGCCGGAAACGATGAGCGCCACGTTGAGCCGCTCGCCCTCGAGCTTCGCGCCGAGCGCGGCAATGTCCTCGGGCCGCGCGATGTCGAGCGCGAACGCCTGCGCGCCCAGCGCGTTGAGCGCCGTGCGCGCTGCCTCGGAGCGCGCCGTGGCCAGCACGCGCCAGCCGGCCTTCGCATACTGGCGCGCGAACTCGAGGCCGAGGCCTCGCGACGCGCCCACAATCAACGCTGTTTTCATGTCGCCGCCTTTTCTGGGTGCCGCGGCTATGCAGCGCCGCGTGCCAGCGATGGGAGGCGCCGCTGCGTGCGGCGCCCGTCACTCGGAAGCCTACATGAGTTCGACGCCCATTGCGGTCGCTTCGCCACCGCCGATGCATAGGGTCGCCACGCCGCGCTTAAGACCGCGCGCGCGCAGAGCGCCGATCAGCGTAACGAGAATGCGCGCGCCCGATGCGCCGATCGGATGGCCCAGCGCGCACGCGCCGCCGTTCACATTGACCTTCTCATGCGGCAGATCGTGCTCCTTCATCGCGGCCATGGTGACCACGGCAAACGCCTCGTTGATCTCGTAGAGATCGACGTCGGCGGCCTTCCAGCCGGTCTTCTCGAAGAGCTTCGCGATCGCGCCCACCGGCGCGGTCGTGAATTTCGCGGGCTGCTGCGCGAAAGTCGAATGGCCCGTCACGCGCGCGAGCGGCGTGACGCCGAGGCGCTTCGCCGTGGACTCGCGCATCATCACGAGCGCCGCCGCACCGTCCGAGATCGAAGAGGAATTCGCGGCCGTCACCGTGCCGGTCTTGCTGAAGGCGGGCTTGAGCGTCGGGATCTTGTCGAGATTGGCCTTGAACGGCTGTTCGTCGCGCTCGATCATGGTCTCGCCCGCACGCGTGGCCACCTTGACCGGCGCGATCTCCCAGGCGAACGAGCCGTCCTCGTTGGCGCGTTTCGCGCGCTTGAGCGACTCGATCGCAAAGGCGTCCTGGCTCTCGCGCGAAAAAGCGAATTCGCCCGCGCACTCCTCCGCAAACGTCCCCATGAGGCGGCCCTTGTCGTAGGCGTCCTCGAGGCCGTCGAGGAACATGTGATCGAGCACCTGGCCGTGCCCCATGCGCATGCCCGCGCGTGCCTTGGGCAGCAGATACGGCGCGTTCGACATGCTCTCCATGCCGCCCGCGACGATCGCTTCGGCCGAGCCCGCCAGCAGCATGTCGTGCGCGAACATCGCCGCGCGCATGCCCGAGCCGCACATCTTGTTCACCGTGGTCGCGCCCGCCGCGAGCGGCAGGCCCGCGCCGAGCGCCGCCTGGCGTGCGGGCGCCTGGCCCAGGCCGGCAGGCAACACGCAGCCCATCACCACTTCGTCAATCTGCTCGGGCTTCAGGCCCGCGCGCTCGAGCGCGGCCGCAATCGCCGCCGCGCCCAGTTGCGGCGCGCTCAATGCGGCGAAATCGCCCTGAAAGCCCGCCATCGGCGTGCGCGCCGCCGCCACGATCACCACTGGATCCATCTGCGTCTCACTCATGCTCTCTCTCCTTTTTCAATCAATCGACGATGCGAAATTCGAGTCTGTACGTTGTTCGTGCGGCGCGAAGCGCTCGGGATAGCGCGTGCGAAAACGCACCGCCGCGTCATATGGCAGGCAGTCGGGCACCTCGCCCGCCAGCAGGCGCGCCTGGCTCTGCTGCCATAGCGCGGGGTCGAAGAAGTCCGCGTGATGCTCGAGGAAATAGCGCCGCACGCGCGTATCGCCGAGCAGGAAGGTGCGGTACGTCTCCGGAAAAATATCGCGCGGACCGACTCCGTACCATGGCTCGCTCGATAATTCGTCTTCCTCATGAACTGGCGCGGGCACCGCGCGCACGTTGCATTCGGTCAGATACTCGATTTCGTCGTAGTCGTAGAACACCACGCGGCCGTGGCGCGTCACGCCGAAATTCTTGTAGAGCATGTCGCCCGGAAAGATATTCGCGCGCATCAGGTCCTTCACCGCGTTGCCGTATTCGCGGATGCCGTGCTCGACCTCTTCGTCGCTGCCGTTTTGCAGCCAGATGTTGAGCGGCACCATGCGGCGCTCGATGTAGAGGTGGCGAATCACGAGATTGTCGCCCTCGTACTCGATCATCGAAGGCGCAAGCGTTTCGAGTTCGCGCACGAGCGCCTCGGAGAGGCGCGCAACGGGCAGCGCGACGCTGGAATATTCGAGCGTATCGGCCAGACGCCCGAGCCGGTCGTGACGCTTCACGAGCTGATACTTCGCCTCCACCTGCTCACGCGTGGTCTCCTTCGGCGCGGGAAAGCTGTCCTTGATCACCTTGAACACGTACGGAAACGATGGCAGCGTGAACACGATCATCACCATGCCGCGAATGCCGGGTGCGGCGACGAACTGATCGCTCGAATGCGAGAGATGGTGCAGCAGATCCCGATAAAACAGGTTCTTGCCCTGCTTCTGCAGCCCGAGCGACGTGTAGATCTCGCCCTTCGCCTTGCGCGGCATGATCGTGCGCAGAAACTCCACGTAGGCGGACGGCACGCCCATATCCACGAGGAAATACGAGTGCGAGAAGCTGAACATGATCAGCAACTGATCGGTGCGCAGCAGCACAGTGTCGAGCACGAGCATGCCGCCTGGCGTGTGACGGATCGGCACTACGAACGGCGCGAGCAGATCGCCGTTGATGATGCGCCCGACGATGTACGCTGACTGATTGCGAAAGAACAGCGAAGCGAGCGCGTGAATCTGGAAGTTGGGCTTGGGCTCGACCACGCCGAAGGTGTCGAGCATCGCGCGCATCACGCAGTCCACATCGCGCGCGAGGTCCTCGAACGGCGTTTCGAGCTGAAAATTCGTGACGATGCGCGCGAGCGTGGCCGCCAGCCCGTCCCTGGCCGGATAGTACGCGCGATAGGTGGGCTTGGCCGCGGGCTCGTCGTTCTCGATGTACTCGGTTGAGATCGCGGGCCGCACGAAAATGAAATCGTTGTTGAAATACGAGCGATGCAGGATCTTGCAGCACACCGAGTTGAAGAACGTCTCGGCGCACTCGGGCTGCCGGTGCGTCGTCAGCAGGCCGATGTAATGAAGCTTGATCTGCTCCCAGACCTCGTCGTCGATGTTTTCCGCGTCGTACTCGTCTTCAAGCGCCACCACGCACTCGCGCACGCGCTCGTCATAAGAGGCGATGCGCTCGCGCGCGAGTTGCTGCAGGCCGTGCCAGTCGCGCGCCTCGAAGCATTCGCGCGCCCGCACGGCCACCGCGCAGAAGTTGCGGTAATGATGGTCGAAGCCCTCGAGCATCGTCTGCGCAACGTCGAAGCCGATCTGCGATGAAAGCAGTTTCGGGAAATGTCTCATGACGCATTCACCTCGGCTCGGCGGCTTGGTGCAGGAACGTGCAGAAATGGGCAATGACGGGCCAGCGCCGGCTACTGATCGTCGGGCAAGGTGTGCGGCGCGATCCGCTCGCCGGCACCGTTCTTCGCGAGCAGCGCACGCGCCTGCGACTCGTACTGCGCGAGGTCTTCGAGCGTGGCGTCGAGGTCGGCGCGCTGGCGCTCCAGTAGCTCGCGGTGGCGCACGACGGTGGCGAGAAACGCCTGGAGCTGCGGCTGCGTATCGGTGGGCGAGTCGTAGAGATCGAGCAGCGCGCGGATCTCGTTGAGCGTGAAGCCGAGGCGCTTGCCGCGCAGCGTGAGCTTCAGCCGCGTGCGGTCGCGCCCCGAAAACACGCGCTTGAGTCCGCTCGCGCCTTCGCGGCTCGGCGCGAGCAGGCCCTGATCCTCGTAGAAGCGGATCGCACGCGGCGTCACGTCGAATTCGCGGGCAAGCTCGGTAATCGTGTACTGGGTCATGTGGAAAAAGCGCGCCTCGCGCAAGCCGGGTTCGGGCTCGACCGGGCAGAAGGGCTATCGTTGGAGTCGACGTTTACGTTATCGTCAACTCAAGGGTTGCGCAACAGCCGGTTTGTGCCGCGTATCGGAACACTCTCCCGAACTGCCTGCAGGAATGGCGCAATGCAGCGACAATGAGGCGAAGCGGCGGCGCCAGCCGCCCACAGTCCACCATAACGACGCGAGACGACTCTCCAATGAACGCCCTCGAACACCAGCTCGACTATCCTTTCGCCGATACCCTGCCCGAGCCCGGCCTCGCCTTCGAAGTCGCGCCCGGCGTGAAATGGCTGCGCATGCCGCTGCCCTTCGTGCTCGATCACATCAACCTCTGGCTGCTGCGCGACGAGATCGACGGCCAGCAAGGCTGGACCGTGGTGGACTGCGGCATCACCGACGATACGATCAAGGCGCGCTGGGAGCAGGTGTTCGAAACCCAGCTCGAAGGCTTGCCGGTGCTGCGCGTGCTCGTCACGCACTGCCATCCGGACCATATCGGCCTTGCGCACTGGATTTGCGCGGGCGGCGAGAAGAAGCGCTGGGACGTGCGCCTGTGGACGACGCTCGGCGAATACATGAGCGCGTGCGTGCTGGCCTCGGGCAACGGCTCGAACGCGGGCGGCGAAGGCGCGGCGCGCCATTTCGCGCGCCACGGCGTGAGCGACGAAGCCTCGCTCGAGCAACTGCGCAACCGCCGCAATTACTACTCCAATCTCGTACCTGCGCTGCCGGGGCAATACCGCCGCCTGCGCGAGGCCGACACGGTCACGATCGGCGGCCGCGGCTGGCGCGTCGTTACGGGTTACGGCCATTCGCCCGAACATTGCGCGCTGCTGTGCGAATCGCTTGGCGTGCTGATCTCGGGCGACATGGTGCTGCCGCGCATCTCGACCAACGTATCGGTGTTCGACATGGAGCCGGAAGGCAACCCGCTCGGCCTGTACCTCGAGTCGCTCGGTCGCTACGAGGCCATGCCCGAAGACACGCTCGTGCTGCCCTCGCACGGCAAGCCGTTTCGCGGCGTGCGCACGCGCATCGGCCAACTGCGCGCGCACCACGACGCGCGGCTCGCCGAAGTCATGGAGGCCTGTGCGCACACGCCAAAAAGCGCCGCCGACATCGTGCCGCTCATGTTCAAGCGCGCGCTCGACATGCATCAGCTGACGTTCGCGATGGGCGAAGCGCTCGCGCATCTGCATCTGCTGTGGTTCGCGGGCAAGCTCAAGCGCACGATCGACGAGAAAGGCGTGGTGCGCTTTTCGGCCTGATTGCGTAAGCAGATAACAAGAAACAAAAGGGGGCGGCTCAATCGAGCCGCCCCCTCTTCTTTGCCGCATCACATCACGCCGCGAAAATCAGTTCCCGCCACCCGTAATCAGGTCGGCGCCCTTGGGCCGCACGAACTTGAACGCCGACGCCGGCAGCGACGGATTCTTCTCGATGTTGGAGAACGTGAGCAACGTCACGTTGCCGAACACGTCGTGCAGTTCCATCGCTTCAAGGTTGCCGTCACGAAAGCCGATGCCCACGCTCTTGAACTGCGTGTCCTTCGACTTCGGCACCAGTTGCAGCCAGTCGATGCCGTTCTTCACACCCGCGTCGGAAAGCGTGAAGTTTTTGTCCAGATCGTTGCTGCCGAACAGGATGGCCGCCGGGCTCGCGCCAAGCGCGCCGCCGAGCTTGCGCTCGGTGACCTGGTTCAGGTCCTTGTCGTAGACATAGAGATTGTCGCCATCGGATTGCAGCAGTTGCTGATACGGCTTCTCATAGGTCCAGATGAACTTGCCGGGACGCGAGAACACGAAGGTGCCGCTCGACGTCTTGGCGTTCGCCGTGGCCGTGGCAATGGCATCGCTCGCGTTCTTCGCGTTGGTGGGCGTCTTGAGCTCGCGCTGCACGAAGTTGCCGCGCGCGGCGTGCACTTGCGAGACGAACTGCTTCAGTTGATCGGTGCCACTCGCCCAGGCGTGCGACGCCATCACGAGCGACGCGCCAAGCGCGACGAAGATTGCGCGGCCCGCGCGGCCCAGCGTCAAACGGGTCTGTTGTCCAACCGGAAACTGCATCTGTCGTTCTCCAAAAACTTCCATGCGACCACCCTGAGTGCTCGCGCCGTCATGCGCGCGGACTCAAGGCAGACTCAATCGACCTCGCGCGTGGGCGCGAGAATCTCGCGGTTGCCGCTCGAAGACATCGCCGAAACGAGTCCCGATTGCTCCATCTGTTCGAGCAGGCGCGCCGCGCGGTTGTAGCCGATGCGCAGATGCCGCTGCACGAGCGAGATCGACGCGCGCCGGTTCTTGATGACCACCTCGACGGCCTGATCGTAGAGCGGGTCGGACTCGTCGCCGGTTCCGGAAGCGCTCGCCGAGCCTTCGTCGCCCTCGCCCGCCGTGCCGCCTTCGAGAATGCCTTCGATATAGTTCGGCTCGCCCTGCTCCTTGAGCTTGTCGACGACGCGGTGCACCTCGTCGTCGGACACGAATGCGCCGTGCACGCGCACAGGCAGCCCCGTGCCGGGCGGCAGATAGAGCATGTCGCCCATGCCGAGCAGCGACTCGGCGCCCATCTGGTCGAGAATCGTGCGCGAGTCGATCTTCGACGACACCTGGAACGCGATGCGCGTCGGCACGTTGGCCTTGATGAGGCCGGTGATCACGTCCACCGAAGGCCGCTGCGTCGCGAGGATCAGGTGAATGCCGGCGGCGCGCGCCTTCTGCGCAATGCGCGCGATCAGCTCTTCGACCTTCTTGCCGACCACCATCATGAGGTCGGCCAGTTCGTCGATCACCACGACGATGTGCGGCAGCTTTTGCAGCGGCTCCGGATCGTCGGGCGTGAGGCTGAACGGATTCGGAATCTTCTCTTCGCGCTTGTTCGCTTCGTCGATCTTGTTGTTGTAGCCCGCGAGATTGCGCACGCCCAGCTTGCTCATGAGCTTGTAGCGGCGCTCCATTTCGGCGACGGTCCAGTTCAGCGCGTTGCCGGCCTGGCGCATGTCGGTCACGACCGGACACAGCAGATGCGGAATGCCCTCGTACACGCTCATTTCGAGCATCTTCGGATCGATGAGGATCATGCGCACCTGCTCGGCGCTCGCCTTGTAAAGCAGCGAGAGGATCATCGCGTTGATGCCCACCGACTTGCCCGAGCCGGTCGTGCCGGCCACGAGCAGGTGCGGCATCTTCGCGAGATCGGCGCAAACCGGCTTGCCGCCGATGTCCTTGCCCAGACCCATGGTGAGCGCCGAAGGCGCGTCCGCATAAACGGCCGAGCCGAGGATTTCGGACAGGCGCACGGTCTGGCGGCGCTGGTTCGGCAACTCGAGCGCCATGTAGTTCTTGCCCGGAATCGTCTCCACCACGCGGATCGAAACGAGCGAAAGCGAGCGCGCGAGGTCCTTCGCGAGGCCCACGATCTGGCTGCCCTTCACGCCGGTGGCGGGCTCGATCTCGTAGCGCGTGACGACCGGGCCCGGATACGCAGCCACCACGGCCACGTCCACGCCGAAGTCCTTGAGCTTCTTCTCGATCAGGCGCGAGGTGAACTCGAGCGTATCGTCGGAGATCGTTTCCTGAGTCTTGGGCGCGGGGTCGAGCAGCGAGATCGGCGGCAAGGTGGAGTCGCCCGGCAGATCGGTGAAGAGCGGCACCTGACGCTCCTTCTCCACGCGCTCGGAGCGCTGCGGCGTGACCACGGGCGGCACGATCGTGACCGGCTCGTGCTCCTCGATCTTCACGCGGCCGCGCTCGACCTTGCCTTCGCGCTTGACCGCGGCGGCCTCGCCGAGCTTGCGGTCGCGGCCCGCTTCGCGGCGCAGTTGCGCCATCGTCACGGCATTGATGATCGACTCGCCGACCTTTTCGGCCACGCTCAGCCACGAAAAACGGAAATACAGCGACAAACCGATCGCAAGCGCCAGCAACAGCGCGAGCGTGCCGCCCGTAAAGCCCAGCGCGCTGGAGACGCCGCGCGCCACTGCCTCGCCCACCACGCCGCCCGGCGCACGCGGCAACTGCACCTTGAGCGACCACATGCGCAGCGCCTCGATGCCGTCGCAGGCGAGCAGCACGAGCACGAATGCGAAGCCTTCGGCGATCCAGCCGTGGTCGCGCGGTTTCTCGTCGTCGTCCTCGGGGAGCGCTTCGTGGCGCGTGATGCGCTGGTAATTCTTCGAAATGTGGCGCGCGAGCAGCACGACCCACCAATAGGCGGACAGGCCGAACAGCAGCAGCAGGATGTCCGAGGTCCATGCGCCGACGCGCCCTGCCCAGTTCGAGATATGGTCGACCTGAGCGGCGTGGGTCCAGCTCGGGTCGCGGCGGCTGTAGCTGATGAGCGCCATCAGCAGGAACACGCCGAGCGCGACCTGCAGGATCCAGCGGATTTCGGTGAAAAGACGCGACATGCGATTAGGCAATGCCTGCGCCTGCGCGGAAAAAGGAGCTTTGGCCATTGAATCCTGGTGATTCTTGATGCTTGCGCGGTCCGGGCGCACTGCCGGGGGCTCCGGCAGACCGGCGCGGCCGCCGACGTCTGATCCGGCCTATTGTAAACGCGTTGTTTAGACCCCGGCTGCCTCAACGCTGTAAATGAGGGTAACTGGCAACGGCGCCGCCGGCGCCGAACCCAGGCTATCGCGCCGATGAAAAACCTTGATAGCGCGGCGAAAGCTCCCGGCCTTTATAATTGCGGGCTGATGCCCAACTACCTGCGTGTGCCCCGCCGCACTCACCGGCGGCCGCCTGAGGATTCAGCTAACTGCACCAGGCCGCCGGCCCCGGGAACCCGCGCCACGCAGCGCCTTCTACGGAATTCGATCATGTCCGCAACCAAACACGCCAAAGTCCTGATTCTCGGTTCCGGCCCCGCCGGCTACACGGCAGCCGTCTATGCGGCGCGCGCGAACCTTTCGCCGCTGCTCGTCACCGGGCTCGCCCAGGGCGGCCAGCTCATGACCACGACCGATGTGGAAAACTGGCCCGCCGATCCGAACGGCGTGCAGGGCCCGGAACTGATGCAGCGTTTTCTCGAGCATGCCGAGCGCTTCAACACGGAAATCGTGTTCGATCACATTCACACGGCCAAACTCGATGAGAAGCCCATCCGCCTGATCGGCGACTCGGGCGAGTACACCTGCGATTCGCTCATCATTGCGACGGGCGCATCGGCGCAATACCTCGGCCTGCCGAGCGAAGAGCTCTTCATGGGCCGCGGCGTCTCCGCCTGCGCGACCTGCGACGGCTTCTTCTACCGCAACCAGCACGTCGCGGTGATCGGCGGCGGCAACACGGCGGTCGAGGAAGCGCTTTATCTCGCCGGCATCGCGAAGAAGGTCACGGTCATCCACCGCCGCGACAAGTTCCGCGCCGAGCCGATCCTGATCGACCGCCTGCTGGAAAAGGAAAAGGAAGGCGTCGTCGAGATCAAGTGGGATCACGTGCTCGACGAAGTCAAGGGCAACGAGGGCGGCGTGAACGGCCTGCGCATCAAGAACACGAAGACGGGCGAAACCACCGACCTCGATCTCCAGGGCGTGTTCGTCGCGATCGGCCACAAGCCGAACACCGACATCTTCGAAGGCCAGCTGGAGATGAAGAACGGCTACATCATCACGAACGGCGGCCTGAACGGCAACGCCACGGGCACGAGCGTGCCGGGCGTGTTCGCGGCCGGCGACGTGCAGGACCACGTCTATCGCCAGGCCATCACGAGCGCCGGCACGGGCTGCATGGCCGCGCTCGACGCGCAGCGCTATCTGGAAACCGTCAGCGAGATCGGGGCGCACGTGATGAGCGCCGAAGCCGAGCGCTGATCGATCCGCGCGAGCCGTTAAAATAGCGTCGTTAAACCAGACGGCGCACCGAGAGAGGGCCGCGGCCAGCCAGCCGGCGGCCCTTTGCTTTTACAGCGTTTTTTGCCGTCTTTTTTGCAGCGTTTTTCGCGTGCCGCGCTGAACGCACGCCACTGAGATTCATCCAGCGTCTTTCGCCATGCCCAAGAACGTGCCCCATCCGGGCGAGCCCAAGCGCCCCGCCCCCACGCGCCCTGCCGCGCCAAGCATCGCGCCCGAGCCCGCCCCCGAACCCGGCAAGGCCGCCACGGGCTTCGCCGGCCTCGGCAGCCTGCGCGAAGCGCTCAAAACACAAACGCGCCAGCGCGAGCGTGAACGCGCGGCCGCCCAGGCGGCGCGCGTGGAAGCCGCCGCCGACAGCGACCTGTTCCGCCGCGAAATCGGCCAGATCGCGCCGCTCAAGCAGCCGCCGCGCGCGCAGCCGCGCCGCGAAGCACCCGTGCCGCTGCCACTGCAAACGCGTCTCGACGAGCAGGCGGTCCTGCACGAAGCGATTTCCGACGACTTCGACCCCGAAGCCCTGCTCGATACCGACGACTCGCTCTATTACCACCGTCCCGGCGTGAGCGAGGAAGTCGTCAAGAAGCTGCGGCGCGGTGCGTGGATCGTGCAAGCGCAGCTCGACCTGCACGGCATGCGCCGCGAGGAAGCGCGCGATTCACTGCAAACCTTCATCCGCGAGGCGGGCAAGCGCGGGCTGCGCTGCGTGCGCGTGATTCACGGCAAGGGGCTCGGCTCCGTGGGCAAGGAGCCCGTGCTCAAGGGCAAGGTGCGTGCGTGGCTCGTGCAGAAGGAAGAAGTGATCGCGTTCTGCCAGGCGCGGCCGCATGACGGCGGCGCCGGTGCGGTGCTCGTGCTGCTGCAGCCGCATACGCACGGGCACGGACAGCATCACTCGCACGCACGCTGAGCGAAGCCTTCAGTAAAAACCCCGCGGCTGCTCACGCAGCGGCGGGGTTTTTTGTCGCTTACCACACCAGAAGCGCACCAGCAAAACCTGGCGCGAATCGATCCGGACCGCTCAAGCGATGCGCTCTTCGGTTTTCGGATCGAACAGCACAGCCTTCGACACGTCGAATAGCAGCTCCATGCTATTGAGCGGCTGCGGATTCGCGCCCGGGTGCACGCGGCTCACGATGCGCTTGCCGTTGACCTGCGCGAACACGAGCGTGTCCGGGCCGGTCGGCTCGATCACGTCGACCTTCACGGTGTGGCGCTGCAGTTCGTGGCCGTGGCCGTCGTGCGAGCTGCGCGCGTCGGTGATGCGCTCCGGGCGCAGGCCCAGCACCACCTCCTGGCCGACACGGCCGCGCAGCTTGCTGGCCTCGAACGGCAGGTTCAGCACGCTGCGTGCGACACCCGTGTCGAGCTCGATGCCGATGCCCGAGCCCTGCTCCACCAGCTTGCCGTTGATGAAGTTCATCGGCGGCGCGCCGATGAAGCCCGCCACGAAGAGATTCGACGGCGAATCGTAGATCTCCTGCGGCGCGCCGAACTGCTGCACGATGCCGTCCTTCATCACGGCGATGCGGTCGCCGAGCGTCATCGCCTCGATCTGGTCGTGCGTCACGTAGACGATCGTCTTGCCCACGCGCTGGTGCAGCAGCTTGATTTCCGAGCGCATCTCGATGCGCAGCTTGGCGTCGAGGTTCGAGAGCGGCTCGTCGAACAGGAACATGATCGGGTCGCGTGCGAGTGCGCGGCCCATCGCGACGCGCTGGCGCTGGCCGCCCGAAAGCTGGCCGGGCTTGCGGTCGAGCAGATGCTGAATCTGCAGCATGCTCGACACGCGGTCGACGATCTGCGTCTGCTCGGCCTTCGGCACCTTGCGGATGTTCAGGCCGAACGAGATGTTCTCGCGCACGGTCATCGACGGATAGAGCGCGTACGACTGGAACACCATCGCGATGTCGCGATCCTTCGGCGAGAGGTTGTTCACCACCTTGCCGTCCATCATGATCTCGCCCTTGGTGACGGTTTCGAGACCCGCGATCATGTTGAGCAGCGTCGACTTCCCGCAGCCCGAGCCGCCGACCAGAATCAGGAACTGGCCGTCTTCGATGTCGATGTTGACGCCCTTGAGGACGGGCACCCCGTTGGGGTAGGTCTTGTAGACGTCGCGAATGGAAAGGCTTGCCATGCTATGAATCCTTTAATCGAGTAGAGCTTCTTAGCCCTTCACCGCGCCCGCCGTGAGGCCGCGCACGAAGTAGCGGCCGGCGATCACGTAGACGAGCAGCGTGGGCAGCGCGGCGATGATCGCGCCGGCCATGTCGACGTTGTATTCCTTCACGCCCGTGGAGGTGTTCACGAGATTGTTCAGCGCCACCGTGATCGGCATCGAATCGACACCCGAGAACACGATGCCGAACAGGAAGTCATTCCAGATCTGCGTGAATTGCCAGATCAGGCACACCATGAAAATCGGCAGCGAGATCGGCAGCATGATGCGCGTGAAGATCATGAAGAAGCCGGCGCCGTCGATGCGCGCAGCCTTCACGAGTTCCGCCGGCACGCTCACGTAGAAGTTGCGGAAGAACATCGTCGTGAACGCGATGCCGTACACCACGTGCACCAGAACCAGCCCGCCAATCGTGTTCGAAAGGCCGAAGAAGCCTTCGAGACGCGCCATCGGCAAGAGGATCGCCTGAAACGGGATGAAGCAGCCCACCAGCAGCATCGTGAAGAGCGCATCCGCGCCGCGAAAGCGCCAGTGCGTGAGCACGTAGCCATTGAACGCGCCGATGATCGACGAGATCAGCACGGCCGGGATCACCATCTTCACCGAGTTCATGAAGAACGGCTGCATGCCGTCGCAGCGCACGCCGGTGCAGGCATGCGCCCACGCCTTCACCCACGGCGCGAAGCTCGGGCTCGCGGGCAGCGTGAGCATGTTGCCCGTGTGAAGCTCGTCGAGCGTCTTGAACGACGTCGACAGCATGACGTAGAGCGGGAACAGGAAGTACAGGGCGAACAGGATCAGCGCCGCATAGACGAACACGCGGCTCACCTTCATCTTAGGCTGCATTGCGCGTGCTCCTCGATTCCAGGTACATGAGCGGCACGAGCACGGCCACCACTGTCGCGAGCATCATCATCGACGAAGCTGCGCCGACACCGAGCTGCCCGCGGTTGAACGAAAACGTGTACATGAAGATGGCCGGCAGCGACGACGACGTGCCGGGGCCACCCGCGGTGAGCGCGACGACGAGGTCGAAGGTCTTGATCGTGATGTGGCACAGGATCAGCAGCACCGAGAAAAACACCGGACGCATGCTCGGAATCACGATCTTGCGGTAGATCGTGGGCAGTGTCGCGCCATCCACCTGGGCGGCCTTGAAGATTTCGCTGTCGACGCCGCGCAGGCCGGCGAGGAACAGCGCCATGCAAAAGCCGGTGGACTGCCAGACGGCGGCAACCACGATACAGAAAATCGCCTTGTCCGGGTCGTTGAGCCAGTCGAGCTGGAAGCTCGTCCAGCCCCAGTCGTGCAGCACCTGCTGAAGACCGAGATCGGGGTTGAAGATCCACTGCCACGCCGTGCCCGTGACGATGTACGAGAGCGCCATCGGATAGAGAAACACCGCGCGCAGCGCGCCTTCCTGGCGAATCTGCTGATCGAGCAGGATCGCGAGAAACAGCCCGAGCGCCACGCAAACGGCGATGAACGGAATGCCGAACCATGCGAGGTTCTGCGCCGAGGTCCACCAGACGTCGTTGCTGAAGAGCTCGCTGTAGCGGTCGAAGCCCGCGAATTCGTAGCGCGGCATCAACCGCGAATTCGACAGCGACAGATAGCCGGTGATGATGATGAAGCCGTAGACAAACACGAGGCTGATCAGAATGCTGGGCGAAAGCACCAGCTTCGGAATCCAGCGGTCTGCGAGCGCCGCCATGGGCGACGCGCGGCCTGTGGCAGGCGTGGCCGCCTTGCCGTTGCCGCTAAGAGAAGCAGTCACTGCGCGACTCCTGGTACGGTGTGGAACATTACGGACTCCGCACGATAAAGGGTTAGGTTTGACCCGTCATGCCCGGAGTGCGCCGCGCACGGCGCACTCCGCTTGTTTCATTGCAACGACTTCAAAAACCCGCTTCGCTTACTTGGTCTTGGCAGCCTTCGCGAGCGCTTCCACCGCGCTCTTCGAATCCTGGGTCGAGTTCATGAACTTCGTGACGACGTCGGTGATCGCACCGGCCGTGGCGTCTGCCTGAGCCATGCCGTGTGCGAGCGACGGCACATAGCCGCCCGCCTTGATCGCGGCCTGCTCATCCGCGTACGACTGCTTGCCGCACGCATCGAACTTGCTCATGTCCACGCCAAGGCGCACCGGGATCGAGCCCTTGTACAGGCTGAACTGTTCCTGGAAAGCGGGGCTCATGATCGTCTTCGCCAGCGCGATCTGACCCGGCGTGGCCGCCTTCTGGTCCTTCTGCTGGAAGAACACGAACGAGTCGACGTTGAACGTGTAGGCCTTCGAGGTGCCCGGCACCGGCGCGCAGACGTAGTCCTTGCCCGGCTGCTTCTTGGCGTTTTCGAACTCGCCCTTGGCCCAGTCACCCATGAACTGCATGCCCGCCTTGCCGTTGATGACCATGGCCGTGGCGAGGTTCCAGTCGCGGCCCGTGCGCGCGTTATCCATATACGACTGAATCTTGCGAACTGTGTCGAACACACCCACCATCTGCTGCGAGGTCAGGGTCTTCTGGTCGAGATCGACAATCGCCTTCTTGTAGAAGTCCGCGCCCTGCGAGAGCACCACGTCTTCCCACAGCGTCAGGTCTTGCCACGGCTGGCCGCCCGCCGCAACCGGCTGGTAGCCCGCGGCCTTGAGCTTGTCGGCCAGCGCGAAGAACTCCGGCCACGTGGTCGGCGCCTTGCCGCCCACCTTGTCGAGCGCGGCCTTGTTGATCCACAGCCAGTTCACGCGGTGCACCGAGAACGGCGCGCCGACGTAATGGCCGTCCGCGCGCATGATCTTGTCGATTTGCGGCGGCAGGTTGGCCTTCCAGTCGCCGGTAGCCGAATCGATCGGCACCAGCACGCCCTGCTGCGCCCATTCCTGGATCAGCGGGCCCTTGATCTGCGCTGCCGTGGGTGCGTTGCCCGAGATCACCTGGGTCTTCAGTGCCGTCATGGCCGCCGCGCCCGCGCCGCCGGCGACCGCGAAGTCCTTCCACACGTAGCCCTGCTTCTGCATGTCGTCCTTGAGCACGCCGACCGCCTTCGATTCGCCGCCCGAAGTCCACCAGTGCAGCACTTCGAGGGATTCGGCTGCCTGCGCAGTCGCGACGCCGGCCATGAGACCTGCGGCGCACAGGGCGCCCATGATCGCTCGGAATTTCATTGCTTATCTCCTCCAGACACCTGATCAGTAAAAACTAGTTGGCCCCTGATGTACCCAGGGTGCGGTGTGGTTAATACAGGCACAAAAACAGGCAAAACACTGGACGGACGGGCGCCGGAGTGCCGCGCGCGTGAAGGTCAATCGATGCGCGCGGGCCGCGGGCCGGTGTCCGGCCGCTGGACGCTCAAGAGATGAGTGGTTCGGAATACAAAGACTGTCTCCTCTTTTGATTTTCTCCGGCCGCGTTCGCAAGCGCGATGCGCAGCCAGTCGAGGCGCCGCGTGCCATGCTCATGCAGCGCGGCGGCCGAACATCCCCACCTCCGGCGCCCGGCGGGCACATGAACGGCTCCATTGTCCGTTAACATGTGGGCGTTCCGCCCATCCGAAAAAGCGCGCGAAAACCCGTGCACGATTGCTGCAAAACCCATGCTGCGCCGCGCTTGTCTACGCTTTTTTCATCGAATGAACGTTACCTCTTGATTTGGATTGTAGTTAAACTACAATTCAGTGTCAAAAAAAATTTTATCGGACTACGGCCGCCTGGCGCAGCGCGATCGGCATACCGCCGCGGCCCCGCCGGAACTTGTTCCCGCGGCATTTCTGGACTGTGACGGAGACTATGCAAAGCCCTAACGATTCTGGTTTCACGTTCGTGCTCTTCGGCGCCACCGGCGACCTGTCGATGCGCAAGATCCTGCCGGCCCTGTTCGAGGCGCACCGCTCGGGCATGCTCGCCGCGTCCGGGAAAATCGTGGGCGTTGCACGCCACGAGGACACTCGCGACCAATACCTCCAGTGGGTCAACGAGCACGTCAAGCCGCACGTCTCGAAGAACGGTCTCGACGAAGCCGCGTGGGCGAGCTTTCTCGAGCGCATCGTCTATGTGAAGCTCGACCTCTCGCGCGCCGAGGACTTCACCACGCTGCGCGACGGCATCGAGGCGCTGCCCGGCATCCGCGTGTTTTACCTGGCCACGGGCCCGTCCCTGTTCGTGCCGATCTGCCGCGCGCTCGCCTCGGTCGGCCTGAACCAGAACGCGCGCATCGTGCTGGAAAAGCCGCTCGGCTACGACCTCGAGTCGTCCAATGCGATCAACGACGCGGTCGGCGAAATCTTCGCCGAAGAGCAGATCTACCGGATCGACCACTATCTCGGCAAGGAGCCGGTGCAGAACCTGCTCGCGCTCCGCTTCGGCAATGCGCTGTTCGAGCCGCTGTGGCGCCGCGAATGGGTCGAAAGCATCCAGATCACCATTGCGGAAGAACTGGGCGTGGAAGCGCGCGGCGACTTCTACGACAACACCGGCGCGCTGCGCGACATGGTGCAGAACCACTTGCTTCAATTGCTCTCGATCGTCGCCATGGAGCCGCCGCATTCAATGGATTCGGACTCGGTGCGCGACGAAAAGCTGCGCGTGCTGCGCGCGCTCAAGCCCATCAATCCCGCCGATATCAGCAAGGTCGCCGTGCGCGGCCAATACCATGCGGGCGTGATCCGCGGGCAGCAGGTGCCGGGCTACGCGACCGAGCACGGCGTGAAGCCCGATAGCCGCACCGAAACCTTCGTCGCCCTGAACGTCGAGATCGAGAACTGGCGCTGGGCGGGCGTGCCTTTTTTCCTGCGCACGGGCAAGCGTCTGGCCGACCGCGTCGCGGAAATCGTGGTGAACTTCCGCCCCGTGCCGCATTCGGCGCTGGGCCCCACGGCGCTGCGCGCGGGCTCCAACCGTCTGGTCATCCGCCTGCAGCCGAACGAAAATATTCGTCTGTACTGCCTCGCCAAGCAGCCTGGCGAAGGCATGAATCTCTCGAGCGTGCATCTCGACCTCGCGTTCGACCAGTTCTTCCGCGAAGGCCAGATGGAGGCGTACCAGCGTCTCTTGCTCGACGTGATCAACGGGCGCCTCGCGCTCTTCGTGCGCCGCGACGAGCAGGAAGCCGCGTGGAAATGGGTCGAGCCCATCCTCAACGAATGGGCCGTGTCGCCCCGCCCGCCCAAGCCTTATGCCGCGGGCACCTGGGGACCGGCAGCGTCGAGCGCGATGCTGGCGCAGCACGGCACCTGCTGGCTCGAAGAAGAGAATTGACCGGACCGATGAACACCCCCGCGAACATTCCCGCGGATCGACAAAAAAGCAGCCTGGAGGAGAAGTGATCGAGCTTCACGTATTCGACGACCCGCGCGTCCAATCGGACGCGCTGGCGCGAGCCGTGGGCGACGCACTACATGCGTCGCTCGCCGCTCTTGCTGCCGCGCCCGGCACCGGCGCGCGCCGTGCAACGCTCGCGGTTTCCGGCGGCACGAGCCCGCGTCCGTTTCTCGAGACCCTGTCGACGCACCGCTTCGACTGGGCGCACACCGACATCACCCTGGTGGACGACCGCTGGGTGCCCGAGACCGATCCGGCCAGCAACGCACGCCTCGCGCACGAGACCCTGCTGAAGCACGAGGCGGCGCAGGCGCGTTTCCTGCCGCTCGTCGACGTCACGCAGGAACTGGATGCGCACGTGGCCGCGCTCAACGCCGACCCGCAGCGCCGCCTGCCCAACGTCGCGGTGCTCGGCATGGGTGAAGACGGCCACACCGCGTCGATCTTCGCCGACGCGCCCGAGTGGCACGAAGCCATCACCACGGCGCGCCCGTTCGTGGCCGTGCATCCGCAGGCCGCGCCGCACGCGCGCGTCTCGTGGTCGATGCAGGCGCTGCGCCAGGTCGATCGCCTGTTCCTGCTGATCGCGGGCCAGCGCAAGCTCGACGTGCTGCAACAAGCCGCTGCCGCGGAACAGAACAACGCCATCTCGAAGCTGGCGAACGACAAGGGAGTGAGACTCGATGTCTACTGGTGCGCCTAACAAATCCGCCCCTGGCGCGGGCCAGCACGCCGACGGACCGAGGCTGCTCGCCGACATCGGCGGAACCAACGCGCGCTTCGCGCTGGAGACGCGCGCGGGCGAGATCGGCCAGGTGCGCGTGTACCCATGCGCCGACTATCCGGGCGTCGCGGACGTGATCCAGCAGTATCTGAAGGACACGAAGATCGGCCGCGTGAACCACGCCGCGATCGCCATTGCGAACCCGGTCGACGGCGACCAGGTGCGCATGACCAATCACGACTGGACCTTCTCGATCGAAGCCACGCGCCGCGCGCTCGGCTTCGACACGCTGCTGGTCGTGAACGACTTCACCGCGCTCGCCATGGCCTTGCCGGGCCTGACCGACGCGCAGCGCACCCAGGTGGGCGGCGGCCAGCGCCGCCAGAACAGCGTGATCGGTCTGCTCGGGCCGGGCACGGGCCTCGGCGTCTCGGGCCTGATTCCCGCCGACGACCGCTGGATCGCGCTCGGCAGCGAAGGCGGCCACGCCAGCTTCGCGCCGCAGGACGAGCGCGAAGATCTCGTGCTCCAGCACGTGCGCAAGAAGTGGCCGCACGTGTCGTTCGAGCGCGTCTGCGCGGGGCCCGGCATCGAGCTGATCTATGGGGCGCTTGCCGCGCGCGACAAGAAGAAGGTGGGCGCGGACATCAACACGGCCGAGATCGTCAAGCGCGCGCACGACGGCGACGCGCTCGCGGCGGAAACCATCGAATGCTTCTGCGGCATTCTCGGCAGCTTCGCGGGCAACATCGCGATGACGCTCGGCTCGCTCGGCGGCATTTATATCGGCGGCGGCGTGGTGCCGCGTCTGGGCGAGCTATTCATGCGCTCGTCGTTTCGCCAGCGCTTCGAGGCCAAGGGCCGCTTCGACGCCTATCTCGCTAACGTGCCCACCTACGTCATTACCGCCGAATACCCGGCGTTTCTCGGCGTCTCGGCCATCCTCGCGGAACAGCTCTCGAACCGCGCGGGCGGCGGATCGTCGGCGGTGTTCGAGCGCATCCGCCAGATGCGCGATGCGCTCACGCCCGCCGAGCGGCGCGTGGCCGACCTCGCGCTCAACCATCCGCGCTCGATCATCAACGACCCCATCGTCGATATCGCGCGCAAGGCCGACGTGAGCCAGCCCACGGTGATCCGCTTTTGCCGCTCGCTCGGCTGCCAGGGGCTCTCCGACTTCAAGCTCAAGCTCGCCACCGGCTTGACGGGAACGATCCCCGTGAGCCACAGCCAGGTGCATCTGGGCGACACCGCGACCGACTTCGGCGCGAAGGTGCTCGACAACACGGTTTCGGCCATCCTGCAGCTGCGCGAGCACCTGAACTTCGAGCAGGTCGAGCAGGCCATCACGCTGCTCAACGGCGCGCGGCGCATCGAGTTCTATGGGCTCGGCAACTCGCATATCGTCGCCCAGGACGCGCACTACAAGTTCTTTCGCTTCGGCATCCCGACTATCGCTTACGGCGACCTCTACATGCAGGCGGCGTCCGCTGCGCTGCTCGGCAAGGGCGACGTGATCGTGGCGGTCTCGAAGTCGGGCCGCGCGCCTGAGCTCTTGCGCGTGCTCGACGTGGCGATGCAGGCCGGCGCGAAAGTGATTGCGATCACGTCGAGCAACACGCCGCTCGCCAAGCGAGCGACCGTGGCGCTCGAAACCGATCACATCGAGATGCGCGAGTCGCAGCTTTCGATGATCTCGCGCATCCTGCACTTGCTGATGATCGACATTCTCGCGGTGGGCGTCGCGATCCGCCGCGCGTCGCCCGAGGGCGACATGAGCCACGCCGTCGAAAAGGCCCGCGAGCAGGCCGACGACGACGCCTCCGCCGTGCTCGACTGGCTGAGCCACGGCGCGTCATCGTCGGCGCGCGCGAGCGATTGATGTCAATGCGTGACGCAAACGCATGACGCAAATGCGCCACGCGAACGTGCGATGAAATGAACAACGGGACGCCTCGGCGTCCCGTTGTTCATGGTGCGCGCTTACGCGTTCGACGCCGTCTGGCTGACGCCCGGCGCGGGCCGGCCATGCCACTTCACGACGATGCGGCGGCCAACCCAGGTGAGCGCGCCGCACGCGCCGATCGTGCAGCCCATGCCGAGCGGCGAGACACCCGGGAACCAGCCGACCACGACGCTCGCGAACGCGCCCAGCGCGAGCTGCGTCGCGCCGAACACCGCAGCGGCCGCGCCGGCGTTCTTCGGGTAGCGGTACATCAGATCGGTCGCGCAGTTCGCGCTCAGCAGCCCCACCACGCCCACCACGAAGAACAGCCCTGCCACGATCGACCACAGCCCGCCCCAACCCGTCACGCACACGAGCGCAACAAAGAACGACGCGGCGATGCTCACCGTGGAGGCCATCGACACCATGCGCAGCGTGCCCATGCGCCCGATGAAGCGCGTGTTGAGGAAATTGCCGAGCATGATGCCGAACACGTTCGCGCCGAAGAACAGCCCGTAGTGCTGGGGCGAGACGTGGAAGTACTCGATATAGACGAACGGCGTGGCCGAGATATAGGTGAACATGGCCGCGAACGCCATGCCGCCGCACAGCATGTGGCCCCAGACGAGCGGGTCGCGCAGCAGCCGCTCGTACGCCATGAACGAGCGCAGCACGGCGCCGCTCTCGCGCTTCTCGGCGGGCCAGGTCTCGGGCACGCGCAGCCAGGCGGCCGCAGCGCACGCGAGGCCGAACAGTGTGAGTGCGACGAACACCACGCGCCAGCCGCCGAGCAGCAGCAACTGCCCGCCGACGAGCGGCGCGAGCAGCGGCCCGATCGAGGTGACGATGGCGACCATCGACAGCACCTTGGCGGCGTCGGACGGCTCGTGCGCGTCGCGCGCGATCGCCCGTGCGAGCACGGAGGCCGCGCCCGCGCCGAGCGCCTGCAGAAAGCGCACGACCGTGAGCTCGCCCACCGAGTACGAGAACCAGCATGCGATGCTCGCGAGCGTGAAGAGCGCGATGCCGCCCAGCAGCACGGGGCGACGGCCGTAGGCATCGGAGAGCGGGCCGTAGAGCAGCATGCCGATCGAGAAGCCGGCCATGAAACTCGTGAGCGTGAGCGCGGCCGCAGCCGTGCTCACGCCGAACGACTGGGCGATGGCGGGCAGGCTCGGCAGGTACATGTCGGTGGCAAGCGGGCCGCAGGCGGCGAGCGCGCCGAGCAACAGGATCAGCCGGCCATCGGGCCGGCGTCGCGGGGAATGGGGCATGGGATCGACCAGGAGCGGACCGTCGCCGAGGGCGCGGTCCCGGTGTTCTGGGCCGCTTCGGCATGAACCGGTTGGGGTCTCATCCGCGTCTCTCCTCCGCATCTCGATTGCGATGCAAGTGCGACGCGGGTGACGCAAAAAGCGGCTACGTAGCGGGGGCATTGTACCCGACGCTTAAATTCCGCTTTCGGCATCGCGCAAGGCCGGCCAGGCCGGGCTGCGCCCACGCTTTGCGTTAAGCTGCGCCCTTTCCCGTTCTTCAATGCGCCGCACGGCGCGAGCTTCGTTCATGAGCGCCTACCTGCTGATCTGGAGCCCCAGGAAGTGGCCCTGGCCCGAGTTGCCCGACTGCGCGCGCCGCGTTCAGGAAGGCGCTGCCGTCGCCGACACCTGGGGCTGCGGCTTCGCACGCGGCATCCTGCCCGGCGACCGCGTGTTCCTGCATCGCGTCGCCTCCGAGCCGCGCGGCCTGTTCGGCTCCGGCTACGTGACGCGCGCGCCCTACGAGGTGCCCGACCTCGCGTACAAGCGCGGCTATCGGCTATGCATCGACTTCGTCTACGACTGGCTGGTCGACGCCAACGACAACGTCGTCATCGCGCGCGACGCGTTGCGCGTCCATCCGTTTTCCGTGCAGACATGGGATGCGCAAAGCTCGGGCACGGTCATCAAGCCGATCGCCGAGGGCGCGCTGGAGAAACGCTGGGTCGAGCTGACCGGCAAGCGGCCCATGCCGGCCGCCGCGGTTGCGGCGGCTGCGGCGCATGACGCGCTTGCGCGGACCGCGCGCCGTCCGTAGCGGCCCCCGGCCCATTCGGCGTGAGTCCGGTACAATTTCGCCATTGCCGCCCCTTCGCTGGCGCCCGGCCCGGCACCTCGTCTGGCCGGCCCCGAGCCGCATGGGGTCCGAGCGTCGGCGCGCCAAGGCCCCGCCTGCCGCGCGCCTGATCACACCACTGCAGCCACCGCACCAACCACTCTCGCAGGCCCAGCACCCATGTCCAACAGCTCGTCCACGAACCAGGCCCTCTTCGAACGCGCCCAGCGCACCATTCCGGGCGGCGTCAATTCGCCCGTGCGCGCGTTCCGCTCGGTCGGCGGCACGCCGCGCTTCATCGAGCGCGCACAAGGTGCGTACTTCTGGGACGCCGAAGGCAAGCGCTATATCGACTACATCGGCTCGTGGGGCCCGATGATCGTCGGCCATGTCCACCCCGAGGTGCTCGAAGCCGTGCAGCGCGTGCTCGTCAACGGCTTCTCGTTCGGCGCGCCCACCGAGGCAGAAATCGAGATCGCCGAGGAAATCTGCAAGATCGTGCCGTCGATGGAGCAGGTGCGCATGGTGTCGAGCGGCACCGAAGCCACCATGAGCGCGCTGCGGCTCGCACGCGGCTACACGAAGCGCGACCGCATCGTGAAGTTCGAAGGCTGCTATCACGGCCACGCCGACAGCCTGCTCGTGAAGGCCGGCTCGGGTCTGCTCACGTTCGGCAACCCCACATCGGCGGGCGTGCCGGTGGACATCGCGAAGCACACCACGGTGCTCGAGTACAACAACGTCGCGGCGCTCGAAGAAGCGTTCAAGGCGTTCGGCGACGAGATCGCCGCCGTGATCGTCGAGCCCGTCGCGGGCAACATGAATCTCGTGAAGGCCACGCCCGAATTCATTGGCGCGCTGCGCAGCCTCACGGCGAAGCACGGCAGCGTGCTGATCTTCGACGAGGTGATGTGCGGCTTCCGCGTCGGCCTGCGCGGCGCGCAGGCGCTCTACGGCATGCAGGCCGATCTCGTGTGTCTGGGCAAGGTGATCGGCGGCGGCATGCCGGCGGCGGCGTTCGGCGGCCGCCGCGAGATCATGGACCACCTCGCCCCCAACGGCGGCGTGTACCAGGCGGGCACGCTCTCGGGCAACCCGATCGCCGTGGCCGCGGGCCTGAAGACGCTGCAACTCATTCAGGCGCCGGGCTTCTACGACCGGCTCACAGCGCAGACCGCGCGGCTCGCGCAAGGCCTCTCGCAGGCCGCACGCGAAGCGAACGTGCCGTTCGTCGCCGATTCGGTGGGCGGCATGTTCGGTCTCTATTTCGCGGACAAGGTTCCGGGCAGCTTCGCGGAAGTCACGAAGAGCGACGTGACGCGCTTTAACCGCTTCTTCCATCAGATGCTGGACGCGGGCGTGTACTTCGCTCCGTCGGCTTACGAGGCGGGCTTCGTGTCGAGCGCGCACGACGACGCCCTCATCGACGAAACGATCGCCGCCGCGCGCCACGCGTTCGCCGCGCAGTAAGGCACACCGTAAGGCGCGCAACAAGGCGCGCCGAGCATCAGCCGAAAGCGGGGCGCACGCCCCGCCCCTCGTCCGCAACGCCCCGGAGCCCGCACGACATGTTTTCGCAAGCCGATTTCACCTACATGGAGCGCGCGCTCGCCCTCGCGGTGCGCGGTCTGTACACGACCGATCCGAACCCGCGCGTCGGCTGCGTGCTGGTGAAGGACGGCGTGGTGATCGGCGAGGGCTTCACGCAGCCCGCTGGCCACGACCACGCCGAAATCCAGGCGTTGAGGGACGCGCGTGCGCGCGGCCACGAAGTGCGCGGCGCCACTGCCTACGTTACGCTCGAACCGTGCAGCCATTTCGGCCGCACGCCGCCCTGCGCGAATGCACTGATCGAAGCGAAGGTCGCGCGCGTGATCGCGGCGATGGAGGACCCCAACCCGCTCGTTTCGGGGCGCGGCCTCTCGATACTGCGCGACGCGGGCATCGAAGTGCGCTGCGGCCTGCTCGCCAACGAAGCGCGCGAACTGAATATCGGCTTCGTCTCGCGCATGACGAGAAAGCGCCCCTGGGTGCGCATGAAGGTGGCGGCATCGCTCGACGGCCGCACCGGCCTGCCTTCGGGCGAAAGCCAGTGGATCACGGGCGAAGCCGCGCGCGCCGACGGCCACGCGTGGCGTGCACGCGCCTCGGCCATCCTCACGGGCATCGGCACTGTGAAGGAAGATGACCCGCGCATGACCGTGCGCGCGATCGACACGCCGCGCCAGCCCAAGCGCATTCTCATCGACAGCCGTCTCGACGCCTCGCCGCTCTCACAGATCTTCGTTGGCGCGCCCACGCTGGTGTTTTGCGCCGCGCTCGACGCCACCAACGAGGAACGCGCCGATGCGCTGCGCGCGCGCGGCGCCGAAATCGTCGCGCTCGGCAACGCGGGCGGCAAGGTGGATCTGCCCGCCGTGCTCACGGAGCTGGCCGCGCGCGGCGTGAACGAACTGCACGTGGAAGCCGGCTACAAGCTCAATGGATCGCTGCTGCGCGAAGGCTGCGTGGACGAGCTGCTCGTCTATCTCGCGCCCTCGCTGCTCGGCACGGACGCGCTCGGCATGTTCAATCTTGCCGCGCCCGCGACGCTCGATGCGCGCACGCGCCTCGCGTTCCACTCGGTCGAGCGCGTCGCCGAGGATCTGCGCATCCTCGCGCGCCTCGTGCCCGATGACTCGAATACGAATCTCGACGCGGACACGCACGCGCATGGAGACGCATCATGATTGTTTCTGACGAACTGAACGCACTGAACACAAAGGACAGCCAGATGTTTACCGGAATCGTCGCGGCCGTGGGCCGCATCGAATCGATCAAGCCGCTCGGCAGCGACGCCGATGCGGGCGTGCGCCTCACCGTCGACGCGGGCGGCCTCGACCTCGACGACGTGCAGCTCGGCGACAGCATCGCCATTCAGGGCGCGTGCATGACCGTCATCGAAAAATCTGCGACCCGCTTCGACGTGGACGTCTCGCGCGAAAGCCTGAACCGCACCGTGGGCCTCGCCGACACCGGCGAAGTGAATCTGGAAAAAGCGCTGCGCGCGCACGACCGTCTGGGAGGCCATATCGTCTCGGGCCACGTGGACGGCCTTGGCACTGTCACGCGCTTTGCGCCCGTCGGCGAGTCGCACGAGCTGCGCGTGCTCGCACCCGCGGAGATCGGCCGCTATCTCGCCTATAAGGGCTCGGTCACGGTCAACGGCGTGAGCCTGACCGTAAACTCGGTGGACGACCGCGCGGACGGCTGCGAATTCTCGATCAACCTGATCCCGCACACCGTTGAAGTGACCACGCTCAAGCACCTCGTGGCCGGCGCGAAGGTGAATCTCGAGATCGATTTGATTGCGCGGTATGTGGAGCGGATGCTCGGTGCATCTCAGAACAACCCTAAACCGTTGAAATAATCCGGATTTTGAAATCCACGGTTTACCGCTGCCTCCCCCGATCTTGGCCAAATTCGCGATTGGATGGCGGCGGTGATTCCGAATGTGCACGACCCTTACCTACGGTTCGTATTATCGTCAGGTCTCCAAAATTCGGCTCTTCGCCCATTCAACAGGGTCAAAATTTCCGCCAAAACGGCCCTGACTCTGTGTCCCGGGCACCGCGCAAGCGCAACTGCAGCATCACTGATAGAATCCGTCCGAATTCCCTCGCGGCCGCCTTTTTGACGCGCCGCGCGCTCCCCACCCGAACACCATGAAGGAGGCAAAGATGGCAGTAGTCAAGAAGGCCGCCGTCATGCCGCCGGTTCGGGTGATGCCACTTATCGCGCACGCGCTGCTTCCGGTGCGCTGACTGCGTCCACGACGGCGCGTCTCGGGCGGTGCGCCCGTGGCGGCGATCTGGCCGCCACGCCGCTTTCCCACGATTTCGAGGATTGACGTTCGGCATCAGGTGCCTGAACGAGCGAACCCCGTTTTCCGCTCATCGCATTTCTGAAGAGTCTTCAGGCCTTTGGCCCGAAGCATCTGTCCATGGCAGACCAAGACAAAAACCCTGCTTCCGGCGGACAAACGTTCCGCAATGTTCTCGGCTTCACGTTCCGGCAGTGGTCGCGCCAGCCGCGCCGCGCAGGCGCGGTGGCCCTCGCCGCGCTACTGGGCGCGCTCGCCGACGTGCTCACGCCGCACTATGCGGGCCAACTCGTCGACGCGCTCGCGCACGACGCCGCGAGCGGCAATGCCGCCGCCTGGCACGCCGCCGTCACGGCGTTCGGGGCACTGACGGCGCTCGGGCTCACCGGCACGCTGATGCGCCAGGCCGCATTCCAGAACATCATCGTGCTCACGCTGAAGATGATGAGCGAGATCGCCACGCACGCCTTTCACCGCGTGCAGCGCTTCTCCACCGACTGGCACGCGAACAGCTTCGCCGGCTCGACCGTGCGCAAGATCACGCGCGGCATGTGGGCGCTCGACCTGCTCAACGACACGCTGCTCGTGGCGCTCTTTCCGTCGCTCGTGATGCTGGTCGGCTCGACCGCCCTGCTCGCGCTGCAGTGGCCCGTCATGGGCCTCGTGGTCGGTATCGGCTCGGTGCTTTATCTCGCCATCACCGTGTCGCTGTCGCTGTTCTACGTCGCGCCGTCGGCGCGCCTCGCGAACCAGTGGGACACGAAGATGGGCGGCGCGCTCGCCGACGCCATTTCGTGCAACGCGGTCGTCAAGGCCTTCGGCGCGGAAACGCGCGAAGAGGCACGGCTCGCGCGCGTGATCGACAAATGGGACAGCCGCACGCGCCGCACCTGGCGGCGCGGCACCTTCAACGGCGGCGTACAGGGCGCGCTGCTGGTTGCGATGCAGGCCGCCATACTCGGCGCGGCGCTCCTGCTGTGGGCGCACGGGCTCGCGAGCGTGGGCGACATCACCTTCGCGCTCACGCTGTTTTTCCTGCTCAAGGGTTATCTGCGCGACGTGGGCATGCACGTGCGCAACCTGCAACGCTCGGTCAACGACATGGAAGAGCTGGTGATGCTCGAAGCCCAGCCGCTCGGCATCGAAGATGAAGCGGGCGCGCCACCGATCGTGATCGACCGTGGCGACATCCGCTTCGAGAACATGACGTTCCGTTACGGCGCGCACGAGCGGCCGCTCTACGCGAATCTTTCGCTGCGCATCGCGCCGGGAGAGCGCGTGGGTCTGGTCGGCCATTCGGGCTCCGGCAAGACCACGCTCATCAAGCTGATCCAGCGCCTCTACGATGTCACCGACGGCCGCATCACGATTGACGACCAGGACATCGCGCAGGTGCAGCAGGCGTCGCTGCGCTCGCAGATCGCCATCGTGCAGCAAGAGCCGGTGCTGTTCCACCGCTCGCTTGCCGAGAACATTGCTTATGCGCGGCCCGGCGCGACCCACGACGAGATCGTGCTGGCGGCGAAACTCGCGAGCGCGCACGACTTCATCATGGCGCTGCCGCGCGGCTATGAAACGCTCGTGGGCGAGCGCGGCGTCAAGCTCTCGGGCGGCGAGCGCCAGCGCGTGGCAATCGCGCGCGCGTTCCTTGCAAACGCACCGATCCTGATCTTCGACGAAGCGACCTCCAGTCTCGACAGCGAAAGCGAAGTGCTGATCCAGCAGGCGATGGAGCGGCTGATGGAGGGCCGCACGACGGTCGTGGTCGCGCACCGGCTTTCGACCGTGCGCGCGCTCGACCGCCTGCTGGTGCTCGAGCGCGGGCGCGTCGCGGAGGAAGGCACGCACGACGAACTCGTGCGCCGCGAGAACGGGCTGTACCGCCGCCTGTTCGAGCGCCAGGCGCTGGAGCTCACGAAGGGACTCGCCGACGATGTCGTGCTGCGATAAACGGCGACTGAACAGCTTCATTGTCGCGAAAGCGCCACTCGGGGGGCGTGCGGGACGTTCGGCCGACCCTTGCATACGCCCGATGCGCATCCGGCGAGGCGAACGCCCAACGCCTGCAAGCCCGCTCACGCACACGCCAGACCCAAATCCCTCCGCCACCCTTCGTTCTGGGCGACGCGCCCGCCCGCGTGGCGTAAAATGTGCGCTTTCCAGCCAAAATTCCACCATGACGCTCGCCTCCACCCTTGAAATCATCGCCGAGCTCAAAGCCGGCAAGATGGTGATCCTCGTCGACGA
The DNA here is from genome assembly GCF_051125205.1 of Paraburkholderia sp. A1BS-2L. NCBI lineage: Bacteria > Pseudomonadati > Pseudomonadota > Betaproteobacteria > Burkholderiales > Burkholderiaceae > Paraburkholderia > Paraburkholderia sp. A1BS-2L. The sequence goes on from NZ_CP120428.1 coordinate 2,396,017, forward strand.
AGAAGACCGGGAAAACGAGGGCGACCTCGTCATCGCAGCGGAGTTCGTCACGCCTGAAGCCATCAACTTCATGGCGAAGTACGGCCGCGGCCTGGTCTGCCTCACGCTCACGCAGGAGCGCTGCAAGCTGCTCAACCTGCCGCTCATGACTTACCGCAACGGCACGCAGTACGGCACGGCGTTCACGGTCAGCATCGAGGCGGCCGAAGGCGTCACCACCGGCATCTCCGCCGCCGACCGCGCACGCACGATCCAGACCGCCGTGGCACATGACGCGCGCGCCGACCACATCGTGCAGCCGGGCCACGTGTTCCCGATCATGGCGCAGCCCGGCGGCGTGCTCGTGCGCGCGGGCCACACCGAGGCCGGTTGCGACTTCACGGCGCTTGCGGGCCTCACGCCGGCGGCGGTGATCTGCGAGATCATCAAAGACGACGGCACGATGGCGCGCCTGCCCGATCTGATCGAGTTCGCCAAGGAGCACGACATCAAGATCGGCACCATCGCCGACCTGATCCACTACCGCAGCCGCACCGAATCGATCGTCGAACGCGTGGCCGAGCGCACCATGCACACCGCCCACGGCACGTTCCGCGCGGTCATGTACGTCGACCAGCCCACCCGCACGCCGCACATCGCGCTCGTGCGCGGCACGCCCAAGCCCGGCGAGGACACGCCGGTGCGCGTGCACGAGCCGCTTTCGGTGCTGGATCTGCTGGAAACGGGCTCCTCCACGCACTCGTGGACGCTCGACGCGGCCATGCGTGAAATCGCCGAGCGCGATCTCGGCGTGATTGTCATGCTCAACTGCGGCGACACCAAGGAACATCTGATCGACGTCTTCAAGGCGTTCGACCAGAAGGAGCGCGCAGAGGCGCTCGCGCGCCGGCCGGTGGACTTCAAGACATACGGCATCGGCGCGCAGATCCTGCGCGAACTCGGCGTGGGCCGCATGCAGGTGCTCTCCAAGCCGCGCCGCCTCGGCAGCATGTCGGGCTATGGCCTCGAAGTCACCGGCTTCGTGCCGATGCCGGGCAGCGACGCAGAAGCGCCCTGCCCGCCGGAAGCCGCCGACCGCTCTGCACATTAAACCGCAGGCCCCACTTCACGCGTCACCACGCTCAACCGAACCTACGGATATCACATGGAAATCGGACAATACCAACCGAATCTCGACGGCGATGGACTGCGCATCGGCATCGTCCAGTCGCGCTTTAACGAACCCGTCTGCAACGGCCTCGTCGACGCCTGCATCGAAGAACTCGAACGTCTCGGCGTCACCGGCGAAGACGTGCTGCTCGTCACCGTGCCGGGCGCGCTGGAAATTCCGCTCGCACTGCAAAAGCTCGCCGAAAGCGGCCAGTTCGACGCCCTGATCGCGCTCGGCGCGGTCGTGCGCGGCGAGACGTACCACTTCGAGCTCGTCTCGAACGAAAGCGGCGCGGGCATCTCGCGCATCGCGCTCGACTTCGGCGTGCCGGTCGCGAATGCGGTCCTCACGACCGAGAACGATGAGCAGGCCATCGCGCGCATGACCGAGAAGGGTCGTGACGCCGCGCGCGTCGCCGTCGAAATGGCGAACCTCACGGTCGCGCTAGAGCAGCTCGACGGTGGCGACGACGACGAAGACGAGGAAGACGAAGAGGAACAGCAATGAAGAGTGCGCGCCGCCGCTCCCGCGAACTGGCCACGCAGGGCTTGTATCAGTGGCTGCTGTCGGGTGTGCCCGCCGGCGAGATCGACGCGCAGCTGCGCGGTTCGCAGGGCTACGACAAGGCCGACCACGAGCACCTGGACGCCCTTCTGCACGGCGTGATCCGCGAATCGGAGGAGCTCTCCGCCGCCATCGTGCCGTGCCTGGACCGTCCGATCGAGCAGCTCTCGCCCGTCGAGCGCGCGGTGCTGCTCGTGGCGACCTACGAGTTCAAGCACCACGTCGACATTCCGTATCGCGTCGTCATCAACGAGGCGGTCGAGCTCACGAAAACCTTCGGCGGCTCTGACGGCTATAAGTACGTGAACGGCGTACTCGACAAGCTCGCGGCGCAATTGCGCGCCACCGAAGCCCAGGCCGCCCGCCGGTCGTAATGGCGGTAAGGGTTGTAATGGCATGAAGCGCGCGGGGCCGGGGCATCGAGCCCCCGGCCTCTCGCGCTCCATCGCCCGCAAGCACTGGAAACACCCGCATGAACACTGTTGCCGAACCGCTGCTGCGGCTTGCCGCGCGCGTCGACGAGATCCAGCCCTTCTACGTCATGGAACTGGCGAAGGAGGCTGCGAAGCTCGAACGCGCCGGACGCGACATCATCCACATGGGCATCGGCGAGCCGGACTTCACGGCGCCCGAACCCGTCGTCGAGGCCGCCGCCGCGGCGCTGCGCCGTGGCGTCACGCAATATACGAATGCGCTCGGCCTCCACACGCTGCGCGAGGCGATCGCGGCGCACTACGAACACGCCTACGGCCTGAAGGTCGATCCGGCACGCATCGTCGTGACGGCCGGCGCCTCGGCGGCGTTGCTGCTCGCCTGCACGGCGCTCGTCGACCGCGACGACGAAGTGCTCATGCCCGACCCGTGCTATCCGTGCAACCGGCACTTCGTGGCCGCCGCGGAAGGCAAGCCGGTGCTCGTGCCGAGCGGCCCGGAGGCGCGCTTCCAACTCACCGCCGGCGACGTCGAGCGTCTGTGGACGGCGCGCACGCGCGGCGTGCTGCTCGCCTCACCGTCGAACCCCACCGGCACCTCGATCGAGCCCGACGAGCTCGCACGCATCGTGAAGGCCGTGCGCGCACGCGGCGGCTTCACGATCGTCGACGAGATCTATCAAGGCTTGAGCTACGACGCGCGCCCCGTCTCCGCCCTCTCCTTCGGCGACGACGTGGTGACCGTCAACAGCTTCTCGAAGTACTTCAACATGACCGGTTGGCGGCTGGGCTGGCTCGTGGTGCCGCCCGTGCTGGTCGGCGCGTTCGAAAAGCTCGCGCAGAACCTGTTCATCTGCGCGTCGGCGCTCGCGCAACATGCGGCGCTCGCCTGTTTCGAGCCGCAGACGCTGGACATCTACGAAGCACGCCGGCTGGAGTTCAAGCGCCGCCGCGACTTCATCGCACCTGCGCTCGAGTCGCTCGGCTTCACCGTGCCGGTGATGCCCGACGGCGCGTTCTATGTCTACGCCGACTGCACGAACGTCAATCACCCGGCGGCCGGCGACAGCGACGCGCTCACGCGCGCCATGCTGCACGATGCGGGCACGGTAATGGTTCCGGGCATGGACTTCGGCGCGGCGGCGCCGCACCAATATGTACGGCTCTCATATGCCACGGCTTACGAGCGGCTCGAAGAGGCGGTCGGGCGGCTGCGGACCTTGTTCAATCGCTGATCCCCCAGCGATTCCGTTGCTGCCGCCAAGCCGGCAGACATGAAAAAAGGCACCCGAGGGTGCCTTTTTCGTTTTTCGTATTCGCCAGCATGTCCTGCTGGCCGGAGTCCGATCTCGATGCCTTTCGATACCTTGTTACGCGCCGAACTCGGACTGGCTGTGCTTCTGGGCCGCCGTGCTGGCGCCGTTGTTGGCGTCGTCCTGTTCAGGTGCGGTCTTCTCGGCCGCGGGCTTCTCCACCAGCGCATGCGCGTTGTCGAGCGTCACGTGCACACGCTTCTCGCCGCTGGTGCTCGCCACTTTCTGCACCGACGACGTGCCGGCCGTGGTCGTCACAGGCGCCTGTGGCGCGTTGATCGGCACGTTGCGGCCACGAGCCACGTCGCGCAGACGCCCGCGCTCGGCCATGACCTTGGCGCCGTAGCCACCGTCGTCGGGCGAGGTCGAGCCCACGTACAGGCGCAGACCGCCCGGCAGCGAACCGCCGCGCGCGATACAGTCCTTCAGGACCAGCGCGCCGACCTTGATGTTCGCGAGCGGATCAAGCGCAGCGCTCTGGCCGCCGAAGTACCGGAATTTGTCCGAGTGAACCTTCGACATGACCTGCATGAGACCTTGTGCGCCCACGCCACTTTCGGCGTACGGGTTGAAGCCCGACTCGATCGCCATGACCGCGAGCAGCAGCAGAGGATCGAGCCCCACTTCACGGCCGGTGTCGAAGGCAGCCTTGACGAGTTCGCCGACCGGCTCCTGCGCCACGCGATAGCGGCGCGCGATATAGGTCGCAACCATCGCCTGTTCGCGCGCCGAAACCAGCACGCGGTCGTCGCGGGCATCGGGCGTGATGCGCTGCGACGGGATCATGCGCGCCAGCGTGCCGACGCTCGGCAGCGAACGCGGGTCGAGACCATTGAGCGTGACCGCGTCGAGCGTGGCCATGCCGCCTTTGGAAACGCTGGTTGCGACGCGATCCACCACGCCGTTGGAACCGCCGGGCGTCACGTTAGCCGCGGGCGCACCGGCATCGGGAAGAAATGCCACAGCGCCAGCCTTGCTGTCTTCGTTCGCCATCACGCTGGGCGGCGGCAGGACCGCAGGCAGCGGATTGCCCTGCAGCAGACGCGCGGGGCCCGCCTGCACGGCTGCAGAAACAAAAGGCATCATGCGCGCCGCCACCGCGCCGCGCCACGAGGGCAGCAACCAGATAGCGAGCGCAACCAGGACGGCGCAACCGCCCACGATGCTGAACAGATGGTGGCTCAAACGCGTGCCACGTCGCAGTAGCGCACGCAGCCCCGAAGCGAAACGCTCATCGGCGCGCCACCACGATAACCAGGTATTCATCTAACGGATCTCCCATGTTGCATGATCCGGCGACCGAAGCTGACACGAGGCCAAATGCCAATCGCAGGATCAAGACACCGTGCGCCCTGGCTGGTGCGGCAACGGTGTCGGGAAAACGGCAGGAACGCCGTAAGTGGAACCCCTTCCTGACTACCGGGCACGCCTTGGGCGTGCATGAGAGGTTCTCACGCAAACAGCCGGCGCAAAGAGGCGCCGGCTAAGACAACCAATCTAGACCGTGAAGAGCCGTGCAGGGAGTCGGCTAAACGGTGACGCGTTGCGTCTGAAAGGACCGGGATGGTGGTTAGAAATTGCAAGCCCTGCAACCAGTGTGGACGGATTCTAGCAGGCTTTAATAGATGGTCAACACTATAGAATGTCAAATTTATAACTATTTGTAATAATAAACACCGTTCAATCCGGGCAACCCCCCATTCAGTGAGCGTCTGCGGCCGGTTAGCCAATCTGGCTGACAGCGTGCGTCAAGTAACACAGGTAAAATCGACAAACGTTTCGCCTCTGCCCTCGCCGCACGCTGCGGCTCCGCTCCTATCCTGATGAAATACAAAGATTTGCGCGACTTCGTCGGTCGCCTGGAGACGCTCGGCGAGTTGCGCCGCGTTCCACAAGCTGTCTCTCCGGTGCTGGAAATGACCGAACTCTGCGACCGCGTATTGCGCGCCGCCGGTCCCGCCCTGTTATTCGAGAGCCGCGCGACCCATGCGTTCCCCGTGCTGGGCAACCTCTTTGGCACGCCGCGGCGCGTCGCACTCGGCATGGGCATCGATGCACCTGAGAGCGCCGGCGACGGCGCAGCGCTCGAGTCGCTGCGCGACGTGGGGCGGCTGCTCTCAGCGCTGAAGGAACCCGAGCCGCCGCGCGGCCTGAAGGACGCCGGCAAGCTGCTCACGCTTGCCAAAGCCGTCTGGGACATGGCGCCGAAGACCGTGAGTGCGCCGCCCTGCCAAGAGATCGTCTGGGAAGATAACGACGTCGATCTCGCGAAACTGCCGATCCAGACCTGCTGGCCCGGCGACGCCGGCCCGCTCATCACCTGGGGCCTCACGGTCACGCGAGGGCCCAACAAGACGCGCCAGAACCTCGGCATCTACCGCCAGCAACTCATCGGGCGCAACAAACTCATCATGCGCTGGCTCGCGCATCGCGGCGGCGCGCTCGACTTCCGCGAATTCGCGCTGCAGAACCCTGGCAAACCTTATCCGGTGGCGGTCGTGCTCGGCGCCGACCCGGCCACCATCCTCGGCGCCGTTACACCGGTGCCCGATACGCTTTCGGAATATCAGTTCGCGGGTCTCTTGCGCGGCGGGCGCACCGAGCTTGCAAAGTGCATCACGCCCGGTGTGGACACACTCCAGGTTCCCGCACGCGCGGAAATCGTGCTCGAGGGGTTCATCTACCCCCATGATCGCGCGAACGGCAGTGCCCAGCCTACTGCTCCGTCGGGCGCACCGCCGCGCCCGACGAAAGGCGCGAGCGCCGCCTACGAGCACGCGCTCGAGGGACCCTATGGCGACCACACCGGCTATTACAACGAGCAGGAGTGGTTCCCCGTCTTCACGGTCGAGCGCATCACCATGCGGCGCGACGCGATCTATCACTCTACGTATACAGGCAAGCCGCCCGACGAGCCGGCTGTGCTCGGCGTCGCGCTGAATGAAGTGTTCGTTCCGCTGCTGCAGAAGCAATTCCCGGAAATCGCCGACTTCTATCTGCCGCCCGAAGGCTGCAGCTACCGCATGGCCATCGTGCAGATGAAGAAAAGCTACCCCGGGCACGCAAAACGCGTCATGTTTGGCGTCTGGAGCTTCCTGCGGCAGTTCATGTATACGAAGTTCATCGTCGTAGTCGACGATGATGTGAATATTCGCGACTGGAAAGAAGTGATCTGGGCGATCACCACGCGCATCGATCCCGCACGCGACACCGTGCTCGTCGAAAATACGCCGATCGATTATCTCGATTTTGCGTCCCCGATTGCGGGCCTCGGCTCGAAGATGGGCCTCGACGCCACTAACAAGTGGCCCGGCGAAACGGACCGCGAATGGGGCCGCGCCATCGAGATGACTCAGGACGTAAAGGTGCGTGTCGACCGCCTTTACGAGGAACTCGGGCTCGGGCGCACTTGAGGGTTGCGGGCGCCGGCCCGCAGCCTTAACGTCGAGCCGTAGCCCGGGCGCTGCATATTCGTTGCACACCGCGACGCCTTCGCGACGCCGCGCTCGCTCACCGCGATACGGCCCGCTTCGGGCCGCGCCGCACACGCATCGAGGAGACACGAAGATGAGCTTGTCCGCATCGGAACGCCTGACGCAGCTGCAGGATCCCGCACTCTTCAAGACACGCGCCTGGATCGACGGTGAGTGGAGCGGCGGCGCCGCGACCTTCGCCGTGCTCGACCCCGCCGACAACGCGGAAATCGCCCGCGTGCCCGATTTCGGCCCCGCCGAGGCGCACCGCGCCATTGCCGCCGCGCATGCGGCACTGCCTGCCTGGCGCGCAAAGACCGGCAAGGAACGCGCCGTCATACTGCGCCGCTGGTACGACCTCGTGATCGAGCACGCCGATGACCTCGCCGCAATCATGACCGCCGAGCAAGGCAAACCGCTCGCGGAGGCACGCGGCGAAGTGCTCTATGGCGCTTCGTTTCTTGAATGGTTTGCCGAAGAAGCGAAACGCGTGAACGGCGACGTACTCGCGAGCCCGGCGAGCGATCGCAAGCTCGTCGTGCTCAAGCAGCCGATTGGTGTGTGCGCATCGATCACGCCCTGGAATTTCCCGATCGCCATGATCACTCGCAAAGTCGCGCCCGCTATTGCAGCGGGTTGCACGATCGTCGTGAAGCCGGCCGAACAAACGCCGCTGTGCGCCCTCGCGCTCGCCGAGCTCGCACAGCGCGCTGGCGTGCCCAAGAGCGTGTTCAACGTCATCACCGCCGACTCGGCCAATTCGATCGAAGTGGGCAAAGCGCTCTGCGAAAGCGACGTCGTGCGCCACCTCTCGTTCACTGGCTCGACCCCGGTGGGCCGCATTCTCATGCAGCAATGCGCGCCGACGGTCAAGAAAATTGCGCTGGAGCTGGGCGGCCACGCCCCCTTCATCGTATTCGACGATGCCGATATCGATGCCGCCGTGGAAGGCGCCATGATCTCGAAATATCGCAACGCGGGCCAGACTTGTGTGTGCACCAATCGCTTCTACGTGCACGACAAGATCTACGACACGTTCGTCGAAAAGCTCGCCGCCACGTCGCGCAAGATCAAGGTCGGCAACGGCTTCGAGGCCGGCGTCAACCAGGGACCGCTGATCGACGACGCTGCGGTTGCAAAGGTGACGCAGCACATCGGCGACGCGACGTCGAAGGGCGCCAGGCTCGTCACCGGCGGCCAGGTGCTGGAAGGCCGCTACGTCGAGCCCACCGTGCTTGCTGAAGTCACGCGCGAAATGCTGATCGCGCGCGAGGAAACCTTCGGGCCGGTTGCCGCGGTGTTCCGCTTCCGCGACGAAGCCGAGGTCATCGGTCTCGCGAACGACACCGAGTTCGGCCTCGCCTCCTATTTCTATAGCCGTGACATCGGCCGCGTGTGGCGCGTTGCCGAGGCGCTCGAGTACGGCATGGTCGGCATCAACACCGGGCTCATTTCGAACGAAGTTGCGCCGTTTGGCGGCGTCAAGCAGTCGGGGCTCGGGCGCGAAGGCTCGAAATACGGCATCGACGAATATGTCGAGCTCAAGTACCTCTGCATGGGCGTCTGACCGCACAGCGCACCCGCGCCTGGCAACTGGCGCCTGAAAAGCAAACGGCGCAACGCGGCATGAGCCGGCGTTGCGCCGTGGCGGAGAACTTCAGGCGGGTGGCGCCAAGCCACCCGGTATCATCCGTCGAGCTTAGTGGCGGTCCCAGCCACCGTGGTAACCACGATAGCCGCGGTAGTAACCATGGCGCCAGTACGGACGGCCATAGTAGCCATAGCCGCCGTAACCACCCACGACAACTGCGGGCGGCGGCGCATACACCACCGGCGGCGGCGGGGCATAGACGACAGGCGGCGGCGCGTAGACCGGCGCAGCGTAAATCGGATACGCCGGTGCGACAGGAATGCCAATACCAATACCCACCGAAACGTGCGCCTCGGCTGCGCTGACGAGCCCCACACCCAGCACAGCGGCAACGATAAACGAAACGGTCTTTTTCACTTCTCTTCTCCTGGCGACCGACGACGGCGTCGCTCCACATGACGGGCAAAGCCCACACATGCACTCTATCGAAAACGGAGGCCGTCAAAGGTAGCCATTTGTTGCAAATTGCAATCGCCGATGCGGGCTTCCTGACGTTGAATCAAGGCAATGCCACAAATATCTGATGACGCAAGGCCCAAACCTCGACGTATCGCGCCTTCCAAACGCTCCTCGCCGCCACCCAGTCATTTTTACCGGAAATATTGGGGACACCGCCAAACGAGCAGGTAATGTTTCATTACAAATTGGCCAACGCGAGGCATCCGGGCGGGCCTGAAACGACGATGCCCGGTTCACGGACCGGGCATCGTCGAAATGCAATGGCAGAGCGCAAGTGGCGGCGCTATCCGACTTTCACGTAGGTGAACTCGCGCGTAACGCTGGGCGGGACATAGGCGCCGCTAATCCGCACGCGCGGCGTGAGACGCTTCTTCTGATCCCACCAACGGCGACGCTGATGGGGCGTGAGAAACCGCAGATGCTTTCGGTAAGCGAAGATGCTCATCGTGACCTCCCAAATCGGACCACCGACAGGAAACAGCCCAATTGCAAACAGCAACAACGAAACCGGAGCCATAGAACCATTGTGCGCAGGTTTGCGAACCGACAAACGCAGTGTTGCGAGATAGCCGCAGATGCGTGACAGATAGCCCGGGACCTGTTAGTTGCCAGGTCCCCGTGCTGCGCGAAGGCGAACAGGCTGCACACATCATCGTCGCCGCTCCTTACATGCCTTTTAATTGGAGCTTGCCTATTGCATCGGTACGACAACGAACATTTCGCGGCGTGGGACCCTGCACGAGCGCTTTGGCTCACTTTAACCGTTTGCCCCAAAAGCGTCCGAAATCCCCTACGCGGCCTCTTCGCATCCGACGTTTCGCACCATCACTGGCAAAGCATAAGCCGTGGTAATGTGGCAACGGCGCACGCCGGCAATGCGCACGCGCATCGGGATTCATCAACGGGAACGCCCAATGATCAAGATCAGCATCCTTTATCCGTACCGCGAAAACGGTCGATTCGACACCGAGTACTACGCCACGCGGCATATGCCGCTCGCCGCGCAACTTTTCGGCGACAAGCTCAAGGGCTGGTCGATCGATATCGGCATCAACGCCGGGCCGCCGGGCACGCCGCCCCCGTACGTTGCGGCAGGACATTTCCTGTTCGAAACGCTGGATGATTTTTACGCCGTGTTCAAGCCTCATCAGAAGACGCTCGTCGACGATATTCCCAACTACACCGACGGCGGCAATGGCACGATCCTGGTCAGCGAGGTCAAGGTGTCCGTCTGACCCGCCAGCAGCGCACACGCCCGAAATCTGCCGCCACACACCGTCACTCACTACAAGAAGGAAACAACACCGATGTTCGGCGATATCGCCCGCTTTCTGCTCAACACGATTTTCACGTTGTTCGGCGCCGCCCTGCTGCTGCGCGTCTGGCTGCAGTTCGTCCGCGTTCCGCCGTACAACCCCGTAACGCATGCCATCCAGCAGGCAACCAACTGGCTCGTGCTGCCGCTGCGCCGCGTGATTCCCGGCCTGCGCGGCATCGACCTCGCGAGCGTCGTGGCGGCGCTGATCGCCGCCGTGGCTTATGTGCTGCTGATGGTATGGCTCGCGGGCGTCGACCCGCTCGGTTTCTTGCCTACGCTGTTGATCGTCGCGGTACTGACGGTCGTGAAATGGGCGCTCAACCTGCTCCTGTGGCTGACGATCCTGATGGCGCTGCTCTCGTGGCTGAACCCGCACTCGGCGGCGATGCCCGTGCTGCTTCAGCTTACGGCGCCGTTCCTGAATCCCATTCGGCGCATTCTGCCGAACTTCGGCGGGCTCGACCTCTCGCCCATTCTGCTGTTCGTGATCGTCCAGGTGTTGCTGATGGTGGTCACGCGCGCCGCAGTCTCGCTCACGCTGTTTGGAATCTGATTGGAATCTGATTTACGCCGCGTCCCGGGAGGCGCGGCGCGATTGCGCAACCCGGTGAAATCCGCGTAAAATAGCGCGCTCTGCGGGCGTCGTATAATGGCTATTACCCCAGCTTCCCAAGCTGGAGACGTGGGTTCGATTCCCATCGCCCGCTCCACGAATTCGCCGCGCTGTCTCGCGCATTCATGCAAGGCGCAGTGGCATCTCTCCAGCCGGCCCGCTTCGAGCGGCTGCGATCTGCGGTAATGCGCCTCGCAGCGCTCCAGCGTCCATGCGCGGACTTTCTCCCGACGCAACCCGCAAGCCCCGAACGCCGCCGTCCCGGCGACACGGCTCGCCCTGCAGACAGGACCGCGAAGCCCGCCGCTCTCACCTCCCGTCCTCGAAGATGAACCACGATCCGAACGACGCAGCCCGTACTGACTGCACGCCGCCCGCCACAGCGGACAACCCCGCCGCGAACCCGTCACAGGAAACGGCCATGCCCGATACTTCGACCGAAGCCGCGCAGGCAAGCACCGATCACTCCCTGCACCACCGCCGCATCCGCAGCTTCGTGACGCGCGCGGGGCGCGTCTCGACCGGCCAGCGCCGCGCGCTCGACGAACTCGGCCCGCGCTTCGTGGTGCCGTATGCACCCTACGCATCCGAGGCCGCCGATCAAAACACCAACTGGGACGCCGTGTTCGGCCGGCGCGCGCCGCGCGTGCTGGAGATCGGCTTCGGCATGGGCGCGAGCACCGCGGAGATCGCCGCGCTACGCCCCGAAGACGACTTTCTCGGCGTCGAGGTCCATGAGCCCGGCGTGGGCGCACTGCTCAAGCTGATCAGCGAGCAGAATCTCACGAACATCCGCATCATTCAGCACGATGCGGTCGAAGTGCTCGAGCAGATGATCGCTCCCGCGAGCCTCGACGGCGTGCACATCTTCTTTCCCGACCCGTGGCACAAGGCGCGTCACCACAAGCGCCGGCTGATCCAGCCGAAGTTCGTGCAGTTGCTCGTCTCGCGCATGAAGCCTGGCGCCTACCTGCACTGTGCAACCGACTGGCAGAACTACGCGGAACAAATGCTCGAGGTGCTGGGCGCCGAGCCCGCTCTCGAAAACACGGCCGCCGACTACGCGCCGCGCCCTGCCTATCGCCCGGTGACCAAGTTCGAGCGTCGCGGTCTGCGGCTCGGTCACGGCGTATGGGATCTGGTGTTCAAGCGCCGCGCAGGCTAACGCGTCGCCAGCAAAGACAACCGGGCGCCGCGGCGCCCGTTTTGCAATCCGACGCCGCCGGTTCCGACGGCGATGCGAGCCGCTTCACAGCGTTACTGCCAGTCGAGCCCGTCGCCATAGCCGAACAGAAGAATCACAAGGCCAAACGCGATGCGATACCACGCGAATGCCGTGAAATCGTGCGACGCGATATAGCGCAACAGCCAACGCACGCAGACAAACGCGCTGACAAACGCAGCAACGAAGCCCGCGCCGAACAGCCCGAGCCAATCGGCCGAGAGCGTCTGCCAGGCCTTGTGCATTTCATAGACCGTCGCGCCGAAGATGATCGGAATCGCGAGGAAGAACGAAAACTCGGTAGCGACGCGCCGCTCGACGCCGAACAGCATCGCGCCGATGATGGTCGAACCCGAGCGAGACATGCCGGGAATCAGCGCACAGCATTGCGCCAGGCCCACCTTGAAGGCGTCGAGCAGCGAGATGTCGTCCAGCGAATTCACGCGCGCGGGCGGCGGCGCCTTGTCGGCCCCCGTCCCCGGGCCGGCGCGCCGGCGCCCCTCCACCCACAAGATGATCAGGCCGCCCACGACAAGTGCGAATGCAACCGGAACCGGCGAGAACAACGCCGACTTGATCGCCTTCTCGAACAGCAGTCCCAGCACCACGGCAGGAATCGTCGCAATGGCGATGTTGAGCGCGAAGCGCCGCGCCTCGGGCCGCGTGGGCAGCCCCATCGCCACAGTGCCGATCTTGCGGCGGAACTCCCAGCACACGGCAAGGATGGCGCCTAACTGGATCACCACGTCGAAGGTTTTTTCGAACTCGCCGTCGAAACCGAGCGCGCTCCCCGCCACGATCAGGTGTCCAGTGCTCGAAATCGGCAGAAATTCCGTCAGCCCCTCGACAATGCCCAGAATCAGGGCCTTGCCCGCCACAATCCAGTCCATCCCCACTCCCTTGCGGAAAATATGCGCCGGAGGGATCGTGCGCCGCTCGCGTGCACGCCCGCCGACGGCTGCACGCGGCGAGCTTCCCGTCGCTTATTTCTCGACGATCTGCACGCGTATGCCGTTTGTAAGGATGGTGATTGTACCGGGTTCGTAGTTCACCCCGGCAAACTGAAGCTGATCCGGCTTGAACGTGTAAATGGGATAGTTGGCCAACAGCTGGGTAGCCGCCATCGCGGCAACGGCGTTCACTTGCGGCGCGTAGACGGCGGCGCTGCCCGCCATATCGACGCTGTCCACCGTGGGCGACTTCAGAATGACCGCGCGGCTCGGTGCATCGTAGGCCAGTTCGCTCGAGAGCGTGAACGCGCCGCTCACCGGTTCCTGCATCAGCGGACTTTCGAGATGCGCGTCGACGCGCACCGCCACGCGATTGCGATCCGGAAGCAGGGTAACGACCGGGTTCGTGAGTTCGACGTCGAAAAGCTGCTGCACCGAGCGGTGATACGGGAATTTGCGCTGCACCGCGTCCTGCACCTGCTGCTGCGAGAAGGTGTAGTGATCGGGAATAAAAGGAAAGATGCCCGACGCACAAGCGCCCAGCGACATGGCCGCGCAGGCCGCCGCGCAGGCGGAGAGCACAAAAGCCCTTCGGGTGGCGCGAGGCGTACCCGGGTTGCGCGAAGGGGAAAAGGCGCGCAGCGCGCGTCGGATCATGCGAAATCTCCTTAATGAACAACGGCGTTGCGAAGTACAACGGGCTCCAGCGAGCGCCTACGGACTGGTGGCCGCTTCGAGGCGCTCGATCCAGACAAGCGCCTGCTCGCGCGACGCGCCGCACATCTCAGCCTGCGGCTGAAGACCCGAGCAACAGGCGGGACGCAACAGCGAGCCGAATATTTTGCACTGCAAGTCCTCGTCGAGCTGCACACAGCGCACGCCCGCGGGTTTGCCGTGCGGCATGCCAGGAATCGGACTCGAAATGGACGGCGCGATACAGCACGCGCCGCAACCGGGGCGGCATGCGTGGCCAGACGCGGAAAGAAGGAAACCTGCACTCACGACGACTTCCTGAAGCAAAACTGTTACGGATTCGAAAAAACCCGTCGCCGAACCAGCACATGTGCAGGCAAGGCAAAAGGCTGTTGGCATTGTGCCATCGCACGCTGCGACCTTTTTACACAAACAACTCGGCCAATCGACTCTTACACTCAGTTAGTCAGGCGCCCTGGAACGCCCCGCTCTGGATGCCATGTGGCGCATCGCGGGTGCCGCGCCGCCCACCTGAGAGCCCGCATGAGCGACACCGACTTACTCTTTCGCCCCGATCTGCTTGCCAAATACGGCACGAACGGCCCGCGCTATACGTCTTATCCCACCGCACTGCAGTTCCGCGAAGATTTCGACCTCGATCACTACCGGCGCGCCGCGTCCGACCCTGGCGCGGCGGAAACCGACCTCTCGCTGTATTTCCATATCCCCTTCTGCGACACCGTCTGCTTTTATTGCGGTTGCAACAAGGTCGCGACCAAAAACCGCAAGCGCTCGAAACCCTACGTGCAACAACTCGTGCGCGAAATCGAACTGCAGGCGGCGCTTTTCGATACAACGCGGCCAGTCTCGCAGTTGCATTGGGGCGGCGGCACGCCCACCTTTCTCTCGCTGGAGGAAATGAGCACGCTGATGGCCGCCACGCGCGAGCACTTCGCGCTGCGTCCCGACAGTGAGGGCGAATACTCGATCGAGATCGATCCGCGCGAGGCATCGGCGCAAACCATCGCGCATCTGCGCACGCTCGGCTTCAACCGGCTGAGCCTCGGCGTGCAGGACTTCGATCCCGTCGTGCAGCGCGCAATCAACCGCATCCAGCCGCTCGAACTCACGGTCGACGTCATGAACACGGCGCGCGCGAACGGCTTCGAGTCGATCAGCGTCGATCTGATTTACGGTTTGCCGCACCAGAGTGTCAGCAGCTTTCAGCGCACGCTCTACACGATTCTGCTGCTCGCACCCGAGCGCATTTCGGTATTCGGCTACGCGCACATGCCGCAACTCTTCAAGATGCAGCGGCAGATGGACCCCGCCACGCTGCCCTCGTCGGCCACGCGGCTCGCGCTGCTGCAACTCGTGGTCGAGCAGCTGACCGAGGCCGGCTACGTCTATATCGGCATGGATCACTTCGCGCTGCCCACCGACGAGCTTGCGCGCGCCCAGGCGCAACGCACGCTGCATCGCAATTTCCAAGGGTATAGCACACGTGCGGAGTGCGATCTGATCGGCTTCGGCGCCTCGTCGATCGGCAGGGTCGGCGATGTCTACGCGCAGAACGCCAAGGACCTGGCGAGCTACGGCGCGGCCATCGACGCCGGGCAACTCGCCGTGACGCGCGGCGTGCGCCTCACGGCCGACGACCGCCTGCGCCGCGACATCATCACAGAGCTGATGTGCAATCTGGCGCTGCGCTTCGATGAATTCGAAGCCGCCTATGGCGTGCGCTTCCCGGCCGAATTCGCGCCTGAACTGGAGCGCCTGCGCGCCTTCGAAGCCGACGGCCTCGTGACGTGCCGCTCCGACCGGATCGAAGTGCTGCCTGCTGGGCGCATGTTCGTGCGCAATATTGCGATGGTATTCGACAGGTACCTCGGGGCTCAAACGATCGAGCGGTTTTCTCGCACGGTCTGAGCGCAGCCACCGGTGCCCCCGCAGGTGCTCATGGGCACCATGAGTTGCCGCAGCCATGAATTTGCGCCATAATCTCTGGCTACTTCGAGCGCCTGTTGTAAAAGCAGGCGGCGAACTTGCCTCGGTGGTGAAATTGGTAGACGCGCCGGACTCAAAATCCGGTTCCGAAAGGAGTGCCGGTTCGATTCCGGCCCGAGGCACCAGAAGATGTTCCGGCGAAAGCCGAAGTATTCCGACAAACCCCGCAAGATCAAGGCCTTGCGGGGTTTTTCTTTTCTCGGCGGTCCGGTTTGATCCTTGGACAGCCGGTGGTATCGGGTGGTATTTTGGGTGGTATCTGGCTCGCTGCAGCCCTTCTCCGATAGGAGATACCACCATGCCGCTCACCGACACCCAGGTCAGGAACGCGCGTTACAACCCGGACGGAACCGGCAACCGCCTGTCAGACGGCGGCCGCATGTATCTTCAGCTCGACAAGTCCGGGGCGAAGTACTGGCGGATGAATTACCGCTTCGCCGGGAAGGACAAAACGCTAGCGCTCGGCGTCTACCCGGACGTATCGCTGGCGGCGGCTCGGAAGAAGCGGGAGGAGGCTCGTGAGAAGTTGGCTGCCGGATTTGACCCTAGCAACGTCAAGCGCCTAGAGAAACGCGCCGCCAGGCTCGCGGCGGCCAACTCCTTCGAAGCAGTCGCGCGTGGCTGGATGGCTGAGCGCAAGGGTACCGTCGAGCCCGCCCAGCATGCGAAGACACTCGCCCGCATGGAAAACGACGTGTTCCCGTGGCTTGGCAAGCGTCCGATCACCGAAATTGACGCCCCCGAGATTCTGGCCGTCCTCAAGCGTATCGACAGTCGCGGCGCCCGCTTCACCGCTCACCGTGTGCGCAGTGAAATAAGCCGAGTATTCCGGTACGGGATCAAGGAGGGGCACTGCAAGGCCGACCCTGCGCGGGATCTCGTCGGCGCCATTCCACCGGCGCAAACAAACCACTTCGCTTCGATCACGGAGCCGACAAAAGTCGGCGAAATGCTGCGCGCATTCGACGGGTTCACCGGCACCTTTCCGGTTCTCTGCGCACTCAGGCTGGCGCCGCTGCTGTTCGTCCGGCCCGGGGAACTTCGCCAAGCAGAATGGTCCCAGTTCGATCTGGACAAGGGCGAATGGCGCTATCTCGTCACCAAGACCGATACCGACCATCTGGTACCGCTCTCCACGCAGTCGATCGCCATTCTGCGCGACCTGCATGCGCTCACCGGTGCCGGCCGCTATGTGTTCCCTGGCACGCGCGATCGAAACCGACCGATGAGCGAGGCCACGATCAATGCTGCATTGCGCCGGCTCGGCTACGACACGCGCACGGAGATCACGGGACACGGCTTCCGTGCGATGGCGCGCACGATTCTGCACGAGGAGCTCGAGCAGAAGCCGGAAGTGATCGAACATCAGCTCGCGCACACGGTGCCGGACAACCTCGGAACGGCTTACAACCGCACGAAGTTCATCAAGGAGCGCCGGACGATGATGCAGAAATGGGCCGATTACCTGGATCGGCTCCGGTTGGGCGCAGAAGTGATTCGTATCGAGACCGGCAAAACAGCGACTTCGTGACAGTCTTCATCGCTTTCGCGTTCATAGATTTTCCGTATCCGGTGTGATCGCAAAACTGAATGCGTCGTGAATGACCATCGATCCGGATTTGTTATTGCCCACCCCCATCCTTGTCCCTGATGCTGTACTGCTCTGCTGATCGGGTTTCCTCAGGACCGGGTAGGCGCCACGCTGGTCCGCTTTTCCGGGCGAATGGGACGAGCCAACCGCTCGCCGAGTGCTTGCTCGTCGTTTCGTCGCATCTTGGAGAGCATATCGAAGCGCGCTGGCCGTTACGTCGATGCCGGCCTGCTTCGCCTGATCGATCAGTTGCTCGAACGAATATCCCTTCGCGCGAGCCGCATTGATATGGGCTCGGACCTTTGGCATTGCATCGCGTACCGTGACGCGCCGTTCCGATGGTGGCTTTTCCGGTAGTGCGTCGAGTCGCCGGGCAAACTCGTCCCATTGTGCTTTCGTGTAGGTCTTCGGTGCGGGCATGGCGACCGTCCATTTGCATTGGGTGATTGGAGCGCTTGAAGCCATCGTGTATCCCATCGGACAGGGCGTCAATGCCGCAGTCGCTCGGGAAGCGGACGTTTGCGAAATACCTCGGATAGACGCGGAACACCTTGGAGCAATGCACTTTTTTTCATTTCGTGGTGAGCGCACAACGCCGACAGTCGGTCTTTGTCATTCCTCAAACATACGCGTGAGATTTGAAAAGACAGCTCTGCGAACGAGCAACGGATGCCGTGCCGGTTTGTTCGGCAACTGACCACCTAAGATTCCCGCATCGACTTGATTGGATATGGTTGCTCAAACGTGCCGCAACTAAATCTGCGATGCGTGCTGCACGGTTCGTCCGCATCCATCTTCCATTTAGAATTCAATGCAAGTCACTACGCGCATCATGTCGAACGGACTGGGACTCCGTTCAGCGAGAGTTCGGTAGTGTCCCGCAGCGATCCGATTACATTTGAAATTGTGAGTCAAAAACGGCAAGGAAATTGAGAACTGCAGGAAAGGCTTGCGCCGGTTTGGGGCGCCATGCATGTTTCGACACCGATCAGTAAGGTTGGTTAAGCTTGGTTGAACATCCTCAACGACACCTCGCCGGCCCCGACTCCGGCGGCGAGCGAGCGGCGGCGATGTACAGTCTCATCGGCTCAGCGCGGCTAAACGGCATCGATCCAGAAACTTACCTGCACTACGTCATCGACGCATCGCCGATCATCCCGTCAACCGCATCGACGAACCGTTACCTTGGAACGTCGCGCCGCTGTTGCCAGCCTCCGCACGCATCAATCCCATTCGCTGACAGTTCACATCTTTGTCGTCAACGAAATTCGCGACGGTGCTAATTACCATCAGATCAACGCGGCCGTACGGCTATAGCCGTTCAATAGCACCGTCCACGATGGTGTGCCATTCATCCGCGGAGGTCATCGAGACGGGCGTTGGCCCCTGGCAGGCGCTGGCAATCACCACGTCGGGATCGAGTTCGCGCAACAGGCCAAGACTGACTCTAAGACTGGATTTTCGCCCTCCCGAGAAGGGCCAGATCAGCGTTCCCCAAGACTGCCCCTTGGGGAAGAGCGAATCACCGGTGAAGAGATAGGTCTTGCCGTGCGGCGAGCGGTACATGAAGCAGGTGCTGCCCGAGGTGTGCCCCGGCGTCGGAATGACCTCGATGTTGCCCAGGTGCGTCTCGCGCGCGTCGAAGGTCACGTCGATGGGGCAGTACGACTTGACGGCCTTGGCCTCCAGCTTGTGGCAGCACAGGGCCGACCCGAACGTCTGCTTTATCGTTGCCAGTGCCGGCCCGGCCTCGTCCCGGTGGGACAGGTACTGGCGGACGATCCCGCCCAGATCCTTGATCGGCTGCAACTCCTCCAAGACACCGGTGCCGTAAAACAGAATGTTGCCTTCCGGCCGCGTCAGCAGATAGGCGTGTGAGGTGACGCCGTGGAACGGGTGTTCCGTCTGCGTCTGCCAGAGGTCAGGGAAGAGCTGCTGCATGGTTCAAATTTCCGAAGTCAAGATCGTCGCCCCGCGTCGCGGCGTCGCGTGGGCCGCAGCGAGCGCTTCGGTCGCGTGCTTGAAAGCGAACTCGCGGTATTCAGCAAAGTTCTGCGGAGCCCGGCGCGCCAGTTCGAACAGGCCGGCAATGTCGGACGCACGTTGCGCGGCCGTGCTCGCAAGCCAGCCATAGGCGTTCAGACCCCTCAACGTCAGTTGCCGAAACGCCAGCGGGATCGTGGAGATCGCCGACGGGCGCGGGTCGAGGCCACCATAGGTCAGCAAGGTGCCACCATCGGCGAGCACGTTCAGGAGCTGGGCGCTCATCTCGCCGCCGATTGGATCGATCGCCACGGCCGGGGCCTGCCCGCCTGCGGCGGTCACCTTAGCAGCCCATCCGTCGTGCTCCGAGCTGACGACGACAACGCCGGGAACGCTGGGCGCCAGGATCGCTGCACCGGCGTCGCTGCGCACCAGCGCGATGGCCTTGGCACCGTGCATCTGCGCCAGCGCGATCAGGTTGCGGCCGACGCTGGAGCCGGCGGCCGTGACCAGCAATGGCGCACCGCCGGAGGCAGCCAGTGCCGCACGCATGAGCACGATCGCGGTGATGCCATTGATGGCGATCTGGCACGCGGTCGTATCGCTGACATCATCCGGGACCGGAATGACGGCCATGGCGGGCGCAACCACGCGCTCCGACCACGTACCGTGCGCCGGGAAGAGCATCACTCGCTGACCCGGCTTGATGCTGGTGGCGGGATCGACGTCCGCGCCCACCTGTTCAACGACACCGACACCGTCGCCGCCGGGAATAGCTCCCTCGGCAGGGATCGGCGAGGGGATGTAGCCGCGCACCATCAAGTCGTCGATCGGATGCACCATGCGCTTGGTGATGCGGACTGTGACTTCGTTGGGACCAGGTTGCGCCGGGGCGGCGATGTCTTCGAAGCCGAGCACTTCGGTCGGCTCGCCGTTTCGGCGGTACACATGAGCTTTCATCGGGATTCCTTTGCGGTGTTCAGAACGGCGATCACGCCTGGCACGACATCCGTCGTGCACGCAATGCAGTTTGGCCCGACGCGATCGGTCGCGGAAGGTGGATGCTCCCGGAAAATTGCCTAATCCTCCTGACCTTAGGCCAATCTTCTTGATGAAGGCAGAGCCTACTCTTACAGTTGGGCCCATGGACGACGACTTCGAGACAAATCGACGCCGCTTGGCGGCGCGAATCGCGCGGTGGACTGGCGACGCCGAGCAGCACGGGCCCGCGATTGCAGGCCTGACCTTACACCGGCACACACACGCCGATTCGCCCTTCGACTGCCTGATGGAACCCGCCATCGCGGTGCCGGTTCAGGGCGTGAAGCAAACGTGGCTGGGCTCCGAGGTCTACGCCCTACGACAGGCATCGCTTTTTGCTCACGTCGTTGGACTTGCCAGTGGCGATGCAGGTTGCGCAGGCTTCGCTCGACTTGCCGTTCCTGAGTGTGGTGTTGCGACTCGACTCGCGTGCGATCAGTAACATAGTCGTGGAGACCGGCCTGCAGCATCCTCGGGAGCGGGCGAGAACCGGTCCCGGCATCGTGTTGGGCAAGACGACGGCAGGGCTACTGTCTGCTTTGGATCGACTGATCGGGCTGTTGGACGAGCCCGAGTTATTGCCAGAACTAGCCCCACTGCTACAGCGCGAGATCCTTTATCGCCTACTTCGCAGCGACGTTAAGAATCACGTGTGGCAGATGGCTTCCATTGCCGATCAGAACCAGAGCATCGCTCGGGCCATCGACTGGCTGAAAAATCATTTTCGTGAACCCCTGCGCATCGGTGAGCTCGCCGCCCGGGTGGGCATGAGCGTGTCCCGCTTCCACCACCACTTCAAGCGCCTCACATCGATGAGTCCGCTGCAGTTCCAGAAGTGGCTGCGCCTGACCGAGGCTCGAAGGTTGATGTTGGTCAAGGGCTTGAATGCGTCGACAGTTGCCTACGAGGTGGGCTATGAAAGTCCCTCCCAATTCAACCGGGAATACGCGAGGCAATTCGGCACGCCACCGCACCGTGATGTAACGAACTGATGCCGCACGCCGCGGTCCCCGTCGGCTAATCGTGGCAGACAAGCGTCCGTCACAACGAGGGCCGCGTCGCGCGCAGGCTCGGGCATGAACGACGCCTGGAGTGACTGGTGTTGTGTTCGGTCATGACGTTCATACGCGTGGAACGGAAGACTGAACTGGGTCGGTTTCGTGCATTCGCCGACGGGACGGCGGCGGCCAAGAGCCAGCGTTCCCCAGCAGGCAGTACGCGGCCACGATCGGTCATTCGCCAGCGACTCCACATGGCCGTGCGAGCGTCCGCTCAACGCAAAGGAACGGACCCATTTTTCGGTTAAGGTTTGCCTTCATCGTACCCTGCACGGGGCACCCTGGAAACTACGGCTCGGCCTCGATCCCCGGCGCCGACCACATAACCAGGACGTGGCGTGACAGGTAAAAGGGGGCGATGCCTCATTTGTGAAGCCCCTATCGGCTACGGTGTCGATGTGCTGCGCGGCTGTATAGAGCGCAGATATTGGGCTATGTTCCCCGCCGCGTCGCGAGCGCTACGCATTACACCGATGAGCGTGGCCGACGCAGCCCCGCACCACTCGCCGTAGCCGACGAGCCCCAAGCGTTCCTCGTCTCTGGCGTGCGTCCCATCTGTCCTCGGCAAGCCATCGGCACTACAGATCTGTAGCGGGTCAAGATGTTTGAGTGCGGGGCGGAACCCGGTGCACCAGATCACGACATCGATGCGGGAATGCGTGCGGTCGCTCCAGACGACGCCGTCTGTATCGAAGTGGCTGAACGGACGCGTTGCATGCAGAACGCCTCGCGCACGCGCCTCCCGTACGAGGGCCACCATGACGATGTCGCCCAAACCTCCTACCGGCGCCATCGTCGTGTGCCCGTCGCGTAGAGCCTGCCATTTGGCGGTCGCGCGTTCGAACAAGACCCGGCCATCTACGTCGTCGGGAAGAAAAACAGGGTCCTGCAGCGCCACCCACGTAGCGTTGCAGACCGTCGATACCTCCGCCAGGATCTGCGCGCCTGAGTTGCCGCCGCCCACGACCAGCACGTTTTGTCCGCGCAGATCGTCCGGATTGCGATACTGCGCCGAATGCATCTGACGACCACAAAAGATCTCGCGTCCGGGGTAGTCCGGCACATAGGGTGCGCTACAGGTGCCGGTCGCGCTCACGACTGCCCTGGCAATCCATTCCCCGCGATCAGTGCTGACCAGCAAGTCACCCTGAACGCGTGAAACGGATTTGACATGAACGGGGCGCCGGACAGGGATGTGATAACGCTCCTCATATCGCGCCGGATAGTCGATAACCTCGTTGCGCGACGGGTAGGTGTCGTGTGTTACCGGCATCTGCCAGCCTGGCAGCGAACTCCATTGCGACGGCGAAAACAGGTGTAGCGAGTCCCAGGTATGTAGCCAGGCGCCTCCGGCGGCGCTCTGGTTATCCAGCACGAGATAGTCGAGCCCCGCACGACGCAGGAAGTAGGCGGTGGCAAGCCCGGCCTGGCCACCTCCGATGACTACGACATCAATCTCTGCAGGCATGCGCTTTCGTCCCATCTCCTGATTCGAATTCTGGCGGTCACGCGGCCCATTGAGCTTAAAGGCGGTGGTCGGTCCACTGCACTAGGTGGCCGCCCGCGACGTAATCACGTGCTCGAGGCCAACTGGCCCGACCGGCGCCTCGGCGAGCCACGGAATCAGTGCGGTGCGCTGCGCCAGGTTGTCCGCGACGCGGCGCACGAACGGCACCTCGTAAGTGCCGCGCTGACACAGCATCGGATCGGTCGTGCCGCTCGCCAGCAGCGACTGGTTGACGACCCACGCGTACGGCGTGATGCCGGCGCGCGCGAGGTCGGCGCTCAGGCGTTCCGCTTCGTGAACCGGAGTCGCTTCGGGCAGCGTGACGATGAGGATCCGGCTGTACTCCGGGTCGCGCAGGCGCGGCAGCAACTGACGGACCGACTCCGGCATGTCACCCTGCGTCCGCATGACTTCGCGGTGATAGGCCTCCGCGGCATCCAGCAGCAGGATGGTGTGCCCGGTCGGCGCGGTGTCCAGCACCACAAAGCCGGACCTGCCTTGATCGACCGTATGCGCGAAGGCCCTGAAGACGGCGATTTCCTCCGTGCAGGGCGAGCGCAGATCTTCTTCCAGCATCGCCCGGCCGCCCGCGTCGAGATGCGGTGCGGCTTTGGCGAGCACCTCTTCCGTGTACTGCTGAACTTCCCGCGCCGGATCGATGCGTGTGACGCTCAGGCGAGGTACGACGCCATCGACGGTGGAGGCCACATGCGAGGCCGGATCGGTGGTCGAGAGGATCACGTCGTGTCCGCGCCCTGCGAGCGCGACGGCGATGGCTGCCGCTACGGTGGTCTTGCCCACGCCTCCCTTGCCCATCGTCATGATGACGCCGTGACCAGCGGCCGACAGCGCGTCGACGAGGCCGCCCAAGCCCGGCGGCAAGGCGGTTTCGGGCATGCGGCGTTCGGTCGGCATGCGCACGCGCTCGGGATGCGCCATGTCGCGCAGCGCATCCAGCCCGACCGTGCCGCGCGGCAGAAACGGAATGCGCGTTTGCGGCAGGACGGCCAGCTCGCGTGGCATCTCGGTCAGCGCCTGTTGCGCGCGCTGCGCCATGGCCGTCGCGATCGCGTCGTCATGCCGGTCCGTGGCAAAGAGGCCGTTGATCGCCAGCACCTGGTTGCGAATGCCGAGTTCTGCCAGTTCGTGCCGCGTGCGATTCGCTTCGCGCAGCGCGGCGACTTCGGGCCGGCTCACCAGAACGACGGTGGTCTGCATTGCGCTCGACAGGCGTTCGACGGTCGCCGCGTACAGCGCCTTCTGCCTCTCCAGTCCGGCTAGCGGACCGAGGCAGGATGCACCTCCCGTCGATGACGAGATGAACTCGTTCCACGCCGAAGGCAACGTCAACAGGCGCAGCGTGTGCCCGGTCGGTGCGGTATCGAAAATCACGTGATCGAAATCGGCCGTCGCAGCCGGGTCGCCCAGGAGTTTGGAGAATTCGTCGAAGGCCGCGATCTCGACGGTGCAGGCGCCGGAAAACTGCTCTTCCATGTTGCGGATCGCCGCGGCAGGCAAGACGCCGCGATACGGCCCGACCATGCGTTCCCGGTAGGCATGTGCGGCTGCTTCCGGGTCGATATTCAATGCGAACAGGCCCGCCGCGCCAGGCACCGCGGTCGGCAACTGGCTCAAGCCGACGCCGAGTACCTCGTCGAGATTGGACGCCGGGTCTGTGCTGACGATGAGCACCCGCTTGCCGGCATCCGCCATGGCGAGGCCGGTGGCACAGGAAAGCGATGTCTTGCCGACGCCGCCTTTGCCGGTGAGGAAGAGATAGCGGGTCTGCGTTTCAGGAAGGGACATGGGCGCTCCCTAGCAGCACCCCGAGCCCGGCGAACAGCGGCCACCGATCTTGATATGCGGCTTCTCCGACGTCGTGAGCACGATGCCGAGTTTCTGCGCGAGTTGCTGGCGCGACGGATACATGCCGGTCGACACGATATGGCCGTCAACCACGAGGATCGGCAGCCGTTCCATGCCGGCTTCCATTTCCTTGACCACTGCGGCGTTGGCCGCGAACGCCTGCGGCGTCTGGCCCAGGTTGTAGCGGGTCACGGTCACGCCGTGCGCCTCCACCCACTTCAGGTCGGCGGCGAATTGCGCCAGCACGGGGTCCACGTCCACACCGCAAACGCCCGTCGAGCAACACATCGCGGGATCGAACACTTCGAATTTCTTCATGGCGGGCCCCTCAGAGCAATCGGGTTTGAGCGATTTCCACAAGCACGGATGCGTCTGCGGACAAAGGTGCGTGAATTCGGGCAGACCGCGGATCGCCTCGGGAATGTGGGTTCGCTCGATGCGTGTGAATCCGCGCCGTGCAAAGAAGGTCAGCGCGGATTCATCGTTCGGAATAAGGTAAAGCGCGCGCAGCGATCGCATTTGCGCTAGCGCAAGGGAAGCGTCGATAAGGCGGCTACCCAGCCCGGATGCGCGCAGGCGTGGGTTAACGGCGACCGAACGCAACAGAGCCGCATCGCCGGCTTGTTCCAGTCCCGCTACTCCGATGATCTCGGCGTCGCGCACGGCCACGTGGAAGCCGCCGAGGCTTTGCGCGGCGAGGTCGCTTGCGGGCAACCCGCAGAGGTCCAGCAACGCGCGAATGCCGTCGAAGTCCGTGGCGGCGGCGCGGCGAATCTCGCACTCAGGCACGCTCATGCCAGCCCTCCTATACGTTCACGGCGCCGAAGCGTCTGCCGGATGGTGATGCATCGCGCCCGGATCGTGCCCGGCCATCGCGTCGTCCCCGTGATCGGACAGTTGGGCATCGAACCAGTCGTGCAGCGCGGCGACCAGACGAGGCTGCTCGCTGCGATACACGATTTCGCCGCCGCTGCGAACGTCGCGATAGTCGATCTTCAGCTCGCCAGGCTGTGCCGTACGCAATACGGCGAGGCCTGGCATGTCGTTGCCGTGGATCTGCTCTGGCGCTCCGAAATCGCCTGCCGAGAAGCGACGGGCGATCGCCGCGAGATGTCCGCGGATTAGCGCGGTCTGCTTCGCGTCGGGGTGCTTCGTGACGACCCGCTGGATGCCACCGTCGGCGGTCTTCGTGAAGACGTGGGTGGTCGCCGCGAGCGAGAACGGCATCACGTCCGCGCCGTGTTGCGCAACCTCTTTCTGGCGCGCCGTGACATCGGCAAGGGTGGGCGGCGGTGCAACAACGATGCCAAGCAGGACGGCGATCGATGCCGCGACGACTGGGGCTGAACGGCGTTTCATGGAGTATTCCACCTGGAAGTGTGCTGGAATCCGGCGCCAGCATCCTGTTCGACGGTTGAGTGAAATCATACGGTGGGCACACGCTTCGCCGCCATCGCAGCGCCGAGGCCCACACAGGCCACAATAAGCGTCGCAACGCTATCCGCCTGAGACCAGATGGCCAGCATCGCGGATGCGAGCAGCGATCCCGTCGTCATTACCAGGCGGCCGTGCCCGTGATCGATCCAGTTTCCGACCGGATAGGCGGCCAGACCGGAAACGAGCAGCCCGAGCGAAAGTGCTCCGTTGGTTAGCGTCCGGTTCCATCCCAGCTCGTGCTCCATCGGCACGACAAATAGCGAGAACGCGTAGTAGATCGCCCCCCACGAGACAAGCTGGGCAATCGCCAGCGCCCATGTTTCGGCGTTGTCGTTCTCGTGGCGACGGGGAGCGAAGGCCGGCATAGATCAGATACTGGCCTGGTTCACCCGCTTCATCAGTGCTTCCGCGCTTTCCTTGCGTTCGCTGTACCGGTCGACCAGGTAAGGACCGATATCGCGGGTCAGCAACGTGAACTTGACCAGTTCCTCCATCACGTCGACCACGCGATCGAAATAGGCGGACGGTTTCATGCGCCCGGCTTCATCGAACTCCAGAAATGCCTTGGCCACAGACGACTGGTTCGGGATGGTCAGCATGCGCATCCAGCGGCCGAGCACGCGCATCTGGTTGACCGCGTTGAATGACTGCGACCCACCGCTCACCTGCATCACGGCGAGCGTCTTGCCCTGGGTCGGCCGGACCGCGCCGACCGAAAGCGGAATCCAGTCGATCTGCGCCTTCATGATGCCGGTCATCGCGCCATGCCGCTCCGGTGAACACCAGACCATGCCCTCCGACCACAACACCAGCTCCCGCAGTTCTGACACCTTGGGGTGACTGTCCGGCGCGTCGTCCGGCAGCGGCAGGCCGCCCGGGTTGAACGTGCGGACTTCGGCGCCCATGGCCGTCAGCAGGCGCGCGGCCTCTTCGGTCAGCAGGCGGCTGAACGAGCGTTCCCGCAGCGAACCATAAAGCAGCAGGATACGCGGCGGATGGGGGGACGCTTTCGCAGGTTGCAGTTGGTCGATATCGGGTACCCGAAACAACGTCGGGTCGACCTGCGGCAGGTCAGTCGTGAGCTCAGCCATCAGATCGGACACGCTTGCCCTCCCCATCGACGACCGCTTCGCCGTCTTCCTTCGAAAACGCCGCGAGTTGCGGATTCGGCAGAATCTCGAGAACGACTTCGGAAGGACGGCACAGGCGAACACCGAGCGACGTCACCACGATCGGCCGGTTGATGAGGATCGGGTGCGCCATCATCGCATTGAGCAACTGCTCATCGGTGAGTGCCGGGTTGTCCAGATTCAGTTCGGCGTAGGGCGTTCCCTTCCGACGCATGACGTCGCGCACGGCCAGTCCCGACTGCTCAATGAGCTCGACAAGTTTCTCGCGGGACGGGGGGAGCTTCAGATACTCGACGATGCTTGGCTCGATGCCCGCGTTGCGGATCATCGCGAGTGTATTGCGCGAGGTTCCGCAATCCGGGTTGTGATAGATGACGACGTTGCTCATGTGGTTCTTTCCGTAGACCTCAGGCACATTCGTACCAGTCTTTCGAGCGGTTGACGATGCGCACGACCAGCAGCATGACCGGCACCTCGATCAGTACGCCAACGACCGTTGCGAGCGCGGCACCTGAGTTGAAACCGAACAGGCCGATAGCGGTAGCAACAGCCAGCTCGAAGAAGTTCGATGCGCCGATCAGCGCCGACGGGCACGCGATGTTGTGCTTTTCGCCGACCGCACGATTCAGACCGTATGCGAGCGCCGAATTGAAGAACACCTGGATCAGGATGGGTACAGCCAGCAGGACGATGACCAGCGGCTGCTTCAGGATAGCCTCGCCCTGGAACGCGAACAGCAGCACCAGCGTCGCCAGCAGCGCCGTGATCGACCAGGGGCCGATCTTCGCCATCGCGACATCAAACACCGCCTGCCCCTTGCCGAGCAGCACCTTGCGCAGGATCTGCGCGAGGATCACCGGAATCACGATGTAGAGCACGACCGAGGTGAGCAACGTCGCCCACGGCACCGTAATGGCGGAGATGCCGAGCAGCAGGCCGACGAGCGGCGCAAAGGCGACCACCATGATGCTGTCGTTCAGTGCAACCTGGGAGAGTGTGAACAGCGGGTCACCGCCGGTCAGGCGGCTCCAGACGAACACCATCGCCGTGCAGGGTGCCGCGGCCAGCAGGATGAGGCCGGCCACATAGCTGTCGAGCTGCGTAGCGGGCAGCATGGGCGCAAAGAGGTGCTTGATGAACAGCCAGGCGAGAAACGCCATCGTAAATGGCTTGACCAGCCAGTTCACGACGAGCGTGACTCCGATGCCCTTGATGTGCTGACGGACTTCATGCAGCGCACCGAAATCGACCTTGACGAGCATCGGGATGATCATCACCCAGATCAACAGGCCGACCGGGAGATTGACCTGTGCGTATTCCATCCGGCCTATTGTCTGGAAGACGCCGGGCAGGACCTGGCCGAGCAGGATGCCGGCGACGATGCACAGGGCGACCCAGACGGTCAGGTAGCGCTCAAAGAAGCTGATGGCCGGTTTCGAAGCGGTCTTGCTTGAAGCGGCAACATTGGGGGTGTTCATACGGCGACTCGGCGGAAAATGGATTAGCTTTGCAGGATGTCGTTCAGCGCCTGCTGGAGCTCGGCATCGCCCAGACGATCGAACGGCAGTTCAAGCAGCTGCTGCATGCGATAGCCGATCGCCTGGCGTGTGAGTTCAAACGCCTGCCGCTTGCCTTCGTCGCCACTCTGGGCATTGGACGGGTCGGCGTAGCCCCAGTGCACCTTGATCGGACTTCCAGGCCAGTACGGGCACTGCTCCGCGGCCGCGCTGTCGCACACCGTGATGACGATGCGCATCTGGGGCGCGCCGTCCTTCGCGAATTCATCCCAGCTTTTGCTGCGATAGCCCTCCGTATCGATGCCCGCGTTCGTCAGCGCTTCGAGCGCGAACGGATTGATACGCCCGCTCGGCGCGCTGCCTGCGCTGTATGCGCGGACGTCCTTGCCGAGCTTCTGCGCCCAGTGGTTCAGCATGCCCTCGGCGAGCACGCTGCGCGCGGAATTGTGGGTGCAGAGAATGAGTACGTTGGTGGTCATCGTGGATACTGTTTTATTTCTTGCCGATGTCATGCACGGCCTTGCGCAGTGCCACGGCGTCCAGTTTGTCGAGAGGCAACGAAAGGAACAGTTCGATGCGGCGTTTCAATATGACGGCGGCATCACAGATCGCCTGCTGCCTGCGCGCTTCACTGCCTTCAACCGATACGGGATCAGCTACGCCCCAATGGGCCGTCACGGGCTGACCCGGCCAGATAGGACACATTTCGCCCGCGGCCTTGTCGCAGACTGTAAACACGAAATCCAGCTCGGGGGCACCGTCGCGCGAAAACTCGTCCCAGCTCTTGCTGCGGAATCCGTCTGCCCCGATACCGAATTTCTGCAAAGCTTGCAGCGCATAGGGATTGACGAGGCCGGTTGGGTGGCTCCCCGCTGAATATGCCTTGAAGCGGTTCGCGCCGTAGTGGTTCATCAAGCCTTCAGCGAGGATCGATCGGGCCGAATTGCCGGTGCAGATAAACAGGACGTTGTAGATTCTGTCGGTCATGAGGTGCACTCAGCAGCAGGCCGAACCGGCCGGTTTCACGGGAACGTCAACGGGATTTCCGCGCGGGACGCAGCATGCAGATGTTCGTGACGGCGGGAGTTGCTGGGTGCTTTCGCCATAGACGCGTGCGCTATCGAGGGTATGAAAATGCTCCCAGGCGATACCCTGCGGATCGATGATCCAGTGCTTGGCGCTGCGCGCATAGCAGCACGTGGTCTCGCCCTGGTCCAGCAATACCATGTCCGCAGCCCTTGCTCGCTGCGCGAGTTCGGTGAGCTCGTCGGCGTCATCTACCTGGAAGCCCAGATGGTCCACACCGGCCTTCGTGCCGCGCGTCGAAATGGCGAAGTTCACGCGTGGATCGTTCAGCATCCACTTCGCGTAGTCCGCTTCGACCCGCGCGGGCTCGGCGGCAAACAGCTTCGTATAGAACGCGACACTGGCTGCAAGATCGTCAACGTGGACGTGGATGTGAAACCGCTTCATGAACGTTCTCCTTCAGCATTTGCAGGAATCGGAGCCGGGGGTGAGGCACGCTTCGCCCTGGCAACAGTTTTCGGTCAGAAAGCCGAGCAGCGCGTTCATCTGCTCGAAGGCGGTTCGATAGATCAGGCTGCGACCATCGCGTTCCTGCGTGACGAGCCCCGCGTGCATCAACTCCTTCAGGTGAAAGGAGAGTGTTGCGTTGGGAATGTCGAGTTGCCCTGCGATGGCGCCGGGCGTCAGTCCGGCAGGGCCGGCGACAACCAGCATACGGAATACGCGCAGGCGCAGTTCATGGGCAAGTGCCGCAAGGGCACGGATAACGTCTTTATCTTCCATATTTCCAATATATTCGAAATATATGACGGGTGCAAGACAATCTCAACTGGTCCTTAATCTCGAGTCCGGCCTTCGCGCAGCAGGCCGTGCCGCTCTGCGCACCGACGGGAGGGGCTGCATCTTGCAAGTGCGCATGTATTTCGGCGAGTTGTGCCTCGTTTTCGACCTGGATGCCCAGGTGGTCAAACCCCAGCGTCGCGCCGCGCTGCGAGATCGCGAAATTGACCCGCGGATGATCGAGCATCCAATTCGTGTAGTCCTGTACACCCTGGGGTGTACAGGACAAGTCTGTCAGGCCGTCGGCTGCCGCCGGCTCTTGAAGCTCACGGTGTTCTTGTAGTCCTGCACAGTGCCGATGCGGTGCAGGTTCGCCCACGTGCCCTTGTAGTAGGGCACCACGTTACGGTCGGTCCAGGGCGTGGTGACGTTACCCATGATCCCGTTAAAGTGCCCGAACTGCATGAAGGTCTGGCCGCGCTTGATGGCTGGCTCCAGATACGCCATTGCAAAGGTGGAGCCGTAGTCGTTGTAAAGCTCGACGACATCTCCCGAGGCAACACCGAGCTCCTGGGCGTCTTGCGGATTGATTTCGAGGTACGCCATTGGCACGCGCTCGCGCGCGAACTCGTTGAATTGATCGTGATACATCGTCTGCCAGACCTCATTGACGCGACCATTGTTGATCCAAAACCGGTATTTCGACTTCAGGTCGGCCACTGGCTTGGGCAACCCCGCCCACTTCGCGGGCTTGAACTGCGCCTTGCCGTCGGGCGTATCGAACTTACCATCCGTGTACAGCATTTCGGTGCCAATCAGCTTGCCGCCTTCATAAGACTTGACTGGCAACTGCACACCGTTGTTGCCCGCGGCACGCAGACGCTCGTATGTCACGAGGTTGCCGGTGTTGCCGCCCTGGCTGTCGATTTTGCCGACACCGGGCTGGCCGACCTGCCGGAAGCCGTCATTGAAGGCGTCCTCCTCGGTCTTCCAGTCGAAGCCGGCGAAACGTTGCGCCATGTCCTGTTTGCCGTCCGCCGCATACATCTGCTTAAGCGTGTTCGCAATAGCGGCCGCGATGAGGCAGTCGGGCAGCGCCGATCCCGGCGGGTCCATGAATCTCTGTGACAGGCGCATGCGCCTCTCGCCGTTCATCGACGTGAGGTTCATTTCACCCGGATGGGCGCCGGGGAGCAGCAGAACGGCGGCCTCATCGAGCTTGGTCGGATAGAGATTGATGCTCGTGACGAATAACCCTCCATGGTGCTTCACCGCGTCGTAGGCCACATCCACGAGTTGCGCGGTCGATGCCCCACGCTCGCGCGCCATGGCCTCCCTGACAATGCCGGCTCGCTTCAGAATCACGCCGCGGTGTTCCTGGGCGTTCAGAGTGGTCTGGAAGGGGTTGGCACCCCAGGCTGTGTACATCATGCCCTTGCCGTGGATGATCTCCTGATCGACGTAGATCTTCGTGTCGCCGGGATAAGGCGGGCGCGTGTAGCCTTCCTGGTGACCGCCCATGCGTACCACACCCGTGCCGCGGCGGCCTACGTTGTGCGTGGCGAGCACAACGTCGACCAGCGCGGACTGGATGACGTAGTTGTCGTTGCCCCAGATGATGCCTTTCTCGTACGCGTGCATGGTCCGGGGGCGATGCCCCGACGCCTTGGGCTTGTAAGCCCACTCGGCCGCTTGCTTCAATCGTTCGACCGGCACACCGGTGATTCGGCTGGTGTCTTCAAGCGACAGCCGGTTGGTTTTCATCGCGTCGTCAAAGCCGTTCGTGTATGTGGCGATGAAAGCCTTATCGTGCCAGCCTTGGTCGACGACATAGGTCAACAGGCCGTCAAAGAGCGCGATGTCCGTGCCCGGCTCAATGTCCAGGTGCAGCACGTTCTGTTTGCCGGCGACGTGCTCGGCGATCGTAATCGTGGTCGTGCGACGCGGATCCACAAAGATGATCTTTGCGGCTTCGACGCTTTCACCGGGAAAGCGTTGCTTGCGTTTGTCAATCCTCTGCCCTTGCAGATTCGGCAGCCAGTGGGCCAGGAAGTAATTGGTCTGTGTTTCGTACGAGTTGCAGCCGATTGCCATGATCACGTCAGCCAGTTCAGCGTCTTCGTAGCTGTTGTTCAATTCGCCGATGCCCATCTCGCGCGTGGCATGGCACTCGGAGTTGTAGGCGGGGCGGTTGTGAATGCGCACGAGCGGGGTTTTGAGCGCGGTAAACATCAGCTTGCCGGTGCCCCACGTGTTTTCGAAGCCTCCGCCGGCACCACCGTGATCAAAGCAATCGAACGCAAGGCCGGCCGGACCGTCATTGTCGAGAATCTTCCGGGTGAGCCCTGCATACAGCGCGAGTGCATCATCCCAACTGGTGTCCATCCACTGGTCGGCAAGATACACCCGCGGGCTGTGAAGCCGCTCTTTCGCGACGCCACCATCCGGGTTGAACATGACTTTCGCCAGCTGTCCGCCGCGCGTCGACGACAGTCCCTGATTGACGCTGCATTGCTTGTCCGGCACGACCAGGATGTTGTAGCGGTGACCGTCACGGTCGGTAATCGTGTTTTGCATTGCCGGCGTCATCACAACGGAGAGCGGCGGCAATTGCTTGCGGAAGTCGAGGCCCAGCGCGTTCTGCTCGGGCGCGCGTCCGCCCTCGACGTTCTCCGGCCACTTAAAGACGTGATAACCGCACCCGACAATGCAGAAGTGGCAGGTGAGATTGGTCCGTTGGGCTTGTACGGGGGGCAGCGCCACCCGGTCCCGGTTGGTAGCCATGGTGATCCCCTTTTACAGCACATTGGCCTGACGGCCATAGATCAACCCGTTGACCGCGACGGCCCGCACGGAGCCGTCACTCGCGTTGTAGTCGAGCACGATCGAGGGCAGGTTCTCCGTCGCCTGCCCCGAAACCATCTGGCCAGTTTTCTCGGCGTCGAAGATGCTGAAGTGGCACGGGCAGCGGAACACGCGCGCGGATGGATCGTATGCCACCGGGCAGCCCATGTGCGTGCATAACACGCTGTAGGCCACGATGTCGCGGTCCGGGCCGACACCGCCTGGCACGGGTGCGCCCGTTTTGACCACGACGCAGGGCGACGCAGCGTCCGGAAAGGAGAACATGACCGGCGTGTTCTCCTTGAGTTGCCCGGCGTGTGCGACAACCTTTGGCACGTACGGCAACGTCGTACGTCCAGCATCCGCTGGCGCCGCCTGGGTAGGCCCGGTCCCCGCCACGGCGACACTCGCGCCAGCCGCCGCACCTCCCGTGAGCTTCAGAAACTGTCTGCGACTAAGACTCATGGTCTCCTCCACAGGAAAACTAATTTGGTTAATTAGTTAGACGAACAGATTTGATCGAAGGCAAACTCGGGTACATGACTGAGATGGGAAGCCGCGGCGCACCAATTTTTATATTTTTCGAAATGTTGATATTGGTGTAGAGCAAACGTTTCGACAATGCAAGCGTCATCAGGGTCGAATGACCTAATTGCGGGTTTCTTGGTAGGAAGTCCGTCCTTTCTTTTCTAACTCCTCGGAGAAACCGCAAAAGCTCAGATGAAACGCGCCCCAGTCGTGCTGGTCGTGTGATCGCCCGAAGGCGTATGCCGGGCCCCGTTACTACCGGCTGGCGAGCGAAGCCGACCTCTGGAAGACGGTTCCAGGACCGGCTCGATACCGAGCGGCACCAGGATCTCGCGGAGTTGCCGGATTGCCCGGTTCACTTCATCGCCAGTGTCCACGCAACGCGGGCAGGTCTTGCCGCTGGAGACGAGTCGTTGCCATAGAACCGGAAGCACTTTCATGGCGTTACGCTTTCGAAGCACTGCATGCCTGTCCGCGACGTGATCACCTGGGTTCAGACCGGCTTCCCCGACTGGCGACTCGGCAAGCCACGGAATCAGCGCGGTCGGTGGCGCCAGGTCATCCGCTACTCGGCGAGAAAGCCGCCATGCTCACGTCCGGCCCGAGGAAAAGAGGCTCTACTGGTGAATTCACAGCGTCAGCGTCCCTGAAAGGTGCTTTGGCACGATCGCCTTGAGGCTGGAAACATATTCGTTGACGAATTCTTCATCGACGCCACGACAGAGCCGATTGGCCATTCGCGCATCGAAAATCTCACGGACTGATGCCGCGAACGTCGGCGAATTTTCTACAGTCGGCATGGCTGCCTGGAGTACGGTCATCATCGCGTCCGCCTGAGCCTGCATGAGATTGATCCGTTTCCACAGTCCGTCGATTTCCCGATCGATATCTTTCAAGTCAGCCTCCCTACCCTGTCGCCCGTGCCGTGGCTCGGTCCCATCATCATGTCAGCCTGCCCGCCGGCGAGGGTACGCGCATTGACACAGGTCAAGATGAATCGAACTCGCCCAAGCATCATGAAAGGCCGTCTGGTGCAACAGCAAGACACGTCATCGCGACGAGGCCCAGCCACGCATCGTTTTCGATGTAATGAGGCGTCGGCAGACAATGGGCATGTACGCGGCGTCGATGCGCATCTCATGAAGTCCGCCACGATAGCCCCCTATGTCTCGAATCAATCGACGACAAGATGGTTGTCGACGCTGCCGAGGACCATTGGCAACAAAATCGCTACATCTGAACGTTAAGAAATACGGAGCGGTGTTTAATACCCTCGCACCGGGAACCGCATTGTCCGGCACCATCCGCCGTGCCACGTGATTCACGCATCATTCCTGTCAGGAGCAACGTCATGAGCAACGTCGAAGTCGTCTTGTGCAGCCCGGTACGCACCGCGATAGGCACCTATGGAGGGACACTCAAGGACATGCCGGCGCCAGCACTGGGCGCTGCCGTCATCCGCGAAAGCCTCAAGCGCGCCGGATTGCCGGCCGACAAGGTGCAGTCGCTAGTCATGGGAAACGTCATTCAGGCCGGAGTGAAGATGAATCCGGCGCGACAGGCCGGTATCAGCGGCGGCTTGCCGGTCGCGGTTCCCGCGCTCACGGTTAACCGCGTCTGCGGGTCGGGCGCGCAGGCGATCGCCAGCGCTGCAACCGAAATCTGGGCCGGCATGATCGATTGCGCGATTGCAGGCGGCATGGAAAACATGGACCGTAGCCCCTACCTGCTGCCGCAGGGGCGCTGGGGCGCCCGGATGGGCGATGTGACGTTGTTCGACAGCATGCTGCTCGACGGGCTCAACGACGCCTTCAGCGGTCAGCATTCTGGCTGGCATACCGAAGATCTTGTGAGTCAGTGCGGCGTCTCCCGGGAAGACCAGGATCGCTGGGCGCTGCGCTCGCAGCAACGCTTCGCGCAGGCCCAGGCCGCCGGGCTGTTCGATGCCGAAATCGCACCCCTGGAGGTGCCCGGTCGCAAGGGTCCGACGATCTTTGGCCGCGACGAACACAATCGGCCAGACACGAGCGCTGAATCGCTTGCCAAGCTTAAACCGGCGTTCCGCAAGGACGGCACCATCACCGCCGGCAATGCGCCCGGCCTGAACAGCGGGGCCGCTGCGACGCTTGTCGCCGAACGTGGCTGGGCCGAGCGCAATGGCCTGACGCCGATGGCGCGGCTGGTCAGTTATGGCATAGGGGCCGTGGAACCGGGCTTGTTCGGCCTCGGACCGATTCCCGCCGTGCGGCAGGCCCTCACGCGCGCGGGTTGGTCCGTGGCACAGGTAGACCGCGTGGAGATCAACGAGGCGTTCGCGGCGATCGCACTGGCGTGTATAAGAGAGTTGGGATTCGCGGAGGACGTTGTGAATGTGGAAGGTGGGGCGATTGCGCACGGTCATCCGATCGGCGCGAGCGGCGCGGTACTGACCACTCGGTTGCTGCACCAGATGCAGCGTGGCGGAGGCCGACGCGGCATCGTGACGCTGTGCATCGGCGGCGGACAGGGCATAGCGCTGGCGCTCGAGACCTTGTGATACGCGTAGTGTTCCTTCCGGAAAGCGCCCCCAGCGCAGACGTGATCAGACCGGCCACGATCGGCAGCTTGCCGCATGGGCGGTCTGTTCCACTGTCGACGCGCCTGGCGGGCGGTGTGATGCATCACGCCGGGGGCGCGCCCGGCCATCGCATCACGACCATGATCGGACAATTGGACGATGGCTTTTCCACGGAGTTGCGGCGCTGGACGTACTGCCGGATAGGGCCGCATCCCGACCTGCCAGCGTAGAGCGCCCCGTATTAGCGGGGTTGTCGTGGTGACGCCCGGACGCTGGCAACTTGATGCAAGATGATTTGAGATCAATCAGAATGGGGAAGCGCATGCCACCACGGCTCGCATTGCTGGATGCACCGACCAGGTACTTGTTCTTCACCGGAAAGGGTGGCGTTGGAAAGACTTCGGTTTCCACCGCCGCGTCCATCGCGCTGGCCGACGCCGGCAAAAAGGTCTTATTGGTCAGCACCGATGCAGCGTCCAACCTGGATGAAATGCTCGGTGTTGAATTGACCAATAGCCCGGTCTCCGTTCCGGGTGTGGTCGGCCTGCTCGTCCTGAATATCGACCCGGACGTCGCAGCTGAGAACTATCGCGCGCGCGTCGTCGAACAGATGAGCCCCGATGCAAGTGCCGAGGAAATTACCACGGTGCGAGAACAGCTATCCGGTGCCTGCACCACCGAGATCGCCACTTTTGACGAGTTTTCCAGCTTACTTTCTCATGGTGGTTCCGGCTTTGATCATGTGGTATTCGACACAGCCCCCACTGGTCACACGCTGCGGTTGTTGAGCCTGCCCAAAGCGTGGAGCGGGTTCCTTGAAGGCAATGACCGGGGTGCATCCTGTCTGGGACCGCATTCCGGCTTGAAAATGCAGGAGGAACTCTTCAATCAGGCGTTGGCTGCGCTTAACGACGCCAGTATGACAACCGTCGTGTTGGTCGCTCGCCCTGAAACCGGCGCATTGGAAGAAGCCGCGCGTACGTCCTTCGAGCTACGAGATCTGGGGCTGGTAAATCAGCGTCTGGTCGTGAACGCCGTCTTCCAGGCGGGCCACTCCAATGACCGCATTGGCGACGCATTCGATACCTTGGGAAAGAAGGCTCTCGCAGCCATGCCGGAACCGCTGCGGCAGCTTCCTACGGATTATGTGCCTCTGCGCGCGGTGGACTCGGTGGGCTTGCCTGCGCTCCGCGCCCTCCTGGATCCGGAATCGACATACGTAAGCGACACTCCTCGCGGGGTGCCCACACACTTTGCGTATCACACCATGTCGGAATTGGTCAAGGAATTGGCCCACGCCGAGCGGGGGCTGATCATGGTCATGGGCAAAGGCGGCGTGGGCAAGACAACTATCGCGTCGGCTATTGCGCTGGGGCTCGTTCGCAGCGGAAAGTCGGTGCATCTGAGCACTACTGATCCCGCGGCGCATCTGGCGATGACCCTCCAGGGAAACGTGCCGGGGCTCACTCTGGGGCGCATCGATCCGAAAGTGGAAACCCAAAAGTATGTGGACAAGATCGTGGCTGCACGCGCGCCGCAAATGACAGAGGACGAGAAGGCGCTACTCATCGAGGACCTACGGTCCCCCTGTACTGAAGAGGTCGCCGTGTTTCACGCCTTCTCGCATGTCGTATCTCAGGCTGGCAGTTCATTCGTGGTACTCGATACCGCTCCGACCGGTCACTCTTTATTGCTGATGGACGCCGCGGGCGCCTACCATCGTCAGATGATGCGCTCGTTTGACGACAAGGCTGCCGGTCGCATCGTGACCCCATTGATGCGATTGCAGGATGCCAGTTACACCAGGATCATCCTCGTCACATTGCCGGAAACAACGCCGGTGTCACAGGCAGCGGCATTACAGGAAGATCTACGCAGGGCCGATATCGAACCCTTTGCATGGGTGGTCAACCGGTCATTGCTAGCCACTGACACACAAGATCCCGTGTTGCTGGCGCGTTTGAATAGCGAACGAGAGCAGATGGAGCGGGTGTCAAGGATATCGGAACACCAGGTCTACGTGGTTCCATGGCGAGCAGATCGACCGGTGGGAATCACTGCGCTTGAAAAGCTTCTTGAAGGCGACTGACGGCCGAGGCTGCCTTGGAAGCAGTCGTTCAGTTGCGCGCTCCTTGATGCCCGCAAAGGGTCGAACTGAGCCAATCGACATCAGACTCCGCTCGGCCACGAGCTGCCATTCTGAATAGCAGGAGCGACCGAGTCAGACGGGACGAATACGACCACATACTAGCCGAGCGAAATCTCGACCTGTGAGTAAGCGAAGGACGATCACCCAAACCCGTGAGCGGCCTAGCCCCGGTGTCCGGTGGTATTTTTGGTGGTATCCGTATCGCGAAAATTCTACGGACCCGCCCCCAGCAAAGCGACCGCAAGAATTTTTCCATTCCGGCCCGAGCACCAGATACTCTCCAAACGTTCCCAACGTTTGACCACGAAACCCCGCCAGATATAGTCTCGCGGGGTTTTTTGCTTCAAGCGCGCTGAATCCGCAATCCAGACAGTCAGCGCAAATTCGTCTGCGCGAGTTCCACCACTTCGTCGCCTCGTCCGCTCAACACCGCGCGCAGCATATAGAGGCTGAACCCCTTCGCCTGCGCCCACTGGAGTTTCGGCGGCATGGCCAACTCATGCCTCGTCGTCACCACATCAACGAGCGCCGGGCCGTCATGAGCAAACGCTTCGCGCAACGCATCGTCGAGCGCTTCCGACGTCTCCACACGCACGCTGAAAAGTCCCGCGCCTTTCGCGATATCGGCGAAATTGGTCGCCACGAGATCGGTGCCTGTCTCGACGTAGCCGCCCGCCTTCATCTCCATCGCGACGAAACCCAGCGCCCCATTGTTCAGGACGACGATCTTGATCGGCAATTCGAGCTGGCGCGCCGTGAGAATGTCGCCGAGCAGCATCGAAAGACCGTCATCGCCGGACAGCGAAATCACCTGGCGCCCAACATGCGCGGCCTGAGCGCCCAGTGCCTGGGGCATCGCGTTCGCCATCGAGCCGTGGTTGAACGAGCCGTGCAGGCGGCGGCGCCCATTCATCGTCAGGTAACGCGCGGCCCAGAGCGTAGGCGTGCCGACGTCGACCGCGAAAATGGCATCATCGGCCGCCAGCGCGTCGAGGCGCGAGGTCACGTATTGCGGATGCAGCGGCTTGCCCGCTGCCGCCGGGCGCGCAAGGTCGTCCAGTCCCTTGCGCGCATTCGCGTAGTGCTCGCGCGCGCGTTTGATGAACTCGCGTTCGGTCTTGCGCGTGAGCCGCGGCGTGAGTGCGCGCAAGGTCTCGCGCACGTCGCCGATCAACCCGAGCGTGAGCGGCGCGCGCTTGCCCAGCGCCGCCGCATGGCGGTCGATTTGCACGATGTTCGCGTTCTCGGGGTAGAAGTTGCGATAAGGAAAATCGGTGCCGAGCATCACGAGCGTATCGCACGACATCATGGCGTGATAGCCCGAGCTGAAGCCGATCAGCCCTGTCATGCCCACGTCGTACGGATTATTCCATTCGACATATTGCTTGCCCCGCAGCGCGTGCACGACCGGTGCGCCAAGGGCGTCGGCGAGCGCCACCACTTCGTCGTGCGCGCCCTTGCAGCCGCTGCCGCACAGCAGCGTCACGGCCTCCGAGAGATTGAGCAGGTCCGCCAGCCGGTCGATGTCCGCCGAAGCCGGCAGCGTCGCGGGCCGCGCGTGCTGCGCCCAGACCGGCTCTTCTTCCGGTCCGTCGAGCAGCGCCACGTCGCCCGGCAGGACGATCACGGCCACACCCTTCTGATCGATGGCGGTGCGCAGCGCCGTTGCGAGAACGCGCGGAAACTGCGCAGCATTGGTCACGAGTTCAACATAATGAGCGCACTCGCGAAAGATCTCGGTTGGATGAGTTTCCTGAAAGTAGCCAAGGCCGATCTCAGTCGACGGAATGTGTGCGGCGATGGCCAGCACCGGCGCGTGATTGCGATGGCAGTCGTACAGGCCATTGATGAGATGCAAATTGCCGGGGCCGCAACTGCCCGCGCATACGGCGAGCCGGCCCGTTGCAGCAGCTTCGGCGCCTGCCGCGAACGCAGCGACTTCCTCGTGCCGCGTATGCATCCAGCGGATCGTGCCAAGCTTGCGCAGGCTCGCGGAAAGTCCGTTCAGGCTGTCTCCGGTCACGCCCCAGATACGCTCGACGCCCACCGCTTCGAGCGTCTTGGCCAGAAAGTCCGCGATCGTCTTCGCCATGCTGTTCTCCTTGCCTTGGATAATGCCAGGCGCTGCGCGCGATGCGTGCGGCGGCCGGTGGGTCGCATTACGTTACGCCATCCTCATCAGGCACGCCGTGAAGTATCGCAACCCTAACGCATATAGGGGCACGATCGCTCATCAGGCATCGCGACGACCCGCGCGGAAAGACGCGCTCACGCCGCGCGTGTGCTGCATCGGCGGCCCGCCGGCATTCGCTAAAATGCTGTGGTTTATAGCAGTCGGCGTTCCGCCATGAATCTCGAAAGCATTCTCTTCTCCCAGGGCTTCGGTACGCGCCGCCAGTGCCGCGGCTTGATCCTCGAAGCGCGGGTGGCCATCGCGGGTGTGCCCTGCACGGATCCGCTCGCCACCTTCGATACCGAAGACCTCGTGTTCAGCGTCGACGGGACGCCCTGGCCGTTTCACGCCCGCGCCTACCTGGCGCTGAACAAACCCGCGGGCTATGAGTGCTCGCGCGATCCGCAGCACCATCTGAGCGTGTTTCATCTGCTGCCGCCGCAGTTCGCCGCGCGCAACGTGCAATGCGTGGGCCGCCTGGACCAGGACACGACCGGCCTGCTGCTGCTCTCCGACGACGGTCAGTTCGTGCACGCCTTCACTTCGCCCAAGCGCAAGGTTCCCAAGGTCTACCTGGCCACCACGCGCCATGCGCTCGATGAAGCACAGTTGCGCTCGCTGCGCGAAGGCGTCCTGCTGCACGGCGAGCGCGAGCCCAGCACTGCCGTGGCCGCGCATGCGCGTGGCGAGCACGAGCTCGAACTGAGCGTACTGGAAGGCAAGTACCACCAGGTCAAGCGCATGGTTGCCGCCGCGGGCAACCGCGTGGAGGCACTGCATCGCGAGCGCATCGGCGGCTTCGCGTTGCCCGCGGATCTCGTCCCAGGCGCATGGCAATGGCTAGACGAGGCCGCCCTCGACGCGCTGCGCAACACGGGGTGAACCACGGCGAGCGCAGCCCATGGCCGGTCCTGTGTGCGCTCGCGCACCAGACGCGCCCGATTGCACCTGTCTGCGCCGCGTCGCAGCATGCCCTTCCCGATGTTCCGCCCTATACTCGATTCAACAACGATTACAAGTTGCAAGGAGGGGCATCATGATCATCAACGGGACATTCGAGATCTCATTCGTGTTGATGGCTTTCATGGCGCTGGGAGCGATTCTGATCGGCGGCTTGCTGGCGTCGATGCATTTGCGGCATCAATACCATCCCAATCTGATCGGGGCGCTCATCGGGGCCCTGTTCTGCTTCCTCTTGCTCGAAGCGCTGCCGGCAATCACGTGAACGGCACGCTTGCGCCGTGCCGCCGGCCCGGGCTCACGGGTGCGGCGGCAGCGTGCGCAAAAAAGCATCCACATCGGGATAGCGCAGGCGCAGGCGCAGTTCGCGCTTGAGTCGCGTGTTCGCGAGCCGGCGCGATTCCCGCATGAACGAAAGCAGTGTCGGATCGAGTTCTAGCTCAGCCTGGGCGCGCTCGATGCGCGGGGCGCGCGCGAGACCGAACGCATCCGCCACGCGGTCGAAATAGGCTCCCATCTTCAATTCGCTGTCGTCGCTGGCGTGAATGACGCGCGCCGGGCGCCCGCGCGTGGTCAGCCGCAGCAGAATGGCGGCGAGGTCATCGGCGTGGATGTGGCTCGTGTAGACGTCGTCCGGTTCGACCAGCGCCGGCGTGCCCTTTTCCAGCCGCGCGAGCGGCAAGCGGTTCGCGGCGTAGATGCCCGGAATCCGCGCGATGCTCGCCTTGAGCGCGCCGCGCGCCGTCGCGCGCCGCAGT
Source organism: Paraburkholderia sp. A1BS-2L (assembly GCF_051125205.1). Lineage (NCBI taxonomy): Bacteria > Pseudomonadati > Pseudomonadota > Betaproteobacteria > Burkholderiales > Burkholderiaceae > Paraburkholderia > Paraburkholderia sp. A1BS-2L. Next base: position 2,438,766 of record NZ_CP120428.1, read on the forward strand.
TGCCGCTCGGCCGCCACGCGCCGTATCGCTCGAGCGTTGGCAGGCCGCACCGGACGGGTTTCATCGATGCGCGCACCGCCGCAGTCTCCATAGACACCGGTGGTGCTCGCGTAGACGAGCGTCGGATGGGCCGGATCAGTCAGGTGGGCGCGAGCGGCGAGGCGGGTACGCTCGGGTACAATGGAAGACGCTTTAAGACGTGCTTGACGCGTCGATGCCGGCTGCAATGCGGGCCCTGCCACACCGGCGCGCGCGCTTGCGGCCGGGCGGCCCGATGCCCCGCTTTGGGCCGCCCGCGCCGCAGAGCGCCGACGCGCCTTGAGCGCCGCAATCAGCCTGCGTGTGCGCAGGTCGTCATCGCAGTCTCTCGCGGGCGGCGCGAGGTGCAGCACGATGCTCGCGAGCCCGGCGAGGCGTGCAAGACGCGTGCGCACGTCGAGGTCGCCAGCGACCGGCACCGCGCCCGCGGCGCGCAGCGTCCCGGCCTGTTCCGGACGGCGCGTGAGCGCGAAGATGCGCGGTCGGCCGCGCCGCGCCTGCAATTGGGCAACGCAACGCAGGCCGACGTCGCCGCAACCGACAATAAGGATGCGCGCGCGGCGCAAGGTTCGTGTAGCAAGCATGGTGGACCCATTTTAGCCGCTGGCGACGGCCCAAGCAGGGCCGGACATCGGCCAGACGAGACGCAACCCGGCTCGATCCCCCCGATTACAGATTACAGACTTGCTTTCTCGAATATGGTCTTCAACGTAACACTCAAGCAAAGTGGCCGACAGTTCCAGGTCGAACCCGACGAACCCATCCTCAACGCGGCCCTGCGCCAGGGCATCGGCCTGCCGTACGGCTGCAAGAACGGTGCGTGCGGCTCCTGCAAGGGCACAGTATGCAGCGGCGAGGTCGAGCAGCGCGCACATGCCGCTTCGGCGCTCTCGAATGACGAGAAGACGCGCGGCATGGCCCTCTTCTGCTGCGCGACGGCGCAGACCCACCTCGAAATCGACGTCCGCGAAGTGGCGGGCGTGGGCGACATGCAGGTGCGCAAGCTGCCCACGCGCATTGCCGCAATCGAGCGCAAGGCCGACGACGTCATCGTCCTGAAGCTGCAGTTGCCCGCCAACGAGCGCCTGCAATATCTCGCCGGCCAGTACCTGGAATTCATCCTCAAGGACGGCACGCGCCGCAGCTATTCGATGGCCACCGCGCCGCACGAGGAAGGCCCGCTCGAGCTGCACATCCGCCACATGCCGGGCGGCAAGTTCACCGACCACGTCTTCTCGCAGATGAAGGAGCGCGACATCCTGCGCTTCGAGGCGCCGCTCGGCACCTTCTTTCTGCGCGAAGACTCGGACAAGCCCATCGTGCTGCTCGCCTCGGGCACCGGCTTCGCGCCGCTCAAGGCGATCGTCGAGCACGCGATCCACCAGAAGCTGGACCGCCCGATGACGCTCTACTGGGGCGCGCGCCAGAAGAAGGACCTGTACCTGATGGACCTCGCCGAACAATGGGCGAAGGACATCCCGAACTTCCGCTTCGTGCCGGTGCTATCCGAGCCCGCCGCCGGCGACAACTGGACCGGCCGCACGGGCTTCGTGCACCGCGCCGTGATCGAGGACCTGCCCGATCTCTCCGGCTACCAGGTCTACGCCTGCGGCGCGCCGGTGATGGTGGAGTCGGCGCAGCGCGACTTCTCGCAACACCACGGCCTGCCCGAAGACGAGTTCTATGCGGACTCGTTCACGAGTGCCGCGGACCTCGCGAATCCCGTCTAAGCAGCGCCCGCTGGCGAATGGGCTGGCCGGCCGTCACAAAAATTTCGTCGGCCGGCTGAAACTATTCAAAGCCATTCGCCACATTGACGGTTTACAGCGCCGCCGCCCTTGTCGTATTCTTGCGCCCATGAACTGCATCCTGTCCGCCCTTCGACGTCGCCGCTCGCCCCATTCCCTGGGCCTGGCTTAGTTCGAGGACGCGCGTTGCACACGGGTTGAACCCCAACGCAGATGTAGTTCGAATCACGAAGCCACGGCCAGCCCGTGGCTTTTTGTTTGTCTGCCGGTTTTGACGGCTTCTTTCCAACCCTCATTGCAGTCCCAGCGCGGAGCCCGTTGACATGAATTTTTCCGAGTACCCGATCGAGTCGCTGATGTACATCACCAACCGGCCCGAAATCGTTTTCACGCATGGCAAGGGGTCGTGGCTGTACGACAACGAAGGCAAGCGATATCTGGACTTCATCCAGGGCTGGGCCGTGAACAGCCTCGGACACTGCAACGAAGGCATGATCGAGGCCGTGGAGAAACAGGCGCGCCTGCTCATCAACCCGTCGCCGGCGTTCTATAACGAGCCGATGGCGAAGCTCGCCGGCCTCCTCACCGAGCACAGCTGCTATGACAAGGTGTTCTTCGCCAACAGCGGCGCGGAAGCCAACGAAGGCGCGATCAAGCTCGCGCGCAAGTGGGGCAAGAAGTATCGCGACGGCGCCTACGAGATCATCACCTTCGACCACAGCTTCCACGGCCGCACGCTCGCGACGATGTCGGCAAGCGGCAAGCCGGGCTGGGACACCATCTACGCACCGCAGGTGCCGGGCTTCCCGAAGGCCGATCTCAACGACATCGCCTCGGTCGAAAAGCTCATCACGGGCAAGACCGTCGCCGTGATGCTCGAGCCGATCCAGGGCGAAGGCGGCGTAATTCCCGCCACGCGCGAATTCATGCAGGCGCTGCGTGCGCTCACGAAGAAGCACGGCATTCTCTTGATCGTCGATGAAGTGCAAAGCGGCTGCGGCCGCGCGGGCACCCTGTTCGCCTACGAACTCTCGGGCATCGAGCCGGACATCATGACGCTCGGCAAGGGCATCGGCGGCGGCGTGCCGCTCGCGGCGCTGCTCGCGAAGAAAGAAATCACCGTGTTCGAGGCCGGCGACCAGGGCGGCACGTACAACGGCAATCCGCTGATGACGGCCGTAGGCTATTCGGTGATCTCGCAACTGGTCGCACCGGGCTTTCTCGAAGGCGTGCGCGCGCGTGGCCAGTATCTGCGCGAGAAGCTGCTCGAACTGTCGGAGGAGCGCGGCTTCCAGGGCGAGCGCGGCGAAGGTCTGCTGCGCGCGCTGCTGCTCGGCAAGGACATCGGTCCGGAAATCGTCGAGAAGGCGCGCCTCATGCAACCGGACGGCCTGCTGCTCAACGCGGCGCGGCCGAATCTGCTGCGCTTCATGCCCGCGCTCAACGTGACGAACGAAGAGATCGACCAGATGATGGCGATGCTGCGCACGGTGCTTGACTCGCTGTAAGCGCGTAACATCGCTGCGCGCGATGCGCCGCATCATGAAAAAAGCCGCATGGACTTCACGTCCATGCGGCTTTCGTGCTTCTGGCGGTCATGCAGACCGCCTTGCGTCGCTCACCCGCTCACTCGCCCAGATACGCCGCGCGCACCTTCGGATCGTCGAGCATCTGCTTCGCGTCGCCTTCCATCGTCACGAGTCCCGAGTCCATCACGTAACCGCGGTTCGCCGCCTGCAGCGCGAGCCGCGCGTTCTGCTCCACCAGCAGCACCGTGATGCCCTCGCCCGAGATCGTGCGCACCACCTCGAAGATCTTCTCCACCATGATCGGCGACAGACCCATCGACGGCTCGTCGAGCAACAGAAGCTTCGGCTTGCTGATGATCGCGCGCGCCATCGCCAGCATCTGCTGTTCGCCGCCCGAGAGCGTGCCCGCGAGTTGCGACGCGCGCTCCTTCAGGCGCGGGAAGAACCCGAACATGCGGTCGACGTCCTTCTGGATGCCGTCCTTGTCGTTGCGCAGGTATGCGCCCATCTGCATGTTCTCGACGATCGACATGCGCGCGAAGATGCCTCGACCTTCCGGCACCATCGCCAGACCTCGCTTCAGAAGCTCGTGCGCCGGCACGCCCTTGATCGACTGGCCCATGTATTCGATGTCGCCCGCCGAGTATGGCTTCAGGCCCGTGATCGCCTTCATGGTGGTGGTCTTGCCCGCGCCGTTCGCGCCGATCAGCGTGACGAGCTCGCCCTGCTGGACCTCCATGTCCACGCCCTTGACCGCCTGAATGCCGCCGTAGTTGACCTGCAGGCCCTTGATTTTCAGAACCGGTGTAGCCATCAGTGAACTCCCGCGCCCAGATATGCCTCGATCACCTTCGGGTTCTTCTGCACGTCTTGCGGCAGACCCTCGGCAATCACCTTCCCATAGTCGAGCACTGTCATGCGGTTGCACAGGCCCATCACCAGTTTCACGTCGTGCTCGATCAGCAGGATGGTCTTGCCATCGGCGCGGATCTTGTCGAGCAGGCGCGTGAGTTCGACCTTCTCGGTCGCGTTCATGCCGGCAGCCGGCTCGTCGAGCGCGAGCAGCTTCGGATCGGTCGCCAGCGCGCGCGCAATTTCCAGACGCCGCTGGTGGCCGTACGAGAGATTGCGCGAGGTGTAGTCGGCGTACTGCGCAATGCCCACGTATTCGAGCAGTTCGAGCGCGCGCTCCTTGATCTCACGCTCTTCCTTGCGCTCGGCCGGCGTCTGGAACACGGCGCCCAGCAGGCCATGCTTCGTGCGCACGTGGCGGCCCACCATCACGTTTTCCAGCGCGGTCATGCCGCCGAACAGGCGGATGTTCTGGAACGTGCGCGCGATGCCTGCCTTCGCCACCTGGTACACGGCGGTCGGCGTATAGGTGTCGCCGTCGAGCCGGAATTCGCCCGAATCCGGCGTGTAGAGGCCCGTGATCACGTTGAAGAACGTGGTCTTGCCCGCGCCGTTCGGGCCGATCAGGCCGTAGATGGTGCCTGCCTCGATCTGCAGGCCCACATCGGAGAGCGCCTGCAGGCCGCCGAAGCGTTTGTTCACGCCCTTCACGGACAAGCGAATCTGATTGTTGCTCATATTATGTGTCTCCCCTTACGCGCGCACCGGCTTCTTGCTCGTACGTTTTGCGATCTTCGCGATCTTGTCTTCGTGCTTCGCGGCAGGCCACAAGCCTTCCGAGCGGTAGAGCATGATGACGACCATCGCGAGGCCGTAGAGCAGTTGACGAATGACTTCGGTATCGACGATTTCATGACCGAACAGCGCGTGCTGCAGCGGGCCCATGGTCGAGCGCAGGAACTCGGGGAAGATGGCGAGCAGCACCGCGCCGAGAATCACGCCCGGAATGTGGCCCATGCCGCCCAGCACCACGCAGGCGAGCACCACGACCGATTCCCAGAACGTGAACGATTCCGGCGAGACGAAGCCCTGGAACGCGCCGAACATCGCACCCGAGAGGCCGCCGAACGACGCGCCCATCGCGAACGCCAGCAGCTTCACGTTACGGGTGTTGATGCCCATGGCCTTGGCGGCGATTTCGTCTTCGCGGATCGCGGCCCATGCGCGGCCGATGCGCGAGTGCTGCAGTCGGGTGCACACCCAGATCACAAGCAGCGCGCAGAGCACGAACACGTAGTAGTAGCAGTACACCGACGTGAACGTGAAGCCGAACACCGTATGCGGCTGCGACAGATCCATGCCCGCCACGTGCAGCGGCGCCACGCCCGTGATGCCCTGCGGCCCGTTGGTGATATTCACCGGCCGGTCGAGGTTGTTCATGAAGATGCGGACGATTTCCCCGAAGCCGAGGGTCACGATCGCGAGGTAGTCGCCGCGCAGACGCAGTGTCGGTGCGCCGAGCAGGACGCCGGCGAGCGCAGCGAGCCCCATGGCCGCCGGCACGACGATCCAGTACGGCGTATGCAGGCCGCCCGGGAACATGCCGGCGATCCACGCGAACTGGGTCGTGAGGTGCGGCGAGGTGAGCAGTGCAGCGGTATAGGCGCCCACCGCGTAGAACGCAATGTAGCCCAGGTCGAGCAGGCCGGCGAAGCCCACCACCACATTGAGGCCCAGCGCGAGCATCACATACAGCATCGCGAAGTCCAGCACGCGGACCCAGTAGTTGCCGCCCGCGGCGCCCACCACGAACGGAAGCGAGGCCACGACGATGGCGGTCACGATGCCCACCGTGAGCGTTTTTGCGGTGTTCTTTTCGGGGATGAGCGTCGTCGACGGCTCGATCGGTTGAATGGATGTCATGTTGTGTTCCCCTCTTTATGCACGGTCCGCGACACGTTCGCCCAACAGCCCCGACGGACGGAACACGAGCACGACGATCAGCACGATGAACGCGAACACGTCCTGATAGTTACTGCCGAACACGCCGCCCGTAAGGCTGCCGATGTAGCCGGCGCCAAGCTGCTCGATGAGGCCCAGCAGCACGCCGCCCACCATCGCGCCGCCCAGGTTGCCGATACCGCCCAGCACCGCCGCGGTGAACGCCTTCATGCCCGGGATGAAGCCCATATAGAAGTGGGCGTTGCCGTATTCGGACGCGATCATCACGCCAGCCAGCGCAGCAAGCGCCGAGCCGATCATGAAGGTGGCCGAAATCACGAAGTTCGGATTCACGCCCATCAGGCTCGCGACGCCGGGATTTTCGGCGATGGCGCGCATCGCGCGGCCGAGCTTGGTCTTGTGCACGAGCAGTAGCAGGCCCGCCATCACGAGGAACGCGACGACGATGATCACGATCTCGGTCGGCGAGATCACGGCGCCGACGGTCGTGTCGGTGGCCTTGATCACATTGATCGGATCGGTAGAGATCAGCTGCGGGAAGGCCAGCGGGTTGCGCGACCAGATCATCATCGCGAGCGTCTGCAGCAGAATCGACACGCCGATCGCGGTGATCAGCGGAGCGAGACGCGGCGCGCGGCGCAACGGCCGGTACGCGACTTTTTCGATGGTGTACCCGACGAACGCGCAAACCACCGCGGCGATCGCGAGCGCAATGATCAGCGTGGGGATGTGCCCGAGGCCCGGGAAGTGGTTCTGCAGCACGTTGATCGCGGAGAGTGCGACCATGGCGCCGACCATGAGCACGTCGCCGTGCGCGAAGTTGATGATGCCCAGAATCCCGTACACCATCGTATAGCCCAGCGCGATGATGGCGTAGATGCTGCCAAGCACCAGCCCGTTCAGGATCTGCTGGATGAAAATATCCATTTAATGCTCCTTTGCCCGTGCGACCGGATTCGCGCTCGTCATCGGCCGGTGGGCGATGTTTTACGGAACCGCAACGACACTCTCGGGTACTGAAGTAAAAGACCGGTAAAGGTTGGCCACACCCAGTTCGCTTTGCTGCTGTGTTGCAGCGGCAGGCTCGCCGGAAGCGGATGCAAAAACGGCACCGTCGGATGGTTCGGTGCCGTCGGGTTCAACAACTGCCTGTCACATTCGCAGCAACGCCTGCGCCGCGGACCTTGCGGCCAGCCTTGCATACGTTGCACATCATGACTCCCTGCTTGGGCGCAATGATCGAGATTGCGCTCGTGCCCGCTTCGACACTGCGGACGAACCACGTCTGGTGCGTTGCAACCGCAGCCGCCGAAGGCGCGGCAAAAGCAAACTCGACTTGCATTAATCAGGTCTCCTGCGCCTTCCGAAATGCTTGCCTGGAGGGCCTCACAAGGACATTCCCCCCAGAACGCGCGCATTGTAACGCCAATTATGCGGCAGGCAATATTGTTGAACCGACAGGGTTTTCCTGCATTGCAACCTCTTTTTGAAATAAGAAGGCGACGGAGGTTGCACCCATGGTTGCGCCATATTTCAGTGCATCAGTTGCACCAAAATCTCCCACGTATGCATCAAGTGTTGTTTCGCCTTGGCGCGATGCCTTACCGGGCGGGCCTTGCTCACATCGTTTTGCGGATTTAAGTAGATGCTGGGATTCCACACCAAATCGGTGCACAGGGCATCAGGACTGTCTCAACCTCTCAAAAAATGGGGTCATACCATTGAATTGAACCCTGCCCTCTAGCGAAAACACTAATACGACCAGGCTGAAACAAGGCGGTTTACCTCACATTTCGCACGATGCCGCCCTATTTAATGATTTCAGCAACAATAAAAAAAAGCGCACCGTCGGTGCGCTTTCTTCTGAAGCCGGAGTCGAGGCCCGATATCAGGCGGACTGCCCGAGACCCCGCGGCAGCGGAAATGCAATGCTTTCTTCGATGCCCTCGAGCGCGCGAACATTGCTCACGCCCAGTTCGCGCAAACGCTCGATGATCTGCTGCGCGAGCGCCTCGGGCGCCGATGCACCCGCGGTCAGGCCGATGCGGCGCTTGCCTTCGAGCCAGCGAGGATCGATCTGGTCCGGCGCATCCACCATATAGGCGGGAATGCCGCGCTTTTCCGCAACTTCGCGCAGACGGTTCGAATTGGAACTGTTCGGGCTACCCACCACGATCACGACGTCGCACTGCGGCGCCATGAACTTGACCGCGTCCTGGCGGTTCTGCGTGGCGTAGCAGATGTCCTGCTTCTTGGGCTCGCGAATATCGGGAAAGCGCTGCTTGAGCGCGGCGATGATATCGGCGGCATCGTCAACGGAGAGCGTGGTCTGCGTGACGAACGCCACGCGCTGCGGATCGCGCAGGGTGAGCGCGTCCACGTCGGCGATATCCTCGACCAGATACATGCCCTCGCCCACCTGGCCCATGGTGCCTTCGACTTCCGGATGTCCCTTGTGGCCGATCATCACAATGTCGAGGCCTTCCTCGCGCATCTTCGCCACTTCGACGTGCACCTTGGTCACGAGCGGGCAAGTGGCGTCGTAGACGCGCAAACCGCGCGCCTCGGCATCGGCGCGCACAGCCTTGGACACGCCGTGGGCGCTGAAGATGACGGTGTTGCCCGGCGGCACTTCGTCGAGCTGCTCGATGAAGATCGCCCCCTTCTTGCGCAGGTCTTCGACCACGTAGGCGTTATGGACGATCTCGTGGCGCACATAAATGGGTGCGCCGTGCAGTTGAATGGCCCGCTCGACGATCTCGATGGCGCGGTCGACGCCGGCGCAAAACCCGCGCGGCTGGGCGAGCAGAATTTCTGCGTCGGCGAGTTGGGACGTGTCCGTGGTCATGGGCTTTAGAGGATTCCGATGATTTGCACTTCGAACGCAACCGCCTGGCCAGCGAGCGGATGGTTGAAATCGAACAGCGCGGAGCTGTCGTTCACCTCCTTGAGCACGCCGGCGTAGCGGCCGCCGTCGGGGGCGTTGAACTCGACGAGGTCGCCGGGGTTGAACGACTCGCCGATCACCGCGTTGTCGCGCAGCGTCTTGAGCGAGATGCGCTGGATCAGATCGGGATTGCGCTGACCGAAAGCAACGCCGGGTTCTAGCTGAAAGGTGGAGTGGTGCCCCACTTTCAGACCGATCAGAATGTTCTCCAGGGGCGGCGAAAGCTGCCCGACGCCCAGCAGCAGCGTGGCGGGGCGATCGGCAAACGTATTGACGATCTCGGTGCCATCGGCAAGCGAAAGCCGGTAGTTCAGCGTGACGTGGGAACCGGGTTTCACCTCGGAGATGTCGATGATGCTCATGCGGTACTCATTTTCGTCTGGTCGCGAGCGCCACGCGTGCGTGCGGAAGGCGCCCTCGAGGGGCCGGTCCGGCCGCCTTCCTGCGGTCGGAAAACCCGTATTGTAAGCCACATGATTGCCGGGCGGCGGGCGCAAGCGCCGCCCGGCGCGAGGAGATCCCATGTTCGAAATCGCCTGCAACAAGCCGCTTTGGCGCGACAGGGCCGCTTCCGGCGCCGGCGGCGCGCCGGCCGCTTTGGTCACGGGCAGCGAGCACACTGCGGCTCAGCGCCGCGCAATGCCGCGCGAGCGCCTGCGCGAATCGGGCCCGGCCGCGCTCTCCGACCTCGAACTGGTCGCGCTCGTGCTTGGCTCGGGTCTGCGAGGTCACAATGTGTTCGACGTGGCCAGATCGTTGCTGGTGCATTTCGGATCGCTGCGCGCCATGCTCGACGCGCAGCGCGAGGAATTTGAAGGCTTGCACGGCATCGGGCCGGCCAAGGCCTCGAAGCTCGTGGCGGTGCTCGAACTTGCCCGCCGCGCGCTCGCCGAGCAACTGGAAGACAAGCCGTTGATCGATTCACCGGGCGCGGTAGAAGACTATCTGCGCCTGCTGATCGGCGGGCGAGGCTACGAAGTGTTCGTGTGCCTATTTCTCGACGCACGGCACCGGCTGATCCGCACTGAAGAAAGCACGCGCGGCTCGCTCACCCGCATGGCGGTGTACCCGCGCGAGATCGTGCGGCGCGCCTTGATGCTCAATGCGGCAAGCCTGATCGTCGCGCATAATCATCCGTCGGGCGCGGTGCAGCCGAGCGCCAGCGACCGGCGCCTCACGCGGGTGCTGCGCGAAACCCTCGCACTCGTGGAAGTGCAGCTCGTGGACCATTTGATCATCGGCACGCAGGAAACGTTTTCGTTTGCACAGCACGGCCTCGATTGACCCAGCGGCATCCCAATCATTTCCGGAGCCGGTGTTAAGCGACGCCGCAGCAGCATTTGCAAATCGCGTTTGATTTTCCAGGCGTTTTCCTGCTAGAATTCTGGTTTGCCTATTTCCAACCCTGTTCCGAAGCCCGTCGCGGCATTCCAGGGGAAATACGGCCTGGGTTCGAGGTTGTCTCTCATCCATACGTGAGCGCGCTCTTATTCCGGCCATTTCTCGCCTGGGAAACTTAAGCGGCTCTCGAACTCAGAATTTCCGTAGGAGTGCACTCATGGCACGTGTATGCCAAGTCACTGGGAAAGCGCCGATGAGCGGCAACAACGTTTCCCACGCAAACAACAAAACCAAGCGCCGTTTCCTCCCGAATCTGCAAAACCGCCGTTTCTGGGTTGAAAGCGAAAACCGTTGGGTGCGTCTGCGCATCTCGAACGCAGGCCTGCGCCTGATCGACAAGAACGGCATCGACTCCGTGCTCGCAGACCTGCGCGCACGCGGCGAACTGTAAGGAGTAAATCATGGCCAAGGGCATCCGCGACAAGATCAAGCTCGAGTCGACCGCAGGTACGGGTCACTTCTACACGACCACCAAGAACAAGCGCAACATGCCGGAAAAAATGTCGATCAAGAAGTTCGACCCGGTTGTTCGCAAGCACGTCGAGTACAAGGAAACCAAGATCAAGTAATTGATCGGGTTTCGAGCCTGACGAAGACAGAAAACCCCGCCTTCCGGCGGGGTTTTTCTTTTTGCGCCACATGTGTGCTTTTCGTCCGCTCCCCTATCGGAGTATGCTTCCCGCTTTACCGGCCGCCCACGGGCGCGCCATCTTCAAAAGTCGGCTCCCGCGCGGCTTCGGGCGGTACCAGACAGAGCAGAACACGAGAGACGGAGAGGCAGGACCATGAATTTCGATGTAGCGATCGTCGGCAGCGGACTGGCGGGACTAAGTGTTGCGCTGAACCTCGCGGATTCGCGCCGCGTGGTATTGATCGCCAAGCGCGCCATGACCGAGGGCGCAAGCGACCGCGCGCAGGGCGGCATCGCCGCAGTGCTCGACTCGGCCGACAGCGTGGAAAACCACGTCGACGACACGCTCGTCGCCGGCGGCGGTCTGTGCGAGGAAGCCGCCACGCGCTATATCGTCGAGCATGGCCGCGAGGCCATCGAGTGGCTGATTGGCCAGGAGGTGCCGTTCACCAAGGACGCCGCCGCCGAACTCGGCTTCCATCTTACGCGCGAAGGTGGCCATAGCCACCGGCGCATCATTCACGCCGCCGATGCCACCGGCCATGCCGTCGTGCAAACGCTGCTCGAACGCGCCCGCCAGCACCCGAACATCACGATCCTCGAAGATCACCAGGCGATCGACGTCATCACGTCCGATCGCCTCGGCCTGCCGGGCCGCCGCTGCCACGGACTCTACGCGCTCGATCTGCAGAACGACCGCACGGTGACGATCCAGGCGCCGCATACGGTGCTGGCCACGGGCGGCGCGGGCAAGGTTTACCTCTACACGACCAACCCCGACACGGCCACCGGGGACGGCATCGCCATGGCGTGGCGCGCGGGTTGCCGGGTCGCGAACATGGAGTTCATCCAGTTCCACCCCACTTGCCTGTTCCACCCGCACGCCAAGTCCTTCCTGATTTCCGAGGCCGTGCGCGGCGAAGGCGGCGTGCTGCGCCTGCCCGACGGCACGCGCTTCATGCCCGCGCACGACGCGCGCGCGGAGCTCGCGCCGCGCGATATCGTCGCGCGCGCGATCGACTTCGAGATCAAGAAACACGGCATCGACTGCGTGCATCTGGATATCAGCCATCAGCCGCAGGCGTTCCTCGAAGAGCACTTTCCGACGATCCTCGCCCGCTGCCGCGAGTTCGGCATCGACATCGCCAAAGAGCCCATCCCGGTCGTGCCCGCTGCGCACTACACCTGCGGCGGCGTCGTCACCGACCTGGCCGGGCGCACCGACCTCGCAGGGCTCTATGCGGTTGGCGAGACCTCGTACACGGGCCTGCACGGCGCCAACCGGCTCGCCAGCAACTCGCTGCTCGAATGCCTCGTGATCGGCCGTTCGGCTGCCGAGGCGATCGAAGCCGAAGGCTTCAGCGCGGGCGCGCACGCCCCGCTGCCCGACTGGGACGAAAGCCGCGTCTCCGATTCCGACGAGGAAGTCGTGGTTGCTCACAACTGGGACGAGCTGCGCCGCCTTATGTGGAACTACGTGGGCATCGTGCGCACCGACAAGCGCCTCGAGCGCGCGCAGCACCGCATCGCCCTCCTGCGCGACGAGATCCTCGAGTACTACGCGAACTTCCGCGTGACGCGGGATCTGCTGGAGTTGCGCAATCTGGTCGACGTGGCGTCGCTGATCGTCGAAAGCGCGCGCTCGCGCCGCGAGAGCCGCGGCCTGCACTACAGCCGCGACTGGCCGGGCACGCTGCCCAAGGCGCTGCCGACCGTACTCTCGCCGGAGCGCGTGCGCAATCGCACCGTGTCGTAAAGCAGCGAAGGCTCGACAGAGCCTTCGGCCCAGCAAAAAGGCCGCCTCTCGCGAGGCGGCCTTTTTCGTTCCGCACTGGTGGAACGCAGCGCGCTCAGACGATACGCATCGAATAGTCCGTGGCCCGCACGTCCTTGGTCAATGCGCCGATCGAGACGCGATCCACGCCCGTCTCCGCAATCGTGCGCACCGTATCGAAGTTCACGCCGCCCGAGACTTCGAGCACCGCGCGCCCTGCCGTGCACGTGACCGCCTCGCGCATCATCTCGAACGAGAAGTTGTCGAGCAGCACCGACTTTGCGCCATGCGCGAGCGCCGCATCGAGCTGTTCGAGCGTCTCGACTTCGATCTGGATCGGCACGCCGGCATTCAGGGCGATCGCCGCGTCCATCGCCGCGCCGACACCGCCGGCCGCCGCGATATGGTTTTCCTTGATCAGAATGCCATCGTAAAGCGCGAGGCGCTGGTTCACGCCGCCGCCCACGCGCACCGCGTACTTCTGCGCGAGGCGCAGGCCCGGCAGCGTCTTGCGCGTGTCGAGGATGCGCGTTTGCGTGTGCGCGATCATGTCGACGTAGCGGTGGGTCACGGTCGCCACGCCCGAGAGCAGTTGCAGGAAATTCAACGCGTTGCGCTCGGCCGTGAGAAGCTCACGCGCCGGGCCGCGCAACGAGCAGACAATGCTATCCGCCGTCATGCGCTCGCCCTCGCGATAGTGCCAGCGCACCTCGATGCGCGGGTCGACGCGCTTCACCACGCCATCGAACCACAGCACGCCGCACAGCACCGCGTCCTCGCGCACGATGATGCGCGCATCGCGCACTTCGTCCGCGGGCACGAGACGGCCCGTCTGGTCGACCGGGCCGACGTCTTCCTCGAGCGCATCCGCCACATTTCGCGCGATCGCGGCGTCGAACGCCGCGCCGTACTGCGCGCGGACTTCGTCGAGCACGGGCGCGACGGCGTCCGCTGCGCGCAATTCGCGCGCGCCTCCCTTCAAATTCGTCGTCACGCCGCCCCCACCTGCGAGAACAGTGCGGTATCGCGCGCGAGGTCGCCGCTCGCCTGCACGCGGCGCTTGTGTTCGGCGGCGAACGCGAGCATGCGGTCGATCGGCAGGCGCGCCCGCTCGCCAATCGCAGCATCCACGAAAATCTCGTTGTGGCCGCGCTCGAGCACGTCGGCGAGATTCGAGAGACCGTTCATGGCCATCCACGGGCAATGCGCGCAGCTCTTGCAGGTCGCGCTGTTGCCGGCCGTGGGCGCCTCGATGAAGATCTTGCCCGGCGCCGCGAGCCGCATCTTGTGCAGGATGCCGAGATCGGTCGCGACGATGAAACGCTGCGCATCGAGCTTCACCGCAGCGTCGATCAATTGCGTGGTCGAGCCGACCACGTCCGCCAGCGCAACAACCGCCTCAGGCGATTCGGGGTGCACGAGCACCTTGGCATCGGGATATTCGGCGCGCAGCAAATCGAGCTCAATGCCCTTGAATTCGTCGTGCACGAGACACGAGCCCTGCCACAGCAGCATGTCGGCGCCGGTCTTCTTCTGGATGTAGTTGCCCAGATGGCGATCAGGGGCCCAAAGGATCTTCTCGCCCTTCGCGTGCAGATGAGCGACGATCTCCAGGCCGATCGAGGAAGTCACCATCCAGTCCGCGCGAGCCTTCACAGCCGCGCTGGTGTTTGCATAGACCACCACGGTGCGATCGGGATGCGCGTCGCAGAACGCGGAAAATTCATCGACGGGGCAGCCGAGGTCGAGCGAGCAAGTCGCGTCGAGGTCCGGCATCAGGATGCGCTTGTTGGGACTCAGAATCTTCGCGGTCTCTCCCATGAAGCGCACGCCCGCCACCACGAGTGTCTGCGCCTCGTGATCGCGGCCGAAACGCGCCATCTCGAGCGAATCGGCTACGCAGCCGCCCGTTTCATCCGCCAGCTCCTGCAATTCAGGATCGACATAATAGTGCGCGACGAGCACCGCTTTTTCGCGCTTGAGCAATGCGCGAATGCGCTCCTTCAATGCAACGCGCTCCGCTGCGCCGGGTGCGTCGGGCACCTTCGCCCACGCCTGCCCGACGCCGCAGACGGCACCCTGCGGCCGGTCGTACTCGACCTTCCTGATTGCCTGACTCATGATCTCCTCTGTCGGCCAGAGTGGGAGCAAAGCGCTTACTCCGGCCCCATGCACATGTTACGGTCCTGCCGATCGCTGCAGTCCCAGGCCGGTGCAAGACACCGGCTTTTTTCCGCAGCCCCAAAAGAAAAACCCCGCCAGCGCGGGGTTTTGTGACGTACCTGAATTCTAATGGATTTTTTCGAGACTCACGCAGGACGCAGTGGCCGAAAAAACCAGCGAAAAATCAGGCGTAGCGGCGCAGACGCGACGCAAACTCCTGAAGCGCCTTGATACCGCTTTGCTCGGCGCGGTGGCACCAATCCTGGAGCTGCGTCAGCAGTTGCTCGCGCGAGGCGCTCGAGCGCTCCCAAATGGCCGAGAGTTCGTTGCGCAGTTCGATGTACGTGCGCAGCTTCTGGCTATTCGCGAAGATCTGCGGCAATTGACGCTTCTGCGGTTCGTTCAGGCTGGACTCCTCCTTGTCGAACCAGTTGCGCGCGCCGCGCATGAGCTTGTACTTCTCGCGTTCGCCCACTTCCTTCAGGTGCGCGAGCTCCTGGCGATACGCCAGCTTCACGGCCTTCGCGTAACGCGCCATCACTTCATAGCGGTTCGAAAGCACGGCCTGGAGCGTCTCGTGGTCGGCCACGAGCTTGCCCTTGGTGAGGCGCGGCATGGGCGCGACCTTCTTGACCTTGGCAAGACCGACTGCCTGCATCATGCGGATGTACATCCAGCCGATGTCGAACTCGTACCACTTGTTCGAGAGCTTCGCGGAGGTCGCAAAGGTGTGGTGGTTGTTATGCAGTTCCTCGCCGCCGATGATGATGCCGATCGGCAGCAGGTTCGTGCTCGCATCCGACGAATTGAAGTTGCGATAGCCCCAGAAGTGGCCAAGGCCGTTCACGACGCCGGCGGCCCAGAACGGGATCCAGGCCATCTGCACGGCCCACACCGTAAGACCGACCACGCCGAACAGCGCAACGTCGATCACCATCATGATGCTCACGCCGAGGATCGGGAAGCGCGTGTAGACGTTGCGCTCCATCCAGTCGTTGGGCGTGCCGTGGCTGAAGCGCCGCAGCGTTTCTTCGTTTTTCGCTTCGGCGCGATAGAGTTCGGCGCCTTCGAGCAGCACCTTCCAGAGGCCGCGCGTTTGCGGGCTGTGCGGATCCTCTTCGGTCTCGCACTTGGCGTGGTGCTTGCGATGGATGGCCGCCCACTGCCCCGTAAGCATGCCCGTGGTCATCCACAGCCAGAAACGGAAGAAGTGGCTGGCAATGGGGTGCAGGTCGAGCGCGCGGTGCGCCTGGCAGCGGTGCAGATACACCGTCACGCCAATGATCGTGATGTGGGTGACCACAGCCACGAACAGCAGGATCTGCCACCACGAGAAATGCAGCATCCCGTGGGCAAGGAAATCAAGCAGGGAATTCAACAAGGTTTTTACCCGTGAAACGAAGCGCACCGGCCTTTCAGGCCCGCGCCGATGTCAAGAAAATGAAAGCGGCCAGGAGGGGTTGGACGGCATTCTACTAGAACCATTCCAAGTGTTTGTAACAAATAGAGATTTTTTTCCCAAATGGCCGCGACGTCAATTGACGGACACACATTTGAGGCTGTTTGTCACACCTGTCCGAGACTTTCCCTAGCCTTCGAACCCCATTTCATCGTTTGCCGCCGCGTCTGGTAGCCACAGGATCGCAGCTGCGCCTTAACCTGGCCTTAAGTTGCCTTAAGTTGCCGCAAGTAACCTCAAGTGGCCAGGGCGACGTTACCCGGCGCGGGCATCGGCCGATGGACAAGGCGCACATCGCGCTGCGCCGGCGGAACGGCGATCCCGTGCTCACCGAATAGCCGCCACACGTTGCGGTTCACGTCCGAACGCACGCCGGTCGTACCGATCGCCGCATCCTCGATCCAGAACGCCAGTTCCAGCAACGCCCCGTCGCTTCCGAACTCGACCAGAGCGGCCGTCGGCACCGGATCGGCGCAGACTCGTTTGACGCCTTGCCCGGCAAGGGCGAGCAATTGCAGCGCCAGTTCCAGGTTCGATGTGTACGCCTCCCGAACGGACAATTTCGCATAGCCCCAAGTCAAATAAGACGAGTGATTCTGCACCACGTCGGTAATCAGCTTTTCGTTGGGGATCCGCGTCTCGATGCCGTCGAGGCTGCGCACGACCGTGTAACGGCGGCGGATCTGCGTGACCCGGCCCTGAATTCCACCCACACTGATGGTGTCGCCGATACGCAACGACCGGTCCGCCAGCACAATAAAGCCCGATACATAGTTGCTGGCGATTTTCTGCAATCCGAAGCCAAGACCCACGCCGAGCGCCCCGCTGAATACGCCCAGCACGGTCAGGTCGATGCCGACCATCGACAGGCTCATTCCGGATCGCCGTCAGTACGAATGCCCCGCGCCCCCACGCGAACCGAAAAAACCTTCAGATTCGCGTCGAGCTTCGGCGAGCGCATGATGCGGTCCTCGAAGGCAATCCCGATCCACAGCGCCAGAACGAGCATCACGCCCACCGAGAGCATGGCCTGCGCGACTGCCAGCAACGTGAAATGCGTCTGGCCGGCCGCGATCCGCACGTTGGATGACCAGCGCAGGACGTCGTCGTCGAGGCCCAGCACGCGCAACACCACGCCGACCCACACGACGATGGTTGTGATGCCTTCGCTCACCACGAGCAGCCTGCGCGTGCGCCGGTCGCGCCCCAACACCCGTCGCAGGAGAAAGAAAGCCAGATAGATCAGGCCGATACCGACCACGGGAACCAGTGCGAGATCGAGCAGCGCCGTCGACATGAAGGGCCGCGCGAGCTGTCGGACCGGCACGATCAGCGCGGCAGCGCACAGCCAGAAAATGGCCCGGTAAAGGCTTTCCACTTCCAAAGTGCCGCCCGTCTCGCTGCCCTGGCGCCCGCCGCTGGAAAAACCGCCGCGCCAGCAAGGCAAGCGTCCAGGCAACCACGAGCAAGCCAGCAAGGATCAGGAGTTGCCAGCGCGTTTGCGGCAGCACGAAGAGCGAGGCGGCGCGATTGATCAGTGACGAAAGGCTGCTGTTCATGCGGTGCAACATTGTGCAAAAGAGGCGCTGAAAAGTAACCGCTCGGCGCTGCGCGTCGCCATGCATGCCGCTCAAGGAAAGCCGCAAAAAGAGCCTGAAATGACGCGGGGCCGTCCAGCTCCACCGGACGGCCCCGCGCGATCTGTCTCTAACCGTTCGCTTACTTCAGCGCCGCGTCCGGCTCGTCGGCCTCCGACTGCTGCGCCTTCGCAATAGCGTCGGCGGCTTCGGTCACGGCGGCAGCCTCGTCCGGCGTCGTGGCGGCGCCGGCCTGCTTCGTCTTCGGCTGCGCTTCGCCGCGGCGCTCCAGCACGGCCGCAAAGAAACCGTCCGTCGCATGGCGGTGCGGCCACATCGAGAGATATTCGCCGGTGTCGAGGCCCACGCGCTGGTCCGCGAGCACGTCACGCGCGCTTACCAGCACGAAGTCGGGATGGGCTTCCAGGAACTGCTTCACGACCGCTTCGTTCTCGGCTTCGAGAATGCTGCAGGTCGCATAGACGAGGCGGCCGCCGCGCTTGAGCAGCCGCGCCGCGCTCGTGAGAATCGAAAGCTGCTTGGGCGCGAGCTCGGCGATCGACTCCGGCGACTGGCGCCACTTGAGGTCAGGATTGCGGCGCAGGGTGCCGAGACCCGAGCACGGTGCATCCACGAGCACGCGGTCGATCTTGCCGATGAGGCGCTTGATCTTGGCGTCGTGCTCGCTGTCGATCAACACCGGATTCACGTTCGACAAGCCGCTGCGCGCGAGGCGCGGCTTGAGCTTCGCGAGGCGCCGTTCGGAAATGTCGAACGCATAGAGGCGGCCCGTCGAGCGCATCATCGCGCCCAGCGCGAGCGTCTTGCCACCCGCACCCGCGCAGAAGTCCACCACCATCTCGCCACGGCGGGGCGCCACGAGCGAGCACAGCAGCTGGCTGCCCTCGTCCTGCACCTCGAACCAGCCTTCCTTGAACGCGTCGAGCTTCGCCAGCGCGGGCTTGCCCGTCACGCGCACGCCGAACGGCGCGAACGGCGTCTCGCCGGCCTCGATGCCGGCCGCGGCCAGCGCGCGCAGCAGCTCGTCGCGGTTCGCCTTGATGGGGTTCGCGCGCAGATCGAGCGGCGCCGGATAATTCAGCGCGGCTGCCAGTTGCGCGAGCTCGGCCGGGTCAAAGCGCGTTTCCAGCGCTTTCATGATCCACTCGGGCAAATTGAGCTGCACGCGCTGCGGCAGGCTCGCCGGGTCGATCTTCGCGACGTGCTCGAGCCAGCTTGCCTCGGCGTCGGACACGAACGGGCGAATCGCCGAGCGCCCGGCCGTCGCCATCAGGCCGAGCAGCGCAAGGCGCCGCGTCGGGCTGCCGGTGCCGCTCTCTGCCAGATGCGCGAACTCCATGCGCCGGCGCAGCACGGCGAACACCGCCTCGGCGATCACGCCGCGCTCGGCATGGCCGAGCTTCGGGTGCTCGCGAAAGAAGCGGCTCGTCACGGCATCAGCGGGACCCGTGAACTTGAGCACGTCGGCCAGCAACGTCTCGGTCTGTCCGATCAGGAAACCATGCAATCTCATGCGCCCTCCCCGGCGTGTGTTGGTGCGCCTGCTTTTACGGCTTGTGCGCCTGTTTTTGCGTTTTCTTCCACGCTGGTCTCGTCAAGGAAGAGCCATTGCGCCTCGGGCGGCGTGAGCGTCACGCGCTCGCCATCGAGCGCGAGGCGCCCTTCGACGAACCAGCGCACCGCACGCGGATAAATCACGTGCTCGGTCTTGAGCACGCGCGCGGCGAGCGCCGCGGCGTCGTCGCCCGTGCGCACCGGCACGGCCGACTGCATCACGATCGGACCATGGTCGAGCGTGGGCGTGACGAAATGGACCGTGGCGCCATGCACGCGGCAGCCCGCGTCAATCGCCTTCTCGTGCGTCTTCAAGCCCGGAAAGCTCGGCAGCAGCGAGGGATGAATATTGAGCATGCGACCCGAATAACGCTGCACGAAGCCCTCGGTGAGCACGCGCATGAAGCCCGCGAGCACGACGAGGTCCGGCGCGTGGCTGTCGATGACCTGAGCGAGCGCCGTGTCGAACGAGGCGCGCTCGGGGTACTGGCGGTGGTCGACGACCGCCGTGGCAATGCCGTGCGAGGCGGCGAACGCAAGGCCCGCGGCGTCGGGGCGGTTGGCAACCACGGCGGCGATGCGCGCCGGCCAGGCTTCGTTTTCGCACGCGCGCACGATAGCCTCCATGTTGCTGCCCCGCCCGGAAATCAGGATGACGAGATTTTTCATCCGCGGATTTTATCATCGGGGCGGGCATCCGACGCTCGCGCGGCGGCGATCGTCGCCCCGTGCGTTTATAATCTCCTGTTTAGTCGCGGCCATGGCCGCATCACCGGTATTGATCGGCGCGCATGGCCCGCGCGCACTTTTCCAGGTTCCCTCGGGTTCCTCCAGGTTCCGCTATCGTGAGAGTCTTCCGCGGTCTTCCCAACGCTGAAAGTCGCGCGCCCTGCGCGCTTACCATCGGCAACTTCGACGGTGTCCACCGCGGACATCAAGCGTTGCTTGCGCGCGTGCGCGAGGCCGCCAACGCGCGCGGCCTGCCCGTCTGCGTGATGACCTTCGAGCCGCATCCGCGCGAGTTCTTCAATCCGGCCGGCGCCCCGCCGCGCATTGCCATGCTGCGCGACAAGCTCGAAGCGCTGCGCGAGAACGGCGTGGACCGCGTCGTGGTCGAGCATTTCAACCACACATTCGCGAGCCAGTCGCCCGAGACGTTCGTTGAGCGCATCATCGTCGGCGGCCTGCACGCGCGCTGGATGATGATCGGCGACGACTTCCGCTACGGCGCGAAGCGCGCGGGCGACTTCGCCTCGCTCCAGGCCGCCGGCGCGCAGCACGGCTTCGAAGTCGAGCAGATGGCCACCGTGGCCGACCCCTCGGGCGTGCGCATCTCCAGCTCCGCCGTGCGCGCCCAGCTCGCGGCGGGCGACCTGGACGCCGCACGCGCGTCGCTCGGCTGTGGCTACGCGATCAGCGGGCACGTCACGCACGGCCTGAAGCTCGGCCGCGATCTCGGCTTTCCCACGCTGAACCTGCCGATCGGCCATAAGCGCCCGGCGCTCAAGGGCATCTTCGTCGTGCAGGTGCACGGCATCGCCGACGAGCCGCTGCCTGGCGTCGCGAGCCTCGGCGTGCGCCCGACCGTCGACGACACGGGCCGCGTGCTGCTCGAAGTGCATCTGCTCGACTGGCATGGCGACGCCTACGGCAAGCTCGTGCGCGTCGAGTTCCTCAAGAAGCTGCGCGACGAGGAGAAGTTCGCCGACCTCGAAACGCTCACCGCCGCGATTGCGCGCGACGTGGCGAACACCCGCGCGTGGTTCGCCGCCGCGGGCGCCGGCGTGGCCGGCAGCCGCTCCACCGGCTTCGCCACCTCGGCCACCGACCGAATTAGGTAAGCCGTGGCCCGCGCGCGCGTCTCGTCCAGCAAGGCAAGACCGCGGCGCGCGCGGGCCGCTCCGCCCCACGGCGCCGCCGCCTCGGCGGTAAGCGGCGTCCAAGGCGACAGTTGCGCGGCACCGCCGCAATGCTGACGCCAGGCATCCCCCGAATTCCACGTGATCTCACCATGAGCGACAAGAAAGCATCCTCCGGCAAAGCCGCGCAGAAGTCCGAATCGAAGTACCCCGTCAATCTTCTGGACACCCCGTTCCCCATGCGCGGCGACCTGCCCAAGCGCGAGCCGCAATGGGTCAAGGAGTGGGAAGAAAAAGGCATCTACAAGCAGATCCGCGAGGCCTCGAAGGGCCGCAAGAAGTTCATCCTGCACGACGGTCCGCCGTATGCGAACGGCGACATCCACCTGGGCCACGCGGTCAACAAGATCCTCAAGGACATGATCGTCAAGGCGCGTAATCTCGCCGGCTACGACGCCGTCTACGTGCCGGGCTGGGACTGCCACGGCATGCCGATCGAAATCCAGATCGAAAAGCAGTTCGGCAAGTCGCTGCCGGCCCAGGAAGTGATGAAGAAGGCGCGCGAGTACGCGGCCGGCCAGATCGAGACGCAGAAGGCCGGCTTCAAGCGCCTGGGCGTCCTCGGCGACTGGGACAACCCGTACAAGACCATGAACTTCGTGAACGAGGCGAACGAGATCCGTGCGCTCGCGAAGATCATCGAGAAAGGCTACGTGTTCCGGGGCCTGAAGCCCGTGAACTGGTGCTTCGACTGCGGCTCGGCCCTCGCCGAGGCCGAGGTCGAGTACAAGGACAAGACCGATCCGACCATCGACGTGCTGTTCCCGTTCGCGCAACCCGAGCAGACGGCAGCCGCGTTCGGCCTCGCGGCCCTGCCGCGCGAGGAAGGCGGCATCGTGATCTGGACCACCACGCCGTGGACCATTCCGTCGAACCAGGCGCTCAACGTGCATCCGGAGATCGACTACGCGCTCGTCGACACCGAGCGCGGCCTGCTGATCCTGGCTGTCGAGCGCGTCGAAGCCTGCATGAAGGACTTCGGCCTGACCGGCAAGATCGTCGCCACGACGAAGGGCGAGAAGCTCTCGCTCCTGCGATTCAACCACCCGCTCGCTTCGGCGCATCCGGGCTACAAGCGCACTTCGCCGATCTATCTCGGCGATTACGTCACGACCGACACCGGCACGGGCATCGTGCACTCGGCGCCCGCTTATGGCGTGGAAGACTTCGTGTCGTGCAAGGCGCACAACATGGCCGACTCGGACATCATCAGCCCGGTGATGGGCGATGGCCGCTATATCGAATCGCTGCCGCTGTTCGGCGGGCTCACCATCTGGGCCGCGAACCCGAAGATCGTCGACGCGCTCGACGCCGCCGGCACCCTGCTGCGCAGCGAGAAGTACGTGCACAGCTACATGCACTGCTGGCGCCACAAGACGCCCATCATCTACCGCGCCACCTCGCAGTGGTTCGCGGGCATGGACGTCACCCCGAAGGACGGCGGCAAGACCCTGCGCGAGACTGCGCTCGAAGGCATCGAGGCGACCGCGTTCTACCCGTCGTGGGGCAAGCAGCGCCTCTACTCGATGATCGCGAACCGCCCCGACTGGACGCTCTCGCGCCAGCGCCAATGGGGCGTGCCGATGGCGTTCTTCGTGCACAAGGAAACCGGCGAGCTGCATCCGCGCACGCTGGAGCTGCTCGAGGAAGTCGCGAAGCGCGTGGAGAAGGAAGGCATCGAAGCCTGGCAGACGCTCGACGCGCGCGAGCTGATCGGCGACGACGCCAATATGTACGAAAAGAACCGCGACACGCTCGACGTGTGGTTCGACTCAGGCACGACGCACTGGCACGTGCTGCGCGGCTCGCACAAGGACGAGCTCCAGTTCCCGGCCGACCTGTATCTCGAAGGCTCGGATCAGCACCGCGGCTGGTTCCACTCGTCGCTGCTCACGGCTTCGATGCTCGATGGCCGCCCGCCTTACAACGCGCTGCTCACACACGGCTTCACGGTCGACGGCGAAGGCCGCAAGATGTCGAAGTCGCTCGGCAACGGCGTCGACCCGCATGAGGTCGCGAACCGCCTGGGCGCAGAAATCATCCGCCTGTGGATTGCCTCGACCGACTATTCGGGCGAGCTGGCGATCTCCGAAGAGATTCTCAAGCGCGTGACGGAAGGCTATCGCCGCATCCGCAACACGCTGCGCTTCCTGCTCTCGAACCTGTCGGACTTCGACTTCGAAACGCATGCGCTACCCGCCGACCAGTGGCTCGAAATCGACCGTTACGCCGTGGCGCTCACGCACACGCTGCAAAACGACGTGCTCGCGCACTACGACCGCTACGAGTTCCACCCGGTCGTGGCAAAGCTGCAGACGTTCTGCTCGGAAGACATGGGCGGCTTCTATCTGGACGTGCTCAAGGACCGCCTGTACACCAGCGCGCCCGATTCGGCCGCGCGCCGCGCCGCGCAGACCGCGCTGCACCACATCACGCACAGCCTCCTGCGCATCCTCGCGCCGTTCCTCTCGTTCACGGCCGAGGAAGCATGGAAGGTGTTCCAGCCGCAAAGCACGACCATCTTCACCGAGACGTTCCACGCGTTCCCGGATATCGGAGAGGCGCCTGAGCTGATCGCCAAGTGGACGCTCCTGCGCGAAGTGCGCGGCAACGTGACGAAGGCGCTCGAAGAGGCGCGCGTGGCGAACCAGATCGGCTCGTCGCTGCAGGCCGAGGTGCGCATTCTGGCGAGCGGCGCGCGTTACGATGCACTCACCTCGCTGGGCGAAGACCTCAAGTTCGTGCTGATCACCTCGGCGGCCGAAGTCGTGAAGGTCGAGAGCGAAGCCGACGAAGGCGTCGAAGTCGTCACCTCGAAGTACCTCAAGTGCGAGCGCTGCTGGCACTACCGCGAGGACGTCGGCGCGAACGCCGGGCACCCGGGCCTGTGCGGGCGCTGCGTGGCCAATCTGTTCGGCAACGGCGAAGCGCGGAGCGCGGCATAATGGCCAAAACGACCCTGCCGAAACAGTCGAAGTCGAGCGGCGCGCGCGGCATGCTTGCGCCGTGGCTCGGCATCGCGGTGATCGTGATCCTCGCCGACCAGCTCACGAAGATCGCCATCTCGCGGATGTTCAGCTATGGCGAAGGCCGCGTGGTCACGCCGTTCTTCAACCTCGTGCTGGTCTACAACAAGGGCGCCGCGTTCAGCTTCCTTGCGGCGGCGGGCGGCTGGCAGCGCTGGGCATTCACGGCGCTCGGCGTGGTCGCGGCCATCGTGATCGGCTACCTGCTCAAGCGCCACGCGGGGCAACGCCTCTTTTGCACCGCGCTCGCGCTGATACTCGGCGGCGCGCTCGGCAACGTGATCGACCGCCTGATGTACGGCCATGTGATCGACTTCCTCGACTTCCATCTGGGCTCGTCGCACTGGCCGGCGTTCAACGTTGCCGACAGCGCGATCACCGTGGGCGCCATCTTGCTGGTGTTCGACGAATTGCGGCGCGTGCGCAAGTCGCATTGAGCGCGCCAGCCCGAGACTGGAGACTTGATTTGAACACCTCCGCTGCAACCGAAGGCGAGCTGGCCGGCCGCCACCTCGTGCTCGGCATGACAGGCGGCATCGCCTGCTACAAGATCGCCGAGCTCACGCGCCTCCTGACCAAGGCCGGCGCGAACGTGCAGGTCGTGATGACCGAGGCGGCCACCCAGTTCATCACGCCGGTCACGATGCAGGCGCTCTCGGGCCGCCCCGTCTACACGAGCCAGTGGGACGGCCGCGTGCCCAACAACATGGCGCACATCGACCTCTCGCGCGAAGCGGACGCCATCGTCATCGCGCCCGCCTCCACCGACTTCATCGCCAAACTCGCCAACGGTTTCGCCGACGACCTGCTCGCCACGCTGTGCGTCGCGCGCGACTGCCCGCTGCTGGTCGTGCCGGCCATGAACCGGCAGATGTGGAACAACCCGGCTACGCAACGCAACGTCGCGCAACTGCGCGCGGACGGCGTGGAAACGCTCGGCCCCGACTCCGGCCCGCAGGCTTGCGGCGAAGTCGGCGACGGGCGCATGCTGGAGCCGGAAGCCATTTACGAGGCCATCGTCGCGTTCTTCGCGCCCAAGGTGCTGGCAGGCCGCAAGCTGCTGATCACGGCCGGACCGACCTTCGAGCCGCTCGACCCGGTGCGCGGCATCACGAACCGCTCGAGCGGCAAGATGGGCTTCGCGCTCGCGCGCGCGGCGCAGCAAGCCGGCGCCGAAGTGCATCTGGTCGCGGGCCCCGTTGCGCTGCCCACGCCGTGGGGCGTCCGGCGCGAAGACGTGCAGACCGCGCAGCAGATGTACGACGCCGTGATGCGCGAAGCAAGCGATGCCGATGTCTTCATCGGCGTGGCCGCGGTGGCCGACTGGCGCGTCGATCACGTTGCCGCGCACAAGATCAAGAAGACGGCCGAGCACCGCATGCCGACGTTCAGTTTCGTCGAGAACCCCGACATTCTGGCGTCGGTCGCGGCCATGCCGAATCCTCCGTACTGCGTGGGCTTCGCGGCCGAAAGCGGCGACCTCGAGGTGCACGGCGCAGAAAAGCGCGCGCGCAAGAACGTGCCGCTCCTGATCGGCAACCTCGGCCCGCTGACCTTCGGCCAGGACGAGAACGAAGTCGTGCTGTTCGAAGCCGCCGGCCGCACGCCGCTGCCGCGGGCGGCCAAGCAGGCGCTCGCGCAGACGCTGATCGCCGAAATCGCGCGGCGTCTGCCGGACCCGAGCATCATCTCGTGACGCGCACGCCGGCGCCCTCGGGCGCTGACGCGGCGCGCCGCGAACGAAGTGAAGGAGCAGTACTGCCATGACACTGCTTTCCGTGCTGGACCAGTCGCCCGTGATTGCCGGGCACACCGCGGCGGACGCCATCGCCGCCACCGTCGAACTCGCGCAACTCGCCGACGAGCTCGGCTACACGCGCTACTGGTGCGCCGAGCACCATGGCCTGCTGGGTGTATGCAACCCCGCCCCCGAAGTCATGCTCGCGCGCCTGGGCAGCGTGACCCAACGCATCCGCATCGGCTCGGGCGGCATCATGCTGCCCTACTACAGCCCGTTCAAGGTCGCCGAGCAGTTCATGATGCTCGAAGCGCTGTTCCCGGGGCGGGTCGATCTGGGCGTGGGCCGTGCGCCCGGTGGCGACATGCGCACCGCTCAGGCCGTTGCAGCAGGTGCCTACAATCGCGGCGATCAGTTTACGCAGCAGGTGCAGGATCTCGTCGGCCTGATGGACGGCACGCTCGCCGCCGACCACCTCGCGCACGGCGTGGCGCTGCAGCCGCAAATCGCCACGCGGCCGCAGCTCTGGGTGCTGGGTTCGAGCGACTTCGGCGGCGCGCTGGCTGCGCAGCTCGGGCTGCGTTTCTCGTTCGCGCATTTCATCAACGCACACTTCGGGCACCTGGTGGCCAACGCCTACCGCGACAGCTTCCAGGCCGGCCACGAACCAAAGCCGTATCTCGCGTGTGCGGTATTCGTCATCTGCGCCGACACCGATGCCGAAGCCGCCGACCTCGAAAAGGCCGTCGACCTGCGCCGCGTGCAGATGGCCTACGGCCTGAACGCGCCCATTCCGAGTCTCGAGCAGGGCCGCGCGCAGGAATACGGCGAACGCGAACAGATCGTGATCGACCGCGAAAAGCCGCGCAGCATCATCGGCACGCCCGAACGCGTCACCGAGCGCCTGCACGCGCTCAAGGACAGCTTTCGCGCCGATGAACTCGTCGTGCTGACCGTCGCGGGCAGCTACGAGGCGCGCCTGCGCTCCTACGAACTTCTCGCCGAGGCCTTCCAGTTGCCTCGGAACCGATCCAACCCGGACTCAACGCCGACCCAACCCTGACCCCGATCGAATCGGAGCCTCATGAAAATCGACATCAAGATCCTGAACGAACACATGCGCGACCAGCTGCCCCACTACGCCACGCCGGGCAGCGCCGGCCTCGACCTGCGCGCCTGCCTCGACACGCCAATCACGCTCGAACCCGGCGAAACGAAGCTCGTGCCGACCGGTCTCGCGATCCACCTGGCCGACCCCGGATACGCGGCGCTGATCCTGCCGCGCTCGGGTCTCGGCCACAAGCACGGCATCGTGCTCGGCAATCTCGTTGGTCTGATCGACTCCGACTACCAGGGCGAGCTGATGATCTCCACCTGGAACCGCGGCCACACCACTTTCACGCTCAATCCGATGGAGCGTCTCGCGCAACTCGTGATCGTGCCGGTGGTGCAGGCGCAGTTCAATATCGTCGACGACTTCGAGCAAAGCGAGCGCGGCGCAGGCGGCTTCGGCAGCACGGGCAAGCACTGAGCACTGAGCTCTGAGCGCCGCCCAAACGCGCCTGGCCCCAATCCGGCGCGCCCAGCAGCAACAAAAAAGCACGCTCACGGCGTGCTTTTTTGCGTTCACAGCGACTCCTGAGCCCGTGCGGCGGGCTGCCTGCGGCGATACCATAGCGCATATGCCGCCACGAGCACCGCGAGAAACCCGAGCCCATATGCGAGCGTCATGCGGAATTCGCGCGTGAACGCCGTGCCGACCAGAATGCCGAGCATCAGCAGCGCGCCCAGCACGCTCGTGAACGGAAAGCCCCACATGCGGAATGCGAGCGGTGCGCTCCCGTCGCGCGCGCGACGCGCGCGGAAGAAAATTTGCGTCACGAAGATCATGAACCACGTAAACATTGCGCCGAACATCGCGATCGACATCATCAGCGTGAACGCCGCCTGCGGCCAAAGCGCGTTGAGCACGGCCGCCACGGCGATGCCGATGGTCGACAGCGAGAGCGCCGCGGTCGGTACGCCATTGGGCGTGAGGCGCCCGAACACCGCAGGTGCGTAGCCCGCACGCGAGAGGCTGAACATCATGCGCGTGGTGATGTAAAGCTGGCTGTTCATGGCCGACAGCGCGGCCACAAGCACGATAAAGTTGATCGCCCCGGCCGCGTACGGCACGCCGGTTTCGGCCATCACCTTCACGAACGGGCTCTCGTTGCCGCCCGCCTCGGTCCAGGGGACGATGGCGAGCATCAGCGCGAGCGTGAGCAGATAGAACAGCACGAGGCGCAGCACCGTCGCGCGGAACGCCCGCGTGACGGCACGCGCCGGGTCTTTGGCCTCCGCTGCGGCAACCGCGATGGTTTCCACGCCGAGGTAGCTGAAAAGCGAAACGATCGTGCCCACCCACACGCCCCACCAGCCCTTGGGCAGCAGTCCGCCGTGCGACGTATAGTTCGAGAACCCCACGCCCGAACTGGCGGGCGCGCGCCACACGAACCACGCGCCGAGCACGATGAACGCGACGATCGCCGCGATCTTGAGACTGGAAAAGAGATACTCGATGGTGCCGTAGGCCCGCACGCTCATGGCGTTTACGGCGATCAACGCCGCCGAGAAGCCGACAATCCAGTAGAGCCCCGGCACGTGCGGCAGCCAGAACTTCATGTAGATGGCGATGGCCGCGACTTCAGTGCCCACGGCCAGCACGTAGGCGGACCAGTACGCGTAGCGCACGACGAAGCCGGCCAGCGGGCCGATATAGTGCTCCGCATACGCGCCGAACGAACCGGAGGTCGGGTGCGCGACGGTCATCTCGGCCAGCGCGCCCATCAGCAACAGCGCGATCAGCGCGCCAATCGCATAGGACACGAGCACGCCCGGCCCGGCAAAGCCGATGGCGAAGCCGCTGCCGAGAAAGAGCCCGGTGCCCACCGCGCCGCCGATGGCGATCATCGTCATCTGGCCCGCGGACAAGCCCTGGCGCAGCCCCTGCTCGCGCTCGACGATGGAGTCGAACGCGCCCGATTTACGTGGTACCACTATTGCACCCCTGCTTTGCGCTGACACTGTGAATGAACGCCTATTTTACTTTGTGGCGTCGCACGCACCTCGAAGACCGCATAAATCATTTCGGATTCCTGATTCTTTGGTCTCGAAATAAAACGGCGTAACCCGTAAAGGGCTACGCCGTCGTGCGTTAGCGGCAAGCAGTGCTTATTCGACTTCCACGGCTTCCGGATTGCGCGGTGCGGGTTGCGCGTCGAACGTGAGCTGGATCTTGTCCTCGGCGTCGACATCCACGGTCACGCGGCCACCATTCATGAGCTTGCCGAACAGCAGTTCGTCGGCGAGCGCACGGCGGATCGTGTCCTGGATCAGGCGCTGCATCGGCCGCGCCCCCATCAGCGGGTCGAAGCCATGCTTGGCCAGATGCTTGCGCAGCGCATCGGTGAAGAGCGCGTCGACCTTCTTCTCATGCAGTTGGTCTTCCAGTTGCATGAGGAACTTGTCGACCACGCGCATGATGATTTCCTCATCGAGCGCACGGAAGCTGATCGTCGCATCGAGCCGGTTGCGGAACTCGGGCGTGAACAGCCGCTTGATGTCGGCCATTTCGTCGCCCTGCTCGCGCCGGGTCGTGAAACCGATCGTCGACTTGTTCATCGTGTCGGCGCCCGCATTCGTCGTCATGATGATGATGACGTTGCGGAAGTCTGCCTTGCGGCCGTTGTTGTCGGTCAGCGTGCCGTGGTCCATCACCTGCAGCAGCACGTTGAAGATGTCCGGGTGCGCTTTCTCGATTTCGTCGAGCAGCAGCACGCAGTGCGGCTTCTTCGTGACGGCTTCGGTGAGCAGACCGCCCTGATCGAACCCTACGTAGCCCGGCGGCGCGCCGATCAGCCGGCTCACCGCATGGCGCTCCATGTACTCCGACATGTCGAAGCGGATCAGCTCGATGCCGAGCGTGAACGCCAGCTGACGCGCCACTTCGGTCTTGCCGACGCCCGTGGGGCCGGAGAACAGGAACGAGCCGATCGGCTTGTCGGTCTTGCCCAGACCCGCGCGCGCCATCTTGATCGAGGCCGAAAGCGCGTCGATAGCCGGGTCCTGTCCGAACACCACCGCCTTCAGATCGCGGTCGAGCGTTTGCAGTTTCGAGCGATCGTCTTGCGAGACGCTTTGCGCCGGCACGCGCGCGATCTTCGAGATGATCTCCTCGATCTCGCTCTTGCCGATGGTCTTCTTCTGCTTCGACTTCGGCAGGATGCGCTGCGCCGCGCCCGCTTCGTCGATCACGTCGATTGCCTTGTCAGGCAAATGACGGTCGGTGATGAAGCGCGCCGACAACTCGGCCGCTGCGTTCAAAGCGCCCGACGAATACTTCACGCCATGGTGCTCCTCGAAACGCGACTTGAGCCCGCGCAGGATGGCAACCGTCTGCTCCACGGTCGGCTCGACCACGTCCACCTTCTGGAAACGCCGCGACAGCGCCGCGTCTTTCTCGAAGATGCCACGATATTCCGTGAAGGTGGTCGCGCCGATGCACTTGAGCGTGCCCGACGAAAGCGCCGGCTTGAGCAGGTTCGAAGCATCGAGTGTGCCGCCCGACGCGGCGCCCGCGCCAATCAGCGTATGAATCTCGTCGATGAAGAGAATCGCGTGCGGACGCTCCTTGAGCTCCTTGAGCACGGTCTTCAGACGCTGCTCAAAGTCGCCGCGATATTTGGTGCCCGCCAGCAGCGCGCCCATGTCCAGCGAGTAGACCTGTGCGTCCGCGAGAATGTCCGGCACTTCGCCGCGCGTGATGCGCCAGGCGAGGCCTTCGGCGATGGCAGTCTTGCCCACGCCCGCTTCGCCCACGAGCAGCGGATTGTTCTTGCGGCGGCGGCACAGCACCTGCACCACGCGCTCGACTTCGAGCTCGCGCCCGATCAGCGGATCGATGCGGCCATCCTTCGCCATCTGGTTCAGGTTCTGCGTGAACTGGGCGAGCGGGGTTTCCTTCTGGCCTGCCGCGTCTTCGGCTTCGGCGTTCGCCTCGCTGGCCTTGGCTGCTTCGCCGCTGCCGGTCTTCGCGATGCCGTGCGAAATGAAATTCACCACGTCCAGACGCGTGACGCCCTGCTGTTGCAGGTAGTACACCGCGTGCGAATCCTTCTCGCCGAAGATCGCGACCAGCACGTTCGCGCCCGTCACTTCCTTCTTGCCGTTGGAGGTGGACTGGACGTGCATGATCGCGCGCTGGATCACGCGCTGGAACCCGAGCGTCGGCTGCGTATCGACGTCATCCGTGCCGGGAACCGTAGGAGTGTTGTCGTGAATAAAGTTGCGCAGGTTCTGTCGCAGGTCTTCGATATTCGCAGCGCACGCTCGCAGCACTTCCGCAGCTGTTGGGTTATCCAGCAGCGCGAGCAAAAGATGCTCGACCGTAATGAACTCATGCCGCGCCTGACGTGCTTCCATGAACGCCATGTGCAGGCTGACTTCCAGTTCCTGGGCAATCATGCTTCCTCCATCACACACTGCAGCGGGTGCCCCGCTTGCCGCGCGTGGGTAACGACTTGCTCAACCTTGGTCGACGCGATGTCCCGCGTATAGACCCCACAAACGCCCCTGCCCTCGCGATGCACCTTCAACATGATTTGTGTTGCGGTCTCGCGGTCCTTATTGAAATATTCCTGCACGACCATCACGACGAATTCCATCGGCGTGTAGTCGTCGTTCATCAGCACGACCTTGTACATGGAGGGCGGTTTGACCTTTTGCTCCTGCCGCTCCACTACGGTTGAATCCTGCTTGTCCGGGATAATCGCCATACACCCATTCTAAACAACTCGGACAGGCCCGCAATCCTGCCGAAACCCGACCGGCCGTCCGGTGAACACCGGGCTGCGGCGCCGTGCGGACAATCCCGGCGCAGCCCCGTTTTCCCGGACTCGATCAGCCTCGCCCAATCCGTACCTCAAGCCGTACTTTCGCGGGCGCCCGGCTGCGGGGCCGGTTCGAACCATTCTGCCAGCAGCTTTCGGGCCACCGTCGAATCGAGTATCGCACAACCTGCGTGCCCACGTGGGCAGCCACTGTAGGCCTGCGCACGCACGTCCGCAGATTTCGTGCTGCGGTGCATCCCATGTGAGTCGATTATGCGACTTTTCAAGACAGCTCGCGCAACTCCGATTGGATAAAAAACGAACCGGATGAGTGCATCGGCAACTGCTTACGATTTCGGCCAGACAGAGTCGCAAGAAAAGCCGGAAAAACCCTGGAATGTGCTCTTTACAACGCGTCAGATAACGTCTCAAAATATTCTTGACAGCAGAATAAAGAGCCCCAACAATCAAGCTGGCACTTTTTTCAACCGCCTATATTTTCGAAAAAATGCCGTTGGTGAGCTTGTGAGAGGGGGCGTTCGCACTCTGCGATCGTTTAGCTTTTCGAACTGCTCGTGGTAGTGACATGAGTTACAGGGGAAGTTGGTATGGCAACCGGTACGGTTAAGTGGTTCAACGACGCGAAGGGTTTCGGATTCATCACGCCGGACGAAGGCGGCGAGGATCTGTTCGCTCACTTTTCGGCCATCCAGATGAATGGCTTCAAGACCCTCAAAGAAGGTCAGAAGGTGAGCTTCGAGGTCGTGCAAGGCCCGAAGGGTAAGCAGGCATCGAACATTCAGGCAGCTGCCTGACCTGTTCGGTATCTGTACCTGAGAAACCCGGCTTCGGCCGGGTTTCTTTTTGGGCGGACGATTTTTCGCTAGATCACGCGCAGCGTGCCCATCATGCCGAGGTCCTCATGCTCGAGGATATGGCAATGGAACATGCGCTCGCCCGCGACGTCCTGCACGGTCGCAAGATGCACGCTTTCCCCGGGTTTCACGTTGACCGTGTCGCGCCATGCGAGATACGGCTCGTCCACGCGCTTGGCGCCCGTCTCGCGCGACATTACCTGGAACTGCGTACCGTGCAGATGGAACGGATGATCCATGTCCGTGCGGTTCGCAATCGTCCAATGCTCGACTTCGCCGCGGCGGCTCGTAAGCGTGATGCGCTCGGGATCGTAGATTGTGCCGTTGATCATGAATTGCATACCGCGCGGCATGCCCGATTTTGACGCCCCCGGCTGGTGCATCGCATGCATGTCCATGACTTCGCTGAACACCACGGATTTTTGCGTGAGCGCAGCCGTGGTCTTGCCGCGCGGCGCCAACGGTTCGATCGTGCGCAACTGCGCAGGCAATGCCGCCGCCGCGCCATGCGGCGCGAATTGCACCTGGGCCAATACGGCCGATGGCGTGGGCGGCAGGCTGCCGTGCGACATCGCCATCTTGCGCCGGTCGTACTGCGCGGCCATCATGCGCGCGCGTGACGCGCCCTCGCCCGCGCGCACGATCAGTTCGGCGCGCTCACCCGGCGCGATCAGCAGCGAAGTCACACCCTCGCGCGGCGCGGCAAGCAGGCCGCCGTCGGTGCCGACCTGCGCGAACGCACGGCCATCATCGAACGCCAGCAGCAGATAGCGCGCGCTGCAGCCGTTCCAGACACGCCAGCGCTCGTCGCGCACCACGTCGATGCGCGGCTCGCGCGCGCCGTTCACGAGCACGAACTGGCCTTCCCGACCGTTCATCCAGTCCATCATGCCGTTCTCGGAAATCGTGCCGTCAGCAGCAAGCTTGAGGTCGGATACGAACAGATGGCGCTCCGGCCAAGCCGCAAGCGGATCGCTCGCGGCGCGCACGACAATGGGACCCGCGAGCCCGCGAAACACCTGCTCGGCCGTGTGCATGTGCGGATGCGGGTGATACCAGTAGGTGCCGGCGCTCCCCTTGGGCAGCGTGAACCGGTAGACGCGCTCGTCACCTGGCGCCACGAGGTTCATGGGGTTGCCGTCCTGATCGGGCGGCACGGGCAAACCGTGCCAATGAATCGTGGACGGCTGCGGCAACCGGTTGACGAAGCGGATCTCGACAGTGTCGCCTTCCTGCACGTCGATCAACGGACCGACGCCGGGGCCGGCGTCATCGGCCTTATCGGTCTGATTCCCCGGATCGTATTGCCAGAAAGTGGTAGCCGGCTGCCCAGCGAGCAAGGGCCGCGTCACGGGCCTGGCGATCAGCGTCGCACGAAAATGCCCTGCTTCGCGGCTCTCGTTCACCAGCGTTCGCAACGTTGCCAGCGGCGCGCCGGCGGGCAACGTATCGGCTGCCGCGAGCGGCGTCGGCGCGTGCATCATCGCGCCGGACATCCCGCTCATCCCGCTCATCCCGCTCATCCCGCTCATGCCGGACATGTTGGACATGCCGGACATCGCATGGCCGCTCTGCTGGGCCAGCGCCGCGCGCGCAAACAGCGACGCCGTGGCGGCGCTCAATGCGCCGGACAAAAAAGTTCTGCGTTTCATCGATGAATTCCTCAAACACACCTGACGACGCGACGCGCAATGACAGCGCGCCGCGCATGTGGCCATGGGCTTCGCGTGCGCTCACCGCACGACGAATCCTCTCGGGCCTGCATCGGGCCGCTTCCGCCCATGAGGCGAAGCGCCCGCGTTCAGACGATGGGAGGCGGCAACAGCGGCGCGTGGGTGATGCCCGCGCGCAGTGCAGCGGCAGGCGCAGCGCGTGGGGAGCGCTCGGGCACGCCCGTACCGATGCGCGCGCCGACAGGCGGCGCGGCGCAATGTCCACAGCAGCTCGCAGCGCAATCGCTCGCATGGCCGGCGCAGCGGCCATGCGTGCTTGCCGGCTCTGCGACGCCGCAATGATCGTCCGCCGCAGCAGCCCGATGCGCAACATGCGAAACCGGCGATGAGTTCGCGTCTCGCTGCATGGGCTCGCACGCGCTGGCGCCGCTCAGGGCAAGAAGCGCGAGCAGACCAGCGACGAGGAAGCGACACAGAAAAGTCATGCGAAACGAGACGGCGAATGAACTCAATTGATGGGCGTCATGATAACGCACAGTCGTCGTCGCTGCGCGCACCACATCACACGGCATGCCATGAGTACGACAAAGAAACAGGTAGGAGTGCTCGATAAGATCGCGGCAGCTTCGCCGGTACTGCGCAAGCGCAATGCGCCGATGAACGCTTCCCACAAAATAAAACGGAGCATCACTCACTATGTCATCGAAATCCGTACGCGTCGCGGCCCTGCTTTCGCCCCTGCTCATCGCCGCCTGTTCGGCCACACTGACCGCCGCACCCACGTCCGCAGTCAGCGAAGCGTCGTCGCGCGCGCAACTCGAGCAGTCCGCGCGCCAGGCCTTGCATACGCTTTACGAGACAACACCGGGCGCACGGGCGCTGGGCTCGAAGTCCGCCGGCATTCTGGTCTTTCCGCAGGTGCTGAAGGCGGGCTTGCTGGTCGGCGGATCGAGCGGCAACGGCGTGCTGTTCTCGGCGGAAGGCAAGGTGCTGGGTTACTACAACTCCAGCGCGGTCTCGTGGGGTCTGCAGGCCGGCGCCCAGAACTTCTCCGAAGCCATGTTCATGATGACGCGCGAGTCGATGCAGTATCTCGATAGCTCCGATGGCTGGTCGGTCGGCGTGGGGCCGAGCGTCGTGGTCGCCGATTCCGGCATGGCCAAGGACCTCACCACCACCACCGGGCGCTCCGATATTTACGCGTTCATTTACGGCCAGTCCGGTCTGATGGCCGGACTCGGCGTACAAGGGCAGAAAATTACGCGCCTGAGCGAGTAGCGGATGTCACTCTCCGCATCAATTCGCATATCGAATCAATCGGAATAATTTTCCGGCAGGTCAATGCAAAAAACCCCGACGGCCTTTACGGGTCCATCGGGGTTTTTACGTTGCGGCGCGAACCTGCTGGACTACGCCTACATATTGTCGATCATCACCTGCCCGAATGCGGAGCACGACACCTGCGTCGCGCCCTCCATGAGCCGCGCGAAGTCGTACGTCACACGCTTTTGCAGAATCGACTTCTCCATCGAAGCGATGATGAGATCCGCCGCCTCGGTCCAGCCGAGGTGGCGCAGCATCATTTCCGCCGAAAGAATCTCCGAGCCCGGATTCACGTAATCCTTGCCCGCGTACTTCGGCGCCGTGCCGTGCGTCGCCTCGAACATTGCCACCGAGTCCGACAGGTTCGCGCCGGGCGCAATGCCGATGCCGCCCACCTGCGCAGCCAGTGCGTCCGAGATGTAGTCGCCGTTCAGATTCAGCGTGGCGATCACGTCGTACTCGGCCGGGCGCAGCAGAATCTGCTGGAGGAACGCGTCGGCGATCACGTCCTTGATCACGATGTCGCCGCCCGTCTTCGGGTTCTTGACCTTCATCCACGGACCACCGTCGATGAGTTCCGCCCCGAATTCCTTCTGCGCGAGCGCATAGCCGTAGTCGCGGAATGCGCCTTCGGTGAACTTCATGATGTTGCCCTTGTGCACGAGCGTCACTGAACGGCGCTCGTTGTCGATCGCGTACTGGATCGCCTTGCGCACGAGACGCTCCGTGCCTTCCCGCGAAACCGGCTTGATGCCGAGACCCGAGCTGTCCGGGAAGCGGATCTTGGAAACGCCCATTTCCTCGCGCAAGAACTTGATGAGCTTCTTCGCGCCTTCCGACTCGGCAGGCCACTCGATACCCGCGTAAATATCTTCCGAATTCTCGCGGAAGATCACCATGTTGACCTTCTCCGGCGCGCGCACGGGCGACGGCACGCCCTTGAAGTACTGCACGGGCCGCAGGCACACATAGAGGTCGAGCTGCTGGCGCATCGCCACGTTCAGCGAACGGATGCCGCCGCCCACCGGCGTCGTGAGCGGACCCTTGATCGACACGACATATTCCTTCACGGCGTCGAGCGTCTCGTCGGGCAGCCATACGTCGGGGCCATACACGCGCGTGGCCTTCTCGCCTGCGTAGATCTCCATCCAGTGGATCTTGCGCTTGCCCGCGTAGGCTTTCTGGACCGCCGCGTCGACCACCTTGAGCATGACCGGCGTGATGTCGACGCCCGTGCCGTCGCCCTCGATGTAAGGAATGATCGGCTGATCGGAGACATTGAGCGAGAAGTCCGGATTGACGGTGATCTTCTCACCGCTAGCCGGGACCTTAATGTGCTGATACGGCATGATCAACTCCAGTAGGGGAATCGGTCTGTCGACCGCGAACGTTTCGAAAACGGGATGTGCCCGATTGCAAGGCGGCCGTGCGCGGCGCCAGGGTCTGGTCGTTATTCTAGCCCACGGCCCCATTGCCCGCCCCGCAGGTCATTCATGCATTTATGCTGCGCGGCGCCATCGCCCATCGTGAATGTCCGATGTCTTATATAGGACCCGTTATTCGATGCGGCCCAATATGCATTAATATCGCGGCGCGCCCTGATTCCAGAAGACTCCCATTCCTCACTGGCACGCTCGCCCTATTCCCTATGCGCTTGATCGCCCTCAATAAGCCGTTCGGCACGATTTGCCAGTTTTCGCCGCACGAAACACGCCAGTCGCTTGCGGATTGGGTCAAGACGCCGGGCGTCTATCCTGCTGGCCGTCTCGATGCGGACAGCGAAGGTCTGCTGCTGCTCACCGACGACGGCGCACTTCAAGCCCGCATAGCCGAACCGAAGCGCAAGCTCGTGAAGCGCTATTGGGCGCAGGTCGAAGGCGCGCCCGGCGAGGACGCGCTCGCGGCGCTCGAGCGCGGCGTCGATCTTGGCGATTTCGTGACGCAGCCGTGCCGCGCAAAAAAAATCTCCGATGACGACGCCGATCTCCTGTGGCCGCGCACGCCGCCCATTCGCTATCGCGCGGCGATTCCCACCACATGGATCGAACTCGCCATCAGCGAAGGCAAGAACCGCCAGGTGCGGCGCATGACGGCGGCGGTGGGCTTTCCGACGCTGCGTCTCGTGCGCGTGGCAATCGGCTCGCTCGATATTTTTTCGCTGGGCCTCCCCCCCGGTGCGAGTGTCGAAGTACCCACCGATGCGCCCTGGCGCCGCGCGACACCCACGCGCACGGCACACAAGTGACTGTTGCGTAAGCACTTTTCCGTCATTTACGGCTTGCCGCGTGCGCCGTGCATCGGCGCGTTGCCTCACGAATTTCGCGCGAAGAAAAACAAATGAGGAATTCGCGTCAACCGGTACGCGAAACCATGCGTTATTTCACGCAGATGCCGCCCCGAAGCTATCCGGCATTCAGCCTTACGGGCCCAGCGCAGCAATGCACGGTCCCGACCGCTGGCAGACGCGTTCGTCAATTCGTTCCGAATTTGTCGCTCACGACTGTCAACCGAAAGGTGGATGGCACGTTTACCGACCTGACTCCAATAACCGGGTCACTTGGTTAATCAACTCAAGCTGAGGATTCACAACATGAACAAACTGATCGCCGCTCTGGTCGCTGGCCTCTTCGCAACGGCTGCATTCGCACAAGCTTCGGCTCCGGAAGCAGCTGCTCCGGCATCGGCAGCTCCGGCTGCTGCTGCTTCGACGGCTCACAAGTCGTCGACGCACAAGAAGTCGACGCACAAGAAGTCGTCGCACAAGAAGGCAGCTAAGGCTGAAGCCGCTTCGGCAGCTTCGGAGTAAGCTCGCTGAAAGACGCCTGGAAGAGCGGCGCTTCGTGCCGTTCTTCACCGCGTTCGAAAGGCAGAGTGTCGCAAGGCACTCTGCCTTTTTGTTTATGCATCGTCCGCGTATCGTCCCACTACGGCTGCATGTTTTGACCCGCGTTCGCGGACTCGCGTAACATGCGCGGATTATTCCCAAGCAAGGAGCTCACTCGTGCGATTTTCCCTGCGCCCGCTCATCGCGCGTTGCGCGCTCGCCGTCGCTTTTCCGCTCGCCGCCACGCTCGGCACCTTTGCGGCCCTTACGCTCACCGCGACCGCCACCAGCAGCGCGGCACATGCACAGCAGATGCCGCCCGGCGCCAAGCAGCCCGGCGATTTTCCGCACACGAAGCTCACCGCAGGCATGTTCGTGATCGATGCCGCCGTGGCCGCCAATGACGCGGACCGCGAGCAAGGCCTCATGTATCGCACGCAGCTCGCGCCGAACGAAGGCATGCTGTTCGTGTTCGGCGAGAACGCCGTGCACTGCTTCTGGATGAAGAACACGCTGATTCCGCTGTCGATCGCGTTCATGCGCGCCGACGGCACGATCACCGACATCGACGAAATGCAGGCCGAAACCACCAACAACCACTGCCCGCGCAATAACGGCGTCTACGCGCTCGAAATGAGCAAGGGCTGGTTTACGGCGAAAGGCATCAAGCCCGGCATGAAGATCGACGGCCTGCCGCGGCTGCAGTAAGCGCCCGGGCAACTTTGGCCCGCCCCGGGCGTCCCGGCGCCGATATTGCGCCGCCCCGCCGCCCTCCGAGGCGCATGAGCCGGCTTCCGCAGTTCGCGGCGCCGGCTTTTTTGCGCGCGTGGCGTGCGCCGC
Source organism: Paraburkholderia sp. A1BS-2L (assembly GCF_051125205.1). NCBI lineage: Bacteria > Pseudomonadati > Pseudomonadota > Betaproteobacteria > Burkholderiales > Burkholderiaceae > Paraburkholderia > Paraburkholderia sp. A1BS-2L. Next base: position 2,478,511 of record NZ_CP120428.1, read on the forward strand.
TTGTGCGCGCCTGACTCGCGCGCCCAACTCTCGCGCCCCACCCGCCAGGCCGCGCCGCGACGCCCTCCACAAGACGCCTTCTCGGGCTCTGACGCCCTTTCAGCAAAAGCGCCGCGCAAGCGCTATCCTAGTAATCCGCCGCGCGGCGCGCGTCTGCCCGATGCACGTTTAAGCACCTTGAAGCACGCTGAAACGCTCCCGGGCACGCCGCCGCGCGGACCGCCGGGCCGCGCGCAGGCCGCGCCGCGCGCCGCCCGGCACTTTCCATGGCGCGTTATTCCAAGGAGATCACCGTGCCTCGCAAGACTCCCATCGAGCGCTATCGCAACATCGGGATTAGCGCTCACATCGATGCCGGCAAAACCACGACGACCGAGCGCATCCTTTTCTACACCGGCGTGAATCACAAGCTGGGTGAGGTTCACGACGGCGCGGCGACCATGGACTGGATGGAGCAGGAACAGGAGCGCGGCATCACCATCACTTCGGCCGCGACCACCGCGTTCTGGAAGGGCATGGCCGGCAATTACCCCGAGCATCGCATCAACATCATCGATACCCCGGGGCACGTCGACTTCACCATCGAAGTCGAGCGTTCCATGCGCGTGCTCGACGGCGCGTGCATGGTGTACGACTCCGTGGGCGGCGTGCAGCCGCAATCGGAAACCGTGTGGCGCCAGGCGAACAAGTACAAGGTGCCGCGCATCGCGTTCGTCAACAAGATGGACCGCGTGGGCGCGGACTTCTTCCGCGTGCAGCGGCAGATCGGCGAGCGCCTGAAGGGTGTGGCCGTGCCCATCCAGATTCCCGTGGGCGCCGAAGACCACTTCCAGGGCGTGGTCGATCTCGTGAAGATGAAGGCGATCGTCTGGGATGACGAGAGCCAGGGCGTGAAGTTCGAATACGAGGAGATCCCCGCAAACCTCGTCGATCTCGCGCACGAGTGGCGCGAAAAAATGGTCGAGGCCGCCGCCGAGGCCGACGAAGTGCTGCTCGAGAAATATCTGCACGACCACGAGAGCCTCACCGAAGAGGAAATCAAGGGCGCGCTGCGCAAGCGCACGATCGCCAACGAAATCGTGCCGATGCTGTGCGGCAGCGCGTTCAAGAACAAGGGCGTGCAGGCGATGCTCGACGCCGTGATCGACTATCTGCCCTCGCCCGTGGACGTGCCTGCGATTCTCGGCCACGACCTCCAGGACAGAGAGATCGAGCGCCATCCGAACGACGACGAGCCGTTCTCCGCACTCGCGTTCAAGATCATGACCGACCCGTTCGTCGGCCAGCTGATCTTCTTCCGCGTCTATTCGGGCGTGGTGAATTCGGGCGACACGGTGCTCAACGCGACGAAGGACAAGAAGGAGCGCCTTGGCCGCATCCTGCAAATGCACGCGAACGAGCGCAAGGAAATCAAGGAGGTCCGTGCGGGTGACATCGCGGCGGCGGTGGGTCTGAAGGAGGCCACCACGGGCGACACGCTGTGCGATCCGGCGCACGCAATCGTGCTCGAAAAGATGATCTTCCCCGAGCCCGTGATCTCGCAGGCCGTCGAGCCGAAGACCAAGGCCGACCAGGAAAAGATGGGCATCGCGCTCAATCGTCTCGCGCAGGAAGACCCGTCGTTCCGCGTGCAGACCGACGAGGAATCCGGCCAGACCATCATCTCGGGCATGGGCGAACTGCACCTCGAAATTCTCGTCGACCGCATGAAGCGCGAGTTCGGCGTGGAGGCCACCGTCGGCAAGCCGCAGGTCGCGTATCGCGAGACCGTGAAGAACAAGGTCGAAGATGTCGAAGGCAAGTTCGTCAAGCAATCGGGCGGGCGCGGCCAGTACGGTCACGCGGTCATCACGCTCGAGCCGCAGCCGCCGGGCAAGGGCTACGAGTTCGTCGACGCCATCAAGGGCGGCGTGATTCCGCGCGAGTTCATTCCGGCCGTCGACAAGGGCATCCAGGAAACGCTCAAGGCGGGCGTGCTCGCGGGCTATCCGGTAGTCGACACCAAGGTGACGCTCACGTTCGGCTCGTACCACGATGTGGACTCGAACGAAAACGCGTTCCGCATGGCCGGCTCGATGGCCTTCAAGGAAGCGATGCGCAAAGCGAAACCGGTTCTGCTCGAGCCGATGATGGCGGTGGAAGTGGAAACGCCCGAGGACTTCATGGGCAACGTGATGGGCGACCTCTCCAGCCGGCGCGGCATCGTGCAGGGCATGGAGGACATCGCGGGCGGCGGCGGCAAGATCGTGCGCGCCGAAGTGCCGCTTTCGGAGATGTTCGGCTACTCCACGTCGCTGCGCTCGCTCACGCAGGGGCGCGCCACCTACACGATGGAGTTCAAGCACTACGCCGAAACGCCGCAGAACGTGGCCGAAGCGGTCATCAACGCGAAGAAGCAATAAGGCGTGCGCGAAGCGCATGACTCGAAGCCCGTCCCGCAAGGGGCGGGCTTTTTCACAGCTTTGCATGGGGCCGGAGTAAGGAGACACGACCATGAGTCACGACCATGAGCACGCGCCCGACTGGCGCGAGAACGGCGTCAAGGTGATACGCGGCGACCAGCTCGACACGAACACGGCGCAAACGCCCGGCATGAACCGCGCTGCCGCAATCAATGCGGCGCGCGTGGGCGCACAGAAAATCTGGGCCGGCACAGTGACGATCCATCCGAACGCGAAGACGGGCGCGCATCATCACGGCGCGCTCGAAAGCGTGATCTACGTGCTGCGCGGCCAGGCGCGCATGCGCTGGGGCGAGCACCTCGAATTCACCGCCGAAGCGGGCCCGGGCGACTTCATCTTCGTGCCGCCCTACGTGCCGCACCAGGAGATCAACGCGAGCACCGACGATCCGCTCGAATGCGTGCTCGTGCGCAGCGACAACGAGGCCGTGGTCGTGAATCTGAACATCGACGCCGTCGAAGCGCCGGAAACGGTCTATTGGGTCGATCCGATTCATCGCCATCCGCACGAACCTTGAGACCGCATTGAAACCTCGCATTGAAACCTCATAGCGCATGACATTGTCCGCCCCGCCCGCTTCAGCCAAATCGCTGCGTCCGCGCCTCATTGCGCTTTACGCAGCCCTGATCGGGGCCAACATCGCGGCGTGGGCGTGGGCGCTGATCGCGTTGCGCCACTATCCGCTGCTTATCGGCACCGCCGTCATCGCCTACGGCTTCGGCCTGCGCCACGCCGTGGACGCCGACCACATCGCCGCCATCGACGCCGTCACGCGCAAGCTCATGCAGCGCGGCGAGCGGCCGCTCGGCGTGGGCCTCGCGTTCTCGCTCGGACATTCGAGCATCGTGATCGCGGCCACGCTCGGCATCGCGCTCTCGGCGCTCACGCTGCAGGGGCGCTTCGAGCAGTGGCACGAGATCGGCGCGGCTATCGGCACGCTGGTGTCGTCGGGCTTCCTGCTCGTGATCGCGGGCATGAACCTCGTGATCCTGCGCGACGTCTGGCGCCGCTATCGCCGCGCGCATCGGGACGACGCCGAAACAGCCGAAGCAGCCGTGGCGAGCGCTGAACCGATGGCCCCCGCCGGACTCCTCGCGCGCGCGCTGCGGCCGCTTTTCGCGCTCGTGAGCAAGAGCTGGCACATGTATCCCGTGGGCCTGCTGTTCGGCCTCGGCTTCGATACCGCCACCGAGATCGGCCTGCTCGCCATCGCCGCCGCGCAAGCGGGCAAGGGCTTGCCGATGGTCTCGATCCTCGTGTTCCCGGCGCTTTTCACCGCCGGCATGACGCTCGTCGATTCCACCGATAACGTGCTGATGGTTCACGCCTACGGTTGGGCGATGGACGATCCGAAGCGCAAGCTCTACTACAACGCGAGCATCACGCTCGTCTCGGCGCTGCTGGCTGTCATGATCGGCGGCGTGGAAGCGGCGGGGCTTATCGGCGCGCAGCTCGGCGCGAGCGGCGGCCTCTGGTCGGCCGCCGCCGGCGTGAATGCGCACTTCGGCGAGATCGGCTACGCGTTCGTCGCGCTCTTCATCGCGTGCTGGATCGGCTCGGTGCTGTTCCACCGCTGGCGCCGGCCCGGCCTCGTTGAACTGGCTACGCAATCCGGTACAACCCCGGCTACGCCCGTATCGGCGGGCATGGCCGAAAACGCCTAAACTAAGCACTATTCGTCGTCTGCCGTACCGCATGCCGCCGTCGCGGCCGCTTCCATCGCGGCCGCGCCCTTCCACGGAACCGCACCGGAAACCCGCGCCGATGAAACGTCAGCAGTCCAAGCCGCCCCGCCGCCTCTCGCTCTCGAAGCCCGCTTTACCGCAAGAGTCCCCCCCGCCTGACTCGCGCGAACCAGCGCAAGGGTCGTGCTCGACTGCGGCCGCTTCCTTCGACGCATTGCGCGCCCGTGCAGGCGCATACGGCAACCACGCCATCGACGAGTTCCTCACCGGCCGGCTCACGCGCCGCGAGTTGCTGCGCTATGCCGGCGCGCTCGGGCTGTCGAGCCTCGCGTTGGCAGGCAGCGGCCTCGTCGCGCCGCGCAGCGCGCGCGCCCAGGCCACGCGAGGCAAGCCGGGAAATCAGACCATCCGCGTTGCCCACCTGATGCCGGCGGGCGCGGTCGACCCGCTCACGGTGACCGACGCAGGTGCGCTCTGCCTCCTGAACCAGACCGGCGAATTCCTCGCCAACGACGACGCCGACGGCCATCTGCAACCGGCGCTCGCGCTCTCGTGGCAGCCCAACGCGAGCGCCGACGTCTGGACCTTCAAGCTGCGCCCCGGCGTGAAATTCCACGACGGCCAGCCATTCGGCGCGAAGGACGTGGTCGCCACGTTCGATCGCCTCGCCGACCCCGCGAGCGGCTCGGCGGCGCTCTCGGTGCTCAAGGGCGTGCTCTCGAAGGGCGGCACGAAGATGGTCGACGAGCACACCGTCGCGTTCCATCTCGACGCGCCCAACGGCAACTTTCCCTACTACGTTTCTTCGGACAACTACAACGCCGTGCTGCTGCCCGCGAATTACGCGGGCAATTACGAAAAGAGCTTCATCGGCACCGGGCCGTTCAAGCTCGAGCGCTACGAAACACGGCGCGGCGCGAGCTTCGTGCGCAACGACGCTTACTGGGGCGAGAAAGCGCTGCCCGAACGCGTGCAGTTTGCGTTCTACGCCGACGAGCAGGCGCAGATTCTCGCACTGCAGGGCCATCAGGCCGATGTCATGGGCACCTTTACCGTGCAGGGCGGCATCGGCATCCTGAACAATCCCGACTTCAAGGTGATCGGCGTGCGTTCGAGCGCGCACCGGCAGATCCACATGCGCAACGACGTGCCCACGTTCAAGGACAAACGCGTGCGCCAGGCGCTCGCACTCGCGCTCGATCGCGACGTGATGGTGCGCGGGCTCTTCAAGGGCCGCGCCGTGGTGGGCAACGACAGCCCGTTCGCGCCGATCTTCCCGTCGACGGCCGGCACGGTGCCCCAGCGCAAGATCGATGTTGCGAAGGCGCGCCAGTTGCTCGCGCAGGCGGGCGTCGCCAATGGCTTCGACATCACGCTCACGACCGAGAAGTACATGGAGATTCCCGATCTCGCCGTGGTCGTGCAGAACGCGGCGAAGGCGATCGGCGTGCGCATCGCGCTGAAGGTGGAGAGCCAGTCGCAATACTACGGCGCGGGCACGTATGGCAAATCGGACTGGCTCGACGCGCCGCTCGGCATCACGGATTACGGCCATCGCGGCGTGCCGAACGTGTTCCTCAACGCGCCGTTCACGAGCGGCGGCACGTGGAATGCTGCGCACTTTCGCAATGCGCAGTACGACAAGCTGGTCGCGCAATTCGCGGCGACGCTCGACGTGGCCGCGCAGAAGCAAGTGGCCGCGCAGATCCAGACGCTGCTGCTCGATGAAACGCCGGTGATCATCCCGTACTTCTACGATCAATTGATCGCGCAACGCACCGCGCTTTCGGGCGTGCATTTCACCGCGCTCGCACAGCTCTACTTCGACCGCGCGACGCTCGCGGCGTAAGCGTCGCGCAACGCCTGCCATGCGCGCATCTGGAGTCCGATGGCTACACCGCTGACGAGACCGCCCGAATTGAACCCTCGCGAGCCGCTCGGCGCACACCCCATGCGCGGGGTGCGCGGCAAGGGCGTCGCGCGTTTTCTCGCGCAGCGCGCCGCATGGGCGCTTTTCACGCTCTGGCTGCTTTCCGTGCTGGTGTTCGCGGGCGGCCAACTGCTGCCGGGCGACGTTGGGCGCGCGGTGCTCGGCCCGCTCGCCGACGCGCGCGCCGTAGCAGCGCTCAACCACGCGCTCGGCGCGGACCGCCCGCTGCTCGACCAATACGCCAGATGGATCGGCCATGCATTGCGCGGCGACCTCGGCACCTCGTGGACCTTCCACCAGCCCGTCGCGCCGCTGGTGGGCGATGCGCTCCTGCAATCGGCGAAGCTCGGGCTGCTCGCGTTCGTGGTAGTCGTGCCGCTCGGCATCGGCGGCGGCGTATGGGCCGCGCTGCACGGCGGACGCTGGCTCGACCGGCTCATCAGCACGCTGGGGCTGTGCGCGAGCGCGGTGCCGGAATTCGTCTCATCGATCGCGCTCATCCTCGTGTTCGGTGTCTGGCTGCGCTGGCTGCCGATCGAGGCCGTCGCGCCAGCGGATGCGGGCGTGCTCGACACGCTGCGCCACCTCGTGCTGCCGGTGCTGCCGCTCGTGCTGGTGTTCTTCGGCTATCTTGCGCGCATCGCGCGCGCGGGCATGCTCGACGCGCTCGAAGCCGACTACACGCGCACCGCAGTCCTCAAGGGCCTGCCGCGCCGCGTCGTGATCGTGCGCCACGTGCTGCGCAACGCACTGCTGCCGAGCGTTACCGTGGCGGCCACCCAGCTCGGCTATCTGATCGGCGGGCTCGTGGTGGTCGAGTCGCTATTTCGCTATCCGGGCATCGGCTCGCTCATCTACAGCGCAGCGAAGGCGAAGGACTTTCCGTTGCTCGAAGCGGGCGTGCTCACCGTAGGCCTCGTCTACACGCTCGCGAATCTCGTAGCCGACCTGTTGCACGCGCTGTTCGATCCGCGGCTGCGCGCGCAAACGGGTTCTTGACGGGCTAACGGGGATACGCATGAACGATACGGTATCCGAATCGATTAACAATGCGACCTCGCACGAGGCCGAAGCTGGCGCGCCGCACTTCGTGGCCACGTTGCGTCTTTTGCTGCGCTCGCCCGCGTTCGTGCTGGGCACGCTGATTCTGCTCGCATGGATCGTCTGCGCCCTCGCGGGCGCCTGGATCGCGCCTTACGACGCCTATGCGTCCGACCCGCTCAGCTCGCTGCTGCCGCCCGAGCGCACGCACTGGTGCGGCACTGACCAGCTCGGCCGCGACATCTGCTCGCGCGTGATCGTGGGCGCGCGCGACATTCTTACGATCGCACCGCTCGCCACCTTGACGGGCACGCTCGCGGGCACGGCGCTCGGCCTCCTGACCGGCTATGTCGAAGGTTGGGCGGGCACGCTCGTCGCACGCGCGCTCGACGCCGTGCTCGCGCTGCCCCTCGTGATCGTCGCGCTGCTCGTGCTCGCGGCCGTGGGCGCGTCGAACCTCGCCGTCGTGCTGGTGATCGGCATCACTTTCGCGCCGCTCGTCGCACGCACCGTGCGCGCGGCCGTGCTCGCCGAGCGCCATCTCGACTACGTGGCCGCCGCACGGCTGCGCGGCGAGCGCGCGCACTACGTGATGTTTGCAGAGATCTTGCCGAACGTCTGGCCGCCGATCGTTGTTGAAGCAACGGTGCGCCTCGGCTACGCGATCTTCGCGGTGGCGACGCTTTCGTTTCTCGGCTTCGGCATCCAGCCCCCTTCGGCCGACTGGGGCCTCGCGCTCGCCGAGTCGTACGCACTGCTCGCGGGTGGCGCGTGGTGGACCGTCGCCTTCGATGCACTCGCGATCGCATCGCTCGTGGTGGCGGTCAACCTGATCGCCGACAGCCTGCGCGAGGAGCTCGACTCATGAATGCCGTGCGCCCCGCCCTCGCCACCTTCCACGCACCGCGCGCCGACGATGCGCTCGCGCTGGTCGGCCTCACGGTGGCCTACCGCGTGCGTGGCAAGGACCGCGACGTGCTCACCGACGTGTCGCTGCGCATCAGGCGTGGCGAAGCGTATGGCCTCGTGGGCGAATCGGGCTGCGGCAAATCGACGGTCGCGCTCGCCGTGCTGCGCTATCTCGCACATAACGGCCGCGTGAAGGCGGGGCGCATCGCCATCGCTGGCGAGGACGTGCTCTCGCTCGATCGCGAAGGTCTGCGCATGCTGCGCGCCCACAAGGTGTCGATGGTCTATCAAGATCCGGCCAGCGCGCTGAACCCGACGCTCACGATCGCCCGCCAGCTGAGCGAGGCTTTCGAAGCCGCCGGGGCACACCCCGCCGACGCGCTCGCGCAGTCGCATGCGATGCTCGAGCGCGTGCGCATCGCCGACCCCGCGCGCGTGATGGCGAGCTGGCCGCATCAGCTCTCCGGCGGCATGCAGCAGCGTGTGGTGATCGCGATGGCGCTCGCGTCGAACCCGGCGCTCCTGATCCTCGACGAACCCACCACGGGCCTCGACGCCACCGTCGAGGCCGAGGTGCTCGCGCTCATCGCACAACTGCGCGCGGAGCTCGGCATGGCGGTGTTGCTCATCAGCCACGACCTGGCCGTGATCCGCGGGATGTGCGAGCGCATGGGCGTGCTCTACGCGGGACGCCTCGTGGAGGAAGGCGCAACGCGCGACGTGTTCGCGCGGGCGCGCCATCCGTACACGGTGGGGCTGCTGCGCTGCCTGCCGGCGCCGGGCCGCAACAAGGCGCATGGCGCGCTGGACACGATTCCCGGAGAGCTGCCGGCCCCTGGCACGCTCACGCATGGCTGCGTCTACGCTCCGCGCTGCCGTCTCGCTGACGCGCGTTGCCGCGAGCACGCGCCGCCGCCGCATCGCATGGAAGCGGCGCACGGCGAGCAGATGTCGCGCTGCCACTATCACGAGCGGGCCATCGAGCTGCCGGTCGCCGAGAGTGCGGACCACGCGAACGTCGCCGATATGCGCACCGGTGCACAGACCATTGCTCCATCAACCGGACAGTCGAATCCGCAGACAAACGAACCGGCTGAGGAAACGCCGTGCGCACCGCGCGCACACGAGGCGAAAGTGGTCCTGCGCGCGGCCAATGTTTCGCGCACCTTCGGCCGCGGCGAGCACGCGCAGCGCGTGCTCGACGACGTCTCGCTCGAGTTGCGCACGGGGGAAACGCTCGGCCTCGTCGGCGAATCGGGCAGCGGCAAGACGACACTCGCGAAGCTTCTGCTCGGGCTCCAAGCCGCCGACCCGGGCGGCACCCTCGAACTCGACGCACAGCCCCTCGCGGAGCGTCTCGCGCAGCGCGACGCCAGGCAGCTGCAGGCGTTGCGCATCGTGTTCCAGCATCCTGACGCCTCGCTCAATCGTGCACTGCCAGTAAGGCGGCTGGTGGGCCGCGCGCTCGCCCAGGCACGGCGCGCAGGCGCGGGCGATGCATCGAGCGCGCGATCGCGCGAAGCGGCAGAGGAGCCCGCGGACGAAACTGCAGGCGGGACTACAGACCAAAGCGCCGAAGCCCGCAACGCGGCGCGCATTGCCGCGCTGCTCGAAGCGGTGCGCGTGCCGGTGCGCTACCTCGCAGCCCGCGCGCGGCAGCTTTCGGGCGGCCTCAAGCAGCGCGTGGCAATCGCTCAGGCGTTCGCGGGCGAACCGCGTGTGGTGATCTGCGACGAGCCGACCTCGGCGCTGGATGTCTCGGTGCAGGCCGCCATCCTGAATCTGCTGGCGCGCCTGCAGCGCGAGCACGGCGTGAGCTATCTGTTCATCTCACACGACCTCGACGTAGTGCGTTATCTCGCGGACCGCGTCATGGTGCTCTACGCGGGCCGCGTGCTGGAGAGCGGCCCCGCGAGCGCCGTGCTCAGCGGCCCGTGCCATCCGTATACCGAAACGCTGCTCAATCCCGGCATGCTCACGCGCGAAACATCCACGAGCCATACCCTCGCCGGCACGCCCACCGGCGACATACCGCGCAACGCCACCGGCGGCACGACAGGCTGTGTCTTCAGCGCGCGTTGCCCACGCAAGCTCGGCGCGATCTGCGACGAAGCCGCGCCGCCCTTCGACGCGGATGCCCACGGTCATTGCATCCGCTGCCACATTCCGGCCGAGCAGCTGCGCACGCTTCAAGCCGAAACGGCCTCGGCACAACCCCACTCCTGAGCCGCGCGAAGGTCAGACGAAATTCGTTGCGTTGTCCAGTTTTGCAACGCGAATCGCCAGGCACTCCGCACGCGTTTCATCGTCGAAACGTTTTCCGTTAATTTTTCCGCCCCATAGCCATAGAGAAAGTGTTAAGTCCTCGTCACGCGGACTTGCTGGACCGATGGCACGGAACTCGCTAAATCGGCACCAGGCATCCGGCCTGCGCCCAGCGCTGTGAAATCCAGATGGAATGGGGATGAGGCGCGCGGTTTCTCGCGCCGGGCGAACGGATGGCCGGCAGCACGGCACACATGCTTTGCGCCGCCTCCGTAACAGTCCGCGGCAGTCAGCAAGGATTCCTGACTGAATCGGTCATCCGGTGCAAACGCATCCGGGTGCCGCTCTTACCGCCCGCGCCGGCGAGGCTGTGCCAACAGCGCACGGCATGAAGCACGCGTCGGCGCGGTGTCGGCACCAAACGCTGCTGGCCTGACGGGGAACGGCGTCTGCGCATCAGCGATGCAGCGCCGGACGCAAGGCGTAAGAGAAGCGAAGCGGGTACACGCTATCGCTTCCGGGGAGAAAGTAATGAACAAAACAATTTTTAATCAGCATTACTACGGGATCAGTCGGGGGCTCGCAGTCGGTGCAATCAGCGCAATCGGCGCTGCTGGCGCGAGCGTGTTCCTGCCGGCCGTCGATGCCCATGCCGCCGACAACGCAACGGCTCCAAGCTGGGTGATCGTCGCCGAAGCCGCGCTGCCTGCGAGCGGCGCGGCCGGCACGATGGGCGCCGGCTTGCCGGTCGAGGACACGTCGCCGGGCAATCCCGCGCTCAAGTCAGCTACGTCGGACGCCACCGGCCATGCCCCGGGCGCGGATACCGTTGCCGCCGACCGGGCAAGCGCAGCAGCCGACGCCGCCTTTGTCTTCGAGCCGAGGAACTGCTACGCGGCCACCAGCGGCAACTGCGGGCGCGGCGGTAGCGGCAACGGACCCACTTCGAGTTCAGCGAGCGCTGGAGGCAGTTCGGGCTCGGGCTCGGGCTCGGGCTCGGGCTCGGGCTCGGGCTCGGGCTCGGGCTCGGGCTCGGGCTCGGGCTCGGGCTCGGGTTCGGGCTCGGGTTCGGGCTCAGGCTCGGGTTCGGGATCCGGCTCTGGCCGCGGCAGTTCAGGCGTCGGCGGCGCGACCAGCGGCTCCAGCAACTCGGGCGGCGGCGGCGGAAGCAACGGCGGCGGCGGAAGCAACGGCGGCGGCGGAAGCAACGGCGGCGGTGGAAGTAACGGCGGCGGTGGAAGCAACGGCGGCGGTGGAAGTAACGGCGGCGGTGGAAGTAACGGCGGCGGTGGAAGTAACGGCGGCGGTGGAAGTAACGGCGGCGGTGGAAGTAACGGCGGCGGCGGATCGAGCGGATGCGGTTGCGGCGGCGCTCACGGCGGCCCGTCGGGCGGACCTTCAGGAGGCCCCTCAGGCGGTTTCGGCGGTGGTTTCGGCGGTGGTTTCGGCGGTGGTTTCGGCGGTGGCTTCGGCGGTGGCTTCGGTGGTGGCTTCGGTGGTGGCTTCGGTGGAGGATTCGGCAAGGGGGGACCGTCGGGCGGCCCGGGCGGCGGGTACGGCGGCGGCTCCGGTGGCGGCAAAGGCGGCGGCGGTCACTGAGTTCGCACGGCGGTGCGAGCATGCCAACGCAACCACTCCGAATTGGCGCGACGGCCGGTCGCGTCATTCCAGGCATCACGGCGGCGGTCTCCTGGTCCCCCGGCCGGGCGCCGCCGCCGGTGGCCGGAAGCCTCCGCACTCTTGCGGCCTGTCCTGACCTCTACCGCGCTAAAGCATCTCCAGCGGCCGCTTGCTGCGCGGCGGCTTGAAGTAAGCGTCCAGCATCGCGTGGTCCTCGGCGCTCAGCACGAGGTCGAGCGCGGCGCGATTGTCGCGCACGTGATCGACGCGTCCCGCCTTCGGAATCGCGCAGACGTTCGGCTGACGCAGCACCCACGCAAGCGCAACCTGATAAATCGACACGCCATGCCGGGACGCGATGTCGTCGAGCGGCGAGCGCCTCGGCAGCCGCGCATGATCGACGGGGCTATACGCCATCAGCGGCATGCCGTGCGCAGCGCCCCAGGGCAGCAGATCGTACTCGGGGCCACGCCGCGCGACGTTGTAGAGAATCTGGTTGATTGCGCAAGCGTCGCCGCCGGGGACCTCGAAGAGTTCCTCCATGTCCTCGGTGTCGAAGTTGCTCACGCCCCAGTAGCGGATCTTGCCTGCGCGCACCAGCGCTTCGAACCCTTGCACCGTTTCTTCGAGCGGCACGCCGCCGCGCCAGTGCAGCAGATACAGATCGAGCCTGTCGGTGTTCAGGCGCCTCAGGCTCGCCTCGCAGGCGCGCTCGACGCCGCGCCGGCTCGCATTGTGCGGATACACCTTGCTGACGAGAAATACGTCCTCGCGCAGCCCTTGCAGCGCTTCGCCGACGAGCGTTTCGGTCGCGCCGTCGCCGTACATTTCGGCAGTGTCGATGAGCGTCATGCCGAGCGCGACGCCTTTGCGCAGCGCGGCAATTTCGTCGGCGCGGCGCGAGTTGTGGTCGCCCCCCCGCTCACCCATTTCCCACGTGCCCTGCCCGAGCTTTGCGATGCGTTCGCCGCCAGGCAGCGCGATACTGGCGATATCCGTTGTCATGTAGTCTCCTGTGTCGGCAGGCGTTGGTGCTTCAGCACTTTGCGATCCGGAATTAGCGCTTTGGCGCTTGCTCCGGTCTCATGCAGAGCTCTCCTGCCCCATGCAAAGCTCGCAAGCCAGGCCCTTGTTCCCGGCCTCATGCGAATCTGCGCTTGCAGCAAACGGCCAGTGTATCGCCTCGCGTGGCCCCGGGCCATGTGCCGACGAGTAAGTCCATCATTTCCTCGCCGCGCCGCCTATGACATAAAATTGCCGTTCGCTTCTCACGCCTGCCTCCCATGAACGCCTCCACGGAAGACCGCTGGCGCGGCCTGCGCCCGGACCCGGACAACGACACGCCGCTCTATCTGCAGCTCGCCCGCAAGCTGACCGATGCCATTCACGAGAACCGCTGGTCAGCCGGCGAGGCGCTGCCGTCCGAGCGCGTGCTCGCCGACGCGCTCGGCGTCTCGCGCATCACCGCGCGCAAGGCCATCGCGCTGCTGGTCGAGCAAGGCATGATCCGCCGCACCCAGGGCGCGGGCAGCTTCATCACGCCGCGCTATGAAGATCCGCTCTCGCGTCTCACGAGCTTCAGCGAGATGCTGCGCCAGCGCGGCTTCACGCCGAGTTCGCGCTGGCTCTCGCGCGAGATCCAGCCCGCGAGCCGCGACGAGGTGATCCAGCTCGGCCTCTCGCCCGCCGCCGCCGTGACGCGCCTGAAGCGTCTGCGTCTGGCCGACGGCATCGTCATGGCCGTCGAGAACTCGACCTTCCCCGCCGCGCTGATCCCCGACCCGAGCGCCATCGGCGACTCGCTCTACAGCTTTCTCGAACAGCGCGGCCTCGCGATCGTGCGCGCGCTGCAGCACTTTCGCGCGGTCAACGCAAGCGAGGAAATTGCGCAGCAGATGAGCATCGCGCCCAACGAAGCGCTGCTGCTCATCACGCGCGTGGGCTATACCGCCGATCAGCGCGCCATCGAGCTCACCGACACGTACTGTCGCAACGACTACTACGACTTCGTCGCGGAATTGCGCAAGTAAGGCGCGAAGCGACCTCACGCGGCCCACTGCGGCGCATCGGTCCCGATCGGCACGCTCGGGCGCGCGTAGAACGCCGGCGTGCGGTCGAGCCGCTCGGCACTGGCCACCGCGCGCACGCGTCCGAACGGCGTATCCATCTCCTCGAAGCTATCCGCGAGGTCCTGTGCGCGCAGGTCGGGCACGCGCTGGCCTTGCTCGAGCATGCCCATCGTCTGCAGCCAGCGGCCCGTCTGCGCGAGCGAGACGCGCACGTGCCAGCTGCCGCCTTCCTGCGCGCGCCGCGCGAGTGCGACCATCGCCCCGAAGGCGGCGAGATAGCCGGTCGCGTGATCGAGCGCCTGGCAAGGCAGCGGGCGCGGCGCATCGAACGGCTTATCGAACCGCTTATCGAGCGATGCCCCGGCCGACGCATCAATCTGCGCGCCCGGCATGACGCCGCCGTGCGCGGCCGCCACGCTCTCGATCCAGACGATCCCGCTCGCCGACTGCACGAGGCTGTCGAAGCCACGCCGCTCGCGCCACGGTCCGCGATGCGAGTACGCGCTAATCGATACGCACACGATGCCGGGCCGTTCGCGCGCGAGCGCCTCGGGCGCAAAACCGTGCGCTGCCAGCGCGCCGGGCCGGTAGCCTTGCAGGAACACATCGGCGTCGCGCACGAGCGCGTGCAGTTGCGCGCGGTCCTGAGCCTCGCGCAAGTCGAGCGTGGCCGAGCGCTTGCCGCGCCCGTTGTCGATCACGAGCGGCGCGATATTGGGCAGATGCGGGCCGTTGACGAGCAGCACGTCGGCACCGTGATGCGCGAGCACGCGCCCCGCCACCGGCCCCGCGATGATGCGCGTGAGGTCGAGCACGCGCACGCCGTCGAGCGGACGCGCACCGGGCCGCTGCGTGAGCGCGCCACCATCGCCGCGACCATCACCATCGCCGATGCGCTCGATTTCAATGAGCGGCAGGCGCGCCACGGCCTGCGCCTGTTCGAGCGCGGCCCATTCGCGCGGCGTGCGCACGAGCGCTGCGCACAAGCCCGCCTGCGCGAGCGCTTCGTCCAGCGCGGCGCCGTCCCAGTGCGTGCGGATCGCGTGCGCGACGTCGTCGCGGCGCTCGCCACAGCCGAGCACGCGCAGGATGCCCTGCAGATGGTGCGCGAAGTTCGCATGCAACTGGATCCAGCGGCCATCGCGCGTTTCGAAATAGCCGGTGACCGGATGGCGCAATTCGAACGGCGCGCCGCCATCGACGCTCAGATAGCGCTCGCTGCGAAACGCCGCGAGCGCACGGCGCACATCGATGCCGACGCGCTGCCCGGGGCCGCCGCGCAGCTGGTGAAAGCGCGCGGCCGCCAGCCCCGCCGCGCCGATGCTCGCCGCCGCCAGGGTGCCGACGCGAAACACCGAAGGCAGGCCGGGATCGTCGCCTTCGATGTCGACCGTGTCGAGCGCAGCCTGGTGCGCTGCGGCGCTGTCGTGAGGATGGGCCAGCATCCAGAGGTGCTCGAGCGCGTCGCGGGGTGTCATGGCTTGCGTCCTGTATGGGTCAGGGGAAGATGGACCGAGGGTAAGTGCGCGCTCGTCATCGAATCAATCTTGATTATGATGATCAACATAGATCGATTTTTCCGGTTTCGCGAGGCGCGCCACTATGTCCAGCTATATGACCGCGGCCGAAGCCGCCGCTGCGCTCGGCATCAGCCGGGCCACGCTCTATGCCTATGTGAGCCGCGGCATGCTCACCTCCGTACCCGCCGACGATGCCAACGGCAGCGCGCACCCGCACGAACTTCCAAGCCGGCCCCAATCGCGCCGCTACGCCGCCGCCGAAGTTCGTCGCCTCGCGCGCCGCAAGGCCGACGGCAAGCGCGCGGGCAAGGTCGCGCAGAAGGTGCTCGATTGGGGCGTGCCGGTGCTCGAATCGTCGATCACGCTGATCGCGGACGGCAAGCTGTTTTATCGCGGCCAGGACGCCATCGCGCTCGCGCGCCATGCCTCGCTCGAAGAGGTCGCGGCGCTGCTCTGGGAATGCTCGCCGCGCCGCGTGCTCGAAGCGAACGCGGCGCCGATCGCCGTCGCGCAATGGTCGGCGTGGCTCAAGCTCTGGAGCGCGCATTCGCCGCTCGAACGCGCGCTGGTGCTGCTGCCGTCCGCCGCCACGCAAATGCCGCGCATCTGGGCCCAAGGCCGCGACGCGCAACTCGAAACGGGCACGCAACTGATGCGCTTGCTGGCCGCCGCGCTAGTCTGCACGGCCCCGTCCAGCGAACCGCTGCACCGCCAGCTTGCGCATGCATGGGCCGTGCGCTCACGCGCGCAGGCGGAACTGCTGCGCGCCGCGCTCGTGCTGTGTGCCGACCATGAGCTCAACGCTTCGGCATTCACGGTGCGCTGCATCACCTCGACGGGCATGCATCTATTCGGCGCGGCGGCGGGCGGACTCGCCGCGCTCGGCGGCCCGAGCCACGGCGGCGAGACCACGCGCGTGGCGGCGCTCTTCGACGAAGCCGCCCACGCCGACGATCTGCACCGCTATCTCGCGCAGCGGCTCGCGGCGGACGAGTTCGGCGCAACGCCGAAGCTGCCGGGCTTCGGGCATCCGCTCTACCCCGACGGCGATCCGCGCGCCCGGCTGCTGCTCGACATGCTCGCGCAGCATGCGAGCGCCCGCTCGCCGATGGACGAAGTCGACGCGCTCGCACACGCCGTGGCGGAGACCACCGGTGCGCGACCCACGCTCGACTACGCGCTGGCAGCCATCGAGCGCGTGCTCGCACTGCCGCACGGCGCGGCGTTCACGCTGTTCGCGGCGGCGCGCGTGACGGGCTGGATCGCCCACGCGCTGGAGCAGAACGCCGATGGCCGGCTGATCCGGCCACGCGCCCGCTATATAGGCAAATTCGGCGACGAGCGTTGATGCGCGCTCAGCCGGCGGTGCGCGCGCCCCACTGCAACCGCGTCGAGCGCTCGCGCAGCGCCTGGGCCAGCCATCCCGCAAACCCGCGCGCACCTTGCCCGTGCGGCAACGCAGCCGGCGCCGCCCGCATATCGCGCGCCTCGTTTGCCGACGCCCCGCCGAGTGCGAGCATGAAGCGCGCCCCTGCGCGCCCCGCGCTCAAGCACGCGCGCGCGCCGGCAGGAAGGCGAATCGACTCGCCGGCACGCAGCCAGTAATCGCCCGCGTCGCCGCCAAGCGTGAGCCAGAGTTCGCCCTCGCTCACATGCAGTTGCATTGCCTGCGCGAGCCGCCAAGTCTCGGCGGGCTCGCCGTGTTCCAGTTCGAAAATTCGGATTTCGCGCATTGCCGTGCTCCTTGACGATAACTCGCGGGCCGGCGCCCCCCCCCGCCGAAGCGAGACGGATCGCTTGTAACGGCGGCTTGAAGGGCCTTCCCGGTTGGAGCATTATTGCGGTCAGCGCGGGGCAATCCCATGCACAATTCCGAACAGTTCA
Organism: Paraburkholderia sp. A1BS-2L; assembly: GCF_051125205.1. Lineage (NCBI taxonomy): Bacteria > Pseudomonadati > Pseudomonadota > Betaproteobacteria > Burkholderiales > Burkholderiaceae > Paraburkholderia > Paraburkholderia sp. A1BS-2L. Next base: position 2,495,896 of record NZ_CP120428.1, read on the forward strand.
CCCGGAACTGTGCAGCCGAAAAACCGAACACTCGATCGTCCCCCAGCCGTCTTCACGCAACGCCCGGGCAACCCCGGCCGCTCCCAGCGAGGCCCGCATGAAACTCGAACTCGACCGCGCCAGCGGTGTCCCGCTCACCGACCAGATCGTCGCCGGCGTGCAGACCTGGATCCGCTCGCGCGGCGCGCACCCGGGCGCACGTCTGCCCTCGATCCGCCAGTTCGCCGCCGATTACCGCATCAGTCGCTTTCCGGTGATCGAGGCCTACGACCGGCTGGTCTCGCTTGGTTATCTCGACTCGCGGCACGGCTCGGGCTTCTACGTGAGCGAGCACGCGCGGCTCGGGCTGTCCGGCATGGGCACCTGCGACCTCTCGAACGCCGCCGACGAATCGGGCCACCTGCTCACCCAGCTCAACCGGCCCGGCGAAACGCTGCAGCTCGACAGCGGCTCGATCCCGCAGGCGTGGCGCGATATCGACGCGCTCGGCCAGGCGATCCGTCACGTCTCGCGCACCAACCCGTCGAGTCTCGTCGACTACGGCTCGCCGCTGGGCGACGCCACGCTGCGCGAGCATCTGCGCAACCGGCTCGCGCCGCTCGGCATTGCCGCCGACGCCCAGCAGATCCTCATCACCGAAGGCGCGAGCGAGGGCATCGACCTCCTGATGCGCTACATGCTCAAGCCCGGCGACACCGTGTTCGTGGAAGATCCGGGCTACTTCAATTTGTACGGACTGCTGAAGCTTCACGGCGTGCGGATCGTCGGCGTCACGCGCACGACGAGCGGGCCCGATCTCGAGCATCTGCATGCGCTGCTCGCCCAGCATCGCCCGCGCGCGTTTTTCATCAACACGGTGTTCCACAACCCGACCGGCACCATCGTCTCGCCGCCGGTCGCGTTCCGCCTGCTGCAGCTCGCGCGCGAGCACGGCTTCACCATCGTCGAGGACGACATCTACGCCGACTTCCAGGCCGAGCCCAGCGACCGGCTCGCCGCGCTCGACCAGTTCGAGCACGTGATCTACGTGGGCGGGCTCTCGAAGACGCTCTCCTCGTCGCTGCGCATCGGCTATGTGGTCGCGAATCCGGCGATCGTGCGCGACCTCGCCTCGATCAAGGCGCTCACGAGCCTCGGCGGCTCGCGCTTCACCCAGGCCGTGGTGGCCACGCTGCTCGAGCGCGGCGCGTACCGCAAGCACCTGGAGCGGCTGCGCCGCCGTCTGGCCGAAGCGCTCGGCACCGCCTCGCGCACGCTGGAAGACCACGGCTGGGCATTGTTCGCTGGGCCGCTCGCCGGATCCGCCGGGGCGCCAGGCGGCGCTCGCGCTTATGCACAGAGCGGCGGCAAGTTCATCTGGGCGCGCGTGCCCCACGTGGACGACTCGGCCCGGCTCGTGCCCTGCGGCGAGCCGTTCGGCGTGAGCGCGTCGCCAGGCAGCCACTTCCGGCCCCACGGCGAGCCGAGCCCCTGGCTGCGCATCAACGTGGCGTTCGCGCTGGACCCGCGCGCGCAGGCGTTTTTCGCGGCGGCCGCGCGTGTTCCAGGGTAATTCACCCCGCTCACCAGGCCCCGGCCGTGCCGCGTTTGCCGTATCGCGCAACGGCAGCAGCACGCCGCCGCGACGCCGGGTTCACTACAATGGCGGCTGCCAGCCACCGCCTGCGCGCCCGCGTTCTCCCATGCCCGAATCCGCCGCCCCGTCCAGCCCCACCTCTACGCCGTCCGCCCGCAAGTTGTCCGTGATGCTGTGGCTCGTCGCCACGGGCTTCTTCATGCAGACGCTCGATTCGACCATCGTGAACACGGCGCTGCCCGCGATGGCCGCGAGCCTCGGCGAATTGCCGTTGCGCATGCAATCGGTCGTGATCGCGTATTCGCTGACGATGGCCGTGATGATCCCGGTCTCCGGCTGGCTCGCCGACAAGCTTGGCACGCGGCGCGTGTTTCTCGGCGCGATCCTCGTCTTCACGATCGGCTCGCTGCTGTGCGCGAGCGCGCACACGCTGAACCAGCTCGTGCTCGCGCGCATCGTGCAGGGCGTGGGCGGCGCGATGCTGCTGCCCGTGGGACGCCTCGCCGTGCTGCGCACGTTTCCGGCGGAACGTTATCTGCCCGCGCTCTCGTTCGTGGCGATCCCGGGCCTGATCGGCCCGCTGATCGGCCCGACGCTCGGCGGCTGGCTCGTGCAAATCGCCTCGTGGCACTGGATTTTTCTCATCAACGTGCCGGTGGGCGTGGCCGGCTGCATTGCCACTTTCATCTTCATGCCCGACAGCCGCAATCCCGACACGCCGAAATTCGACGTGCCGGGCTACCTGTTGCTCGTCACGGGCATGGTGACGATCTCGGTCGCGCTCGACGGCCGCGCCGAGCTGGGCATCCCGCAGGCGATCGTACTGGTGATGCTGATCGTCTCGCTCGCGGCATTCGTGGCGTACGGGCTGCACGCGGGGCGTACGCCGCGGCCGATCTTCTCGCTCGAGCTCTTCAAGATCCACACTTTCAGCGTGGGGCTGCTCGGCAACCTGTTCGCGCGCATCGGCAGCGGCGCGATGCCGTACCTGATCCCGCTGCTGCTGCAGGTCGCGCTCGGCTACACGCCGTTCGAAGCGGGCCTCATGATGCTGCCGGTGGCCGCAGCGGGCATGTTCTCCAAGCGCCTCGTCACGTATCTCATCACGCGCCATGGCTACCGGCGCGTGCTCGTGACCAATACCGTGCTGGTGGGCCTGATGATGGCGAGCTTCACGCTCGCCACGCCGGCCGAGCCGCTGTGGCTGCGCATCGTGCAGCTGGCCGTGTTCGGCAGCGTGAACTCCATGCAGTTCACGGCGATGAACACGCTCACGCTCAAGGACCTCGGCATGGGTGGCGCGAGCAGCGGCAACAGCCTCTTTTCGCTCGTGCAGATGCTTTCGATGAGCCTCGGCGTGACAGTGGCGGGCGCGCTGCTCACGACCTTCACCGGCCTGATCCGCCATGCGAGCGGCTCGAACGTGATTCCGGCATTCCACGCGACTTTCGTGTGCGTGGGGATCATCACGGCAGCCTCGTCGTGGATCTTCGCCCAGCTCTCCGACGACGTGCGCCGCACGGCAAAGAAGACCGACCCATCAGAACGCGCCTGATAACACCGGGACGCCGCGGCGCGCCGTCTTCCCGTTCAATGCCCGCTGCGCACCGCAGCGGTGCACACGCGCCGCGCGAGTGCGAAGCCGCCTCGCGCACCGCGTCGAAACGGGGCGCCGAAGGGGCGTCGAAGCGCGTCTCGACATAGCCGATATCCCGCCTGCATGGCCCGAGCCGCCATGTGTCGGAATGAGCATACTTTTTGCACTGTTATCTTGTAATGTAAACTCGAGATTCGCGCGCGACCTGTCGCGCGCACCACCCAGTTCCATGACCAGCATGATCGACCTCGATCCTCCCGGCTTTCAGTCGCGCCCCGTCGCGGGCGAAGAAGGCGCGCGACGCACCGTGCTCTACGGCGGCTACACCGTGTTCAGCGTATTCCAGCCGGTATTCTCGGTCGCCCACCGCCGCGCGATCGGTTACCACGCTTCGCTGCGCGCGCACGATGAGCATGGCGGCCAGGTGCCGTCGCAGGAGGTATTCACGCAGGCCGCGCGCCGCGGCGATCTGCTCGAACTCGGGCGGCTCGCGGAATCGCTGCATCTGGGCAACTTCAACGCCTTCGACTCGCACGACGAATGGCTCTTCCTGAGCCTGCACCCCGCCGCGCTGATGGACACGAGCTATGGCGACGCACTGCTCGCGGGCATCAAGGCGCTGGGGCTGCAGCCCCAGCGCGTGGTGCTGGAAGTTTCGGAGCAGGCGGGCGGCGAGAATTCGCGCTTCGCGGAGATCATCGACACGTTGCGCAAGTCGGGCTTCGTGATCGCGCTCGACGGCTTCGGCGCCAAGCATTCGAACATCGACCGCGTGTGGCAGCTACGGCCCGATATCGTCACGCTCGATCGCAGCCTGCTCGCCCAGGCGAGCCGCCATGCGCATATCGAGCGCGTGCTGCCGGGACTCGTCTCGATGCTGCACGAGTCCGGCCAGCTGGTGCTGGTGGGCGGCCTCTCGACCGAGCGCGACGCGTTGATCGCACTCGAAAGCAACGCCGACTTCGTGCAGGGCGCGTACTTCGCGCGCCCCGAGGTCGAGCCCGTGCCGCCCGCCACCGCCGCGCGCCTGATGGACGATCTCTCCGCGCGCCTGCGCGAGCGTGTGAGCGCGCGCGAGAAGACCCAGTGCGCGCGCCTCGCGCCCTATGTGAAGGCGCTCGAAGCGGCGGCAGCGCAGCTCGCTGCGGGCGCGAGCATGGCCGATGTCTCGCAGCCGCTGCTCGGTCTCGCAGACACCGCACGCAGCTTCTTGCTGGACGCCTCGGGCCGCCAGATTGGCGACAACGTGCTGCCCGACGTGCGTGCGACGCCTCGCGCCAAGCGCTTCAGGCCGCTCCTGCATTCCGAAGGCGCGAGCTGGGAGCGCCGGCCCTATTTCATCGGGGCCATGAAGGCGCCCGGCAGCGTGCAGTTCACGCCGCCCTATCTCTCGATCAACGAAGCCCACCTGTGCGTGACCGCCTCAGTCGCCGCCCAGACGGCGCATGGCCTGCAGGTGCTGTGCGTCGACATCAACTGGGACGCCGCTTCCCGGTAGCCTCGCGCGGTAACCTTGCGCAAATCCTGCGCACTCAGCTCAGGCTGGCGCGAGCGATCGGGCGATCCCGGCGAGCAGTGCGCGCACCGCCGCCCCTCCGAACGCCCGGTTGGCCGCCCGCAAGGCGCTCCCGCCCGCCGTCGCGGCCACGCAGACCACAGGAGCGGCGCGCCCATCGTCGCCCAAGCCGACGTGCAGCCACGCGACCAATTCACCGTCCTCCGCCACCAGCACGACGCCAGGCTCGCCGTCGAGCGAGAGCGTCTCCGCGCGCAGGCCGCGTAGCGGCGTGCCCGCGATTCCAGCCTCTACCTCAGCGCCGGCGCGCGGCATCATCGAGCCTGATGCTGCATTCATCGCCGCACTCGCCGCCGCACTCGCCGCCGCACTCATCGTCGCGCCCGCCACCGCCAGCGCCGTCGCGGTCACGCCCAGCAGATCCATCAGGCCCACGCGGTCCTGCGCGTGGAGCACTTCGCGCAGCCGCTCGACGGTGAGCGCGTGCTGCGCCGCGTCGGCGGGCGCCAAGGGCCTGGCCGCCTGCTCGCGCACCAGCCGCACCCGCGCACGGCGCACGATCTGTCGGCAATGCACGGGGGTGCAGCCCGTGAGCGCGGCGATCTCGGCATAGTCGCAGTCGAACGCCTCGCGCAGCACGAAAACGGCCTGCTCCAGCGGCCCGAGCCGCTCCAGCAGCATCAGCAGCCCATCCGCGAGACGCGCGGCACGCAGGCCCGCTTCCTCCGCCGAAGGCGCGGCGGCGTCGAGCCACGGCGCAGCGCCGGGCGCTTGGCGCTCGCCCGCGCGCTCACGGCGCTGCTTGCGCAGGCGATCGATCGCGAGACGCACCGTGGCCGTTGCAAGCCACGCCTGCGGCACGCGCACCGCCTGAGCATCCGCCTCGCGCCAACGGAACCACGCGTCCTGCACGACGTCTTCCGCCTCGGCGCGGCCGCCCAGCACGCGCATGGCCAACGCCAGCAGCCGCGCGCGCTCCTGGTCGAAGACGGCAGCGCGGCGACCCTCGCTCCATGCGCCGCCTTGCCTGCTGGACGGCGCGTCGAACCCCACCTCGCCCCGAAGGGGCTCGCGCGCGTCGCGCAGATCCCGCACGCCAACTTCGTCGATCACCTGGGTCATTCGCTTCGCTCCTTGTTGCACCGCCTTGTACTGCTTCGCCCGCGCTACGTGCGCTCTCGCCCCCAAGACGACCGCGAGCGCGCCGATGTGACAGTCTCGCGCAAAAAAATTTTCGTCACACGCAACGCGCGCCGGGAGTCTTGGGGAAGGAACCGCGCCACCGCGCCGCCCCCCTCCACCCACTTACCCCAAGGCGAGGAATTTCATGCATCCGACCGTCCAGCATCACGCAACCTTTGCGCCGCGCGCGCTCAACCTCGTGCCGACCGTCATCGAAACCTCGGGGCGCGGCGAGCGCGCCTACGACATCTACTCGCGCCTCTTGCGCGAGCGCATCGTGTTCCTGGTCGGGCCGGTGACCGAGCAGACGGCAAGCGTCGTCGTCGCGCAGTTGCTGTTTCTCGAAGCCGAGAATCCTGAAAAGGACATCAGCCTCTACATCAACTCGCCGGGAGGCTCCGTGTACGACGGCCTCGCGATCCACGACACGATGCAGTTCGTGAAGCCCGACGTCGCCACGCTATGCACTGGCTTCGCGGCGAGCATGGGCTCATTTCTGCTAGCCGCCGGCGCACCTGGCAAACGCTTCGCACTCCCGAACGCACGCATCATGATCCACCAGCCCTCGGGCGGCAGCCAGGGCACCGCCGCCGATGTCGAGCTTCAGGCGCGCGAGGTGCTCTATCTGCGCGAGCGCCTGAACACGATGCTCGCCGCGCATACGGGCCGCGACATCGCGCAGATCGAGCGCGACACCGATCGCGATCACTTCATGTCGGCGGCGGCGGCGGCCGAATACGGGTTGATCGACCGCGTGCTCACGTCGCGCGGCGATGCGGTGCTGCGCTAGGGAATGAGACGTCCGGTCTTCACGCGAGCGGCACTGCGAGCCAGGCTGCAAGCACGCCCTTGTACTGAACTGAACGATGCAATGCATCGCTCGAAAAGCGGTGCCGCCACATGGGATAAGTGCGCTCGACGCAGGAAGCGCTCGACGCGCTCGCGTAACTAACGCGTCGAAGAATGTCGAAGCGCGTCGCGACGGCGCTGCAAACAAAAAAGCCCTCAATGCGAATCGAGGGCTTCTTTTTCTGCGCCATTCGAATCGAACGGCGCACAAGCGAAACTGGTCGGACTACTGCGCTTTACGCGAAGTTCTTCGCAGCGAATTCCCAGTTTGCGATGTTCCAGAACGCTTCGACGAACTTCGGACGCGCGTTGCGGTAGTCGATGTAGTAAGCGTGTTCCCACACGTCGATCGTGAGGAGCGGCTTGGCGTCGGTCGTGAGCGGCGTGGCGGCGTTGCTGGTCGACACGATGTCGAGCGAGCCGTCTGCCTTCTTCACGAGCCACGTCCAGCCCGAACCGAAGTTGCCGACTGCAGCCTTCGCGAAGGCTTCCTTGAACGCGTCGAAGGAGCCCCACTTTGCGTTGATCGCGTCGCCGAGCGCGCCCGACGGAGCGCCGCCGCCTTGCGGCGAGAGGCTGTTCCAGAAGAACGTGTGATTCCAGATCTGGGCCGCGTTGTTGAACACGCCACCCGACGACTTCTTGACGATCTCTTCGAGCGAGAGGTTTTCGAACTCGGTGCCCGGAATCAGGTTGTTCAGATTCGTGACGTAGGCCTGGTGGTGCTTGCCGTAGTGGAACTCGAGCGTTTCTTCCGACATGGTCGGAGCAAGAGCGTTCTTCGCGAACGGCAGCGGCGGGAGCGTAAATGACATGATGCGGTTCCTTCGTCGTGTTATGGGGAGTTCTGCGTAGAGTTCTGCAAATTCGCCGGCATGGAGCACTCGATTGTAGGCGAGTTGGAATAACCCCGCAAACGCTCGGACATTATGCCGATCATCGGTTATGCAGCGCTTTTGCGGCGCGGATTTCATGGCGATTTCGCGTCGCTTTTGTGTCGCTTGTAATGCGATGGCGTCGCGGTGATGTGGCTCTCCTGTGGCTATCGTGCCCGCATTCCAGCAAACGCTGCGCCCGCTGCTGCGCTCGTTGCTACGCTCGTTTCAAAAGTCTTCGGAAAGTCTTGGCTGCACGTCGGCGAGCGCGACATCGGCGCTGCCCTGGGCGAGATGCACGGTCAGGCGCTTGCCCGGCTTGAGCGCGCCCGGTGAGCGCACGGCCGCGCCGCTTTGCGCATCCAGCAGCGCCGCGTAACCGCGCTCGAAGGTGCGCTGCGGGCTCAGCACCTCGAGGCGCGCCGCGAGCCCCGCCACGCGCGCCGTTTCGCGCTCGCGCCCCCGCGCGAACGCGCTGTCGAGACGCCGCGCGAGCGACTCCACCTGCACGCGCTGCGCCGAGGCGTCGGGGCGCATGCGCCGCCAGCGCATCTGCGCGATATTGAATTGCGCGCGCGCCTGCGCCGTCGTGCGCGAGCCCGCCGAAGCAAGCCGGATCGCCAACTGGCGCAAATGCGCGCGCTGCTGCGCCAGCCGTTCGCCCGGCGAAACCAGGCGGCGCGCGAGCCAGTCGAGCTGTTGCGCGCGGCGCTCCATCAGCCTGCCGAAGCCCCGCGCGAGCGCGGCATGGCGCTGGTCCAGCTCGCGCAGCAGCAGCACGCGCTGCGGGCTCACGAGTTCGGCGGCGGCGGTGGGCGTGGGCGCGCGCACGTCGGCGGCGAAATCGGCGATCGTGAAATCGGTTTCGTGGCCCACGCCGCTCACCACGGGAATCGCGCTTGCTGCAATGGCGCGCGCGAGCGTCTCGTCGTTGAACGACCAGAGGTCCTCGATCGAGCCGCCACCCCGGCACAGCACGATCACGTCCACTTCCGCACGCGCGTTCGCGACGTCGAGCATGGCAGTGAGTTTTTCCGCCGAGCCCGCACCCTGCACCGGCGCCGGATAGACGATCACGGGAACGTGCGGCGCGCGGCGCGCGAGCGTCGTGAGCACGTCGCGCAGCGCAGCCGCCTGCATCGACGTAATCACGCCGATCGCGCGCGGATGGGTGGGCAACGTGCGCTTGCGCCCGGCGTCGAACAGCCCTTCGGCCTCCAGTTGCGCCTTCAGACGCAAGAACGCTTCGAAAAGACGCCCCTGCCCCGTGCGCCGGATCGCCTCGACGTTCAGCTGCACCTCGCCGCGCGGCTCGTACATCGTCACGAGCGCACGCACCTCGATGCGGTCGCCCTCGCGCGGCGTGAACTCGGCGTATTGCGCGCGGCCGCGAAACATCACGCAGCGCATTTGCGCCTGCGCGTCCTTGATCGAGAAGTACCAGTGCCCGCTCGCGGCGCGCGTGAAGTTCGAGACTTCACCCGAGATCCACGTGAGCGGGAACGAACGTTCGAGCATGGAAGCGATCGCGCGATTGAGCGCCGAAACCGGAACGACGACATCGCCGCCGGGCGCAGAAGAAAAGCGGTCGGAATTCATGAGCAAGACGTGAATGAACAGTGGGTTGAAAGCAAGGTCGAAACCCAACCCGGAAAATAGCCCGGACAGACGATAGACCGTTCGGGGTACGGCAGTCCAGCGGGAAGCGCTCCCATGAAACAAGGGCTACGAGGTGTCCACATCGACTCCGTCATGTGACATAGTTGCCGCAAATACGTAAAAAACGCTGAAAAAATACCCCATCCCATTGATTTACATACGGTTTTTATCTCAATAACAAAGAGTTACACCGATGAGATGGGCCACGAGCGGGCTTTTGCGCTCACCCGCGCCTTACTTTTCCACAAAGTTATCCACAGACGTGCTACGCATCGGCGAGCCGTGCTGGCGCCGCCGGATTCACGCCACCGCTTGGCCATGCAGCTTGCCGCCCGCCGCTCACCCGCGCTAGAGTGCCGGGTTCACGACGGCCCTTTCGCGACGCGATATGACACGACAGCGAGCCGTCCCTGCTTTCCCTGCGGCGCTTTTTACTTCTGGCTCCCGCGCCCGCTTCGAACTGGAGAACCGCTCCGATGTCCGTTCTGCCCGTCAGCCTCCGGTGCCTTTCGTACGCAAGGCCCGCATGCCGCACACGCCGATGAGCGGTCTCGTTGCCGATCTCAAGGCGCGCGCCGAAGCCGGCCTCGCGCACCAGTGGCAGCAGCGCGGCGCACTCGCCTGGGCGCTCGCGCCGCTTTCCGTTGTGTTCGCCGCCGTGAGCGGCGCACGGCGCGCGGCCTATGCCGCGGGCTGGCTCAAATCGGTGCGCGTGGGCGCGCCGGTCGTGGTGGTCGGGAACGTGACCGTGGGCGGCACCGGCAAGACGCCCACGGTAATCGCGCTCGTCGAGGCACTGCGCGCCGCCGGCTTTACGCCCGGCGTCGTTTCGCGCGGCTACGGCGCGAAAGTGCCGCGCCCCACGCCGGTGACGGCGGACACGTCCGCCCGCGCATGCGGAGACGAGCCGTTACTGATCGCGCGCCGCACCGGCGTGCCGGTCTGGGTCTCGCCCGATCGCGTCGCGGCGGCGCAGGCATTGTGCGCGGCACACCGCGACGTCGACGCAATCGTGAGCGACGACGGCCTGCAGCACTACCGTCTCGCGCGCGACTTCGAGCTGGTGGTCTTCGATCACCGGCTGGGCGGCAATGGTTTTCTGCTGCCCGCCGGGCCGCTGCGCGAGCCGCTCTCGCGCCAGCGCGACGCCACGCTCGTCAACAATCCGTTCGAGCGCGCGCTGCCCGACTGGCCGAACACCTTCGCGCTCAAGCTCGAGCCCGGCGAGGCCTGGCATCTCGCGAACCCCGCCCTGCGCCGGCCGCTCGCGCAATTCGCAGCGCAAGGCGCTGCGAGCGCGTCCGGCGCACCCGGCCAGCCGCCGCAGCGCATCGTGGCGGCCGCCGGCATCGGTTCGCCGGAGCGTTTTTTCGCGACCCTGCGTGCGGCGGGCCTCGCGCCGCAAACGCTCGCGCTGCCCGACCATTACGACTACGCGACGAACCCGTTCAGCGAGGTCGCGGCCGACGCCATCCTGGTCACCGAAAAAGATGCCGTAAAATTAGCGGCCTGGAACGACGCGCGCATCTGGGTCGTCCCCGTTGAAGCCGCGCTCGATCATCGCCTCATTACCCTGGTTGTGGAGAAACTCCGTGGACGCCCGTCTGCTTGAAATCCTGGTCTGCCCGATCTGCAAGGGCCCGCTCAGCTACGACCGCGCCGCGCAGGAATTGATCTGCAACGCCGACAAGCTCGCCTATCCGATTCGCGACGGCATTCCCGTCATGCTCGTCGACGAGGCGCGCCAGACCGTCGAAGGCACGCCGGTCGATCCGGCCGGCCCCTCCGGTTCAAGCGGCTCAAGCAGCTCAAGCAGCTCAAGCGACACCTGAGCATGACCGTGCCCGCGCAACCCTTCATCGCCGTCGTACCGGCGCGCCTCGCCTCGACCCGGCTGCCTGACAAGCCGCTTGCCGACATCGGCGGAAAGCCAATGGTCGTGCGGGTCGCCGAGCGCGCCCGCGCCTCGGGCGCGCAGCAGGTGCTGATCGCCTCAGACGCCCAGAGCGTGCTCGACGCCGCGCGCGAGCACGGCTTCGACGCGGTCATGACGCGCGCCGATCACCCCTCGGGCACCGACCGCCTAGCCGAAGTTGCAGAGCACTTTGGCTGGAGCGACGACTTAATTGTGGTCAACGTTCAGGGCGATGAACCGCTAATCGACCCCGCTTTGGTGTGCGACGTGGCGTCGCACCTCGCTGCGCACCCGGAGTGCGCGATCGCCACGGCGGCGCACCCCATCACCGCCCCCGACGAGATCCTGAACCCGAACGTGGTGAAGGTCGTGCTCGATGCGCGCGGCGTGGCGCTCTACTTCTCGCGCGCCCCCATTCCGTGGGCGCGCGACGCCTGGCAGCCGCACTGGTCACCGGCCCGCCTCGATCTGGCCGCCATGCCCGCCCCACCGGCCCCAGCGACCGTTTATCGGCATATCGGCCTGTATGCGTATCGGGCGAAATTCCTGCGCAGCTACCCCTCGCTCGCGCACTCGCCGATCGAGCAGGCCGAAGCTCTCGAGCAGCTACGCGCCATGTGGCATGGCGAGCGCATCGCGGTGCTCGTCACAGCCGAGGCGCCGGCGCCCGGCGTGGACACGCCCGCCGACCTCGCCCGCGTGCAGGCGCTATTCCGTCCTTAAGAGGGGTCGTGGGCCGAAAATCCCATGGCATAATCGGTTGTTTGCGCGAGCCGTCGAAGCCTTTGTGCGTGGGGGTTCCCCGACAAGGCCTGCCGAAGAGGAGACGCACGACGCCGCCGATGCCGCCCACGAGGGCCGCCGCCGCGCCGCAAGAATTTACATAGATCGGAGAAAGTTGAAATGCGTTTGATCCTGTTGGGCGCCCCCGGCGCGGGCAAGGGAACCCAGGCAAACTTCATCAAGGAGAAGTTCGGCATTCCGCAAATCTCGACGGGCGACATGCTGCGCGCGGCCGTCAAGGCCGGCACGCCGCTCGGCGTCGAGGCCAAGCGCTACATGGACGCGGGCGACCTCGTGCCCGATGCGCTGATCATCAACCTCGTGAAGGAACGCCTGCAGGAACCCGACTGCAAGAACGGCTACCTGTTCGACGGCTTCCCGCGCACCCTGCCGCAGGCCGAAGCCATGAAGCAGGCCGGCGTGGCCATCGACTACGTGCTCGAGATCGACGTGCCGTTCGACGAGATCATCGTGCGCATGAGCGGCCGCCGCGTGCACCCGGCGTCGGGCCGCACCTATCACGTCAAGTTCAACCCGCCCAAACAGGACATGGTCGACGACGTGACGGGCGAGCCGCTGGTCCAGCGCGACGACGACAAGGAAGAGACCGTGCGCAAGCGTCTCGACGTGTATGTCGCGCAAACGAAGCCGCTCATCGCCTACTACAGCGACTGGGCCCAGCGCGGCGAGGAAAACGGCATGAAGGCGCCGCAGTACCGCGCCATCGCGGGTCTCGGCAGCGTCGAGGAAATCCGCAACCGCGCGTTCGAAGCGCTCAAGTAAAACGTCTTTTGCCGGCCGCGCCGGGCGATCCCCGGCGTGACGCCGGCCTCCCCGTTCCGGCCGGTCCTCGTCCTTTTGCTCCTCTTAGCCGTGGAGTCGCGGGCTGACCCGTTGCGGGGTCACGCCGCAAGAAATTACCCATCGAGCAGCAAGGAGGAAGACAGATGCAAATCCGCGACAACGTATTTCTGATCACCGGCGGCGCGTCGGGCCTTGGCGCGGCCAGCGCGCGGCTCATCGCGGCCGAAGGCGGCAAGGTCGTGCTCGCCGACCTCAACGAGGAAGCGGGCCATGCGCTCGCGCAAGAACTCGGCGGCACCTTCGTGAAGTGCAACGTCGCAAGCGAGGAAGACGGCGCGCTCGCCGTGGCCGCCGCCACTGCGGCAGGCACCTTGCGCGGCCTCGTAAACTGCGCGGGCATCGCGCCCGCGGTGAAGACTGTCGGCAAGGACGGCCCGCACCCGCTCGACGCGTTCAGCAAGACCATTTCGGTCAATCTGATCGGCACTTTCAACATGATCCGCCTCGCGGCGGCGGCAATCGCGCAGACCGCGCCCAACGAGGGCGGCGAGCGCGGCGTGATCATCAACACGGCATCGGTGGCCGCGTACGACGGCCAGATCGGCCAGGCGGCCTATGCGGCCTCCAAGGGCGGCGTCGTGGCGATGACGCTGCCGATCGCGCGCGACCTCTCGCGCAACGGCATCCGCGTGATGACGATCGCGCCGGGCCTGTTCGAAACGCCGATGCTGCTCGGCATGCCCAAGGAAGTGCAGGACGCGCTCGGCGCCATGGTGCCGTTCCCGCCGCGCCTCGGCAAACCCAGCGAGTACGCGATGCTCGTCAAGCAGATCGTCGAGAACCCGATGCTCAACGGCGAGGTGATCCGCCTCGACGGCGCGATCCGCATGCAGCCGAAGTAAGCAGGCTCGCATCCGGCGTAAAAAAACCCGCGAACGAAAATTCGCGGTTTTTTGTTTGCAGAATTTACACAACGCGCGCCAGCGCGGCGCGCCGATCAATCGTTATCGAGCGTGCGCTGGCGCAGTTCCTGCAATTGCGACTCGACCACCATGGCGTCCTCGGCGTCGGGGCGCTCGTCGAGATAATGCTCGAGATCCTCCAGCGCGGGCCGCAGGTAATCCAGGCGCGCATACGCAAAGCCGCGATCGCGCACCTCCTCGATGCTCTCCGGCAACAGAATCACCAGCCGCTGCTGGATGCCGAGCAGGCGCTCCCAGCGCTCGGTCTGCAAGTACACCGATTTCAGGTTGCGCAGCATGCGCGCGACGATCTCGCGCCGCGTGGCCGGTTCGAGCAGCATGCGCAGCGCCCGCGCGACGGAGTCGCCCGCACTCGTCACATAGGGCTCGAGCATCTCGACCATGTCGGATTCGGTGAGCGTGCGACCGGTGGTGGGATCGAGCATGGCGTCGCCTTCGGGCAGCGAGACGCGCAGCAGGAAGTGCCCCGGAAACGACACGCCCTGCACCGGCAGCCCGAGTTGCCCCGCAATCTCCAGGTAGAGCACCGCGAGCGAAATGGGAATGCCGCGCCGACGCTTGAGCACGACATTCAGATGACTGTTATCGGGATCGAAAAAGTCGTTGAGATTGGCGCCGAAGCCCATCTCGCGAAAGAACACGCGGTTCAGAAACGTGATCTGCTGGCGCACGTCGATGCCCTCGGGCATGCGCTTTTTCACGCGCAGCGCCAACTCGTCGATTTCCGCGAGCGTGCCTTGCACGTCGAGGTCGGGGTAGGCGTCCTGCGCGATTGCGAGCGCCGCTTCGGTGAGCGGCAGGCTGTCGTCGTCGGCCACGAGTGCACTGAAATAATCGAGCACCCGCGTGTTCATCGTGATCACTTCGCGCGCCTCTTGAAGTATGCGTATTTGAAGCCCATCAACCAAAGCATACCGAAATATAGCGTGGCGAACAGCACGAGGCAGGCGGCGAGCAGCGCCATGCGCGCAAGCGGCTCATGATGCAAGCCGATCCAGTCGTAGCTGATCGCACACCAGTGCATCGCACCGGAAAGCACGAGGCATGCCCCGAGCAGCTGTACGAAGAAGCGGGTCCAGCCCGACGACGGCATATAGATGCCGCGGCGGCGCAAGCCGATGAACAGCAGCAGCGCGTTGATGCAGGCGCCGAGCCCGACCGAGAGCGTGAGGCCCGCGTGCGCGAAGATCGGCACGAAGACATAGTTGCCGATCTGCGTGGCGACCAGCACGCCCACGCCGATCTTCACGGGCGTCTTGATGTCCTGGCGCGCATAAAAACCGGGCGCGAGAATCTTGATGAGAATGAGCCCGATGAGCCCCACACCATAAGCGGTGAGCGCGCGGGCTGTCATGACGACCGAATTCGCGTCGAACTTGCCGTAGTGGAACAGCGTGGCCGTGAGCGGCTCGGAGAAGAAGAACAGCGCAACCGCCGAAGGCGCCGCGAGCAGGAAGGTCACGCGCAGGCCCCAGTCGAGCAGCGCCGAATATTCGTGCGGATCGGCATCGACGTGCGCTTTCGACAGGCTAGGCAGCAGGATCGTGCCGAGCGCCACGCCCAGCAGCGCGGTGGGGAACTCCATCAGACGGTCGGCGTAATTGATCCACGAGACCGCGCCCGCGCCCAGACGCGACGCAATGTTCGTATTGATGATGAGGCTGATCTGCGCGACTGACACCGCGAACATGGCCGGCACCATTTTCGCGAGCACGCGCTTGACGCCGCGATGCGCGAGCGCCTTGAGCGGATTGAGGCCGATGCGCGGCATCATGTCGATCTTCTTCAGCCCCGGCAGCTGCACGACGAACTGCAGCACGCCGCCGACGATCACGGCCCACGCGAGCGCAAAGACCGGCTGCTTCATGTGCGGCGCAAACGCCACCGCCGCCGTGATGAACGCCACGTTGAGCAGCACCGGCGCGAACGCGGGCAGCGAGAACTGCTTGTACGTGTTGAGCACCCCGGACGCGAGCGACGTGAGCGAGATGAACACGATGTACGGGAACATGATGCGCGTCATCGCGACGGCAAGTTGATACGCCTGGCCGTCGTTCTTCAGGCCCGTGGCCACCACCGTCACGACGAACGACGCCCCGACGATGCCCAGCACCGAAAGAATGGCGAGCGCCCACGCGAGCACCGTCGAAGTCGCATCAACGAGATCGCGGGTGGCGTCGTGCCCCTTCTGGCTCTTGAACTCCGCGAGAATCGGCACGAAAGCCTGCGAAAACGCGCCTTCCGCCGAAATGCGGCGCAGCAGGTTGGGGATGCGAAACGCGACGTAGAAGGCGTCGGTGTACTGGCTCGCGCCGAATGCGCGGGCAATCAGCGTTTCACGGGCCAGTCCGGTCACGCGCGACAGCAGCGTGAAGCCGCTGACCGTCAGCAGGGCTCGGAATAGATTCATGGGGCGCTTATTATACGGGTGCCGCCTGGTCCGTCGCCGCTTCGTTCCTGCTTCGTTCCTGCTTCGTTCCCGATAAGGGATGGCACGCCAGGCGCATCGCCGTTGCCACGCCCATGATTTCATTGCTATAATTCGCGGTTTCGAGTTTCACTGGCACTCGAGAATCGCGTCTTGGAAAGGGAGCGTTGAGCGGTCTGCGTTTCAGGCCCTCTTTGCGCTTTGGCACAAAAGACGCGGCTGGCAAGCTGGATCAATGCCGGCAAATACCGTTTTGTGCTTTCGGGCAATCACCCGGAAGTTCAAATCCAGGCAAGGAGCGTCGCTCTGCCCGACCCGGAGTCGGCGAGCTGAAGCTCTCGAAACATAAGGAACCAACATGGCAAATTCCGCACAAGCACGCAAGCGCGCCCGTCAGGCCGCTAAGGCAAACTCGCACAACTCGGCGCTGCGCTCGAAGTTCCGCACCGCTATCAAGGCTGTCCGCAAGGCGATCGACGCTGGCGACAAGGCAAAGGCTGCAGAAGTCCTGAAGGCCTCGGCAAAGACGCTCGACATCATCTCGGACAAGAAGATCGTTCACAAGAACAAGGCTGCTCGCCATAAGAGCCGCCTCGCAGCTGCCGTCAAGGCAATGCAAGCTGCGCAATAAAGCGCAGACAAGAGTCGGACCGTCCGCCACGGCGGGCGCTTTCTGATTCCGCTGCACAAAAAAACCCGCTTCGGCGGGTTTTTTATTGCTGCAATTCCGGCGACGCCTGCGCCACTGCGCGGCGCAGGCGCAAAAAAACCCGCCGCAGCGGGTGGGTGCGATTCAGCGGCTGCCGCCCTGCTGTGTCGCGTGATCCTGCGGCAACTCGCAGGCCTCGGTCACCACCAGATCGTTGTCCTTGGCGAAATTCATCACGAAGTTGAAAGCCATCGGCTCGACGTCCTTCAAGCGCGAATCCAGCACCACGACCTTGAGGTCGCCGATCATGGTCGGCCGCACGTACAGCGAATAGCGCAGATAAGCGTTCGGCCCGCGCGCATTGGCGGGCGCCTTCGGGCCAAAACTCGACATCACCCCCGCCAGGCGCTCGGACCAGTCGCTCGGGCGAAACTTTTTCCCCGTACTGGTGATGCCTTGAATAAAGTATTCGGTTGGAGCGTCGTCGGCCATGTAGGGTACCTGTATGACTGCGCGGAGCCGCGGTAACGCGGTGCGCTTATGCGGCTGAAACGAGAGCACGAGCACGCCGCTCCGCGCTTGTCCCGCAGAGCGCCAGCCGCGGGCGGTTCGCCCGATAGCCGCGTGCAAATACAGTCCGATGGAGAGGGGAGAAGCCGGTCGCGCACCCCGACCGGCGCGGCGCCGCATCGCATGTGCAGCGCGCTTTCCGGCCAGCGCACAGGCCGCTCCCGCGAGCCCCGCGTCTTGCGCGTCGAGCCCGCTGTCGTGCCTGAAAAATCTTTGAGATTATAGCGCAGCAGCACTTTTGACGCACTGCACATAGGACAGCGGGCCGGGGGCCGCGTTGCGCATTGCCCTGGCTTTCTTCCATGGCGCCGAAGTCCACCTGGCCCCGCCCCCGCCTTCCGGCCGACTCGTCAAAGTCCGCAAAATCCTTTATGCTGCATTGACTTACCACCAACCGCAGCGGCGTCGCCGGCTCCAACCTGCAGTTCGAGGCCGGATCAGGCGCCGTTTTCGTTTCATGACCTCCCGGACCATTCGCCATTACCTGCAGTTCAAGGATTTCTCCCTTGACGATTATGAATATGTGCTGGAGCGCGCGCGCATCCTGAAGCGCAAGTTCAAGAACTACGAGACCTATCATCCGCTGCACGACCGCACGCTCGCGATGATCTTCGAGAAGAGCTCCACGCGCACGCGTCTGTCTTTCGAAGCCGGCATCTTCCAGCTTGGCGGTCACGCCGTGTTCATGAACACGCGCGACACGCAGCTCGGCCGCGGCGAGCCCATCGAGGATTCGGCGCAGGTGATCTCGCGCATGGTGGACATCATCATGATCCGCACGTTCGGCCAGGACATCATCCGTCGCTTTGCCGAAAGTTCGCGCGTGCCGGTCATCAACGGTCTCACGAACGAGTACCACCCCTGCCAGGTGCTGGCCGACATCTTTACGTACTACGAGCATCGTGGCCCGATCCGCGGTAAGACCGTGGCGTGGGTGGGCGACGCCAACAACATGCTCTACACGTGGATCGAAGCCGCGCAGATCCTCGACTTCAAGCTGCGCATCTCCACGCCGCCGGGCTACCCGCTCGATCCTGCTCTGGTCGCGCCGGAAAGCGCGCCGTACTACGCGGTCTTCGACGACCCGAACGAGGCCTGCGCGGGCGCCGACCTCGTCACCACGGACGTCTGGACCAGCATGGGCTTCGAAGCGGAAAACG
The DNA here is from genome assembly GCF_051125205.1 of Paraburkholderia sp. A1BS-2L. Classification (NCBI taxonomy): domain Bacteria; kingdom Pseudomonadati; phylum Pseudomonadota; class Betaproteobacteria; order Burkholderiales; family Burkholderiaceae; genus Paraburkholderia; species Paraburkholderia sp. A1BS-2L. Next base: position 2,514,442 of record NZ_CP120428.1, read on the forward strand.
AGGCGCGCATGAAGGCCTTCGCCGACTGGTGCGTGGATGCAGAAATGATGGCGCGCGCCAACCCCGACGCCCTGTTCATGCACTGCCTGCCCGCACACCGCGGCGAGGAAGTGAGCGCCGAGGTGATCGACGGCCCGCAAAGCGTGGTCTGGGACGAGGCGGAAAACCGCCTGCACGTCCAGAAGGCGCTGATGGAGTTCTTGCTGCTCGGCCGCCTGAATCACTAAGCCGGCCCTCCGCATCATGTAAAAAGCCGACCCTCGGGTCGGCTTTTTTTCGTCCATGGCGGCGCGCGTCAGACCGTCTCGCCGAGCCTGCGCGCCAGCAACTTCAGCAGCGGCGCCACGCGCTCGCGAAACACTTCCGGCCCCATCGACGAAGCGGGCCCGCTGCAACTGAGCACCAGCCAGCGCCGCTCGCGCGGCTCGCGAAACGGCACTGCTACGGCGTTGACATCGTCGTGCCAGTCGCGAAACGAATAGCAGACGCCCTCCTTCGCGAAAACCTCGATCTCCCGCTTCGCCGCCGCAACCTGCGCGGGGCCGTCAGCACCCGCGGCCTTTTCCAGTTCGGCGAACAGCGCCTTACGCACCTCGGGCGGCTGCACCGCCAGATATGCGCGCCCCATGGAGCTCGTCAGCATCGACAGGCGCGAGCCCGATGCAAGACCCAGCGTAAGCGCCGTCTCGCTGCGGATCGTGTCCAGATAGATCACGTCGAGGCCGTCGCGACATCCTAGCGACACCGCCGCCCCCACCTCGCGCGCGAACACGCGCATATGCGGGCGCGCGAGTTCGAGCGTGTCCGTGCCGGAAAGCAACGCAAACCCCAGCGACAGCACGCCGGCGTCGAGCGCATATTTGCCGAGTAATTCGTCGAAGCGCAAATAGCCGAGCACCGTAAGCGTATAGGCGAGCCGGTTGACGGTTGCCTTCGGCAAGCCAGTGCGCTCGACGAAATCGCGGTTGCCGAGCAGCGTTTCACCGGGCCGGAAAGCACGCAGCAGTTCGAGCCCGCGCGCGAGCGCCACGACGAATTTGCGCTCGTCGATCGGGCCCTCCGCCAGCGCGGAAGAAAGCGATGAAGACGTGTTCATTTCAGATGCAGACATGAGCGAGCTGGTGATACACTAAGGTGAATTTGCAAAACATTGTTCCGCATAGCGGAACTTCAGTCAAGCGCAAATTGTCCATTTCGAGATTTTGGAGAGACACCATGGCCGCACATGCCCAGTTTCATTGGGAAGATCCTCTGCTGCTCGACCAGCAGCTCACCGAAGACGAGCGCATGGTGCGCGACGCCGCCGCCGCCTACGCGCAGGACAAGCTCGCGCCGCGCGTGCTGGAAGCGTTCCGCCACGAAAAGACCGACGCTTCGATCTTCCGCGAAATGGGCGAAGTCGGCCTGCTCGGTCCGACCATCCCCGAGCAATATGGCGGCCCGGGCTTGAACTATGTGGCTTACGGCCTGATCGCACGCGAAGTGGAGCGTGTCGACTCGGGCTATCGCTCGATGATGTCAGTGCAGTCGTCGCTCGTGATGGTGCCGATCCACGAATTCGGCTCGGAAGCGCAAAAGCAGAAGTACCTGCCGAAGCTCGCGAGCGGCGAGTGGATCGGCTGCTTCGGCTTGACCGAACCGAATCACGGCTCCGATCCGGGCAGCATGGTCACGCGCGCGAAGAAGGTGAACGGCGGCTACTCGCTCTCGGGCGCCAAGATGTGGATCACGAATTCGCCCATCGCCGATGTGTTTGTCGTCTGGGCAAAGCTCGAAGAAGACGGCAAGGACGAGATCCGCGGCTTCATCCTCGAGAAAGGCTGGAAGGGCCTCTCGGCGCCGGCGATCCACGGCAAGGTGGGCCTGCGCGCGTCGATCACCGGTGAAATCGTGCTCGACGAGGTGTTCGTGCCGGAAGAGAACATCATGCCCGGCGTGAAGGGCCTGCGTGGACCGTTCACGTGCCTGAATTCGGCCCGTTACGGCATCGCCTGGGGCGCGCTCGGCGCGGCTGAGGCCTGCTGGCACACGGCGCGCCAGTACGTGCTCGACCGCAAGCAGTTCGGCCGCCCGCTCGCGGCCAACCAGCTGATCCAGAAAAAGCTCGCCGACATGCAGACCGAAATCACGCTCGGCCTGCAAGGCTGCCTGCGCCTCGGCCGCATGAAGGACGAGGGCACGGCGGCGGTCGAGATCACCTCGATCATGAAGCGCAACTCGTGCGGCAAGTCGCTCGACATCGCGCGCCTCGCGCGCGACATGCTGGGCGGCAACGGCATCTCCGACGAGTTCGGAGTGGCGCGCCATCTCGTGAACCTCGAGGTGGTGAACACCTACGAAGGCACGCACGACATCCACGCCCTGATCCTGGGCCGCGCGCAAACGGGCATTCAGGCGTTCTTCTAAAACGCCCCTCCCCGCAGCCGTTGGCGTATGAAAAAAGCGCCGCGCGAATCGACTCGCGCGGCGCTCTTTCATTTTGGTGCCGCGCGTTCGGTGATCGGCACGGCCAGGCCTGTACGTTACTTGTTCGGTTGCGGCGTCAGGCGCAGATAAGGACGCAGCGCCTTGTAGCCCTTCGGAAACTTCTGCTTGAGCACCTCTTCGTCCTTCAGCGACGGGACGATCACGACATCGTCGCCGTGCTTCCAGTTGCCGGGCGTCGCGACCTGATAGTTGTCGGTGAGCTGAAGCGAATCGATCACGCGCAGCACTTCGTCGAAATTGCGGCCCGTGCTCGCCGGATACGTGATGATGAGGCGCACTTTCTTGTTCGGATCGATCACGAAGAGCGAGCGCACCGTGAGCGTCTCGTTCGCGTTCGGATGGATCATGTCGTACAGCGTGGACACCTTGCGGTCGCCGTCCGCGAGAATCGGAAAACCGACGCTCACCGCCTGCGTCTCGTTGATGTCCTTGATCCACTCGTTGTGCGATTCCGCGCTATCGACCGAAAGCGCGATCGTCTTGACGTTGCGCTTCTCGAACTCGTCCTTGAGCTTCGCGGTCAGGCCCAGCTCGGTTGTGCAGACCGGCGTGAAATCGGCCGGATGCGAGAACAGCACGCCCCAGCTGTTGCCGAGCCAGTCATGAAACTTGATGCGGCCAACGCTCGAATCCTGCTCGAAGTCGGGTGCAATATCGCCAAGACGCAGACTCATGGTGCGGTTTCCTTTGAACGAGGTGGGCGGTCCGTTACCTGCATCGGCGCATCGCCCGTTGATCCAGTGAACATTTACAAGATAGAAGCATACAGGGCACGCTCATGCCCGGCGAACGAACATCGGGTCAGACCGATATGAGTTTTGGTAATTTTGGCCATGATCGTGGCAACTCGCGGAAACTTTACGTTCCAGATCAACTCCATATTTGTCTTATCGTGGCGGCTGTTACGCTCCTCCCTCAGGAATAAATCGTGCGGGAGCTAGCGGGCGGCGGCCGGCCACGCTTGCCAGCGCGCGTATCTTTGTTACGATTCACGCGTGGTATGACACGATGGGAGTTAGTCAATGTCAGAGGTCAATAAGGAGAGGCTGATGTCGGATATCAAAACCGTCCTCGCGGATGCGGAGGACTTGCTCAAGCAAGCGGCGAGCGCCACCGGCGAACGCGCTTCCGAGCTTCGCGAAACGGCCCTCACGCGCCTGAAGCAAGCCAAGGAAAAGGCGGCCGACGTTCAGGTCGTTGTGGTGGAGAAAGGCAAGAAAGCGGCGCGCGCCACTGACGATTACGTGCACGAACACCCGTGGACGTCGATCGGCATCGCCGCCGGCGTGGGCGTGCTCGTGGGCCTGCTGATCAACCGCAAGTAAGACGCGGCGCATAGCCGCAGCGGGCGGCCCACGCAAGGCCGCACCCCACGCCAAACCACAAGCTGGCAGGCCGGTGCGCTGCACCGGCCTGTCTTTTCTGGGCGCTTTTTTTCGCGCATTCGCCTCGCGCACGCGCGTGGGCGCCAACCGCATTCGCCATGACGACAGACACCCAATCGCAGCGACACGAACATGGAGCGGCGCGCCGCCTTCTCAGCTCCGCGTTCGCGATGCTTCATACGCGGCTCGAGCTGATCGGCATCGAACTGGCAGAGGAGAAGGAACGCCTGCTCGGCATGCTCCTCCTCGGACTCGCGGCGATGCTGCTGGGGACCATGGCGCTGATCGCGCTGACCGCGCTCGTCGCGATCGCTTTCTGGGACACCTGGCGCTGGCAGGCGCTCGCCGGGATCACGGCCTTCTATGCGCTCGGTGCGCTCTTCTGCGGGCTGAAGGCGCGCAATGTCCTGCGCAACGCGCCGCCGGTATTCCAGGCGACGCTCGAAGAATTCGAAAAGGATCGTGAAATCCTTCGCAAGCCCTAGCCCCCGCCCGCCACCCGCCTGCCGCGAATCGAAACCATGAGCCAACCCCGATCGGACAATGCCTTTCGCCCTTCTCGCACGCGTAGCCGCGAGCTTTCGACACCGCAGCTGCGAGCCTTGCGCAAGGAGCTGCTGATCGTGCGCGCGAGCGTCGAGCGCGCCGAAATGGCTGCTTCGGTTGTCGAATTGCGCGAAACCATCACGCACTTTAGCTGGCTGCGCTTTCTCGTGCCGGGTTTCGGCAACGTTGGCGCGAGTCGCGCGGGCGCCGGATTCGGCAATCTGCTCAAGCAGTATCCGCTCTTGAGCTCTCTCGCCTCGCTCGTGCTGGCCAAGCCGCTGCGCGATAGCGTCGCCTCGGCCGCCAGGCCGGTCGTTAAATGGGGCGGCCTGGCGCTCACGGCGTGGGAGGCCTGGCGTATTTGGCAACAGGTGCGTCGCCAGCGCGGCGCGCCCGCCGGCAGCGCACGACGCTACGCGTCCGAAGAAGACGACATCACCGGCTGAGGCGCCGCTCAACGCCCGCTCCAGCAATCGCGCGCTCCGGGAGCCGCCGCAAGCGCGGCCGCATCCGCACCCGGCATCTGATTGCCGCGCGAGCCATTTGCATCGAGCACGAACGCCCCACACGGGTCATCGCGCATCGGGCCGCCCGGCACAGGCGCGGCCACAATGGTGTAACCGCCGTTCATTTCGTCCGCCGCCGAAAGTTTCAGCCGATAAACCGCCGCTCCCGCTGGCGGCGCCTGATCCATGCCCGCGGGCAATGAAGCCGGCAATGGGCTTAGCGCTTCGATGTATTGCGCGGCGCGATAGAGCGCCGCGACGGCGTCAATCCGATGCCCGCGCGCGAGCTGACTGCGCCAGCCTGGCAACGCGAAAGCCGCCACGATGGCCACTGCGGCCAGCGCAATGACCAGTTCCAGCAAGGTAAAAGCACGCTCACGGCGCGACATCTTTCTCCCCTTTATCGCCCTCAAAACGGCTGGGCAACGACACGCCGCCAATGGCGCTCGATGCGCATGCCCTCCACGACAAGCTGCATTTGCAACCAGCTTTGCGCATCGTCTGTAGCGCCGAACCCGCGCGCCGTGACAAGAAACGCTCGCACCGCCGGCCGCGCCTCGATACGCCACGCTTCAACGAGGCACTGCGGTGGCCTCGCGGAACCGGGCCACGACCCCACGGGTGTCGTGGCCCGCGCTTCGAACGCCTGCTGGCGTCGCCAGTCCTGCGGCTCGCCCGACTGCGCCGGAGTGGGGAGCGCTATCGTCGCGCCGTCGACCAGTGCGCGTGAACACAGAACAAGCGCTGCGTCGGCGGCGCGGAACGACTGCATCTGGTCGATGACGGCGCTGGTGTTGCGAACCGCGAATAGCACTCCCTCGAACCACGCTGCGGACGTGGCGAGCATCATCGAAACGATCAGCAAAACGACCGGCAACGCGGTGCCCCGCTGCCCCTGACGCCCACCCTGCGAACGCCGCGCCGCGCAGATCATGAGCCGGCCGCGAGCACATTGCGCAGCACAACGTGACGCCAGAACGCCTGCCGCGCGCGACCGTCGACGGCGCCGGCCGATACGCCTTCGCAATCGACGTAGCGCACGCGCTGCGCGAACGGCGCCCCGCGCACGAGCACGCATAGATCGACGGCGACGACCGAGGCCCACTGATCGTGCGAAATGGCAGCAGCATCCACGGCTTGCGCGGCGCCGGCCAGCCAGTAGCGCACACGCATGCGCTCGACGCCTTCCACGAGCGGCTGCGCCGTGCCGGCTTTACCTGAGCCCTCGCAGTAGAGCTCAGGCTCGCCGGTCGAGCCACTCGTTTTTGCATGAAAGCGGTTGAGCACCTCGGTCGGGGGCGGTCCGACCGCCTGCCCCAGGCAGTCGGTGACCTGACCATTCGCGGCAGGCCAGGTGGACTCGCCGTCGCCTCGATAGCGCACTTCGAAGCCATCCGAGCGATTCGGGAGCGCCTCGCACGTCAAACTCGCATGTGTGCCGGCAGGACGCCCAGCAGTGCAGCCAAAGATCGGTGGGCCAGCGAGCCCCTCTCGACCGTCGGCGCCCACGAACCCGGCCATCTGGATCTGCTCGCCCATGAGGATCAGCGCGTTCACGCCTGCGTCATGGATGCGGGCAGCGTCGATTGCGGCCGCGAACGCCTGGCGCTGCGAACGATATGCGGCCAGCGCGCCCGCGATCACAACGAGGCCGAGCGCCACGGCGATCGTGAATTCGAGCAGGGTGTGCCCGGCACCGGCGCGCAAGCGCAAGGAAACGCGCCTCATTGGACGAACGCGAGCGCGATGCAGGCTCGCCCCTGTGCCAGCCCGGCGCCGCCGGATTGGGCGTTTTCGCACCCATCAGCGGATGGCTGCGCGCGTGGCGCGGCCTCATCGCGCAAGGCGGCCCATGTCAGCACCACGAGCGAGGCCGTGTCCGCCGCGCTGGCCACGGTTGCGCGCCCCTCGGGCACGACGATAGCAGCACGCGCCTTCCATTGATCGCGAGGCGCGGTGCCTGTTTCCAGCGCAGCCTCGGCGATCGCGTCGGCGGCGAATGCGGCCCGCGCCCGCGCCGCAGCGACTAGCGCATGCCGCGCAAGACCGAGCTGCGCGCCCAGAAGGCCGAGTCCGCACATCGACATGAGCGCCATCGCCAGCGCGACTTCGAGCAAAGCCACACCGCGCCCGATACGCGGACCACGCCTAAAACCCTTGCTCCGCGCGCTCATGACGCCGCCCCGCATGCCCCGTCGCTCACGCGCGCACGCCCGCCCGCCGCCACGCGGATGCAGCGCCGCCATCCGGTGCCACGCATGGAAGGCGCGGCGGCGCGCGGCGCGATCTCGAAATTGCGCAAACTGCCGATCGTCTGCCCCGCGGGAGGCGTGAATGTGAGCGCCGTCAGGCCCGACGCCACAGCGATCTCATCGAGTGCCGGCTGCGCACGCAGCAACAACGACATACTCGCGCGCTCGGCCATCACGGCCCAGCCGCACGACCAATCGGCACGCCCGGACGGGCAGTTCTTCCCGGCTGCAAGACAGTGCCGGGCGGCGTCGATCCGGCACACGCTCACGCGCACCTTGCGCCGGATCGCCTCGCTGCGCGCATAAGAAAGCGTGCCGAGCAGTGCGTTCGCACGCGCGTCGACCTGGTCGCGCACGCGCCACGCTACGAACACGGGCGCGCTTGCGGTGGCGCACACGGCGAGCAGGACGATCACGACCATTGTCTCCATCAGCGTGAAGCCGGCGTATTTCATCTGCAATCCTTATCGTTGAGGAATTGCAGTCACTCTACGGAAGCACAGGAAACGGAACAATTAGCCGAACGGCCAGCTTATGTGCGCACGGCCTTCACGCGACACTACAACGGTCACGGGCAACGGCAGGGAGAGGAGGAAATGCGAGGAAGGAAAACGCGCAAGCGCTCGAAGGTAACGCGCAAGCGTTCAGAGGAATCGTGCGGGCGCTCAGCGCTTTTTGGGGGGCGTGGCAGCGCCGCTTGCGCGACGAAACTCTTCGATGACGTCCTCGAACTCGGAAACATCCTCGAAGCGCCGGTACACAGAGGCAAAACGCACGAACGCAACCGTGTCGAGCTCGCGCAGCTCCGCCATGACGAGCTCGCCAAGGCGCTCGCTGCGCACCTCGCGCTCGCCGCTGCCGAGCAGCTGATACTCGATGCGGGCGACCGCCGCGTCGATCGCGTCGGCAGCAACGGGCCGCTTGCGCAGCGCCAATTGCATGCTCGCCATGATCTTGCGGCGGTCGAATTCCGTGCGGCTGCCATCCTTCTTGACGACGGCTGGCATCGCCAGCTCGACCCGCTCGTACGTCGTGAAACGCTTGTCGCAGGCCGGGCAGCGGCGGCGGCGCCGGATTGCGGCACCGTCCTCGGACACGCGCGAATCAACGACTTGCGTGTCTTCGTGCCGGCAAAAAGGGCAGCGCATGATGCGTGGGTGTCCGGATCAGCGATAGACCGGGAAGCGCTTCGTCAGCTCGGCCACCTGCGCCTTCACGCGTTCGATGGTTGCGGCGTCTTCCGGGTTGTCCAGCACGTCGGCAATCAGGTTGCCCACCTGCTCGGCTTCCTTCACGCCGAAGCCGCGCGTGGTCATGGCCGGCGAGCCCAGGCGGATGCCGCTCGTCACGAACGGCTTTTCCGGGTCGTTCGGGATCGCGTTTTTGTTCACCGTGATGTGCGCGGCGCCCAGCGCGGCTTCAGCAGCCTTGCCGGTGATCTTCTTCGCGCGCAGGTCCACCAGCATCACGTGGCTTTCCGTGCGGCCCGAGACGATGCGCAGGCCGCGCTTGACCAGCGTTTCGGCCAGCACGCGCGCATTCTCGACCACCTGCTGCTGGTATTCCTTGAACGCCGGCGAGAGCGCTTCCTTGAACGCCACCGCCTTGCCCGCGATCACGTGCATGAGCGGGCCGCCCTGGATGCCCGGGAAGATCGCCGAGTTGATCTGCTTCTCGAATTCGGCCTTCATCAGGATCACGCCGCCGCGCGGGCCGCGCAGGCTCTTGTGCGTGGTCGTGGTGACGAAGTCGGCGAACGGCACCGGGTTCGGGTAGACGCCCGCAGCGATCAGGCCCGCGTAGTGAGCCATGTCGACCATCAGGTATGCGCCAACCGACTTGGCGATCTTTGCCAGACGCTCGAAGTCGATGCGCAGTGCGAATGCCGATGCACCCGCCACGATCAGCTTCGGCTTGTGCTCTTGCGCGAGCTTTTCGGCGGCGTCGTAATCGATGTCTTCGGCTTCGTTCAGGCCGTAGCTCACGACGTTGAACCACTTGCCCGACATGTTCACGGGCGAGCCGTGCGTGAGGTGGCCGCCGTGCGCGAGGCTCATGCCCATGATGGTGTCGCCGGGCTTGAGCATGGCGAAGAACACGCCCTGGTTGGCCTGCGAGCCCGAGTTCGGCTGGACGTTGGCGGCTTCGGCGCCAAACAGTTCCTTCACGCGGTCGATCGCGAGTTGCTCGACCACATCCACGTACTCGCAGCCACCGTAGTAGCGCTTGCCGGGATAGCCTTCGGCATACTTGTTGGTGAGCTGCGAACCCTGCGCGGCCATGACCGCGGGCGACGTGTAGTTCTCCGACGCGATGAGCTCGATGTGCTCTTCCTGGCGGCGGTTCTCGAGTTCGATCGCCTTGAAGAGTTCGGGATCGACGTTGGCGATGGTGCTTTCGGCTCTGTCAAACATACGGGTTCCGTTAAGTGTGTTCAGGTTGACCGGGTCTCGCGCGGAACGCGTAGCGGGTACGCGGCGCTGCTGGCGAAAAGGCCAGCCTTGACGTGGCGGAAGAAGGTGCCGCACACGCGAGGCAGGACAGCCACGGCCGGTAAAGGCCCAGCAGCGCTTGAAGAAGCGCACGATTTCTGGCTGCCCAGGCGAACGGCAAAACGGCACCCTGCGCTTCACGGTGGGTCGTTCCACCTTGAGCCCCCGTTCGAGCCGCGCCGCGCCAGACGCCGTGTCCAACACAAGCAGCTTAAAGGGCAATTATTACAGCGATTGCCATTCGGGGACCCTATCGCCAGTCACGCAGGGATTGAGCGCGTTAGTGTATTGGATGCGCCCGGAATAGGCAACCTGGCGGGCCGCTGCGGCGCGCGCCGCCTGTCGCGCCCGACGGGCCTGCGCGCGTCCTCCCCAAAGCCCGCCGCCGCCCGGCTCGCCGGTGTTCTGACGCTTCCTTGCCGCAGCACCGCATTACAAGTAGGCTCTCCCCTTTCTTCGCGTTCCACCGACCAGGGAGCAATCATGATCGTCTTCGTCACCGGCGCATCCGCAGGATTCGGCGCCGCCATCGCCCGAGCCTTTGTCAAGGGCGGGCACCGCGTCGTCGCCACGGCGCGCCGCAAGGACCGACTCGACGACCTCGCCACGGAGCTGGGAGACGCCCTCCTGCCGGTCGAGCTCGACGTGCGCGACCGCGCGGCCGTCGAGGCCGCGCCCGCCGCGCTGCCGCCCGAATTCGCCGACGTCGATGTGCTCGTCAACAACGCCGGCCTCGCGTTGGGTGTCGAACCCGCGCACAAAGCCGACCTCGACGACTGGGAGACCATGATCGATACCAACTGCACCGGTCTGGTGCGGGTGACGCGCGCGTTCCTGCCTGGCATGGTGGCGCGCAACCGAGGCCACATCGTCAATCTGGGCTCGACTGCAGGCAACTGGCCGTATGCGGGCGGCAACGTGTACGGCGCGAGCAAGGCCTTCGTGCACCAATTCAGCCTCAATCTGCGTGCGGACCTCGCCGGCACCGCGCTGCGCGTGACCGATATAGAGCCGGGCCTGTGCGGCGGCACGGAGTTCTCCAACGTGCGCTTTCGTGGGGACGAGACAAAAGCCGCCAATATGTATAAGGACGTGCAACCGCTCACCCCCGAGGACATCGCCGATTCCATCTACTGGGTCGCCACGCGCCCCGCGCACGTAAACATCAACAGGATCGAGCTGATGCCGGTCGCGCAGTCCTTTGCCGGCCTCAGCGTCCACCGCGGCTGAACCCTGCGTTTGCGCTTCGCCATCAGTCGTACGAACGGCGTGAGCGCAGCGCGTTCCGGTAGAATGCGCGGCATGGAAAGATCTACCCGCACTCCGGATGCGACCCCATCACAGGCCGCAGCCGGTTTTACCTGGCCGGTACGCGTCTATTACGAAGACACCGACGCAGGCGGCATCGTGTTTTATGCGAACTACCTGAAGTTCTTCGAACGCGCGCGCACCGAATGGCTGCGCGCGTGCGGCGTCGACCAGCGCAAGCTCGCGGAGGAGTCGGGCGAACTGTTCGTCGTGTGCAACACCACGCTCGACTACAAGTCGCCTGCCCGCCTCGACGACGTCGTGACGATCGTGACCCGGGTTGCCAAGCTGGGCCGCGTGTCGGTCGATTTCATGCAGAGCGCGTGGCGCGGCGACACGTTGTTAGTCAGCGGAAAGATTCGCGTTGCCTGCGTGAATGGTGCAGAAATGCGCCCTGCAGCCATTCCTGACCACGTTTTCGAAGCTTTGGAGCGTGGTATGAAGAAAGTCTTGCCGGCTGTGTCAACGGCGCCGCAGTAATTGTCGTTGATACGACGCCAGTGAACTCGCGTCGGTCGATTCAAGACCTGACTGGGTTTGGCTGCGGGGCGCGGCGTCTTTCCACTGACCTTTCGGAAAGATTTGCGTTGCCTTGCAGCCGCTCGCCCCTTCCGGGACGTAATCAAAAACCTCTATGAACACTACACAAGATCTGTCGATCCTTTCTCTCGTTCTTAATGCGAGCGTACTGGCACAGGCGGTGATGGGACTGCTCCTGTTGCTGTCCCTGATTTCCTGGACCTTCATCTTCCGCAAGTGGTTTGCCATCCGTCGCGCGCGCACGCAGACCGAGCTGTTCGAGCGCGAATTCTGGTCGGGCGGCGACCTGCAGGCGCTCTACCAGAGCGCGGCCAACAACCGTCACACGATCGGCGCACTCGAGCGTATCTTCGAGTCCGGCATGCGTGAATTCCTCAAGGCCAAGGAGAAGCGCCTGAACGATCCGAGCCTCGTGCTCGACGGCGCGCGTCGTGCCATGCGCGCAGCCTTCCAGCGCGAAATGGACGCGCTCGAGGCCAACCTCTCGTTTCTCGCGTCGGTGGGCTCGGTGAGCCCGTACATTGGTCTGTTCGGCACGGTCTGGGGGATCATGAACGCATTTCGCGGCCTCGCGAACGTGCAGCAGGCCACGCTCGCGAACGTCGCGCCCGGCATTGCCGAAGCGCTGACGGCCACCGCGATCGGTCTGTTCGCCGCCATCCCGGCAGTGGTCGCGTACAACAGCTACGCGCACGACATCGACCGCCTCGCGATCCGCTTCGAAACGTTCATCGAAGAATTTTCGAACATCCTGCAACGTCAGGCCCACTAATCTTCACCAGCTAGCCAAGGAGTCGAAGATGGGAGGCTCAATTCGTTCGAGCATGCGAGGCAGCCGCTCGCGCCGCGCGATGGCCGACATCAACGTCGTGCCGTATATCGACGTGATGCTGGTGCTGCTCGTGATTTTCATGGTGACGGCGCCGCTGGTCGCGCCGTCCATCGTCAATCTGCCCACTGTTGGCGGCGCAAGCCAGCAGCAGCAGACGCCGCCCGTCGTGGTCAATATTCGCCCCGACGGCAATCTGAGCGTACGCTACAAGGATGACTCCGGCGCCACGCAGCAGCAAAACATGTCGCGCGCCGACCTCAACGGCTTCGTCATGGAGCGCGAGCAAAGCCATCCGGACCAGCCCGTCGTGATCGCAGCCGACAAGTCCGTCAAGTATGAGACGGTGATGAACGTGATGTCCGACCTGAAGTCGCGCGGCGTCAAACGTGTCGGACTGCTCGTCAAATCGCAATGATCCGGAACAAAGATACGTATCCGCTGCAGCCTCCGCGCGAGCGAGGCACGGGACGTGCGCTCGCGCTCGCCGTGGTCATGCACGTGCTGCTCGGCTTGTTCCTCTACCACGGCATCCGCTGGCAGAACAGCACGCCGGCGGGTGAAGAGGCGGAACTCTGGACCGAGGTGCCCGACCTGTCGACGCCGCGGCCTCTGCCGCCGCCCGCACCGGTCGCCCCTGCCCCGCCTCCGCCGCAAACGGAAGAGGCCGACATCGCGCTGCAACAGTTAAAGCGCAAGCAGCAGCAAGAAGCGGCGCGCGAAGCTCAACTGGCCGAGCAGAAGCGCCTGAAGGCGCAGCAGGAAGCAGAGGCAAAGCGCCAGCAGCTCGCGGCCCAGCAGGCCGCACAGCTCGCCCTGCAGCAGAAGCAAGCGAAGCAACAGCAACAGCAGCAGCAGCAGCAAGCCGCCGCCGAAAAGCTCAAGCAACAGGAAGCGCTGAAGAAGCAGGCGCAGGAAGAGGCGCAAAAGCAGGCGAAGCTCGACGCGCAGAAGAAGGCCGACGCCGAAAAGGCCGCCAAGGCCAAGGCGCAAGCCGATGCACAGGCGAAAAAGCTCGACGCCGAGCGGCGCGCGCGCATCGCGCAGATGCAAGGCTCGATGGGCGGCGGCGCGGGCACGAGCGGCAACGGTCTCGCGAAAAGCGGCACCGGCAGCGGCTCGGGCGGCAACGCGGCTTCGCCGGGTTATGCGGACAAGGTGCGGCGTCGTGTGCGTCCGAACATCATCTGGGCCGGCGAGACAGCAGGCCTGGAAACCGAAATTTCGGTGCATTGCTCGCCAAGCGGCACGCTGCTTTCGGCCACCATCTCGCGCAGCAGTGGCAATTCGCAGTGGGACGACGCGGCGTTGCGCGCCGTGCAGCGCTCGGATCCCATGCCGGTCGACACGGATGGCAAAACGCCGTCGAACTTTAAAATTACCTTGCGCCCGGCAAGCTAAGGGCGCCCATCGGGGCACAAGGAAGCCGTCGCACGGCAGCGGATCAAGGAACGATTCGAACGTTTCCCGGTCTGTCTGCTGTTGCACGGTGTGACAGAAATCGCTTTTTCAGGAAACAGCACAGCATGAGTTTGATGACGAAGCTTGGCCTGCGAACTCTCGTCGCGTCTTGCCTGATTGCAGTCGGCGGCGCAGCGAACGCACAACTCAACGTCCTCGTCACCGGCGTGGGCTCCACCCAGTTCCCCATCGCCACGGCAAATTTCGCCGGCGAAGCGAACTCCCCGCAGCAAGTCGCCGCCATCGTGCGCGCCGACCTCGCTCGCAGCGGCAAATTCACCAACATCGACGCAGGCAGCGCCCCGGTCTCGGAAAGCGACTCGGTCGACCTCGGCAGTTGGAAGGCCAAGGGCGCTAACGCGTTCGTGGCGGGCAGCGTCAACAAGCTCGCCAACGGCCAGTACGAAGTGCGCTTCAAGCTGTATGACACGGTGAAAGGCGACAGCCTCGGCGGCCTCGTGCTGCAAAGCCCACCCAGCGGCCTGCGCATGAGCGCGCACAAGGTTGCGGACTATATCTATCAGAAGCTGTTCGGCGACCGCGGCGTGTTCGCCACGCGCCTGTCCTATGTGATCAAGACGGGTAACCGCTACCAGCTGCAGATTTCGGACTCCGACGGACAAGATGCGCACATCGCGCTCTCGAGCCCCGAGCCCATCATTTCTCCGGCCTGGTCGCCTGACGGCACCCGGGTCGCCTACGTTTCATTCGAAAAGAAAAAGCCCATCGTCTACGTACATGACCTGCCCACGGGGCGGCGCGTCATGATCTCCGACCAGAAGGGCAACAACTCGGCGCCGGCCTGGTCGCCGGACGGCCGCACGCTCGCCGTCGCACTGTCGCGCACGGGCAACACGCAGATCTTCGCCGTCAACGCCGACGGTTCCGGCCTGCGCCGCCTCACGCAAGGCACGACGATCGATACCGAACCCACCTTCTCTCCTGACGGACGCTGGATTTACTTCACGAGCGACCGCGGTGGCCAGCCGCAGATTTACAAGATGCCGGCCCAGGGCGAAAGCGCGGGCGCGGCACAACGCGTGACGTTCACCGGCAACTACAACACGAGCCCGAAGGTCAGCCCGGACGGCAAGGAGCTGGCATACATCTCGCGCACGGGCGGCGGGTTTAAGCTGTACATTCAAGATCTGCAGTCGGGCGTCTCCACGGCGCTCACTGACACGACACATGACGAATCGCCAAGCTTCGCGGCGAACGGTCAGTACATTCTTTACGCCACTCAGGTGAACGGCCGTGGCGTGCTGGCTGCTGTATCGACCGATGGTCGGACGCGGCAAGTTCTGTCCGTTCAGGGCGGCGTCGTACGCGAGCCGTCCTGGGGTCCTTTTATGCAATAACACTTCAGGAGAGAAAAAATGAAGTCGAATAAAGTCCGCCTGGCCCTGGCCGTCATGATGGTCGGTGCGCTGGCCGCATGTAAGTCGGGCGTCAAGACCGACAACGAAAACGCTGGCGCAATGAACACCCAGCCGAACCCGAACGCCGTTGCCCAGGTGAACGTCGACGAGCTGAACAACCCGAACAGCCCGCTCGCCAAGCGCAGCGTGTACTTCGACTTCGACAGCTACAGCGTCAAGGACGACTACCAGTCGCTGCTGCAAGCGCACGCTCAGTACCTGAAGACGCATCCGCAGCGTCACGTCCTGATCCAGGGCAACACCGACGAGCGCGGCTCGAGCGAGTACAACCTGGCGCTGGGCCAAAAGCGTGCTGAAGCTGTCCGCAAGGTCCTCGCGCTCGACGGCGTGGGCGATTCGCAAATGGAAGCTGTGAGCCTCGGCAAGGAAAAGCCGGTCGCGGCAGGCCACGACGAAGCATCGTGGTCGCAGAACCGCCGTGCTGACCTCGTGTACCAACAGTAATTGAGCATTGGATGAAGGGGCGTATGTCGCACCGTTTCTCCCTGCTGCGGGTAGCCGCAGCCGCCTGCGTAGCCGGAAGCGCGTTCGCGTCGCTGCCGGCTCACGCGGGTCTCTTCGATGACGATCAGGCGCGCCAGGCGATTCTCGACCTGCGCGCGAAAACGGACAATCTGTCTAGCCAGCTGTCCGCTGCCCAGCGCACGATCCTCGATCAGTCCAACCACCTCGACCAGCTCAACCAGCAGGTCGCGACGTTGCGCGGACAGAACGAGGACATGGCGAACCAGCTTGCCACCCTGCAGAAGCAACAGAAGGACTACTACACGGACCTGGATACGCGTCTCAAGAAGTTCGAGCCGCAGCAGCAAACCGTGGATGGCATGCAGGGCACCGTGCAACCCGGTGAGACGGAAGCGTTCAACGCCGCTTCGCAGCAGTTTCGCAACGGCGACTTCAAGCAGGCTGCATCGGCGTTCCGCAGCTTCATCTCGAAGTATCCGCAAAGCCCCTATCAGCCGACCGCGCAATATTGGCTCGGCAATGCGCTCTACGCGTTGAAGGACTACAAGGGGTCGACCGCGACGTGGCAGAACGTGGTCAAGAATTATCCGCAACATCCGCGCGCACCGGATGCGCTGCTGGCGATTGCGAACAATCAGATCGAGCAGGGGCAAAAGGCTGCTGCCAGGCGCACGCTCGAGCAGATCGTTTCGCAGTACAGCGGCTCGGAGGTGGCGCAGACGGCACAGAACAAGCTGTCACAGCTCAAGTAAGTGCCACTGCGCGAGCGCTGGTTGACACAAGCGGAAAGGCTCGCTATACTCCCGCTTCTCTTTTGGGTCGTTAGCTCAGCTGGTAGAGCAGCGGACTTTTAATCCGTTGGTCACTGGTTCGAATCCAGTACGGCCTAC
Source organism: Paraburkholderia sp. A1BS-2L (assembly GCF_051125205.1). Classification (NCBI taxonomy): domain Bacteria; kingdom Pseudomonadati; phylum Pseudomonadota; class Betaproteobacteria; order Burkholderiales; family Burkholderiaceae; genus Paraburkholderia; species Paraburkholderia sp. A1BS-2L. Next base: position 2,531,042 of record NZ_CP120428.1, read on the forward strand.
CAAAGAATAAAAAAGCCCAGTCCTCGTGACTGGGCTTTTTGCTTTGATGTGCCGCTTTTCGCAGTTCCCTTCCCCGTCGCACAGGCCATGTGATCATGAAGTTCTCGACTCTCGCCTGCGCCCTGCTCGCGCTGTTTCTGATCAGTCTGCGCGTCCAGGCGCAAATGCAAGCCCAGCCCGAAGACTACGAATACCTGCGCCGCCTTAGCGTGCCCGATGTCGTCATCAACTGCGTCGCCGCCCTCGACGAGTGGGTGCGCCAGGGCCAGCGCTACGATTCGCTGCTCGTGCCGGACCGCCGTGCGCTCACCGCGCATATCGAAACGCCCACACCCGATGGCGCCATCACACGCGTATCGTCTTCGGCCATGGCGCAAGCCTCGCCCATCGACACGCTCGTTCATCTGCGCGGCTTCGCCAAGGTGCGCGGCAAGTACGCCTGGGTGCCCGTGAAGGCAACCTGCGGCGTGTGGCATTCGCACATCGTCGATGTCGTGTTGAAGCCGCGACCAGCACACGCCGGCTCAGCCATCCAGTAAGTCCGATTGCACCTGCATTGCACGCGCGCATGAAAAAAGCCCGTGCGCATGACACGCACGGGCTTTCGCTTTAGCGCACCTTTGCGGCGCGCTTATTCCGCCTTGATGCCTTCAACCTGGATCTGCAGCGTCGTGGCCATCTTGAAGCCGTAGGCCTTGCCGTAGCTCACGCCGTAGTCGGCGCGATCGAATTCCGCGCTGGCGTCGGCGCCGCACACTTCACGCTTGAGCATCGGGTTCTGGAAGCATTTGAACGAATCGATCTTGAGGTTCAGCGGCTTCGTGACGCCGTGCAGCGTGAACGTGCCGATCACTTCGACCGGCTTGTCGCCGTCGAACTTGACCGACGTGCCCTTGTAGACGGCGGTGGGGTACTTGGCCGCGTCGAGCATTTCCGCCGAACTCACGTGCTTGTCGAGCGCCGGGTTGCCGGTCTCGATGGACGAAGCGTCGATGGTCACATCGACCGTGCCGGTCTTCGCCGCGCGGTCGAGCACGACGGTGCCCGAGCTCTTCGTGAACTTGCCGCGCCAGACCGAGACGCCGCCGAAGTGGTCGGCTTCGAAGCTCGGGAACGTGTGCAACGGGTCGAGGTTGTACGTCGTGGGCGTTGCGAACGCGGGCGTGGCGATGGCGGCGGCCAGCGCAGCGGCGGCAAAAAGAGTGGTTTTCATGAAAGCGTGGTCCTGATACGAATGAGTCGGCGAATACGGTACTAATAGACGCCGGATGAAATGGTTGAAACGAACAACCGGCGCGCGTCAGTGCGCGGCGGTCACGATGTGAAACTTGATCTGTACGTCGTCGGCGACGATCGACGTGTCCTTCCACTCGCCCGTGCCGACGCCGTAGGCGAGACGCTTGATGGGCAGTGCGCCGTCGAACACCTGGTTCGCGCCGTCCTTGTGGTACGTCACCGGCACGACAACGTCGGTCGTCTTGCCCCGGATCGTGAGCTTGCCCGCGGCCGTGAAGGCGCCGTTCGCGCCCGCCTTGATCTGCGTTGAAACGAACGTGGCGCGCGGGAAATGCGCGGCATCGAACCATTCGTCGCCGGCGACTTCCTTGTTGTAGTCGGGCGAGCCGAGGTCGAAGCTCGCCACCTCGACGTCGAGCTTCGCGCTCGATGCCGCGGCGTTGGCCGGGTCGAAATGCACGTCGGCGTTAAAGCGGCTGAAACGCCCTTCCACCGGCACGTTCATCTGCTTGAACACGGCCGAGACGGAGCTTTTCGCGGCTTCTGCAGCGGCATCCGCGCTGGTGGCGAACGAAGCGGTGAAAGCCGCGCCGGCGGCAAGCGCCACGCCGAGCGCGACGATGGAAACTTTGGAGGCGAGACGTTGGATCATGGGCAGAGTCGGTTCGCTGTGAGCGGTGAAAAGTCGATAAAGCGACGATGAAGCTGCACGCCGCGCTTAGCCGCGCGGCGTGCCGGGTTTGTCGGGTTTGCCGAACGAAGGCAGCATGCGCGCGAGGATATTCTGGCGATCGAGCCATTGATGCTTCATGACCGCCAGCACGTGCAGCACGACCACCGCGAGCAACGTGTAGTTGAGCGCGACGTGAACGATCCGCAGCGTGCCCTTGAGCGCCGTATCGGGGCCGATGATCGTGGGCAGCGGCCAGATGCCCAGGTACACGACCTGGATGCCCGCCGCCGAGCTATAGAGATAGCCGGTCACGGGAATCGCGATCATCAGCACGTAAAGCGCGAAGTGGCCCGCGTGCGCCGCGCCGCGCTCCCAGCCGTGCATGGAGCCGGGCAACGCGGGCGCGCGATGCGTCGCGCGCCACAGGAGGCGCACCAGCACGAGCGCGAGCACGGTCACGCCAATCCACTTGTGCCACGAGAAGTACCGCAACTTGGTGGGCGTGATGCCGGGGATATCGGTCATGATCCAGCCGAGTGCGAAGCCCCAGACGATCAGCGCGGCGACCAGCCAGTGCAGCAGCATGGCAACGCCGCTGTAGCGGCCAGTGGACTTGACGGAGCGATTCATCGGCATGGACATACTCAACAAGGAAGGGCGCACTTTAACTGGCGTAAGCTATTCAAACAATCGTCTAAAATGGATCGTTACCATCCATTTTCTTGATAGGTCGATCCTGGAGCGCCCATGGACCGTTCGCCGAGTCTCGAACAACTGCGCGCGCTGATTGCCGTGGCGGAAACCGGCAGCTTTTCGGCGGCGGCGCGTCAGCTCAACCGCGCGCAGTCGGTGGTGAGCTACACGATCGCCAATCTGGAGGCGCTGCTGGGCGTCGCCCTGTTCGTGCGCGGCAAGCGCAAGCCCGAACTCACGGCCGCGGGGCGGGCGATTCTCGCCGATGCGCGCCGTCTCGATCTGCTGATGGGTCAGCTTAACGCCAAGGCGGCCGGCCTGCAGCGCGGGCTCGAAGGCGAGGTTTCGGTGGCCGTGGACGTGATGTTTCCATCGCCTCGGCTCGTGGAGGCCTTGCAGGCGTTCGCGCTGGCCTTTCCGACCGTGGCGCTGAACCTCACCATGGAGGCGCTCGGCGGCGTGCTCAAGCTCGTGCTCGACGGCGATTGTGCCATCGGCATCAGCGGGCCGAACCAGAACTGGCCTCACGTGATCGAGGCGCGCGCAATAGGCTCCGTCGAGCTCGTGCTGGTGGCGGCACCGATTCATCCACTCGCGCAGGCCACACAGCCCGTGCGGATCTCCGACGCGCGCGAGCACACCCAGCTCGTGCTGACCGACCGCAGCCGGCTCACGCTCGGCCAGACTTTCGGCGTCTACAGCAACCGCGCGTGGAAGCTAGGCGACCTGGGCGCGAAGCACCGCCTGTTGCTCGCGGGGCTGGGCTGGGGGTCGATGCCGCGCCATCTCGTCGAGGCCGATCTCGAAGCGGGGCGTCTCGTGCGCATCACGCTCGCGGATCGCGGCTCGGTGAACTACAACATCTCGCTGATCCACCGCACGGACGCCGCCACCGGACCCGCCTGCCAGTGGCTCAGCCACTATCTCGCGAGCGGCACGCCGCCCGGCACGCTGGTCGCCGACGCGTACTGAACGCGCTTCGGCCGCTTGAGCCCCTGTGCCACGGCCCCTGAGTTTCGCACCCCGTTGCGCCGATACAACCCTCGCGCGGCGCCCATTTTTCGAGAAACATCGTCGTGCCATGATCGCGCCGCTTGCGAGCCGTCGACCAGGACTTCGGCCGCTTTTTGTGCGTTGTCCGGTACGTCTCATGTACATCTTCGTCTGCTGCCTGCTCTCCAATCTCGCCCTGCTCGCCGCCGTGCAACTGGCATGCGCGATCGCCCGCGCCGTGCGCCCTGAACTGCACCTGCGCGGCACGCGCGTGTTCATCGGCATCATCGCCATTGCGTTCGTGTTCGACGCCGCGCTCACGTTTCTCGTGTTCGCCGATGCGGGCGGCCCGTGGCGCGCCCAAAAGCCGGCCGAAACGTTCGTTGCGCGCGCAGCCGCCTATCTGCTCGCGATCGTGCTGGCGTTCGTCCTTGCGCGCGTCTGGCGCCGGCGCAGCGCACGGCGCAAAGCGCCGCCTGGCGCGCTCGTGATCGAAACGTCGCCGTACAGCAAGTCAACGCTGCCGATGTAAGCACGCCGTCACGCCCAGACTTTCTACTTCTTGCCGGGCGATCATGCATTGCGCATGAACCGGAACTAGCGCAGCATCACGCCCCTCCCCCGCTGCCTGGTGTCAACCCTCAGCGCCCCGGGCACGTTCGGTGCACGCTCTCGCCGCTTGGCCTATAAATGCACCTGCGCAAGTGCGACAAAGCGCCGCAACTCAGCGCGGGGCCATTAGCGCCTCTTTTTCCTGGCTCAATAACCATATCAACAACGTCTCAAGCGAGGACATCTTGGATCTCGAAACCATTCGCACATTCGTCATGACCCGCGGCATCGACTTCGGGACCAAGGTCGTCGCGGCGATCGTTCTGTGGATCATCGGGCGCTGGGTCATCCACCTGATCACCGGCTTGCTGCGCCGCGTGCTCTCGCGCAACCAGCGCGTCGATCCCACGCTCGCGCATTACCTCGGCTCCATCCTCGGCGGCTTGCTGAACCTGCTTCTGGTCCTCGCGATTCTCCAGGTGTTCGGAGTGCAGACTACTTCGTTCGCGGCGCTGCTCGCGGGCCTCGGCCTCGCCATCGGCACGGCCTGGGGCGGCCTGCTTGCGCACTTCGCGGCGGGCGTCTTCATGCAGGTGCTGCGCCCGTTCAAGGTCGGCGACTTCGTGACGGCCGGCGGCGTGACGGGCACCGTAAAGGAACTCGGCATCTTCGGCACGACCATCATCTCGCCGGACAACGTCGTGAACATCGTCGGCAACAACAAGATCTTTTCGGACACCATCTCGAACTTCAGCGCCACGCCGGTGCGCCGTGTCGAGCTCACCGCGAAGATCGCCAACGGCGTCGACCCCGTCGATGCCGCCAACCGGCTGCGCACCGTGATCGCGGCAATTCCCAACGTCGCGCAGGATCCGGCGCCTGACGTCGAGGTGCTGTCGTTCACGCCCGAAGGTCCGCTCCTGTGCGTGCGGCCTTATACGAACAACGACCACTACTGGCAGGTGTACTTCGACACCAACCGCGCGATTGTCGAGGCCTTCCGGGGCGCGGGCTATCCGACGCCGGAAACGCCGTCGATCATTCGCCACGTGGGTTAAGCGCACCGCGCCACGGCGCGCAAGAACAAACGGCATCGTCCTCGCGGGCGATGCCGTTTTTTGTTGGAGGGGCGGCCGCCGGGCCACCGTCACGCTCGACCGCGCTGCGCCGACGCGCCGCCGCGGTTAGTTGCGGTTGCCGTTCGGCCCGCGCATGGCGCTGTCGCGCCCGCTCTTGCGCATCATCTTCCACAGCCCGCCGATAAGAACCGGCACGATGGCCGCGCCAATGCCCACGAGCACGATCACGTTCAGATACTGGCGAATGAACGGAATGTTGCCGAAGAAGAAGCCGAGCAGCACGAGCAGCAGCACCCAGAACAGCGCCCCCGCAATGTTGAAGAACTGGAAGCGTCGCATGCTCATCTGCGAGACGCCCGCGACGAACGGCGCGAAGGTGCGCACGACCGGAATGAAGCGAGCGAGCACGATGGTCTTGCCGCCGTGGCGTTCGTAGAAGTCGTGGGTCTTTTGCAGTGCCGCGCGATCGAGAAAACGTTCGAGCACGGGAATGCGCGTATTGAACACCTTCGGACCGATGGCATGGCCGATCAGATAGTTGACCGTGTTGCCGGAGACCGCCGCCACGACCAGCAAGACAATCAGCAGGCCGAGGTTCATCTCGTGCGAGGCCGCGAACGCGCCGCCGATGAACAGCAGCGAATCGCCGGGCAGGAATGGCAGCACCACAAGCCCGGTTTCGCAAAACACGATCAGGAACAGAACCGCATAAACCCAGGCGCCATACTGGTGGATGAAGTCCCCTAGAAACTGGTCAATGTGCAGGACCAAAGTGGCGAAATGCAGCAGCGTATCCAAATGTATCCCTTATTGGTCGAGGCCCGGTGCCCTTCGAGGCGCGCGAAGCCGGTGTTGCGCGAGAAGCAAAATTGACCGCGCCATGATACCGAAAGTGCCCCTCGTCACGAAAAATTCCCGCGAAAATCCGCAAAAATCCATCGAAAGTGCCCCGAAAGCGTCTCGAACGTCGCCAAAACCGGGCCCGTAGGCGCACGCTGGGGCAGCCCGGGGAGGCCCGCGCCGAATCGCTATAATTGCGCGCATGTCTTCGAATTCCGATCTTGCCGGCGCTGGCGCAATTCCCGGCAGTGCACCAGACGGTGCATCCGTCAATGCGCCCGACTCCGCCGATGGCGCAGCCGCGCATGCGACCGCAGCCGCCACCGCAACTGCTGCAGCGGCGGACCCCGCACACACCTCGCGCGCCGCGCAGCCCGCACGCGCGATCCAGGCGCTACCCGACCAGCTGATCAGCCAGATCGCGGCGGGCGAAGTGGTCGAGCGCCCGGCCTCGGTCGTGAAGGAACTACTCGAGAACGCGCTCGACGCGGGTGCGTCCACGCTGCGCATTCTGCTCGACGAAGGCGGCGTGAAGCGCATCTCGATCGCCGACGACGGCTGCGGCATCCCCGAAGCCGAGTTGCCGCTCGCACTGATGCGCCACGCGACCAGCAAGATCCGCTCGCTCACCGAACTCGAAAGCGTCGCGACGCTCGGGTTTCGCGGCGAAGCGCTGGCCTCGATCGCCTCGGTGGCCGAGATGTCGATCACGAGCCGCCCCGCCAGCGCCGCGCACGCGGTGAAGATCGATGCGCACACCGGCGCGCTCTCGCCCGCCGCGGGCGGCCAGGGCACCACCATCGAAGTGCGCGAGCTGTACTTCAACACGCCCGCGCGCCGCAAGTTTCTGAAGAGTGAGCAGACCGAGCTCGGCCACTGTCTCGAGATGATCCGCCGCAGCGCGCTCGCGCGGCCCGACGTGGCGATCTCGGTGCTGCACAACGGCCGCGCCGTGGAGCACTGGAACGCCAGTGATCCGGCCACGCGCGTCTCGAAGATCCTCGGCGAGACCTTCGCCACCGCGCATCTGCCGCTCGACGAGCGCGCCGGGCCGCTCGCCGTCTACGGCTGCGCGGGCCTGCCTACCGCGAGCCGCAATCGCGCCGACCAGCAATACTTCTTCGTGAACGGCCGTTTCGTGCGCGACAAGCTGCTCACGCATGCCGTGCGCGCCGCCTATGAAGATGTTCTTCACGGCGACCGCTATCCGTCGTATGTGCTGTTTCTCGACTTGCCGCCCGAAGCGGTCGACGTGAACGTGCATCCGTCGAAGATCGAGGTGCGCTTTCGCGACTCGCGCTCGATTCACCAGTTCGTGTTCCACGCGGTCCAGCGCGCGCTCGCGCGCCATGCGGGCGCATCGCCCGAAACCACGGCGGGCGGCCACGCCGCGCTAATCGAGCCGCGGCCCGCGCCGGGCGCCGGCGTGCTGGGCGGGTCAGCCGGGCTGGCTGCGGGTGGGCCGGGCAACGCCGGCGGCATTGGCGCGACCGGCGCTGCCGGCGCGCCGCCCGCGGGCTTCGGCGCGCCTCGCAAGTTCGGCACGGCCAGCGTCGCGAGCAGCTTCGGCGGCGCTGGAAGCGGCTTCTCCGGTGGCGCCGGAGGCCGCGCTTCGGGGTTCGGTTCTGGCGGCTCCAGCGGTTCAAGCGGTTCAAGCGGCAGCTCGGGCGGTGGCCCCGGCGCCAGCGCCAACACCTGGCTGCGCCAGTCGCGCATGACGCAAGGCAGCCTGCCCGTCGCGCAGCCGCTCGCGCTCTACGACGCCCTGTTCGGCCGCAAGGACGTCGGCGCCGGCACGGCACAAGGCGCGACCTTGCCGCAGACTGGCCAGGCGGCGGACGCGTCCTTCGCCACCCAAGGCTCCCAGCCCGCCTTCGACGCCCGCGACGACCATCCGCTCGGCTTCGCCCTCGGTCAGGTGCACGGCATCTACGTGCTCGCGCAAAACGCGCGCGGCCTCGTGATCGTCGACATGCACGCCGCGCATGAACGCATTCTCTACGAGCAGTTCAAGCAGGCGCTCGCCGAGCGCTCGCTCGCGGTCCAGCCGCTGCTGATCCCTGTCTCCATGACAGCCGACCCGGTGGAAACCGGCACCGTCGAGGAAGAAAAAGCCACGCTCGAAGCGCTCGGCTTCGATCTCGCCGTGCTCTCGCCCACGTCGATCGCCATTCGTGCGGTGCCCGCGCTCCTGAAGGACGCGGACCTGCAAGCCCTCGCGCGCGCGGTGCTCGCCGATCTGCACGCCTATGGCGGCTCGCGCGTGCTGACCGAGCGCCAGCACGAGATGCTCGGCACGCTCGCCTGCCACCACGCGGTGCGCGCGAACCGGCGCCTCACGCTCGACGAGATGAACGCGCTCCTGCGCCAGATGGAAGCCACCGAGCGCGCCGACCAGTGCAATCACGGCCGGCCCACGTGGTATCAGCTCACGCTCGCCGATCTCGACCGGCTCTTCATGCGCGGCCAGTGAAGCGACACTCATGAAGCCATCCAGCGAAGCACTGCCCATCGCGTGTCTGCTCGGGCCCACGGCCTCGGGCAAGACGGCGGCCGCGCTCACGTATGCCTCGCAGCAGGCAAAGGCAGCCAACGCGACCCAAGCTCGCACGGTCGAGATCGTCAGCGTCGATTCGGCGCTCGTGTATCGCGGCATGGACATCGGCACGGCCAAGCCCAGCGCTGAGGAGCGCGCGGCGGCCGCGCATCACCTGATCGACATCGTCGATCCCGCCGAGGCGTACTCCGCCGCCAACTTTCGCGCCGATGCGCTGCGCGTGACCGGCGAAATCGTCGCGCGCGGCAACATTCCCTTGCTCGTGGGCGGCACGATGCTCTACTACAAGGCGCTCACGCAAGGACTCAACGATCTGCCCGGCGCGGACCCCGCCGTGCGCGCGCAACTCGACGCCGAAGCCGCGCGCGATGGCTGGCCCGCGCTTCACGCGCGTCTGGCACAAGTCGATCCGGCCACGGCCGCGCGCCTCGCGCCCAACGACTCGCAGCGCATCCAGCGCGCGCTCGAAATCTTCATGCTCGCGGGCCAGCCGATGTCGGCGCTGCTCGCCGCGCCGTGCACGAACGCCACGCGCGAGGATGAAGCGGCGCGCTACCGTTTCGTGCCGATTGCGCTCGAGCCGTCGGATCGCGGCGTGCTGCACCGGCGCATCGAGCAGCGCTTCGACGCCATGCTCGCCGCCGGCTTTATCGACGAGGTGAAGGCGCTGCGCGCGCGTGGCGATCTCGATCCGAACCTGCCTTCGATGCGCTGCGTGGGCTATCGCCAGGCCTGGGAATACCTCGACGGCACGATCGACTACGTCACGATGCGCGACAAGGGCGTGTTCGCCACGCGCCAGCTCTGCAAGCGCCAGCTCACGTGGTTGCGCGCGATGCCCGAGCGCATCGTCGTCGACTGCTGCGCCGCCAATGCGACCGCTCAGGCCGTCGCCGCCATCTCGGCGGTGACGCACGCGCAGGACTGAGCCCACGAACGCGGGCGCCGCGCCTGCCCGCGCTCTTCAGGGGCCGCGCCGCGTTTGTGCATCACAACATTGTCGCCGCACATTTTCTCCCGCTACCCCTGTGCACGCGCCTGTGCGCCAAAAGCACCCGCAGCACGCCGATAAAAACCCGCAGAAGCCGTCTTGACTTTCGCACGACCGGATACGATCATTCGTTCATCAATAGATCAATTGCTCGATATCACCGGGCAGCGCATGGACGCGCACAGGGCGCGCATGACGCTATCTGAGGAGACACACAGATGGACAGCGAACGCAGCAACGCGAACGTGATCCTGCACATTGGCGCCGGGTCGTTTCATCGCGCGCATCAGGCGTGGTATCTGCATCGCGCGAATCTCGCGCGCAAGCCGGACGAGCCGGTCTGGTCCCTAGCCGTCGGCAACATCCGCGCTGACATGAACGCCGTCATGGATGCGCTCGCCGCGCAGCACGGCGTCTACACGCTCGAAACGGTCACGCCACAGGGCGAGCGCGCCTATGAGACGATCCGCTCGATCACGCGCGTGCTGCCATGGTCTGCCGACCTGGTGGCGTTGATCGAGGCGGGCGCGGATCCCGCGTGCAGGATCATCGCCTTCACGGTGACCGAGGGCGGCTATTACCTCGACGAGCACGACCGCCTCGACACCGCGAATCCCGATCTCGCCGCCGATCTCAACGGCGCGCGCAGCACGATCTACGGCGCGCTGGCTGCGATTCTCGAAGCGCGCATGACGCGCGGCGGGGCGCATGGCAACAGCGCGGTCACGCTCCAGACCTGCGATAACCTGCGCAGCAACGGCAAGCGCTTTCACGCGGGCATGCGCGAATTCCTCGCGCTGCGCGGCGCAATGGCGCTGCGCGACTGGTTCGATGGCCACACCGCCAGCCCCGATTCGATGGTCGACCGCATCACGCCGCGCCCCACGCCCGACGTGCGCGAACGCGTGAAGGCCGCGACCGGCATCGACGACGCCTGCCCCGTGATGGGCGAGGCCTTCATCCAATGGGTGATCGAGGATCACTTTTGTGCGGGGCGCCCCGCGTGGGAGCGCGCGGGCGCGGAGCTGGTCGAATCGGTGATGCCGTACGAAGAGGCCAAGATCCGCATCCTCAACGCGACGCATAGCTGCATCGCGTGGGCGGGCACGCTCGTCGGGCTCGACTACATACACGAAGGCACGAACGACGCGGACATCCGCACTTTCGCGCGCGAGTACGTGAGCGAGGACGTGATCCCCTGCCTCACGCCCAGCCCGCTCGATCTCGCGAAGTACCGCGACGTCGTGCTCGAGCGCTTCAGCAATCCGTACATCCAGGACACGAATCAGCGCGTGGCCGCCGATGGATTTTCGAAGATTCCTGGCTTCATCGCGCCAACCATCGCGCAGCGCGTCGCGGCTGGCGCCGTGCCGGCCGCCACGGCCATCCTGCCCGCGCTGTTCCTGCGCTTCCTGCAGCGCTGGAGCAAAGGCACGCTGCCGTACGCGTACCAGGACGGCGTGATGGACGGCCAGGCCGTGACGAAAATGTTCGAAGCAAGCGACCCGCTCGCCATGTTCTGCGCCGACAAGCTGCTCTGGGGCAGCCTCGCAGGCAGCGCGCCGCTCGAAAGCGCCCTGCGCGACGCGCTCGCGCGCGTGGATGCATGGCTCGCAAAGCGCGGATGCAGCGTCTGAGCATGCACCGCGCCCCTGGGTCGGCGCGCATGGCGCAGCCCGGCGCGCGCGGCTAAAGTAGCTCCTCCACTCTCACGACTTTCGCGCGCGCCCATGTATCTCGGCATCGACCTCGGCACCTCCGAAGTAAAAGTCCTGCTGCTCGCCCCCGACAGCCGCGTGATCGGCACCGCGGGCTCGCCGTTCACGATATCGCGCCCACAACCGCGCTGGGCCGAACAGGACCCCGCCGACTGGTGGGACGGCACGCGCCGCGCGCTCGCCGCGCTGCGCGAGAAGCATCCGCGCGAATTCGCCGAGGTGCGCGGCATCGGCCTCTCGGGGCAGATGCACGGCGCGGTGCTGCTCGATGAAGACGACACCGTGCTGCGTCCCGCGATCCTCTGGAACGACATGCGTGCCGTCGACGAATGCGCCGAGCTCACCGCGCGCGCACCGCAACTGCATCGCGTGGCCGGCAATCTGGCGATGCCGGGCTTCACCGCGCCCAAGCTGCTGTGGGTCGCGCGCCACGAGCCCGAACACTTTCGCAGGATGGCCTGCGTGCTGCTGCCCAAGGACTGGCTGCGCCTGAAGCTCACGGGCGGCAAGGTCTCCGATCCTTCCGATGCGGCGGGCACGTTATGGCTCGATGTCGCGAAACGCGACTGGTCCGACGCGCTCCTCGACGCCTGCAACATGACACGTGCGCAGATGCCCGCGCTCGCCGAAGGCAGCGCGCCTTCGGGCACGCTGCTGCCGGCGGTCGCGCGCGAGTTCGGCCTGCGCGAGGACGTGGTGGTCGCGGCCGGTGGCGGCGACAACGCCACGAGCGCGATCGGCATCGGCGCCGTGCAGCCCGGCGACGGCTTCGTCTCGCTCGGCACCTCGGGCGTGCTGTGCGTGATCGGCGATCGTTTCCGGCCGAATCCGGCCTCGGCCGTGCATGCGTTCTGCCACGCGATTCCCGAGCGCTGGCATCAGATGAGCGTCGTGCTCTCGGCAGCCAGCTGCCTGCGCTGGGTCTGCAAGCTCACCAGCACCGACGAGCCCACGCTGCTCGCCGAAGTCGAGCGTCTCGCGCCGTCAACGCTTGCGCAAGCGCCGCTCTTTTTGCCCTATCTCTCGGGAGAGCGCACGCCGCACAACGACCCCTATGCACAGGGCGTGTTCTTCGGGATGACGCACGCGACCGACCGCGCGCTGCTCGGCTATGCCGTGCTCGAAGGCGTGACGCTCGCGCTCACCGACGGCCTCGACGCCCTGCGCGCGGCGGGCACCGAAGTCGGCGCGCTCTCGATGCTCGGCGGCGGCGCACGCAGCGCCTGGTGGGCACAACTTGCGGCCGACGCATTCGACACCCCCACGCGCCAGCACGGCGGTGGCGAAACGGGCGCGGCGCTGGGCGCGGCGCGCCTCGGCTGGCTGGCGGCGGGCGGCGCATTCGACGAGGTGCTGGCGAAGGCACCCGTGGCCGCCGAATACACGCCCGACGCGGCGCGCCACGCGGCGCTGCGCGAGCGGCTCGAAGCGTATCGCTCGCTGTATCGGCACGTGCGGCCTCTGTTCGATCCCGCGCGAGAAAGGCTCGCCTGAGCGCACCGAAGGTTTCCAGTACACTCCGCCTCGCACCAGACAACCCGCTCACGCATTCGCCGCGAAGCCCACTCCGATCAACACCGTGCCCAAGTCCACAGAAAAACTCGATCTCGCCACTCGCGCCGCCTGGCTCTACTACGTGGCCGGCAACACCCAGAACGAGATCGCCGAAAAGCTCCAGGTGTCGCGCCCGGTTGCACAGCGCCTCGTCGCGTTCGCGGTCGAGAAGAATCTGATTCGCGTGCGCGTCGATCATCGGCTGGCCGACTGCCTCGCGCTCGCGGACCGGCTCATGAAGCGCTACGGCCTCGCAATGTGCGAAGTCGTGCCCGTGGACGGCGACACCCAGGAAGCCATCGACCGCAAGCTCGCGGTAGCCGGCGCGCAGGTCATGGAGCGCTATCTGGGCGAGGAGCGGCCGATGGTCGTGGCGGTGAGCAGCGGGCGAACGCTCAAGGCCGCCGTCGATCAGATCGCGCAGCTCGAGCGGCCGCAGCACCGCCTCGTCTCGATGGTGGGCGCGATCGCGCAGGACGGTTCGTCGAACCGCTACGACGTGGCGCTGCATATCTCCGAGAAAACCGGCGGCAAGCATTTTCTGCTGCCAGCGCCGCTCATCGCCGACAACGAGGCGGAGCGCGCGCAATGGTGCAATCACCGGCTCTACCGCATCGTCGAGTCGCTATCGGGCGAGGCCGATGTGGCGTTCGTCGGCATCGGCAATATCGGCGAGCATTGCCCGCTGCATGAGGATGGCTTCCTCACCACCGACGAAGTGCACGAATTGATGCGCCTGGGGGCGATTGCGGAAATGCTCGGCCTGCCGATCGATGCGCGCGGCAAGCGCGTGGATTCGCCCACCGGACGGCGCGTGACGAGCCTGCATCTGGATGCGCCGCCCAAGCGCCCCACCATCGGCTTCGCAGGCGGCGCGCGCAAGCGCGAGGCGGTGATCGCGGTGCTCAAGGGCGGCTGGCTCTCGGGGCTCGTGACCGATGAGGAATGCGCGCGGGCAGCGTTGGCGGATGGGGACTGAGCGTATCGAAGCCTTTCCATGCGCCATGGCGCGATGGTACTTGCACCGATGATCACAGCGGACTTCTTTTATGAGATGAACTCGTTCTTGCTCCTTATAGCATCGAAAGATAGCTACGACTTTACCGACAAGCCCGGCGACGTTTCGCAGTATCTCGGTCACTGGAGTAGCAAGGGCGTCATCGTCGTTCCCTATGATGGCCTCGTGGGCCAGCTCAATGCCCCGTCCCTGTATCTACCCTATCCAGTCGCGCGCGGCGACATGAGGGTAAAGGGGAATGTCTATTACCCGGTGCACAATAAGGATTTGCGGCAGTGGGCCATGAAGCACCAAAGGGGGGGGGCGATTTCATCATTTTCTCCGACCGCAAACGTGTTCGACTACGTGAACCGATCCGGATCAAGCTATGAAAAAGATCGCCATCGCGTCAGCCTGCTTCTACTCTACGCATCGTTCAGACTCCAGCGCGTATGACTGCGTTCGCCGCGCGTCCCCTGATGGAATGGTGGCAACCCGAAATATGTCGGCCGTGTCTACGATACCTCTGGAAAGCTGATCCTTCGAAGATCGTTCCATACACCCTCCCCAGAGATAACCTGGGCAGGCAGCCACCTTCTGTTTTCGAGCGGCGGAGGTGACGACGATTTTGTAGTCTTCCCGCTCTCACTCTATGACCGCATCAATGCTGCCTACTGGCGGTTGGCCCTGGCACAAAAAAACCCGCTCGAAAGCGGGCATACAAGGCCTTGATTCAGGCCCCCTCTGCGACAATCATCACGGCGCCGCCTCGCTCCCGAAACGGCGCCTGTCTCTCAAGCCGCCATCTGCTGCGCGAAGCGGCGCTCGAACGCCATGCCGTCGGCATCGAACAGGTGGCAATGATCGGGCGACGCACCCAGCTTCATCACCTCGCCGCGCTCGTGTTGCTCCAGCGGCGGAATGCGCGCAATCAGGCCATCCGGGGCAACGGGCGACTCCGCATAGAGATACGCCGCATCGCCGAGCGACTCCACCGTATTGGCCTTCGCACTCACGCCGTATTCGCCCGTGGCGACATGCATATGCTCGGGGCGGATGCCCACCGTCACCTTGTCGCCTTCGCGCGCGCCTGATGCCGTATTCGGCTCCGCCGCCACCTTCTGCGTCTCGCCCGTTTCGTAGCGCACGACGACCCCGTCGCTCGCGACCTGCTGCACGACGCCATCGAGAAAATTCATCTTCGGCGAGCCGATGAAGCCCGCCACGAAGCGGTTCGCCGGCGCATGATAGAGACGGTTCGGACTCCCCACTTGCTCCACGTTGCCCGCCGAAAGTACGACGATCTTGTCCGCGAGCGTCATCGCCTCGACCTGGTCGTGCGTCACGTAGATCATCGTCGTTTTCAGCTCGTCGTGCAGGCGCGCGAACTCGAGGCGCATCTTCACGCGCAGCGCGGCGTCGAGATTCGAGAGCGGCTCGTCGAACAGGAACACCTTGGGCTTGCGCGTGATCGCGCGCCCGATCGCCACGCGCTGGCGCTGGCCGCCGGATAGCTGCTTGGGCTTGCGGTCGAGCAGATGGTCGATATGGAGGATCTTCGCGGCGTTCCTCACCGCCGCATCGATCTCGGCCTTCTTCGTGCCCGCGAGCTTGAGCCCGAACGCCATGTTGTCGTAGAGCGTCATGTGCGGATAGAGCGCGTACGACTGGAATACCATCGCGATGCCGCGCTTGGCCGGCGGCACGTCGTTCATGCGCGCGCCGTCGATCATCAGGTCGCCGCCGCTGATGTCTTCGAGTCCCGCGATCATCCGCATGAGCGTGGTCTTGCCGCAGCCGCTCGGGCCCACGAACACGACGAACTCACCGTCTGCGATATCGAGGTTCACGTCACGCAGCACTTCCGTTTCGTCGTAGCGCTTGAGTACGTCTCTCAGTGTCACGCTTGCCATGATGTCTGTCTCCGTTCGATCATGAATCGTCTCGCTGCGAAATTTGCCCGCAAGCTGCGCTCAGTGCGCGCGAGCATCCGCCCTCTGTATCCAGTCCGCCACGAGCGCGGGCAACGCGCGCATGTCGTCGAAAATCTCCTGCGCGCCCACTTCGCGCAATTCGAGCGCGTGCGCGTCGCCGCCCACATGCGCGCCGCCCACGAAGCCGAGCACCGTCATGCCCGCCGCGCGCGCCGCGCTCACGCCCGCCACGCTGTCCTCCACCACGAGGCATCCATCGGGCGCCAGGCCCAACCCCTGCGCCGCCGCGAGATAAACGTCCGGCGCGGGCTTCGGCCTTGCCACCATGTCGGCGCAATAGATGCGCTCGCCAAAAAAACACGCGAGGCCGTTGCGCTCCAGCACGCGGCGCACCACCGCCGCGTAACTGTTGCTCGCGCAGGCCTTGGCAAGCGCAACGGCCTCCAGTGCCGCGCTCACGCCGGGAAAGAGCGGCGCTTCGGCGGCCTCGGCTTCAGCCGCGGCGCGGATCGCGTCGACGTCCGCGGGCGTCAGCCGCCGGCCAAGCGCCTCGCTCGCGCCGCCGAGCACACGCTCGATGCGCTGCCCGAGCAGCGGCATCAGCACGGGCGCCACCGCAGCGCCTGGCCAGCGCGTTTCGAGCTCGCGCACGAGCACGCGCGCGGCCACGGCTTCGCTGTCGATCAGCACGCCGTCGCAGTCGCAGATCAGAGCCTGAATGGGCATGAGTCGAGTCCTTGTTTTGCCTGTTTGCTTCGATTGTTTGCGTCGCTTACCTGCGTCACTACTTGACCGCGCCGAACGTAAGGCCGCGCACGAGCTGCTTCTGCGAAAGCCAGCCGACGATCAGCACGGGCGCCACCGCCAGCAGCGAAGCCGCCGAGAGCTTCGCCCAGAACAAGCCCTCCGGACTCGAATACGAGGCGATGAACACGGTAAGCGGCGCCGCGTTCGAACTCGACAGATTGATGCTCCAGAATGCTTCGTTCCACGAAAGAATGATCAAAAGAAGCGCGGTGGACGCAAGCCCCGGCACCGACATCGGCATGAGCAGATAAACGATCTCCTGCCAGGTGGCCGCGCCGTCCATGCGCCCGGCCTCGAGAATGTCCTTGGGAATCTCGTTGAAGTACGTATAGGCCATCCACACCGCGATCGGCAAATTGATGAGCGTGTAGACGATCACGAGCCCGCTCACGGTGTCGAGCAGCCCGGAGTTTTTCCACAGCAGGTAGATCGGCACGAGCACACCCACCGAGGGCATCATCTTGGTGGACAGCATCCACAGCAGAATCCCCTGGGTGCGCCGGTTCGGGAAGAACGCCATCGCGTAGGCGGCCGGCACGGCAAGAATCAGGCAGACGATCGTGACGCCCGCCGAGATCAACACCGAATTCCAGGCAAACGCGAAGTAGTTGCTGCGCGCGAAGACCTCGCGGAAGCTGTCGAACGTCGGCGTGAAGAACAGCGAGGGGATATACGCTTGCTGCTCGGTCTTGAACGCCGTGATCGTCATCCAGAAGATCGGGAAGAACAGCGCGAGCGCGATGATCCACGCGAGCAACCCGGGCACCACGCGGCCGATGAACTGGAGCGGGGATGAGCGCTTGACGGCATGCGGCGACTCGGGCGCATGAACGGGCGAGGCAGTGACTTGGCTCATTTTTCGTACTCCCCTTTGAGGTTGCGCGCGAGCATGCGCACGAGGAAGAACGACACGATGTTTGCGAGCACGACGGCAAGAATGCCGCCTGCGGACGCAATGCCCACGTCGAACTGCTGCAGGCCCATCGAGTAGATCAGGTAAGTGAGGTTGGTGGTTGCGTTGCCGGGACCGCCGCTCGTGGTCGTGTAGATCTCCGCGAAAATCGAGAGCAGGAAGATGCTTTCCATCATCACCACCACGGCTATTGCGCGGCGCAGGTGCGGCAGCGTGATGTAGAAGAACATCGCGATGGCGCCCGCGCCGTCGATGCGCGCGGCCTCCTTCTGCTCCTGGTCGAGCGACTGGATCGCGGTGAAGAGAATGAGGAACGCAAACGGCAGCCATTGCCACGCCACGATCATGATGACCGCGGTGAGCGGATAGTCGGCAAACCAGTCGATCGGTGTCATGCCGAGCGCGCGCATCGCGATGGCCACGAGACCATACACGGGATGCAGGATCATGTTCTTCCAGATCAGCGCGGAAACCGTCGGCATCACGAAGAACGGCGCGATGGCAAAGAGGCGCGCCACGCCTTGCCCCAGGAACTTGCGGTCGAACAGCACCGCCATCAGCACGCCGCCGACCACGGTGATCACGAGCACTGACACGATCAATTCGACCGTGTGCAGGATCGACGGCCAGAACGACGGGTCGGTGACGAGAAACGTGTAGTTGTCGACGCCGGCGAAGCCCTTGAGATCGGGATTGAGCAGGTTGTAGCGCGTGAACGAATACCAGATCGTCATCGCGAGCGGAATCGTCATCCACAACAGCAGTGCAGCGACGGAAGGCGAAACCAGCCAGCGTGACGCCGAACGGCGCGTCTGCGCATGTTGCGGCTGGGGTACGCGCGCTCGATTGAACATGGGCATGGGAAGATGGAGATGACGCATGAGGACCACCCTTCTTTCGTTGCGCGGCGGCTCAGGGCACGACGCCGCATGGGCTTCGCGAAGGACGCTTCGTGCCGCGTGGCTCGACGCGCCCTTCGCTTCTACCGCGCTGCTGATAGCGGCGCTGACTTCTACGCCGACTTCTGCGCTTACTTCTGGTAACCGGCCTGCTTCACTGCGCGGTCGGCTGCGGCGTTGCCGGCGGCAAGCGCCTGATCGACGCTCATCTGGCCCGCCACGGCGCCCGCGATGCTCTGACCCACGACCGTTCCGAACGACTGGAACTCAGGAATCCCAACGAACTGGACTCCCGTGTACGGCACTGGTTTGGCGCTCGGGTGAGTCGGGTCGGCGCTCTGGATCGCCTTCAGCACGAAGTCCGAGAACGGCGCTGCCTGCTTGTACTGGGCGCGCTGATAAGTCGATATGCGTGTGCCCGACGGCACCGAGGCCCAGCCCTCGTCCTTCGCGACCAGCTCGATATATTGCTTCGAGGTGGACCACTCGATGAACTTCTTCGCGGCGTCCTGCGACTTCGACGATTTCGGCACCGCCAGCGCCCACGACCACAGCCAGTGCGAGCCGTTCGGCGTGACCTGGGTCGGCGCCGCCGCGAAGCCGATCTTGTCGGCCACCTGCGACTGCTGCTTGTTATAGAGGATCCCGGCTGCGACCGTGGCGTCGATCCACATGGCGCACTTGCCCGACGACATCAGCGTGAGGTTCTCGTTGAAGCCGTTCGAGCTCGCTCCCGGCGGGCCGTCCTTCTTCAGCAGATCGACGTAGAAGCCGACTGCCTTCTTCCACTCTGGCGAGGTCAGCTGCGCGTGCCATTTTTCGTCGAACCAGCGGCCACCGAAGGTGTTCGCCACCGTGGTCACGTAAGCCATGTTCTCGCCCCAGCCCGCCTTGCCGCGCAGACAGATGCCGTAGGTGCCCTTGGACGGGTCGTTCAGCTTGTCGGCGAAAGTCTTGATCTGATCGTAGGTCGGCTGCTCGGGCATCGTCAGGCCCTTCGCCGCGAACAAGTCTTTGCGGTAGTACGTCATCGAGCTTTCGACGTAGAAGGGCAGCGCGTACAGCGTGCCGTTATACGAGAGACCGTCGCGCGCCGTCTTCACCACATCGTTCAGGTCATAGTCGGCGGGCAGGTTCGTCATGGGCGCGAGCCAGCCCCGCTTGCCCCACTGCGGCGCCTCGTAGGTGCCGATCATCATCACGTCGAACTGGCCGCTATTGGTCGTGATGTCGGTCGTGGCGCGCTGGCGCAACACGTTTTCTTCGAGGATCACCCAGTTCAGCTTGATGCCCGGATTGGCCTTCTCGAAGGCCGGCGAGAGCTTCTTCAGCTCGAGCATGTCCGGGTTGTTCAACATCGCGATCGTGACGGTCTGCGCGTGCGCAGCGCCCGCCGCGGCGACGAGGGCGAGCGCGCTCGTGGCGCGCGCGAGGCGCCAGGCGGCGTGCCGTATAGCTGGTTTCATGACGTTGTCTCCTTCCTTGTTGGCTGCGTTATGTTCGAAACCGCAGGTCGTGCTGCATGAATTGAAGCCGCCGGAACACACCGGAGCCGCTCAGCTCATCCAGTTTCCGCCGTCCACATTGAGCGTCTGGGCGGTGATGTAATCGGCGTCGGCCGAAGCGAGAAAGAGCGCGGCGCCCGTGAGATCGCCGGGCACGCCCATGCGGCCGAGCGGCACTTCCTCGCCCACCAGCCGCTTCTTCTCGCCCAGTGGCCGGTTCTCGTAGCGAGCGAAGAGCGCGTCCACCTGATCCCACATCGGCGTGTCGACCACGCCCGGCGCAATGCCGTTCACGTTGATCTTGTGTGGCGCAAGCGCGAGCGCCGCCGACTGCGTGTAGCTCAGCACCGCCGCCTTGGTTGCGCAGTAGTGCGAAACGAGTGCCTCACCGCGCCGGCCCGCTTGCGACGACATGTTGATGATCTTGCCGCCCTGCCCCTGCTCGACCATGCGGCGCGCCACTGCCTGCATCAGAAAGAACATGCCCTTCACGTTCACGGCGAAGAGCCGATCGTAGATGTCCCAGGATTCGTCGAGCAGCGGGCGCATGTCGAACAGCGCCGCATTGTTGAAGAGGATGTCGATGCGGCCGAAGCGCCCGAGCGCGCCCGCGACGATGCGCTCGATGTCCTCGCGGCGCGTGACGTCAGCGGTGAGGGCGAGCACGCGTTCGGCAAACCCGGCGGCCAGCGCGGGCGCGATGGCGTCGACGGGCTTCACGTCGACCAGCACGCAACGCGCGCCCTCGTCCAGATAGCGCCGCGCGACCGCCTCGCCAATGCCGCTCGCCGCGCCGGTAAGCACAGCCACTTTGTCCTGCAAACGTCCTGCCGCCGGGTGCGCGGAATGTGCCACAGGGTTGTCTCCATTTGCGTCCGTCGAGCCGACGTGCGAACTATCGCCCGACACATGAGCATTTGCTCTGCCTGTGATCGAATGATCGGCGACGGACGCGTGCATGTCAAGGCAGACATACGCGATTCACGACAGATTTCGATGGTGCGGCGCGCAACGGGCGGCTCAGTGCGAGCGCATTTGGCGCGCCTGTCCGGTGGGACAAGGAATGGGTGCGTGGCTGGGTAGCCGTCTCGCCAACCAGTGTGATACGTTATATCATCGCGTCTTAATGAAAACTTGCATCTTCCGGTCGCGCCGCGATTCCGCCAGAACACCGCTCTAGCCACGTTCTCACGCCTCGTTCAAGGATAGGACCATGTCCTCTGTCACCTCCGCAGCCCGCATAAGCAAGCGCATCGGGCTCGCCGTGCGCCTGCCCGGCCGGCTCGCCCAGGCCGCTGCCGCGCTCAGGCGCGCCGCCATGCCGGCCGTGGCGGCATGCCTCGCGCTCGGTGCGCTGCCTGGTCCGTGCGCCGCCGCCCAAGCGGCGGACGCTCCGGGCGCGGCGCTGCCCGTCGTGACGGCGGAGAACTTCTACGGCGATGTCGTCAAGCAGATCGGCGGCGCATACGTGAGCGTGACGAGCATCCTGAGCAACCCGGACCAGGATCCCCACCTCTTCGAGGCAAGCCCGAAAACCGCGCGCGCGCTGCAGCGCGCGCGCCTCGTGGTCTACAACGGCGCCGACTACGATCCGTGGATGACCAAACTGCTCTCCGCCGCCTCCAGCAGCGGGAGCGGCCAGCGCGCGATCATCGTGGCGGCGGATCTGGTCGGCAAGAAGGCCGGCGACAATCCGCATCTCTGGTACGACCCGCGCACGATGCCCGCCGTCGCGCGCGTCGTGAGCGCCGCACTCGGCGCGGCGGATCCCGCGCACAAGAGGATGTACGATGCCAATCTTGCGGCTTTTCTCGGCTCGCTCAAGCCGATCGACGACAAGGTCGCGACGCTGCGCGCGCAGTTCAAAGGCCAGCCGGTGACGGCGACCGAGCCAGTGTTCGGCTACATGTCGGACGCCATCGGCCTCGACATGCGCAACCTGCGCTTCCAGATGGCGGCGATGAACGATACCGAGGCCAGCGCATCGGATATCGCGGCCTTCGAGCGCGACCTGCGCGAGCGCCGCGTGCGCGTGCTGGTCTACAACAGCCAGGCGACGGAAGCGCTCACGCGGCGCATGCTGGACATCGCGCAGCAAGCGAAAGTGCCGGCGCTGAGCGTGACCGAGACTCAACCCGCGGGCGTGAACTTCCAGCAATGGATGCTCGGGCAACTCGACGCGCTGGCGAAGGCCCTTGCGCAAAAGTAAGACTGTCGCCGTGACCGTGACGCTTCTGCCGTAACACGGCAGCGGCGAAGCACAGGCCATACTGGCAACGATCCCCATAACGCAATCGACAGCAGGGAACAGAAGCGATGACCGAGGCCGCGCCCTCCTCTCACGTACACGCGTCGGCGCACCCAGCGCCCGCCGCCGGGCATCACGCGCACCACGGACACCGTGCGGCGCAGCCGGTGCTCACGCTCGCGGGCGTGACGCTCACGCTCGGCGAGCGCACGATCCTGCGCGGCGCCAACTTCGCGGTGAGCCAGGGCGAATTCATCGGCGTGCTCGGGCCGAACGGCGCCGGCAAGACCACGATGATGCGGGCGATCCTCGGCCTCGTGCCCGCCGCGCACGGCGCGATTCGCGTGCTAGGCGAACCCGTGGCGCGCGGTAATCCGAAGATCGGCTACATGCCGCAAACGCGCACCGCGCTGGCCAGCCGCCGCGTGCGCGGACGCGATTTCGTGGCGATGGCCGCCGATGGCCATCGCTGGGGCCTGCCGCGCGCCGACGCCGCCACGCGCGCCGACGTCGCGCGCGTGCTCGAACTGGTGGGCGCCGAAAAACTCGCCGACCGGCCGCTCTCGGAGCTGTCCGGCGGCGAGCGCCAGCGCCTGATGCTCGCGCAATGCCTGCTCGGCGACCCGAAGCTGCTGCTGCTCGACGAGCCGCTCATCAGTCTCGACCCGCACCACCAGCGCGGCGTGGTCGAACTCGTGCGCCGCGTGCAGCGCGAACTCGGCATCGCGGTGCTGTTCTCGGCCCACGAACTCAATCCGCTGCTGAACTCGCTCGACCGCGTGCTCTATCTCGGCAACGGCGTGGCGGCGCTCGGCAGCGTGGACGAAGTGATCACCGCGCCGGTGCTCTCGCGGCTCTATGGCTCGCCTATCGAAGTGATGCGCATGAGGGGCCGCATCTTCGTGATGTCGGGCGACGTCGAGGTCGAGAAGCACGACCACGAGCATGAGCACGACCACGACCACGCGCATGGCCATGGCCACGCACACGGCCATCACGCTCACCCCGATCACGACAACGACGACAACAACGCCCACGGCCATACCCACGATGCTTGAATACGATTTCATGGTGAACGCCTTCGCGGCGTCGGGCATTGTCGCGGTGCTCGCGGGCATCGTCGGCTACTTTCTGGTGATGCGCGGGCAGACCTTTGCGGGCCATGCGCTCTCGCACGTCGGCTTCACGGGCGCCACGGGCGCCGTGCTGCTCGGCATCTCGCCGATCTGGGGGATGGTGGGCTTCACGCTCGCCGCGGGCGTGTCGATGGGCGCGCTCGGCGAAAAACTCGCGGGCCGCGATGTGGCTATCGGCGTGGTCCTGTCGCTCGCGCTCGGCTTCGGCCTGCTGTTCCTGCATTACTTCACGTCGTTTGCCACCCAGGTCACGGCGCTCTTGTTCGGCAACGTGCTCGGCGTGGGCCGCGATACGCTCGGCGTGCTCGCCGCGCTGGCCGTGGCGAGTCTCGCCGCGCTCGCGGCCATCATGCGGCCGCTGCTGTTCGCCTCGCTGCAGCCGGAGCTGGCCGAGGCCAAGGGCGTATCGCTGCGTCTCGTCTCGGTGCTGTTCCTCGCCATCGCGGCGCTGGCCGTGGCCGCGTGCACGCAGATCGTGGGCGTGCTGCTCGTCTTCACGCTGATGGTGGGGCCCGCCGCCGCCGCGCAGAATCTCACCACGCGCCTTTCGGCGGGCCTCGCGCTCGCCGCGCTGCTCGCGCTCGCGCAGGCGTGGATCGGCGTGACGCTCGCCTACTACACCGACTGGCCGACGAGCTTCTGGATCACCGCGCTCGCGGCGCTCGTCTACGGCGCGAGCCTGATGGGCCGGCGCTGAGCGCAGGCTCAGATCTCGCCGTCACCCCGATGAAGCGCAAGCGGCGCGTCGCGTCGGGCCGCGCGCCGCCCGCCTCGCTGGCGCGCATGACATGCAAAGAAAACGGGCCTCGACGCGCAGCGTGGAGGCCCTTGTCACACGGGGTGAGTTACTTCGCGAGCACCCGCGCGTGATACGCCAGATGGTCCTCGATAAAGCTCTGGATGAAGAAGTAGCCGTGATCGTAGCCTTCGTGACGGCGCAGCGTGAGCGGCTGCCCCGCCGCCTTGCACGCGGCTTCGAACACATCCGGGTTCAACTGGTTCGGCAAGAACGAGTCGGCCATGCCCTGATCGACGAGGATGCCGGCTTCGAACTTGCGCGCGGCCTTGCCCACCAGTTCGCTTGCGTCGTATTGCTTCCACGCTTCGCGGTCGTCGCCCAGATAGCCGGAGAACGCTTTCTCGCCCCACGGGCAGCGCGTGGGCGCTGCGATCGGTGCGAATGCCGACACCGAGCGATAGATATCGGGGTTGCGCAGCGCGAGCATCAACGCGCCATGCCCGCCCATCGAATGACCGAAGATGCCGAGCCGCGCGCCGTCCACGGGCAGGTTCTCCGTCACGGCCTCGCGCAGTTCGTCGCGCACGTACGAGTACATGCGCCAATGCTTCGACCACGGCTCGCGCGTGGCGTCGACGTAGAAGCCCGCGCCCACGCCGAAGTCCCAGGCCTCGGCTTCGCCGGGCACGTTCGCGCCGCGCGGGCTCGTGTCGGGCGCGATCAGCGCGATGCCGTGCTGCGCGGCGAAGCGCTGCGCGCCCGCCTTGATCGGGAAAGTCTCTTCGGTGCAGGTCAGACCCGCCAGATAAAACAGTCCCGGCACCTTGCGCTCGCGCGCCTGGGGCGGCAGGAACACCGAAAAGCGCATCGGCAGGCCGATCGTTTTCGAGTCGTGTTTGTAGATGCGCTGCACGCCGCCATAACAAGCGTGTTCTTCAATCTGGTCCAGCATCTCTAGCCCTCGCTATTGGGATTGGACAACCGGGCGAATCGATTCGCCCTTCTTCAACAGGTCGATGCCGATCTTACCTTTCCCGTGAGATCCGGCACGAAGGGAACCGCGCGGCCCGTTACGGCATCGGCGCGAACCATGTGCGCACGCGGACATACAGATCGATGAAGCGCGCGT
This sequence comes from Paraburkholderia sp. A1BS-2L, assembly GCF_051125205.1. Taxonomy (NCBI): domain Bacteria; kingdom Pseudomonadati; phylum Pseudomonadota; class Betaproteobacteria; order Burkholderiales; family Burkholderiaceae; genus Paraburkholderia; species Paraburkholderia sp. A1BS-2L. The sequence goes on from NZ_CP120428.1 coordinate 2,556,235, forward strand.
AGCGCTGCGCGAGCGCGGCGTCGGCGTGCGGCTGCGCCACACAGGTCGCGGCGGGCGCGAGCGCCGCGAGTTCGTCCATGCGCCAATGGCCGCAGGCGACGCCGCCCAGCAGCGCCGCACCACGCGCAGCCGCATTCGGGCAATCGATCGCATCGAGCCGCGCGCCCAGCACGTCGGCGAGCAATTGACGCCAGCGCGCATCGACGGAACCGCCGCCCGCGAGCTTGAGCACGGTGATCGGCGCTGGCGGCGAACCCGCGCCATCGACATGGCTCGCACGGCTCGCGTCAGCCCCGTCCTGCGGCGCGCCACGCAACGCGTCGAGCCCCGCGCGCAACGCAAACGCCACGCCTTCGAACGCGGCGCGCATGAGCACGCCGCGCGTGTCACCGAGGCCCGCGCCGAGCCAGCCGCCGCGCGCTTCGGGATCGAGCCACGGCGAGCGCTCGCCGCTCAGGTACGGCAAAAAGGCGAGCGTCTGCGACGGTGGCGCGGCAAAGGCCTCTGCATAAGCCTCGGCCCAATCGCAGGACAGCCAGCCGCGCGCTGCTTCGAGCGCCACACCCACGTTCTGCATCGCGGCCATTGCATACCAGCCGCCGCTCGCCGACCGATAGCGATGCAGGCCGCGCCGGGCAGGCGGCTCAACGCTCGATGTGACGACGATCTGGCCACCCGTGCCGGTGGTCAGCAGCGCATCGCCGTCTTCGCGCAGGCCACTGCCGAGCGCCGCGCACGGCGTGTCGCCGGCGCCTGTGGCAAGCACGATGCCCGCAGGCAGGCCGAGGGCGCGCGCGGCGTCTGCGCACAGCGTGCCGCTAGCCGCCGCCGATGGCGCGAGCGGCGCGAACCAGCGCGCCGGCAAGCCGAGCCGCTCGATCAGCGCCAAGTCCCACGCACCGCCTGGCGCGGCAAGCGCAGTCGCGCAGGCATCGGACGGATCGGCCACGAAGGCCTCCCGCGCCGAACCCGCAAGCCGCACGCGCAGCCAGTCCTTCGGCTGCAACGCCCAGCGCGTGGCGTCGGCTATCGCGCGCTCGTGCAGCGTCAGCCAATAGAGCAATGGCCCCGCCATGCCGGGCGCGACCGGATTCGGCTGCGGATGCTCCACGTTATCGTGCGAAGAGCCGGGCCACGCCTCGAGCAACGCGCGCGCCCGCGTGTCGGGCCACAGCATGGCGCGACGCAGGGCATGGCCCGCTGTATCGACCGGCACGACGCCATGCATCTGGCCGGAGAAGCCGATTGCGCGCACCCTCGCGCGCTCGGCCCCGGGCAGACGCCCGCACGCCAGCACGAGCGCGTCCCACCAGCGCTCGACGTCGATCTCGGCCCAGCCGGGCTGCGGCGTCTCCAGCGCATACGCGGCGCTGGCCGCGGCACGCTCGGCCCCCGCTTCATCGACAATGGCGACTTTGAGCGAACCGGTGCCGAGGTCGATACCGAGAAAGCGGGACGGCATTGCATTCATACGAAATAGCCCGGAAACATAATCAAGATTGGCGCGCGCCGCTCATCGAACACGACAAGCCGCGGCAGCAGTAAAAGACGATAAAAAAGCGCATGATGACAGCGCGAAATTCATGGTCGGAGACGGGGTCTAGAACGGCGCTGGAGAGGATAACCGGTGGTCTCGCGGAGGGTCCCGCGGGCGCCTCGAAATGATCCCGTTTACAGGTATTCGCGGGTTAACCCGAGGGACTTTTGCGACAAGCAAAATGTGGCACATGCGGAAAGCGAAATATAGATCATAATGAATCGCCCATATATTTCCGGGGCGACTGACATCTGGTGTCCCCCGACATCGCTCCCTTCATGTGCGACTACCTGAGCCCCGTACTCATCACAGCCGAAGCGACGCAATAGCGACTAACGCCTGAAACCACCTGAAAACCGGCCCCAACGCTGCGTCAGAACGTCGCATGTGTACTCATACGATGCGCCGCAGCATCGTCATACGGGCTAGCACCGTCCTCCACATAGTCTGATCGTACCCTGATAGGGGGATCCGCGCGCCCCACGCGCATATCGCCCCCGGAAAGCACGGAATAGTCCCCAGTGGTCTTGCTGCTTCTTTTCGTCGCGAATACCTTGGAGGCCATATTTTGAAACCAAAGACGGAGAGAGACGACATGCAATCCCAGGGTACCCAAACCCAGGCTCGGAGCCAGGTTCACCCGGTAGACGAGCGCCTGCCGTTCGGCCAACTTCTCACGCTCGGAATCCAGCACGTTCTCGTGATGTATGCGGGTGCGGTGGCCGTGCCGCTCATCGTCGGGGGCGCCGTGGGACTGCCGAAGGATCAAGTGGCGTTCCTCATCAGCGCCGACCTGTTCGCCTGCGGCATTGCAACACTGATCCAGACGCTCGGCCTCTGGATCTTCGGTATCCGCCTGCCCGTCATCATGGGTTGTACGTTTGCCTCGGTCGGCCCGATGATCGCCATCGGCACGAACCCCTCGCTGGGCATTCTCGACATCTTCGGCTCGACCATCGCCGCCGGTGCGATAGGCATCGTGATCTCACCGATGATCGGCAAGCTGCTGCGCTTCTTCCCGCCTGTCGTGGTGGGCACGGTGATCGCGGTGATCGGCCTCTCGCTCATGGAAGTGGGCATCAACTGGGCAGCTGGCGGCGTAGGCAATCCGAGCTACGGTGATCCGGTCTATCTCGGCCTGTCGCTCGTCGTGCTGATGCTGATTCTCCTGATCAACAAGTTCGGCCGCGGCTTCATCGCCAACATCTCGGTGCTGCTCGGCATCGTGGCAGGCTTCGCGATCGCGATGGCGCTTGGCCGCGTGAACCTCGATGGCGTGTCGCACGCACAGTGGATGGGCTTCGTGATGCCGTTCCACTTCGGCCTGCCGAAATTCCACATCCTGCCGATCGCAACGATGGTGATCGTGATGTTCGTGACCTTCATCGAGTCGACGGGCATGTTCCTCGCCGTAGGCGACATGGTGGATCGTCCGGTCGACCAGGCAACGCTGGTGCGCGGTCTGCGCGTCGACGGTCTGGGCACGATGATCGGCGGCATCTTCAACTCGTTCCCGCATACCTCGTTCTCGCAGAACGTCGGCCTCATCGGCGTGACGGGCGTGAAGAGCCGCTTTGTGTGCGCAACGGGCGGCGTGATTCTGGTGGCGCTCGGCCTGTTCCCGAAGATGGCTCAGGTTGTTGCTTCGGTGCCCCCGTTCGTGCTGGGCGGCGCGGGCCTCGTGATGTTCGGCATGGTGGCTGCGAACGGCATCAAGGTTCTCTCGAAGGTCGACTTCGTGAAGAACCATCACAACCTGTTCATCGTCGCCGTGAGCGTGGGCTTCGGTCTCGTGCCGGTGGTCTCGCCGAAGTTCTTCTCGCAACTGCCGCCGGCGCTCTCGCCGCTGCTGCATAGCGGCATTCTGCTGGCCTCGGTTTCGGCCGTGGTCCTGAACCTGATTTTCAACGGCGCAAAGAGCGAAGCAGCCGCAGAACACGACATCCACCAGGTCGGCCACGACTTCGACGGCACCCAGTCGAACGAAAGCGAGCATGGCTCGACGGAAGCAGGACAAGGCATGCCGCGCACGGCAGCACACTGAGTCGACGCGAGAGGCGCCCCGGCCGGATGATAGACATGCGCGCCGGGGCCTTTTGCTGGTTTGGCGTCACGGGAAACCGTGACGCCTTTTTTGTTTTTGGGCGGCGTTATCGCCCGATGCGCGGAGCAGCGGCCAGGCGGCATCGAAGACGCCCCGCCCTGCCGCATGCAATTCACTGTCCAATGCCCGCTGCCGAGTGCTCGGAGTTGCCTGCCCGGGCTTCCCGAATGCACTCGAAAAAAAAGCCACGGTCTCCCGTGGCTTTTATCGTTCGTACCACGTAAAACGCGGTCCGTGCTCACATGGCTCAACCCGCCGGCGCCGAAGCCGCCGCCGGTGCGCTGGCTGCGCCGTAATCGACCGGCGCATCGGCCGGACGCGGCGCCTCGCCCGCGTGCTCGATCCAGCCGCCGCCCAGCGCGCGATACAGATCGACGAGGTTGGTCAGCCGCGCGAGCCGCGCCGTGACGAGTGCCTGCTGCGACTGGTACAGGCTGGTCTGCGCGGCCAGCACCGGCAAATAGCTGTCCACGCCGTTCTTGTAGCGCAGTTCCGAGAGATCGAGCGTGCGCTGGTTTGCGAAGGTGCTGCGCTGGAGCGCCCCGATCTGCTGATCGTAGGTGCCGCGCGCCGCGAGCCCATCGGCCACTTCGCGGAACGCCGACTGGATTGCCTTCTCGTAGTTGGCGATTTCGATGCGCTTCTCGACGTGCGCGAGATCGAGATTCGCGATGTTCGCGCCGCCTTCGAAGATCGGCATCGTGATCTGCGGCGCGAAGCTCCACGCCGCCGTGCCCGCCTTGAAGAGCCCCCCGAGCGAGAGGCTTTCGGTGCCGAACGCCGCCGTGAGCGAGACCTTCGGGAAGAACGCTGCGCGCGCCGCGCCAATATTGGCGTTCGCCGCGAGCAGGTTCTGCTCGGCCTCCATGATGTCCGGACGCCGCGTAAGCAGGTCCGAAGGCAACCCCGCCGGGATATCGGTCAGCAGGTTCTGGCTGCCGAGCGGCAGGCCCGGCGCGAGATCGGCCGGCAGCGGCTCGCCAATCAGCAGCACGAGCGCGTTCTCGGCCTGCGCGCGGGCGCGCAGTTGCGCCTGCAGGTTGGCCTGCGCGTTTTCCACGACGGTCTGCGCCTGGCGCAGATCGAGTTCGGTGCCGGTGCCGGTGTCGAACTGCGCCTTCGCGATGTTGTACGAATCCTGCGCCGTCTTGAGGGTGTCCTGCGTGACCTTCAGCAAGTCGTCGTCGGCGAGCATCGCCAGGTACTGGTCGGCGACCTGAGAAACGAGCGAGATCTCCGCCGCCTTGCGCGCCTGCGCCGTTGACAGGTATTGCGCGAGCGCCTGGTCCTTCAGGCTGCGGATGCGCCCCCAGAAGTCGATTTCCCAGGATGCCTGCAAGCCCACGTTGTAGACGCTGGACGGATTCGGTTGCAGCGGCGAGGACAGCAGATCGTTCGGCACGCGCGAGCGCTTCTCGGTGGCCACGCCGTCGATGGCCGGGAACAGCGCGGAGCGCGTGATCTGATACTGCGCGCGCGCCGCCTCGACGTTGAGCACCGAGACGCGCAGGTCGCGGTTGTTCTTCAGCGCGATCTCGACCAGCTGCTGCAGGCGCGGATCGACGAAGAAGTCGCGCCAGCCGATGTCGGCGGCCGCGACGCCGTTGGCGCTGCGCCCGGGCTGGCCGCTGTCGCCAGTCACGCCGGGCTGCGTCGCGTAGACGCCGCCCTGCGGGAAGTCCTGCGACACCGGCGCGTCCGGCCGCTGATAGTGCGGCTCCATCGTGCAACCCGCGAGAACAGCGGTGGCCACTGCGGCGGCCACTGCAATTACGGATAGTTTATGCATCTCAATGTCCTTCCTTGCCCTGGCCGTTGCCGCCGCCGCTGTTGCCGCCGCCGCCATTGCCACCACTATTCGCGCCGCCCTTGCCATCATTGCCGCCGTTCTCGTCGTCATGGTCGTGCGCGTGGTGCTCTTCGTAATGCGCAAGCGCCGTGTCGGCGTCTTCCTTCTCGCCGGCGAACTTCGCGCGGATCACCACGAAGAACATCGGGATCATGAAGATCGCGAGGAACGTCGCGGTGATCATCCCGCCGATCACGCCCGTGCCGATCGCGTGCTGCGATGCCGAGCCCGCGCCGTTACTGATCGCGAGCGGCAGCACGCCGAGAATGAACGCCATCGAGGTCATCAGAATCGGCCGCAGACGCAGTCGAGAAGCTTCGAGCGCCGCTTCGATCGGTCCGATCTTCCCGTCGGCCTGCAAATCTCGCGCGAACTCCACAATCAGAATCGCGTTCTTCGCCGAGAGACCGACGGTGGTTAAGAGCCCCACCTGGAAGAACACATCGTTTTCGAGGCCGCGCAGCGTCACCGCGAGCAGCGCGCCGAGCACGCCGAGCGGCACCACCATGATGACCGCGAACGGAATCGACCAGCTCTCATAGAGCGCCGCGAGACACAGGAACACGACGAGGATCGAGATGCCGTAGAGAATCGGCGCCTGCGAACCCGACTGAATTTCCTGGAACGACAGGCCCGTCCACTCGTAGCCGATGCCCGCGGGCAGCTTCGCCGCGATCTGCTCCATGGCCGTCATGGCCTGGCCCGTCGACTTGCCCGGGGCCGCCTGACCCTGGATTTCCATCGCCGAGATGCCGTTATAGCGCTCGAGCTTGGGCGAGCCATACGTCCAGTGGCCGCTCGCGAACGCGCTGAACGGCACCATCCCGCCCGAGCCGTTGCGCACGTACCAGATGTTCATATCGTCTGGCGTCATGCGGAACGGTGCGTCGGACTGCACGTACACCTTCTTGATACGACCGTCCGTATCGAGGAAGTTGTTCACGTACTGCGACGCCCACGCGATCGAGAAGGTCTGGTCGATCGCAGCCGACGTCACGCCGAGCGCATTCGCCTTCTCGCGGTCGATGTCCACCTTGTACTGCGGCGTGTCGTTCAGGCCGTTCGGGCGCACGACCGCGAGCGACGGATCCTTCGCCGCCATGCCGAGCAGCATGTTGCGCGCTTCCATCAGCTTCTCGTGGCCGAGACCGCCGCGGTCCTGCAACTCGAAGTCGAAGCCCGAGGCCGTGCCCAGTTCAGGAATCGAAGGCGGATTCACCGGGAACACCATCGCGTCCTTGTAGCCCGCGTAGTGCGCGAACATGCGGTGCACCAGCGCCTGCACCTTCTGGTCCGCGTGCTGGCGCTCCTTGTAGTCCTTGAGCCTCACGAACGCGAGGCCCGAGTTCTGGCCGCGGCCCGCGAAGCTGAAGCCGTTCACCGTGAACACCGACTCGACGATGCTGCCTTCGTCCTTGAGCAGGTAATCCGTGATGTTGGCGAGCGTGCGCGCCGTGGTTTCCTGGGTCGAGCCCGAGGGCGTCTGCACGATCACGAACATCGTGCCCTGGTCTTCATCGGGCAGGAACGACTTCGGCAGGCGCACGAACAGCAGCCCGACCGCGACGATCAGCGCGAGATAGATGATGAGCCAGCGGCCCGAGCGCTTGATGACGTGATACACGCCGCTGTGATACTTGTCGCGACTCGTCTCGAAGGTGCGGTTGAACCAGCCGAAGAAGCCCTTCTTCTCTTCGTGGTGGCCCTTCGGGATCGGCTTGAGAATGGTCGCGCACAGCGCCGGCGTGAGAATCAGCGCGACGAGCACGGACAGCACCATCGCCGCCACGATCGTGAGCGAGAACTGCCGGTAGATGGCGCCCACCGAGCCGCCCGAAAACGCCACCGGCACGAACACCGCGGAGAGCACGAGCGCCACGCCCACGAGTGCGCCGGTGATCTGGCCCATCGCCTTCCTGGTCGCTTCCTTCGGCCCCAGGCCCTCTTCCACCATCACCCGCTCGACGTTCTCCACCACCACGATGGCATCGTCCACGAGCAGGCCGATGGCGAGCACGAGGCCGAACATCGAGAGCGTATTGATGGAGAAGCCCACCATCCCCATGATCGCGAACGTGCCCAGCAGCACCACCGGCACCGCGATGGTCGGAATCAGCGTGGCGCGCAGGTTCTGCAGGAACAGGTACATCACGAGGAACACCAGCACGATGCCTTCGAGCAGCGTCTTGATCACTTCCTCGATCGACAGGCGCACGAACGGCGTGGTGTCGTACGGGTACTGCACGACGAGACCGTGCGGGAAGTACTTCGAGAGGCTGTCGATCTTCTGGCGCACGAGCTTCGCGGTCTGCAGCGCGTTGGCGCCCGTCGCGAGCTGAATGCCGAGGCCCGCAGTAGGCGCGCCGCTGTACTTCGTATCGAAGTTATACGTTTCGCCGCCGAGCGCAATTCGCGCCACGTCCTTCAAGCGCACCTGCGAGCCGTCCTGGTTCACCTTCAGCAGGATGTTGCCGAACTGCTCGGGCGTGCGCAGCAGCGTCGATTCGGTGATGGTCGCCTGGAACGCCTGCCCCGCCACCGACGGCGTGCCGCCCAGCTGGCCGCCCGCGATCTGCACGTTCTGCGCGCTGATCGCGGCCGAGACGTCCGATGGCGTGAGGTTGTAGTTCGTGAGCTTGTTCGGATCGATCCAGATGCGCATCGCGTACTGCGAGCCGAACAGCGTCACCGTACCCACGCCGTCGATACGGCTGATCGGGTCCTTCACGTTCGACGCCACGTAGTTCGCGAGGTCGTACTTGCTCATGCTGCCGTCTTGCGACACGAACGCGAGCACGAGCAGGAAGCTGCTGCTCGACTTCGTGACGCTGATGCCCAGCTGCTGCACCACCTGCGGCAGGACCGGCGTGGCGAGCTGCAGCTTGTTCTGCACCTGCACCTGCGCGATGTCCGGATTGGTGCCGGCGGCGAAGGTCAGCGTGATAGTGGCCGTGCCCGAGTCATCGGAAGTGGACGAAAGATACAGCAAGTGGTCGAGACCGCTCATCTGCTGCTCGATCACCTGCGTGACCGTGTCTTCCACCGTCTTGGCCGATGCGCCCGGATAATTCGCGCTGATCTGAATGGAGGGCGGCGCGATGGTCGGATACTGCGCGACCGGCAGCGTGAACACCGACGCCACGCCCGCCAGCATCAGGATGATGGCGATCACCCATGCAAAAATCGGGCGATCGATAAAGAACTTTGCCATGAAGCAGGCTCCCTGTTATTGCGCAGCGGAAGCAGCGGGTACGGAGGCAGCGTGAGCCGCCGATGCGCCGGCTCCGGATGCCCCCGAAGCGCCGCTCGCGCCCGCGAGACCCGCAGCCGTCGCCTGGTCCGCCGAAGGCGCGCCTGGCGGCGGCGGCGGCGGCAGATGCGCATCGACCGCCTTCACCGTTGCGCCCGGGCGAACCTTCTCGGTGCCCTGCACGATCACGCGGTCGCCCGCGTTCAGGCCGCTTTCTACGATCCAGTCCTGGCCCTGCGTACCCGACGTGACAATGACGTGCGGCACGACCTTGTTGTCCTTGTCGACGAGCAGCACCGTGGCCTGGCCCTTCTGGTCGTGCTGCACGCCCACCTGCGGCACGAGGAACGCGTGCTCGTTGGTGCCTTCGTCGATGCGCGCGCGCACGAACATGCCGGGCAGCAGCACGCGGTCGGGGTTCGGGAACAGCGCGCGGATCGTGACCGAGCCGGTGGTCTGGTCGACCGTGACGTCGGTGAACTGGAGCTTGCCCTGCTGCGAGTAGGTGCGGCCGTCTTCGAGCACGAGTGAGACCTTGGCCGCGTCGGGCCCATTGGTCTTCAGGCGCCCCGCTTCGACGGCGCGGCGCAGCTTCAGGCCGTCGAGGCTCGACTGCGTGAGGTCCACGTATACCGGGTCCATTTGCTGCACGGTGGACATCAGCGTCGCCTGGCTCGCCTGCACGTAGGCGCCCGGCGTGACCTGCGAAATACCGACCTTGCCGGTGATCGGCGAGACCACGTCGGTGTAGCCAAGGTTGATCTGCGCGGTGTCGACCGCGGCCTTGCCCGCATCGACATCGGCCTGTGCCTGGCCTTGCGCGGCCACGGCGTTGTCGTAGTCCTGCTTGCTGACCGCGTTGGCCGCGACGAGCACCTTGTAGCGCGCGACGAGCGCGTTCTGCGTGACGAGATTCGCCTTCGCCTTCGCGAGCGAGGCCTTGGCGTTATTGAGGATGGCGATGTACGGCGCCGGGTCGATCTTGTACAGGCGCTGGCCCGCCTTCACGACTGAACCCTCGGTGAATTCGCGGCGCAGCACGATGCCGTCGACCCGCGCGCGCACCTGCGCGACGAGGAAGGCATTGGTGCGGCCCGGCAGTTCGGTCACGACAGGCACGGACGTGGGCTGGACGGCGATCACGCCGACTTCGGGGGTTTGCGGCGGCGGAGCGGTGTTTTTTTGCCCGCACGCTGCGAGCACTACGGCAGCCGTCGCGAAGGTGATTAGGCGGAATGGAACCCGTTCGACGCGCATGGAGCAACCTCTGTCTATAACTGACAATAAAAGCGTGCGGCGTTCTTCCTTCGTGAGGAAGAACGGCGGCACACGCCAGCATCTGCAATAACTGACGGATAACCCGGTGCTTCAGGAATGGCGCGATACCGGTTTGCACAACATCCGTCCGGGCGACTTCGTTTTGGCGCACAACGTAAGCAAACGGCGCGCACTGGGGTTTCTACGACTAGTGGCCAGTGACGGATATTAACCGGACATCAATTCTTGAGGCATCCAGGTGGTGGGGTGGTATTATAGATACATTCGCGAATGAATGTATAAGAACAAATCGTTCCGATTCCGAGGCTGCATAAGAGCGTTCGGCACACGACGTGTGTATTACAAATTAATACATTGCTGATCCGGCTCTTATATGCTTTCTTTCCCCGATAACCCACATATTGAGCAGTAACCTCCATGGTCCGACGCACGAAAGAGGAAGCGCTGGAGACGCGCAACCGCATTCTCGATGCCGCAGAGCACGTCTTTTTCGAAAAAGGCGTATCGCGCAGCTCGCTCGCCGACATCGCCCAGGCCGCCGGCGTCACGCGCGGGGCGATCTACTGGCATTTCGAGAACAAGGGCGACCTCTTTACCGCCATGTTCGACCGCGTGGTGCTGCCGCTCGACGAGATGAAGGCGGCCACGGTCGACCCGGACGAGCCCGACCCGCTCGGGCGCATCAAGGACCTGTGCGTGCTGTGCCTGCGCGACACCGCCACCGACGCGAAGCGCCGGCGCGTGTTCGAGATCCTGTTTCTGAAGTGCGAGTTCGTGGAGGAAATGGGCCCGGTCATGGCGCGCCATCAGGGCAATATGCGCGAGGGCCTCGTGCGCATCGAGGAAGGCTTGCGCAACGCGATGTCCAAGGGGCAGTTGCCCGCCGATCTCGACGCCCCGCGCGCGACGCGCGTGCTGCACTCGTTCATCACCGGCGCGCTGCGCGACATGGCGATCCTGCCCGATATGTTCGACGTGGCGCACAACGCGGAGCGGCACGTCGAGGCCATGCTCGACGCGCTGCGCTACAGCCCGGCGCTGCGCGTCGCTCCGGCGGCGACGGAATAGCGGCCCGCCCGGGTGCGGCGGCCCGCGAGGACGCTCTGCCTCCGCCTGCCGGGATCAGTCCGGCATCAATCCGGCATCACTGCCATATCAAGCCGCCACCTGGCTGGCCCGCGCGCGCTGATTCGAGGCGTAAATGTTGTCGCGCTCCAGCGGCACGCCCGTTTCGAGCGCGGCAATCCAGGCATCGGTGCTCGCGACCGCCGCGAAGCGCGAGTGCATCACGACCTTGAACACGCGATGGATCTCCTCGGCACTCGCCGCGCCCGCCGCGTTTTCGTAGGGCACCGAGCCCGAGGCGTCCTCGAGGAACTCGACCGCGAGGCCCGCGTGCGTCGCATCGAACACCGTGGACGCGTCGCAGTTGTGCGTCATGTAGCCGGCAACGGCCAGCGTGTCAATGTGGTGCGCGGCGAGCCATGCGGAGAGATCGGTGCCCGCGAAGGCGCTCGGCAACGCCTTTTCCACGTAATGATCGCGCTGGCGCGAAGCCACCACGGGGTGCAGCTCGGCGCCGACGCTGCCGCGCGCGAACAGCGGCGACCCGACGGGCGCGAAGTTCTGCACCACCACGACCGGCACGCCAGCGGCGCGTGCGGCATCGATCGCGCGGCCCACGTTGGCGAGCGACGTCTGCACGTCCGGGTATTCGATCGGCAGGTCGCCGGTGACGTATTCGTTTTGCACGTCGATGATGATCAGCGCACGGCGGGGAGTTGCGGACATGGCGATACCTCCTTCTTCGATATGAGCCTGGCGAGAAAACCGGGGGAAATCCGGATGGAAACTCGATGGAATCCGCGGCCGGCCAGGCAACCCGGCTGCGATGGAGGCATTCTCGGGTGGCGCATCGGACGTGCACAGTGGCCCAAATGACAACTTTCGATAGAATTGGGCCAAACCTGGGCGAATGATACGTGCTCACTCCCCCCCGACTCGCAAGGCGATCGATGCCCACCGCTCCCCGTACCCCGACGCCGGCCACCGCACCCACCGCAACAGCGTCAACGACAACCCCAACGCCCGCAGCAGCGCCGGCCGCGCGCCGCATTGCCGTGGTCGCGTTCGATCGCATCATCCCGTTTCATCTCTCGGTGCCGTGCATCGTGTTTGGCGAACCGCGCCCCGAAGGCGGCGTGCCGCCGTTCGAGTTGATCGTCTGCGCCGCGGAACCGGGGCCGCTCGCGACGACGGCCGGCTTTACGATCGGCGCGTCCTGCGGCCTCGAAGCGCTCGAACACGCCGATGTGGTCGTCGTGCCAAGCTGGCGCGATGCCGAAGAAGTGCCGCCCGGCGCGCTGTGCGAAGCGCTGCGCGCGGCGCACGCACGCGGCGCGGTGCTCGTGGGCCTGTGTTTCGGCGCCTTCGTGCTCGCGCACGCGGGCTTGCTCGACGGCCGCCCGGCCACCACGCACTGGGCCGCCGCGGACGCCTTCGCGCGCCAGTTCCCGCAAGTGCGCTTCGATCCCGATGTCCTCTATGTCGACGACGGCGACATCCTCACTTCGGCGGGTACGGCAGCGGGTCTCGACTGCTGCCTGCATCTGCTGCGGCGCCTCGCCGGCACGCAGGCGGCCAACTACGTGGCGCGGCGGTTAGTGGTGCCGCCGCATCGCCAGGGCAGCCAGGCGCAGTACGTGCAGCAACCCGTGGCGGCGCGCGGGCGCGGCGACCGGCTCTCGAGCCTGCTCGACTGGATCCGCGCTCATCTCGACACGCCGCATACGCTCGACTCGCTTGCGCAGCGCGCGCTCATGAGCCGCCGCACCTTCACCCGCCAATTCCGCCTGACGACAGGCGCCACCGTGAGCGCGTGGCTGCTCGGCGAGCGGCTCGCCCGCGCGCAGCAACTGCTCGAAACCACCGACCAGCCGATCGACGCCATCGCGCAGGGCGCGGGCTTTGGTTCGGCCGCGTCGCTGCGCCAGCATTTCGTGGAGGCATTCAGGACCTCGCCGTCGGCATGGCGACGGGAGTTCCGGGGGACGTGAAAGAATGTGAGGGTGATGTGAAGCCGCGCCGCCTCAGCCTTCCGCAAGACGCCGCGCGACGTAAAACAGCAGCGCGACGAAAAAGATCATCGCGGCCCAAACCCAGTTCGGCATCACGTGCGGCGCAGGCTCGTGATGAAGCGTGCCCGCGGCGCGGCCCGAGAGCGTGCCGCCCGCTTGCGGGAGCAGATGCGCACGCCGCGCGACCGCCGCGAGATTGATGGGCCGCAAAAACACATGCTGACGCCGGGGCGCCTCGCCACGCGCGCGGTTCGGCGCCCGCCCATGCTTGGCCGCAACCACGGCGCAAAATTCGGTGAAGAACTCATCGGCGAGTTCGTGGAGCGCGTTTTCGATCTGACGCGGCGGCAGTTCGCCCAGCGGCCCGGTCAGCGTGGCCCACACCGAATAGTCGATGCGCGTGCTCGCGCCCTTGCCCATCGCGGCCGGTTCCTCCTCGCGCAGTGCGACGTCGATCTGGCCGCGCAGCGAACCGATGCCGTCGGCGCGCGCGCGAAAGCTCAGCACCCGGCGCGGCGTGAGCGGCACCGTCGCAACGTCGCTGGCGATGTGAGCGCGCACTTCGTAACGCGCGCGCAGCGGTCCGAGTGGCACGGTCAGCGTGATCGCATACTCGCCGGGGCCGAGCCGCCTGAACGACTCGCAATGCTCCAGACTCGCCCGCACGAGCGCGACCTCCTGCAGCGCCTGCCAGACGGCAGACGGCTCGAGCGGAATCCTCAACGCATCGTTCAGTTCCATGGCGGCTCCCCGGTGGCGGTTCGAGAAGTTCCTTCAGGTCGTTCGGCGGGTGAGAGCATCAAACGGCAATCAATAGTCGAGCGCTCGGGCGCTTTCTCAGGAGGTCTGATCGATGCGGTCCACGCGCCCGGCGTGAAACGCCAGATAAGCCTTGATGCCGCGCACCGCCTCGAGTGGCGTCTCGTAGCTCCATGCGGCGTCCTCGACGCAGCCATCCTCGGTGCGCAGGTGGTAAAAGGACGCCTTGCCCTTATGCGGGCAGGCTTCGGTGCGTGTGGAGCGTTCGAGCCGCGCCATGTTCACGTCGGCGCGCGGGAAGTAAAACACGTCCGGATTGCCGGTCTCGACGAGCGTGAGCGCCGCGAGCGTATCGGCAATCGTGATGCCGCCGTGGATCACGCGCACGCGGTGACGGTTCACGACGATGTCGATGCGATGGCCGGTATCCGGTTCGACCGTCATGGTCTGCTCCCTGAGCGATGGGCGCCGCCGCGCTTTCGCGCGGCGCCTCACCCGGCACGGCGTGCCGGTTCTATCGTCAACTTGCCGGCCCAGCCACGCCGGGGCGAAAAGGTCCGGTCGCGCGGCAGCGGTGCCAGGAAATTCACGGCAAGTCCGTGGTTTTCATTATCCGCGAAACTCCGGGGGCTTGCGCGAATTCGGCTGCCGCGTGCCGCCAGGGCTTACCAGATGAACGATGCGCGGGCGCTGCCATTCGAGCCCACCGTCACGGCACTGGTCTTGTCGATGCCGTTGTGGCTCGCGTGCACGGTATAGCGCCCCGGGCGCACGCGCACGAGCATGTACGGCCCGCGCGCAGTCGCATCGAGCACGCTCGCGCCACGGGCGTCGACGATCTGCACGCGCACGTCGGCAAGGAATTCGGCGCTGCGGTCGGTGAAGCGCAAGGAAAGCGGCCACTGCGACCGAGCCGCTTGCAGCGCCTTCGATTCGTCGAGGCCGACACCGCCCGACACGAACTCCACGCTGCCTTGCTGCTGCACTTGCGGCATGCCGCCGCCGTTGGTGTTGCCGGCGCTCGACATATCGGTGCTCGAACCGCCCACTGCGCCGTTCGCGGGATTCATGCCGTTCACTGCACCGTGGGCGCCGCCTTGCTGGGCTGGCATCGGCTGCATCGGCGCTTGCTGCGCTGGCATTTGCTGCATTGGTGCTTGCTGCATTGGTGCTTGCTGCATCGGCATTTGCTGCGCCGGCATTTGCTGCGCCGGCATTTGCTGCGCCGGCGCGTTCTCTTGCGGCATCGGCACCTGCTGCACCGGCGCGCTGCCTTGCTGCGCTGCCGCGACGCCCGCGAAACCGAGTGTCAGGGTCGCCGCAATCGCAACGATCGAAAGAACTGGACGCGTTTGATGGAACCTCTTCATCGTGAATGCTCCTTACAAATTGCCTCGGTATCGAACCGGCGCAAAATGCATGCCCAACTCGTGAGGCATGAACAACACGCTGAAAAGAAAACTACCGCCGGGGCGCGAAGCCCACGGCGGCAGTGAAAAAATAGGGTCCGCGCTCAGCCGAGATCGACCGGCACGAAGATCTGCGCGTCGTCGCGCTGAATCAGGAGTGCGATGCTGTTACCCGCTTGCGCGATCATCTGCTTGAGCTGGTCGGGGCTCGTCACTGCGCGGCCGTTCACCGCGAGAATCACGTCGCCGGGCTGGATGCCGGCATTTTCCGCGGCGCCGGACGCCTGCTCGACCAGCAAGCCGTGATCGATCGAGCCATTGCCCTTCTCTTGCGGCGAGAGCGGGCGCACCGCAACACCGAGGCGCCCCTGCATCTGCGACTGAGGCGTGTCGTTCGAGGCGAGCTTGCTGTCGGTGAGCGCGCCGATGGTCGCCGTGAAGTCCTTGGTCGACTTGTCGCGCCAAACCTGAATGTCGGCCTTCGTGCCCGGCTTCATGCCCGCGATCAGCGAAGGCAGGTCGACCGAATCGCCCACCGCCTGGCCGTTCACGGCAAGAATCACATCGCCGGGCTTCAGGCCCGCCTTCGCGGCCGGACCGCTTGCGTCCACCGAACTCACCAGCGCGCCGCGCGGCTTGTCCATGCCGAACGAGTCGGCGAGCGTCTGGTTCATCGACTGCACGGCCACGCCGAGGCGGCCGCGGCTCACATGACCGGTCTTGACGAGTTCGTCCTTGACCTTCATGGCCTCATTGATCGGGATTGCGAACGAAAGGCCCTGGAAGCCGCCCGTCTGCGAATAGATCATCGAGTTGATGCCGATGACTTCGCCCTGCAGATTGAACAGCGGGCCGCCCGAGTTGCCGGGGTTCACCGGCACGTCGGTCTGGATGAATGGCGTGTAGTTCTCGTCGGGCAGCGAGCGCGACTTCGCGCTGATGATGCCCGAGGTCACGGTGTTGTCGAAGCCATACGGCGAGCCGATCGCCACCACCCACTGGCCGACCTTGCTCTGGCGCGGGTCGCCGATCTTCACGGTGGGCAGATCCTTCGCGTCGATCTTGAGCACGGCGACGTCGGACTGCTTGTCCGCGCCCACGACCTTGGCCTTGAATTCGCGCTTGTCGGTGAGCTTCACGGTCACGACGTTCGCGCCGTCCACAACGTGCGCGTTCGTGAGAATGTAGCCGTCCGGGCTGATGACGAAGCCCGAGCCGAGACTCGAGCTAGGCGTGTCGGGCTGCATGCCGCCGCCGTCGCCGCCCATGCCGGGCACGCCGCCGTAGAAGTGCTTGAAGAACTGGTAGAACGGATCGCCCGGATCGATCGGCAGTTGCTGCGCCCCGCCGCGCATGGAGGCCTGCTTCACCACATGCTTCGCACTGATGTTGACGACGGCCGGGCCGTAGGTTTCCACGAGGCCCGAGAAGTCCGGAATGCCGGTCTTGGCAGCGGCCTCGGCGGGCATCATCGCGGCCTGCGCCGGGGTGATCACCTGCGGCGGCGGCACGTCGCGGCGCCCGGCCACATAGCCCGCCGACAACGCGACTGCAACGGCAATGGCCACGGCACTGCGGGTAAAGACTTTGGTATTCATAGCGGACTCCTTGCGCGGGATACTGTCACGACGTAACGAAGATTAAGCGCTATCGCTTAAAGGAGTCTTAAGCGGGGAACTTCGCCGCAAACGCCCGTGCACCGGGCGATTGCGGGATTTCCGAAATGACTCGCGATCTCAAAACCGCACGTCCACCCGCAACCCGCTCGCCGGCGAATCACCGAGCGTGATGGTGGCCTCGTGCTGGTCGGCAATGCGGCGCACGATCGCAAGACCGAGCCCCGTGCCCGATACGTCCGTTGGCGCGCGGCTCGCGCTCGCACCCACGCGATAAAAGCGATCGAACACGCGCGAGCGTTCGTCGACGGGAATGCCTGGCCCGCTGTCGTCGATGCGCACGAGCGGATGGCCATCGTCCACGATCAGGCTCACGTCCACGCGGCCACCCGCGGGCGTGTATTTCGTCGCGTTGTCGAGCAGGTTGTTGAACATCACGCGCAAGGCGTCGGCATCGCCATGCACGTGCGCGTCGACGCTCTCCTCGATGCCGAGATCCACGCCGCGCTGCTGCGCGAGCGGCGCATAGTTGAGCACGCAATCATCTAGCAGCGCATGCAGGTCGACGCTTTGCTCACGCGCGTGGCCGTCGGGCTCCGAGCGCGCGAGCGCAAGCAGTTGCTCGGCAAGACGCGTGGCGCGCGTCACGCCCGCTTGCAGATCGACGAGCGCTTCGCGGCGCGTTTCATCATCCCTTGCGCGCGCAACGAGTTGCGCCTGAATCTGCACCGCCGCGAGCGGCGTGCGCAGTTCGTGCGCGGCGTCGGCCACGAAGGCCTTTTGTGTATCGAGCGCCTGGGCAAGGCGTTCGAGCAGCGCGTTGAGCGCATGCACGAGCGGCATCACTTCACGCGGCAGGCGCTGCTCGGGCAGCGGCTCGAGCGCCTCGGGGTGGCGCGTATCGAGCGCGAGCGCCACGCGCGAAAGCGGCTTGAGTCCGCGCCCCACCACCTGCCACACGGCGAGCCCGAGGAACGGCAGCAGGACGATCAGCGGCCAGAGCGTGCGCAGCGCGACGTTTGCGGCGAGCCGGTTGCGCACCGTCATTGGCTGGGCGAGCTGCACGACGTTGTCGCCGACGATCGCGCCATAGACGCGCCAGTCGCCGCGGTCGGTGCGCTCGGTCGAAAAGCCGAGCTCCGCGCGCGGCGCGAGCGGCGCGCGCGGATGCGAGTAGTACATCAGCTCGCCGTTGCGGTTCCAGATCTGCAGAACGATGCCCTCGGTGCCGGTGTCGCGCGAGCTTAGAATCTCGTTGAACGGCTCGGAAGGCAGCGCAGCGGCAATCTCCTGCAACTGGTAATCGAACAGCTCATTGGCTTCGGCGAGCGCCTGGCGGTAGATCAGCCAGCCCGCGAGGCCCACGCCCGCGACCACGATCGCGAGCAGCCAGAACAGCAGTTGTCGTCGGATCGAACTCATTCGGAACTCATCAAGCGGGCGCTCGTCCTCACGCGTCTTTCGCGATCATGTAGCCGAGGCCGCGCACGTTGCGGATCAGGTCGGCGCCGAGCTTCTTGCGCAGCGCGTGGATGTAGACCTCGACCGTGTTGCTGCCGATCTCCTCGCCCCAGCCGTACATCTTCTCTTCGAGCTGGGTCTTGGAGAGCACCGCGCCGGGACGCGCGAGCAGCGCCTCCAGCAACGCGAACTCGCGCGCCGAGAGCGCGACGGGCGCGCCGTCCTGAGTCACCTGGTGCGAGGCGGGATCGAGCGTGATCGAGCCGTGGCGGATCGTGGACTCGCTGCGGCCCGACTGGCGGCGGATCAGCGCGCGCATGCGCGCGCCCAGTTCGTCGAGATCGAAGGGCTTGATGAGGTAGTCGTCGGCGCCGGCATCGAGACCTTTCACGCGGTCGGCGATGGCGTCGCGCGCGGTGAGGATCAGCACCGGCAGCGCCACGCCGCGCGCACGCAAGGTGCGCAGCACGTCGAGGCCATCGCGCTTGGGCAGCCCGAGATCGAGCAGGATCAGATCGTAGGAGTCGGCGCTCGCGACCGAGAGCGCGGCCTCGCCGTCCTCGACCCAGTCGACCGCGAAGCCTTCGCCGCGCAGCGCCTTGCGCACGCCCTCGGCGATCATGCGGTCATCTTCGACTAGCAGTATGCGCATCGTAATGAATTGGCAAGGCGGCGCTCGCGGCACCGCGCTTGAAGCTCGAAGTGAATGAAGATGGCTGCATTCTAGCGCCTCGCCCCGCACCACCCGCGAGAACGACGCGCGTGCATGGGTGGTCCAGCCCTGCGCCCGCGCGACCTTTTCCCACATTTCTCGCCGGCGATGCGCGCACGCCACGCGAGGTCTTTACAATGTGCGCTTTTGCGGCGCGCGGCGCCGCGATGCGAACGCCCCCTTTCTCGTCCAACGCTCTTCATGCCGCCCGTTTTGCTGCCCATCTCGCTGTCCCGTCTACGTACCCGGTTCTGCCCGAACACCCCTCGTTCGCTTGCACGTCAATTTACTCGCCCCCTCGCGCTCATCCTCGCCTGCGCGGCGCTCGCCACCTCCTTTGCCGGCACGCCGGCCCTGGCGCAAGCCCAGGGCGAACCGCTGCCCGCCCAGCACCAGGGTGGGCGCGTGCCCGCCGTCAACGTCAGCACCGTCCTGCCGCCGGGCGTGATGGCAGGGCTCGAGCGCGCACACGTACCGCTTTCGTCGGTGAGCGTGGTGATCGAGAAAGTGGGCGACCGACAGCCGAGCGTGGCCGTCAACGCGGGCCAGCCGATGATGCCCGCCTCGACGATGAAGCTCGTCACCACCTGGAGCGGCCTCTCGATGCTCGGGCCCGACTACCGCTGGAAGACCAGCGCCTACACCGACGGCGAAGTGGACGCGAGCGGCACGCTGCACGGCAATCTCTATATCAAGGGCACAGGCGACCCGAAGCTCGTTCCCGAAGAGCTGATCGATCTGGTGCAGAAGATTCGCGCGACCGGCATCGTGCGCATCGAAGGCGCGCTCGTGCTCGACAAGAGCGAATTCGACGTGTCTACTCGCGACCTGCCCTCGTTCGACGGCGACGACAGCGCACCGTACAACGTCGGCCCCGATCCGCTGATGTACGCGTTCAAGGCGGTCTCGTTCACGTTCGCACCATCGCACGACGGCGTGTCGGTCAACGTGGTGCCGCCCGTCGCGCAATGGCAGATCGACAACCAGATCCGCGAGCGCGGCGGCAAATGCGGCGGCCTGCTGCCGAGCCCGCAGGTCACGCCGGGCGCGAACGGCGTGGTCACGGCGAGCTTCGCGGGCAACTACGCGACGCGCTGCGGCGAGCGCACGCTCAACATGGCCGCGCCCGTCGATCACAGCACCTTCTTCGCCGACGGCTTTCTCGCGCTCTGGCAGCAGGCCGGCGGCAGCTTCGAGGGGACGACGCGCGAAGGCGTCGTGCCGCCGCGCTCGCGTCCGATCGCCGTGCATCAAAGCCCGCCGCTCTCGGACGTCGTGCACGACATCAACAAGTTCAGCAATAACGTGATGGCGCGCAATCTGTTCCTCACGCTCGGCGCGGTCGCCGGAAAGCCGCCCGCGACCACGGCGAAGGCCGCAGCCGCCGTCGCGGCGTTCCTGCGCAAGAGCGGCCTGAACATGCCCGATCTCGTGCTCGACAACGGCTGCGGCCTCTCGCGCGAAGAGCACATCAGCGCACTCTCGCTCGCGAATCTGCTGCAAGCCGCCAATGCGAGCCCGGTGGCGCAGCCGTTCATCGACTCGCTGCCGATCGCGGGCGTGGACGGCACCATGCGCAATCGCCTGAACAACGCGGGCGTCGACGGCAACGCGCACATCAAGACCGGCACGCTGCGCGACGTGCGCGCGATCGCGGGCTACGTGGCCGCCCAGAACGGCGAGACCTGGATCGTCGTGAGCCTCATCAACGATCCGCGCGCCGAAGCCGCGCGCGCCGCGCACGACGCGCTGCTCGAATGGGTCTATCAGGGCATGCCGGAGGAGAAGCCCGTGTATGTCGATCCGCATCCGAAGCGTGCGTCGAAGGCCAAAGCCAGGCACGCCACGAAAGCGGAAAAGACCACCAGGGTCGTGAAGCGGACGCGCGGCGCGCATTGATCGTCCGGGCGCGCCAGCCGGTCCTGGCGCGCCCGCTTCCCGCACAAATTCGATGCGCGAATCCGCGCCTGCGCATCCCTCCTTCTCTCTCCCCCATCCCCCTCACGCCGGGCGCTCCGATCGAAGCTTTCCTCTAGCAAAGCCCCGCGCGCCGTGCGCGTCGGGCGTGTACTCTGACGGGCACAGTCGATTGGCGCGTCGGAATATGCCTATCGAGACAAACACAACAACGCGGCGCTGACTCGCCAGCGCCGCTCAAGGGACAAGGAGAACGGGATTCGTGCAGTTCGACGCTGAATGGCTGCTGCTCGCCCTCGCGCCCGTCTTTCTCGCCTGCATCGGCTGGGAGGCGTGGCACCTCGCCCGCACGCGCCCCGGCGCCGCGCTCTATAGCTGGCCCGACACGCTCTGCAACGCCGCGCTCGCGCTCATGCATCAGGGCGCCGACAAGCTCGCCTGGCTTGTCGCCATTCCCGTCTACGCGTACGTCTACCAGCATTGGCGCATCGTCTCGTGGCAGCCCGGCATTGGCGCGTGGCTCGCGCTGTTCGCCGCGCAGGATCTGCTCTATTACGTGTTCCACCGCGCCAGCCATCGCGTGCGATGGCTATGGGCCGCGCACGTCGTCCATCACTCGTCGGAGCGGCTCAACTTCTCCACCGCGTTCCGCCAGAGCCTCATGTATCCGGTCGCGGGCATGTGGGTCTTCTGGATCCCGCTCGCCGTGATCGGCTTCCCGCCGATGCAGATCGTCGGCATCGTGCTCGTCAATCTCGCGTTCCAGTTCTTCGTGCATACGCAAACCGTCGGCAAGCTCGGCTGGCTCGAGTACGTGTTCAACACGCCGTCGATGCACCGCATCCATCACGCGCGCAATGCGCAGTACATCGATCGTAATTACGCAGGCGTGCTTGCGATCTGGGATCGCCTGTTCGGCAGCTACGTCGAGGAAGACGCGCACGCGCCGCCCATCTACGGCATCGTCAAGCCGCTCGACACCTACAACCCGCTTAAGGCGAGCTTTCACGAATGGCTGGCGATGGCGCGCGACTGCTCGCGCATGCCCGACTGGCGCTCGCGGCTGGCCGCGCTGTTCGCGCCGCCCGACTGGTGCGAGCGCCGCGACGCCACGCACGCGGCAACCGGCCTGGCTGCGATACGCACATACGTGTCGGAAAACAACACCGAGGGTGACATCGGATCGCGCAAGACCTGACAGATTGCGTAGTCTGACGATTAAAAGCTGGCAGCAGGCAATGGCAACACACGCCACAACAGAGGAGATGAAGTGAATATGAAGCAACAAGGACCGAGACACCGTACGCTCGTGCGCGCCACCCAGATCGCTGTCGCGAGCGCGGCTTTCGCGCTCCTCGCCGCATGCGGCGGCGGCAGCAGCAGCGACTCGAGCACGCCGCCACCGCCGCCGCCGTCCGGCGTGAGCATGCAGGTCGTGGCATTCGGCACGAGCCTCACCGACGCTGGCACGTATTCGCCGCAAATCACGCCGGGCTTCGGCGGCGGCCGCTTCACGACCAATCCGGGCGAAGTCTGGGCCCAGAAGGTGTCCGAGTACTTCGGCAGTCCGATGACGCCGGCCTTCGAAGGCGGCTTCGGCCTGCCGCTGACGGCCTCGGGCGGCTTCGACTACGCGCAGGGCGGCGCAATGGTCTCCACCGGCGGCGTGGCCAACACCAGCGCCCCGATTCCCACCGCGAGCCAGCAGCCCGTGACCTGGCAGGTCGGCCAGTACCTGGCACAGCACGGCAGCTTCAATGCGAACCAGCTCGTGCTCGTCGAAGGCGGCGCAAACGAAATCCTGGCGCTGCTCGACAACAATGGCGCAGGGCTCGCAGCGTTCGGCAAGGCCCTCGCGGCCACGCCGTTCTCGACGCTCGTGAACGATCCCGCCACGCAGGCCAAGACGGTCCAGTCGCTGGTCGCGCAGGGCTTCACGCAGACTCAAGCCCAGGCGCTGGTGCCGGCCGCCATCGCGCTGCAGATCATCACGACGGATCCGAACGCCGCCACCGACTTCGCATCGGTTCTGCCGATCGTCACGGCGGCCACGACGCTGGCCACCATCGTCAACACGCGGATCGCGGGCGCGCCCAAGGTCGCGGTCGTGACGGTGCCCGACGTCGGCAAGACGCCGGCTGCGATAACGGCCGATGCGGCCGTCGGCGCGACGCCGGGCTCGGCGAACGCGCCCGACCAGGCGCTCTCGCTCATCTCCGCCGTCTACAACCTCGCGCTGCTGAAGGGGCTCCAGCCGTCGATCGCCGCCAAGAAGGTCCTGCCGATCGACACGTTCTCGTGGATCGACCAGTCGATCCAGAATGCGGCGAGCCTCGGCTTCACCGTGACGAACACGGGGACGGGCTGCAACATCACGCAGATGGCGGCCAGCGCCACCAAGTACGCACTGGCCAATCCGCAGGCGACGCTCGGCTTGAACCCGGCGACGACGCCGCAGTCGGTCATCGACGCCGCCGCGCAGCAATACGGCCAGGCTTTCGGCGACTCGCTGTTCTGCTCGCCGCAGACCTACACGACCCCGAACGCGCCCACGACCTACATGTTCGCGGATCTCGTGCACCCGACCACTTCGCTGCACGCCCAGTTCGCCACCTTCGTGGAAACGCAGCTCGCTGCCGCGGGCATCGGCAAGGCACCGCAGTAACAGAGCACGCGCAGGCCACCCGCGCCGGGCCTCCCGGCGTAAAAAAACACCCCACGGCCCGCCAAGGTCGTGGGGTGTTTTCATTTTTATCGAGCGCGGAGGATCGCGCGTTAGTCCTGCTGCGCTTCGAACGCCGCAGCTGCGCGGCCCAGGCGGTCGTTCACGGCGATCCACTCGATGGTCTCGGGAAGCTTCTCGATGAGGATGCGCGAGACGTTCGCGCGGTCGAGCGCGCGCAGCAGACCATAGAGCTCGCGCGCATAGGCCTGCGGCTCTTCCGGCGCGGCCACGAAATGCACGTTCGCGGCGCTCGCCCATGCACCGGCGCGCGAGCCGCGCGCCACCAGCGCAACCGTCTCGCCCGCGTCGCGCGCGGCCGCGAGCAGCGGCTCCAGCGCCTCGAACGGCAGCAGCGCGAGCGGCGTGCGCGGCGCGTAATGCGCCTTGAGCGTGCCCGACGCGCGCGGCGCCGTGGCGTCCGAGCCATCGGGCAGGCGCGGCGCCTCGCCCAGCACGCGCGCGATATCGTGCGGGCTCACGTGGCCCGGGCGCAGCAGCGCCGGGAAGCCACGCGAAAGGTCGAGAATCGTCGATTCGATGCCGACATCGCACGCCCCGCCATCGAGCACATGCACGGTCGCGCCGAATTCGTCGCGCACGTGCTGCGCCGTGGTCGGGCTCACATGGCCGAAGCGGTTCGCCGAGGGCGCCGCGACGCCGCCATGGCCGCCGCGCCGCTTCGAGAACGCGGCCAGCAGTTGCTGCGCGACCGGATGCGATGGGCAACGCAGGCCCACCGAATCCTGGCCGCCGCTTACCGCGTCGGGAATGCGCGCGTGACGCTTGACGATAAGCGTGAGCGGGCCGGGCCAGAACGCGTTGACGAGCTTTTGCGCCGCCTCGGGCCATTCGGCGGCCCAGTATTGCGGATCGCCGCCCGGCGGCAGATGCACGATCACCGGATGATTTGCGGGCCGGCCCTTCGCGGCATAGATGCGCGCGACGGCCTCTGGGCTCGCCGCATCGCCGCCAAGGCCGTAGACCGTTTCGGTGGGAAACGCGACCAGCTCGCCCGCGTCGAGCAATGCGGCGGCGGCTTCGATCTCGGCCGTGGTTACGTTGCGGCCTGGCTGCTGATCAGACATGATGCGGCCCGGCTCAGCGCGTGACGATGTGCAACAGGCGCGCGCAATCGCGCGCGGCCGTGCGCGCTTCGTCGAGCGTCGGCGCGGTGAAATTCACGTGGCCCATCTTGCGGCCCGGACGCGCCTCTTCCTTGCCGTACAGATGCAGGCGCGCGGAGGGCATCGCCGCGACCTGGTCCCACGGCGGCGTGACGGGCGCAGCGCCTTTCTGGGCCTTGGTCTCCCCCGCGCCCACGGCAAACCACACGTCGCCGAGAATGTTGAGCATCACGGCCGGCGAGTGCTGGCGCGGATCGCCGAGCGGCATGCCAGTCATCGCGCGCACCTGCTGCTCGAACTGGCTCGTCGCGCACGCATCGGTCGTATAGTGGCCCGAGTTGTGCGGACGCGGCGCCATTTCGTTGGCGACGAGCGAGCCGTCTTCGAGCACGAAGAACTCCACGCACAGCACGCCCACGTAGCCGAGCTTCGCAGCGATCTGCAACGCCGACTGCTGCGCCTGCTGCACGAGCGCCGCGCTCGCGTCAGGCGCCGGCACGATGGTGTGCGACAGCACGCCGTCGCGGTGCACGTTCTGCGCGAGCGGATACACCACGCTCGCGCCGCTCACGCCGCGCGCGATCAGCGCGCTCACCTCGAGCTTCAGCGGCAGGCGCTTTTCCAGCACGCAGGGCACACCGCCGAGCGAGGCATGCGCCTCGCGCACTTCGTGGGCGTTGGTCACGCGAATCTGGCCTTTGCCGTCGTAGCCCATGCGCGCGGTCTTGAGGATGCCCGGCAGCACGGCGGCCAGCGCCTCGTCGCCGATAGCTGCCAGCGCCTCGCGCGACTCGATCACCACGTGCGGCGCGACCGGCACGCCCGCCGCCGCGATAAAGCGCTTCTCCGCGATGCGGTCCTGCGCGACGGCCACGCAGCGGCCGGCCGGGCTCACGAAGGTCGACTTGGCGAGCGCGTCGAGACTTGCGGCAGGCACATTCTCGAATTCGGTCGAGACGGCTGCGCACAGACGCGCAAGCTCGGTGAGCGCGGCGGGGTCGTCGTAGGGCGCGCAGATATGGCGATCGGCGACCGCACCGGCGGGGCTCGTCGCATCGGGATCGAGCACGGCGACGCGATAGCCCATGGCCTGGGCGGCAAAGCAGAACATGCGGCCGAGCTGGCCGCCACCCACCATGCCCAGCCATGCGCCGGGCAGGATCGGTGAAACCGGAGAGTTGTCAGGAGTCATCTTCGTGGTCGGTCGCGGCTGGCCGCGGCGCGTGGGGAACGTCGCGCGTGGCCAAACCGGGGTTTAACGTCGAAGCACACACAGGCGGGAACGCGCTGCCCCGCCAGTTTGCCCCTCGACGATGTCACTTCAAGCGCGCTTCATGCGCTTTCGCGCGACGCAATCAAAGCGCCGGCAACACCATCGCGTGCGCCGCTTCGTTCTGGCGCACGCGGAAGGCCGCGAGCTTGTTCGCGTATTCGGGATCGGTCACGCTCAGCATCGATACGGCGAACAGCGCCGCATTGGCCGCGCCCGCCTCGCCGATGGCGAAGGTCGCGACCGGCACGCCCTTGGGCATCTGCACGATCGAGTGAAGCGAGTCCACGCCCTTCAGGTACTTGCTGACCGCCGGCACGCCGAGCACCGGCACCGTGGTCTTGGCCGCCAGCATGCCCGGCAGGTGCGCCGCGCCGCCCGCGCCCGCGATGATCGCGCGCAGGCCGCGCTCGCGTGCCCGTTCCGCGTACTCGAACATTTCGTCGGGCATGCGGTGCGCCGAGACCACCTTGGCCTCGTACGCGACGCCGAATTCCTGCAGGATCGCGACCGCGTGCTTCATCGTGTCCCAGTCGGAGCTGGAGCCCATCAACACGCCGACGAGCGGCGCCGCGTGCTGGTGAGCAGTCTGAACTTCACTCATTGTGCTTCCTTCTTCCCTCTTCGCTGCTTTATGCGAGCTTCTGGCCCGTGAGGCGCTCGAGCGCCTCCTGATACTTAGCCGACGTCTTCGCCAGCACGTCGTCGGGCAGCTTCGGCGCCGGCGGCTCTTTCTTCCACGGCTGGGTTTCGAGCCAGTCGCGCACGAACTGCTTGTCGAACGACGGCGGGTTCGAGCCCACCTGGTACTGGTCGGCGGGCCAGAAACGCGACGAATCGGCGGTGAGCGCTTCGTCCATCAGATAAAGCTTGCCGTTGTTGTCCAGACCGAACTCGAACTTGGTGTCGGCGATGATGATGCCGCGCGTGGCCGCGTAGTCGGCGGCTTCCTTGTACAGCTTGATCGAAATCTCTTTGATGGTGCGCGAAAGCTCAGTGCCGATGCGGCGCTCCATCTCTTCGTAGGTGATGTTCTCGTCGTGGTGGCCCATTTCGGCCTTGGCTGCCGGCGTGAAGATCGGCTCGGGCAGCTTCTGCGCGTTCTGCAGGCCCGGCGGCAGCGCCACGCCGCATACGGCGCCGGTTGCCTGATAGTCCTTCCAGCCGCTGCCGGCCAGATAGCCGCGCACCACGGCTTCCACGAGGATCGGCTCGAGGCGCTTGACCACCACGGCGCGGCCCTTGACCTGATCGACTTCGTCGGCGGCCACGACCGTCTCGGGCGCGATGCCCGTGAGGTGGTTCGGCACGACGTGCTTGAGCTTCTCGAACCAGAAGTCGGCCATCTGGTTGAGCACCTCGCCCTTGCGCGGAATCGGCTCGCCCATGATGACGTCGAACGCCGACAGGCGGTCGGTCGTGACGATCAGCAGCTTGTCGTCGCCCACGGCGTAGTTGTCGCGGACCTTGCCGCGGCCGAGGAGCGGCAGCGAGCGGAGCGTGGATTCGTAGAGGGTAGACATCGTCGTGATTCGCTAAAAGAACAATCGAAAACGGGCAGACCCGGGCAATATCGCGGCCACGGATCGCGGAATCAGTCCCCGGCGGGGAGCCGGAATCTGAAAGTATTGCGAGGGTAAACCAAAACTAATCAGAAATCCCGAAAAAGCCCATCGCCGTTCCCCCAAAACAGGCGGAAACGGCGATGTTTTTACGACTCCGGGATAGCCGCGCCAGCGCGGCCATCCGTTTAGCGGACGATCTGCGCGAGTTCGCCCGACTTGTACTTCTCGGCGATCTTGTCGAGCGAGACCGGCTTGATCTTGCCAGCCTGGCCTTCGCAGCCGAACGCGAGGAAGCGGTCCACGCAGACCTTCTTCGCAGCTTCGCGAGCCGGCTTCAGGTAGTCACGCGGGTCGAACTTCGACGGGTTCTCGAACATGTAACGACGGATCGCGCCCGTGATCGCCAGACGCAGGTCGGTGTCGATGTTGATCTTGCGCACGCCGTGACGGATGCCTTCCTGGATCTCTTCGACCGGCACGCCGTAGGTTTCCTTCATGTCGCCGCCGAATTCGCGGATTTCCGCGAGCAGCTCCTGCGGCACCGACGACGAGCCGTGCATCACGAGGTGCGTGTTCGGAATGCGCGCGTGGATTTCCTTGATGCGCTGGATCGACAGGATGTCGCCCGTGGGCTTCTTGGAGAACTTGTATGCGCCGTGCGAGGTGCCGATGGCGATCGCGAGCGCGTCGCACTGCGTGAGCTTCACGAAGTCGGCGGCCTGCTCCGGATCGGTCAGGAGCTGCTCGCGCGTCATGGTGCCTTCGGCGCCATGACCGTCTTCCTTGTCGCCCTTCATCGTCTCGAGCGAGCCGAGCACGCCCAGTTCCGCTTCCACGGTGACGCCGATCGAGTGCGCCATTTCCACTACCTTGCGCGAAACATCGACGTTGTACTCGTACGAAGCGACTGTCTTGCCGTCGGCCTCGAGCGAGCCGTCCATCATCACGCTCGAGAAACCGCTGCGGATGGCTGCCATGCAGACCGCCGGCGACTGGCCGTGGTCCTGGTGCATCACCACCGGAATATGCGGATACGACTCGATCGCCGCTTCGATCAGGTGACGCAGAAACGGCTCGCCCGCGTATTTGCGCGCGCCTGCCGAAGCCTGCATGATCACAGGCGAACCGACCTGGTTAGCGGCTTCCATGATGGCCTGGACTTGTTCCAGGTTGTTCACGTTGAACGCCGGCAGGCCATAGCCGTTTTCCGCGGCGTGGTCGAGCAGTTGACGCATTGAAACGAGAGGCATTGTTGCTACTCCTTTGATTTGAAACGAATTGCTTCATGCCGCCGGCCGTCTAGCGCGGCCGGTCGAGGATGGCCTGGCGGCCACCGCCCGCGCGCCGGGCAGCGGGCTTAATGGCGTGATTTTATCGCGAAGCCGCTCCATTCCCGCCGCCAAAAAAACGAACTGGCATGAAATTAGCGTATCAGGACGTCAAATCGGCGAGAAGATGCAAAAAGGGTTGACAGCCCGCGCCCTGCCTCGCTCGCGCGCGGGCCGCTACAGCCGGGGAAAGCAGCCCGACTAGCACCTGACTGGCACCTTTTAGATACCAATTCGATACCAGCATCAGGCACTCATCTCCCCTGCCCGCATGAGTCTCGAAAATAAACCGAAAAAAATCGCCGCGGCTTTAGAGGACGTCGCCGACCCGCACGATCTTCAGCGTGTTGGTGCCGCCCGGCTGGCCCATCGGCTCGCCCACGGTCAGCACGACCATGTCGCCGCGCGCCGCATAGCCCTTGCTCACCACCACTTCGATGGCCTGCTGGAGCGCCGTGTCGCGATCGTTGCTCGTGTCCAGATGCAGCGGCGTGACATTGCGGTAGAGCGACATCGCCCGCTCGCTGCCGGTGCGCGGCGTGAGCGCGAAGATGGGCACATGGGTCCAGTGGCGCGACATCCACAGCGCGGTCGAACCCGAATCCGTGAGCGCGACGATGGCCTTCGCGCCGAGGTGATAGGCCGTGAACAGCGCGCCCATGGCGATCGACTGGTCGATGCGCGTGAAGGTGCGGTCGAGAAAATCCTTGTCGAGTTCGCTGTGCTCCGACTTCTCCGCTTCCACGCAGATCGCGGCCATCGCCTCGATGGTCTCTACCGGGTACTTGCCCGCAGCCGATTCGGCCGAGAGCATCACGGCGTCGGTGCCGTCGAGCACGGCGTTGGCCACGTCCGAGACTTCGGCGCGGGTGGGCACGGGCGCGTGGATCATCGACTCCATCATCTGCGTGGCGGTGATCACGAGCTTGTTCGACTCGCGCGCCATGCGGATCATGCGCTTTTGCAGCGCCGGCACCGCCGCGTTGCCCACTTCCACGGCCAGATCGCCGCGCGCGACCATGATGCCGTCCGACGAATCGAGGATTTCCTGCAGCGCCGGGATGGCTTCGGCGCGCTCGATCTTCGCGATCATCTTCGGCTTGATGCCGTAGGGCGCGCCCGCGATGTTCGCAAGCTGGCGCGCCATTTCCATGTCGGTGGCGTTCTTCGGGAACGACACGGCCACGAAGTCCGCGCCGAGCGACATCGCCGTGCGGATGTCCTCCATGTCCTTCGCGGTGAGCGCCGGCGCCGTGAGGCCGCCGCCCTGGCGATTGATGCCCTTGTTGTTCGACAGGTCGCCGCCCACGCGCACCGTCGTGTGGATCTCGCTGCCGATCACGCGCACCACGTCGAGCACGATCAGGCCGTCGTTGAGCAGCAGCACGTCGGCGGGCTTCAGGTCGCGCGGCAGATCCTTGTAGTCGAGGCCGACGCGCTCGTCGTTGCCGAGTTCGCAGTCGGCGTCGAGGATGAAGGGCTGGCCGGGCTGGAGCGTCGTCTTGCCGTTCTCGAACTTGCCCACGCGAATCTTCGGGCCTTGCAGGTCGGCCATGATCGCGACTTCGCGGCCGCACTGACGGGCGCATTCCCGCACCATCTCGGCGCGTTGGCGATGATCGTCGGCGGTGCCGTGCGAGAAGTTCAGACGCACCACGTCCAATCCCGCGCGGATCATTTTCTGCAGGATGTCCGGCGTGCTGGAAGCCGGACCGATGGTGGCAACAATCTTGGTGGCGCGATGCATGAGTCTCCTCGTCTGGATGGGATCGCTGGAAAAACCGATGTTGCGAGATGTGCTGGCCGGCTCCCACGCCGATGAGGCGGGGCCGGAACGCGCACCGGTCAGACCCGGCGTCGCTTTCTTGGAGGGCTCGGCGCCAGTCGGCTGGACTGGCGCGGCGTTGCTTGTGCCGACGTTGCCGGCGTTATGGATGTTCGTGCCCGCGAGCGGCGCATGCTCGCGCTTTGGCGCGGCGGCGGGCGTCGCGCTCGCCCGCGCTGCGCCTGCGAGGGGCGCTGCGCGCCCCTGCTCTTTTGTCGCTTTTGCCACCCCGGCTGCGCCGCGCGGCCTGGCCGCGCCGGCGCGAGGAGACTTGCCAGCGGCGGCCTGTGCCGCCGCTTTTGCCACCGCCTTTGCCAATTTGGCGGCCGGGGCGCGCGGTGCCACTTAGCCTGCCGCCCGGGTTTCGAGCACTTCGACTGCCGGCAGCTTCTTGCCCTCGAGGAATTCGAGGAAGGCGCCGCCGCCGGTCGAGATATAGCTGACCTTGTCGGCGATGTTGTACTTCGCGATGGCCGCGAGCGTGTCGCCACCGCCGGCGATCGAGAACGCACCCGAATTCGCGATGGCGCTCGCGAGCGTCTTGGTGCCGTTGCCAAACTGGTCGAACTCGAACACGCCGACCGGGCCATTCCACACCACCGTGCCGGCTTGCGCGAGCTGCGCGGCGAGCGCGTTGGCCGTGACCGGGCCGATGTCGAGAATCATGTCGTCGTCGGCCACGTCGGCCACGTTCTTCGTCTCGGCCTTGGCCGTCGGCGCGAATTCCTTGGCGGTCACGACGTCGGTCGGGATCGGCACCGAAGCGCCGCGCGCGCGCGCTGCTTCAATGATGGCCTTGGCTTCGTCGACGAGATCGGCTTCGGCGAGCGACTTGCCGATCTTCAGGCCGGCCGCGAGCATGAACGTGTTGGCGATGCCGCCGCCGACGATCAGCTGGTCGACCTTCTCGGCCAGCGACTTGAGGATGGTGAGCTTGGTCGAGACCTTCGAGCCCGCGACGATCGCCACGAGCGGGCGCTTGGGCGCGCCGAGCGCTTTGCCGAGCGCGTCGAGCTCGGCCGCCAGCAGCGGGCCTGCGCAGGCGATGCCCGCATACTTCGCGATGCCGTAGGTGGTGGCTTCGGCGCGATGCGCGGTGCCGAAAGCGTCGTTGACATAGACGTCACAGAGCTTCGCCATTTTCTGTGCGAGCTCGTCGGAATTCTTCTTCTCGCCCTTGTTGACGCGGCAGTTTTCGAGCAGGACCACGTTGCCCGGCGCGACGTTCACGCCGTTCTCGACCCAGTTCGCGACCAGCGGCACGTCGCGGCCAAGCAGTTCGGCAAGGCGCTTCGCGACCGGCGCGAGCGAGTCTTCTGGCTTGAATTCGCCTTCGGTCGGGCGGCCCAGGTGCGAGGTGACCATGACGGCCGCGCCGGCGTCGAGCGCCGCCTTGATGGCCGGCACGGACGCGCGCACGCGGGTGTCTTCGGTGATGTTGCCCTGGTCGTCCTGCGGCACGTTCAGGTCGGCGCGGATGAACACCCGCTTGCCCTTGAGCTTGCCTTCGGAGATGAGGTCGGAAAGACGCAGAACCTTGTTCATGGAGATTT
Source organism: Paraburkholderia sp. A1BS-2L (assembly GCF_051125205.1). Lineage (NCBI taxonomy): Bacteria > Pseudomonadati > Pseudomonadota > Betaproteobacteria > Burkholderiales > Burkholderiaceae > Paraburkholderia > Paraburkholderia sp. A1BS-2L. The sequence continues at coordinate 2,588,594 of NZ_CP120428.1, forward strand.
CATCTTGATGGTGGGAAGGCGGTGGCAAGCCGATGCGGGCGCCGAATGCAACGCGTGCCCGGGTGCCATGGCTACCGTGGGTGCCATGGGTGCCCGACACGTGCAATCGGGGACAAAGACGCAAAGGGCGCGGCGCGGGATCCGCGCGGCTGCCCTCTGCCGGCCCTGTGACAGGCCGCTGCGCCGCTGCGGGTCGCTGCTCGGCGCCGGGCGCGAGGCCAGCATCGATTTGCGAGATCGGTATTTTAGCCGATAGCCAGGTTGATCTGAGCGTGCATCAGAGAATGTCGCGTATTTGCATGGGCGCTGCGCAGACCTTGCGAGACCTTACAGCGCCAACGCGCGAGCCCGCGAGCGCGCTTGCGGCGCACAAATGACGCTAAAATGGCACTCTTTGCCCCGCGCGCGCCCGAAGGGTTCGCGCCTGGGGCGTGCGGCGCCGAATGTGGCAAGACAGCCGGCTGCGCCCGATCGATACACCGGATACAAAGAGAATCATCCTCATGAGCGAACTCAAGGAAATGCCCCTGGTCGAGTTGAAGGCCAAGGACCTGCCCGCGTATTGCCCGAATCCGTCGATGCCGCGCTGGAGCAATCATCCGCGTGTCTTTCTCGACGTGACCCACGGCGAAGCGAAGTGCCCGTATTGCAGCACGCGCTACAAGCTGCGCGACGGCGAGGTCGTGCACGGCCACTGACGGCTGCTGTTGGCAGGAAGCGGCACGGTTCGCAAGGTTCGCACACACGGCGGTAACGTGAGGACAGGCGGCCCGGGCCGCCGCATTCCGGGCGCTCAGCGCAACAGAAGACGCCGCGCCAGCGTGGGCACCCGATGATGCCCGCGCCGGCACGCGGCATGTTCCTCGCGCCTGCCGCCACTGGCGCATCATCCGCCACGCAGGCCCCTCGAACGGCCCGCAACCCGCCGGCGCGCTTGCCGCGCCGATTCCCTAACCGCGTTTCGCGCACGCTCCGGCCCAAGGTTGCCGGGCCGCGTACGAAATCCCCGCCCTTTTTCCGGACCCTGACTCCCGATGCGCCGCGCGCTGGTAATTGCACCGAATTGGATCGGTGACGCACTGATGGCGCAGCCGCTTCTTTCGCGGCTCGTAAAACTGCATCCGCGCATCGACATCGATGCGATTGCGCCCACCTGGGTTGCGCCCGTGCTCGAGCGCATGCCCGAGATACGCGACGTCTACGCCACCGACCTCGCCCACGGCAAGCTGCAGCTGCTGCGCCGCTGGCAACTGGCCGGCGACCTGCGCGCCGAGCGCTACGACGCGGTCTACGTGCTGCCGAATTCGCTCAAGTCCGCGCTGATCCCGTGGCTCGCGAACATTCCGCTGCGCATCGGCTACACCGGCGAGAGCCGCTACGGCTTCCTGAACGTGCGCCACGCGAATCCGCCCAAGGACGAGCGCCCGCCGATGGTCAAGCACTACGCCGCGCTCGCCTACGCGCCCGGCGCCACCGTACCCGACGACCTGCCGCTGCCGCGTCTCGAAGCGGATCCGAACGAAGCCTCGCGCGTCTCGGCGCGCTTCAATCTCGACACGCGCGTGCCGCTGCTGGTGTTCTGCCCCGGCGCCGAATACGGCCCCGCCAAGCGCTGGCCGCCCGAGCATTTCGCGGCGCTCGCGCGCATGGTCGGGCAGTCGTTCCCGTACACGCAGATCATCGCGCTCGGCTCGCCCAAGGACGCTCCGCTCGCCCAGGCGATCGCCGACAAAGCCCCGAACGTGCGCAACCTGTGCGGCCAGACCGCGCTGGGCGAAGCCTGCGCGCTCATCTCGCGCGCGAGCGCCGTGGTCACCAACGATTCGGGTCTCATGCACGTCGCCGCCGCTCTGCGCCGGCCGCTCGTGGCGATCTACGGATCGACGGATCCGCGCCACACGCCGCCCTTGTCCGACCTCGCAAAGGTACAATGGCTGCATCTCGAATGCAGCCCCTGCTTTGCGCGCGAGTGTCCGCTCGGGCATCTGAACTGCCTGCGCGAACTGAGCCCGGAACAGGTCTTCGACGATTTGCGCGGTATGCTGGTCGCCCAGCGCTAGCAGCACCGAACCCGGGCGGCGAGCGCGCCGCGCATGCGCCCGCGCGGTTTCCCTTCGGCCCGCCCGCGGGCTGCCGGCGCCCGGCAAACCTCGCGCCCCTCACGGGCTTCGGGCCGTGGATGTGCGGCACGCCACTGACACCATGCATCGAGCGCGCGCCCAATTCAGGTAACGCGCTACGAAGCGGGGCGTCACAGGCCTGTCTCGCGACGGTCTCATGATGCGGCGGCGTGCGCCTGGCTGCCAGGCGCCACGAACCGCCGCCTCGGAACCGAAGCAAATGCCGAAGCCAACGCCAACCCGCGCAAGAAGCGCATCAGATCAACGAGCCATGCCACGTTTTGCCCACATCTTCGAAGCCGCCGCGGACACCCTCAACGCGTACTATCAGGCCGTCGCGGAGGTCAACATCGACACGTTGATGGGCCTGTGGATCGACGAGGAGTTCGTGAGTTGCATCAGCGCCCAGGGTTCGCATCTGCACGGCCTGTCCGATATTCGCGCCGGTCTCGCCGCGGAGCTCGAAGCCGCGCCGGTGTCGATCGAGCCGCTCGACATCCGCGTCTACGACAGCCTGGGCACGGTGGTCTACGCCATCGTGGAGGCGCATCGCCCTGTGGATCCGAACGCGATTCCGGCAATGGTCTTCACGACTTATGTGATGGTGCATGAGCGCGGCGAGTGGCGCATCGCGCACATTCACGCGAGCCGCATGCCCGACGACGCCGCGAGCCAGTTCTCAGCAAAGCTGCGCCACGGCCAGGGCGCGCTGCATTGACAAAGGCGTGCGCGGCGCCAGCAGGACAGCGGTAAAAGCAGGGCCAGGCGCGGGAGAAAGGGGACGGCCATGAGCACGACAAGCGAAAAAGCGGCGTTAAGCCGGACTAGCAACGAAGCGGCAAGACACCCTGCCGCGTCTGTCCTGAACGGCGCGCGCGGCCACGCGCAGGGGGGCGCGAACCACCCCGCCGCCTATCAGACGCACTGCCAGTCATCCTGCCAGACGCCCTACCAGGCTCCCTTCTGGCTGCCGGGCGCGCACCTCCAGACCATCATCCCCGCGCTGTTTTCGCGCCTGCCCCTGCCCGCCTATCGGCGCGAACGCTGGGACACGCCCGATGGCGACTTCATCGAGCTCGATTGGGCCGACGCGCCGCCGCAACATTCGTCACAAGCGCCGCTGTTCGTGCTCTTTCACGGTCTTGAAGGCAGCTCCGGCTCGCACTACGCCCGCGCGTTCGCGGCGGCAGCGCACGCGCACGGCTGGCACGCGGTCATCCCGCACTTTCGCAGTTGCAGCGGGCCGATGAACCTGCTGCCACGCTTCTACCATCTCGCCGACGCAGCCGAAGTCGACTGGGTCCTGCGCCGCCTCGCCGCGCGCCACGCGGGCCCGCTCGTGGTGGCGGGCGTTTCGCTCGGCGGCAACGTGCTGCTGCACTGGCTCGCGCAGCAACGCGAAGACGCAAGGATCGTGAGCGCCGCCGCCGCGATTTCGGCGCCGCTCGACGTGCACGCAGGCGGCAAGATGCTCGCGAACGGCTTCGGCATGGTCTACACGCGCAGCTTCCTGAAGACGCTCAAGGTGAAAGCGCTGCAAAAGCTCGAACAGTATCCAGGCTTGTTCGACGCGCAAGCGGTGCTGGCGACGCGCAACATGTACGAATTCGACGATGTCGTGACCGCGCCGCTGCATGGCTTCAAGAGCGCGCACGACTACTACACCCGCGCGACGGTGCGCCCGAAGCTCGGCGAGATCGCCGTGCCCACGCTCGTCCTCAACGCGCGCAACGACCCGTTCCTGCCGGGCGATGCGCTGCCTGAGCACCACGAAGTGAGTTCTGCGGTCGAGCTCGAGCAGCCCGAAGACGGAGGCCACGTCGGCTTCATGACGGGGCCGTTTCCGGGCCGCAACGACTGGCTCGCGCAACGCGTGACCCGCTACCTCTCGCCCCACCTCGCCAAGACCCATGGATGACATCGTCAAACAGGCGCTCGCGCGCTGGCCCAACGTTCCGCATTGCACCGGCTGGCTGCTGCTCGACGCGCGCGGCCACTGGCGCCTGCGCGACGAAGCCGATCAGGCCCAGGGCGCACCAGGCACGCTAATCCGGCACGAGGCGCTCATCGGCTTCATCAACCGCAATTACGGACGCGACGCCAAGGGCCAATGGTTCTTTCAGAACGGGCCGCAACGCGTCTATGTCGAGCTCGAATACACGCCGTGGGTCGTGCGCCTCGCCAGCGCGAACGGCGGCGCACTGACGCTCGCCGATCAGGCGGGCCAGCCTTTCGAGCCGACTGCCGTGTACGTCGACGAGCATGGCAGCGTGCTGTTCGAAGCTGCGCCGGAATCGACGATGGAAGCGGCCACGGAAAGCGCCGACATCGCCGCAGCCACGCATGCGCGCGTGGCCCTGCTGCACGATCACGATCTCGACTGCTTCACGGAGCATGCGACGCTAGCCGAGGACGGCGAGAGCGGCACGTTTCACTGGCGCGCCGAGACCGCGCTGCCCTTGCAGCCCATCGCGCGCGCGGACGTGCCCGCGCGTTTCGCGTTCATACGGAGTCCGGAGCAAGCTGAAAAGGCGGAAAAAGCCGCTGGCTGAGCGGGATAGGCGCGTTCACCCCTGGTCCTGTTCGTCCGCGCGCTCTTCCTTGTAGCGCGCCTCGAAGTCATGCAGGCGCGCATCGATCGTCGACAAATCGTAGAACCCCACCGACTTCATGTCGCGCGCCTCCTTTAGCTGCCGGATCGCCGACGGCCACGCGCCATCGAGCGCGAACTTCTCCGCGAGCGCCCGCCGTTGCGCAAGCAGGTCGCCCAGCCCCGCGCTCGACTGAGCGAGATACAGCCACCACGCCCCCTCGCGCGGCTCGGACTCGGTCTCGCTGCGCGCGAGCGTCTGCGCCTCCTTGAAGCGGCGCGCGTCGATCAGCGCCTGCAGCAGGCCGTCGGTGGCCGCATGCGACGTGGGCCACGCCGCATGCGCGGCCTGCGCGAGCCGCACAGCTTCGTCGAAGCGGCCCGCGCGACGCGCGATCTCGGCAGCCAGCACGTCGAGGCTCGGCGAGCTGCGGATTTTGCCGCCACTGCTCTTACCCGCGTTGCTGCCCCCGCTTCCACCATCCGCGGCTTCGAAGCTGGCAAACGATGCGCGCGCATTCGCAAGCGACGCCGCGGCGGCGTCGTAGCGTTCGACGCGCATCTGCGCACAGGCAATGCCGTACCAGTTCGCCGCGACGTTGAGCGCGACGCGATCGTCGATCTCGACGCGCAGACGCGCAATCTCGTCGAGGTAATCGCCGCGCGAACGGTCCTGAAGCACGCGCACACGCGCACGCACAAAACCGTATTCGGGCGACTGGCGCGGCTGCCGGTAAGGCGAGCGGCGAGCGCGATCCTCCATGTCGGCGATGCGCGAGATCGTGAGCGGGTGCGTGCGCGCGTAGGCCGGCACGCCGGCGTCGCCCAGCGACGTGCGCTCGAGCCGCTCGAAGAACGCCACCATGCCCCAGGCATCGTAGCCTGCGCCCGCCAGCAGCTTGAAGCCGACGCGGTCCGCCTCATGCTCGGCGGCGCGCGAGAAGCGCAGCTGGCTGTCGACGGCGTAAGCCTGGCTGCCCATGGCGATCGCGCTGCCGAGATCGCCGCTCCTCGCCAGCACGCCCGCGAGAATGCCGAACACAATACCCGCGAGCGCGGCATAACCCGTACGCTCGCTCTGGGAAAGCATGCGCGCGATGTGCCGCTGGAGCACGTGGCCCATCTCGTGGCCGAGCACGGAAGCCAGCTCCGACTCGGTCTGCGTGGCCACGATCAGTCCCGTATTCACGCCGATGAAGCCGCCCGGCAGCGAGAACGCGTTGATCTGTCCATCGCGCACGGCGAACAGATCGAAGTCCGGCCGATACCCACCGATGAACTGCGCCGCCGCCGAAGCCGAGAGGCGCTCCGCCACCGAGTTGAGATAGTCGCGCACGAGCCAGTCGCCGATGTAGTCGGGATCGCGCCGGATTTCGCGCATCACGCGCTCGCCGATGCGGCGCTCCGCCTGCGGAGTGAGCTCGCCGCCCGAGCCGTCGCCGAGGTCGGGCAGTTGCGGAACCCAGGCCGGCGCGCGCGCACTGGCGTTGCCGCGTGCGCCCGACATCCCGGAGGAGTCGGTGAGTTGTCCTGATCCGGACGTGCCGAAACGGCTCTGCGCGCCGCCATAAGTGCCGAATACCCCCTGCGCGATCGAGGCCGGAACGGCGAAGCTGGCTTCATCGTCGAGCGGGCCGCTTACGAGCGCGGGCTCATCGGGGGCGAGCGCGCCAACGACGGATGGCTTGCTCGCGCGAGGCCCGGCCGCACCCGTGGCGGGCGCGCTCGCCGCATGGAGATCGAGCACGGCCGCGTGCGCAGCCGATGCCCCCGCCCCACCGCCCGGCGCCTGTGCGTGCGCTTGCGGCGTAACGGCAAGCGACATGCACAACCACGCAGCAAGCAGCCGTTTCAGATGCATTGATGACAGGATCGAAGAATGCAGAGCGCTGGCCCAGTGGCAGGAATCCATCATCTGGCGCCTGCGCCGACTGGCCCCGACCGACCGATTGTAGCCCCGTGCGGCAAGCCTGGAACGCTGCACTCCCCAATGGAAGTGCTGCCGCAACGATGCGCGAGAGCCATCGCCGGGTCTCCATGTTCCGTGCTTGACCGGATGCTCCGACGGGCGGGGCCGTATTCGAATCTTTCGCTTAATATATCGGCGCGAACGATTCACTCCGAGCTTACAATCCCGGAACCTTGGCGCAGCACCTGCGTCGATAGCAAATACACGGCGCGTCGAGCGAAATCCTGCTAATCCGCGCCTTCATCATGAAAGAACCCACCATGCCCGAACTCACCCATTTCGACGCCGCAGGCGACGCGCACATGGTCGACGTCGGCGGCAAGGCCGAGACCCGGCGCATCGCCGTGGCGAGCGGCACGATTCGCATGCTGCCGGCCACATTCGCGCTGGTGCGCGACGGCAACGCGAAGAAAGGCGATGTGATTGGCGTCGCGCGCATCGCCGCGATCCAGGGCGCCAAGCGCACCTCGGATCTGATTCCGCTGTGCCATCCGCTCGCGATCACACGCGTGAAGGTCGATTTCGCGCTCGATGAGGCGCTGCCAGGCGTGCACTGCACCGCGCAAGTGGAGACGCTGGGTCGCACGGGTGTGGAAATGGAAGCGCTGACCGCGGTTCAGGTGGGCCTGTTGACGGTCTACGACATGTGCAAGGCGGTGGACCGCGGCATGACGATCACCGATGTGCGCGTGCTGGAGAAGCACGGCGGGAAGTCGGGGGATTGGGTGGCGGCGGGTTAAGGCCCGCCAGGGCGGAGTTAAGGCAATGTCCAAACGCTGAGCGCGTTCGTTGGCGCGCCCAGCGGCGAGCCGGAGCCCAGCCGCCGCGCCCGATAGTCAATCATCCCTCAATCATCCGAATCGTCGTCCGATTCGCTCGACTCTTGCTGGACCTTCGTCGCCGGCATGCCGTACTTTTTCACCAGCGCGGCCTTGAAGCCTGCGAGCGCCGGCTCGGCGTCGCAGAGGCTGTAGAGCGAGGCCATTTGCGTGGGCCAGTCATGCAGTTCCTGCGCAAAGATCTTCAGGCGCTCGACCGTGTCGAACGCGCCGTCCTGATTCCCATCTAGCGCCTGCAGTGCCGCATAGCGGCGCAGCACGGTCTCGCCCGGCAGCAGCGCAATCGCGCGCTCGTGCGCGGCGAGCTTGCTCGCGAGATCCCGGGCGTCGATCGACATGAGCGTCGCCATGCCGTAATTGCCCCAGGCGCGGAACAGGAACGACGGCTGCGCCGCATACTCCTCGGCGGGATGGGAACCGTAGTACAGCACCTCCGCTCGGTTGTAGTCGCGCAGCACCGGCCACAGCGAAACGATGCCGCCGAACACGAGCACCGCATAAACGGCGCGCGTGAGGCTCGGCGGAACGAAGCGCAGCGGCTTCGTCTCGAGCAGGCCGAACACGAACATCGCGGGGAGCAGGAAGAACATGTACTGCTGCGGATACTCGACGAGCGCATGCATGACCAGCGCGCCAATCAGCGCAAAACCGAAAATGCGCTCTGCCGTATGCGGCGCGCGCAGCGCGCGCACGAACCAGGCGACGAGCCCGATCACGACGATCGCGCAGCCCAGCACACCCGTCTTGGCGAGCAAGTCGATGAAGATGTCGTGCGAGTTGTTGGCGATCTCGACGCCGCCCAGCGTGCGCGCGAGTTCGAACTGATGGATCGGGAAGTCTCCCCAACCCACGCCCAGCAGCGGATGCGTCTTGAACATCGTCCAGCCGTAGCGCCACAGTGCGATGCGCGGCGCGATCTGGCCGGCGTCCTTGAAGCGATCGGCCGCCGACTGGTCGAGCAACAACTCGTAGTGGACGTTGGCCCAGCGCACGAGCCCGTTCACGGCGAAGAAAATCACAAAAAGCACGATGGGCACGACCCAGGCACGCGCGCTGCCGACACGCGCGACCGCACCGGTGGTGCTGCCCGCCTCGTCTCCGGCACGCACGCCGCGCGTCGCGGACAGCGCCATCCAGAGTCCCGCAACGACAATTACGGCCATCTGCAGCCACGGGCCGCGCGACACCGTAAGCGCGAGACCGCCCGAGTAGATGACCGAAAGCACGACCCACAACAGGACGTTCAGACGACGCGTCTGCACGAGGTACAGCGCCGCTGCCGTCGCGAACGCGATGTAGGTCGCGAGGTGATTGGCTTGCGCCATGTTGCCGAACGGCCGCCGGTCGAAGCGCACGTTGTAGGCGACCACGAGCGGCGTGACCTTCGCCTCGAGATGCAGCAGTTGAATGACCTGGCAGAACACCGCGAACAGGCCGCCGATCATGAGCGCCCAGGCGCCCCACACCATCGCCGTGCGCGTGAGGTTCACGCGCGTGATGCCATAGCCCGCGTGGACGGCCATGAAGGCGGCCAGCAAATAGCCCGCGCCCAGCCAGTTCATCGACGGTTGCTCGACGGGCAGCGCGAGGGTCTGCACGATGAGAAGCACACCGAAGGCGAGGGGCACGAGCGCGACCGCGGGCGAAGCGAAGTCGCGCGCCGGCCGCGCGGAGCGCACCAGCAGCCAGACCCCGGCGCCGACCATCAGATACAGCGCGAGCGCGGTGAATTCGGAATAGAACGTCGGGATGGGATACGTGTGGACGACGACCGCATACGGCAGGATCAATGCAACGGCCAGCAGGACGAACGTAAGGTAACGCGCAAAAGGAGAAGGCATGGGAATGGGGGGCGTCGGGTAGGGTAGCCCCCCTTCCTTGCGGAAGAGGAGCCCCCTAGGAACCGTACGTGCGAGTTTCCCCGCATACGGCTCGAGCCTACATATTTCTTATACAAAGCCCCGTCAGTGCAACGACGGAGCCGGCTTAGCTACGACAAGTTTACCAACGTGCACCTGCCGGTGGCAGTCTGGGTGAAGCAGAACCCTGTTGGATAGAGCGTCTGAACCGCCGTGCATCCGATACTCCAGATGATGGTCGTGCCAGCCAGTCTCGTCCGTCAGGGCACAGCCACAATGCGCGCAAAGCCCGCTCTGTGACATGAACAGCGAAGCCCATTGCTTTCGGTAGCGCATCGAATCCCACATACGCTCCTGCCTCAGATGCTCGCCGTACTGCTCCCACACGGGGTCGAAGGGATTGAACTCCCCCTTGACCTTCTTGTGGCGCCTGATGTCCGTACCGCTGATTTGGTACAACTCAAGCAGCCCCCTACTACCGTCCTCGCGAATGACAGGAGCAGCAAACACCCAATGCCGATTGCCAACGGAGTGAAAGTACTTCCGCCTCACCCAGTCGGCGCCCTTGTTCGGATGCCGCCGCTTTGACCACCGCCAGAGTCGCTGAAACACCAATGACTCCATGCGGCTGTACGCCTGCTTGGCCACTACAGGGCAGTGATACAGCGCCCAACCCCGTAGTATCGGATTGAGCAGGCGGATTAACTCCTCCTGCTTGACCGTCTTATGACCGCTGATCGTATCCGCCACCTTGCGGTAGAACGTTTGCACGTTCTTCTTGCTCGGCTTGATGAGTAGCGTTCCCGAATACTTCCGGAAGCTCCACCCAAGGAAATCAAAGCCTTCGTCAATGTGAACGATCCGGGTTTTTTCCTCGGCTAGTTGCAATCCCCGCACTTCAAGGAAGGCTTCTATCCAAGGCCTGACCTCGCGTTCCAGCAGCTCTTTCGAATCGCCGGTAATGACGAAGTCGTCCGCGTATCGCACCACATTCACTTTCAGCTTCTTCGCTTTTCCGATCCCAAATTTTGCAGTGAGCTGCGCAATCAGTTCACGTTCCAGCCCGTTCAGCGTCACGTTTGCCAGCGTCGGGGAAATGATGCCTCCCTGCGGCGTACCGGCCTTTGTCGCCTGTAGCTGCCCTCTGTAAATTAGGCCAGCCTTCAACCATTTGCGGAGGATCACCCTGTCCATCGGGACATTGTTTTCCAGCCACTGGTGATTGATGTGGTCAAAGCATCCTTTGATGTCCGCTTCAAGAACCCATTGCGCTGATCTGCGACGGGCCATGACAACGAAAATCTGAGACATGGCGTCAGCCGTCGAGCGGTTAAGCCTGAACCCATAAGAGTTCGGGTCGCTCATCGATTCCGACACCGGCTCCAAAGCCAGCAGATACAAGGCTTGCATCGCCCTGTCCCGCATGGTCGGAATGCCCAGCGGGCGCTCCTTACCATTGGCCTTGGGGATAAAGACTCTCCGTAAAGGCAAAGGCCTGTATCCACGCCGCTTCAACCTGCCGACAGCGAGCCATCGGCTTTCAGGCGAATCCCACAGTTCGCGATCGACCCCAGCCGTTCGCGCACCCTGATTCTGCGTAACACGTCGTACCGCGTACAACTTTGCAGACAACGTGCGGGTCAGCATTCTTTGCAGGGCCTTCACCCTTCGCCAGTCGCCTTCCCGCGTCGCCTTCGCAATTCGAATCTGCATCCCTCTCACGTTCCGTTCAACCCGACGCCAATCTACGGCGTACCAGTTGTCAGGCGCGTGGGAAAGCGCAGATCCGGTCTTCCGACCAGATACTTTCATGCTGCTCTCCTACCTTGGGTTAGATCCCCGGCAGAAGGCGCATCTTCCCCAGCGGGGCAGACACACCCCGCTGGGGAACAACAGACACCTCAATATGGGCGCATGCACCCATATCTCGGACAAACACCTCAGTACGAGCGCATGCACTCGTACCTAACCAAGTTACAGAGGGTAGTCAGCCGTCTTGCGACGGTAGACCAGACGGAAGTCTGCCCGCTTTCGCGTGGGGCGATGTCTCAGCCCCTATCCGAACCGTTACAGCCCAGCATTCGCTTTTTCCGTCCTCCCATACCTGCACAATCAACAGCGTCCCTTACGGTTCGCCTGCCAGCAGTACCGCACCGGCAACCATACAGGCTTACCACGTTCCCGGCATGTCACACGACTGACGTAGGTTCTGCCTCTTCCCCGGTGGCTTGATGACGACGTAATCCGACGGTTGAGCGGATTAACCAGCCACGTACCTTTTGGTTAGAGCCCGATGTTCAAGCAGCTTTGGCTCCTCAGTGCTTACGAGGTTTATCAGCAGTTCACGTACGTTAACCTTATCAGCCAGCCTAGCTCCTCAACCCCCTTGCTGCTGGGAGTCTCCAGATCGTTCCTCGCGGAATCGGTCTGCCCGAAACGTCCGGGGGCTACGTTGTCAGAAGAGCTTCACACCCCACCGTTGCCAGTGACGCATGTCTTCCTAGGCTACTGCTGGTCGTACAGCAGGTTTACTTCCTCGCCCCGACATCAGGGCAAGGCCAAACAATGACACACCGAGCTTTCGCTCGTACCGGTTTACGAATCCGGTGCCACTGAGAGCACAGGAATTGCGCACAACAGCCCGCCCGGTCGGCGGAGATGAGGCCGCTGACTGGGCGGAACCTGACGGTAATCAGGTCAGCACAATGCGATGACCGGTGAGATGCAGCACACCAGACATCGCCAATGGCGATACCCGGCATACCCCCACCGGGTTCGCTTCGTTACATGAGGTGCAAAGACAGACGGGCTTAGTTAGGCCCACATTGCACCTTTCGCGGCTGGTTAGGCGCCCGAGGGCACCTCCGAACACCGCTAGTCGATGTCCCTTACGTTGGGACTACCCGGACACGAGCGTGCGTGTCGCACCAACCGGCGCACTATACAAAACTTTTCCCTCCCTGTGCGGAAGGCAGACGAATGAAATCCGCCCGCACCTGCCATGCCTTCGATCCGTACGCCGCGCATCAGGCCCCGGCTCCAGGTGGGTGCAGCATGGCGGCGCATGCGCCAGACATCGCGAGCCGGACGCCCTCACGACGGCCGGCGCGCGAATTGCCGCCTCTCACGCGTGCTTCACAAGACCCTCACGCTCTCAAGCCCGGCACTCCGGCGGCGCGAGGTTGGCGGGCAGCGTAGCCGCCTCGACAGGCACCGGACCCAAGCCAGGTGCGCCGAGCGACGAGGCCGACTTGCCGCCCGCGAAGCATTCCCACGTGAGCGTGCCGCCCTGCACGCTGCCTTGCGTGAGCGCCACGCGCGCGGTGGGCGAGTCCGCGTTGTCGGGCACCGACGGCACGAGCACGATCGTGTTGCTGCCATCGGGCGCGATGCGCTTGGTGAACACCACGGTGATCTGCCCGGTCGTGTCGTCCACCTTCACGGAGTCTACGTTGCGCGTGGCCGGCGGCACCGTGTAGCCTGCGCCGAACGCATTGCCGCTTGCGGCGTTCTCCGCCACTGCAAGCCGCGCTGCGGAAGCCAGTGAGAGGCCCTCGCCCACCCGGCTGCGCGCAAGATAGTCCTGATACGCAGGAATGGCATACGCGGCGATCACACCAACGATGGCGAGCACGATCATCAGTTCGATGAGCGTGAAACCGGGCGCTGACCAGCGCTTCGCGAGACGCACGAACGCGCGACAGGACCGCACGAGCGAAGCCGCGGCATGCGTGGCATGGCTCGCAAACGGTGGGGCCGCGGCCGACGCGGCACAGGGCCCGGCGAAGCGAGACGCGCTCGGGCTGGAAAGGGATGGGGATACGGTCATCATCAGGGCTCCTGAAACGAGAAACGCCTGCTCACGAAACAGTGAACAGGCGCTTCGATCGTATCGGCGCCCCCGTTGGCGCAGCAGTCGGCCGGATGGCTTAGGCCTGACGCTGTCGGAGCATCGGCTTGTGTGCGAGGCGCAGCGTCCACGCGACGGCCAGCTCAGAACGACCGGAAGAGCGCCAGCGCCGCACTCAATGCGTGCCCCGCGCGCGCCGCTCGTTGCGGCGCTTGAGCAGATGCCCGACCACCACCACCAGAATCGCGCACGCCGCGCTCATGCCATATTCGGCGGCGGGCGTATCGAGCAGCGGCCAGCGGTCGCCGGCCGGATCGTTGATGATCAGCCCGCCCGCGATCCAGCCGAGCAGCGCAGCGCCCAGCGTCACCACCACAGGATAGCGGTCGAGCAGCCTGAGCACGAGCTGGCTGCCCCACACGATCAGCGGAATGCTCACCATCAGGCCAAAGATCACGAGCGCGATGCGGTGGCGCGGGTCGGCGGCTTCGGCCGCGCCCGCGATTGCCACGACGTTGTCGAGGCTCATCACCGCATCGGCGACGATGATGGTCTTGATCGCGCCGATCAGCTTGTCGGAGGGCTTCACGTCAGCGTGCTCGAGATGCGAAGGCGCAAGCAGCCGCACCCCGATCCACAGCAGCAGCAGGCCGCCCGTGAACTTCAGGTACGGCACGTTGAGCAGCACGACCGCAAAAGCGATCAGCACGACACGCAGCACGATCGCGCCGACCGTGCCCCAAACGATGCCGCGCAGGCGCTGTTGTGCGGGCAAGTCGCGGCAGGCGAGCGCGATCACCACGGCGTTGTCGCCACCGAGCAGGATGTCGATGACGATGATCTGAAAAACAGCGCCCCAGTGGAGCGACGTGAAAAACTCAAGCATGAAAGCGACAAGAGAATCGTGAATGCAGCAACAAGGCGCGGCCGCCGTAAAAAAAAGCAGCCGCACAAGTAAAAAAGCGAGGCAGCCATGACTGACTCCCTCGCTTCTGTCCGGAAACCTCTTGAAAGGGTTCCGCAAGCATATCAAAAAACGCTGGCCACCCGCGCATCACATCGTGCGCGGGCGCGCAGCCAGTTTTGAAATTTACCGCGCCGAAATTACAGAATCGACTTCAGCAGACGACCCATTTCCGACGGGTTGCGCGTCACCTTGATGCCGCAGCCGTCCATGATTTCCAGCTTCGCGTCGGCCGTGTCCGCACCGCCCGAGATCAGCGCGCCGGCGTGGCCCATGCGCTTGCCCGGAGGCGCCGTGACGCCTGCGATGAAGCCGACCACCGGCTTCTTCATGTTGTCCTTGATCCAGTAAGCGGCGTTGGCTTCGTCCGGACCGCCGATCTCGCCGATCATGATCACGGCGTCCGTATCCGGGTCGTCGTTGAACATCTTCATGACGTCGATGTGCTTCAGACCGTTGATCGGGTCGCCGCCGATACCGACTGCCGACGACTGGCCGAGGCCGAGCGCCGTCAGTTGGCCCACCGCTTCATACGTGAGCGTGCCCGAACGCGACACGACGCCGATGCGGCCCTTCTTGTGGATGTGACCCGGCATGATGCCGATCTTCAGCTCGTCCGGCGTGATCGTGCCGGGGCAGTTCGGGCCGAGGAGCAGCGTCTTGCGGCCTTCGCGGCGCATACGATCCTTGACTTCGATCATGTCGCGGACAGGGATGCCTTCCGTGATGCAGATCGCGAGATCGAGGTCGGCCTCGACGGCTTCCCAGATCGCGGCGGCGGCGCCTGCGGGCGGCACGTAGATGACCGAAACGGTCGCGCCGGTGGCTTCCTTGGCTTCACGCACGTTCGCGTAAATAGGAATGCCTTCGAAGTCCTCGCCGGCCTTCTTCGGGTTCACGCCCGCGACGAACGCTTCGCGGCCGTTGGCATATTCACGGCAGGCGCGCGTGTGGAACTGACCGGTCTTGCCGGTGATGCCCTGCGTGATGACCTTGGTGTCTTTGTTGATCAGAATCGACATGTATTGACCTCTGTTCGTTTGGCGTCGCGCGTCGCGTCAGCCGGGCGGACCCGAGCCTTCGCGCCGGCACGATGCCATTCGTATCCGCTGAAAATTACTTGCCTTCGGTAGCCGCGACGACCTTCTGCGCAGCCTCTTCCATGCTGTCCGCCGAGATGATCGGCAGGCCCGATTCGGCCAGCATCTTCTTGCCGAGGTCCTCGTTCGTGCCCTTCATGCGCACGACGAGCGGCACATTCAGATTCACGGCCTTCGAACCGGCGATCACGCCTTCCGCGATCACGTCGCAGCGCATGATGCCGCCGAAGATGTTCACGAGGATCGCCTTCAGGCCCGGGTTCTTGAGCATGAGCTTGAACGCTTCGGTGACCTTCTCGGTCGTGGCGCCACCGCCAACGTCGAGGAAGTTCGCCGGCTCGCCGCCGAACAGCTTGATGGTGTCCATCGTGGCCATCGCAAGGCCTGCGCCGTTCACGAGACAGCCGATGTTGCCGTCGAGCGAGATGTACGCGAGGTCGAACTTCGAGGCTTCGATTTCAGCCGGATCTTCTTCGTCCAGGTCGCGGTAAGCAACGATTTCCGGGTGGCGGAACAGCGCGTTCGAGTCGAAGTTGAACTTCGCGTCGAGTGCGATGACCTTGCCGTCGCCCGTGACGTTGAGCGGGTTGATTTCGGCCAGCGACGCGTCGGTCTCCCAGAATGCCTTGTACAGGCCTTGCAGGATCGCGCGCGCTTGCGGAATCGAGGCAGCCGGCACGCCGATCTTCGCGGCGAGGTCGTCGGCCTGAGCGTCGAGCAGACCCGTCGACGGCTCGACGATGACCTTGTGAATCAGTTCCGGATGCTTTTCGGCAACTTCTTCGATGTCCATGCCGCCTTCGCTCGAACCCATCAGAACGATCTTTTGCGACACGCGGTCAACGACGAGGCTGACATACAGTTCCTGCTTGATGTCGGCGCCTTCTTCGATCAGCAGACGGTTGACGCGCTGGCCTTCCGGACCGGTCTGGTGCGTGACGAGCTGCATGCCGAGAATCTGGCTCGCGTATTCGCGAACCTGTTCCAGCGACTTCGCCACCTTCACGCCACCGCCCTTGCCGCGGCCACCCGCGTGAATCTGCGCCTTGACGACCCACACCGGACCGCCCAGCTCTTCAGCGGCCTTGACCGCGTCGTCCACCGAAAACACCGGCTTGCCGCGCGGTACCGCGACTCCGAATTTCCGCAGGATTTCCTTACCCTGGTACTCGTGAATCTTCATGCGTGATTCCTTCAGTCTGAGAGTTGGAGTGAACTTCGTTTCCGCTGTTGTTATTCATGCGCGAGAACGCCGGCCCTGCCCTCTTGGCTCAGGCCTGTTGGGTTGTCGCGCACGCTGGAGGCTTGTGCGCCGCGTTCTATTGATTGCGGCACATGACCATACCAGCGCGGATAAAACTGCCTCACCGCCTCACCGTCGAACCGCAGCGCATGGCAGCGGCCGAGCTGGAAAGGCGGCGTTTCGCCGGCGGCTTCGCCGTCGGCGGTCTTGCTCGGTTCCTGCCCGGACGCTTCGCCGGGCGTTCCGCGCGAGATTTCCCACACCTCTCCTGCAAACGCCTGGACCGCGACTGTCGGCAACACGCCCAGCATTTCCGTGAGGTGCGTGCAGCCAACCGTGCCGGCGAGCAACCGACCGGCTTCGCGGCGAAAGTTCTTGAGGAGATTGAGCCCGATAAGGGCCCGATAGGCGGGATGAGCGTTCTGGCACTGACCGTCGTACGGCACCCAGTCGGACGACGCTTCGGCGTCGACGACGTTGAGCTTGCGATCGATCGTGATGCGGAGCCAGAGTTCATGGATCGGCGAACCGTTGGGCCGCACACCGGCGGCGAGCGGCACGTCGCGTGGCTTATGATCGGTCAGGCACGCGTCGATGTCCCACAGGCCGTCTTCGCGCTCATAGGCGACCGCCCGGATAGCGCGCTGATGACGCAACTGGCGAGGCGCTGGCGAAGAAAGCGGCATGCTAGTAGAGGTAAGACCGGACAGGAAAACCTCTCGATTTTAGCATACCGAGTATTTGAGACAGCGGCGAACCCACAGCGCCCGGCAGTGCCAGGCCGCAGCTGTTTTTTGAGTCGACCGGATCAATTTTTGGTCAGTCGCCCTCGAAGCTGTCTTCGATGCCCTTCAAAATCTTGCCGATTATCGACATCGAAAAGCCTCGCGCAGCCAGAAAACGCGCCTGTCGCGCGCGCTCGGCGGGCGTCTCGGGTAACTGGCCGTACTTCTTTTGCCAGACGGCACGGGCCCGGGCGAGTTCCGTTTCGCGCAGTTGCGCGTTGACTTCTTCAATGAGCGCGTCGCCCACGGCATGACGCTTGAGCTCGCTGACGATGCGCCCCGCTCCCACGCGCGCGGCGCGGCGGTACACGACGCTTTCCGCAAAGCGTGCGTCGGATAGCCAGCCTTCGCGTTCGAGCGCGTCGAGCAGTGCTTCGAGCTCGTCGGCGTTTTCGGTGAAAGGCATGAGCTTGCGCGAAAGCTCTGCGCGGCTGTATTCGCGGCGCGAGAGATAGCCGAGCGCACGGCCCTTGAGGGAACGCTCGGGGCGCTGCCTGCCAGGCGCTTCGTTCGTGGGCGCGTTTCGCGAGGTGCGTGAGGTACGCGAGGTGGAGGTGCGCTCGAATTGGTCGGCTTGCGACGAGGCCCCGCCTTCGCCCAAAGACGAAGGCGGGGCCTCTGACGTTTCCGTCTCATGCGGCACCGAAGCGAACCCAACCTTGCGCATCACGATCGTGCTGACTCTCTGGTGCCCATTCGAGACTGGTGATCCGAACTTATTCTTCGCCCGCGACTTCGACTTCGCCGGAGTCGTTGACGCCGTCCGGCATCGTGCTCACGCCAAGCGACTCGCGAATGCGGTTTTCGATCTCGCGAGCGATGTCCGCATTCTCGCGCAGGAATTCGCGCGCATTGTCCTTGCCCTGGCCGATGCGTTCGCCGTTATAGCTGTACCACGCGCCTGCCTTGTCCACGATCTTGGCCTGCACGCCGAGGTCGATGATTTCGCCCTGGCGCGAGATGCCTTCGCCGTAGAGGATGTCGAACACGGCTTCGCGGAACGGCGGCGACACCTTGTTCTTGACGACCTTCACACGCGTTTCGCTGCCGATCACTTCGTCGTTCTTCTTGATCGAACCGATACGGCGAATATCCAGACGCACCGACGAGTAGAACTTGAGCGCGTTGCCGCCCGTGGTGGTTTCCGGGTTGCCGAACATCACGCCGATCTTCATGCGGATCTGGTTAATGAAGATCACCATGCAGTTCGTCTTCTTGATCGTGCCGGTGAGCTTGCGCAGCGCCTGCGACATCAGGCGCGCCTGCAGACCCGGCAGCGAGTCGCCCATTTCGCCTTCGATTTCGGCCTTCGGCACGAGCGCCGCAACCGAGTCGATCACGATCATGTCGATCGAGCCCGAGCGCACCAGCGCGTCGGTGATTTCGAGCGCCTGCTCGCCCGTGTCCGGCTGCGAGATGAGCAGCTCCGGCACGTTCACGCCGAGCTTGGACGCGTACTGCACGTCGAGCGCGTGTTCCGCGTCGATAAACGCCGCCGTGCCGCCGAGCTTCTGCAATTCGGCGATCACCTGGAGCGTGAGCGTGGTCTTGCCCGACGATTCCGGACCGTAGATCTCGACCACCCGGCCGCGCGGCAAGCCGCCCACGCCGAGCGCAATGTCGAGGCCGAGCGAACCGGTGGAGACCACCTGAATGTCTTCGACCGCCTCGCCGTCGCCGAGCCGCATGATCGACCCTTTGCCGAACTGCTTTTCGATCTGCGCGAGCGCGGCAGCCAGTGCCTTGCTCTTTTCAGCAGTCAGCCCAGCCGAGCCTTTCTTGCTATCTTCCATGAATCGTCCTTTGCTATGATGAACGGCGTCTGGTGACGATGCGCGCGTGCTTTTGCGCACATGCGCCTGAACGCAGACACTGTATAAAAAAACAGTAGTTTTGGCAAGCTCGTTTTTGGCCCTTAAACGCGCGCGCCGAAACCGCGAATTTTCGGAGACCGCCGCCCGACGCTGCCCGGGCCCGCTCCCTGCCGGGAGCGCTGCGCGCGCTGCACACCCCGCGCCGCACAAAACGGGCATCAAAGCGCTATGAGGGCGACGCTGGCGCACATGCGAATTCTCATTGCCGAAGACGACAGCATACTCGCGGACGGTCTCGTCCGATCACTCCGCCAGGCGGGCTATGCCGTTGATCACGTGCGTCACGGCGTGGATGCCGATACGGCCTTGTCGATGCAGTCGTTCGACCTCCTGATCCTCGATCTGGGCCTGCCGAAAATGCCGGGCCTCGAAGTGCTGCGCCGCTTGCGCGCGCGCAATTCCAACCTCCCCGTGCTGATCCTCACCGCCGCCGACAGCGTGGACGAACGCGTAAAAGGCCTCGACCTCGGCGCCGACGACTACATGGCCAAGCCGTTTGCGCTCAACGAACTGGAAGCGCGCGTGCGTGCGCTCACGCGGCGCGGCGCGGGCGGCGGCCCCACGGTCGTGCGCCATGGCGCGCTGGCGTTCGACCAGGTCGGGCGCGTGGCGCGCATCAACGACCAGGTGCTCGATCTCTCCGCGCGCGAACTCGGCGTGCTCGAAGTGCTGCTGCAGCGGCTCGGGCGGCTCGTCTCGAAGGAACAGCTCGTCGACCATCTGTGCGAATGGGGCGAGGAAGTGAGCAACAACGCGATCGAGGTCTACGTGCACCGGCTGCGCAAAAAACTCGAAACGGGCGGCGTGCGCATCGTGACCGTGCGTGGGCTCGGATATTGCCTCGAAAAGGAAGCGAATCCGGCAAACGCGAGCAACCCGGCAGACACCCCGGCGAGCCCCTCGGCAGGCGCCGCCGCGCCTCCCGCCATGCCGGCGAGCCACCACTACAAATAGCCAAGCGCCACGATGGCCGAGCCCGCTCCCGCCGCCCAGCCCGGCGCGCTCGACGACGAGGCGCGCGACGCCCGCTACGCCAACCCGTTCGCCCCGCCCGACGAGGCCGAAGCCGCCGCCGCGCGCCCCCGCTCGCTGTTCGGCGAAATTCTCGACTGGATGCTCGCGCCGCTGCTGCTGCTCTGGCCGATGAGCATCGCGGTCACGTATCTCGTCGCCAAGTCGATCGCCAACGGCCCGTTCGACCGCGCGCTCGAAACCGATGCCTATGTGCTCGCGCGCCAGATCCATCCGGTCAACGGCGTGGCGGAGCTCTCGCTGCCCGCCTCCACGCGCGACTTCCTGCGCGCCGACAACGTCGACAGCGTGTTCTACCAGGTGCTCGGCAGCCGCGGCGAACTGGTGGGCGGCGACCGCGAGATGCCGCTGCCGCGCGACGACGACCGCCCGCCCGCCGGCCTTGTGGAATTCCGCGACGACATGCTGCATGGCATCGATATCCGCGTGGCCTATACGACGGTCGAACTGCCGAATCTGTCGGGCTCGCAGCCCGTGCTCGTGCAGGTGGCCGAAACGCTCGACAAGCGCCGCCAGCTCGCCAACGACATCATTAAAGGCGTGATCCTGCCGCAGTTCGTGATCCTGCCGCTCGCGATCCTGCTCGTCTGGTTCGGCCTCTCGCGCGGCCTCGCGCCGCTGCATGCGCTGGAATCGAACATGCGCATGCGCCGCCCCGACGACCTCTCGCCGCTCGAAGCGCGGCGCGCGCCGCCCGAGATCGAGCCGCTCGTCACCTCGTTCAACGACCTGCTCACGCGCCTCGAACAGAACATGCAGCTGCAAAAGCGCTTTATCGCCGATGCCGCGCACCAGATGAAGACGCCGCTCGCGGGCCTGCGCACCCAGGCCGAGCTGGCGCTGCGCCAGGACGCAAGCGCCGAGGTGCACCGCTCGCTCGAGCAGATCGCGACGAGTTCCGAGCACGCCGCGCGGCTCGTCACGCAACTGCTCGCGCTCGCGCGCGCCGAAAACCGGATGACGGGGCAGATTTTCGCCCCCGTCGATATCGCCGATGTGGCCCGTCACGCGGTGCGCGACTGGGTGCAGCCCGCGCTCGCCAAGCAGATGGACCTCGGATACGAAGGTCCGGAGAGCGAAGCGAACGACGGCGATGAACGCGGCACGCAGGACCGCGCCGCACCGGTACAGGTCGACGGCAACCCCGTGATGCTGCGCGAGATGCTGTCGAACCTGATCGACAATGCGATCCGCTACACGCCCGCCGGCGGCCGCATCACGGTGCGCGTGCGGCCCGAACCCGCCGCGCACGTGGTGCATCTGGAAGTGGAGGACACCGGCATCGGCATTCCGGCAGCGGAGCGCGAACGCGTGCAGGAACGCTTCTATCGCATCCTCGGGCGCGACGGCGACGGCAGCGGCCTCGGGCTCGCGATCGTGCGCGAGATTGCCACGATGCACGGCGGCACGCTCACCATCGACGACAACGTCTATCAAGCCGAACCGCGTCTCGCCGGCACGCTCGTGCGCGTGACACTGCGTCTGCGCGACGGCAGCTGACGGCAAAACGGGCGAAAACCGGGATGGGACTTACCCTTAGCCAGCACCCGCCCGCCCCACATAAATCCGAAAGATAGAATCAATTGATCTGATTTTGACGACTGTTACACGCTTGTTGAGAGAAATTAGCAAACAATAGGCCATCCGGGTCGCGCCACAGTAAAGCGTCGCTGTCGTCAGAACCCCGTAAGTTTCCATTCCAATAATGCTCCGCAGGACCGCTCGCATGGCGGGCCCATACGCATATCAAAAATGGAGACACATATGGCAACCGTTGGCGGACAAGTCTCACACGCGCCGATGACCAGCGACGAAAAACGCGTGATCTTCGCGTCGTCGCTCGGCACGGTGTTCGAGTGGTACGACTTCTACCTGGCCGGCTCGCTCGCGGCCTACATCAGCAAGAGCTTTTTCTCTGGCGTGAACCCCACCGCGGGCTTCATCTTCACGCTGCTCGGCTTTGCGGCGGGCTTCGCAGTGCGGCCGTTCGGCGCGATTGTGTTCGGGCGCCTCGGCGACCTCGTGGGCCGCAAGCATACATTCCTCGTCACCATCGTCATCATGGGCCTGTCCACTTTCGTGGTCGGCTTCCTGCCCGGTTACGCGTCGATCGGCATCGCCGCGCCCGTGATCTTCATCGGCATGCGCCTGCTCCAGGGCCTTGCGCTCGGTGGCGAGTACGGCGGCGCGGCGACATACGTGGCCGAACATGCGCCGCCCGGACGCCGCGGCTTCTACACCTCGTGGATCCAGACCACGGCGACGCTCGGCCTGTTCCTCTCGCTGCTCGTGATTCTCGGCGTGCGCACGACGGTGGGCGAAGAAGCGTTCGCCACCTGGGCATGGCGCATTCCGTTCGTGGCCTCGATCCTGCTGCTCGCGGTGTCGGTGTGGATCCGCCTGCAACTCGACGAATCGCCGGCATTCAAGCGCATCAAGGCTGAAGGCAAGGTCTCGAAGGCGCCGCTCTCCGAAGCGTTCGGCCAGTGGAAGAACCTCAAGGTCGTGATCCTCGCGCTGATCGGCGTGACGGCGGGCCAGGCCGTGGTCTGGTACACGGGCCAGTTCTACGCGCTCTTCTTCCTCACGCAGACGCTCAAGGTCGACGGCGCGAGCGCCAACATCCTGATCGCGCTGGCGCTGCTGATCGGCACGCCGTTCTTTCTGTTCTTCGGCGCGCTCTCGGACAAGATCGGCCGCAAGCCGATCATCATGGCCGGCTGCCTGATCGCGGCGCTCACCTACTTCCCGCTCTTCAAGGCGCTCACGCACTTCGCCAACCCGGCGCTCGAAACCGCGACGGCGCGCGCGCCGATCGTGGTGATCGCGAACCCGGACGAATGCTCGTTCCAGTTCAACCCGGTGGGCACCTCGAAATTCACGAGCTCGTGCGACATCGCCAAGAGCGCGCTTTCGAAGGCGGGCCTGAACTACTCGAACGTGGCCGCGCCGGCGGGCACGCTCGCGCAGATCAAGGTGGGCGACACGACGGTCGACACCTATGACGGCAAGGCTGCGGGCGCGAAGGAAGCGGGCGCGGCGTTCGAGAAGACGCTCTCGGGCACGCTGAAATCGGCGGGCTACCCGGCCAAGGCCGATCCGGCGCAGCTCAACTGGCCGATGACCGTGGCGATTCTGACCATCCTCGTGATCTTCGTGACGATGGTGTATGGGCCCATCGCGGCAATGCTGGTGGAGATGTTCCCGACGCGCATCCGCTATACGTCGATGTCGCTGCCCTATCACATCGGCAACGGCTGGTTCGGCGGCTTCCTGCCGGCGACGGCCTTCGCGATCGTGGCGGCCAAGGGCGATATCTATTCGGGGCTCTGGTATCCGATCATCATCGCACTCGCGACCTGCGTGATTGGCGTTCTGTTCGTGAAGGAGACCAAGGATTCGGATATCTACGCGCAGGATTGATGCGCTGATGGAGGACCGGCGCGAGCCGGTTCCGAGAATCTTGAAAAAAGATGTCGATATGGGTTGACAGCTTCGGCCGGCGCCTTCATAATTCTTCTTCTTAGGCGAATTAGCTCAGCCGGTTAGAGCGACGGAATCATAATCCGCAGGTCCGGGGTTCGAATCCCTGATTCGCCACCAAATGCGAAAGCCGCTGTTCCGAAAGGGACAGCGGCTTTTCTGCTTTCGGCGGCCCATTCGCCCAAGGTTGGCACTTTTTCACAGTGCCGAGAGCATGTCCGGCGTGATTGCCACGGTCTTGCCGGTGTTCGCCGAGCGCGCAGCGGCCTCGGCGCACGCAAGCGCCACAATGCCGTCGCGCAGCGTCACGGGCATGGGAGCCTCATTCTCGACAGCATGGACAAAAGCAGACCATTCCGCTTCGTAAGCACGCATATAGCGCTCGAGAAAGAAGTAGACCGGTTTCGCAGATAGCGAGCCTTCGGGCGTGATCTTCTCCATCGTATTCTCAAGGACGTTCTTCGCCGACAAGAGGCCTTGTGAACCCAGCAGTTCGATGCGTTGATCGTAGCCATACCCCGCACGGCGGGAGTTCTTGATGACAGCGAGACGCCCGTCGGCCCACGCCAGCGTGACCGCTGCCGTGTCGAAATCGCCGGCGGCGCCGATCTCCGGATCGACGAGTGAGGCGCCGGTTGCCGTGATGCTCGAAGGCGCGCGGCCCATGATCCAGCAGGCGACGTCGAAGTCATGGATCATCATGTCGCGAAACTGGCCGCCGGAGGTTCCGATATATGAAATGGGCGGCGGCGCCGGGTCGAATGAGGTGATGGACAGCAACTCGGCCTTTCCGATATCGACAGCGTCGAACGCCTTCTTGAGCGCCGCGAAATTCGGATCGAAGCGGCGATTGAATCCGATCATCACGGGCCTGCCGGTCCTCGCCACCTTGACCTCGCATTGCAGCGCGCGTGCGAGTGCGAGGTCCACCGGTTTCTCACAGAGGACGGCCTTGCCGGCCGCCGTCGCGCGCTCGATGAACCCGGAATGGGTGTCGGTCGAGGAAGCGATGAGCACGGCGTCGATCGCCGGATCGGCGAGGATATCGTCGACCCGTCGAGCCTTCGCACCATATTGGCCGGCGAGCTTTTGCGCAGCCTCCACGCCGACGTCGCACACTGCGGCGAGCGTGCAGTCCGGGTGCGACTGGATTGATCTGGCGTGCACCTGTCCGATACGGCCGGCCCCCACGAGGGCAACGTTCAACATGTTGAATCGCTCCATTGATGTTTGACGGAATGATCGATCATTCGATCAGCGCTGGCTGGTTTCAACAGCATTTCCAGGCTGGATTGAAGGCTCTGCGGCATCAGACGGAAAAAGCGTTCCGGAAACGCCGCAGCGCGAGTTCGTCGTCGCCGCTTGCCCACGCCTCCATGGCGACCGTGCCCCGGAAGCCCGCCTGCGCCAGCGCGCGGGCGATCGCGGGATAGTTGATCTCACCCGTGCCGGGCTCGCAACGCCCGGGAACATCGGCAACCTGGATTTCGCCAATGAACGGAAGCGCGCCTCGAACCAGTTCGATCAAATTCCCCTCGCCGATCTGTGCGTGATACAAGTCGAGGTTCAGGCGCAGATTCGGGCTGTCGACTGCCTTCACGAGCGCCATGGTGTCCGCGGCGCGGGCAAACGGCACCCCCGGATGATCCACCGTCGTGTTGAGGTTTTCGAGGCAGAAGACGACCTTCGCGGTCTGGCCGAGTCGCGCCACGCGGGTCAGCGTATGCAATGCCGCAAGCCACATCGGTCCAGTCACGGCGGGCATCGGTTTCACGGGCATGCCATGGCCATCCAGACCCGTGCCGTGCAGATTCGGGCGGGGGCAACGCAACCGCCTCGCGGCATCGATCGAATGCGCCGCCGTTTTCAGCAGGGTTTGCGCGCCGCTCTCCGTAATCAGATCGCCTTCGATGTATCCCGTCATCGAAGAAAACGTCGCGCCGGTCTGCTGCAACTCCGTCAGGTCGTGCTTCGTCCAGTCCCAGATCTCCACCTGGAATCCGAGTTCGGCGATCCTGCGAACGCGCTCGACAAACGGAAGACTGCGGAAAATCATTTCCGCGCACACGGCCAGTTTAAACATAGGAATCCTCTAGAAATTCGTGATGCGCAAGCGGCCTGCGGGGCCGTGCGGCCGTGACGGGTTCAGCGGTATTGCCCGGCGTATTTCCCGACGAGACTGACGTTCTCACGCGTTACAAATCCGGGTCCGGTGTCGACACCATCCGCTGCGAAACGCGGAGTGAGTCCGTAGGTCCGGACACGTTGCTGAAACTTCGGATTGGCCTGCAGTGCAGCGATGGCCCTGCGGGTGTCTCGTGTACCGTCCTGCTTCATGAGCGCGAGCAGCGCAACCGGGATATAGCCCTGCAAATAGGGCTGCTGGTCGATCGCGAAAGCCACGACACCTGCTTCGATATCCTTAATGATTTCCGGGGTGATATCGAACATGGCGAACCAGATCTTGCCCGCCAGCCTCAGCTTGCGGATGGCACGCATCGCGGGCACGGCCGACGTTGGGCCCAGAGCCAGGACCGCCTGCGTGCCGGGTTGCTTATGCAACGCCGCGAACACCTTGTTTTCGACCTCGGTAGGATCGTTGCCGGTATCGAGCGTCGACTTCTTGAAATCGGCGCCGATCGCGTCCGCGAAGCCTCGGCAACGCTCGAAGGATTCGGGATTGGTCGCGTTGTTGTTGATGCACAGAAAGCTTTTAACGCCGGCAGCCTTGGCCCGCGCTCCGGCCCCCTTCCCTGCGAGATATTCGGGCTGACCCACGTGGAGCAGCGCGCCCAATTCCTTGTTCTGCTGCGCGGTTCCGGAATTGAAAGTGATGACAGGGATGCCTTTCCCCACGATTTTATTCACGGGACCGCGCACGACGTCGAAGTCGGCGATGGTCGTTGCGACGCCGTCGTAGTTGCGGGCGCTCGCCTAGTCAAGCAGATGAACCATGTCGGCGAGATCGCCATTCGGCGGATTGCGATAGTCCACCGTCACGCCGAAGTCTTTTTGCGCATCGGCAATGCCGTTTTTGACCACGTTCCAGAACGGGTCGGCATCGGGTGCATGGGACACGACGACGAACCTCACACCCGCTGCCGCCGCGCTCACGCTAAACGCCATGGTGGCCAACACAGCGATCAGCCTCGTTGCTCCTTTCATGCTCGTCTCCTTTCCGAATCACAGGTTGCCGGCTGGATTCCGGTCTGTACATGAATCGTATGGCGAGCGTCCCGCACGAGCTTCGCGGCAAAATAGCCATTCTGGTTATTTTCTTGTTTGTCATATAGTTATGACAGATTTCAGTCCCGGGAAGTGCCATGCATGCTGATGATCGGCTCGCGGCCATCGCCGTACTGGACCGCGCGGGCGAGATACTGCGTTCCGAACTCGGGGACGAAGCCCAAGCGATCTGGCCGGTCGTCTCCGCGCTCTTGCAAAACCATGCGCGTGACCGGCCGACGAGCATCACCGCACTCGCGGACCTGTCCGGCCTGCCGCGCACGAGCGCGCGCCGCATCATCTTCGGCCTGAAAGCGAAGGGCTGGATCGAGTTTCGCGCGATCACGGGTTCCGGCAGCCGAACGACGATCGTTCCGTCCAGTTGGCTGCTCGACCGTTTCGACCGGATCACCGAGCAGACGGTCCGCATGATCGTCGGTGCAACCGGCAACGGCTCGTTCGACAGTCTCGGTGCCATGAACCTCGACCGCGACACCGGTATTGCGTGGCCGCACGCCGCGACCGAAGGCTTTGACGATTCGATCGAGGTGACGTTGATCGCTTATGAGGACCCGGTATTCGACATCCTCAAACGCAACCGGTCCGACATCGAACGATTCGTTGGACATCGCATGCGGATGCAGACGTTCTCTCAAGCCGGATATCGCGCAGTGCTCGACAGGTCGCTCACCGATACATCCACGGCCGGCGGCACGACGCCGTTGCTCATCGCGATTCCGTTTCCGTGGCTTGCCAAACTGTGCGAGGACGCTCACCTGCTCGTGCTGCGGGGACTGCAAGCGGAAAGCAGCTTTTCCGGAGCCGACTTCTACGATGCCGTGTGGCAGGCAGGCTGGTTCGACGAGGAACTCTACGCGATCGCCCTGCAACCCACCGTCGACTTTCTCTGGTACCGGCAGGATCTGCTCGAAGCCGACGGACTCGAGCCTCCGCGTTGCTTCGACGATGTGCTCCGCATCGCGGCGCGCATGCATCGGCCTCGGCTGGGGCGTGCCGGCATCAGCTGGAACTCCGCCTCGGGACTGCCGCTCGCGGAAACGTTCCTGCAGATTCTCGGCGCACAGGGCGGCGTCGAGTTTGACGATGGGGTCCTGCAGGTGGATACCGAAACAGGCATGCAGGTCATCGAGTATCTGCGCGCACTGGTTCCCGTTTCGCCTGCGCACTCGAGCAGCGTGGATTGGGCGAGGAACGCCCGGCTATTCGGCTCGGGAAAAGCGCAATGTGTTACCACTGGTCAAACCGCTTTGGCGTGCTCGATAGTCACGCGCTCCTGCAAAAAGGCGGCCGCGTCGGACTGCAACTGCATCCCACCGGCACGCCCGGCATGACGCCCCTGTCACCCCTTGGCGGCGCACTGCTCGCCATTCCGCTGAGAAATTCCGAAGTCGCGGCGCGACGGGCGTGGCGGACCATCGAGACGCTGACGTCTCCCGAACTGATGAGATATTTTGTGCTTCACGGCGCCGCCGGCAGTGCCCGTCATTCCGTTGCGGAAGACCGCTATGTCCGGCAACGCAACCGTGTTGTCGAAGTGATCGACCGGCTCGCGAATGACAGGCAGATCCGCACGTTTCCTCCGGTGCCGTTACGGGGGTATCGGGGCATGATGCAAATCTTGAGCGATCATCTCGAGCCCTTGCTGCGCTTACCCGATCGGGACGTGCGCAAAACACTTCGCGCTCTCCAGCGTGCGTTGGCTCAGCAACGCTGTCGCCGCTGAAGCAGATGGCGCATGAGCGCAAGACCATGCGCAGCGTCGGCACTGCCGCTTTCGACACGATGCACAGGCATGTGCCGATTCACCCCATTGCCTTCCTTCCCCGCTTCGCCTCATACATCGCCTGATCGGCGTGATCGATCAGGCGGGTCATCTCCACGCCGTCCTCGGGCAGCAGTGCGAACCCCACGCTCACGCCGAGTTCGATCGGCCGCCCTTCGAACTCGAACGGCTCGCCCACTTTCTCCACGATGCGCCGGCTATGCGACTCGGCGTCCTTGCGCGAGCTGATGCCGGGCAGAATCATCGCGAATTCGTCGCCGCCCACGCGCGCGGCGGTATCCACCCGGCGGCAGTTTTTCACGATGCGCGCCGCCGTCTCCTTGATGGCCGCGTCGCCGGCCCGGTGGCCGTAGCGGTCGTTGATCGGCTTCAGGCCGTCCATGTCGAGATTGAGCACGCCCAGCCGGCCCTCCGAGCGCGTCGCCAGATCGACCGACTGGCGCAAGCGGTCGTAGAACAGCGCGCGGTTCGGCAAGCCCGTGAGCGCGTCGTGGGTCGCTTGCAGGTACAGCTCGCTCGTCTCGTGGCGCGCGGCATGGAACATCGCGGCCGCGATCAGGCCGGATATCAGCGAGAGCGCTTCGATATCGGCTTCGTCGAACGCAGCCACTTCGGGCGCCACCACTTTCAGCACGCCCACGGTGGTTTCCAGGTGCTTGAGCGGCGTGACGACCATCGAGCGCAGTCCCGCGCGCCGGCACGCTTCGCGATCCACGCGCGGATCGCTTTCCGAGTCGTCGCAGCGCAGGATTTCGCCGCTGCTCACACACAGTCCGGAGAGGCTCGTTTCGCGCGCGAGTCGCAAGCCCAGCATGTTCCCGACGCTGCCCGAGGCCGCGCGATACACCATCTCGTGGCCTTCAGCGAGCTCGACCACGGCGCCTTGTGCGCCGGTCAGCTCTTCGGCGCGCTGTGCGACGAAGGCCATCACGCCGCCGAGATCCAATCCCAGCTTCGCGATATCCGATTGCGCGCGGATGATTTCGAGGAGCGTTGCGTTGTCCAGGGTCGAGACGCCGGTTGAGATTTTCATTGCGACGAACGGTTGCGAAATGAGCCGGATGGCGTTGCGTGAGCGTGCCTGACAGCACTGAAAGGCAAAGGTCTGATCTATAACAGGATAGCAAACCCTCGCTGTCATGCCGCTCAGCCTTCGATGCGCTCGCGCGTCACGCGCAACAGCGCGGCCATCGCGGCGCTCGCCGCCTGCGCATCGCGCCGGCCTATCGCCTCGAACACCGTCGTGTGGTCGGGCAGCGCGGCGTTGAACACGTCCGCGCGTTTTGCGTTCACGCGCAACTGGCCTTCGAGCGTGCGCTCGATCAGCGTGCCGAGCGGCACCAGCAGTTCATTGCGGCACGCCGCCAGCACCGCAAGATGAAAGCGCAAGTCGGCGCGCACCCATTCGTCGACGTTGCGCGCTTCGGCCATTGCTGTGTGGGCGTTTGCAAGCCGCTCGAGCGCGAGGGCATCGTGGGCGCTCGCGGCCAGTCCCGCCGAGAACGGCTCGATCATCTCGCGCATCTCCTGGAGCTTGAGCGCGAATGCAAGCGGCGGCGCGACGCGCGCGTACCAGTCGAGCAAGTCGGCATCGAGCAGATTCCACGCTGTGCGCTCGCGCACCCGCGTGCCCACCTTCGGACGCGACTCCACGAGCCCCTTCGAGGTCAGTGTGCGCAAGGCCTCGCGCAGCACCGTGCGGCTCACGTCGAAGGCCGCCATGAGGTCGGCTTCGCGGGGCAGTATCTCGGCGGGCGCGTAGTCGCCGCGCAGGATCGCGCTGCCAAGTTCGAACGCCACCGTTCCATGCAGATCGCGCTGAATTGCCGTTCTCCCGAGGTTAAATCCGCTGCAAAAGCCCAGATACTGGGAGCTCACGCGAAATAATACTATTAATAGCACTTAAAGGCGATTTTTGCAGTAGCATGGGCTCCTCGACGCGGCGACAAGTGACGATGTGGCCGCGCGCCGCGCAACGATTAGCTTTGATGGGATGGGAGACCCCGCATGAAAATCACCAAGCTCGAAACCTTCGTCGTGCCGCCCCGCTGGTGCTTTCTCAAGATCGAAACGGACGAGGGCATCGTCGGTTGGGGCGAGCCCGTTGTCGAAGGCCGCGCGCACACCGTCGCGGCGGCGGTCGACGAACTCGCCGATTACCTGATCGGCAAGGATCCACGGCTCATCGAAGATCACTGGCAGGTGATGTATCGCGCGGGCTTTTACCGCGGCGGTCCCATCTCGATGAGCGCGATCGCGGGCGTGGATCAGGCGCTCTGGGACATCCTGGGCAAGCATCATGGCGTGCCCGTGCACGCGCTGCTCGGCGGCCAGGTGCGCGACAAGATCAAGGTCTACTCGTGGATCGGCGGCGACCGACCTAGCGACGTCGCGAACAACGCGCGCGCCGTGGTCGAGCGCGGCTTCAAGGCCGTCAAGATGAACGGCTCGGAAGAACTGCAGATCATCGACACCTTTGACAAGGTGCAAGGCGTGATCAACAACGTCGCGGCGGTGCGCGAGGCCGTGGGACCGAACGTCGGCATCGGCGTGGACTTTCATGGCCGCGTGCACAAGCCGATGGCCAAGGTGCTCGCGAAGGAGCTCGACCCGTTCAAGCTGATGTTCATCGAGGAGCCGGTGCTTTCGGAGAATGTCGAGGCGCTGCGCGACATCGTCAATCAGACGAGCACGCCGATCGCGCTGGGCGAGCGTTTGTACTCGCGCTGGGATTTCAAGCACATCCTCGCGGGCGGCTATGTGGACATCATCCAGCCCGATGCTTCGCACGCGGGCGGCATCACCGAGTGCCGCAAGATCGCCGCGATGGCCGAGGCCTACGACGTCGCGCTCGCGCTGCATTGCCCCCTCGGGCCCATTGCGCTCGCGACATGCTTGCAGATCGATGCGGTGAGCTACAACGCGTTCATCCAGGAGCAGAGCCTCGGCATCCACTACAACAAGGGCAACGATCTGCTCGACTACATCAGGAATCCCGAGGTCTTCAAGTACGAAGACGGCTTCGTGTCGATTCCGCAAGGCCCGGGTCTCGGCATCGAAGTCAACGAGGAGAAGGTGCGCGAGATGGCGAAGACGGGACATCGCTGGCGCAACCCGGTGTGGCGTCACGAGGACGGCAGCGTCGCCGAATGGTGATTTCGATGCAAACGCGCGTTACGTGACGCGCTCGTTACGGTGCGTTTCAGCGCCGTAACGTTTGAGGCCGTTTTGCGGCCCAAACGCTGCAACATGCCTTCGGGCGGGTTCTGCGACTGGCGCTTTCGCACATGGCGAAGGCGCCTGCAGATGCCCGTCACGCAAGGCTCTGCGCGCTTCGCATTCTGCCCGCGCGCCATCTGCGGCGCCATCTGGCCCTCGCTGGCCTGCTCCTTGCTGAATTCCCTGCGGCACTCATACCCGCCCTACACCAGCCGCAGGGATTCACATGGAAGCAATGCTCCCCGACTATCTGATCCGCGAGCAGGCCGCTGTTGGCGCTTTGTTCGTTTTTGGCCTGATGCGCGTGATCGCTGCCGCCGTCGCGTGTACGCGCGGCTGGCGCATCCTCGTTGTCGAGCAGAGCCTGATCGGCGTCGCGATGCTGTGGTGCGCGCCGCAGCTCGTCGAGCTGATCGCTCATCCGTCTTCGGTGCTCGCGCTCGCCGAACTCGAAGGCAAGGCCATCGGCTGCGCCATCGCCCTCTTCTTCTCGCCAATCCTCAGTCACCGGCTCGGCTACGAATGATGCGGCGCTAGCGCTCGAACGAAGGCGCACGCGCAATCCGCGAGCGCCATCTTTGGTCCGGCGTTTCAGCCCTGAAACACATAGCCCGGCACACTGTGCCCGAGCACGGCCGCGACGACGAGCACCGCCATCATCACCAGCGCTTCGAGATGCAGCACGTTGACGAAACGGCGCGCCGCGACCGTCGATGCCGCGCGGCGCAACTCGGGCATCGCCACGACGCGGTTAAAACCGCCCAGCAGCATCGCCAGCACGACGAGCGCGAGCTTGGCGATCAGCACGTGGCCCCATGTGCTCGTCATGAGCACATGGGGAGAGCCGCCAGTGCCGCGCAGCGCATTGAACACGCCCGTCGCGAGCACGAGCCCTACGGCGAACAGCGCCACATTCGACACTTGCCCTGCCGTGCGGATCAGCACGCCACGCGCCGTCGATGCGCCGAGCGCCGGCAGCACGGCCAGCCCGCCGGCCATCACGATGCCGCTCCATGCGCTCGCGCTGAGCACGTGCAGCGTCTGCACGCCGAGCGCCGCCGAAGCGAAGCCGGCATCGGCGGCATGGCCGAGTCCCGCGCGCCCGGCGGCCGTGGCGATGAGCGCGAGCCACAGCACGCCGTCGCGCGCCGCGCTGGCCGGCATCAGCGCCATGGCGGCCACCACCAGCGCGCCCACGAACGCAACGCTCCACGCGTGGCCCACGTGCGTTTGCGCGAGCACCGTCGGCACGACGCTATATGAGCCGGGCAGCGTCCCGCCGCTGATCGACGCGCTTTCATACAGCAGCCACATGACGAGCGCGATCACGAGCACGAGCGAGCCCGCTCGCAGCGATGTTTGTGCACGCAGCCACGCGGGTCGCGCCGGCGCGACCGCACTGCGAGCATCCTTCTCGAGCCATGCGCCATAGAGCGTCGAGCCCAGCGCAAACGCATAGGCGATGTTCACGAGGGCGGCCATCGCGACCTGCCCGATCCACAGCCAGTCAGCTTTCATCGGACCACGACCTCCCGGCATTCACGACATACGGGGAGCGTGGCGAGGTCCGCGGCACGCGGCTGCGGCATCGAGTGAGAAAGTGCAATTGAAGTCATCGAGACGAGTGGCAAGGAAACAACAAGAAAACAAGGTGGAATCAGATCAGCATCGACGCTGGCGCAACGATGCATGCATGCCGGTCGCGCGCTTGCATGCCATTTCGCGACGCGCCTGCTTCGATAGCCTCCACGCCGATCGGTTCAACCGCGGGTTCAACCGCGGGTTCAACCGCGAACATGCTGCGATCCCGATGCGCATGGCATGCAGTGCGGCGCAAGCAGGGTCAATCCCGAGTCGCGGATCGGCCAACAAGTGCAGAATCATAACCGGCGGCGTTGCGGCTCTCTGCCGCAATCGCGTTCGGGCAAGGCCTGTGCAGGCGACTCGATAGCACGCGTGGCAAATAGTCACTATCAGGTCGCGATGATAGAATCTGCTGCGTCGCCGCGGCGCGCACGGTGTTTGGTTTCAAGCGCGCGCAGCCTACAAGCCGGGTCGTTCGAAGCCTGGTCAGGTCCACGATAAAGAATGGAGTCGCGCGTGTCCCCAAGACGTATCTCCAGACCGCTCAATACGCTCGCCGCGCCGCTGTTGGCCGCCTTGCTGTTCGGCACGGCCGGTATCTTCAGCGCAGCGTCCGCCCAGACCCCGCAGCCCAAAGCCCCCGACACGATTGCAGCGCGCGTGCAGGGCTGTACCGCGTGTCACGGCACGCACGGCCAGGGGACCGACAACGACTACTTCCCGCGCCTCGCAGGCAAACCGGCGGAGTACCTGTACAACCAGCTGATGAATTTTCGCGAGGGTCGCCGCAAGTACCCTCCGATGAATTATCTGGTCACGTATCTCTCCGACGACTACCTGCACGAGATCGCGACGTACTTCTCGCAGCAGCGGCCGCCCTACCCGCCGCCTTCGAGGTCGGCGGTCGCCGAAAGCACGCTCAAGCGCGGCCGCGAAATCGTGCTGCATGGCGACCCGGCAAAGCAGGTGCCCGCGTGCGCGGCCTGCCACGGCGCGAAGCTCACCGGCATGGAGCCCGCCATTCCGGGCCTCGTCGGCCTGCATTCGGATTACATCAGCGCGCAGATCGGCGCCTGGCGTTCGGGTTCGCGCCACGCCAAGGCACCCGACTGCATGCATGAGATCGCCACGCGCCTCACGGATGACGACGTGAACTCGGTCGCTGCCTGGCTCTCGACGCAAAGCGCACCGCAAAATCCCGTGCCGGCACCGGCTGGCTCGTTGAAGACGCCGCTTGCATGCGGCAGCGAACCGCAATAAGGCGCCGGGGGAGACAGCCATATGAACCGCAAGTCCCTGTTCGCACTTTCCGCAGTCGTCGTCACCGCTGCCGCCGCGCTCGTGCCGGTGCTGTGGACCGGCACCGACTTTCTGCGCAACAGCTCGGCGCAGGCGGCCACGCCCGCCGACCAGTCCGAACTCATCAAGAAGGGCGAGCTGCTCGCCCGCGCCGGCGACTGCGTGGCCTGCCACACGGTGCGCGGCGGCAAGACCTTCGCGGGCGGCCTGCCGATGGCGACGCCATTCGGCACGCTCTATACGCCGAACATCACACCCGACGACAAGTACGGCATCGGCAAATGGACCGCCGACGACTTCTATCGCGCCATGCACACAGGCCGCTCGAAGGACGGCAGCCTGCTCTACCCGGCCTTCCCGTTCACGAGCTACACGAAGGTCACGCGCGCCGACTCGGACGCCATCTACGCGTACCTGCGCTCGGTGGAGCCGGTGAACGTGCCGAGCCGCCCGCACGAGCTCAAGTTCCCGTTCAACAACCGCAACCTGCTGATCGGCTGGCGCACGCTGTTCTTCCGTGAAGGCGAGTACAAGGCCGATCCGACCAAATCGGTCGAATGGAACCGCGGCGCGTATCTGGTCGAGGGCCTGGGCCACTGCGGCATGTGCCATACGTCCATCAACATGATGGGCGGGCCGGTCAACTCGTCGGCGTTCGCGGGCGGCCTGATCCCGCTGCAGAACTGGTACGCGCCGTCGCTCACCTCGAGTGAAGGCGGCCTCGGCGACTGGGACATCAAGGAGATTTCGAGCCTTCTGAAAACCGGCGTCTCGGAACGCGGCGCGGTATTCGGTCCGATGGCGGACGTGGTCCATAACAGTCTGCAATATCTCCCCGACGACGATATCCAGGCGATGGCGACCTATCTCAAGACGATTCCACAAAAGAAGGAAGCGCCTGAGAACATGCAGATGGAAACGTCCGAAGCGTTCGGAGGCGAACTCTTACAGCAAGGTCAGAAGATCTACCATGACCAGTGTGCAAAGTGTCACGCGGAAAACGGCCTCGGCATGCCGCCGAACTTCCCGCCGCTCGCGAACAATCAGTCGATTCAGATGAAGTCGGCGGTGAATCCGATCCGCATGGTGCTCAACGGCGGCTATCCGCCCAGCACGCAGGGCAATGCGCGCCCCTATGGCATGCCGCCGTTCGCGCAATCGCTGTCCAATCAGGAAGTGGCGGCGGTCGTGACGTTCATCCGCATGTCGTGGGGCAACAAGGGCACGCCGGTGTCCCCGCAACAGGTGGCCGATCTGCGCTCCGCGCCGCTCGACTGACGCTCGTTTGTTATAGTGGCGTCTGCCTGATAAAGGGCGCAGCCGGCAAAACGCCGCCGGCTGCGCCCTTCGCTATTGTCGGGGCAAGAAGAACAAGGAGTAGCCGTCATGAACCCGGGTGAGCGTCTGAACAGCGTTACGCACCTCCTGGGCGCGCTGCTGTCGGTCGCCGGGCTGGTTTCGCTCGTGACGCTCGGCGCGCTCGATCACGATGCATACAAGGTCGTGAGCTTCGCCGTCTACGGCGCCATGCTGTGCGCGCTGTACACCGTCTCCACGCTGTATCACGGCGTGCGCGGGCCGCGCCTCAAGGCCGTGCTGCAAAAGTGCGATCATGCCGCAATCTATCTGCTGATCGCGGGCAGCTATACTCCGTTCTCGCTTGTCACGTTGCGCGGGCCGTGGGGCTGGTCGCTGTTCGGCGTAAGCTGGGGGCTTGCCGTGTTCGGCATCGTGCAGGAACTCACGATCGGGCGCCGCACGCGCAAGCTCTCGATGGTGCTGTACGTGATCATGGGCTGGCTCGCGCTGGTCGCCGCCGGGCCGCTCATCGGCGCGCTGCCGGCAGCCGGCACCGCGTGGTTGCTGGCAGGCGGCATCATCTATAGCGGCGGCATTTATTTTTTCGTCAACGACGAGCGCATCCGGCACGGACATGGTATCTGGCATCTGTTCGTGCTCGCCGGGAGCGTCTGTCAATTCGTGAGCGTCGCGGCCTACGTCGCATGATGCGCCGCCGGCGCATTCACCGGACGCACACAGGGCGCGCGTTGCCCATACGAAGACCATCGCGCGGCGGCCGCAGTGTCCGCGGCTGCGCGATGCAACTTTACGCCAGCCGGCGGGTCTGCATAGACCGCCGACACCCGGCGCGCGCACTGGCGCGCCGTCCGAATGAACGCGAGCGGGCGCAGCCGCATCTCGCGCGCCGCGCCGTGCTGTTGCCTCGGCCAGCAGCGCCTTGCCGCTCGCGCCACTGCAATACAACAGGTCTTTATGTCTTTTGATTCTCTCGGCTTGTCCGAACCGCTGGTCCGCGCCGTCAACGAACTGGGCTATACCACGCCCACGCCCATCCAGCTGCAAGCCATTCCCGCCGTGCTGAACGGCGGCGATCTGCTCGCCGGCGCCCAGACAGGCACCGGCAAGACCGCCGGCTTCACGCTGCCCATCCTGCAGCGCCTGTCCGAGATGCCGCCCGCCGCTTCAGGCAAGCGCGTCGTGCGTGCGCTCATCCTCACGCCCACGCGCGAGTTGGCCGCCCAAGTCGAGGAAAGCGTGCGCGCCTACGGCAAGTATCTGAAGCTCAAGTCGACGGTGATGTTCGGCGGCGTGGGCATCAATCCGCAGATCGACGCGCTCAAGCGCGGCGTGGACATCGTGGTCGCGACGCCGGGCCGCCTGCTCGATCACATGCAGCAGAAGACCATCGACCTCGCGCATCTCGAAATCCTCGTGCTCGACGAAGCCGACCGCATGCTCGACATGGGCTTCATCCACGACATCAAGCGCGTGCTCGCGAAGCTGCCCCCAAAGCGCCAGAATCTGCTCTTCTCGGCCACCTTCGCCGACGAGATCAAGGCGCTCGCCGACAGCCTGCTCGACTCGCCCGCGCTCATCGAAGTCGCACGCCGCAACACCACGGCGGAAACCGTCGCGCAGAAGATCTACCCCGTCGATCGCGACCGCAAGCGCGATCTGCTCACGCACCTGATCCGCCAGCACAACTGGTTCCAGGTGCTCGTGTTCACGCGCACCAAGCACGGCGCGAACCGCCTTGCCGAGCAACTCACGAAGGACGGCATCAGCGCGCTCGCGATCCACGGCAACAAGAGCCAGTCGGCCCGCACGCGCGCCTTGAGCGAGTTCAAGGACGGCACGCTGCAGGTGCTCGTGGCCACCGACATCGCCGCGCGCGGCATCGACATCGACCAGTTGCCGCACGTGGTCAACTTCGACCTGCCCAACGTGCCCGAGGACTACGTGCACCGCATCGGCCGCACCGGACGCGCGGGCGCGACGGGCGAAGCGGTTTCGCTCGTGTGCGTAGACGAGCACCAGCTTCTGAAGGACATCGAAAAGCTCATCAAGCGCGCGGTGCCGCAAGAGGTCATTGCGGGCTTCGAGCCGGATCCGAACGCCAAGCCTGAGCCGATCCTGCGCCGTGGCCAGCAGCAAGGCCGTGGGCAGCGTCAAGGGCAAGGCCAGGGGCGCGCCGCGACAGGCAATGCCGCGGCGGCCAAGCCCGCACAGGGACGTGACGGACGCGACACGCGTGGCGGCAACCGCGAGGGTAGCCGCGACGGGAACCGTGCTCAGGCGGCCAATGGCGGTGGCAATCGCGCCAACAGCGGTGGCAATCATGGCGGCAACGGCGGTGGTAACGGCGGCGGCCAGCGCCCGGCCAAGCCCGCCGCGCCGAATGGCGTGCGCACGGCCAAGCCGGTGAAGCAGCAAAGCGCGAATCATGGCGCGTCGGGCAGCCGCGGCGAGCACACGCGCCGTGAAAGCCAGCGCGGGGTGTCGCATGAAAGCGCGCTGGGACGCCCGCAACGCAAGCCGCAATCGAATCCGGGCGCCCTGCTTGGCGGCCGTCCGGGCGCCAGCTCGCGCCGCGACGGCAACGGCCAGCGCGACCGGTAATCGCCGTTAGTCGCCGGAGGTGCAAAGGCCCGCTGTTTAGCGGGCCTTTTTCTTTTCAGCCTGGCTTCATGCCAGACGAGCGGCGAGACGGGGCTTCAGCGGAAGAACACGTGCTGCGTGATCTTCGCCAGCGGATAGTGCACGCCAGGCTGAATTTTTGCGGGAATATCGAGCGGCTTGAGCAGCATTTTCACGCACATATCGGCGGAAAGATTGTGGCGCACGAGCTTGTTCACGCGCGCCGTCAGTTCGCGGTTGTAGGCGAGATCCTTCACACGGTCGGGATAGCGAACCGCGAACACGTGACGCAACGCAATCTCCGAGTCCTCGTTCTTGATCTCCATTACACGACGCATGAGCGCGCCGAGCACGGCGAGGCGCCCATGGCCTTCGACCTGGTTGTACTTCTTGAAGTAGCGGAAAAAGTGCTTGTAGTGGCGCACTTCGTCGCTGCGGATGTTGTCGGTGATCTCCTTGAGCACCGGCTCGTCCGAGCATTCGCCGATCGCTCGATAGAGCGTGGCCGTGCCCGTCTCCACCACGCAGCGCGCGACCATTTCCAGCGCG
The DNA here is from genome assembly GCF_051125205.1 of Paraburkholderia sp. A1BS-2L. Lineage (NCBI taxonomy): Bacteria > Pseudomonadati > Pseudomonadota > Betaproteobacteria > Burkholderiales > Burkholderiaceae > Paraburkholderia > Paraburkholderia sp. A1BS-2L. The sequence continues at coordinate 2,627,921 of NZ_CP120428.1, forward strand.
CGCGTACGCTCGAACTCCTCGAAAGAGCAGGTCTTCGAATACTCTTCGATGAAGTTTCGGAACGCCGTGTCCCAGTCGAATTCGGGCCAGACGTACTGGATGTAGGTCTTCAGTGCGCGGCCATGCTGAAGCTCCTCGTGCTCCCACTCGTTGTTGAGCCACTCGGAGACTTCCGGGTCGCCGTTGAAGAAGATGCTGAGGTTGCTCGTGTACAGGTCCGAACCGCTTTCAATGAACGACGACGCGCAGAGCAGCAACAGCAGGTCTTCGTTGGTACGGGCACGCTGACAGTCGATCCGCGTGAGGTCGATATCTTCGATACGCCAGGGCATCACGTGGCGAGGCTCGGTGTTGTTGCGCATTCTGTCTTGCTCCAAAGCGGCCCCTTTTCGCGCAGCACGCCACCGGAGTGGCAACCCGGTCTTTGCCGGTCCAGCATTTGCGCCGCGTGGTGAAAGGCACCAGCCGTCATTACTTCATCTTAGATCTTGTTTCGCGAAGCTGCAGTCTGAGAGCACAGACCAATCCCGCTTACCGCAGTTCCAGGAAGAGTCGACTTGTGAGGCGCTTGCGAGTGCATTTCATGCCCTGATCAGACGCCAAGGCGCGTGGCCACGGGCGCTCGGCGACCTTGCGCCGCGTGCTCAGGCCCCGTCCCGCACCCGCACATGCGCCGGGCGCCCATCGCCGCGCTCTCCCGCACTGCGGCAAGAACTTGAAGTGAAATCAAGGATCTGCGCGCACAGCTCGACCGCCGCAGCAGACGCGGAATGTCAAACAGAAAATTTTCGGAGAGTGATTTGTACAACGCAGGGCAGTTGACTACACTCCAGTTCCCCGGCGTCGATCCGGGCTGGATGCTGTTTGCGTTGTTTGTCGCTACTTTGCAGAATTCGTGGCGCACGACAGCAAACGGACCGCTCATCTGGCACCCAGGTCGCGCCGTTGCAGGCTTTCGCTCACGCCCACCGCATGATTGTCGTCACGCCGCCCAGCGGGCCGCGATTGATGACCTCTGATGCGGCAACATGGAGAGAACGATGCTGAGTCCGCATGAATTCGCCACCCTGCTGCTAGTGAAGGACGCCCCCAACCAGATCGACATGGAACGCGAAGAACTGGACGCCCTCCTCGAACGACAGCTCGTCCAGTTGGAGCGCCTCGCTTCCGGTCTCCAGCAGTGGCGACTGACAGAAATTGGCGACTCCGCGTTGCGCGCCATCAAGCGCTTTTCATAGCGGAACCGGCCTGTGGCGCTCGCGCGCAGGCCGGCCTCATCTCGCTGATGCCTCGCTAATCTTTCTCGACCTGCGCGGGCGCCGGAATCGTCCGCCAGCGAGATGAGTCGAGACCTTCCCCGATGCAGGCGCACGGCTGTAGACGTACGCCTGCAGTGCATGGTCACGCGGACCCGCGCGCTTCATGCCCGCGTGACCATTTTTTTCGCGCCTGCGCAGACGAAGGATGCGCCGCTACGCTGCGCTCAGCCCCCGCGCAGCGTAGGGTCCGCCGATGCGCGCCATGACAGCGCAAGGGCGCGCTGATCGTTCAGATACGTCACCCATTGGTCGCGCGCCTGCGCGTTCGCGCCCGCACCGTGCGCGGCGTACTGCTGGGCAAGACCGGTCTGGAAGCTGCAGAACTGCGCCTGCGGCAGCTTGCCGTGACGGTTCGCCACCCAGGCGTCGTAGACGGCCGAATAGACGGCCGGCGTATCGGCGCCAAAGTCGGCTTGCTGAGCGCCGCACATCTGCTGCAATTGGGCGAACGGCGGCGCGCTCCCGCCCAGTAGCCCAAGCGCGCCGGCGCATCCGGCACACCCGACGGCCAGCACCGCTGCACCGATCGTTGCAAGTCCACGCATAGCCTTCCCCTCGTCTTTATTCGCCTGGTGCTACTGATTTCCGTCGGCTTCGACGGCGTTCGGTCACGCTGGCTATTGTCGCATCGCGCAGCGCGCGCCACACTCTCGCCGCGCAGACCCGTACCTCTCCCCGGAAAGTCGGCAGGATGGTCGCCACGGCAGCAAAAGCACGTATCATGATGTTTTCAACCTTCCCGTCTTGCCCGGCCACCCGTGCTGCGTCTGGCCCGGCCACCCCGCTTTTCCGCCCTTTCGTCTTGCGCATGATCGACCATCTCATCTGCGACTGCGACGGCGTACTCGTCGACAGCGAAGTCATTGCCGACCACGTCCTCTTCGATACGCTCAGCCGCACGTTTCCCGGCATCGACTTCCGCGCCGCCGTGGCCACGGCGTTCGGCCAGCAGACCTCGCGCTTTCTCGCCGATGTCGCGGCGCGCTTCGATCTCACGCTGCCCGAGCATTTTCTCGAAACCATCGAACACAACTGCGAAATCGCCATTGCAGAATCGGTGAGCCCGATCAATGGCGTGCGCGACGCGCTGCGCCAGCTCGCGCTGCCTGCCGCCGTGGTGTCGAACAGCCGGCTCACGCGCGTGCGTGCCTCTGTGCGGCGCGCCGGGCTCGATGCGATCTTCGGCGAGCGCATCTTCAGCGCCGAGCAGGTCGAGCGTCCCAAGCCTTATCCGGACGTCTATCTGCACGCGGCGCTCGCGCTCGGCGTGGAACCGGAGCGCTGCCTCGTCGTTGAGGACAGCCTCTCGGGCCTGAACGCCGCGCGCGCGGCCGGCATGAAGACGATCGCGTTCGTCGGCGCGAGCCATATCCCGTCGGGCTATGCCGACGTGCTGCGCGAGATGGGCATCACGCGCATCATGAAGCACATGGACGAACTGCCCGCGCTCGTCGAGTCGGGCGTACGCGGGGAATTCGGCGATCAACAGTCCTAGCCGCTTGCCTGCGCGCGTGCCGTAACGCGGCGCGTGCGCAGAACGGCAAACGGCGCGTGAGCCATCTGGCCCACGCGCCGTTTTCACTACCAAGCCCGGATCAGCGATGAGCCAGGCGCCTTATGCAGGCTCGGCGCAGCGCTCGCGCGCCTGCGCGAGCGACTCACGGAACGCCACCAACTCGGCGATCGTCAGCATCGGCAGGTTGTGCAGCTTCGCGAAATCATCGACCTGCTGGCCGCGCGCCATGGTGCCGTCCGGGTTCATCAGCTCGCACAGCACGCCGGCGGGCGCGAGGCCCGCGAGCACGGCCAGATCGACGGTGCCTTCGGTGTGGCCGCGGCGCGCCAGCACGCCGCCCGGCTGCGCGCGCAGCGGAAACACGTGGCCCGGGCGCACGATGTCGGCGGGCTGCGCGTTCGGGGCGATGGCGGCGCGGATCGTCGTCACGCGGTCGGCTGCGGATACGCCCGTGCTCACGCCATCGCGCGCCTCGATCGACACCGTGAACGCGGTGCGATTGCGGCTCTCGTTGTGCGCGACCATGGGCGGCAGTTCGAGCGCGCGCACCTTCTCGTCGGACAGGCACAGGCACACGATGCCGCTGCATTCGCGGATGAACAGCGCCATCGTCTCCGGGGTAAGACATTCGGCAGCCAGCACCAGATCAGCTTCGTCTTCGCGGTCATGGTCGTCCTGGAGCACGACCGGACGGCCTTCGCGCATGGCTTGCAGCGCGGCGGCGATGCGCGGCGGCACCGGTTCGGTATCGAGCAGGGGAAGATCTTCGATGGCGTCGAGCGGCGACTCGACAAATACTGCGTTGCGGGTAAAGGACATGTGAAACGCTCCTCGCAAGAGTTGGGCGAAAAACGTTTCAGGGCATTGCAAACAGACAGGAATCCCCGGCGAACGGCGTAGGGCGCGCGTGCCGGAGCACGACGCCGGAACGTCGCGCGCGAGGCCCGCGCGGGCAGAGCAGCCGCGGCGGTTGGGCAAACATGACCATCTGCACATCTTCTTTCATCCGGACTATGACCGTCGGCCCTGGCATCGCACCAGATCTGCTGACCCCGCGCGAAAGGCTTCGCGCAGGCGCTCGCGGGCTCGTCGGCCTTGCCTTGCGGCGCGGCCGGCATACCGCCGGTGGGGAATTCCACCCCGCCCTGAAGACGCACTGATTGCCGGTTGAACCGGCTGGCAAAGGATACCGCAGAGTGCGCCGTTGTGCAGCGCAGTAAAAACCAGTAGACGTAGCGGCCGTGGGCGATCCGCACGGAAATCGGCGATGGGCTGATCAGCGCATGAGGCTATAATGGCAGATTGCGCTGAAAGCACCTGAAAGCCCGATTTGCACCGCGAACTGGCGGCAAAAATACGCAAAAGGATGTAAATCAGCACGTAAATCGGCACGCGAATCGCGCTTGCCGAGGTGCGCCATGGCCAGGTGGCCCGGCCACCTGTTTCAGCCCTCTTTTATCACCGTAGTCCCGAAGTGCACGAGTGCATCAACCGGACGACGCCCCCAGGTAAACCACTGCGAACGGCGACCCCGATGACCAAGAAAGTTTATGTAAAGACCTTTGGCTGCCAGATGAACGAGTACGACTCCGACAAAATGGTCGACGTGCTCGGCGCCGCTGAAGGCCTCGTCAAAACCGACACGCCCGAAGACGCGGACGTGATTCTCTTCAACACCTGCTCGGTGCGTGAGAAAGCCCAGGAGAAGGTGTTCTCCGACCTCGGCCGCGTGCGCGAGCTGAAGGAAGCGAACCCGAACCTGCTGATCGGCGTGGGCGGCTGCGTGGCGAGCCAGGAAGGCGCGGCCATCGTGCAGCGCGCGCCGTACGTGGACCTCGTGTTCGGCCCGCAAACCCTGCACCGCCTGCCGCAGATGATCGACGCGCGCCGCGCTTCGGGCCGCGCGCAGGTCGATATCACGTTCCCCGAAATCGAGAAGTTCGACCATCTGCCGCCCGCACGCGTGGAAGGCCCGAGCGCGTTCGTCTCGATCATGGAAGGCTGCTCGAAGTACTGCAGCTACTGCGTCGTGCCGTACACGCGCGGCGAGGAAGTCTCGCGCCCGCTCGACGACGTGCTCACCGAAATCGCCGGCCTCGCCGACCAGGGCGTGCGCGAAGTCACACTGCTTGGCCAGAACGTCAACGCTTACCGCGGTGCACTCACGCAAGGCGCGCACGACATCGCCGACTTCGCCACGCTGATCGAATATGTCGCCGACATTCCCGGCATCGAGCGCATCCGCTACACCACTTCGCACCCGAAGGAATTCACGCAGCGCCTGATCGACGCTTACGCGAAGGTGACCAAGCTCGTGAGCCATCTGCATCTGCCGGTGCAGCACGGCTCGGACCGCGTGCTCATGGCGATGAAGCGCGGCTACACCGTCCTCGAATACAAGTCGGTGATCCGCAAGCTGCGCGCGATTCGCCCCGATCTCTCGCTTTCCACGGACATCATCGTGGGCTTTCCCGGCGAGACTGAAGAGGACTTCGAGAAGACCATGGCGCTCGTCGACGAGATGAAGTACGACACGAGCTTCTCGTTCATCTACAGCCCGCGTCCGGGCACGCCCGCGGCGAACCTGCACGACGACACGCCGCGCGAAGTCAAGTTGAAGCGCCTCCAGCATCTGCAAGCCACGATCGAAGAGAACGTGCAGCGCATCAGCCAGTCGATGGTCGGCCGGGTCGAGCGCATTCTCGTGGAAGGCCCGTCGCGCAAGGACCCGAGCGAACTTTCGGGCCGCACCGAGAACAACCGCGTCGTCAACTTCCCGGCGCCGCTCGCTTCGCACGCGCGCCTGATCGGCCAGATGATCGACGTGAAGATCAACCACGCCTACCCGCACTCGCTGCGCGGCGAGCTCGTGCTCGCGCACGAAGACACTTCGGCACTCCCGCATTGAGCGGCGCCTGAACGGAGTTCACTGATACCTTGAAGCCCAATCAGCAGCATCTGGAATTCAACGCGCCGCGCGACGACAATGCGCGGCTCGCGAACCTCTGCGGCCCGCTCGACGAAAACTTGCGGCAGATCGAGCAGGCACTCGACGTAACCCTCGCGCGGCGCGGCCATCGCATCTCGATTCGCGGCCGCGGCGCGAAACTCGCGCTCGCCGCGCTCGAAAACTTCTACAACCAGGCGCGCGATCCGCTTTCGGTCGACGACATCCAGCTCGCGCTGGTCGAGGCGCGGCATCCGGGCAATCCCGCCAACGATCCGCGCGCGAGCGGCAACGGCGGCGTGCGTGGAAACAGCGGCGGCAACAATGGCGGCAACAACGGCGCCGATGCCGCCGAGATCGACCCGCGGGACGTACGATTTCGCGGCGACCCCGACCACCCGTTCGACGAGCCCGCGCGCGAAGGCGTCGACGTAGAGGAACTCGGCCCGAAGCTCTATACGCGCCGCGCCGACCTGCGCGGCCGCACGCCCGCGCAGCGCGAGTACCTCAAGCAGATCATCTCGCACGACGTGACCTTCGGCGTCGGGCCTGCGGGCACGGGCAAGACCTATCTCGCGGTGGCCTGCGCCGTGGACGCGCTCGAGCGCGACCAGGTCAAGCGCATCGTGCTCACGCGCCCCGCCGTGGAAGCGGGCGAGCGCCTCGGCTTCCTGCCCGGCGATCTCGCGCAGAAGGTGGACCCGTATCTGCGCCCGCTGTACGACGCGCTCTACGACCTGCTCGGCTTCGACAAGACCGCGAAAATGTTCGAGCGCCAGATGATCGAAATCGCGCCACTCGCGTACATGCGCGGACGCACGCTCAATCACGCGTTCATCATCCTCGACGAGGCGCAGAACACCACGCCCGAGCAGATGAAGATGTTCCTGACGCGTATCGGCTTCGGCTCGAAGGCCGTCGTGACCGGCGACACCACCCAGGTGGACCTGCCGCGCGGCCACAAGAGCGGGCTGATCGAAGCGCAGCAGGTGCTCGCCAACGTGCGCGGCATCGCGCTCACGCGCTTCACGAGCGCGGACGTCGTGCGCCATCCGCTCGTCGCGCGTATCGTCGAGGCCTACGACGCGCATTCGAAAAAGGATGAAAGCGGCGGCGACGCGCGCTAAGGCACGAGATCGAGCCCAGATTGGAGCCCGAATTTGAATCGCCACGAATCACGCACATGGCCCGCGCACCGAAACTCAAACTGAACGTGCAGTTCCCCGCCGCGAAGGCGTTTCCCGAGCACAAGGCCACGCTGCCACGGGCCACCGTGGCGGCGTGGATAAAGGCCGCGCTATTCGCCGATGCCGAACTGACCGTGCGCTTCGTCGACGCGGAAGAAGGCCGCACGCTCAACCGCACGTACCGCGGCAAGGACTACGCGACCAACGTCCTCACGTTCGCCTACGCCGAAAGCGAGAACGACCCGGTGACGGGCGACCTGATCCTCTGCTGCCCGGTAGTGGAGAAGGAAGCCGCCGAACAGGGCAAGCCGCTCTCGTCGCACTACGCGCACCTGCTCGTGCACGGCACGCTGCACGCGCAAGGCTACGATCACGAGGACGACGCCGAAGCCGAGGAGATGGAGGGCATCGAAACCGAGGTGCTCAACTCGCTCGGCTTTCCCGACCCGTACAAGTAAGGCCACACGCCCCCCTTCCGGCCCGAGCCCGTCAGACATGAACGACAAGCGCGCGAACGATTCCAGTGTTGTTGCCGAACCGCTGGTGAATGACGCGCCCGCCAGCGGCATGCCCAGGCCCTGTCCTGGCTATCCGCCGTCGCTCGGCGAGTCGCGCCTGCTCAGCGAAGACGAACTGCGCGCATCGCTCGACCACACACTTGAGCCATGGGACCGCACGAGCGACATCTGGCTGTTCGGCTATGGCTCGCTGATCTGGAACCCGGGCCTGCCGACCGTCGAGAACGTGCGCTCGCGCGTGCATGGCTACCATCGCGGCCTGTATCTTTGGTCGCGCGTGAATCGCGGCACGCCCGAGCAGCCGGGCCTCGTGCTCGCACTCGATCGTGGCGGCTCGTGCGCCGGCGTGGCGTTCCGCCTGGCCGCCGATGGCGTCATGCCGCATCTGGAAGCACTGTGGCGCCGCGAAATGCCGATGGGTTCGTACCGGCCCGCCTGGCTGCCCTGCTCGCTCGTCGATGGCCGGCGCGTCGCGGCGCTCGCTTTCGTGATGCGCCGCGACGTGCCCACCTACACGGGCAAGCTCGGTGAAGACACGGTGCGCCAGGTGTTCGGCTGCGCATCGGGCCGCTACGGCACGACGCTCGACTACGTGCGCCGCACCGTCGAGGCCCTGCGCGAGAGCGGCATGCCCGACCGGGCGCTGGAGCGGTTGCTCGCGCGCTGCGCGTGAGCACCAGGCCCGGTTCAGCGCAGCAAGCTCAATCGCTGCCGTACTTCGGCGAATGCGGGCCGTAGAGGATCCCGTTCGGCTGCCCCGCGGACAACAGCCTCTGGCTCGTCAAACCCGCCACCTCCTGGCTCTCGTCGGCGAGCGAATGCGCCACCTGCTTGACCGCCGCCTGCACCATCATGCCGATAATGCTGCCGCTACCGAAGTCCACGTTGCCGAGTTCCTTGCCGTTGGCCGTCGCGCTGCCCTGCCAGAGCACATCGCCCGTACCGAGGCTGACGAGCTTCGCGGTCGCCGAGACGGACGTATTGCTGTCAACCACCCGATAGACGGAGCCGTACTGCGTGACCTTCGTGTAGAGCACGGCATCGGCGCCGAAGATTTCATGCAGTTTCTTCGGCGACGTAGCCTGCATCTCCACGGGCAACGCAATGCCGTTCTGGCGGAAGGTCTCCGCCACTTCGGCCACGGGCAGAACGTAGTAGCCGGATTCCGCGAGCGGCATTGTCATCTGCGACAGCATGCCGTTGGTGGCATTCACATCGACGGTTTCGTTCAGCGGCGGCAGCACCAGAATCGAGCGCGGCTTTGCGCTCTTGAACGCGGTGTAGTCGTAGCCGGCGGTTTGCTTCTGCGGCCCCACGCACGCGGCGAGCAGCGCGGAAACCGCGAGCACCGGCAGGCATTTCAGTATCGAAAATTTGAGCATGATGGCGTGCCTACTTCGAGAGGTTCTTCAACAAAAAGTCCATGTATGCGGACGACTCAGGGAAGGCCTCCTTCTCGGCACGCAGTTCCTGCTGCGCCTGCTGGCCCTTGCCGACACTCGCGTAAAGCGAGCCGAGGTGGGCATGAAAACCGGGGGGCGGCCGGTTGCCCTTGGCGCGGATCTGTTGAAGCGCCTGTTCGAGCGCAGTGATCTGCTCTTCCGGGCTCGTCTGCCCTTTCAGGTACGCGTAGACCTGCGGCTGATAGGCGTCCCATTGATAGAGCGTGGGTTGCGTGCGCGTCGCACAGCCGGCGAGCAGCGCGCCGGCAACGGCCAAGGCAACGCCAAGCGGCGCAGCGGTGGACCGCCGTGTAGTGTGGGTTTGGGTCATAGGTCTGAGTCTTCTGTTCAAACAGGATGGATTCGCGCGGCCGTCACTTCACGGCGGGCAGCCCAGCGGTTGCGAGCGCGCCTGCATCGACGCGTTCCGCGAGGCGATTGACGGCCTCCTGAATCGCGAGGTCGAGCACCTTGCCATTGAGTGTCGAGTCATAGCCCGCCGTGCCGCCAAAGCCGATCACCTCGCGGTTCGACAGGCTGTATTCGCCCGCGCCCTGCGCCGATAGCACGACCTCCGACGTGACCGTATCGACCACATTGAGGCTCACCTTCGCGTAAGCCACCTGGCTCTTGCCGCGCCCTAGGATGCCAAATAGCTGCTGGTCGCCGACTTCCTTACGGCCAAACTCCGTCACGTCGCCGGTGAGGATGTAGCGCGCGCCCCTGAGCGCCTGTGCCTGCTTCGTGAAGCCGGCCTCCTGGCGAATCTCGTCGAGGTTGTCTCGGTCGAGCACATTGAAGCGCCCGCTCTGCTGGAGCGCCGTGATCAGAATGGTTTTGGCCTGACCGCCCAGACGGTCGATCCCGTCCGTGAAAATGCCGCGCATGTAGCTCGAGCGGTTGTCGAACTTGCCGACGGCGACCGCCACCGGCTTGCCGGCGTATGGCGTGCGCGCCACCGCCACTTCCGGGACCGGCAGCGTGCGCGACGCTTCAGTCGCGCAACCTGCCAGAACAATGAACAAAGACGGCACGAGCCATGCCGCACACCGCGTTGCGCACTGCTTCGATAGCACCTGCAAGATGGGTCTCCTTACGCACCTGGACCGGACCTCGTGCCCGGCCAACGACGCGCGGAACCATTGGGGGGTTCCGCGTGAAGGTCCGAATTAGAGCAAGGTCGCTGAAAGGAAAATGTCAAACAATCCAGCGCAGGTGACACCCATCAAACCCAGGACAAAAATCATCCAAATCTGAAACCCGAAAATTCGCGAGATATGGCCGGCGCATCGGGCAAGCTCATCGACGACCACTGCCGCATGCCGTGCGCCCCCCCGGGCACCTCGCATCTGCGTTAGGATGGATCACGGGCATGCCCTACACGGGCGCGCCACACGCATGCTGTATCCTTTCCTATCCGCAACAGCGCGCCCAGCCATCAAGAGGCCCAGGGCGCACCACCATGAACGACTCTTATCCCAGTCGACGACAAACCGGCAAACCCCAGGAAAAGCGCTCCCTGCTCGAGCGGCTGACCGACTTCATCTCGCCCGAGCCCGACTCGCGCAGCGAGCTTCTCGAAATCCTCCAGGACGCGCACGCGCGCAATCTGATAGACGCCGATTCGCTTTCGATGATCGAAGGCGTGTTCCAGGTGTCCGAGCTCTGCGCGCGCGACATCATGGTGCCGCGCGCCCAGATGGATGCGATCAACATCGCCGATAGTCCCGACGAATTCATCCCCTTCGTGCTGGACAAGGCGCATTCGCGCTATCCCGTCTACGAAGGCAACCGCGACAACGTGATCGGCGTGCTGCTCGCGAAAGACCTGCTGCGCTACTACGCCGAGGAAGAATTCGACGTGCGCGGCATGCTGCGCCCGGCCGTGTTCATCCCCGAGTCCAAACGCCTGAACGTGCTGCTGCACGACTTTCGCCAGAACCGCAATCACATCGCCATCGTCGTGGACGAATACGGCGGCGTGGCCGGCCTCATCACGATCGAGGACGTGCTTGAGCAGATCGTCGGCGACATCGAGGACGAATACGACTTCGACGAGGAAAGCGGCAACATCATCGCCTCGCCCGATGGGCGTTTCCGCGTGCGCGCGCTCACCGAGATCGAGCAGTTCAACGAAACGTTCGGCACCCATTTCTCGGACGACGAAGTCGACACCATCGGCGGATTCGTTACGAATCACTTCGGACACGTGCCGCATCGCGGCGAAAAGGTCCGCATCGACGACCTGATCTTCGAGGTGCTGCGCGCCGACGCGCGCCAGCTGCACATGCTGCTGGTGCGCCGCGATCCGCTCGCCGGCCAGCGTGAAGCCGCGTTGCAGCCGCAGGGCACCTGACGCCCTGCGCCCGCGCGCGCTTTGAACGACGCCGGCCTGCGGGCCGGCGTCGCGCTTTTCAAGCCGGCGGAGTGCGATCGCGCCCCCAAACGTCACCTCAAACTCGCCCCGGCGCCACACAATGCCGCTGCGTGAAAATGCTATCGTTGCGCTCGCTGCGCACACGGCGTGTGCAGCGAACGTTTTGCAACCCGCGCCTCGCGCGCCCCTGCAGTCGGACTGCAGCGCCCAAGCACACCCATGGCTGAACCGATCGATTCCCGCACGCGCGACGGCGCGCGCGCCGCAGACACACCTACCGCCGCGCGCCGCGCGCTGCCGGCCTGGTACTACGTGGCCGCTGCCGGGCTGGGCGCGCTCAACACGCTTTCGTTCGCGCCCACACCGCACGGCGGCTGGCTCGAAATCGCGATCTTCGCGGGCTTTTACTTCTGGCTCACGCGCACCACGGGCTGGAAAAGCGCGCTCTTCACCGGCTGGGCGTTCGGCTTCGGCAACTTCGTGACCGGCGTCTGGTGGCTGTATGTGAGCATGCACTTCTATGGCGGCATGCCCGCCGCGCTCGCCGGCGCGGCGCTTGTGCTGTTCTCGCTCTACCTCGGTCTCTATCCGGCGCTCGCCGCGCTGGTCTGGTCGTTTTGCGCGGGACACGCACGCAACGGGCGCACCCTGCCGTTTTCGCCGACATGGCATGGCGCCTTTGCCTTCGCGAGCGCGTGGGCGCTGGGCGAATGGGCCCGCGGCTACGTCTTCACCGGCTTTCCGTGGCTTTCGAGCGGCTACGCGCAGGTGGACGGGCCGCTGACCGGGTTCGCGCCGATCGTCGGCGTCTATGGCGTGGGCTGGGTGCTCGCGCTCGTCGCGGCGCTCCTCGTCCAGGCACTGGTGCACGTGCGCAAGGCGGGATCCGACGCGATTGGCGGGCCTGCGCGCGGCGGCACTACCGGCTCCATCGGCTTCTCCAGCTCCATCGGCGCGGCGGCCACGCCGGCCATGATGGCTGTAGCCGTGACCGGCGTTGGCCTGCTGCTCCCGCTCGTCAACTGGACGCACCCCGAAAACACCCCGCTGAACGTGCGCCTGCTGCAAGGCAATGTGAAGCAGGAGATGAAGTTTTCCGAATCCGGCCTCGAAGAATCGCTCGCCGAATTCCAGCGGCTCATCACCGAAAAGCCCGCCGATCTCGTCATCACGCCCGAGACCGCGATTCCGATACTGCTGCAGGAAATGCCCGAAAAATTCGGCCGCGATATCCGCGCGTTCGCCGACGGCACCCACACCGCCATCCTGTTCGGCGCCGTGGGCGGCACAATCACGCCGGACCGGCGCGTAGTCGACTACACCAACAGCCTGTTCGGCATCACGCCCGGCCAGAACGGCTTGTATCGCTACGACAAGCACCACCTCGTGCCCTTCGGCGAATTCGTGCCGTGGGGCTTCCGCTGGTTCGTGAACCTCATGAACATCCCGCTCGGCGACTTCGCGCGCGGCGCCCCCGTACAGCCGCCGTTCCTCGTGCACAACCAGCCCGTCGCCGTCGACATCTGCTACGAGGACATCTTCGGCGAGGAAATCGCGCGCACCGTGCGCGAGAATCCGACCTCGCCGGGCATCCTCATCAACTCGACGAACCTCGCGTGGTTCGGCGACACCATCGCGCTCGACCAGCATCTGCAAATCGCGCGCATGCGCTCGCTCGAAACCGGCCGGCCGATGCTGCGCGCGACCAATACGGGCGCCACTGCCGCCATCGACGCGCACGGCAACGTGATCGCCCGCCTGCCCGCCTTCACCGTGGGCTCTCTCGACTTGCGCGTGGAAGGCACCCAGGGCTTCACGCCCTACGTGAGGAGCGGCAACAACACGGTGATCGCCGTGTCTCTCGTGTTGCTGGCACTCGGCTTCGCATTCGGGCCCGCCCGCCCCGGTCGCAAGAAGGCTTGATGCGCCAAAATATATCCGGAATGTGCCTGGTCCCCGCGCGCCGGTCTCAACGCTGCGCCAATCCGGTAAAATTCAAGGTTTTAGCACCGGGCCGCCCCTCCTGACCGGGGGCCGGGACCGCAGCATGCAAGGAATCCCCGCCACGCGCGAAACACCCGGCCACACCCGGCCGCGCGTGGCGGACCTTGCCGCCGCAGCCCACGCCGTTCGCCCTAAAAGACACTGCAGGCACACATGCTCACGTTTCAGCAAATCATCCTGACGCTCCAGTCTTACTGGGACAAGCAGGGCTGCGCGCTGCTCCAGCCGATCGACATGGAAGTCGGCGCCGGCACCTCGCACGTCCACACCTTCCTGCGCGCAATCGGCCCCGAGCCGTGGCGCGCGGCCTACGTGCAGCCGTCGCGCCGCCCGAAGGACGGCCGCTACGGCGAGAACCCGAACCGCCTGCAGCACTACTACCAGTACCAGGTGGTGCTCAAGCCCGCGCCGGAAAACATCCTCGACCTGTACCTCGGCTCGCTCGAAGCACTCGGCTTCGACCTGAAGCAGAACGACGTGCGCTTTGTCGAGGACGACTGGGAGAACCCCACGCTCGGCGCATGGGGCCTCGGCTGGGAAGTCTGGCTCAACGGCATGGAAGTCACCCAGTTCACGTACTTCCAGCAAGTGGGCGGCATCGACTGCAAGCCGGTGCTCGGCGAAATCACCTACGGGCTCGAGCGTCTCGCGATGTACCTGCAAAAGGTCGAGAACGTCTACGACCTGATCTGGACCGAGTGGGAAGAAGAGGGCCCCAACGGCCCCGAGCTGCGCCGCCTCACTTACGGCGACGTCTACCACCAGAACGAAGTCGAGCAATCCACGTACAACTTCGAGCACGCGAACGTCGACCTGCTGTTCACGTTCTTCAACGCCTACGAAAGCGAAGCCAAGCGCATGATCGAGTTCCAGCTCGCGCTACCCGCCTACGAACTCGTGCTCAAGGCCGGCCACACGTTCAACCTGCTCGACGCGCGCGGCGCGATCTCCGTGACGGAGCGCGCAGCGTATATCGGCCGCATTCGCGCGCTCTCGCGCAGCGTCGCGCAGTCGTACTACGAATCGCGCGAGAAGCTCGGCTTCCCGATGCTCGGCAATCCGGTGCACGGCGTGCCGGGCCTGACCACCGACGAACAGGACGCCGCGATGCCCGCGTGGGCGCCGCCGCTGAAGGTCGAACGCAAGTTCGACGAGGCATGACCGGATCTCCAGAACAATGACGCAAGCTCATCACGCCACCCTCCTCGTCGAACTGCTGACCGAGGAACTGCCGCCGAAGGCCCTCGCGCGCCTGGGCGACGCATTCGCCGAAGGCATCGCACAGCGCCTCGCCGCACGCGACCTGATCGAAGGCGACCTCTCATTCGAGCGCTACGCCACGCCGCGCCGCCTCGCCGTGACGATCAGAAACGTGCGCAATGTCGCGCCCGAAAAACAGGTGCGCGAAAAAGTGCTGCCCGTTTCGGTCGCGCTCGACGCCAACGGCCAGCCCACCGCGCCACTCGCGAAGAAGCTCGCGGCGCTCGGCTTTGCCGACTTCCCGGTAAGCGACCTCGAACGCGCGAGCGACGGCAAGAACGAAGCGTTCTTCCTGCGCTACTCGGCGCCGGGCGCCACGCTCGCCGACGGCCTGCAGGCCGTGCTCGACGAAACGCTCGGCAAGCTGCCCATCCCGAAGGTCATGACGTACCAGCGCCCCGACGGCAGCAACGTGCAGTTCGTGCGTCCGGTGCACCGCCTCACAGTGCTGCACGGCGAGCAAATCGTGCCAGTCACCGCATTCGGCATCGACGCGGGCGACACCACGCGCGGCCACCGCTTCCTCTCGCACGGCAACGTCGCCATCACGCGCGCCGACGACTACGCACACACGCTGCAGCACAAAGGCCGCGTGATCGCGAGCTACGCCGACCGCCGCGAAGCCATCCGCGAACAACTCATCGAACAAGCCGGCGACGACAAGGTCGTCATGCCCGAAGCGCTGCTCGACGAAGTGAATTCGCTCGTCGAATGGCCCGTCGTGTACGCGTGCAAGTTCGAGGACGAATTCCTGCAAGTGCCGCAGGAATGCCTGATTCTCACGATGCAGACGAACCAGAAGTACTTCGCGCTCACCGATGCCGCAGGCCGCCTGCGCTCGCGCTTCCTGATCGTCTCGAACATCGAGACCGAAACGCCGGGCGAAATCGTCGAAGGCAACGAGCGCGTCGTGCGCCCGCGCCTCGCCGACGCCAAGTTCTTCTTCGAGCAGGACAAGAAGAAGCCGCTGGCCGAGCGCGTGCCGCTGCTTGCGAACGTGGTCTATCACAACAAGCTCGGCTCGCAGCTCAAGCGCGTGGAGCGCCTCGAAGCGCTCGCGGGCGCCATCGCCGACATGTGCGACGCCGATGTCGCGCTCGCCAAGCGCGGCGCGCGCCTCGCCAAGGCCGACCTGTTGACCGACATGGTGGGCGAGTTCCCCGAGCTGCAAGGCACGATGGGCACCTACTACGCGCGCCACGACGGTGAGCCCGAAGAAGTGGCGCTCGCGTGCTCCGAGCACTACCAGCCGCGCTTCTCCGGCGACGCATTGCCGGGCGCGGCCACGGGTACCTTCGTCGCGCTCGCGGACAAGCTCGAGACGCTCGTCGGCATCTGGGGCATCGGCCTTGCGCCGACCGGCGAAAAAGATCCGTTCGCGCTGCGCCGCCACGCGCTGGGCGTGCTGCGCATCCTCGTCGAGAAGCAACTGCCGTTGGATCTCGTCGAACTGCTGCGCACGACTTACGCGCAATTTGCGGGCATCGAAGCGGTAACGGAATCGACGCAAGCGATCTACGAATTCAGCATGGACCGCCTGCGCGGCATGCTGCGCGAACGCGGCTACGCGGCGCAGGAAATCGACGCGGTGCTCGCGATGGACCCCACGCGCCTCGACGACATCGTCGCGCGCCTCGACGCCGTGCGCGAATTCGCGGCGCTCGAGGAAGCCGCGTCGCTCGCGGCGGCCAACAAGCGCATCTCGAACATTCTCAAGAAGTCCGACGGTGTCGAGGACGCAGGCGTGCAGAGCGCGCTTTTCGTGGAAAGCGCGGAGAAGGCACTGTTCGCGCAGCTCGAACAGGTCGCGCCTCGCGTGCAGACGCAACTGGCCGCGCGCGAGTACACGGGCGCGCTCACGGCGCTTGCAGCACTGCGCGAAACCGTCGACACGTTCTTTAACGACGTGATGGTGAATGCCGAAGACCCCGCGCTGCGTGCGAACCGCCTCGCGCTGCTCAAGGCATTGCATCGCCAGATGAACAGCGTTGCCGACATCTCGCGCCTTGCGGCGTGATGGCGTCGTGACACTCTACTGAGCGACGCCATGCCGACCAGCACCAGCCGCAAACTCGTGATCCTCGACCGCGACGGCGTGATCAACGTCGACTCCGACGCGTTCATCAAGACCGTGGACGAATGGATCGCGCTGCCGGGCAGCCTCGAAGCGATCGCCCGCCTGAATCAGGCGGGCTACCGCGTCGCCGTCGCGACGAACCAGTCCGGCATCGGCCGGGGCCTGTTCGACACGACGGCGCTCAACGAGATGCACGCGAAAATGCAGCGCCAGGCCGCCGCGGTGGGCGGACGCATCGACGCCGTGTTCTTCTGCCCGCACACCGCGCAGGACCACTGCGACTGCCGCAAGCCCAAGCCCGGCATGCTCAAGATGATCGCCGAGCGCTTCGAGATCGATCCCGCGGATACGCCCGTGGTGGGCGATTCGCTGCGCGACCTCCAGGCTGGCGCGGTGCTCGGCTTTCCCACGCACCTCGTGCGCACGGGCAAAGGCGAGAAGACGCTCGCGGCGGGCGGCCTGCCCGAAGGCACGAAAGTGCACGCCGACCTGCGCGCGTTCGTGCTCGATTTCCTCGCGAACGAGCAGGCCTGACGCGCCCCCTGCCCCAACGAACGGTCCTATCGATGCGCTTCATCCGCTCCCTGCTGCTGTTCACCTACCTGATCGTCTACACGATCCCCTACGCGACGGCGTGCTTCATTGCGTTCCCGTTCCTGAACGCCGAGCGGCGCTACTGGATGGCCGTGGGCTGGTGCCGCTCGACGGTGTTCGTCGCGCGCTGGCTCAACGGCATCCGCTACCGCATCGAGGGCATGGAGAACCTGCCCAACGGGCCCGCCGTGCTGCTCTCGAAGCATCAGTCGGCATGGGAAACGGTGGCGCTTCCCGCACTGATGCCGCGTCCGCTGTGCTTCGTGTTCAAGCGCGAACTGCTCTACGTGCCGTTCTTCGGCTGGGCACTGGGCATGCTGAAGATGGTTCACATCGACCGCAAGGAAGGCAAGTACGCATTCGCCTCCGTGACGCGCCAGGGCAAAGCGCGCATGGCCGAAGGCGCCTGGGTCATCATGTTCCCGGAAGGCACGCGCACGCCGGTGGGCAAGCAAGGCAAGTACAAGACCGGCGGCGCGCGCTTTGCGATCTCTACAGGCGCGCCCGTCGTGCCGATCGCGCACAACGCGGGACATGTCTGGCCCCGCAACTCGTTCCTCAAATATGCGGGTATAGTCACGGTATCGATCGGCAAGCCGATCGATACAACCGGGCTCACGCCCGACCAGTTGAATACACGCGTGGAGCAATGGATCGAAACCGAAATGCGACGCATCGATCCTGACGCGTATCGCGAAACGGATGGCGCATCGGTGGACGCCGCGCGGATCTGACGCCTGAGCGGCAAGCTGGCCGCGCGCCACGCATGCAATCCCGCACCCAGCCCGACGATGCAGAAGTCCTCTACGCCGCGCCCCGTCGCGGCGCTCGACAATGGGCAACTCGATTTGCCGCTCTTTGCTGAGCCGGCTGTTCCGGTTGCTACGCCCTCGCCTTCATTGCCGTTTTCCGCTCCGCCTCCCGCACAATCACCTTTCACGGCGCCCAAGGCACCGCTTGCGCCCGATGGTACGCGGCTGCGTACGCTCGAACTGGGCGCGCGCATGCTGCACTATCGGCTCAAGCGGTCCTCGCGCAAGTCGATCGGGTTCGCCATCGACGGCACCGGACTCACGATCACCGCGCCCCGATGGGTGACGATCGCCGATATTGAAACGGCTATTGCCGAAAAACAGCGCTGGATCTTTGCGAAGCTGATCGAGTGGCAAACGCGCGTCGAGCAGCGCGCGCTGCCGCGCGTGGAATGGCGCGATGGCGCTGAACTGCCCTATTTTGGCAAGCCGATGCGCGTGAGGCTGGGGGCATCGGTGCTCGCGTTTGACGAGGCGACGCGGGTGCTCGCGTTGCCGCTGCCGCCGCACGCGGACGCGCAGCAGATCAAGGACCGCGTGACGGGCTGGCTTCAGGGGGAAGCGACGCGGATTTTTGGCGAGCGGCTTGCGGTTTATGCGGCGAGGCTTGGGGTTACGTTTCGGTCCTATGCGCTTTCTTCAGCGATGACGCGCTGGGGGAGTTGTTCTAGCGAAGGACGGATTCGCTTGAACTGGCGGTTGATTCATTTTCCGCTTTCGGTGGTCGACTATGTTGTGGCGCATGAACTCGCGCATTTGCGCGAGATGAATCACAGTCCGCGATTCTGGCAGACCGTGGAGTCGATTTTTCCCGAGTTTCGTGAGGCCAGGAAGCAGCTTAAGCAGCATCCGCCGGAGATGGTGCCGGGGATGTGAATGAGGAGCTCCGTTCAACGGAAAGCCCCTTCTCGACAGCATCTATGTGAACCTTTGCTCGAGGTTGCCGCGCATTTGTGCGTCCTACGACAAATGCGGGGGTGTCAGAATTTCCGTGTTCAAGGCGGGGTTGAGAATCACACGGATGGTCGAACGAATCGATCCGCGTAGAGGATAGCGAATTGGTTCATGGCTGTCTTCCAGTCGTGAGCCGCACGGCCCCAGTCAGCGGTGATGTTGCGCAGTGCCAGCCAGATCAGTTTTGTTGCCGCATCATCGCTCGGGAAGTGGCCTCGGGACTTGATGATCTTGCGTAACTGCGAATTGATATTCTCGATGGCGTTCGTCGTGTAGATCACCTTGCGCACGCCCGGCGGGAACGCAAAGAACGGAATCACGCGATCCCAGGCGCGGCGCCACGCAGCACTGACCGGCGGGAACTTCTGGCCCCAAGGACCTTCGGCAAACGCCTCCAGTTCGGCCTGTGCCGCTTCTGCGCTTGGCGCGGTGTAGATCGGGCGGATCGCGGCGGCCAGCGATCTGCGATCTTTCCAGCTCGCGTAATCAAGGCTGTTGCGGATCAGATGCACGATGCAGGTTTGCAGGGTGGTCGCCGGGAACACAGCCGCGAGCGCTTCGGGCATGCCCTTGAGGCCGTCGGTGACAGCAATCAGGATGTCGCCCACGCCACGCGTTTTCAGATCGTTGAACACCTTCATCCAGAACTTCGCGCCCTCGGTGTTCTCGATCCACAGGCCCAGGATGTCGCGTGTGCCGTCGGGCAGAATGCCCAGCGCCAGATAGACGGCCTTGTTGCGCACGACGGCATCCTCGCGGATCTTCACGCGCAGCGCGTCGAAGAACACGACCGGATACATCGGCTCAAGCGGTCGGGCCTGCCATGCGGTGACTTCGCTCATCACCTCGTCGGTGACCGAACTGATGAACTCGGGCGAGACCTCGGTAGCGTATTGCTCTTGCAGGAAACCCTGAATCTCGCGCACGGTCATGCCTCGGGCATACATGGCGACGATCTTGTCGTCGAAGCCCGTAAAGCGTCGCTCATGTTTGGGAATCAGCAGCGGCTCGAAGCTGCCGTCACGGTCGCGCGGCACCTCGATGCGGATCGGGCCGTCTTCGGTCAGAACCGTTTTGGCACCACGCCCGTTGCGCTGGTTCGTCACGCTCGCCGGTTTGGCAGCGCCTGGCGCGTAGCCGAGGTGGTGATTGAGCTCGCCGCCCAGCGCGCGCTCGATCAGCGCCTTCTTGAGGGCGAGCGTCGCGGCGTTGATGGCTTCGGCCGTCATCGGGCCGTTGCCGAATTGCTCCAGCAGTTCAGCGGGAATCGCCGGCAGCTCTACCGGCGGGGTTTTTGGTTTGCGAGGCATAGGTTCTCCAGGGGAGCATCATATGCCTTGAACACGAAATTAATGACAGGCCCCAAATGCGTCCCAATTTCAGAAGCCTCTGATTTCGCCACGTCAGGTCACGACATTACGCTAACCGCCGGATCTGCCCTGCGGAGGAAAGGTGTGCGCAATATGCGGCGCCCCCGCCCGGCATGCGTGTCCTCAGGCTAAATCAAGGCGTATGAATTCATGAAAGTCACAATCGTCGGTACCGGTTACGTTGGACTCGTCACCGGAGCATGTCTTGCTGAATTGGGAAATCACGTCCTTTGCCTCGATGTCGATAACAAAAAAATCGACCTGCTCAACAGCGGAGGCGTGCCGATTTACGAACCAGGGCTGGGCGACGTCATTGCCAGGAATCGCGAAGCAGGACGCCTCGAGTTCACCACCGATATCGCATACGGCGTCGAACACGGCGAAATACAGTTCATTGCAGTCGGTACGCCTCCCGACGAAGACGGTTCCGCAGATCTCCAATACGTGCTGGCCGCCGCGCGAAACATCGGCAAATATATGACCGAATTCAAGGTCATCGTCGACAAATCGACTGTGCCTGTCGGGACGGCCGACAGGGTACATGCGCAGATCCATAGTGAACTCGCCTCACGCAGCCTGGACTTGCAATTTGCCGTTATCTCGAATCCCGAATTCCTGAAAGAAGGTGCGGCGGTCGAAGACTTCATGCGGCCCGACCGGATCGTGATCGGCCACGGTTCAGACGTCCAGGGCCTGCGTGCAAAGAGTCTGATGGAACAACTTTATGCACCGTTCAACCGCAATCACCAGCGGACGCTGCATATGGACGTGCGCTCCGCGGAATTCACGAAATATGCGGCGAACGCCATGCTTGCCACGCGCATCTCGTTCATGAACGAGCTCGCCAATCTCGCGGATCGCGTGGGCGCGGATATTGAATATGTTCGACGCGGCATCGGCTCCGATCCTCGCATTGGCTATAGCTTTCTCTACGCTGGCTGCGGCTACGGCGGTTCCTGCTTCCCGAAGGACGTTCAGGCACTGATTCGTACAGCGAGTGAATTCGATATGCCACTAAAGGTGCTTGGTGCTGTCGAGGCAGTCAACGACAGGCAGAAGACCATGCTCTTCGACAAGATCCTGTGCCACTATGACGGAAAGCTTGCTGGCAAGCGCTTTGCAATCTGGGGGCTCGCGTTCAAGCCCAATACCGACGACATGCGTGCAGCGACTAGCCGGCTGCTGATTACGGAATTGGTACGCGCAGGTGCAACGGTCAGCGCCTACGATCCGGTCGCGCTCGACGAGGCAAAGCGCTGCCTTGCAGCGGACCTTGGACCGGACAGCTTTGAACGTGTGCGCTTCAGCCGCGAGCGCGATGCGGTGCTCCAGAACGCCGATGCGCTAATTATCGTTACCGAGTGGAAGGAATTTCGCTGTCCGGATTTTGGACAGATGAAAGCGGTACTAAAGGATACCGTCGTGTTCGATGGGCGCAATCTTTACGAGCCGGCGGCGATGCGCGACGCAGGCTGGACATACTATACGATCGGCCGGGACAACTCGCCTGCGACTACGGCCAATGTATGAATAGCGCAGCAACAATACCGCTTGTCGTGCTTATCGTCCTCGGCGGCTGGATGGCTCCCTCCACCGCCCATGCACAAAATGCGTTCGGTACTGTGAACCCTTGGGGGCCGGCTGGCGCAGTTGCCATGGACGATCATCAGTCGGACTCCAATTCGTCAGACGATGATCTGCTTGGCGCCCCTCAAATGGCACTGAGCACCTATATGCCAAGCGAAGCGGCGTGGCGGCTGGGTGCGCCACGCAGTAACCCGTTGCTCGGCGGCCCGCCCGACTACGAGAGTCAGTTCATGGCGGTTTTCCGCTCACACACTCAAATTGGATCCGACATGTCGCGCTTCGGAACCCCTTCCCCGAACGCTATAGGTGACCTCCTGTTGCCAGCTTCCAACAATGAAGTCCGCAGGTCCCAGCAGTTGCCCCTGAGTCACCGGGCCAAGAACGGCCAGTTGCAAGCAAAATCCGCAAACGCCCGAAGAAACGGTACACAGGCTTTGCTGACGCCAGCTAACGCTGTGGCGAGATCCGAAGCCCCTTCGACGATTTACCGTTCTCCCTGGTAACTCGGCCTGCTAGCGATACTGCGGCTGGCAGGCCTCGACCACCTGAAACTATCCGATCCCAGCTGCCGAAGCAGTGCTTAAGCGCTGCGGCGCGCCCTTCCTGAAGTAAGCACGGGTGTTCGGATGAACGTTCGAATCGCTCAGGATCGCCTCTGCGGACGCCCAACGATAGCCGCGATGCTGCTCGACCGGAAGCGTGCATAGGCCGACGAGACGGTTCAGCTTGTAGCCAAGAACAACGTAGTGCGTGGAAATACCTGGCGTACAAAAATAATTGTCTTCGTAGAAGTGTTCATAAACACCAACCAACTCCGCATCGTCACGAGTCAGATTGTCGCGACCGAGTTCGTCGTGAGCTATTCTGCGAAAAGCGTCATTAAGCGCCTCATCCTTACGAATACGTCCACCCGGTACAAACCAGTACCCTTGTGCCGGCCTGTTGATCCGATGTCCAAGCAAATACTCTCCCTCAGCATTTGACACGAGCAGATCTATGGCTATCAACGGAGTTGCCGCGATGGCGTTCAGGAAATGTTCATCGGATAACTTCATGGAAATACTTAATTCGATCTAGTGGCGCAACGCGCATTGAGCGTTGCTTCGAATGAGCCAAGCACTGCATCGCGCGATAGCACTGACTCCGCAAATTCCCGCCCGACTTTTCCAAGCCGGGCGCGCTCCTCCGAATTCCCTGCGAGCCGCTCGATCGCCTGCGCGAGTTCCTCTGGATCCCCCGGCCGCACCACGACGCCACGCGACGAAACGATGTCGTAAAGCTCGGTCCCCGGATTCGCCATCGCGATGACTGCTCGGCCGCTCGCAAACATGCCAGTCAACTTTGACGGCATCACGAGGTCTGCCGCGTCGGCGCGCTGCGGTAAAACGTGGATATCGGCGAGATTGAGGAGTTCATTCAGACGTTCCACAGGCTGAAGCTCAAGAAATCGGCAATTGGGCGCTTCGCCGCATGTCGCGATGAGAATGTCTCTTCCAGGGCCATTCCCACAGAACACAAAATAGAAACCTCTGCGTGACGCCAGCCTGTCTGCCACCTCGGCGAGCACATCAAGCCCCTGCTTGACACCCATGTTTCCCGAGTACAAAACAACAATTTCGTCATCGGGAATATTCAGCTCGGCGCGCAGCTCGCCAGGACAGTTGAGCGGATAAATTGCACTGGTATCGGCCCAATTCAGGAAACGTACGATTTTTTCCGGAGCAACCCCCTTGCACAAGGCCCGCTCAATCATCTTGTTTGAGATCGTGGAAATTGTGTCAAATCGGTTGAATAGCGTGCGCTCCACAAAGAGCGCCAATTTCTTGAACATCGACCCGGTGAGCACGCCCAGACTAAACGCGGCGTCCACTTCATAATCCTGAACATGAAGCCATGCATGTGCGCGCGTGATGCGTGCAACCAGCCATGCGCCCGGTGCATTCATCAAACTGGGGGCGACGCAGATAACCATCTGCGGCCGCCAAAAAATCTGGCGCAGCATGACTGGAAAGCTCGACGCAGCAAAGCTCGCGAGATGCACAATACGACGCAAGCCTTTGGGCTGCTCCGGCACCCATAAAGGGGTCCGCCAAACAGATACGCCGTTGCGCTCCTGCCTGGCATACTTGATTGGAGAGAATCCATTCGCGACGCGCCACGCCGGGTAGTACGGCGGAGCACAAACCACGCGCACCTCATGACCGCATTTGGCCAATACCTCAGCCATCTCCGCCGTGTACTTGCCGATCCCTGTGAGTTCAGGCGCGTAGTTTATTCCGTGGATTAAAATCTTCATTGAAGCTTTAAAAAATTTTTCGTGCTCAAGAGGATTTATTTTATACGACGGCAAGAATTGTCCACACCTTTATTTTGACGAAAATCATAGAAATGAAAATTATGAATTCCTTAAATTAAAAATTCAAGCGACGACAATCATTTCTCTTTTGAAATAAATGTTTTAATGACCAGATCACGAACAGGTACTTCCGAGCGAACAACCAGAACTGTATGTCGATGACTCGACAGTCTAAATTTTAAGGCGTGATCCCGATCTCGCTCTTCTTCCGCAGTAATTCGCTGGTTCGCAGTTACAGTAATCTTGACCGCCGGCGTAGATAAAACGTCCCTCGCCTCCGGCTTCCAGTCCAGATTGTCCGGAACGTTCCCAATCCAACCCGGGAAAATGATCTTTCCCGCTGGCAATGTAACGTCGATTTGCTCATCATTTGAAATAACAAGCCTTTCGTCGCTCGCGAAATGCCATCGGAAAAGAATCGGCTGATCACGTGTGAGGCTAACGGTATCGACGACCTTCAACCCTGATGCATCCCACTCCACCGCCCTGTTCCAACTGGATACATCGGCATATCCCTGCCCTGCGTCGATCTCGACCGACCCACCACCTTGGCCGAGATGCTTGATGTACATCGGCGCCGGCAGTTTCCGTGGATGAATCTCGTCCCCGACCTGCATCACGTTGTGCCCTTTCACAGATCTGAAAATCGTCTCGATTTCAGGGTCGCCATACGCGGGTGTACCGGCTTCAATCAGCACAAGTTTCCCGTCCGCGATATAGCTCACGTGCCCGCGGTCATTGTGGTCGTGCGTGTCGAGTGGATGGCCGCCTCGCAGCCACACGCCCGAGGCCTCCTGACTCCAGTCGCTGCGCCATGTTACAAGCGCGCCCCGTTTAAAGGCCGCTGACGTTGCCGGCCGCCGCCGGGCCGATACTGTCCCCGCAAGCGCAAGCAAACCAAAGCAATCGAGCGATTGAAACTCATGCGAGAAATACTGCTCTTTTACCCAGAGAATCTCAGGATCATTACTCAGCGCGGCGATCAAGGAAATATTGCCCGATATGAGCGGATAGCCGCAGCGCACGGCCGAATAGGCATCGAAGCAATTGACAAGCGAACCTGCAGGCTGGAACTGCTGTGCAAGCCATTTCGGAAACTTAGCAAGAAATGGATGCTCGCGAAGGCGATAATCACCGGCTTCGGCTGCCGCAACGGCCGCCAGATAGAGGAACGGCGTGTCCAGATTCAACCCGTAGATGAGCCCCTCGGATACTGCTCCCTCATCGCCGAAGACGCTCAGCGATTCGAGCAACCTGGCCGCGCCAAACTCTCTGACCGCATTGGCGCGCGTAGCTGGAAGTACGCTCGATGCCAGCACGGCCGCCGCGGCGACCACGATCCATTGATTCGACGCTGGCTTGTGTTCGCGAACGAACCATTGCACCGCCCCGCCCCAGTCTGCCATGATGCGGCCCGCCTCCTCGGCAATCTGTTGGACGACGGCGGCCCTCAATGACGGCTCGAGGACGCCAGCGGGCAAGAGCTTTAGCGTCGTGGTGAGCGCCGCCAAACCCATTCCCGTAGCTAGCCACACCCCATCGTTGCCGTCTGCGGGCAGCTTCGATTTATCGTCGAAGAGGGTCCATCCCGGGCGCTGCAATGGCCGCCACGTCAAGACCTCCTTCAACTGCATCGTGATCCGCGCCAGCGTTTGTGCGTCGCCCGTCAGCATGTAGGCAGCCGCTAGTGTCGGCAATTCATCGAATAGCTTTTGCGTGCTGCCGGTGTCCGCCATCGCGAGTGCGAACTGATTTGCCTCAGCCGCATTCGTGCGTTCCATCAAGATGGCTCGACTATCGAGCGTGCCGAATCGCGAAATACCGGGTGTCGCCAGTTGCGCGAGCGACGCCGCGCGCGTGAGCAATGGCGTCTTCATCAGCTTGTTGACGCGAGCGAGCACCTTGACCACCGCTTCATCGATGCTCATATCCGTCGCACGTCGCGCTCGAAGCATCGCCAGTGCGTCGGAGCAGGAAACCGCTCGTGACCAGGCCACTTCCCCCTTGGCACACCAGCTTGTAGCAGCAATCGCAAACGTCGCGAAGGCCTCAAGCAACCCGCGGCGCCCCCTGGATATCGAATTGCTGGTTCGGGTCCCTTTGCCCATATATCCTTCGCTCGTCGTCCGGACAAACGCGCGTTGCTCATATGGCTTGCCTGACGACCGCGCCACTCTCGCGGTCATGGCCAACCACCCTCATACTTCGCCGGCTATATGACCGGCACCCTGGTCGGAATCGACCACTCTTGCCTTGTGCGCAACGCACGGCGATCCATAGCAGATCATCGACTCCGGCAAATCGGAAAATACCGAGCTTCTCGCTCCGATAACCGCCCCGCAGCCAATCGAAACGCCCGGCGCAACAAACACGTCCGTGGCGACCCAAGCATGCGCACCGACCCGGATAGCGCTGCCGCGAATAGGAAAATCCTCCCGGCGATAATCGTGGTCGCCAGCGCACAAATACGTCCGCTGCGAAATCACGGCATGGGCGCCGATCTCGATTTCACCAAGGCTATAAATCACTGCATCGTCGCCAACCCAGGCGTAGTCACCTATCTTTACTTTCCACGGATATGTGATCGTTGTTGAGGGTCGTATCAGCACACCAATGCCGACCTGCGCACCGAATACTCTCAGCAACATCCGGCGGAACCCGTAGGCGAATTGAGGCGAGCAGCGGAATAAGGTCGCCTGCACGATCCACCAGAGTTGAACGACAACCGCTGAACGACCTCTGAATCCTGGCGGAAGGCGAAACTGATCAAGCCGCTGCATTGGCATACAAATGCTCCCACCGCGTCAATACTGATTCCAGCCGGAAATTCTCGCTCGCATGGCGCGCGCCTTTCCGGCCTAATCGATTCGCAAATGATGGTTTTCGCAGACAGGCCATAACTCCATCGACCAAACCCACCGTGGTCTTGCTACTGATTCCTTCCCGCCAGTTCCGCATTCCCACCCCCTCAAACGCCCACGTCGTGCCAACGACCGGGCGTCCGCTCGCCATGGCCACGACCGTGCGGTTCTTCAAACCACTGCCGCTCGCGTCCGGCAACACGATGACGCTCGCCCCAGCGAGCGTGGCCGCAAAATCCTGAACCCATGCCTCGACCCGAATCTGCGCGGGCCACCGTTCGACAATCCCCCCCAGGCGGCCGAATGCCGGTGCACGACTCAACACCCTGAACGTCGTATCCGCAAATTCGGAAGTCATCCGTGGAATGGCGGCCTCAAGGAAGTCACAAATACCGTCCATGACGTACGACACTCGAATGTCTCCACTCACGACAATTTCCCGGCCGCGGCTCGTGCTCGCTGCCTCATTCGATATCTTCATGTCGATCGGCAGGGAGACGGGGATAGCAACGATCGACTCCAGCCTGGTCTCACCTCGCAGGTATTCGGCATCGCTTTCAGATACAACGTGCACATATTTGAAGCGCTTCAGGTAAGTCCGCTCCACAAAAACCGCAATCCCATATGAGATCAATCGCAGAACTCTCTCCTTGATCGTCTTTGCGGCAAAGAATAGCCGCTTTTGCCGCATCGACCACGCATCGACCGTACTGAATACGACTGGAGTCGGCTTGCTCGCCTTCAAGACCGGCGCAAGCGGAATACCTTCAGCGTGAATGATTTCGAATCTCGCACTCGCTTCATCCATCACCGTCTCGAACATATGATCCGATGAGCTCGCAAGCACCTTCCTGATGGCACGCCGGCTGAAGGAAAAATTTCTTTTCGAGCCGATTAAGGTATTTAGCAGCAGGGTCGACGTATAGGATCGTCTGTTAGTCAAAACATCCAGAATTTCAACGTTCGGTGCGTAATCCTTAAACGCTTTATCGTCGAAATTTTTTCGCGATGTAACAAACGTCACCACCACGCAGCGATGGCCCCGGTCCGCCATCCCTTTTATCACCCTCAATGTTTGCTCATGCGCGCCCTCCATCGGCGGAAACGATATATTAGACAGCACGTACAAGATTCGCATTTTCAGCCCGCCCCAAAAACGGACAGTAGTCGATCTGCCATGACTTCAGCCGAATATCGCTCGGCGCACTCCTGAAGGATCGAGTCGTACCTCGACAGCCAAATTTCTTTCCGCCGAAAGAACGCGAGCAAACCAGCAGCAAGCGCCTCGGCAGAGTCAGTTTCGAAGAATTCGCAATTGACGCCGTCAACGGCCGCTTCGATCTCGGGTGCATGCGGCTCATCCTTCGAGATCAACATGGGGACGCCAAATGAAAAGCTCTGCGTAATCGACAGGCCGACATAGCCTGCTGAAACCGAAACCAGGCTCCGCTGGTAGATCGGTTGCAGCCGCTCGCGACCGGCTACATGTCCAGCAAACGTCACGCGTTGGTCAATGCCCAGCGCACGAGCAGCAGCCTTCAGCGAATCCGCCTCCGGTCCATCACCAACAAAAAGCAATCGCGATTGCGGCGGCAGATCACGCAACGCGAGCGCGAACGCACCGAGCAGCAAAGCTGGCTTCTTCTCCTTGACCAGCCGCCCGACATAGACGATATCCCATACGTCCTTGCCGTTACGCACGGCTTCCTTGAGCTTCAGAATATCGCCTGCCTTGTAGAGGGCATTGGGAGCTGCGATTACGCGAAGACGTGGAAATCGCTCCTTTAACTCCCGAACCTGACTTTCGGTATAGACGACGACCGTTCCTGCGAGATTACGCAGCAGTGCACGAACCTTATCTGAGCGCGAGCTGGGTCCGCTACGAGGCCATGCGTGCCCCCACACCACCGAGCGCTTACCGGATAGCCGGCGAAGCAGCAATACCAGCCACACGTTGAGTACGCGCGGATTCAGGTCGACCACCACTTTGTCTGCCGTCATGCAGGTCGAAAACGTTCCACGCTGCACCATGAAACGCCGCCCCGCCAAATAGCAGTTGTCGACGAAAGTGACGTGCTCGCACTGATCCCGGTTCAACGTCTTGATAGACAAGTCGAATGGCTGCGTCCCGGCGACAATCTCAAACTCGTCATCGACATGCTTTTCCAGTTCGCGAATCACACCGATCCGGTAGTCGCCCAATGCAGCCACGCAGATAACTTTCTTCAAAATATTCCCCTCTCACGGTGCCTGGCAGTCAGCTATCTTCTCAAATAGCTTCTGCATGAAGATCCACGATCGATTCCTGGCCACGCGGTCTGAACCGCTCTCTAAACACGTCGGGCACCGAGGAAAAGTCCCCGCCATAGCCGTCCGATGAATCGGTTCGTCCTTATCAGAAGACTCAGGACGACTGTCACGAGCAACATATCCGATATCGGCATCCGGACAATGATGAACCCCAACATGAACGCCGCAAGCGACCGCACGAGATGATCTTCGAATAGCAGCCGACAAATCCTCTCCGACAATATCAATACAGGAACCAGCAACACAAACGAGAAAACACCAAAATTCGCAAATAGTTCACCGTAAAATGTCGTGACCAGCGACGCTGAATCGCCAGGCGCAAAAATATTTCCCGCAACTGTCGTTATCGAGTCGGGCTTCGTCGCCCAAATGCTGCGAGGAATCCAGAATACGACCGTCTTAAACAACGTCTCGCCATAGAGATAGCTCACGCCATTTCCCAAGCGGTCCAGAATGCCAACGAGAACGTTCAGGTTCACGGATTCTGTGATCCCCGAAATGATGTCCACCACGTCGATGTTCGACGACTGCGTTGTAGCGAAGTCCAACCCGACAGCGAATCCTGCGATGACCTCGCCTATCCCTCCCGAGCCGGACGAGTGCATGAAAGATCGTATCCATCGAAAAATACTCATGAAGTAGGCAAGCACGGGGGTCAATGCCACAAAGGTCAATAACCAGCCGTACCGTCGCTCCTTCACAATAACGATGAAAATCGTCACCAGAACCAGGAGCGTGAAAATCCGGTTACCTGTCGTGTACAGATCCACGGCGCAGATGACAACGAGCAATCCGATAACGCGAGCGAGCGTCGATCGTTGGAGGATGAATTCCCGCATCGTGAATATAAGCAAGGCAATTCTCAGTGCGCTGATGGAATAAACCAGAAGGACACCGAATAACCCATAGTCAAGCAGAAAATCTTCCTTGCTCCTGTACCAGTGCGCACCGTCATCGCCAAGTCCGGATAGGATGTAGACGATCGCAGATACGGCGAGGTATTGCACCAGATACCATTTGATGGAGATACCACCCGGATTTGAGCTAACGTCAATAGTGGTGTATGAGCTTTTTGATGGCGGTCGATTTCAAGCGGCGAGTTTCTGCTGAACCGGCCGATCGTCTTGCACCGGTTCGCCGTCCTTGAAGGCAACGCCCTCGAGCAACAGCTTGATCTTCTCCGGGCCGTTGATACGGCGCCAGGTTTTCTCAGCTTCCTCGATCAGCTTGAATGCCAGTCCGAGGAAGGTTGGTCGCGACACGCAGTTACGCGTGCGCGTCGTACGGTGGCGCACCGTCGCGAACGTCGATTCAATCGCGTTGGTCGTGCGCAGATGCTGCCAGTGCTCGGCAGGGAATTCGTAAAACGCGAGCAAGCTCTCCCGGTCCTTCTTCAACGTCTCGCTCGCCTTCGGATATTTGGCTGCATAGATCGACACGAAACGATCGAACGCGGCGTGCGCATCGGCGCGGGTCGCGGCCATCCAGATCGATTGCATGTCGGCCTTCGCGCGTGCCTGTTGCGACTTGGGCAGCGCGTTCAGTACGTTGCCCATCTTGTGAAACCAACAGCGCTGGCCACGCGTCGCCGGAAACACCTCTTCCAGCGCCGCCCAGAAGCCCATTGCGCCGTCGCCGACAGCCAGCCGTGGACCTGCCGTCAGACCGCGCTTTTTCAGGTCGAGCAGAAGCTCCAGCCACGACGCTTTCGTCTCGCGATACCCATCGCCGATCGCCACACGCTCTTTGCTCCCGTCCGGTTTCACACCAATGATGACCAGCAAGCATTGCCCGTCGGAGTTCTCACTGCGCAGCCCCGTGTGAATGCCGTCGACCCACCAATAGACGTAGTGCGACCCGGACATGTCACGCCGGCTCCAGGCCACATGCTCGTCGGCCCATTGCGCCTTCAGCCGGCTCACCACGTTGGCCGACAAGCCCTTGGCGTCATCGCCCAGCAGCACGCGCAACGCTTCGCCCATATCGCCCGTCGAGATGCCCTTCAGATACAGCCAGGGCAGCGCTGCGCTCACGCGAGGCGACTTCCTCACATACGGCGGCACGATCGTCGAATTGAACTTCACGCCCGACCCCGATCGATCGCGCACCTTCGGCACCTTTACCGCAATCGGCCCGGCGGCCGTCAACACCTCGCGCTCTGGCAAGTAGCCGTTACGCACCACGGCGCGTTGCCCGTGCAAAGTCTTGACGTTCGCGAACCGCTCCATCAGCTCCGCCAACTCCGCTTCGATCGCTTGCTGAATCACCTGCCGCGCTCCCTGGCGAACCAATTCGTCCAGGCCAAGCCCGACTCCCGATAGACCGACGACTGCTTTTTCCGTATCCTTGCTCATGGTGGATGGTTTGATGTTTGCTGGATTCCGACTTCGACAATCAGATTCTCAGCTGAAACCTCCACCGCCTTCAACTTCCCGCCTCAACTCCCCCGTACACCACTTCCGACTTTAGCTCCCCGGATTTCTCGACGAAGTCATGCTCCTCACCCGCACCGGCAACAATGAAACATACGCCAGCAAGACCGCAAACATTCCTAGTACGATCAGTAGTTGGGGAGCGTTCAACTCCAGCAGCACTTCGGGAATCGACGTGCCAGCGAAATCGAGCGGAACCTGGAGCGACCCGGTAAGCAAGATGATCCCCATCGGGACATAAATGAAATACAGGGTGCCTGCTGTGAATCCCACCCAGAAGTCAATTGTGCCCCTGCTGACTCTCTTCACGATGAGGTGAAGCGCCCGTGCGAAGGTCAGCACGTATAACAGCACGACAAAGAATATTTCCATCAGACGCTCAACTAGTACTTCATGGAATCACGTGGGAGAAATGGCGCTAAGCAAGATGAACGTCCTTGCGAAGCGTTTGGATCACCTTTTCTCCACTAGCCACCGAAAACACAGCTATGGCCAGATCCGAGATTGCCAAAGCCAGCGCGGCACCATAAAGTCCGAATAGCTTCATCAGAATGACGCAAAAGCTGAGTTCCACCACGGTGGCCAGCACGTAAACCTTCGAGAACGCGACATGGTTGTCCGTTGCGCCCAGCAATGCCATCGGGACCTGCGTTCCTGCGGCTGCACAGGAAGAGATCAGCAGAGCGCCAAGGACGAGCTGGAGAACCGGAACATGACCATGGGTCCATGAAGTAACGATCCACGGTCCACACAAAAAAATAACCAGCGAGATGACTACGCCAACCAGAATCGTAGATATTCCGCCGTATCTGTAGATCGAAGAGATCCTCTCGGAGCTTCGTTCTGCATAGGCCCTCGTCAGCTCCGGCCAAATGGACTTTCCCACCAGCGTGGGCAACTGCGCAACCACGCGGGAGAGCGTCCTGTAAGACGAAAAGATTGCCGCATTAGCCGGCCCGAGAATCGCCCCGACCAAGATGGTCATGCCCTGAAGATTGATCGCAGTCGCAATCGGGAACGCAAGGAATCCAACTGCTGAACGACCGATTGATGCGAGCTCAGTTTTATAGTCGCGCCGGAAACGCCACCTCATCTGTGGATACCGCCGGATGGCATAGATGAAGATGAACAATGCGCCACCGAGCCGCCCCAACATGAATCCCAGCGCCGCGTGATGCAGTTGGCCGCCGAAGATCACACCCAGAATCGCGCCCCCCCATTCGAGCAGGCGAATGGTGGTAAGCAACCCCGTAACGAGCGCGTAGTCTCCGTGGGCACGGAAAACGGAATCGTAAAGGCCGCAGAAAACCGTCCCGCAACTGGCTACGACGAGAAAGAATATGGCTAGTTTTCCGTCGATCGTCCCCGCTATTCCCACATTGATCAATGCAAGCAGGATCGCGGCTAGCAAGCAACCTCCCACGATTATCCGCACGATTAGCGATATGGCCGATTGCAGCATGATGTTTGCAGCCTCTATCCGTCCAGAACGCACGTCGCTTACGAGACGATTACCTACGGCGGGCAACAGTCCGAAATCAGCCATGGAAAAATAAACGGCGCAGGCCGATATCACGAGCCATTCGCCATATTTTCCCAACGTCCAATTGTGCAAAAAAATTGGCACACCGGCCAATTGAGTAACGACCGTGATAACTTGTGAGTAGCAATGCGCGAATACGGATTTCACAATCCTACGCGTATGATCCGCAATCTTCATGGCATTGAATAGTCTCAAAGGCATCTACGAAAAAATTCGATGTGTCTTCTGCATCCGGAAGCAACAGCTATCAATTCACCCGCGCAAAGCGTTGTGGGCTCGCATGTCCCGGAAAATCCGGTAGGTCTCGCTCAATCCCTCGCGAATGCTCGTTGCCGGCACCCATCCCAATGCGCTTAGCTTCGAAGTATCGAGCAACTTTCGCGGTGTGCCGTCTGGCTTCGTGGTGTCGTAACGAATAGTGCCGGGATATCCAACAGTCTCTGCGACGAGCGTCGCCAGCTCCGCAATGGTCATGTCGGTGCCAAAACCCACGTTGATATGGCTATTGAAACCGCCCAAGGTCTCGCGAAATACTTGCTTGTCCGTGTTCATGACGTGAATACAGGCGCGCGCCATGTCATCGACATAAAGGAATTCGCGGCGCGGGGTGCCCGTTCCCCATATCTCGACGTACGGCGCGTCGGCATGCGCAGCCTCATCGAAGCGGCGAATCATGCCAGGAATGACATGGCTGTTCAGTGGATGGTAGTTGTCGCCAGGACCATATAGATTCGTCGGCATAACGCACCGGTAATCCACATCGTACTGGCGATTCAGGCTTTCACAGAGCTTGATTCCAGCGATTTTTGCGACCGCATAGGGCTCGTTCGTGCTCTCGAGATATCCCGCCAGCAGTTCGCCTTCAGTAATGGGCTGATGCGCGAATTTCGGATAAATGCAGCTAGATCCCAAGAACAGAAATTTCTCGACACCCGCGGTCCATGCCGAATTAATGATATTGCTCTGAATCAGCAAGTTCTGGTAGATGAAGTCGTATGGCAGCGTATTGTTGGCGAAAATGCCACCGACTTTCGCCGCTGCCATGTAGACCTCATCGATTCGATTCGTGGAAAAGAACGCTGATACGGCGCTTGGGTCACACAGGTCGAGCTCATCGCGCGGACGTACGATGACCTCATCGACGCCACGCGACTCAATTTGACGTCTAATTGCCGAGCCAACCATTCCGGTATGACCTGCAATATAAATTCGCTTTCCTGCCATTTCTAGCCTCACTCGTTGTAGCTATATGTCATATAGCCATTTCGCTTGACGAGCTCGTCGCGTTTCGCGATTTCATAATCGGACGCAATCATCTCCTCGACCAGTTCCGAAAACGACGTCGTCGGCGACCAACCGAGCTTCTGCTTCGCGTTAAGCGGGTCTCCCAGCAACGTTTCAACTTCTGTGGGCCGGAAATAGCGTGGGTCAACACGGACAATGACTTGCCCGGGCCGCACCGGCGATTCGTCTCCACGACTCGCCACCACGACGCCCATTTCGTTCACACCCTCCCCGCGCCACTCCAGTGTCAAGCCAAGCCGCGCGGCCGCGGCCTCCACGAACTCACGAATACTGTGTTGCTCCCCCGTTGCGATAACGAAGTCTTCTGCCTTGCCCTGCTGCAGCATGAGCCACTGCATCTCAATGTAGTCACGCGCGTGCCCCCAATCCCGGAGCGCATTCAGATTGCCGAGATATAGCGTATCTTGAAGACCAAGCTTGATCCGCGCGATTGCACGAGTAATCTTTCGTGTGACGAATGTTTCGCCACGTAGCGGACTTTCGTGATTGAACAGAATGCCGTTACAGGCATAAATCCCATAAGCTTCGCGATAATTAACCGTGATCCAGTAAGCGTACAGCTTCGCCACGGCATAGGGACTTCTCGGATAGAAGGGAGTCGACTCGCGCTGGGGAACTTCTCTCACCAGACCGTAAAGCTCCGATGTCGATGCTTGATAAAAGCGCGACTTACGATCGAGCCCCAGGATCCGGATCGCCTCAAGAATTCTCAGAGCGCCGATTCCGTCGGCATTCGCGGTATATTCCGGCTCTTCAAAAGATACGGCCACGTGACTCTGCGCGGCGAGGTTGTAGATCTCATCAGGCTGCACACGCTGCATGATGCGCACAAGACTCGTCGAGTCTGTGAGATCACCATGGTGCAATACGAAGCGCCGGTTCTCAGCGTGCGGGTCCTGATAGAGATGGTCGATCCGATCCGTATTGAAGAGCGATGATCGACGCTTGATTCCGTGAACCTCATAACCCTTATTCAGCAGAAACTCCGCCAAGTAAGCCCCGTCCTGTCCAGTCACTCCAGTGATTAGTGCAACCTTACGACTCATGGTAGTTCTCGTTATGGATAACATTGCGCGGGGAATCCCCACTTTCGCGACTCGGGAGTACGACCCGAATTGCCCAATTGCTGATATTCGAAAACCGACTTCTATGGGTAATCTTCTGAGGCGATGAAACTGGCTCGTCTTCGCAACCGGTTATTAGCGGCGGTCAAACGAGCCAATGCTCAATCCGTCCTGCTCTCGTACCCGTAGTAAGCGTTACGGCCGCCTCGTCTCTTCGGCACGTCCGTCAGCAATACGCCCTTCAGCGTTGCGCCACCGCTGCGAAGCCGGTTGACCGACTCAACCAGTTCCTGCACCGGATGACGGCCGTGCCTGACTACGAGCAAGGTCGCGCCCGCAAGCCGTCCAACGATGGCGGCATCGGTCACGGCGAGAATGGGCGGCGTGTCGATGACGACGACGTCATAGCTCGCCGAAAGCTCTTTTAGCATTGACTGGAACCGCTTGCTCATCAGCAATTCCGCTGGATTGGGAGGTAGCGACCCATTCGGAACGACGTCCAGCCCGGGCAGTTGGTTACGCAGTAGCGCCTTCCCGATATCGAGGCCCGCGATGACGTCCGACAAACCCGGCTGCCGTGCAATGCCGAAATAGCTATGCGTGTCTCCGCGACGCATATCTGCGTCGATCAGCAACACTCGCTTGCCACTGGAAGCCAGCACTGCAGCCAGGTTAACTGCGGTAAAGGACTTCCCGATTCCCGGCGATGGCCCAGTAATCACGAGCATATTGTTCGTTGAACCCATCAGGCCAAATTGCAGGGCTGTGCTCAGACTACGCAGTCCCTCGATTGCGACATCGTGGGGTGCATTCGCCGCCAGAACGCGCTGGCTGCCGAGTGGAGCGCGACGCATCTCCCGCGTGAGGCGAACCTGTGTATCGCTGTGCGCGATGACGGCGTAGACGGGAATCTCCAGCGCGCGCTCGATCTCCTCATTTTCTTCCACGCCACCGAACATCGACCTCCGGGCGAGGACCGACGCAACCCCTGCGATCAATCCAAATGCAAGCGCTAGCGCAACGATGAGTACGCGCTTCGGCCTGATCGGTTCGTCCTGCGATACCGCATAGTCCACGACGCGAACAGAACCCATCTGCCCCGCCTTGAGAATACGCAGTTGCTGTGCGTTGTTCAGCAGATTCATATAGAGCTGCGTATTGACACGAACGTCCCGAAGCATGCGCAGCGCAGATTGCTCGGTATTCGGCAGCATCGTGACGTGTTTGTTCAGCTGTTCCAGTTGGCCTTGCAGAGACGCGATCTGCGTATTCAAAGCAGCTACCGCCGGATGTGACTCGGTAAATCGCTGCAGCATTTCCATGCGCTGCTGACCAAGATCGGCAATCTTCGCGTTCGTATCGACGATCTGCTGCAGCAGTAGCCGGCTCTCCTCCGTGAGGTCGACGGTTCCGTTTTTGTTGCGGAATGCGTTATACCGATCCTCGGCTCCGTCAAGCTGCTTGCGCAGCACTGGCAGTTGCTGATCGAGAAACACGAGTGTGTGCTCAGCCTGCGCCGACTTCTTGTCGATGTTCTGCTGCACATATGCGGCCGCAACGGTATTGATGATATCGGCAACGCGCTGGCTGTCATCACCGTCCAGTGAGACGCCGATAACGCCAGACTGCTTGGTCTTCTCCCCGATGGTCAGGTCCGTCTGAAGTCTATTGATCGTTTCGAGCGTCGATGCGCGCTTCAGTACAAACTGGGTGCCCGGACGAGCAATGAACCGCTGAACGTTCAATTCGACCGGTCCGTCTTCGACACGACCGTGCGCCGCTTGCCCGGTTTTCCCTGTGAGAATGACGTCGCCGCCCGGGTCTCGCAATTCAAACTTCGCGCTATCCAGCACGACGAGCGTAAACTTCTTGTCGTATAGCGTTTCCGGTACGTCGAAGCTCGATACTTCGATCTTCTCCCCTCCCCAGGCAAACCGCGTCATTCCGAAATACGGCGATGCGAGTTCGGACTCTCCGGCGCGGCGCGCAAGATATTTCCCGATCAGCGGGAAATACCGTGGTTTCGCACTAATATCGAGGTGCAGAGTATGTACAGTCTGCCCCACTACCAGGCGCGAGCGAATAAGCTCGATTTCAGCCGAAGCGGACTGTTTGGTATCGAATATGGATGCGAGCTGGCCAAGCGCATCGTTGAGCTAACGTCAATAGTGGTGTATGAGCTTTTTGATGGCGGTCGATTTCAAGCGGCGAGTTTCTGCTGAACCGGCCGATCGTCTTGCACCGGTTCGCCGTCCTTGAAGGCAACGCCCTCGAGCAACAGCTTGATCTTCTCCGGGCCGTTGATACGGCGCCAGGTTTTCTCAGCTTCCTCGATCAGCTTGAATGCCAGTCCGAGGAAGGTTGGTCGCGACACGCAGTTACGCGTGCGCGTCGTACGGTGGCGCACCGTCGCGAACGTCGATTCAATCGCGTTGGTCGTGCGCAGATGCTGCCAGTGCTCGGCAGGGAATTCGTAAAACGCGAGCAAGCTCTCCCGGTCCTTCTTCAACGTCTCGCTCGCCTTCGGATATTTGGCTGCATAGATCGACACGAAACGATCGAACGCGGCGTGCGCATCGGCGCGGGTCGCGGCCATCCAGATCGATTGCATGTCGGCCTTCGCGCGTGCCTGTTGCGACTTGGGCAGCGCGTTCAGTACGTTGCCCATCTTGTGAAACCAACAGCGCTGGCCACGCGTCGCCGGAAACACCTCTTCCAGCGCCGCCCAGAAGCCCATTGCGCCGTCGCCGACAGCCAGCCGTGGACCTGCCGTCAGACCGCGCTTTTTCAGGTCGAGCAGAAGCTCCAGCCACGACGCTTTCGTCTCGCGATACCCATCGCCGATCGCCACACGCTCTTTGCTCCCGTCCGGTTTCACACCAATGATGACCAGCAAGCATTGCCCGTCGGAGTTCTCACTGCGCAGCCCCGTGTGAATGCCGTCGACCCACCAATAGACGTAGTGCGACCCGGACATGTCACGCCGGCTCCAGGCCACATGCTCGTCGGCCCATTGCGCCTTCAGCCGGCTCACCACGTTGGCCGACAAGCCCTTGGCGTCATCGCCCAGCAGCACGCGCAACGCTTCGCCCATATCGCCCGTCGAGATGCCCTTCAGATACAGCCAGGGCAGCGCTGCGCTCACGCGAGGCGACTTCCTCACATACGGCGGCACGATCGTCGAATTGAACTTCACGCCCGACCCCGATCGATCGCGCACCTTCGGCACCTTTACCGCAATCGGCCCGGCGGCCGTCAACACCTCGCGCTCTGGCAAGTAGCCGTTACGCACCACGGCGCGTTGCCCGTGCAAAGTCTTGACGTTCGCGAACCGCTCCATCAGCTCCGCCAACTCCGCTTCGATCGCTTGCTGAATCACCTGCCGCGCTCCCTGGCGAACCAATTCGTCCAGGCCAAGCCCGACTCCCGATAGACCGACGACTGCTTTTTCCGTATCCTTGCTCATGGTGGATGGTTTGATGTTTGCTGGATTCCGACTTCGACAATCAGATTCTCAGCTGAAACCTCCACCGCCTTCAACTTCCCGCCTCAACTCCCCCGTACACCACTTCCGACTTTAGCTCCGCATCGTTGACCGATCCGGTACCGTCTTCCACCTGGATCATCGCGTCCGCACGATACTGTGGCGTCGCCAGCACTGCATATAGAGAGCCAATCAGCAGAAACGCCACTGCAACGTAGGCGATAGGCCGCCAGCCTTCACGGATCACCGTCAGGTGCTCGGAGAGACGAATCTCGTCGTCGTCGGGCAAATCGATAATCCTATTTTGATTCTGGAATGTCATGCAATTAGCTTGTTAAACGAGTGATCGCCTCAACCCACCGCTCCGTCCCTCGCTCGATCTGCGCGAGAGAGATCTTGAATGCCTCACGATCCAGTCGGTATGGATCAATCACATCCAGGCCTTCGTGTTCAGCAAGGCGATAAACACGTCCCCTTGCAAACGGGTACCTCCGCTCGATCGTCACCTTCTGATCGAGCGTCATCGTGAGAATCAGCTGTGCCCTTCTTACGTTATCCAAACTCAGCGACATCGCTATATGGCGCTTGATGTCGATACTGCGCTCCGACATCAGCTCGACTGCGATGGGGTCTGCGGGCTTCCCCACCAACGCACCGCAACCGGCAGAAATGACCTTCACGTTCGGCAATCGGCTCGCCAAAATGCCTTCTGCCATCGGACTCCTACATATATTCCCTTCGCAGACGACCAGAATGCAGGAGATCATTGCTTCCCCTCAGGCCCGGCCATAGGTATCCTCGAAACGTACGATGTCGTCTTCCCCGAGATACGATCCTGACTGCACTTCGATCAATTCGAGCGGCATTTTTCCCGGGTTCTCGAGGCGATGCGTCACGCCGAGAGGAATAAACGTCGATTCGTTTTCACCTAGCAGGAACCGATCTTCACCGCGGGTCACGCGCGCAGTGCCACTCACTACAATCCAGTGCTCGGCACGGTGATGGTGCACCTGCAGCGACAGGCAACCACCTGGCTGCACGACGATACGTTTCACCTGAAACCGCTTTCCCTGATCGATCGAGTCGTAATAGCCCCACGGGCGCCGAACTTTTCGGTGCGAGTTGGCTTCCGGCGCGTTTTGCTCCCGAATCCGGGAAACCAGCGCCTTGATATCCTGTACGCGCGACCGGTCCGCAACGAGTACGGCATCGGGTGTTTCGACAACCACCATGTTGTTGATGCCCACGCACGCAATCAGCCGTCCCTCCGAGTGGGCGAAGCTGGAGGTCGAGGCCTCGAAAACCACCCTGCCGCGCGCAGCGTTACCGTTAGCGTCTTTCTCGAGCGCCTCCCATACTGCGTCCCATGAGCCCAGATCGGACCAACCGGCTTCGAGCGGAACCACCACGCCCTGCGCGAACTCCGTCGTCGGACCGAGGTGCTCCATGACGGCGTAATCGATCGAGTCGGACGGGGACTGCATGAACGCGTCGTTCAGTGGCTTGAAGAACTGACCGTCCTGCGTCCCGTGTGTGTATGCGGTTACACAGGCGTCGTGCATTGCCGGATTAAGCGCACGCAACGTCTCGAGCCAAACGCTTGCGCGCATCACAAAAATCCCGCTGTTCCACCAGTACTGGCGCGACGCGAGATATTGCCCGGCCAGTTCGGCAGCGGGCTTTTCCACGAAGCTTGCGATGCGATGCGCTGCGCCAGTGAGCGATTCCCCCAACCGGATATAGCCGAAGCCGGTATCGGCGTGTGTCGGCGGAACGCCCAAGGCGACGATCGCACCGTCGCGCGCGTATTCAACCGCCTGGGCAATTGCGCGCTGAAACGCTGCCATATCGGTAATCGCATGATCCGCAGGCATGGCTACAATGATCGCGCTCGGGCTGTCCGTCTGTGCCGCAATTGCGGCAAGCGTAAGAGCGGGAGCAGTATCCCTGCGAGCGGGCTCGACAATCATCCTGGCTTGCAGGCCGCTCGCGTGAAGCTGCTCTACAATCGAAAAGCGATGCTCGTCGCCGCAAATAATAATTGGAGTGCTACATATTCCGGTTTCGCAGCGAAATCCCTTCATGCGCTGCATCGTGCTCTGAAGCAGAGTATCCCGGCCAAGGATGCCGATCAGCTGCTTCGGATACTGCTCGCGTGACAATGGCCATAGTCGCGAGCCGGCGCCTCCTGCAAGTACGACCGGCACGATTCGGACCTGACCCACTGAATCAAGCGGCGATTGCGAAACATCCCCACCTTCCTGGTGCTCGACTCGATCGATTTTCAACGCTTTGTTTTCCATAGGAATCACGCTATCCATATCTTCCGGGAGAGGCCGCACGCTTCAGCCCCACCGTCGATCACTTCGCCAATATCCCGGCCGTCATCCCTGCGTTGATCGCTGGCAACAGCAAGCTCAACACGCGGCTGAACCGGACGAGACCATTGCCGTCCACGTAGACCACATCCTTCGGTTGCAAATCGAATTCTTTGGCAACGAGCATCGCCACTGGCGAGCGCCCGTCGAGGTGGAACACCTGCGGCGTACCGTTGAGCGCACCACGTACGACAAACATCTGTGCGGCGTCAGCAGTCGAGGCATTCACACTGCCTGCCTGGGAAAGGGCATCCGCAAGCGTGATGCGCCCCGTGCGATTCGGTATGGCTGAAACAGGCTTGTTCACTTCGCCCATGACATAGACGTCGTTCTCGTCACGCGCGACGATGCGCAACCGGTCTCCGGAGCGCAGATACAGTCGCGATGGATTGAGGCCGCTCGCCAGCATCTGGGTGAGATTGATCGGGTGTGAAACGCCACCGCGCACGAGCACGAGCGCGCTCTGATCTGCGGAATCGGAAAAACCACCCGCGCGTGCAATTGCCTCATAGAGCGACATGGGCACGTCGTTGACGGCGACCACGCCTGGAGCATGGACTTCGCCATCCACGTAAATGTCGTGAGCGCGATAGGACGCCATGCGCACGGTGACCTGCGGCTTCACGAAGTATTTGCCTAACGCCGCGCTCAGACGCTTCTGCACGTC
This sequence comes from Paraburkholderia sp. A1BS-2L, assembly GCF_051125205.1. Taxonomy (NCBI): domain Bacteria; kingdom Pseudomonadati; phylum Pseudomonadota; class Betaproteobacteria; order Burkholderiales; family Burkholderiaceae; genus Paraburkholderia; species Paraburkholderia sp. A1BS-2L. The sequence goes on from NZ_CP120428.1 coordinate 2,670,285, forward strand.
CTCGGTGCGCAAGCCGGCCACATGCAGCGTGCCCGCGTACGGGAACGTCAGGTCGCCCGACTGGTCGACCACGAAACCGGCGATCGGATCCCCCGGCCGTGTGGTGTTCTGCGCCGGTGTGCCACCGAGCGCCGCCGACAGTTCCGGGTGATCCCAAACGACGATCTGCAGCACGTCACCCACTCCTACTGTATAGGGCGGCGGTACGTCCGAAAGCAGCCTGGCCTGCTCCTGCCCGCTCTCTTCGCGCTGCTGCTGCATACGTCTTACGTACTCGACGTCGAGCTCGGTAATGGGAACGTCCGCTGTGGTGCTCACGGCGCTTGTCGCTTTGGCCGATTGCGATGCATCTGTGGTGGAGCCCACACTCGCGTCCGTATGTCCGGATGCGCCGTTGTCCTTGCCCACAGCAGCGGCAGCCGGCTCACTGGCACCAGAAGACGCCGAGGCCGCTGCGGGTGACTGCGAAACCAGCATGCGCATCCCCGGCGCAAAGGCGCAGCCGCCAAGCACCGCAACCATCGCCACGACGGCGCTAATACCCCCAATTCGTGCGGCGTCGTCGCGTCTGGATTGCAGGCGCACTTTCGCTGACCAATTCTTTAATCGAGTCACCACTTCCACTTTCCAGGCTGTCAATAAGCATTTCGATGAACCAGTCCCTTGAATATCGTGGCAAGAACAATTCGCATGTCGAGCCAGAAGGACCAGTTACTGAGGTAATAAAGATCGTGCGCGACGCGCCCCTGCATCTTCTCGATGCGGTCTGTCTCGCCACGAAAGCCGTTGATCTGCGCCCAGCCGGTAATTCCCGGCTTGATGCGATATCGATGGATGTAGCCGTCCACAATGTCCTGATACAGCTTGTCGTGCTCGATAGCGTGAGGCCGGGGCCCGACAACGGACATCTCGCCACGCAAGACATTGAGGAACTGAGGTAGTTCGTCAAGACTCGTGCGGCGAAGGAAAGCACCAACACCAGTCACACGCGGATCATCGCGCGTTGCCTGCTTGATCACACCCGCCGCTTCGGCGTGCACCCGCATGCTGCGAAATTTGTAGATGGCGAAAACCTTGCCGTTCGCTCCCTTGCGGCGCTGCGTAAAAAGCACTGGCCCCGGCGAAGAGCATTTGACGGCCACCGTGATTGCGAGGAGAACCGGTGCAAGCGCGAACAAGGCAAAAAAGGCGAATGTCCGGTCAAAGATTTCCTTGCCGATAAGCGAGTTCGATGCAATCGGCGAAGCCATCAAGTTGATCGCGGACGTGCCTTCGAGGCTGGCCATCCCCGCATCGAAAACTGTCAGTCCGCTCACGTCCGGAATGAACCGGATGTTGATAAGGTCATTACGAAATAGCTCGACAAAAGGGACAATCGTCTGCCCTTCCGAAAGCGGAATCGCGAGCCAGACTTCGTCGATATGGGAATTACGAACGTAATCGGCAAACGCTTCGCGCTCGCGAAACGTCGGCAAGCCAAGCGCCACATCGGAAGCTCGTAGCGCCGTGTCGAAAGCAGCTGTCACTCGATACACGGAGTCCGGTGTCGAGTTGATCTTGCACATAAGCTGACGGCAATTCGCCGTGTTGCCAACGACGGCGACCGTAGAGGTATGGGTGTTCTGGCTGGCCAGCCGCAGACAGATTGCATGTGCTGCAAGCCGGCAGAGCACCACCCCAGCCGCCGAAGCGATCGCCCAATCCCTGAGCCAGTCAGGCGCTGGACGGTAGGTGCGGTGAAGCGCCACGACAAGCAGGCAGGAGGCCATGAGAACAAAGAGCCAGGCGAGCACGGGCACACAGACGCAGCGCCAGAAGAGACGCCGGCGCGCGACACGGTACATCCCCCACGACGGGAAGAGCATGAGCGCCAGCAGCATGGAAAACGCAACCAGCGCACTGTCGTGGCCCGCCCCATCGGACATACCTGGCACTCGAGCTGTCAGAAGCGCGCCACCAGCAATCGCGATCACATCGGACAGACGCGCGAGCATGCCGCCGTTTCGGATCGGTACTGAAGCACCAGTGTGGGTAATCGAATGCATAGACTCTTCTTCGCCGGGGCGGATATCGCAGTGGATACGATGTAATCGGTCCATGCAGGCGCAAAAAAGCGTTCTCACCGAGTGCGCAAGTCAGTTGTCAAATCCCCGGACTTTCCGGGCATTGCCACCAGGAAGGAAGCAAAGCCTGCAAGGGTGACAAGACTCGCACTTCGCCACGCGTTCGAATCATGTTTGTGTGAACGGGACTAGCCGAGGGACGCCATGTACTTCCTGCAACCGGTCTACGCGAAGCCGCCGCATGTCGAACCGGTTTTTACTTCAGGGCCGAGTGCGGAGTCTCGGTTACTCACACTTTCGCGTATATAGGAAGACTCCTAAATGGCTTATGCCGATGCATGATGAATGCACGCACCGTAATCTCAATAACGACCCGCATGCGGTCCGCATCGACCTGATTCCATAATTTGTTATGCTAAATTTATGGGCGATGAAAATTGTATCGAATTATTTCGATACGTCTTGAGGTCAGAAATCGATTTCTCCGAACGGAAAATCCAATCTCGCCAAGCTATTTACCGATCAAACAAGTGAAAAAATAGCCGATTCATCAATTACGCAATTTTTAAATTTATATAAATGATTTGTTATTTTATTTTTAAATTAAGCAGCGCATTGTTAGCCGCATTTAAAGCTTGACAAGCATTTTGGAGCGGCGCCGGAAAGTCCCGACGCCGCGCAAGGCACAACCCTACTTCTTCTGAATAAACTCGATCTTGTACCCATCCGGATCGGTCACAAACGCAATCACCGTCGTGCCGTGCTTCATCGGCCCCGCCTCGCGAACCACCGTCCCGCCCTGGGCCTTGATCTTCTCGCAGGCGGCGTAGGCGTCGTCGACTTCCACGGCAAGGTGGCCGAAGCCCGTGCCCAGATCATAGGAAGGCGTATCCCAGTTATGCGTGAGCTCGATCACCGTGCCGTCGCGCTCGTCGGTGTAGCCGACGAATGCCAGCGTGAACCGGCCTTCGGGATAGTCGTCGCGGCGCAGCACTTTCATGCCGAGCAGCTCGGTATAGAACTTGATCGAGCGGTCCAGGTCGCCGACCCGGATCATCGTGTGCAGAAAGCGCATCGTGTACTCCGTTTTGCCATCGTAAAAACGCGACTGTACCAAAATCCCACTGGCCCTGCCGACGCCGCCAAGCCGCACCGGGCAAGCCGCGCCAGGCAGGCCGCGCCAAGCAGGCCGCCCCGATTTGCTCTAGCATGACGCCATCCCGAAACGGCCGGAGCCCGATGCGAACGGTCGCCGGCCAGCGTGGCCGATAACGAAAGGAAACAAGGAGTCGATATGCGGATTCTGGTGGTAGGTGCAGGCGCGACAGGCGGTTATTTCGGCGGACGGCTGGCCGCCGCGGGGCGCGATGTGACGTTCCTGGTGCGAGAGGCGCGCGCCGCGCAGTTGCGCCGGGACGGCCTCGTGATCCGCAGTCCGCACGCCGGCGATCTCACGCTGCGCGAGCCGAAGACCGTCACGCGCGAAGCACTCGAATCGCAAGGCGTACAGCCCTTCGATGTCGTGCTGCTGAGCTGCAAGGCTTACGACCTCGAAAATGCCATCGATTCGTTCGCGGCGGCCGTCGGCCCCAACACCGCCATCCTGCCGCTGCTCAACGGCATGAACCACCTGGACGTGCTCCAGGCACGCTTCGGCACTCAGGCGGTGCTCGGCGGCGTCTGCCTGATTGCGTCCACGCTTAACGAGAAGCGCGAGATCGTCCATCTGAACGACGCGCACGCCATCTCGTTCGGCGAGCTCGGCAACGGCGTCTCGCCGCGCGTGCAGGCCATTGCCGATGCGTTCGGCAATGCCGGCTTCAACGTCAAAGCCAGCGCGCACATCCTGCAGGAAATGTGGGAAAAGTGGGTGTTCCTCGCGACGCTCGCGGGCAGCACGTGCCTGTTTCGCGCGCCCGTGGGCGTCATCGTCGCGACGCCCGACGGCGCGGCAACCGTCGAGCGTCTTTTCGCGGAGTGCCGCACAGTGGCCGCCGAGCACGGCCATGCTGTGCGCGACAGCTTCCTCGAGCGCTCGCGCGCGATGCTGTTCGCTACGGGTTCGACGCTCACCGCCTCGATGCTGCGCGACGTGCAGAACGGCTCGCGCATCGAAGCCGATCACGTCCTCGGCGATCTGATCCGGCGCGGCGGCGCAGCGCAGCGCGCGTCGAGCGAGCTTTCGGTGCTGCGAATCGTCTACAGCCAGCTCAAGGCGTACGAGGCGCAGCGCGCCGAAGCGGGCTAAAGGGCATCGAAGAAGGACGAACGGCGACGCACCAGCGCCGCCGTTATCGAGTGCGCGCCTATCGCCTCATGCGGCCTCATGCGCGCTCAAGCCTTCGTTAGGGCCCTCGCGTGACCCCTCTTTGAGCCCCCTTACGCCTGCGCAGCCTTCCCCAGCGCCTGCGCAACGCGCACATACTCCTCCACCGGCACGTCTTCGGCGCGGCGCGCGAGATCGAAGCCGAGCGCCTCGAAATCCACGCGCTCGCGATAATCGCCGAGCGTATTGCGCAACATCTTGCGCCGCTGCGAGAACGCCGCCGTCACGAGCTCGCCAAGCAGCGCCTCGTCCACCTGCGGCAGTTCGTGCGGTGCATACGGGATCATGCGCACGATCGCCGAGTCCACCTTGGGCGGCGGCTGGAACGACTCGGGCGGCACGTCGAGCATCTTGTCCATCACGTAGCGGTACTGAAGCATCACCGTGAGGCGGCTATACGCCTTGCTGCCGGGCTCCGCCACCATGCGCTCGACCACTTCGTTCTGCAGCATGAAGTGCTGGTCGATCACGCGATCCGCGAAGGTCGCGAGATGAAACAGCAGCGGGCTCGAAATGTTGTACGGCAGGTTGCCGACGATGCGCAGCGTGGGCTTCTCGCCCGCCGCGGCGAGCGAACCGAAGTCGAACGCGAGCGCGTCGCCCGCGTGCAGTTCGAGCAGCGGCCCGAATTTCTTGGTGAGGCGCGCGATCAGGTCGCGGTCGAGCTCGACCGCGTGCAGCGGCGCTTCGGGCGTAGCAAGGCGCTCGACCAGCGGCTCGGTTAGCGCGCCGAGGCCTGGCCCGATTTCGACCATGCGTTCGCCGCGCTGCGGGCGGATGACGTCGACGATCGAGTCGATCACGCCCGTGTCGACGAGGAAGTTCTGGCCGAAGCGCTTGCGCGCGAAGTGGCCCTGGTGCTGTCTGCTGCTATTGGACATCCTGGTCAGATCAATGGGTCAATCAGATGGCGCGCCGGTGGCGGGCCATCGAAACGGCGGTGTCGATGGCGGCGATCAGGCTGCCCGCATCCGCGCGGCCGGTGCCGGCGAGGTCGAGTGCGGTGCCATGATCGACGGACGTGCGCACGATCGGCAGGCCCAGCGTCACATTGATGCCTTCGCCGAACGTTGCGTATTTCAGGACCGGCAGGCCCTGGTCATGAAACATGGCCAGCACGCAGTCGGCCTCGTTGAGGTAGCGCGGCTGGAACAGGGTATCGGCGGGATACGGGCCACGCGCATCAATGCCCGCGGCCGTGGCTTGTGCGAGCGCCGGCGCAATGACGTCGACTTCCTCGCGCCCGAGGTAGCCGTTTTCACCCGCATGCGGATTCAGTCCCGTCACGAGGATGCGCGGCGTGGCTACGCCGAAGTGATGGCGCAAGTCGTGGTCGACGATGCGTAGCGTGTCGAGCAGCCCGTCGATCGTCAGCGCCGCCGGCACGTCCTTGAGCGGCAGATGCGTGGTGGCGAGCGCGACGCGCAAGGGCCGCGCGCCGGTGCCCGCGAGCATCATGACGACGCGCGGCGTCTTTGTGCGTTCGGCCAGGTATTCGGTATGGCCGGTAAACGGCACGCCGGCGTCGTTGATCGTGCTCTTTTGCAGCGGCGCGGTCACGATGGCGTCGAACTCGCCCGCCATGGCGCCGTCGATGGCGCGGTCGAGCAGCGCCAGGACGTACGGGCCGTTGGCGGCGTCGAGCTTGCCGGCTTTCGCCGGCGCGGCGAGCGCAACGGGCTCGACGCTCACGTGCTGGCCCGCCAGCACGGCGGCCCAGTCGACGCCGGCCGCCGCCGCGCGCGTTTGCATGAGGTTCGGGTCGCCGAGCACGAGGAATTGCGCGCCGGGCCAGTGCGCCGAGGCGCCCGCGAGCGCGGCGGCCGTGAGCTCGGGGCCCACGCCGGCCGGCTCGCCGGTGGTGATGGCGATGCGAACCGGCCGCGGCCCCCGCGGCGCTGAAGACGATGAGGCGGGAGCATTCACGGCGCGATTCCTTCGAAGACGGGTCAGTGTTGCTGCGGCGGAGTCAGGCCGCCGATCTTGTAGTCGACGTAGGCAGTGTCACGCAACTGGCGCAGCCAGTCGGCGTAGGCCTGCTCCGCCTTGCGCTGGCCGATGGCCTGGCGCGCGAGATCCATCTGCTGCGCGACGGAGCCTTCGGCCTCGCGGCGGCCCAGTACCTGGATCAGGTGGTAGCCGTATTCGGTGCGCACCGGGTCGCTGATCTGGCCGTCCTGGAGCGTGTTCATGGCGCGCTCGAACTCGGGCACGGTTTCGCCCGGGCTGATCCAGCCGAGGTCGCCGCCCTGCGAGGCCGAGCCGTCCTGCGAGTACGTGTGCGCGAACTTCGCGAAATCGCCGCCCGCCTGCACTTCCTTCTTGATTTCCAGCAGCTTCTGGCGCGCCTGCGGCTCGGACGTGCCGTCGCCCACGCGCAGCAGGATATGACGCACGTGCGTTTGCACGAGTTGCGGCGCCGAGGCGCTCGTACCCTGCCCCTGGCGACGCTCGACGAGGCGAACGATTTCAAAGCCGTCGTTGGTGCGGATCACCGAGGGATTCACTTCGCCCGGACGCAGCGTGGACGCTGCCGTCACCAGTTCGGGCGGCAGCTTCGCGGGCGGCAGGAAGCCCATGTCGCCGCCCTTGCTGGCGTCGGCCGCCTGCGAGTTGGACTTCGCGAGGCTCGAGAACTTGCTGCCCGACTGGGCCTGCTTGAGCAGATCGTCGGCCTTCTTCTGCGCGGCCTCGATGTCGGTCTGCGACGCGTTCAGCGGCGCCTTGATGAAGATGTGCTCGAAGTGCAGGTCGTTTTGCTGGCCCGCGTTCGGCCCGCGCTGGCTCGCGATGTAGTTCGCGACTTCGGCGTCGGTGACCGAGATCTTGCTGTCCACTTCCTTCTCGCGCAGCTTCGAGAGCGTGAGCTCGGTGCGCGCGTCGCCCATGAACGTCGCCCACGGCACCCCGGCCGCCTCGATGCGCGTGCGGTAGGTGGCGAGGTCCATGCCGTTGGCCTGGGCCAGACGCGCGAGCGTGCGCTGCACGGCGGCGTCATCGACCGCAATGCCGTCTTCCTTGGCCTTTTGCAGCTGGATGCGCTCGAGCACCATCTGGTTGAGCACCTGCGCCTGCAGCTGGTCCATGGGCGGGACCGGCGCGTTCTGCTGGTTCAGGCGGCGCGTGATGAGGCCAACGCGGTTGTCGAGCTCGCGCTGCGTGATCACACCGTCGTTGACGACCGCCGCGATCGTGTCGGCGGTGCGGCCGCCGGCGGGCGCCAGCCCCTGTGCGAACGCCGGCGCGGCCGGCAACAGTCCTGCGACAGCGAAGAGGCTCGCAGCAAGCGCTGCCAGGCGAAGCTTTTTCATGATTCCCACTGATACTCCAAAGTTGGCGGGCAGCTTCGCCCGTCTCTATGCAACCGACCTCGCGCTGTATCCGAACGCCCGGCCCTGCGGCCGCATGCGCTGGTTCACGCGTTATTGGTAATCCGTGAAGCGCGACGGCAGCGGCAACTGCCCCGGCGGCTGCGTGTAGCCCGGCACGCTGGCCTTGAACGCCGAAACGAGTCCGTTGTCCACGTTCGACAGCCCCTTGAGCGTGAGCTGCGCGAGAAAACGCGTGGACGAATTGTTGCCGCCCGTGGTGTTGATCCCGTTCGCATAGCGCTGCACGCCAACGCCGAGCGCCCAGCAATCCGCGTCGTACTGCATGCCTACCAGGCCGTCGACGATCTTGTGGCCGTTCAAATCGTAGTTGAAGCGGCCCACAGCGTACACCCGATGCGAGAACGGCCATTGGGCCGAAATCAGGATCTGGTTGATCGGCTGATTGTCGAGCGTGCTGTTGTTCTCGCGCGTGTAGCGATACGCGACGTTCAGCACGCGGCTCGGCCCCGGGCTATAGCCGAAGCCGACGCTCGCCTTGGTCAACTGGCCCGCGTCGGCATTATATTGGAACGCCGTTTCCGAAGCGAAACCGCCCCCGATCTTTAGCGACATCCCCGCAATCAGGTCGGAATGCGCCGATCCCGAAGTTGGGGCCGGTTCACCCGCGATGGGCGGCAGCAGCGTGACGCGCTGGTCGGTGAAATAGTACTGCTGCGCGATCACGAAACGCGCGCGCTCGTCGCCCGTGGCCGCGTCGATGAAGCGCGTGGTCAGCGCCGCCGTGAGGCGGTTCGCGTCGGCGATGCGGTCGTTACCGACGAAGGTGTTGGGCGTGAAGATCTCCGCGAGGCCGAAGTCGGCCTCGGCGGTATCAAAAAGGGGCGCGAAGTCCTGGTTGCGGTACGGCGTGTACACGTAGTACAGGCGCGGCTCCAGGGTCTGGATATAGTCCTGGCCGAACAGTTGCACCGAGCGGTCGAACACGAGCCCCGTGTCGAAGCTGAAGGTCGGGATCGATTCGGTGAAGCTCTTGGGCGTGCCCGCGGGCGAGCCCGTGCCGATGTTGCTCAGGTTGTAGTCGGCGAAGTGCCATTGCACCTTCGGCGTGACGAAGTAACCGGGCCCCATCAGCGAGTACGACAGGTACGGATTGAAGACGACGCGGTCGCCTTCGGTCGCATCGGCCGTCGTGATGCGGAAGCGCGAGTAGTCGGCTTCCATGCCGTAATCGAAGCCGCCCACGTTGTACTTCGCGTACTTCACATTGAGCTCGGGCTCGCGGCCGTACGGCGCGACTGACGGTGACAGCGTCTGCCAGTGCTGGTAGCGGCCGAGCACGGACCACGGCCCGTTGTTGTATGTCAGGCCGGCTTCCTGCTGATACAGCGTCTGCGTGCCGTTCAGGAACTGATTGGCGGGCGACGCCAGATCTTCCGGATAGGTGTTGTCCGAAACCTTGTTGTAGTAGATGTAGCCGCCGAACCCGTTGCCGAAGTTCTGGTTGTGCTGGATGAACAGCGCATAGCGGTTGGTCTTCGTGATCGCGTCGTTAGGCAGGAACGTGCCGGTAATCGAGCCCGAGTAGTTCGTCGACAGATACCGGTAGTTGCCCTCCAGGAACACGCCGCGTTTCGAGATGATCTCGGGCGTGAACGTGAAGTCGCGGTTCGGCGCGATGTTGAAGTAATACGGCATCGACAGCTCGAGACCGTTCGTCGAGCTGATGGAGAACGTCGGCGGCAAGAGGCCGCTGCGGCGTTCGCCCGAAAGCGGAAACGTGAACCACGGGCTGGCGAGGATCGGCACGTTCTGGAAGAACAGCACGCCGTTGTGCGCGACGCCTTCGTCGGCGCCCGTGTCGAAGTCGAATTCGGTGCCCTTGATGTACCAGGCCGGATCCGACGAGCACTGGCAGGCCGTGTAGGTGCCGTTGGTGAGCACCGAGCGCTCGCTGTCGAGCAGGTCCGCACGCTCGGCGCTGCCCGAGCCGCCTGTGGCCGAGAAATGGTACTTCGGCGCGGGCATGAAGCCTTCGTTCGCCTCGACCTTCAGGTGCGCTTCGGGGCCGGCGAAGGTGGTGCCGCCCTGCGAGACCACGACATTGCCGTAAGCGTCGGCCATGTCGGTGTCCTGGTCGTAGTGCAGCGCGTCGCCCTTGACGACGTTGGTGCCCTGGCGCAACTCGGCCGCGCCCTTGACGGCGAAGTCGGTGCCCGACGTGCCGGTGGTCGATTCGCCGAGCACGAACGTGGCCGGGCGCTGGCCCGGCGCTTTTGGCTGGTCCTCGAGCTGCGGGGAAAGGCGCAGGCTCCACGCGTCGTCCAGCCGCTGGGGCTGCGCAGCGTCACCCGCAAGCTGGGCGTGCGCCAGCGCGGGCATGAGACCCGGCATGGCCACGAGCGCCGCGATGAGCCGCCGCTTGCCCGGCACGCCGTCGTCACTTTTGGAGATCGTCTGGAAATACTGTCTGGGCGGCATGTATGGTTTTGGCGTATCGGCCCGTCAGCCTGCCCGCCCATCACGGCCCTGGCGCCAGTGCATCGACGGATGAACCCCGGCCCGGGCGAGAATCCGGTTGGGGGCGACGGTCAAAGCAACTATCAAGGCAACCCAAGGAAACTGCACGCACAAATATTTACAATTCATCGGATGATGGACTGACGATAAATGTGGTGAGCGAACCGTCATGCAGGCTTTGGCGCGAGTCGCGTCAAAAAAGTCGTGGGGTATTATATGGCAAGACGTTGATCCACTGATTCTGCCTCCGGTTTTCATGACCCTCACTGCCCCGCCTACCCCGGCCGATGCCCGCCGCGACCTGCTCGCCGCCTGGCTCGCCGGTCACGCAGAAAAATACGCACTCGACCTCGCCACGTTCGCCCCGGCCTCCGCCGACGCGAGCTTTCGGCGCTACTTCCGGCTCGCGAGCGCCGGCGCGCACGGCGCCACGCTGATCGCCGTCGACGCGCCGCCGCCAGAAAAATGCCGCGAATTCGTGCAGATCGCCCAGTTGCTCGCAGCAGCCGGCATGCACGTGCCGCGCGTGCTGGAAGTCGATCTCGACGCCGGCCTCATGCTCGTGACCGACCTCGGCACGGCGCCCTACCTCAAGGCGCTCACCGAAGCCGGCCCCGGCCCGCAAGCGCGTGCGCTCATGCGCGACGCCATCGACGCGCTGATCCGCGTCCAGCTCGCCTCGCGCGAGGGCGTGCTGCCGCCGTTCGACGATGCGTTCTTGCACCGCGAGATGGAGCTCATGCCCGAGTGGTATCTGGAGCGCCACCTGGGCCGCAAGATCGACGAGGTCACGCGCGGCATGCTCGATCGCACCTTCGCGCTGCTGAGCGCGAGCGCGCTCGCGCAGCCACGAGTCTTCATGCTGCGTGATTTCATGCCGCGCAATCTCATGATCGCGACGCCCAACCCCGGCGTGCTGGACTTCCAGGACGCCGTGTACGGCCCGATTACGTACGACATCGCCTCGCTGTTGCGCGACGCGTTCCTGAGCTGGGACGAGGAGTTCGAGCTCGATTGCTTCGCGTACTACTGGGAGCGCGCGAAGAAGGCGGGGCTGCCCGTGGATGCAGACTTCGGCGAGTTTTACCGCCAGCTCGAATGGATGGGCCTGCAACGCCACATCAAGGTGCTGGGCCTGTTCTGCCGCATCAACTACCGGGATGCCAAGCCGCACTATATGGCCGACCTGCCGCGCTTTCTCGACTACGCGGGCAAGGTCGCGCACCGCTATCGGCCGCTGGCGCCGTTCGCGCGGCTCATCGACGAGCTGCAGGGCACGAGCGCCAACGTCGGTTACACGTTCTGATCGCGCCGGCTCACCACACTCACTCACAACAAGGTCGAATTCATGACGCGTGCCACTGCAAGGGACACGGCGGAGCGCACGGCGATGATCTTCGCCGCCGGGCGCGGCGAGCGCATGCGCCCGCTCACCGATACCTGCCCAAAGCCGCTGCTCGAAGCCGGCGGCAAACCGCTCATCGTCTGGCAGATCGAGCGGCTCGCCGCGGCGGGCTATACGCGCATCGTCATCAATCACGCGTGGCTCGGTGCGCGCATCGAAGCCACGCTCGGCGATGGCGCGCGCTTCGGCGTGCAGTTGCTCTACTCCGCCGAGACCGATGCGCTGGAAACCGCCGGCGGCATCGCGCAGGCGCTGCCGCTGCTGGAGCGCGCCGGCGAGCCGGCCGTGTTTCTCGCCGTGAGCGGCGACGTCCACAGCGATTACGACTTCGGCTTGCTGAGCGCACGCGCCGAGGCGCTCTCGATGCAGTCCGAGCCGGGCATGCATCTGGTGATGGTGCCCAACCCGCCGTTTCATCCGGCCGGCGACTTCGCGCTGGGCGCCGACGGCCTGCTCGCGCTCGACGGCGCACCGCGCTACACCTTTGGCAACATCGGTCTCTACGACACGCGCATGTTCCGCGCGCTGCCGCGCGGGCAAAAGCGCGCGCTCACGCCGTACTACCGCGAGGCCATCGCGGCGCGGCGCGCGAGCGGCGAACTCTTCGAGGGGCTCTGGGAGAACGTAGGCACGCCCGCGCAACTCGCGGCGCTCGACGCCGCGTTGCGCGCGCCGCAGCGCGGGTGATACACGGCTGAAGCGCCCAGCGCCCGGTCAAGCGCACTCAATGCCCGCGCCCGGCGTCAACCGGAGCTGCCTCGGCTCTGGCCCGCTCCGCTTCGCTCGCGCGCTGCTGCTGCAGCGCCCACATCTGCGCATAGTGGCCGTCGGCCTGCAAAAGCTCCGCGTGCGTGCCGCGCTCGACGATGCGCCCGTGATCCATCACGATGATCTGCTGCGCGTGAATGATCGTCGATAGCCGGTGCGCGATCACGAGCGTCGTGCGCTCGCGCGCGATCTGGTCGAGTTCGTGCTGGATCGCGCGCTCCGAGCGTGAATCGAGCGCCGAAGTCGCTTCGTCGAATAGCAGGATCGGCGGATTCTTGAGCAGCGTGCGCGCGATCGCGACGCGCTGCTTCTCGCCGCCCGAGAGCTTCAGCCCGCGCTCGCCCACCGGCGTGTCATAGCCCTTCGGCAGGCTCTCGATGAACGCGTGAATGTGCGCTGCGCGCGCCGCCGCGATCACCTCTTCGCGGCTTGCCGAGGGCCGCCCATAGGCAATGTTGTAGTAGATCGAATCGTTGAACAGCACCGTGTCCTGCGGCACGATGCCGATCGACGCGCGCAGCGAATCCTGCGTCACCTCGCGAATATCCTGGCCATCGATCGTGATGGCGCCGCCCGTCTCCTTGTCGAGATCGTAAAAGCGGAACAGGAGGCGCGAAAGCGTCGACTTGCCCGAGCCGCTGTGGCCCACCACTGCCGTCGTCGTGCCCGCCGCGATGGTGAAGCTCACGTCATGCAAAATCTGGCGCGCCGGCTCGTAGGAGAAGTTCACGTGCGAGAAGCGCACCTCCGCGCCGCGCACCGCGAGCGGCGGCGCGCCCGGCGCATCGGGCACCTCGCGCGCGACCGTGAGCAGGTTGAACATGCGGTCCATGTCGGTGAGGCTCTGCTTGAGTTCGCGATATACCACACCGAGAAAATTCAGCGGAATGTAGAGCTGCAGCATGAAGGTGTTGATGAGCACGAGATCGCCCAGCGTGAGCTTGCCCGCCATCACGCCCTGGGTCGCGCGCCACAGGATGAAGACGAGCCCCGTGCCGATAATCGCCTGCTGCCCGAAGTTGAGCACGGAAAGCGACTGCTGCGAGGTGATCGCCGCAGCGCGATAGCGGCGCAGGTTTTCGTCGTAGCGCTGCGCCTCCCAGGCTTCGTTGCCGAAGTACTTCACCGTCTCGTAGTTGATGAGCGAATCGATCGCCCGCGAATTCGCGCGCGAATCGAGCTCGTTCATCGTGCGCCGGAAATGCGTGCGCCACTCGGTGACCTTCACGGTGAAGACGATGTACGCGGCCAGCGCCACGAGCGTGACGATCGCGTAGTACGCCTCGTATTTCACCGTGAAAAAGCCCAGCACGAGCCCCACTTCGACGAGCGTCGGCAAGATGCTGTAGAGCGAGTACGAGATGAGCTGCGTAATGCCGCGCGTGCCGCGCTCGATGTCGCGCGACATGCCTCCGGTCTGCCGCTCCAGATGAAAGCGCAACGAAAGCGAATGCAGATGTCGGAACACCTTGAGCGCGACCTGGCGCACAGCGCTCTCCGTCACCTTCGAAAACAGTATCTCGCGCAGCTCGGTGAACAGCGAAGTCGACAGACGCACCACCGCGTAGGCCACCACGAGGAGCCCCACGCCGCCCATCAGCACGATGCCGGGCGCGTGCTCGGCGCGCCCGAGCGCAGTGAGGTGCTGCACGGCCGCGAGGTTGTCGACGATATGCTTCATCACGACCGGCACGCCCAGGTTGGCGACCTTGGCGCCGATCAAGCAGGTGAGCGCAAACGCCACGCGCCATTTGTAGGCGGTGAGATAAGGCAGCAGCGAAACGATGGTCTGCCAGTCGTTGCGCGGCCCGACAGCGGGCGGCGCGGGTTCGTTGGAAGCGGGAAAGCGGCGCATGGGCGAGCGGCTATGAGCGTGCCGCGGGTGTGCGCCCGAAGCATCGAGGGCGCGCGCGGGGAGCACGGCATCGGGTTGGAGGAGTGGAAGACGGGTTCCGGAGCGCACCGGCGCGAGGCTGTGACTGGGCGCCGTTCCGGCCGCACCGCCGCGCCTGCGGCTTTCCCGTACAATTCCTGACACCGTATTGTCGCAGAAGGCCGCTCGCGCCGCTGACGGTCGCCGGGCGCGGCCCGTTGTTTCAGCGTCGCTGCTCGAGCCCCGCCAATCCTGCCCCTTTCATGGACACCCGATGACCGACTCCTCACCGCTCCCCCAGAAGCCCCCCGCGCTGCGCGTCATGCCGCAGCCCTCCGACGCCAACGTCCATGGGGACGTGTTCGGCGGCTGGATCATGTCGCAGGTCGACATCGCAGGCTCGATCCCGGCCAGCCGCCGCGCCAATGGCCGCGTCGCGACCGTCGCGGTGAACTCGTTCGTGTTCAAGCAGCCGGTGTTCGTCGGCGACCTGCTGAGCTTTTACGCCGAGATCGTCAAGACCGGCACGACCTCGGTGACCGTCGAGGTCGAGGTCTACGCCCAGCGCATGCGCCTGGCCGACGAAGTCGTGAAGGTCACCGAAGCGACGCTCACTTACGTGGCCACGGGCAACGACCGCCGCCCGCGCCCGCTGCCCGAGGTCGCATAAGCGCCCGGACACGCACCTGACTGGGCGTGCTTCAAGGCCTGCGCGCCGTGAGCGAGCGCGAGCCTCAGAGCCTCAAGCGGGCCACGCGAGGCCCGCGCCCTCCTCGTACGCCACGCTCGCGCCCAACAGCGCCGCAGCTTCTTCCCCCGGCATCGGCGGCGCGAAGAAATACCCCTGCAGTTCGTCGCACGCGCGCTCGCGCAGGAACGCGAACTGTTGCGACGTCTCCACGCCTTCCGCGATCACCTGGAGCCGCAACTCGTGCGCAAGCGCGATGATGGCGGCCGTGATGGTCTCGTCGTCGCTGCTGTTGCCGATGTCCGCCACGAACGAGCGGTCGATCTTGAGCCGGTCCACCGGCAGTCGCTTCAGATAGCTCAAGCTCGAATAGCCCGTGCCGAAATCGTCGATGGCAATGCCCACGCCCGCCTCGTGCAGCGCATTGAGCATCGACACGGCTTCTTCCGTATTGCGCATCAGCGTGCTCTCGGTGAGCTCGACTTCGAGCCAGCACGGGTCGAGCCCCGTCTCCTGAAGCACGCCCTTCACCAGTTCGGTGATATCGCGCTGGTGGAATGTCTTCGCCGAGAAGTTCACCGAAACGCGCACGGGCGGCAGCCCCGCGTCCTGCCACGCGCGGTTCTGCCGGCAGGCCTCGCGCAGCACCCAGTCGGATAGCGGGCCAATCAGGCCGCTTTCCTCGGCCACGGGAATGAATTGCGCGGGCGACACGAGCCCCGCCTCGGGATCGCGCCAGCGCACCAGCGCCTCCATGCCCACGATGCGCCCGCCCTCGATCTCCACCTGCGGCTGGTAATGCAGCAAGAACTCGCCGTCGCGCAGCGCACGGCGCAAGCGCCGCTCGAGGTCCATGCGCGCGCCCGCGCTCGCATTCATCTCCGGCTGATAGAACTGGAACGTGTTGCGGCCCAGTTCCTTGGCGCGGTACATCGCAACGTCGGCCTTCTTGAGCAGCGCCTCGGCGTCGTTGCCGTCTTGCGGGTACACGCTCGCGCCCATGCTGCAACCGACATAGAGCTCGGTGCCGTCGATCCAGACGGGCTCCGAAATCATCGAGCGCGCTCGCTCCATCCAGCTGATCAGCACTTTTTCGTCGATGGTCTCGGTCAGCACGATCACGAACTCGTCGCCGCCGTGGCGCGCGACGGTATCGCTCGTGCGCGTGCAGCGCGTGAGCCGCTCGGCCACCACGCCCAGCAAGCGGTCGCCCACGCTGTGGCCGAGGCTGTCGTTGACGTTCTTGAAGCCGTCCAGGTCGATGAACACCACGGCCACGCCGCGCTGGTGGCGCTGCGCCGAAACGAGTGCCTGCTGCAGGCGGTCGCGCAGCAGGTTGCGGTTGGGCAGTTGCGTGAGGCTGTCGTAATTGGCCTGGTATTCGAGCTGTTCCTGGTAGCGGATCAGCTCGGTCACCTCGTTGATGATGCCGATGTGATGCGTGATGCGGCCGTCGAAATCGGGCACCGGCGCGATCAGCAACTGGTTCCAGAAGAGCGCGCCGTCCTTGCGGTAGTTGCGCAGCACGGTGTTGACTTCGCGGTTCGAGATCAACGCCTGGCGCATGGCGATGAGTCCTTCCTGGTCGCGGTCGTCGCGCTGCAGGAAGCGGCAGTCCTGACCGATCACCTCGGCGGGATCGTAGCCGGTGATGCGGCGGAACGCCGGATTCGCATATTCGATCAGGTTGCTGCCGTCCGGCCCCGGCGCGGTGATCAGAATGGCGTTCACACAGGCGTCGAGCGCGCGGCTTTGCAGGCGCAGCGCGAGGTCGGCGCGCTTGCTCTCGGTGGTGTCCGAGTAGCTGCCGAGCACGCCTATCACGCGGCCGGCGCCGTCGAGCAGCGGCAGCTTGCTCGCAAGTATGGTGCGGTGCACGTCGCCGATCGTCAGCTCTTCCTCGAAATTGACGCGCGGCAGGCCCGACTCGATCACTTCGCGGTCCTGTGCATGCAAGGTGCTTACGTAGGCGTGCCATGGCAGATCCTTGTCGGTCTTGCCGACGATCTGCTCGGGATAGGCCAGACCCGCATCGCGCGCGAAGGCCATGTTGCAGCCCAGATAGCGCGATCGCACGTCCTTCCAGAAGATCCGCTGCGGGATGTTGTCGATCACCGTCTCGAGCATCTGGTTGGAGCGCTGCGCCTCGACCTCGGCCTTGATCTGCTCGGTCACGTCGTCGGCGAGCACGAACATCGCCGCCCTGCCCTGGAAGACCAGCGAATGGTGCGAGATGTCGGCGCTGATCAGCGAGCCGTCGCGGCGCACATGACGCCAGATGCCTGCCATCGTGCGCACGTTCTGCGTGAGCGTGTCCAGGCGCGCGAGATGCTGTTCGAGCCGCGCCACGTCGTCGGCCGGGCGGATGTCGCGGATCGTCATCGCGAGGAACTCCTCCTCGCTGTAGCCGTACTGCTGGATCGCCGCCGCGTTGACCGCGAGAAAGCGCAGCGTTTCGCGGTCGAATACGTACATCGGCACCGGGTGGGCGTCGAACAAGCCATGGACGCGCTCGTTGCGTGCCCGCGTGCCGGCAAGCGCGCGCCGCTTTTCGCGCTCGGCGTTCTCGCGGGCGCCAAAGGTATGGAGCAGCAGCGCGGCGCCCGAGAGCATCGTCACGATCAGCAGGATCGACGCGCGGCGGCCCATGCTCGACGACTCGGCGAACGCACCGGCGAGCGCGCGATCCTGTTCGCCCTGCAAGGCCGAGAGCGTGGCATCGACGCGGTCGGCACGCGCATCGAGCCGAATGTATTCGCTGGCGATCCAGGGCGCGACGTTCGCCAGCGCGGCATCGGTGGTTTTCGTGGCATCAGCTCGCGCAACAGGGAGTGTCATGACTTGCTCCGCGCTGCCTTGCACGCGGGCATCGGCAAGCCGCGCCTGGGCGCGTGAAAGCGTTTCGTCGATCTCGCGCGCGAGCCGCGTGGCTTGCCCCGCTACGGCGTCAAAACGCTGCGCCTGCGCGGGGTCTCCAGCCAGTTCGGCACGCAATGCCTGCGCCATATTGCGAAGCTCGGCGGCGCGGCCCTCGCGCTCGCCGGACGACTCGGTCGCGCCGCCAGCCTCGATGCGGCCAAGCGCGGCAAGCCCGCCGCCCAGCGCAATGCGAAAATGGTCCAGATCCTGCCGTACGCGCGCGGCCTGCACCGCCCGCTCGTCGATTTGGCGCTGCGCGCCGATCTGCGCCCACGCCACGAACGCGTTCGCGCCCACTGCTGCGGCAACGACCAGCAGGTTGATGAGGTGCCGCTTCGAGTAATGAAGATTCATGAATGCCGAACGCCGTTCGCCCCCGTGCGGCGGGCACGGAAAGACTGCTTACGATCTGCGCGCAACAGGCCGGCGCGCACACGCGCCAGCGCGAATGCGCCATACCGTATAACGGCAAAAAACGGCAAGACCTTTAGGAAAATGCGCGAGGGCCAGACGCGCGGCTCATGCGGCGGCTCACGGCGACGCCTGAGCCGAACCGGTCGGCCCGGCCAGCCCGAACTCCCGCATCGCCGGCACGAAGTCGTGATTCGCCTCGGGCTTGCGCGCGAGCTTGGTCAGCACGTAGCGCTGGAAGGGCGCGAGCTGGGCCCAGTCCTCGACAGCCGGCGCACGCAGGTTCGCGAGCGCCGCCTGATTCGCGATGCCGCCCGGCACGGTCTGGGTGTCCCGCCAGACAGGCGCTTCCTCGGGAGCGAACCATTCCGGCTCGACATTGGCATGCGTGCGCAACATCTCGAAGAGCGCGTGATCGAAATTGGGCTCGATCTCGGTGTCTTCGTCGACAGGAAAACGCGCGAGCAGGCGGCGGTCTTCGTAAGGCAGCAGTTGCCACTGCGCGAGCGAGATGCGCAGCCCGAAGCGGTCCAGATTGAAGCGCACGCACATCGGGATGAAGGTGAGATCTTCCGACGATTCGACCTCGTAATGGAACAGCAACGGAGCTTCGGTCAATGCCATGGCGTTATTCCTCGCGATGCGGGCCCGTCCGGGCAAAGGCTGGGCTAAATGCTGGGCGAAAAGCCGGACAGCAGCGAAAGGCGCCCGCTTGAGGTATTTTAGAACCTTCCGCGTCAAGCGCATGCCCATGCGGCCCGCCAGACTGCACGACGACGCACCAGGCATTGATGGAGCACCCTGCTTGAATTTCCGCCCGAACCCTCATTTGCCCGCTGCGCCGGGCGCCGCCCCCAACCCCGCCTCCAACGCCGCGCCAAACCCGCTGGCAACCGAAGGCCAGCCCGGCGCCACCGAACTGCGCGTGCACCGCCATCGCGGCGGCACGGTAGAAACGCGCGCCGATCACGTGGGCCAGGAATGGCCCGTCGCGCTCGTCTTCAACGGCATCTCGCACGCGGTCATGATGTGCACGCCGCGCGATCTCGAAGCGTTCGCGGTGGGCTTTGCCATCTCGGAAGGCATCGTCGCGCGCAACGCCGATATCCAGGACATCGAAGTGTTCTGGTACGCCAAGCCGGATTCGGAAGAGCTGCCGCACGCCGAGGTCCATCTCACGGTCGTTCAGCAGGCATTCGTAGAGTTGAAGGAGAAGCGCCGGGCCCTCGCCGGGCGCAGCGGCTGCGGCGTGTGCGGCATCGAGAGCATCGATTTGCTCGACCTCGAGCCCGAAATCGTGCCCGACACGGGCTTTCTCGCGCGCCTCGCGCCGGACGCCATCGCGCGCGCCGCCCGCGAGCTGCCGCAACATCAGGCGCTCACGAAACTCACGGGCGGGCTGCACGCGGCCGCGTGGTGTGACGCGAGCGGTGCGATCCTGCGCGCTTTCGAAGACGTGGGCCGCCACAACGCGCTCGACAAGCTCATCGGCCAGTTGGTGATCGAGCGCGCCGATACGCAGCAGGGCTTCGTGTTCCTCTCGAGCCGCGCGAGCTACGAGCTGGTGCGCAAGGCCGCGCGCGTAGGCATTCCGATGGTGGCGACCATCTCGGCGCCCTCGACGCTCGCCATCGCCATCGCGAAGCGCGCCGGACTGCAGCTCGTGAGCTTCTGCCGCGAGTCCGGCTATGTCGATTACGACACGGCGTCGAATGCCGTGCGGGACGCCGAGTGAGCCAGCCGCGCTCGCTCAGTCGAACTGCCGGAAATCCGGCTTGCGCTTTTGCAGAAAGGCCGTGAACGCCTCGCGCGCTTCGGGCGCGGTCAGCATCTTGCGGAACTGCGCGCCCTCCTCGTCCATCCGCGCCTCGATCTCGGGCGCGCTCGCGCGCTTCATGAGCGCCTTGGTCGCGCGCAGCGACGAAGCGGGCTGCGCAACGAGCTTGGCCAGTTGCGCCGCCACGAATGCGTCGAGCTCGGCGGCGGGCAACACGCGATTCACGAAGCCCATGCGGTGCGCCTCCGCCGCGTCGAAGGTTTCGCCCAGCAGCAGCTTTTCCGCGGCGCCTTGATAGCCGGCCACGCGCGGCAGCAAGAGCGACGAAGCCGCCTCGGGACACAGCCCGAGTTGCGCGAACGGCATGGCGAAGCGCGCGGTATCGGCGGCATAGACCAGGTCGCAATGCAGCAGCAGCGTCGTGCCCACGCCGATGGCCGCCCCGGTCACGGCCGCCACGATCGGCTTCTCGAAAGCCGCGATGGCTTTCAGGAAGTTCGCCACGGGCGAATCGGCGCCGGTGGGCGGCGACTTCAGGAAGTCCTCGATATCGTTGCCCGCCGTGAAAATTTCAGCGTGACCGCGCACCAGCACGGCGCGCACGGCGGCGTCGTCCTGCGCCGAAGCCAGCTCATCGGCCATCGCCTGGTACATCGCGGGCGTGAGCGCGTTCTTGCGCTCGGGCCGGTTGATGGTGATCGTCAGCACGCCGCTCTCGCGCGCGATCAGGATTTCGTTGCTCATCTAGTTGTCTCCAGTCTCATGCCGGGCTCGACGTCGTTGCGAGCCCAATACGAAAAACGGCCCGCGGGCCGTGAAGCCCGCGGACCGTGTCGATAAACGCCCACCTGCCAATGGCGTGAAGCGCTTACAGCCGCTCGATGATGCCCGCCGCACCCATGCCGGTGCCGACGCACATCGTCACCATGCCGAACTTGTAGTTGCGGCGGCGCAGCCCGTGCACGACGGTCGAAGCGCGGATCGCGCCCGTCGCGCCGAGCGGATGGCCCAGCGCGATCGCGCCGCCAAGCGGGTTGATCTTCGACGGATCGAGGCCGAGGTCCTGAATCACCGCCAGCGACTGCGCAGCGAACGCCTCGTTGAGCTCGATCCAGTCGAGATCGTCCTGCTTGAGCCCCGCTGCCTTCAGCGCCGCGGGAATCGCTTCCTTCGGGCCGATGCCCATGATCTCGGGCGGCACGCCACGCACCGCAAAACTCACGAAGCGCGCGAGCGGCGTGAGATTGAACTGCTTGAGCACCTTCTCGGAGACGACGATCAGCGCGCCCGCGCCATCCGAAGTCTGCGAGCTGTTGCCCGCCGTCACCGAGCCCTTGTTCGCGAACACCGGGCGCAGCTTCGCGAGACCTTCGAGCGAGGTCTCCGTGCGCGGGCCTTCGTCGAGTTCGATCAGGCGCTCCTTCACCCTCACTTCGCCCGTGGCGAGATCCGGGAAGCGCTCGAGCACCGTGTACGGCGCGATCTCGTCCTTGAACTCGCCCGCCTGTTGCGCGGCCAGCGCGCGGCGATGCGACTCCACGGAGAACGCGTCCTGCGCCTCGCGGCTCACCTTCCAGCGCTCCGCGACCTTCTCGGCGGTCAGGCCCATGCCGTAAGCAATGCCGATGTCTTCATTGCGATCGAAGATATGCGGCGAGAGCGACGGCTTGTTGCCCATCATCGGCACCATGCTCATCGACTCGCAGCCGCCCGCGATCATCGCTTCGGCTTCGCCCACGCGGATGCGGTCCGCGGCCATCGCAAGCGCCGTGAGGCCCGACGCGCAGAAGCGGTTGACGGTCACGCCGCCCACGCTCTGCGGCAGCCCCGCGAGCAGCGCGCCAATGCGCGCCACGTTCAGGCCCTGCTCCGCCTCGGGAATCGCGCAGCCGATGATGGCGTCCTCGATCACCTTGGTGTCGAGTCCGGGAACTTGCGCCACCGCCGACTTGATCGCGTGCACCAGCAGCTCGTCGGGGCGGGTGTTCCTGAACGCGCCGCGCGGCGCCTTGCCGATGGGCGTGCGGCTCGCGGCGACGATGTAGGCGTCCTGCAACTGTTTGCTCATCTCTTACTCCAGTCCGTTATATGCGTACGTCGTGCCGCTTTAGTTGCGCACCGGCTTGCCGGTTTGCAGCATGCCCATGATGCGCTCCTGCGTCTTCTGCGTGCCGAGCAGGTCGATGAAAGCACGGCGCTCGAGCGTGAGCAGCCAGGCTTCGTCGACGAGGCTGCCCGCCTCGACGTCGCCGCCGCACACCGCTTCCGCGATGCGGCCCGCGATCAGGTAATCGTGATCGCTGATGAAACGGCCATCGCGCATGTTCACGAGCGACGCCTTGATGGTCGAGATCGCCGAGCGACCCGCGACCGGAATCTGCGTCGCGCGCAGTGGCGGACGCCAGCCGGCCGCACTCAGTGCGCGAGCTTCCTTCTTCGCCGTGTCGAGCAGTTCGAACACGTTGAAGACGATGGTGTCCGAAGGCTTCAGGTAACCCATCGCGCGCGCTTCGAGCGCGGAGCCCGAGACCTTGGCCATCGCCGCGTTTTCGAACGACTTCTGCAGGAACTTGAGCAAGTCGCTGGGCGCCGCGCCAACGGCTTGTGCGGCTTCGGCAGCACGCAGCGCCGCTTCCTTGAGGCCGCCGCCCGCCGGCACGAGACCCACGCCCACTTCCACGAGGCCGACATAGCTCTCGATGTGCGCGACGCGCTTCGCGCTGTGCAGCATGATTTCGCAGCCGCCGCCGAGCGCGATGCCCGACACCGCGGCCACCACCGGCACGTTTGCGTACTTCATGCGCAGCATGGTGTCCTGGAACTTCTTCACGAACGGCTCGATGCCCTTGGCGCCGCCCATCATGAACGCGGGCATGGCCTCTTCGAGGTTCGCGCCCGCCGAGAACGGGCCGCCCGGCGCGCCGAGCTTCAGCGACGTCGGCTGCCAGATCACGACGCCCTTGTAGCCGTCTTCAGCGATATCGATGGCCTTCACGAGCGAGTCGAGCACGCCCGGGCCCATCGTGTTCATCTTGCTCTTGTACGAGACGATCACGACGTCGTCCTCGCCGGCGCGGTCGTCGACCCACGCGCGCAGATGCTCGTTCTCGAACAGCGTCTTGCCGAAGGTCTTCGGATCGCGCGCACCGGTTTCGCCGAACAGCGCCGCGCGGAATACCTGGCGCTCGTACACCGGCAGATTCGAGCGTGGCTCGAAGCGTTGCGCGGCCGGCGACCACGAGCCTTGCGCGCCGTGCACGCCGCCGTTCTCGGCCACCGCGCCTTCGAACACCCAGGCGGGCAGCGGCGCATTCGAGAGCGCCTTGCCCGCGTCGATGTCTTCCTTCACCCACTCGGCGACCTGCTTCCAGCCCGCGGCCTGCCAGCCCTCGAACGGACCTTCATTCCAGCCGAAACCCCAGCGGATCGCGAGATCGACGTCGCGCGCGTTGTCCGCGATCGACGCGAGATGCACGCCGATGTAATGGAACACGTCGCGGAAAATCGACCACAGGAACTGCGCCTGCGGATGCTGCGTTTCGCGCAGCAGCTTGAGACGTTCCGCGGGCGCACGCTTGAGGATGCGGCCCACCAGTTCGTCGGCCTTGCCGCCGCCGTCGACGTACTCGCCCGTGCTGGCGTCGAGCACCTTGATCGCACGGCCTTCCTTGCGATAGAAGCCGCCGCCGGTCTTCTGACCGAGCGCGCCCTTCGCCACGAGGCCCGCGAGCACCGCCGGCGTTTCGTACACGGGGAAGAACGGATCATCCTTGAGGTTGTCCTGCATCGTCTTGATGACGTGCTGCATGGTGTCGAGGCCGACAACATCAGCAGTCCGGAACGTTGCCGACTTCGCGCGGCCAAGGCGTGCGCCCGTGAGATCGTCGACTTCGTCGAAGCGCAGTCCGAACTTCTTCGCCTCGGCGATCACCGCGAGGATCGAGAAAACGCCCACGCGGTTCGCGATGAAATTCGGCGTATCCTTCGCGCGCACCACGCCCTTGCCCACCACGCTCGTCATGAACGATTCGAGCTGGTCGAGGATTTCGGGCTTCGTATGCGTCGTCGGGATCAGCTCGACGAGGTGCATGTAGCGCGGCGGATTGAAGAAGTGCACGCCGCAAAAGCGCGCCTTGAGGTTATCGTCGAAGCCTTCCGACAATTCCGTGATCGACAGGCCCGAGGTGTTGGTCGCGAAGATCGCGTTCGGGGCAAGGTGCGGCGCGACCTTCTTGTAAAGGTCGTGCTTCCAGTCCATGCGCTCGGCGATCGCCTCGATCACCACGTCGCATTCCGCGAGCCTGGCAATGTCGTCTTCGTAGTTCGCGGGCGTGATGTATTGCGCGTCGTCCTTCACGCCGAACGGCGCGGGCGAGAGCTTCTTGAGCGTTTCGATCGCCTTGAGCGCGATGGCGTTCTTCGAGCCTTCCTTCGCGGGCAGATCGAACAGCAGCACGGGCACGCGCGCGTTGATCAGGTGCGCGGCGATCTGCGCGCCCATCACGCCGGCGCCGAGCACGGCCACCTTGCGAATATTCAGATTGCTCACGTTGTTCCTCCAGCGGATATGCAATGTCGAGCGGATTGAGGTGTGGGGGCGGCATGCGTCACGCGTGGACCGCCTCTGGACATCGTGTTGATGGGGCGCGCGCCTTTGGCAAGCGCGCACCCATTGGCTTTTAGAACAACGCTTCGTCGACTTCCATCAGCGTCTTCGAACCCGCGCGCGCCTGGCGGATCGAGGTCGCCGTTTCGGGCAGCAGCTTCGCGAAGTAAAAGCGCGCCGTAGCCAGCTTCGACTTGTAGAACGGATCGCCCGAGCTTTCCTTGTCGAGCGCGATGCGCGCCATGCGCGCCCAGAAATACGCGAACACGAGGTGGCCCGCCGTGCGCAGGTACGGCACGGCGGCGGCCCCCACTTCGTCGGGGTTCTGCATCGCCTTCATGCCGATTTCCATCGTGAGCTTCTGCATCTTGTCGCCGATGTCGGCGAGCGGATTCACGAACTCCTGCATCTCCGGCTTGATGCCTTCGGCCTCGACGAAATCCGTCACGAGCTTGCCGAACTTCTTGAGCTTCGCGCCCATGTCGCCGAGCACCTTGCGGCCGAGCAGGTCGAGCGACTGGATCGTGTTGGTGCCTTCGTAAATCTGGTTGATGCGCGCGTCGCGCACGTACTGCTCCATGCCCCACTCGGCAATGAAGCCGTGACCGCCGTAGACCTGCATGCCTAGGTTGGTGGATTCGAACGCGTTGTCGGTGAGGAAGGCCTTGATGATCGGCGTGAGCAGCGCGACGAGATCGGCCGCTTCCTTGCGCTCGGTTTCGTCGCCGTGCGAGAGTTCCTTGTCGATCTGCAATGCGGCCCAGTACGCGAACGCGCGCGCACCTTCGGCCCAGGCCTTCTGCGTGAGCAGCATCCGGCGCACGTCCGGATGCACGATGATCGGATCGGCGGCCTTTTCAGGCGCCTTCGGGCCGGTCAGCGCGCGCATCTGCAGACGCTCCTTCGCATAGGCGAGCGAGTTCTGGTACGCGACTTCGGTAAGGCCGAGACCCTGCATGCCCACGCCCAGGCGCGCAGCATTCATCATCACGAACATGGCGTTCAAGCCCTTGTTCGGCTCGCCGACCATCCAGCCCTTCGCGCCGTCGAGATTCATCACGCAGGTCGCGTTGCCGTGGATGCCCATCTTGTGCTCGATCGAGCCGCACTTGATGCCGTTGCGCTCGCCCGGCTCACCCGCGTCGGTCGGCAGGAACTTCGGCACGACAAACAGCGAAATGCCCTTGGTTCCCGGCGGCGCGTCCGGCAGACGCGCGAGCACGAGGTGAATGATATTGGCCGCCATATCGTGCTCGCCGGCCGAGATGAAAATCTTCGTGCCTGACAGTGCGTACGAGCCGTCCGCATTCGGCTCTGCCTTCGTGCGCAGCAAGCCGAGGTCGGTGCCGCAGTGCGGCTCGGTCAGGCACATCGTGCCGGTCCATTCGCCCGAGACGATCTTCGGCAGATAGGTCTTCTGGAGTTCGGGCGTGCCGTGCGCATGCAGGCACTCGTAGGCGCCGTGCGAGAGACCCGGATACATGGTCCACGCCTGGTTCGCCGAATTGAGCATTTCGTAGAGCGCATTGTTCACGAACGCAGGCAAGCCCTGGCCACCGAATTCGGGATCGCAGCCGAGCGCCGGCCAGCCGGCCTCGACATACTGCGCGTACGCTTCCTTGAAACCCGTCGGCGTGGTCACGACACCGTCGCCGGCGTAGGTGCAGCCCTCGCGGTCGCCGACCTGGTTCAGCGGAAACAGCACCTCCGAGCAAAACTTGCCGGCTTCTTCGAGCACCTGGTTGATCGTGTCGGCGTCGAGGTCGGCGTGCTTCGGCATCTGCTTGACTTCGCCTTCGACGTTCAGCAGTTCGTGCAGCACGAATTGCATATCGCGCAGCGGCGCGGTGTACTGTCCCATCTCTCTTCTCCCTGAATTGAACCTGGAGTTTCGGGCCTCTCGCGTACCGTCATGTGCCGCCGCGCTGCGCTCGCGCGCGCGGCCGCTAATGGCTTACGCTCTGGTACGAAACGATCAGTTTTTCAAACGCGGCCCACGTATGGTCAACCGCATCCGGCAAATGCAGGAAGCGGCCGTCATGGTGCAGACCGAGTGTCACGCTATACAGTTCGAACAACATCAGCGCTGGATCGGTGTCCTTGCGCAGATGGCCCTCTTCAATCGCCTGCGAAATCGCGCGCATCAGTGCTGCTCGCCACGTCGTCACGCTCGCCACGAGCGTCTCGCGCACCTGGCTCTCCGCCCGGTCGTCGTACTCGACCGCACCGCTGATGTAGATGCAGCCGGTCGTGACCTCGTGGATGCGCTTTTCGATCCATCGCGAGAGCATCGCACGCAGGCGCGGCAAACCTCGCGGTTCGCGCAGGCTCGGAAAGAAGACTTCTTCCTCGAATCTGCGGTGGTACTCGCGCACCACCTCGACCTGCAGGTCCTCGCGTGACCCGAAGTGCGCGAAGACGCCGCTCTTGCTCATCTGCATGCGCTCGGCAAGCAGGCCAATCGTCAGACCTTCCAGTCCGTCGCGGCTCGCGAGGTCGAGTGCTGCATCCAGGATGGCGGCTCGTGTCTGTTCGCCTTTTCGCATAGCTTATTTACCGTAACGATGAGACCGTGATGTGAGGTGTCCGAACCCGGCAACCCGTCACATCAAGGCCGAAATGAAATCGAACGGCCGTACTATTATTGAGGACAGCCGATCGCGAAAACAAGAACTTTATTAGAAACCGATTTCTAGCCGGTACTCTAATTTTCGGGCATCGCGCGCCATACACAAGCGAACATTTCTGGATTGCAGGCTTGTCGATTCGTGTGGCAGGCGGCATGCCCGGGAAATAAGGCAGCTAGTCGTAGCCGCCCACGGTGAGCAGTTTCATGGCCGCGCGATAGAACGACCACGCCAGCCAGTTCAGCGCACGCATATGCCAGGGCCGCGCCTCGTAGCGCGCCCGGTCGATCTGCGGAGATTCCTCGAAGGCGTCGAGGATGGCGTCCCGCAGTTGCGCAATCTCCGGATGCCGCACGAGCAGCACATTGGCCTCGTTGTTGAGCACGAGCGAGAGTGCATCGAGATTCGAGGAGCCCACGGTCGCCCAGTTCGAATCGACCACCGCGACCTTGCCGTGCAGCATGGTCTTCTCGTATTCGGCGATTTGCACGCCGGCGCTCAGTAGCTGGTGGTAGAGGAACGGCACGCCGTAGTCGAGCACGGCAAACTCTTTTCGTCCTATCAATAGCTTGACGGCGACGCCGCGCTCAGCGGCTTCGAGAAGCGCGCGGCGCAGCCGGCGGCCCGGCATGAAGTACGGATTGGCGAGCAGCACTTCTTGGCGCGCCTCGCCGATGGCATCGAGATAGGCCTTCTCGATCGCGCGCCGGTTCACGACGTTGTCGCGCGCGACGAAAGCCACACACGGCACCTGCGCCGCGCGCGGGTCGCGCACGCTCGCGCGCAGGCGCTCGCGCAAGCGCGCAAACAGGCGCCCAGCGGGGCCCGAGCGCATGGCGGGCGAGAGTGCGCGCAACGCGTCGTCGACGACCTGGGCCGAAGACGCATTCGCGATCGTATGCCCGGTCGGGCGCGGCGCGAGGTACCCCGCGCTTGCGGGAACGCCGGGCGAAGGCATGCCGGCGGGCAGCGGCGGCCGATGGCCGAGCCGGATGCGCCGCCATTGCTGTTCGAACGCGAGCCGCACATCGACCACCACGTGCCCATGCAGTTCGACGGCGAAATCCCAGCGCGGATACGGCAGCGTCTTGCCGTCCTGCTCGAGGTCGTCGATCACGTTGATGCCGCCGCACGACGCGTACTGGTCGTCGATCACGGCAAGCTTGCGATGCGTGCGCGAAAAGCCGAAGCGCCCGAAGATATGCGGGTTGTAGACGCGATGCTCGATGCCGGCCGCGAGCCAGGTCTCGAAGAGCGCGAGATGGGGCGTGCCGATGCCGTCGGTGATCACGCGCACGCGCACGCCGCGCTGCGCCGCGCGCACGAGCGCCGCGGAAAGCGCACGGCCGATTTTGTCGTCGCAGAAGATATAGGTTTCGATAACGACGTCGCGCGTGGCGGCATCGATATGCTCGATCATCGCCCCGAAGAGTCCCTCGCCCGAGCAGAACAGACGCACCTCGTTTCCGCTCGTGAAGCGGTAGCGCGAACGATAGCGCCGGCCCAGCAGCACATCGCGCAGCCGCACGACACGCGGCGATTCTGTGCCGGATTCTGTGCCGGATCCGGTGCCGGGTTCGGTGCGGGTATCGCTCACACATGCGCCCCACGAAGCTGCTCGAGACGCCCGGGCAGTTGCAGGATCGCTTCGCGATTCGACCACGAAAAGCACTGCGCGGCCGCCTCTTCGTAAGGCAGCCATCGATACGCGACATGCTCGCGCGGCGCGAGCGTGACAAGCGTGCCCTCGGGCACCTCGAGGCTGAACCAGTGCTCGGTGTTGCGCGTGACGCCCGGCGCATAGCGGTGCCGCCAGACCGGATAGATTTCGTACTCGATCTCGTGGCGCCAGTCACGCAGCGCGTCCTGCGGCACGCCCGGCGCACCTACCACGATGCCGGTTTCCTCAGCCACCTCGCGCATGGCCGTTTCGACGAACGACTCGTCGACGCTGTCCTTCGATCCGGTCACCGACTGCCAGAAGCCCGCTCGATCGGCGCGCTCGATGATCAGGACTTCGAGCCGCGGGGTATGAATGACGACGAGTACGGATTGCGGAATCTTCGGCGGCTTCTGCATGGCGATGGTGCGCGACGGTACGTCTTGAGAGATACGCGGAGCAATGTGTGGAACAGCGCGCGGCGCTTTAGTAATGAATTTAACGCAAAAAGCAAAAAAGGCGCACGATGCGCCTTTTTTGTGTTGCGTTACGTGCCACAGAAGCCGCGCTGCGGCTCCTGCACACGTCGCGGCGTAGCTTACTGCGCCGTCTTCTGCTCGGGCTGACGCAGACGGATGTGCAGTTCGCGAAGCTGACGCTCATCCACTTCGCTC
Organism: Paraburkholderia sp. A1BS-2L; assembly: GCF_051125205.1. Lineage (NCBI taxonomy): Bacteria > Pseudomonadati > Pseudomonadota > Betaproteobacteria > Burkholderiales > Burkholderiaceae > Paraburkholderia > Paraburkholderia sp. A1BS-2L. The sequence goes on from NZ_CP120428.1 coordinate 2,699,931, forward strand.
GGCGCCTGCGTGAGCAGACATTGTGCGCGCTGCGTCTTCGGGAACGCGATCACGTCGCGGATCGAGTCAGCGCCGGCCATCATCGTGACGATGCGGTCCAGACCGAACGCGATGCCGCCGTGCGGGGGCGCGCCGTACTGGAGGGCGTCGAGCAGGAAGCCAAACTTCGCACGCGCTTCCTCGGCACCGATCTTCAGCGCACGGAACACCTTGCTCTGCACGTCTTCCTGATAGATACGCACCGAGCCGCCGCCAATTTCCCAGCCGTTCAGCACCATGTCGTAAGCCTTGGCGAGGCAGCGGCCCGGATCCGTTTCGAGGTATTCCAGGTGCTCGTCCTTCGGGCTTGTGAACGGATGGTGCGCGGCCACGTAGCGGTTTTCTTCCTCGTCGTATTCGAACATCGGGAAGTCGATGACCCACAGCGGCTTCCAGCCCTTCTCGACGAGGCCGTTGGCCTTGCCGAACTCCGAATGGCCGATCTTCAGGCGCAGCGCGCCCAGGCTGTCGTTCACGACCTTCGCGCGGTCGGCCGCAAAGAAGATGATATCGCCGTCTTGCGCGCCGGTGCGCTCCATGATCGCGGCAATCGCAGCGTCGTGCAGGTTCTTGACGATCGGGCTTTGCAGGCCGTCACGGCCCTTCGCAGCTTCGTTGACCTTGATCCACGCGAGGCCCTTCGCGCCATAGATGCGCACGAATTCCGTGTAGCCGTCGATGTCGCCGCGCGAGAGCTCGGCACCCTTGGGCACGCGCAGCGCCGCGACGCGGCCGTCCTTGCTGTTGGCCGGCGTGCTGAACACCTTGAAGTCGACGTCCTTCATGGCGTCGGTCAGTTCGGTGAATTCGAGCTTCACGCGCAGGTCCGGCTTGTCCGAACCGAAGCGGCTCATGGCTTCCGAGTACGGCATGATCGGGAACTTCGCGTCGAGCTCTACGCCGATCGTTTCCTTGAACACGTGACGCGCCATGTCCTCGAACAGGTCGCGGATTTCCTGCTCGCCGAGGAACGACGTTTCGCAGTCGATCTGCGTGAATTCGGGCTGACGGTCGGCGCGCAGGTCTTCGTCGCGGAAGCACTTGACGATCTGGTAGTAGCGATCGAAGTTCGCCACCATCAGCAGCTGCTTGAACAGCTGCGGCGACTGCGGCAGCGCGAAGAACTGGCCCGCGTTCACACGCGACGGCACGAGGTAGTCGCGTGCGCCTTCGGGCGTGCTCTTCGTGAGCATCGGCGTTTCGATGTCGATGAAGCCGAGCGAGTCGAGATACTTGCGCACGGCCATCGTCACGCGGTAGCGCAGGCGCAGGTTGTGCTGCATCTGCGGACGGCGCAGGTCGAGCACGCGATGCGTGAGGCGCGTGGTTTCCGAGAGGTTGTCGTCGTCGAGCTGGAACGGCGGCGTGACCGACGCGTTCAGCACCACGAGCTCGTGACACAGGACTTCGATCTTGCCGCTCGTGAGGTTCGCGTTGACCGTGCCTTCCGGGCGGTTGCGCACGAGACCCTTCACCTGGACGCAGAATTCGTTGCGCACGCCTTCGGCAGTCTTGAACATCTCGGCGCGGTCGGGGTCGCACACCACCTGGACGAGGCCCTCGCGATCGCGCAAGTCGATGAAAATGACACCGCCATGGTCGCGGCGGCGCTGCACCCATCCGCACAGCGAAACAGTTTGGCCCAGCAGCTGTTCGGTCACCAGACCGCAGTATTCAGATCTCATCGACATGATGTTCGTCTTTCGTTATGCATGAATGAACGGGAGCGCCGCATGCGGCGCGGCGTCCGGTATTTAAAGCGGGGGATCGATGGGGCGGCGGGAATTCGCGACCGGCGCGACGACGCCCATCGAGACAATATACTTGAGCGCGGCGTCGACCGTCATGTCGAGCTCGATCACCTCGCTCTTCGGCACCATCAGGAAAAAACCCGAAGTGGGATTGGGCGTGGTCGGCACATAAACGCTCACGTGCTCGCCCTGCAGATGGTTCACCACATCGCCGCCCGGAATGCCGGTGAGGAATGCGATGGTCCAGGAGCCCTTGCGCGGGTACTCAATCAGGAGTGCCTTGCGAAAAGCATTGCCGTTGCTGGAAAGCAGTGTATCGGAAACCTGCTGGATGCTGCTGTACAGCGGGCCCACGATCGGGATGCGTCGCACCAGCGCGTTCCACCACACCACCAGCTTCTGGCCGACGAAGTTGTGAGTGAGCAAGCCCACCAGGAAGATGAACGCCAGCGTGAGGATCGCGCCCAGACCGGGCAGGTGCACCGGCGGCCGCCATGCTGCGGGGAGCAGGAGCAGCGTCTGGTCCATCGTGCCGATGACGAGATTCAGCACCCACAGCGTGATGGCCAAAGGCACCAGCACGAGAAGGCCGGTCAGGAATACCGATTTGAAGGTCGCTTTCTTGATCGTCATGTACACGCCATCCGGGCCGCGCGACGCGCGGCGCTTGCGCCGCCGGGCTCAAGAGAGCCCGGCAGCAGGTTTCAGGAGGTGCCGGCAGTGCCGGTCGCCGAACTCGCGGGCGCGGCCGCAGGCGTTGCGGCGCTCGCACCCTCGCCTGCCTTGCTGCCCTCGGACGACGACGCGCCCTCGGCGGCCTTCGCGCCGGTTGCAGCCGCGCTCGTGCCGCCGGACTGGCCGCCGCGGAAATCGGTGACGTACCAGCCCGAGCCCTTCAGCTGGAAGCCAGCTGCGGTGACCTGCTTGCGAAATGTGTCCGCGCCGCAGTTCGGGCACTGCGTCAGGGGCGCATCGCTGATCTTTTGCAGGACGTCCTTGTCGAAGCCGCACGACTCGCAGCGATAAGCGTAGATCGGCATGATCTCTTTCCTGATGAAACGGGTGAAATTCTGAGAAATGCTTGCAAAGCCTTGAATTATAGCCGCAAACGCTCCCCTGGCCCGGCATTTGCCGGGCCAGGTTGGACGAAAGCGACTGGGTGTTAGTTGGGGGCAGCTTGCGCGCGATCAAGTGCGCATGCGTGTTTTCACGTTCGTGACGACAGGGGCGGCGCTGCAGGCGTCTCGTTGCGCTGCCACGTGAGCCAGCGCTCGCGGCCAATGAACACGGGCAGCGACCCCTCCACAGGCTGGTCATCGACCAGCGTGAAATAAGGTGTCAGCAGCGCGTCGAGTTCGGCGCGCGCGATGCCGAACGGCGGCCCTTTCGGGGTATCGCCGAGAAAGAAGAAGCCCGCGAGCAGCGCCCCCGGCGCAAGCAACGCCGCCATGCGTTGCGCGTAGTGCGGCCGGTGCGCCTTGGGCAGCGCGCACAGAAACGCGCGCTCGAAAATCCAGTCCGGCGCGAACGGTGGTTCGTACGTGTAGAAGTCCGCTTCCTCGACCACATCCGCGAAATCGCCGAGCGCTACGCGCGCGTTCGCCACCGCCAACGGTGCAAAATCGATCGCTCGCACCGTCCGGCCGCGCTCGGCCAGCCAGCGCGCTTCCCACGCGTTGCCGCAGCCGGGAATCAGCACGGCAGCGGCGGGATGAGCCTGCGCGAAGGTCTCGAAGGCCGGCTGCACACCGGCTTGGTCCCACGGCGTGAAGCCGCGCTCGAAGCGCTCCTGCCAGAACTCGCGCGCCCCCGGGTCGCGCGTCTCGAACTCAGGCGCCTCGGCGGGCGTTCCGTCTGGCTGGTGGGGAAGGTTCGGCTCGCTCATCGTGTCACTCCTTGTCTATCCGGAGTTGGCGCTTTAGCTGTCGACCAGAGTTCGCGCTTCAGCGGTCGGCCGGAGTTAGTGCTTCAGCACTTACTCCGGTCCCATGCAAAGCTCGTTACTCTGGTCCCATGCAAAGCGCCTTGCTCCGGTCCCATGCAACTTCGCTGCGCGTCGGCGCAGCAGGCATGCCTCATCCACCATAGGCCAGCGTCAGCCAGACGCGCGCAGCGACCATGCCCACCCCCACTGCCACGCCGAACAGCACGAGGCCTTGCAGCAGACGATTGGTGCGGCGCTGCTCGGCAAGAATCTGGCGAATGGTGTCGTCGTTGGCGAGATGCGCGGGAGTCTGGCGATGCAGCAACGCCTGGTGCACGAGGCGCGGCAACTGCGGCAGTGTCTTGCTCCACTGCGGCGCCTCGATCTTGAAGCGCTCATACCAGCCGCGCAGGCCGATCTGCTCGGTCATCCAGCGCTCGAGATACGGCTTGGCGGTCTTCCATAGATCCAGTTCCGGATCGAGCGAGCGCCCGAGGCCTTCGACGTTGAGCATGGTCTTTTGCAGCAGCACGAGCTGCGGCTGGATCTCCACGTTGAAACGCCGCGAAGTCTGGAACAGACGCAGCAGCACCTGGCCGAGCGAAATGTCCTTGAGCGCGCGATCGAAATACGGTTCGCAGACGGCGCGGATCGCGCTCTCCAGTTCCTCGACGCGCGTGGTGGGCGGCACCCACCCCGATTCGATGTGCAGCGTGGCGACGCGGTGATAGTCACGCTTGAAGAACGCGAGGAAGTTCTGCGCGAGGTAGTTCTTGTCGAAGTCCGAGAGCGCCCCGACGATGCCGAAATCGAGCGCGATATAGCGCCCGAAGTGTGCGGGGTCGAGACTGACCTGGATGTTGCCGGGGTGCATATCGGCATGAAAAAAGCCGTCGCGGAACACCTGCGTGAAGAAAATCTCCACGCCTTCGCGCGCGAGCTTCGGAATGTCGACGCCGGCCGCGCGCAGCTTGTCCACCTGGCTGATCGGCACGCCCACCATGCGCTCCATCACGAGCACGTCGGGTGCGCTGAACTCCCAATACATCTCCGGCACGAGCAGCAGATCGAGGCCCACGAAGTTGCGGCGCAACTGGCTGCCGTTGGCGGCTTCGCGCATGAGGTCGAGTTCGTCGTGCAGGTATTTATCGAATTCGGCCACCACCTCGCGCGGCTTCAGGCGCTTGCCGTCGGCCCACAGGCGTTCGGCCCACACGGCGATGTCGCGCAGCAGCAGCAGGTCCGAATCGATCACGGGCCGCATATTCGGTCGCAGCACCTTAACCGCCACGGCCTTGCCCGCATGCTGGCCGGACTTCACCTTCGCGAAGTGCACCTGAGCGATCGAGGCGCTCGCCACCGGTACGCGCTCGAACTCGTCGAACAGCGTGTCGACCGGCGCGCCCAGCGATTTTTCGATGATGTCGATTGCCACCTGCGATTCGAACGGCGGCACCTGGTCCTGCAGCTTCGCGAGTTCGTTGGCGATCTCGAGCGGCAGCAGGTCGCGGCGCGTGGAGAGCACCTGGCCGAACTTCACGAAAATCGGCCCCAGGCTTTCGAGCGCGAGGCGCAGGCGCACGCCGGGCGGCTGATCAAACTTGCGGCCGACGGTCGTGATGCGCAGCAAGAGCGCAACGCGCCGGTCATTGATCCGGCTCAACATCATCTCGTCGAGACCGAAGCGGATGACCGTAAAGAAGATCTTCAGGAAACGCAGAAAACGCATGTCTTAGTGGCCTGTTATCTGGCTCGGGCCGCGCGGTGCGGTGCCCGACGGCGCCGCCGGGGTACCGTTTGCGGCCCCCCGCGCTTGTGATTTTTGTTCAAGGCGCTCGATGCGCTTCTCAACGCGCGCCAATGCATCGCGCGCGCGCGACAGCTCTGCGTTGCAGCCGTCGAGTTCGGCGCGCCGCACGAGCTGCGGATTCTCGTCGAGCAGGTATTCGGTCACGGAGCCGAGCACGTTGCGCCCCGTGCGCAATGCCTGCTCATGCACCGTGCGCGCGAGCGACGCGACACGCGACGCCGGCGCGTCGCCAATCAGCTTCGCGAGGTCCTCTTCGGGCTCCCAGCGCAGGTGTTCCGCCAGCTTGCCGAGAATCTGCGCGAATTCGGCGTCGCCTTCGATCTTCACGTGCTTCATGACGGCGGACTGCCCCCCCTGCACGTACGAAGAAAGCGCGCCGGCCGGAAGCGAGAGCGCGACATCCGCGCACTGCGCATCGTGCTCTTCGACCGCCGCCAGGTAGCCTTCGGGCTCCACGAGCAGCGTAAGCACGACAGGCGGGCAAGACAGGCGCGCCGTCTTGCCGGCATACGGCGCGAGGCGGTTGCGGGCCCACGATTCACGGGCGAGCAGGTGATTGACGGCGGCGGCGAAGGGCTTGGCGGCGAGAGTCATCGGCGTTGAATAAAAAAACCCGCGCGGGCTCAAGCTCGCGCGGGTTCCTATTGTAGCGTTCGCGCCGTCCGATCGCGCCTTGCCGGGGCCTTGGCCACCTGGCTAACGCGCGCCGCGGGGCTGCGCGGGATCAACGCTGCATCAATGCCGGCTCATTGGTCTATCAATGCGATTCGACCTGCTGGATACCGGCCAGCAGCCACCCCTCGCCGGAAGTGCGCGACTTCGAGAGATTCCAGATTTCTACGAACGGCGCCGCAGCAGCGCCCGCCTCTTCGCGGATCAGACCGGAGAAGCGCACGCTCGCCAGATATTCGTTACCGCGCTCTTCCACCGCGAGCAGGTCGGCGTTGAGCTGAACGACGTCGGTCTGATTGGGCTGCGTGCCGCGGCCCGCCAGATCCACACGGATCTCGGCGAACATCTCGGGCGTGGTGAACTCGCGGATGTCCTCGACGTTGCCCACGTCCCACGCGGCCTGCAGGCGTACGAAATAGACCTTCGCGTTGCGCACGAACGCCTCGGTGTCGAAGCCCGCCGGAACCGGCGGCGGCGTCTCGATCTGCGGGGTGCTGAGCGGATTGGCTTCAGGTGCGAGATATTGGCCCGTGGGCGGCGCCGTGTAGCGCGGCTCCGGCGGCTGGTAACCGCCCATCTGGCTCAACCCGCCCGAAGGCGGCAAGCTCGCGCCACCCGTCTGATACGCGGGCTGCGCGCCACGGCGGCGCCCCATGAACTTGCGGATCAGCCAGATGGCGACGAATGCGATCAGCGCGACCACGATCATGTTCGCCATCATGCCGGCGAACGCCTCGCCGAGCCCGAAGTGCGACAGCAGCGCCGCGATGCCAAGGCCAGCCGCAAGGCCCGCGATCGGCCCGAGCCAGCGGTTGCGCGCCGGCGCCGGCGTGGGTGCCGGCGTAGCGGGGGCGCGCTGGGCGCCGGCCTGCTGTGCGGGATTCGTGGGACTCGGCTGGGCCGGCGGCGGCGTGGTGCTGCGCTGCGAAGCCACCGACGACTGCTTGCCGATGCTGCGGCTGCCGCCCAGGCGGCGCGCCTCGGCATCGAAAGACGCGAGGCTGCCGGCCACCATCACGCCGACGAGGGCCAGAACTCCAATCCGTCTGGCCCACGATACTGAAAGCTTTTTGTAAGCAATGTTTCGGGACTCAGACATAGCGGAATTTCCTTTAAAGACAGTGATTTGGGAACACTAATATTTTGTGCCGACGTGTAAGGCTACCACGCCAGCTGACAAATTGTAATATTTGACGGCGTCGAGGCCGGCTTGTTCCATCATCGTCTTTAATGTTTCCTGATCGGGATGCATGCGGATCGACTCGGCAAGATAGCGGTAGCTATCGGCGTCCTGCGCAAAACGCGAACCCAGCCACGGCAGCACCTTGAACGAGTACACGTCGTACGCTTTCTTGAGCGGCTCCCAGACTTTGGAGAATTCGAGCACGAGCAGGCGTCCGCCCGGCTTGAGCACGCGGCGCATTTCGGCGAGCGCGGCGTCCTTGTGCGTCATGTTGCGCAGGCCGAAGGCCACCGTCACCACGTCGAAGTGGTTGTCCGGAAAGGGAATTTTCTCGGCGTCGCAGAGCAGCGCGGGTGTGATCACGCCCCGGTCGATGAGCCGGTCGCGGCCCACGCGCAGCATCGACTCGTTGATGTCGGTGTGCCAGACCTCACCCGTCGGGCCGGCCTTTTTTGCGAACGCCATGGAGAGGTCGCCGGTGCCGCCCGCGATGTCGAGCACCCGTGCGCCCGGGCGCACGTTGGCCTGGGCGATCGTGAACGCCTTCCAGGCGCGATGCAGCCCGCCCGACATCAGGTCGTTCATCAGGTCGTAGTTCGAGGCGACCGAATGGAACACGCCGGCCACCTTCTTCGCCTTGTCCTGTTCGTCGACTGTTTCGTAGCCGAAGTGGGTTTTGCTCATCGCGCTCGTCCTTTCGCGGGTCTGACCAGGTCGTGTCCGGGTCTTATTTGATGAAGTGCGGCGCGTGGGCGCCGCGGCGGGCAGGATCGTAACAGGAAGCGTCAGTGGCAGTGGCCGTGCGCGGCGCCGCCCTGGGGCTCGCGCGCCATGGGCGCGTCGCGATCGACGCCCGCGGCTTTCAGTTTGGCGAAGTACTCGGCCCAGAGTTCGTCCTGGCACGTCGCCAGTTCGTAAAGCTGGTCCCAGGAGTAGATGCCGGTATTGTGGCCGTCGGAGAAAGTGGGCTGCAGCGCGTAGTTGCCTACTGCTTCGAGCGCCGTAATGGCCACTTCGCGCTTGCCCGTCTGCAGCGTTTCCTGCCCGGGCCCGTGGCCGCGCGCTTCGGCCGAGGGCGTGTAGACGCGAATCAACTCGAACGGAACGCGATAGCTCTCGCCGTTTCCGTACTGGAGTTCGAGCACGCGCGACAGCGCATGCACCACGATGCCGGTCGGCACCGGTGTATCGGATTTCAATCCACTCATGATTATTTCTGTTCCTCCCTCAAGGTTGCCGGCACGAACAGGCACGAAGGCAAGACGTTCGTGTGTGGCGCTCCGGTTCAGGCAAGCGCCTGCTCGATTTCCTGACGCACTGCGTCGCGCAGCAGCGTGGCCTGCGCGCGGCGCTGCCCGAGCATGGCCTCCGAGACCGTGCGCTGGCGCGGCGACCAGATCGACATCGGAAAATGCGCATCGTTCGTGAAGCGCGGAATCACATGCCAGTGCACGTGCGGCACCTGATTGCCGAGGCTCGCGAGATTCACCTTCGACGGCTGCATCACACGGCGCAGCGCCCGCTCGACCGCGTAGACCGCACGCATCAAATGTTCCCGATCCTCGGCGCCCAGATCCGAGAACTCGGCGACATGCGTATTCCAGATGACCCGGCAAAAGCCGGGATACTCGGTCTCGGCGGTCGCGAGCACGACGCGCATACGCTCGTCCTCCCACAGCACATCGCCGCCTTCCTCATTGCAGAATACGCATCCCATCGTCGTCCTCGAACCCGTGTTACGGAAAAATTGGCGCTGCCATTAAACCAGCACGCGCTCGATTCCGCCATTGTTCGCCTTCTGAACGTAGTCCGCCATCCAGTTTTCGCCAAGCACGTGTCGGGCGATTTCCACCACGATGTAGTCGGCTTCGATGTTGGCGTCCTCGTTGTACCGCGACAGACCCTGGAGGCACGACGGGCAGCTCGTCAGAATCTTGACGTCCTGCGTGCCGCCCTGCCCGCCCGCTTCCTGCTGCGTGGCCGGCTGCACCCCGTTCGCACCATTGCCAACGATAGGGATGCCGCGCAGTTTCGCCGCGCCCTTGCGGATTTCCTCTTCCTTGCGGAAACGCACCTGCGTCGAGACATCCGGCCGTGTCACGGCGAGCGTGCCCGATTCGCCGCAGCAACGCTCGTTCTTCTCGATCTTGTAGCCATCCTTCTCTGACCCCATCAGCTCGTTCACGAGCTTGACCGGGTCCATCGTCTTGATCGGCGTGTGACACGGGTCGTGGTACATGTAGCGCGTACCCGTCACGCCATCGAGCTTGATGCCCTTCTCGAGCAGGAACTCGTGGATGTCGATGATGCGGCAGCCCGGGAAGATCTTGTCGAATTCATAACCGGCGAGCTGGTCGTAGCACGTGCCGCACGACACCACCACCGTCTTGATGTCGAGGTAGTTGAGCGTGTTCGCGACGCGGTGGAACAGCACGCGGTTATCGGTGACGATCTTCTCGGCCTTGTCGTACTGGCCCGAGCCGCGCTGCGGATAGCCGCAGCAGAGGTATCCCGGCGGCAGCACGGTCTGCACGCCCGCCTCCCAGAGCATCGCCTGGGTCGCGAGACCCACTTGCGAGAACAGCCGCTCCGAGCCGCAGCCCGGGAAGTAGAACACCGCCTCCGAATCCACGTTCGTGGTCTTCGGGTTGCGGATGATCGGCACGATCTTGTTGTCTTCGATGTCGAGCAGCGCACGCGCCGTCTTCTTCGGCAGATTGCCCGGCATCTTCTTGTTGACGAAGTGGATCACCTGCTCGACCACGGCCGGCTTGCCCGTGGATGCGGGCGGATGCGCCGTCTGCTTCTTCACGACCTTCTTGAGCAGGTCGTTGCCGAGGCGCTGCGCCTTGTAGCCCACGCCCATCATCGCTTCGCGCGCGAGGTTGATGGTTCGCGGGTTGGTCGCGTTGAGGAAGAACATGCCCGCCGCGTTGCCCGCGTTGAACTTCTTCTTGCCCATCTTGCGCAGCAGATTGCGCATGTTCATGGTGACGTCGCCGAAGTCGATCTTGACCGGACACGGCGTCACGCACTTGTGGCAGACCGTGCAGTGGTCGGCCACGTCGTTGAACTCGTCCCAGTGCTTGATCGACACGCCGCGGCGCGTCTGCTCTTCGTACAGGAACGCCTCCACCAGCAGCGAAGTCGCGAGAATCTTGTTGCGCGGGCTGTAGAGCAGATTCGCGCGCGGCACGTGCGTCGCGCACACGGGCTTGCACTTGCCGCAGCGCAGGCAGTCCTTCACCGATTCGGCAATCGCGCCGATGTCGGACTGCTGCATGATCAGCGACTCGTAGCCCATCAGGCCGAACGACGGCGTGTAGGCGTTGCGCAGGTCGGCGCCGTCGAGCAGCTTGCCCTTGTTGAAGCGCCCTTGCGGGTCGACGCGCTGCTTGTAGGCGCGGAATTCGGCGATCTCCTCGTCGGTGAGGAATTCGAGCTTGGTGATGCCGATGCCGTGCTCGCCCGAGATCACGCCGTCGAGCGAGCGCGCGAGCTTCATGATGCGCGCGACCGAGTGGTGCGCGTCCTGCAGCATCTCGTAGTTGTCCGAGTTGACCGGAATGTTGGTGTGCACGTTGCCGTCGCCGGCGTGCATGTGCAGCGCCACGAACACGCGGCCGCGCAGCACCTTCTTGTGGATCGCCTGGGCTTCGTCGAGGATCGGCTTGAACGCGCCGCCGTTGAAGATCTGGCGCAGCTCCGCGCGGATCTCCTGCTTCCACGAGATGCGCACCGTGCGGTCCTGGGTGACGTCGAACACGGTGGCGTCCGGCTGGATGTCGGTGCGATCGGCGAACTTCTCCGCGAGCGCCTCGTAGCCGAGCTGGACGAGATAGTGCTGCGCCTCGCGCAGCGGCATGTCGAGCTTCTCGCCCACGAAGGTCCAGCGCTCGCGCACGCGCTTGAGCAAGTCGAGCGCCTGCTGCACGCGGTCTTCGAGCAGTTCCGCCGAAGGAATCTCGTTGGCATCGTCGGTCTTGCCGAGCGGAAGCTTCCCTTCCTTGAAAAACGCTTCGAGCGCGTCCACGAGTTGAAGCTTGTTCTTGATCGACAGCTCGATGTTGATGCGCTCGATGCCGTCCGTGTACTCGCCCATGCGGTCGAGCGGAATCACGACGTCTTCGTTGATCTTGAACGCGTTGGTGTGCTTGGCGATCGCGGCAGTGCGGCTGCGGTCGAGCCAGAAGCGCTTGCGCGCCTCGGCGCTCACGGCAACAAAGCCCTCGCCGCTCTTGCCGTTGGCCATGCGGATGACTTCCGAGGTGGCGGTGGCCACGGCATCGGCGTCGTCGCCGACGATGTCGCCGATCAGCACCATCTTCGGAAACGCGTTGCGCTTGCTCTTGGTCGCGTAGCCCACGGCGCGCAGATAGCGCTCGTCCAGATGCTCGAGCCCCGCGAGAATCGCGCCGCCCTGCTTCGACGTCTCGAACAGGTAGTCCTTGATCTCGACGATGCTCGGAATCGCCTCGCGTGCCTGACCGAAGAATTCCAGACAAACGGTGCGCGTGTGCGCGGGCATCTTGTGCAGCACCCAGCGCGCGGACGTGATGAGCCCGTCGCAGCCTTCCTTCTGCACGCCGGGCAAGCCCGCGAGGAATTTATCGGTGACGTCCTTGCCGAGGCCTTCCTTGCGAAAGCGCTTGCCTTCGATGTCGAGCCATTCGGTGCGCAGCAGCTTTTCGCCCGGCGCGAATTCGCCGTCGAACCACTTGAGCTCGAAGCGCGCCACGGGAACGTCGTGGATCTTGCCGAGGTTATGGTCGAGTCGCGTGACTTCGAGCCAGTTGCCCTCAGGGTCGACCATGCGCCACCACGCGAGATTGTCGAGCGCCGTGCCCCACAGCACGGCCTTCTTGCCGCCCGCGTTCATCGCGACGTTGCCGCCGATGCACGAGGCGTCGAGCGAAGTCGGGTCGACCGCGAACACGAAGCCGGCGGCGTCCGCCGCCTCGGTCACACGGCGCGTGACGACGCCCGCGCCCGAGAAGATCGTCGCGACCTTGCGGTCGACGCCTGGCAGGTCGGTCATTTCGACCGGGCCGAGCTGCTCGAGCTTTTCCGTGTTGATGACGGCCGAGAACGGCGTGAGCGGCACCGCGCCGCCCGTGTAGCCCGTACCGCCGCCGCGCGGAATCACGGTGAGGCCCAGTTCGAAGCAGGCCTTGATGAGGCTCGCGATCTCAGCCTCGGTGTCGGGCGTGAGGACCACGAACGGATATTCCACGCGCCAGTCGGTTGCGTCTGTGACGTGCGCGACGCGTGCCATGCCGTCGAAGCGGATGTTGTCCTTCTGCGTGCAGCGGCCGAGCACCTTGGTCGCGCGGCGGCGCAGGTCGGCCATCTTATCGAATTCGGCGGCGAAGTCGTCGATGGCGCGGCGGGTGGCGCCGACCAGCGTTTCCACGCGCGCGGCGCGGTCCATGCCCTCCTTGTCGGCATGCTCCTGGAGGTCGGCGCGGCGGCGCTTCTCGATTTCGGCGAGGCGGTGGTTCAGCGCCTCGATCAGGAGCGCGCGGCGCTTCGGATTGTCGAGCAGGTCATCCTGCAGATACGGATTGCGGCGCACGACCCAGATGTCGCCGAGCACCTCATAGAGCATGCGCGCCGAGCGGCCGGTGCGGCGTTCGGCGCGCAGTTCGGCGAGCGCGTTCCATGCATCCTCGCCCAGCAGGCGGATGACAATTTCGCGATCCGAAAAGGACGTGTAGTTGTACGGAATCTCGCGCAGGCGCGGTTCGACATCGGCGGCCACGGTAGCGGCGGCGCCGTGAGGATCGAAAACTTGAGGTGCGTTCATGGTTGGACGACTCTTGGTGACAGGCCCGCTCATGTGGCTCGCTGATATCGCTCGCTGCGGGCATGGCGGACGCTGACGGGGCGCGTGGGGCGCTATTCTGAAATCGTGTCCGCCGGTGGCTCGCGGCCGGCGCGTAGTGGCGCGCTGTTGGCTCGCGGTGGGCTGATAGCGGACTTTAGGGGTGGGCAAGCATGGCGGCTGCACTCACGCCGATGGTTCCCCGGCGCTCGGACTTAGCGGCACGATCGTGCGTGCCGGACTTGCCGCTGCGCCGCGGGGCGGGTCTCGCGCCGCGCGGGCATCAAATGGGCTATCCGAGTCTGCCTGTGCATCTTCCGATCCTTGTTTCAAAAAGCGATTTTAACGCATGATCCGCGCCTGCGCTGACGGTGCCGGGAACTTTGCCATCTTGCAAACGCCAGTCTCTGTCATTCACGCGACAAGCACGTGATACAGGCAGATGAATCGGGCCTGACATCTCCACGAAGCGCCATGCCGCAATGGATTCGCCGTCCGGGCAGTCGGGAATTGGCCCGCTGCTGGCATGATCATTGGCGCTATCATTTACGTTTTCCCGTCAAATCCCGCGCCCGACGCATCCTTCGCATGGCCTCCCACGACGATTATCTGAAAAAAGTCCTCACCGCCCGCGTCTACGACGTGGCCCGCGAGACCGAACTGGAGCGGGCGCCGAACCTCTCGGCGCGCCTGCGCAACACCGTCCTGCTCAAGCGCGAGGACAACCAGCCCGTGTTCTCCTTCAAGCTGCGCGGCGCCTACAACAAGATGGCGCACCTCACGCCCGCGCAGCTCGAGCGCGGCGTGATCACCGCCTCGGCCGGCAATCACGCCCAGGGCGTGGCGCTTTCAGCTGCCCGGCTCGGCGTGAAGGCCGTGATCTGCGTGCCGGTCACCACGCCCCAGGTCAAGGTCGACGCGGTGCGCGCCCACGGCGGCCCCACCGTCGAGGTCGTGCAGGCCGGCGAATCCTATAGCGACGCCTACGCGCACGCCGTGCGCCTGCAGGAGCAGCGCGGACTGACTTTCGTGCATCCGTTCGACGATCCGCATGTGATCGCAGGCCAGGGCACCGTGGCGATGGAAGTGCTCAGCAAGCATCAGGCCCCGATTCACGCGATCTTTGTGCCGATCGGCGGCGGCGGGCTTGCGGCGGGCATGGCGGCCTACGTGAAGGCGGTGCGCCCCGAGATCCGCGTGATCGGCGTGCAGACGGACGATTCGTGCGCGATGGCGCAATCGATGAAGGCCGGCAAGCGCGTGGAGTTGAGCGAAGTGGGCCTGTTCTCGGACGGCACGGCGGTCAAGCTCGTGGGCGAGGAAACCTTCCGGCTGTGCCGGCAGTATCTGGACGAGGTGCTCACGGTGGACACCGACGCGCTGTGCGCGGCCATCAAGGACGTCTTCCAGGACACGCGCAGCGTGCTGGAGCCGGCGGGCGCGCTGGCCGTGGCGGGCGCCAAGCAGTACGCGGAGCGCGAGGGCATCACGGGCCAGACGCTGGTGGCGGTGACCTCGGGCGCGAACATGAACTTCGACCGCATGCGCTTCGTGGCCGAGCGCGCGGAGGTGGGCGAGGCGCGCGAGGCGGTGTTCGCGGTGACGATCCCCGAGGAACGCGGCAGCTTCAAACGCTTCTGCGAACTCGTGGGCACGCGCAGCGTGACCGAGTTCAACTACCGCATCGACGACGCCGAGCGCGCGCACATTTTCGTGGGCGTGCAGATCCGCAACCGGGGCGAGTCGCAGCAGATCGCGCAGGCCTTCGTCGATCACGGTTTCCCGTGCGTCGACCTTACCGGCGACGAGCTCTCCAAGCAGCACATCCGCTACATGGTGGGCGGGCGCTCGCCGCTCGCGCACGACGAGCGGCTGTTCCGCTTCGAGTTTCCGGAGCGTCCGGGCGCGCTGATGCGCTTTCTCTCATCGATGGCGCCGAACTGGAACATCAGTCTGTTCCACTACCGCAACCAGGGCGCGGATTACAGTTCGATTCTGGTGGGCATCCAGGTGCCGGCGGCCGAGGACGCGGAGTTCCGCCGCTTTCTCGCCACGCTCGGCTATCCGCATTGGGAGGAGACGCAGAATCCGGCTTACCGGTTGTTTCTCGCATAAAGCCCGACGATCATGGCCGTTTCGCTCTCCGACAAGCTCGTCGTCGCCATCTCGTCGCGCGCGCTCTTCGACTTCGAAGAAGAGAACCGCGTCTACGAGACCGGTGAGCTGCGCGACTACGAGGCGCTGCAGCGCGAACGCCTGAACGTGCCGGCGCAGCCCGGTGTCGCGTTCGCGCTGATCGAGAAGCTGCTTGCGCTCAATAACGGCGCACACCACGTGGAAGTGGTGATCCTCTCGCGCAGCGATCCCATCAGCGGGCTGCGCACCTTCAACTCGTGCCGCGAGCATCAGCTCGACGTGCAGCGCGGCGTGTTCACGCGCGGGCGCGAGCCGTGGCGCTATCTCAAGCCGCTCAACGCATCGCTGTTTCTCTCGGCGAACCCCGAGGACGTGCGCGGGGCGCTCGACGCCGGGTTTCCGGCCGCGCGGGTCTTTCCACGCATCGAAGCAAATTCGGCGACAATATCGGAACGCAATGCACACGAGATTCGCATCGCGTTCGACGGCGATGCGGTGCTGTTTTCCGACGAAGCCGAGCAGATCTTTCAGCGCGAGGGTTTGAGTGCGTTCGTGAGCCACGAGCGCGACAATCGCGAGCTGCCGCTCGCGCAAGGGCCGCTCAAACCGCTGCTCGAAGCGCTCAACCGGCTGCAAAAGCTCGCCGACGCCAACGCGACGATGCGCATCCGCACCGCGCTCGTGACGGCGCGCTCGGCGCCCGCGCATGAGCGCGCGATCCGCACGCTGATGGCCTGGAACATCGAAATCGACGAAGCGATGTTCCTCGGCGGACTCGACAAAGGCCCGTTCCTGGGCGAGTTCGAGCCCGACTTTTTCTTCGACGACCAGATCCGCCATTGCGAATCGGCCCGCTCGGTCACGGCAACCGGCCACGTGGCGAGCGGCGTGGCCAACCCCGCGAATCCGGCAAACCGCGCGGCGCGCGCAACGAGCGCGACGAGCAACGCGTCGAACGACGCCCCCACTGAAACCAGCGCATCATGACTCCCGAACAATCCCCGCTCGGCAAGGCCGCGACCTACACCGAGCAGTACGACGCCTCACTGCTGTTTCCGATTCCGCGCGCGGGCGCGCGCGAAGCAATCGGCATCGGCGCTCAACTGCCCTTCTTCGGCACCGATATCTGGAACGCCTACGAGCTTTCGTGGCTCAATGCGCGCGGCAAGCCGCAGATTGCCATCGCCACGTTCTTCATTCCCGCCGATTCGCCCAACATCATCGAATCGAAGTCGTTCAAGCTCTATCTGGGCTCGTTCGCGCAAACGCCGTTCGAATCCGCCGACGTGGTGCGCGACACCATCAAGCGCGATGTGTCGGCGGCGTGCGGCGCTTCGGTTTCCGTGCGGCTCGATCAGCCGGGCGGATTCGGCAAAATCCCGTTCGAGGAATTCGACGGCCTCTCGCTCGACCGGCTCGATCTGGACACCGAGATCTATCACCCCGACCCGACGCTGCTCAAGGCCGCCCAGCAAGAGTCGCCCGTGGAGGAAACGCTGATCTCCAATCTGCTGAAGTCGAACTGCCCCGTGACGGGCCAGCCCGACTGGGGCAGCGTGCAGATTCATTACGTGGGGCCGCAGATCGACCAGGCGGGCCTTCTGCGCTACATCATTTCGTACCGCAACCACACGGGCTTTCATGAGCAATGCGTCGAGCGCATCTTCATGGACATCCTGCGCGAGTGCAAACCGGACCGGCTCGCGGTGTACGCGCGCTACACGCGGCGTGGCGGCCTCGACATCAATCCGTTTCGCACCAACTTCAATATGCCGATGCCGGACAACGCGAGACTTGCGCGCCAGTAAGCCGCAATAGTGGGAAGTTAATAAAAAAGCGCCGGTTCGTTCGGCGCTTTTTGCTTGTGTGTCGTCTGAGCCGATGGGCTATAGGCTATTGTGACGAAGGCGGGAGTTCGGCGGCTCCCATGCGGCGCGCGATCACCCTCGCGCGCTGGGCGAGATACGGAGAGTTGCGGTGCTCGTCAAAATACTTCGGCTGCGGCAGCATGACCGCCAATCGCGCCGCCTGCCACGGCGTGAGCTTTGCGGCTGTCGTTCGGTAGTAGTAGCGCGCGGCGGCCTGCGCGCCGTAGACGCCATTGCCCCACTCCACCGAATTCAGATAGATCTCGAAGATGCGCTCCTTGTCGAGCAGCGTCTCCAGCATCCACGTGATGATGAGTTCCTGGCCCTTGCGGATATAGCTCTTCTCGCGCGATAGAAACAGATTACGCGCGAGTTGCTGCGTGATCGTCGATCCGCCGCGCACGATGTGGCCGCGCTTCTTGTTGCGCTCCCACGCCTGCAGGATGGCGTCGGTTTCGTAACCGTTGTTGCTGGCAAAATTGGCATCCTCGGACGCAATGATCGCGCGCTTGAGGTTGCGCGAGATCTGGTCGTAGGGCACCCACTGGTGCTGAATGTCGAGATCGGGACGGTCGGCGGAAAGGCGCGCCTCGTCGGTGCGCATGAAGGCCGTCGATTGCGGATCGGCGAAATTCCAGACGGCAATCTGCGCGAAGTAGAAAAGCTGCATCCCGGCCCAGGCGACGCCGAACACCAGCGCCACGTAGACGAGCCAGCGCAGCAAGCCGGGGCGCGTCGCGTTCAGCGCGGCAACGCTGTGCACGAACGGCTCGCCGGGTTGTCCACTGCGTTGCCCATTGCCGAGCCCTGCTGCGCGCGCCCCCGAGGCTTCTCTACGCATGGCGGCGCGCGCGTCAGGCCTGCGCTGCCAGTTGCCTGCGCAGCGCGGCCAGCACGGGCGCGCCTTCGGGGCGCACGCCGCGCCACACGAAGAACGACTCGGCGGCCTGCTCGACCAGCATCCCGAGCCCATCCGATGCGCGCGCGCCCAGCGATTCGGCATGGCGCATGAACACGGTCGGTTCGGCGCCGTACATCATGTCGTAGGCCAGCGTTCCCGGACCGAACGCGCGAGCGTCGCACTCGGGCAGCGCGGCGTCGAGACTGCCGGCCGTTGCGTTGACGATCACATCGTAGGGCTTTGGATCGATCGCGTCGCGATAGATGGCGTCCGGGCCACCGCCGTTGATGAGGCAGCCAGCCTCGCGCGCCGCGTCTTCGAACTGCTCTACTAGCGCGTGCGCTTTTTTCGCGGTGCGGTTCACGATGGTGATCTCGCGCGGCCGACGCTCGAGCATCGGCAGCACGACGCCGCGCGCCGCCCCGCCCGCGCCCAGCAGCAGCACGCGTGCGCCCTCGAGCGGGACGCCCAGATTCACCTCGATGTCGCGAACGAGGCCGAAACCGTCAGTGTTGTCGCCGAAAATGCCGTCTTCGTCGAAGCGCAGCGTGTTGACGGCGCCCGCCGCCGCCGCGCGCGGCGACAGCCGGTCCGCCAGCGCGTGCGCCTCCAGCTTGAACGGCACGGTCACGTTCAGGCCACGGCCACCCGCGGCCCGAAACGCCTGCACGTGTTCGACGAAGCCGTCGAGCGGCGCGAGCAGCCGGTCATATTCGACAGGCTCGCCGGTTGCGACGGCGAACTGCGCGTGAATGTATGGCGACTTGCTATGCGCGACCGGGTTACCGACCACGGCATAGCGGTCGCGGACTTGCCGGGCGCTCATGAGCGCGGCTCCGTAGCATGCTGCTCTGGCGACTGCGCGTCCTCGCCTTCGGCGGCATTGTCCGCACCAGCCGAATCAGCCGGCGCTTCGGCCAGCGCCTCTGCTTCGCTCTCGGCGGAAGCGTCGGCGGATTCGATGAGTTCTTCGTCCTCACCCGCGTCGTCTTCGGCTTGCTCGCCGCTCGTCACGACCGGCGCGTCGAGCACGCGCAGCATGCGCACCGACGCCTCGATCGTCAGCTCGTCGATCGACAGCACTTCCATCATCAGGCGCGTGCCACGCGCGTGCACGCCGAGCGCGGGCACGTGCATGAGCAGCGGCACTTCCTCGAAGCGCACGAGATCGTCCTTCACAACGGTGGCCGGGAATTCGCGGCGCGCTTCGCGGCCGTCCTCGCCGCGCATCTCCTGCTGGAGCCAGCGCAGGCACCAGAAGTACTCCATGCGGCGCTGGTGATCGGCGTAGGCGGTGTAGGTTTCGTCGAAGCCCTGCACGACGGCGAACAAATCGGCGTCCTTGGGCTTGAACGGCGCGACCAGCTTGGCGGCCACGCCGTGCTCGACGCACGCGAGCAGCTGCCACTGGTTCACCAAGTCAACATAGCGCCGCAGCGGCGAGGTGCTCCACGCGTATTGCGCGACGCCCAGGCCTTCGTGCGGCGCGGCGTTGGTCTGCATGCGCGTGCGCTTGGGGCCCATGGGCGCGCCGAATGCGCGCTGCGAACGATAGATGCCCGGCACGCCATGATCGTGCAGGAACGCGCCCCACGTGGAATTGGCGAGAATCGCCAGTTCCGCGACGATCAAATCGAGCGGCGAGCCACGGCGGCGCGGAGAGATGGTTACGTGCTCGCCATCCACGTAGAAGTTGAAGTCGGTGTTGCGCTGGACTTCGCGGCGCAGGCCGTAGCCCGCGCGCGCCTGCTGACGCTTCTCGAACAGCGCCTGCGCGAACGGCCACAGCACGGCAATGTCGTCTTTATGCGGATAGTCGCCCGTGCCCGCGGCCAGCGTCTCTTCGGTCACGACCTCGTCGAGCGTGTTGTGGCGCAGGTTGCTCTTCACGAACACGCGCTCGGCGCGCGTTTCCGTGGCGACGATCTCCTGCGTCTCGCGGTTCACGATGCAGTAGAGCGAGAGCGCCGGGCGCATGCCGCCCTCCTTCAGCGTGAAGGCGTCGACGAAATCGTCGGGCAGCATGGTGATCTTGTCGCCGGGCATGTACACCGTCGACAGGCGCGTGCGCGCAACCATATCGGCGGTATCGCCGCGCTTGATGCCCAGTGCAGGCGCCGCGATGTGGATGCCGATGCGCACGCGGCCATCGGCGAGATGCTCGATCGAGAAGGCGTCGTCGATTTCGGTCGTGGTGACATCGTCGATCGAGAACGCCTGCACGTGCTCGGCCGCATCGGGCAGGTCGTCGGGCAGCGCACCCACCGCCACGCCCGGGAAGCCGGTGCCGTGCGGGAAGAATTCGGCCAGAAAGCGCGCCTCATGCAGCGCGCGCGGCGAGGCAATGCCGCCGCATTCGAGCATCAGGCGCGGCATCGAAATGCCGCGCGCAGCGGCGGCCGCTTCGAGCGCCTTGTATTCGATCGAGTTCTTGTCGGGTTTCGTGAGCAGACCCAGCGCCTTGTCCTTGAGCGCCTCGGGCAGCTTGCCCGCCTTGAGGTCCTCTTCGTAGCCGGCCTGCACGAGCGCCTGCTGACGCTTGCGCTCGAGCGACGCGAGCGCCATCTTCAGTTGCTCTTCGGGCGCGCGCTGATACTGGCCGCGGCCCTTGCGGCGGAAGTACACGGGCGAGCCGTGCAGGCGCAGCACGAGCGCGGCACGCTCGACCGGGCCGTAGGTCTCGCCGAAGTACTCGGCGGCGAGCGTCGTATAGGCGAACTCCTCGGCGGGCGCGCATTCCCACAGGAAATCGAGGTCGATGTCCTGTGCAGCGGCGTCCGCCTGCTCCAACAGGTCGCCGGCGGCGGGCTTCTCGAATTCGATCAGCACGTCTTTCGCGCGCACCTTGGCGCGCCGCCCACCTGGCAACTCGACCTGAAACGCATCGCCCTGGCGCGACAGCACGCTGCCCGCCTTGAAACTGCCCGATTCCTCAAAGAAAACGTTCACTCAACACTCTCGTTCAAACTTGCCGGACCGCGGGCGCGGCGCGCCCTGGCGGTGCCGCTGTATACATATAGGCGTTCGCGCGCGGCGCGAACGTAAGCGACGCATCAAGGTGCGTCGCAGAACTGGATCACGTCGTCGACGTAATCGGCGAATTCGCTGATGCCGTGGTCGCTGCCTTCGATCAAGCGCGTTTTGGCGCCCGGATAATGAGCGAGCATCTCGCGGTAATCGAGCACTTCGTCGCCGGTTGCGGCGACCAGATAGTAGCGCTGGGGCTCGGTCACCGCGGCAACGGCCAGCGCGCGCAGTTCTTCCAGATGGCGCGGCTCCACGACGATGCTGCCGCCGCCGTGCCAGAGCGGCTGCTCGCCGAGATACTTCGACAGGTCGCGGTCCGGCACCACGGCCGGATTGAGCAGCACAGCGCGCCAGCCATGCTTTTCGGCCAGATGCGTGGCGAAGAAACCGCCAAGCGAACTGCCGATCAGCGTAATGCGCTCGCCGGCTTGCGCACGCGCCGCGATCTCGCGCTCGACGAGCGCCACGGTCTCGACCGGCGACACCGGCAGCGTCGGGCACAGCCATTCGCGACCACGCCCAAGCGCTTCAAGGCGCGCGTCCAGCAAGCGCGCCTTGAACGATTGCGGCGACGAGCGAAACCCGTGCAGATAGACAATCACGCCGCGCCCCGCGCCGAGAGCGCATCGAGCAGCTTCTGATGCACGCCGCCAAACCCGCCGTTGCTCATCACGAGCAGCTGGTCGCCAGGGCGGGCGGCCGACACCACGGCCTTCACGAGCACGTCGAGATCGTGGTACGCCTGTGCCTTCTCGCCCAGCGGCGCGAGCGCCCCCGCAAGATCCCAGCCGAGCGCGTCCTTGCCGCTCGGCGCGCCGTAGCCGAACACGAGGTCGGCGTCGGCGAGACTGCCAGGCAGTTGCGCCTTCATCACGCCGAGCTTCATTGTGTTCGAGCGCGGCTCGAGCACGGCAAGAATGCGCGTGCGCTTGCCGTCTTCCCCATTGCCGATGCGCGTGCGCAACCCGGCGATCGTCGTTTCGATCGCCGTGGGATGGTGCGCGAAGTCGTCATAAACCGTCACGCCGTCGACGCTGCCGCGCACTTCCATGCGGCGCTTGACGTTGCGGAAGGTCGACAGCGAGGCCGCAGCCTGCGCGGGCGGCACGCCCACGCTGCGCGCGGCGGCGATGGCCGCGAGCGCGTTCATGCGGTTGTGCTCGCCCTGGATCTGCCAGTCGACCACGCCCGCGCGCTCGCTGTTGTGATAGACCGCGAAGCGTTCATCGAGCGGCGTCCCGTCCTCAGCGGGCAGCGCCTGCCAACCGCCCTGCACGCCGAAGCGCTCTACGTCGCTCCACACGCCGCGCGAAAGCACGCGTTCGAGCGCGTCTTCGCGCCCGTTCGAGACGACGCGGCCCACACCCGGAATGGTGCGCACGAGATGGTGGAACTGTGTCTCGATGGCGGCCAGATCGGGGAAGATGTCTGCGTGATCGAATTCGAGATTGTTCAGCACTGCTGTGCGCGGACGGTAATGGACGAACTTCGAACGCTTGTCGAAGAACGCCGTGTCGTACTCGTCGGCTTCGATCACGAAGAAGCTCGAATCGGTGAGGCGCGCCGAGATGCCGAAGTTCAGCGGCACGCCGCCGATCAGAAAGCCGGGGTTCAAGCCGGCGTCTTCGAGCAGCCACGCGAGCATCGAGCTCGTGGTTGTCTTGCCGTGCGTGCCCGCCACGGCGAGCACCCACCTGTCGCGCAGCACGTGCTCGCCGAGCCACTGCGGCCCCGAGGTGTACGGCAGGCCGCGATTGAGGATCTCCTCCATCAGCGGGTTGCCGCGCGAAACCACGTTGCCGATCACATAAAGATCGGGATTGAGTTCTGTCTGGCTTGCGTCGTAACCCTCGATCAGGCGAATACCCTGCGCTTCGAGCTGGGTGCTCATCGGCGGGTACACGCCTGCGTCGCAGCCAGTCACCGTATGGCCCGCACTGCGCGCGAGCACGGCAAGACCGCCCATGAACGTGCCGCAGATGCCGAGGATATGGATGTGCATAAGCCTGTCGCGCCACGCGGGCGTCGTGAACGGTTAGTGGGTTAAAGCGGAGCCAGGCGGTTTGCCGGCGTGGGCAAGGCAGAACGGCGGCGCAAGGCCGCCGGAGCAAAGATCGCTATTGTACCCGACGCCTTGCGGCTTTTTCGCCGCTGCCGCCGGCGCACCCGGCGCCGGAAGCCGAACAGGAGGCCATACGATCTCTAGTATGATGAGCGCATGGTTCGCAGATCACATTTCGATCCCCAGCGCGTGCGCGAGGAAATCGCCATCGCGGCAGCAAGGATGATTGCCGAGGACGGGCTCGACTACGCCACCGCCAAACGCAAAGCCGCGCGGCAGGTTGCGGGGGACGCGCGCATCGAAGGCGCCTGGCTACCCGACAACGACCAGATCGAAGACGAGATCCGCGAATATCAGGCCCTCTTTCAGGGCGATCACCAGCCGGCGATACTGCGGCGCCTGCGCGAAATCGCGCTCGAGTGGATGCGGCGGCTTGAATCGTTCAATCCGTTCCTCACCGGCGCGGTGCTCAACGGCACGGCCGGCGAGCACTCGGATATCCATCTGCAGATTTTCTGCGACAACGCGAAGGATGTCGCAATCTGGCTTCTGAATGCGAATGTGCAGTATGACGTCTCGGAAACGCGCCATTTCGCCGCGCGCGGCTACGTGGAAACGTTCAGTTTCATGTGGCAGCCGTCGCGAAACGAGGAGCCGGTGGGCATCCATATTGCGCTCTACAATACCGACGACCTGCGCGGCGCGGTGCGCGCCGACGCCCGCGGGCGTCTGCCGCGCGCGAATGCGCAGGCGCTCCAGGCGCTGATTAACGAAAGCGGTGCCACCTCTTCCACCACCTGACTCATATAGAGCTTAAACGCAGCAATGAACATGAAGCGGATTCTGGCCGGCGTCGCAGTGGCGGCGGTGGCAGCCGGCGGCGGCATCCTGGCGGGACATTATGCAAACAGCGGCAACACCGGCTTAGCCGATGCGGCATCGGTCGCCGGCAAGCCCAATGCGGTCGGCCAGTTGTGGACCGCTGCCGTGACCACGCCCGACGGCAAACCCCAATCGCTCTCCATGTATAAGGGCCGCACGATCGTGATCAACTTCTGGGCGTCGTGGTGCGGGCCTTGTGTCGAAGAGATGCCCGAGCTCTCCGCGCTGCAGCGCGAGTACGCCAGGAAAGGCATCCAGTTCGTCGGCCTCGGCGTCGACTCCGCCGCGAACATCCAGAATTTCCTCAAGAAAGTGCCAGTCGATTACCCGATCTACATCGCCGGATTCGGCGGCGCCGATGTGGCGCGTGCGTTCGGCAATGCAGCAGGCGGCTTGCCTTACACGGTCGTAATCGACGCGAACGGCACGGTACGTGCAACAAAATTAGGCCAAATCAGGATGGACGAGCTGCGTCACACGCTTGATACACTCTGACGCGCTGCAATTGCCGCGGAATAATTGACCGGGGCTTAACGGGCGTACAGCACTTTTTGCTGCGGAATTCAGGGAAATTAGCGGGAGATCGGCCGTTGCGCGTCTTGCAAACCGCGCTCGGGGCCATATCGATCGTATGGAAAACTAGACAAATTTCTCTAATCAGCGCTAAAGTTCGCGCAATTCCACGGAAAAAGAAGCCACCATGACGCGACTGCTGGTTCTGCACGGCCCCAACCTCAATCTTCTCGGCACACGGGAACCCGAGGTCTATGGGCGCGTGACGCTGCCACAGATCGATCAGGCGCTTGCCGACCGTGCCGCCGATGCGGGTGTGGAGCTGGCAACTTTTCAGAGCAACCACGAAGGCGCACTGGTGGACCGCATTCAGGCGGCCCGCAGCGAGCACACGGATTTCATCCTGATCAACCCGGCGGCGTACACGCACACGAGCGTGGCGATCCGGGACGCGCTGGCAGGCGTCGGCATTCCGTTCGTCGAGGTTCATCTCTCGAACGTGCACCGCCGCGAAGCCTTCCGGCACCACTCGTATTTTTCCGACCAGGCCGAGGGCGTCATCTGCGGCCTCGGCTGGAAGGGTTATCTCTACGCGCTCGAATACGCGCTCGACCGGCTCGCCGCCGGCTCGGCCGCGTGACACCGGCGGCGAGAAACCAACGCATTCTGCAAGACAACACCAATCCCGTGCCGCGCGCGCGCGCCGGCACCTCACGCATGCATAGCAAGGGGGCTGCACCATGGATCTACGTAAGCTGAAGACTCTGATCGACCTCGTCTCCGAATCGGGCATCTCGGAGCTCGAAGTCACCGAGGGCGAAGGCAAGGTGCGCATCGTCAAGAATGCGCCGCCGGTTTACGTGCAGCCGAGCGCGGCGCAATATGCCCCCCCCCTCGCCGGAGCCCCGTTCGCTGCCGCTCCGGCCCCCGCACCCGAAGCCGGCGCGCCCGCCGCGGCCGCACCGGCCTTGCCGCAGGGCCACGTCGTGACCTCGCCGATGGTCGGCACGTTCTACCGCGCACCGTCGCCGGGCGCCGATCCGTTCGTGCAAGTGGGCGACACGGTCAAGGAAGGCCAGACGCTGTGCATCATCGAAGCGATGAAGCTGCTCAACGAGATCGAATCGGACGCAGCCGGCGTCGTCAAGGAAATCCTCGTCGAAAACGGCCAGGCGGTCGAATACGGCCAGCCGCTCTTCGTGATCGCCTAAGGCGCGAGGGCGAATACCCACCATGTTTGAAAAAATCCTCATTGCCAACCGTGGCGAAATCGCGCTGCGCATCCAGCGCGCGTGCCGCGAGCTCGGCGTCAAGACGGTCGTTGTCTATTCGGAAGCCGACAAGGAAGCCAAGTACGTGAAGCTCGCCGACGAGGCGGTCTGCATCGGCCCGGCGCCTTCGAACCTGAGCTATCTGAACATGCCGGCGCTCATCAGCGCGGCCGAAGTCACCGACGCCGAAGCAATCCACCCCGGCTACGGCTTCCTCTCCGAGAACGCGGACTTCGCCGAGCGTGTCGAGCAATCTGGCTTCACGTTCATCGGCCCGCGCCCGGAAACGATCCGCATGATGGGCGACAAGGTCACGGCCAAGCAGACCATGATCAAGACCGGCGTGCCGTGCGTGCCGGGCTCGGAAGGCGCGCTGCCCGAAGATCCGAAGGAAATCGTGAAGATCGCGCGCGCGATCGGCTACCCCGTCATCATCAAGGCGGCGGGCGGCGGCGGCGGGCGCGGCATGCGCGTGGTGCACACCGAAGCGGCGCTCGTGAACGCGGTCAACATGACCCGCGAGGAAGCGGGCCGTGCGTTCGGCAACCCTCAGGTCTACATGGAGAAGTACCTCGAGAATCCGCGTCACATCGAGATTCAGGTGCTTGCCGATTCGTTCAAGAACGCCGTGTGGCTCGGCGAGCGCGACTGCTCGATGCAGCGCCGCCACCAGAAGGTGATCGAGGAAGCGCCGGCGCCGGGCATCGCGCGCCGCCTGCTCGATCGCATCGGCGACCGTTGCGCCGACGCCTGCAAGAAGATGGGCTACCTCGGCGCGGGCACGTTCGAATTCCTCTACGAAAACGGCGAGTTCTACTTCATCGAGATGAACACGCGCGTGCAGGTCGAGCACCCGGTCACGGAGCTGATCACCGGCATCGACATCGTGCAGGAGCAGATCCGCATCGCCGCGGGCGAAAAGCTCTCGTTCCGCCAGCGTGACATCCAGTTGAAGGGCCACGCGATCGAGTGCCGTATCAACGCGGAGGATCCGTTCAAGTTCACGCCTTCGCCGGGACGCCTCACGTCGTGGCACATGCCGGGTGGTCCGGGCGTGCGCGTGGATTCCCACGCCTACAATGGTTATTTCGTGCCGCCGAACTATGATTCGATGATCGGCAAGCTGATCACCTACGGCACCACGCGCGAGCAAGCCATTCAGCGCATGCGCATCGCGCTCTCGGAAATGGTGGTCGAAGGCATCCTGACCAACATTCCGCTGCACCGCGAGCTCATGCTCGACGCGAAGTTCGTCGAAGGCGGCACGAGCATTCACTACCTCGAAAGCCGTCTGGCCGAACGTCAGGCTGTGAAGAAGGACGAAGCGTAATTCATGAGCTACCGGGAACTGATCGTCGAGCTGGATCGCAATCGCGCGGAAGAACTCTCCGACGCGCTGATCGAGCTTGGCGCCCTCTCGGTGTCGGTGGAAGACGCCGACGCCGACACGCCCGACGAGCAGCCGCTCTTCGGCGAGCCGGGCCTCACGCCCGAGCGCACCGCTTGGCAGCATTCGCGCGTTATCGCGCTGATCGGCAACGATCAGGATCCCGCCGTGCTGCTCGTGGCTGCCGCGAACGAGGTCGGTCTCGCTGAAACGCCGAAGTTCTCGCTGCGCGAAGTCGAGGAGCAGGACTGGGTGCGGCTCACCCAATCGCAGTTCGATCCGATCCAGATCGGCCAGCGCATCTGGGTCGTGCCCTCGTGGCACGACGCCCCCGACCCTGACGCGCTCGTGCTCGAGCTCGATCCGGGCCTCGCGTTCGGCACCGGCAGCCATCCCACCACGCGGCTGTGCATGGAGTGGCTCGAGCAGCACGTGCAGCCCGGCAATTCGCTGCTCGACTACGGCTGCGGCTCGGGCATCCTCGCGATCCTCGCGAAGAAGTGCGGCGCGAACCCCGTGATCGGCATCGACATCGACCCGCAGGCGGTCGAATCGGCACGCCAGAACAGCGAGCGCAATCGCGCCGACGTCACCTACGGCCTGCCCGACGACTGCCCGGCGGGCGAGTTCGACATCGTGGTCGCCAACATTCTTTCGAATCCGCTCAAGCTGATGGCGTCGATGCTGTCGTCGCGCGTGAAGCCGGGCGGACGGCTTGCGCTCTCCGGCATCCTCGCGCGTCAGGCCGACGAAGTGGCGCAAGTCTACGCACGCTGGATCGACATCTCGGTCTGGCGCGAGCACGAAGGCTGGGTCTGCCTCGCCGGCACGCGACGCGCGTAAAACCTGTTCGCGCCCCACGAGCAAGGCGCGAAGTCGTAGGCCGCCGTGGATTGCCAGTAGAATGCGAGTATCGCCAACCCTCCGGTTACACGGCACACATGCTTCTGGCAACGCGCTGTCCCTTCTGCGAAACCGTCTTCCGTATCCAGCCCGCACACCTCGCCGCGCGTCGCGGTCTCGTGCGCTGCGGGCATTGTCAGGAAGCGTTCGATGCGTCGGGTAGCCTGTACGAGCTGCCCGAAAGCGGCGATTTCGCCCAGGCCACGCCTGTCGCGGCCGATATCGCCGCTAGCCTCGCCGCACCATCCGCCCAGCAGGCCGCGGCTGCTCAAGTCGCGCAAACTCCCGATCGGCCGCCGCAAGGCGAGCCAGCGGCCCCGTCCGGGGAATCCACCTCGCCTCGAGCGCCAAACTTCTCGGGCCGTGGCTGGGATCCATGGGCGCCGCGCGCGGACAGCAATCTCGACCCTAGCCTGCAATACAACGGCAGCCACCTGCCGCGTGCAGGCCTGGCCCCGGCACGCGATGTCGAAATGCGCATCGCCCGCGACGCCGAGCCCACGCTTTCGCCTGGCGCCGGGCATGGCGCAACGCATGGCCGACAACCCGCTGCATCCGGTCCCGTCGAGCCGACCCTTTCGGCGAATGACGCCATTCACAGCCGCCATGCCGACCCCGAGCCCGTGCTGCGGCGCGCGCCGGCTGGTTCGTCGGCTACCCCCGCGTTCACTGCGCTCGAACCCAACCCCAGCGGCGAACCCTTCGCGGTCACGCGGGAAGCGCCCGTTCGTGTGAAACGCCATACGGGCTGGCGCATCGTGGGCGTATTGATCGCCCTCGCGCTGCTCGCGACGCTCGCCGCGCAGCTCGCGTGGTGGATGCGCGAAACCGTCATGGTCTACTGGCCCGCGTCGCAGCCGTACTATCAACAGGCCTGCGCAGAGCTCGGATGCAAGCTGCGGCCACCGCGCGACATCGACGGCCTGCAGGTCCGGCCATCCGATCTGCGCCAGGTAGACGATCCACATCACCTGGAGCTGAAGGTTCCGCTGCACAACCGCTTCGACGTGGCGCTCGCCTGGCCGGCCATGGAGCTCACGTTGCTCGACCGCCAGAACAACATCGTTCTGCGCCGCGTGCTGTGGCCGCAGGACTACGCGCCGCCCGGCACGCGCATCGAGGCCGGCATGGCCCCGCACAGCACGCAGACGATGATCGTGCGGCTCGACACCGGCAACGTCGTGGCGTCGAACTTCCGCATCGAAATCTTCTACCCCTGAATTCCGCGCCGGCGCTCACTTTCGCGCCGGCGCGCGTTTCCTGCGCCCGGCCACGCCGGGCGCGCTCTTCACCACTACAGCACTACATTCGGAGAACACATCATGAGTCAAGTCACGCTAGGCGGTAACCCGATCGACGTCGCCGGCACGTTCCCGACGGCCGGCCAGAAGGCCCCTGCATTCTCGCTCGTCGGCCGCGACCTCAATGCCGTCTCGCTCGCTGATTTCGCCGGCAAGCGCAAGGTGCTGAACATCGTGCCGAGCCTCGACACGCCGGTTTGCGCCACCTCCACGCGCAAGTTCAACGAAGCCGCAGCCAAGCTCGACAACACGGCCGTCGTCGTGATCTCGGCGGATCTGCCGTTCGCCGCTGCGCGCTTTTGCACGACCGAAGGCATCGAAAATGTCGTCACGGCATCGACCTTCCGCGGCCACGAGTTCGCGCAAGCCTACGGCGTGGACGTCACGAGCGGCCCGCTGACGGGCCTCACGGCGCGCGCCGTGGTGGTCATCGACGCGAACGACAACGTCGTCTACGCAGAGCGCGTCAGCGAAATCAAGAACGAGCCGAACTACGACGCCGCACTTGCTGCACTGAAGTAATACCCGTCGCGGCGCGCGCGAGCTGGACACCGCCCCGGCACCATGCCGGCTCAATACCGCTCACGGCGCGCCGCCGTCTCCACCCAACGCATTACAGGAATCCCTGCCTTGGCTACGCTGATCTGCGGCTCGCTCGCCTACGACAACATCATGACTTTCGAAGGCCGCTTTCGGGAACACATCCTGCCTGAGCAGGTGCACATTCTGAACGTGAGCTTTCTCGTGCCGACGATGCGCCGCGAATTCGGCGGCTGCGCGGGCAATATCGCTTACTCGCTGCATCTGCTTGGCGGCGACGCGCGCATCATGGCGACGCTCGGTGGCGCCGATGCGCAACCTTATCTCGAACGCCTCGACACGCTCGGCCTCTCGAAAGCGCACGTGCGCGTGCTGCCCGACACGTGGTCGGCACAGGCGATGATCACGACCGATCTCGAGAACAACCAGATCACGGCCTTCCACCCGGGCGCGATGATGCAATCGCACCTGAACCGCGCCGACGAAGCGCCTGGGATCAAGCTCGGCATCGTCGCGCCGGACGGCTTCGACGGCATGGTCCAGCACGTGGAGCAGTTCGCGCATGCGGGCATTCCATTTGTCTTCGATCCGGGTCAAGGACTACCGCTCTTCGACGGTGCGTCGCTTCGACGCGCTATTGAACTTGCGACCTATGTGACGGTCAACGACTACGAAGCGAATTTGGTCAGTCATCGCACTGGCTGGTCGCTCGAAGAGATCGCGAGCCATGTCGATGCACTCATCGTCACGCGCGGCGAGCACGGTTCGCAGATCTACCACGGCGGCGGCATCGAAGAAATTCCATCGGTGCGTGCCGAACGAGTGCTCGACCCCACGGGTTGCGGCGACGCCTTCCGCGGCGGTCTGCTCTACGGCATCCAGAACAACCTCGGCTGGGCCACCACGGGACGTCTTGCCAGCCTCATGGGCGCGCTGAAAATCGAGCATCTCGGACCGCAGAACTACGCGCCCTCGCGGGCGCAAATCAAGGAACGGTTCAAGGCGGCGTTCGACTACGAACTGCCGCTCTGAATCCGGGCGCCGCCTCCTTCGTCACCGGCGGCGCTCTTTGGAGTTACGGGAAATGAAAACAACAAGTCGTGTGATCGTCGCCGTCATGATTGCGGGCTCGCTCGCCCTGTCGGGCTGTGCTTATAACAGCAGTTCCGCTGATGTCTACACCGCCTCCCAGGCGCAACGCGAAGCCACGGTGCGCATGGCCACGGTCGAAAGCGTGCGCGCGGTGAAGATCAGTTCCAACAACGGCCAGCCGAGCGGAATCGGCGCAGTGGGCGGCGGCGCGCTTGGCGCCGTGGCGGGCAGCCAGATTGGCGGTGGCACAGGCTCGATCATCACGGGCATCATCGGAGGCATCGCGGGTGCAGTGGCCGGCAACGCCGTCGAGAACGGCGTTGCGATGCACAACGGCCTCGAGATCACGGTGCGCCTCGATAACGGCGACTATCGCGCCATCACCCAGGCCGCCACCGGCGAGGTCTTTCAAGCTGGCGAGCGGGTGCGCCTGGTCTCGAGCGGAGGCGTCACGCGCGTGACGCACTGATTAACCGGTTTCCCCTGTACCGCAGCGGCGTCTTGCGCCTTCCTGCGGAACCTCAGGCGCATGTGCTCCCCTGTGCATGCGCCTTTTTTCATGCCCGCGCCAAACGGCGTTGCCGGCACTCAGCGCGCCTTGACGCGGCGAGTGAACAAAAGCCATGGACGAAAAAAATCCCGTCGCGGACAAACCGACGACGGGACTGGGAGCGGGCCCGGCATTTGCGCCTGCGCAGATGCATCCGCAGACACAGCGCCCGGCCCTGCCACCGAAGCGCGCGTATTGACTGACTCTCGTGCGCTTCGGCTCGTACTACTTACGGACGGCTGCCGGTCGGGAACGGCCATGCTGCGGCCGGGTTCAGGGCAGTCTTGACCGTTGCTGCGGGCGCAGCCGGTTGCGCAGCAGGGGCAGCAGGTGCAGCAGCGGCCGCCTTCGCAGGTGCCTTCTTGGCAGCCTTCTTCGCGGCGGCCTTCTTCGCAGGTGCAGCCTTCTTGGCAGCGGCCTTCTTCGCAGGCGCAGCCTTCTTGGCAGCAGCCTTCTTCGCAGGCGCGGCCTTCTTGGCAGCAGCCTTCTTCGCAGGCGCCTTCTTGGCAGCAACCTTCTTCACCGCGACTTTCTTCGCTGCGGCCTTCTTCGCGGGTGCTGCCTTCTTCGCTGCAACCTTCTTCACGGCGACTTTCTTCGCTGCAACCTTCTTTGCAGCGGCCTTTTTCGCCGGTGCTGCCTTCTTCGCCGCAACCTTCTTCACCGCGACTTTCTTCGCTGCAGCCTTCTTCGCCGGTGCGGCCTTCTTCGCTGCGACCTTCTTCACTGCGACTTTCTTGGCTGCAACCTTCTTCACCGCGACTTTCTTCGCTGCGGCCTTCTTGGCCGGCGCTGCCTTCTTCGCTGCAACCTTCTTCACTGCGGCTTTCTTGGCCGCCGGCTTTTTCTTGGCAGTTGCCATTTTTTTCTCCTTCAGGTTCAGATGAGAGTCAGTTCAAACTACACCCTTCGTCAAAACCCGCTTCCCGCGAACGCTTCTCACGGCGCACACTACGAAGCGGGCTATTCATCGGCGTACGCTGATCCCGCGCGCTTACGCTAATGAATGCGGTAAGGCGCACCGTGCCATGAGGCACCGCGCGCCAGATCGATCCGGCGTCGGATACCGACGCCGGCCAACGTTCGTTGAAAGCGCAGGTCATACGACCCACGCCCTTTTCCGGGGGGAAGTTTGCCCATCCCACTGAAGGGTTCGCAAAGTGCCGGTCATATCGGTGAGCCGCCAAGGCTCCGGGCACGCTTTGCATCAGGCGTTCCTGCTCCTAATCATCCGCCGGCCGAGGCGCTCATATGGCGCCTGGCGGCAACCCCAAAAGACTTGGCTCCGGGTGCGCCCGGGTTATTCCCAGGACAGCGCACCGCCGGTCTGATATTCGATCACACGCGTCTCGAAGAAGTTGCGTTCCTTCTTCAAGTCGATCATCTCGCTCATCCACGGGAACGGGTTCTCTTCGTTCGGGAACAGCGTATCGAGACCGATCTGCTGGCAACGGCGATTGCAGATGAAGCGCAGATAGCTCTTGAACATCGATGCGTTCAGGCCCAGCACGCCGCGCGGCATGGTGTCTTCCGCGTAACGGTACTCGAGGTCGACCGCATGCTTGAACAACTCGGTAATCTCCGCGCGGAACGCCGGAGTCCACAGCTGCGGATTCTCGAGCTTGATCTGGTTGATCAGATCGATACCGAAGTTGCAGTGCATCGACTCGTCGCGCAGGATGTACTGATACTGCTCTGCAGCACCGGTCATCTTGTTCTGGCGACCGAGCGCGAGAATCTGCGTGAAGCCTACATAGAAAAACAGGCCTTCCATGATGCAGGCGAACACAATCAGCGACTTGAGCAGCTTCTGGTCCGCTTCGAGCGTGCCGGTCTTGAACGACGGATCCGTGAGCGTATGAATGAACGGGATCAGGAACTCGTCCTTGTCGCGGATCGACTTGACCTCGTGGTACGCGTTGAAGATCTCGCCTTCGTCCAGGCCCAGCGACTCGACGATGTACTGGTACGCGTGCGTATGGATCGCCTCTTCGAACGCCTGCCGCAGCAGGAACTGGCGGCATTCGGGCGCCGTGATGTGCCGGTAGGTGCCGAGCACGATGTTATTGGCGGCGAGGGAGTCGGCGGTCACAAAGAAGCCGAGGTTACGCTTGACGATGCGGCGCTCGTCCTCGGTCAGACCATTCGGGTCTTTCCACAGGGCGATGTCGCGCGACATGTTGATTTCCTGCGGCATCCAGTGGTTCGCGCAGCCGGACAGGTACTTCTCCCAGGCCCACTTGTACTTGAACGGGACCAACTGGTTCACGTCGGTCTGGCCGTTGATGATGCGCTTGTCGGCGACATTCACGCGGGCTTCTGCCGAGACCGGTGCTTGCGGCGGCGGTGCGACTGCGAAGTCGGCGGCGAAGATGTTGTGCGCCGAAGAGGACTGAGGAGTGGAATGCAGATTGAGCTGCGCAATCTGTGCATCCGGAACAGAGACAGCCACTCCCGCGAGGTTGCGCATTGCGTTTTGCTGCGCACCGCTCGACGGAGTTACGGCCGTGATCTCGTCATCCCAGTTGAGCATAAATGTCACCATCAATTTAGATCGGTTTGTACCATCTTTTCATGCGCGATAAAAGGGTTCGCACACGAAAAATCCTGTTTTCGATTCGCGTTGCGACCTCGATACAACACTTTGTTATTGCATCGTGTCGTTCGCATCGCATGAACGGCGCTCAAGCATCGCGTGTTCGTCGCGACGATCATGTCCATGCGAGGCTGATCGTGGGTCTTCGCGACATCGCGAGCGTGTGTGAAAGTCGGTTCGCAGCGCGCCGTTCGCTCGCGCGCGAAACTCCAGGGATTCCTTCCTGTTAGCGCTTCTTGCTTCTCGCATGTGCATCTCGTTGCATCCCGCGTTTGCGTCAGCTTCGCGCTTCGCAACGCGCGTGCCGCGCGTCGCCAGGAGAGTCGGTCAGCGCACATTGCGCGCGCTGACCGTTACATCGACTACCTACTGTTTACTACCGACTACTGATGCTGCCGTGCTTGCGGCCCTGCTGCATGTGCGCGACGTTGCATCGCGCGCTGCCGCTTTATTGGCAAGCCTCGCACTCTTCAAAGCCGGGATCGCCCGGGCGCATCATGCACACCGGACCTTCCGCTTCGGGTGCCGCCTCTGCTGCCGCAGCCGCCTGCATCACGCTCGAGCCCGTGCCGTTGCCAGCACCGCCTGCCGCGCCGAAGCCAGCGCCGCCTGAGCTACCCGCACCGCCGCCGTTGCCGCCGGTCGGCACTGCGTTGAGCGCGCCGTGCGCGACCGTCGACTTCTCGACGTGCGTGGCCGCCATCGTGCGCAGGTAGTACGTGGTCTTCAGGCCGCGGATCCAGGCGAGCTTGTAGATCTCGTCGAGCTTCTTGCCCGATGCACCCGCCATGAAGATGTTCAGCGACTGCGCCTGGTCAATCCACTTCTGGCGACGCGAAGCCGCTTCGACGAGCCACGTCGGGTCGACTTCGAACGCCGTCGCGTACACCGCGCGCAGGTCGGCCGGGATGCGGTCGATGCGCGAGAGCATGCCGTCGAAGTACTTCAGGTCGGCGACCATGACTTCGTCCCACAGGCCGCGTGCCTTCAGGTCGCGCACGAGGTAGTCGTTCACCACGGTGAATTCGCCCGAGAGGTTCGACTTCACGTAGAGGTTCTGGAACGTCGGCTCGATGCACGGCGACACGCCGATGATGTTCGAGATGGTGGCCGTAGGTGCGATCGCGATGCAGTTCGAGTTGCGCATGCCGTGCGTCGCGATGCGCTCGCGCAGCGAGGCCCAGTCCATCGACTCGCTCGAGTCGACTTCGACGTAGCCGCCGCGCTGCTCGGCGAGCAGCTTGAGCGTGTCCTGCGGGAGGATGCCACGATCCCACAGCGAGCCGCGATACGTCGAGTAGCGGCCGCGCTCGGCTGCCAGCTCCGTCGACGCCCAGTACGCGTAGTAGCAGACGGCTTCCATCGAGCGGTCGGCGAACTCCACGGCCTCTTGCGAAGCAAACGGCGTGCGCAGCACGTGCAGGCAGTCCTGGAAGCCCATGATGCCCATACCCACCGGACGGTGCTTCAGGTTCGAGTTACGCGCCTTCGACACCGCGTAGTAGTTGATGTCGATGACGTTGTCGAGCATGCGCATCGCCACGCTGATGGTGCGCTTGAGCTTGTCGTGGTCGAGCGCGAACGTGCCGTCGGCCTGTTCGACCATGTGCGCGACGAGGTTCACCGAGCCCAGGTTGCACACGGCGATTTCGCTGTCGCTGGTGTTCAGCGTGATTTCCGTGCACAGGTTCGACGAGTGGACGACGCCCACGTGCTGCTGCGGCGAACGGATGTTGCACGGATCCTTGAACGTGATCCACGGATGGCCCGTTTCGAACAGCATGCCGAGCATCTTGCGCCACATTTGCGCTGCCGGGATCTTCTTGAACAGCTTGATCTCGCCGCGCGCGACCTTCTCTTCGTAAGCCGTGTAAGCCTGCTCGAACTCGATGCCGAACTTGTCGTGCAGGTCCGGGCAGGTCGAGGGCGAGAACAGCGTCCACTCGCCGCCTTCCATCACGCGCTTCATGAACAGGTCGGGAATCCAGTTCGCCGTGTTCATGTCGTGGGTGCGGCGGCGGTCGTCGCCGGTGTTCTTGCGCAGCTCGAGGAACTCTTCGATGTCGAGGTGCCACGATTCCAGGTACGCGCACACCGCGCCCTTGCGCTTGCCGCCCTGGTTCACGGCCACGGCGGTGTCGTTCACGACCTTCAGGAACGGCACGACGCCTTGCGACTTGCCGTTGGTGCCCTTGATGTGCGAGCCGAGCGCGCGCACGCGCGTCCAGTCGTTGCCGAGGCCGCCGGCAAACTTCGAGAGCAGCGCGTTGTCCTTGAGCGCTTCATAGATGCCGTCGAGGTCGTCGGCGACCGTCGTGAGGTAGCACGACGAGAGTTGCGAGCGGTGCGTGCCCGAGTTGAACAGCGTGGGCGTGGACGACATGAAGTCGAACGACGAGAGCACGTTGTAGAACTCGATCGCGCGCGCTTCGCGGTCGATCTCGTTGAGCGAGAGGCCCATCGCGACACGCATGAAGAATGCCTGCGGCATTTCGATGCGCGTGCCGTGCACGTGCAGGAAGTAGCGGTCGTACAGCGTCTGCAGGCCGAGGTAGCCGAACTGCAGGTCGCGGCTCGCGTCGAGCGCATTGCCCAGACGCTTCAGGTCGAACTGCTGGAGCTTGTCGTCGAGCAGGCCAGCTTCGACGCCGCGCTTGATGAACTGCGGGAAGTACTCCGCGTAACGCCAGCCCATGTCGGCTTGCGTGACTTCCTCTTCGAGAATTTCGCGACGGATCGTGTGCAGCAGAATGCGCGAGGTGACCTGGCTATACGCCGGATCCTTTTCGATCATCGTGCGCGCAGCGAGAATCGCCGAGTCGTAGACCTGCGACATCGGCACCCCGTCGTACAGGTTCTTCACCGTTTCCGCGACGATCGGGTCGGCGTTCACTGCATCACCGAGACCGTCGCAAGCCGAGACGATCAGCGCGCGCAGCGCGTGCATGTCAAGCGGACGCGTCACGCCGTTGTCGGTGACGTTGATGCCAGGCGCTGCGGCTGCCGCTTCCGGCGCATGCGCGCGCTCCTGGTTGCGCTTCTCGCGATACAGCACGTAGGCGCGCGCGACGTTGTGCTCGCCGCCGCGCATGAGCGCGAGCTCGACCTGGTCCTGGATGTCTTCGATGTGGAACGTGCCGCCATTCGGACGGCTGCGCACAAGTGCGCGCACGACGTTCTGCGTGAGCTGCTCGACGAGTTCGCGAACGCGCGCCGAAGCAGCGCCCTGCCCGCCATTGACGGCCAGGAATGCCTTGGTCATCGCGAGGGCGATCTTCGACGGCTCGAAGCCCACCACGCTGCCGTTACGGCGGATCACCTTATGGTCGGCGAACTGCGTCGCGCCGGCCTGGCCGTCCTGCGGCTGGCCACCCAGCGTGCGCGCAGCAGGCGCGCCTTCGTACTGGGTCGAGACGTTATCGGTCGTTTGCATGTGCAAAGCTCCTGGTCCTGGAATTGAGCGAAGGGTTTTCGCGAGTTAAATCGGACGCCGCGCCCCCGTGTGCGCAGTCGATTGGGCGGAGAAGAAAAGCCAGCCTGGCGAGGCTGCCGGATGCGGCAAGGCAGATGAGTCACGGATTGCTTCGGTCTTCATCGTGTATGTCGCGATCATTGGCTGTACCTTTACTCTCGATTGCAGGCGGTGCTGCCGGCTTCTTGCACCAGTTGCACCGCACAATTTTTCGTACGCCGCTAATGCGTGCGGCGCCATGCTCGTCAGAGCGGGGCGCCGCAGAAAAACACAACATATGGTGTAAAGCCGTGCTTCGGGTACGAAGTATAGTAGAAGTTCCAGACGGGTCAAACGCCTTTTTTTAATGGTCCCATCTTGACAAGACGCCAGCCCAGACAGCGCGGGCGTTACCGCCGGGCGCACCGGCAAGTGGTCTTCGAGCAGCGCGCGTACACCCTCGCTGCGCGCCTGCCGAATGCCTGTTTTGTGTGCAGGTCGCGGGTCTAACGTTGTGCCCCGGGTGGGTCACGACGACGCGTCGTGTTGGTCGCTCTCTGCGCGCGGGTGGATATAGGGGAAGAAGGTGTCGTCGAGTTGCGTCTCGCGCTGCAAGCGCGCCCAGTCGAAATGCGGGCCGGGATCCGTTTTCCGGCCCGGCGCAATATCAGAATGTCCCGCTAGCGCATCGATTGGATAGTGAGCCGCCAGTGCCCTGACGAGCGGCGCGAGCGTCGCATATTGCGCGGGCTCGAACGCGCGCGTATCGCTGCCCTCGAGTTCGATGCCGATCGAGAAGTCATTGCAACGCTCGCGTCCGAGGAAGCTGGACAGCCCCGCGTGCCATGCGCGT
Organism: Paraburkholderia sp. A1BS-2L; assembly: GCF_051125205.1. NCBI lineage: Bacteria > Pseudomonadati > Pseudomonadota > Betaproteobacteria > Burkholderiales > Burkholderiaceae > Paraburkholderia > Paraburkholderia sp. A1BS-2L. Next base: position 2,738,467 of record NZ_CP120428.1, read on the forward strand.
TCGGCGCACGAGACGAATTGCTCGAGCATGCCGTCGCGATGAATCACGAAGTGCGCGGAAACACGCACGCCGCGCAGATGTGCATCGAAATACGGATGCGCATCGCAATCGAGACGATTGAGGAACAGGTCCGCGATCTCCGGGCCGCCAAAGGTGTCGGGCGGCAAGCTGATGTTGTGCACCACGATCAACGTGGGGACCGCACCCGCAGGACGCGCCTCGAAGTTGAACGTCGGCAGACGGCGCGCGCCGGCAACCCAGCCCTGCGCATCGACGGCGAACCCGGGCTCCGCGGACGACGGGGTCGCGCTCATCGCGCGGGACGATTCTGACGGGTCTTGCGCGCGTCGTACGCACGCGCATGCTCGGCGCAGCAGAAGGTTTGCGCGCCCACGCTCACCGACTCGCTGCGCGGCGCATGAACGCCGCACTCCGCGCAGCGGACCATCGGCTCGGGCAACGCGCCGTTGCCAGTGCGATTGCCGGACGCGTTGCCAGCGCCCGCGCCATTCGCACCGAAAGGACCGCCAGCAGCGCCGTTGCCATTGCCCGCGCGCCAAGCACCGCCTGCCCCGCCCTGTCGCGGATCGGCGCCTGGACGCGAATGCTGCGAATTGCGCAGCGACTTGAAGAACCACTGCCCAACGATGAACAGCAGGATAAGAAGAAGAATCTGTCTCATGGAATCAGCGTGTGATGTACGCCAGTAGCGAAGCACTGAGCCTCGCGTCAGACGATGGGACGATGCAGCAGCACCTCGAACACGAAGCGGCTACCCACATAGGCGAGCAGGAGCGCGACGAACGACGCGATCACCCAGCGCAGCGCGGCGCGGCCGCGCCAGCCGGAAATCTTGCGCGCGGTGAGCAGCGAGCCGAACATCAGCCACGAGAGAATCGCGAACACCGTCTTATGGTCGAGTGAAAGCGGACGATCGAACAGTTGCTCGCTGAACACGATGCCCGAGACCAGCGTGGCCGTGAGCAGCACGAAACCCGCGCCGATCAGACGGAACAGCAGTTTCTCCATCGTGAGGAGCGGCGGCAGCGTCTCGATCCAGTTCGAGAGCCATCCGGCGCTGCGGTTACCTGCGCGATGACCAGCGCGATTGCCGCCGTTGCGCTGGAAACCCGCACCCTTGAGCGCGTGCAGACGGCGCTCGACCGCGAGCATCAGCACTGCGTGCAGCGCGGCAATCGCGAAGAGTCCGTAGGCGACATTGGCGATGACGAAGTGCAGCTTGAACATGGGCGCAGCCGCGTAAGGCAGCACGCGCACGCCGCCGAACACGAGCGGCAGAATCGCGGCCACGGCGGCCAGCGGCAGCAGCAGCAAGCGCAGCCCGTCGAGTGCGAAGAAAAAGCTCTCGATCCAGTAGATCCCCGCGCCGAGCCAGAACATGGCCGACAACGCGAACGCGAAGCCGAACACCATTTCATGGGCAGGGAAGATCGTCATGTGCAGCAGTACGCCATGTGCCGCGAGCGCCACGAAAAGCAGCGCGCGAGAAAGCGGGCCGAAACTGCGCGCGCGCGGCGCACCATCGTGCGAAGCGCCCGAACTCCCCGAGGAGACGCTCGAAGCACCGGCAACACCCGGCGCGCCGGCGGCAACCGCCACCGGCGGCACGCTGCCGAAGAGCGGCGCGGTGCTCGCGCGGCGCAATGCCCGCCAGTCGGCGGCACACAAACCGCCGTACAGGAGCACGGTGAGGGCATACAGTACAATATCCATGTTCGAAGTTTACTATAGGCCCCCTCTCCGCGACGGATCGCGACGAATCGCCATCGATTCCCGCTTTCGCGCGCGTGCGCCGGGCCGCACTGCTCACCGCTCCCCATGCTCGACAATCTCACTCAACGGATGGCGCACGTCGTCAAGACGCTGCGCGGCGAGGCCCGGCTGACCGAGGCCAACACGCAGGAAATGCTGCGCGAAGTACGCCTCGCGCTGCTGGAAGCGGACGTGGCGCTGCCCGTCGTGCGCGAATTCATCGCCAAGGTGAAGGAGAAGGCGCTCGGCGAGGAAGTGCTCGCCAGCCTCTCGCCGGGCCAGGCGCTCGTCGGCGTGGTGCAGCGCGAGCTGACCGCCGTGATCGGCGGCGATTACGAAGGCAAGGCCGCCGAGCTCGATCTCGCCGTCACGCCGCCCGCGGTCATCCTGATGGCGGGTCTGCAAGGCGCCGGCAAGACCACCACGGTCGGCAAGCTTGCCAAGCTCCTGCGCGAGAAGTACAAGAAGAAGGTCCTCACCGTTTCTTGCGACGTCTACCGTCCTGCCGCCATCGCGCAGTTGAAGACGGTGACGGAACAGGTCGGCGCCGACTTCTTCCCTTCGCAGCCCGATCAAAAGCCGGTCGACATCGCCAATGCGGCCGTCGACTGGGCCAAGCGCCACTATCACGACGTGCTGCTCGTCGACACGGCCGGCCGCCTCGGCATCGACGAGGCGATGATGAACGAGATCGCCGCGCTGCACGCCTCGCTCAAGCCGGCTGAAACGCTCTTCGTGGTCGACGCGATGCTCGGCCAGGATGCGGTCAACACCGCGAAGGCGTTCAACGACGCCCTGCCGCTCACCGGCGTCGTGCTCACCAAGCTCGACGGCGACTCGCGCGGCGGCGCGGCGCTTTCCGTGCGCCACATCACGGGCAAGCCGATCAAGTTCGTCGGCGTCGCGGAAAAGCTCGACGGCCTCGAAGTGTTCTACCCGGAGCGCATGGCGAACCGGATCCTCGGCATGGGCGACATTCTCGCGCTCGTCGAGGAAGCGCAGCGCGGCGTCGATGTTCAAGCCGCACAGAAGCTCGCCGACAAGGTCAAGAAAGGCGGCGACTTCGACCTCAACGACTTCCGCGCGCAGCTCTCGCAGATGAAGAAGATGGGCGGCCTCTCGTCGCTCATGGACAAGCTGCCCGCGCAGTTCCAGCAGGCCGCCTCGGGCGCCGACATGGGCCAGGCCGAGAAGCAGATGCGCCGCATGGAAGGCATCATCAACTCGATGACCGCCGCCGAGCGCGCCAAGCCCGAACTCATCAAGGCCACGCGCAAGCGCCGCATCGCGGCCGGCGCGGGCGTGCAGGTCCAGGAGGTCAACCGCCTGCTGAACCAATACGACCAGATGCGCACCATGATGAAGAAGCTCAAGGGCGGCAATCTGCAGAAAATGATGCGCGGCATGAAGGGCATGATGCCCGGCATGCGTTGATGGACAATAGCTACAACTAGAGCCTCACCACAGTCATGAATCGCGAAGAAGCCCTCCACATTTTCCGCCACTCCGAAGAAATCGTTACGGAAGGCGAAGTCAATGCGTCGATCGGCCGGATGGCCGACGCCATCCGCGCCGAGGTCAGCGAGGACTTTCCGCTCGTGCTGTCGGTGATGGGCGGCGCTGCCGTGTTCACCGGCATGCTGTTGCCGCGCCTCGACTTCCCGCTCGAATTCGACTACATCCACCTCACGCGCTACCGCAACGCCATCAAGGGCAGCGCGGAAATGCAGTGGCGCGTGGCGCCGCGCGAGTCGGTGAAGGACCGCGTCGTGCTCGTGCTGGACGACATCCTCGACGAAGGCGAGACCATGGCCGCGATCCGCGACCGCATCATGGACATGGGCGCGAAGCGTTTTCTCTCGGCTGTGCTGTGCGAAAAAATTCTCTCGAAGGCCAAGCCGCTGCATCCGGATTACTGCGGCTTTTCGGTGCCGGACCGCTATGTGTTCGGCTGCGGCATGGACGCGAAGGGCTACTGGCGCAATCTGCCGACCATCCGCGCGCTGACCGAAGGCGCTTGAAACGCGACATCGGCTTGCTGGTGCGCATGAGGCCAGCACCATGAAAAAAGCAGCCCACGGGCTGCTTTTTTGCTCTTCGGCGCGATCAACGACCAGGTAACCGCGTCAAAGGTGATGCACGAACGTGCTGATCCCCGCGAGAATCATCTCCACCGAAATCGCCACGAGCACGAGGCCCATCAGCCGCTCGAAAGCCGTCACCACGCGTTCGCCGAGCCATTGCTGAATACGCTCCGCGAGCAGCAGCACGATCGCGCAGATCGCCATCGTCACGACCAGCGCGCCGATCCACTCGAACAGCTTGCCCGGCGCCTGCGACGTGAGCAGCATGACCGTGGCGAGCGCCGAAGGCCCCGCAAGCGCGGGAATCGCAAGCGGCACGATGAGCGGCTCGCCGCCCTTGTCGCTGCCGCCGAACGGGCCGCCCGGATGCGGGAAAATCATGCGCAGCGCGATCAGAAACAGGACGATGCCGCCGCCGATGCGCAGCGACGTGTCCGTGAGCCCCATCATCCTCAGGAAGGCATTGCCGGCCACCATGAAGACGAGCAGGATTACGAACGCGATCGCCACCTCGCGCAGGATCACGATCGCCCGGCGCTCCCGCGCCACGTGATGCAGGCACCCGATGAAAAGCGGGATGTTGCCGAGCGGATCGGTAATGAGCAGCAGCAGGACCGTCGCGGACATGAAGCTGTATTCCACGCTCGCGACGCTCCTTTGGCTCAGTTAGCAATGGACATCGACATCGGGTCGCGCCAGACCGGGGCGCATCAAACCGCGAGTGCGGCCTGGATCTTCTGCACCACTGACTGCGCGGCCTCTTCGGCCGGCAGCAACGTGGCTTCGGTGTCGCGGCGGCCCTGGTACTCGATCTTGCCTTCCTTCAGGCCACGCTCGCCGATCACGAGACGATGCGGCACGCCGATCAGCTCCCAGTCGGCGAACATCACGCCCGGACGCTCGCCACGGTCGTCGAGGATCACGTCCACGCCGGCCTTGAGCAGTTCGTCGTAGACGCGCTCGGCGTGCTCGCGCACGAGCTCGCTGCGGTCCATGCCCATCGGGCATACGACGACCTGGAACGGCGCGATCGATTCCGGCCAGATGATGCCCTTCTCGTCGAAGTTCTGCTCGATCGCCGCGCCCAGAATACGCGTGATGCCGATGCCGTAGCAGCCCATCTGCATCGGTGCGGGCTTGCCGTTTTCGGCGAGGCAGGTCGCACCCATTGCGTCGGAGTACTTGGTGCCGAGCTGGAACACGTGTCCCACTTCGATGCCGCGGCAGATGTCGAGCACGCCCTTGCCGTCCGGCGAGGGATCGCCCTTCTGCACGTTGCGGATATCGGCGACGACCGGCTCCGGCAAATCGCGGCCCCAGTTCACGCCCGTGGTGTGGAAGTCGACTTCGTTCGTGCCCACCACGAAGTCGCTCATGTTCGCGACCGTCCGGTCGGCGACCACCTTCACGGGCTTCTTCGTGTTGAGCGGCCCGAGGTAGCCCGGCGGCGTGCCGAACCACTCGACGATCTCGGCTTCGGTCGCGAAGCGGAAGCCCGCGAGGCCTTCGAGCTTGCCCGCCTTGATCTCGTTGAGCGAGTGGTCGCCGCGCAGCATCAGCAGCCAGATCGTGGGTTCGGCGCCTTCGTTGTCCGTCGCGAGCACGATCGACTTGATGGTGCGTTCGAGCGGAATGTCGAGCATCTCGGCAACCGCCTCGCATTTCGCCGCGCCCGGCGTCGGGGTCTTCGTGAGCGGCTCGGTAGCCGCGCCGCGCGTGGCGACGAGCGGCAGCGCTTCTGCCGCTTCCACGTTGGCCGCGAACTCGGAGGTCGGGCAGTATGCGATGTCGTCTTCGCCGGTTTCCGCGATCACGTGGAATTCGTGCGAGCCGCTGCCGCCGATCGAGCCGTTGTCGGCCGCGACCGCGCGGAAATGCAGGCCCAGGCGCGTGAAGATGCGCACGTAAGCGTCATACATCTTCTGATACGAAAGCTTCAGGCCGTCGACGTCCTTATCGAACGAATACGCGTCCTTCATGATGAACTCGCGGCCGCGCATCACGCCGAAACGGGGACGGATTTCGTCGCGGAACTTGGTCTGGACCTGGTAGAAGTTCACCGGCAACTGGCGATAGCTCTTGATCTGGCCACGCGCGATGTCGGTGACGACCTCCTCGTGCGTCGGCCCCATGACGAAATCGCTTTGCTTGCGGTCCTTGAAGCGCAGCAGTTCCGGCCCGTATTGCTCCCAGCGCCCCGACTCCTGCCAGAGCTCGGCCGGCTGCACGGCCGGCATGAGCAGCTCGATTGCGCCGGCGCGGTTCATTTCCTCGCGCACGATCTGCTCGACCTTGCGAATCGAGCGCAGGCCGATCGGCAGGTAGTTGTAGATGCCGCCCGCAACGCGGCGAATCATGCCCGCGCGGACCATCAACTTGTGGCTGACAACTTCGGCGTCAGCCGGCGCTTCCTTCAGGGTGCCGATAAAGAAACGGGAGGCTTTCATTCAGAGTTTTCCAAAGGCGGCGGCCCGACGATAGGCCGCCCGAAAGAGTCCAACGGTGGAGTTCACAGACCCGACATTATGACAAGGCCGCGGGCGCCGCGCGGATGACACCGGACGCGCTCGCGGCCAACACGGTTTGCGCGCGCCTCGCGAAACGATCCAATGTTCTGGGGCGCGAATGGCCATCGGGTGCGGAAGGGCCGTTATCTGTTTATAATCAAAGCAATTTTAAAGGATTCGAAGGTGGTTGTATGCTGGATCGTGAGGGGTTTCGCCCGAACGTCGGCATCATCCTCTTGAACGCACGAAACGAAGTGTTTTGGGGCAAACGGTTACGCGAACATTCCTGGCAGTTTCCGCAAGGGGGCATCAAGTATGGTGAAACCCCCATGCAGGCGATGTATCGGGAGTTGCACGAAGAAACCGGGCTGCATCCGGAGCACGTCAAAATTATCGGTCGCACACGCGACTGGCTGCGTTATGAGGTGCCGGACAAGTTCATCAAGCGCGAGGTGCGCGGCCATTATCGAGGGCAAAAGCAGATCTGGTTTTTGCTTCGCATGGTCGGGCGCGATTGCGATATCTGCCTGCGGGCGACGGAGCATCCCGAGTTCGACGCATGGCGCTGGAACGAATACTGGGTGCCGCTCGAAGCGGTCATCGAGTTCAAGCGCGATGTCTATCAGCTCGCCCTGACCGAGCTATCGCGCTTCCTGCGGCGCCCGGTCATGCCGCGCCCCGCGCGGGGCGGCGGTGTGCACGGCCACGAGGTGCGCTACCCGCGCATCGTCACGTCCGCGCACGCCGAAGCGGTGCAACTCGAGCCGTCGCTGGCCGACGCCGCCAGCCACACGGCGCTCGAAGGCGATTGCGGCACGGCGGGGAGTATGATCGAGCCTGCGCCGGGCGAGCAAAGGTAAAACGACCCGCTCGCAACGTCGTACTCAACGCCCGAACTGGCAACACCGGCACCGCGCATTCCTGCGCGCGGCGCCGGTGCATCGAAGGAAATCAATTTGAAACGATTGGCTCTTGCCGCGGTGTGCGCCGCGGCCGCAAGCAGCGTCCTGCTGGCCGGCTGCGGCAGCTCTACCCCCTCCAACAAGGACGACAGCGCTTTCGTCTACCTGCTCGATCGCAAAGGCAATTGGCAGGAAAACAAGCTCGAAGGACTGCCGGCGCTGCCGCAGGCCAACACGCCGCTTCTCGGCTTCGTCGTCTCGAACAATACGCCGCTCAAGTTCTCGATCGATCCGGCATCGCTCACCGTGGGCACCGACGGCGTCGTGCGCTACACCATCGTCATCACGAGCCCGACTGGCGCACGCAACGTCAACTACGAAGGGATCCGCTGCGATACCTACGAGTGGCGCCTCTACGCGAGCCTGGACGCCGATCACAACGGCTGGGACCAGACCGTGGCGAACGACTGGTCGCGCATCGAGAATGGCACGCTCAACGCCTATCACTCGGCGCTTTATCAGGACTACTTCTGCGCGAACAAGATGCCGGTCGGGAAGGCGTCGACGATCGTCGAGAACATTCGCTACGGACGCACCCAGTCGACGCTCGTGCGCTGACACCGGGGCCGCTCAGGCCTCCGTTCGCCATGAACATGAAAAAAGCCGCAACGGTTGACGACCGCTGCGGCTTTTTGTCATCTCGAGCACGCCCCAGCCATCGGACTGGAGCAAGCGCCTTCAGATCAGTACGAGATTGTCTCGATGAATGAGCTCCGGCTCGAGCATGTAGCCGAGAACGCTCTCGATCTCGCCGCTCGGATGCCGCTGGATGAGCTTTGTTTCGGCGCTGCTGTAATTGGTGAGGCCGCGCGCGACTTCCCGGCCCTCGCCATTCAGACAGGCAATCACTTCGCCGCGCGCGAAAGCGCCCTGCACACCAACCACGCCGATGGGCAAAAGACTCTTGCCGTCCGCCTTGAGCTTCTGCACGGCGCCGTCGTCGATCACCACGTGGCCGCGAACCTGCAGATGATCGGCCATCCATTGCTTGCGCGCGGCCATGCGCGCGGTGCGCGCGATGAGTTGCGTGCCGATCGCCTCGCCCGAGGCCAGCCGCACCAGCACTTCGGCCTCGCGCCCGCTCGCGATCACGGTGTTCGCCCCGCTGTTCGCCGCGCGCTTGGCCGCGAGAATCTTCGTGAGCATGCCGCCGCGGCCGATGCTCGAACCCGCGCCGCCAGCCATCGCCTCGAGCTCCGGCTTGCCCGCATCGGCTTCCTGCACGAGTGTGGCGGACGGATCCTTGCGCGGATCGGCGGTATAGAGGCCGCTCTGGTCGGTGAGAATGATGAGCGCGTCGCCTTCGATCAGGTTCGCCACCAGCGCGCCGAGCGTGTCGTTGTCGCCGAACTTGATTTCGTCGGTGACCACGGTGTCGTTCTCATTGATGATCGGCACCACGCCGAGGCGCAGCAACGTGAGCAGTGTGGAACGCGCGTTCAGATAGCGTTCGCGGTCCGCGAGGTCGGCATGCGTGAGCAGAATCTGCGCCGTGCGGATACCATGCTCGGCAAAACGGCTCTCATAGACTTGCACGAGCCCCATTTGGCCGACCGCGGCAGCGGCCTGCAACTCGTCAATTTCGCGTGGACGCTTCGTCCAGCCAAGACGCTGCATGCCTTCGGCGATCGAGCCGGAACTCACGAGCACGACTTCCTTGCCTTGTTCGCGCAACGCCGCGATTTGCTCGGCCCAGCGGCCGATGGCCGCGTGATCGAGCCCACGACCATCGTTCGTGACCAGGCTCGAACCGACTTTCACTACCAGACGCCGGGAATCGGCGATGACGGAACGCATGCTGCGCTGTCTCCCCAAATGACTGATGATGCGCGAAGTTATCTTGAAGCCGCCGGCGCGGCCTGCGCGCCGGCGGGTACGGCGGTTTATTCCTGCGGCTGCGCTGCGCCCTGATCGCCCTGGCGACCCTCGCGAAAGCGCACGTCGGAAGCGAGGTCTTCGGCCTCGGCAGCGCGGCGCGCGTCCGAATGCGCTGCGGTGTAGTCATACACCGCATAGCAAAGATTCTCACAACCCTGCCCAGTCAGCGCCGAAATTTCGAAAACCGGGCCGTCCCATTCGAAACGCTTCACGAAGTCGGCGATGCGCGCCGCGCGCTCTTCCTCGGGCACCATGTCGAGCTTGTTCAGCACGAGCCAGCGCGGCTTCTCATAGAGCAGTTCGTCGTACTTGCGCAACTCTTCGACGATCGCCTTTGCCTCGGCAACCGGGTCGACGGTTTCGTCGAACGGTGCGAGATCGACAAGATGCAGCAGCAGATTGGTGCGCTGCAGATGGCGCAGGAACTGATGGCCAAGGCCCGCGCCCTCGGCGGCGCCTTCGATCAGGCCCGGAATGTCGGCGATCACGAAGCTCTTGCTTGGGCCCACGCGCACTACACCCAGATTCGGCGCGAGCGTGGTGAACGGGTAGTCGGCGATCTTCGGCTTCGCGTTGGACACCGAGGAAATGAACGTGGACTTGCCCGCATTCGGCATGCCGAGCAGGCCTACGTCGGCCAGCACTTTGAGCTCGAGCTTGAGCATGCGGCGCTCGCCGGGCTTGCCGTCGGTCTTCTGGCGCGGCGCGCGATTCGTGGACGACTTGAAATGCAGGTTGCCGAGGCCGCCCGCGCCGCCCTTTGCGACGATCACGCGCTGGTCGTGCTCGGTCAAGTCGGCGATCAGCTCGCCTGTGTCGAGGTCGGTGATAGTCGTGCCGATGGGCATGCGCAGCGTGATGTCGTCGCCGCCCTTGCCATAACAGTCCGAGCCGCGGCCGTTTTCGCCGTTGCGTGCCAGATGCTTTTTCGTATAGCGGTAGTCGATCAGCGTATTGATGTTGCGGTCAGCGATTGCATAGACGCTGCCGCCTCGCCCGCCGTCACCGCCGTCCGGCCCGCCAAACGGGACGAACTTCTCGCGCCGCATCGACGCGCTGCCATCGCCCCCATCGCCGGCGATGACTTCGATCTTCGCTTCGTCAATGAACTTCATGAGTTACTCCGTCCCGTGAATGTCGTTATTTTGCCCGCGGCGGCCTCACCGGCCAACCTGGCCGAACGGCCAGCGCGACCGGTCAACCCGGCCGAACCGGGTCGAGCGCGCCCCCGGGCAAGCACATAAACAAAAAGCCCCGCAAACTTCGCGGGGCCTTCCTTGCGTCGATTGCGAGCGGCTAGTACTTAGGCCGCTGCCGGGACGACGTTGACCGTGTGCTTGTTCATTGCGCCCTTGGTCGTGAACGAGACGTGGCCGTCGACCAACGCGAAGAGCGTGTGATCCTTGCCGATGCCGACGTTCAGGCCCGGGTGCATGCGCGTGCCGCGCTGGCGAACGATGATGCCGCCGGCGAGGATTGCCTGGCCGCCGTACACCTTGACGCCAAGTCGTTTCGACTCTGAGTCGCGGCCGTTACGTGACGACCCGCCTGCCTTTTTGTGTGCCATTTGTTTGCTCCTTTACCTGCGTGCGCTTACGCGTTGATCGCGTCGATGCGCAGTTCGGTGTAGTTCTGGCGGTGGCCGCCATGCTTCTGGTAGTGCTTCCGGCGACGCATCTTGAAGATGGTCACTTTGGCGTGACGACCGTGCGACACAACGGTGGCCTTGACGGAAGCCCCACTGACCAGCGGCGTACCGAACTGAATCGATTCGCCTTCGCCCACTGCGAGAACCTGGTCGAGCGTGATTTCTGCGTCAATGTCAGCCGGTATCTGTTCTACTTTGAGTTTTTCGCCAACGGCAACCTTGTACTGCTTGCCGCCGGTTTTTATGACCGCGTACATTGAGAACCTCACTCTTCAATAATCCCGGACGCACTGCGCGCCCAGAAACTGTCGATTATACATAGAGTTAGCCGCACGGTCAAAAGGTATTGACTCCTCGTCTCTGCGGCCGGACCTAGATCGAATAGAGGGAAGCATCGAGGAAACCCTGGCCAAACGCCAGGGCAGCGTCCGGCGCAGCGCCGATTCGCCTTATAATCCGCGGCACTACCTCTATTTGCCATCATGTCGTCCACCGCCACCCATTCCCCCAGCGCAGCCACCCTGCTCGCGCCCGTTGCCAGTGACATGGAGCAGGTCAACCGTGTCATCCGGCAGAGTCTGGCGTCCGAGGTGATGCTGATCAACCAGATCTCCGAGTACATCATCGGTGCCGGAGGCAAGCGGCTGCGTCCGGCCCTGCTGCTGCTCGTGGCCGGCGCGCTCGGTGACCGTGGTGCCCATCGCCATACGCTCGCGGCTGTCGTCGAGTTCATCCACACGGCCACGTTGCTGCACGACGACGTCGTCGACGAATCCGACCTGCGGCGCGGCCGCCAGACGGCCAACGCCCTGTTCGGCAACGCCGCCAGCGTGCTGGTGGGCGACTACCTGTATTCGCGCTCGTTCGAGATGATGGTGGGCGTGGGCAAAATGCGCGTGATGGAGATCCTCTCGGCGGCCACGACGATTATCTCCGAAGGCGAGGTGCTGCAGCTCCTGAACATGCATGACGCCGACGTCGACACCGGCCGCTACATGCAAGTGATCCGCTACAAGACCGCCAAGCTCTTCGAAGCCGCGGCGCAACTGGGCGCGGTGCTTTCGGGGACGGATGCGCGCACGGAAGAAGCCGCTGCCGAATATGGCCGGCGCATCGGCACGGCGTTCCAGATCATGGACGACTGGCTCGACTACACCGGCACTCCGGAATCGATGGGCAAGAACGCTGGCGACGACCTGCGCGAAGGCAAGCCCACGCTGCCGCTCATCTGGTTGATCGAGCACGGCACGGCCGCTGAAGCGGCGCTCGCGCGCGAGGCAATCGAGCAAGGCGGCACGACGCGCTTCGACGAAATTTTCGCGGCCATCACGCGTTCGGGCGCGCTCGACCATACGCTGCAATGCGCGAAGGCCGAAGCCCAGGCTGCCGCAGCAGCAATTTCGTCATTCCCCCCTTCCATTTACAAAGATAGCCTGCTAGAATTATGTTCTTACTCGACGACGCGCCAGTCTTAATAAGACGAAGCAAGTTTGAAGGGTGATTGAAACGGGGTGTAGCTTAGCCTGGTAGAGCGCTACGTTCGGGACGTAGAGGCCGGAGGTTCGAATCCTCTCACCCCGACCAGTTTTCAGAAAAAGACCGTGCACTTGTTGCACGGTCTTTTTTTTCGTCTGCCACAAAGACGCCTGCTCGCGATCAGGCACACTTCGGGCCCGCGTTCGGAAGCCTTATCCCCACGGCCAACGCGGGGCCCGGCGCGCCAGTGCAGCGGCACCCCTCTGCTATAGTTTCCCCATCCTCTCCCCTCACAGTCTCGAAGCGTGGACCACCTCCCTTTATGGGCGCAGATTTGCGCCATTTTCGTCCTGCTCATCTGCTCCAGCTTCTTCTCCATCTCCGAAACGGCGATGATGGCACTCAACCGCCATCGGCTGAAATATCTGGCGAACCACGGCGCGCTAGGCGCCAAGACCACGCAAAACCTGCTCGCACGCACGGACCTGCTGCTCTCGGTCATCCTGATCGGCAATAACCTCTTTAACACCATCATCCCGGTCCTGACCACCTCGATCGCCCTGCACACGTTCGGCCACGACAATCTCGTGCTCTCGGTCGCCACCGGCATCGTGGCGTTCCTCATCATCGTCTTCGCGGAGATCACGCCGAAGATCGTCGGCGCCACCTTCCCAGAGAAAATCGCGCTGCCGGCGAGCCTGCTGATCGCGCCGCTCATGCGCGTGACCAAGCCGGTCATCTGGTTCGTGAACATGTTCGCGAACGCCATCCTGCGCGTGCTGCACATCAACACGAGCAAAGCGCACGAGCAGCGGCTGTCGACCGAAGAGTTGCGCACCATCGTGCTGGAGTCGGGCAGCTTCATGCCCACCAAGCACCGCAGCATCCTCCTGAACCTGTTCGATCTGGAGAACATCACCGTCAACGACGTGATGATCCCGCGCCGGCGCATCGAGGCACTCGACTACGACGCGCCGCTCGAAGACATCCTGCATCAACTCGAAACCTGCTATCACAACAAGCTCGTCGTCTATCAAGGCGACATCGACCGCGTGCTCGGCGTGCTGCACGTGCGCAAGACGCTGGCCGCGCTGCACAACCAGGACTTCGAGCGGGAGACCCTGCGCGAGCTGCTCGCCGAGCCGTACTTCGTGCCGACCGGCACGCCCGTGTTCCAGCAACTTCAGTACTTCCAGGAAAGCCGTCATCGCATCGCGCTCGTTGTGAACGAATATGGCGAGATGGAAGGGCTCGTCACGCCCGAGGACATCATCGAAGAGCTGATCGGCGAGTTCACGACCACCATGCCGCGCAGCGGCACGGGGCGCGGCGGCTGGAACGATCAGGGCGAGTGCATCGTGCCGGGCAGCATGCCCCTGCGCGAACTCAATCGCTGGCTGCATATCAAGCTGCCGACGGATGGACCCAAAACGCTCAACGGCCTCATCCTCGAAGTACTCGAAGAGATTCCCGAGGGCGACGTGTGCGTGCAGATCGGTGACGTGAAGCTCGAAGTGCTGCGCAGCGACGATCAGGCAGTGCGCACGGTCAAGCTCTTCAAACCGGGCACGAAGCCGAATAAAGGCGCGGGCGCGCTGAAAAAAGCCAGGAAGCTGCTGCCGGGACGCTAGCCGTTCGGCTGAATGGCGCGCACTCCTGCGCCAGCCGATGATGAAGCCGTCTCTCGCTCACGGCGGCTTCTGGCCGGCAACCGATGTTTTCCATTCCTGATCGTTTCATCGCACAAGGCACTGCGCGGGTCTGCTCAGCGCTCGCCTCCGATGGCGCGGCCTCTGTCGGCACCGCACGAGCCGGCTTCACCATGCAAACCTCCGCGGCACCCGACGACGCGCCGGCCGTGCGCCTGCTCTCCGAAACGCTGCGCGAAGCCGCACGGCGCAACGCCTCCGATCTGCATGTGGAGCCGCTAGAACACGGCTGGCGCATCCGCCTGCGCATCGATGGCGTATTGCACGAAACCGCGCGACCTCCTGCGCACCTGCGTGACGCGTTCGTCACGCGCATCAAGGTGCTCGCGCGCATGGACATCGCCGAGCGCCGCATTCCCCAGGACGGGCGCCTGCGGCTCGCGCCGCGCGGCGCAACACAGGCGCACGAAGACTACCGGGTGAACTCATTGCCTACGCTGCATGGGGAAAAGCTCGTGCTGCGCCGGCTCGAAGCCTTGCCTGTCGATCTCTCGCTCGCAGCGCTCGGCCTCGACAAAACGCAGCAGCAAACGCTCGATGCGGCAATCAGTGCACCGCACGGCCTCGTGCTGGTCACGGGTCCGACCGGCAGCGGCAAGACGCTATCGCTCTATTGCTTTCTCCAGATGCTCAACAATGCGTCGCGCAATCTTTGCTCCGTCGAGGATCCTGCGGAAATTCAGCTCGCGGGCATCAATCAGGTCAATGTGCGCGAGAAGGCCGGGCTCACCTTCGCACTGGCGCTGCGCGCGCTGCTGCGCCAGGATCCGGACGTCATCATGATCGGCGAGATTCGCGATGAAGAAACCGCCAGCGTCGCTGTCAAGGCAGCACAGACCGGGCATCTCGTGCTCTCGACCCTCCATACCAACGATGCGCCCGCTGCGGTAGCGCGGCTCATCGACATCGGCGTGGAGCCATATAACCTCGCCGCTGCGTTGCGGCTCGTCACGGCACAGCGGCTCGTGCGGCGCCTGTGTCCGCAATGCCGCGCGAGAGCCGATGAATCGGCGGCGGCGCTTGATGCAGCCGGCCTCGCTTGCAGCCAGGGCGACGACACGCAGAACGAAGCCCAACCCTTTGTCGCGCGCGGCTGCGAGGCGTGTCATGGCATCGGCTACCGGGGACGCATTGGCATTCATGAGGTGATGCCGGTCAGCACTGCCATGCGCGAATTGATCGTCGCGCAACGCAGTGCGCACGAGATCGCGCGCCAGGCTCGCGCGGAAGGCGTCGCTACGCTGCGCGACGCGGCGCTCGCACGTGTGCGCGACGGCACGACAAGCCTCGCCGAAGCGCTCTGCGCAACGGACACTCCATCATGAAGCCCACACCGCCGCCGTCCGACTGGCGCTTCGCATGGCGCGGCCTCGACGCCGCAGGCACGGTGCGAAGCGGCACGTTGATCGCTTTCGACGCGGCGGCGGCACGCGCGCGCTCCGGCGCGAGCGCATCACCGCGACCGCGCTCGAGCGGCGCGGCCCAGCCCCGCAGCCGCGCGCGAGCCGGGCGGACATCACGCGCTTCACGCGTCAGCTCGCCAGCCTGCTGCGCGCCGGCTTGCCGCTCGCAAACGCACTCGAACTGCTCGCCCAGGCGCCGGGGCCGCGCGGCCTGCCCCGCATCGCCGCCGCGCTCGCGCGCGAGATCACTGCAGGCATGCGCTTTTCCGACTCGCTCGCGCAACACCCTTCCCGGTTCGGTGCGCTCTACTGCCAGCTCGTTGCCGTCGGCGAGGCTTCCGGCGCACTCGCTGCGGTGCTCGCCCGCATTGCCGACGATCGCGAGCGCGCTGCAACGCAGCGCGCCAAGGTGCGCGCGGCGCTTACCTACCCGGTCGCGGTGCTGCTGCTCGCGCTTGCCATTACGACGGCGCTGCTGGTCTGGGTCGTCCCTACCTTCAAGCAGATCTTCGACGGTTTCGGCGCGGCGCTGCCCGCCCCAACGCAATTCGTGCTGATGCTCTCGGCCGCCGCCGCGCGCGGGAGCGGGCCCGCCGCCATCGGTGCCGCCAGCGCCATCTTCGCGCTGCACGCGCTGTTGCGGCGCTCCGAAGCGTCGCGCCTCACGTTCGGGCGCATCGTGCTCGCCCTGCCGCTCGTGGGCGCGCTGCTCACCACGCTGTGCGCCGCACGCTGGAGCCGTGCGCTTGGCACGCTGCTTGCCGCAGGCACGCCGCTAGCCGATGCCTTCGACTCGCTCGCGCATGCAAGCGGCAACGCCTTCTTCGACCACGCAAGCGGGGGTATCAGCGCGCGGCTGCGGCATGGCGAGCGCCTCGCCTCGGCCATGCGTTCAGCAGGCTGCTTTCCGGCCGACGTGATCCAGCCCGTTGCCGTCGCAGAGGAATCGGGTGCGCTCGACGCCATGCTGCTCGACGTGGCCGCGCTCGCAGACCGTCAGGTGGACGAAAAGATCGCGCTCGTCGCCAGCCTGTGCGAGCCGCTCGTGATCGTGGTGCTTGGCGCGCTGGTCGGGGGCCTCGTCGTCGCGATGTATCTTCCCATCATCCAACTCGGCAACGTGGTGTAGCATCGCTGCCAGATTACGGTCCTCCGCCCATGCCAGCCCTCCTTTCGTCTGCCGTCGTCGCCGCGCCTTCATCTTCCATGATGGATTCGACTGTGCCTGTCGCGCCGTTTGCATCGATCGCGTCCGTCGATTCAACCGCATCCTTCGCTGCAACGCTTGGCACACTGCCGCCGGGCGTACTGATGGGCTTCGCGATCGTGATCGGCCTTGTTGTCGGCAGCTTCCTGAATGTGGTCGTGCATCGACTGCCGATCATGCTCGAGCGCGCGTGGCGCGCGGACGCCGCCGAAGCATTCGGCCAGGCATCCGCGAGCGACGAGCCCTGCATGGACTGCAACCCAAACGACGGACTGCCTGCGCGCTACAACCTGTGGCTGCCACGCAGCGCTTGCCCGCATTGCGGTCACGTGTTGCGCGCGTGGGAGAACATCCCCGTCCTGAGCTGGCTCGCGCTGCGCGGCCGCTGTTCGCAGTGCGGCACACGCGTGAGCCTGCGCTACCCGCTGATCGAACTCGCCGGCGCGGCGTGTGCCGCCTCTGCGTTGCTTGCGTTTGGCCCCACGGGCAAGGCACTTGCTGCATTCGCGTTGTGCGCGTCGCTCGTTGCGACGAGCGCCATCGACCTCGAACATCATCTGCTGCCCGACGCGATCACCCTGCCGCTCATCTGGGCCGGGCTGCTCGTGAATCTTGCCGGGACCTTCTCCGATCTGCACGCCGCCGTGATTGGCGCGATAGCGGGCTACCTCGCGCTCTGGTGCGTCTATTGGCTGTTCCGCCTGCTGCGCGGCATCGACGGCATGGGCCACGGCGACTTCAAGCTGCTCGCCGCACTCGGCGCCTGGCTTGGCTGGGCCGCGTTGCCTCAGATCGTCGTGATCGCCGCGGTGACCGGCGCCGTGGTGGGCCTCGCCGCCACCTTGAGCGGACGCATGCGCTTCGAGGAGCCGCTGCCCTTCGGGCCGTATCTCGCCGCCGGCGCACTCGTCACGTTGTTTGCGGGCACGCCGCTTTATGCTGTATTTGTGTAGAGGAATGAATCGATGATTGCGGTTGGCTTGACTGGAGGCATCGGCAGCGGCAAATCCACCGTCGCTGACCTGTTCGCTGCGCGCGGCGTGCCGCTGGTCGATACGGACGTAATCGCGCACCGCATCACCGCGCCGCACGGCATCGCGATGCCCTCGATCGCCTCGCAATTCGGCCCCGAATTCGTCGCAGCAGACGGCTCCATGGACCGAGCACGCATGCGCGCGCTCGTGTTCGGCGATGAATCGGCGCGCAAGCGGCTCGAGGCGATTACGCATCCGCTGATCCGCGCGGAAACTGAACGCGAGACGCGCGAGGCCAAAGGGCCTTATGTAATCGTGGTGGTGCCGCTGCTCGTCGAGTCCGGCAACTGGAAAACGCGTGTCGATCGCGTTCTGGCCGTGGATTGCAGCGTGGAAACGCAAATCGCGCGCGTGATGAACCGCAACGGCTTCACGCGCGAACAAGTGCTCGCGATCATCGCACGCCAGGCCACGCGCGAAGCGCGCCTCGCGGCCGCCGACGACGTAATCGTCAACGACGGCGCCACGCTGGAAACGCTCGCGCAGGACGTCGAAATACTGCATCAGCGCTACCTCGTACTTTCGCGTGCGTAACGAAGGGTAAAGAAGGGTAAAAGCACTCGCCAAAGCGCACGCGTCGCGCAACGCAGCGGGGCTCGGCGTTTCGCGGCTCAAGCCATGCCCATTCGTCGGAAAAATGCGCTGGAGCGGGCGCTTGCACGGACGGCGCGCGATTGCGACCACAGACTCCCGGCATTAGAATGTGCTGCAATCCTTCACCGACCACGTCCGAGGCGAGCCCGCTTGATTCTTTACGAGTATCCCTTCAACGAGCGAATCCGGACGCTGCTGCGCCTCGAAGATCTCTTCGAGCGTTTCACGTTTTTCCTGACCCAGGAGGATCCGAGGGAACATCACGTTGCGCTCACGACGCTCTTCGAAATCGCGGAAGTCGCGGGCCGCGCCGACCTCAAGTCGGACCTCATGAAGGAACTCGAAAGGCAACGTCAGACGCTCGCACCGTTCCGCGGCAATCCCGGCATCGAACAGAACGCGCTCGAAGCCGTCCTTGGCGAAATCGAGCAAACACTCGCGGGCCTCACACAGATGCAGGGCAAAACCGGCCAGCATCTCGCGGACAACGAATGGCTCACCAGCATCCGCAGCCGCGCGATCATTCCGGGCGGCACCTGCAAGTTCGACCTGCCTTCGTATTACGCCTGGCAGCAATTGCATGCCGACCAGCGCCGCCAGGACATCGCCAAGTGGGTCACGCCCCTTTTGCCGCTGCGCGACGCCGCGAGCATCGTGCTGCGCCTTGCGCGCGAGTCCGGCCAGGCATCGAAGGTCATGGCGATGCAAGGCAGCTATCAGCAAATGCTGTCCGGCCGCACGTATCAATTGATGCAGGTTCGCGTGGCACCGGAATTGCACTTCATTCCCGAAGCGAGCGCCAACAAGTACATGCTCTGGGTGCGCTTTACCGTGCAGGACGGCAATTTGCGTCCGCGCGCCGTTGATCAGGATGTGCCGTTTCAGCTCACGCTGTGCAGCCTGTGAATGAATTGCGCGCTTGGTGAAGCGCGCTGTTTTTGCTGTTCTTGCCCATCTAACGAATGATCACTGTCGTCAAATGCCCGACCTGCGGCAAAGATGTCCGCTGGGTGCCGGAAAACCGCTTCCGCCCGTTCTGTTCCGAACGCTGCAAACAGATCGATCTTGGCGCGTGGGCTGCCGAAAAGTACCGGATCGGCGGCAACGAGGACGATACGCCGCCGGACGACGAAGCCCCGCCCACGGACACGCGCCAGTAAGCCCGGGCGGGCCCCGTCGCCAGGTTCATGAAAGCGCCGCGCCCGCGCAGGGCGCAAAAAAAGCCGCTGCACGTTGTTTGCGCAGCGGCTTTTGTCGTTCTGGCCGTCGACTGGAGAAGCGGGCTTACTCGGCCGCCAGCCATTCCAGCACAGGAATAGTCGCCGGCAAGAGTGGCTCGACGCTCGCGGGCAGCGATTGCCAGACGAACGCCTGGCCCTCGCGGCCATGCGGCTCGCCGCTCCACTCCGTTACCTTGCAGAAGTAGAGCCGCACGTAAGCGTGCGGGTAGTCGTGCTCGAGCGTGTGCCACAAATGGCACGCTTTCACGTCGATACCCAGTTCCTCGTGCAGTTCGCGCGCAAGCGCGGCCTCGACGGATTCGCCCTTTTCGAGCTTGCCGCCCGGGAACTCCCAATAGCCCGCGTAAGGCTTGCCTTCGGGACGCTGGGCCAGCAGATAACGGCCGTCGGGTTGCACCAGCACGCCCACGGCAACCTCCGTTACCGGGCGCGCCGGATCCTTCGTCTGATCGCTCATGCTTCTTGCGCCTTCTTGCCCGACCAGTCGCGCGCGAACTGCCACGCCACGCGGCCCGAGCGCGAACCGCGCTCCAGCGCCCAGACGAGCGCATCGCCGCGCGCCGATTCGACTTCGGCGTCGCCGCAACCGAAGTGGCGCAGCCAGTGGCCAACGATCGTCAGGTAGTCGTCCTGCTTGAACGGATAGAAGCTCACCCACAGGCCGAAGCGCTCGGAAAGCGAGATCTTCTCTTCCACCACTTCGCCCGGATGAATCTCGCCGTCGGGCATGTGCTTGTACGACTCGTTGTCGCTCATGTACTCGGGCAGCAAGTGGCGGCGGTTCGAGGTCGCGTAGATCAGCACGTTGTCGCCCTGGGCGGCCACGGAGCCATCCAGCGCCACCTTCAGCGCCTTGTAGCCCGACTCGCCCTCTTCGAACGAGAGGTCGTCGCAGAACACGATGAAGCGCTCGGGGCGCATCGAGATCAAATCGACGATATCGCCGAGATCGTGCAGATCATCCTTGTCGACTTCGATCAGGCGCAGGCCGTCTTGCGCATATGCGTTCAGGCAAGCCTTGATGAGGGACGACTTGCCGGTGCCGCGCGCGCCCGTCAGCAGCACGTTGTTCGCGGGCTTCTTCTGCACGAACTGGCGCGTGTTGCGGTCGATGAGACCCTTCTGCCGATCAATGTTCTGCAGATCGTCGAGCGAGATCGTCGAGATGGCCGGCACCGGCTGCAAGTATCCACGCCCCTGGCGCTTGCGCCAGCGAAATGCGACTGCCGCGTTCCAGTCGACTTCGGGTGCAGTCGGCGGCAGCACGGCTTCGAGGCGGCCGAGCAGCGCTTCGGCACGGGTCAGAAACTGTTCGAGCTTGTCCATGGAAATCGAATCAGGAACGATAGTCGGCGTTGATGCTCACATAGTCGTGCGACAGATCACAGGTCCACACGGTGGCCTGCGCATCGCCCCGGCCAAGCAGCACGCGAATCAGAATTTCGCTCTTCTTCATCACGCGCTGGCCATCTTCCTCGCGGTAGTCGGGGTTGCGCCCGCCGGCCCTGGCGACGAGCACATCATCGAGGTAGAGGTCGATCTTTTCGACATCCAGATCCGTCACCCCCGCATAGCCGATCGCGGCCAGAATGCGGCCCAGATTGGGATCCGATGCGTAGAACGCGGTCTTCACGAGCGGCGAGTGGCCGATCGCATAGGCGATCTGGCGGCATTCGGCCACGTCCTTGCCGCCTTCCACCTGCACGGTCATGAACTTGGTCGCGCCTTCGCCATCGCGCACGATCAGCTGCGAAAGCGTCTGCGCGGTTTCGGTCACGGCCTCGCGCAGCGCGCCGTAGGCGGGCGAGTCCGTCGAGGTGATCGCGGGCAGGCTCGACTTGCCCGAGGCGATCAGGATGAACGAGTCGTTGGTCGATGTATCGCCGTCGATCGTGATGCAGTTGAACGAGCGATCGGCCACGTACTTCACGAGTTCGTCGAGCACGGGCTGCGCGACGTTCGCGTCGAACGCGAGGAAGCCGAGCATGGTCGCCATATTGGGCTTGATCATGCCCGCGCCCTTGCTGATGCCGGTGAGCGTGACCGTATGGCCGTCGATCGTGACCTGGCGCGACGCGGCCTTCGGCAGCGTGTCGGTCGTCATGATTGCCTGAGCGGCGTCGTACCAGTTCGCGGCCTTGCGGTTCGCGAGCGCGGCGGGCAAGCCGGCCTTCAGGCGCTCGATCGGCAGCGGCTCCAGAATCACGCCGGTCGAGAACGGCAGCACCTGGGAAGGCTCGATACCCGCGAGGCGCGCGAGCTCGTCGCAAGTTTCGCGCGCGTTCACGAGGCCCGGCTCGCCGGTGCCGGCGTTCGCGTTGCCGGTGTTGATGACCAGCGCCCTGATCCCCTTGTCACCCGCGCGCACCTTCGCGAGATGTTCGCGGCAGACCGTCACCGGCGCGGCGCAGAAGCGGTTGAGCGTGAACACGCCCGCGACGCTCGCGCCTTCATCGACGGAAATCACCAATACGTCCTTGCGGTTGGGCTTGCGGATATTGGCTTCCGCCCAGCCGAGCGTCACGCCGGCGACCGGATGAAGTTGTGCGGGATCGATCGAGGGGAAATTGACAGCCATGGTGGCGACCTGTCGAAATGGCAATGCCGGCCATGGCGTCTGTCAGCCGGGCCGGCATTCGGGATTCAAAACACAAGGCCCGCCAAAAAGCGCGGGCCACCGGAGTCAACGGTCAAACCGCGTCATGCGGCGAGCGGCGCACGCCGTGCAAAAAATGCACACGCGCCGCCGCGCCCATCACGAGATCTTGCCGTGGCACTGCTTGTACTTCTTGCCGCTGCCGCACGGGCACGGATCGTTGCGGCCGACCTTCGGCACGTCCTGGCCGTCCGGCATGGCGGCGTGCGCATGAGTCATGGCCGCGCCGACCATGGCCGCTGCGGCGTCCGCCGCCACGGGCCCGGCGACCGCGGGCGCCGCGTCGGCTTCGGCGAATTCGGCATGGCGGAATTCGACGTTCTCCAGATGACCGGCACGCTCTTCGATTTGCTCGGCAGCTTCTTCGAGTTGCTGCGGCGACTGGATCTGCACGTTCATGACGATGCGCGTGACTTCCGTCTTCACGGCGTCGAGCATCGCGGCGAACAGCTCGAACGCCTCGCGCTTGTACTCCTGCTTCGGGTTCTTCTGCGCATAGCCGCGCAGATGAATGCCCTGGCGCAGGTGGTCGAGCGCCGCGAGGTGCTCGCGCCAGCTGCGGTCGAGCGTCTGCAGCATGACCGAGCGCTCGAACGCGCTGAACGATTCGCGGCCCACGAGCGCGACCTTCTGCTCGTAGGCTTCGTCGGCGGCGGCGAGCACGGCTTCGAGAATCTCATCGGCGTCGATCGACGACGACTCGTTGATCATCTCCTGAATCGCGAGGTCGAGCTGCCACTCGTTGCGCAGCACTTCTTCGAGCTCGGGCACGTCCCACTGCTCTTCGATGCTGCCCTGCGGCACGAACTGGCGCACGATGTCGGTGATCACGCCATGACGCATCGCGCCGATGGTTTCGGTGATGTCGTTCGCTTCGAGCAACTCGTTGCGCTGCTGGTAGATCACCTTGCGCTGGTCGTTCGACACGTCGTCGTATTCGAGCAGCTGCTTGCGGATATCGAAGTTGCGCGCTTCGACCTTGCGCTGTGCCGACTCGATCGAGCGCGTCACGATGCCCGCCTCGATCGCCTCGCCTTCGGGCATCTTGAGACGGTCCATGATCGCGCGCACGCGGTCGCCGGCGAAAATGCGCAGCAGCGGGTCTTCGAGCGACAGATAGAAGCGCGACGAACCCGGGTCACCCTGGCGGCCCGCGCGGCCGCGCAACTGGTTGTCGATACGGCGCGACTCGTGGCGCTCGGTGCCGATGATGTGCAGGCCGCCTGCGGCCTTCACCTGATCGTGCAGCGCCTGCCACTCGTCGTGGAGCTGCTGGATGCGGCGCGCTTTTTCGTCGGCGGGAATGGTTTCGTCGGCTTCGATGAACGCGGCCTGCTTTTCCGCGTTGCCGCCCAGCACGATGTCGGTGCCGCGGCCCGCCATGTTGGTGGCGATCGTGATGCGTTTCGGGCGCCCCGCTTCGGCCACGATGGCTGCTTCGCGTGCGTGCTGCTTCGCGTTGAGCACCTCGTGCGGCAGACCGGCCTTCACGAGCAAGTCGGCGAGCAACTCGGAGTTCTCGATCGAGGTCGTGCCGACCAGCACCGGCTGACCGCGCTCGTGGCATTCGCGAATGTCGCGGATCACCGCGTCATAGCGCTCCTTCGCGGTCTTGTAGATCTGGTCCTGCTTGTCGATCCGCTTGGGCGGGCGATTGGTCGGGATCACGACCGTTTCGAGCCCGTAGATCTCGTTGAATTCGTACGCCTCGGTGTCGGCCGTGCCGGTCATGCCCGAAAGCTTCGCGTACATGCGGAAGTAGTTCTGGAACGTGATTGAGGCGAGCGTCTGGTTCTCGCTCTGGATCTTCACGTGCTCCTTCGCTTCCACGGCCTGGTGCAGACCGTCCGACCAGCGGCGGCCCGACATCAGGCGGCCCGTGAATTCGTCGACGATGACCACTTCGCCGTTCTGCACCACGTAGTGCTGATCCTTGAAGAACAGCGTGTGCGCGCGCAGCGCGGCGTACACGTGGTGCATCAGCGTGATGTTCTGCGCGGCATAGAGGCTCTCGCCCTGGCCGATCAGCCCCCATTCGGCGAGCAGGCGCTCGGCCTTCTCGTGGCCCGATTCCGTGAGGAACACCTGGCGCGCCTTTTCGTCGAGCGTGTAGTCGCCCGGCTTTTCGACGCCCGTGCCGTCGGCCTTCTCTTCGCCGATCTGGCGCTCGAGCAGCGGCGGCAGCGCGTTCATGCGCACGTAGAGCTCGGTGTGATCTTCGGCCTGGCCCGAGATGATGAGCGGCGTGCGCGCTTCGTCGATCAGGATCGAGTCCACTTCGTCGACTACGGCGAAGTTCAGCGCGCGCTGCACGCGCGCCTCGGTCTCGTAGACCATGTTGTCGCGCAGATAGTCGAAGCCGAACTCGTTGTTCGTGCCGTAGGTGATGTCTGAAGCGTACGCCTCCTGCTTCATGGCGTGGTCCATCTGCGACAGATTGATGCCGACGGACAGCCCGAGGAAGTTGTACAGACGCGCCATCCACTCGGCGTCGCGCTGGGCGAGGTAGTCGTTCACCGTGACCACGTGCACGCCGCGCCCTGACAACGCATTCAGATACACGGGCAGCGTGGCGACGAGCGTCTTGCCTTCGCCGGTGCGCATTTCAGCGATCTTGCCGTAATGCAGCACCATGCCGCCGATCAGCTGCACGTCGAAGTGGCGCATTTTCAGCACGCGCTTGCTGGCCTCGCGGCAAACCGCGAACGCTTCGGGCAGCAGCTCGTCGAGCGACGTGCCATTGGCCACACGCTCGCGGAACTCGGCCGTTTTTGCGCGCAGTTGCTCGTCGGTGTATTGCTCGATCGTCGGTTCGAGCGCGTTGATCGCCGCGACCTTCTTCTGGTATTGCTTGATCAGGCGCTGATTGCGGCTGCCAAAGATTTTCTGTAAGAAACCGGTGGTCATCGGATCGGTGTCTGCGTCGCGGCTTCGGTCGGGATTCCTGCGCAGTTCGCTTGCGGCGCTTGCGGCTGGTTCAGCCCCCGGAATACGCCGGGTTTGCAAACGATTCTCGCGCCACGCACCCGGATCGGAAGGACCTCGGCGGCTTAAGCCCAAATTGGTGGATTCGAATCGGGCATTTTAGCACGCACCCTGGTCACCGCCGGTGTCGGCCGCTTGAAGGATGCCGCGCGCAACGCCCGCGCTGGCGCGCCCCGCGAGCCCCCGGCGCAGCCGGCAGGCGCATTCGTCCCGCATGGCTCGTCAGCTTGTGGCCAGGCGGGACCTGGCCAAATGGCGGCAAGGCGCGTTAGGGCAAAGTGCGCAGGCTACAATGGCAATCACACCGCGCAGCCCGCGCGCCCTATCTTCTCCTCACATGAGCCGTTTCTCGCCGTTTTCAAGGCCGGATGCCGCAGCCGCCGCTCCTGTGCGTACTTCAGGTACTACGGCTGCGTCAGGCCCTGCTGCCAGGCCGGGTAAGTCGCGCAAATTTGCCTCGCCACGCACGCCGCAGCCGCTCGCCGAAGTTCTGAGCCGCACCGATGCATTCGCCCCGCTGCGCGCCGGCGTCGAGCAGATCGCGGCCATCCAGCGCGATCTCGACGCGCTGCTGCCCGACTATCTGGCCGCGAGCGTGGAACCCGGTTTCATCAAGGACGGCAAGCTCGCCCTGTTCGCGGCGCACAACGCGCTGGCTGCCCGACTGCGGCACCTCGAGCCGCGCCTCGTGGCCGATTTGCAGACGCGCGGCTGGCCGTTGGACGGCGTGCGCATCCGCGTGCGCCCGCAGGCGGTAAAAGACGCGCCTTTGCCGAAGCAGGCGCGCATGACGCCGGCGGGCGCAGCCGCGCTCGCCGCGCTCAGTGAGAACCTGCCGCCGTCCCCGCTGCAAGAAGCGCTCGCGAAGATGGCCGCACGTCATTTGAAACGACGTTGAGCAAGCCGAAGAGAAAACAAAAAAGGTGGCATCAAGCCACCTTTTTTTGCGCGGCCGGTGCCAACACCCCCGCGCGAATCGGGCAAACGTTACAAAAACATCAGGCAAACGCCGTTTGCGCCTCGTAACCAAAGCCGCGCGGCGCTTTCTGCGCGTCGCCGAACGTAACGATCTCGTAAGCGTCCTCATGCGCGAGCAGCTCGCGCAGCAACAGGTTGTTCAGGCCATGGCCCGACTTGTACGCATCGTACGAAGCCAGCAGCGGATGACCCACCACATACAGGTCGCCGATGGCGTCGAGCATCTTGTGCTTCACGAACTCGTCGTCGTAGCGCAGGCCGTCGTTGTTGAGGATGCGGTATTCGTCCAGCACGATCGCGTTGTCCATGCTGCCGCCGCGCGCAAGGCCCAGCTCGCGCATCGTCTCGACCTCATGCGCGAAGCCGAAGGTACGCGCACGCGCGATCTCGCGCACGTACGAGGTATTCGCGAAATCGACTTCGAGCGCCTGGCCCGTCTTGTCGACGGCCGGATGGCGGAAGTCGATGGTGAACTTCAGCTTGAAGCCGAAATACGGGTCCAGGCGGGCAAACTTGTCGCCGTCGCGCACTTCCACGGGCTTCTTCACCTTGATGAACTTCTTGGGCGCGTTCTGTTCTTCGATGCCAGCCGACTGGATCAGGAACACAAACGACGATGCGCTGCCGTCCATGATCGGAATTTCTTCCGCCGTGACGTCGATATAGAGGTTGTCGATACCAAGGCCCGCACACGCGGACATCAGGTGCTCAACGGTCGAAACGCGTGCGCCGTCTTTCTGCAGCACGGAAGCGAGGCGCGTGTCGCCGATCGACATCGCCGATGCGGGAATATCCACCGGTGTCGGCAAATCCACGCGCGAAAACACGATGCCCGTATCCGGCGCCGCCGGACGTAGCGTCAGATCGACCTTGCGGCCCGAGTGCAGGCCGATGCCGACCGTCTTCACGATCGATTTGATGGTTCGCTGCTTCAACATAATTTTCTGCTCATTGAAAATCCCAATCGGGACTTTTTAATTCATAGCACGAATTATACTCCAAGTCTGTGGAATCCGTCGTTACCCCAGGCGTGACAATCTGTTTCCCGTTGTTACGCTCACGGATTGCAAGACGGGCCGATGACCGGAACGGAGGCGTTCCCGGCCAGCGGCCCGCACGGCTTGCGGTAATTGCCCGTCACATTTGCGCCGCCGGCCCGTTGCACCAAGGCAACGAAGACGCGGCAAATGCGCTCACGTTAGGCTCAATGCGGCCAATATGCTCGCGGCATCGCTGACTTCGAACTTGCCGGGTGCCTCGACATTCAGCGTCTTGACTACGCCGCCGTCGACCACCATGGCGTAGCGCTGGGAACGGACCCCCATGCCACGCGCCGACAAATCCTGCTCCAGACCGAGCGCCCGGGTGAACGCCGCGCTGCCGTCCGCCATCATGCGTACCTTGCCCGAGGTCCGCTGATCGCGCCCCCACGCGCCCATCACGAACGCGTCGTTGACGGACACGCACCAGATTTCGTCGACGCCCGCCGCGCGAAGCGCGTCGTACTGCTCGACATAACCTGGCACATGCTTTGCCGAACAAGTCGGCGTAAAGGCACCCGGCAATCCGAAGATCACCACGCGCTTGCCCGCCGTCTGCTCGCGCACGCCGAAGCTGTTCGGCCCTAGCGTGCAGCCCGAACGCTCGTCTTCGATGAATTCGAAGAGCGTTGCGTCGGGCAGCGTATCACCCACTTTGATCATGACTCGTCCTTCACATCGATGCGGCTCCGGCACGCTCGCGACCCGGTTGGCGCCCGGTTGAACACCTCGCGCCAAAAACCTCGTCATTGTGCTACCGGCTGAGAATGCCTGCACTACTTGCCGCACGTCAAAACGCAGCGGACAGGCAGCCCTGCCTCGCATCCTCGCGGATGCGGCGCCGAGGCACTTCCTCGCCTTCATTGCAGCACCATGCCGGCCATTCCGTCTGCGGGCGGGCGCACCTATACCGCTTGGCGCCGCACCGCAGCAGAATTGCGCTCGCAGCGCGCCTTAGTCGGCCTGCTTGCGCAGGAACGCCGGGATATCGTACGTGTCGACGCCCTTTTCCTGCAGCGCCTGAACGTGCGAAGCCGCGGTGTCGCGCGACGTGCGCCAGACTGCCGGCGTGTCGAGCGCGCCGTAATCGGCGGTCTGGCCTTGCTGCGGCGCGTAGGAGTGCTGGACAGCGGCAACGGGCTGATTGTCCGTGCCGGTGCGCAGCAACGTCATCGGCGCTGCCTGCTGCTTGTTCGCTGCACGCCCGAGGCCCGTGGCCACCACCGTCACGCGCAGCGCATCGCCCATCGCGTCGTCGTACACCGCGCCGAAGATCACCGTGGCGTCGTCGGCCGCGTAGCTCTTGATGGTGTTCATCACTTCACGCGTTTCCGACAGGCGCAGCGAACGGCTCGACGTGATGTTGACCAGCACGCCACGCGCACCCGACAGATCGACGCCTTCGAGCAGCGGGCTCGCCACGGCCTGTTCCGCCGCGAGGCGCGCGCGATCGACGCCGGCCACCGTGGCCGTGCCCATCATCGCCTTGCCCTGCTCGCCCATGACCGTCTTCACGTCTTCGAAGTCGACGTTCACGAGGCCATCCACATTGATGATTTCGGCGATGCCTGCAACCGCGTTGTTCAGAACGTCGTCCGCGCACTGGAAGCACTTATCCATTTCGGCGTCATCGCCCATCACGTCGAACAGCTTGTCGTTCAGGACGACGATCAGCGAGTCGACGTGATCCTCCAGTTGCTGCGAGCCGGCTTCTGCCACGCGCATGCGCTTGCCGCCTTCGAATTCGAACGGCTTGCTCACGACGCCAACGGTCAGAATGCCCATTTCCTTGGCGATCTGCGCGACCACCGGTGCTGCGCCCGTACCCGTGCCGCCACCCATGCCCGCGGTGATGAACACCATGTGCGCGCCACGCAGTGCGTCGGCGATGCGCTCGCGTGCTTCTTCCGCTGCCGCGCGGCCCATCTCGGGCTTCGCGCCAGCGCCCAGACCCGTGTTGCCCAGCTGGATCACGGCAGACGCGCGCGAACGCGAGAGCGCCTGAGCGTCCGTGTTCATCACAATGAAGTCGACGCCTTGCACGCCGCGGTTGATCATGTGCTGCACGGCATTGCCGCCAGCGCCACCGACGCCCACCACCTTGATGATGGTGCCGTTGGTTTCCGTTTCCAGCATCTGGAATTCCATGTTGCCTCCGTCAAGAAAAAGATATCCGCACCTCGGCCGTTATTCAGGAGTGGATCGGGCAACCCATTCCTGCGCGCCAGCCGCCGGCACCAGCGCTAATTCGGTCTCTGCTCTTACCCTTCGCGTACGCGAACTGCTTTATCCGTTGCGTCAGCCACTGCGTCAGAAGTTGCCGAGGAACCAGTCTTTCATGCGAGAGAAAACCTGGCCCATCGACCCCGACTGCACGGCGACCTTGCGACCACGCATACGTTGCGCGCGGCCCTCGACGAGCAGCCCCATCGCCGTCGAATAGCGCGGATTGCGCACGACGTCGGCGAGACCGCCCGCGTACTCCGGCACGCCAATGCGCACCGGCTTCAAGAAGATGTCCTCGCCGAGTTCCACCATGCCCGGCATCATCGCAGCGCCGCCCGTGAGCACGACGCCCGAACTCAACAACTCTTCATAGCCCGACTCGCGCACCACCTGCTGCACGAGCGAGAACAGCTCTTCCACGCGCGGCTCGATCACGGCCGCCAGCGCCTGGCGCGACAGCGTGCGCGGACCGCGCTCGCCGAGCCCCGGCACTTCGATCATTTCGTCGGGATCGGCGAGCGCCTGCTTGGCGATGCCGTAGCCCACCTTGATGTCTTCCGCGTCGGGCGTGGGCGTGCGCAGCGCCATGGCGATGTCGCTCGTCACCTGATCGCCCGCGATCGGAATCACCGCGGTATGGCGAATCGCGCCTTCGCTGAAAATCGCGATGTCGGTCGTGCCGCCGCCCACATCCACCAGCACCACGCCGAGTTCCTTCTCGTCGTCGGTGAGCACCGCCAGCGACGAAGCCAGCGGCTGCAAAACCAGATCGTTCACTTCGAGACCGCATCGGCGCACGCACTTCACGATGTTCTGCGCCGCGCTCACCGCACCCGTGACGATGTGCACCTTCACTTCGAGGCGGATGCCGCTCATGCCGATCGGCTCGCGCACATCTTCCTGACCGTCGATGATGAATTCCTGCGTGAGGATATGCAGCACCTGCTGGTCGGTCGGGATGTTGATCGCCTTCGCCGTTTCGATCACGCGCGCGACGTCGGTCTGCGTGACTTCCTTCTCCTTGATGGCGACCATCCCACTCGAATTGAAGCTGCGAATATGGCTGCCCGCGATGCCGGTGAACACATTAGTGATCTTGCAGTCGGCCATGAGTTCCGCTTCTTCGAGCGCACGCTGGATAGACTGCACCGTGGCCTCGATGTTCACCACCACGCCCTTCTTGAGACCCTTCGATTCGCTCTGGCCGAGGCCGATCACTTCGTAGTGGCCATCGCCCTTCATTTCGGCGACGACGGCCACCACCTTCGACGTCCCGATGTCGAGGCTGACCAGCAGATCCTTATAGTCTTTACTCATATCGTGCTCGTTGCGTGTGATGTGCTGTTACTTCTTGCCTGAGGGCGGCGTGTCGCTAATGAAGCGCATGCCGGCCGCTCGAATGGCGAAACCGTTCGGATAGCGCAAGTCCGCATATTCGATATCTTTCCCCCAACGTTGCGTGAGCGGCGTCCATGCCACAATAAGCCGATGCGTGCGCTCGGCGAGCGTGGTGGCATTGCGCTCTCGCCCGAGTTCGACCTGCATGCCGTTCGAGAGCTTCACGCTCCACGCGTAACGCGGCGAAAGCGTCACCTCTTCAGGCTCGATGCCGAGCGGCGTGAACCACTTCTGGAAGTCGCGATAACGCGCCACCACTTCAGGTGCGGTGCCATCCGGGCCGTCGAACGCGGGCAGGTCCTGGTCGAGCTCGCCCTGGTTCGCGGTGAAGAGTTCGCCGTCGACGCTCACGAGCTGGTCGCTGCCCCACGTGCCGAGCGGCTTGTACTCTTCGAGGCTCACTGCGAGCGCATTCGGCCAGACGCGGCGCACGCTCGCGTGGCGCACCCAAGGCATCTGCTCGAACGCGGCGCGCGCGGTATCCAGGTTCACCGTGAAGAAGTTGCCCTTCAGGCGCCCGACCACGCTCGCGCGCACCGTCGGTTCGTTGATGTGCTCGGTGTCGCCCTCGATGCGGATCTCGCGCAGCGCAAAGTTCGGGCGCTGCACGAGCCAGTAGCCGCCAGCCGCCACGAGCGCGAGCACGAGCAGCGCGTGCAACGCGTTGGCGGCGAGATTGAGCTGGCGTACGTTATTCCACATGTCGAGATTGTCGATTCAATGCGCGGACTGCAATTCGTTGGTCAGAGGTTATTCAGCGGTTCAATCCTCGAGCGTGAGCGCAAGCACCCGCACCACGAGATCGCGATACTCGATGCCCACCGCACGCGCGGCCTTCGGCGGCAGCGAGTGATCGGTCATGCCCGGCGCCGTGTTCACTTCCAGGAAATACGGATTGCCCGCGCCGTCCATCATGAAATCTGCTCGGCCCCAGTCGGTGCAGCCGAGCACGTCGAACGCGCGGCGCGCGAGCTTCTTGAGCTCCGCTTCTTTCTCGGGCGCGACGCCGCAGGGAATCAGATACTGCGTGGTGTCCAGGATGTACTTCGCGTCGTAGTCGTAGAACTCGCCCGCCGGCACGATCTTGATGATCGGCAGGTCGAGATCGCCGGCCACGCACGCGGTGTACTCGCCACCGCCTTCGATGCTCTTCTCCACCAGCACGATCTTGTCGTGCTTCGCGGCTTCTTCGATCGCGGGCACGAGGGCTTCGGCCTGCTTCACCTTGATGACCGCGACGCTCGAGCCTTCGCTCGCGGGCTTCACGAATAGCGGCAAGCCGAGCTTCGCGACGAGCTCCGGTGCGCGAGCGGCGTAGTCGTCGCCGCGCAGCACCGCGACGAACGGCGGCGTGGGAATGCCCAGTTGCTGCCACACGAGCTTGCTGCGGAACTTGTCGAGGCCGAGCGCCGAGCCGAGCACGCCCGTACCCGTATAGCGGATGCCGTAGAAGTCGAGCGCGCCCTGGATCTGACCGTTCTCGCCATAGCCGCCGTGCAGCGCGTTGAACGCGCGCACGAAGCCTTCATCCTTGAGCGCCGACAGCGGCCGCTCGGACGGATCGAACGGATGCGCGTCGATGCCAGCACTCTTGAGCGCCTGAAGCACCAGCGTGCCGGACTTGAGCGACACCTCGCGCTCCGCGGACACGCCGCCGAACAGGACTGCCACTTTGCCAAATTGCTTCGGATCGATGCTGCTCATTTCACTCACGCCTTCTGTTCCGGTTGTGCGATCCGGCCCGGCACGCCGCCGATCGAACCCGCACCCATCGTAATCACCACGTCGCCGTCGCGGACCACCGCGGCCAGCGCGTCCGGCACTTCATCCACTGTTTCCACGAACACCGGCTCGACCTTGCCCGCCACGCGAATCGCGCGTGCCAGCGCGCGGCCATCGGCGGCCACGATAGGCGCTTCGCCTGCTGCGTACACGTCGGTCAGCACGAGCGCGTCGACGGTCGAGAGCACACGCACGAAATCTTCGAAGCAGTCGCGCGTGCGCGTGTAGCGGTGCGGCTGGAACGCCAGCACGAGCCGGCGCTCAGGGAACGCGCCGCGCGCCGCTGCGATAGTCGCGGCCATTTCCACCGGGTGGTGGCCGTAGTCGTCGATCAACGTGTAGTTGCCGCCGCCATTGACCGGAATTTCTCCATAGCGCTGGAAGCGCCGGCCCACGCCGTTGAATTCGGCGAGCGCGCGCTGGATGTCCGCGTCCTTCACTTCGAGCTCGGTCGCGATCGCAATCGCAGCCAGCGCGTTCTGGACATTGTGCGTACCCGGAAGGTTCAGCACGATGTCGATCGATGGCGCGTCTTCACGCATCGCCGTGAAGTACATCTTGCCGTCGCGCGCGACCACGTTGACCGCGCGCACCTGGGCGTCGGGCGCGAAGCCGTAGCGGATGATCGGCTTCGAGACGAACGGCAGGATTTCCTTCACGTTAGGGTCGTCGACACACAGCACCGCGATGCCATAAAACGGCAGACGGTGCGTGAATTCGATGAACGCCTGCTTCAGGCGCGCGAAGTCGTGCCCGTAGGTGTCCATGTGGTCGGCGTCGATGTTCGTGATGACTTCGATCACCGGGAACAGATTCAGGAACGAGGCGTCCGATTCGTCGGCTTCCGCGACGATGAAGTCGCCCGTGCCGAGGCGCGCATTGGCGCCCGCGCTAATCAGGCGCCCGCCGATCACGAAGGTCGGGTCGAGTCCGCCCGCGGCCAGCACGCTCGCGACGAGCGACGTGGTGGTGGTCTTGCCGTGCGTGCCCGCGATCGCGATGCCCTGCTTCAGGCGCATCAGCTCCGCGAGCATGACCGCGCGCGGCACGATCGGAATGCGGCGATGGCGCGCCGCCAGCACTTCGGGATTGTCGCTGCGCACTGCCGTGGAAACGACCACTGCGTTCGCGCCTTCGATGTTCTCTTCGGCGTGGCCGATCGCGATGCGCGCGCCGAGCGCGGCGAGGCGGTCGGTGACCGCGTTCTTCGCGAGGTCAGAGCCACTCACGTGATAGCCGAGATTGACGAGCACCTCGGCGATCCCGCTCATGCCCGCGCCGCCGATACCAACGAAATGAATATGTTTGACGATGTGTTTCATTACTTTCCTCCCGGACTGGCGCCCGCCACGGCTGCGCAGATGCGCGCGACCTGATCGGCGGCGTCGGGTTTTGCGAGCGCGCGAGCGCGCCCGGCCATGTCTGCGAGCGATGCTCGGGTTTGCTGCTTGAGCCAGTCCGCGAGCGCCTCTACCGAAAGCTCGCGTTGCTGCACCACGCGGGCGGCGTCCTGTTGCGCGAGAAACGCCGCGTTGGTGGTCTGGTGGTCGTCGACCGCGTAGGGAAACGGCACGAACAGCGCCGCCACGCCCACGGCCGCGATCTCGGCCACCGTCATTGCGCCCGAGCGGCAGATCACGAGATCCGCGTTTTCGTAAGCGCTTGCCATGTCGTCGATGAACGGCACGAGTTGCACCGTGTCACCGGGTTCGATTCCGGCGTTGATGTAGTTCTGACGCAATGCATCGATATGCTTTGCGCCCGCCTGATGCACTACGTGCGGACGCTCGGCCGGCGCCAGTTGCGCAAGCGCGCGCGGCACGACTTCGTTGAGCGCGGCTGCACCGAGGCTGCCGCCCACCACCAGCACGCGCAGCGGACCGCTGCGCTGCGCGTAGCGCACCTGCGGCTGCACCACGTGCTCGAGTTCCGCGCGGATCGGATTGCCGGTCCACTCGGCGTGCGGCAACGCCCCAGGGAACGCCACGAGCACACGCTTCGCGAGCTTCGCGAGCACCTTGTTTGCGAGGCCCGCGATGGAATTCTGTTCGTGCAGCACGAGCGGACGGCCGGACAACGCGCTCATCACGCCCGCCGGGAACGTGATGTAACCGCCCATGCCTAGCACGACGTCGGGCTTCACACGACGCAGCGCCGCGAGGCTTTGCTTGCACGCGCGCAGCATGTTTAACGGCAGCATCAGCTTGGTCTTGATGCCCTTGCCGCGCACGCCGCCAAAGCGCA
Organism: Paraburkholderia sp. A1BS-2L; assembly: GCF_051125205.1. Classification (NCBI taxonomy): domain Bacteria; kingdom Pseudomonadati; phylum Pseudomonadota; class Betaproteobacteria; order Burkholderiales; family Burkholderiaceae; genus Paraburkholderia; species Paraburkholderia sp. A1BS-2L. Next base: position 2,773,292 of record NZ_CP120428.1, read on the forward strand.
CGTATTCCATCGGAATGCCGTGCTTGGGCACGAGCGTCGCCTCCATGCCCGCGGGATTGCCGAGCCACACTACGCGCCAGCCCCACTGCTCCATGCGATGCGCGACAGCGAGCCCCGGGAACACGTGTCCCCCGGTGCCGCCGGCCATCACCATGAGCGTGCGCGTTGCTGCGGTCATACCTTCCCCCCACGCATCAGCATGAATGACGAAAAATCCGTTTTGGCTACGGCGCTTCGCGCCTTCGCCGAAATCGTGCGCTGTTGCATGGGGGTCATACCTTCCCCCCACGCATCAGCACACGATTTTCATAATCCACGCGAAGCAGCACGGCAACCGCAATACAGTTGAGCAAAATGCCCGAGCCGCCATAGCTCACGAACGGCAACGTAAGACCCTTGGTCGGCAGCAGCCCGAGGTTCACGCCCATGTTGATGAACGCCTGCGCGCCGAACCACACGCCAAGGCCCTTCGCGATGAGCCCGGCGAACGTGCGGTCGAGCGCGAGCGCCTGGCGGCCGATCTCGAACGAGCGGCGCACGATCCAGTAGAACAGCAGGATCACGACCAGCACGCCCACGAAGCCGAGTTCCTCGCCGATCACGGCGAGAATGAAGTCGGTGTGCGCTTCGGGCAGGTAGTTGAGCTTCTCGACGCTGCCGCCCAGCCCTACGCCGAACCATTCGCCACGCCCGAACGCGATCAGCGAGTGCGTGAGCTGGTAAGCCTTGCCTTGCGCATAGCGCTCGTCCCACGGATCGAGGTACGCGAAAATCCGCTCGCGGCGCCACGGCGACGCCCACACCAGCAACGTGAACGTACCGATCGCCGTGGCCACGAGGCCGCCGAACAGCTTGCCGTTCACACCACCGAGGAACAGCACGCCCATCGCGATCGCGGCGATCACCATGAACGCGCCCATGTCCGGCTCGAGCAGCAGCAGCGCGCCCACCACGCCCACCGCGAACGCCATCGGCAAGAAGCCCTTGGCGAAGCTGTGCATGTATTCCTGCTTGCGCACCGTGTAGTTCGCGGCGTAGATCGTCACCGCAAGCTTCATGATTTCCGAAGGCTGCATGTTCGTGACGCCGAGCGGAATCCAGCGCCGCGCGCCGTTCACGCCCTTGCCGACGTGCGGAATCAACACGATCACGAGCATCACCAGGGCGACGAGGAAGAGCTTCGGCGCGTAGCGGTCCCACGTGGAGATGGGAATGCGGAACGTCACGAGTGCCCCAATCGCGGCAACCGTGAGCGAGACGAGGTGGCGCACCAGAAATGCGTAGTCGTGATACTGCGCGTACTTCGGCGAATCGGGCATCGCGATCGAGGCCGAGTAGACCATCACGACGCCGAGACCGAGCAGCGCGATCACGGCCCACAGCAGCGAGTAATCGTAGTCGAGCATGCGCGAGCGCGCCGGGCGCACGCCGCTGACGGCACTCGAAATGCCGCGCGAGCGCGCACCGCTGCCCGCCGTGCCTCCCGCAGCTCCGCCCGATGTGCCAACAGGGGTGCCGCCGGCGGATGCGCTGCCCACTGCATCGCGCGACAGGCGCACGCCGAAACGTTCGGACCAGCTCATATCATCGTCCCCCGTTCTGCGGCGATGTCTTCCACCGTGTCGCGGAATACCGCTGCGCGATGGGCATAGCCCTTGAACATGTCGAAGCTCGCGCACGCCGGCGAAAGCAGCACGACGTCGCCCGGTTCGGCGAGTGCCGTGGCCGCGCGCGTGGCGTCTTCCAGCGTGGCGTGGTCGGTGAGCGCGACGCCCGTGCTTTCGAGCGCCGCGCGAATCTGCGGTGCATCGCGGCCGATCAGCATCACCGCGCGGCACCAGCGCGCCACGGGTGCCGCGAGCGGCTCGAAATCCTGCCCCTTGCCGTCGCCGCCCGCGATCAGCACGGCGCGCTGCGCGAGGCCGTCGAGTGCGGCTACCGTCGCGCCGACGTTGGTGCCCTTGCTGTCGTCCACGTAGTCGATGCCGTCGATCGACGCGATCAGCTCCACGCGATGCGGCTCGCCGCGATACTCGCGCAGACCGTGCAAAAGCGCCGCCGGCGCCAGATCGATCGCGCGTGCGAGCGCGAATGCCGCGAGCGCGTTCGCCGCGTTGTGCAGGCCGCGGATGCGCAGCGCGTCTGCGGGCATCAGGCGCTTCATCGTGAGATGCACGGGCGCGGCGTCGAGCTGCTTGCGCCGGCGTGCGGAGACAGGCTCGTCCGTAGCGTCGCGGTCGTGCGCCGCCACGAGCCACAACATGCCGTTGTCGCGCGAGATGCCATAGTCGCCCTCGCGCCGCGGCTCGTCGAGACCGAAGGTCACGACCTTCGCGTCGCCGCTCTGTTGCACGCTCGCGAGCGACATCACGCGCGCGTCGTCGCGGTTGAGCACGCGTGTGGTCTGCGGGCCGAAGATGCGGCCCTTCGCGGCCGCGTAGGCGTCGATGCCGCCGTGCCAGTCGAGATGGTCCTGCGTGATATTGAGGACTGCCGCCGCGTCGGGCGCGAAGCTGTGCGCCGTTTCCAGCTGGAAGCTCGAAAGCTCGAGCACCCAGACGTCGGGCAGCGCCGTGTTGTCGATGGCCTCAGCGAGCTTGTCGAGCATCGCCGGGCTGATGTTGCCGGCCACTGCCACGGTCTTGCCCGCGCGCTCGCAGAGCATGCCCGTCAGGCTCGTGGTGGTGGTCTTGCCGTTGGTGCCCGTGATGGCGAGCACCTTCGGTGCGTAACCGCTCTCGCCGAGATGGCGCAGCGCCTGCGCGAAGAGTTCGAGTTCGCCCCAGACGTCGATGGCGCGTTCGCGCGCGGCGGCGATCAGCGGCACGAGGTCGGCGGAGAGCGGCGAGAGGCCAGGGCTGATGGCGACGAGTTCGACACCATCGAGCAGCGCCGTGGAGAACGGGCCGCCGACGAAGTCCGCGTCGATGCCGCGCGCGGCGAGTTCGGGCAAATTTGCTGGCGCTTCGCGCGTATCGGCGACGCGCAGGCGACAGCCATGGCGCGCGCACCAGCGCGCCATGGCCAGACCCGATTCGCCGAGCCCCAGCACGAGCACCATCGGCTTTTGCCGATCCCGAAACTTCTCGCCAAACATCGCTTGCTTCCCTTTCTTACCTTGATGGAGTGCCGATCAACGCAGCTTCAAAGTCGACAGGCCGATCAGGCACAGCATCAGCGTGATGACCCAGAAGCGCACGACCACCTGCGTCTCTTTCCAGCCGGACAGCTCGAAATGGTGATGCAGCGGCGCCATCTTGAAGATGCGGCGCCCTTCGCCATAGCGTTTCTTCGTGTACTTGAACCAGGTGACCTGCAGCATCACGGAGAGCGTTTCGGCCACGAAAATACCGCCCATGATGAAGAGCACGATTTCCTGGCGCACGATCACGGCGATGGTGCCGAGCGCGCCCCCGAGCGCGAGCGCGCCCACGTCGCCCATGAACACTTGCGCCGGATATGTGTTGAACCAGAGGAACGCGAGCCCTGCCCCGCCCATCGCCGAGCAGAAAATCAGCAGTTCGCCCGCGCCGGGAATGTGCGGGAACAGCAGATACTTCGAGTAGACCGAGCTGCCCATCACGTAGGCGAACACGCCGAGCGACGCGCCCACGAGCACGACCGGCATGATCACGAGGCCGTCGAGGCCATCGGTGAGGTTCACGGCATTGCTCGCGCCGACGATCACGAAATACGTGAGCGCGATGAAGCCCCATACGCCGAGCGGATAGCTGATCGACTTGAGGAACGGCAGCAAGAGGTCCGCGCGCGCGGGCAGGCCCATCGAGAGGCCGCTGCGCACCCACGCCATGAAGAGGTCGAACACGCGCACATTGCTCGCCTCGGACACGCTGAACGCGAGGTACACCGCCGCGAACAGACCGATCACCGATTGCCAGAAGTACTTCTCGCGCGAGGACATGCCGCGCGGGTCCTTGTAGACGACCTTGCGATAATCGTCGACCCAGCCGATCGCGCCAAAGCCGAAGGTCACGAGCATCACGATCCAGATGAAGCGGTTCGTGAGATCGCCCCACAGCAGCGTGGCCACGGCGATGCCCAGCAGGATGAGCACGCCGCCCATGGTGGGCGTGCCCGACTTCACGAGGTGAGTCTGCGGGCCGTCGGTGCGCACCGCTTGACCGACCTTCATTTCGGTGAGCTTACGGATGACCCAGGGGCCGAGGAAAAGCCCGATCGCCATCGCGGTGATGGTGGCCATCACCGCACGGAACGTCAGATAACTGAACACGCGCAAGAAGCTTGCGTCATTCTGCAGCCATTGCGCCAGCGCCAGTAGCATGCCTTGTATTCCTTCGAATTTCAGTGCGCGCCGGACGCCGCGTCCGGTGCGCAAAGTTGCGGATTCGTGAGGGCGGCCACCACGCGCTCCATCTGCATGAAGCGCGAGCCTTTCACGAGGATCGTTGCACCCGCGCCGTAACCGGCGCCGGCCAGCGCGCGAACCAGCTCGGGCACGCCGGCGGCATGCAGCGCGTTCGCGCCGAATGCCGCCGAGATGTCGCGCGCGGCTTCGCCGAGCGTATAGAGCGCGTCGATGCCGTGCTCCTTCGCGTATGCGCCCACTTCGCGGTGGAACGCGGGACCGTCTTCGCCGACTTCACCCATGTCGCCGAGCACCAGCACCCGCGGCGAAGCATGCGAGGCCAGCACGTCCACGGCCGCACGCACGGAGTCGGGGTTCGCGTTGTAGGTGTCATCGATCACGAGCGCGCCCGCGAGTTCCCCAAGCGCTGCGCGTTTGACCTGCAAGCGGCCTTTCACCGGCTGGAACGCTTCGAGGCCGCGGCGGATCGCATCGAGCGAAACACCCGCTGCCAGCGCCGCAGCGGTGGCAGCGAGCGCGTTGTGCGCGTTGTGCGCGCCGAGCACTTGCAGCTCCACTTCGAGATGGCCTTCAGGCGTGGCGATCGCGAGCCGGTTTGCGCCCACGCTGTTGCCAACATTCGCCACGAGCTTGCCCGTCACCGCCGCTTCGACCGCACGCTCATCCGTATGCAGCGCGAAATCGAGCACCTTCGACCCCGTGGCCGCCACGCGCCAGATGCCCGCGTAGGCGTCGTCAGCGGGAAACACCGCAGTGCCTTCCGGCTTGAGCGCATGGATCACGCTTGCGTGCTCGAGTGCAACGGCTTCGACTGTCGCCATGAATTCCTGGTGCTCGCGCTGCGCGTTGTTCACGACCGCGACGGTGGGCTCGGCGAACTTCGCGAGCAATTCCGTCTCGTTCGGATGATTCATGCCGAGCTCGACTACCGCCAGCTTGTGCGCGGCATTGAGGCGCAACAGCGTGAGCGGCACGCCGATATCGTTGTTCAGGTTGCCCGCGGTCGCGAGCCGCGCGTCTTCGCCCACGGCCACCGCGAAGATCGACGCGATCATCTCCTTGACCGTGGTCTTGCCGTTGCTGCCCGTGACGGCGACGAGCGGCATCGTGAAGCGGCGGCGCCAACCAAGCGCGAGCGCGCCGAGCGCCGTGCGCGTGTCGTCCACGCGCAGCGCCGGCATGCGCCAGTCGCCAGGGCTGCGCGACACGAGCGCCGCGCTCACATGGCGTCCCGCCACTTCGGACAGGAAGTCGTGCGCGTCGAAACGGTCGCCCTTGAGCGCGACGAAGAGATCGCCGGGGCCAGCCGTGCGGCTGTCGGTTGCAATGCGCTCGAACGTTGCGTTCTCGTCGCCGAGAACGCTCGCGCCGGGAATCAGCGCCGCTGCTTCGCGCAGGGTAAGCATGGTCATTCACCGCCTCCGCGCCCATGCCGATCCGAAGTCGGACGGGCTGCGAGAGCAAGCCGCGCGTGATCCTGATCCGAGAACGCGCGCTTCTTGCCCATGATTTCCTGAGTTGCCTCGTGCCCCTTGCCGGCCAGCACGACGACGTCTTCCTTTGCTGCGCCGCGCACCGCCTGCAGAATCGCGCTCGCGCGGTCCTCGATGCGGCGCGCCTTTGCGGGCTCGCGCATGCCGCCCGCGATCTGGTCGATGATCGCCGCCGGCGATTCGCTGCGCGGGTTGTCGCTTGTCACGACGACCTGATCGGCCAGACGCTCGGCGATCGCGCCCATCAGCGGACGCTTGGTGGCGTCGCGATCACCGCCGCAGCCGAACATGCAGACGAGCTGGCCGCCGCGCGCCGCCGCGATCGGGCGCAGCGCGGCGAGCGTCTTTTCGAGCGCATCGGGCGTATGCGCGTAATCGATCACGACGAGCGGTTCGTCCTGATCGATGCGCCCGCCGAGGCGCTCCATGCGGCCGTTCACCGGCTGCAGCTTCGAGAGTTCGTTGAGCGACGCGACGAGCGGCACATTTGCCGCGAGCAGCGCGCCGAGCACGCCCAGCAGGTTGCTCACGTTAAAGAGGCCGAGCGTTTGCACTTCGACATTCGCCTCGCCCCAGTCCGATGTTTCCAGATGGAACGCCGTGCCCGTGCCGGTCGCACGCACGTCGGCTGCGCGCAACCATGCATCGGCGGCGGGCAGATCGGCGGCAGGCGTCGCCACGCCGTAGGCGATCGTGCGCAGCGTGCCGCGCGTAGCGGCCAGAAGACGCCGGCCTGCCGCGTCATCCGCGTTGATCACCGCCGCGTGCAGGCCAGGCCACGCGAACAGACGCGCCTTCGCGGCCTCGTAGGCTTCGAAGGTGCGGTGATAGTCGAGGTGGTCCTGCGTGAGATTCGTGAAAACCGCGATGTTGAACGAGGTACCGTTCACGCGGCCCTGATGCAGCGCGTGCGACGAGACTTCCATCGCCACGGCCTGCGCGCCCTTCTCGCGCAGCTGCGCGAGCGAGCGCTGCAACTGCGGTGCGTCGGGCGTCGTGAAACCGGTATGCGCGAGCTGGCCCGGAAAGCCGCTGCCGAGCGTGCCGACGATGGCGCACTTCTGGCCGATCGCGGTGAGCGCCGAGGCAACCCACTGGCTGCACGAAGTCTTGCCGTTCGTGCCGGTCACGCCGACCACGAGCATGGCGTCGCTCGGGTTGCCGTACCAGCCGCTCGCGATCTCGCCCGCAAGCACGTCCAGCTGCGGCACGGCGAGCGCGTTTTGCGCCTGAGCCCCGTCAAACGAACCCGCATAGCCCTCCGGCTGATAGACGATCGCCGCCGCGCCTTTCGCGAGCGCGCTTTCGATATGCTGGCGGTTGTCGGCGCCTTCGACGGCATAGGCGAGAAACACGTCGCCGGCCTTGAGCGAGCGCGTGTCGGCGTGCAGGTTGGCTTCGGGCGCCACGCGCGCGCGCAGCCACGCGAGCGCGTCCGCGATCTGCCGGTGCGCGGGATGCTGGGTGCGCGGGGCGCTCATCGGACCACTCCGGGACGGTTTTTCGCGTTGTCAGCGACAGTCATATGACGCGCGCCGACAGGACTCTTGCTTGCCGGCACGTTCGCAGTGCGCTTCACGGAAGCGGCCGGCGCGGATGCTGCATTGGCGACGGCAGGCGCCGAAGCGCTGTCGTCGGACACCACGAGCTGCTTGACCGGCATGTCGGGCGGCACGTTGAGCGTGCGCAGCGTGTCGCCGACGATGCCTGAGAACACCGGGCCCGAGACCGCGCCACCGAAGTGGCTGCCGACCGTCGGCTCATCCACCGACACCGCGACGACGATGCGCGGATTCGGCATCGGCGCCATGCCGACGAACGACGCGCGGTACTTCGAGCGGTCATAGCCATGCGGACCATGCTTGTACGCCGTGCCGGACTTGCCGCCCACGCGGTAACCGGGCACCGCCGCGTCGGGCGAGGTGCCGTCCTTCGACACTACGCTCTCGAGCATCGTGCGCACTTCGCGCGCCGTGGTGGGCGCGAACACCTGCGTTCCGATCACGGGCTGGTCGTCGCCGGGGTGGCGGAAGATCGTCACCGGCAGGATCTGGCCGTCGTGCGCAATGGCCGTGTACGCGCGCGCGAGCTGGAACAGCGAGACCGACAGGCCATAGCCGTACGACATGGTCGCCTGCTCGATACGGCGCCAGCTTTTCCACGGACGCAGACGGCCCGCCGCCGCGCCGGGAAACCCGACCTTCGGCGCCTGCCCGAGACCGATGCTGGTATACATGTTCCACATCTCTTCGGGCCGGAGCGTCATCGCGATCTTGGTCGCGCCGATGTTCGACGACTTCTGGATCACGCCGCCCACCGTCAGCACGCCGAACCCGGCGTCGTCGGTGATGGTGGCGCCATCGAGTGTGAATTTGCCCCCGCCCGTATCCACCAGTGTAGTCGGCGAGACGCGATGCAAATCGAGGGCCAGCGAGACCGTGAACGGCTTCATGATCGAGCCCGGCTCGAACACGTCGGTCAGGATGCGGTTGCGTAGCTGCTCGCCCGTGAGGTGCGAGCGGTCGTTCGGGTTGTAAGTGGGATAGTTCACGAGCGCGAGCACTTCACCGGTGCGCACGTCCACCACCATCGCAGCGCCTGCCTTGGCATGCGTCTTCTCCACCGCCGCCTTCAGGTTCGAATAGGCGATGTACTGGATCTTGCTGTCGATCGACAGTTCGACGTCCTGCCCGTTATGCGGCACGACCGTCTCGTCCACGTCCTCGACGATATGACCTACGCGGTCCTTGATGACGTGGCGAATCCCGGACGTGCCCGCGAGAATCTTCTGGTCGGAAAGCTCGACGCCTTCCTGGCCTTCATCTTCGACATTGGTGAAGCCGATCAGGTGAGCGGTGACCTGGCCTTCGGGATAGAAGCGCTTGTACTCGTTGCGCTGATAGATACCAGGAATGTCGAGCGCCACCACTTTTTGCGCAACATCGATCGGAACCTGGCGCTTCACGTAGACGAAGGTCTTGTCCACCGAGAGCTTGCTGCGCAGTTCTTTGGTGGACATGTTCAGCAGCGCGCCGAGCTGCGTGAGCTTGTCGGCGCCGAGATCGTCAGGCACGTCTTCGGGAATCGCCCAGATCGCGCGCACGGGCAGGCTCGTGGCGAGCACGAGGCCGTTGCGGTCGAGAATCTGGCCGCGCGTGGCGGGCAGCTCGATCGTGCGCTGATAGCGGCTCTCGCCCTGCTTCTGATAGAACGCGTTGCCGGGCCCCTGTATCCAGAACGCCCGCGCGGCCAGCGCGACGAACGCCATGAACAGCATGAACACGACGAACTTCGAGCGCCACATCGGCAAGCGCACCGAGAGAATGGGGTTCGGGGTAAAGGCGACGCTCTTGCGGTTATTGCCTTTTTTCATCGCGTACCCCCACGGCGGCCCTTCGTGGCGGCCGCGCCCTGGGCAGGCGCGGACGTAGGCACCGGCGCATCCGCGGCGCTGGCCGCGCCCGGCGCGAGTGTCAGATATTGCGTGCGTCCGGTCGTGACGGGCTGCATCTTGAGCGAATCGGTAGCGATTTGTTCGACGCGCGACGTCCGCGACAGCGCGCTCTGCTGATATTGAAGCTGCGCGTAGTCCTGCTGAAGCTGCCGCTCCTGCGACTGCGCGCGTTGCAACTGGAAAAACATCTGACGCTGCTGATTGGTGGAGTTGACGACCGACAGCGCGCACCCCATCACGACGATCAGCAGGAAAATATTCAGACGGTTCATGGCGTGACGCGCTCCGCAATGCGCATCACGGCCGAGCGGGCACGGGGGTTGGCGGCGACTTCCTCGTCGCTCGCGAACACGCGCCCGACCAGCTTCAAGGGCGGGCTGGGCAGGTCGACGGCACGAATCGGCAGACGGCGATCGACCGCAGGCGCCGTGGAGTGCGCCTGCATGAACCGCTTCACGATACGGTCTTCCAGCGAATGAAAGCTGATGACCACGAGCCGCCCCCCCTGCTCCAGCAACGACATGGCTGCTTCTAGAACGACTTGCAGCTCCGCAAGCTCTTGATTGACGTGAATCCGTATAGCCTGAAAGGTGCGGGTTGCCGGATCCTTACCCTTCTCACGGGTTTTGACGGCGTTAGCCACGATTTGGGCAAGCTCGCCCGTGCTGTCGAGAGGCCCGAGACGGTCGGACTCTGCCCGGCGAGCAACAAGCGCCTTTGCAATCTGAAAAGCAAACCGTTCTTCCCCATAATCTCGAATCACCTCCGTCAGTTCCTGCAACGTGGCCCGCGCGAGCCATTCGGCAGCGGACTCGCCGCGCGTCGGGTCCATCCGCATGTCGAGCGGACCATTGGCGCGGAAGCTGAAACCCCGCTCCGGGTCGTCGATTTGCGGCGACGACACGCCGAGATCCAGCAACACACCCGACACACGCCCTACCCCGCGCGCCGCCATGGCGTCGCGCAGTGAAGCAAAACTCTCGTGCACGATCGAGAACCGCGCGTCGCCCACCTGTTCAGCCGTGGCGATCGCGAGCGGATCCTTGTCGAACGCGATCAGACGCCCGGCTTCGGAAAGCCGGCCGAGGATCGCGCGACTATGGCCGCCGCGCCCGAACGTGCCGTCCACATAGACGCCGTCCGCGCGCGTCACGAGCGCATCGACCGCTTCATCGAGCAGCACCGTGCGATGCTGCAATCCCTGTCCCATCGCAGATGCCATAGCGTTTTAAACCGCGATCAGAACGTGAAATTCTTCAAGGCGTCGGGCATGCCCTGTGCCATCGCCGCCTGTTCCTTGGCGGCGTAGGTCTGCGCATCCCACAACTCAAAATGACTACCCATGCCGAGCAGCATGACTTCCTTTTCCATTCCTGCTGCCAGACGCAATTCAGGCGAGACGAGCACGCGGCCCGCGCTGTCGAGATCGACGTCGGAGGCGTTGCCGAGAAAAATGCGGCGCCACCAGTGCGCGTCCATCGGCAATGCCGCGACTTTCGCGCGGAACACTTCCCATTCGGGGCGCGGAAATAGCAACAGGCAGCCGTCCGGGTGCTTGGTGATCGTCACCCGTCCTTCTGCCTGTTGTTGCAGCGCATCCCGATAGCGCGACGGAATCGACATCCGTCCTTTCGCATCGAGTGTCAGCGCCGACGCCCCCTGGAACAATTTGCTCCCCCTCATGCGGCGCCGATCGCCGCCCATCTAAATCTCAGGAAATTTACCCGAATGCGCTTCTGAAATCACACAAAAATACACTTTCTCACACTGTCTCCCACTTTAGAGGAACGACCTACGAGGGTCAAGGTGGCGGACGCGATTTTTGACGAAATTTATCCGCTAGAACAAGGACTTAGCAGCGCTTTTTCAAGTCAGACAAAAAACCAAAAACCGTTATGAATGAATGGGCTAACGAAGGTTGTGAAGGTGATACGTGAAATGCGCGGAGAAAACCGCGATGGTGCGGGGACTTGGCGGGGATTAATCCGGACGAGTGAAGGCGGTGAAAATCCAGGGACTTGCACGGACCGGTCAGGAAACCGGCCCGTTGGAGCATATCAAACGTAGTACGCCGTGCGGGTCATGATTTTCGACACCACGCGCATCAGCGAGCGCACAGGCAGCGGCAGATCAACGCCGCCCAGATCCGTGGCCGATTTCGCATGAGCGATCTCGTCGGCGCGCATTTGCTCTACGATCGCTCGCGATTCGAGATCGGCGGGCGGCAGCGCATCGAGATGGCTGTCCAGATGATGCTCCACCTGGCGCTCGGTTTCGGCCATGAAGCCAAGGCTGATCTTGTCGCCAAGACGTCCTGCCGCGAGGCCGATGGCCAACGCTCCGGCGTACCAGAGCGGATTGAGCAGGCTCGGGCGCGAGTCGAGTGCTTCGAGGCGGCGCGCAGTCCACGCGAGGTGGTCTTCCTCCTCGCGCGCGGCCTGCTCGAACGCAGCCTTGAGCGTGGGGGAGCGAGCGGAAAGCTTTTGCGCCTGATAAAGCGCCTGGGCGCACACCTCGCCCACGTGATTCACGCGCATGAGGCCGGCCGCATGAGCACGCTCGACGGGCGTGAGTTCGCCAGACGCTGCGGGCGACGCGGACAAATCCGCGGCGGCGGCCGGAAGAGCGGCTGCATCGGCTGACGGCTGCGGCATGGGTCGCGACATGCGCGACACTCCGGTGATCGAGCGCAGCCCCCGATCGAACTCGGTAATCAATTCGTCAAACGTCATCCAACCTCCCTTCGTATCTACTGCAAACCGCTGCGCCTGGCCGCAAAGCGTAAGCGCAAAAACCCGACCGACCGGACGTTCCAAATCACTACAGGAACTCGCCTCGCGCCGTCAATCCGGGGCAAAGCCGATTTCAGGCGCATATTTTAGACCATGTTGTGTAAACGAAACAGGTACTTACGTGCCGCCTGGCTTTTCCTTTGTCGGGCATAAACGGTTTGCTACATTACCGGGCAACTTCTCGCGAAGTTGGATGGCCAGGCCCCCCGCTAGACAATAAATCGGCCTCGCTGACAAGACGCATAAAAGTCGTAAAACACTGGAGATCATTCAATGAAGAAGTCGCTTCTCGCGCTCGCTGCGCTGGGCGCGTTTGCGGGCGTGGCGCACGCTCAAAGCAGCGTCACGCTGTACGGCATCATCGATGAAGATTTCAACATCAACACGAACGCGGGTGGCAAGCACCTGTACAACCTCTCGAGCGGTGTGATGCAAGGCAGCCGCTTCGGTCTGCGTGGTGCTGAAGACCTCGGCGGTGGCCTGAAAGCGGTCTTCGTGCTCGAAAACGGCTTCGACGTGAACAGCGGCGGACTCGGCCAAGGCGGCCTGATGTTCGGTCGTCAAGCCTATGTCGGCTTGAGCAGCGATAGTTACGGCAGGGTCACGATGGGCCGCCAGTACGACGCGCTCGTCGACAACGTGGGTCCGCTCGAAGCCGGCGACCAGTGGGCCGGTTACATCGGCGCCCACCCGGGTGACCTCGACAACTTCAACAACGCCTACCGTACGAACAACACCGTCAAGTACACCAGCGCCAACTACGCTGGCCTGACCTTCACGGGTACGTACAGCTTCGGCAACACCGCAGGCGACTTCACGCACAACCAGATCTGGTCGCTCGGCGCGAACTACAGCAACGGCCCGCTCGTGCTGGCAGCCGGTTACCTGAACGCACGCACGCCGGCAGCAAACGGCGGCCTGTTCAACAACGGCGGCTCGGCCACCGACGCCAAGGCGCCGGTCAGCACGCCCGTCTACGGCGGCTATCAGTCGGCCAACACCTATCAGTCGATCGGTGCAGGCGGCGCTTATACGTTCGGTGCAGCAACCTTCGGCCTGACGTACTCGAACGTCAGCTTCCGCAACCTCGACTCGTTCCAGACGGCTGCGATCGTCAAGGCCGGCCCGGCTTACCAGCGCGGCGAAAATGCCACGTTCAACAACGTCGAAGCGAACTTCAAGTACCAGTTCACGCCGGCCCTGCTGGCTGGCTTCGCGTTCGACTGGACCGACGGCGGCAGCGTGACCTACGCGAACGGCACCAAGAACGACGGCGCTCAGTACTTCCAGTACGCACTCGGCGCGGACTACTTCCTGTCCAAGCGTACCGACGTCTACGTGGTCGGCGTGTACCAGCACGCTACGGGCACGGACTCGACTGGTCACAACGCCGTTGCCTCGATCAACGGCCTGACCCCGTCGAGCAACAACAACCAGCTCACGGCTCGCATCGGTATCCGTCACAAGTTCTAATAAGAACAGCTGTTTCAGTCTCGAAGGCGCCTGCGGGCGCCTTTTTTCTTTGGTGCGGCCTACGCCCGGCATGCTTGCCGGCCCGCCAACAGAAAAGGGCCCGCCCTCGCGGGCAGGCCCTTCAGTGCCGCTCAGTCGGCAGAGAGATTACACGCGCGCGTCGCGCAACTCGCGCCGCAAAATCTTGCCGACGTTACTCTTGGGCAGGTCAGTGCGGAACTCGATGGATTTCGGTCGCTTGTATCCGGTGAGCTGCGCCTTGCAGTACTCGAAGACGTCCTTGTCGGTAAGCGCCGGGTCCTTCTTCACGATATAGAGCTTCACTGCCTCACCGGAATTTGCGTCGGGCACCCCCACTGCCGCCACTTCGAACACGCCCGGCAGCTTGGCCACCACATCTTCGATTTCGTTCGGATAGACGTTGAAGCCCGACACGAGAATCATGTCCTTCTTGCGGTCGACGAGCTTCACGTAGCCGCGATCGCTCATCACCCCCACGTCGCCGGACTTGAAGAAGCCGTCGGCGGTCATGACCTTGGCCGTCTCTTCCGGGCGCTGCCAGTAGCCCGCCATCACCTGCGGACCGCGAATGCAGATCTCGCCCGCTTCGCCGATGGGCAGCTCATTGCCATCGTCATCGCGAATCGAGATTTCAGTCGACGGCATCGGCAAGCCGATCGTGCCCGTGTACTCGGTCGCGTTGGTCGGATTGCAGGTCACGCAAGGCGAGGTTTCCGAAAGGCCATAGCCTTCGACGATCGGCGTATGCGTGCGCTCGTACCAGCGCTTCGCCACGGCTTCCTGCACCGCCATGCCGCCGCCGTTGGCCACCAGCAGATGCGAGAAGTCGAGCTTGTCGAAATCGGGGTGATTGAGGATCGCGTTGTAGAGCGTATTGACCGCAGGGAAGGTCGTGATCGAATAGCCGTGCAGTTCCTTGATCATGCCCGCGATATCGCGCGGGTTCGGGATCAGTATGGCGAGGCCGCCCGTGCGCATCGTCAGCAGGCCGCAGACAGTAAGCGCGAACACGTGATAAAGCGGCAGCGCCGCGACCGTCACCGGCTGAGTGCCGGCTGGCAGGCGCGCAAGCGCGGGCTCGGTCCACGCCGCCGATTGCAGCACGTTCGCGATGAGGTTGCGATGCAGCAGCGTAGCGCCTTTCGACACGCCGGTCGTGCCGCCCGTGTACTGGAGGAACGCGATGTCTTCGGGCTTCTGCTCGACAGGCTTGAACGTGATGCGCGCGCCGGCCGAGAGCGCGTCGTTGAAGCTCACATGACCCGGCAGGCTCCAGGCAGGCACCATCTTCTTCACGTTGCGCACGACGTAGTTCACGATGAAGCCCTTCGCCGCGCCGAGCAGATCGCCCATCGACGCCACCACGATGTGCTTGACGCGCGTCCGGGCGACGACCGCCTGCAGCGTGACCGCGAAATTCTCGAGGATGACGATGGCTTCGGCGCCGCTGTCCTTGAGTTGATGCTCCAGCTCACGCGGCGTGTAGAGTGGATTCACGTTCACGACGACATAGCCTGCGCGCAGGATGGCGGCCAGCACGATCGGGTACTGCAGCACGTTGGGCATCATGATCGCGATGCGCGCGCCGGGCGCGATACCCCGCGACTGAAGCCATGCGGCGAGCCGCGTCGAAAGTTCGTCGAGCTGGCCGTACGTGATCGACTTGCCCATGCACGCGAACGCGGGCTTCGAGCGGTTGGCGTTGAAGCTCTCCGTGAGCAGCGCCGTAATGGACGCATATTGGCTGGCGTCGATTTCCGCGGGTACGCCGGGTGGGTATGATTTCAGCCAGACTTTATCCATGCGGCGTCTCCTCCTGAATATTTTCGAATGGTCGTGCTAAAACGCTGATCGTAGCATGCAGCAGGCGTTTTTCTTCCTCGAATCAGCGAGTTAGAAAGTCCCCTCGAACTACTGCGAGCGCTTTTTAGGCGGTATTTTTTCAGGGTTTACACGCGTTCGACTTCCACGAGGCAGTCATAAAACGTGGCCGAGCCGCCCAGATCGGTGAGCGCCTGGCTCGTCACTTCGTTTGCGTTGCGGCCGTCCGGTGCAAGCTTCTTCCACCAGATCGACAGCCCCACCACGAGGCCTTCGCGCGCACGGTCGGAAACACGAGCACGCGCTTGCATCGACCCACGGTCGTTGAAGATACGCACCTGGTCGCCGTCGGCGATGGCGCGTCGGGCGGCGTCGGTGGGATGGAGATCGAGGTGCGGCTCGCCTTCTGTCGCCCGCAAGCTCTCGACATTCACGAAGGTACTGTTGAGAAAGTTACGAGCGGGCGGCGAGATCATCGCGAGCGGATAGCGGGCGGCCAACTCGGGCGCGCCGTCCGCCGATTCGTACGGCGGCAGGTAGTCGGGCACTGGATCGAGGCCGGCCTTCGCGAGCGCCTCGCTGTAGAACTCGCACTTGCCCGTGGGCGTGCGAAAGCCGCCGTTGGCAAACGGCGCATCGGTGATATTCAGCTTCATCCAGCCATCCTGCTTGAGCCTCGCCCAATTGGCGCCGGCGAGCGCGGGATCGCTCCAGTCGAACGCGCGCGCGGCCACTTCCTCGTCGCTCTCGAAAAGCGCCGGTTCGCTCAGGCCCATTGCGCGCGCAATCGAGCGGAAGATCTCAGTGTTCGGACGCGCCTCACCCACCGGTGCGATAGCCGGCAGATTGGCCATCACATACGTATGGCCGTAGGACTTATGAATGTCGAGGTGCTCGAGCTGGGTCGTGGCGGGCAACAGCAAGTCGGCATAGTCGGCCGTGTCGGTCTGGAATTGCTCGAGCACGATCGTGAACAGATCTTCGCGCGCAAAGCCGGCAGCGACTTTCGTCGAGTCCGGCGCGACCGCCACCGGGTTCGAGTTATACACGACGATCGCCTCGATCTTCGGACCGAACGCTGTGTCGCCCGCATGGGTGAGCGCGTCGCCGATCTGGTTCATGTTAATGACGCGCGGCTGATGCTTGGGCCAGCCAGGAATCAGATCGGGACGCTGCAGCGCATTTGCATCGATCGGCGCCCAACCCGACGACGACAGCAGCATGCCTCCCGCCCGCTCGCGCCATGCGCCAGTCAGCGCCGGCAGACACGCGATGGCACGTACCGCGTTGCCGCCGCCACGCACGCGCTGAAGACCATAATTCATGCGGATCGCCGCCTTGCGCGTAGAAGCGTAGAGGCGTGCGAGATCGATGACGGTCTGCTCCTCGATGCCGCAGATCTGAGCGACACGCGCAGGCGTATAGCCAAGTGCGCGCGCCTTCAGTTGTTCGAAGCCATGCGTATGCGCTGCGATGTAGTCGTGATCGAGACGGTCTTCCATGATCAGCACGTGCATCATGCCGAGCGCGAGCGCACCGTCGGTGCCGGGCTTCAGCGCGATGTGCTGGTGGCACTTCTCCGCCGTGAGCGAACGATACGGGTCGATCGCGATCAGCTTCGCGCCATTGCGTTTGGCTTCCTGCGCGCGCGTCCAGAAATGCAGGTTCGAGGCGATCGGATTCGCGCCCCAGATCAGGATCACTTCGCTCTCGGCGAAATGCTCGGTGAGCATGCCCAAGCTCGATCCATACGTGTAGCGCAGACCCGCTGCGCCCGCCGCTGCACAGATCGTGCGATCGAGCCGCGACGCCCCGACCTTGTGGAAAAAGCGCTGTGCAATACTGTCGCCCTGAACGAGGCCCATCGTTCCTGCATAGCTATACGGCAGGATCGCTTCGGGCGCGCGCTGCGCAATTTCACCAAGCCGGGCGGCGGCGATCGCGCATGCCTCGTCCCAGCTGATCGGCTCGAAGCGCCCTTCGCCCTTGCGACCGACGCGCTTCATCGGTTGCGTGAGGCGCTTCGGGTGATGCACACGTTCGGCGTAACGGGTCACTTTCGTGCAGAGCACTCCTTGCGTCGGCGGATGATCGGGGTCGCCGCTCACCTTGATGGCCTTGCCGTTCTCGACGGTCACGCGCATCGCGCAGGTGTCGGGGCAGTCGTGGGGACAGACTGCGCGGGCAAATTCGGCTCGGGCGTTCATGAGGAATCCGTCGATGGGAGGTAAGGTCGATACCGCAATTTTATTATGTCCGGCACGCGTAACCTGCGCACACCCGGGCGGTTGCCGCGAAAAAAAAGGTTCGGCGTAGAATGGTCCGTCCAGGCCCGCCTCGAATTGAGAGCGTGGGCGCCCACTTTCCCGAGCACTGTCCGCCATGAAACTGATCCCGGAAATCCAGGCCGCCCAAGGCGAAATCCAGGGCCTACGACGAGCGATCCACGCCCACCCGGAACTGCGCTACGAAGAAACCCAAACGGCCGAGCTGGTTGCATCGAAGCTTGCCGAATGGGGAATCGAGGTGCATCGGGGGCTGGGCAAAACGGGGGTTGTCGGCGTGCTAAAAAGAGGCAGCGGCGCACGATCCATTGGCCTGCGCGCCGATATGGACGCTCTGCCCATTCAAGAGTTGAACACATTCGAGCATCGCTCTCACAACGAAGGGAAGATGCATGCGTGCGGCCACGACGGCCACACGGCGATGCTGCTCGGTGCAGCGCAACATCTCGCAAAGCACGGTCAATTCGACGGCACCATCGTGTTCATCTTCCAACCCGCGGAGGAAGGCGGTGCGGGTGCGAAAGCCATGATCGACGATGGGCTGTTCACGCGCTTTCCCGTGGACGCCGTGTTCGGCATACACAACTGGCCTGGCATGCCGGCGGGATACTTCGGCGTGACCGAGGGGCCGATCATGGCGTCCAGCAACGAGTTTCGCATCGAAATCAAAGGCGTGGGATCGCATGCCGCGCTGCCGCACAACGGACGTGATCCGGTCTTCACTGCGGTGCAAATTGCCAATGGACTGCAAAGCATCATCACGCGCAACAAGAAGCCGATCGATACAGCAGTACTATCGATTACGCAGATTCACGCCGGCGATGCCGTGAATGTGGTGCCGAACACGGCATGGATTGCGGGGACGGCACGCACCTTCACAACGGAAACACTCGACCTTATCGAGACCCGTCTACGCAAGATAGCGGAGAGCACGGCAGAGGCCTACGAGTGTACGGTCGACGTCACGTTCCATCGCAACTATCCACCGACGGTGAACAGCAGCGCAGAGGCGCAATTCGCCGCGCAGGTAATGAAGGAAGTCGTGGGCCCCGATCGCGTAGACGACGGTATCGAGCCCACCATGGGCGCCGAGGACTTCTCGTTCATGTTGCTGGAGAAACCGGGCTGCTACGCGTTCCTTGGCAACGGTGACGGCGGGCACCGCGACGCGGGCCACGGCGCGGGACCATGCATGCTGCACAATGCCAGCTACGACTTCAACGATCAGTTGCTACCGGTTGGCGCATCGTACTGGGTACATCTCGCGACGAAATTTTTGGCCCAGAAGTAGGGATTCGCGGCGGCTTCAACGAAAAAGCCGGCCTGCGAGGTTCACGGGTCGGCTTTTTGTTATGTGCGAGACTTGTGGGTTTGGCTGCGTATTTCCACGCACGCAAACGCCAGAACCCCGGCGCTCATTCGGAGCCACCGGGGTTCTGGACATACTGCATGAGGAGCCTGACGATTACCTACTTTCACACGGGCAATCCGCACTATCATCGGCGTGGAGCTGTTTCACGGTCCTGTTCGGGATGGGAAGGGGTGGGACCAGCTCGCTATGGTCATCAGGCATGACGGGTTGCTGCGTCGCACGGGTTTGGGTGAACCTGGCGCCACAGCCAATCGGGAAGAAGCGTAAAGAGGTGCTGTTTCTTGGGGTTGTGTTGTTTCTGGCACAACACCGATCTCTCAACCTGCGCGTCCTTCACTCCACACCGGGAGGAAGACACACCTGTTATAGGATCAAGCCTTACGGGCAATTAGTATCAGTTAGCTTAACGCATTACTGCGCTTCCACACCTGACCTATCAACGTCCTGGTCTCGAACGACCCTTCAAGGGGATCTAGTCCCCGGGGAAGTCTCATCTTGAGGCGAGTTTCCCGCTTAGATGCTTTCAGCGGTTATCTCTTCCGAACATAGCTACCCGGCAATGCCACTGGCGTGACAACCGGTACACCAGAGGTTCGTCCACTCCGGTCCTCTCGTACTAGGAGCAGGCCCCCTCAAACTTCCAGCGCCCACGGCAGATAGGGACCAAACTGTCTCACGACGTTTTAAACCCAGCTCACGTACCTCTTTAAATGGCGAACAGCCATACCCTTGGGACCGGCTACAGCCCCAGGATGAGATGAGCCGACATCGAGGTGCCAAACACCGCCGTCGATATGAACTCTTGGGCGGTATCAGCCTGTTATCCCCAGAGTACCTTTTATCCGTTGAGCGATGGCCCTTCCATACAGAACCACCGGATCACTATGACCTGCTTTCGCACCTGCTCGACTTGTCAGTCTCGCAGTCAAGCACGCTTATGCCATTGCACTATCAGCACGATTTCCGACCGTACCTAGCGTACCTTCGTACTCCTCCGTTACACTTTGGGAGGAGACCGCCCCAGTCAAACTGCCTACCATGCACTGTCCCCGACCCGGATCACGGGCCAAGGTTAGAACCTCAAACAGATCAGGGTGGTATTTCAAGGACGGCTCCATGCAGACTGGCGTCCACACTTCACAGCCTCCCACCTATCCTACACAAACCGGTTCAAAGTCCAATGCAAAGCTACAGTAAAGGTTCATGGGGTCTTTCCGTCTAGCCGCGGGGAGATTGCATCATCACAAACACTTCAACTTCGCTGAGTCTCGGGAGGAGACAGTGTGGCCATCGTTACGCCATTCGTGCAGGTCGGAACTTACCCGACAAGGAATTTCGCTACCTTAGGACCGTTATAGTTACGGCCGCCGTTTACCGGGACTTCAATCAAGAGCTTGCACCCCATCATTTAATCTTCCGGCACCGGGCAGGCGTCACACCCTATACGTCCACTTTCGTGTTTGCAGAGTGCTGTGTTTTTATTAAACAGTCGCAGCCACCAGTTTATTGCAACCCCTTCACCCTCGGAGCGCAGGCTCCTCAAGCTACCAGGGCGTACCTTATCCCGAAGTTACGGTACCAATTTGCCGAGTTCCTTCTCCCGAGTTCTCTCAAGCGCCTTAGAATACTCATCTCGCCCACCTGTGTCGGTTTGCGGTACGGTTAATGTTGAACTGAAGCTTAGAGGCTTTTCCTGGAACCCCTTCCAGTTGCTTCGCTTCCGAAGAAGCTCGCGCCACACCCTTGAATTACGCGCCCGGATTTGCCAAAGCGCCTTCTCCAATGCAGCGACCGGGACTTCCAACACCCGGACAACCTTCCGCGATCCGTCCCCCCATCGCATTCAACACTAGTGCAGGAATATTGACCTGCTTCCCATCAGCTACGCATTTCTGCCTCGCCTTAGGGGCCGACTCACCCTACGCCGATGAACGTTGCGTAGGAAACCTTGGGCTTACGGCGAGGGGGCCTTTCACCCCCTTTATCGCTACTCATGTCAGCATTCGCACTTCTGATACCTCCAGCACACTTTCCAGTGCACCTTCGCAGGCTTACAGAACGCTCTCCTACCATGCACATAAATGTGCATCCGCAGCTTCGGTATATGGCTTAGCCCCGTTACATCTTCCGCGCAGGACGACTCGATCAGTGAGCTATTACGCTTTCTTTAAAGGGTGGCTGCTTCTAAGCCAACCTCCTGACTGTTTTAGCCTTCCCACTTCGTTTCCCACTTAGCCATATTTGGGGACCTTAGCTGGCGGTCTGGGTTGTTTCCCTCTTGACACCGGACGTTAGCACCCGATGTCTGTCTCCCGTGATTGCACTCTTCGGTATTCGGAGTTTGCTATGGCGACGTAATCCGCAATGGACCCATCAACCATGACAGTGCTCTACCCCCGAAGGTGATACACGAGGCACTACCTAAATAGTTTTCGGAGAGAACCAGCTATTTCCAGGTTTGTTTAGCCTTTCACCCCTATCCACAGCTCATCCCCTAACTTTTCAACGTTAGTGGGTTCGGTCCTCCAGCACGTGTTACCGTGCCTTCAACCTGGCCATGGATAGATCACCTGGTTTCGGGTCTACACCCAGCGACTAATCGCCCTGTTCGGACTCGCTTTCGCTACGCCTGCCCTATTCGGTTAAGCTTGCCACTGAATGTAAGTCGCTGACCCATTATACAAAAGGTACGCCGTCACCCCTTGCGAGGCTCCGACTGTTTGTATGCATGCGGTTTCAGGATCTGTTTCACTCCCCTCCCGGGGTTCTTTTCGCCTTTCCCTCACGGTACTGGTTCACTATCGGTCGATCACGAGTATTTAGCCTTGGAGGATGGTCCCCCCATCTTCAGACAGGATTTCACGTGTCCCGCCCTACTTGTCGCATCCCTAGTTCTTCCATTCCGTTTTCGTCTACAGGGCTATCACCTGCTATGGCCGCACTTTCCAGAGCGTTCGACTAACGGTACAGATAAAGAATGCAGGCTGATCCCATTTCGCTCGCCACTACTCTGGGAATCTCGGTTGATTTCTTTTCCTGCGGCTACTTAGATGTTTCAGTTCGCCGCGTTCGCTTCACGTGACCTATGTATTCAGTCACGGATACTCCATTCGGAGTGGGTTTCCCCATTCGGACATCTCCGGATCAAAGCTTGTTTGCCAGCTCCCCGGAGCTTTTCGCAGGCTACCGCGTCCTTCATCGCCTGTGATCGCCAAGGCATCCACCACATGCACTTGTTCGCTTGACCCTATAACGGGTGCGTCTCTCGACTCACTCGCTACAGGCTGAGTTTTCGCGTTGTGCCGTATTCCAAAGCCCTCTTTCGAGGAACTTAAAAATACATCGATACAATCACAACCCTGATTCACCTACTCCACACCCATCTCTAAGTGTGTTTCAGATAAATCTCTTTACTACTTCTTCCTGATTGTTAAAGAACGACAGCCGATACGTTTTCACATACCGCTCTGACTGGCTCAATCGCCAATGCAAAACTCCCTGCATTTAACTGCTCCTGCAGGATGCTGTGCATTAGGGATTGGTGGAGGATGACGGGATCGAACCGACGACCCCCTGCTTGCAAAGCAGGTGCTCTCCCAGCTGAGCTAATCCCCCAGTCATGCATACTCAAGGGGGTTACCAGTCAGCCACCGCGCAGACAAATTGGTGGGTCTGGATGGATTCGAACCATCGACCCCCGCCTTATCAAGACGGTGCTCTAACCGACTGAGCTACAGACCCCTGAGTCTGTCTTTTCTACAGCCGACAAGTGTGAGCGCTTCAATGAACTTCGCAATGAGCTCTGGAAAGGAGGTGATCCAGCCGCACCTTCCGATACGGCTACCTTGTTACGACTTCACCCCAG
The DNA here is from genome assembly GCF_051125205.1 of Paraburkholderia sp. A1BS-2L. Lineage (NCBI taxonomy): Bacteria > Pseudomonadati > Pseudomonadota > Betaproteobacteria > Burkholderiales > Burkholderiaceae > Paraburkholderia > Paraburkholderia sp. A1BS-2L. The sequence goes on from NZ_CP120428.1 coordinate 2,796,216, forward strand.
TCATGAATCCTGCCGTGGTGACCGTCCTCCTTGCGGTTAGACTAGCCACTTCTGGCAAAACCCACTCCCATGGTGTGACGGGCGGTGTGTACAAGACCCGGGAACGTATTCACCGCGGCATGCTGATCCGCGATTACTAGCGATTCCAGCTTCACGCAGTCGAGTTGCAGACTGCGATCCGGACTACGATCGGTTTTCTGGGATTGGCTCCACCTCGCGGCTTGGCAACCCTCTGTTCCGACCATTGTATGACGTGTGAAGCCCTACCCATAAGGGCCATGAGGACTTGACGTCATCCCCACCTTCCTCCGGTTTGTCACCGGCAGTCTCCCCGGAGTGCTCTTGCGTAGCAACTGGGGACAAGGGTTGCGCTCGTTGCGGGACTTAACCCAACATCTCACGACACGAGCTGACGACAGCCATGCAGCACCTGTGTGACGGCTCCCTTTCGGGCACTCCCGGCTCTCACCAGGATTCCGTCCATGTCAAGGGTAGGTAAGGTTTTTCGCGTTGCATCGAATTAATCCACATCATCCACCGCTTGTGCGGGTCCCCGTCAATTCCTTTGAGTTTTAATCTTGCGACCGTACTCCCCAGGCGGTCAACTTCACGCGTTAGCTACGTTACCAAGCCAATGAAGGCCCGACAACCAGTTGACATCGTTTAGGGCGTGGACTACCAGGGTATCTAATCCTGTTTGCTCCCCACGCTTTCGTGCATGAGCGTCAGTATTGGCCCAGGGGGCTGCCTTCGCCATCGGTATTCCTCCACATCTCTACGCATTTCACTGCTACACGTGGAATTCTACCCCCCTCTGCCATACTCTAGCGATGCAGTCACCAATGCAGTTCCCAGGTTAAGCCCGGGGATTTCACATCGGTCTTGCATCACCGCCTGCGCACGCTTTACGCCCAGTAATTCCGATTAACGCTTGCACCCTACGTATTACCGCGGCTGCTGGCACGTAGTTAGCCGGTGCTTATTCTTCCGGTACCGTCATCCCCCCGGGGTATTAACCCAGAGGTTTTCTTTCCGGACAAAAGTGCTTTACAACCCGAAGGCCTTCTTCACACACGCGGCATTGCTGGATCAGGCTTGCGCCCATTGTCCAAAATTCCCCACTGCTGCCTCCCGTAGGAGTCTGGGCCGTGTCTCAGTCCCAGTGTGGCTGGTCGTCCTCTCAGACCAGCTACGGATCGTCGCCTTGGTGAGCCTTTACCCCACCAACTAGCTAATCCGCCATCGGCCACCCCAATAGCGCGAGGTCTTGCGATCCCCCGCTTTCATCCTAAGATCGTATGCGGTATTAATCCGGCTTTCGCCGGGCTATCCCCCACTACTGGACATGTTCCGATGTATTACTCACCCGTTCGCCACTCGCCACCAGGTGCAAGCACCCGTGCTGCCGTTCGACTTGCATGTGTAAGGCATGCCGCCAGCGTTCAATCTGAGCCAGGATCAAACTCTTCAGTTCAATACCTGTTACTGTTTTCGGTTCAGTCAAGAACCGGTCGCTCACTCAAAGCTGACAGGTTCTGAATAAATTCAAAAACCTGACTTACTTTTGTGTGAGACTCTTGATACTTTCGCTACTCCCGGTCATCCCCGAAAGAATCACCAGGTCACGAAACCCATCAAGCGCCCACACTTATCGGCTGTAAATTTTTAAAGATCGCGTCGCACAAGACACCGGAACCACTTCGAACTACCCGGCGCTTTCTGCGTTGCTGCGTCAGCAGCAGAGAAATGAGATTATGCAGACTCTTCCGCGTTTCGTCAACATCTTTTTTAACGTCGCCGTTTAAAAACTGATGACTTCACGCCCCGCCGTTTCTCGCGGCAGGCTTCGCTGCCGGACTTCAGCGGGCGAAGGGGGCGAATCTTAGCGCGCCCAAGGCCGCTCCGCAAGAGGCGGGCGAAAATTTCCCCCGCCGCCAACGACCGCCACTGGCTCGCGGCCAATGACAGTCACCAGATCGTGAGTTACTTGTGTGACTTACTTGTTCGTGAACACGGGCTTGCGCTTTTCCACGAAGGCCGCCATCCCTTCCTTCTGATCCTCGGTCGCAAAAAGCGAGTGGAACATGCGGCGCTCGAAGTGCACCCCCTCCGCGAGCGTGGTTTCGTATGCACGATTCACCGCCTCCTTGACCATCATGACGGCAGGCAGCGAGTACTCGCTAATGGTAGCGGCTGCAGCGAGCGCCTCGTTCAGGAGGTCCGCTGCAGGAATCACACGAGACACCAACCCCGCACGCTCAGCTTCCGCTGCATCCATCATGCGGGCGGTCAGGCACAAATCCATCGCTTTGGCCTTCGATACCGCACGCGGTAGACGTTGCGTACCGCCCGCGCCAGGAATCACGCCCAACTTGATTTCAGGCTGCCCAAACTTTGCAGTGTCCGCCGCAAAGATGATGTCGCACATCATCGCCAGTTCACAGCCACCGCCCAGTGCAAAGCCCGCAACAGCCGCAATGACCGGCTTGCGGATCGAGCGGATCGTCTCCCAATTGCGCGTAATGTAGTCGCCCTTGTAGACATCCATGAAGCTGTAGCTCGCCATCATGCCGATGTCAGCCCCCGCCGCGAACGCCTTCTCGCTGCCGGTAATGACGATTGCGCCAACCCCCTCATCGGCGTCGAACGCCTTGAGCGCTGCGCCGACTTCGTCCATCAACGCATCGTTCAGTGCGTTGAGCGCCTTCGGGCGGTTCAATGTGATCAGGCCGACTTTGCCGCGCGTTTCGACCAGGATGTTTTCGTACCCCATACGCCCTCCTTCCATCAAAGAAAAGTCCCTAAAAAAATTTTTCACGCCGAAGTTTGACTAATGCTAACATTCGCCAACCAACCGGTCGGTCAATTAATTGGCACGGACCTCCTCCAACCTCTCAATCAACGTTGCGCCATGACACATCCGTTGTTCGCCAAGCACGAAGCCGTGCTGCAAAAAGCGCTTGCCGCCATCGAGACGCGCGGCTACTGGAGTCCGTTCGCCGAAATGCCGAGCCCCAAAGTGTACGGGGAATCTGCCGCCGCAGACGGAGAAGCCGCATTCAAGGCTCATCTCAATCGCACCTTCGAACTCGACCAACCGGGCACCGGTGAAACCGTGGGCAGCGAGACCTCGCCGTTCGGTTTCGCGCTTGGCGCCCGTTACCCGAAGTCGACGCCCGATCAACTGATCGCAGCCGCGCAAAAGGCGCAGCGCGAATGGCGCGCCGCCGGCCCTCAGGCATGGGCGGGCGTGAGCCTCGAAATTCTGGATCGCCTGAACCGCGCGAGCTTCGAAATCGCCTTCAGCGTGATGCACACGACTGGCCAGGCGTTCATGATGGCCTTCCAGGCGGGCGGCCCGCATGCTCAGGACCGCGCGCTCGAAGCCGTTACCTACGCCTGGGACCAGTTGCGCCGCATTCCCGCCGACGCGCATTGGGAAAAGCCGCAAGGCAAGAACCCGCCGCTTGCGATGCAAAAGCGCTTTACCGTCGTGCCGCGCGGCACCGGTCTCGTGCTCGGCTGCTGCACGTTCCCAACCTGGAACGGCTATCCTGGTCTGTTCGCCGATCTGGCGACGGGCAATACGGTGATCGTCAAGCCGCATCCGGGTGCGATCCTGCCGCTTGCCGTCACCGTGCGCATTGCGCGCGAAGTGCTGCGCGAAGCCGGTTTCGATCCGAACGTGGTCACGCTGCTCGCAACCGATCCCAACGACGGCGCGCTCGTTCAACAACTCGCCCTGCGCCCCGAAATCAAGCTGATCGACTTCACCGGCAGCACGCAGAACGGCGACTGGCTCGAACAGCACGCGCACCAGGCGCAGGTTTACACCGAAAAGGCCGGTGTGAACCAGATCGTGATCGATTCCGTGACCGACCTGAAGGCCGCCGCGCGCAACATTGCGTTCTCGCTCTCGCTCTATTCGGGCCAGATGTGCACGGCGCCGCAGAACATCTATGTGCCGCGCACCGGCATTCAGACCGCCGAAGGCAATCTGAGCTTCGAAACCATCGCGCAGGCGATCGCGGGCGCCGTGCAGAAGTTCGTGGCCGATCCCGCCCGCGCCGTGGAAGTGCTCGGCGCCATCCAGAACGAAGGGGTCACGGCGCGCATCGACGAAGCGCGCAAGCTGGGCACCGTGCTCGCCGACAGCCAGACGCTCGAGCACCCGCAATTCGCCGGCGCGCGCGTACGCACGCCGCTCGTGCTCGCGCTCGACGCCGCGCGCGACGCCGCCTCGTTCACGCGCGAATGGTTCGGCCCGATCTCGTTCGTGATCGCCACCGATTCGACCGCGCAATCGCTCGAACTGGCCGGCACGACCGCACGCGACCATGGCGCGCTCACGCTCTCGGTGTACAGCACCGATGACGCCGTGATCGAAGCCGCCCACGAAGCCGCGATCACCGGCGGCGTGGCGCTCTCGATCAACCTGACGGGCGGCGTGTTCGTAAATCAATCCGCGGCTTTCTCGGATTTTCACGGCACCGGCGCAAACCCGGCCGCGAACGCGGCACTTTCCGACGCCGCATTCGTGGCGAACCGTTTCCGAGTGGTTCAAAGCCGCGTCCATGTTGAACCGAAAGCGGCTCCGGTTGCAGTCGGCTAAACGACTTATGCGGTTTGGCCGAATAGCGCCTCACTCCCCGTCCCTCTAGCATGCAAGGCATGAGCGCACTTCCACGCTCATGCCGCAGGAATCCGAGATGACCGAAGCCTATATCTGCGACGCGATTCGCACTCCGTTTGGCCGCTACGGCGGCGCCCTGAAAGACGTACGCGCCGACGACCTCGCCGCCGTACCCATTCGCGCGCTAGTCGAGCGCAATCCCGGCGTGGACTGGAACGCCATCGACGACGTGCTTTACGGCTGCGCCAACCAGGCCGGCGAAGACAACCGCAATGTCGCCCGCATGGCCGCGCTGCTCGCGGGCCTGCCTACGGTTGTGCCCGGCGGCACGCTCAACCGCCTGTGCGGCTCGGGCCTCGACGCAGTCGGTAGCGCGGCGCGCGCCATCAAGGCCGGAGAAGCGCGGCTGATGATCGCGGGCGGCGTGGAAAGCATGACGCGCGCGCCGTTCGTAATGGGCAAGGCCGCATCGGCCTTCTCGCGCGATGCCGCCATCTACGACACCACCATCGGCTGGCGTTTCGTGAACAAGCTGATGAAGCAGCAATATGGCATCGATTCGATGCCAGAAACGGCGGAAAACGTCGCGGTCGAGTTCAACATCAGCCGCGCCGATCAGGACGCATTCGCGCTGCGCAGTCAGCAGAAAGCCGCTCGGGCGCAGAAAGACGGCACGCTCGCGCAGGAAATCGTCGCCGTCGAGATCGCGCAGAAGAAAGGCGATCCGGTGCGCGTGACGCTCGACGAGCATCCGCGCGAAACATCGCTCGAAGCGCTCGGCAAGCTCAAGGGCGTGGTGAAACCCGACGGCACGGTCACGGCCGGCAACGCATCGGGCGTCAACGACGGCGCCTGCGCCCTGCTGCTCGCAAATGAAGAAGCCGCAAACCAGTACAGCCTGCGCCGCCGCGCGCGCGTGCTCGGCATGGCGACGGCCGGCGTCGCGCCGCGCATCATGGGCTTCGGCCCCGCGCCCGCCACGCAAAAGCTGCTCAAGCAACTGGGCATGACGCTCGACCAGTTCGACGTGATCGAACTCAACGAAGCATTCGCGTCGCAAGGCCTCGCAGTGCTGCGCGCGCTCGGCGTCGCCGACGACGATCCACGCGTGAACCCGAACGGCGGTGCGATTGCGCTGGGCCATCCGCTCGGCGCTTCGGGTGCGCGGCTCGTCACAACTGCGCTGCATCAACTTGAACGCACCCAGGGGCGCTACGCGCTTTGCACGATGTGCATCGGCGTTGGCCAGGGCATTGCACTGGCGATCGAGCGCGTCTGAGCAGCGCGCTGAAAGCCAGCGCAGCCACCCGCCGGGCAACGCGCGCGGCGGCCCGAGTAGAGAAGGAGCCAGCTTGGCGTGGGACCAGAGTAAGGCGCTAAAGCGCCAACTCTGGTCGACAAGGAGACAACCAATGCCCTACGAAGCAATCCGCGTCGAAATCGACACATCCACGCGCGTGGCCACGATCACGCTGAACCGACCGGACAAGCTCAACAGCTTCACTCGCGCCATGCAACGCGAACTCGCGGCGGCGCTCGACGAAGTCACCGCCGCCGGCGCGCGCGCGCTCGTGCTGACCGGCGCGGGCCGCGGCTTCTGCGCAGGCCAGGATCTCGCCGACCTCGATTTCACGCCAGGCGCGATGACCGACCTCGGCGCGCTCATCGAAGAACATTTCAACCCGTTGATAAGGCGCATCCAGACACTGCCGATGCCCGTCATTGCGGCCGTCAACGGCACCGCCGCCGGCGCGGGCGCGAATCTCGCCTTCGCTTGCGATCTCGTGCTCGCCGCGCGCTCCGCCAGCTTCATTCAGGCGTTCGTGAAGATCGGCCTCGTGCCCGACTCGGGCGGCACGTGGTTCCTGCCCAAACGCGTGGGCATGGCGCGCGCGCTCGGCCTCGCCATGACGGGCGACAAGCTCAGCGCCGAAAAGGCCGAAAACTGGGGCCTCGTCTGGCAAGTAACGGACGACACCGAACTCGCAGCGACCGCCGCGACGCTTGCCGCGCATCTCGCGAAGCAGCCCACGCGCGCCGTCGTCGCCACACGCGAAGCGTTGCGCGCTTCGGCCACGAACACGCTCGATGCGCAACTCGATCTCGAGCGCGATCTGCAGCGCGAACTGGGCGCGTCGCATGACTACGCCGAGGGCGTGCAAGCCTTCATCGAGAAACGCGCGCCGCGCTTCGAGGGTCGTTGACATGAATGCATCGACATCCCCGCAAACCGCTGCGCTCGCCGACATGACGCCCGACGAACTCGCCCGCGCCACCGCGCAAGCCATGTACGCGGCCGACGGCTGCAGCCGGGCGCTCGGCATGGAACTGCTCGAAGTGCGCGCGGGCTACGCACGCTTGCGCATGGCCGTGCGTCTCGAGTTCCTCAATGGCCATCAGATCTGTCACGGCGGCCTGATCTTCACGCTCGCGGACTCGACCTTCGCGTTCGCCTGCAATACCTACAACGTGAACACCGTCGCCGCGGGTTGCTCGATCGAGTTCCTGCGCCCGGTCCAACCCGACGACGTGCTCACCGCCGAAGCCGTCGAGCAGGTGCTTTCCGGGCGCAACGGCATTTACGACATCCGCGTAACGAACCGCGCAGGCGAAACCGTCGCCATGTTCAGAGGCAAGTCCGCCCAGATTCGCGGCAACGTGATTCCCGCCGCCGGGTAACACAGCGCGCCTGTATCTGCACAAACGCACGAACCGAATTCCATTTGCGAAGTTTGAGGAGACATCGATGACTACCCCGCTGCCGCTCGAGCCCATTGAAACGGCCAGCCGCGACGAACTCGCGGCGCTTCAGCTCGAACGGCTGAAATGGTCGCTCAACCACGCGTACGAGCATTCGCCCGTGTACCGGCGCAAGTTCGACGAAGCCGGCGTGCATCCGTCCGACCTGAAGTCGCTCGCCGACCTCGCGCGCTTCCCGTTCACGACAAAGAAGGACTTGCGCGACAGCTATCCGTTCGGGATGTTCGCTGTGCCGCAGGACCAGATCTCGCGCATTCATGCGTCGTCGGGCACGACAGGCAAGCCGACAGTCGTGGCCTACACGGCGCGCGACATCGACACCTGGGCCAACCTGGTCGCGCGCTCGGTGCGCGCGGCAGGCGCGCGGCGCGGCGACAAGGTACACATCAGCTATGGCTACGGCCTCTTCACGGGCGGTCTCGGCGCACACTACGGCGCGGAGCGCGCAGGACTCACGGTGATTCCGTTCGGCGGCGGCCAGACCGAAAAGCAGGTCCAGCTGATTCAGGACTTCCGCCCTGACATCATCATGGTCACGCCGAGCTACATGCTCGCCATCGCCGACGAAATGGAGCGGCAAGGCATTGATCCGGCCACATGCTCGCTGCGCATCGGCATTTTCGGCGCGGAACCATGGACCAACGACATGCGCGCCGCCATCGAACAGCGCATGGGCATCACGGCCGTCGACATCTACGGTCTATCCGAAGTGATGGGACCCGGCGTGGCCTCCGAGTGCGCGGAGACCAAGGACGGCCCGACGATCTGGGAAGATCACTTTTACCCCGAGATCATCGACCCCGATACCGGCGAAGTACTGCCCGACGGCGAGTTCGGCGAACTGGTCTTCACTTCGCTCACGAAAGAGGCGCTGCCCATCATCCGCTATCGCACGCGCGACCTCACGCGACTGTTGCCAGGCACGGCGCGCACCATGCGCCGCATGGAAAAGATCACGGGCCGCTCGGACGACATGCTCATCATCCGCGGCGTAAACGTGTTCCCGACGCAAATCGAGGAACTGCTGCTCAAGCAGCATGCGCTGGCGCCGCACTATCAGATCGTTCTGACCAAGGAAGGTCCGATGGACGTGATGACGCTCAATTGCGAGCCGTGCCCCGAAACCGCACCCGACTATGGCGCGCTCGACGCTGCGAGCAAGCAGCTTGCGTACGACATCAAATCGCTGATCGGCGTGACCGCGAAGGTGAATGTGCTGGAAGTGAACGGCATCGAGCGCTCCGTTGGCAAGGCCAGGCGCGTGATCGACAAGCGGCCGAAGTAAGCAGCCGAAACAGGCCGCCCCCAGGCAGGGAAACGAAAAAGCCGGCGTCTGCTCAGATCGCCGGCTTTTTCACGTTTGTGCTTCGTGCGGGATGCTCACGGGTTCGGCCTACGAGTTCGGGAACAGCAGCCACATGCGGCCGTCCTGCTTCATCTTGCCGGCCAGATCGCCGGCATCGTCGCCAAGGCCCCAGAAGTAGTCGGCGCGCACGCCGCCCTTGATGGCCGTGCCGGTATCCTGCGCGAACACGAGCCGGTTGAGCGGCGTGTTCGTGAGCGGGCGGGTAGTCTGCAGAAAGACCGGCGTGCCGAGTGGGATCGACGCCGGGTCGACCGCAATCGAGCGCTCCGGCGTGAGGGGCACGCCCAGCGCGCCAATCGGGCCGTCGGCGCCGCCGTGCGGCGCGCCTTCGTTGGACGGCATTTCGCGGAAGAACACGAAGCGCGGGTTGGTGTCGAGCAGCGCGTCCACGCGCGTCGGGTTCGCGCGCGCCCACGCCTTGATGCCCTGCATGGTAGCCTGCGCGGGCGTGAGCTCGCCGCGATCGAGCAGCCAGCGGCCGATCGACTTGTAGGGCTGATTGTTGGTGCCGCCAAAGCCCACGCGCATCACACTGCCATCTTCCATGACGATGCGACCCGACCCTTGCACCTGCAGGAAGAACGCTTCGATGGGATCGTCGACCCAGACGAGCTCGTTGCCGTTGAGAATGCCCGTGCGCTCCAATTGCGCGCGCGCCGGCAGCGCGGCGCCCGCGCGATAGCCGGCGGGCCAGCGATACAGCGCCGTCTGATAGACGCCGTGGCGCGTGCGCGAGCCGTGCAGCAACGGCTCGTAGTAGCCGGTCACCAGGCCGTCGAGCGTGCCGTCGTTGTTGGCGAATTGATAGGGTGTGAAGTACGTTTCGAAGAACAGGCGGGCACTGGCGGCGTCGAGATCGTCCAGCTGCGAGGCCGCCGCACAGGCGCGCTGCCAGCGCGGCTCACGCCCGAGGCGCGTGCAGTTCTGGCGCAGCGCTGCCGCGGCGCCGATCAACGAATCGTCCTGCCAGCCCGGCACCTGCTGCCAGGCCACCGCCGTGAGGCGCGCGGCCGCGATCTGCCCGGGCAGCGTCGGCGTGCCCTTGGGCGCCGTGGTGCTCACGTAGCTCGGGCCGCCGCACGCCGCGAGCAGTGCAGCGAGAGAAAGCGCACCCAGCCAGCCGCAAAACCGGCCACCGGATCGCACCTCGAGCCGAGTCGCCCCGCCTTTCACACGAATCGCGAAAAAACGGCGGGCCCGTTCGCGTGCGGCCGTTAATCCCGACATCACGCCAGACCGGCGCGCGGATTCTGGCGCACAATCTGACGCCAACGCGGACGCTCTGCCAAGAGCCCGCTCGAGTCTCGCCTGCCGCCTAAAATCATTGCTTTCGATGGATGCCACCATGTCAGATCTGCTCGACGAATACCCGATGCTCATATTTGGGCTGGAGGCGCTGCTCGCGCTATTCCTGTTGATTTTCATCGTAATGTGGACCGCATCGGGCAGAAAGAAGCGCGCCCCGCACGATTCGCGGGACTAGCCGATACGGATAACGGGTTACGGATAACGGTTCAAGGAGAGGTTCAGTGCAGCGTGCGCGGCATGCGCAGGATGAACTCGGACACGGGCGCTTCGAAGCGCTCGCCGTCCTCCGCCACGCAGAAGTAATCCCCGCGCATGGTGCCCACCGGCGTCGCAATCACCGCCCAGCTCGTGTATTCGAAGTGCTCGCCCGGCTTCAGCAGCGGCTGATGCCCGACGACGCCGAGCCCCTTCACTTCCTGCACCTGATTTTCACTGTCGGTGATGACCCAGTGCCGCGCGATGAGTTGTGCGCTCACCTGTCCGGTATTGCGTATGGTCAGCGTGTACGCGAAGGCATATTGCCGGCGCTCCGGGTCCGACTCTTCGGGCAGATAGCGCACCTGCGAGGTCACGCTGAATTCGTACTGGCTCATCCTTGTTCCAGGTGCCGGGCCGCGTGGGCCGGTATTACGGTCGTCGGCCGTGCGCAGCGCGCATTGCCATCGTTGTGAAAGCGCCCTCGGCGCCTCCGGGCGCGGGTCCCGTCAAGCGGGCCGTATGGAGGTGCATTCTGCTTGATGCAGGCAGCACCCGCAACCCGCTACGCGCTGCACGGGCCACCGCCCGCGCCGCGAGGTCCGCCTTGGCCGGACGGCCAACGAGGCGGCCAGCGGCAAGGGAAACGCCATCAAAACTACGCGCGCTGCGACCAACGGCCCCTGTGCCTGACGGTAAAATACGGTTTTTCCGCCAGTTTTCCGATTGCCGCCATGACGCAATTCCGCATCGCCCCCAGCATCCTCTCCGCCGACTTCGCGCGTCTTGGCGAGGAAGTCCGCAACGTCGTCGAAGCCGGCGCCGACTGGATCCACTTCGACGTAATGGACAACCATTACGTGCCGAACCTCACCATCGGCCCGCTCGTGTGCGAGGCGATCCGTCCGCACGTGAACGTGCCCATCGACGTGCATCTGATGGTGCGCCCGGTCGACCGCATCGTGCCCGACTTCGCCAAGGCCGGGGCGAACCTGATCAGCTTCCATCCGGAAGGCTCGGACCACATCGACCGCACGCTCTCGCTGATCCGCGACCATGGCTGCAAGGCCGGCCTCGTGTTCAACCCGGCCACGCCGCTGAACTACCTCGATCACGTGATGGACAAGCTCGACCTCATCCTCATCATGTCGGTGAACCCGGGCTTCGGCGGCCAATCGTTCATTCCCGAGGCGCTCAACAAGCTGCGCGAGGCGCGCGCGAAAATCGATGCCTATACCGCGCGCACGGGCCGCGAGATTCATCTCGAAGTCGACGGCGGCGTGAAAGTCGAGAACATCGCCGAAATCGCGGCGGCGGGCGCGGATGCGTTCGTGGCCGGCTCGGCGATCTTCGGCAAGCCCGACTACAAGGCCGTGATCGACCAGATGCGCGCGCAGCTTGCAAGCGTGAGCGCCGGCAACGCGCAATGAACGCGCCGACGATCCACTTCAAGGCGCCGCGCATCGAAGCGGCGCTGATCGACCTCGACGGCACCATGGTCGACACCGCCGACGATTTCGCGGCGGGCCTGAACGGCATGCTCGCGCAACTCGATGCCGAGGAAACCACGCGCGAGGAAGTGATGGGCTACGTGGGCAAGGGCTCGGAGCATCTGATCCGCAGCGTGCTCGCGCCGCGCTTTCATGCCGACCACGTCGAAGCGCGCTTCGACGAGGCGCTCGCGCTCTACCAGGACGAGTACGCAAAGATCAACGGCCGCCACACGCGGCTCTATCCGGACGTGGAAGCGGGTCTTGCCGCGCTGCGCGACGCGGGCATCAAGCTCGCGTGCGTGACCAACAAGCCGCACCGCTTCGCCGTGGAGCTGCTCGAGCAATACGGCCTCGCGCAGTACTTCGAGGTCGTGCTAGGCGGCGACAGCCTGCCCAGGAAAAAGCCCGATCCGCTGCCCATGTTCACGGCGTGCGAGCGTCTGAGCGTGGCGCCCCAGGCGGCGGTCGCTATCGGCGATTCGGAGAACGATGCGCTTGCGGGCCGCGCGGCGGGCATGGCCACGCTCACGGTGCCGTACGGCTACAACCACGGTCAGCCTGTACAAAAAATTGAGTCGGATGGTATAGTTGCCTCGCTGCTCGACGCCGCCAAGGCTGTCGCGGCACACAATCTTCTGACCTGAGTCCAGTACTTACAGTCACCTTACCCTCATGTTTCTGAATAAAAAACGGAGTCTGAGCAGCATCGACCGGGGAGCCTGGCCCTGGCGTCGCTGGTCGCGCTAACCTCCCTCGAGGTTCGCTGAAGTCGCGCGCAAGCGTTTTCTTCAGCTCCGTTTTTTACTTCGCTGCGCGTTTCGCGCGTGTCTCGACTCTAAACTGTTGCAGTAGCCCGTCGGCTGGTCCAGTCGTGGTCTTTCGCTGTCCTTGCGTGTGGTTTCGTCATCCCGAGTCGCACTCGACTTGTCCTCGACGCAACCCGCCTGCCAGGGCACGCTAACGCCTACGTCCGCCCCGTCGCCGCAATGCTGCAACCGGCCTGGCAAGCGTTTTAGCGATGCCCGGCAGCATCAGCAACAAGCGAGCCACTAACGAGCGCCAGCGCAATCGAGCACTCAAAACAGACGCCATCGCGCACACGCCGCGCCCCTTTTTGAGCCGCACTGGGCCCGCACCCGAAGTCGCGACCGGCAGCACGCACAGGATCGGAACATGACCGAACTCGAATTTCAGTCCCTCGCCAATGAGGGCTACAACCGCATCCCGCTGATCGCCGAAGCGCTGGCCGATCTCGAAACGCCGCTCTCGCTGTATCTGAAGCTCGCACAGCCCGAGCGCGGCGGCGCCAACTCGTTCCTGCTGGAGTCCGTGGTGGGCGGCGAGCGCTTCGGGCGCTACTCGTTCATCGGTCTGCCCGCGCGCTCGCTGATCCGCACCCGCAACGGCGTCTCGGAAGTCGTACGCGACGGCCAGGTGACCGAGACGCACGACGGCGACCCGCTCGAATTCATCGCGCAATACCAGGCGCGCTTCAAGGTCGCGCAGCGCCCCGGCCTGCCGCGCTTCTGCGGCGGCCTCGCGGGCTACTTCGGCTACGACGCGGTGCGCTACATCGAGAAGAAGCTCGCCGAGACCTGCCCGCCCGACGACCTCGGCTTGCCCGACATCCAGTTGCTGCTGACCGAGGAAGTCGCCGTCATCGACAATCTCGCGGGCAAGCTCTATCTGATCGTCTACGCCGATCCGCAAACGCCCGAGGCCTACACGAAGGCCAAGCACCGCCTGCGCGAGCTCAAGCAGCGCCTGCGCACGACCGTGCAGCCGCCGGTGACTTCGGCGAGCGTGCGCACCGAGACGTATCGCGAGTTCAAGAAGGACGACTACCTCGCCGCCGTGCGCAAGGCGAAGGAATACATCGCGGCGGGCGAGCTGATGCAGGTGCAGGTGGGCCAGCGCATCAGCAAGCCGTATCGCGACAATCCGCTCTCGCTTTATCGCGCGCTGCGCTCGCTGAACCCGTCGCCGTACATGTACTACTACAACTTCGGCGACTTCCACGTGGTGGGCGCCTCGCCGGAGATTCTGGTGCGCCAGGAGCAGCGCGGCGAAGACCGCATCGTGACGATCCGTCCGCTCGCGGGCACGCGGCCGCGCGGCAACACGCCCGAGCGCGATGCGGAGCTCGCGACCGAGCTGCTCAACGATCCGAAGGAGATCGCCGAGCACGTCATGCTGATCGACCTCGCACGCAACGACGTGGGCCGCATCGCCGAGATCGGCTCGGTGGCCGTGACCGACAAGATGGTCATCGAAAAATACTCGCACGTGCAGCACATCGTGAGTTCGGTGGAGGGCAAGCTCAAGCCCGGCATGAACAACTTCGACGTGCTGCGCGCGACCTTCCCGGCCGGCACGCTCTCGGGCGCGCCCAAGGTGCGCGCGATGGAGCTCATCGACGAACTCGAGCCGGTGAAGCGCGGTCTCTACGGCGGCGCGGTCGGCTATCTCTCGTTCAACGGCGAGATGGATCTCGCGATTGCGATCCGCACCGGCCTCATCCACAACGGCAATCTGTATGTGCAGGCCGCGGCGGGCGTAGTCGCCGATTCGGTGCCCGAGTCCGAATGGCAGGAAACCGAAAACAAGGCGCGCGCCGTGCTGCGCGCCGCCGAGCAGGTGCAGGACGGCCTCGACAGCGACTTCTGAGCGGAGACAAGACCATGATGCTCATGATCGACAACTACGATTCGTTTACCTACAACATCGTCCAGTACTTCGGCGAGCTTGGCGAAGACGTCCGCACGTACCGCAACGACGAAATCACCATCGACGAGATCAGGAAGCTCAACCCCGAGCGCATCTGCCTGTCGCCCGGACCGAGCAACCCGCAGCACGCAGGCATCACGCTCGACGTGCTGCGCGAATTCGCGGGCAAGACGCCGATTCTCGGCGTGTGCCTCGGCCACCAGGCCATCGGCGAAGCATTCGGCGGGCGCGTCGTGCGTGCGAAGACCATCATGCACGGCAAGGTGAGCCAGATCGAAACCGACTGCAAAGGCGTATTCGCCGACCTGCCGAAGCACTTCAACGTGACGCGCTACCACTCGCTCGCGATCGAGCGCGAGTCGCTGCCCGACTGCCTCGAAGTGTCGGCCTGGACCGACGACGGCGAAATCATGGGCGTGCGTCATCGCGAGCTTGCCGTGGAAGGCGTGCAGTTCCATCCTGAGTCGATCCTCTCGGAGCACGGCCATGCCCTCTTCGAGAATTTCCTGAAACAGACCAAGAGCGCTTGACCCGGAGGCGACCATCATGATTACCCCGCAGGAAGCGCTGCAACGCACGATCGAGCATCGCGAGATTTTCCACGACGAGATGCTCCACCTCATGCGCCTCATCATGCGCGGCGAGCTTTCGCCCGTGCTTTCGGCCGCCATCATCACCGGCCTGCGCGTGAAGAAGGAAACCATCGGCGAGATCGCTGCAGCCGCCACGGTCATGCGCGAATTCGCGAATCACGTCGAGGTGCAGGACAACTCGAACTTCATCGATATCGTCGGCACCGGCGGCGATGGTTCGCACACCTTCAATATTTCCACGGCCTCGATGTTCGTCGTGGCGGCGGCGGGCGCGAAGGTTGCCAAGCACGGCAACCGCGGCGTGTCGAGCAAGTCGGGCAGCGCGGACGTGCTCGAAGCGCTCGGAGTGAACATCGACCTGCAGCCTGACCAGGTGGCCGCGTCGATCGCCGAAACGGGCATGGGCTTCATGTTCGCGCCCAACCATCATCCGGCGATGAAGAACATCGCCGCCGTGCGCCGCGAACTGGGCGTGCGCACGATCTTCAACATCCTCGGGCCGCTCACGAATCCGGCCGGCGCGCCCAATCAGCTGATGGGCGTGTTTCACCCGGACCTCGTCGGCATCCAGGTGCGCGTGATGCAGCGTCTGGGCGCCAAGCACGTGCTCGTGGTGTACGGCAAGGACGGCATGGACGAAGTCTCGCTCGGCGCGGCCACGCTCGTGGGCGAACTGAAGGACGGCGAGATTCGCGAGTACGAGATCCACCCCGAAGACTTCGGCATGCAGATGGTCTCGAACCGCTCGCTCAAGGTGGAAAACGCCGACGAATCGAAGGCCATGCTGCTTGGCGCGCTCTCGAACGAGCCTGGCACGGCGCGCGAGATCGTCACGCTCAATGCGGGAACGGCGCTCTATTCGGCCAACGTCGTGAGTTCGATCGCCGACGGCATCGCGCTCGCGCGCGAAACCCTCGCCAGCGGCCGCGCCCGCGCGAAGGTCGACGAACTGGTACGCTTCACGCAACAGTTCAAACGCTGATCCATCACTGTTTTTGCCCGAACATCATGAGCGACATCCTCGAAAAAATCATTGCGGTGAAGCGCGAAGAAGTGCGCGCCGCCGAGCAGAGCGCACCGCTCGAAGAACTGCGTCTGGAGGCGAGCGCGCGCGATCTTCGCGACTTCGTCGGCGCCCTGCGCGCGAAGCACGCTAACGGCCTGGCCGCCGTGATCGCCGAAGTGAAAAAGGCGAGTCCCTCGAAGGGCGTGCTGCGCGAAAACTTCCAGCCCGCCGAAATCGCGCGCTCTTACGCAGAAGGCGGTGCGGCGTGCCTTTCCGTGCTCACCGATGTGCAATTCTTCCAGGGCAGCGTGGCGTATCTGGAAGCCGCGCGCGCCGCGTGCAACCTGCCGGTGCTGCGCAAGGATTTCATCGTCGACCCGTATCAGGTCGTCGAAGCGCGCGCGATGGGCGCCGATGCGATCCTGCTGATCGCCGCCGCGCTCGAGCCCGGCCAGATGCGCGATCTCGAAGCGCTCGCGCATTCGCTGGGCCTCGCGGTGCTCGTCGAAGTGCACGATCGCGAAGAGCTCGAACACGCGCTCACGCTGAAGACGCCGCTCATCGGCATCAACAACCGCAATCTGCGCACCTTCGAGACCACGCTGCAAACCACCATCGGCATGCTCGACGATGTGCCTGAAGACCGCATCGTCGTGACCGAGTCGGGCATTCTCTCGCGTGCCGATGTCGAGAAGATGCGCGAGCTTTCGGTGCATACGTTCCTCGTGGGCGAGGCGTTCATGCGCGCGGAACATCCCGGCGCGGAACTTGCACGCATGTTCTTCTGATTGCGTCCAGGCAAAATTCAGGCAACAAACAGGTAACCAGCGACGATGGCCATCGAACGCGAAATCAAGCTCGCGCTGCCGCGCGACCAGGTGGACGCGGCGCGGCGTCTCTTCGAGGCGCGCGCCGGCGCACCAGGCCGCGTGGTGCGGCTGGAGAACATCTACTTCGACACGCCGTCGCTCGTGCTCGCGCGCGCGAAAAGCGCGCTGCGGCTGCGCCGCGCGCCCGAAGGCTGGCTCCAGACGTTCAAGACTGTGGGCGTGGCGCAAAACGGCCTCCATGCGCGGCATGAGTGGGAAATGCCGGTGGCGGGCGAAGCGCTCGAGATCGACAAGTTGCTGCGCGAGTGCGACGAAGCGGGCGTATCGACGGCGCTCTCCGACGCGGCGGCGAATCTGATCTCTCTCTTTCGCACCGATTTCACGCGTACGCTGTGGACCTTGCAAGTCGATGGCACACAGGTGGAAGCGGCCATCGATCAGGGCGAGGTCACGGCGAACGTGAACGGCGAAACGCGCCACACGCCCATCTGCGAAATCGAGCTGGAACTGAAGGACGGCGACGAAGCCGCGTTGCACACGCTTGCTGCAGAGCTGGCGAAGGTGCTGCCGGGACTCGCGCCCGACGATATCAGCAAGGCCCAGCGCGGCTACAAGTTGCGCGAAGGCTGAGGCGCGTACGCGGGGCGGCGCGCGACGCCGCCGAATCTCCGCGAATTCATCGCGACTTCATCGCGACTTCATCGCTGTTAGTTGCAACACGAACCTCCGAGCCTGCCGCCAGGCCTTTCACACGTCGAGCCGGATTGAATCGCAGCGCGATTCTTGCGACACTTGCCGCCCATGACCTCCACGAAACACACGCGCGCCGTGGCGCCGGTGCAAACCTCGCTGTTCGACGACACGCCGCCCGCAGCGGCATTGGCCACGCTCGACGAAACATCCGCGCCCGAAGTCGACCCGCGCCAGATCACGATCTTCTCGCTCTTCGACGACGACGAATTCCCCGCACCCGCACCAGCAACAGCGCCCATGCCCGCCAGCCACTCCCCCGCCACGCCCACCGGCAACCCGCCATCGAACGCCGCGATCGCGCGTCTCGAAGACCAGTTCGCCGCGCTGCCCGCGGCCTGGCGCGAGCTGCTCGCGCCGTTCATCGAAAGCGATGCGTACGCGCCGCTGTGCCGTTTCGTCGACGACGAACGCGCCGCCGGCAAGACCGTCTATCCCGCCGATGTGTTTCGCGCGTTGCGCCTCACCTCGCCCGACGAAGTGAAAGTGGTCATTCTCGGCCAGGACCCCTACCACGGCGACGACCGCGGCACGCCGCAAGCGCACGGCCTTGCGTTCTCGGTGCCGCCTGCGGTGCGCACCCCGCCCTCGCTGCGCAACATCTTCAAGGAGATCGCGGCGAGCCTCGGCATCGAGGCGCCCGCTCACGGCTGTCTCGATGCATGGGCGCGCCAGGGCGTGCTGCTGCTCAACACGGTGCTCACTGTCGAGCGCGCGAACGCCGCGAGCCACGCGAAGCGCGGCTGGGAGCGCTGCACCGACACGCTGATCCGCGAGATCGCCGCACGCCACGAACATCTCGTGTTCATGCTGTGGGGCGCGCACGCGCAGAACAAGCGCGCGCTCCTCGGCGCGGGCGAGCATTGCGTGCTGGAAGCGCCGCATCCGTCGCCACTTTCGGCGCATCGCGGCTTCCTCGGCTGCGGACATTTCGCGCAAGCCAACGCCTACCTGAGCGCGCACGGCCGCACGCCGATCGACTGGCGCTTGCCGGACACGGCTGAAGTGCTCGCCTGAAGCAGCAAAGCACGCCGCACGCACAATGGAAAACGCCACGAAGCGCGCTTCGTGGCGTTTTTGCTTGACCGCATGCGATACGGCGCCATGAAGCACCGCATCGTCATCGCTTCACAGCAGCCGCTCAGGCCGCCGCGATCGCTTCACGTGCGCTGGCGAGCGCTGCGCCGGCGGCGTCCGGGCCCATGTTCAGGCCTTCGGCGTAGATGAAGCTCACGTCGGTCATGCCGAGGAAACCGAGGAACGACTTGAGGTACGGCGTCTGGCTGTCGTTCGGCGTGCCGTGGTACTTGCCGCCACGTGCCGAAACCACGTACACCTTCTTTCCCGTGACGAGGCCCACGGGGCCGTTCGCGGTGTATTGGAACGTGATGCCTGCGCGTGCAATCCAGTCGAAGTAGGTCTTCAGTTGCGACGAAATGCCGAAGTTGTACATCGGCGCGCCAATCACGATGACGTCCGCGGCTTGCAGTTCGGCGATCAGCGCTTCGCTGCGCGCGGCGATGGCTTGCTGCTCCGGCGTACGCTGCTCGGCCGGCGTGAAGAACGCGCCGAGCACGGCGTCGTCGAGGTGCGGCAGCGGTTCGGCTTGCAGGTTGCGCGCGACGACCTTCGCACCCGGGTTCGATTGCTGGAGCTTGTTCGTCAACTCGTTGACGAGCAGCGTCGACTGGGCGCCTTGCGAGCGGGCGGCGGAATTGATTTGCAGGATGGTGGTCATGGTGACTCCTTCGGGTGTCGGTTGCGCAACGTTGCGCGAGTGAAGGCATTGTGTTTTTTTGCCGCGCCCCGAAAAAGTAGTCCGCCGATGACGGATTGTTGCAGCGATAGAACAATCCCGAAAACCCAAAAAGAAAGGCGACGGGGCCGGATCGCCTTGTCGCCTTCCTTTTCGAAGCAGGCCGGGCGCCCGCTCCCTGTCCGTTCAAGCCGCTATTGCGGCCTCCATTCAGGCCGCCAGCCAGCGCTCGCGCAGCGCGCGCGGCGCCGGACGCTTGTCGGTGACCGTGAGCTTGTAGCGCGCGATCTCGGGTGCGTCGAGCGTCAGGCGCGCAACGCGCAGCTCATCGCGGCGGAACGCGTGGATTTCCACCTTGGCGCCCGGCTGGTAGCGTGCGAGCAGCGTGTCGAGATTCGCGCCCGTGACGCGCAGGCCGTCGAGCGCCACGAGCGCGTCGCCGGCCGAAAGCCCGGCCTTTTGCGCCGCGCCGCCTTCGTAGACGACCGCGAGCGTGGCCTCGGCGCTGCCGCGCAAGCGCGCGCCCAGCGATGGCTTCGCGTGACGCTCGGGCTCGCCATCGAGCGTCACGCCCAGCCCCTCGAATAGCGCGGCGAGCGGAAAGTCGCGCGTGCCGCGCACGGCGTCGGCGAATAGGCCGCCGAGCTCCACGCCCGTTGCTTCAGCGATCAGCGCCTCGACGTCGTCCTCGCCCACGCCCACCGGTTTGCCGCGATAGAAGTCGCGGCCGTAGCGTTGCCACAGAAGGCGCATCACATCGTCGAGCGACTTGCGTCCGCTGGTTTCCGTGCGGATGGCGAGATCGAACGCGAGCGCCACCAGCGAGCCCTTGGTGTAGTAGCTCACGATCGCATTCGATGCGTTCTCGTCCTGGCGGTAGTACTTGATCCACGCGTCGAACGAGCTTTCGGCCACGCTCTGCTTCAGGCGCCCCGCGCCACGCAGCACGCCGCCGACGGTCTTGCCAAGGAGGCCGAAATATTCATCGACGGAAATGAGGCCGCTGCGCACCAGCATCAGGTCGTCGTAGTAGGAGGTGAAGCCTTCGAAAAGCCACAGCAGCGAGGTGTAGTCCTCGCGCGTGAGATCGTACGGCGCGAACTTGGCGGGCTTGATGCGCTTCACGTTCCACGTGTGGAAGTACTCGTGGCTGCACAGGCCCAGATAGGTCCGGTAGCCCTCGGACATCTCGGCCTTGCCCTTGACGGGCAGATCGGTGCGGTTGCAGATGAGCGCCGTGGACGCGCGGTGCTCGAGCCCGCCATAGCCGTCGCTCACGGCCTGCGTCATGAACACGTAGCGCTCCATCGGCGCGCGCTTCGTGCGCGGCTCGAACAGCGCGATCTGCGCCTCGCAGATCTTCTTCAGGTCGGCGGAGAGGCGTTCGGTGTCGAGCGCCACCACGCGGCCCGCAATCACGATGTCGTGCGGCACGCCATGCGCCTTGAAGCTCGCGAGCGTGAATTCGCCCAGCGTGACAGGGTGATCGATCAGCTCGTCGTAGCCCGACGCCGTGTATTCGCCAAAGCCGTAGCGCTTGGTCCCGCGCGCCTCCGGGAGCGCAGTGGCGACGCGCCAGTGGCGATACGCGTGGCCGTCGGGACGCTGGATGTCGACCACGTGCTGCGCGCCTTCATGGCCGCGCGCCGCGAGAAACACACTCGTGCCGTTGAAAAAGCCGACCGTATCGTCGAGGTGCGCGGCCCGCACCGACAGATCCCAAGCATAGACTTCGTAGCGCAGCGTGAGCGCACCCTTCACGGGCGCCGCCTGCCACGTGTGCTTGTCGGTCTTGCCGATGCGCACCTTGCGGCCCGCGTCATTGGTCGCGCGCATCGTGACGATGTTGCGCGCGAACTCGCGCACCATGTAGCTGCCGGGAATCCACACGGGCAGCATGAAGCACTGGCCGTCCGGCGCGGGATCCTCGATGGTGAGCGTCACTTCGAACAGGTGCGCGGCGGGGTTCTTCGGGACGATGGTGTATCGGATCGGCTTCATCGGCGGGAACAGTGACGGATTCGGTTAGCGATCGCAGTGATTGCAGCGAGCGCCGCGCGGCGGGCTCGCACGCGGCAACCACAGGCACGCGAAAAAAACAGTGGGCAAAAAAGGCACCGGCCGCAAAAGCGGCCGGCGGATTCGGTCAGGGCTTCAGCGCGCGGCGCCGAGAGCGCTTTCGAGCCGGTCGGCGCTGACCGCTCCCGGCAGGCGGGTGCCGTCTGCGAGGATCACGGTGGGCGTGCCGGTCACGTTCATCTTTGCGCCGAGCTTGAGATTGCTGTCGATAGCCGCGGTGTTGCAAGTGCCCGCTGCGGTGGGCGCCTTACGGTCGACCATCCACGACTCCCACGCCTTCGCACGGTCGGTCGAGCACCAGATCGACTTCGACTTCGCCGTGGAGTCTTCGGACAGCACGGGGTACAGGAAGGTGTAGACCGTCACGTTGTCGATCGACTTGAGCGTGCTTTCGAGCTGATGGCAGTACGGGCAGTTCGGATCGGAGAACACCGCGATCTGGCGCTTGCCGTTGCCCTTCACGACCTTCACCGCGTTCTCGAGCGGCAGCTTCGAGAAGTCGACCTTGTTGAGCTCGGCAAGGCGCGCTTCGGTGAGATTGCGGCGCGCCTTGGTATCGACGAGGTCGCCCGTGAGCACGTAATCGCCGTTGGCGTCGCTGTAGATGATCTGCGTGCCGAGGTTCACCTCGTAGAGGCCGGCCACCGGCGCCTTGTTGATGCTCTTGATGTCGCCGCCGTCCACGCCGAGGCGCGATTGCAGCGTGGCCTTGATTTTGTCGGTGGTCTGGTCGGCCTGCGCCGAGCAGCCGAGCACCGAAATGGCCGCCGCGAGTGCAAACGCGGCAATGCGGATAGGCTTTTGCATGTGATGCTTTCCTGATTCTGGGATGCTTCGCGCAAGTGGCGCACGAAGCGTTCCGGATGAAATTCGATCCCGACATGGCCCGTGGCCAGAGACCTTTATTCTAAGCTGCCCGGCGCGGGAGCAAGCGAAATACCCGCGGGAGCACCGCCGGCGGGCGTTCGCGATGCCGCAACGCTCAACCGAGCGCCGACGCCACCAGCCAGCGCTTGACGAGCGGCTGCGCGCCGACGAACGCCATCCCCGTGTTGCGCAACGCGCGAGCGAGCGTGCCGGGCACCGAAAAGAGCCGCTGCAGGCCATCGGTGGCGATCACGAGCTTCTGGATATCTTCGCGGCGGCCGCGCTCGTAGCGGCGCAGCAGCACGAGGTCGCCGAGGTCGCGGAATGCTTCTTTTTTCGCGATGACGTCGACGAGCGCCGCCACGTCGCGCAGCCCCAGGTTCACGCCCTGGCCCGCGAGCGGGTGAATCAGGTGCGCGGCGTCGCCAACCAGCGCGACACGCGGCGCGACCAGGCGATCGACGGTCTGCAGGGCGAGCGGGAAGCCGCGCGCGGGCGTCACGCATTCGAGCGCGCCGTGCAGCCGCTGCGTCACGCGCTCGACTTCGGCGGCAAGCTGTTGAGGATCGAGCTTGAGCAGTTCATCGGCGTGCTCCGTTTGCGCCGACCAGACCAGCGAAACATGCTGGTCCGGCAACGGCAGCAGCGCGACGATCTCGCCGTCCCGGAACCATTGGTAAGCACATTCGCCATGCGGGCGTTCCGCGCGGAAGTTGGCGACCACGCCAGTCTGCCGGTAATCGCGCCGCTCGACCTTCGAGCCGATCTGCGCACGCACCCACGAATGGGCGCCATCGGCGCCCACGGCGAGATCGGCCTCGATCGTGCGGCCATTCGCAAGACCGATCACGGCCGCGTCGGGCGTCACGTCGAGCGTCTGCGCACGCGAGTCGATCCACGTGAGATTGGGCTGGAAATGGAGCGCCGCATCGAGTGCGCGCTCCACCAGCGACGACTCCGCGATCCACGCGAGTTGCGCGACCGACGCCTGGTATGCGGAAAAATGCAGTTCCGCGGCGGCGTCGCCGAACACGCGCATGTCGTAGACCGGCGTGAGGCGTGCGGCATCGACCGCCTGCCAGACCCGCAGCCGCTCGAACAGCGCATGCGAGCTGCGCGAGAAAGCATAGACGCGCGCATCGAAAACGGCGCCGGCGGGCAGCGGTGCGCACGGCTGCGCGAGCAGCGCCACGCGCAAGCCCCCTTGGGTCAGCGCGAGCGCCGCCGCCTTGCCGACGAGCCCGCCGCCAATCACGGCGACGTCAAAGGTCTGGTTGGTCGAATTCATCCGCGCATTATAGCCGCGGGGGGTAATCTGACAGGGCCGGATGGGCAGTCGATTGCGCCGTGAATTGCGGCGTGGCAAGGGCGCGGTGCGGCGTCGCAGCGGTTGTCGGAGAGGTGTCGCGGCACGGCCCCGACTCGACCCGCCTTGCCGATATCCAAACCACTGCCTAGTTGCCCATCTGGCGGGGCCGACCCCGAGGGATGAAACAGATTTTCGTGTGAAGTGGGCCAGCGTAGTATGTGGACGCGGCGGTGATCGAGGTCGGCTCTTGCCTGGTGCCCTGAGCCCGTTGCCTAGTTGGACCCGCAGTCCTGCGCGCACCCCGAATTGTGACCGCGGGCGAGGTTTGCCCCGAAGCACGATTGCTAGAGTTCGATAACGAGGACTGCTGCTGCCGCCAACCATCCGGCAGGAGTTCCCATGGACATTCTTCATCCCCGCTGTGCGGGCCTGGACGTGCACAAGGACACGATTGTGGCCAGCGTGCGGTGCGTCTCGGCACCCGAACACCATGAAGTACGCAGCTTTGCCAGTACAACCAGCGGCCTGCTCGCGCTCTCGGACTGGCTGGGCAAACATTCAGTGACGCATGTCGCCATGGAGGCAACGGGGGTGTACTGGAAACCAGTCTGGCACATTCTCGAAGCGCACTTCGAGCTGGTACTGGCCAACGCACAGCACATCCGCAACGTGCCCGGACGCAAGACCGACGTCAATGACGCCATGTGGATCGCCGACCTGCTGGCACACGGACTCATTCGCGCAAGCTTTGTGCCGCCGGTGGCCACCCAGGAGCTGCGGGATCTCACCCGCACGCGCAAGCAGCTGGTGCGCGAGGTCGCCCAACACAGCCTGCGCATCCAGAAAGTACTCGAAGATGCCAACCTCAAGCTGGGCAGTGTGCTGTCAAACGTACTCGGCGCCAGCGGGCGGAACATGCTGTCGGCCATCATCGCGGGCGAGGCCGACCCCGGACGCTTGGCCGCACTGGCTCCAGGCCGCGCCCGCAGGAAAACATCCGAACTCCGCGAGGCGCTGCGCGGACGCATTACTGCGCATCACCGGACCCTGCTCAAGCTGCATCTCGATGTGATCAATGCGCTTGAGCACACGCTCGCCGAGCTGGATGCCGAAGTGGGAAAAGCCCTGGCGCCAATCCGGCAATGTGTGCGCCTGCTCACCACGATGCCGGGGATATAAAGTGGACCCCGAGTTTGAGACGGTAGTTTAAGCTGTCGTCCGCGAAAGGATGGCAGAGAATGAGCGAAGGAAAAAAACGCAGGGTGCACACGCCGGAATTCAAGGCGAAGGTCGGCTTGGAGGCGGTACGCGGGGTGAAGACGGTCAGCGAAATTGCGCAGACATATGGAGTGCATCCGGTACTGGTCGGGCAGTGGAAGAAGGAGATTCTGGAGAAGGCAGGCGCCCTGTTCGAGGTCAAGCGCGGCCCCAAGCCGGTGGACGAGAACAGCAGCGAGGACCGGTTATACGGCGAGATCGGGCGACTGAAGATGGAAGTGGACTGGCTTAAAAAAAAGTTGGGGGAGTAAGCAAGGAGAAGCGCCTGGCCTGGATCGAGCACGGTGATGTCCGGCTGCCGCTGACGCGCCAGTGTGAACTGGCGGCCGTGCCACGCGCCACGGTGTACCGACGACTGGACGCGGCATTGCGGCAGGCCCGTAAGGACGAGGAAGACCTGAAGCTGCGCGCGCTGATCGACGAGGAATACACGCATCGCCCGTTCTACGGCTCCCGGCGCATGGTGGTGTTTTTGCGTGGTCGCGGCTGGCGCGTTAATCGCAAGCGTGTGCAACGGCTGATGCGCGAGATGAGCCTGGCGGGCATGGCCCCGGGGCCGGCGACGAGTCAGCCCCACCCGCAGCACAAGGTTTATCCCTACCTGCTGCGCGGGGTGGCGGTAACGCGGCCCAATCAGGTGTGGTCCACGGACCTCACGTATATCCGGCTGGCACGCGGCTTCGCCTACCTGGTCGCGGTCATCGACTGGTACTCGCGGCGGGTGCTGTCCTGGCGCGTGAGCAACAGCATGGACGCCTCATTTTGTGTGGACTGCCTGGAAGATGCGCTGCGCGAGCATGGCAAGCCCGATGTGTTCAACAGCGATCAAGGCGCCCAGTTCACCAGCGATGCCTTCACGGCCGTGCTCAAACGCGAGGGCGTGGCGATCAGCATGGACGGACGCGGGCGGGCGTTGGACAACATCTTCGTGGAGCGACTGTGGCGCAACGTGAAGTATGAAGATGTGTATCTGAAGGGCTACGCCAACATGGGCGAGCTGATGGTGGGATTGGCACAATATTTTGCATTCTACAACGCCGAACGCCCGCACCAGTCGCTGGGATACGCAACTCCGGATCAGGTCTATCGCCTGGGTGTCGGTGGCGGCGCCCTGATCGTCGATAAATATGGCCACACGGATGAAGGGCCGGGAAAGGAATGCAGGACGGGGCAGCGCCGGGCAGCTGTGCAGTTGGACGCGATTACAGCTTAAATCAAGCAGAAAAGTGTCTTGACTGACGGGTCCACTTTAATAAGTGACGTGACGGCCCAGGTGATCCTGGCTGAGGTCGGTGCCGACATGACACGTTTACCCGATGCACCCCACCTGATCTCCTGGGCCGGCCTGTGTCCCCGTAACGACGAAAGTGCCGGCAAGCGCCGCAGCACGCGGGTACGCAAGGGCGGCACCTGGCTCAAGACCTCGCTGGTGAGCGCCGCATGGGCCGCGGTGCGCGTCCAAAACAGTTATCTGCACGCGCAGTTCCTGCGCATCAAGGCCCGACGTGGCCCCAAAAAGGCAATCCTGGCGGTTGCCGCCTCCATGCTCACAGCTGCCTGACACATGCTGCGCGATGGCGTCGAGTATGCCGACCTCGGCCGCGATTACTTCTCCCGACACGACACCACCAAGACCATTCAGCGCCTGCTCAAACGCCTCGATGATCTCGGCTGTCACCTGCAACCAGAAGTCCCTGCATCATGAGAGTTTCTTGCTAGGCTTCATCCACTGAGCGCCGCCCGCACCTTGCCACGGAGAGACAAACACCATGCTGACCCAAAAGACGAAGGACATCGTCAAGGCCACCGCACCGGTTTTGGCCGATCACGGCTACGACATCATCACGCGCTTCTATAAGCGCCTGTTCGAAGCCCATCCGGAGCTGAAGAACGTGTTCAACATGGCGCACCAGGAACAGGGCCAGCAGCAGCAGGCGCTGGCCCGCGCGGTCTACGCCTATGCGGAGAACATCGAAGACCCCGGCAGCCTCGCGGCCGTGCTGAAGAACATCGCCAACAAGCACGCGAGTCTCGGCGTGAGGCCCGAGCACTACCCCATCGTCGGGGAGCACCTGCTGGCCGCGATCAAGGACGTGCTGGGCGCCGCCGCCACCGACGACATCATTTCCGCCTGGGCGCAGGCCTACGGCAATCTCGCCGACGTGCTGATGGGCCTCGAAAGCGAGCTCTACGAACGCTCCTCCGGCCAGCTGGGCGGGTGGACCGGCTGGCGCACCTTCGTCGTGCGCGAAAAGCGCCCCGAAAGCAGCGTGATCACCTCGTTCATCCTCGAACCCACCGATGGCCAGCCGGTCGTGAATTTCGAGCCCGGCCAGTACGTCAGCGTCGCCGTGACCGTGCCGTCCCTGGGCTTGCAGCAGATTCGCCAGTACAGCCTCTCGGACATGCCGAACGGGCACAGCTACCGCATCTCGGTGAAGCGCGAAAGCGGCGACCCCAATCCTCCGGGCTATGTCTCGTGCCTGCTTCACGATCACGTCAATGTCGGAGACGAGATCAAACTGGCCGCGCCCTACGGCAGCTTCCATATCGACGTGAACGCGAAGACGCCGATCGTGCTGATCAGCGGCGGCGTTGGATTGACGCCGATGATCAGCATGCTCAAGCGTGCGATCCAGGACCCGCAACGGCGCGTGGTGTTCGTGCACGGCGCGCGCAACAGCGGCGTGCACGCGATGCGCGACCGGCTGCGCGAAGCTGCCAGAACCTATGCCAATTTCAGCCTGATCGTGTTCTACGACAACCCGCTGCCGCAGGACGCCGCGGGCCGGGACTTCGATCATGCGGGGTTCGTGGACGTCAAGACGATCAAGGACGCGATCCTGCTGCCGGACGCCGATTACTACATCTGCGGGCCGATCCCGTTCATGCGGATGCAGCACGACGCGCTCAAGGAGCTGGGCGTCCGCGAAGCCCGGATCCACTATGAAGTGTTCGGCCCGGACCTCTTCGCCGAATGAGCGCACGGCTTTTGGGGAAGCGTTTGCCTGGTGTTCGCCCGGCCTTTGCCGGCAGCCAAAGCCCGTCGGCGCTTCCCATGCGAGCGCGCCAATCAACGCCCGCGAACGGGTTACAATTGCCACTTTTCGAGCTCAAAGTCCGCGCAAAATCGCCGGTCCGCCACCGGACGCGTACGCTTTGACTCGTCCCCGAATTCACCTTGCGGCTGTCGCGTTCCGGCCCTCGCCGGACAGCAAACACTACGACGACCTGCCGTAACCAACTGATTCAAAAAAAGGTTTTCCATGAGCCTCAAATGCGGCATCGTCGGCTTGCCTAACGTCGGCAAGTCCACTCTGTTCAACGCGCTGACCAAGGCCGGCATCGCGGCTGAAAACTACCCGTTCTGCACGATCGAGCCCAACGTCGGCGTGGTCGAAGTGCCGGATCCGCGCCTGAAGGCGCTCTCCGAGATCGTCAAGCCCGAGCGCGTGGTGCCGGCCGTGGTCGAATTCGTCGACATCGCGGGTCTGGTCGCCGGCGCGAGCAAAGGCGAAGGCCTCGGCAACCAGTTCCTCGCGAACATCCGCGAAACGGACGCCATCACGCACGTCGTGCGCTGCTTCGAGGACGAAAACGTGATCCACGTCGCGGGCAAGGTCGATCCGCTCGCCGACATCGAAGTCATCAACACCGAGCTCGCGCTCGCCGACCTCGGCACCGTCGAAAAGGCGCTCACGCGCTACTCGAAGGCCGCCAAGTCGGGCAACGACAAGGAAGCGGCGAAGCTCGTGGCCGTGCTGGAAAAGGTCCGCGCGCAGCTCGACCAGGCGAAGCCCGTGCGCGCGCTCGACCTGAACGAGGACGAACAGGCGCTGCTCAAGCCGTTCTGCCTGATCACCGCGAAGAAGACCATGTACGTCGCGAACGTGAAGGACGACGGCTTCGAGAACAATCCGTATCTGGAGGCCGTGCGCAAGCACGCCGAAGCCGAAGGCTCGCCGGTGGTGGCCGTGTGCGCCGCGATCGAAGCCGAAATCGCCGACCTGGAAGACGAAGACAAGGCCGCGTTCCTCGCCGACATGGGCATGGACGAGCCGGGCCTCGACCGCGTGATCCGCGCGGGCTTCAAGCTGCTCGGCCTGCAGACGTACTTCACGGCGGGCGTGAAGGAAGTGCGCGCGTGGACTATCCATGTGGGCGACACCGCGCCGCAGGCGGCCGGCGTGATCCATACCGACTTCGAGCGCGGCTTCATCCGCGCGCAGACCATCGCGTTCAACGACTTCATCCAGTACAAAGGCGAAACCGGCGCGAAGGAAGCCGGCAAGATGCGCGCCGAAGGCAAGGAATATGTCGTGCACGACGGCGACGTGATGAATTTCCTGTTCAACGTCTAAGCGCCGGTCAAGCACAAGGCCCCTTTTCCCGTTTCCAAAGACACTCCCATGGCCCAATACGTCTTCACCATGAACCGGGTCGGCAAGATCGTGCCGCCCAAGCGCCAGATCCTGAAGGACATCTCGCTGTCGTTCTTCCCCGGCGCGAAAATTGGCCTGCTCGGCCTGAACGGCTCGGGCAAGTCCACGCTCATCAAGATCATGGCCGGCGTCGACAAGGACATCGAAGGCGAAGCCACGCCGATGCCCAACCTCAACATCGGCTATCTGCCGCAGGAGCCGCAGCTCGATCCGGAAAAGACCGTGCGCGAAGCGGTCGAGGAAGGTCTGGGCGACGTGTTCAACGCGCAGAAGAAGCTCGACGAGATCTACGCCGCCTACGCGGAGCCGGACGCCGACTTCGACGCGCTCGCCGCCGAGCAGGCGAAGTACGAGGCGATCCTCGCGACCACCGACGGCAGCGCGGAGCAGCAGATCGAAATCGCCGCCGACGCACTGCGCCTGCCGGCATGGGACGCGAAGATCGGCAATCTCTCGGGCGGCGAGAAGCGCCGCGTGGCGCTGTGCAAGCTGCTGCTCGAAAAGCCCGACATGCTGCTGCTCGACGAGCCGACCAACCACCTCGACGCCGAATCGGTCGAATGGCTCGAGCAGTTCCTCACGCGCTTCCCCGGCACCGTGGTCGCCGTGACCCACGACCGCTACTTCCTCGACAACGCCGCCGAGTGGATTCTCGAGCTCGACCGCGGCCACGGCATTCCCTGGAAGGGCAACTACTCGAGCTGGCTCGACCAGAAGGAAGAGCGCCTGAAGCAGGAAGAAGCGTCGGAATCGGCGCGCCAGAAGGCCATCAAGAAGGAACTGGAGTGGGTGCGCCAGAACCCCAAGGGCCGTCAGGCGAAGTCGAAGGCGCGTATCGCGCGTTTCGAGGAACTGTCGAGCGCGGATTACCAGAAGCGCAACGAAACGCAGGAAATCTTCATTCCGGCGGGCGAGCGTCTGGGCAACGAAGTCATCGAGTTCAAGAACGTCAGCAAATCTTACGGCGACCGGCTGCTCATCGATAACCTCAGCTTCAAGATTCCGGCAGGCGCGATCGTCGGCATCATCGGGCCGAACGGCGCCGGCAAGTCGACGCTGTTCCGCATGCTCACGGGCAAGGAGCAGCCGGATTCGGGAGAAATCGTGCAAGGCCCGACCGTCAAGCTCGCCTACGTGGACCAGAGCCGCGACGCGCTGGCTTCCGACAAGACCGTGTTCGAGGAAATCTCGGGTGGCGCGGACGTGCTCACGGTGGGCAAGTACGAAACGCCGTCGCGCGCCTACATCGGCCGCTTCAACTTCAAGGGCGGCGACCAGCAGAAGATCGTCGGCAACCTCTCGGGTGGCGAGCGCGGCCGTCTGCATCTCGCGAAGACGCTGATTTCGGGCGGCAACGTCCTGCTGCTCGACGAACCGTCGAACGACCTCGACGTCGAAACGCTGCGCGCGCTCGAAGACGCCTTGCTCGAATTCGCGGGCTCGGTGATGGTGATCTCGCACGATCGCTGGTTCCTCGACCGTATCGCCACGCACATCCTCGCGTTCGAAGGCGACTCGCAGGTCACCTTCTTCGACGGCAACTATCAGGAGTACGAGGCCGACAAGATCAAGCGCCTCGGCGAAGAGGCGGCGCGTCCGAAGCGTCTGCGCTACAAGCCGATCAGCCGCTAAGCAGGTCCGGTCGGCGCAAGCATTTCAACGCCGCCCTCCTGAAAACGCAAACGGCAGCCCTCGGGCTGCCGTTTTTGCTGGTGCGCGAGCAACCAGACTCCATCAGACCTAATCGGACTCAATCAGACCGGCAGGCCGAGTTCGCGCAGCTTCGCGTCGGTGGTCGAGCTGCTCGTGTGATGCACGCCGTGCCAGCCAAGCGCGGTGGCGGCCTCGATGTTGTGCGCATTGTCGTCGATGAAGACGAGTTCGCCGGCCGTTACGCCCGGCAACTGCACCTCGATGCGGCGGAACATTTCGTGGAAGATCGCCGGATCGGGCTTCACGAGCTTCACGCGCCCCGAGACGACGATATCGCGGCAGCGCCGCAGAATGCCGAAGCGCTCCCACGCCCACGGAAACGTCTCCGCCGACCAGTTCGTGAGCCCGAAGATCGGCACGTTGGCCGCTTCCAGCCGCTCGAAGGTCGCCACGCCGCCTTCGAGCAGCCCGCCGATCATCTCGTGCCAGCGCTCATAGAACGCGCGAATGAGCGCTTCGTGCCCCGGAAATCGCGCGACGAGCGCTTCGGTGCCTGCGGCGATCGGCTCGCCGCCGTCCTGGCGCACCACCCAGTCCATCGCGCAAACGTGGGTGAGAAACCAGCGGCGTTCGTCATCGTCGGGAATCAGCTTGCGGTATAGATACTCGGGGCTCCAGTCCACCAGCACCCCGCCGAAGTCGAACACCACTGCCTTGATTGCCATGCCTTTGCGCTCCGGGTTGAATTCCGCGTGATTTCCGCCTGACTTCCACGTGATGGTGTCGCCGATCAGATCGGCTGCGTGCGCCTTTCGAGCCACGCGAGCGCGTCGCCCGAAACATGCGGCGCGATGCGCGCGCGCACCGTTTGGTGATATGCGTTGAGCCACTCGCGCTCGTCATCGCGCAGGAGCGTGAGGTCGATGCAGCGCGTGTCGATCGGGCACAGCGTGAGCGTTTCGAACTTCAGGAAATCGCCGAATTCGGTGGTCCCGGCGCTCTGGTTCAAGACGAGGTTCTCGATGCGCACGCCCCACTTGCCCGGCCGGTAGAGGCCCGGCTCGACCGAGGTGATCATGCCTTCCTCCATCGCGGTCCACGGCTCGGCCGGCGCGTAGTGCGAGATGACCTGCGGGCCTTCGTGCACGTTCAGGAAATAGCCCACGCCGTGGCCCGTGCCGTGGCCGTAGTCGGCGCCCGCTTCCCAGATCGGCGCGCGCGCGATCGCGTCGAGCATCGGCGAGCGGATGCCGCGCGGAAACTGCGCGCGCGAGAGCGCCATCGTGCCCTTGAGCACGATCGTGAAGTCGCGCTTTTGCTCGGCGCTCGGCGTGCCGATGGGCACCACGCGCGTGATGTCAGTCGTGCCATCCAGGTACTGGCCGCCCGAGTCGATCAGGAGCAGGCCGTTGCCTTCGATCACGCTGTGCGACTCGGGCGTGGCGCGGTAGTGCGGCATCGCGCCGTTTGCGTTGAAGCCCGCAATCGTGGCGAACGAGAGCGAAACGAAGCCCGGCCGGCGCTGACGCGCGGCGGTGAGCTTTTCGTCGATGGTGAGCTCGGTGATGGTCTCGCGGCCCAGCGCCGCCTCGAACCACGCGAAGAATTCGGCGAGCGCGGCGCCGTCCTGCTCCATCGTCGCGCGCACGTGCTCGGCTTCGGCGGCGGTCTTGCGCGACTTGAAGAACGTACTCGGGTTGATCGCCTCCACGCGCTTCACTGCCGAGGACACCGCCTGCAGCAGCCCGAACGTCACGCGGCGCGGGTCGATCAGCAACGATTCGCCCGCGGGCAGCGCCGCCAGCGCATCGGCGGCGTGCGCGTAGGGCGCGACGCGCACGTTGTCGCGCGCGAGCGATTGTGCGAGCTCGGCCGGCACCTTGCCATCGGCGACGAACAGCGTCGCCCGATCGGGCCCGATCAGCGCGTGCGCGACGAACACGGGGTTGTAGTTCACGTCGGCGCCGCGCAGGTTGAAGAGCCACGCGAGGTCATCGAGCGTCGAAATGAAATGCCACTGCGCGCCCTTGTCCTGCATCGCGGCGCGCACCTGAGCGAGCTTGCCCGCGCGCTGCGCGTCCGCATGCGGCGCGACGTGCTCGTAGACCGGTTCTAGCGGCAGCGAAGGACGACCGCTCCAGACAGCGTCGAGCAGGTCGAGATCGGTGCGCAGCTTCACGCCGCGTGCGTCGAGCGCTTCGGCCAGCGCGCGCGCCGACGCCACGCCAAGCACCGCGCCGTCCACCGCGACCGTGCCGCCAGCCGGCACGGTCTGCGCGAGCCAGTCGATGTGCGGCGCGCTCTGTTGGCCGCCCATCATCTTCATGAGCTGGATGCCCGTGCCCGCGAGTTGCTGCTCGGCTTGCACCCAGTAGCGGCTGTCCACCCACACGCCCGCGAAATCCTTCGTCACAACGAGCGTGCCCACCGAACCCGTGAAGCCCGAGAGCCATTCGCGCCCCTGCCAGCGGCGCGGCAGGTATTCGGAGAGGTGCGGGTCAGCGGACGGCACCAGCGCGGCGTCGACGCCCGCGCTCGCCATCGCGGCGCGCAGTGCGGCGATGCGTTCGGGAATCGTGGACGTTTCGGGAAGTCGGGCGTTCATGTTTTTCACCTGCGAGTAAGAGAAGCGCGCCTTGTGAGAGCGCTCTATTGCGAAGACGGTGGGTCATTCTGGCGGGTATTTCGGCTTGGTACGACCTTGATGCTCCGTTAGCGACGGATGAGCGGCAGGTTAGCGCCGCGCGCGCAGCGCGACCAGCCCAGCCACAAGGACAACCGCGACAGCCGTGCAAACCGGCCATTCGAGCAGTTCGCCATCATAGAAGAGTCCGGTGGCGCGCCCCGCCGCCTTCGCCAGCGCGGCGCCCGCGAGCGCCGCCGCGACGGCGAGTGCGAGCCCGCTGCCCGAGGGCCCGGACACCCGCCGCAGCGGATGCAAAAACCACCCCGCGAAGCCGACGACAAGACTGAGCACGACGATGCCTGCCCAGCCCATCAGAGCCCAATCCTAAGAATTTTCAGAAGAGTCCGATAGGACAGTGACGACGCGGCGGATAGCATTCTTGTGCCTCATTAACAACAGTATTTTTACTGGAAACGGTCGACTCGGCGCTTCCCGCGTAGCGGTTGAGTGTAGGGGGCGGGATGGCGCAAGGCAAGCGCACCCAGCCCTCGGCGGCTGGACTCCCCTATGCGAATTGCACTTGTCGAACCCGATGCGCGCCAGGCCGAAATCATCGAGCGATTGCTCATTTCGGGCGGCCATGCGTGCCGGCACTTTCCCCAGAGCGCTCCGCTCGTCGAAGCGCTCGAAGATGACGCCTTCGATCTGCTGATGGCCGCTTCATGGTGCGGCGACCTCGGCGGCGACGAACTCATCCCGCGCGCGCGCCGTCTGCTGCCTGGCCTGCCCGCCATCGTGCTGATGGCTTCTCCGCACGAAAGCGAAATCGTCGCGAGCCTGCAAGCGGGCGCCGACGACTGCATCGCCAAGCCCGTGCGCGGTCCCGAAATGCTCGCGCGCATCGACGCCTTGCTGCGCCGTGCGGGCGTGCGCCGTCCGCGCAATCGCGCGCGCCATGGCTTCGGCGATTATCTGTTCGACTCCGCGCGCTACGAAGTGTCGTTCAGGGGCCAGACCGTCACGCTCACGCCGAAGGAGTTCCGCTTCGCGCTGCTGCTGTTCACCAACGCATCGCGCCCCGTTTCCCGGGCGCGCATTCTTGAAACCGTCTGGAATCTGAACCGCGACGTTCGGTCGCGCACGCTCGATACGCATGCTTCGCGGCTGCGCAGCAAATTGCAGCTCGGACCCGAACACGGCTGGCGTCTGACAACGTTGTATGGTTACGGCTACCAGCTTGAGCGGTTACCTATAACAAACGAGGAGGACGCTGACTTTGCCGACGCGAATGTCAGAAGCCCGGAAAAGTTATAATATCCGGCAAAATCTTCGCCCCACGGTATGCAGCTTCTAACGATCGGAATCAATCACCACACCGCGCCCGTCGCCTTGCGCGAACGCGTGGCGTTTCCGCTCGAACAGATCAAACCGGCCCTCGCGATGTTCAAGGACGCGTGGTCCGGCGGGCGGCGCAGCCTGAACGCCCCCGAAGCCGCCATCCTCTCCACCTGCAACCGCACAGAACTCTATTGCGCGACCGACGCGCAAAGCTCGCGCGATTCCGCTGTGGAATGGCTCTCGCACTACCACGGCATCCGCACCGAGGAACTCGCGCCCCACGTCTACACGCTGCCGCAGTCCGAGGCCGTGCGCCATGCGTTCCGAGTGGCGTCGGGGCTCGATTCGATGGTGCTCGGCGAAACGCAGATCGTCGGCCAGATGAAGACCGCGGTGCGCACCGCCACCGAGGCCGGCGCGCTCGGCACCTATTTGAACCAGCTGTTCCAGCGCACCTTCGCGGTAGCCAAGGAAGTGCGCAGCACGACCGAGATCGGCGCGCAGTCGGTTTCGCTCGCCGCCGCCGCCGTGCGCCTCGCGCAGCGCATCTTCGACAAGATCGCCAACCAGCGCGTGCTGTTCATCGGCGCGGGCGAGATGATCGAACTGTGCGCCGCGCACTTCGCCGCGCAGCAGCCGCGCGAACTCGTGGTGGCGAACCGCACCGCCGAACGCGGGCGCACTGTCGCCGAACGCTTCGGCGGTCATGCAATTCCGCTCTCGGACCTGCCCGCGCGCATGCACGAGTTTGACATCATCGTCTCGTGCACGGCGTCCACGCTGCCGATCATCGGCCTGGGCGCCGTCGAGCGTGCCGTGAAGGCGCGCCGCCATCGACCGATCTTCATGGTCGACCTCGCGGTGCCGCGCGACATCGAACCCGAAGTCGGCGAGCTCGAAGACGTGTTCCTCTATACCGTCGACGACCTCGGCACGATCGTGCGCGAAGGCAACGCCTCGCGCCAGGCCGCCGTGGCGCAGGCCGAGACCATCATCGAAACGCGCGTCGCGAACTTCATGCAGTGGCTCGACACGCGCAGCATCGTGCCGGTCATCCGCCACATGCACACCCAGGCCGACGCCCTGCGCCGCGCCGAACTCGAGCGCGCGCGCAAGCTGCTCGCGCGCGGCGACGACCCCGCGGCCGTGCTCGAAGCGCTGTCGCAGTCGCTCACCAACAAGCTGATTCACGGCCCGACGCACGCGCTCAACACGTCGAGCGGCGAAAACCGCGATTCGCTCATCGAGTTGATGAGCGGCTTCTACCGCCATGGCCAGCCCGCCAGGAGCGGTGATGCTGCATCATCGTCCGAAGCCGCAGATTCGAACACCGCGAACGCGTCCGACGCCCCGGAAGACGCTTCCGGCCGTTAGCGGCTCTCGCCGCCCGCCGCGCCTCGCGCGGCATGCATCCCGAAGCCTGGGCCCCCGGCCCGCCGCCCCTTTCCCGCAGTCCTTTCCGGAGCCCGCTCCGCACCGCCCGATGAAAACGAGCATGCAATCGAAGCTCGACCAGCTGACTACCCGCCTGGCCGAGCTGAACGACCTGTTGAGCCGTCCCGACGTGACGTCGAACCGCGACCAGTACCGCAAGCTCACACGCGAGCACGCGGAATTGGGGCCGGTGGTCGAGCATTACGCACAATGGCGGGCTGCGCTCGCCGACGAAGCGGCCGCGAAAGAGCTGCTCGCCGATGCATCGATGCGCGACTTCGCCGAAGACGAGGTGAAAGCCGCACGCGAGCGCATGGCGCGATTGCAGCACGAGCTGCAGATGATGCTCCTGCCGAAGGACCCCAACGACGATCGTAACGTCTTCCTCGAAATCCGCGCGGGCACGGGCGGCGACGAGTCGGCGCTGTTCGCGGGCGACCTGCTGCGCATGTACCTGCGCTACGCGGAACGCAATCGCTGGCAGATCGAGATGATGTCGGCGAGCGAGTCGGACCTCGGCGGCTACAAGGAAGTGATCGTGCGCATCGCGGGCGAAGCCGCCTATTCGAAGCTCAAGTTCGAGTCGGGCGGGCATCGCGTGCAACGCGTGCCGGCCACCGAAACGCAGGGCCGCATCCACACCTCGGCGTGCACGGTCGCGGTGATGCCCGAAGCCGACGAGATCGGCGAGGTCGAGATCAATCCCGCCGATCTGCGCATCGACACGTTCCGCGCCTCCGGCGCGGGCGGTCAGCACATCAACAAGACGGATTCGGCCGTGCGCGTGACGCACCTGCCGACCGGCATCGTGGTCGAGTGCCAGGACGACCGCTCGCAGCACAAGAACAAGGACCGCGCGCTCAAGGTGCTCGCGGCGCGCATCAAGGACAAGCAATACCAGGAGCAGCACGCGAAGGAAGCGGCCACGCGCAAGAGCCTCGTGGGCTCGGGCGACCGCTCGGAGCGCATCCGCACCTACAACTTTCCGCAAGGGCGCCTCACCGATCACCGCATCAACCTGACACTCTATCGTCTCGAAGCAATCATGGACGGCGATCTCGACGAGCTGATCGGCGCACTGGTTTCCGAGCATCAGGCCGAGCAGCTGGCCTCGCTCGGCGACGCCGATTGAGCGCGCGTTTATCGTGAGCGAACCAATAGTCACCGCCGATGCCCTGCTGCGCGCCTCGCCCCTCGCCGCGCTCGAGACGCGCGTGCTGCTCATGCACGTGCTCGGCTGGCGCCGCACGGAGCTGATCACGCGCGGCGAGCGTCCACTCGAAGCCGCGCAGATCGACGCTTATCGCGCACTCGAAGCGCGCCGCGTTCAGGGCGAACCCATCGCGCAGATCGTGGGCGCGCGCGAGTTCTACGGCCTGAACTTCGACGTCACGCCCGACGTGCTGATTCCGCGCCCCGAAACCGAGCTGCTCGTGGAAACGGCCCTGGCCGCCATGGAAGGTCTCGCGCAGCCGCGCGTGCTCGATCTGGGCACGGGCAGCGGCGCGATCGCGGTGACCATCGCCTCGGCGCGGCCCGATGCGCGCGTGTGGGCCGTCGACCGCTCGCAGGCCGCGCTCGACGTGGCCGCGCGCAACGCCGCGAAGCTGCTCGCCGCCCGGCGCCCGGGCGGCGCGCTCACCTTCGTGGCCGCCAGCTGGTACGACGCGCTCGATCCTGCATTGCGCTTCGATGTCATCGTGAGCAATCCGCCCTATATCGCGAGCGGCGACCCGCATCTCGCGCAAGGCGACCTGCGCTTCGAGCCGCGCGGCGCCCTCACCGACGAAGCCGACGGCCTCACGGCGCTGCGCACGATCGTCGCCGGCGCGCCGGCGCACCTCGCGCCGGGCGGCGTGCTTTGGATGGAGCACGGCTACGATCAGGCGGCGGCGGTGCGTGCGCTGCTCGAAGCGCAAGGTTTCGCCGATGTTCACTCACAAGCCGATCTGGCTGGCATCGAACGCATCAGCGGCGCACGCCTCGTGAACTAGCCGCGATCGGGCAATACGCGCCAGGGCATGCCCGGCCCGCGCAGGCGAAATCCGCTATCATTTCGTTCTGCACTCATTGTTTTCAGCACCCATTTATCCCAAGGTCAGACATGGACACCCAACAGCGCATCAAGCAGATCGTCGACGAAAACGCCGTCGTCCTCTTCATGAAGGGCAACGCGCAGTTTCCGATGTGCGGCTTCTCCGGCCGCGCAGTGCAGATCCTGAAAGCCTGCGGCGTCGAGCAGTTCAAGACCGTCAACGTGCTCGAGGACGACGAAGTCCGCCAGGGCATCAAGGAATTCTCGAACTGGCCGACCATTCCGCAGCTTTATGTGAAGGGCGAATTCATCGGCGGTTCGGACATCATGATGGAGATGTACCAGAACGGCGAACTGCAGCAGCTGTTCACCGCGGCGTAAAGCCGTTTGAAGCGAGGCGGCGCGGCGCAAGCCCGCCGCCTTGTTTGCTCCCATCGCTGGCCCCGCCTTCGCGTTTTCTCGCGCCCCGCCTTTCGTGAACCCCACGCCTACTGCATCTATTGCCCCGCCCTCCCGCCGCCTGATCGTCGCGATCACGGGCGCCACGGGCGCGATCTACGGCGTGCGCATGCTTGACACACTGCGCCGTCTTGGCGGCGTCGAAACGCATCTGCTGATTTCGTCGGCCGGCTGGCTCAACATCCAGCACGAGCTGCAGCTCACGAAAGACGACCTCCACGCCCGCGCCGATGTCGTGCATTCGGTGCGCGACGTGGGCGCCACGATTGCCTCGGGCTCGTTCGCGACCGACGGCATGATCGTCGCGCCCTGCTCGATGAAGACGCTCGCGAGCATCGCGCACGGCCTCTCCGACAACCTGATCGCCCGCGCCGCCGACGTCACGCTCAAGGAGCGCCGACGCCTCGTGCTGCTCGTGCGCGAGACGCCGCTCAATCTCGCGCATCTGCGCAACATGACCGCCGTGACCGAGATGGGCGGCGTGATCTTTCCGCCGCTGCCGGCGTTCTACAACCAGCCTGCCAGCATCGACGAAATGGTCGATCACACGGTCGCGCGCGTGCTCGATCTGTTCGCGCTAGGCCCGGCGCTCTCGCCGGCCTGGCCCGGCTTGCGCGGCGCTGCGGACTGATTTTCGCCCGCCTCGTCGATTATCAACATGGGCGACACAATCAATTCCCTTTCGCCCCGTTTAATTCGCGCGGGTTGAGTCTTATATTGATCGTAATTCGACACTTTCCGGCCGCTGCGCGCGGCCAGCGATCATGACCACCCGTACGCCTACCTTATTCCTCTCGCACGGCGCGCCCACGCTGCCGATCGACCCGTCGCTGCCGTCCGGCGGCTTTACGACGCTCGCGCAACATCTGCCGCGTCCGAAGTCCGTGTTGATACTCTCCGCGCACTGGAACACGCTCAAGCCCGTCGTGAGCACGGCCCAGCGACCCGAAACCATCCACGACTTTTATGGCTTTCCGCGCGCGCTCTACGAGATCCAGTACCCCGCGCCCGGCGCGCCCGAGACCGCGCAGCGTGCGGCGGCGCTGCTGCGTGCACGGGGTGTCCCCGTGGACGAAGAGGTGCACGGCCTCGATCACGGCGCCTGGGTGCCCATGTTGCTGATGTTCCCCGATGCCGACGTGCCCGTCGCGCAGCTCTCGATCCAGCCGCACGCCGACGCCGCTCACCACTTCGCGCTCGGCCGCGCCCTGCGGGAACTGCGTGATGAAGGCGTGATGGTGATTGGCTCCGGCCAGATCACGCACAACCTGCGCGCGGCGGACTTCTCGGCGCGCCCCGAAGACGCCGATCCGCGCGTGACCGAATTCACCGACTGGTTCGAAGCGCGCCTCGCCGCGCGCGACATCGACGCCCTGCTCGATTACCGCAATCAGGCGCCGCATGCAGTGCTCATGCACCCGACCGATGAGCATCTGCTGCCAGTCTTCGCCGCGCTCGGCGCCGCCGATGACGACTACACACTGGGCGTCCAGTCGCTCGGCACCTATCAGCGCGCGCTCGCGATGACGAACTACGTATTCGGATCGGCCGTCCAGTAGCGTCAGTGCCGCCGCATCAAGCAACAAGGCCCGCCTGAATCGCTTCAGGCGGGCCTTGTGTGGGTCTTGCATCGCGCAATACGCTTAGTGCGCGCCGATGCCCTCGAGCACTTCATCGTGCTCGTCACGCTCCTTCAGGTACGGCGTGCGATAACCCGAGTTCACGCCCCAGTAGTAGAAGCCGAGCGAGACGATCGCGACCACCAGCATGTCCCAGCCATAGGGCAGGACGTTGAGGCCGCCGAACTGCTTGCTGCCGATCAGCGACAGGAGTGCCATCGCCGGCAGGTATGCGCACAGCCACCATGCGGCCTTCAGATCCTGGCCCCAGCCGTCGAAGCCCGTCTTGCCCTGATAGTAGAAGTACACCGGCAGCGCGACGATCATCAGAAGGATGATTTCGCCGGTCAGCGGCCACTTCGCCCAGTACAGG
Organism: Paraburkholderia sp. A1BS-2L; assembly: GCF_051125205.1. NCBI lineage: Bacteria > Pseudomonadati > Pseudomonadota > Betaproteobacteria > Burkholderiales > Burkholderiaceae > Paraburkholderia > Paraburkholderia sp. A1BS-2L. The sequence continues at coordinate 2,837,145 of NZ_CP120428.1, forward strand.
ATCATCGACGCGCACACGAACGCGAACGGCGCGATGACCTTCATGAACGGCACGGAAAGCGGACGCTGGAGCTCCGGAGCAGCGCGCTTGAGCGCCATCAGCGCGATCGGGCCGGTGAGATACGAAATGACGGTCGCCACCGAGATCACCGCCGCGAGCGAGCTCCAGCCGCGGAAGAAGAACATGAAGATGAACGAGACGAGCAGGTTGAACCACATCGCCTGACGCGGCACGCCGTAGAACGGGTGCACGTTGCCGAACATCTTGGGCATCGTGCCGTTGCGCTCCATCGCGTAGATCATGCGCGAGGTCGTGGCCATGTAGGTCGTGCCGGTGCCGCTCGGGCTCACGAACGCGTCCACGTAGAGCAGGATCGCGAGCCAGTTCAGGTTCAGCGCAATCGCGAGTTCAGCGAACGGCGACTTGAAGTTGAAGGTGTTCCAACCCTTCATCACGTCGTCCGGGCTGACCGCGCCGATATAGGCAACCTGCAGCAGCACATAGATCACGAGCGCGCAGAGGATCGAGCCGATCACCGCGAACGGCACGCTCTTCGAAGGGTTGCGTGCCTCACCGGCGAGGTTGATCGGGCTCTGGAAGCCGTTGAACGCGAACACGATGCCGCTGGTTGCCACGGCCGTGAACACCGCCGACCAGCCATACGGCGCGAAGTCGGTCGACTGGCCGAAGTTCTCGTGGTGGAAGCCGGTCGCCATCAGGCCCGCGATCGTGAGACCCGGAATGATGAACTTGAAGATCGTGATGGCGCTGTTGGCGCGCGCGAAGAGCTTCACGCCCCAGTAGTTGAGCATGAAGTAAATGATCACGAGCAGCGCGGAGAGGAACAAGCCCGATGAGGTCAGCTCACCGTTCACGAACAGCGCGTGCGCCCATGGATAGGGCCAGGTGCTCATGTACTGGATCGAGGCCTCGGCTTCGATCGGAATCACCGAGACAATGGCGATCCAGTTGGCCCAGGCGCTGATGAAGCCCACCAGCGCGCCGTGCGAGTAGCGCGCATAGCGCACCATGCCGCCCGATTCGGGGAACATCGCGCCAAGCTCGGCGTAGGTGAGTGCAATCGCCAGAATGACCACGGCGCCGATGATCCAGGCACAAATGGCGGCGGGACCGGCAATCTTGGCTGCCTTCCACGCGCCGAACAGCCAGCCCGAACCGATGATCGACCCGAGGCCGGTAAACATCAGCGCGAACGGGCCGATGTTCCGTTGAATTGAACTTTTCACGTCTTCTCCTGTTTCAAGAGCAGTTCGACGCCGCTTGTCCCGTCTGTTGTGCGGGCGGGTTTCGACAGCGGTCGCACCTGCGTACGACTGGATTGCACCTTTAAGCGCAACCCATTCGCGGCGCGTAGTTTAACGGTTGCACCAGAAAAACGCCTCGGAAATCTCTACGGCCCTACAAAAAAAACAGTCACTTAGCAAGCTTTGTAAGGCTTCGTTTCGACCCCGGCGTAAAAATATGTCGAATTAGCCTGGACCCTGGTTGACCTTGCTGCCAATTAGCCGTATAAAGTCCGAGCAGGATTTCAAGCGGCGAGTGTGAATAGGTCTTTCGTAGTTCGCCCATCAACGGTACTCCGGCTGGTCCCATACCCCTTCCTTGATTTTCGTGCACCTCTTTGGCCTCGGCCTTCATTCATTTTTAGGAAAGTATTATGGAAACCGGTACCGTCAAGTGGTTCAATGACGCTAAGGGCTTTGGCTTTATCACCCCGGACGGCGGCGGCGAAGATCTGTTCGCGCACTTCTCGGAAATCAAGGTCGACGGCTTCAAGACGCTGCAAGAGAACCAAAAGGTTCAATTCGAAGTCCGTACGGGCCCTAAGGGCAAGCAAGCTGCAAACATCAAGCCGGTCTAAGTACCCGCTCTGAGTGTCGGGGCTCCAACCTCTAGCCCTGACCAGCAAGCTTACCGAAAAACCCCACGCTTCCTCTGGAAAGTGGGGTTTTTTGTTGCCTGGTCGTTTTGTCGATGAATTTCGCGGTGAAACGCCAGTGCGCTGCCACCGCGCGATTCAGCCGAACAGGCGCTGCGCGTGGATGCCCAGCCCCGTCGCCACGCTGGCGAGGCGGTCGCCGAACACGGGCTGCGCCTGCGGGAAGGCCTCGGCGAGCGCCTGAGTCAGGAACAGCAGGCCGGTGGAGCCGCCCGTGAAATAGAGCGCGTTGACCGCGCCCGACGCCACGCCGGCCGCCTGCACGGTATCGCGCGCGGCCTGCACGATTCGGCGCGTTTCCTCGCGGCCGGCATCGATCAGCTGCACGTCGTCGAATGCGAGGCGCAGATCGGCTTCCACCTGCTCCAGATCGATCATCGTCTCCCCGCCCGCCGACACCCCGATCTTCGCCTCTTCCGCATGCGCCATCAGCGCATGGCCCAGACGCCACTCGACCACGCGCATCAGGCGGTCGTGGTGCACGCTGTTGCCATAGAGGTGACGCATGAGCTTGAGCTCGGTCATCCGCTTGGGCGGATAGACCGTGTTGATGAGATGCCAGGTCGCGAGATCGAAATAGACGCGGTTAGGCACCTCGCGGCCCTCCGGGTCGAGCGACTGATAGCCGAGTTCGCGCAGGATCGTCGCGAGCTCCACGCGGCGGTCGAAATCCGTGCCGGCGACGTGCACGCCGTGGTGGGCGAGCACGTCGCCTTTGCGCTCGAGTTGCGTCATGCGCTGCGGCCCGACGCGCACGAGAGAAAAATCCGAGGTGCCGCCGCCGATGTCCGCCACCAGCACCAAGCCCTCTTCGGTCAGGCGCGACTCGTAGTCGAACGCCGCCGCAATCGGCTCGTACTGGAACTCGATCTCCGTAAAGCCCACTGCACGCGCCGCCGCTTCGAGCTGGTCCTGCGCGAGCTGGTCGGCGCGCGGGTCTTCGTCGACGAAAAATACCGGGCGGCCCAGCACTGCGCGCGTAATGGGCGCCCCCGCACAACGCTCGGCGCTGCGCTTCAGGTGCTCCAGAAAAATCGCGATGATTTCCGTGTAGCGAATCGCGCTGCCGTCGCCGAGATCGGTCGTGCTCTCCGCGAGCGGGGAGCCGAGGATGCTCTTCATCGAGCGCATGAGGCGCCCGTCGAAGCCATCGATATACGAGGTCAGCGCCGCGCGGCCGAATTCGCGCGTGTGCTCGTCGATATTGAAGAACACCGAGGTGGGCAGCGTGGTATGCGCGCCCTCAACAGGCGCGAGGCGCATGGCGTCGCCGGGCATGGCGCCTGGCAACGCCACGGCCGAATTGGAAGTACCGAAGTCGATTGCGCAAAACGGGGTCATGGCAATGACGCGCAGCGGGCGCGCGCAAGGAGGAAGGCTGGGAGGACCGGCTTTGTATCACGAAAGCGCGGCACGGGGCAACCGAAGGGCGGTGATGCGTCCCCGCAAGAAAAAACGCGCGGGCTGCGCCGCGCGTTTCGTTCACTGCTGTTTTTTTCGCTGCCGCCCTTGCTGCGCCGGGCGGTGGCCTACGCTACGCCTCGGGCCGCATCATCCCTTGAAGGGCTGCTTCCAGGCATTCGCGTAGGCGATCTCGCCCACCGCCGAGCGCGTGCGCTCCGCCTTTTCGCGGTCGCGCAGCACCGGGTCGAGCTTCTCGGCGTCGCCGTAATGGCCGATCGAGATGAACGCGAGCGGCTCCACGTCGTTCGGCAGCGCGAACTCCTTGCGGAATGCGTTCACGTCGAAGCCGCTCATCTGGTGCGCGGCCAGTCCCAGCGCGTGGGCCTGGAGCACCAGCGACATGGCCGCCGCACCCGCGTCATACTGCGCCGTGCGGTTCACCTCGCCCTTCGCGTTGAGCGTCTGCGCCGTCACCGCGATCAGGATCGGCGCGGGCGCGTTCCATTGCTGGTTGAACGGCACGAGCGTCGAGAAAGCGCGCTTGAACGCGACTTCATCGGCCGAGCGGTCGAATACGATGAAGCGCCACGGCTGCAAGTTGTAGCCCGACGGCGCCCAACGCGCGGCCTCGATCACGGCGTGCAGCGCCTCGCGCGAAACCGGCTCGCTCGAATACGCACGCGGGCTCCAGCGGCCGGCGATCAGTTCGTGGATGGGCACGGCTGTCGGTGCGGGTTTGTGCTTCGTCATGCCTTGTCTGTCCTTGAGGGTTGAGGGCGCTCGCCCGAGGCCAACAGCATACCTGCGCCCAGTGAAACGCGCTCAGGCAAAAAAGTTGGGGGGTTCGGTGTACTTCAACCGGTTGCGCCACTCAAGCCGTCTGCACCCCGACCGCCCGCGGTCCGCGATTGATGCGCAGCACGAGAAACGAAGCGATCAGGCACAGGCCGCCCGAGATCATCGAGGCCACTGTGTACGTGCCGAGGCTCGAGCGCAGCAGCCCCGCGCCGAAGGCCGCGAACGCCGCACCCAGCTGGTGGCCGGCGACCACCCAGCCAAAGATGATCGGCGCGCGCTCCTTGCCGTAGACATCGGTGGCAAGACGCACGGTCGGCGGCACGGTCGCGATCCAGTCGAGCCCGTAGAACACGGCGAAGATCGGCAGTCCAAAGAAGTCGATGCCGAAAGCGTGCGGCAGATAAATGAGCGACAGGCCGCGCAACCCGTAGTACCAGAACAGCAGCACGCGGGCGTTGAATCGATCGGAGAGCCAGCCCGAAAGCGTGGTGCCGAAAAGATCGAAGATGCCCATCGTCGCGAGCAGCGAAGCGCCCTGCACTTCCGTCATGCCATAGTCGCCGCACATCGCGATGAGGTGCGTGCCGACATAGCCGTTCGTGCTCGCACCGCAGATGAAGAAGCTGAAAAAGAGCAGCCAGAAGTCGCGCGTGCGGCTAGCCGACGTGAGAGCGCCGAACGCGAGCTTGATCGGATTTTGTTGCGGCGCCGGCGGCACGACAGGCGCGTCATGCGGCTCGCCGTACGGGCGCAGCTGCATGCTGGCCGGCCGCTCCGGCAAGAGGAACGCCACGAGCGGCAGCACGACGGCGGCCGCCACCGCAACCACCAGCACCACGGGCTGCCAGCCGTGCTTTTGCGCAATCGCCGCGAGAAAAGGCAGGAACACGAGTTGTCCAGTGGCCGAGCTCGCGGTGAGCACGCCCATCGCGAGGCCGCGATGAGTGGTGAACCAGCGCGTCACCACGGTCGCCGAAAGCGAGAGCGCCGCCACGCCTGTCGCGCCGCCCACCATCACGCCCCAGATCAGAATCATCTGCCACGGATGCGTCATCAGCGCGGAAAGCGCCACGCCCGCCGCCATCGTGCCGAGCGCCGCCAGCAGCGTGGGCCGCACGCCGAAGCGCTGCATCGCTGCCGCTGCGAACGGCCCCATGAGCCCGTACAGCGCGATGTTTATCGAAATCGCCAGCGAGATCGTCGCGCGGCTCCAGCCGAATTGGTGCTCGAGCGGCACCATCATCACGCTCGGCGTCGCGCGCGTGCCGGCCGCCGCCAGCAACACGAGAAACACCACCGCCACGACGATCCATCCATAGTGGAAACGTCCGCCGACCATCCTCGCTGCCCAGTTCATCGATGCTCCTCTTGCTCCGTCTGGAGCCAGCTTCGTTGACATTTTTGTCTGCCTGCTCGCCTGTGGGTCGCGCCGATTGTTACCGGTCGGTCACAAGTGTGTTGCGATAGTAGTGACCGCTCGGTAACATGTCAAGCGTAACTCCGATGACGAGATGCCTAAAATGTCCAACCAGCCCAAGCGTGAAGATGCTGCTCCAACCGCCTCCGCCACGCCCGGCGCGCCGCGCGCGGGCCGCACCCGCACCCAGACGGCCGGGCCGCGAGCCCAGGAGCATCTGCTGCGCGCGGCGGACGAATTGTTCTATCGGGAAGGCGTGCGCGCGGTTGGCATCGAAGCCGTGGTCGAACGCGCGGGCGTGAACAAGATGAGCCTGTACCGGCAGTTCTCGTCGAAGGACGATCTGGTGGTCGCGTATCTGAAGCGCTGCGACGAGCGCTTCTTCGAGCGCTTCGATGCGAGCATCGCGAAGCATCCCGGCGATCCCGCGAAGCAATTGGTCCAGTATTTCGAGGATCTCGCCCAGCGCGCCTCCGCGGCCGATTACCGTGGCTGCCCGTTCGTCAACGTCTCGGCGGAGTTTCCGGACGCCATGCATCCGGCACGGCAGAGCGTGGCCGGCAACAAGTTGAAGCTGATCGCGCGGCTGAACGAACTCGCGCACGCCGCCAACGCGGCCGACCCCGCGGCGCTCGCCGACGAACTCGCGCTGCTGATCGAAGGCGTCTACGCGGCAAGCCAGACCTACGGACCTGGCTGCGGGCCGATCCTCGCCGCACCGCGCATGGCGAAGTTGCTGATCGACGCGGCGTGTCGCCCGCCGCACGGGTCCCGCTGACACGCCAGTAGAATGCCGCCATGACCGATACCCCCGCTCCCCGCTCCACGGGCGCCCAGCCCGAAAACGCCGAAATTCTCACCGCCACCCGCCACTGGCTGACGCGCGCCGTGATCGGCCTGAACCTCTGCCCGTTCGCGAAAAGCGTGCATGTGAAGGGCCAGATCCGCTACGCGATCAGCGAGGCGACCGATCTGGAAGGCGTGCTGGCCGACCTGGAAACCGAACTGCGCACGCTTGCGGATGCCGCGCCCGAGCAGCTCGACACGACCCTGCTAATCCTCCCGCATGCATTCGCCGACTTCCTCGACTACAACGACGCGCTGCACTTCGCCGACATGCTGCTCGCGCAGCTGCGTCTTGAAGGTACGCTGCAGATCGCGAGCTTCCATCCCGACTATCGGTTCGAGGGCACCGAGCCCGATGACATCGAGAACTACACGAACCGCGCGCCGTATCCAATCCTGCACCTGTTGCGCGAGGCCAGCATCGAGCGCGCCGTGGACGCATTTCCCGACGCCGCCGACATCTACGAACGCAATCAGGAAACGCTGCGGCGCCTCGGCCTCGAAGGCTGGCGCGCGTGGATGGCGAAGCGCAACGAAGATTGAACCGCGCCGCCCGCTTGAGCGGTTAAGGGGCGGTCAATGTACTACCCGGCGCTCGACACGCCAGCCGGCTCGCCCGCATCGGCGCCATCGACGAAATAGCGCTCGCGCAGCTCCGCAAGCCCGAAGGTGTCGAGAATCTCGTTGAGCCGCTCCGAAGGACGGCGTCGCGGCAGATTCTTGTACTGCGCGATGATGAGCTCGTTCTTCATCGAGTGCTCCCAGCCCACCAGTTCCGTCACGCTCACCTGATAACCATGCGCCTCCAGTTGCAGGCAACGCAGCACATTGGTGATCTGGCTGCCGAACTCGCGCGTATGCAGCGGATGGCGCCAGATTTCGGTGAGCGCCTGACCCAGTGACTTGCCTTTGTTCCGGCGCAGCACGCCCGCCACTTCGGCCTGGCAGCACGGCACCACGACGATATAGCGCGCGTGCTTCTTGAGCGCGAAGCGCAGGGCGTCGTCGGTGGCGGTATCGCACGCGTGCAATGCCGTGACGATGTCGACCGTCGGCGGCAGCTGCGTGGAAGTAATTGAATCGGCCACCGAAAGATTGAGAAACGACATACCGGGAAAGCCGAGCCGCTGCGCGAGTTCGCGAGAACGCTGCACCAGCTCGTCGCGCGTCTCGATGCCGAAGATGCGCGAGTTGTCGTGCAGCTCCTTGAAAAAGAGGTCATACAGGATAAAACCCAGGTACGACTTGCCCGCGCCGTGGTCGACGAGCGTAACGTCGCGGCCATCCTGCTTGAGGTCCTTGAGCAGCGGCTCGATGAACTGGAACAGGTGATAGACCTGCTTCAGCTTGCGGCGGCTGTCCTGGTTCATCTTGCCGTCGCGTGTCAGGATATGAAGCTCCTTCAGGAGTTCGATCGACTGGTTCGGACGGATTTCGTAAGTCTTGCTTGACATCGGGTCGGCACAAAAGAGAGGCGTCAATTGCCACGAAACGTGCGGCAGGCGACGGAACGCGGTGAGTAGATCTGACATTTTACGGAAAAAGCTCAAAGAGGCTGCGGACCAGAGGGGACGGCCCGATAGCCCCACAGTTGGAAGGTTGTTGCGTCCGGATCGCTGACCCACGTCCGGACGGCAGGGAGGGGTTGATTAAAAGAGACGCGGCAGCGCCGAACCGCCGCCGTCCACAAAGGACCAATTTGGGGCGCGACTCACCGGCCAAGGACCGGGAATGCGCGCATGGGAGATCGCTCCGGGTTCACAGGAAGCGATGACACAGGTACGGCGCAGACCCCGCTGCGCGATGACGCACGGTGCTGCGCGACCCTGCATGGGGCATGCAATGAACACGATACCGGACGGTAATGCGGAGCAAAAATTTCAGGCGCTGCTTGCCAAGCTCGTAGAAGTGCCCGAGTGGACGGAAAAGCAGCAACTGGAACTGGAAATGGCCCGCGATATCTCAGTCGAGATGCTGCGGCTTGCCGAGGAAATGCGCGATGGCGCGGCGGATCTCGAGAACTGCCTGATCCTGCTGAAGTACGCCAAAGTGCTCGATTTCGTGATGTCCGCTCTGGCGGCACGCAGGGACATCAAGCCGCAAACGCTCAGGGTGATCTTCAAGCTGGCCGGCCTGAGAGTCGACGAGGCCTATCCAGGTTAGCCAACCTGGCGCGGCAGGCCTTGGCCAGCCGCCGCTGAAACAGCATTCGGGCAGGCACTACCGCCTGCCGCAACCAGGCCCGGCACCACGCCGGGCCACCTTTCTTTTGATGTCCGAATCGGCACGCGGCGGGCTTGCCCGGTTTGCCCGCGCCGACCTTTACGACCCCGCACTCACCTTCAGTCGCCACAGCGATGTAATTTCCGCCGCGCGCGCCCGATGTAGCGGATCGGCGGGATCGCTCGCCTTGGGATGGCGCGGCCGGATGTCTTCGCGCCCGGCCACCTCGAGACCGGCCTGCGCGATCATCTCCATCAACGCCTCGCGTGTGCGCAAGCCAAGATGCTCGGCAAAATCGGAGAGGATCAGCCAGCCCTCGCCGCCCGGCTCCAGATGATCCTTCAAACCTGCGAGAAAGCCGCGCAGCATGCGGCTGTCCGGATCGAACACCGCGTATTCGATCGGCGACGCCGGCCGCGCCGGCACCCAGGGCGGATTGCAGACCACGAGCGGCGCGCGACCCGGCGGGAACAGGTCGGCCTCGACGACTTCCACACGATCGCCGTAGCCAAGCTGGGCAAGATTCTCTCGCGCGCAAGCGAGCGCCCGGGCATCCTGATCGGTGGCGATCACCTGCGTCACGCCGCGCGCAGCCAGCACGGCGGCAATCACGCCCGTACCCGTGCCGATGTCGAATGCCCGCTCGAGCGACGGCAACGGCAACGGCACGCGCGCGACCAGATCGAGATACTCGCCGCGCACCGGCGAAAAAACGCCGTAGTACGGGTGAATGCGCGCGCCCCCCAGCGCGGGAATCTCCACGCCCTTCTTGCGCCACTCGTATGCGCCGATCAAGCCGAGCACCTCGCGCAGCGACACCACCGACGGCTCGCCGTCAGGCGCACCCCATGCCTGCTCGCACGCGAGCCTGACGTCGGGCGCGCGGCGCAGCGGAATCGAATAGTCGCCTTCGAGCGGAAGCAGCATCATGCCAAGCGTGCGTGCGCGCTGCGCCTGCGCCTGACGGTGCAAATGAAACGCTTCGAGCGGCGTGGCCGCCGGCTTCGGCGCAGCGGAGCCCTTGCGCGGCTTGCCCGCAGTACGTTCGGCGCGGCGCGCCATGGCCTGCAGGAGCTGCCGCGCATTCTGGTAGTCGCCGCGCCATAGCAGCGCGGTGCCTTCGCAGGCAAGACGATAGGCTGCGTCGGCCGTGGTGCTGTCGTCGGCAACCACAACGCGCTTCGGCGCCGGCACGCCAGCCTCCGAACGCCAGCGGACGGTGCGCGGGCCATCGGTGTCAGGCCAGCTCAAGGTGGGAAAGTCGGTCATAGGATTCGAATGCTTGACGGCCCGCCATGACGGCGCGCCTCGATATGCGGCGCCATCATATAGCAGAGCACAGCCATGCGCAGCGCCGGGACGCCCATCGTCCCGGCATGACGGCATCATCGCGCAGCGCCGCGCTGGCGTCGACCTGACCGGACGGGCCAGGACGAACGGCAGGAATGATCGACGCAAACGAACGACGCAAACGAACAGCCGAGCGCGGTCAGTAAAATGAGGGCGATCCGCGCAGGGGCACACAACCAGAACATGCCAGAGACGAATCAACCGAGTCGTGCAAAACGCGCAGACTGCGCCGATCAGCGAAGCGCGCGCGCAACGCGCACCGATCGCGCCGGACTCGACGCGGATTTTTACGCGGGGCTGCTGCGGATCGCCGGCTTGCAGGAAACCGTGGCGAGCGGCAAGGCCGTCGTTGCGCGCTGCGCGCCGGATGAACGCAGGCCCGGCGCGCTTGTCGAGCTGGCGATCGCCGGCATGGCGGCACGCGAAGCGCCGGCGCCGAACATGACGAACTCGCACGCCCCTGCTTGCTCGCCGGATCGAGAAGCCCTCGTCTTTCGCACGGCGCTGCGGCTTTGCATCGCCTGGATCGGCCGCGTCATGTTCCTCAAGCTGCTGGAGGCGCGGCTGCTGATGCTGCACGAACGCGATCCCGATTACGCCTTCCTGCGCAGCGAACGCATCGCCACGTACGCCGAGCTCGATGCGCTCTGCCGCGAAGTGCTTGGCGGCGGCTCGGCTGAAGCCGGGTCGCCGCGCCGCTATCCGCATCTGCCATGCTTTGACGGCTCCACGTTCGAGCCCGCCGATCTCGCGAAGCATGCGGTCACGCTCGGCTCGCTCGATTCCGCGCTGCCCCCAAATGCGCGCAATACGGTCGCTGATCTGCTCGACTTCCTCGATGGGTTCGAGTTTGGGTTTGACGCGCGCTCGAACGTAAAGAGCATCGACGCCGCAACGCTCGGGCTCGTCTTCGAAAGACTCAATGGCTATCGCGATGGCGCGTGGTACACGCCGGAGAGCGTCGCCACGTTTCTCGCGCGCGAGGCCATTACAGGTGCGGTGCCAGGGCGTTTCAACCGCGTCAAGGGCTGGCGTTGCACGACTATCGATCAGGTATCCAAATCAATTGCCGATCGCGAAGAGGCACGCACGATCCTCGCTGCGCTGCGCGTGTGTGATCCGGCCGTTGGAACCGGACATCTGCTCGTCTCCGCGCTCGACGAATTGCTCGCGGTAAAGTTGCGCCTCGGCTTGTTCGACGATCAGGATGATCCTGCGCTCGCCGGACTGCGCATCGAGGCAGTGGCGGACCGACTCGTCATCGCACGCGCTCACGACGAAACGCCTGCGCAGCGGCAACGCATCGACGCTGCGCTTTATCGCGAGAAGCGCGCGATCGTCGAACACAATCTCTTCGGCGTGGATATCGACGACCAGGCGCTCGGTCTCGCGCGCCTTCGCCTCGCGTTTGAACTACTGGCGCACGCCGGGTACGACGACGAAGGCGTTTTCGCCACGCTGCCGGATCTCAGGGCCCATCTGAAACAAGGCAATGCCGTGCTGAACCCCATCGCGCTCGACTCGACGCACGACACCGTCGCTGGCTTCGATGCCGTCATTGCCAACCCGCCATACATCGACTCCGAACGCATGATCAACGAAGGCCAGAAGCCCCTGCGCGAAGCGCTCGCACAGCGCTGGCCGAGCGCACGCGGCAACTGGGACCTCTACATCGTCTTCATGGAACTGGGGCTCGCGCTGACCGCCCAGCACGGCACCATGGCCTTTCTCACACCCGACAAATGGCTCGCGAAGCCGTTCGGCTCTGCGTTCCGTTCGCACCACCTCGACAAAATCGCGCGCATCGTCGCGCTGGGGCGCGAAGTATTCGAGCGCGCGCAGATCGATTCGATCGTGACGGTGTATCGCAAATCCGGCACGGACCACGTCGAGACGGCGCGCCTCGAAGGTACGACGCTCACGCCGCTCGCGCGCGTGCGCAAACGCGAGCTCGAAGCGCCATGGGCGCTCGATGCGCTGCTCTCGCCGCACTATGTGTTCGTACGGCGGCTCACCCGCGCGCATCCGACACTGGGCTCGCTGCTGCGCTGCGAGAACGCCTGCGCGACGGCGGACGCTTACCGGCTCGCGCCATTGATCGACGAAGCGCAAGAAGGCTTCGATGCGCGCCGTCACTACCGCGTGGTCAACACCGGCACGCTGGGCCGCTACGCCTCGCGCTGGAACAGCAAGCCGATGACCTATCTCGGACGCCGCTACGCGCAGCCCGTGGTCGAGCGTCCGCGTTTCGCAGCGACATTCGCGAACAGCTACGGCGCGAAGGCGAACGCGAAAAAGGTGATCGTGAAAGGCCTCACGCATCTGCACGCAACGCTCGATCTCGCTGGCGACACGATCCCGGGCAAGACGACTCTGATCCTGTGCTCCAACGACGAGAACCTGCTGAAATTCGCGGCTGCGGTGCTCAACTGCCCGCTCGCGGGATTTGTCACGCGCGCACGCCATGGGGCGTCGAGCTATAACGGCGGCGTGGCGTTCACCAGGGCGATGATCGACGCTTTGCCGGTGCCCGCCGATGAGGCCGTGCGCGCGAAAATCGTGCGCTTGGTAGATGCGTTGCTACGGTTAAAACAATCGGGTGAGGAGGCGCAATGCGAAGTGCTCGAGCGCGAGATCGATTTGGCGCTTTATGCGGCGTATGGGTTGGGGAGGGAAGAGATCGGGCGGGTGGAATGCCGCGGCTGGAAGCGATAGCGGCTCGATCCAAGCCCAAAACAAAAAGGGTTACCGCTCATGACGCGATAACCCTTTTCGATGCATATGGTGCCGGCTGCAGGACTCGAACCCGCCACCTGATGATTACAAATCAACTGCTCTACCAGATGAGCTAAGCCGGCGTAGCCCGCGATTCTACCTCATTTCACGATCTTGAGGTGGCCCTTTCCGCCCTTCGCGGCGCCGTCGTCGCCTTTGTCCTTCTCGGCGGCAGACACAGCCGGCTCTGGCGCCTCGGCTTCACGCGCCGCATCGGCAGCAACCGGCGCCGCCTCCTCGTCATGCCCTTCCTGTGCGGACGGCAGCACGTCGTCGGCATCGCCCGGCGGCGCGTCGACCGGAAACGCCATGCCCTGGCCGTTCTCGCGCGCGTAGATCGCGAGCACGTTCGACACGGGCACCTCGATCTTGTGCGACTTGCCGGAAAAACGGGCGTGGAACTCGACCATCTCGTTGCCCATCTGCAACTGGCTCGTGGCCTCGAAGCTGATGTTCAGCACGATCTCGCCGTCGCGCACGAACTGGCGCGGCACGCGCGTGCGGTTGTCGACCCGCACCGCAATGTGCGGCGTGAAGCCGTTGTCGGTGCACCACTCGTACAGCGCGCGCAGCAGATACGGCTTGGTGGAAATCTCTTGCATCAACAATCCTCTGACGAGGCGGCGCACCCGGCAGCCAAACAATCACCCGGCGCCCACCGCCTCCAGTTACAACACCGGCTTAGCGACGCATCACCTTTTCCGAAGGCGTCAGCGCTTCGATATAGGCCGGACGGCTGAAAATACGCTCGGCGTACTTCATGAGCGGCGCGGCGTTCTTCGACAGTTCGATGCCGTAGTGATCCAGACGCCACAGAAGCGGCGCGATCGCGACGTCGAGCATCGAGAACTCTTCGCCCAGCATGTACTTGTTCTTCAGGAAGATCGGCGCGAGCTGCGTGAGGCGGTCGCGGATCGCGAGGCGCGCCTTCTCGTGGTTCTTCTCGGCGGCCTTGCCCTTCTCGTTTTCGAGCGTGCTCACGTGCACGAACAGTTCCTTCTCGAAGTTGAGCAGGAACAGGCGTGCGCGTGCACGCTGAACCGGATCGGCAGGCATAAGCTGCGGGTGCGGGAAGCGCTCGTCAATGTACTCGTTGATGATGTTCGATTCGTACAGAATCAGGTCGCGTTCGACCAGAATCGGCACCTGACCGTACGGATTCATCACGGCGATGTCTTCCGGTTTGTTGAACAGGTCGACGTCGCGGATTTCGAAGTCCATGCCCTTTTCGAACAACACCAGCCGGCAGCGCTGGGAGAACGGGCAGGTAGTGCCGGAGTACAGAACCATCATGATTTACATTTCCTCAATAAACCCAAAAGGCCGGCAGGCAAAAACACCGTCTGACGGTCGCTGAACCATCAGGCGGTGTCTCGTCGCACCGGCCCCACGTCGGTCAGGACGTGATTATTTGATATCTTTCCAGTACGCAGCGTTCAGTCGCCACGCGAAAAAGCTCAGAACGCCGAGGAACAGGAGCACCCAGACCCCGAGCTGCTTGCGGGTTTTCTGCTCTGGCTCGGCCATCCAGCCAAGGTATGCAACAAGATCGGCCACGGCAGAATCATAATCTACCGGCGAAAGCTTCCCGGGCGTGATCTGTTGGTACCCCACAAAACGGTGGACCTTCTCCCCCGTTTCCTCTTCCACAATGTCTTCGAACTTCGCCCTGCGAACGCCCTGCAATTGCCAGAGCACGTTGGGCATGCTCACGTTTTCGAACGCCAGATTGTTCCAGCCGGTCGGCCGCGTATCGTCGCGGTAGAAGCTGCGCAGATACGTGTACAGCCAGTCGCGTCCCTTCGCGCGCGCCTCCACGGAGAGGTCCGGCGGCGCCACGCCGAACCATGCCTTGGCGTCGTCCGGGCGCAACGCGATGGACATCGTGTTGCCGACTTTATCCGTCGTGAAAAGGAGATTATCTTCGATTTGCTTCTGCGGGATGCCGATCGCTTCCAGCCGGCTGTAGCGCATCAAGTTCGCACTATGGCAATTCAGGCAATAGTTTACAAACAATTGCGCGCCATGTTGCAGCGAAGCAAGATTTTCCCCGTTATCGGGTGCGTGGTCGAGCGGAATGTTTTCCTGCGCCGCCACCGATCCCGCCCCGAATCCCAGCGCGCATGCCAGCGCAACGCCGGCAATGCCCGCGCCCGTCGCCCTTGCGAGCGTCGAAAAGAGAGATTTCATCATCGTGTCTTCCTCGCTCGCTGATTAATGGGGCTTGAACCGCACGCGCTCGGGCGGCTGCTTGAAGGTGCCAAGCGTCGTCCAGAACGGCATGCCGAGGAAAAACGCGAAATAGACGAGCGCGCAGATCTGGGCGATCAGCGTCGCCGCCGGCGAGGGCGGTCGGGTTCCGAGAAACCCGAGCGTCAGGAACGCGAGCACGAAGATCGCAAGAAAGACTTTGTGGAACAGCGGCCGGTAGCGGATCGACTTCACCGGCGCGCGGTCGAGCCACGGCAGGAAGAAGAGCGAGACGACCGCCGTGCCCATCACCACGACGCCCCAGAACTTCGACTCGGTGAAGTACATCGCGAGGATCACGAGAATCGCCAGCACCGGCAGCCCGCCCTTCCACCTGCCGCGCGCACGCACTAGCGCGAGCAGGCCTAGCAGCGCAATCACGATCATCAGAACGATCTTGAACGGGTCGGTCGTGGCGCGCAGCATCGCGTAGAACGCAGTGAAGTACCAGACCGGCGCGATTTCGGGCGGCGTCTGCAGTGCGTTGGCGGGCACGAAGTTGTTGGCTTCGAGGAAGTATCCGCCCATCTCCGGCGCGAAGAACACGATGGCCGCGAAGATCATCAGGAAGATGCACACGCCCATGAAGTCGTGCACGGAGTAGTACGGATGGAACGGGATACCGTCGAGCGGAATGCCGTTCGCGTCCTTTTTCTCCTTGATCTCGACGCCATCGGGGTTGTTCGAGCCCACTTCATGCAGCGCCACGATGTGCGCGATCACGAGCCCGATCAGCACGAGCGGAATCGCGATCACGTGGAACGCGAAGAAGCGGTTGAGCGTGACGTCGGAGACCACGTAGTCGCCGCGAATCCAGAGCGACAGGTCCGGGCCGATGAACGGAATCGCCGAGAACAGGTTCACGATCACCTGTGCGCCCCAGAACGACATCTGGCCCCATGGCAGCAGATAGCCGAAGAACGCTTCGGCCATCAGGCACAGGAAGATCGCGCAGCCGAAGATCCAGACGAGTTCGCGCGGCTTGCGGTAAGAACCGTACAGAAGCCCGCGGAACATGTGCAGATACACGACCACGAAGAACATCGATGCGCCCGTGGAGTGCATGTAGCGGATCAGCCAGCCCCACGGCACCTCGCGCATGATGTACTCGACCGACGCGAACGCGAGCGTCGAATCGGGCTTGTAGTTCATGGTGAGGAAAATGCCGGTGACGATCTGGTTCACCAGCACCAGCAGCGCGAGCGAGCCGAAGAAGTACCAGAAGTTGAAGTTTTTTGGCGCGTAGTACTCGGAGAGATGCGCTTTCCAGGTCGACGTCATTGGAAAGCGCTTGTCGATCCAGCCGACGAGTCCCGAGGAAGCGTCCGTTGCCGTAATCTCTTTTTCGTGTCCCGTCGCCATCACGCTTCTCCTTTCTCGTCCTTGCCGATCACGATCTGCGTCGGAGACGTGAACATGTACCGGGGGATATCGAGGTTCTGCGGCGCGGGCTTGTTTTTGAACACGCGGCCGGCGAGATCGTAGGTCGAGCCGTGGCACGGGCACAGGAAGCCGCCGGGCCAGTCGTCTGGCAGGTTGGCCTGCGGGCCTTCCTGGAAGCGCGGCGTGGGCGTGCAGCCCAGATGAGTGCACACGGCAACGGCCACGAGAATGTTCTGATGCTCCGCGCGCGAGCGGTATTCGTTCTTGCAGTAATCCGGCATCGGCATGGAGAACGGATGCTCGGAGTGCGGGTCCGCCAGTTCGGGATCGGCCTTCTTGCAGTCGGCCATCATGCGCTCGGTGCGCTTGAGGATCCACACGGGCTTGCCGCGCCACGCCACGGTCATCATCGTGCCGGCTTCAAGTCCGCTGATGTCGACTTCAACCGGCGCGCCGGCCGCGCGGGCCTTTTCGGATGGTGCAAACGAAGCTACGAAAGGTACGACAGTGGCTACGCCTCCAATGCCACTTGCTACGGACGTCGCAATCAGCCAGGTACGGCGGCTGCCGTCGACGCGGTCGTTCTCATTGTCTCGCATCACATCGCCCCACTTCTGAGTTGGATTTATCCGTCACGCCAGCAAACCCGCGGTGCTGCCGAACGCTAGTTTGCTCGAATGGAGTTGGCATTTACAAGGGGCGTGCGCCAAAAACCGGGCGAAGTCCTTGATAACTCGGGGTTTTCCCCCAGAAAATGGGGCCATTTTCTGGCTAGACAGGATTGTGGATATCGATGAAGAGATGTTCGATGTCGAATGCCTCGGCGAGGTGCGCGCCGACCGCCTGCACGCCAAAGCGCTCAGTGGCATGGTGGCCCGCGGCGAGGAACGCCACACCGCTTTCGGCCGAGGTGTGAGTCGTGGGCTCCGAGATCTCGCCGGTCAGGAAGACGTCGGCGCCCGCGTCGATCGCAGCGTCGAAGAGGCCTTGCGCCGCCCCGGTGCACCAGGCCACGTGGCGCAGTTCCCAGTCGGGGTCGCCGAGCACGAGCGGTGCGCGGCCGAGCGTCTGCTCGACTTGCGCCGAGAAATGCGCGAGCGTGATGGGCATGGGCAGCGTGGTCATCCACCCGAGATCCTGGTCACCGAAGCGTTTTTCGCCGATCCAGCCGAGTTTGGCGCCCAACTGTGCGTTATTGCCCAGTTCAGGGTGGCTGTCGAGTGGCAGATGATAGGCGAAGAGATTGAGGTCGTTCGCCAGTAGCGCCTTGAGGCGGCGGTGCTTGCGTCCCGTGATCTGCGGCGGCTCGTTGCGCCAGAAGTAGCCATGGTGGACCAGCACGGCGTCGGCGCCCCACTCCAGCGCGGCTTCGAGGAAGGAGAGCGAGGCGGTCACGCCGGTCGCGATCTTCTCAACGCGACGCCGCCCCTCCACCTGCAGGCCGTTCGGGCAGTAGTCCTTGAACCGCGCGGATTCCAGAAGATTGTTCAGATACAATTCCAGTTCGATCCGATCCATATAATCCTCTAATCTTCAGATGCTTAGACGCTTTTGGCTGTTCTTCGCCCAAGCGGTGACGGTCCTGCTGGCGTTGATGTTCATCATCGCGACGCTCAAGCCGCAATGGCTCGAGCATCAGGGGCAACTCGGCAAGCAGCTCGCGGAGCCGATCGTCGCATTGCGGGAAGTGGCGCCGGGCATCAGCGGCAGCCCCGCGCAGAATTCCTATGCCGATGCGGCCCAGAAGGCGATGCCGGCGGTCGTCAACGTGTTCTCGAGCAAGGACGGGTCGCTGCCCCCCGATCCGCGCCAGAACGACCCACTATTTCGCTACTTCTTCGGCAAACCCAATACCAACCGAAAACAGCAGGAACAGCCCGCCGCGAACCTCGGCTCGGGTGTGATTGTCAGTCCGGACGGTTACATTCTAACGAACCAGCACGTGATCGACGGCGCGGATCAGATCGAAATCGCGCTTTCCGACGGCCGCACCACCAATGCGAAGGTGATCGGCATCGATCCGGAAACCGATATCGCCGTGCTCAAAATCAATCTGCCGAATCTGCCCACCATCACGCTCGGGCGCATGGAACGGGCGCGCGTGGGCGACGTCGTGCTCGCCATCGGCAACCCGTTCGGCGTGGGTCAGACGGTCACGATGGGCATCATCAGCGCGCTCGGGCGCAACCATCTTGGCATCAACACGTTCGAGAACTTCATCCAGACCGACGCGCCCATCAACCCGGGCAACTCGGGCGGCGCGCTCGTCGACGTGAACGGCAACCTGCTCGGCATCAACACGGCCATTTATTCGCGCTCGGGCGGCTCGCTCGGCATCGGCTTCGCCATTCCCGTCTCCACCGCGCGCAGCGTGCTGGAGAGCATCATCACGACGGGCACGGTCACGCGCGGCTGGATCGGCGTGGAGCCGCAGGACGTGACGCCCGAGATCGCCGAGTCGTTCGGGCTGAACCAGAAGCAAGGCGCGATCGTCGCGGGCGTGCTCCAGGGCGGCCCCGCCGACAGGGCCGGCATTAAGCCCGGCGATGTCCTGACTGCGGTGAACGGCGAGGACATCACCGACACCACGCGCCTGTTGAACGTCATCGCCCAGATCAAGCCGGGCACCGCCGCCAAGGTTCACCTCGTGCGCAAGAACAAGGACATGGACCTGAACGTGACGATCGGCAAGCGCCCGCCGCCGCCCAAGCAGCAGAATCAGGACGACGAAGGCGACGACGGCGGTTGACGGCTCGCACGCAGCCGGCAAACGCAAGAAAGAAAGGCCGCGAACGGTACCGTTCGCGGCCTTTCTTTCTTGCTCCATGACTGGCTCAGGACTCGCTCGCCGCCTCGCTCTCGTCGGTGGCGCTCTTCTCGCCCGTCCCGACGAAAAGCCGCGCCGCAATAATCCCCGCTTCATACAGCACGATCAGCGGCACTGCGAGAATGAGCTGCGAAAACACGTCCGGCGGCGTAACGACCGCGGCAACGATGAACGCCCCAACGATCACGTAAGGACGAATCTCCTTGAGCTTCTTCACCGTCAGCACTCCCATGCGCACGAGCAGCACGACGATGATCGGCACCTCGAAGGTCACGCCAAAAGCGATGAACATCGTGAGTACGAAGCTCAGGTAATTGTCAATATCCGTCGTCATCTCCGCGCCGAGCGGCGCGTTGTAATGCGCCATCACCCGGAAGATGGTGGGAAACACGACGAAATACGCGAATGCCATGCCGCACAGGAACAGCGTGTAGCTGCTCCCCACCAGTGGCGCGACCAGCTTCTTTTCGTGCTGGTAGAGGCCTGGCGCGACGAACGCCCAGATCTGATAAAGCACGAACGGCAGCGCGATCACGAAGGCGACCAGCATCGTCACCTTCATCGGCACGAAAAACGAGCCGGTCACGTCGGTGACGATCATCTTGCCGTCACGCGGCAAGTTCTGCATCAGCGGGCGGGCGAGCAGCCTGAAGATGTCCGGCGCCCAGTACACGAGCCCGACGAACACGACGATCACGGAAATGCCCGCGCGAATGATGCGGTCGCGCAGTTCGACGAGGTGCGAGATGAAGGTCTCTTCAGCGCCCTCGTCTTGTGTTTGGTGGGGGTCGCTCACACCGGCCCTCGGGGGTTGGAGATAGACAAATTCAAACTCGACTGCGGTAGCGGGGCATCAGAGAAAACGCGTGGGCCGGCGCAAGCTGGCCGGTGTGTGCTGCGCGACGCGCGCCGCGCCCGATTGCACGCGCGTGCGCCGCAGCGTCGCGCGCTTGTACCAGACCGGCGTAGCCGTTTGCTTCACGCGCCAGTTCTTGCGTTTGACGCCTGCCGCATTCGCGCCGCCCGAGCGCCACGAGGTGCCGCCCGAAGCCCCCGTACCGCCGGTCACGCCGGCCCCAACCGGATCGGCGCTGCCCGCTGTGCTGGAGGCGCCACCCGTGCCCGCGTTCCAGGCGTCGTTCAGCTCGGTTTCGTGCTTGCGCAGGTTCTCGTGAACGGTGTTCTCGACGTTTTGCGCAGCCTGCTCGAACTCGCCCTTCATGCGGCGCAACTCGTCCAGTTCGATCTCGCGCGTGACTTCCGCCTTGACGTCGTTGACATAGCGCTGCGCGCGCCCGAACAGCGCGCCTGCCGTGCGCGCAACGCGCGGCAGACGCTCCGGCCCGAGAACGACCAGCGCGACGACACCGATCAGCGCCATCTTGGTTAGACCCAGATCGAGCATGAATGAAGCTTTCCGTCAGCCTTGGGGCGGGAAATAACGGCTGCCGCGCTTAGCGGAAGTCGTTCGAACGCGGGGTCTTGTCCTTGGCGTCGACATCGACCGTGCCGCCGCTCTTTGGCAGTTCGCGCTTTTGCGCATCAGCGCCGGACTCTTCGCCCTCGCGCATGCCTTCCTTGAAACCCTTCACCGCACCGCCCAGATCGCTACCGATATTGCGCAGCTTCTTCGTGCCGAAGACGAGCGCCACGATCAACAACACGATCAGCCAATGCCAGATGCTCAACGAACCCATGATCAAAACTCTCCTTAACCCCGTTGCCGCGCCTCATGCGCAGCGAATAAACATTGGCGCGTGAACGCGCTTCATGACACTCGCGACTATCGACCGGTCCGGCGCAGCGCCGTGGATTCCAGTCTCAGGCGGGTTGTCCGGCAATGCCGCCCGGTATGCTACCTGTAAGCTATTTC
This sequence comes from Paraburkholderia sp. A1BS-2L, assembly GCF_051125205.1. Taxonomy (NCBI): domain Bacteria; kingdom Pseudomonadati; phylum Pseudomonadota; class Betaproteobacteria; order Burkholderiales; family Burkholderiaceae; genus Paraburkholderia; species Paraburkholderia sp. A1BS-2L. Next base: position 2,858,251 of record NZ_CP120428.1, read on the forward strand.
GGCTGCGTGGCAATGCGTCCCTTTTTCAACCACTCTTGGGGATTCTGCCGTACCGGCACGCAGGCGCGCTATCCCATGCGCTGCCACGGACGCGGTCCGGCCAGCAGATGCGCATGCAGGTGATAGACTTCCTGCCCGCCTCCGGGCCCCGTGTTGACCACGGTGCGATAGCCCGTCTCGCCCCCTGTATAGGACACGCCCAGCTCTCTCGCCAGCTGTGCCACCAGCACAAACATTCTACCAAGCAGCGCAGCGTCGTTTTCACCGCAGTCAGCAAGGGTGGGTATATGTTTTCGCGGGATGACCAGCACGTGAGTTTGTGCCGCCGGCCGGATGTCACGGAACGCGACGAACTCGTCGTCTTCATAGACGCGCGTGCTCGGGATCAGGCCGTCGGCGATCTTGCAAAAGAGACAGGTGCTGCGGTCGTGACTCATAGTGTTCCTGGGCAGCCGTACGGAGAGAAAGCGTGCCGGGTTTCGCTCTGAGACCCGGCGCTACCGCGTCAAAACCACGCGCGCGGGTCGGACAACGGCTTGTTGTCGTGCAGATACAGCCAGCCTTTGATGATACGGTACAACGTCCAGATCGCGACAGCCCACAAAATTGGAATGCCGATCAACACGAAAAAGAGCGCAATACCGATCAGATGTCCTGCAAGCCCGAGCCAGAACGTGCGGATCTGCCACGTGAAGTGCTGCTCGTAGGGTGTGCCCGCCGCTTCGTCGCGCTTGATGTAATTGATGATGATCGCCACCAGCACGGTGACGCCGCCGGTGAGCCAGTAGAACGCATAAAGCCCGTAGAGGACGTGCGTGAGCGTGCGCAGGCTGCGCAGACGATCCGCGTCGAGCGGATCGCGCTCCGGGGTTCGGTAAGCAGGAGGCGGATAGCCGCCGGGGGTGGACATATGTGGCATCTCCCTGTCGAGCACGACTCGCGTGCATCTCATGGGCGAGGGCCACTGATGGCCCGGCCCAAAAATTCGACTCGAATCCGGGGCCTGAATTCAATCTCGCAGCATCAGTCGCCGTTTTCTTCGCGCTCGCGGCTCTTGCGCAGGGCCTTTTCTTCGAGACCCGAGAGCCCTTCGCGGCGCTCCAGTTCCGCCAGCACGTCGGCGGGGCTCAGCTCGAAATGCGAAAGCGCGACGAGGCAATGGAACCACAGATCAGCCATTTCCCCAACCAGCGCCTTCGGCGCGCCGCCCTGGCGCACGTCCTTGGCGGCGAGCACGACTTCGGTAGCCTCTTCGCCGACCTTCTTGAGCACGGCGTCATCGCCCTTGTGGAACAGGCGCGCGACGTAGGAAGCGTCGGGGTCGCCGCCCTTGCGGCTATCGATCACCGCGGCAAGGCGCAGCAGGGTGTCGTTGGTGTTCAATTGCGTCATTTGTAGATGTGTTCGGGGTCTTTCAGCACCGGATCGACAGCGACCCAGCGGCCTTCGTCGGCGGTGCCTTCGAATTGCTGGAAAAAGCACGAGTGACGGCCGGTGTGGCACGCGATGCTCGACACTTGCTCGACCTTGAGCAGCACGACGTCTTCGTCGCAGTCGAGGCGGATGTCGTGAACGTGCTGCACGTGGCCCGACTCCTCGCCCTTGAACCACAGGCGCTGGCGCGAGCGCGAAAAATACACCGCGCGGCGCAGTTCGACCGTCCTGGCGAGCGCTTCCCGGTTCATCCACGCGAACATCAGCACGTCGCCGGTCGTGGCCTCCTGGGCGATCACGGGCACGAGGCCGTTGGCGTCCCAATTGACCTTGTCGAGCCAGCCAGCCTTCGCAAAATCGTTCGTTTCAGCGTTGCTCATGGCGTCACATCCTCACCGAAATGCCCTGCTCGGCCATGAAGCGCTTGGCCTCGCCCACGGTGTGCTCGCCATAGTGGAAGATGCTCGCCGCCAGCACGGCGTCGGCATGGCCCTTTACGATGCCGTCCGCGAGATCCTGCAGGCCGCCCACGCCGCCCGAGGCGATCACGGGAATCGGCACGGCGTCGGACACCGCGCTCGTGAGGGCGAGATCGAAGCCGCTCTTGGTGCCGTCGCGGTCCATGCTCGTGAGCAGGATTTCGCCCGCGCCCAGCTCAGCCATCTTGCGCGCCCATTCGACGGCGTCGATGCCCGTGGCCTTGCGGCCGCCGTGCGTGAACACTTCCCAGCGCGCGGGTTCGCCCGGCGCTGAAGTACGCTTCGCGTCGATGGCGACGACGATGCACTGCGAGCCGTATTTGTCGGCCGCATCGCGCACGAGCTGCGGATTGGCGACGGCCGACGAGTTCATGCTGACCTTGTCGGCGCCGGCGTTAAGCAGCCGCCGCACGTCGGTGACGGCGCGCACGCCGCCGCCCACGGTCAGCGGAATGAAGACCTGCGAGGCCACCGCTTCGATGATCGGCAGAATCAGGTCGCGCTGGTCCGAAGTGGCCGTGATGTCGAGAAAAGTGAGTTCGTCGGCGCCCTGGTCGTCGTAGCGGCGCGCGATTTCGACGGGGTCGCCCGCATCGCGCAGCTCGACGAAGTTGACGCCCTTGACGACCCGCCCGGCGGTCACGTCGAGACAGGGAATGATGCGTTTGGGTAGAGCCATGATCTTGCCGATGTTGCCAGGCGCGCCGAAACCGCAGCAGCTACGCCTATAGTCGCGCGATAGCGGTTATCGCGAAATTAGCCGGAGGCCGTATCTTCGGGAACGGACTTGCCGCCCCTTGCCGGTCGCACCGAGAACCCAAAGTGGATCCGACCTCCACCCGGGAGGCCGTCCACGCGACGCATCAAGCGTCGTCCTTAAGCGTCGTCAGACTCACGCAGGCTGTCTGCGTGCGTTTGCGCCTGGGCGAAATCGAGATCGCCCGAGTAGATCGCGCGGCCGCAGATTACGCCTTCGATGCCTTCGTCCTCGACTTCGCACAGCGCGTCGATGTCGGCGAGATTCGACAGGCCGCCGCTCGCGATCACCGGAATCTTCACCGCGCGCGCGAGGCGCACCGTCGCTTCGATGTTGATGCCCTGGAGCATGCCGTCGCGGCCGATGTCGGTGTAGATGATCGACTCGGCGCCGTAGTCTTCGAACTTGCGCGCGAGATCGACCACTTCGTGGCCCGTGAGCTTGCTCCAGCCGTCGGTGGCAACCTTGCCGTCCTTCGCGTCGAGCCCGACGATGATATGGCCCCCGAACGCCGTGCACGCTTCCTGCAGGAAGCCCGGGTTCTTCACCGCGGCCGTGCCGATGATCACGTATGAGAGGCCGTCGTCGAGATAGCGCTCGATGGTGTCGAGGTCGCGGATGCCGCCGCCAAGCTGCACGGGGATCTCGTCGCCGACTTCGCGGATGATCTCGCGAATCGCGTCCTCGTTCTTCGGCTTGCCGGCGAACGCGCCGTTCAGGTCGACGAGGTGCAAACGCCGCGCGCCGCGCTCGACCCAATGTCGGGCCATGGCCGCCGGTTCCTCGGAAAAAATCGTCGCCTGGTCCATATCGCCTTGTTTAAGGCGAACGCAGTGACCGTCTTTGAGATCGATGGCCGGAATCAGCAGCATAGCAATCGGGTGATATCTGGGAATGTGGTTGGAATCAGCCGGCAACGGCCGGGAAGAACCCCGATCCGACGCCGTTTCGCTAGTTTAGTACAACTCTTTCGGCAGCCTTGCTGATGCAAATCGGCTTTGGGCGATGCTTGCACGCAGGCCCTCCGGCCGGGCGCTTCGAACCAACAGCGCCGTCCGTGAATCAGGGGTTCCAGTGAACGAAGTTGCGATAGACGCGCAAGCCCGCCGCAGCGCTCTTTTCCGGGTGGAATTGGGTGGCGAAGATGTTATCTCGCGCCACCGCCGAGGTAAAGTCCGCGCCGTAAGGCGTTTCGCCTACGGTGTGAGCCGGATCGGCCGGAACCACATAATAGCTGTGCACGAAATAAAAGAAGCTCTCGTCGGGCACGCCGTCCCACAGCGCGTGAGCGCGCGACTGGCGCACGCGGTTCCAGCCCATCTGCGGCACCTTGAAGCGCGAGCCGTCGTCCTGAAGCCGCCCTTCGAGCTCGAAGCGCACGACCTTGCCCGGCAGCAGGCCGAGACCCTTCGTGTCCCCTTCGGCGCTCCAGTCGAACAACATCTGCTCGCCCACGCACACGCCCATCAGCGGCTTGGTGCGCGAGGCTTCGAGCACGGCGTCCTGCAAGCCCGATTCCGCGAGGCTGCGCATGCAGTCAGGCATCGCGCCCTGGCCCGGCAGCACGACGCGGTCAGCCGCGCGAATCGCCTCCGGGCGCTCGACGATCTGCACGTCGGCTTCCGGCGCAGCCTGTTTCAATGCCTGGGCCACCGAACGAAGGTTGCCCATCCCATAATCCACAATCGCAATTGAAGTTTTCATCTCGGATACCGCTTACAAGCTGCCCTTGGTAGACGGAATCTTGCCCGCCTGGCGCTCATCGAGCTCGGAAGCCTGGCGCAGCGCGCGGCCGAAGGCCTTGAACACGGTTTCCATCTGGTGATGCGCGTTCAGGCCGCGCAGATTGTCGATGTGGAGCGTCACGCCCGCGTGGTTGACGAAGCCGCGGAAGAATTCGATCGACAGGTCGACGTCGAACGTGCCGATGCGCGCGCGCGTGAACGGCACGTGGAACTCGAGGCCCGGACGGCCCGAAAAGTCGATCACCACGCGCGAGAGCGCCTCGTCGAGCGGCACATAGGCGTGGCCGTAGCGGCGGATGCCCTTCTTGTCGCCGATGGCCTGCGCGACTGCCTGACCGAGCGTGATGCCGACGTCTTCCACCGTATGGTGGTCGTCGATATGGGTATCGCCATGCGCCTCGATTTCCAGATCGATCAGACCGTGTCGCGCGATCTGGTCGAGCATGTGGTCGAGAAACGGCACACCGGTCGCGAGCTTCTGCTCGCCGGTGCCGTCCAGATTGAGTTTCACGCTGATTTGCGTTTCGCTGGTGTTGCGAACGACTTGCGCGACGCGCATGGCAATTTCCTTCAAACAGCCCGTAACGGAGGGTTCATGGAACGAAAGCCCGGAGCGCTCGTGACACTGTGCGCTTCAGGCCGGTGAGATCGGATTACTTGAGCACGAGCTTAAGGGCGGCGAGCAAGCGCGCGTTTTCGTCGGGGGTCCCGACGGTCAGGCGTACGCAATTCGCCAGCAATGGATGCATTTTACTCACGTTTTTGACTAAAACCCGCGCCGTCAGCAGGGTATCGAACACGGCGGAGGCATCGGGCACGCGCACAAGCAGGAAATTGCCGGCGCTTTCGAACACTTCGGCGCCCGGCAACTTTGCAACGTCGGCAGCCAATTGCGCCCGGTCTGCGCGCAATTGGGCCGCCTGCGTGTCGAGCACGTCGAGATGTTCGAGCAGGAAATCGGCGGCGGCCTGGGTGAGCACATTTACGTTATACGGCGGGCGCACCTTGTCGAATTCGTTGAGCCATGCAGTACGGCCCGCGAGGTAGCCCAGACGGATGCCCGCCAGCCCGAGCTTGGACATCGTGCGCATCACGACCACGTTGTCGAACGCGCCCGCGCGCGGCATCCAGCTCGCCTGCGCGAACGGCTGATAAGCCTCGTCGATCACGACGAGCCCGCCGGCTGCATTGGCAGCCTCGATAATGCGCTCGATGTCGGCGTCCGCGAACAGCGTGCCGGTCGGATTGTTCGGGTACGCCAGCCAGATCATGGCCGGCTGGTGTTCGGCGATGGCGACCAGCATGGCATCGCAATCGAGCGTGAAGTCGGCCTTGAGCGGCACGCCGACAAAATCCACCTGCGCAAATTTCGCCGACATCGCGTACATCACGAAGCCCGGCACCGGCGCGAGCACCTTCGCGCCCGGCTTCGCGCACGCCACCGTGACCATGCTGATGATCTCGTCCGAGCCGTTGCCGAGCAGCACGTCGCAGCCGGGCGGCACATGCATCGCGGCCTTGAGCTTCGCCATGAGCGCCTCGGGGCGCGGAGCCGGATAGCGGTTCAGCGCGATGCCCGCGAGATGCTCGCCAAGTTGCGCCGCCAGAGCGACCGGCAACGTGTACGGGTTCTCCATGGCGTCGAGCTTCACGAAGCCGGTGGCGTCGGGAACCGGGTAGCTCGTCATGGCGAGCACGTCGGAGCGGATGATGTCTTGTGGTGTTGTCATTGTCGATTGGCGCGCGCGAGGCGCGCAGCCGGCACGAACGGCCAGCTATGGCGCGCGCGGGTTACTTCGGTGTTCCAAACATCGGGCTCAGGCGAGCGTATTTCAAGCCGATGCTTGCGCACGTCTCCTCGGGGGTGCGGCACGCATGAAACTCATGCATGCCGCGCTGTTTTGATTCTGGTACCGCTTCAGACCTGCTTCATGCGGTACTCGGCGCTGCGCGCGTGGGCCTGGAGGCCTTCGCCGTAGGCGAGTTCCGCGGCGATCTCGCCGAGCGTCTGCGCGCCCTCCGCGCTCACCTCGATCACGCTCGATCGCTTGATGAAATCATAGACGCCGAGCGGCGACGAGAAACGTGCGGTACGAGACGTAGGCAGCACGTGATTCGGCCCCGCGCAGTAGTCGCCGAGGCTTTCGCTCGTGTAGCGGCCGAGGAAGATCGCGCCCGCGTGGCGGATTTCGGCGCCCCACTTCTGCGCATCGAGCGCAGAGATTTCGAGGTGCTCGGGCGCGATGTCGTTGGCGATTGCGCAGGCTTCGGCCATGTCGCGCACCTTCACGAGCGCGCCGCGGTTCGTGAGAGACGTCGCGATGACTTCGGCGCGCGGCATGGCGGGTAAAAGCTCGTTGATGGCGTCTTCCACGCGCTTGATGAACGCTTCGTCCGGGCACAGCAGGATGGATTGCGCGAGTTCGTCGTGCTCGGCCTGCGAGAACAGGTCCATCGCGACCCAGCGCGGATCGGTCGTGCCGTCGCACAGCACGAGAATCTCGGAGGGTCCGGCGATCATGTCGATGCCGACCGTGCCGAACACGCGGCGCTTGGCCGAGGCCACATAGGCATTGCCCGGGCCGCAGATCTTGTCGACGGGCGGAATGGTGCGGGTGCCGTAAGCGAGCGCGCCCACAGCCTGCGCGCCGCCGATGGTGAACACGCGGTCGACGCCGCCGAGCAGCGCCGCCGCCAGCACGAGCGGATTCTTCACGCCATCGGGCGTGGGCACGACCATGATGATCTCGCGCACGCCCGCGACCCGCGCGGGAATCGCGTTCATCAGCACGGAAGACGGATACGCGGCCTTGCCGCCCGGCACGTAGAGACCCACGCGGTCGAGCGGCGTGACCTTCTGGCCGAGCACGGTGCCGTCGGCTTCGGTGTATTGCCAGCTATGCGAGCCGCACTCGATGCGCTGCTTCTCGTGGTAGCCGCGCACGCGCGCGGCCGCCGCCTCGAGCGCCGCGCGCTGCTTGGGCTCGAGACTTTCCAGCGCCGCCTCGAGCTCGCTGATCGGCAACTCCAGCGCATCGACGCTGGCAGCGCTCAGGCGATCGAAGCGGTTCGTGTAATCGAGCACGGCGGCGTCGCCGCGCGCCTTCACATCGGCGAGAATTTGCGCGACTGAGCGCTCGATGGCCTCGTCTTCGCTCGCCTCGAAGGCGAGCACGCCATGCAGCGCCGCCTTGAAACCTTCGGCGCTCGAATCGAGTTTGCGCATCGTGATAGCCATGCTGATATCCATCCGGAACGGTTATATGCGGGTAATGCGCGGGTTATGCGCGCGACGCGCGTTCGAACGCGTCGAGAATCGGCCGCAGCGCGGCGCGCTTCAACTTGAGCGCCGCCTGATTCACGACGAGGCGCGAAGAGATCTGCATGATCTCTTCGACCTCGACCAGGTTGTTCGCACGCAGCGTGCCGCCCGTGCTGACGAGGTCGACGATCGCGTCGGCGAGGCCGACGAGCGGCGCGAGCTCCATCGAGCCGTAAAGCTTGATGAGGTCGACGTGCACGCCCTTGGCCGCGAAGTGCTGGCGCGCCGATTCCGTGTACTTGGTGGCCACGCGCAGGCGCGCGCCCTGGCGCACGGCGTTCGCGTAGTCGAAGCCCGACTTCACGGCCACCGAGAGGCGGCAGCGCGCGATGTCGAGATCGATCGGCTGATAGAGCCCGTCGCCGCCGTGTTCGAGCAGCACGTCCTTGCCCGCCACGCCAAAGTCGGCCGCGCCGTACTCCACGTAGGTGGGCACGTCGGTCGCGCGCACGATGATCACGCGCAGGTTCGGGTCGGTCGTCGGCAGGATCAGCTTGCGCGAGGTTTCCGGGTCTTCGGTCACCTCCACGCCCGCGGCCGCGAGCAACGGCATCGTCTCTTCGAAGATGCGGCCCTTCGAGAGCGCCAGCGTGAGCGGCGCGCCGGAGGCGGCGGCCGGCGTGGGCTTGGACTCGACCGTGCTCATGCCGCGTTCCCCTTGATGCGCTTCACGTTCGCGCCGATTCTGGTGAGCTTCTCTTCCATGCGGTCGTAGCCGCGGTCGAGGTGATAGATGCGGTCGATGAGCGTCTCGCCGTCGGCGCACAGGCCCGCGATCACGAGGCTCGCCGAGGCGCGCAGATCGGTCGCCATGACCTTCGCGCCCGACAGCTTCTCGACGCCGGAGACCAGCGCCGTCTTGCCGTCGATCGTGATGCTCGCGCCGAGGCGGTTCAGTTCCTGCACGTGCATGAAGCGATTCTCGAAGATCGTTTCCACGACCTGCGAGGTGCCGTCCGCGATCGCGTTGAGCGCCATGAACTGCGCCTGCATGTCGGTCGGGAAGGCCGGGTATTCGGCGGTGCGCAGATTCACGGCGCGCGCGCGCTCGTGCATGCGCACGCGCATCCAGTCGTCGCCCTCTTCGATCGTCACGCCCGCTTCGCGCAGTTTGTCGGTAACGGCGTCGAGGATGCCCGGACGCACGCGGCGCAGCATGACATCGCCGCCCGCGGCGGCCACCGCGCACAGGAACGTGCCGGCCTCGATGCGGTCGGGAATGACCGTGTGCTGCGCGCCGTGGAGCTGGTCCACGCCCTGGATCACGAGGCGGTCGGTGCCGATGCCTTCGATCTGCGCACCCATCGCCACGAGCAGGTGTGCGAGGTCGCCCACTTCGGGCTCGCGCGCGGCGTTCTCGATCACCGTCTCGCCCTCGGCGAGCACGGCGGCCATCAGCAGGTTTTCCGTGCCGGTGACCGTGATCATGTCGGTGACGATGCGCGCGCCCTTCAGGCGCTTCGCGCGCGCCTCGATGAAGCCGTGCTCGATATTGATCTCGGCGCCCATCGCCTGGAGGCCCTTGATGTGCTGATCCACGGGGCGCGCGCCAATCGCGCAGCCGCCGGGCAGCGACACCTTCGCCTCGCCGAAGCGCGCGACGAGCGGCCCGAGCACGAGAATCGACGCGCGCATGGTTTTCACGAGCTCATACGGCGCGACGAGGTTGTCGACCTTCGAGGCGTCGAGCTGCACGCGGTTGCCATCGTGCCCGGTGCGCACGCCCATCTGGTTCAGCAGCTTGAGCGTGGTGCGCACGTCCTGGAGGTCGGGCACGTTGTCGAGATGGACGGGTTCCGCGCTCAGCAGGCCCGCGCAGAGAATGGGGAGCGCCGCGTTCTTCGCACCCGAAACGGTCACTTCCCCTGCGAGCTGCTGCCCGCCGACGATGACGAGTTTGTCCATGCCTGAGGTTTCCTGATCGGTGCGGCCGGCTTGCGGCGTGGCGTCATGTGGTGCGGCGCCGCTCGCGGCGGCGCCATTGTCCTGGGTAATTCGCACTGAGATTCCAGATTATGCGTTCTGCCATTCGGCGGGCGTGAGCGTCTTCATGCTGAGCGCGTGGATTTCCTCGCGCATGCGCTCGCCGAGCGCCGCATAGACGAGCTGATGGCGCTGGATCAGGCGCTTGCCTTCGAACGCGGGCGATACGATCGTCGCGAAGAAGTGCTGACCGTCGCCCTCGACTTCGAGATGCTCGCACGCGAGCCCTGCCGAGATGTACTGCTTGACCTGTTCCGGAGTCGGCAACATGGTGGGTGGCTCCTGCCTCAATTGCATTTAGTGGCGCAGCTTGTAGCCGCTTGCGAGCAGACGCATCGCCAGCGTGGCCAGCACCACGAAAAAGACGAAAACAATCGCGAGACTTGCGAGCGGGTTAATGTCGGACAAGCCGAAAAAACCGTAGCGGAAGCCGTCGATCATGTAGAAGAACGGGTTCAGCCGCGACACCTCGCGCCAGACCGGCGGCAGCGTATGTGTCGAATAGAACACGCCCGAAAGGAACGTGAGCGGCATGATAAGAAAGTTCTGAAACGCCGCGAGCTGGTCGAACTTCTCGGCCCAGATCCCGGCGATCAGGCCGAGCGTGCCGAGGATCGCCGAGCCGAGCACCGCGAACGCGATGATGTAGAGCGGCGCGGAAAAGCTCATCGGAATGAACCAGATCGTCACGACGAACACGCCCGCGCCAACGGCGAGGCCGCGCACGATCGAAGCGAGCACGTAAGCTCCAAACATCTCCCAGGCGGCCAGCGGCGGCAATAGTACGAATACGAGATTGCCCGTGATCTTCGATTGAATGAGCGACGAAGACGAATTGGCGAAAGCGTTTTGCAGCACGCTCATCATCACGAGGCCGGGAATCAGGAAGCTCGTGTATTCGACGCCCGGATACACCTCCACGTGGCCGCGCAGCGCGTGGCCGAAGATCGTCAGATACAGCAGCGCGGTGATGACCGGCGCGAGCACGGTCTGGAAAGAGACCTTCCAGAAACGCAGCACTTCCTTGTAGAACAGGGTACGAAAGCCGCTCATGCCAGCCCCTCGATGACCTCAGGGCCGTTCATCACCTGCACGAAGACATCCTCCAGATCGGCTTTGCGCACTTCCACTTCTTCCAGTTTGCAGCCGTTCGCGCGGCACAGCGACAAGATGCGCTCGACTTCATCGTAGCTGGCGAGGCGCAACAGATGCTGGCGCTCGCGGCCATTCGGCAGATTCGACGTATCCACTTCGAGCGCGCGCAGTTCGGTGGGCAGCACGCCTTCAGAAAAGCGCACGAACAACTGCGTGCCCGCGAAGCGCTGCAGCAGCGTACTGGTGCGCTCGAGCGCCACCACCTCGCCACGCCGCAGCATGGCGATGCGGTCGCACAGCTCTTCCGCCTCTTCCAGATAGTGCGTGGTGAGCACGATGGTGTGACCTTCGCGGTTCAGGCGCGCAATGAACTTCCAGAGCGTCTGGCGCAGCTCGACGTCCACGCCGGCGGTGGGTTCGTCGAGCACGATCACGGGCGGCCGGTGCACCAGTGCCTGCGCGACCAGCACGCGGCGCTTCATGCCGCCCGACAGCGCACGCATGTTCACATCGGCTTTTTCGGTGAGGTCGAGATTGGCCATGATCTCGTCGATCCACGCATCATTGTTGCGCAGGCCAAAATAACCGGACTGGATGCGCAGCGTCTCGCGCACCGTGAAAAACGGATCGAACACCAGTTCCTGCGGCACCACGCCGAGATTGCGGCGCGCGTTGCGGTAATCGCTCACCACGTCGTGACCGCGCACGGTGATCGAGCCCTCGTCGGCGCGCGCGAGGCCTGCGAGACAGCTGATGAGCGTCGTCTTGCCCGCGCCGTTCGGGCCGAGCAGCCCGAAGAACTCGCCCTCTTCTACGGTGAAGCTGACGCCCTTGAGCGCCTGGAGCTCTTTGTAGCGCTTTTTGACGTTGCGGATTTCTATGGCTGGCATGACTCAGGCGCCGCCCGTCGTGAACGGCGCGGCTGATAGTGCATCTACGCTGCGGGGAAGACCAGAATTGGGGACGGTTTATGCCGCCTTCGAAGCTCCCGAAAACCGGGGCAACGCCCAAAAAACGTTTGATTATAGGCCAAGTCGGAGAGCCCGGCCTGGGCCCGGTCTGGACTTGAAGATGGAAGCGGCGGCCTGCGGCAACTGGGTTCGCGCGCCAAAGCGGCGCTCGACCGGCGTGGCCGCGTGGCCGCCGCGCGTCAATGTCGCTCGTGGAGGAGCGAGTCGACGCCGTAAGCGCGCGCGAGGGACGCGAGCGCGGTGGGGAGATTCAGGACGCTGAGGGTGAGGCCACGCTCGCGCGCGGCGCGCTGCCATGCGATCAGCACGGCGAGCGCCGATGAATCGAACTGCGTGAGCGACGCGCAATCGACGGCGCCGGCGCCTGCCGCGATCTGCGCGAGGCCCGCCGAGAGCGTGGCATTCGCACTCTCGAGATTCAGCGTGGCGCCGGTGGCGAAGCGCTCGCTCACGAAGCGGCCTTGCCGGCGGCGAGTTGCTGGTTACGCTGCGTGAGGAAGCTGATGAGGCCCTGCACGCCGCCCTGCTGGATCTTCTCCTGGAACTGCTGCTGGTAGGCCTGGATCAGCCATGCGCCGAGCACGTTGATGTCATACACGCGCCAGCCTTGCGGCGTCTTGTACAGACGGTAGTCGAGCTCGATCGGCTGGCCGTTGTTCATGACCGTCGAACGGACCACGACATCGGTATCGTCCGGGCTCGCACGGAACGGCTTGTACTCGATCTGCTGATCGCGCACCTGGGCAAGCGCGCCTGAGTACGTGCGGATCAGGAGCGTCTTGAACTGCTCGGTGACCTGTTGCTGCTGCTCGGGCGTGGCCGTGCGCCAGTTGCGGCCCATGGCGAGCTGCGTCGTGCGGCGGAAGTCCGTGTACGGCAGGATCTTCTCGTTCACGAGCTCCGTGATCTTGTTGATGTCGCCGGACTGGATCGACTTGTCGCCCTTGATCTGGTCCATCACCTGCTGCGTGACCGACTTCATCATGGCGTCAGGGTTGTTGGTGTCGACCGTTTGCGCGGACGCTGCGCCGGCAAACGCAAAAAACATGGCGAAAATCGGGAACAGAAAGAATTTCTTCATAGCGAGTCCTGCAAGTTGGGGAACAACGCCCCGTTGGAGGTCAACGATATCACGCGAGCATCAAGGCACCGAGTCAAAGAGTGCCAAGAAACTGCGACAAGCGTTTCAGCTTGTTACGTCAGATTTAAGGGCCGGGACAAGGACCGCCTGGCCCAATCAATGCAGGCGCAGCAGACCCGGCGCGCCAATGCCAATGCGCGCCGGCGGAACGAACTGTTCGCCCGGCACCGCGGCGCCGGATGCGCCCGCCGGTGCCGCGGCACCTGATGCCGGCGTCGCGGGCGCTGGTGTCGCGCCGTCGGGGCTGGCCGGCGCCATGCTGGCTGCCGTCGGCACTGCGGCACGCGCAGCGCCCGATGCCGGAACCGCCGCCGCCGTGCCCGATGCGGGCACGGCCGCACCCTCATCGGGCTCGCCGTAGTTCGGCAGTGGCGCGCCATCGCCGTAATCGGGCAGATTGCTCGACGTATGACCGTCGGAGAGCAGGTACTGGCGGCGCTGCAAATAGGCGTTGCGAATAAACGAATACTTGTCGATGGCCGCGCCTTCGAGCAGATCGCTCGCGCCCAACAGGTTCGCGCGCGCGCTCACCACGTCCAGACCGTAAAGACCCCACGAAAGCGCCGGCGGATTCACGTACGTAAGCGGATTGATGAAGTAGTTGCCCACCATCCCCACGCCGTCGCGCACGGTGCTCGGACCGAACAGCGGCAGCACCAGATACGGGCCGGCCGGCACACCGTAATGGCCGAGCGTGAGACCGAAGTCCTGGTTGTGCTTGGGCAGCTTGGCGAGCGACGCCACGTCGAACAGGCCGCCCACGCCGAAGACCGTGTTGATCACGATCCGCATGACGTCCTCGACCCCATCGGCGATCTTCAACTGCAGCAGATTATTGGCCGCGTTGTAGACATCGCCGATGTTCGCGAAGAAGTTCGTCACGCTGTCGCGTACCGGCTGCGGCGTGACTTTCACGTAGCCCTTTGCAACCGGCTTGAGCGCGTACTGATCGACTGTGTCGTTGAAGGTGTAGATCGAGCGGTTGAAGCCTTCCCAGGGATCGTCCTTCGACGGCGTCTGCACCGTCGAACACGCCGTCAGCGCGAGCGCCACGGCCCCGGCCGTGAGGGTGCGCATGCGAGGGATCGTCATTTTTTATTCTCCTTATTGCGCTGCCGCGCCCGAGCCAGCCGGCGCAGACGCGGGTGCCGGCGCGGGAGCGGCGTGCTCGCCGCCAGCCCCGTTCGCGGGGGCCGGCACGGGCGCAGCGGCGCTGTTGCCCGCGCTGTTGCCGGCGCTGTTGCCCGCGTTGTTACCCGATTTCGAAGCCCCCGAATCGGCAGCCTTGCTGTAGAGGAACTGGCCGATCAGGTTTTCGAGCACGATCGCCGATTGAGTCATGGAGAGGGTGTCGCCGGCCTTGAGCATTTCCGTGTCGCCGCCCGGCTCCAGCCCGATGTACTGCTCACCGAGCAGGCCCGAGGTCAGGATCTTCGCCGACGAGTCCTTCGGAAACTGATACTGCTGATCGATGTTGATGGTGACGAGCGCCTGATAGGTGTTCGTATCGAAGCCGATGGACGCCACCCGGCCCACGGTCACGCCTGCGCTCTTCACAGGCGCGCGCGGCTTGAGTCCGCCGATATTGTCGAACTTGAGCTTGACCGGGTAGGTCGGCTGGAACGAAAGCGAGCTCATGTTGCCGGCCTTCAGCGCGAGAAACAGCAGCGCAATGAAGCCCAGCACCACGAACAGGCCGACCCAGAAGTCGAGAGCAGTCTTTTTCATCGTCATTCCAATCAGAATCCGTTGCGGCGGCGCCATGCACGAGGCGCCCGCGCTCCATCCTTAGCTGAACATCAGCGCGGTGAGCAGGAAGTCGAGGCCCAGCACCGCGAGCGACGCGTACACGACCGTCCTCGTGGTCGCGCGCGACACGCCTTCGGGCGTGGGCTTTGCCTCGTAGCCCTGATACAGCGCGGTGAACGTGACGGCGAAGCCGAACACGATGCTCTTGATCACGCCATTGCCCACGTCTGCCCAGACATCCACGCCGCCTTGCATCTGCGACCAGAACGCGCCCGCGTCCACGCCGATCAGCAGCACGCCCACCACGTAGCCGCCCAGAATGCCGACCGCGCTGAAGATGGCCGCCAGAATGGGCATGGCGACCACGCCCGCCCACATGCGCGGCGCGACCACGACGCGCACCGGGTCGACCGCCATCATTTCCATAGCCGTAAGTTGCTCGCCCGCCTTCATGAGGCCGATTTCGGCCGTGAGCGAGGTGCCCGCGCGGCCCGCGAACAGCAGCGCCGTGACGACGGGGCCGAGCTCGCGCACGAGCGAGAGCGCAACCAGCAGCCCGAGCGCCTGCTCGGAGCCGTAGCGGTTGAGCGTGTAGTAGCCCTGCAGGCCCAGCACGAAGCCCACGAACAGGCCCGACACCGCGATGATCAGCAGCGAATAATTGCCGACGAAGTGGATCTGCTTCGTGACAAGGCGCGGACGGCGCAGCAGCGGGAAGAATTCCAGCACGAGGCGCATGAAAAAGCGCGTGGCATGGCCCGCACGCGAGATCGAGTCGAGGATCGCGCGGCCGAGCGAACTGATGGCGCCGATCATGAGCGGCCTCCGCCGACGCCGAAGTCCGCGTCGAGCGGCACGTCCGTCGGGTAGTGAAAGCGGAACGGGCCGTCAGGCGCGCCGTCGATGAACTGACGCACGATCGGGTCGGTCGAGGCGCGCAGCTCGGCGGGCGTGCCCTCCGCCTGCACGTGGCCGTTCGCGAGGAAATAGACGTAATCGGCAATCGCGAACGATTCGGGCACGTCATGCGTGACGAGGATCGACGTGGCGCCGAGCGCGTCGTTCAAGGTACGGATCAGGTTCGCGGTGATGCCGAGTGAAATGGGGTCGAGACCAGCAAACGGCTCGTCGTACATCATGAGCTCAGGGTCGAGCGCGATTGCGCGCGCCAGCGCCACGCGCCGCGCCATGCCGCCCGAAATCTCCGAAGGCGCGAGGTCGCGCGCGCCGCGCAGGCCCACCGCGTTGAGCTTCATGAGCACGAGGTCGCGGATCAGCTCTTCGGGGAGATCGGTGTGTTCGCGCAGCGCAAACGCAACGTTTTCGAACACCGACATGTCGGTGAAGAGCGCGCCGAACTGGAACAACATGCCCATTTTCCGGCGCAGCGCGTAAAGGCTGTCGCGTGATTGCGCGCCGATGTCCTGACCCTGAAACAGCACCTGCCCGCGCTGGGCGCGCACGAGGCCGCCGATCAGCCGCAGCACCGTGGTCTTGCCGCCGCCCGAGCCGCCCATGACCGCAACCACCTGACCGCGCCGAAAGCGCATGTTCAGGCCGGACAGGACGAGCCGGTCGCCGTAGCCGAAGTCGACGTCGCGCAGCTCCAGAAGGGTCTCAGAGTTCGAGGGCACGTAGCAGGCAGTCCATTTATACGAAGGCGGGATTATAGGGCCATCGTACGAATGCTGCCGTGGCACGCCCAAGCCCCTTGATGCAAGTCGGGCATCCCCGAGGACGCCACGGCTCGCGCTTGCGCGCCGGCCGGCCCGGAACGAATCCGGCGTGCGGCCAGCGGCGAAGCGGGCTAATTATTGCGTAAACGCGTTGCGCAACGCAGCAACCGCGGCAGCCGGGTCGGCGGCCTCGGTGACGGCGCGCACGACCGCCGCGCTGGGCGCGCCGGTTGCGAGTACCGCGGGCAGCGCGGCAAAGTCGATGCCGCCGATGGCGACCATCGGCACCACGCCGTCGAGCAGTTGCACGTAGCGCGCCAGACGCGCGAGCCCTTGCGGGGCCGTCGGCATGGTCTTGGTCGTGGTGGCGAACACGGCGCCGCACGCGATGTAGCTCGGCCGGAAATGCAGCGCGGTGAGCATCTCGAAATAGCCGTGCGTCGACAGACCGAGGCGGATGCCCGATGCGGCAAGCGCGTTCAGATCCGCCTTGCGCAGATCTTCCTGGCCCAGATGCACGCCGTACGCGCCCGCGGCCATCGCCGCCTGCCAGTGGTCGTTGATGAAGAGCTGCGCGTCATGCTTGCGGCCCGCCGCGACGCAGCGCTCGATCTCGCGCGTGAGTTCCGGCGACTTCGGCTGCTTGCTGCGCAGCTGCACGGTCTTCACGCCGTAATCGAGCACGCGCTCGACCCAGTCGGCGGTCGGCAGCACGGGATAGAGGCCGAGCTTCGCGGGGCACGGCGCGAACGGCTGCGCGGGCGCATCGGGCAGGCCGAGCACGCGCGGAAAACGGGCGATGTCGATCGGCCATGCGTCGTCCTGCTGCTCGTCGCCGTCGCGCCAGGCGAGCGCCAGCACGAGCGCATCGTGCGGATCGAAGCCGCAGTCGAGAAACGCCGCCAGCGCCGGGATCCAGTCCTCCGCGAGCGTGCCTTCGAGTGCGTAGCGCTCGCCGCCCAGATGCAGCGTGGCGCGGCCCGCCGAGGGCGTGCCGGCCGCCTCGATCACGCCCGCGCCATTGGTCATCCAGCGCGCGATGTTCGCGAGATGCGGCGCGGCGTCGGTCACGACGATCAGGTCGCCGCCATTGGGCGTGTCGGGCGGCGTCAGGCACAGGCGCCACGGCGCGTGCGTGGGCTGCCAGTCGCCGAGGCGGGCGCGAATGCGCTCCGCCGTTTCGGTGAGTTCGTCCGCGGGCGGCCAGAACAGCTCGCGATCCTTGATTCGCAGCGTTTGGGTCATTGCTCGCCTCCATCCTGATGCCAGAACGGCATGCCGACCACGGGCGTGCTCGCCACGGCCGCCTCGCGCTCGGCCATCGGTCCGGCGAGGAACGCGGTGCGGCCCGCCTCGACGCCCAGCGCGAATGCGCGCGCCATCGCCTCGGGGTGCGTGGCCTGCGCCACGGCCGTGTTCAACAGCACGCCGTCGAAGCCCCACTCCATCACTTGCGCCGCATGCGACGGCAGGCCGAGACCCGCATCGACGATCAGCGGCACGTCGGGCAGCCGCTCGCGCAGCACGCGCAGGCCATACGGATTGATCACGCCCTTGCCCGTGCCGATGGGCGCACCCCACGGCATCAACGCCTCGCAGCCCGCATCGAGGAGGCGCCGGCCGATCACGAGGTCTTCGGTGCAGTACGGCAGCACCTTGAAGCCGTCCTTCACGAGGCGCGCGGCGGCTTCGATCAGGCCCACCGGGTCGGGCTGGAGCGTGTAGTCGTCGCCGATCAGTTCGAGCTTGATCCAGTCGGTCTCGAAGACTTCGCGCGCCATGTGCGCAGTAGTGATCGCCTCGTTGACCGTGAGGCAGCCCGCCGTGTTCGGCAGGAACGGCACGCCGTGGCGCTTGAGCAGATCGAAGAAACCGGCTTCCGCCGTGCCGTCATTCATCTGGCGCCGCAGCGCGACGGTGATCATGCCGGGGCGCGCGGCCTCCATCGAATCGGAGAGCGCTTGCAGCGACGGATAGCGCGAGGTGCCGAGCAGCACGCGGCTCGCGAAGGTTTCGCCGTACAGCGTAAGTGCATCGGCGGTCTGATGATGGGTCATGGCTTGAATCCTGGGCAGGTGGCGGCGGACGGGCGGCGCGCGCAAAGCGAGCAAAGCGGCGGGATCGCGTGTGCGATCAGCCGCCGGCCACCGGGCTGACGACGTCGAGGCGGTCGCCCGCCGAAAGCGTGCGCGCACCGTGCTGGGTGCGCGTGACGAAATCGCCGTTCACGGCGACGGCAAACGGCGGACGCGCGCCGAAGGCGGCGAGCGCATCGGCGACGGTCGCGCCTTCGGGCAGCGTGAGCGGCTTCTGGTTGATCTGAATATCCATGGCAATTCGTCTGACTACGTTGTTTCCGGCAAGGCGCGAACCGTGCGCCTCGGCTCCTGTTTGTGGTGTCGCGCTCGCGGCTTTCGCTTGCGATCGGCTCCCGAGCGCCCTCGAGCCGCCGCGGTTCAAGCGGGCTCGTGGGCACCCTGCGGCGCGTGCAGCATCGACGCCCAGCGCGACTCGCGACGCAGCGACTCGAAGGCGTCGGCATCGGCGAGCTGGCCCGCCAGCAGCGCCTCGGCCACGCGCACCGCTTCGTCGGCCACGGCGGGCGCGATCATGAAGCCGTGGCGATAGAGTCCGTTCACGCGCAGCGTCGTGCCGCTCCCCCGGCCGTCGTCCCGCCCACCGTCCCAGATGAGCGCGGGACGATGATCGGGCAACGTCGGACGGCACTGCGAATTCAATTCGAGAATGCGCGCCTCGCCAAAGGCCGGATGCACGGCGAACGCCGCGCTCAGCAATTCGAGCGCCGAGCGCACGCTCACGGGCGAGCGGTCCTCGCCCTCGATCTCGGTCGCTCCGATCACATAGACATCGTCCTGCTTCGGTGCGATATAGAGCGGATAGCGCGGATGCAGCAGCCGAACGGGCCGCCTGAGGCCGATGCCCGGCGCATGCACGCGCGCCACCTCACCGCGAATGCCGCGCAGCGCCGGCAGCGCGGGCTTGGCGCCGAGGCCCCGGCAATCGATCGTCACGCGCGCGCGCGGCAGGTTGGCGTCATCCACGCTCGTATGCCAGTGCGTTTGCACGCCGCGCTGCGCGAGACCCGCTGCCAGCGCCGCCAGCGCCTGGCGGTTGTCGAGCTGGCCTTCGCCGGCCAGCAGCCAGCCGCGCGCGAAGCGCCCGGCGAGCGCCGGTTCCGCGGCGTCGATCTGCGCGGCCGCCAGCGTCGTGAAATTGGCGTCGGCCAGCGCACGCGGCGCGTTCGCGCGCACGCGGCGCTCGAACAGCGGCGCCTCGGTGCGATCGGCGTGGTGCCAGACCACGAGCGTGCCGTTGCGCTGGAAAAACACCGGCTCGGGCAACTCGGCGAGAATGCGCGGCCAGGTCTCGAGCGAGGCCATGCCCAACTCGGTGATCAACAGTTCGGCGACGGCGGCCTCGGCCAGCGGCGCGAGCATCGCCGCCGCGATCCAGGCGGCCGACTCGCCGCCCTCGGGCCCGCCGCGCTCATAGAGCGCCACGCGATGCCCCGCGCCCGCAAGACGCCATGCCACGAGACGTCCGCATAGCCCGCCGCCGAGCACGGCGAAATCGGGCATCGCGGACGCAGACGCGCAAGCACCGGCAAAAACCGGGGAATGATCAGAATAAGGTGTAGAAGAGACGGTCATCGTATCCTTTCCGTACGGCAAACAAGCATGCGTACCCAAGGACGAAACCGGCTGGCAAGGCCGGCCGTGCAAACGACGTGAAGCGCAAAACCCGACATGCGCGGCACGTGCTGCCCGGCGGGAATCTGGACGCCTGAATGAACCCGGCCGAATCGAACCGACCGGTCGAACTCATCAATCATGACGCCAGCAAGACTTTCCGGAAACTTCCCGCGCCGGTATTACCCGGATCGGGTGCGAAGGGTCTCTCTCAGCCTCACTGCGGTATACCAGTGAAGCACCCCTGTTTCGTCAGCGGTCATTAGACCACAAAAGCCGCGCACGCCGCAAACCACCACGGGACGGCCTGCCATTTCCGCTCTGGCACAATGCCCAAACCGCGGTGAATCGCCCAGCTCGCACGGGCGGTGAGACAATGTCGCACCCCAGTCGCCCGGACGCCGCGCGCTGGCGATTAAGTCTTGCTTAAGCGCTTCGGGACACAATCGCTGCGCCCCGGCGCTGCGTGCGGCGGGTATCGTCTATTCCGGCCGCGGGCCGGCACAACATCAGGACGCACATGACCAACCTCACTCCCCGCGCCACGCCGGATCAGAACGAGCATCACAAGATCACGGCCTGGAGTCTGATCAAGCCCTACTGGGTATCCGAGGAACGCTGGGTCGCCTGGGGCCTGCTGGTGGCGATCATCGCGATGAATCTCACCGTCGTGTGGATCAACGTGCAGCTCAACGACTGGAACCGCGACTTCTACAACGCGCTGCAAAACAAGGATGCCAAACAGTTCCCGCATCTGCTGATGATCTTCACCGCGCTGGCGTTCGGGTTCATCATCCTCGCGGTGTACGGGCGGTATCTGCGCCAGATGCTCGGGTTTCGCTGGCGCCAGTGGCTCACCACGCGCTTCCTGAACGAATGGCTCGGCCAGGGCGCGTTCTACCGCATCGAGCGCGACCGCCTCGCCGACAACCCCGACCAGCGGATTAGCGACGACCTCCAGTCGTTCGCCACCACCACGCTCTCGCTCACGCTCGACCTGCTCTCCACTGTCGTCACGCTGGTCTCCTTCATCATGATCCTGTGGTCGCTCGCGGGCGCGCTCACGTTCGCGGTGGGCGGCACGCCCATTACGATTCCGGGTTACATGGTGTGGGCCGCCGCGCTCTACGCAGTGTTCGGTTCGCTCGTGATCCAGAAGGTCGGCCATCCGCTCGTGTCGATCAATTACCAGCAGCAGAAAGTGGAGGCGGACTTCCGCTTCGGCCTGATTCGCCTGCGCGAAAACGCCGAGCAGATCGCGCTCTACGACGGCATGGACACCGAGCGCAGCAACGCGCAGGGCCTGTTCCACCACATCCGCGACAACTGGTGGCGCGTGATGAAGTACACGAAGCGCCTCACCTTCGTGCTGAGCTTTTACGGTCAGATCGCCATCATCTTTCCGATCGTCGTGGCCTCGCCGCGCTACTTCGCGGGCGCCTTCACCTTCGGCGTGCTGATGCAGATTTCGAGTGCATTCGGCACCGTGAGCGACTCGTTCTCGTGGTTCATCAACAGTTACTCCACCCTCGTCGAATGGCGCGCCACCGTGAACCGTCTGCGCGAATTCGTGCGCGTGGTGCACTCGCCGCGCCTGAAGGAAAGTGTCTCGCCGGCCACCGAGCACGGCGGCATCAATCTGCATTACGTCGACAACAACGCCCTCTCGACCACGCATCTCAAGCTCGCGCTGCCCAACGGCACGCCGCTCTCCGAGGTGCGCGACATCGCCATCAAGCCCGGCTCGCGCTGGCTCGTGCGCGGCCCCTCGGGCGCGGGCAAGAGCACGCTGATCCGCGCACTCGCGGGCCTCTGGCCGTTCGGCGAGGGCTCGATCGACGCGCCCGTCGACGCGCGCATGATGTTCATCCCGCAGCAGAGCTATCTGCCGATCGGTACGCTCAAGGCCGCACTCACCTACCCCTCGCCCGCCGACGACTACAGCGACGAAGACTGTCGCGAAGCGCTACGCGCATGCCGTCTCGAAGACTACGTGGATCGCCTGCACGAGTCCGCGCACTGGACCCGCGTGCTCTCGCCGGGCGAGCAGCAGCGGCTTGCGGGCGCGCGCGTGCTGCTGCACAAGCCCGACTATCTGTTCCTCGACGAAGCAACGAGCGCGCTCGACCCCGACAACGAAAGCCGTCTCTACAAGCTCTTCATGGAACGACTGCCGAAATCGGCGATCGTGAGCGTGGCGCACCGCGAGTCGCTCGCGGCATACCATCCCGAGACGCTCGAGATCGAGCGCACGCCTGAGGAGCGGGTCGCGGCGTGAGCGGCGATACCAACACGCGCGTCGTCCTGATCACGGGCGCAGGCTCCGGCATTGGCGCAGCGCTCGCGCGGCGCCTGGCCGCGCCCGGCGTCGCGCTGATGCTGCACGCGCGCGGCGCCGATGACGCGGCGCGAGCGCGCCTCGCCGCCGTTGCCGCAGCATGCGAAGCGCAAGGCGCGGCCTGCGCGACGGCCTGCGCCGATCTGGCCGTTGCAGGCGCAACCGAGCAGCTCGTCGAAACAACGCTCGCGCGCTTTTCGGCGCTCGATCAACTGGTCGCCAATGCGGGCCACGCGCAGCGTCAGGCGCTCACGGCTCTCGAGCCCGACACGCTCGCCGCCACCTTCGCCTCGATGCCCGCCGCATTCGCGGCGCTGGTGCGCGAGGCTCGGCCTGCGCTGGTGCGCTCGGCGCACGCCCGCGTGGTGGCGCTCAGCTCGTTCGTCGCGCACCGCTACCGCGCCGATGCGCCGTTCGCCGCCACTGCGGCCGCCAAGGCCGCGCTCGAATCGCTCGCCAGGAGCGCCGCCGCCGAACTCGCGCCACACGGCGTGACCGTGAACTGCGTGGCGCCCGGCTACACCCGCAAGGACGCGGGCCCGTCGCCCAAAAACGCGCCGGCCTGGGCGCGCGCCGCCGAGGCCACGCCGCTTGGCCGCGTGGCCGAACCCGCCGACATCGCCGAGCTCATCGCCTTTTTGCTGTCCGACGCCGCACGCCATATCACCGGCCAGACGATCCACGTCGACGGCGGCCTGACGCTGGGCTGAGGCCCGGCGCAACGGGCTTCGCACACCGCCCCGAAGCCCCCCGGGCGAGGCGCCCAGGCAGGCATCACTTGCCCCACCGCACGCCCCGACCTTCAACTCCCCTGCCCGCGAATGCCTTTCGCACCGTAAAATAGCGCCGTTCGAGCGCCTGCTGCGATGCCCGCCCCGCCGGACACCGCATGCGCGACTCACCGCTTCACGGCTTCATGGGTCGTTGCGCGCACAACAAATATGGGGACGGCACAATGGGATCTTTCCAGTGGTTCAGGGAGCTGAACGAGCGCGAGCGGCGCACGCTCTACGCCGGCTTCGGCGGCTATGCGGTCGACGCGTTCGACTTCATGATCTACTCGTTCCTGATCCCGACGCTCATCGCCGCCTGGGGCATGACCAAGAGCGAGGCCGGCATGATCGCGACGAGCTCGCTGATCTCCTCGGCGCTCGGCGGCTGGCTCGCGGGCATCCTCGCCGACCGCTACGGCCGCGTGCGCGTGCTCCAGTGGACCATCGCCACCTTCGCGCTCTTTACATTTCTGTCCGGTTTCACGCATTCGTTCTGGCAACTGCTCGCCACGCGCACGCTGCAGGGCATCGGCTTCGGCGGCGAATGGTCGGTCGTGACGATCATGATGGCCGAGACGATCCGCTCGCCGCAACACCGTGCGAAAGCGGTGGGCACCGTGCAGAGCAGTTGGTCGTTCGGCTGGGGCGCCGCCGCCATTCTCTACTGGGCGTTCTTCGCGCTGCTGCCCGAGCAGTACGCATGGCGCGCGTGCTTCTGGATCGGCATCGTGCCCGCACTGTGGATTTTCTACGTGCGCCGCAACGTGAGCGACCCCGAAGTGTTCCTGCAAACGCGCCGCGCACGCGAGCGCGGCGAAACGCACGGCCATTTCCTGCAGATCTTCGCGCCCGCGCACCTCGCCACGACGCTGCTCGGCAGCGCACTGTGCACCGGCATGCTGGGCGGCTACTACGCGATCACCACCTGGCTTCCCACCTATCTGAAAACCGTGCGCCATCTGTCGGTATTCAACACGAGCGGCTATCTGGTCGTGCTGATCGTCGGTTCGTTCACGGGCTATATCGTAGGGGCCATTCTGTGCGACAAGATCGGCCGGCGCGCATCCTTCATCCTGTTCGCCATCGGCTCGTTCGCGCTCGGCATGGCCTACACGATGCTGCCGATCACCGACACCGCCATGCTGCTGCTCGGCTTTCCGCTCGGCATTGTCGTGCAGGGGATCTTCGCGGGCGTGGGCGCCTATCTTTCCGAGCTCTATCCGAATGCGATCCGCGGCTCGGGCCAGGGCTTCTGCTACAACCTCGGGCGCGGCCTCGGCTCGTTCTTCCCGATCCTCGTGGGCACGCTCGCGCAGACCACGGCACTCGTGAAAGCGATCGGCGCGGTGGCCGGCGCGGGCTATCTGCTCGTGATCGTCTCCGCGCTGTGCCTGCCAGAAACGAAGGGCAAGGCGCTGACCGACGATCCCGCAACTGCGACCGGCAGCGAGTCTGCCCGTCCTTCGGCGGACCCCACTGCACAATGAGCGCGAACGTGGTGCAACACCGTCCGTTCCCGCCCCACTCACTACGACCGGCATGAAAACGATTGTCCTCGGCGCCGGTGTGATCGGCGTCGCCACTGCGTATTACCTGAGCGAACGGGGCTGCGACGTCACGGTGATCGAGCGCGAGCCGGGCGTCGCGCTCGGCACGAGCTTTGGCAACGCCGGCGTGATCGCGCCGGGGTACGTCACCCCCTGGGCCGCGCCGGGCATGCCGGCCAAGCTCGTCAAGTACCTGCTCAAGCCCGCTTCGCCGCTGATTTTCCGGCCCACGCTCGATGCCGCGCAATGGCGCTGGATCGCGCGCTGGCTGCGCGAGTGCGACCTCGAGCGCTTTCGCATGAACAAGCAGCGCATGCAGCGCATCGCCTACTACAGCCGCGCGTGCCTGCACGCGTTTCGCGCGCAGCATGCGTTCGAATATGGGCGCAGCCAGGGCTACCTTCAGATCTTTCGCAGCGACTACGACGTCGAACTCGCCCAACCGGCGCTGGGCGTGCTGCGCGACGCGGGCATCGCCTATCGCGAACTGGACGCCGCAGGCTGCGCGCAGATCGAGCCGGGCCTCGCGTGGTCGAGCTTGAAACCCGTGGCCGGCATCTATCTGCCCGACGACGAGGCCGGCGACTGCGCACGCTTCACGCGCGAACTGCGTGCCGTGTGCGAGACGAGCGGCGTGAAGTTCGTTTTCGACACCGAAGTGCTCGCACTCGAAGCCATCGGTGGCCGGGTGAGCGGCGTGCGCGTGCGGCCCGTGCCCGGGCGGCGCACGGCGAACAACCGCCGCGAGCTGCGGGAGCAGCGCCGCGAGCAACGCCGCGCGCCCGCCGAAGTGCTGCGCCCCGCGGACTTGAACGAGGTAGCCGATACCGAGCCGCAAACGCTCGCGGCGGACGCCGTCGTAGTGGCGCTCGGCGTGGAAAGCGCGGCGCTCGTCGCGCCGTTCGGCGTGCGGGTGCCGCTGTATCCGGTGAAGGGCTACTCGGCCACGCTGCCCGTGGTCGACGAGCAGAAAGCCCCGCGCGCCGCACTCATGGACGAATCGCTCAAGACCGCCATCACGCGCTTCGGGCCCTACCTTCGCGTGGCCGGCACCGCGGAGCTCGGCGATCACCGCACGACGCTGCGCGAGCAGGCGCTGCAAACGCTCATGAAAGTGCTCGACGACTGGTTTCCGCACGCGGCCACGCCTTCTTCCGCGCAGTTCTGGGTCGGACGCCGGCCGATGGTCCCCGACGGCGCGCCGCTGCTCGGCCGTTCCGGCGTTCAAGGGCTGTGGCTCAATGTCGGCCACGGCTCGACCGGCTGGGCGATGTCGATGGGCTCGGGACGTGTGGTCGCCGATCTGATCGCCGGACGCAAGCCCGAGATCGATCTCGATGGGTTGACGCTGGAGCGGTATCGACGCTAATTGCGGCGTCGAGCGGGTTAGACCGCCACGCTCGCGAGCGCCTCATAACGCGCGCCCTGCCGCGCGAGCGTGCTCGAATACAGCACGAGCGAAGTAAACCGCAACGGCGGCAGCGCCGGCGCTCCGTTCTCATGCGGCCCACCGCGCGCGTCGCGCGCAAAACGCGCCAGCGTGATGTGAGGCCGGAACGCGCGCGCATCGAGCGGCAAGCCCACCTCGCCCATCAGGGAGCGCACCCGCCAGTCGAGCGCCGTGAACGCATCGGACATGGCCAGCACGGCCACCATCAAGCGCGGCTGCGCACGCCCCGGCCAGCACTCGATCCTGGTGACGGACGCGGGCGGGAATGGAGACAAAGGCGGCACCGTACGCTCGGCGAGGCGCGCCGCGAGCGACTCGCCCTGCGCGAACGACATCGCGCCAATGAACGCCACCGTGAGATGCAACTGCGCATACGGCACCCGGCGCGCGTTGGGCGGCACGTCGAGCGCGGCGAGTGCGTCGCGCGAAGGCACATCGGGCGCGAGCGCGACGAAGCAGCGCCGCCATTGATCGGTCTCGCGGGCTTCGGACATGATCGGCAGGCCTCGGGATGAGGAAAACCGCCCCATGGTAGCGCGCCTGCCAGTGTTTGCTGGCCTTATGCGCTTGCGCCGGCCCGCGCAGCGACGGCCCACCTCGACGGAAGCCAGCGAAAAAAAGCCGGACCACCCTTACAGGCGGCCCGGCTTGACGGTGTTTACTGCGTGTTGCCCACTGCGGCCAGCGAGGATCGCTCGCCGGCTTGAATCTACTCAACCCATCTCAGCGCGGCAGCTCCGAGCTGCCCATCAGGAACGCGTCGACGGAGCGTGCGCACTGACGGCCCTCACGGATCGCCCACACCACGAGCGACTGGCCGCGGCGCATGTCGCCGGCGGTGAAGACCTTGTCGACCGACGTGTAGTACGCCTTCTCGCCTTCGGTCGCGGCGCGCACGTTGCCGCGCGCGTCCTTCTCGACGCCGAACGCTTCGAGCACCGGCGAGACCGGCTGCGTGAAGCCCATCGCGAGCAGCACGAGATCGGCCTTCATTTCGAACTCCGAACCCGGCACTTCGACCATCTTGCCGTCCTTCCACTCGACGCGCGCCGCGATCAGCTTCTCGACCTTGCCGTTCTTGCCTTCGAGGCGCTTGGTAGCGACCGCCCAGTCGCGCGAGCAGCCTTCCTCATGCGACGACGAGGTGCGCAGCTTGACCGGCCAGTACGGCCACACGAGCGGCTTGTTCTCTTCCTCGGGCGGCTGCGGCAGCAGCTCGAACTGCGTGACGCTCTTCGCGCCGTGGCGGTTCGAGGTGCCCACGCAATCGGAGCCCGTATCGCCGCCGCCGATCACGACTACGTGCTTGCCCTTGGCCAGCAGTTGGTCCGGCAGCTTGTCGCCCGCGTTGACCTTGTTCTGCTGCGGCAGGAACTCCATCGCGTAGTAAACGCCTTCCAGCTCGCGGCCCGGCACCGGCAGATCGCGCGGCGTTTCCGAACCGCCCGCGATCACCACGGCGTCGAACTGTTCCTTCAGTTCGGCGGGCGTGATGGTCTGCTTGGCCGTATTGCCAATGTGCGCCGGCAATTCGCCCTTGCCGATGAACACGTTGGTGCGGAACGTCACGCCTTCGGCTTCCATCTGGCGCATGCGGCGGTCGATCAGCCACTTCTCCAGCTTGAAGTCGGGGATGCCGTAGCGCAGCAGGCCGCCGATGCGGTCGTTCTTCTCGAACACGGTCACATCGTGGCCGGCGCGCGCGAGCTGCTGCGCGACGGCGAGGCCTGCGGGGCCCGAGCCGACCACAGCCACTTTCTTGCCCGTCTTGTGCTTCGCGACTTGCGGCGCGACCCAGCCTTCAGCCCAGGCCTTGTCGATGATCGCGTGCTCGATCGACTTGATGCCTACAGGATCGTTGTTGATGCCGAGCGTGCACGCCGCTTCGCACGGCGCCGGGCAGATGCGGCCCGTGAACTCGGGGAAGTTGTTGGTCGAGTGCAGGACTTCGATCGCGCTCTTCCAATCCTGGCGGAACACGAGATCGTTGAAGTCCGGAATGATGTTGTTGACCGGGCAGCCGTTGTTGCAGAACGGGATGCCGCAGTCCATGCAGCGCGCGCCCTGGACCTTCGCGTCGGCGTCGGAGAGCGCCGCGACGAATTCCTTGTAGTGCTTCACGCGCGTGAGTGGTGCTTCGTACGCCTCATGCTGGCGCTCGAACTCGAGAAAACCGGTTGCCTTGCCCATTTGGTTCTCGTCTATCTCTATCTAATTCGGTGAGGGGACCGCGCCCGCCGCCGCGCGAGTTGTCGTAACTCATGTCGCGCGGCGGGCGCTCCTTCGTCTTGGCGTCGTCGTCGCGAAAACTAAGCGGCCAGCTCTTCCTGGTTCGCCTTCTTCGCGCCGAGCTCGCCCAGTGCGCGCTTGTATTCCGTCGGGAACACCTTCACGAACTGGCGGCGCGCCGCATCCCAGTTTTCCAGCAGCGCCTTCGCACGCGGCGAGCCGGTGAACTGGAAGTGACGCTCGACGAGTCCCTTGAGCAGCACTTCGTCGGTTTCGCGCGCGTGCCACAGCGCGCGGTCCACGGTGCGTTCCTGTTCGGCCTGTTGCAGGACCGGGTCGAGCGCGACCATCGACTTGTTGCACTTGCCGGCGAACGTGCCTTCCGGGTCGTAGACATAAGCCACGCCGCCCGACATGCCTGCCGCGAAGTTGCGGCCCGTCTCGCCGAGCACGACCACCGTTCCGCCCGTCATGTATTCGCAGCCATGGTCGCCCGTGCCTTCCACAACGGCCGTCGCGCCCGAGTTGCGCACCGCGAAGCGCTCGCCCGCCACGCCGCGCAGGAAGGCTTCGCCTTCGAGTGCGCCGTACAGCACCGTGTTGCCGCAGATGATGTTTTCTTCGGACTTGCCACGGAAGTCGTTGGTCGGACGGATGATGATCCGGCCACCCGACAGGCCCTTGCCTACATAGTCGTTACCGTCGCCGACCAGATCCAGCGTGATGCCGCGTGCGAGGAACGCGCCGAAGCTCTGGCCCGCCGTGCCCTTCAGCTGGATATGGATCGAGTCGTCGGGCAGACCGTCGTGACCGTACTTCTTCGCAACCACGCCCGAGAGCATCGCGCCCACCGTGCGGTTCACGTTGCGCACCGGCTGGATGAACGAGACGTGCTCGCCGCTTTCGATCGCGGCCTTCGCCTTCTCGATCAGCGTGTGATCGAGCGCGCGGTCCAGACCGTGGTCTTGCGATTCCACGTGCATACGCGCGACTTCGGCGCCCACTTGCGGCTGGTAGAACACGCGCGAGAAGTCGAGACCCTTCGCCTTCCAGTGCTCCACGCCCTTGCGGGTGTCGAGCAGATCGGCGCGGCCGACCAGATCGTCGAACTTGCGGATGCCCAGTTGCGCCATGATTTCGCGCACTTCTTCGGCAACGAAGAAGAAGAAGTTCACGACGTGCTCGGGCTGGCCCGAGAACTTCGCACGCAGCACCGGATCTTGCGTCGCGACGCCGACCGGGCAGGTGTTCAGGTGGCACTTGCGCATCATGATGCAGCCCTCGACGACGAGCGGCGCCGTCGCGAAGCCGAATTCATCCGCGCCGAGCAGCGCGCCGATCACCACGTCGCGGCCCGTCTTCATCTGGCCGTCGGCCTGCACGCGGATACGGCCGCGCAGCTGGTTCAGCACCAGGGTTTGCTGGGTTTCGGCGAGGCCGAGCTCCCACGGCGTGCCCGCATGCTTGACCGACGAGAGCGGCGAAGCGCCCGTGCCGCCATCATGGCCGGCGATCACGACGTGATCGGCCTTGGCCTTCGCCACGCCGGCCGCGACCGTGCCCACACCCACTTCCGACACCAGCTTCACCGAGATCGACGAAACCGGATTCACGTTCTTCAGATCGTGAATCAGCTGCGCGAGGTCTTCGATCGAGTAGATGTCGTGGTGCGGCGGCGGCGAAATCAGGCCCACGCCCGGCACCGAGTAACGCAGCTTGCCGATGTATTCCGAAACCTTGTGGCCCGGCAGCTGACCGCCTTCGCCCGGCTTCGCGCCCTGCGCCATCTTGATCTGAATCTGGTCCGCCGACGACAGGTACTCCGCCGACACGCCGAAGCGGCCCGACGCAACCTGCTTGATCTTCGAGCGCAGCGAGTCGCCATCCTTCAGCGGGATGTCCGTCACGACTTCGGAGCCGATGATCGAGCGCATCGTGTCGCCGTTCTTGATCGGAATGCCGCGCAGTTCGTTGCGGTAGCGCTTCTCGTCTTCGCCGCCTTCACCCGTGTTCGACTTGCCGCCGATGCGGTTCATCGCGACGGCGAGCGTGGCGTGCGCTTCGGTCGAGATCGAGCCGAGCGACATCGCGCCCGTTGCAAAGCGCTTGACGATTTCCTTGGCGGGCTCGACGTCGTCGATCGAGATCGCGCGCGCCGGGTCGAGGCGGAACTCGAACAGGCCGCGGAACGTCATGTGACGCTTCGTCTGGTCGTTGATCAGATGCGCGTACTCCTTGTACGTCTGGTACGAGTTGCTGCGCGCCGAGTGCTGGAGCTTGGCGATCGCGTCCGGCGTCCACATGTGGTCTTCGCCGCGCACGCGGTACGCGTACTCGCCGCCCGCGTCGAGCATGTTCGCGAGCACCGGGTTGTCGCCGAATGCGTCGTGGTGCAGGCGGATCGCTTCCTCTGCCACTTCGAACAGGCCAATGCCGCCCACCTTCGATGCCGTGCCCTTGAAGTACTTCTGCACGAGGTCGTCCGCGAGGCCGACCGCTTCGAAAATCTGCGCGCCCGTGTACGACATGTACGTGGAGATGCCCATCTTCGACATCACCTTGAGCAGGCCCTTGCCCACTGCCTTGGTGAAGTTGTAGACGGCCTTATCCGCCGACAGGTCGCCCTTCAGGCCCTGCGCCATCTGCGCGAGCGTTTCCATCGCGAGGTACGGGTGCACGGCTTCCGCGCCAAAACCGGCGAGCAGCGCGAAGTGGTGCGTCTCGCGCGCCGAACCTGTTTCCACAACGAGACCCGTGCTCGTGCGCAGACCGTGCTGCACGAGGTGGGAGTGGATTGCCGAGGTGGCGAGCAGCGCCGGAATCGCGACATTGCCGCGGTCCGCGCGGCGGTCCGAGACGATCAGGATGTTGTAGCCCGACTTGACCGCGTCGACGGCTTCCGCGCACAGCGACGCGAGACGCGCCTCGATGCCTTCCTTGCCCCAGGCCACCGGATAGCAGATGTTCAGCTCGTAGCTGCTGAACTTGCCGCCCGTGTACTGCTCGATCGCGCGGATCTTCGCAATGTCCTTGAAGTCGAGCACCGGCTGCGACACTTCGAGACGCATCGGCGGGTTGATGTTGTTGGTGTCGAGCAGGTTCGGCTTCGGGCCGATGAACGACACGAGCGACATCACCATGTTTTCGCGGATCGGGTCGATCGGCGGGTTGGTGACCTGCGCGAACAGCTGCTTGAAGTAGTTGTAGAGCGTCTTGTTCTTGTTGGACATGACCGCCAGCGGCGAGTCGTTGCCCATCGAGCCGACAGCCTCTTCACCCGATGCCGCCATCGGCGCCATCAGGAACTTGAGGTCTTCCTGCGTGTAGCCGAACGCCTGCTGACGGTCGAGCAGCGCAGCGGCTTCGGCGCGCGCCGTGGCGACGTCTTCCGCCTTCGGCTCGATCTCGTCGAGCTTGATGCGCACGGCGTCGATCCAGCTCTTGTAGGGCTTCGCGTTGGCGAGGTTGTCCTTGAGTTCCTTGTCGTCGATGATGCGGCCGTGCTCCATGTCGATCAGGAACATCTTGCCCGGCTGCAGGCGCCACTTCTTGACGATCTTCGACTCGGGGATCGGCAGCGTGCCGGCTTCCGAGGCCATGATGACGAGATCATCATCCGTGACGATGTAGCGCGCCGGACGCAGGCCGTTACGGTCGAGCGTCGCGCCGATCTGGCGGCCGTCGGTGAAGGCGATCGCGGCGGGGCCGTCCCACGGCTCCATCATCGCGGCGTGGTACTCGTAGAACGCCTTGCGGTTCTCGTCCATCAGCGTGTGCTGTTCCCAGGCTTCCGGGATCATCATCATCATCGCGTGGACGAGCGGGTAGCCTGCCATCACCAGCAGTTCGAGACAGTTGTCGAACGAAGCCGTGTCCGACTGGCCCGGGTAGATCAGCGGCCAGAGCTTGGGCAGGTCGTCGCCGAGCACGTGCGAGGCGATCGCGCCAGTACGGGCGTTCAGCCAGTTCACATTGCCCTTCACGGTGTTGATTTCACCGTTGTGGGCGATCATGCGGTACGGGTGAGCCAGCTCCCACGCCGGGAAGGTGTTCGTGGAGAAGCGCTGGTGCACGAGTGCGAGCGCCGAGACCACGCGCTCGTCTTGCAGGTCGCGGTAGTACACGCCCACCTGGCCCGCGAGCAGCAGGCCCTTGTAGACGATCGTGCGCGCCGAGCACGACGGCACGAAGTATTCCTTGCCGTGCTTGAGCTTGAGCGCCTGGATACGGTGGCTCGCAGTCTTGCGGATCACATAGAGCTTGCGCTCGAGTGCGTCGGTGACCATCACGTCCTTGCCGCGGCCGATGAAGATCTGGCGGATCAGCGGCTCGCTCGCCTTCACGGTGGGCGAGATCGGCATCGCATGGTCGACCGGCACGTCACGCCAGCCCAGCACGACCTGGCCTTCGGCGCGCACGGTGCGCTCGAGTTCCTGCTCGCACGCGAGACGCGAGGCGTGCTCCTTCGGCAGGAAGATCATGCCGACGCCGTATTCGCCGGACGGCGGCAGCGTCACGCCCTGGCGCGCCATCTCTTCGCGATAGAACGCGTCCGGAATCTGGATCAGGATGCCCGCACCGTCGCCCATCAGCGGATCCGCGCCCACGGCGCCCCGGTGGTCGAGGTTTTCGAGAATCTTCAGACCTTGCTGAATGATTTCGTGGCTCTTCTTGCCCTTGATATGGGCGACGAAGCCGACGCCACACGCGTCGTGTTCGTTTTGCGGGTCATACAGACCTTGCGCGGCGGGCACCGCGGCGCGCTGCAGGTGATCGTTCATGGGGACACCGTCCAAGAGGGGCCAGGGGATGGCCGTTGATTCCGTACTTTTTAGTTTCCCGCCGCTTGCGTGACCGCTGTACGGCGTTGCGCGGGCGATGTTGGCTTCCCGCGTTGTGCGTCCAGGAGAGCCGAAAGGCGAATATACGCAACGAATCAAGAACATGCAAATAAAACCTAATGATTGATCCCCAATTATCAAGATGGTGCATCGCACACGTATTTTATTGGGGTCATATTTAATTCGGACGAAATAAAACGGCACCCGAAGATGCCGTTTTTCTGGTAACCCCTTGATCTGGAAGCGGATTAGTGCGTTCCTGTGCCGGGCTTGCGCTCATGATGAACCGGCGATGAACCGGAGCCGCTGCCCGAGCCAGACGACGCCGAACCCGCCGAATGCCCCCCCGCACCACCCGTATTTGCCCCTGGCGTTGCGCCGGAACCACTCCCCGCGTGCGTGCCGCCATGGCCTCCCGAATGCGCATCGGGATTCCCGCCAGCAGGCGGCGAATAATTGGGGTTCGATTGCCCGCCAGCATGGGACTGTGACACGTTCGGCGCCCCTGCGCTGCCGCCCGCGGCCGCGGTGGCTGCTGCGCCAACCGCACTGGCGGCCGGCGCGCCGGCCGCTGCAGACGCGGCGGGCGTCTCGCGCACCTTGCGCGGCCGACCGCGCGGCAGCGGCGAGACGCGCCGGTTCGCCGAGCGCGAAGCCCACTCGCGATAGGTATCGCTACCGAGCACCCAGCCTTTGAGCGTGGCCTGCATCAATTGCGTGGTCTCGCGCTCGTCGAACGGCTGCTCGCAGAGTTCGCGATAGGCGCGCTGGCGCTCGAACGGCGTGTTGCCGAGCGCCCAGTACAGCGGGTGGTCGGTAATGAGGCTATCCACCGTGAGTCCGATGTGATGTCGATAACTCGACCATCGGTAGTCTTCCGCTGCCGTCACGAGGTGATTGCGCACCGGCGCGAGCTCGACGACGCGGCTCGCGAGCAGGAAGAAACGCTCGCCCTCGATGACCGTGGCGCGATAACGCCCCTCCCAGAGCGTGCCGCGCCGGGCATAGCGGCGGTTGAAATGCGCCACGTAGCGTCTGCCGACCGCCTGCATCGCCTTGGGAAGGCTCGATTCGTCAGAGGGCGTGACGAGCAGTTGCACCGCACCGGGCATCAAAACCCAGGCGTGAACCGCCAGATGATGATCGCGCGCCGCCGCCTTCAGGCAGTCGATGAACAGTTCGTAATCCTGGTCGTCGACGAACGCGGGCTGCTGGTCCAGTCCGCGCAGAATCACATGCTGCGGCTGGTCGGGAACATAAAGACGTGCAAGCCGTGCCATGCTCGATTTTCCTGGTACGTTAGTGAATACCCGCATGCCCGCCAAGCCGCGCCAGCACTCATTTTCGCGGGCATGCCGGCTTGAGCGGAACGCTCGCGGCGCTTAGGGAAAAAGCTCTAACGGTCGTGTATGGTTTGTTGCAAACGTTGTGTTCATAATGAGCGGGCCTTTCATGGAGGAGCACATATATGAAATTAAAACAGGCGCTGGCAGCCACCGCCGCACTCGCCTGCGTGTCGGGGGCTTACGCACAATCGGCCAACACCTTCTACGTTACAACCGGATGGTTCCACTTCGCGCCGCAGGACAGCAGCGACCCGCTCAAAATCGACAGCGCGGGAGGCAGGCCCGTCAACCTCGCCATTCCGAACACAGGCGCCAGCATTAGCTCGTCCGACACACTGGGTCTCTCCTTCGGCTACTTCGTTACCGACCACATCGCAACTGAAGCCGAATTGGGCATTCCGCCGAAGTTCGATCTCTACGGCGGCGGCAGCTTCAACCAGTTCGGCAAGGTTGGCGAAGCGCGCCTGTGGAGCCCGGCACTGCTGCTCAAGTACTACTTCAACACGCCTGAAGCAAAATTCCGTCCTTACGCCGGCATCGGTTTCACGTATGTGTGGTTCACCGACGCGAAAATCACGAACCCCACATTCGAGCAAGGCGTACTTGGGGGTCCGACCAGTGTTTCGACGGATCGTTCCTGGGCGCCCGTATTTAATGTGGGCTTCAACTACAACTTCACGAAGCACTGGTTCGCTGGCTTCTCGCTCTCGTACATCCCGGTCAGTGTGATCGCCACGTTCGATACCACCGTCGCCAACCAGTTGGGCACCCAACGACGCTCCGAAGCCAAGATCCACCTGAATCCGCTCGTCACCTTCCTGAAGGTCGGCTACAACTTCTGAGCGCCCGCGCGCTTCGGAACACCCCGCGCCAGCCTTCCTGGCTCTGCTCTCCGTCCTGCCCTCACGGTAACCGACGGAGGGCGGCGCCTCCTACATCAACGGCGACTATCTCCTACATCTCGATTGGCTTTTCTTGATTCTATGCCTCTCGGAAAATCCGTGCTGTCCCCGTAATCATTTGTCGCAAACAAGATGCGCCGATTTGCTCTCCAGCCCCCGCTCGCGGGCCGCGAAGCCCCGCCAGGCGGGTCTTGCCGGCGAGCCTAAGCGTAATCCCGCCTGTACACCTGGGCGCGTCGGGCACCCGAAATGCGCAATACTTGAAGCCCTCCGCCCGCTGCGCCTCGCTTTTAGGACGCAGGCACGGCGGGCCCCCTGTGTTTTTAAACGACGGAGTCATTCATGAGCGCATTTCCAAACACGCGAGACGCCATCGGAGAATCCTGGACGCGCACGGGCCGCCATGCGCGCCGCATGGCGCGCCACGGCCGCAACGCGGCCGCCGACATCGCCGAAGAACTGCGGGATTTGCTCGCCGAACTGGAAACGACGCTGGGTGAAGGCACGCAAGCCGACGCTACCGCGCTGCGCGCCGACATTCGCAAGCGTCTGGATTCGGCACGCGAGCGCCTGGAAGTTGCACGCGCTTCCGCGCGCGAACGCACCGACGCAGCCATGGCCCAGGCCGACGACTACGTGCATGCCAACCCGTGGCAAGCCCTCGCCATCGTAGGCGGCGTCGCGCTGGTCGCAGGCGCGCTGCTTTCGCGCCTGCGCTGAAGTCGCACTGCGCGCCGCAAGCTCGCCCGGGGTTGCGCACCGATGGGCTTGCGACCGGCCCGGCACCCCTCAGGCGTGCCTGAAACCGTGCTATCCGTCGAGCGCGTGCGGCCCGATCAGGTCGATGCGGTCAGTACAGATGGTGTCCACGCCCCAGCTCACGAGTAGCCGCGCGCGCTCGAGGTCGTTCACCGTGTAGGCGAGAATATAAAGGCCGGCTTTCTTGATGCGGTGAACCAGTCCCTCGTCGAGATGCCGGTGACTCGCATGCAGCGAAACGCAACCGAGTGCGGCCGTCTGCTCGCGCCAGTCGTCGGGCACGCGCTCGACGAGCAGGCCGCACGCCAGATCCGGAGCGGCATCGCGCGCCGCCGCGAGCGCCTCGGGCGAAAATGAGGAAAGCAGCGGCTGTACTGCGGACCTGTCTTGCCCCGACGCCCGCCACAGCCGCGCCGTCTCCGCTCCGACGATACGGCCCGTCTCCGCCTCCCGCCCCGGACACGGCTTGATCTCCACATTCGCCGCCAGGCCTTCCTCGCGGCAGCACTGCGCCACCTCGGCGAGCGTCGGCATGTGCTCGCCTTCGAAGCGCGAATCGCACCAGCTGCCCGCATCGAACGCCGCAATCTGCGCATAGCGCAGTTGCGCCGCCGCGCCGCGCCCGTTCGAGGTGCGCTCGACGGTGTCGTCGTGCAGCAGGAACGCTACGTTGTCGGCCGACAGTTTGGCGTCGAACTCCACCATCGTGTGTCCGAACCCGGCGCCGACGCACAGGCCCGCCAGCGTGTTCTCAGGTGCGAGCGTACCGCCGCCGCGGTGCGCGGCAACGCGCGGATACGGCCAGTTATTCATCGTCTGGACTCCGGATTCAAGACAGGGGCGCTCAAACCTCGTCGGACACGACGAAGAGGCGCCGGTATTCCTTGAGGGCATAACGGTCGGTCATGCCCGCGATGTAGTGCGCGATCTGGCGCGGTTGCGAGGCTTCGTCATGGGTTTGGTACGCGGGGGGCAGCAAGCGCGGATCGTCGGAAAACGCCTCGAAAAGACCCTTCACGATGCGCTGCGCCTTGTTCGCCATGCGCATCACGCGGTAATGCCGGTACAGGTTACGGTACAGAAACCGCTTGAGCGCGGCGGCCTGGGCTGCAACACGCTCACTGTGCGCGACGATGGGCGGCGCAGCGCGCACATCGCCCAGCGATTGCGGCGCGAGCCTCGCGAGATTGCGGCTCGTCTCGTCGATCAAGTCGACGATCAGCGTGTTGATGATGCGCCGCACGATCTCATGCACGAGGCGCCGCCCCTCTATTTGCGGGTACTCGGCGCGCGCGGCTTCGTAGTGCATTTGCCAGAGGTCGACCTCGGCGAGCTGCTCGATGGTGAGGAGCCCCGAACGCAGCCCGTCGTCCACGTCGTGATTGTTGTAGGCGATTTCGTCCGCGATGTTGGCGATCTGCGCTTCGAGCGAAGGCTGGCGCCCGAGCAGGAAACGCTCGCCCAGTTCGCCGAGCTGCCGCGCGTGCTCGCGCGAGCAGTGCTTGAGGATGCCTTCGCGTGTCTCGAAGCACAGATTCAGGCCGTCGAACGCGCCGTAGTGCTCCTCGAGCTCGTCAACGACGGCGAGGCTCTGCAAGTTGTGCTCGAAGCCGCCGTGCCCGCGCATACATTCGTTGAGCGCGTCCTGGCCCGCATGGCCGAACGGCGTATGGCCGAGGTCGTGCGCGAGCGAGATGGCCTCGACGAGATCCTCGTTCACGCGCAGATTGCGAGCGACCGAGCGGGCGATCTGCGCGACTTCGAGGCTGTGCGTGAGCCGCGTGCGAAAGAGATCGCCCTCGTGGTTCACGAACACCTGAGTTTTGTATTCGAGCCGCCGGAACGCTGTGGAATGGACGATGCGGTCGCGGTCGCGTTGAAACTCGCTGCGCGCGGCGGGCGGCGGCTCGGCGAACCGGCGGCCACGCGATTGCGCGGAACGTGCCGCGTAGGACGCGAGTCCCGCTTCGAGATCGACGGGCACACCGACAACGCCCGGCGCGTGAACGCCGTCCGGACCTGCGCGCTCACCGGGATGTTCGCCTCTAATGTCGCTGCGGGTGTCGCTCAACGGTTCCTCCGCAAGGATCGCATCTGGGGCGGCCGCGGCCTCTCGGGCACGGGCCGCGCAAGCTCAGGCCGCCAGCTTCAGGCCCTTGAATCAGCCCTTCACGGCGGCGGCCAGCGTCGCCTGCACGGCTTCGTCGGGCGCGCGGCCGATATGCGTCTTCCCGAAGCGCTCGAGCAGAATGAACTTGATCGCGCCGCCCTCGGCTTTCTTGTCGACCTGCATGAGATCGACATAGCGCGCCGCGCCCAGCGCCGGGGCCACGATGGGCAGATTCGCCGCCTTCACCACGCGCACCAGCCGCTCGCGCGACGCTTCGTCGAGCATGCCGAGACGCACCGAAAGATCAGCCGCCATCACCATGCCGCAGCCCACGGCCTCGCCGTGCAGCCACTCACCATAGCCGAGGCCCGCTTCAATCGCATGGCCGAACGTATGCCCGAAATTCAGGATCGCGCGCAAGCCGCCTTCGCGCTCGTCGGCGGCCACCACCGATGCCTTGATCTCGCACGAGCGCTTCACCGCATGCGCGAGCGCCTCCGGCTCGCAGCGGTTGAGCGCCGCCACGTTCGCCTCGATCCATTCGAAGAATTCGGCGTCCGCGATCGCCCCGGTCTTGATGACCTCGGCCACGCCCGCCGCGAGTTCACGCGCCGGCAGCGTGCGCAGCGCGCCGATATCGGCAATCACGGCCTGCGGCTGATAGAACGCGCCGATCATGTTCTTGCCGAGCGGATGGTTGATGCCGGTCTTGCCGCCCACCGACGAATCGACCTGCGAGAGCAGCGTCGTGGGCACCTGGATGAACGGCACGCCGCGCATATAGCAGGCGGCCGCGAAGCCCGTCATGTCGCCGGTCACGCCGCCGCCCAGCGCGATCAGCGTGGTCTTGCGGTCGGCGCGCGCGGTAAGCAGCGCGTCGAAGATCAAGTTGAGTGTTTCCCAGTTCTTGTACGCCTCGCCATCGGGCAGCACGACCGTGTGGACGTCCTTGCCGAGCGGCGCGAGCGCAGCGCGCAACTGGTCGCCATAAAGCGGCTCTACGACCGTGTTGGTCACGATGGTCACCGACTTGCCGGCGATATGTGGCGCGAACAGCGCCGTCTGGCCAATGAGGTCGGTGCCGATGTGGATGGGGTAGGCGCGGTCGCCCAGTTCGACGTTGACGGTAATCATGCGAGGCATTCGTTCAGGGTGGGTGACACGAGCAGGAACGCCCTACTCGCTCGCCGGGGTTCGAGCGACGCCGGCCATGTCGAGCTGCATCAACACCATGTTGACGAGGCCGTTCACGGACGGGCGGCCGGTCTCGATCACGAAGTCGGCGACCTCGCGATAAAGCGGATCGCGCTGCGCGTAAAGCGCTTCGAGCCGCCCCTTGGGGTCTTCGGTCTGCAGGAGCGGCCGGTTCTTGTCGCGGCGCGTGCGCAGCCAGAGGTCGTGCGGATTCGCGCGCAAATAGACCACGAAACCCCGCTCCTTGAGCGCCGCGCGGTTCTCGGGCCGCAGCACCGCGCCGCCGCCCGTCGCCAGCACGATGCCTTCGCGCGCGCTGAGGTCGTCGATCACGTGCGCCTCGCGCTCGCGAAAGCCCGCTTCGCCTTCCAGCTCGAAGATCACCGGAATGCGCGCGCCCGTGCGCGCCTCGATCTCGTGATCGGAGTCGAAAAACGGACGCTCAAGCCGACGCGCGACCGCCCGGCCCACGGTCGTCTTGCCGGCGCCCATGAGCCCTACGAAAAATACATTGGCGTTTGCGTCCCGCACTTGCAGCGTTTCCTACGAAAGGTTGGTGCCGCAGCTTACTGGCAAAGCGGCCGCGTTGTCGAGCCTGCAGCGCCCACGGTCCGGCCCTTTTCGGGAGTCCTCGCGGCGCTGCATTAATTTGAGACCAAACCCAGCATCTTACGCCCGCGCGCATCGTTCAATCTCCGCTGACCACGCGCGGCGTGATGAACACCACCAGTTCGCTGCGTCGGTCACGATGCGCGCGATGCGAAAAAAGCGCGCCCAATAACGGTATTTTGCCCAGGAGCGGCACCCGCGTCACATCGTCCCGGTCATCGGTCGCATCGATGCCGCCAATCGAGACCGTTCCGCCGTCCTCGATCTCCACCCGCGTCTGCACGTGCTTGGTGTGAATCGCCGGCCCTGCGGCGGTTTGCTCGCCCACGCTGTCCTTGGCCACGTCGAGATCGAGAATCACGCGGCCATCCGGCGTGATCTGCGGCTCGACCTCCAGCTTCAGCGTGGCGCGGCGAAATTGCACGCCCGAGACGCCCTGTCCGACTTTCGCCTGATACGGCAACTCGGTGCCCTGCTCGACGACAGCCTTGGTGCGGTCAGCGGTCACGACGCGTGGACTGGATACCACGCGCCCTCGCCCTTCGGCTTCTAGCGCGCTCAACTCGATGTCGAGCAGGCGGGTCGCGCGCGCGGCCAGCAGCGTGAGGCCGAGTTGGGCGGCGTCGAAACCGGAGAGCGGCCCTGCAGGCAAGTCGTAGACCGCGCCGACCGCATCGCCGTGCAGCCCGCGCGGGACGCCATCTGGATTGGTCGGATAGAGCCCGAGCCGCACGCCCAGCTCGCGCGACAGACCTTCGTCGCCTTCGACGATGCGCGCCTCGATCAGCACCTGGCGCGCGGGCGCATCGAGGCGCTGGATGAGCGGCGCGATCTGGTCGAGACGCGCCGGCAAATCCGTGATGAACAGCAGATTCGTGCGCGTGTCCGCCACGGCAGCGCCCCGCTTCGAGAGCGCGCGCTGCGTGCCCGAGCCGGTGAGGAGCCGGCGCAGGTCCTCGGCGCGCGCGTACTGAAGCTCGAACGTGCGGCTCGCAAGCGGCTCCAGTTCGGCGGCGCGCGCGTGCGCTTCGAATAGCTGCCGCTCACGCGCCGCCATGTCTGCCGCAGGCGCGACCCAGAGCACACGGCCTGTGCGCTCCATGGCGAGGCCGTTCGACACGAGCAGCAGATCGAATGCGGCACGCCATGGCACACGATCGAGCCGCAGCGTGACCTGGCCACGCACGCGCTCGCTCGCAACGATGTTCAGCTTCGTGAACTGCGCGAACGCGTGCAGCACAGCCGTGAGCTCCGCGCGCTGAAAATTGAGCGAAATCGGGCGATCGGGCGGCAGGCCATCATCGTCCGATGCTGCGCCGCTCAAGCGGGCAGGTGGACGCAGCGGCACGGGTGGCCCTTCGAGCGGTGGCGGCGCCTCGGGCGCAGCCGGCACTGCTGCACGCTGCGCTACTGGATCGCCGCCCTCACCCTCGGCAGCACCGGGTAGCGAAGCATTATCTGCGCCGTTTTCGGGCGCGAACGGATTCGCGACCCAGCCTGGCGGAGCAGCGGACTCCCCGCCCGTTCCGCCAGCACCGAGCGGTGGTTGTGGCGGCAGCGGCGGCGCCTCATAACGCGCCACCGGCGCGGCAGCCTGGCGCCACGCCGGCAGCGGTGGCGGCACAGCGCCCTGTGCGATGGGCACTGCCTGCGCCATCGATGCAAGCACGCAGCTCAGCCAATGGATCGTGAGGCGCTCCGGGGCCCGAAGCCGGCTTTCGTCAGAACACACCGATTGCCGGGATTTCATTTGGTGTCCTCCGCCCAGCCCAAGGTATGCGTCGCGCCATCGAGCGAGAGCACGATGCGCACCGGATCCACGCTCGACACCCGTGCGCCCGCAAGCGTGGCGCCGGTCTGCACGGCCACCGTGCCTTCGGCGGTTTCAACCAGTGCAACGGCTCGCCCGCGCTCCACCAGCATGCCGGACAAACGCATCGCAGCGTCGCCCTGTATCCCCGCAGCGCCCTGAACGCCGGGGAACCCACTTCCGAACGGATCGGCAAGCGTGCCGCCTTCGTCGCCATTGCGCACAAAGGCAGCAGCGGGCAGTCCGTCGAACACCTGCAGCACGGCCGAGATCGCGAGGCTGCCTCCGCTGCGCCTGACTGAGAGTTCGCTGGGCACCACAAGCTCGGGCAACGTCGCTAGTCCGCCGAGGAAGGCCGACAATTGCCCGAAGCTACCCAGCGCGACCAGCTTCGTCGTGCGGAACGCCGGTGCCGGGGCACTGCCCGAAGCCGCTGGCTCGAGCGCGATCAGCACGAGCCCGGCCTGCGCCGCGAGCTGCGAGATGCCGCGAATATCACCGGCGGCGCTGCCCTCGCGCTCGCGCTGCGGCCCGTCTTGCGCGTCGCGCTGCAAAGGCGGCAGGCGCGCCAGTGTTTGCCGCGCGCCCGCGAGTCGCGCATGGGCATCGGCAAGCGCTGATTGCGTCGCCTGCACGCCGCCCACGTCCAGGACCACACACGCGCCGCTCACCAGACACATAGCGAGCACACCAAGCACCGCAGCGACCACGGCGCGGCGCCGGCCGCTCCACGCGTGTATGGGCCGCCAGCCGCGCAAGCGCGTGGAGAACACGCCGCCGTGCGTGCTTTCGCGCCCAAACGGGCGGGCGCGCATCGCCAGCGCGGCCATCATTTCGCCTCCTTCGCGCTCACGCTACGCGCCGTGCTGGCCGCCTTCGCCGCCGCGCCTTTCCACATCAGCCGCACGGCCACACGAATCGGCGCACGGGCTGGCACCATGCCGCGCGACGCACCAGGCGGAACGCGCTCGCGCATGAGCCCAGGCTCCTGTGCACGCTTCAATTCGCGCACGTCGACGGCCTCGACTCCCGGGATCGCGTGCAGGCTTGCGAGCCATGCCGCGGCTGCCGCCTCGTCGGACGCGCTTGCGTGCAACTCCGATTCTTCGGCGCGTTGCGCAAGCTGCTCGAGGGTCACGCCCACCGTGCGCGCCCCCGACAACGCATCTATGAGCGCAAACACGTGTGAAAGCGGCTTCGCCCGCTGCTGCGCTTCGGAACGCGCGGCGCGGCGCCTCTCGGCTTCGCGTTCGAGCTTGCGCGCAAGCTCCAGCGGCACCGCCAACCGTGCGAATTGTTGCTCTACCGCCTCGCTGCGCACCTCGATTCGCGTGCGCTCGAACATTTGCCATCCGGCTACGGCGCTGCCGCATGCACAGCCTACGGTCA
This sequence comes from Paraburkholderia sp. A1BS-2L, assembly GCF_051125205.1. Classification (NCBI taxonomy): domain Bacteria; kingdom Pseudomonadati; phylum Pseudomonadota; class Betaproteobacteria; order Burkholderiales; family Burkholderiaceae; genus Paraburkholderia; species Paraburkholderia sp. A1BS-2L. The sequence continues at coordinate 2,901,610 of NZ_CP120428.1, forward strand.
ACGCCGCCAGCCACTCGAACGCGCGGCGACGGCGCAAACGCCGCATCGCGGCGGGCCGCCATGGCAGCAAGTTGAATCCACCGCTCCACGCTCCCGGCACGGCGCTCTGCTCGCGCACGCTACCCGCTCGCAAGCTCATTCGCTCACCCCGCGCATGGCGAGGCCGAACGCGACGGCACACGACGGGTCGTGCAGCAGATTGGCGTCGAGTGGGTGTTCAATGTCTGCGAGCGGCGCGCACTCGAACGGCAGCACAGGAGTGCCGAGCACATCGCCGATATCGGCGAGCGAAAGATGCGCACCGTGCAGCAAGCCGAGGTCGCCGGCCACGAACGTGCAGCCGGTTTGCCCGTCGCCCGCCAGATCGCGCAGCGCTTCGACCAGATCGGCGTGCTCCAGCGCCGGAAAACGCATGGTTCGCACAACGGTCTCTTCGGCAACGAACCAGCCGTGCACGCCGTCCGCGCCGATCCACAACGCCACCCACGCCTCGTGCGGCGACAACTCGAACTCAGCGGCATGACGCATCGCGCGCAGTGCCGCATGCGCCTCGTCGTCTACGGCGCATAGCGTGACGCCCGCCATCGCCGCGCATTCGATGCGCGCCTCCAGATGGGCACGCGCCGTGGCCGCAATCGTCACCTGGGTTTCGTGCGCGGACGCTACGCCGCACTCCAGTGCAAGCGGGCCCACACGCCAATCCACCGCCAGCTCGGCGCGCTCGACACCCGACACGCGCTCCGCCTCGGCGAGCACGAGCGGCTCGAGCTCGGCGTAAAGGCCTGAAATGTCCGGCCGGTCCATCCCGCCGGTGCGGCTGCTCCCCTCCACAGACGCCAACCGCGAGAGCGGCATGGATGCCAGCAGCGTCGCGCCGGCGGGCAGCGCCATCGAGCAACGCAGAGTGGCCTGCGCACAAGCGGATGGCAGCGCGCCGAACACCTCCTGCAGCGCGCCTGCCAGCGCCTGACGATTGACGATCTCGGCGCCCGAGAGCGCCTCGCGCGCAAGCGGCGCACGGCCCAGCCATTCGATGCGCAACGGCCCGCCGCCGAACACCCGCTGACTCAGAACAACCAGCGTGACGCCACGCGCGCCCACATCGACGCCCGCAGCAAAGCGGCGCGCACCCAGCAACAGCGGATTGAGCAAGCTCATCGCATTCCTCCCATGTGCGTCGCGCCGCGAACCATTCGTGACGCGCTCAGGGGGAAATTGTGCGAAGCGGCGCTTGCCGCGCACACTCGTCCGGATGGCCAATCCGTGCATGCCGTGGCTTCGTGTCGACCGGTACAACCGAATACAACCGACTGCGACCGTCATACGATCTTCTCGCACATGCGAGACACGGCTAGAGTGCGTCTATGCCGCGTGGCCGTCCCGCTCGCCTCGCTCCCACCCGGCCTCGCCCATCCGGCGTAAGCATTCCGAAAGCGCGCCTGGGCAGGCGGCTATAATCGCGGGACTGTTTTTCCGGTGTCCGTATGCACGAAGCTCTGCCTCCCTCATCCGTTCCGCCGTCCACGCCGCCCGCGCCGCCCAAACGCAAGCGGCCGTGGTGGCTCAAGCTGCTCATCGGCACTGCCGTGCTGATCGTGGGCGCGGCCGCCAGTGCGGCGCTCGTGCTCGGCTATGCGCTCATCGTCGCTACCCCGAACCTGCCGTCGCTCGACGCGCTCACCGACTATCGGCCGAAGGTGCCGTTGCGCATCTATACGCGCGACCACGTGCTGATCGGCGAATTCGGCGAGGAACGGCGCGATATCGTCCATATCCAGGACGTGCCCGATAACCTCAAGAAAGCGATCCTCGCGATCGAAGACGCGCGCTTCTACGAGCACGGCGGCGTCGACCTCACGGGCATCGCGCGCGCGGGCTTCGTCGCGCTCACCAATGGCCACGCCTCGCAGGGCGCGAGCACGATCACCATGCAGGTGGCGCGCAACTTCTTCCTGTCGAGCGAGAAGACCTACACACGCAAGATCTACGAGATGCTGCTCGCCTACAAGATCGAGTCGAAGCTCTCCAAGGATCAGATTCTCGAGGTGTACATGAATCAGATCTATCTGGGACAGCGCGCCTACGGCTTCGCGAGCGCCGCGCGCGTGTACTTCGGAAAGGATCTGAAAGATCTCACGCTCGCCGAATGCGCGATGCTCGCGGGTCTGCCCAAGGCGCCCTCGGCGTACAACCCGGTCGTCAATCCGAAGCGCGCCAAGGTGCGCCAGGAGTACATCCTCGAGCGCATGCTGGAACTGCACTACATCACCCAGCAGCAATTCGATGCGGCCGCGCAGCAGCCGCTCGTCGTCAAGGGTGCGGGCAAGGAATTCAGCGTGCACGCCGAGTATGTAGCGGAAATGGTGCGCCAGATGATGTACGCCCAGTATCACGAAGAGGCGTACACGCGCGGACTGAGCGTCGTCACGACCATCGATTCGGCCGATCAGGATGTCGCCTATCGCGTGCTGCGCAAGGGCTTGCTCGATTACGAGCGGCGGCGCGGCTATCGCGGGCCCGAAGCGTTCATCGAACTGCCCGCCGACGCGGACGACCGCGAGCAGGCCATCGACGACGCGCTGCTCGAGCACCCCGACAACGGCGAGCTCGTCGCGGCCGTGGTCACCTCGGCGAGCCCGAAGCAGGTGCAGGCGACCCTCATGGACGGCAACACGGCCACCATCACCGGCGACGGCCTGCGCTTCGCGCAATACAACCTGAGCGCGCGCGCGCAGCCGAACCAGCGCATTCGCCCGGGCGCCATCATCCGTATCATGCGCAATAGCGCCGGACATAACGCCGCTAACAGCTCCGCAAACAGCGCGGGAAGCAGCGCCGGCGAATGGTCGATCACACAGTTGCCGCAGATTGAAGGCGCGTTCGTCTCGGTCGTGCCGCAAGACGGCGCGATCCGCGCCCTGGTGGGCGGCTTCGACTTCAACAAGAACAAGTTCAACCACGTCACCCAGGCATGGCGCCAGCCGGGCTCGAGCTTCAAGCCGTTCATCTATTCGGCCTCGCTTGACAAGGGGCTCGGGCCGGCCACCATCATCAACGACGCGCCGCTCTTCTTCAGCGCCGCCGAAACGGGTGGCCAGGCGTGGGAGCCGAAGAACTACGGCGGCGGCTTCGACGGCCCGATGACCATGCGCACCGCGCTCATGAAGTCGAAGAACCTCGTGTCGATCCGCATCCTCAACCACATCGGCACGAAGTACGCACAGCAATACATCACGCACTTCGGCTTCGACGCCGAGCGCCATCCCGCCTATCTGCCCATGGCGCTCGGCGCGGGTCTCGTCACGCCGCTGCAAATGGCGGGCGGGTATTCGGTGTTCGCCAACGGCGGCTATCGCGTGAATCCGTACCTGATCGCCGAAGTCACCGATCAGCGCGGCATGGTGGTCGCGCAGGCGCAGCCGCTCGTGGCAGGCCAGAACGCGCCGCGCGCGATCGACCCGCGCAACGCGTACATCATGAACAGCCTGCTGCAGAGCGTGGCCCAGCGCGGCACGGGCGCGAAGTCGAACGTCCTCAAGCGCACCGACCTCGGCGGCAAGACCGGCACGACCAACGACTCGCGCGACGCCTGGTTCGCGGGCTATCAGCACACGCTCGCGGCCATCGCATGGATCGGCTACGACAATCCGCGCAGCCTCGGCGACAAGGAAACCGGCGGCGGCCTCGCGCTGCCCGTGTGGATCGAATACATGCAGAAGGCGCTCAACGGCGTGCCCGAATACAAGATGCCGATGCCCGATGGCATCGTCACCCTCGGCGACGAGCTTTATTACGCCGACGCCACGCCGGGCCACGGCTTCGTCTCGACGGTCGGCATCAGCCAGGCCGCGCTCGACGCCCAGACGAGCGGCGCCGCGGGCATGGGCGGTCAGGCAGGCGCAGGTTCGGCGCCCGAGCAGGTCAACGCCAAGGAGAAGGAAGACATCATGAATCTGTTCCGCGGCCATTGAGCACGCTCAGCACCATGAAGAACGGGCACCCGAGGGTGCCCGTTTTCACGTTGAGCGCCTGACCACTTCGCCGCTCGACCGCTTCACCGCGAGATTCGCAGCGGCATTCAAAGCGGCATCATGGCGACGTCACGGCTTGAACGTGACAGGCTCGCCCGCCTGCTCGCTCGCGTAGGCCGTGAGCGCCGAAAAGAACTCAGTGCCCGTGCGTGTGTCGCGCCATTCGCCATCGATAAAACGATAATGAAAGCCGCCCGCTTTCGCCGCGATCCAGATCTCGCGCATCGGCGGCTGCAGATTCACGATGATCTTCGTGCGATTCTCGAATTCGAGTGTCAAAACGTTGCCGCTGCGCTCGAGTTCGATATCGGCCTCGGCCTCGTCGGCGACGCGCTCCACCGCCGCCAGCACGGCCTCCGCGCGGCTCAGGTAGTCACTATCTGGCATGCTAAACTCCACCGGTTAATCATTCAGGGACAATTATGCGTGTCAATTCCAGGATGCGCGCACCGGCATCCCGCGTATCGACGCCCCGCGTATCGACGCCCGGCGCAATTCTAGCTGCTTTCGCGATCGGCGCTGTAGCCGCGCTTTCGTTGGCAGGCTGCGGCCAGAGAGGGCCGCTCTACATGCCCACGGTGCCACCGCTCCCGCAGAAGCCGAATTTCGAGACGCAAACCGGCGACAACGCACGGCCGACGCCCGCCACCGTGCGGCCCGCATCGGGCATACCGGCGTCGGGCATACCGGCATCGGGCGCGCAAGCCGGCGAGCTTCCCGACACATCGGGCACGCCGCTTTCGCTGTCCCCGGATGCCGAACTCAAATCCGTGCCCGCCAGCGGCGCGCAGCCCGATTTGCAACCTGCTTCCGCCGCAACCCCGGTTCAGTAAGCCGCAAACCCGCACCGACTTCAATCAGACGCCCGCATGACCCAGCCCGCTTTTCATCGCGCCTTTCACCGTGACAACGGCACGCTCTTCGTCGAAGGCGTGTCCGCCGCCGACCTCGCCGCGCAGTACGGCACTCCACTCTACGTCTACTCGCGCGCGGCGCTCACTGCTGCATGGCACGCCTACGCCGACGCGTGCGCGGGCCGCCGCGCCACGGTGCACTTCGCAGTCAAGGCGAACAGCAACCTCGCGGTGCTCAACGTGTTCGCGCGCGAAGGCGCGGGCTTCGACATCGTCTCGGGCGGCGAACTCGCCCGTGTGCTGGCAGCGGGCGGCAAAGCGGCAAACACGGTGTTCTCGGGCGTGGGCAAGCATCCTGACGAAATGCGCTTGGCGCTGGAAGCAGGCGTGAAGTGCTTCAATGTCGAGTCGATTCCCGAGCTCGACCGTCTGAACGCCGTCGCTGGCGAACTGGGCAAGAAGGCGCCGGTTTCGCTGCGCGTGAACCCGGACGTCGACGCGAAGACGCATCCGTACATCTCCACGGGCCTGAAGTCGAACAAGTTCGGCGTCGCGTTCGACGAGGCGCGCGCGACCTACCGCGCGGCGGCAGCCATGCCGAATCTGGACGTGGTCGGCATCGACTGCCATATCGGCTCGCAGATCACCGAAGTCGCACCGTATCTCGACGCCATCGACAAGGTGCTCGAGCTCGTCGACCAGATCGAGTCGGATGGCGTGCACATCCATCACATCGACGTGGGCGGCGGCCTCGGCATTCGCTACGATGATGAAACACCGCCCGATGTCGGCGCATTCGTGCGCACCGTGCTCGATCGCATCGAGGCCCACGGGGCGAAGACCGGCAGGACCCGCGAGGTGTACTTCGAGCCGGGCCGCTCGCTGGTCGGCAATGCAGGCATCCTGCTCACGACCGTCGAATTCCTGAAGCCCGGTGTGGAGAAAAACTTCGCGATCGTCGACGCTGCGATGAACGATCTCGCGCGTCCAGCCATGTACGAGGCGTATCACGCCATCGAGCCGGTCACCGAGCGCGCTGACTCCGCGCAGACCTGGGACATCGTCGGCCCCGTGTGCGAGAGCGGGGACTGGCTCGGCCGTTCGCGCACGCTCGCGATCGAGGCCGGCGACGTGCTCGCGATCCGCTCGGCGGGCGCCTATGGCTTCGTGATGAGCTCCAACTACAACACGCGTCCGCGCGCGGCCGAAGTCCTGGTCGACGGCGCGCGCGCGCACGTCGCGCGCGAGCGCGAGACGGTGCAGCAACTGTTCGCCGGCGAGCATCTGCTGCCGGATTGAGCACCGTGTCGGGCGCAAAGCGCCGGCATTGAATGCAAAAAGCGACGCCTCTCGTGCGTCGCTTTTTTATTGCCCGCGCGAGGGAAAGCGAGACAAGCGGTTAGCGCGACGTCACCGGCCGCGTCTTCCAGCGCGCAAGCAGCCACGCGCCGATCCGCCAGCCGAGCAGCACGACCATGATCGCGCCATAGAGCTTCGGCAACGCGAGATCGTGCTTGCCCGCCTTCATCCACCAGAAGTGCAGGATCGCGAGCACGCCGATCGCGTACACCAGCCGGTGCAGCGTCTGCCAGCGACGCCCGAGCTTGCGCGCCATCGCGCGCGTCGAGGTGATGGCGAGCGGAATCAGCAATACGAACGCGGTGAAGCCCACCGTGATGAAGGGCCGCTTGCCGACGTCCTTGAGCATCGCGGCCACGTCAAACCACTTGTCGAACCAGATATAAGTGGTGAAATGCAGCGCGGCGTAAAAGAACGCGTAGAGCCCGAGCATGCGCCGAAAGCGTATCAGCGCATTGAAGCCCGTAAGGCGGCGCAACGGCGTGACCGCGAGCGTAATGCAAAGGAACACGAGCGTCCATAGGCCCGTCGAGCGCGTGATGAACTCGATCGGGTTCGCGCCGAGCCGGTCCGTGACGCCGAAGAACACCAGCCGCGCAAGCGGATACCACGCCGCGACGAACACCACGCCCTTGGCCCACGGCAGCCAGCGCGGACCGGTGGCCGCGGGCAACGCCCGCGCCGCGCGCGCGGTCGCCGCACCGGTGCGCGGAGAAACGGTCGTTGATTCCATCGGATGCTCCATTACCGTCTCTCGGCTCAGAAGTTCTTGCGCAGATCCATGCCCTGATACATCGACGCCACCAGATCGCCGTAACCGTTGAACATGAGCGTCTTGCGCTTGGGCGCGAAAAAACCGTCCTCGCCGATGCGCCGCTCCGTCGCCTGACTCCAGCGCGGGTGATCGACGTTCGGATTGACGTTCGAATAGAAGCCGTATTCGTTGGCGGCGTAAGTGTTCCAGCTCGTGGGCGGCTGCTTTTCCACGAAGCGGATCTTCACGAGCGACTTCGCGCTCTTGAAACCGTACTTCCACGGCACCACCACGCGCAGCGGCGCACCATTCTGGTTCGGCAGCACCTGTCCGTAGAGCCCCACGGTGAGCAACGTGAGTGGGTTCATCGCCTCGTCCATGCGCAGTCCTTCGGAGTACGGCCAATCGAGGATCGGATCGGCGAGGCCGGGCATCTGCGAGCGGTCGGCGAGCGTGATGAACTGCACGTACTTCGCGTTGCCGGTGGGCTGCGCGCGGCGAATCAACTCCGCAAGCGACACGCCGATCCACGGAACCACAATCGACCAGCCCTCCACGCAGCGGTGCCTGTACACGCGCTCCTCGAGCGGCGCGAGCTTGAGAATCTCGTCGATGTCGTAGACTTTCGCGTTCTTCACCTCGCCCTCCACGCTCACCTTCCAGGGGCGCGGCCGCAGCGTATGCGCGTTTTCCGCCGGGTCGCCCTTGTCGGTGCCGAACTCGTAGAAGTTGTTATAGGTCGTGATGTCCTTGTAGGGCGTGACCTTGTCGAGCGCGACGAACTTCGTGTTGGTCTTCGCGGCCAGCTTGAGCGCCTTCGCATCCGGCGACGCGTATTCCGCGAACGCATCGCGCGCGCCGAACAGGCCCGCCACGCCGCCGAGCGCTGCCGCTCCGGCCGCCTGCAGCAAACGGCGGCGCTGTTCATACACCTTTTGCGGCGTGATCTCGCTCGCGGCAATGTCGTCGCCGTTGAGGATGATCCTGCTGCTGCGCTTGATCCACATGATGTTGCTCCTGTCGAATGGACCCACTCGGCCCCGCCGCGCCCGCGCGCCGTTGCGAGCCCTCCACTACCGGGCAAACGCACGCGATCCGCAATTCTTCCGCCCCGCAAATAAAAAACCGCCGGAGCGCGAGGCTTCCGACGGTTAGTTCGCTGGGCGGACGGCGGCGGTTACACCGTCCGCCAACATCATGTGCTCCCGGGCGTTACCGGGCGTTACAGCTTGCCGTAGCTGTGCAGGCCCGAGAGGAACATGTTCACGCCGAGGAACGCGAAGGTCGTGACGAGCAGGCCCGTTAGCGCCCACCACGCGGCCACGCCGCCGCGCAAGCCCTTCATGAGACGCATGTGGAGCCATGCCGCGTAGTTGAGCCACACGATCAGCGCCCACGTTTCCTTCGGGTCCCAGCTCCAGTAGCCGCCCCACGCCTGCGCCGCCCATAGCGCGCCAAGAATGGTCGCGATGGTGAAGAACGCAAAGCCGACCGCGATCGACTTGTACATGACGTCGTCGAGCACGTCGAGCGCGGGCAGGCGGTCCGCCAGCATGCCGCGCTCTTTCATGATGTAGGCCACGCCCACCATCGCCGAAAGCGCGAAGCTGCCGTAGCCGATGAAGTTCGCCGGCACGTGAATCTTCATCCACCAGCTTTGCAGCGCGGGCACGAGCGGCTGGATCTGCTGCGCGTCGCGCGAGATCGAGTACCACATCAGGAAGCCCACGGCCGCGCTGATCACGAGCAGCACGAATGCGCCGAGCGCGCGCGTGTTGTAGTGCTTTTCGTAATACAGATAGAACAGCGCCGTGATGAGGCTGAACAGCACGAACACTTCGTAGAGGTTCGAGATGGGAATATGGCCGACGTCGGCGCCGATCAGATACGACTCGTACCAGCGCACCATCAGGCCGACGAAGCCGATCAGCACCGCCGTCCACGTGAGCTTCGTGCCGATCGCGCCACCCGTGGGCGAGCGCGAAAGCAGACCGACCCAATAGAAGAACGTCGCTAGCACGAACAGCGCGCTCATCCACAGGATGGCCGACTGGCTCGACAGGAAGTACTTGAGGAAGAACGCCTGGTCGGCGCGCGCGAGGTCGCCCTGATAAATCTGGATCGCGCCGACCGACAGCACCGCAATGCCCGCCATCAACAGACGCGCCGGCTTCCAGCGCCAGCCCAGCACGACGAGCGCCGGCACCGTGCCGCACAGCACCAGCTTGTCGTAATAGTTCATGTGCGCGTGATAGCGCGAGAGCGCGAAGCCCGCGCCCAACACCAGGGCCAGCGCGAACAGCCAGTCGAGTGCCGTGAGACGGCGCAGGAAGGAGCGTTCGTCGAAGAACGCGTCCGCGTGGGGATCGTGCGCAAGCGCCGCATCGTGCGGCGCAGCCGCTGCCGCGCGGTCGGCGCGGCGGGTTTGCGCGGAAGAAGTTACTTGAGTCAAGTCCATGGGCTTACCGGTGTCGATCGTGAGTTTCCGTGGATCGCATCAATCACGTGAGTCGCGTGAATCGCATGAGTGGCGCGTGGATCAAGGGGTACGGTCCGTCCCGCTGCTGCCGGCGCCGGTGGCCTCGGGTTTCGCACCCAAGGCTCGGGAGACCGCTTCGCGGGTACGGGCAAACTCTTTCTCGAAGTCGAGGGTGCGGCGCGCGGTCGACATCGCCATGATGACGTCGACACCCCCGCCGTTGGCCCCGCTCCGGTCCTTCAGCCAGAACCACAGACGTCGCTCGCGCACATAGAACATCGAGAAGATGCCAAGTACGAGCAACAGGCTGCCAAGATACACGACTTTCTTGCCTGGCGCGCGCGTCAGCTGAAATACCGAAGCTTGCACCTGCTTGAATGAATCAAGCTGTAGATAGACAGGCGCCCCGTACAGGAAGCTGTCCGAAACCGCATTGATCGAGTCCTGGACGAAGCGCGTCGATTGCGCGTCAGGCGTGAGCACAGGCTCGCCGGCCCGCGTGCGCGCGAGCTGCCAAAGGTCCCACGTCGCGCCTTCGAGCATGCGCAGCAGCAGCCCGGCGGCCTTTTCCTGCTGGCCCTTGGGCACAGACTTGTCGATAAAGATCGCCACGGCCTGGAAGCCGCCCTCTTGCGCCTCGGACGTGCCTTGCGCCGAAGGATCGGCGCCCGCGAAAAGGGTCAGGACGCGCGAAGCGCTTTCTTGCAGATGCTGCTGCAACTCGCGGTTCGCATCGGGGACCGAGCGCGCGGCGAAGCGCTGCGCGGCCTGCTCGCGCAGCGCCGGATCCTCGAACGCGGCGCGCAGCAGCATCCATTCCTTCATCGTGCCGCCGCTGTCGGCCGGAATGCGCAGGTAACGGAACGGCTCGTCGGGGTTCTCGCGCATGCCCGCGAGGAATATCCGCGCGCCGCCCACGTCGACGGGCAGCATGTAGTTGTTGTACTCGCGCGCCTGGCCGTCCTTGTCACGCACCTTGTACTGCACCGAGGGGCCGACGTTGTGCAGATCGATCGGCTTCGAGCTCTTCGCGCCGGAACCGAGGCGCTCGTCGAACGCTTCCTTGAGGGTCTGATGCGCGACGCCGCGCACGTCGGTCTGGCCGCTGCCGTTCGAAATGTTCTCGACGTTTATCGCGCGGAAGTCGGCGAATTCGATGGTCTGGCCATCCACGCCCGGCACGCTCTGGCCCGCGGGCAGCGCAAGCTTCGCCGAATTGCCGATGGTGCCTTCGAACGGAAAGCTCTTCGCGCTCGCGCCGGCCATGGGCCACGCGGTCATGTGCATCTGCGAGCCGCCGTCCTGGAAGCTCGACTGGTAGATCGACACGCCGTCGTACTCGAACGGCTCGTTGACCTCGATACGCGCCGGAATGCGCTGGCCGGTCTTGTGATCGATCACGACGATGTCGCTCGCGAAGAGCTTGGGCATCCCGGTCGAGTAGTAATCGACGATGAACTTGTTGAGCTGGATCGAGAACGGCAGATCCTGGATCAGCGAGCCGTTGGGCTGGTTCAGGATGGCCGTGGAGACGTACTGGCCCTCGGGCACCCACGCGTAGCCGCGGAACGTCGGGTTCGCGGTGGAAAGCCGATGCTCGGGCGGAATGTCGTTGATGACGGCATTGCTCTGGATGGGCGTCTTGTTGAAGAGCCACATCTGGAATTTGATCGGCAGATTGCTGTCGAGCAGGCCGCCAATGCAGATCACCACGATGGCGAGGTGGGCAAAAATATAGCCGATTTTCGCGAGGGCGCCGCGCTTGGCGGCGATGAGTGTCGCGCCCTCGCTTTCGCGCGTGACGAACTTGTAGCCGAGGCGCTGCGCGAGCTTGCCTAGCGTCGCGGCGGTCTGCGCGCGCGAGCCGCCCTCGAGCACGAACTCGCCCTTGTGGTGGAACGCGCGCAGGCTGCCTTCGCGGACTTTGTCCTTCCAGCTCTTCGTGTCGGCAATCATCTTCGGCGCGTTACGGATCACGCACAGCGAGATCGACACCACGAGAAAGCCGAGGATGGTCATGAACCACCACGCGCTATATACGGTGTAGAGGCTCAGGGCGCGGAAGATGTCGGCCCAGAACGGGCCGAACTGATTGACGTAGTTGGGATACGGGTCGTCCTGCGTGAGCACCGTGCCGATAATGCTCGCAATGGACAGCACCACGAGCAGCGCGATGGCAAAGCGCATCGAGCTGAGCAGCTCGATGGTGCTTCTGACCGCTCTCTGGCGGATATTCAACTGCAGACCCTGCGTGGTGACGCTCATTCAAACTCCGCTTCTCATGGCACTTCTCACTGCGCTTTTCGTCAGCGCATTACAGCAAAAAAGGGTGCGGGACCGCCGCATCCATGCGGCGCCCACACCCTTTTCTTGTTCTTGGACTGCCCGGCGCGACGCCGGGATCAGTGCAGGCCGGCTGCGTAGTCGGCGACAGCCTTGATCTCGTCGTCCGAGAGACGGTGCGAGATTTCACGCATCGGCTCGTTGTTGTTGCGCGTGCGCTGCTGGAACGCCTGCAACTGCGCGACGATGTACTCCGACCATTGGCCCGACAGCCGCGGGTACTGAACCGGAATGCCCTGCCCCGTGGGTCCGTGGCACCCGGCGCATGCAGGCACGCCTTTGTCCGCGATACCGGCGCGCCAGATCTTCTGGCCGACCGGCACGGTCTTCGCGTCGTGGGCGGTGCCGGGCTTGGGCGTCTGCGATGCGAACCACGCCGCAACGTTGATCATATCCTGATCGTTAAGCGCGCTGGCAAAGCCAACCATAATTGGATTATTACGCACAGGGGGCTTGCCACCGGGCTGTGGCTTGAAATCCTTGAGCTGCTTGACGAGATACTCGGCGTGCTGACCGGCGAGCTTGGGATAGGCGCCGCCGCTGCTGTTGCCATCGGCGCCATGACAGGCGGCGCAGACCTGCCCCGCGATGGCCTGCCCCCGGGCCAGATCGGGCTTGGCCGGCGCCGACTCGGCTGCCGTCGCCATCATCGAAACACTTGCTACGAGACCTGCTGCTGTCGCACCTATCGCAAATTGGAGTACCTTCAAGGACTTGCCCAATCGATTCATTCGCGCACCTTGTTTCGTCTTGTGGGAATCAGGTTCTGCAAATACACGACAGCGACCGATCTACCCGAAAAGCTCCGCGCTGGCCTTCCCGGTATTCAGTAAACCGTCGCATTGTACAATAGCGCGCAAGGCGCCACGGCGCCAGTCGGGCCTCCCCCCGATATCTTCAGATCGTTCCCGGCACCTCCGGGCTTGGGCGGTCCCGCCCGCCTCGCTACTTCACTTGTGGTCCTACCGATGGCCTTCCTGCTGCACCAAGCCCGTTTCTTCACGACGGTGAATCATCTGCGCGACCTGCCCGCTACGGCACGGCCCGAAGTCGCGTTCGCCGGCCGCTCGAACGCGGGCAAATCCACGGCAATCAATCTGCTGTGCAACCAGAAGCGCCTCGCCTTCGCGTCGAAGACCCCGGGCCGCACGCAGCACATCAACTATTTCGGCGTGGGCAGCGCCGACGATCCCACAGGCTATCTGGTCGACTTGCCGGGGTACGGCTATGCCGAAGTGCCGGAAGCCGCGAAGGCGCATTGGGAGCAACTGCTCTCGCTCTATCTGCAAACGCGCGCCCAACTCGCCGGCCTCGTGCTGATGATGGATGCGCGCCGGCCGCTCACCGAACTGGACCGGCGCATGATCGAGTGGTTCGCGCCGACCGGAAAGCCCGTCCACGCGCTTCTGACGAAATGCGACAAATTGACGCGCCAAGAAAGCGTTCTCGCACTGCGCACGACGAACAAGGCCTTCGACGAGTACCGCAAGCTGGGTTATGAAGGGAAGCTGAGCGCACAGCTCTTTTCCGCGCTCAAGCGCGTGGGGCTCGACGAGGCGCACGCGGTCATCGAAAGCTGGATCGCGCCCGAGGTCAAATCCGGCGAGGTTTAAGGCCGGCGCGCTCGCACGCGAAGCCAGGCCGACGCTTCGCTTGCCACGTTCGGTGCACGAATGTGCGTTAGCCACATAACGGGACGTGCGACGCCGCACGTCCTCGCCGGCGTACCGGCATTGCTCAATTTCGGCGGCACATAAAAAAACCCGCCGTAAATGCCGGCGGGCCAAACAGCCTTATCGAAAAACGACAGGCACCCGCTCAGGGAGGAGAAGCGGGGAGTCCGGCGCCAGGCGCCTCGCTCGATCGGTATGATATACCATTGTCCTGAAAAGTTTCCTGTGCGCCAAGGCGCGCCCCGTTTCAAGATATCCCTGCCGACATGAGCTTCTATCCGCATCATCGTCCGCGCCGCATGCGCCGCGACGACTTCTCGCGCCGCCTGATGCGCGAAAACCTCCTCACCACCAATGACCTGATCTACCCCGTATTCGTGGTCGCTGGAACCAACGTGCGCGAAGCCGTGCCGTCGATGCCCGGCGTCGAGCGCGTTTCGGTCGATCTGCTCATGGGCGTGGCCGAGCAATGCGTCGAACTGGGCATTCCGGTGCTCTCGCTCTTCCCCGCCGTCGATCCGGCGCTGAAGACACCCGACGGCATCGAAGCGACCAACCCCGACGGCACGATTCCGCGCGCCGTGCGCGAACTCAAGAAGCGCTTTCCCGAACTCGGCGTGCTATGCGACGTCGCGCTCGACCCGTACACGAGCCACGGCCAGGACGGCGTGATCGACGAAAACGGCTACGTCATCAACGACGAAACCATCGAGATCCTTGTCGCTCAGGCACGCGCGCAGGCTGAAGCGGGCGTCGATATCGTCGCGCCTTCGGACATGATGGACGGCCGCATCGGCGCGATCCGCGAGATGCTCGAGAGCGAGAACCACATCCATACGCGCATCATGGCGTACTCGGCGAAGTATGCTTCGGCGTTCTACGGACCGTTCCGCGATGCCGTGGGCTCCGCGTCGAATCTGGGCAAGGGCAACAAGATGACCTACCAGATGGACCCGTCGAACTCGGACGAAGCGCTGCGCGAAGTGCGCCTCGACATCGAAGAAGGCGCCGACATGGTGATGGTCAAGCCCGGTATGCCGTATCTCGACATCGTGCGCCGCGTGAAGGACGAGTTCCGCTTCCCGACCTACGTGTACCAGGTGAGCGGCGAATACGCGATGCTCAAGGCTGCAGCGCAAAACGGCTGGCTTGACCACGACAAAGTGATGATGGAGTCGCTGCTCGCGTTCAAGCGCGCGGGCGCCGACGGCATTCTCACGTACTTCGCGCTCGACGCCGCTCGCCTGTTGCGCGCGCAGAAATAAGCGCCGCGCGGATTCGCGCTTGACGCATGAAAAAAGGCACGTCTCGCGACGTGCCTTTTTGTTTGCGCGAATGCTCGATGCGTCGTGCGGTGTGCTTACGATCTGCCCGTGAGCGTCGAAAGCACCGATTGCACGGACTTGGCCGAAGGCGCCGGCGTCTGTCCCTGCGCCACCACGCGATCGAGCCGGGCGAGGAATTTATCCGCGTTTTCGTAGCCCACCACGCGCAGCACCTCCTGACCGCTTGCATCGAAGAAAATGATGCCCGGCGGGCCGAACAAGCCAAAGCGCTTGAGCAGCGCCTGATCGTCGCGGTTATTGGCCGTCACGTCGGCGCGCAGCAGACCGAGTTGCGCGAGGCGCGCCTGCACGCGCGAATCGCTGAACGTGAGGCTCTCCATCTCCTTGCAACTCACGCACCAGTCTGCGTAGAAGTCGAGCATCGAGGGCTTGCCCGCCGTCTTGAGCATCGCGTCGAGTTGCGCCGACGAGCGCACCGGGGCGAAGGTCAGTGCATCGGCCTCGGCCACCCGCGCCGCGTCGTTGCCTGCAGCGCCGCCCGCGCGTGCGGCCAGCACGGCGAGCGGGCGCAGCGGATCGGTCGAGCCAGCCGAAAGACCGACGATGAGCGTAGCGGCCCAGATCGCGAACGCCGCGCCTACGCCGCGCCCCAGACGCCACCAGACATTGGAGCCGCCCGCATTCGGCGTAAAAAGTCCAAGCCCGGCGGCGGCGAGCAGGAGCCAGAGCGCAGCCAGCAGCATTTGCGCGCTCGCGCCCAGCACAGGCCATACGATCCACAGCGCGGCTGCGAGCAGCGCGATGCCGAAGAAGACCTTCACGCCATCCATCCACGTGCCCGCGCGCGGCAGCAGCGTGCCTGCGCCGAGCCCGATGATCATGAGCGGCACGCCAAGGCCGATGCCCATTGCGAAAAGCGCGGCGCCGCCGAGAACGGCGTTGCCTGTGTGCGCGATGAACGCGAGCACGGCGAAGAGCGGCGCGGTCATGCAGGCGCCCACCACCAGGGCGGACAGCGCGCCCATCACGGCAACAGCCACGAACTTGCCGCCCGAGCGGCCCTGAGACGCGCGAGATGCACCATCCTGCCAGCGCTGCGGCAATGCGAGGTCGTAGCCGGCGATCAGCATGAGCGCAAAGGCGGTCAGCAGCCCGGCGAACACGCCGAGCACCCACGGGTTCTGCAACCACGCCCCAAGGCTTTGCCCGATCAGCGCCGCGGCAATGCCGAGCACCGTGTAGACCAGCGCCATGCCGAGCACGTAGACGAACGACAACGCGAAACCGCGTGCGCGCGTCACCTGCGCGCCCTCGCCCACGATGATGGCCGAGAGGATCGGAATCATCGGATACGAGCAGGGCAGCAGGCTGAGCACGATGCCCGCGAGAAAATACAAACCGACTACGCCGAAAAAGCCACCGCCTTGCAGCAGCGATTGCGCATAGTCCGCGCTCGTCGCGCGTTCGTACCACGACTGCCGTGCGTTGTCCGCCGGTGCCGAAGGCGTGGCCGAAGTGGCCGGCGCAACGGTGGCCGCCGCACTCTGCCCGCCGGCCGCGGCTTGAAGCGCCGCGCCGCTCACGTGATAGACATGCTCCGCCGGCGGATAGCAGATGCCGGCGTCGGCGCATCCCTGGGACGTCACCGCAAGATCGAATGCCCCGCGCGCCTGCTTCACGGGCACGCGGATCGTAAGTTCCTTGCGATAGGTCTCGACGTTCTTGTTGAACGTTGTATCGAACTTCACATGCCCTGGAGGAATCTGTGCATCGCCGAGCGTGGCCGTATCGTTGCGCGTCGCAAATGCAAAGCGCTCGCGGTACATGTAATAGCCATCGGCAATCTTGAAGTGAACATCGACGACGCCCGGCTCCTCGCTCGCAGTGAACGTGAAGGCCTGATCGGGCGGCAGGAAGTCGTCGTCGGCGCGGGCGGGCGCTGCACCGAACAAGAGCGGCAGCACGCAACCGACGAGTGCGAGGAAAGCCAGAAACGAGGTGTACGGCACGGCGCGCAAGCGCCGATCGAAACGCTTAAACATGAATGGGACGCTGTGTCTCGGCATTGACCCATTGGCCATAGGCGTTCGACGCCGTGACCTGCCACGAGAGAATCTCGGGCGTCTCGTAAGGATGCTGGGTCTGGATGAACTGTTCGAGCTCGGCCGCGCGCGCGAGACTCGTCTTGAAAAGAAGCTGCACCTCGTCGCTGGACTCGATCCTGCCCTGCCAGTGGTACTGCGAATGGACCGGGCCAAGCCGCGTCACACAGGCCGCGAGATGGGCTTCGAGCGCCGTCGACGACAGCTTTTCGGCGGCGTCCTCGTCGGGCAAGGTGGTCAACATCAAGATTACATTGAGGGTCACGACAAGCTCCGTCATGGTGCCCCGCCCCCACGGCGCGAGAGCCGGGGGCGCCTGAGGCAGAACGTTATCGTACCACCGGCGTCAACTGGCTTCGCTCATGCGCCGTAAGCATGCGGAGCGACGACACAGCGGTGACATACAGCAAACACATTCCCGAGCCGTTTAATCCACTGCTGAAAACAAAAAAGCCAGGCTAGGCCTGGCTTTTTCGCACGCCGCTTGATCCGGGGACCAGGCGACCGAAAGCTTATTCCGCTTCCTGGACGTTCTCTTCCGCGACTTCCGGACGGTCGAGCAGTTCGACCAGAGCCATCGGTGCGTTGTCGCCAACACGGAAACCGAACTTCAGGATGCGCAGGTAGCCACCCGGACGGTTCGCGAAACGCGGACCGAGCACGTCGAACAGCTTCGTGACCGAGTCACGATCGCGCAGGCGGTTGAACGCCAGACGACGGTTCGCCAGCGAGGGCTTCTTGCCGAGCGTGATGAGGGGCTCGACCACTTTACGGAGTTCCTTCGCCTTCGGCAGCGTCGTCTTGATGACTTCGTGCTCGATGAGCGAGTTGGACATGTTACGGAGCATTGCCAGACGGTGGCTGCTCGTGCGGTTCAGTTTCCGCAGACCATGACGGTGACGCATTTCAATTTCCTTGAAACAAAGTTTTGGTCCAGCTCTTCTATCGCCAGAGCATCAAACTCGGGCACGGGCCGGTACAGAAAAAAGCAAGACGCGGATTTTAAAGGAAAATCCGCGTCCGTGCCACTTACATTACTTGTCGAGACCAGCCGGCGGCCAGTTTTCGAGCTTCATGCCGAGCGTGAGACCGCGCGAAGCGAGCACTTCCTTGATCTCGTTGAGCGACTTGCGACCCAGGTTCGGGGTCTTGAGCAGCTCGTTCTCGGTACGCTGGATCAGGTCGCCGATGTAGTAGATGTTCTCGGCCTTCAGGCAGTTCGCCGAGCGAACCGTGAGTTCGAGATCGTCCACCGGACGCAGCAGGATCGGGTCGATCTGCGGCGCGCGCGACGGGGCTTCCGCTGCCGTTTCCGTGCCTTCCAGAGCCGCGAACACCGACAGCTGATCCACGAGGATGCGCGCCGACTGGCGAATCGCTTCCTCAGGCGAGATCACGCCGTTGGTTTCGATGTTCATCACGAGCTTGTCGAGGTCGGTACGCTGCTCGACACGCGCGCTCTCGACGGCGTAGCTCACGCGGCGAACCGGCGAGAACGACGCGTCCAGCACGATGCGGCCGATGATCTTGGCCGACTCGTCGCCGTAGCGGCGCACGTTGCCCGGCACATAGCCACGGCCCTTCTCGATCTTGATCTGCACGTCGAGCTTGCCGCCCTTCGTCAGATGCGCAACCACGTGTTCCGGGTTGATGACTTCGCAGTCGTGCGAGAGTTCGATGTCGCCAGCGGTGACAACGCCTTCGCCTTCCTTGCGCAGCGTAACCGTCACTTCGTCACGGTTATGCAGCTTGAACACCACGCCCTTCAGGTTCAGCAGCAGGTTGACCACGTCCTCTTGCACACCATCGAGCGTCGAGTATTCGTGCACGACGCCTGCGATCGTCACTTCGGTCGGCGCATAGCCCACCATCGACGACAGCAGCACGCGCCGGAGCGCGTTACCCAAGGTGTGGCCATAACCGCGTTCGAACGGCTCCATGACCACTTTCGCGTGGTTCTCGCCGAGCGATTCCACAGCGATGATCTTGGGTTTCAACAAACTGGTTTGCATAGGTTTTCCTTTTCAATACCCTCGGCTCGTTACACCGATAAGGCTGAGATGGCAACAACCTGAAAAAAACAGCCGAGGCCACCTCCTGCGCGAAGCACAGAGGCTACCCCGGCCGTCAATCCGATTAACGCGAATACAATTCGACGATCAGGCTTTCGTTGATGTCGCCAGCGATGTCGCTGCGCTCAGGCATGCCCTTGAACGTGCCTTCGAACTTCTTCGCGTCGACCGACACCCAACCTGCCATGCCGCCTTGCTCAGCGAGCGACAGCGCTTCGACGATACGCGCCTGCTTCTTCGCCTTTTCGCGAATTGCGACGACGTCGCCTGCCTTCACTTGCATCGACGGGATGTTCGCGACGACGCCGTTCAGCGTGAGAGCCTTGTGGCTCACGAGCTGACGCGCTTCAGCGCGGGTCGATGCGAAGCCCATGCGGTACACGACGTTGTCGAGACGCGATTCGAGCAGCTTGAGCAGGTTTTCGCCGGTGTTGCCCTTGATACGGTCAGCTTCCGCGAAGTAGCGGCGGAACTGGCGCTCGAGCACGCCGTAGATGCGCTTCACTTTTTGCTTTTCGCGAAGCTGCGTGCCGTAGTCGGACGTGCGGGCGCCCGAGGTGCGGCCGTGCTGACCCGGCTTGCTGTCGAGCTTGCACTTGTCGGCGAGCGAGCGGCGTGCGCTCTTCAGGAAGAGGTCGGTGCCTTCACGGCGGGACAGCTTGGCCTTCGGGCCGATATAACGTGCCACGTTGCTTTCCTTCGATAATTGATCACGCGAAACCTGAATGGGCGAACCCGCGGTTTCACGCTAGTCCGGCTCTTTGAACCGAACGGTGGGCTTAGTCAATTCAATAACGCCGAGAGCCTGGGTCGCCGTTTCCGGCGGCTCAGGCGTTCGGCTCAAGCGACGCCTTAGATGCGGCGGCGCTTCGGCGGACGGCAGCCGTTGTGCGGGACCGGCGTCACGTCGGAGATCGCGGTGATCTTGATGCCAAGACCATGCAGCGCGCGCACCGCCGATTCGCGGCCAGGGCCGGGGCCCTTGATACGCACTTCGAGGTTCTTGACGCCGTATTCCATCGCGACACGGCCAGCCGACTCGGCTGCGACCTGAGCTGCGAAGGGAGTCGACTTGCGCGAGCCCTTGAAGCCCTGACCGCCCGAGGTTGCCCAGGCAAGCGCGTTGCCTTGACGATCGGTGATCGTGATGATGGTGTTGTTGAACGACGCGTGAACGTGAACCACGCCCTCGGCGACGTTCTTCTTGACCTTCTTGCGAACGCGTTGCGCCGCGGAGTTGTTCGAAGCCTTAGCCATTACGTTTTCCTGTAACTGTCAGTTCCGCTTACTTCTTCAGCGACTGTGCTGCGCGGCGCGGACCCTTGCGCGTACGTGCGTTGGTGCGCGTGCGCTGGCCACGCAGGGGCAGGCCCTTGCGATGGCGCACGCCGCGGTAGCAGCCGAGGTCCATCAGGCGCTTGATGTTCATCGTCACTTCACGGCGCAGATCGCCTTCGACGACAAACTTGCCCACTTCCTCACGCAGCTTTTCGAGATCCGCGTCGTCCAGGTCCTTGACCTTCTTGTTGAACGGCACACCCGCGGCAACGCAGATGTTGCGCGAACGCGTGCGGCCAACACCGAAAATTGCCGTCAGGCCGATTTCAGTGTGCTGGTGGTTCGGGATGTTAACCCCTGCAATACGAGCCATTGTTTTTCCTCAAACAAAAAGCGCAAGCGCGCTAATCAGCCTTGACGCTGCTTGTGGCGCGGGTCCGAGCTGCAGATCACGCGAACGACGCCGTTGCGCTTGATGATTTTGCAGTTGCGGCAAATGCGCTTTACCGATGCCATCACTTTCATGATATTACCCTTTTTCTAAATCACTTCGCCCGGAACACGATCCGCGCACGCGACAGATCGTAAGGCGTCAACTCAACCGTCACCTTGTCGCCCGGGAGAATGCGGATGTAGTGCATCCGCATTTTTCCGGAAATATGCCCGAGAACGACATGGCCGTTTTCCAGCTTCACCCGGAAGGTTGCGTTGGGGAGGTTTTCGATGACCTCACCCTGCATCTGGATTACATCGTCTTTGGCCATAGGTCCTTTCAACGCATCGGGACGCCGCCGCCCTTGAAGTTGGCCTTCTTGAGCAGCGATTCATATTGTTGCGACATCACGTACGACTGCACCTGCGCCATGAAGTCCATTGTGACGACGACAATGATCAGCAGCGACGTACCACCAAAATAAAACGGCACATTCCAGCGCAGCACCAGAAACTCGGGCAGCAGGCAAACGAACACGATATAGATCGCACCGGCCAGCGTCAGACGCGTGAGGATGCGGTCGATATAGCGAGCCGTCTGATCGCCCGGGCGGATGCCAGGTACGAACGCGCCACTCTTTTTCAGGTTGTCGGCCGTTTCCCTGCTGTTGAACACCAGAGCGGTGTAGAAGAAGCAGAAGAAGACGATCGCCAACGCGTACAGCAACACGTACACAGGCTGACCAGGCTTGAGAGCTTCGGCCACGTTGTGCAGCGTGTCCGCGAACCAGCCGGTCCGCGACCCCGAACTGAACCAGTTCAGGATGGTTGCCGGGAACAGGATGATCGACGACGCGAAGATCGGCGGAATCACGCCCGACATGTTCAGCTTGAGCGGCAGGTGCGACGACTGCCCACCGTAAATCTTGTTGCCAACCTGACGCTTCGCATAGTTCACGAGGATCTTGCGCTGGCCGCGTTCGATGAACACCACCAGATACGTCACGGCTGCGATCAGCACCACGATGATGATCGCCGAGATGGGACCCATCGAGCCGGTGCGAACCAGTTCGAAGAGACCACCAATCGCATTCGGGAAACCCGCTGCGATCCCGCCGAAGATGATGATCGAAATGCCGTTGCCAAGCCCGCGTTCCGTGATCTGCTCACCAAGCCACATCAAGAACATCGTGCCCGTCACGAGCGTCACCACCGTCGTCAGGCGGAACACCATGCCCGGATCGATCACGAGGCCAGGCTGGTTTTCCAGCGCGACCGCGATGCCGAAAGCCTGAAAGGTTGCCAGCACCACCGTGAAGACCCGCGTGTACTGCGTGATCTTGCGTTGTCCAGCCTGCCCTTCCTTCTTCAGCGCCTCGAGCTGCGGCGAGACGATCGCCATCAGCTGCAAGATGATCGACGCCGAGATATACGGCATCACACCCAGCGCGAAGATCGTGAAGCGAGACAGCGCGCCACCCGAGAACATGTTGAACATGCCCAGGATGCCGCCTGACTGGCTCTGGAAGAGCTTCGCCAGTTGGTCCGGGTCGATACCGGGAACCGGAATGTGCGCTCCGATCCGATAAACGACCAACGCCAGCAGCAAGAACATTGCACGCCGGCGCAGGTCGCCGAACTTCGGAGCGCTGCGACCGGTTTTTGCGAGACTCGGGCTGTTAGCCAAGTAGCTTCTCCGATGCAGATGTTAGTGACGGCGGGCAAGCCCGCACGCACCACCCACAATCACTCGGCAAAAGAACCGCCTGCTGCTTCGATCGCAGCACGCGCATTCTTCGTCGCACCCAGGCCCTTGACCACGACCTTGCGCTTGATCTCGCCAGTAGCGATGATCTTCGCGCTGCGGGTCATTTCGCCAACGAGGCCTGCCTGCTTGAGAGCCAGCAGATCGATTTCGTCGACCGGCAGCTTCTCGATATCCGCGAGGCGCACTTCACCAACGAATTCCTTCGTCAACGAGGTGAAGCCACGCTTGGGCAGACGACGTTGCAGCGGCATTTGACCGCCTTCGAAGCCGACCTTGTGGAAGCCGCCCGAACGCGATTTCTGACCCTTGTGACCACGGCCAGCGGTCTTGCCGAGGCCAGAGCCGATGCCGCGACCGACGCGACGCTTTGCGTGCTTCGCGCCTTCTGCCGGCTTCAGGTTATTCAATTCCATTTTCAACTCCTGGAGTCTTTTGGTCCGAGTGCGCTTAAGCGATGACCTTGACGAGGTACGAGACCTTGTTGATCATGCCGCGCACTGCCGGCGTGTCCTGCAGCTCGGAAACCGAGTTCAGGCGACGCAGGCCGAGACCGCGCACGGTGGCACGGTGCGATTCGCGGGTCCCAATCAGGCTCTTGACGAGCTGAACCTTGACAGTTTTTTCAGACATGGTGCCCACCCTTAGCCCAGAATGTCTTCGACGGACTTGCCGCGCTTCGCCGCGATGTCAGCCGGGGTCGACTGCTTGCGCAGGCCGTCCAGCGTCGCACGAACGAGGTTGTACGGATTCGTCGAACCGTGGCTCTTGGCCACGACGTTCTGCACGCCCATCACGTCGAACACGGCACGCATCGGGCCGCCGGCGATCACGCCCGTACCTGCCTTCGCCGGAGCGAGGAGGACGACCGATGCGCCGTGCTTGCCGTGCACTTCGTGTTGCAGGGTGCCGTTCTTCAGGGGCACCTTGAACATGTTGCGACGAGCTTGTTCCATCGCCTTCTGGACAGCAACCGGCACTTCCTTCGACTTGCCCTTGCCCATACCGACGCGGCCATCACCATCGCCAACCACGGTCAGTGCGGCGAAGCCGAGAATACGGCCACCCTTCACGACCTTGGTCACGCGGTTGACCGAAATCATTTTTTCGCGAAGGCCGTCGTCGCGTTCGTCAGCCTGAACTTTCGCTTGCATCTTTGCCATGACGAATTCCTTCCTTAGAACTTGAGCCCGGCTTCGCGCGCAGCATCAGCCAGCGCCTTGACGCGGCCGTGATAGCGGAAACCCGAGCGGTCAAAGGCGACGGATTCGATGCCGGCGGCCTTAGCCTTTTCTGCAATACGCTTGCCGATCAGCGAGGCAGCGGCGACGTTGCCGCCCTTGCCCGACTGGTCAGCCAGTTGCGCACGCACTTCGGCTTCAAGCGTCGACGCGCTGGCCAGCACCTTGGTGCCGCAGGGCGAGAACACTTGCGCATAGATGTGCGTGTTCGTGCGATGCACGGCCAGGCGCGCGACCTGCAGCTCAGCGATCTTGAGACGCGTCTGACGAGCGCGGCGCAGGCGAGATTGAGTCTTATCCATGATTGCGCACCCTTACTTCTTCTTCGTTTCTTTGAGGATCACAACCTCGTTGGCGTAACGCACACCCTTGCCCTTGTAGGGCTCCGGCGGGCGATAACCGCGCACTTCGGCAGCGGTTTGGCCAACTTTCTGCTTGTCGATCCCCTTGATCACGATTTCCGTTTGCGACGGGGTTTCAGCCTTGACGCCTTCCGGCATCTGGTGCACCACGGGGTGCGAGAAACCCAGCGACAGGTTCAGCTTGTCGCCTTGCGCTTGAGCACGGTAACCAACGCCAACCAGCGTCAGCTTGCGCTCAAAACCCTTCGTCACGCCTTGCACCATGTTCGCGACGATCGCGCGCATCGTGCCCGACATCGCATTGGCTTCGCGGCTGTCGTCCGTCGGCTCAAACTTGAGCTGACCGTCTTCGCTCACCACCTTCACGAGGCGGTTCGCAGCTTGCGAAATCGTACCCAGCGCGCCCTTGACGGTAATCTTCTCGTCGCTGAGCGTCGCTTCTGCGCCTTGCAGCGCGACCGGGCTCTTACCTACTCGAGACATGTTTCTTCTCCTTAGGTCTTAAGCGACGTAGCAGATAACTTCGCCGCCGACGCCAGTAGCGCGCGCCTTGCGGTCCGTCATCACACCCTTCGGCGTCGACACGATTGCAACGCCCAGGCCATTCATGACCTGCGGGATGTCGTTGCGGCCGCGGTACACGCGCAGGCCCGGCTTCGAAACGCGTTCGATGCGCTCGATAACGGGACGGCCAGCGTAGTACTTCAACGCGATGTTCAATTCCGACTTCGCACCTTCGGTTTTCACCGCGAAGTCGTCGATATAACCTTCGTCCTTCAGAACCTGCGCAATGGCAATCTTCACTTTCGACGAGGGCATAGCAACCGAAACCTTCTCGACCATCTGCGCATTGCGGATGCGAGTCAGCATATCGGCGATAGGATCACTCATGCTCATTTATGTTTCTCCTATTACCAGCTCGCCTTGGTGATGCCAGGGATCTCACCACGGAACGCGATTTCACGAATCTTGTTACGTGCGAGACCGAATTTGCGGAACGTACCACGCGGACGACCCGTGATCGCGCAGCGGTTACGCTTGCGGGTCGGGTTCGAGTTGCGCGGCAGTTGTTGCAGTTCGAGGCGAGCTGCGTAGCGCTCTTCTTCCGACTTGCTTTGGTCGTCGATGATCGCCTTCAGCGCTGCGCGCTTCGGCGCGAACTTCGCTGCCAGACGAGCGCGCTTCTTTTCACGTTCAATCAGTGCCAGTTTAGCCACGGTAACCTCAGTTTCTGAACGGGAACTTGAAGCCGGCGAGCAGTGCCTTTGCTTCTTCATCGGTCTTCGCGGTCGTCGTGATGCTGATGTTCAGCCCACGCAGCGCGTCGATCTTGTCATAGTCGATTTCGGGGAAAATGATCTGCTCTTTCACACCGATGTTGTAGTTACCACGGCCGTCGAACGCCTTGCCCGACACACCACGGAAGTCGCGCACGCGGGGGAGCGCAACCGTCACGAAACGGTCCAGGAATTCGTACATGGCATTGCCACGCAGCGTAACCATCGTGCCGATCGGATAACCTTCACGGATCTTGAAGCCGGCGATTGCCTTGCGCGACTTCGTCACAACAGGCTTCTGGCCGGCGATCTTCGTGAGGTCGCCAATGGCGTGCTCGAGGACCTTCTTGTCAGCGACGGCCTCACCCACACCCATGTTCAGGGTGATCTTCGTGAGGCGCGGCACTTCCATGACCGACTTGTAACCGAACTTCTCGATCAGGCCGGGGACGACCTTCTCTTTATAAAATTCTTGCAAACGTGCCATTTTTTACTCCGCAGCGTCAGGCGCTCAGGACAGCACCGGTCGTCTTCAGGAAACGAACCTTCTTGTCCCCTTCGACCTTGATGCCCACGCGCGACGGCTTGCCGTTCGCGTCGACCAATGCGACGTTCGAGATAGCCAGCGGCATTGCCTTGGCTTCCACGCCACCCGTCGTACCCTTCATGGGGTTCGGCTTCACATGCTTCTTCGCAATGTTGATGCCTTCGACAGTAACGCGCTCTTCACCGATGGCGACCACGACACCGCGCTTGCCCTTGTCTTTGCCGGTAATGACGATAACTTCGTCACCCTTGCGAATCTTGTTCATCGCGACTCCTTACAGCACTTCCGGCGCCAGCGAAACGATCTTCATGAATCGTTCGCTACGCAGCTCACGCGTAACCGGCCCGAAAATGCGGGTGCCGATCGGCTCAAGCTTGGTATTCAAAAGCACGGCGGCGTTGCCATCGAACTTGATCAGCGAGCCGTCTTGACGGCGCACGCCCTTGGCGGTGCGAACCACAACAGCGTTGTAGATTTCGCCCTTCTTCACGCGCCCGCGCGGCGTTGCTTCCTTGACGCTCACCTTGATGATGTCGCCAATGCTGGCATAACGACGCTTCGAGCCGCCGAGCACCTTGATGCACATGACTTCACGCGCACCCGTGTTGTCGGCTACTTCAAGCCGAGTTTCGGTCTGGATCATGGTTTATCTTTCCCAACTTAATCCGGTTGCGCCACCATGGCACATCCGGTCAGTCTTGGTCCCGTCAGCCGCGCCGCCACTAGAACGACCGCTCAGCTGCTTGGGTTAGAACAGCAGCGACGGCAAACGAAACCGGCCATCGCATTCCGGTGAATCTTGCAGATCCGGACTGGCGCCCGAACCACCTCCCCCACTACTTTCGCCCGTTGCTTTGCCAACAACGAACCCATAAAGAGGGAAGACCAAGACTATAACTCGATAATCTTGGTCTCGCAAGCGAAATCTTTAGCGATTTCAACAACTTCTCTACCCCGGGGAGGGCCCCCGGGGTACTGCATCATCTGAAACGGCTCTTAGATGACGCGTGCTGCTTCGATCAGCTTCGACACGGTCCAGGCCTTCGTCTTCGAAATCGGACGGGTTTCCTGGATTTCAACGAGGTCACCCTCGTTGTACGTGTTCGATTCGTCGTGAGCGTGGTACTTCTTCGACTGCACGACGTACTTGCCGTAGATCGGGTGCTTGACGCGGCGCTCGACCAGGACGGTGACCGTCTTGTCCATCTTGTTGCTGACGACCTTGCCGACCAGCGTCCGCTTAAGCGAGGTTTTCACGCTTTCGTTCATTTCTGGTTCGCCTTCTCAGTCAGGACGGTCCGCACACGTGCGATGTCGCGACGAACCTTCTTCAGCTGGCTCGTGTTCGTGAGCTGCTGGGTCGCGAGTTGCATGCGCAGGCCGAATTGCGCCTTAAGCAGGTCCGACAACTCTTGGTTGAGCGCGGCCTGGTCTTTCTGGTGAAGTTCAGAAGCCTTCATCATTCACTCCTTAGGCGCCGAGCTGGCGAACCATGAAGACCGTCTTCAGCGGCAGCTTGGCTGCAGCCAGACGGAAGGCTTCACGGGCCAGTTCTTCGGACACACCATCCATTTCGTACAGCATCTTGCCCGGCTGGATCTCAGCGACGTAGTACTCAGGGTTACCCTTACCGTTACCCATACGCACTTCCGCCGGCTTTTGCGAGATCGGCTTGTCCGGGAAGATACGGATCCAGATGCGGCCGCCACGCTTGATGTGACGCGTCATTGCACGACGCGCTGCTTCAATCTGACGCGCGGTCAGGCGACCACGACCGATAGCCTTCAGACCGTATTCACCGAACGAAACCGCGTTGCCGCGCGTTGCGATACCGGTGTTACGACCCTTCTGCTCTTTGCGATACTTCCTGCGTTTCGGTTGCAGCATCGTTATTCTCCACTCTTGCCGTCGCCACGGCGCGGTGCGCCACGACGGGCACCCGGTGCGCCTTCGCCATCACGGCGCGGACGACGATCGCCCGGACGCGCATTGCGGCGCGGACGCTTTTCTTCGGCGACTTCTTCCACCACCGGTGCGTCGTTGCGGCCGAGCGTGTCGCCCTTGTAGACCCAAACCTTCACGCCGATGATGCCGTACGTCGTCTTCGCTTCCGAGGTTGCGTAGTCGATGTCAGCACGCAGCGTGTGAAGCGGCACTCGACCTTCGCGGTACCACTCGGTACGTGCGATTTCGATACCGTTCAGACGGCCGGCGCTCATGATCTTGATGCCCTGGGCACCCAGACGCATCGCGTTCTGCATCGCGCGCTTCATTGCGCGACGGAACATGATGCGGCGCTCGAGCTGCTGCGTGATCGAGTCGGCGATCAGCTGCGCGTCGGTTTCCGGCTTGCGAATTTCTTCGATGTTCACGTGAACCGGAACGCCCATGCGCTTCTGGAGTTCGGCCTTGAGGAGTTCGATGTCCTCACCCTTCTTGCCGATCACCACACCCGGGCGCGAGCTGTAAATCGTGATGCGAGCGTTCTTAGCCGGGCGCTCGATCACAACACGGCCCACCGAAGCGTTCTTCAGCTTCTTCTTCAGGTATTCACGAACACCGATGTCTTCCTTCAACATCGCCGCGAAATTGTTGTTGTTCGCGTACCAACGCGAAGCCCAATTGCGGCTGACGGCCAAACGGAAGCCAGTCGGATGAATTTTCTGTCCCATCGTATGGCTCCTTAATTCCCGACCGTCACAGTGATGTGACAGGATTGCTTCTCGATGCGGTTACCGCGACCCTTTGCGCGTGCGGTGAAACGCTTCAGCGAAGCAGCCTTGTCGACGTAGATGCTCTTGATCTTGAGCTCGTCGATATCGGCGCCTTCGTTGTGTTCCGCATTGGCGATAGCCGAGAGCACAACCTTTTTCACGATGCCAGCCGCTTTCTTCGGCGAGAACGTCAGAACGTTCAGAGCCTTGTCGACCGGCAGACCGCGGATCTGGTCAGCCACAAGGCGCGTCTTCTGCGCCGAGATGCGGGCACCGCGATGAATTGCCTTCACTTCCATCTTGATTGCCCCTTATTTCTTGGCCTTCTTGTCGGCCGCGTGACCCTTGAACGTACGGGTCAGTGCGAACTCGCCAAGCTTGTGGCCGACCATGTTTTCCGTGACATACACCGGAACGTGTTGACGGCCGTTGTGCACGGCGATCGTCAGGCCGATGAAGTCCGGCAGGATCGTCGAACGACGCGACCAGGTCTTGATCGGTTTCTTGTCGCGCGTAGCTGCAGCCGCCTCAACCTTCTTCAGCAAATGGGCGTCGCAGAACGGACCTTTCTTAATAGAACGTGCCATTGCCTACTCCTTAACGCTTGTGACGGCGCTGGACGATCATGCTCGTCGTGCGCTTGTTGCTGCGGGTGCGATAGCCCTTCGTCGGCGTGCCCCACGGGCTCACCGGGTCGCGACCAGCCGCAGTCTTGCCTTCGCCACCACCGTGCGGGTGGTCGACCGGGTTCATTGCAACGCCACGGACCGTCGGGCGGATACCGCGCCAGCGGTTCGCGCCAGCCTTACCGATTTGACGGAGGCTGTGCTCTTCGTTGCCGACTTCACCGATCGTTGCACGACATTCAACGTGCACGCGACGGATTTCGCCCGAACGCAGACGAACCTGCGCGTAGACGCCTTCACGTGCCAGCAGCATGGCCGACGTACCAGCCGAACGCGCGATCTGCGCGCCCTTGCCCGGCAACATTTCGATGCAGTGGATCGTCGTACCGACCGGGATATTGCGGATCGGCAGCGTGTTGCCTGCCTTGATCGGCGCTTCCGAGCCCGACATCAGCGGCGTGCCAACCGTCACGCCCTTCGGCGCAATGATGTAGCGGCGCTCGCCGTCTGCGTACAGAACCAGCGCAATATTCGCGCTACGGTTCGGGTCATACTCGAGACGCTCCACCTTCGCGGGGACGCCATCCTTCGTACGACGGAAATCGATCACACGGTAGTGCTGCTTGTGACCGCCACCCTGGTGACGCGTCGTGATGTGACCGTTGTTGTTACGACCCGCCTTCACGGATTGCTTTTCGAGCAGCGGTGCGTACGGCGCGCCCTTGTGCAGATCCTTGTTGACGATCTTCACCATCGCGCGGCGACCCGGCGAGGTCGGCTTAACTTTCACGATTGCCATGATTACTTGGCCTCCGCTTCAAAGTTGATTTCCTGGCCGGGCTTCAGGCAGACATACGCCTTCTTCACGTCCTTGCGCTTGCCGTTGAAGCGGCCAAAGCGCTTGGCTTTGCCCTTCTGGACCAGCACATTGACGGACTCGACTTCCACCTTGAACAGCAGCTCGACAGCAGCCTTGACTTCCTGCTTGTTCGCGTCCGGCGCGACTTCGAAGACGACTTGTTCGTTCTTCTCCGCAACCAGCGTCGCCTTTTCGGAGATCACCGGTGCGAGCAGGACCTGCATCAAACGATGATCGTTCTTGCGAATCTCGCTCATGACAGCAACTCCTCGATCTGGGCGACCGCTGCCTTCGTGATCAGGATCTTCTTGAAGTAGATCAGCGAGAGCGGGTCGGCAAAACGCGGCTCAACGACTGCCACGTGGGGCAGGTTGCGCGACGCGAGATACAGGTTCTCGTCGACCGTGTCGGTGATGACCAGCACGGATTCGAGACCCATGGCCTTGAACTTTTCGGCCAGCAGCTTCGTCTTGGGCGCTTCGAGCGAGAGCTCTTCGACGACCGAGATGCGGCCTTCGCGGGCCAGCTGCGAGAAGATCGAGCAGAGGCCTGCGCGATGCATCTTCTTGTTGACCTTGTGCGAGAAGTTTTCTTCCGGCGAATTCGGGAAGATGCGGCCACCGCCACGCCACAGCGGGCTCGACGACATACCGGCACGAGCACGGCCCGTACCCTTCTGGCGCCACGGCTTCTTGGTGGTGTGCTTGACTTGCTCACGATCCTTCTGCGCGCGGTTACCGCTGCGCGCGTTCGCCTGGTAGGCGACAACGATCTGGTGAATCAGTGCTTCGTTGTAGTCACGGCCGAACACGACGTCCGACGCATTGACTGCAGCACCTTCTTGACCATTAGCGTTCAGGAGCTTCAGTTCCATTATTGCGCTCCTTTCTTGGCGCGCGCCTTGACGGCCGGCGTCACGAAAACCTTGCCGCCCTTAGCACCCGGCACGGCACCCTTGACCAGCAGCAGCTTGCGCTCTGCGTCGATACGGGCGATTTCGAGGTTTTGCACCGTTACGGTCTCGTCGCCCATGTGACCGGTCATGCGCTTACCCGGAAACACGCGGCCCGGATCCTGCGCCATACCGATCGAACCCGGCACGTTGTGCGAGCGCGAGTTACCGTGCGAAGCACGGCCGGAGCTGAAGTTGTAACGCTTGATGGTACCGGCGTAGCCCTTACCGATCGAGGTGCCTTGCACGTCGATCTTTTGGCCTTCCGTGAAGAGTTCCACACCGATCACGGCGCCAGCGGACAGTTCGGCAGCCTTGGCGGCGTCGATCTGGAATTCCCTGAGGATTTCACCGGCTTGAACGCCAGCTTTAGCGAGATGACCTGCGAGCGGCTTCGTCACGCGCGATGCACGGCGCGTACCGAACGCAACCTGAACGGCCGTGTAGCCGTCGGTTTCAACAGTCTTGATCTGCGTCACGCGGTTGTCGGACACGTCCAGCACGGTCACGGGAATCGAATCCCCGTCAGCCGTGAAGATACGCGTCATGCCAACCTTGCGACCTACGAGTCCAAGGCTCATCGTTTTCTCCATTCCCGACTGCGATTGGTCGGGGCTAATTTACAAAGTACCGGCGTGTTTTCAGGGTAAAGGCCCGAAAAATCACACCGATTTTTTGCGCAAATGCGCGAAAAGACGTCAAGTATAACGTCCTCCCACGATTTCCGCAAGCAATCAAAGACTTAGCACGATCAGGCTATCCTGGCCGCGCTCGAGACTTTTACTGCAGCTTGATTTCGACGTCCACGCCAGCCGGCAGGTCCAGCTTCATCAGCGCGTCGACGGTCTTGTCCGTCGGGTCGACGATGTCCATCAGACGCAGGTGGGTGCGGATTTCGAGCTGGTCGCGCGAGGTCTTGTTGACGTGCGGCGAACGCAGGATGTCGAAACGCTGGATGCGCGTCGGCAGCGGCACCGGACCGCGAACGATTGCACCCGTCCGCTTCGCCGTTTCGACGATTTCAGCAGCCGATTGATCGATCAGGCGATAGTCGAAGGCCTTCAGGCGAATACGGATTTTTTGGTTCTGCATGGCAATTCCTTGAAAAGAGCGAGGCGGACTTGCGCCGCCAGACGATATAAAGAGCGCAGGACCGGCCTGCGGCGGAGAGCCGCAGGCCGGTCCAAGTACCTCAACTACTACTGCTTACAGCAAGCCGAGTATTCTACTCGATTTACTCGATGATCTTGGCAACCACGCCGGCGCCGACGGTACGGCCGCCTTCGCGGATTGCGAAGCGCAGACCTTCTTCCATCGCGATCGGAGCGATCAGCTTCACCGTGATCGACACGTTGTCGCCCGGCATGACCATTTCCTTGTCCTTCGGCAGCTCGATCGAGCCCGTCACGTCCGTCGTACGGAAGTAGAACTGCGGACGGTAGTTGTTGAAGAACGGCGTGTGGCGGCCGCCTTCATCCTTGCTCAGCACGTACACTTCAGCCGTGAAGTGCGTGTGCGGCGTGATCGAACCCGGCTTGGCCAGAACCTGGCCACGCTCCACGTCTTCACGCTTCGTGCCGCGCAGCAGGATACCGACGTTGTCGCCTGCCTGGCCCTGGTCGAGCAGCTTGCGGAACATTTCCACGCCCGTGCAGGTCGTCTTCACCGTCGGCTTGATACCGACGATTTCGATTTCCTCGCCGACCTTGACGATGCCGCGCTCGACGCGACCCGTCACCACCGTGCCGCGACCCGAGATCGAGAACACGTCTTCCACCGGCATCAGGAACGCGCCGTCAACCGCACGCTCCGGCGTCGGGATGTACGTGTCCAGTGCGTCGGCCAGGTTCATGATCGCCACTTCACCCAGCTCGCCCGTGTCGCCTTCGAGCGCCAGCTTGGCCGAACCCTTGATGATCGGTGTGTCGTCGCCCGGGAAGTCGTACTTCGACAGGAGTTCGCGCACTTCCATTTCGACGAGCTCGAGCAGCTCGGCGTCGTCGACCATGTCGCACTTGTTCAGGAACACGATGATGTAAGGCACGCCAACCTGACGGGCGAGCAGGATGTGCTCACGCGTTTGCGGCATCGGGCCGTCAGCGGCCGAGCACACCAGGATTGCGCCGTCCATCTGTGCCGCGCCCGTGATCATGTTCTTCACGTAGTCAGCGTGGCCCGGGCAGTCGACGTGTGCGTAGTGGCGGTTAGCCGTTTCGTACTCGACGTGCGCGGTGTTGATGGTAATACCACGTGCCTTTTCTTCCGGTGCTGCGTCGATCTGGTCGTACGCCTTGGCTTCACCGCCGAACTTCTTGGTCAGAACCGTCGTGATCGCTGCCGTCAGCGTGGTCTTGCCGTGGTCAACGTGACCGATCGTGCCCACGTTCACGTGCGGCTTGGTCCGTTCGAATTTACCTTTTGCCATGTTTCTCTTCTTTCAAAAAAGTGATGAATCGGTGACTTGTGCAAAGTGAGCCAGACCCATGTCTGGCCCACTGCGTGCTCAAATGAGCGCCGATGCTTACTTCGCCTTCGCGCTGATGATCGCGTCGGCCACGTTACGCGGTGCTTCTGCGTAGTGCTTGAATTCCATCGTGTACGTTGCGCGACCCTGCGTGAGCGAGCGCAGCGACGTCGAGTAGCCGAACATTTCCGACAGCGGCACTTCGGCGCGAACGATCTTGCCGCCGCCAACCATGTCTTCCATGCCCTGGACGATACCGCGACGGCCCGACAGGTCGCCCATCACGTTGCCCATGTAGTCTTCCGGCGTTTCGACTTCGACAGCCATCATCGGTTCGAGGATGACCGGCTGCGCCTTGCGCATGGCTTCCTTGAACGCCATCGAACCGGCCATGCGGAACGCGTTTTCATTCGAGTCCACGTCGTGGTACGAACCGAACGTCAGGTGAACCTTGACGTCGACGACCGGGAAGCCCGCCAGCACGCCAGCCTTCAGCGTGTCCTGGATACCCTTGTCGACCGCGGGGATGAATTCGCGAGGAATCACACCGCCCTTGATCTCGTCCAGGAACTCGTAGCCCTTGCCCTGCTCGTTCGGCTCGAGCGTGATGACCGCGTGACCGTACTGGCCGCGACCACCCGACTGCTTGACGAACTTGCCGTCCACGTCTTTCGCCGTTGCGCGGATCGTTTCGCGGTAGGCAACCTGCGGCTTGCCGACGGTCGCTTCCACGTTGAATTCACGCTTCATGCGGTCGACCAGAATTTCGAGGTGGAGCTCGCCCATGCCCGAAATGATGGTCTGGCCCGATTCTTCGTCCGTCTGGACGCGGAACGACGGGTCTTCCTGCGCCAGGCGGTTCAGGGCGAGGCCCATCTTTTCCTGGTCAGCCTTGGTCTTCGGCTCGACGGCCTGCGAAATCACCGGCTCCGGGAACACCATGCGTTCCAGAACGATCGGGTGCGCCGGGTCGCACAGCGTGTCGCCCGTGGTCGCTTCCTTCAGGCCGACCGCGGCGGCGATGTCGCCAGCGCGAACTTCCTTGATTTCTTCGCGGTTGTTCGCGTGCATCTGCAGAATACGGCCGAGGCGTTCCTTCTTGCCCTTGGTCGAGTTCAGCACGGTGTCGCCCGAGTTGACGATGCCCGAGTACGCGCGGAAGAAGATCAGCTGGCCGACGAACGGGTCGGTCATGATCTTGAACGCGAGTGCCGAGAACTTCTCGTCGTCGGCTGCGCGGCGCTCGGCCGTTTCACCGTTTTCGAGCTCGCCCTTGACCGGGGGAATGTCCACCGGCGACGGCAGGAAGTCGATCACGGCGTCGAGCATGCGCTGCACGCCCTTGTTCTTGAACGCGGTGCCGCACAGCATCGGCTGGATTTCGCACGCGATCGTACGGTCGCGCAGTGCCTTGACGACTTCGGCTTCCGACAGCTCTTCGCCGCCGAGGTACTTTTCCATCAGCTCTTCGCTGGCTTCAGCAGCCGATTCGATCATCTTTTCGCGCCACTCGTTGCACGTGTCAACGAGTTCAGCCGGGATGTCGACGTAGTCGAACTTCGTGCCTTGCGAGGCCTCGTCCCAAATGATCGCCTTCATCTTCAGGAGGTCGACGACGCCCTTGAAGTTTTCTTCCGCGCCGATCGGCACCACGACCGGAACCGGGTTCGCCTTGAGGCGGTTCTTCAGCTGGTCGTAGACCTTGAAGAAGTTCGCGCCGGTACGGTCCATCTTGTTGACGAACGCGAGACGGGGCACCTTGTACTTGTTCGCCTGGCGCCACACCGTTTCCGACTGCGGCTGCACGCCGCCCACTGCGCAGTAGACCATGCACGCGCCGTCGAGCACGCGCATCGAGCGCTCGACTTCAATCGTGAAGTCGACGTGGCCCGGGGTGTCGATGATGTTGATGCGGTGCTCGGGGTAGTTACCGCCCATGCCCTTCCAGAACGCGGTCGTAGCAGCGGAGGTAATCGTGATGCCACGCTCCTGCTCCTGCTCCATCCAGTCCATGGTCGCAGCGCCGTCGTGAACTTCACCAATCTTGTGGTTCACGCCGGTGTAAAACAGAATGCGCTCGGTCGTCGTCGTCTTGCCGGCGTCGATGTGAGCGC
Organism: Paraburkholderia sp. A1BS-2L; assembly: GCF_051125205.1. Taxonomy (NCBI): domain Bacteria; kingdom Pseudomonadati; phylum Pseudomonadota; class Betaproteobacteria; order Burkholderiales; family Burkholderiaceae; genus Paraburkholderia; species Paraburkholderia sp. A1BS-2L. The sequence continues at coordinate 2,937,194 of NZ_CP120428.1, forward strand.
TAATACCGATATTGCGGTAGCGCTCGATAGGAGTCTTGCGAGCCACTTTGATCCTCTATGGGGAGGTGCGCGCCGGATCGATCCCGACCGGGTGATCCCAACGCGTCTGAACACAAACGGGCGAGGCGCTCGATAAGCGCACCCGCCCGGATTTTTTCCGCTTTTTGAGCAAACCCCGGTAGGGGCTTTCTCTTAGAAGCGGAAGTGCGAGAACGCCTTGTTCGCTTCTGCCATCCGGTGAACTTCGTCGCGCTTCTTCATCGCGCCGCCACGGCCTTCGGCCGCTTCGGAGAGTTCACCTGCCAGACGCAGGGCCATCGACTTCTCGCTACGCTTCTTCGCGGCTTCACGCAGCCAACGCATCGCCAATGCCATACGACGCGAGGGGCGCACTTCGACCGGAACCTGATAGTTCGCACCACCAACGCGGCGGCTCTTCACTTCCACCACCGGCTTCACGTTGTTGAGCGCAACAGTGAACACTTCCAGCGGGTCCTTGCCACCCTTGGTCTGGATCTGTTCGAAAGCGCCGTACACGATACGCTCGGCAACCGACTTCTTGCCGGAGAGCATCAGCACGTTCATGAACTTGGCTACATCAACGTTGCCGAACTTCGGATCCGGCAACACTTCCCGCTTGGGGACTTCGCGACGACGCGGCATGTTTCTTCCTTTAACTTTTCAGTTGAAGCGTGGATTGAACCCAACGCTCCGCGGCCACCAACTAACCCGATTCATCTCACGACTTACCAGCCTGGTCGGGTGACCACTTACTCGACAGCACCGGCCAATCCGGCACCTGTCGCTTTTATCGCCGGCACTCTCGCGAGCACGACGACACTTGACTCTTACTTCGCAGCCTTCGCGCGCTTTGCGCCGTACTTCGAACGAGCCTGCTTACGATCCTTGACGCCCTGGGTATCCAGCGAGCCGCGAACCATGTGGTAGCGCACACCCGGCAAGTCCTTCACACGGCCGCCGCGGATCAGCACAACCGAGTGCTCCTGCAGGTTGTGGCCTTCACCGCCGATGTACGAAATGACTTCGAAGCCGTTCGTCAGACGAACCTTGGCGACCTTACGAAGTGCCGAGTTCGGCTTCTTCGGCGTCGTCGTGTACACACGGGTGCACACGCCGCGACGCTGCGGGCAGTCCTGCAGGGCCGGCGACTTGCTCTTCGTAGCTTCCGAAGCGCGGCCTTTGCGAACCAGTTGATTGATGGTTGGCATTGTTTATTCCTGAAATTGAACAAAATCGACGCATTTATTTCCGGGCAAAGCGGAAAACCATGCGTATCGAACTCCAGAACCTGAAAATGACAGGCACTTTATGCGTTGCTCAGCCGACGAATTAGTCAAACTAACCGACGCGCGCAAGCATCCCAGAAACCGGAACCCAGCATGATATTCCGAAAATACCAAGCGAGTCAACGGCTTGCGACATTTCGGGGGACGGAGAATGTGGCAATCACGTGACACAGCACGAACGCGCCGCCCCGCCAGCGCGCTCAATCGTCGCCGACGACCTCGACCAGCTCCTCGCCGAAGCGTTCGAGCTTGCGCGCGCCGATGCCCGGAATATCACGCAACTCGTCGACCGACTCGGGGCCGTTGCGCGCGATCTCCGCCAGCGTGGCGTCGTGAAAGATTACGTAGGCAGGCACACCCTCGCTCTTCGCGGTATCGGTGCGCCACAACCGCAGGCGCTCCCAGCGCGCGCGCTGGCGCTGACTCATGCCAAGGGTCGGATCAGCGCGCTCGCTGGTGCGGCTCGACGAGGTGCGCGTGCGTGTGGGCTTCACATAGCGGCGCATCGTGACGTGCTGCTCGCCCTTGAGCACGGGCTTGCTTGCCTCCGTGAGCACGAGCGCGCCAAAACCGTCGTGATCGACGGTGAGATAGCCGAACGCCACCAGCTGGCGAAAAATGGCGCGCCATTCGGCTTCCGAGAGCGCCGAGCCGATGCCGAACGTCGAAATTTTCTCGTGCCCGCGCTGCATGATCTTCTCGTTGCGGTTGCCGCGCAGAATGTCGATCAAATGGCCTGCGCCGAAGTTGAAACCGCTCGCGCGCTGCGCGCGAAATACGCACGAAAGCGCCATCTGCGCCTCGCGCGTGGCGTCCCACGTGGCCGGCGGCTCGATGCAGGTGTCGCAGTTGCCGCAGGGCTTGCTCGCTTCGCCGAAGTACGCGAGCAGGCGCACGCGCCGGCACGTGGCGGTTTCGCACAGGCCGAGCAGCGCATCGAGCTTGCCCGTCTGGACGCGCTTGTGCTGATCGTCGGCGTCGGACTCGTCGATCATCTTGCGTTGCTGCACCACGTCGCCGAGACCATAGGCCATCCACGCATTGGCCGCCAGCCCGTCGCGGCCCGCACGGCCGGTTTCCTGGTAATAGCCTTCCACGCTCTTGGGCAGGTCGAGGTGCGCGACGAAACGCACGTCCGGCTTGTCGATGCCCATGCCGAACGCAATGGTTGCGCACATGACCACGCCTTCCTCGCGCTGGAAGAGTTCCTGGTGCTTCTGGCGTACCTCGAACTCCATGCCGGCGTGGTACGGCAAGGCGCGCACGCCCTGCCCCTTCAGCCACTCCGCGGTCTCTTCCACCTTGCGGCGCGAGAGGCAGTAGACGACGCCCGCATCGGTCGTGCCGTCGGCCCGTGTGTGCTCCGCACGGATGAAGTCGAGCAGCTGCGTGCGCGCGTTGTCCTTCTCGACGATGCGGTAGCGGATATTCGGCCGGTCGAAGCTCGACACGAAGATACGGGCGTCGTCGAGCGCGAGACGATGCACAATCTCGTCGCGCGTGATCGCATCCGCGGTGGCGGTAAGCGCGATGCGCGGCACGTCGGGGAAACGCTCGTGCAGGATCGAGAGCTGAATGTACTCGGGCCGGAAGTCGTGCCCCCACTGCGACACGCAGTGCGCTTCGTCGATGGCAAAGAGGCCGATGCGCGCGCGCTCGAGCAGATCGAGAAAGCGCGCCGTCATGAGCCGCTCGGGAGCGACATAGAGCAAATCGATGTCGCCCTCGCGCAGCGCGCGCTCGGTGGCGGCGGCCTCGGCGCCGGTGAGCGTGGAATTCAGATACGCGGCGCGCACGCCCACTTCGGTGAGCGCGGCCACCTGGTCCTGCATGAGCGCGATGAGCGGCGACACCACGATGCCGGCGCCGTGACCCGCTTCGTGGCGCACGAGTGCCGGGATCTGGTAGCAGAGGGACTTGCCGCCGCCCGTGGGCATGAGCACGAGGGAATCGCCGCCCGCCGCGACATGCTCGACGATCTCGGCTTGCTGCCCTCTAAAGGCGGGATAACCGAAGACTTCGTTGAGAATTTCGAGGGAGCGGGACATGTAGGCGGCACACGTGATGAGGCGGGGTTGCCGCATTTTACCAACCCCTACCCGCCCCGACCGCCAATCTCCGCGACATTGGCCAAACGGCAGTGGGGGCGGACTGCCGCGCGGCCCGACGCGGCCCGCTGCGCACGCGGGCAACGCTAATCCGTGGGCAATGCCAGTTTCACGTCCTTGAACGTCAACAGCACACGACGCTCGCCGTCCCGAGCCTCGATCAGATCGCGATGCATCGACACGCAACGCTCGCCGGCATACATGATCATCAGCGGCACGAGTGCAACACAATAAAGCGGCACGAAGCCCGCCCCCGGCGCCCACTTCTCGAATGCCGCGCACACGAGCGCCGCCCAGATGACCGTCGACAAGAGATAGAGCGTATAGCGCCCGATTGCGGACATGCCCAACCAGCGGCTCGTCGCCCCGGCGAGCTGAATGAACCGCTCATCCGCCTTGCCCATCAACAATTCACCCGTCAACGTGGCGCGTCTTGACCGGGACGCAAAGCCAATCATGAAAGCGCACACAATCACCAGCAAGATTGCAAAGGCCACCACGAACGGCGCGTAGCCGCCGTTGATAAACGTGACCGTATCGAAGTAGCTCTTCCATTCGTTGCGGCTATAACCCTGGCTCTGGCCGTAGTACTCGATGCCGTATTCCGTACGCTCGGAATCGGTGTAGCGCAGGCCAATGGCAATATCGGTGCGCGCGCCGGTCCGGTCGATTGAAAAAGGATCGCCGACGTTCTCATACGAGCGGATGGCCGCCGCCTTGGCCATGTTCAAATGACGCCAGCGCTGCCCCTTGCTGACCGACGCCTGCGCGCCCAGCATGAGGTTGTCCGTCAAATAACCGCGGGCGGCAGCGATTTCGCGCGCGGTATCGCCATAACTCAGCGGGATTTCAACACCATTGCGCACGCCCATCTTTGCGCCGTCGCTGATATGCATGTCTTTCAGGCTCGTCATAGCTTGCTCGTCTCTTCGTGTCGAGTTTGGATCGGACTTTCGTCAGGCTGCGTTAGCTTGTGCGTTTTTGCTGCGCTCCAGAATGAACGAGCGTATTGATGCTTCGCAGATAGGAAGGCTCGTCGCCCTCCGACACGCGGATGCCAAAGGATTCGTCGAGCAGCACGAACACTTCGGTTGCATCGACCGAGTCGAGACGCAGGCCGCTGCCGAACAGCGGCGTGTCGTCGTCGATCTGCTCGACGGTCTGCGGAAGATTGAGACGCTGGATCAGCCCCGCCTTGAGTTTTTCGAGCACAGCCTTGCGTCGCTCGACATCGTCCAGGATCGTTGAATTGGTCATTTCTTTTCGCTCTTTATCGTGAGATTCCGGCAGCAACATTGCTACCGAGCTTGTCCCGGTAGGTCCGGAAATTGATAGTGGTTCCCTCTACAACGACGTGGCGCCCGACGGGCGCCTCCACGTTGAAATGATTGAAACCCTGGGTATCGGTAAGCGCCAGCCGGCACTCGGCATAGATCGTGTAACCCGGATAGACCACCCTTCTGAACTTGACGTTCTGCGCAGCCAGAAACCCGATCACCTGGGATTTTTGCTCTTTTATGATGCGCTTACCTTCTGGTATGCTAATTATTTCGGCAACGTCTTCGAAACGCTTGGCGGCACGCCCCGTCTCCGTCTCGTATGCCGCGCAGACGTCGTTGAAGAAGGCGCAGTATTCGCCTGCCCGACCAAAGATCTCCGCGATCATCACGCCGGGCATGACCGGATTGTCGGTAAAGTGGCCGGCAATATAGGACTCGTTGAAGGTGACGTGCTTGACAGCAGTGATGCTCGGCTTGGGGCCGACCACGATATCGGCAATACGGTCCACCATGAATATCGGGGATCGCCACACGCCGATCTCAAACAGCTGCTGCGCGGGAATCAGACTACGATCTAGTTTAGACATGAAAATTTCCGCAAATTAGCGCATTACAAGGCCACCGTCGGCCACCAGCGTCTGCCCGACGATGTAGCTTGCGGCGTTGGAACTGAGAAATGCGACCACCTCGGCAATCTCTTCTGGACGCCCGAAACGGTTCAATGGAATCGCATCGGAAATGGTGCGGACGATGTGGCGCGGCACCTTCTTGACCATCCGGGATTCGATCATGCCAGGAGCAATGGCATTGACCCGGATCCCCTTTGATGCGAGCTCTTTCGCAATCGAGCGCGTGAAGCCGGAAATGCCCGCCTTGGCGGCACTGTAGTTGGACTGCCCGAAGCTCGCCGTCACCCCCGCAACGGACGTCACGTTCACGATGCTGGCTTGCGTCGCGTGCCTCATCAGCCTCAGCATCCCCTGGGTCATGTTGAACGTTCCATGGAGATTGACGCGAACCACCTCGTCGAACTCCTCGAACGTCATCGTGGAAACCAGGTTGTCCTTGTTGATGCCGGCGTTATTGACGAGAACGTCGATGGCTTCGAGGCGCTGCTCCAGCTCGCCGCGCAAGCGCTCGACGTCGTCACGGTTTGCGACATCGCATTTCGCGATGGTCAATCGCCCTGCGCTTGCCGGTTCGGCCGCGAGTTCGTCGAGACTGGCCTTCGTGTTGTTGTAGAGCGCGATCACATTGCTGCCGAGCGCGAGGTACTTGCGACAAATCGCCAAACCGAGGTCACCACTGGCGCCCGTTACAACCACGGTCTTACCTTCAAGTTCTGAATAAATGGCCATAATTTTTTGCAGGTTTATTAATCGAGCACAGCCGCCGCGACTGCATGTGATCTGCAATGCGAGATTGTCAAAATTGATGTCTTCAGATTTTCGAGACGCATTACCCTGTCGAATTCGCCCGAAAATTCGAAATATGGCTTGCCAAGCGGATCGTGAAGGATTTTTATATCGTGAAAGGTGATGCCATTGCGAAAGCCTGTTCCGAGTGCTTTCACCGCAGCCTCCTTGGCAGCCCAAATTCCGGCGAGGCGCTCGACGTTAGCGGGATCGGCGTGCTCAAGCATTTCCTGCGCAGAAAGCAAACGCCCGACGAATGCTTCGCCGCTGCGTTCGATCGCTTGCGCGATTCGTCCCGTTTCAACGATGTCTATACCAATTCGCATATCTAACGATATACCCCGTACGCTTTATTTGATTTTAGGCTGCGGTGACCGCCAGCATTGTTTGGTCGTTGTCGCGTTCTTATCGCAGGGCGCTTCCCGGCTCAATGCTCAAAAATCTGCCATCTGGAAGCATGCGCGCTTCATCTGGCGTGAACTACAGCGTTGCGCAACTTTAGTCGTTAGATGCTTATAAGAAAATAAGGAGTTTTAAATTTCCTGCGATTTGTCTCGTGACTTGATTTTCCTCAACAGAAAATTGTCCCTAAAGAACACGCTCTTACTTAGGAATTCACCCCGGATGTCTCCACACCAATGCAGAAATTAACGTACACCTGAGCACGTAATTCAGACAGGAGAAAGCGATTTCTGCCATCAATCCGTAACGAGGGAATAAAGAGAATAATTAAAAGATGGCGGAATCAATTGATTTAATATTCAGAGAAACAAGATACGTCATAAATGACGGCAAATATTGTAGCAAACATTCTTTTATTAAGGACGCCGATATATTTACTACGCGCCAGATTCGGATAATCACTCGATGCCACACGAGCGCGACACCGAGAGCAAGTTATGTACTCAGACTGGGCGCCTGCGCGCGACTCGAATGCTGCCAATAATCGCAACAAAACCCACAGGCACAAAAACCAGCGAGCCAATGCAAATCAGCAGCGCGCCGGTCCGCACCTTTCCTGCGACCTGCATGATGAATCCGATGATGATGAATGCCCAGACGACCAGGAAGATTGCAAAGAAAGTTGCAGCAGGCTGGATGCCGACGTGGTGCAGCAAATACGAGAAGATGCCGACCGACGCCACCAGATTCAAAATCAGACCAACGCCTACAACCCACATGATTCACGCCTCCGGAATGGGTGAAAGTTACACGACAAAGCCCGTCCCACGGACGCGCGGGCCGCGCGAGGCGCCACATTAGCATGGGTGGCCCGTCCGTGCCGGGAATCCGCGTGACGGGACAGCAAACATGATAGGGCGTCGCGCCCCGGTTCTAGCGGGATCGGGATAGGGGCAGGCCTCGCGGCCCGACCCCTCCCACACCACCGTGCGTACGGGGCCGTACACGGCGGTTCGGATCGGTTGATCGACTACTGACGTAAAGATGGAAGACCGAGGGACCGCAGGAAGCGGTTGGTGAGTGCGTGCTGGAGCGCGGGGCTATTGCTCAGTCTCCATGCAGCGTGCGGAGAACCCGCCGTCTGGGCGGCAAGGTCCCGGCTGACACCACGCGCGGTCAACTCCCGGAATCGTGTTCGGCCCCGCTTCCACTGCTCCAGAAGAAGCAGCGTACGCGACGGCGAACCCATTCATCCAGGCGCTGCAGCACGCTGGGCGTTTCGCAGAAACCAAAGTAGCCACGCCAACCCGTCAGGTAACGGTGCAGCGTCCCGATCATCTGGTCAGCGCTGACCCCTCGCGTGCGTTGAGTCAACTCCCGGATTCGATCCTTGAAGCGAGTCAGCGCCTTGGGCGCAATGCGCCGTTTGACCTGTGCCCGGTTCGAGAAGGTGAAGCCGAGGAATTTGCGTGTGTGTGGCGCGCGACCGCGCTCTTCGCCTCATTGACCTTTAGCTTCAGCTTGCCGGTGAGGAAGGCTTCCAGCCCGGCCATCACCCGCTGGCCCGCGCGTTCGCTGCGTACGTAGACGTTACTGTCGTCGGCGTACCTCACGAATCGCAGTCCGCGCCGCTCAAAGCTCCCGGTCGAGATCGTCGAGCATCAGGTTGGATAACAACGGCGATAGCGGACCACCCTGCGGCGTCCCTTCGTCCGTTGCGCCAACCAGCCCGTTTTCCATCACCCCTGCCGTCAGAAAGGAGCGAATCAGTTTCAGGACGCGCCTGTCACTGACCCGCTTTGCCACCCGGCTCATCAGGATGTCGTGGTTCACGCGATCGAAGAACTTTTCGAGGTCGAGGTCTACCACCCAGCGGTATCCCGCCTGAATGTAGCCCTGCGCGCGCTCCACGGCCTGATGTGCCGAGCGTCCCGGACGGAAGCCATAACTGGAATCCGAGAACGTCGGGTCCCACTGCCTTTGCAGCACCTGCAGTACCGCCTGCTGGACGAGCCTGTCGAGCGCAGAGGGAATGCCGAGCTTGCGCACGCCCCCTCCATCCGGCTTGGGTATTTCGACCCGCCTCACAGGTTGCGGCCTGTACGTGCCGTTCAGCAGCGTGACTCGAATCGCCGGCCAGTGCTCACGCAGGTACGCCGGTAATGCCTGAACCGTCATGCCGTCCACACCCGGTGCACCCTTGTTCGCTTTCACACGCCTCAACGCCTGCTTGAGGTTCTCCCGTTCACATATTTCTTCCATCAGTCGGTCACAAGCCGACGGGCTTTCAGACTCGGGGTTCGCCGCCATAGGTTCAGCCCCTCGGACGGCGGCCTTCGGGGCTTCACCCCTACCTCCGGCGCCAAGGACGCGATGCGTTTTCTGCTGCGCTCCCATGTCGAGTTCTCCGGCTTACTCGCCGCTCCTCTCCGTTTGGGCCTTCAGGCGTCGCCGCCCTAATATGCCCGCTGCTGACTCCTGCACGGTGGTCAGCGGCCCTTACGAACCGCTCAGTCCTGAATCCAGGACACCGGGCAGGCCTCCCGAGGTAAGTGCAACCGCCTTCGCCACACACCCGCCAGATTTACCACCCCGGGCCTTGATGGCTATGGACTTCGCGATCATTGGCTCGCTCGTCCGCCCGGGTAGGCCTCGCATCTGGTTTCTGTTCGTCGGGTCATGGCTTTGCTACACGCTTCCTTCAGACCCCGCCTCACGGCGACGCCCTTGCGTTTCGCTAGTCCTTCACCACCATCAGGTTGGACAGGGACTCACACCCCCAAGCTGTTGCGCATGCTCGGCGCACCAAAAAAAAAAAAAAAAAAAATCCGCCCGGTTGAACCGGGCGGATTTCATCCGACAGTTTCAGCCAATGGCGAAACATGTTCGCCAGAAGCTTACTCGTCCGTCGTGTGCGGCTGCTCCGGCTGTTCTGCAGCCGGGGTTTCCGGCGTACCGAACTCGAACGCTTCTTCCGCTGCAATCTGGTCGAAACGCTCGCGATCCGACGATTCCTTCGCGCGGCGCGCCTTGTGGAACGCGAGGCCCGTACCAGCCGGAATCAGACGGCCGACGATCACGTTTTCCTTCAGGCCACGCAGATCGTCGCGCTTGCCCATGATCGCCGCTTCGGTCAGCACGCGGGTCGTTTCCTGGAACGACGCCGCCGAGATGAACGAGTCGGTCGAGAGCGATGCCTTCGTGATACCGAGCAGCACGTTCTCGTACGTTGCCGGACGCTTGTCTTCCGCGATCATCTTGTCGTTCTCGTCGAGCATGTCCGAACGCTCGACTTGTTCGCCAGGGATGAAGCGCGTATCGCCGTTGTCGGTGATCTGCACGCGGCGCAGCATCTGACGCACGATCACTTCGATGTGCTTGTCGTTGATCTTCACGCCCTGCAGACGGTACACGTCCTGCACTTCGTCCACGATGTAGCGCGACAGCGCCTCGATACCCTGCAGACGCAGGATGTCGTGCGGATCGGCCGGGCCGTCCACGATCATTTCGCCCTTGTTGACGACCTGACCGTCGTGGACCAGCACCTGCTTTTCCTTCGCGATCAGGAACTCGTGCTGGTTGCCCTCGAGGTCCGTGATGACGAGACGCTGCTTGCCCTTCGTGTCCTTACCGAACGACGTCGTACCCGTGACTTCCGCCAGGATACCGGCGTCCTTCGGCGACCGTGCTTCGAACAGTTCCGCCACACGCGGCAGACCACCGGTAATGTCACGCGTCTTCTGCGCTTCGGTCGGGATACGTGCGAGCACTTCACCCACCTGAACCTGCTGACCATCCTTCACGGTGATCAGCGCGCCGACCTGGAAGCCGATCTGCACCGAATGCTCCGTGCCCGGGATCTTCACTTCGTCGCCGTTCGCGTCGATCAGCTTGACCTGCGGACGCACGCTCTTCGCCGCTTGCGAACCGCGGCGCTTCGCGTCGATCACGACGAGGGTCGACAGACCCGTGACGTCGTCGATCTGCTTGGCCACGGTCACGCCTTCTTCGACGTTCTCGAACTTCACCGTACCGCCGTACTCGGTGATGATCGGACGCGTGAGCGGATCCCACGTGGCGAGCTGCGTGCCGGCCTTGATCGCGGCACCGTCGAGCTGCAGCAGCGTCGCGCCGTACGGCACCTTGTGACGCTCGCGCTCGCGGCCGTGATCGTCGGCGATGATGGCTTCGCCCGAACGCGAGATGACGATCTGCTCGCCCTTCGCGCTCGTGACGTAACGCATCGTCGCCGTGAAGCGCAGCGTACCGTTCGACTTGGCTTCCACCGACGAGGCCACTGCCGCACGCGATGCCGCACCACCGATGTGGAACGTACGCATCGTGAGCTGCGTGCCCGGTTCGCCGATCGACTGTGCCGCGATCACGCCGACGGCTTCGCCGACGTTCACGCGCGAGCCGCGGCCGAGGTCGCGGCCGTAGCACGAGGCGCACAGGCCATAGCGCGTTTCGCAGGTGAGCGGCGTGCGCACGCGCACTTCGTCGATGCCGAGGCTTTCGATCGTTTCGACCGCGTCTTCGTCGAGCAGGTCGCCCGAAGCGTAGATCGTTTCCTGCGTTTCCGGATTGACGACGTCCGCCACCGCCACACGGCCGAGAATACGGTCGCGCAGCGCTTCGACGACTTCACCGCCTTCCACGAGAGCCTTCATCGCCACGCCGTTCGACGTGCCGCAGTCGTCCTCGACGACCACGAGATCCTGCGTGACGTCGACGAGACGACGCGTCAGGTAACCCGAGTTCGCGGTCTTCAGTGCCGTATCAGCAAGACCCTTACGTGCACCGTGGGTCGAGATGAAGTACTGCAACACGTTCAGACCTTCGCGGAAGTTCGCGGTAATCGGCGTTTCGATAATCGAGCCGTCCGGCTTTGCCATCAGGCCGCGCATACCCGCCAGCTGGCGAATCTGGGTCGCGGAACCCCGCGCGCCCGAGTCGGCCATCATGTAGATCGAGTTGAACGATTCCTGACGCGTTTCCTTGCCGTCACGGTCGATGACCGGTTCGGTCGCGAGCTGCTCCATCATCGCCTTGCCGACCGCTTCCGACGTGTTCGACCAGATGTCGACCACGTTGTTGTAGCGTTCCTGCGCGGTGACGAGACCCGACATGTACTGACGGTCGTACTCCTTCACCTTCTTCGCGGCTTCGCCGACGATGGTTTCCTTCTGCGGCGGCACGAGCATGTCGTCCACGCAGATCGAAATACCGGCGCGCGTAGCCAGGCGGAAGCCCGACTGCATCAGCTGGTCGGCGAAGATCACCGTTTCGCGCAGACCGCACTTGCGGAATGCGGTGTTGATCAGACGCGAAATTTCTTTCTTCTTCAGCGGCTTGTTCAGCACCGAGAACGGCAGGCCCGGCGGCAGGATTTCCGACAGGATCGCGCGGCCAACCGTGGTCGCGTACAACGAGATCTTCGGCACAAATGCCGGTGCGCCTTCCGACTTGTCCTCGTTGTGGACCATTTCGGTAATACGCACGTTCACGCGCGAGGCCAGTTCGACTTCCTTGTTCTCGTACGCGCGGAGCACTTCCGACACGCCCGTGAACGTCATGCCTTCGCCCTTGCCGTTGATCGCTTCACGCGTGGCATAGTACAGGCCCAGCACGATATCCTGCGACGGCACGATCGACGGATCGCCGTTGGCCGGGAACAGGACGTTGTTCGACGCGAGCATGAGCGTGCGCGCTTCCATCTGCGCTTCGAGCGACAGCGGAACGTGAACGGCCATCTGGTCACCGTCGAAGTCGGCGTTGAACGCCGCGCAAACGAGCGGGTGCAGCTGGATTGCCTTACCTTCGATCAGCACCGGCTCGAAAGCCTGAATGCCAAGACGGTGCAGCGTAGGCGCACGGTTGAGCATGACCGGATGTTCGCGGATCACCTCTTCCAGAATGTCCCACACCACCGGCGTCTGGTTCTCGACTTCCTTCTTCGCAGCCTTGATGGTCGTGGCGACGCCCATCGTTTCCAGCTTGTTGAAGATGAACGGCTTGAAGAGTTCGAGCGCCATCAGCTTCGGCAGACCGCACTGGTGCAGCTTGAGCGTCGGACCCACCACGATGACCGAACGGCCCGAGTAGTCCACGCGCTTGCCCAGCAGGTTCTGACGGAAGCGGCCGCCCTTACCCTTGATCATGTCGGCGAGCGACTTCAGCGGACGCTTGTTCGCGCCCGTCATCGCCTTGCCGCGACGGCCGTTGTCGAGCAGCGAGTCAACCGCTTCCTGGAGCATCCGCTTTTCGTTGCGGACGATGATCTCCGGCGCCTTCAGCTCGAGCAGACGCTTCAGACGGTTGTTACGGTTGATGACGCGGCGATACAGGTCGTTCAGGTCCGAGGTCGCGAAGCGGCCACCGTCCAGCGGCACGAGCGGACGCAGTTCGGGCGGCAGCACCGGCAGCACTTCGAGCACCATCCATTCGGGCTTGATGCCCGAACGCTGGAAGGCCTCGAGCACTTTCAGGCGCTTGGCGTACTTCTTGATCTTCGCTTCCGAGCCGGTGTTCTTCAGCTCGGTGCGCAGCGTTTCGACCTGCTCGTCGATGTTGATCGCGCGCAGGAGTTCACGCACGCCTTCCGCGCCCATTTCGGCACGGAATTCGTCGCCGTATTCCTCGACCTTGTTGTAGTAATCCTCTTCGGTCATGATCTGACGCGCCTTCAGCGGCGTCATGCCCGGTTCGATCACCACGTACGCTTCGAAGTACAGCACGCGCTCGATATCACGCAGCGTCATGTCGAGCACCATGCCCAGACGCGACGGCAGCGACTTCAGGAACCAGATGTGCGCGACCGGCGAGGCCAGCTCGATGTGGCCCATGCGTTCGCGGCGCACCTTCGCCAGCGTGACTTCCACGCCGCACTTCTCGCAGATCACGCCACGGTGCTTCAGGCGCTTGTACTTGCCGCACAGGCACTCGTAGTCCTTGATCGGCCCGAAGATCTTCGCGCAAAACAGACCATCCCGCTCCGGCTTGAACGTGCGGTAGTTGATGGTTTCCGGCTTCTTCACTTCGCCGAACGACCACGAACGGATCTTGTCCGGCGAGGCCAGACCGATCTTGATCGCGTCAAAAACTTCTTCTTGTTGGACTTGCTTGAATAGATCGAGCAGAGCTTTCATTGCCTTCTCTCCGTAGTCCGATTAGTTGCGGTCGAGGTCGATGTCGATGCCGAGCGAGCGGATTTCCTTCACCAGCACATTGAAGGATTCCGGCATGCCCGCGTCGATCACGTGGTCGCCCTTGACGAGGTTCTCGTACACCTTCGTCCGGCCCGTCACGTCATCGGACTTCACCGTCAACATTTCCTGCAGCACATACGAAGCGCCATACGCTTCGAGCGCCCACACTTCCATTTCACCGAAGCGCTGACCACCGAATTGCGCCTTACCACCCAGCGGCTGCTGCGTGACGAGCGAGTACGGACCCGTCGAACGCGCGTGCATCTTGTCGTCGACAAGATGGTGCAGCTTCAGGTAGTGCATGTAGCCCACGGTCACCGTGCGCTCGAACATTTCGCCCGTGCGGCCGTCGTACAGACGCACCTGGTTCTTCGACGGCGTCATGCCGAGGTTTTGGGCGATTTCGTCCGGGAACGCCAGATCGAGCATCTTGCCCATTTCCTCTTCGGTCGCACCGTCGAACACCGGCGTTGCGAACGGTACGCCTTCGCGCAGGTTCTTCGCGAGTTCGAGGATTTCGTCGTCGCTGAAGCTGTCGAGGTCTTCCTTGTGGCCCGACTCGTTGTAGATCTTCGTGAGGAACTCACGCAGCTCTGCAATCTTCGTCTGACGCGCAAGCATTTCGCCAATACGCCAGCCCAGACCCTTCGCGGCCCACCCGAGATGCACTTCGAGAACCTGACCCACGTTCATCCGTGACGGTACGCCGAGCGGGTTCAGCACGACGTCTGCGGGACGGCCATCGGCCATGTACGGCATGTCTTCGATCGGGACGATCTTCGACACCACACCCTTGTTACCGTGACGGCCTGCCATCTTGTCGCCAGGCTGCAGACGGCGCTTCACCGCAAGGTACACCTTGACCATCTTCAGCACGCCCGGCGGCAGTTCGTCGCCTTGCGTGAGCTTCTTGCGCTTCTCTTCGAACGCCAGATCGAACTGGTGACGCTTTTCTTCGATCGAGTTCTTGATGGCTTCGAGCTGCGCCGCTGCTTCTTCGTCCGCGAGGCGGATGTCGAACCAGTGGTAGTGGTCGAGGTCTTCCAGGTAAGCCTGGTCGATCTTCGTGCCCTTCGCGAGCTTTTTCGGACCGCCATTGGCGACCTTGCCGTCGAGCATGCGGGCGAGACGCTGGAACGCGTCGCCTTCGACGATGCGCAGCTGGTCGTTCAGGTCGAGGCGATAGCGCTTCAGTTCATCGTCGATGATCTGTTGCGCACGCTTGTCACGCGTGATGCCTTCGCGCGTGAACACCTGCACGTCGATGACCGTGCCGCTCATGCCCGAGGGCACGCGCAGCGACGTATCCTTCACGTCCGAAGCCTTCTCGCCGAAGATCGCGCGCAGCAGCTTTTCTTCCGGCGTGAGCTGGGTTTCGCCCTTCGGCGTGACCTTGCCCACGAGCACGTCGCCCGCTTCGACTTCCGCGCCGATGTACACGATGCCCGACTCGTCGAGACGGCCAAGTTGCACTTCCGCGAGGTTCGAGATGTCGCGCGTGATTTCTTCCGGTCCGAGCTTCGTGTCGCGAGCAACGACATTCAGTTCTTCGATGTGGATCGACGTGTAGCGATCGTCGGCAACCACCTTCTCCGAGATCAGGATCGAGTCTTCGAAGTTGTAGCCGTTCCACGGCATGAACGCGATCAGCATGTTCTGGCCGAGCGCGAGCTCTCCCAGATCGGTCGATGCGCCGTCAGCCAGCACGTCGCCGCGCGCAACCTTGTCGCCCATCTTCACGATCGGACGCTGGTTGATGTTCGTGTTCTGGTTCGAACGCGTGTACTTGATGAGGTTGTAGATGTCCACGCCGACTTCACCGGCGACCGCTTCATCATCGTTCACGCGAATCACGATACGGCCTGCGTCGACGTAGTCGACCACGCCGCCACGCAGCGCCTGAACCGTCGTACCCGAGTCGACCGCAACGGTGCGCTCGATACCCGTACCGACGACCGGCTTTTCCGGACGCAGGCAAGGCACGGCCTGACGCTGCATGTTCGAGCCCATCAGTGCACGGTTCGCGTCGTCGTGCTCGAGGAACGGGATCAGCGATGCAGCCACCGAGACGATCTGCGACGGCGCCACGTCCATGTACTGGATGCGGTCCGGCGTGACCATCAGCGTTTCGCCCGCTTCACGCGACGAGACGAGTTCGTCGGTCAGCGTGCCGTCGTCGGCCACCGCCGCGTTCGCCTGAGCGATCACGTAACGGCCTTCTTCGATCGCCGACAGATAGTCGATCTGGTCGGTCACCTTGCCGTCCTGCACCTTGCGATACGGCGTTTCGAGGAAGCCGTATTCGTTCAGGTGCGCGTACAGAGCGAGCGAGTTGATCAGACCAATGTTCGGACCTTCCGGCGTCTCAATCGGACACACGCGGCCGTAGTGGGTCGGGTGCACGTCGCGGACTTCGAAGCCTGCGCGCTCACGCGTCAGACCGCCCGGGCCCAGTGCGGAAACACGACGCTTGTGCGTGATTTCCGAAAGCGGGTTGGTCTGGTCCATGAACTGCGACAGCTGCGACGAGCCGAAGAACTCCCGAATCGCCGACGAAATCGGCTTCGAGTTGATCAGGTCGTGCGGCATCAGGTTTTCGCTTTCGGCCTGGCCGAGGCGTTCCTTCACTGCGCGCTCGACGCGCACGAGACCCGCGCGGAACTGGTTCTCCGCGAGTTCGCCCACGCAACGCACGCGACGGTTGCCCAAGTGGTCGATGTCGTCCACTTCGCCCTTGCCGTTGCGCAGCTCGACGAGGATCTTGATGGTCGCGAGGATGTCGTCGTCCTGCAGCGTCATCGGACCGACGATTTCGTCACGGCCGACGCGGCGGTTGAACTTCATACGACCCACCTTCGAGAGGTCGTACGCTTCTTCGCTGTAGAACAGGCGGTTGAACAGCGCCTCGACCGCTTCTTCGGTCGGCGGCTCGCCCGGACGCATCATGCGGTAGATCGCGATGCGCGCAGCCATCTTGTCGGCGGTTTCGTCGATACGCAGCGTCGACGAGATGTACGGCCCCTGATCCAGATCGTTCGTGTAGAGCGTCTGGATGTCCTTGATCTTCGCTTCGCGCAGCTTGTCGAGCACGCTTTCTGTGACTTCGTCGTTCGCGTTCGCGATGACTTCGCCCGTGTCGCCGTCGACAACGTTCTTCGCGAGCACGCGGCCGAGCAGATAATCTTCGGGAACCGAAATAAACGTGGTCTTCGCGTTTTCGAGGTCGCGGATGTGCTTCGCGTTGATCCGCTTGTCCTTCTGGACAATGACCTTGCCTTCGCGATCGCTAATGTCGAAGCGCGCGACTTCACCACGCAGACGCTCCGGCACGAACTCCATCTGCGCGCCTTCCGGCATCAGCGAGAAGTTGTCGAACACGAAGAAGTTCGCGAGGATCTGTTCCGGCGTGAGGCCGATGGCCTTCAGCAGGATCGTGACCGGCATCTTGCGGCGACGGTCGACGCGGAAGTACAGCACGTCCTTCGGATCGAACTCGAAATCGAGCCACGAACCGCGATAAGGAATGATACGTGCCGAGAACAGCAGCTTGCCCGAGCTGTGCGTCTTGCCCTTGTCGTGCTCAAAGAACACGCCAGGCGAGCGGTGCAGCTGCGAGACGATGACACGCTCGGTGCCGTTGATGACGAACGAGCCCGTCGGCGTCATGAGCGGAATTTCGCCCATGTACACTTCCTGCTCCTTCACTTCCTTCACGACTGGCTTGCTCGGCGATTCCTTGTCGAGCAGAACGAGACGCACCTTGGCACGCAGCGCCGAACAGTACGTGAGGCCCCGCTGCTGGCATTCCTTGATGTTGAATGCCGGCGGCGAGAGCATGTAGCTCACGAACTCTAGACGAGCAAAGCCGTTATGGGAAACAATGGGAAAAACAGACGAAAACGCAGCCTGCAGACCTTCCGGTTTGCGTTGTGCGGTCGCCGTTTCTGCTTGCAGAAACGTGCTGAATGATTCAAGCTGGGTAGCCAGCAGGAAAGGAACTTGGTGAACGATGGGGCGTTTCGCGAAACTCTTGCGAATACGCTTCTTCTCGGTGAAGGAATATTGCATACGATCTCCGAATCACGGCGGGTAGGACGACCCGAGTGTTCACCGACTGAGACCCGATGGCTGCGCGAGCCCTGGAAGCTTGGTGGTTGGCCTCTACCAACCGCTGGCTGACGGCAGCGGATACCGGCTTGTCATAACTTGCCCGCTGCCCGACCAAACTTGCCTTCTGCAGTCGCTTCAGAAGACAAAGAGAAGCGTCGTGCGCCTTGAGGTTTTCACCCGGCGAAAGACGTTTTTCTTTGGCTTCTAGGTCCCGCATCCTGCCTCCAGTTCTCAAAAATCGAGCACAAAAACGCAGTTCCCACAAAGCACAAAAAGGCCGGCGGTGTAAAAACCGCCAGCCTTCGCACAGCGCGCTGAAACTTACTTGATTTCAGCCTTCGCGCCGGCTTCTTCCAGCTTCTTCTTCGCTTCTTCAGCAGCAGCCTTGGGCACCGCTTCCTTCACGGGCTTCGGTGCGCCGTCGACCAGGTCCTTCGCTTCCTTCAGGCCGAGACCCGTCAGTTCACGAACGGCCTTAATGACCGAAACCTTGTTTGCGCCAGCTTCGAGCAGGTTGACCGTGAATTCGGTCTGCTCTTCAGCAGCAGCAGCAGCGCCGCCGCCTGCCGGGCCAGCGACTGCCACAGCAGCTGCCGACACGCCAAACTTCTCTTCGAATGCCTTGACCAGTTCGTTCAGTTCGAGAACCGACATCGAGCCAACGGCTTCGAGGATGTCTTCTTTTGCGATTGCCATTTGAAATTACTCCAGATTTGAATTCGGAAACAGCTAGCGATCTTCGCTCGCTCTTGCTTGTTCGACTGCCTGAAATCAGGCAGCTTCTGCTTGCTTCTTCTCTGCCAGCGCGGCGAGAGCACGCGCGAAGCCGGAGACAGGAGCTTGCATAACGAACAGCAGCTTCGAGAGCAGTTCTTCGCGGCTCGGGATGTTGGCCAGCGCTTGCACGCCTGCCACGTCCATCACATTGCCTTCGTAGGAACCAGCCTTGATGACCAACTTGTCATTGCTCTTTGCGAAGTCGTTGACGACCTTCGCAGCAGCAATTGCATCTTCCGAGATGCCGTAGATCAGGGGGCCAGTCATCTGCTCTGCCAGCGGAGCAAACGGGGTACCTTCGACAGCGCGACGCGCCAGCGTGTTCTTCAACACGCGCAGGTACACCTGCTGCTCACGCGCTTTCGCGCGCAGCTTGGTCAGATCGCCAACCGCGATTCCACGATACTCGGCCAGCACCATGGTCTGAGCCTTCGCGACTTGCGCGGAGACTTCAGCCACGACGGCCTGCTTACCTTCTTTGTTCAGTGGCACGGTTAACCTCCAGATTCGACACCCAACGCTCTCGCGCCAAGTGCCGCATTCAACAACGGCGACCGACCAGTCCGGAGTAAATCAGCTTGCATCGTCAGGCGTTGCCGCCTGCCCTGCTCACATCAACACTTCAAAACTTTTTCGGGTTCGCCATCTGCGTTGGCTTGCATTAAGGAAGCACCCAACGACTGCGCCTCCACCAACGGTCTTTGACAACCGGTCGTGCGATGCAAACTGCCACCTCACAACCGCCCAAAGCCCTTTAAATCCGCGCTGCGATCCGCAGCAAACTTCGTTCCAGACCTCAGCGCGGCAAAACTGTTGCGACGCTTATTGCGGCAATCAGGCTGCCAGCGACGACTGATCGACGCGAACGCCGACGCCCATCGTGCTCGAGACAGCGATCTTGCGCAGGTACACACCCTTGCTCGTTGCCGGCTTCGCCTTGGTCAGCGCTTCGAGGAGCGCGTCCAGGTTGCTGCGCAGCGCGGTCGGCTCGAACGATGCACGGCCGATGGTCGCGTGAATGATACCGGCCTTGTCGACACGGAATTGCACCTGACCTGCCTTCGCGTTCTTGACCGCGGTAGCGACGTCCGGCGTCACGGTGCCGACCTTCGGGTTCGGCATCAGGCCGCGCGGGCCGAGGATCTGACCGAGCGTACCGACGACGCGCATCGTGTCCGGCGAAGCGATCACGATGTCGAAGTTCAGGTTGCCGCCCTTGATCTGTTCGGCGAGGTCTTCCATGCCGACGATCTCTGCACCAGCAGCCTTGGCTTGCTCAGCCTTTTCGCCTTGTGCGAACACAGCGACGCGAACCGACTTACCCGTACCTGCGGGCAGCACGACCGAACCGCGAACGACCTGGTCCGACTTCTTCGCATCGATGCCGAGTTGAACTGCGACGTCGATCGACTCGTCGAACTTCGCCGTAGCGCATTCCTTCACGAGCGACAGTGCGTCGCCGATCGGGTACTGCTTCTGGCGGTCGATCTTGGCTGCGAGTGCCTTTTGACGCTTCGAAACCTTAGCCATTTACACGCCCTCCACGACGATGCCCATCGAGCGGGCGCTACCAGCGATCGTGCGGACCGCTGCATCCATATCGGCTGCCGTGAGGTCCGGCATCTTGGTCTTGGCGATTTCTTCGGCTTGCGCGCGCGTGATCGTAGCGACCTTGTCGGTGTGCGGCTTGGCCGAACCCTTGTCGACCTTCGCTGCCTTCTTGATCAGGACCGTAGCCGGCGGCGTCTTCAGAACGAACGTGAAGCTCTTGTCCGCAAATGCCGTGATGACGACCGGAATCGGCAGACCCGGCTCCATCGCTTGAGTTTGCGCGTTGAACGCCTTGCAGAACTCCATGATGTTCAGGCCGCGCTGGCCCAGTGCCGGACCGACCGGCGGCGACGGGTTGGCTTTACCTGCAGGAATCTGCAGCTTGATAAAGCCAATGATTTTCTTTGCCATGTTGAAAAAACCTCATTGGAACGCGTGAGCGTTCAGGTGAGTGATAGCGCGCTTTCGCCGCAATCTTCGCTGTGCCAACTACCGCACACAACCGCTGCGCTGGACTACTGGCGCTCCTCTACGGCCATAACGCGGACCGTAAGCGCGGAAAAACGGACCGCATCAGGGATGCGATCCGTCGTGTTCGATTTACAGCTTTTCGACTTGGCCGAATTCGAGTTCGACTGGTGTGGCGCGACCAAAAATTGTGACGGAGACCCGGACGCGCGATTTTTCGTAATTGACTTCTTCGACGCTGCCGTTGAAGTCCGTGAAAGGACCTTCCTTCACGCGGACCATCTCGCCGACTTCGAACAGGGTCTTGGGGCGCGGCTTCTCAACGCCTTCCTGCATCTGCGACATGATCTTTTCGACTTCGCGCGGCGAAATCGGACTCGGGCGATTGCGCGCCCCGCCGACAAAACCGGTCACCTTTGCCGTGTTTTTCACGAGGTGCCACGTTTCGTCCGTCATTTCCATTTCAACCAGGACATAGCCCGGGAAGAAACGACGCTCGGTCACTGATTTGTGACCACCCTTCACCTCGACCACTTCTTCAGTCGGAACGAGGATCTGACCAAACTTGTCCTGCATGCCGGCCCGATCAATGCGCTCCTGAAGCGCACGTTGCACGCTCTTCTCCATGCCGGAGTAGGCGTGCACCACATACCAACGCTTTCCGCTCGGGGATGCCGGTGTATCGCTCATATCATTTCCAACCCAGAATCGCCGAGAAAATCACCCACTCAATGGATTTATCGCAAACCCAGAGGAAGATGGCCATTACCAGCACAAAACCGAAGACCACCAAAGTCGTTTGCGTGGCCTCTTTGCGAGTCGGCCAGACGACCTTGCGAACTTCCTTGTACGAGTCTTTGGCAAACGCGATGAAGCTCTTGCCGGGCGCGGAGAGAAGACCGACTACCACCCCCGCGATCACGCCCACTGCGAGCGCTGCACCGCGGACATACCATTCCTGGCTACCGAGCCAGTAGAACCCTACGAACCCGGCCACAACCAACAATACACCTACCACAAGCATCAGCTTGTCGCTGGAAGTATTAACAGTTTCGACGGAAGGATTCGCCATAACACCTTAAAGCACAACGCGCCGAAGCGCGAGAAGTTGGCAGGGGCAGAGGGAATCGAACCCCCAACCTTCGGTTTTGGAGACCGACGCTCTGCCAGTTGAGCTATACCCCTAAACCATTTTGGGGTTGGCCGCATCGCCAACCCCGAAACCACTTAATCGATCAACGAGACTGGCAGAAACTTACTCGATGATCTTGGCAACCACGCCGGCGCCGACGGTACGGCCGCCTTCGCGGATTGCGAAGCGCAGACCTTCTTCCATCGCGATCGGAGCGATCAGCTTCACCGTGATCGACACGTTGTCGCCCGGCATGACCATTTCCTTGTCCTTCGGCAGCTCGATCGAGCCCGTCACGTCCGTCGTACGGAAGTAGAACTGCGGACGGTAGTTGTTGAAGAACGGCGTGTGGCGGCCGCCTTCATCCTTGCTCAGCACGTACACTTCAGCCGTGAAGTGCGTGTGCGGCGTGATCGAACCCGGCTTGGCCAGAACCTGGCCACGCTCCACGTCTTCACGCTTCGTGCCGCGCAGCAGGATACCGACGTTGTCGCCTGCCTGGCCCTGGTCGAGCAGCTTGCGGAACATTTCCACGCCCGTGCAGGTCGTCTTCACCGTCGGCTTGATACCGACGATTTCGATTTCCTCGCCGACCTTGACGATGCCGCGCTCGACGCGACCCGTCACCACCGTGCCGCGACCCGAGATCGAGAACACGTCTTCCACCGGCATCAGGAACGCGCCGTCAACCGCACGCTCCGGCGTCGGGATGTACGTGTCCAGTGCGTCGGCCAGGTTCATGATCGCCACTTCACCCAGCTCGCCCGTGTCGCCTTCGAGCGCCAGCTTGGCCGAACCCTTGATGATCGGTGTGTCGTCGCCCGGGAAGTCGTACTTCGACAGGAGTTCGCGCACTTCCATTTCGACGAGCTCGAGCAGCTCGGCGTCGTCGACCATGTCGCACTTGTTCAGGAACACGATGATGTAAGGCACGCCAACCTGACGGGCGAGCAGGATGTGCTCACGCGTTTGCGGCATCGGGCCGTCAGCGGCCGAGCACACCAGGATTGCGCCGTCCATCTGTGCCGCGCCCGTGATCATGTTCTTCACGTAGTCAGCGTGGCCCGGGCAGTCGACGTGTGCGTAGTGGCGGTTAGCCGTTTCGTACTCGACGTGCGCGGTGTTGATGGTAATACCACGCGCCTTTTCTTCCGGTGCTGCGTCGATCTGGTCGTACGCCTTGGCCTCACCGCCGAACTTCTTGGTCAGAACCGTCGTGATCGCTGCCGTCAGCGTGGTCTTGCCGTGGTCAACGTGACCGATCGTGCCCACGTTCACGTGCGGCTTGGTCCGCTCAAACTTACCCTTGGCCATTTTCGACTCCTAAGAGGATTTTTCCGTACGTTGCGCGGGGCGCGCAAACAATCACTGGTGCTGCTGCCTGCTCGATGCGAGGCCTCTGGAGGCCTGCTAGATACCGGCTGGTGCCCATGGGCAGGATCGAACTGCCGACCTCTCCCTTACCAAGGGAGTGCTCTACCACTGAGCCACATGGGCGAAAACTGCTCTAAAACCGCTTAATACTTCGCTGGAGCGGGTGAAGGGAATCGAACCCTCGTCGTAAGCTTGGAAGGCTTCTGCTCTACCATTGAGCTACACCCGCAAGGATTTGCCGACTCTTCGTCAATTCCCGACACTAACTACAACTGAATTCTGGTGGAGGAGGTTGGATTCGAACCAACGTAGGCGTAAGCCAACAGATTTACAGTCTGCCCCCTTTAGCCACTCGGGCACCCCTCCGTAGAGAACTGATGATTGTGGGGGAACATCCGAACCGTGTCAAGCACTTTATTCGGCGCTGAACCCACAACGCTCTCACTTATAGGGAGAGCGGAAAAGCAAAAACCCCGGCTTTTTAGGGCCGGGGTTTCGCAATAAGGAGCCTGACGATTACCTACTTTCACACGGGCAATCCGCACTATCATCGGCGTGGAGCTGTTTCACGGTCCTGTTCGGGATGGGAAGGGGTGGGACCAGCTCGCTATGGTCATCAGGCATGACGGGTTGCTGCGTCGCACGGGTTTGGGTGAACCTGGCGCCACAGCCAATCGGGAAGAAGCGTAAAGAGGTGCTGTTTCTTGGGGTTGTGTTGTTTCTGGCACAACACCGATCTCTCAACCTGCGCGTCCTTCACTCCACACCGGGAGGAAGACACACCTGTTATAGGATCAAGCCTTACGGGCAATTAGTATCAGTTAGCTTAACGCATTACTGCGCTTCCACACCTGACCTATCAACGTCCTGGTCTCGAACGACCCTTCAAGGGGATCTAGTCCCCGGGGAAGTCTCATCTTGAGGCGAGTTTCCCGCTTAGATGCTTTCAGCGGTTATCTCTTCCGAACATAGCTACCCGGCAATGCCACTGGCGTGACAACCGGTACACCAGAGGTTCGTCCACTCCGGTCCTCTCGTACTAGGAGCAGGCCCCCTCAAACTTCCAGCGCCCACGGCAGATAGGGACCAAACTGTCTCACGACGTTTTAAACCCAGCTCACGTACCTCTTTAAATGGCGAACAGCCATACCCTTGGGACCGGCTACAGCCCCAGGATGAGATGAGCCGACATCGAGGTGCCAAACACCGCCGTCGATATGAACTCTTGGGCGGTATCAGCCTGTTATCCCCAGAGTACCTTTTATCCGTTGAGCGATGGCCCTTCCATACAGAACCACCGGATCACTATGACCTGCTTTCGCACCTGCTCGACTTGTCAGTCTCGCAGTCAAGCACGCTTATGCCATTGCACTATCAGCACGATTTCCGACCGTACCTAGCGTACCTTCGTACTCCTCCGTTACACTTTGGGAGGAGACCGCCCCAGTCAAACTGCCTACCATGCACTGTCCCCGACCCGGATCACGGGCCAAGGTTAGAACCTCAAACAGATCAGGGTGGTATTTCAAGGACGGCTCCATGCAGACTGGCGTCCACACTTCACAGCCTCCCACCTATCCTACACAAACCGGTTCAAAGTCCAATGCAAAGCTACAGTAAAGGTTCATGGGGTCTTTCCGTCTAGCCGCGGGGAGATTGCATCATCACAAACACTTCAACTTCGCTGAGTCTCGGGAGGAGACAGTGTGGCCATCGTTACGCCATTCGTGCAGGTCGGAACTTACCCGACAAGGAATTTCGCTACCTTAGGACCGTTATAGTTACGGCCGCCGTTTACCGGGACTTCAATCAAGAGCTTGCACCCCATCATTTAATCTTCCGGCACCGGGCAGGCGTCACACCCTATACGTCCACTTTCGTGTTTGCAGAGTGCTGTGTTTTTATTAAACAGTCGCAGCCACCAGTTTATTGCAACCCCTTCACCCTCGGAGCGCAGGCTCCTCAAGCTACCAGGGCGTACCTTATCCCGAAGTTACGGTACCAATTTGCCGAGTTCCTTCTCCCGAGTTCTCTCAAGCGCCTTAGAATACTCATCTCGCCCACCTGTGTCGGTTTGCGGTACGGTTAATGTTGAACTGAAGCTTAGAGGCTTTTCCTGGAACCCCTTCCAGTTGCTTCGCTTCCGAAGAAGCTCGCGCCACACCCTTGAATTACGCGCCCGGATTTGCCAAAGCGCCTTCTCCAATGCAGCGACCGGGACTTCCAACACCCGGACAACCTTCCGCGATCCGTCCCCCCATCGCATTCAACACTAGTGCAGGAATATTGACCTGCTTCCCATCAGCTACGCATTTCTGCCTCGCCTTAGGGGCCGACTCACCCTACGCCGATGAACGTTGCGTAGGAAACCTTGGGCTTACGGCGAGGGGGCCTTTCACCCCCTTTATCGCTACTCATGTCAGCATTCGCACTTCTGATACCTCCAGCACACTTTCCAGTGCACCTTCGCAGGCTTACAGAACGCTCTCCTACCATGCACATAAATGTGCATCCGCAGCTTCGGTATATGGCTTAGCCCCGTTACATCTTCCGCGCAGGACGACTCGATCAGTGAGCTATTACGCTTTCTTTAAAGGGTGGCTGCTTCTAAGCCAACCTCCTGACTGTTTTAGCCTTCCCACTTCGTTTCCCACTTAGCCATATTTGGGGACCTTAGCTGGCGGTCTGGGTTGTTTCCCTCTTGACACCGGACGTTAGCACCCGATGTCTGTCTCCCGTGATTGCACTCTTCGGTATTCGGAGTTTGCTATGGCGACGTAATCCGCAATGGACCCATCAACCATGACAGTGCTCTACCCCCGAAGGTGATACACGAGGCACTACCTAAATAGTTTTCGGAGAGAACCAGCTATTTCCAGGTTTGTTTAGCCTTTCACCCCTATCCACAGCTCATCCCCTAACTTTTCAACGTTAGTGGGTTCGGTCCTCCAGCACGTGTTACCGTGCCTTCAACCTGGCCATGGATAGATCACCTGGTTTCGGGTCTACACCCAGCGACTAATCGCCCTGTTCGGACTCGCTTTCGCTACGCCTGCCCTATTCGGTTAAGCTTGCCACTGAATGTAAGTCGCTGACCCATTATACAAAAGGTACGCCGTCACCCCTTGCGAGGCTCCGACTGTTTGTATGCATGCGGTTTCAGGATCTGTTTCACTCCCCTCCCGGGGTTCTTTTCGCCTTTCCCTCACGGTACTGGTTCACTATCGGTCGATCACGAGTATTTAGCCTTGGAGGATGGTCCCCCCATCTTCAGACAGGATTTCACGTGTCCCGCCCTACTTGTCGCATCCCTAGTTCTTCCATTCCGTTTTCGTCTACAGGGCTATCACCTGCTATGGCCGCACTTTCCAGAGCGTTCGACTAACGGTACAGATAAAGAATGCAGGCTGATCCCATTTCGCTCGCCACTACTCTGGGAATCTCGGTTGATTTCTTTTCCTGCGGCTACTTAGATGTTTCAGTTCGCCGCGTTCGCTTCACGTGACCTATGTATTCAGTCACGGATACTCCATTCGGAGTGGGTTTCCCCATTCGGACATCTCCGGATCAAAGCTTGTTTGCCAGCTCCCCGGAGCTTTTCGCAGGCTACCGCGTCCTTCATCGCCTGTGATCGCCAAGGCATCCACCACATGCACTTGTTCGCTTGACCCTATAACGGGTGCGTCTCTCGACTCACTCGCTACAGGCTGAGTTTTCGCGTTGTGCCGTATTCCAAAGCCCTCTTTCGAGGAACTTAAAAATACATCGATACAATCACAACCCTGATTCACCTACTCCACACCCATCTCTAAGTGTGTTTCAGATAAATCTCTTTACTACTTCTTCCTGATTGTTAAAGAACGACAGCCGATACGTTTTCACATACCGCTCTGACTGGCTCAATCGCCAATGCAAAACTCCCTGCATTTAACTGCTCCTGCAGGATGCTGTGCATTAGGGATTGGTGGAGGATGACGGGATCGAACCGACGACCCCCTGCTTGCAAAGCAGGTGCTCTCCCAGCTGAGCTAATCCCCCAGTCATGCATACTCAAGGGGGTTACCAGTCAGCCACCGCGCAGACAAATTGGTGGGTCTGGATGGATTCGAACCATCGACCCCCGCCTTATCAAGACGGTGCTCTAACCGACTGAGCTACAGACCCCTGAGTCTGTCTTTTCTACAGCCGACAAGTGTGAGCGCTTCAATGAACTTCGCAATGAGCTCTGGAAAGGAGGTGATCCAGCCGCACCTTCCGATACGGCTACCTTGTTACGACTTCACCCCAGTCATGAATCCTGCCGTGGTGACCGTCCTCCTTGCGGTTAGACTAGCCACTTCTGGCAAAACCCACTCCCATGGTGTGACGGGCGGTGTGTACAAGACCCGGGAACGTATTCACCGCGGCATGCTGATCCGCGATTACTAGCGATTCCAGCTTCACGCAGTCGAGTTGCAGACTGCGATCCGGACTACGATCGGTTTTCTGGGATTGGCTCCACCTCGCGGCTTGGCAACCCTCTGTTCCGACCATTGTATGACGTGTGAAGCCCTACCCATAAGGGCCATGAGGACTTGACGTCATCCCCACCTTCCTCCGGTTTGTCACCGGCAGTCTCCCCGGAGTGCTCTTGCGTAGCAACTGGGGACAAGGGTTGCGCTCGTTGCGGGACTTAACCCAACATCTCACGACACGAGCTGACGACAGCCATGCAGCACCTGTGTGACGGCTCCCTTTCGGGCACTCCCGGCTCTCACCAGGATTCCGTCCATGTCAAGGGTAGGTAAGGTTTTTCGCGTTGCATCGAATTAATCCACATCATCCACCGCTTGTGCGGGTCCCCGTCAATTCCTTTGAGTTTTAATCTTGCGACCGTACTCCCCAGGCGGTCAACTTCACGCGTTAGCTACGTTACCAAGCCAATGAAGGCCCGACAACCAGTTGACATCGTTTAGGGCGTGGACTACCAGGGTATCTAATCCTGTTTGCTCCCCACGCTTTCGTGCATGAGCGTCAGTATTGGCCCAGGGGGCTGCCTTCGCCATCGGTATTCCTCCACATCTCTACGCATTTCACTGCTACACGTGGAATTCTACCCCCCTCTGCCATACTCTAGCGATGCAGTCACCAATGCAGTTCCCAGGTTAAGCCCGGGGATTTCACATCGGTCTTGCATCACCGCCTGCGCACGCTTTACGCCCAGTAATTCCGATTAACGCTTGCACCCTACGTATTACCGCGGCTGCTGGCACGTAGTTAGCCGGTGCTTATTCTTCCGGTACCGTCATCCCCCCGGGGTATTAACCCAGAGGTTTTCTTTCCGGACAAAAGTGCTTTACAACCCGAAGGCCTTCTTCACACACGCGGCATTGCTGGATCAGGCTTGCGCCCATTGTCCAAAATTCCCCACTGCTGCCTCCCGTAGGAGTCTGGGCCGTGTCTCAGTCCCAGTGTGGCTGGTCGTCCTCTCAGACCAGCTACGGATCGTCGCCTTGGTGAGCCTTTACCCCACCAACTAGCTAATCCGCCATCGGCCACCCCAATAGCGCGAGGTCTTGCGATCCCCCGCTTTCATCCTAAGATCGTATGCGGTATTAATCCGGCTTTCGCCGGGCTATCCCCCACTACTGGACATGTTCCGATGTATTACTCACCCGTTCGCCACTCGCCACCAGGTGCAAGCACCCGTGCTGCCGTTCGACTTGCATGTGTAAGGCATGCCGCCAGCGTTCAATCTGAGCCAGGATCAAACTCTTCAGTTCAATACCTGTTACTGTTTTCGGTTCAGTCAAGAACCGGTCGCTCACTCAAAGCTGACAGGTTCTGAATAAATTCAAAAACCTGACTTACTTTTGTGTGAGACTCTTGATACTTTCGCTACTCCCGGTCATCCCCGAAAGAATCACCAGGTCACGAAACCCATCAAGCGCCCACACTTATCGGCTGTAAATTTTTAAAGATCGCGTCGCACAAGACACCGGAACCACTTCGAACTACCCGGCGCTTTCTGCGTTGCTGCGTCAGCAGCAGAGAAACGAGATTATGCAGACTCTTTCGCGTTTCGTCAACATCTTTTTTAACGTCGCCGTTTAAAAACTGATGACTTCACGCCCCGCCGTTTCTCGCGGCAGGCTTCGCTGCCGGACTTCAGCGGGCGAAGGGGGCGAATCTTAGCGCTAGCGAAACCGATGCGCAAGCCCCTCCGGGTAAATTTCTCACTTCCCGACCAGCGCGGCCAGTGACACGGCATTCGCCATCGCGGCGTAGCCCGCGTCGCTCGGGTGTATATGGTCGCCGCTGTCGTATTCGCTGCGCAGGCGCAGCGGATCAGCCGGGTTGCGCAGCGCCGCATCGAAGTCCACCACGCCGTCGAATGCATGACTCGTGCGGATCCACTCGTTCACTTTCGCACGGATCGCTTCGCGCTCCGGCGGCAGTGCTGCGGGCGTGAGCGTCGCGCCGAGAATGCGTACGCCACGCGCGTGCGCCGCCGCAATCACACGCCGATACCCGGCGATCAGATCATCGGCATTCACGTGCGTATGCGGAGAATCGCAGTCGAGGCCAGAACGCGCCGGCATCGCCTGGAAGTTGATGTCGTTGATGCCGATTAGCAGGACAGCCGTCCTCACGCCCGGACGCAGCGCGTCGCGCCCGAAGCGGCGCTCGAGTGCCTCGCCATAGCACGGCGAGTCGCTCAATAGACGGTTGCCGCTGATCCCCATGTCGATCACGGCCAAATTGGCGCCCTGCTCGCGAGCGAGACGGCGCGCCAGCGCATCGGGCCAACGCCGGTTTTCATTGAGCGAGGATCGCATGCCGTCGGTGATGGAGTCGCCGATCGCGGCAATCGTCAACGCCCCCGGCGCCTCGACCGCCAGCCCCGTTACCCACGCGTATTGCGTGAAGCGCTGCGTGAACGCGCCAATAGACGGATCAGCCACGTGGTCGCCGGGCCGGGACACATAATTCAACTGATTTGCTACCCGATGCCAGGCGACCATCTTCTGCTGCGCTCCCATGTAGGTGCTGACCGCATACGGCGCGCCGCGCTTCAGGCCAATTCGAACCGGATCGCTATCGAGATCGGCGCCGGGCGGCAATGACACCGACGTCCGCCCGCCAAACGTCACTCGCACCGTTCCGGCCTCGCCGACTGCCGCGCCCCCGGCAGAAGGCGCAATCGCCATTGCCTCAATCACCAGCGGCGTGCGTCCATAGAGATTGCTGATATGCACGCGAGCCACCTCGCCACCGAGCGTCGGATAGACGATCTGCCTGACTGTCCGGCCAGCAACGTCCGGCGCACGATAGAGCGGCGGCAGCGCATCGCGTTGCGGAATGGCCTGAAGCGGCGTCGCCCAGCTCGTCACCCATGGGGCGCCAGAAGGCTGTTCGGCAAAAAGGGGCGTGGAACAGGCGAGTGCGGCGAGCAGCGCGGAACCAGCCGCGGTGGTGACGAGGGAAATCTTCATCCGGGAGCGAGGGGGAGTAACGGGCAAAGCGCTCATTGTGCCGCATAGCACGGCCCGCGACCTTCCATCCTCCCGACAAAAGCAGTGCCCGACGGCAGCGCAAGCCACGCGCTAAATTCGCCCGGCCCGGCCTTCCATCCGCTAAAACTCAGTAGCGGAGCATCCGACGTTCACTCGAGACCCGGGCTCCTTTTGACAAAGCGCAAAAAATTGATTTACCGACCGGTCGGTTGGTTTATACTGCGCCATACCCAACACCGACGAGAGCGTCTTCATGTACACGCAATCCCTCGACATTCCCGGCAATGTCGCCCCGCTCGATGCGGACGCGGCCTCGCCAGAGCAGGCGCAATTCGACGCCATCATGGCCGCGGACGGCAAGATCGAGCCGCAGGACTGGATGCCCGAAGCCTATCGCAAGACGCTCGTGCGCCAGATTTCGCAGCACGCGCACTCGGAAGTGGTCGGCATGCTGCCGGAAGGCAACTGGATCTCGCGCGCGCCGAGCCTCAAGCGCAAGGCCATCCTGCTCGCCAAAGTGCAAGACGAAGCGGGCCACGGCCTCTATCTCTATAGCGCGGCGGAAACGCTCGGCGTTTCGCGCGACCAGTTGGTCGATGCGCTCCACGCCGGCAAGGCCAAGTATTCGAGCATCTTCAATTACCCGACGCCCACGTGGGCCGATGTCGGCGTAATCGGCTGGCTCGTCGACGGCGCCGCGATCATGAACCAGATCCCGCTGTGCCGCTGCACCTACGGCCCATATGCACGCGCGATGATCCGCATCTGCAAGGAAGAGTCGTTCCACCAGCGCCAGGGCTTCGACGCCCTGCTCGCCATGATGCAAGGCACCGAAGCGCAGCGCGAGCTGGTCCAGCAGGCGGTGAACCGCTGGTGGTGGCCGGTGCTGATGATGTTCGGCCCGAGCGACGCCGATTCGGTCCACAGCAACCAGTCCGCCAAATGGGGGATCAAGCGCATCTCCAACGACGATCTGCGCCAGAAGTTCGTCGATGCCACGGTCGAGCAGGCCAAGGTGCTCGGCGTCACGCTGCCCGACCCCGATCTGAAATGGAACGAGGCACGCGGCCACTACGATTACGGCACGATCGACTGGGAGGAATTCTGGCGCGTCGTGAACGGCGACGGTCCGTGCAATCGCGAGCGTCTCGGCACACGCGTCAAAGCGCACAACGAAGGCGCGTGGGTACGCGAAGCCGCCCTCGCCCACGCCGAAAAGCAGCGTCAACGCGCCGAAAAGCACGCCGCATAACCCATACACAGGAAGCAAGGAGATCCACGATGAACAAGGAATGGCCAATCTGGGAAGTGTTCGTGCGCAGCAAACAGGGCCTCGACCACAAGCACTGCGGCAGCCTGCACGCCAGCGACGCGTCGATGGCGCTGCGCATGGCGCGCGACGTCTACACGCGTCGTCAGGAAGGCGTGAGTATCTGGGTGGTGCCGTCGTCGGCGATCACGGCTTCGGATCCGGGCGAGAAGGCCGAACTCTTCGAGCCGGCCGGCGACAAGATCTATCGCCACCCGACCTTCTACACGCTGCCTGACGAAGTCAACCACATGTAAGAGCGCCAACATGACGACGCCCACGCAAGAACATCTGGCATATGTGCTGCGCCTCGCCGATACGGCACTGATCCTCGGTCAGCGCAACACGGAATGGTGCGGCCACGGTCCGATTCTCGAAGAAGACATCGCGCTCGCCAACATGAGTCTCGACCTGATCGGCCAGGCACGCATGCTCTACACGCACGCCGCCACGCTCGAAAAGACGCTCAACGGCCGCGAACGCACCGAGGACGATTACGCCTACTTCCGCGCCGAGCGCGAATTCGCGAATTACACGCTCGCAGAACTGCCGCACTTCGGACCGCTCGTCGGCACCACGCATTCGTCCAACGATTACGCTGTGACGATCGTGCGCAACTTCCTCTACGCCTCGCTGATGGCCCATCTGTGGACCGCGCTGCTGCGCTCCGCCGACCCGCAGCTGGCCGCGATCGCCGAGCGCTCGATCAAGGAAACGCGCTACCACGTCCATCATGCGCGCGAGTGGCTGATCCGCTTTGGCGACGGCACGGAGGAGTCGCACGGCCGCGCCCAGGCCGCGCTCGACTGGCTGATGCCGTACACGCGCGAGTTCTTCAGCACCGACGCCGTGGAAACGGCTGTCGCCGAAGCCGGCATCGCGCCGCTCACGGCGCAGTTCGAAGCCGCGTGGCGCGCCGATGTGGAAGCCGCGCTCGAAGAGGCGACGCTCACCATGCCCGCGCCTGTGAAGCACATCACGACTGGCAAGCTCGGCGAGCACTCGGAACACATGGGCTACGTGCTCGCCGAGATGCAGAGCCTCGCGCGCCAGCATCCCGACGCGCGCTGGTAAGCCGCTCTCGCACCCACGCCTGAAGAGGAAGTCACGATGCAAGCGACAGCAGATCACGCGCTCGAACGCGCCTGGGAAGTGCTGGAATCGGTGCCAGATCCGGAGATCCCGGTCGTGTCGATCCGCGAACTGGGCATCCTGCGCGACGTGCGCCGCGCCGCCGACGGCCAGATCGAAGTGGTCATCACGCCCACGTATTCGGGCTGCCCGGCGATGTCGCAGATCGCCGAAGACGTCGCGCACGCGCTCGATATCGCAAAGCTCGCGCCGTACCGCATCGCGACCACCCTTACGCCGGCATGGACCACCGACTGGATCACCGACGCAGCGCGCGAGAAGCTGCGCGCCTACGGCATCGCGCCGCCCACGGGTAACTGCGGCAGCGGCGCGGCCGCCGGCGAGCAGCCGATCACGTTCATGCCGAAGCCGCTGCCGGCGCCCGCCTGCCCGCACTGCGGCTCGCACCATACCGAGCGCCTCGCGCAATTCGGCTCGACCGCGTGCAAGGCGCTGTACCGCTGCATCGACTGCCGCGAACCCTTCGACTACTTCAAACCGTACTGATATGGCCACTCCGCAATTCCATTCGCTGCGCATCCGCGAAGTGCGGCCCGAAACCGCGGACGCGGTCTCTGTCGCTTTCGAAGTCCCACCGGAGCTGCGCGACGCGTATCGCTTCACCCAGGGGCAGTTCGTCACGCTCAAGACCCACATCGAAGGCGAGGAAACGCGCCGCTCGTACTCGATCTGCGTCGGCGTGACCGACTACGACCGCGACGGCGAGCTGCGCATCGGCATTAAGCGCGTGCGCGGCGGCCGCTTCTCGAACTTCGCGTTCGAGCAGCTTGCGCCGGGCCACGAAATCGACGTGATGACGCCCGATGGCCGCTTCTTCACGCACCTGAACGCCGAGCACGGCAAGCACTATGTGGCGTTCTCGGGTGGCTCGGGCATCACGCCGGTGCTCGCTATCATCAAGACAACGCTGGAAACGGAGCCGCGCAGCGCGTTTTCGCTGGTGTACGGCAATCGCAGTGTCGACCAGATCATGTTCGCCGAAGAGCTGGAGGACCTGAAGAACCGTTACATGGACCGCTTCCGGCTTTATCACGTGCTTTCCGACGACATCCAGGACGTCGAGCTCTTCAACGGCGTGCTCGATCAGGCCAAATGCGCGGAGTTCCTGGCGACGCTGCTGCCGGCCGACGAAATCGACGAGGCGTTCATCTGCGGCCCGGCGCCGATGATGGACGCCGCCGAAGCCGCGCTCAAGGCGGCGGGCGTGCCGCAGCAGAAGGTGCATGTCGAGCGCTTCGGCTCGCCTCTGCCGCAAGCGGGCGTGCCGGCGGTCGAGATCACCGAAAGCACACCGGCCGCCGACCTGGAGATCGTCATCGATGGCAAGAAGCGCAAGCTGCGTCTGCCCTACGAGGGCGTGAGCCTGCTCGATGTCGGCCTGAAGGCGGGGCTCGCGCTGCCCTACGCTTGCAAGGGCGGCGTGTGCTGCACCTGCCGCGCGAAGGTGCTGGACGGCGAAGTGAAGATGGACAAGAACTACACGCTCGAAGAGCAGGAAGTCCGGGATGGGTTCGTGCTCACCTGCCAGTGCCATCCGGTCAGCGAGCGCGTGGTGGTGAGCTTCGACGAGCGTTGATGAAAGCGGCGGGGCCTGTTCGCGCCCCGCCACACGGTCCAGCGTCATCAGGATTGGCGAATAAGCCTTAGATTAACGCCACGCTTTCGGCCCTCAGGCGATCCGCTTACACTAGGGGCCGCCCGCCGGTGTTGCAGCGCAACGCTGCACGCTCGCGGGCGGCCCCTTTTGTCTTTGGCGCGCTTTCGGGCGCCTTCGGCGTTCGCCCCGAGCGCAACGAGTTGTCGATGACCACGATCCACCTCATCCACGGCGAGCCGGCAGCGGCTGCGCTGCGCCAGGCCCTTCTGGCCCATGAAGCTTCGCGCGGCAGCGAAGCCGCCCCCGCAGCGGGCACGGCCGGGCACGTGATCGCACTGGCCGACGACCTGACGGTCGGGCCGCTGCGCGACATCGACGAGGCCGGCGACCCGGGTGCCGCACAGCGCGCGGCGTTCTGGCAGCGCCTTGGCGGTATGCGCGAGACGCTCGTGCAGGACGACTGCGTGGCGCTTGCGGCCCTGGAGGCCGCCGATTCTCACGTGGTGATCTGGCACACGCCCGACGCCGCCGACCAACTCGCGCTGCGGCGCATCTGCTACCGGCTGCGCACCGCGCCGCAGCGGCTGAACGAGGTGCGCCTCGCAGCCGACGACCTGAGCGGGCCGCCCAGCGCCGCTGCCGCACGCCTCCTTGCGCATCTTCCGGACGCCGCGCCGATTTCGGTGCTGCGCATCACCCGGCTCGCGCTCGAGTGGCAGGAAGCGAAATTCGCCAACGGCGAAACGCGCCGGTGGCGCAACAATACGTTCACGAGCGGCACGTGGGCCGATCTGGATGCCCGAATCCTCGAGATCCTTGGCGCGGCCACCCTTGAGGATGCGCATGCCATGCCTGGCGCAGCTGGCGCCCCTTGGCTCGCATGCGACACGCTCGGCGCAGCGCTCGCGCGCCGCGGCGCGGGCTTCAAGG
Organism: Paraburkholderia sp. A1BS-2L; assembly: GCF_051125205.1. Classification (NCBI taxonomy): domain Bacteria; kingdom Pseudomonadati; phylum Pseudomonadota; class Betaproteobacteria; order Burkholderiales; family Burkholderiaceae; genus Paraburkholderia; species Paraburkholderia sp. A1BS-2L. The sequence continues at coordinate 2,972,810 of NZ_CP120428.1, forward strand.
TTGGCGAGCCGCTGGTGCTATGGCGCCTGCGCGAACTGGCCGCAGCAGGCGAATTGCGTCTGCGCGACGACATGTGCGCCGCATGCCCAGGCGTCGCTGAAGCCGGCGCCGACGCTGCCGCCCACCACTCGCGCGCCGCGCACCCCTCGCTCTCTTACACCGCAGTCCATCTTTTCCTTTCCCGCTGAACTCCCATGGCACGCACCCGAGCGCCCGACCACGAAACGCAACGCGACCAGATTCTCGAGCTCGCGGCAGCCAAGTTCGCACAGACGAGCTACCCGAGCACATCGATGTCCGATCTCGCAGCGGCGAGCGGGACCTCGAAAGCGCGCCTCTATCACTATTACGAGAGCAAGGAAGCCATCCTCTTCGATCTGCTCGACCGCTACACGAAGCGACTGATGTTGATCATCGCGGAGGTCGAAGGCGCCAGCCAGCGGCGGGGCCTGGACGAGCGCGAGACGTTCGCCGAGCTGATCCGCGCATTCCTCGCCGAATACGAGACCTCGCACAGCCGCCATGTGGCGCTGCTCAACGACGTGAAGTATCTCGTCGACGCACAGCGCGAGATCGTCCTGAACCGCCAGCGCGACGTGGTCGCCGCGTTCACACGCCAGCTCGCGCGCGCCTATCCGGACCACGTCACTACAGAGAACCAGACCTCGCTGACCATGATGGTGTTCGGCATGATCAACTGGACGTTCACCTGGCTCAAGCCGGGCGGACGCATGGGCTACCGGGACTTCGCGGAGCAGGTCATTGAGATGATCGACCACGGTCTGAAGGCCGCCTGACCAGCCGCGGTTTTTTAGATCGGATTGATGCAACGCAACAAGACATGCCGACACAATCGTTGATTCGTCAAATTATCCAAAAATAATATCCGTTCAAAATCAATAGATTACGACTGAATTCAGAAAAATTAGACGCAACCCTCAGACCAAAAATACGGGTTTTCCCTAGATCGCACCCAGGGTTTCCGCTAGAATCCGTTTTGCATCGCATCATGCATGCGCTGCACCTCGCATTCTAAGGAGAACCCATCATGACCCAGCATCCGACCCCAACCAACGAGCCCATCCTGCCGTCCGGCCGCTCGCTGTCGTCCGGTCATTCGCCGGCCATGGTGCGCGTCCTCACCTCCGCCGATCGCGAGCGCTTGCTGACCCACTTCCTCGCGCTCGACACCGAGGACCGCCTCCTGCGCTTCGGCCAGGCAGCACCGGACCACGTGATCGAAAACTACGTCCGCTCGATGGACTTCACCCGCGATACCGTCTTTGGCGTGTTCGACCATCAGCTGCAACTCATGGGCGTCGGCCATCTGGCCTATCTGCCTGCAGACGGCAACGGCCGCACGGCCGAGTTCGGCGTCTCCGTGCTCGAATCGGCGCGCGGCCAGGGCATCGGCACGAAGCTGTTCGAGCGCGCCGCTATTCGCAGCCGCAACACGCACGTCACGACGCTCTATATGCACTGTCTGTCGCGCAACTCGACCATGATGCATATCGCGAAGAAGTCAGGCATGAAGATCGAGTACGCCTACGGCGAAGCCGATGCGTACCTCTCGCTCAAACCCGCCGATCAGAGCAGCATCATCGCGGAAATGCTTCAAGAGCAAGCGGCGGTGTTCGACTACGCGCTCAAGCGCCAGGCTCGCCAGGCGTCCAGACTGATCGAGACGATCCTCCCGCAAGCGGTTGCGGCGTGACTCCTGCCCCGTTGGGTGAAGTAGATCGGAAAAAGCGGCTTCGGCCGCTTTTTCACCATCTGCGGGGTGGAATCGGCGCGCAAAGGCTCAAAGGATCGGCAACGCCGTCGTCTCCTTGAAAGTCTGAAGCGAGAAGCTCGACTTCACGTCGATCACGGACGAGTGATGCAGCAACTGGTCCTGCACGAAGCGAGAGAAATGCGCCATGTCCTCAACCTGTACGCGCAGCAGGAAATCCATGTCGCCCGTCATTGCGTGGCACGCCACCACTTCCGGCCAGGTCTGCACCGCCGCCCGAAAGAGCTCCGCGTGGGTGACACCTTCACGCCCCGCCGCTGTGGGCCCGCGCTTTTCCAGCCGCACGTTCACGTAGGCCAGCAGGTCGAGCCCGAGCTTCTGCGCGTCGAGCAACGCCACATAACTCCGTATCACGCCGATCTCCTCGAGCCGCCGAATACGCCGCAAGCATGGGCTTGGAGAGAGATTCACACGCTCGGCAATTTCCTGATTCGAGAGCCGACCATTCTCCTGAAGAATCGCCAGAATCCGCCGGTCGATCGCGTCTAATTCAATGCTCGCCATTTTCTGCCATCTCATGTATCGATAATGGCAGTTTATAGCGCAAATCACTGGCTGACAGACTCAACTCGCAAGCTTTTGCCCAATCTGTACAGCTACACTTTGCCGCACGAAATCACCATTCCGCGATCGGCAAGGAGACAGCCATGCAAGTCCCTCATTGGGAGAACCCCGTCGGCACCGACGGCTTCGAGTTCATCGAATACACCGCGCCGGATCCCAAGGCGCTCGGCAAGTTGTTCGAACGCATGGGCTTCACCGCCGTTGCGCGCCATCGGCACAAGGACGTGACGCTTTACCGCCAGGGCGACATCAACTTCATCGTCAACGGCGAGCCGGATTCGTTCGCACAGCGTTTCGCGCGCCTGCATGGCCCGTCGATCTGCGCGATTGCGTTCCGCGTGCAAGACGCCGCCAAGGCGTACAAGCACGCGCTCGAACTGGGCGCCTGGGGCTTCGACAACAAGACCGGCCCGATGGAGCTGAACATCCCGGCGATCAAGGGCATCGGCGACTCGCTGATCTATTTCGTCGACCGCTGGCGCGGCAAGAACGGCGCGGCGCCGGGCAGCATCGGCGACATCAGCATCTATGACGTCGACTTCGAGCCGATTCCGGGCGCCGAGCAAAACCCGACGGGACATGGCCTCACCTACATCGACCACCTCACGCACAACGTGCATCGCGGCCGCATGAACGAATGGGCGGAGTTCTACGAGCGCCTCTTCAACTTCCGCGAAATCCGTTACTTCGACATCGAAGGCAAGGTGACGGGCGTGAAGTCGAAGGCAATGACCTCGCCCTGCGGCAAGATCCGCATTCCGATCAATGAGGAAGGCGGCGAGACGGCCGGCCAGATCCAGGAATATCTCGACGCGTACCACGGCGAAGGCATCCAGCACATCGCGCTCGGCACCAATGACATCTACCGTACGGTGGATGGCCTGCGCGCCTCGCAGATCGCGCTGCTCGATACGATCGATACCTATTACGAACTTGTGGACCGCCGCATTCCGAATCACGGCGAGCCGCTGGACGAACTCAAGAAGCGCAAGATCCTGATCGACGGGATGCCTGAAGACCTGCTGCTGCAGATTTTCACCGAGAACCAGATTGGGCCGATCTTCTTCGAGATCATTCAGCGCAAGGGGAATCAGGGCTTCGGCGAGGGCAACTTCAAGGCGCTGTTCGAATCGATCGAACTCGACCAGATCCGCCGCGGCGTGGTGAAAGACAAGGCCTGAGCCTGACGAAATTCCACGCTTCAGTATGCAAAAAGGGCGAAGATCGCATGATCTTCGCCCTTTTTAGTTTTGGAATCCGCCGCCGCACACCCCGCAACGGATTCGGATGAATGGAATGCTGCGCGGATCAGCGCGGCATCGGGATCAACGTTTGACGCTCGGCCCGACCTTCACAGCCGGCGTGGCGTTCGAGTCAGCCTTTGCACACAGCGTGTACTGCGCGCACGACGTCGATGCATTCGCGCCGCTTTTCGTGCTGGCGTTCGAATGCAGGGGCGCGCTCATGGCGAAGAACGCGGCCGAGACCATCAGGAAGGTCTGGATATGTCGATTGTTCATGCGGTACTCCTATTTTGAAACAACCTTTCACTGCGCAATGGCACGTTCGCACCCTGAATTTCTCGGGCGCGTCGCGGTTTGCACAAATGAGGGAGTGAGAGAGGATATTCAAGAATCGCCCGCTGCGGTGCAACTTTTACATGCCGTTACCTCGCGCCCAACTCCGACACATCCTTTGTTACACGGCCCCTTCAGGCCTTTCAGCGTCCTTACCCGGCCACTGAATTCGGCCCGACAGAGCCCGGTGACGCGCACGATTCATGCAGGGTTTCCCGTGGGGGCGGCGGGTTTGCCCGAGTGCTACCATCGCTCAAAAGAAGCCACGATGGCGAGCCTCGGCCAACGCGTCCACAAGACGCCAAGGTCCCCCGAAGTTCTGGCGATCCCACAACGGATTGAACGGATTGGTTCGATGGAGGAAGACGCATAATGAATGCCCCGCTAGAAGCCGGTCAGCGCGCTTCGCTCGAAGCCGCACTCGCTTCCGTCACGCTCGACGACAAATACACCCTCGAACGCGGCCGCGCGTACATGAGCGGCATCCAGGCGCTGGTCCGTCTGCCGATGCTGCAGCAGGAACGCGACAAGGCCGCCGGTCTCAATACCGCGGGGTTCATTTCAGGCTATCGCGGCTCGCCCCTGGGCGGTCTCGATCAGTCGCTCTGGAAGGCGAAGCAGCATCTCGCCGCCCATCAAATCGTATTTCAACCCGGCGTCAATGAAGACCTCGCCGCGACCGCCGTATGGGGTTCGCAGCAGGTGAACCTGTACCCATCGGCGAAATACGACGGCGTGTTTTCCATGTGGTACGGCAAGGGCCCCGGCGTCGACCGCTGCGGCGACGTCTTCAAGCACGGCAATTCCGCCGGCTCGTCGCCCCACGGCGGCGTGCTCGTGCTCGCCGGCGACGACCATGCCGCCAAGTCGTCCACGCTCGCGCACCAGTCCGAACACATCTTCAAGGCCTGCGGACTGCCGGTGCTGTTCCCCTCGAACGTGCAGGAGTATCTCGACTTCGGGCTGCACGGCTGGGCAATGAGCCGCTACTCGGGTCTCTGGGTCGCGATGAAGTGCGTGACCGACGTGGTCGAATCGTCGGCATCGGTGGAGATCGATCCGCATCGCACCCGCATCGTCCTGCCCGAAGACTTCGCGATGCCCGAGGGCGGCCTGAACATCCGCTGGCCCGATCCGCCGCTCGTGCAGGAGGCGCGGCTGCTCGACTACAAGTGGTACGCGGGCCTCGCCTACGTGCGGGCCAACAAGCTCGATCGCATCGAGATCGATTCGCCGCACGCGCGCTTTGGCATCATCACCGGCGGCAAGGCCTATCTCGACGTGCGCCAGGCGCTCACCGACCTCGGCCTCGACGATGAAACCTGCTCGCGCATCGGCATCCGGCTCTACAAGGTGGGCTGCGTGTGGCCGCTCGAAGCCCAGGGCGCGCATGCGTTCGCGCGCGGGCTCGAAGAGATTCTCGTGGTCGAGGAAAAGCGCCAGATTCTCGAGTACGCGATCAAGGAAGAGTTGTACAACTGGCCGGACGCGCAGCGTCCGCGCGTGTACGGCAAGTTCGACGAAAAGGATGGCGCCGGCGGCGAATGGTCGGTGCCGATGGGCAACTGGCTGCTGCCCGCGCACTATGAGCTGTCGCCCGCGATCATCGCCAAGGCTATCGCCACGCGCCTCGACAAGCTCGATCTGCCCTCCGACGTGCGCGCGCGCATCGCGTCGCGCATCGCGGTGATCGAAGCGAAGGAAAAAGCGCTCGCGAAGCCGCGCGTGCAGGTCGAGCGCAAGCCGTGGTTCTGCTCGGGCTGCCCGCACAACACGTCGACCAATGTGCCCGAAGGCTCGCGCGCGATGGCCGGCATCGGCTGCCACTACATGACCGTGTGGATGGACCGCAGCACGAGCACCTTCAGCCAGATGGGCGGCGAAGGCGTGGCGTGGGTCGGCCAGGCGCCGTTCACGAACGACAAGCATGTGTTCGCGAACCTCGGCGACGGCACCTACTTCCACTCGGGCCTGCTCGCGATCCGCGCGGCGATCGCCTCGAAGGCAAACATCACCTACAAGATCCTCTACAACGACGCGGTCGCCATGACGGGCGGCCAACCCGTGGACGGCGTGCTCACCGTGCCGCAGATCACACATCAGCTCGCCTCCGAAGGCGCGGCGAAGATCGTGATCGTGACCGACGAGCCCGAGAAGTATCAGGGCGTCACCACACTCGCACCAGGCGTGACGATCCACCATCGCGATCAGCTCGACGCGATCCAGCGCGAGCTGCGCGAGATTGCCGGCACCACCATCCTGATCTACGACCAGACCTGCGCAACCGAGAAGCGCCGCCGCCGCAAACGCGGCACGTATCCCGATCCGGCGAAACGCGTCGTCATCAACGAAGCGGTCTGCGAAGGCTGTGGCGATTGCTCCGTGCAATCGAATTGCTTGAGCGTCGAGCCGCTCGACACCGAATACGGCACCAAGCGCAAGATCAACCAGTCCACCTGCAACAAGGACTTCTCGTGCGTGAAGGGCTTCTGCCCGAGCTTTGTCACGGTCGAAGGCGGCCAGTTGCGCAAGCCGAAATCGAACACCGTGGTGAGCGACGCGATGCCGCCCGTGCCGAGGCCCGAGGTGCCCGCGATCGGCCAGCCCTATGGCGTGCTCGTGACGGGGGTGGGCGGCACCGGCGTGGTGACGATCGGCGCGCTGCTCGGCATGGCCGCGCACCTCGAAGCAAAGGGCGTAACCGTGCTCGACGTCACCGGCCTCGCGCAAAAGGGCGGCGCGGTGATGAGCCACGTGCAGATCGCCAACCGCCCCGCGGACATCCACGCGACGCGCATCGCCATGGGCGAGGCGGGGCTCGTGATCGGCTGCGACGCCATCGTGACGGCCAGCGACGACTGCGTTTCGCGCATGCAGGAAGGTCAGACGCACGTCGTGCTCAACAGCGCACCCACGCCCACCGCCGAGTTCATCAAGAACCCGCAGTGGCGATTCCCGGGCTCCAGCACCGAAGCCGACGTGCGTGCGGCGGCCGGCGCCGACAACGTCGCCACCGTCGATGCGAACCGCTATGCGCTCGCCCTGCTCGGCGATGCGATCTACACCAACCCGTTCGTGCTTGGCTACGCGTGGCAGCGCGGCTGGCTGCCGCTCATGCACGAGTCGCTCACGCGCGCGATCGAGTTGAATGCGGTGCAGGTCGAAAAGAATCTCGCCGCGTTCGAATGGGGCCGGCGCGTCGCGCACGACCGCGAGGCCGTGGACCGGCTCGTGAAATCGCCCGCGCCGGGCGCCGATGCCGGCGGTGCGAAAATCGTTTCGCTGCACACGCCCAGGTCGCTCGACACGCTCATCGAAAAGCGCGCGCGCTATCTCGCCGCGTATCAGAACGAGGCCTATGCGCAGCGCTATCTGGCGTTCGTCGACGAGGTGCGCCGCGCCGAAGCGAAGCTCGAACGCGCCGATGCCGGCCCGAACGAGCAACCGCTGACCGAATCCGTCGCGAAAAACCTGCACAAGCTGATGGCGTACAAGGACGAGTACGAGGTCGCGCGCCTTTACGCCGATCCGGCGTTCGTCGAGAAACTCAAGGCGAGCTTCGAGGGCGACTGGAAGCTCAACTTCCATCTCGCGCCGCCGTCGTTCGCGAAGCACGACGGAAAGGGCCATCTGGTGAAGAAGCAGTACGGCCCGCGCATGTTCACGGCCCTGCGCGTGCTCGCGAAGCTCAAGTTCTTGCGCGGCACGGCGCTCGATCCGTTCGGCCGCACCGAGGAGCGCCGCCACGAGCGCGCACTGATCGGCGAGTACGAAGCGCTCGTGCGCGAAATCATCGGCGGGTTGAGCGAGGTGAACCTCCCGCTCGCGATCGAACTGGCGAATCTGCCCGACGCGATTCGCGGCTACGGCCACGTGAAGGAGAACAACCTCAAGGCCACGCGCGCGAAGTGGGCAACGCTGCTCGCGAAGTGGCGTTCGCCGGAGAACGGGACAGCGCGCCACGCGGCTTGATCGTGGCTTGATCGCAAATTCAAAGCCGTAAAAAACGAAGGGCGCTCCGCCAAAAGCGAAGCGCCCTTCTCATCGCACGAGGCCGACGGCACGCCGCCAGCCTCGGCTAACCCGCAAAACCCCGCTTAGCGCGCGGCCTTGTTCACCGCGGCATTCGCAGAAGCCACGGCCGTCATGTTGATGATGCGTCGCACCGTCGCCGCCGGCGTGAGAATGTGCACGGGCTTGGACGCGCCCAGCAGGAACGGGCCCACCGTCACGCCTTCGCCGCCCACCACCTTCAGCAGGTTGTACGCGATGTTCGCCGCTTCCACGTTCGGCATGATCAGCAGGTTCGCCTCGCCCGAGAGCGTGGTGCCCGGGAACGACTGCTTGCGGATCAGTTCGGAGAGCGCCGCATCGCCGTGCATTTCCCCATCGACTTCGAGTTGCGGCGCGCGTTGCGCGATCAGCTCGCGCGCGGCCTGCATGCGCTGCGAGGTCGACGAACGCACGCTGCCGAAGTTCGAGCTCGACAGCAGCGCCACCTTCGGCGTAATGCCGAACTTCTCGATCTCGCGCGCAGCCAGGATCGTCATGTCGGCGAGTTGCTCGGCGCTCGGCACTTCGTTCACGTAGGTGTCGCTGATGAAGAGGTTCCGGCCCGGCAGCATCAGCAGATTCATCGCTGCATAGTTGTCGGCGTCGGCCGCCTTGCCCAGCACCTGCTCGATGTACTTGAGGTGATAGTCGAAGCTGTTCATCAGACCGCAGATCATGCCGTCCGCGTCGCCCAGATGCACGAGGATCGCGCCGATCAGCGTGTTGAACTTGCGCATCGACGCTTTCGCGACGTCGGGCGTGATGCCATGGCGCGCACCAAGCTCGTGGTACGCCTGCCAGCTCTTCTGGAAGCGCGGATCGTCTTCGGGATCGACGATCTCGAAGTCGGTGCCCGGGCGCAGCTTCGAGCCCATCTTCTTCAGGCGCATCTCGACCACCGAAGGACGGCCCACGATGATGGGCTTCGCAATCTTTTCGGTGAGCACGAACTGCGCGGCGCGCAGCACGCGCTCGTCCTCGCCCTCGGCGAACACGATGCGCGCGCAGTTGGCCTTGGCCGCCGCAAACACCGGACGCATCACCATGCCCGAGCGGTAGACGGTCGCGCCGAGCTGCTCGCGGTAGGCGTCCATGTCGGCGATCGGGCGCGTGGCCACGCCCGACTCCATCGCGGCCTGTGCAACTGCCGGCGCGATCTTGATGATGAGGCGCGGATCGAAGGGCTTCGGAATCAGATATTCCGGACCGAATTCGAGCGTGTGGCCTTCATAGGCCTTGGCCACTTCGTCGCCCTGGTCGGTTTCCTCGGCGAGTTCCGCGATCGCGCGCACGCATGCGAGCTTCATCTCTTCCGTGATGGTGGTCGCGCCCACGTCGAGCGCGCCGCGGAAGATGAACGGGAAGCACAGCACGTTGTTGACCTGGTTCGGATAGTCCGAACGGCCCGTGGCGATGATCGCGTCCGGACGCACCTTCTTCGCTTCTTCCGGGCGGATTTCCGGCTCCGGGTTCGCGAGTGCCAGGATCAGCGGCTTGTCGCCCATTTCCTTGACCATCTCGGGCTTGAGCACGCCCGCGCCCGAGCAGCCGAGGAACACGTCGGCGCCCTTGGTGGCGTCGCCGAGCGTGCGCGCTTGCGTGTTGGCGGCGTAACGCGCCTTGGACGGATCGAGATTGCCGCGGCCTTCGTAGATCACGCCCTTCGAGTCGGCAACGAGGATGTTCTCTTTCTTCAGACCCAGCTTCACGAGCAGGTCCAGACAGGCGATGGCCGCCGCGCCCGCGCCCGAGCACACGAGCTTCACGCTGCCCAGTTCCTTGCCCACGACCTTCAGGCCGTTGAGGATGGCGGCCGAAGCGATGATGGCCGTGCCATGCTGGTCGTCGTGGAAGACGGGGATCTTCATGCGCTCGCGCAGCTTCTGCTCGATGTAGAAGCACTCGGGCGCCTTGATGTCCTCGAGGTTGATGCCGCCGAGCGTGGGCTCGAGCATGGCGATGGCTTCGACGAGCTTGTCCGGATCGTTCTCGTCGAGCTCGATGTCGAACACGTCGATGCCGGCGAACTTCTTGAACAGGCAGCCCTTGCCTTCCATCACGGGCTTGGCCGCAAGCGGGCCGATGTTGCCGAGACCGAGCACGGCCGTGCCGTTGGTCACGACGCCGACGAGGTTGGCGCGCGACGTGTACTTCTGCGCATCGAGGGGATCGGCGTGGATCGCCTCGCAAGCCGCGGCCACGCCCGGCGAATACGCGAGCGAAAGATCGAGCTGGTTGGAGAGCGGTTTGGTAGGCGTGACCGAAATCTTGCCGGGCTTCGGATTCTGGTGATACGCGAGCGCGCTTTGCTTCAGTTGTTCATCCATTTTCGGGCCTGCCAGGACGTGAGAGACGAGTGAAATTTTATGTTCGTAGGCCCGCCGGTTCGCGCGACGCTCAGGCTCTCGGCGATGGCAGGTCCTGCGCACATGCAACAAACAACGCGGCGGCGGCAGACCCGGACCATAGGCGAAACGGCGCGGGCGAAATGGCGGGGGAATAGTGTACACCCCACCATGTTCGCAGCGAGTCGGGGCAAAGACTGATACCGGGAATTTGTAGCGCGCTGGAGTCACTGTCACGCTTGCGACACATCGCCCGGCATCAGGTTGCATCGGGCCCCGCATCAGACCTCGCATCAAGCCCCATACGCACGCCATCAAGACACTCGAGTGACATCGCGCCCCATCTCGATATACCGTCTTCGCGAACTTCAGCGCTTATTCGAGCGCTGCGCCGCGCCGTTCGGGAATCAGGAAAAGCGTCGCGAGAATGTCCAGCACGTAAATCGCCGCGAGCATGCCGAGCGCCGCCGTGAATGAGTAGCGGGCCGCCATCGCGCCGACCGCCAGCGGCCCGAAGCCGCCCACCGCCCGGCCGATGTTGAACAGGACGTTCTGGGCGGTGGCGCGCGCGGCCGTCGGATAGAGCTCCGAAATGAGCGCGCCATAGCCGCCGATCATGCCGTTCACAAACACGCCCATGGCCGCCCCGCCGATCAGCAGCGCGAACGGCGTGCTCAGATGGGCGTAGACGTACACCATCGCCACCGCTCCCACCTGATAGAACAGGAACGTGGGCCGGCGCCCGAAGCGGTCGGCCGCCACGCCGAAAAGCCAGATTCCGAGCGCCATGCCCGCGACGGTCGCAGCGGTCCAGAGGCCGGACTTCGTGAGCGAATAGCCAAAGGACTTCGAAAGATAGGCGGGCAGCAGCCAGATCATGAGCCCGTAGTAGCCAAAGTTCTGCACCGAGCAGAGCACCGTCACGCCAAGACTCGCGCGCGCCGTGCGGGCGTCGGCGACCAGCAGCCGGAGCGCGCGCAGCCATGCGCCGCGCTCGCGTGCAGGCGCCTGGGCCTGCATCCGCTCAACACGCGCCCGATGGGCCACGAACAACTCGGGTTCTTCCACGCTCCGGCGCACGACGAACGACACCACGGCGGGTAACAGGCCGATCGCAAACATGCCGCGCCAGCCGATCAGCGGCAAGAGCCACGGCGTGAGTAGCGCCGCGGCGAGCACGCCCACCTGCCAGCCCAGCCCGACATACGACGACGCTCGCGCGCGCAGCCGGTCGGGCCAGGCCTCGGCAACCAGCGCCATGCCGATGCCGAACTCGCCGCCGAGCCCGATGCCGGCGATCGTCCGGTAGACCAGCAAATCGGCATAGCCGCGCGAAAGCGCGCACAGCCCGGTGAAGACGGCGAACACCAGAATCGTCCAGGTCAGCACGCGCACGCGCCCGAAGCGGTCAGAAAGCAGCCCGAACACGATGCCGCCCACCACTGCGCCCACCAGCGTCCATGTGACGAGCGAGCCGGCCTGCGCGCCCGAGAGATGCAGATCGGCGCTGATGGCGGGCAGCATGAAGCCGAGCATCAGCAAGTCGAAACCGTCCATGGCGTAGCCGAGCACCGAGGCAATCAGCGCGCGCACGGCGTGGCCGCCCACGGGCGCCGCATGCAGGGCTTCGCCTGCTGTATGCGGGACGGCGGCGGGCGCGATGGCGGTATCGGCGGGCGAGAGTTCCGACGACCCGGAAGGGGGTCCGGGATTCGGTTCAGGACGGGAGGCGGCAGTCATTCGGACAATCCTTTGCAAGGCGCGGGCCAGACGAAAACCGGCGTGAGTTTACTGGCGTGCCCGCGCAGCCACAACCAGAGCGACGTGGCCGGCGCACTCCCCGGGCGCACCCCATCCCACCCTATAAAGCCGGCGTGCGCTGTCAGCGCGACTCGTCGGCGAAGGTCAAGTCGGGTAAAATACCCGCCTACGCGCGCAAGAAAAGCCGTCCGGAGCGAGCGAGTCGCCAGAAGCCAAACCTCTGACGATCGACGCCATCCGGGCCGTGCATCGCGAGTTCCGCTGCATGCCGCGCAGACTCGCCGTGCCAGCGCCACCGGGCCCAGCGCCCGCCCTCCTCCGCATTCATCTATCCAAGGATTCGCCCATGACAGGCTACGATCGCCAGACGATCTCGGACGCAACCGCGAAAATGCTGCTCGAAGTGAAGGCCGTGCACTTCAACGCCGAAAAACCCTTCATCTTCACTTCCGGCTGGGCGAGCCCGGTCTATATCGACTGCCGCAGGCTGATCTCGTATCCGCGCGTGCGCCGCGGCTTGATGGAAATGGCTGAGGCCACCATTCTGCGCGACGTCGGCTACGAGCAGATCGACGCCGTGGCCGGCGGCGAAACCGCGGGCATTCCGTTCGCGGCGTGGCTCTCGGACCGCCTGATGGTGCCGATGCAGTACGTGCGCAAGAAGCCGAAGGGCTTTGGCCGCAACGCGCAAATCGAAGGTCTGCTCACCGAAGGCCAGCGCGTGCTGCTGGTCGAGGACCTGACCACCGACAGCCGCAGCAAGATCAACTTCATCAACGCGCTGCGCACCGCCGGCGCGCAGGTGAACCACTGCTTCGTGCTGTTCCACTACAACATTTTCAAGGAAAGCGTCTCGGTCCTGAAAGACATCGACGTCGACCTGCACGCGCTCGCCACGTGGTGGGACGTGCTGCGCGTCGCCAAGGAATCGGGCTACTTCGAAACGAAGACGCTCGACGAAGTCGAGAAATTCCTCCACGCTCCCGCCGAATGGTCGGCGGCGCATGGCGGCGCGACCTCGGCGCCGCAATAAGTCTGCGAGCGGTGCGCGCGACTCGTCCGCCGCGCGCACCGCTCACAAACAAAAAAGCCATCTGTCGAAAGGCAGATGGCTTTTTTCATGCGCCGCGCAAAACATCATGCGGCGGCGCGCGCTCAGGACGCGGCTTCGCCAGTCACGCCGTCGTCAGGCGCATGCGATGAAAGATTGAGCAGGCCGTTGCTCTGTGCGTACTGAAACAGTTCCGAGTCGCGATCGAGCCCGAGCTTGCGCATGGCCGTGTTCTTCTGAGTGCTGATCGTTTTGATGCTGCGATTGAGCTTCTCGGAAATTTCCTTGATCGTCATGCCCGAAACAAAAAGCCGCACCACTTCGAGTTCCCGCTTCGACAGGATGACTTCCTCGTTCTTGCCGCCGCTGTTGATGCGCAATGATTCGAGCGCCACCTTCACCTGCGGGCTCATGTATTCGAGATTACGGCTCACATGCTGCACGGCGAGTCCGATATGGCTCAGGTCGTCGGACTTGTGAACCACCGCGATCACGCCGAGTTCGCCCAGCCGCTTCAGGAGCGCCGCGTTTTCGAGCATCGTCAGGACGACGATGGGAATATTCGGGAAATTGCGGCGCAAATAGCCGATGAGCGGCAGGCCGTCGCCGTACTGGCCGCCCGGCATGGCGAGGTCCGTGACGAGCACGTCGCATGGCGTGGTCTGCAGCGCCTTGATCAGTTCGGTGGACTGACGGGCACGGCCGACGATCTGAATACCCGGGAACTTAAGTAGCGCATGCTCGGCGCCGAACAAGATCACCGGATGATCGTCCGCGACTACGACCCTGATTGGCTGCTGCATTACCCCTCCGTGGAGACCGTCCTGGTCATCTTTCTTTGTGGTCGGCCAGTTGCCCGAGAAACCGCTCGTTGCCGAAACATCGTCTTTTGCGTGGGCAGGAAAGCAGGCGACTATAGCCGATTTTCGCGCGCGCGCGACCTTCAGACGGCCAAAACGCGTTAGCTTAACGCCTTATTATTGAACGAAGTTCAGTGTGGCACACAATTCTAAACACCCCGTCGGCAGTGTGTCATGCGTCTTTAACCAACATACAGGAGAACTGCTTCCATGCTAGCTCCATGCACCCATGCACGCGCATGTTCCCCGTTGCTGTCCGCCAGGTCTTTGCGCGCCATCGGCGCAGGCCTTACTCTCGTCGCGCTGGCATGCGCGAATGCACACGCGCAAGGCACGTTTGCGCTCAGCAGTGCGGACTTTCGCGACGGCGGACGGGTTGCCGCGCCGCAGGTGTTCAACGACAACGGCTGCACGGGCGCGAATCGGTCGCCGCAATTGGCGTGGCGCAATCCGCCGGCAGGCACGCGCAGCTATGCGGTCACGGTTTTCGATCCCGATGCGCCGGGCCGCGGATGGTGGCACTGGGCCGTCGCCAACATTCCGGCGCGCGTGAATGCGCTGGCCGAAAACGCCAGCGCCTCGGGCACCATAACAAAGCTCGGCGCGCTCGAGGCGCGCAACGACTTCGGCAGCACCGGCTACGGCGGCCCGTGCCCGCCGCCGGGCAAGCCGCACCGCTATATCGTGACCGTCTACGCACTTGGGGTCGACAAACTCGCGCTCTCCGCAGACGGGCCCGCGATGGCGTTCGATCACCAGATTCACGGCGCCGCGCTCGGCAGCGCGCGGATAACTGTTATGTATGGGCGCTGAAATATACGCCTGTCGCACGGTTTGTGCGTAGTCCGGACGAATCGCAGCGACCAGAATGTCACGTGAAGTCCCGGCGCAACCCCAGCGCCCCTTTCGTCGTTCAACCTTTCTGCTGGAGTCGTACATGTCTCGAATCGTCATTGCGTATCACAGCGGCTACGGCCACACAAAAAAACTTGCCGAGGCCGTGTTCGCCGGGCTGCAAAGCGCGGGCGCAGATGCGAAGCTGCTCGCGGTCGCCGAGATCGACGATGCCGGCTGGGCCGAGCTCGACGCCGCCGACGCCATCGTGTTCGGCGCGCCGACCTATATGGGCGGGCCGTCCGCCGACTTCAAGAAGTTCGCCGACGCAAGCTCCAAAGCCTGGTTCACGCAAAAATGGAAGGACAAGATCGCTGCGGGCTTCACGAACTCCGCCACGATGAACGGCGACAAGTTCTCCACCATCCAGTATTTCGTGACGCTCGCGATGCAGCACAGCATGATCTGGTCGGGCACCGGCATGATGCCCTCGAACACGAAGGCGGCCACCCGCAACGACCTGAACTTCGTGGGGGGATTCACGGGCCTGCTCGCGCAATCGCCCGCCGACGCCTCGCCCGATGAAGCGCCGCCCGCCGGCGATCTCGAAACCGCCCGGGCGTTCGGCGCGCGCATCGCCGCCGTTACGGCCCGCTGGCTGGCCGGGCGGGCCGCCACGGCTTGATACGGGTTCCTCCCGATTTTTTTCCGGCGGCCGCCGCACGTCGGGCGGCCAACGGTCTTAAAATACCGTTCCGGCGCCGCATGAGTGAGCGCCGCGCGGCTACCCTCGCTGGCGCGGCGGGTAGCGCCCGCAATCCCCGAGTTTCAGAGAGACCGAGATGAGCACGAAAGTTTTTGTCGACGGACAGGAAGGCACGACCGGCCTGAAGATTTTCGAATACCTGTCGCAGCGCGCCGACGTCGAGATCCTGCGGATCGACGAGGCAAAGCGCAAGGACGTCGAGGAACGCCGCCGCCTCATCAACGCGTCCGACGTGACCTTCCTGTGCCTGCCCGACGTCGCCTCGCGCGAGTCGGCGTCGCTGGTCGAAAACGAGCGCACGGTGCTCATCGACGCGAGCACGGCCTTCCGCACCCATGCCGACTGGGCCTACGGCCTGCCCGAGCTGACCCGCGCGCAGCGCGAGCGCGTACGCAGCGCCAGGCGCATCGCCGTGCCGGGCTGCCACGCGTCGGCATTCGTGCTGGCCATGCGCCCGCTCGTCGAGGCTGGGCTCGTGGCACCCGATTTCGCGGCGCACGCCTACTCGCTCACCGGTTACAGCGGCGGCGGCAAGAAGATGATCGCGGAGTACGAAGCCGGCGGCAACGCGAAGCTCATGAGCCCGCGCCCCTACGCGCTCGGCCTCACGCACAAGCATCTGCCGGAAATGGCGTTTCACGGCGGCCTGACAAGCGCGCCCGTGTTCACGCCGATCGTGGGCCCGTTCTACAAGGGACTCGCGGTCACGACCTATTATTCGCCGCAGCAACTCGCGCGCCGCGCCAAGCCCGAAGACGTGCTGGCGCTCTACGCCGAGTACTACCGCGGCGAAAAATTCGTGCGCGTGATGCCGTTCGACGCCGAGGCCAATCTGGACTCGGGCGCGCTCGATGTCCAGGCGAATAACGACACCAACCGCGTCGACCTGTTCGTGTTCGGCAACGACGAGCAGTTCGTCACCGTCGCGCGTCTGGACAATCTGGGCAAGGGCGCTTCGGGCGCGGCGATTCAGTGCATGAACCTTGCGATCGGCGCGGCCGAGGACACCGGGCTGAAGGGCTGAGGCTGCGGCAAGCCATCCAGCATCCCCGGCGGCGGATAACAGCAAAAGACCCGGCACTGCGAAATGCCGGGTCTTTTTGTTTGTGCAGGCGTTGTGCGAAATGCACAGGCAAAAAAAAAGCCCGCCATGGTTGGCGGGCTGAATCCATATCAGAGGAGACATGGAGGAGACAGAAACAAGTATATCGAACTACTTGGTGCGATGCAACATGTAAAGTAGTATGGACCCTGAACGTTGCTAATAAACAACAAAAATGACGATCAGGATTACCCGGATAGGAATCCACAGGTCCGCGCGGCGTGCCCACGGCCTGCAGGAGCGGTCCGGGATGTCCGTGAGAAACCCCGGCAGCCGCTACTGGGAAACCATCGAGAGAATGAACGTCAACTGGTCGAGTCCCACCGGGCGCACCAGATGCACGTCGAAGCCGGCAGCAAGCGCTTCGTCGCGGTGGCGCGACTCGCCCCAGCCGCTCAGCGCGATCAAAAGCGGCGCACGCGCACCGCAGGCTTCCCGCAGACGCTGCACGAGAGCGGCCGGCTCGCCATCGGGTGCGAGCGACAGCGCGACGATCGCCACGTCCGGCACGAAACGCGCAGCGGCTTCGGCGGCGGCGTCGAGTGTTTTCGCCATGGCGGTCGCGTAGTGCAGGTCGGCCAGCAACGTGCCGAGCCCTGCCAGCGACTTCTCGTCATGATCGGCGATCAGGATGCGCGTCTCCATCCGCCGTCTCCATTCCCACTGGTTCCACTGATTTGCATCGTTCCCCGTACGCTCGCGTGGCGCGGAGCCTTGCCGTCAACCCTTGTCCAAGCGCCTTATTCGTCCCACATTATCCCCCCGCGCCGGTCCTCGCTGTGTGCGTCAGCGCGCGAGCCCCGAGGATTTTGACCGCGCCGATCAAGCACGCCCCGCCCGGCGCGCCGCAACCTTGCCGAGCACCGCGAAATCGCTTTCTCCGTCGCCGTGTGCAACGGCATCGAGCAAACTGTCGCGCAGCACGCTCGCGACGGGCAGCGGCGTCGCGACCGCGTCGGCGGCCTCCAGCGCGAGCCGCACATCCTTCAGGCCGAGGCGCGCCTTGAACTGCGCCGGCTCGTAGCGACCCTCCGCGATCATGCCGCCATAGCCCGCGTAAACGGGTCCCGGAAACGGCCCGCCCGTGACCACGTCGAGGAAATCGCGCATCGCCACGCCGTGGCCGCCCAGCAGCGCCGCCGCCTCGCCGAGCGCCTCCACTGCCGCCGCCAGCATGAAGTTCGCGGCCAGCTTCATCACGTTCGCCTGTTGCGGCAGCGCGCCGATGCGCCAGGTCTTCTGGCCGATGGCGTCGAAGAGCGGTTGCACGCGGTCGATGGCTTCGGCGGCGCCCGCCGCGATGATCGTCAACTTCGCTGCCGCGGCGACGTCGGGCCGGCCGAGCACGGGTGCCGCTACATAGTGAAGGCCCAATTCCGCGTGCTCGCGCGCGAGCGTCTCGGCAAGCGCGACCGAAATCGTCGCCATGTTCACGTGCACGAGATCGCGAGGCGCGTGCGCGAGCAGCGCGGCGTCAAACACTTCGCGCAGCGCCGCGTCGTCGGCGAGCATGGACATCACGGCGTCGCCGCCGAACGCCTCGGCCGGGGACGCGACCACGCGCGCGCCCGCGTCGGCCAGCGCCTGCGCCTTCGCCGGCGTGCGGTTCCAGACGCGCACCGTGTGCCCGGCCTTCAGCAAGTTCGCGACCATCACGGCCCCCATTTCTCCAAGGCCGATAAAGCCGATATCCATCGCCTGCTCCTCGTGGTGAAAAACGCGAGTAGAACACAGTACGCCCGCCGCCGCAGTGCATCTTGCAGCACATCCGGGCACCACCCGGCGCACGCGCCGGTGCGATACTGGCGCCATGGTCACCGCCACTTTCCGCTTCTACGAGGAGCTGAACGATTTTCTCGCGCGGCCGCTGCGCCGGCGCGCGTTCAGCTGCGCGTGCGCGCGCGATGCCACGGCGAAGCACATGATCGAGGCGCTCGGAGTGCCGCACACCGAAGTGGAACTGATCCTCGTGAACGGCGAATCGGTGGGATTCGATCATCCGCTCGCGGATGGCGACCGCGTGGCCGTCTATCCGAAGTTCGAGGCGCTCGACATCCGGCCCTTGCTGCGCGTGCGCGCAAGCCCGCTGCGGGAGCTGCGCTTCATCGCCGACGCCCATCTGGGCGGCCTCGCGCAGCTATTGCGGCTAGTGGGATTCGACACGCTTTACGACAACCATTTCGCCGACGACGCCATCGAATCGCTCGCCCTGACCGAACACCGCATCGTCCTTACACGCGACCGCGAGCTGCTCAAGCGGCGCAGCATCACGCACGGCTGCTACGTGCGCGCGCTCAAGCCGCGCGCGCAGCTCCACGAACTCTTCGAGCGGCTCGATCTCGCTGCGAGCGTGCGGCCGTTCCGGCTCTGCCTCGCATGCAACGCCCCGCTGCGCCACATCGCGCGCGCCGAGGTGCGCTCGCGCGTGCCCGCCGGCGTGTTCGAGCGGCATACGCGCTTCGTCACTTGCGACGTCTGCGAGCGGGTATTCTGGGAGGGTTCGCACTGGCAGCGCATGCGTGCGCTGATCGACGAGGTGCGTGACAACACCAACGTCGGCAACGGCAATCACAACGGCAGCGCGGCACCTTGATGCGCCCCGCCGCGATGGACGCGCGCGGGCGTTTGCGTACAATGCGCGCCACTGCCCAAACTCGGAGCCGAACCCATGGCCATGAAGAAATTCGACCTTGAAAAAAACAAGGCGCTCAAACTGATGCAATCGACTCACAAAGCCGGCCCCGACCGCTTCGGCAAGGACTCGGCGCCAGCGGCGCTCGACCGCCGCGAGCAGCGCAAGCTCGATCAGGCCGCCGGCCTCGTGCCGTTTGCGTGCAAGCTCAACGCCGATCTGGTGGAAAAGCTGAAAGTTCGCGCACAAAGCCATCCGCAGGGCATGACCGGTCTTTTGACGGAATTGCTCGAAGCCGGGCTCGCGCATGACGCGTGAAATAAGCGCCATATAAAGCACCCCAAACGGGGACAAAAAAGCCAGGGCACGTGCCCTGGCTTTTTTCTTTCCACCTGCCGCGCCCGTTGCCGCGCGGCCCGACGAATGCTTTAGTTCGCCGTGCCCTTGCCGCTCGTGCCGGCGGCCGAAGCAGCTTCCTCAACCGGAGCGCGCTTGCCGTGGTGCTTGAGCGTCTTGTGTTGCTTCTTGGTCTTGGCCTTGGCCGGAGCGCTGGCTGCGGGTGCTGCTGCAGCGGCACCCGATGCTTCCTGAGCAAAAGCCTGAGCCGAAATCAGTGCGACGGATGCTGCGATGAGCGAGGCGAGAATCTTTTTCATCTGTTGTTCCCCAAACCTGGTATGACCGGCACGTTGTGAATTGAGCATTGCAGTACGGCGAAACGGCCCGCTGGCCGATCTGGGCGGGCGATTCGCGCGAAGCAGTATCACGCAGCGTAGGCCGTTTGTCATCCGTAATTGGACCAGTGTATTTTCGGTGAGACATTTTGCTTTCAATTCGGATACGATCGAGGTTTCGCACGGATGTTCACCTTGCGGATCTGCCTCCATGGCAGAGTCACACCAGAATCGAGAATTCCCCGCTTGAAATCCCGCTTGAATCCCGCCAGTCACCACCTGCGCGCCAATCTTCTGATGTTGGCCGCCGCCATGATTTGGGGCTCCGCGTTCGTCGCCCAACGACTGAGCCTCGATACCATCGGCCCATTCCTCTTCACCGGCCTGCGGTTCCTGCTCGGGGCCGGTGTCGTATCGGCATTTGTCGTCGTGATGTACCGGCTGCAGCACATGCGCCAGGGACTCGACCAGGCCGACCACGTTTATAAGCCCCGAATCGATACCGCGCTGCTGCGCTCCGGTGCGGTGCTCGGGCTCGTGCTCGCCGTGGCCATCTCGTCGCAGCAAATCGGCTTGCGCTATACGAAGATCGCCAATGCCGGGTTCATCAGCTCGCTCTATGTCGTCATCGTGCCCATGCTGGGCGTGCTGCTGCGTCATCGCACCGGCCCCGGCACATGGATCGGCGCGGCTCTCGCGACGGCCGGACTCTATCTGCTGAGCATCAACGAGCATTTTTCGATCATGTACGGCGACTGGTATCAGCTCGGCTGCGCGCTCGTCATCTCCATTCAGGTGATGCTCGTGGGCCATTACGCGCCGCGCCATGACCCGCTCTTGCTCTCGATCGTGCAGTTCGTCGTCTGCGGGCTGGTTTGTCTCGTCATCGGCGTGGCGATCGAGCCCATGCATTTCGCCGGCATCGTCCGCGCGGCGCCCGCCATTCTCTATGGCGGCGCGCTCTCCGTGGGCGTGGGCTACACGATCCAGGTAGTCGCGCAACGCGACGCGGCGCCCTCGCACGCCGCGGTGATCTTCAGCATGGAAGGCGTGTTCGCGGCGCTCGCGGGCTGGATCGCGCTTGGCGAGACGCTTAGCACTCGCGCGCTCGTGGGTTGCGCGCTGATGCTCGCAGGGCTGCTTGCCTGCCAGTTGCTGCCAACCGCGCGCGAACGCGTCGATGCGCGCGAGCCCCAAGCGACCGAATCCGCGTGAGTACGTGCTAAAAAGCGTACGCCGGTTTCGTCTGCTCGATTCATCGGATTAATGCGGTTTCCCGCACTGGCCTGCGAATCTTCATCGCCAAACAGCGTCGCCTTCGGGCGGCGTTTTTTTTGCCTTCAACGATGGTGTGGATATCACGTCGCCCCCCAGGTTATCCACTCCAGGCTCTGGACAAACTGGGGATGACCTGGCGAATGATCTGTGGATCACTTCTTGATAACTCCCGGCTGTTCATCAAAGGCCAAAAAGTTATCCGCGCAGTTCGAAATGCATACAGAAATTGTCCGCATGCCTGTCCGGATTGCATCGAATTGAACCGAATAAGAAATACCGCGTTATCCACAGGAAATGCCAGGGCTTGTTAACTATTACTACGTATACATATATAAATTCATAACTCTTATTGAATAACGCGCGCCGTCAGATGCGGCCTCAGCATGCATACGCCTCGACAAAGCGCGGCAGTCCCAGCAACGCACGACGCACAACAGAACGCCGGAGCTCCGGGCGACGCCCCGAAAAGAGCACGGTCTCGCTCGCGGACACCACATGGTCCCCCTGCATGCACGCCCATGCAAAGCAATGCGCAACGCTCGCCCTGCCCTCCTGCTCCGGCGCCGGCCATCCAATGCTTGCAAGTACAACATTCGCATGTCCGGCGCGTTGCGCGAGCAACGCTTCGGCCAGCGCACGGGCAAGCGGCTCATCGGGCTTCGCCCTGCCCGCTGCGCCGGGCAACCCCGCCAAAGCCGCGTGCGTATGCGCGACGACGCCGATATCCAGGCACCCGACAGCGCCTGCCGCATCGGCGAGCATGCCCGTGATGGCTCCGGCGGTGCCGGTTTCGATGCTCGCGAGCACGAGCGAGCGCGAACGCAGATAACCGACGATCTGCTTCGATATGTTCATGGTTCGTGGAACCTTCGTAAGTGCAAGCAACAAAAAGGGCGTGCAGCCGTTCAGCCAGCACGCCCTCGTGGCGATCCAGATCGCGGCTGCGTCAGCTGCCTTCCATCATCTGCTCGATGGCGGGTTCGAGCTTGCTCAAGCCGACAGTCGCAGGCTCCTGCTCGACCACGCCGAAAAACTCGGTGCGCTGCGGCGCGGGGTCGACGAGCATATTGCGCGCGTAACAGCCGTAGCGCGTGGGCGGCAGCAGCCGCTCGGGCGGAATGACTTCGAACGCCGTGCCAACGGCGATGAACAGATCGTCGTCGGTCATGGCCTGCTGAATGCGCCAGAGCGTCTGATATTCGGGCGCGGCCTCGTTGAAGAACACGACGCCCGGCTTCACGCTGTCCACCTGGCCGCACGACGGACAGGCCGCGCCCGGATCGAGCTTCGCCCCGACGCTCGGAAAGCGGTAGTCGCAGTCGGTGCAGAGCAGCGAGATCATGTCGCCGTGCAGATGCGTGATCTGGCGCGCGCCGGCCTGCTCGAGCATGTCGTCGATGTTCTGCGTGACGAGATGCACGCGCTCGGTGCCCCACGTGTTTTGCCACTGCGCGAGCAGGCGGTGGGCTTCGTTCGGGCGCGCGCCCGAGCATTCGGCGATGCGCTGGTTGTAGAAGCGAAATACCGCGGGCCGGTTGCGGCGCCACGTGTGGTAATTGCAGACCTCGTCGATGCTCGCATGCGTCCAGATACCGTCGCCGGTGCGGAACGTCGAAATGCCGCTTTCCGCCGAGAGCCCCGCGCCCGAGAACACATACAGGCGAGGCAAGCGCGCCTGCTGCGCGCGTTGCTGACCCGGTCGTTGCCGGACTTGCTCAAAATCGGCCACTTTCATCTCCTGAATTCGATCGGAGCCATTATGACCGTGCATTCGGGCTTTCGTCAGGAGGCGGCGGGACCGGTGGGAGCAAACGGGGCACAACCGGTTTTTTTACAGACGGTTACAGCAGAGCGCATGCCGTTTCACCTTGGAGCGATTCCAGTGTCTAGTATCCGGGCATCCGCGGGCGCCTCGCTGCGCCCGGACACACGATACAAAAGACGAGGAAGCACCATGAAACGCGCACTGATTCTTTCCGCTCTCGGCGTGGCACTGGCGGCGGCGTGCGGCGAGGCGTCGGCGCATACCGACCTGAGCGTGATGCTGGGCGTCCCGGCGCCGGTCTACGCGGCGCCGCCGGAGGTGGTCTACGAGCAGGCCCCTGTGGCCTACGCTGCGCCCGCCTATGGCTACGGCTATGGTTACAGCGAAGATGACGACTGGGACCACCGCTGGCGCGACCACGGCCGTCATCGCGGCTGGTACAAGCACCATCGCGAAGACGACGACAATTAAGCCGCTGCATCAACTGCGGTATGTGTAGACTTTGTCGCCCGGTTTGAAGGTTTCCCACATCCGTTGCATCACGGCCTCGGAGCCGACGCCCATGCAGCCGTGGCTAAAGCCGTCATAACCCTCGCGCTGGAAATCATAGGAGAGGTGAAATGCCTGGCCTCTGCGCGAATCCTTGTCCCAAGCGATAAACATCGCATAGGGCATGGGGGTGCCATAAAGACTGGAGACGTGATGGCGCGATTTCCAGTCGATTCGCCCATGGCCGTCCCCGGTGGCGAAGCTGCCGCCTCGCCCATCGCCGGGGCGGAAGGGGAAAGAAAACTGCGGCGCCCCGTTGATATAGGCCGTAGCCACATAGGTGGTCTTGTCGGCGCAGATGATCCGCTTTGCCGTGGTGCAGATCCTTGGGGCGGAGGCCGGGGTAGCGGCGGTATCGAAAGAGAATCCGTCGGGCAGCGCCGGCGAAGTTTCGCCTGCGTGGGGCTCCTGAGTTCCATTGGCGGTCCACTTCGTCGTGGCCGCATTCTGGATGGCACGGATCGCGTCCGGCATGGTCATGGAAGATGCGGCGGCGCTCGGCGGGGCCACGGTCGCCTCCGCGACAGCCCGCGCCACAGGTACGGGCTTTGCCGTAGCCAGGGTGCGAGTTGTGTCGATGGCTGCATCGACGTCATCCTGACGGCCCTCGCCCGATACCGTGGCCGCTATGACGATACCCATGCCGGCAATCAGCACGGATCCATATCCGATCAGGCGCTTCACCCCTACGCGTGATTTCACCACCGTTCTCCGCAATCATTCACGGGTCCATTACCAGGACTCTCAGGACCCCGAGCGATTCTACGCGACGCGACGCGAAGATTACTGTCTTGAAAGACTTCAGGTGACGCACTGACGCCTTCCGTCAAATGTGAAGCGGGATCTCAAATCGCCGCACGTAAAAAAAGGCCGGACACTCGTTGAGCATCCGGCCTCGTGATGGACGTGTCAGCGACACGTCACCGCTCATTCCACGCGCTTATTCCACCGTCACCGACTTCGCGAGATTGCGCGGCTTGTCCACATCCGTGCCGCGCGTGCAGGCCGTGTGATACGCGAGCAGTTGCAGCGGCACCACGTGCAGGATCGGCGAGAGCAGACCGTAGTGTTCCGGCATGCGGATCACGTGGATGCCGTCTTCGCTGGCGATATGCGTATCCGCGTCGGCGAACACGTACAGATGGCCGCCGCGCGCGCGCACTTCCTGCATGTTCGACTTGAGCTTCTCCAGCAGCGCGTCGTTCGGCGCCACCGTCACGACCGGCATCGCCTCCGTCACCAGCGCGAGCGGCCCGTGCTTCAACTCGCCGGCCGGATACGCCTCGGCGTGGATATACGAGATCTCCTTGAGCTTGAGCGCGCCTTCGAGCGCGATCGGGTAATGCAGCCCGCGCCCGAGGAACAGCGCGTTTTCCTTGCGCGCGAACTCCTGCGACCACGCGATGATCTGCGGCTCCAGCGCCAGCACGCCATTGAGAGCCGCCGGCAGGTGGCGCAGCGCCTTCAGGTACGCATCCTCCTGCTGAGCATTCACGTGGCCGCGCAGCTTGCCCAGCGTCACTGCGAGAACGAACAGGCCCACCAGCTGCGTCGTGAACGCTTTCGTCGACGCCACGCCAATCTCGCGCCCCGCATGCGTTAGGAACTTGAGCTCCGTGAGGCGCACCATCGCGCTCGTCGCTACATTGCAGACCGCCAGCGTGTGCTCCATGCCCAGCGACTGCGCGTGCTTGAGCGCCGCGAGCGTGTCCGCGGTTTCGCCCGACTGCGAGATCGTCACCACCAGCGCGCGCGGATTGGGCACCGACTCGCGGTAGCGGTACTCGCTTGCGATCTCCACTTCGGTACGGATCTTCGCGACTGACTCGAGCCAGTACTTCGCGGTCAGGCCCGCATAGTAGCTCGTGCCGCACGCGAGAA
The DNA here is from genome assembly GCF_051125205.1 of Paraburkholderia sp. A1BS-2L. Taxonomy (NCBI): domain Bacteria; kingdom Pseudomonadati; phylum Pseudomonadota; class Betaproteobacteria; order Burkholderiales; family Burkholderiaceae; genus Paraburkholderia; species Paraburkholderia sp. A1BS-2L. The sequence goes on from NZ_CP120428.1 coordinate 2,998,294, forward strand.
TCAGGATGCTGTCGATGCCCCTGAACACCTCGCCCGCGTTTTCGCCGAACTGCACGGGATCGAAGGCGGCATCGGCGGGAATCGTGTCGGAGATCGCGCGCGGCTGCTCGAAGATCTCCTTTTGCATGTAGTGGCGATACGGGCCCAGCTCGACCGCGCCGCTATAGGCCTGCACGTCGCGCGCCGCGCGCTCGGCGGGCTTGCCCGCGCGGTCGACGATGCGCACGCCCTCGAGCGTGATCTCGCACACATCGCCTTCTTCCAGATAGCTGATGCTCGTCGCGCTGCCCGCGATCGCGAGCGCGTCCGAGGCGATGAAGTTGCCGCCCTCGCCATGGCCCACCACGAGCGGCGAGCCCGCGCGCGCGCCCACCACGGTGTGCGGCTGGTCCTTGTGCACCACGCCGATCGCATAGGCGCCCGCGAGCTGCTGCACCGCCTCGCGCACGGCGGCGAACAGATCGCCCTTGTAGAGGCTGTGAATGAGGTGCGCGATGACTTCGGTGTCGGTCTGCGAGACGAACTCGTAGCCCTTGCCGCGCAGCGTCTCGCGCAGCGACTCGTAGTTCTCGATGATGCCGTTGTGCACGATTGCGAGCGTGTTGCGCGAGAAGATCGGGTGCGCGTTGTTCACCGTGGGTGCGCCGTGCGTGGCCCAGCGCGTGTGCGCAATGCCCGTGACGCCTTCGAAGCGCGCTTCGCGCACCTGGTCGTCGAGCTCGGCCACGCGCGCGACGCTGCGCATGCGCTGCGGGCCTGCGGCCGTGACGATGGCCACGCCGCACGAGTCGTAGCCGCGGTATTCGAGCCGCCGCAGGCCTTCGATGAGAACGGGGACGATATTACGAAGCGCAACTGCGCCGACGATGCCGCACATGGAGTTCGATCCTTTGCAATGAGAGACGGGGCGCCCGATGGAGTCACTGCGCCCGCGATGTTCCGCCGTTCAGTTGTCTATCAGCGCTTGTTCTTCACCGGCCGAACGTAGCCGGTTTTCGCGATCTGGGTTTTTTCGTTGAGCACGAGCGTGTCTGCGGGCACGTCCTTCCAGACGGTCGTGCCGGCCGCGATGGTCACGCCGCGGCCCACGCGCACCGGCGCGACGAGCTGCGTATCGGAGCCCACGAACACATGGTCTTCAAGCACGGTACGGTGCTTGTTCGCGCCGTCGTAATTGCAGGTGATGGTACCCGCGCCGATGTTCACGCCTGCGCCCACGTCGGCGTCGCCCACGTAGCTCAGGTGATTGGCCTTCGAGCCCAGGCCGATGTTCGCGTTCTTCACCTCGACGAAGTTGCCCACGTGCACCTCGTCGGCGAGCTGTGCGCCCGGACGCAGGCGCGCGTAGGGCCCAAGCACGGCCTGCGCGCCCACCGTGGCGCTCTCGATATGCGTATAGGCATCCACGCGCGTGCCCGCGCCAATCACGGCATCGCGGATCACGCAGTTCGGGCCGATGCGCACGTTGTCGGCGAGCGTGACCGCGCCCTCGAACACGCAGTTCACATCGATGAACACGTCGCGCCCGCAGCTGATCGAGCCGCGCAGGTCGAAGCGCGCTGGGTCCGCGAGCGTGACGCCGGCCCCCAGCAATGCGTCGGCGGCGTTGCGCTGGTACACGCGCTCGAGTTCGGCGAGCTGCTGCTTGCTGTTCACGCCGAGCGTTTCCCATTCGGCCTCGGGCTGCGCGGTCACGACCGGATGGCCGGCGGCAATGGCCGCTTCCACGACGTCGGTGAGGTAGTACTCGCCCTGCGCGTTGTCGTTGCCGAGCGACGCGAGCCAGCCCGCCAGCGGCGCGGTGGGCGTCACGACGATGCCGGTGTTGATCTCGTCGATGAGGCGCTCGTCGTCGTTCGCATCCTTCTGCTCGACGATGCGCAGCACCTCGCCGGTCGCGCCGCGCACGATGCGCCCGTAGCCGGTGGGATCGTCGAGGGTCACGGTGAGGATGCCGTAGCCCGCCTTGTCGCCCGCCTTGGCCGCGGCGTCGGTCAGGCGCTTGAGCGTGGAGGTGCGCGTGAGCGGCACGTCGCCGTAGAGCACGAGCGTGGGCTGATTGGCGTCGAGCAGCGGTAGCGCCTGCGCGAGCGCATGGCCGGTGCCGTGCTGCTGCTCCTGCACGGCGAACTGCACGTCGGGCGCGGACACGGCCGCGCGCACGGCCTCGCCGCCATGGCCGATTACGACCACGAGGCGCGTGGGCGCAAGGCTGCGGGCGGTGTCGATGACGTGCGAGAGAAGCGGCTTGCCTGCGAGAGGATGGAGTACTTTCGGCAGTGCGGAGTGCATGCGTTTGCCCATGCCTGCCGCGAGGATCACGATGTTCATTGCATCGGTGACTTTGAGAGGGAAGAAGCGGTCGATTTTAGCATGGGGGGTATCCCCAACGCCGCCTGCCGGCGGGCCTTTGCCGCACCATCGAACACTCTTTTACACCTGCGCAACAGACGCAAAAAAAGACGGCCCTGCCGGGCCGCCTTGGGGTCGAATCGATTCCGCGATCGGCGCGGATGCTGCGCGCCCGCGCCAGGCTTCAGAGTTCGTCGAGCGGCGTGAACTTGAGGGTCGCGCCGCCGCTGCCGGGCATCTCGGACGAATCGGTCGAGCACGGCTCTTCGTCGAACGCGATATCGCCTGCCGGATCGGCCACGCCCGTCGCGCGCAGGTCCTTGAAGCCGAACAGCGAAGCGTCCATCAGGTGCGAAGGCACGACATTGCCGAGCGCATTGAACATGTTCTCGACGCGGCCCGGGAAGCGCTTGTCCCACTCGCGAATCAGCGCTTTCATTTCCGCGCGCTTGAGGTTGGGCTGGCTGCCGCACAGGTTGCACGGAATGATCGGGAATTCGCGCAGTTCGGCGTACTTTTCGAGATCGGTTTCCTTCACGTAGGCGAGCGGCCGGATCACGATGTTCTTGCCGTCGTCGGACTGCAGCTTGGGCGGCATGCCCTTGAGCTTGCCGCCGTAGAACAGGTTCAGCAGCAGCGTCTGGAGGATGTCGTCGCGATGGTGGCCGAGCGCGATCTTGGTCGCGCCGAGCTCGCCCGCCACGCGGTACAGAATGCCCCGGCGCAGGCGCGAGCACAGCGAGCAGGTGGTCTTGCCCTCGGGCACGAGGCGCTTGACGATGCTGTAGGTGTCCTGATTCTCGATGTGGTACGGCACGCCCACCTTGTCGAGATATTCGGGCAGCACGTGCTCGGGAAAGCCGGGCTGTTTCTGGTCGAGGTTCACCGCGACGATCTCGAAGTCGATCGGCGCGCGCTCGCGCAGGCGCATCAGGACATCGAGCAGCGCATAGCTGTCCTTGCCGCCGGACAGGCACACCATCACCTTGTCGCCGTTCTCGATCATGTTGTAGTCGCCGATCGCCTGGCCGACCTGGCGCACGATGCGCTTGAACAGCTTGTTGTTCTCGTAGGCTTCCTTCTGCTCGCGGCGCGTGAGCGCGCGGCGGCCGCTTTCCTCGGCGGAAGCGTCAGCCGATGTATCGATAATCGGCGTTTCGGGGGCGTTCATGAATCAGTCCTCCTTGATGCGAAAGACCTCGACGCCCACCGCGTCGCAGTCCGGGTACACGTCGGGTTTCTGGGTCGACACGCACACGGCGCGCACCTGCTCGTGCGAGAGCAGCGCGGCGGCGAGGTCGTCGCAGAGGGTCTCCTGCAGATGGATATGGCCCTGGCCCACGCGTGCAGCAACGGTCGCGCGCATGAAGTCGTAATCGACGACTTCGCGCAGCTTGTCTTCGCGCGGCGTGGTCGACGAAAGCGGAACGAACAGGTCGACGTTGATGATGACGCGCTGTTCACCGCGTTTTTCGAAGTCATGCACGCCGATGTTGATGTGCACTTCGTAGTTGCGCAAGAAAAGCCGGCGGCAATCGGCAAGCCGGGGATGCAGGAGTACAGCGGACATGTTCGTTCCAGTCGATAAAAGCGTGCATGTTCTTGCACGTGCGCGGGCGCTGCGCGCCACACGGGTCAAACGGGTTACAGGCTTACAAAGCCAGGGTTGCAAAGCCTTCGTGCGATTGCATCGCAGGTGCGTTGCGGAATCCGGGCCGCGATGGAATGTTTTCGCAGCCATCGCGGTTTATGCATTTAGTTGCATTGTTGGGCGTCGATCGCGAAACGCGCCCGCAGCGCGGTTCGCCGCCCGAACAGGTGCACCTCAGCCCTGCGCCTGTTCGCCAGTCAAAAACATTACATCGCGCGGCAGCGGCACGAGATGCTGGCCGCCATCGACCACCAGCGTCGTGCCGGTCACGCCCGAGGCCTGGGCGAGATACAGCGCGGCCTCCACGAGATCGCCGGGGCGCGACGCGCGCCCGAGCGGCGTGACCTTGTGCGCGGCGGCGAAGCTCTCCGGCGTCTGGTCGCCCGATTGCAGCGTGAGGCCCGGCGCGAGACCCACTACGCGCATCTTCGGCGCGAGCGCCTGGGCCAGCGCGACGGTGGCGTTCTGCAGGGCGGCCTTGGACAGCGTGTACGACAGGTAGTCGGGATTCATGTTGTACAGCTTCTGGTCCAGCACGTTGATCACGCAGGTGCGCAACGATTCGTCCTGCAGCGCGGCTTCGGGCGTCGCCGCCCACAGCGTGCGCGCCAGCACCAGCGGCGCACCCACGTTGATCGCCATGAGATGCTGCAGCCTCGCGTAGCCGGCATCGCGCGCCGTGTCTTCCTCGAAGCGCGACGCGTTGTTCAGCACGCACGCGGGCAGGCCGAGCGCCGCGGCGCAATCCGGCACGAGGCGCGCCACCTGGGCCTCGTCCGCCAGATCGGCATGCAGCGCGACCGCGCGGCGGCCCATGGCGCGGATCTGCGCGACGACGTCATCGGCCTCGGCCCGCGAGCCGCCGTAATGCACCGCCACGTCCCATCCGCGTTCGGCAAAGCCCAGCGAAAATGCGCGGCCGATGCGGCGCGCGCCGCCCGTCACGAGGATCACACGCGCGGCAGCGGCTGCGCCAGAATGCGGAGACGATCCCGGCGGCTGGCTCGCGCTCGATGCGGGGTCGGATGAAAAGGCGCCCTTTGGCTGGCCCCCCTTTGTTGGGCCCCCCGAATCCCCGCCAGACCGGCGGATGCCCGATGTTTCGCTCATTTACAATGCCGGGATGAATCCGAAAGCTCACGAACCCGCTAGTTTACCTGTTCCCGAGCCGATCGCGCTCGCACAGTCCGAGGCGCTCGCCGCAACCGTGCGCGCGGAAATTGCCGCAGCGGGCGGCTGGCTGCCGTTCGACCGCTACATGGAGCGCGCGCTTTACGCGCCGGGGCTCGGCTATTACAGCGGCGGCTCGCGCAAGTTCGGCCTGCTGGCCGACGACGGCAGCGACTTCGTGACCGCGCCCGAAATGTCGCCGCTGTTCGCAGCCACGCTCGCGCGCGCCGTGGGCGAAGCGCTCGCGGCCAGCGGCACGCATGCGCTGATGGAGTTCGGCGCGGGCACGGGGCGGCTCGCGGCGGGCGTGATGCTCGCGCTCGAAGCGCTAGGTGTCGCATTTGATTCGTATGCCATCGTCGACCTCTCGGGCGAGTTGCGCGAGCGCCAGCGCGAGACCATCGCCGAGCTTGCGCCGCATCTGGCTTCGCGCGTGCAATGGCTCGACGCGCTGCCCGCGCGCTTCGAAGGCGTGGTGATCGGCAACGAAGTGCTCGACGCAATGCCGGTGCGCCTCTTCGCGCGCAAGGACGCCGTGTGGCACGAGCGCGGCGTGAGCGTGAACATGGAGGCGAACGGCGGCGGCGCGCTCCAGTTCTCGGACCGCCCGGCCATGAGCGGGCTCGATGCGGGCTGGGCGCAGAGCGTACCCGGCAGCGTGCTGGCGCAGATCGACGGCAGCGAAGACTACGTGACGGAAACGCACGAGGCTGCGCTGGCCTTCACGCGCACGATCTGCACGATGCTCGCGCGCGGCGCGGCGTTCTTCATCGACTACGGTTTTCCGCATGGCGAGTACTACCATGCGCAGCGCGTGCAAGGCACGCTGATGTGCCACTACCGCCACCGCGCGCACGGCGACCCGTTCCTCTACCCCGGCTTGCAGGACATCACGGCGCACGTGGAATTCAGCGGCATCGCGCAAGCCGGCGTCGAAGCGGGCGCGGACCTGCTCGGCTACACCTCGCAGGCGCGTTTTCTGATGAACGCGGGCATCACCGAAGTGCTCGGCGAGATCGATCCGCGCGACGCCGCGCGCTTTCTGCCAGCCGCGAACGCGGTGCAGAAGCTCGTCTCGGAAGCGGAGATGGGCGAGCTCTTCAAGGTGATCGCGTTCTCGCGCGGCATCGACGCGACCATCGCCGCATTCGCGCGCGGCGACCGCAGCCACACACTCTGAGCGCTCATGATCCGCTGGTTCATCACCACCTTCATCGCCGTGGCGATTCTCTCCAGCGCCCAGCCGTGGCTCAGGAAGCTCGGCATTGGCCGGCTGCCCGGCGATGTCACGCTGCGCATCTTCGGCCGCGAATATCCGCTGCCGTTCATGTCGACGCTCGTGCTTTCGATGGCGCTTTCGTTTATCGTGCGTGCGCTTTGAGCACGCGCTGAACGGAAAAACGGCGCACAGGTGCGCCGTTTCGAACACCGCCACGACGCGCTGCGTCAGCCAGTCTTCAGCGCCTCCTCCACCGCGCCAACGCGCGCGCGGTGCACCGCTTCCTTGATCTTCTCCGCGGCGTTTTTGTCCGCGCCCGCCTCGGTAATCGCCCGCGCGATCGCGCCCGCGTCCACGCTGCGCGCCGCGGCAAGCGCCACGCGCAGCCGCTCCGCCTGCGGATATGGCGCGTTCTCCCAGTTCAGGCGCCCGCGCAAATCGGCCTCGCAGGCCTGCAGCGCCTCGGCAAAGCGCGCGGGCTTGCGCAGCGCGTCGCTGCGCTCGAGCATGCGCACGAGCGCGGCCGCGCCCATGTCCATCACGCGATGCACGTTGCCGTGCTCGCGCGCGACGAGCAGCGCGAGGTCGCGGCATTCGTTGGGCACGCGCAGCCGGTCGCAGAGCGGCTTCAACAGATCGACGCTGCGCCCTTCGTGGCCGATGTGGCGCGGCAGCATGTCTTCGGGCGTGGTCGCCTTGCCGAGATCGTGCGTGAGCGCCGCGAAGCGCACCGTCAGCACATAGCCCTGCGCAGCGGCATGATCGATCACCATCATCACGTGGATGCCGGTATCGACTTCGGGGTGATAGTCGGCGCGCTGCGGCACGCCGAAGAGGCTGTCCACCTCGGGCAGCACGCGCGCGAGCGCGCCGCATTCGCGCAGCACCGCGAACATGCGCGAGGGCTTGTTTTCCATGAGCCCGCGCGAGACTTCCTGCCAGACGCGCTCGGGCACGAGCGCATCGACTTCGCCCGAGGCCACCATCGACTGCATGAGCGCCATGGTCTCGGGCGCGACCGTGAAGTCGGCGAAGCGCGCCGCGAAGCGCGCGATGCGCAGGATGCGCACCGGGTCTTCGAGAAACGCGTCGCTCACATGACGGAATACCCGCGCGCGCAAATCGTTCGCACCGCCAAATGGATCGACCACGCGCCCGGTCAGCACGCCGCCGGGCTGAACCTCGCGCGCCATCGCATTGATGGTGAGGTCGCGCCGCGCGAGATCTTCCTCGAGCGTGACGTCGGGCGCATAGAAGAACTGGAAGCCGTGATAGCCCGCGGCCGTCTTGCGCTCAGTGCGCGCGAGCGCGTACTCCTCCTGCGTCTGCGGATGCAGGAACACCGGAAAGTCCTTGCCCACTGGGCGATAGCCCTGCGCCGCCATCTGCTCGGGTGTCGCGCCCACGACCACGTAGTCGCGGTCGCGCACGGGCAGGCCCAGCATGTCGTCGCGGATCGCGCCGCCTACCACGTAAATCTTCATGCGTCGGGTTCGTCGTGCTCGATACGGTGGGTTTCCTTGCGCGCGGCTTCGATCCATGCCGCAACGGCGGGCTCGGCGCTCACGCGCGCCGCATAGGCGGCCGCTTTGGGCGAGAGCGCGGGGGCGTAGCTGTTGAAGCGCATCACAACGGGCGCGTACATCGCATCGGCGATACTGAATTCACCGAACAGGAACGAGCCGCCGCTGGCGTCGAGACAGGCGTTCCACAGCGCGTCGATGCGCGCGATGTCCGCGAGCGTGCCGGGCGTAGCACCCGCGCCCGGATTCGATGTGCGGATCGCCATCGGCATGGTCGAGCGCAAGTCCGTGAAGCTCGAATGCATCTCGGCGCTCACGCTGCGGGCGCGCGCACGCGCGTTGGCGTCGCGCGGCCACAGCGCGTGCTGGGGAAAGCGCTCCGCGAGCGTTTCGGCGATGGCAAGCGTGTCCCACACGGCGAAACCCTCGTCGGTGACGAGGCAAGGCACCTTGCCCGACGCCGAAAACGCCAGAATCGACGCTTTGGTTTCGGGTTCGCCGAGTTCGATCAGCACCTCTTCGAACGGAATGCCGAAATGCGTCATCAGCACCCAGGGACGCATCGACCACGACGAGTAGTTCTTGTCTCCAATGACGAGTTTCATATGGACCGTTTTACCGTTGAATAAAGAGTCAAGGTTGGACGCGCCACGCGCCGTGCCCGGCTTCGTGATGCGTGGCGCAGGTGTTGCGTATTGCGTTCGTTCGTGCGGCTTCGGACGCTATCGATGCGCGCTCGTGCGAAAGAGGTTCAGGCGCGAGCGCAGCGAGGCGTCGGCGAGATAGAGCGGCGCGATCGTCTCGATGCTCGCGGGCTCCACGCCCAGTTCGGGTGCGAGCGGCCCGGCGAGCACGCTGTCGACTTTCATCGAATCGAGATTATCGCGCGTGAGCACCGGCACGCCGGGCGCCATCTCGAACGAAAGCGCCTGCAAGCGCGCGAACGCATTGGGCAAGCGCACGATGCGCGCGTGACGGCCCACGACTTCGCCGCAGTACTGCACCAGTTGCTCTAGTGTGTAGACCGTCGGACCGCCGAGTTCATAAGTGTGCCCGCTCGCGGCGTCGAGATCGAGTACGTTGACGATCGCTTTCGACACGTCGCCCACATAGACGGGCTGGAACTTCGCATCGGGCATGCCGAGCGGGATCACCGGGAAAAGCTTTTGCAGCACGGCGAAGCGATTGAGGAACGTGTCGTCCGGACCGAACACCACGGACGGGCGCAGGATCGTCGTGGCAAGCGCGGTGGCCGCGTGCACGGCTTTTTCGCCGTCGCCTTTCGAGCGCAGATACATGCTCGGCCCGCGCGGATCCGCGCCAATCGCACTCACGTGGATCAAGCGGTGCACGCCCTTGCTCTCGCAGGCGGCGACGATCTTCGTGGGCAGTTCGACATGCAGCTTCGCGAAGCCCGGGCCGTAGGGCGTGCCGTGGCCGCCGTTGAGCGTGCCGATGAGATTGATGACGGCATCGGCATTTTCGACGAAGCCCGCGAGCGCGACCGGATCGCTCACGTCGGCTTCGACCACGTCGATGGGAAGCACGGTGAGATGGCTGGCATTGGCGCGCCGCCGGGTGGCCACGCGCACATCCTTGCCTGCCTCGACGAGCGCATTGACGAGATGGCTGCCGATGAATCCCGAACCGCCGATGACCGCGATGGCTTGATGTCTCATCCTCGACCTCCTCGCGCACTCTCGTGCGCGCACCGGCGCGAGGCGCCGGGGTTCGTGCGGCGGCGAGGCTCGCAAAAGCCGTGCCGCGCGACGTTTACTGCAGCGGCGAGATAAAGCCGAGACGCGTCTTCAGCGATTGCGGACGGCCCTCGAACAGCGCCGCGTAGTAGACCGTGTTCGACAACACGTTTTTCACGTAATCGCGGGTTTCCTGGAACGGAATGGTTTCCGCGAAGATTGCGCCCTCGACGCCGCGGGGCATGTTTGCGCGCCACTGGCGCGGGCGGCCCGGTCCGGCGTTGTAGCCCGCGGTGGCGAGCACGGCGGAACCGTCGAACTGATTGTAGATCATCGACAAATAGTTCGTTCCGAGCAGGATATTGGTGTCCAGCTCGTTGAGCTGGTCGCGCGAGAGCGGGCCGAGGCCGATCTTCTTGGCCACCATCTGCGCCGTGGCCGGCATGATCTGCATGAGGCCGCTCGCGCCCACGCCCGACTTCGCATTGAGAATGAAGCGCGACTCCTGGCGAATCAGCCCATAGGCCCATTCGACGTCGAGGCCATTGCTTTGCGCGTCGCGCTCCACCACGTCGCGGAACGGCGCGAGATAGCGCAGCGAGAAGTCGTGCTCGGTCTGCGTGCGGTCGGCCGTGTTGACGGTGCGATCGAGCAACCGGATGCGCTTCGCGTATTCGGCGACGGCCAGCAACTGGCGATCGCTCATGCCGCGCAGCGGCCAGTTCCATTCGCGATTGCCTTCGAGCCGCAGGTTCAGCGCGTAAAAGCGTTGCGCGAGCGCGAAGCCCGGCGTCTGCGCAACCTGGGCGATGTCGGCGTCGCTGACCGAGGTCTTCGGCGGGATGGTGATCTTCTGACCCAGTTCCTCGGTCGCAAGCTGGCCGTAGAAGTTATAGCCTGCCGAGATCGACGCGAACTCCTGGTTTGCCTGATTCGTCTCGCCGGCCTGCTTGAGCGCGCGCGCGTGCCAGTAGACCCATGCGGGTTGCGAGCGCAATGCCGCGGGCATCTGCTCGATCGACCAGCGGACCATGGTCCAGTCGCCGCCGAGCAGCGCGGCGCGCGTGCGCCATTCGTAGGCGGGATTCGAGAGCGGCGCGTTGGCCGAGAGGCGATACCAGTCGAGCGCGGCCGGCATGCGCTTGAGCGCGCCCTGATAGCCGATCGTGCCCCAGCCGATTGCACGCTCGGGCGAGGTGAGCGAAGGCGCGACCTGCGCGAAAGTAGCGGCCGCCATGGCGGGGTCGTTGCGCGCCATCAGGGTGACCGCGAGCAGCGCGAGCTGATGCGATTGCGGATCGGCGCTCACGCCGCGCGCGAGTGTGAGCGGCGGCGTGCTGACCGCCTGGCTGAACGCGGTAGGGTCGGGGCGCTGCGCGAGGCCGTCGAGCAGCTTCGCGCCCGTCGAGGTCTGGTTCTGTTCGTAGGCGAGGCGGATCTGCTGCCAGACATCGTCGCTGGTGAACTGGCCTTTGATGGCGAGCGCCGTGATGAGGTCGACGCAGCCGTCGCCGTAATAGCGCGGCTCGACCAGCAGCGCGCGTGCATCGCTGGCGACGTTTTCGCCGCGCGCCGCACGCGACTCCAGCGCGTAGCACTTCACCTGCGTGTCGTCGTTGAGCACGAAGCGCGCATACTGCTGGTCGAAGTTCGCCCAGTCGTGGCGCGCGCCGAGCACGGTCAGATAGTCGTTGCGCAGACGGTCGGCGATGGCCTCGCCGTCGTGGCGCTGCAGGAACGACAGCACCGCCGCGTCGGGCGCGTCCACGCGCGCATGGCCCTGCGAATCGAACAGTTGTGGCTTCAACTGGAAGTATTCGAGGTACGACGGCGCAGGATAATCCGGAATCGTCGCGGCGAGCTGCGCGGCGCGCGCGGCATCGTTATTGCGCGCGGCCTCGCGAAGCTGGATGAAGATTTGGTCGTCGCTTGAAAGCTCAGCGCCCGGAGCGAGGGCAACCGGCCGCACGGCAGAGGCCGTGCTGCACGCGACGAGTGCCACGGCTGCCAGTGCAAGACCGGCCGCGCGATATACTCGGACAAAGCGTTTGGACATCGTTATTTCTGGAGCGCGAGGTGAACCCAAGCATAGCATGCAACCCTGCGGCCCCATCCAAAAAGGCGTGGCGTTTACGACTTCGCACAGCCCGTCTTGAGGCGTCTGCCGACGCGCTGGCCAACGCGGCGCTGAGCGCGCATCTCGATGCCCTCGTCGGCCGTCTCGCGCCGCGTTCGATCGGCTTTTACTGGCCGTTGCCGGGCGAGTTCGATGCACGGGAATGGATTGCCTCGTGGCTCGCCGCCGACGCGTCGCGTCGCGCCGCGCTGCCCGTCATTGCCGAGCGCTACGCGCCGCTGCAGTTCTATTTCTGGTCCCCGGGCGCGCCGATGCGCGAGGGTCATCACGGCATTCCCGAACCGGAGTCCGCCGAGGCGGCGCTGCCCGATCTGCTGCTCGTGCCCTGCATGGGGTTCGACCGCGACGGCTACCGGCTCGGGTACGGCGGCGGCTATTACGACCGCACGCTCGCTGCCTGGCCCGGCGCGGCGTTGCCGCTCACGGTGGGCATCGCGTATGAAGCGTGCCGCATCGACGACGGCGTGCCCGAGCGCGGCGCGCACGATCTGCCGCTCGACGCCGTGGTCACCGAAGCCGGCGCGCATCTCGTGGGGCGTCTCGCGGCGCGCTGAGCTGCGTGTCGAGTTGTGCATGCGTTGTGCATGCGTTGCGCGTCGTGCCGCGGCACGTGCTCAAAGCGACGCCGCGGCGCGCGCCGCCGTGTCGTAAAGTCCGGACGCATTGCGCATCAACTGCGCCGCGTCGCCGATCTGCTCATTGGTGAGGCCGCTTTCCTTGAGCGTGGCGATCAGGCAGCTCTCGCGCACGTCGCGATAGCGCATGCATAGATCGCGCCCCGCCGGCGTCACCGAAAAGAACACTTCCTTGCCGCTTTTCTCGCTCTCGACGAGACCGCGCGCGACCAGCTTCTTGAGCGCGTAAGTGGCGACGTGCGTATCCTCGATATTGAGCACGAAGCAAATATCGGCGAGCTTCTTGCGGCGCTCGCGATGACCCACGTGATGGAGCAGCGAGACCTCGACCGGCGTCATGTCCTTCGCGCCGGCCGCCGACATGCAGCGCACCATCCAGCGATTGAATGCATTGCTTGCCATGATGAGCGCGTACTCGAGCTCGGAGAGCTCTGCGCTCGCCTCGGAGACGAGATGCTCGGACGAAACGATCTTGGTCGGCTGACGCGACATGACTCAACCCTGTGGTCGAAACGGTGTGCCGCCAGTGTAGTGATGTCGCGCGCGCGTCGCGCCTGGCAGAAACGCTTATTGATAATTTATCGATAAATTGTCGAGAATGTATCCTGACAAAATCGGACGCCGGCCACGACGCCGGAGCCTGAACCGCCTGCAACCGCTTGAGACGATGAGCCATCCTGTTCCCCGTATTTACTTCCTCGGCGACGAGGCGCTCGTCTGCGAGGCCTCGCCGCCCGCCACGCTGGAGGTCCAGCGCCGCATCTGGGCCGTGGCCGCGCAGGTGCGCGGCTGGGACGCCGTGCGCGAAGTGGTGCCCGGCATGAACAATCTGACGATCACCTTCGATGCGCTTTCCACCCGCGCCAACGCACTCGCCGCCGCGCTGGAAACGGCATGGCACGACGCCGAGGGCGCGCCCGAAGCCGCCTTCGAGGGCCGCGAAGTCGAGATCCCGGTGAGCTACGGCGGCGCCGCGGGCCCCGATCTCGGCGCGGTCGCGCAGCACACCGGGCTCGCGCCTGCCGACGTCGCCGCGCGTCATGCGGCAGGCATCTACACCGTGTTCTTCCTCGGCTTTCAACCGGGCTTCGCCTATCTCGGCGGACTCGACGCCGCGCTTCACACGCCGCGCAGGCGTGCGCCGCGGCTCGCCGTCCCCACCGGGTCAGTCGGCATTGGCGGCGAGCAGACCGGCATCTATCCGGCGCAGGCGCCCGGCGGCTGGCAGCTGATCGGCCGCACCGCGCTCACCCTCTTCGATCCCGCGCGCAATCCGCCCACGCTGCTCATGCCGGGCGACCGCGTGCGCTTCGCCATCGAGAGCATCAACGAAGCCATCCCCGAGGAGACCCACGCATGATCGAAGTGCTGCGCGCAGGTCTGCTCACCACGGTTCAGGATCTCGGCCGGCCGGGCTACCGGCATCTCGGCGTCGCCACCGGCGGCGCGCTCGATACGCTCGCGCTCGAAGTGGGCAACCGCCTCGTCGGCAACCGGCACGACGCGGCGGGGCTCGAAATCACCTTCGGCCCGGTGGCGCTGCGCTTTGCGCGCGCGACGCGCGTGGCCATCACCGGCACCGACTTTGGCGCGACGCTCGACGGCAAGCCGGTATGGTCGTGGTGGAGCCTGCCGGTCGCGGCCGGCGAAACGCTCGTGCTCAATGGCGCGAAGCGCGGCATGCGCGCCTATGTGTGCGTCGCGGGCGGCATCGACGTGCTGCCGATGCTCGGCTCGCGCAGCACCGACCTCGCCGCCGGGTTCGGCGGGCTCGCGGGCCGCGCGCTCAAGGACGGCGACCGCCTCGCCACGGGAGCCTCGTTCGCGGCGGGCGGCGAGCGCGCCTCGCTTGCCGCGGGCGCGCCGCCGTTCGGCGTGAAAGCGCCGTCGCAATGCGGCTTCGCGTACCCGGACGAAGTGCCGCCGAGGCGCGGCCGCCATCCGGACGGCATGCTGTGGGCCGTCCCCGTGCGCGTGCTGCACGGTCCCGAGTACGACAGCTTCACGCCCGAGGCGCAGCGCGCCTTCTGGTCCGACGAATGGCAAGTCACGCCTAACAGCAACCGCATGGGTTATCGGCTCGAAGGCACGCCGCTCGCGCGCGAAACGCCCGCCGACCTGCTCTCGCACGCGGTGCTGCCGGGCACGATCCAGGTGCCGCCGAACGGTCAGCCCATCGTGCTGATGAGCGATGCGCAGACCACGGGCGGCTATCCGAAGATCGGCGCCGTAATCCGCGCCGATCTGTGGAAGCTCGCCCAGGTGCGGCTCACGACGGGCGTGCGCTTCATCGAGACGACGCCGGCCATCGCGCGCCGCGCGCTCGAGGAGGAACGCGCCTATCTGCGGCAGATCGATACCGCGATCGCCATGCAGGACGAGCGCCACGCGAGCCGCCGCATGCGGGCGGCGTCCGCACAGGGCTCAGGCGCATGACGCGGACCGCGACAGCCGCGACACGGCATTGAAGCAAGACGCGCAGCGACACAGGGCGCGCAGCAATACGGAGAGAATCACCATGACGACCATCGATCTGAACGCCGATCTCGGCGAAGGCTGCGGCTCCGACGAGGCGCTGCTCGACCTCGTGAGCTCGGCCAACATCGCGTGCGGCTGGCACGCGGGCGGCGCCAACGCCATGCGCGAATGCGTGCGCTGGGCGGTGGACAAAGGCGTGTCGATCGGCGCGCACCCGAGCTTCAACGACCCCGAGAACTTCGGCCGCAAAGAGATGAACCTGCCCGCCGAGGAAATCTACGCGGGCGTGCTCTACCAGCTGGGCGCGCTCTCGGCAATCGCCCAGGCGGAAGGCGGCCGCATCGCGCACATGAAACCGCACGGCGCGCTCTACAACCAGGCCGCGCGCGACCCGAAGATCGCCGACGCGATCGTCTCGGCCGTGCACGACTTCGATCCATCGGTGACGGTGTTCGCGCTCGCGGGCAGCGGGCTCGTCGCCGCCGTGCGCGAAGCGGGCCTCGTGGCCGTGGAAGAAGTGTTCGCCGACCGCGGCTACCGCGCCGATGGCTCGCTCGTGCCGCGCAGCGAACCGGGCGCGCTGCTCGACGACGAAGACGCCGTGCTCGCGCGCACGCTCGCGATGATCCGCGAGCAGCGCGTGCAGTCCGTGGACGGCGCGTGGGTGCCGCTCAACGCCCAGACCATCTGCCTGCACGGCGACGGGCCGCATGCGCTCGCGTTCGCGCGGCGCATCCGGGCGGCGCTCGATGACGCCGGCATCGGCGTGCGCGCGGCGGGCGTCGCCGAGGCCTGAGCGCACTGCAGGTAAACGGATTCAAGCATTACCGAAGCAAGAACAGGGCCGACAAGAGCCGGGCAGTCAGAGCGCCGCGCCGCGCTACACGCGTCGCACGGCGTTTCATCACCGCGACTCGCTGCACATGACGCAGCGGGTCGCGGCAATAACGACGCACAAAAACTGGAGACAAAGAGATGCAGAGCACTGTCAATTTATGGCCGCTCATCGGAGTGGCCGTCATCATCGTCGGCTTTGTATTGCGCTTCAATCCGATGCTGATCGTCGCGGCGGCGGCCATCGTCACCGGCTTCGGCGCCGGGTTCCCGCCCGGCAAGATCCTCGCGGCCATCGGCACTGGCTTCATCAAGACCCGCAACCTGCCGCTCATCATCCTGCTGCCGCTCGCCGTGATCGGGCTTTCGGAGCGCCACGGCCTGCGCGAGCGCGCGCAAATCTGGATCGGCAACATCAAGGCCGCGACGGCCGGGCGTCTGTTGATCGTCTACCTGTTCGTGCGCGAGATCACCGCCGCAGTCGGGCTCACGGGGCTCGGCGGGCATCCGCAGATGGTGCGTCCGCTGATCGCGCCGATGGCCGAAGGCGCCTCCGAAAATCGCTTCGGCAAGCTTCCCGACACGGTGCGCTACAAGCTGCGCGCCTGGTCCGCCGCGACCGACAACGTGGGCCTCTTCTTCGGCGAGGACATTTTCGTGGCGTTCGGCGCGATCGTGCTGATGGTCACGCTGCTCAAGGAAGCGGGCGTCGCGGTCGAGCCGATCCACGTCGCGTTCTGGGGCATTCCCACTGCGATCTGCGCGTTCCTGATTCACGGCGCGCGGCTGTGGCTGCTCGACCGCAAGCTCGAGCGCGAGTTGGGCGGCACCCGGCGCGGCGCGCAGCGCGACGCCACGAGCCGGCAGCAAGGAGACGAGGCATGACCATCACCCTCAACTGGCTCTACTGGCTGCTCGGCATTGTGCTGCTGATCGTCGGCGGCATGATCGTGCTCGACCGCGAGCATCCGCGCCGCCTCACCGCAGGCGGCTTCTGGATCCTCTATGCGCTGATCTTTCTCGTCGGCGACCACCTTCCCGCCGAACTCGTGGGCGCGCTCGCACTCGCCATGGCGGTGATCGCCGGCTTCGGCGGCGTGACCGGCGGCAAGCCGAAGGTGCTCCCCCTCGAAACGCGGCTCGCGAGCGCGAAGCGCCTCGGCAACAAGCTCTTCGTGCCCGCGCTCACCATTCCCGCTGTCACCGTCGTGCTCACCTTCGCGGCCAGCCATCTCGTGGTGGGGGCCACGCCGCTCATCGATCCGAAAAACGTCACGCTGATCGGCTTCGGCATTGGCTGCGTGCTCGCGCTCGTGATCGCCTGCATCATCACGCGCGACAGCGTCGGCCAATCGATGCAGGAGACGCGCCGTCTCGTCGACGCGCTCTCGTGGGCCGCCGTGCTGCCGCAAATGCTCGGCATGCTCGGTCTCGTGTTCTCGGACGCGGGCGTGGGCAAGGCGGTCGCGCATGTGACTACGTCGTACATCAACATGGACCTGCGCTTCGTGGCCGTGGCGGTCTACTGCATCGGTATGGCGCTCTTCACCGTGATCATGGGCAACGGCTTCGCGGCATTCCCGGTAATGACGGGCGGCGTGGGCGTGCCCGTGCTGGTGGGCGCCTTCCACGTGAACCCGGCGATGATGGCGGCCATCGGCATGTTCTCGGGCTACTGCGGCACGCTCATGACGCCCATGGCCGCGAACTTCAACATCGTGCCCGCCGCGCTGCTGGAGTTGCCCGACAAGAACGCGGTGATCCGCGTGCAGGTGCCCACGGGGCTCGGCATTCTGGCGGCCAATATCGTACTGCTGTACGTGCTCGGGTTCTAGGCGGGTCCGGGCGGCGCTTTGCGCAGCGTCTCGACGAACTGCGCAAGGTGCGGGAAATGCCGCGTCACGAGCGCTTCGGGCAGGAGGTACTGCGGAAAGCCCGCCGTGGCGCTGTGCGCGTGAAGGACGTGCAGGCACAAGCCGATGTCGTCGGCAAAGTGCGCGAGGTTCGCGCCGCGTCCGAGCGCGGCATGCAGAAACTCGCCGTCCTCATTGGACGAACCCGACTCGAACGGGCCGGCGGCCCACAGGCGCTTCGTGTAGACGTAGCTGAAGCCGTAGCCGGAATGGTTGTCGGCGAACGCCCGGTGGTCGGCGGGAAAGTTGAGCGCCGTCATCGGTCGCGGGCTCCAGTGAAAATGCAGCCCGTTCTTGTGCAGCAAGTCCCACCAGGCGAGCTGGTCGTACACGCGGCTATACAGAAAGAATGCGCTGAGCTTGACGAAATCGGCGCGGCGCTCGCTCAACTGCGCGCACATGACGCGCAGATAGTCGGGCGCGTAGTATTCGCAGTCATCGAAATGGGCGATGACTTCGGCGCGTGCGAGCGCCACCGCGAGATTGCGCTTGGCACCGACGCTCATGCGCTGCGGCACGTGGCGATACACCACGCGCGCGTCGCCGAGATTCTGCATGAATGCGCTGGGCCGCTCGCTGTCGTCTACCACGATCCATTCGCAGGCCGCCAGATCCTGACGCGCGAACGACTGGTAAGCATGCGGCAGCATGGCCTCGCGCCCCCCGGTGGGCGTGATGACGCTAACGACAGGTGCCATCGGCACACCAGGCTTGCCAGGCGCGTCGGTCCTGGCCTTCGGTGAATTCGTCATGTTGCGCTCCTGGCCAGACAAAAGCTGAAAAGCTGGATGGTAGGGCCGCCTCATGTGAACCGAAATCGAATTCCCACTAAAGCCGTGTTCGCCTCGTGGGCCGCACAGGGTGTTTCGTCACCGGCCGCAGCGCTTTCGGAATTTTCTTATCGAAGCGGCAGGGCCAGATCCCTACTTTGTACGGTTCTCTCCAATTCCGGTCAGATGCGCGCCCATCGCCCGCGCGCCGGATCGGCCTCACATGCCCATGACTTCGAACGCCGACGGTTCCTCCGCTTCCGCTGATTCCTCCCCGCCTGACGAACACGCCGAACATGCCGATTCCGGTGCGCGCCTTGCCGCCGCACTCGCAGCCCACGGCGCGGGGCGTCTTGACGAAGCACAAGCGATCTATCGCGCGCTGGTCGAGCGCGATTCGACCCATGCCGACGCCTTGCATTACTGGGGCGTGGCGCGCCACCAGCTCGGCGACCATCGTGGCGCACTCGCGCTCATGGATCGCGCGCTCGCGCACGCGCCCAACGACGCGGTCTGCTGGAGCAATCGCGGACTCGCCGCGCTCTCGCTCGGCCAGCACGAGGAAGCGGCGCACAACCTGCGCGAGGCGCTGCGCCTCGTACCCGGATTCGCCGATGCGCACAACAACCTCGGGCTCGCGCTGCGCGAAGCGGGCGACCTCGCGGGAGCCGAGCGCCACTGCCGTGCGGCGCTCGCGCTGGCGCCGGAGTCCGTGAACGCGCAGGTGAACCTGGGCAGCGTGCTCGCGAAGCTCGCGCGCGGCGAGGAGGCGCTCGCCTGCTATCGCGAAGCGCTTGCGCTCGCGCCCGCCGACGCCGCCATTCACTTCAACCTCGGCAACGCGCAGCGCGCACTCGGCGACGACGCTGCCGCCATCGTTCACTACCGCCAGGCCGTCGAGCTGGCGCCCGGCTACGCGGCCGCCTGGGTGAATCTCGGCACCACGCTCGGCCAGACCGGCGACTATCGGGCCGCGGAAACGTGCTATCGCAGGGCCGTGGAGCTGGAGCCGAACGCGGCGAATCTCGTGTGCCTCGGCGCTTCGCTGGGCGCGCAAGGGCGCAACGACGAGGAAGCGCCCTACTACCAGCGCGCGATCGAGATCGACCCGCAAAACGCCGACGCGCGCCAGAACCTCGTCTGGCTCAAGCTCAAGCGCGGCGAGTATCGCGAAGGCTGGGCCGAGTATGCTCGGCGCTGGCGCGCCTGCGATTACGCGCCGTTCGACATCGAAGGCATCGCCGAGTGGCAAGGCGAGCCGCTCGACGGCAAGCGCCTCTTGCTCGTGCACGAGCAGGGCTTCGGCGACCAGATCCAGTTCGTGCGCTACGCGAGCGTGCTTGCCGCGCGCGGCGCAAGCGTGGACGTCTGCGTGCCGCAGACCCTGCAGTTGCTCGCGCAGTCGGTGCCGGGCGTGCACCGCGCCTGGACCGGCACGCCCGCAGGCGACTACGACTACTGGCTATACGTGATGAGTGCCCCGTCCGCGTGCGGCACCGAACTCCACACGGTTCCGGCCACGGTGCCCTATCTCTTTGCACGCGACGTCGACATTCAGGCGTGGAAGCCGCGCGTGCAGGCCGCGATGCTCGCGGACCTCGCGCGCCAGGCCGGCAAAGCCCCGCCCCCGGCCCCGCTGGCCGCGCTAGAAGCAGTCGCCAAACCAACCGGTGCGACTAATGCGACCCATGCGACCGGCGCGGCAAGCACGCCCGGCCGCTTGCGCAAGCCCGCTGGCTACCGCAACATCGGCCTCGTCTGGGGCGGCAATCCCGGCTTCTATAACGACCACAACCGCTCGGTGGCGCTGGCGGCATTCCAGCCGCTCTTCACGCTGGAGAAAATCAGCTGGTTCTCGCTGCAAAAGGGCGAAGCGGCCCGCGCGCAGCTTGCGGCGCTGGCCGGCGGCGCACCGGTCCATGACTTCAGCGACGATCTGCGCGACTTCGGAGACACGGCCGCGCTCATCATGAATCTCGATCTCGTGATTGCCGTGGATACCTCGGTCGCGCATCTGGCCGGCGCGCTTGGCAAGCCGGTCTGGATCCTCGTGCCCGCGAACGGCGAATGGCGCTGGCTCGAAAAGCGCGCGGACTCGCCGTGGTACCCCACGGCGCGGCTGTTCCGCCAGCGCGAAGTGGGTAACTGGCAACCGGCGCTCGAAGAACTGCGCGAGGCGCTCGCCGAAAAACCCGGGCGCGTGACAGGCACCAGTGGCGCAAGCGGCAAAAGCGGCGCAAGCAGCGCAGGCGCGCGCAAGTCCGCGCAGAAAGCGCGCAAGGCAACCGGGTTGCCCATCAACGAAGAGCTGGACCTCAGCCCGGATCAACGGTGAAGCCGCGCTGCCGCAGCAACTGGAGCACGCCGTTGCGTCCGCCCAGGTGCAGCGCGCCGACTGCCACGAAGAGCGGCTTGTTGGGCGCGGTATACAGTTGCATGCGCGCGACGAAGCGGCGGTTGCGCTCGTAGACGATGCGGTTATCCACCGACGCCGCCACGCGCGGGTCGTGCGCGAGCTTTTCGGTGTGGGCGGCATCCCAGGCCGCGATTGCGTCGGCGTCGCCGAGGCGCCACAGCCGCAACAGCGTCTGCACGTCTGCGACGTTTTGCGCGGGCGTTTGCGCGAGATCCTGCGCGAGCATCTCGCGCTGCTGCGCAAGCGTGAGGTGAGTGAACGCGCGCATCTGCTCAGCCAGCGTTTCCAGCCCAACCACGCGCCGCCCCTTCAGGCGCAGGTACACGTTCTGCAGCTGCGCCTCGGTACCGTACTCGGTCTGCAAACCCGCGCTCAGCGAATCGTAGGTTTCCACCAGCAGCGAGGCGAGCCACGGCTTCATCTTGCGGATCTCGGCGAGCGCCTCGGGATTGCCGCGCAAGCGCGCCGCGAGCTTCGCCCAGAGCGGATCGGGCAGCAGTTGTTGCAGGCAGGGCTTGCGGCACACGCCATATTTCGAGACGTCGTCCTGCGAGACGAGCAGGTCATCGGGCGAAAGTTCGAGCGCAAGCGTGGGCGAGGCGTTGAGCGCCGCGAGGATCGGCGCACGGAACGGCTGGTTCGGCGGATAGTCGGCGGGGTCGCCCACGTGCAGCGTGCCGAGCAGATAAATGGTGGTGGTGCCGCGCGTGGCGACATAGAACGGCATGCGTGCCGGCTGCGTGCGCACCGGACCGCCCGCCGTCGTACCCGATGCGTAGCTCGGCATGGGCGGCGGCGAGTGGAAGCCCGGCAGGCCGCCGCCCGAAGGCTGGCCTGGCGCGGGAACGGCAGGATGCACGCCGGGGACATTGGCGACGGTGGCGGCCGCATACGCGCTGGGCAGGAACGCGCGCAGCGGCCGGTCGAGCGACGGCCCGAGCGCAACGGCCAGCGCAAGCGCCGTTGCCAGCGCCGCGCGCAGCCATGAGCGCGCCCGCGCGAACGCAGCGGCGAACGCAGCTGCAATTGCTCGCGCAAGCCCCCGTGAAAGCGCGCCGCCCGCCCGCAGGCGGCCCCGGTTTTGCATCGTCGATGCGGCGCGACGGCCGCCCTTTGGCTTGCGGCGCGCAAACCGGCGCGCCGCCGTTACTTCAGGCCGGCATGGGCCGCCCATCTTCTTCCCCCACCTCCTCAGCACGATGGCAGGATACCTGACGCCCATCCACTTCGCGTAAAACCGGCACTTCCTTGCGGCACCGTTCGACCGCATACGGACAACGCTGATGGAAAGTGCAGCCCGAAGGCGGGTTCAGCGGCGAAGGCAGCTCGCCCTCCAGCTTGATCTTCACGCGCCGGTCCGCTTCGAAGATCGCGGGCGTCGCCGAAAGCAGCGAGCGCGTGTACGGATGGCGCGGCCGCCCGATCACCGTGTGCTTGTCGCCAAGCTCGGCCACGCCGCCCAGGTACATCACCATCACGTCGTCGGCGATATGCTCGACCACGGCCAGGTTGTGCGAAATGAACACGTAGCTGGTGCGGAACTGCTCCTGCAGATCCATGAACAGATTGAGGATCTGCGCCTGGATCGACACGTCGAGCGCGGACACCGGCTCGTCGGCCACCACGATCTGCGGGTCGAGGATCATCGCGCGCGCAATGGCGACACGCTGACGCTGGCCGCCCGAGAACATGTGCGGATAGCGCTTCGCATGCTCGGGCCGCAGGCCCACGATGCGCATCATGTGCGCGATGCGGTCGGCGCGCTCGCTCGCCGTGAGCTTGGTGTTGATCGCGAGCGGCTCGCCGAGCGTCTGCTCGACGGTCTTGCGCGGATTGAGCGAGGCGAACGGGTTCTGGAACACCATCTGCACGCGGCGGCGCAGCGCGGCGATCTTCTCGTGGCTCGCGTGCGCGACGTCCTCGCCGTCGATGGTCAGCTTGCCCGAGGTGGGCGGCTCGATCATCGTGAGCTGGCGCGCGAGCGTGGACTTGCCGCAGCCCGACTCGCCCACCACCGCGAGCGTGCGCCCGCGCGTGAGCGAGAACGACACGCCATTGAGCGCCTTCACGGTGCCCGTGCCGAACATGCCGCGCTTCACGCTGTAGTGCTTCTTGAGGTTGTCCGCGACGAGTACTTTGTCATCCTCGCGAGCCGCGGATTGCCGGACTGCGTTCATCGCGCGCCTCCGTTGGATTGAGTCAGGGCCACGTTCAGCGGCTTGATGCAGCGCACCTGCGCGTAGCCGGCGCTCTGGTCGGCGCGATCGGCGACTGGATCGAGCGCCGGCCGCGCCTTCATGCAGCCGTCCACCACGTACTTGCAGCGCGGCGCGAACAGGCATCCGCCCGGCCGGTCGTCGCGGCCGGGCACCATGCCGGGCAGCGCGGCCAGACGCATGGCCCCCTTGTTGTGCTCGGGGATCGCGGCGAGCAGCGCCTCCGTGTACGGATGGTGCGGCTTGGCGAAGATATCGGGCACGCGGTTGGTCTCGATGATCTCGCCCGCGTACATCACGGCCACGCGCTGCGCGACTTCGGAGACCACGGCCAGATCGTGCGAGATCAGCACGAGCGCCATGCCGCGCTCCTTCTGCAACTGCACGAGCAGCGCCATGATCTGCGCCTGGATGGTCACGTCGAGCGCCGTGGTGGGCTCGTCGGCGATCAGGAGCTTCGGGTTGCAGGCCACGGCCATCGCGATCATCACGCGCTGGTTCATGCCGCCCGACATCTGGTGCGGGAAGTTGTCGATGCGGTTCTTCGCGTCGGGAATGCCCACCTGGTCGAGCAATTCCAAGGCGCGCGCATGGAGCGCGGAACCGCGCAGGCCCTCATGCAGCTTGAGCACTTCCTTGATCTGATAGCCGACCGTGTAGCTCGGATTCAGGCTCGTGAGCGCGTCCTGGAACACCATGGCGATGTCCTTGCCCACGATGCGGCGGCGCTCCTTGCCGGTGGCGTTGAGCAGGTCGCGGCCATCGAAGGTGATGGAGTCGGCGCTCACCTTGCCGGGCGCATCGATGAGGCCCATCAGCGCCATCATCGTCACGCTCTTGCCCGAGCCCGATTCGCCGACGATGCCGAGCACTTCGCCCGGCGCCACCGAGAGATTCACGCGGTCGACGGCGGGCAAGCCGTTGAAGTTCACCGCCAGATTGCGGATGTTCAGTAGTTCTTTCGTCATGTCAGTCCTCGCCGGGCCGCCCCAAGAGGACTGACGCCCCCGCGGGGGGCAGCGACTGTAAGGAGCGTGGGGGTCGTTTTCATTCAGGCCATCCGCTTGAGCTTGGGATCGAGTGCATCGCGCAGCCCGTCGCCGAGCAGATTGATCGCGAGCACCGAGATCAGGATGGAAAGGCCGGGCATCGTGACGATCCACCAGGCGCTGTCGATATAGTCGCGCGCCGAAGCGAGCATCGCGCCCCACTCCGCAGCGGGCGGCTGCACGCCGAGGCCGAGAAAGCCCAGCGCCGCAGCATCGAGAATCGCCGAGCTGAAGCCGAGCGTCGCCTGCACGATCAGCGGCGCGGTGCAGTTGGGCAGCACCTGCGAGAACATCAGCCGCAGCGTGCCGGCGCCGGCCACGCGCGAGGCGGTCACGTACTCCTTGTGCAGTTCGCCGAGCGCCGAGCCGCGTGTCAGACGCACATAACCGGGCAGCGCGACGATGGCGATCGCGAACATGGTGTTCGTGAGGCCCGGGCCGATGATCGCGACCACGGCCACCGCGAGCAAGAGCGACGGCAGCGCGAGCAGCACGTCCATCAGACGCATGATCGGCGTGTCGGCCCACTTCTCGAAGAACGCGGCCACGAGCCCGAGCACGACGCCCGGAATCAGCGCGAGCATCACCGAGACGCAGCCGATCCACAGCGAGAGCCGCGCACCGTACATCAGGCGCGAGAGGATGTCGCGGCCCGCTTCGTCGGTGCCCAGAATGAACTTCCAGTTGCCGCCGTCGAGCCAGGCGGGCGGGATCTTCACGAAATCGCGGTACTGCTCGACGGGGCTGTGCGGCGCGATCAGCGGCGCGAGGACCGCGATGACGATCAGCGCGAGCACGATGATGCCGGCGCCCACGGCGCCCTTGTTGCGCGAGAAGTTCGCCCAGAATTCGCGCAGCACGAGCGCGCGGCCCGAGGGCGGCGTGACGGCGCGGGGCACGCTGTTCTGAATGTCAGCCATCATGCCTCCACGGTTCGATGAATGGATTGAAGGGTTTGCATCGTCATGGCGTGATTACCTCGTATGTCGAATGCGCGGATTGAGCACGCCGTACAGCAAATCGACGAACAGGTTCACGACGATCACGAGCGTCGCGATCATGAGAATGCCGCCCTGCACCACCGGGTAGTCGCGCCGGCTGATCGCGTCGATCAGCCATTTGCCGATGCCGGGCCACGAGAACAGCGTCTCGGTGAGCACCGCCCCGGCCAGCAGCGTGCCGACCTGCAAACCGATCACGGTCACCACGGGAATCAGCGCGTTGCGCAGCGCGTGCACGACGATCACGCGCACGGGCGAGAGGCCCTTGGCGCGCGCGGTGCGGATGTAGTCCTCGCGCAGCACTTCGAGCATGGACGAGCGCGTCATGCGCGCGACCACGGCCAGCGGAATCGTGCCGAGCACGATGGCGGGCAGGATCAGATGCGAGAGCACCGACTTGAACGCGCCTTCGTCGGTGCCTGGCAGCAGCGAATCGATCAGCATGAAGCCGGTGACGTGCGGAATGTCGTATTCGACGGCGATGCGTCCCGACACCGGCGTCCAGCCGAGCTTCGACGAAAACACCATGATGAGAATGAGGCCCCACCAGAAGATCGGCATCGAATAGCCGGTGAGCGCGGTGCCCATCACGCCGTGATCAACGACGGTGCCGCGCCTCAGGGCCGCGAACACGCCGGCGGGCAGGCCCATGGCGAGCGCGAAGATGAGCGCGCACAGCGAAAGTTCGACGGTGGCCGGAAAGCGCGCGAGGAACTCGCCCATCACACTGGTGTTGGTGATGATCGACGTGCCGAGGTTGCCGTGCAGCGCGCGCCACACATAGTGCACGTACTGCATCGGCAGCGGCTCGTCGAGCCCGAGGCGGTGCATGGCCTCGGCGTGCATTTGGGGATCGACGCCGCGCTCGCCCATCATCACTTCGATGGGGTCGCCCGGAATCAGGTGGATGAGCGCGAACGCAAGCAGCGTAATACCGATGAAGGTGGGTATCACCATGCCGATGCGGCGCAATACGAAGCGGAACATGTGACGTTCCCCCTTAAAGCCTGAAATGAAACGCAACCGGCGACAGGGGCTCGTGACCCCGGTCGCCGGACCATTTTCGCGGGCCTTCCGTGTGTGTGAAGGCTGCGCGAAAAACTACCCGATAGACGTTACTGCATGCCGACGCCGTCGAAGCGCGCATAGCCGAGCGGCTCGATGCGCATGTCGGTCACCTTCTTGCTGACCGGCTGATAGACGGTCGAGTGGGCGATCGGCGAGAACGGCAGTTGCTGCGCGAAGATCTGCTGCGCCTGAATGTAGAGATTCGTGCGCACCGCCTGCGCCGAGCTCTGGCGGCCCTTCTGGACCAGCTCGTCGAACGGCTTGTAGCACCACTTGCTGAAGTTGTTGCCGTTCACGGCCTCGCAGCCGAGCAGCGTGCCGAGCCAGTTGTCGGGGTCGCCGTTGTCGCCCGTCCAGCCGATCAGCATCGAGTCGTCCTCGCCCGCGTGCGCGCGCTTGATGTACTCGCCCCACTCGTACGTGACGATCTTCGCCTTCACGCCGATCTTGGCCCAGTCGGCCTGGATCATCTCGGCCATCAGGCGTGCATTCGGGTTGTAGGCGCGCTGCACGGGCATGGCCCAGAGCGTCATCTCGAAGCCGTTGGACAAGCCGGCCTTCGCGAGCAGCGCCTTGGCCTTCGCCGGATCGTACGGCTGCGCCTTCAGCGTCTTGTCGTAGGACCATTGCGTGGGCGGCATCGGGTTGGTCGCGGCCTGGCCCGCGCCTTGATACACCGACTCGATGATCGCCTTCTTGTTGATCGCCATGTCGAGCGCCTGACGCACTTCGAGCTTGTCCATCGGCTTGTGCTCGACGTTGTACGACAGGTAGCCGAGGTTGAAGCCCGGCTGCGAAGGCATCGCGATGTTCGGGTCGGCCTTCAGCGGCGCGATGTCGGCGGGACGCGGATAGCTCATCACCTGGCATTCGTCGCGCTTCAACTTCTGCACGCGCACGCTCGCATCGGGCGTGATCGAGAAGATCAGCTTCGAGAGCTTCACCGCGCCCGGCTTCCAATAGTCAGGATTGCCATCGAAACGGATGGTCGCGTCCTTCGTATAGCTCTTGAAGATGAACGGCCCCGTGCCGACCGGGTACTGATTGATGTCGGCGGCCTTGCCGGCCTTCATCAGTTGATCCGCGTATTCAGCCGAGAGAATCGAGGCGAACTCCATCGCCATGTTCTGGATGAACGGCGCGTTCGGTTCGTTGAGCGTGAACTTCACCGTGTACGGGTCGACCTTCTCGACCTTCGCGATGAGTTTATCCAGGCCCATGTCGGTGAAGTACGGGAACGACACCGGGTACGCCTTGCGGAACGCGTTGTTCGTGTTGAGCATGCGGTCGAACGTGAACACGACGTCGTCGGCGTTGAATTCGCGCGTGGGCTTGAAGTACGCCGTGGTCTGGAACTTCACGCCATGGCGCAGATGGAACGTGTAGGTCTTGCCATCAGGGGAAACATCCCACGATTGTGCGAGACCCGGTTCGACCTTGGTGCCGCCGCGCTCGAACTCGACGAGGCGGTTGTAGACGGTGAACGTGGCCGCGGTGAAGTCGACGCCCGTCGTGTATTGGGCGGAGTCGAAGCCAGCGGGGCTGCCTTCCGAGCAGTACACGAGCGTCTTGTTCGGGATGCTGCCCGCGGCGTGCGCGACGGTGGCCCCCGCAATCGATGCCGCTGCGAGCGCCACGAGCGACGTCATTCGCGCGGCACGCAACAGATTGTTTTCTTTCATGTTTCCTCCAGTTCGGTGCCGGCCTGAGCCAGCGTAGCGCGATCTTACTTGAGCACCGCCTGCGCTCACAAGCCGGCCAAAATGACCATCACGCAGGAAATGCCTGGTTGACAGGCTTGCTGCGGGCGGCTTCCCGGGCAATCCGCAGGCCGTGGCCGCTCATGTTCTTCTCATCTCCCGCTTGTGTCCCGCCTGTGTCCCACTTGTGCCCGCGCCGGTCCGCTGAAGCACGATAGCGCGCCGTCATTTCGCTTGCAGTTTCCCTGGCCGCCGGCGCGGATGCTGGCGCTGGCGCGCTGTCCAGGTTCGGCTTCGACTGGCTTTCGGCGGCAGTATCAACCGTCGTTCACCGCCTGCGCGCGAGCGCACCAGTCGCGCCACATGAGGCGGTACGCGGCTTCCATGTTGCGCGCGAAGCGTTCTCCGTCCATCAGCGGCGAGGCCGCCATGCGCGGGCGCAGGCTCGCGCGCAGCGCGGCGAGGCGTGCCGGATCGCGCGCGAGCGCGACCACGAGTTCGACATAGGCGGCATCGGTATGCGCGGCCAGCTCCGCCAGCCCCAGGTTGGCGAGCAGCGAAAGGCCCGCGCGGCCCGCCGCCGAGCGGCCCACGCGCGTGGGCACGGGCACGCCCATCCAGAGCGCATCGAGGCTCGTGGTATGGCCGTTGTAGGGAAACGTGTCGAGCGCGAGATCGACTTGCGCCCAGGTGAGCAGATAGTCCTCACGCGGCTGAAAGCCCACGAAGCGCACGCGCGCCGCATCGACGCCATGGGCCGCGAGGCGCGCCAGGAGCCGCTCGCGCGCGGCGCCGGGCGGCGCCATCAGCACGAGCCGCGCCGTGGGCAGCGCCGCGAACACGCCCGACCAGAGCGCGAAGGTGGCGTCGGTGAGCTTGCAGGGGGTGTTCAGGCAGCCGAACGTGATGGCGCCGTCGTGCCCCTTGGCCAGCATCGGCAAGCCATTGACCTCGATGCCGGGCGCGAGCGCGTCGTAGCACCAGAACGAGTCGGGCAAGCGCAGCGAGCGCTCGGTGTACTGATCGTCCACGCCCGGCGCACCGGGCGGGTCGAGCCACGGATCGGTGAGCCGCCAGCCGATGGCCGCGCTGCCCGTGGTGCCCGGGTAAGCGAGCCACGCCACCTGCACCGGCGCGGGCCGCCGCGCGAACATGAGACGGCGCGCGCCGTTCATGTGCATCGTCAGGTCCACGAGGATGTCGATGCGATCGTCGTGAATCTGCTGCGCGAGCCGCGCATTGTCGAGCTCGCGCACGTCGCGCCAGCGATCTGCGTGGGCGGCGAGGCGCGCCGTCACCTCGTCGGGTTGCGCGACGCTCGAATAGCAGACGATCTCGAACGCCGCGTGATCGTGATGCTGGAACAGCGGCGTCGTGAACAGCATCTGGCAGTGGTTGCGAAAGTCCGGCGAGACATAGCCGATGCGCAGCCGCCGTCCCGCATCGGGCGTGGTCGCATGCGCAACTGGTTGCGCGAGCAAGGCCGCTTCGTGCTGCCGCGAGAGCTGCTCGGCAGCGGCGCGGATCGCGCGGCCGTCCTCGGTCGCGAACATCAGCCCATAGACGGCGTTGCTGTGCGCGCCGATGTTGCCGGGCTCGCGTGCGAGCGCTTCGCGATAGCACGCGAGCGCCGCCTCGATCGCGCCCGCGTACTTGTGCGCGTTGCCCAGATTGCTCCACGCGTTGGCGAAAGCCGGCTTCAGTTCGAGGGCGCGCGTGAAGCACGCATGTGCGTCGTCGATGCGCGAAAGATCCACGAACACATTGCCGAGGTTGTTCCACGCCGACGCGTCGTCGGGCGCGAGTTCGAGCGCGCGCTCCAATACCACCTGGGCCTCGGCCTCGCGGCCGCAGGCCCGCAGCAGGCAGCCGAGATTCGTGAGCACATTGGACGATTCGGGCGTGAGCGTGCGGGCGTGCTCGAGCACTGCCTGCGCCTCGCCCGTGCGCCTGAGCGCGATCAGGACGTTTGCGAGATTGTTCCACGCGTTCACGGACCCCGGGTCCAGCGCGACCGCGCGGCGCAGCGGCGCCTCCGCGCGTGCTGCTTCGCCGCTCGCCAACAGGGTGCTGCCGTAGTTGTAGTGCGCCCCTGCGTTGTCGGGAGCGAGCGCGAGTGCACGCTCGAAGGCTGCGAGCGCGCGCGGGAAGTCGCCCTGGCTCACATGGAGGTTCGCGAGGTTGTTCAGCGCGATCGAAAAATCGGGCTTGAGCGCGAGCGCGCGTTCGAGCGCCGCGAATGCGCCTTGCGCTTCGGTGGCCGCGTCATGGGTGAGCCCGAGGCTCACGAGAAAGTAGGGGTCTTCGCGCACCGCGAGCGCGCGCTCGATCAGCGCGCGCGCCGCGAGCCGGTCGCGCGCCGTTTCGAGGATGCCGGCGAGATGCAAGGCGTCGCCATCGCGCGCATTGGCCGCGATCAGCCGCCCGCAGCGCGCGCGTGCCTCGTCCAGCGCGCCGGCACGCCACGCGGCGAGCGCATCGGCGAAAGTGCCGGCTTGCGAAGGGGTTTCGGGAATGGAAGTCGTCATGCGCAAAGGCCAGCCGCGCACGACGCATGCCATGGCGTGATCACGCGGGTAAAAACCCTCGATTATCGGCACCGCGCCAGCCACGGCCTTTGACGCAGATCACGAGCGCTAGCCGGCACGGCTGCGCATAAAAAAACCGCGCAGCACCCGGTAAAGGATGCCGCGCGGTTTGCATGGCGCCGCACGCAGGCGGCAGGCCAGAACTGAAGGACGCCTCATGCGCTCACAAATCGAGCCGTTCGCAGATCGCCTTGGTCGCGCCCGCCGCATTGAGCGTGTAGAAGTGCAGCCCCGGCGCGCCGCCTTCGACCAGACGACGGCACAGGTCCGTCACCACGTCGAGGCCGAACGCGCGGATCGACTCGCGGTCGTCGCCGAAACTCTCGAGGCGACGCGCCACCCAGCGCGGCACTTCCGCGCCGCACATTTCCGAGAAGCGCATGAGCTGCGTGTAGTTCGTGATCGGCATGATGCCGGGCACGATGGGCACGTCCACGCCGAGCTTCTTCGCGTCTTCCACGAAGCGGAAGTACGCGTCGCCGTTGAAGAAGTACTGCGTGATGGCCGAGTCCGCGCCGGCCTTCACCTTCTTCGCGAACGCCTCGAGGTCGTGGCGCGGCGAGCGCGACTGCGGGTGGTACTCGGGATAGCCGGCCACTTCGATGTGAAACGCGTCGCCGGTTTCCTCGCGGATGAACGCCACGAGCTCCGACGCATAGCGCAGCTCGCCCACTGCGCCCATGCCCGAAGGCAGGTCGCCGCGCAGCGCCACGATGTGGCGGATGCCGTGCGAGCGGTACTGGCGCAGGATCTCGCGCAGGCTGTCCTTCGACGAGCCGATGCACGAAAGGTGCGGTGCCGCATCGACGCCTTCCTTGGCGATCTCGACGATGGTGTCGAGCGTGCCTTGCTGCGTGGAGCCGCCCGCGCCGAAGGTGACCGAGACGAAGCGCGGCTTGAGCGTGAGCAGTTGCGCGCGCGTGGCGCGCAGCTTTTCGATGCCGTCCGGGGTCTTCGGCGGAAAAAATTCGAATGAGAGTTCGATCGGTTTCATGATCGCTTGGGTGTTAAGCGAGCCGCAGCGCGAGGCTGCGGCCCGTGCATGCATCAGCCGAGGCTGCGGTTGCCGAAAATCAGCGCCGAGAGCAGCCAGGAGACGATGCTGTAGAGGATCGAGCCGAAGAACGCCGACCAGAAGCCCGACACCTCGAAGCCCTTGAGCAGCGACGCCGCGAGCCAGAAGCACAGCGCATTCACCACGAGAATGAACAGGCCGAGCGTGAGGACGGTCACGGGCAGCGTGAGGATGATGAGCACCGGACGCAGGATAGCGTTGATGAGGCCGAGCACGAGCGCGATGATCAGCGCGGTGCCGAAGCTGCGCACGTGGATCGACGGAACGAGCCAGGTGATGATCAGGAGCGCGAGCGCGTTGATCACCCAGGTCAGCAGCACGGTCATGGGAACTCCTTTTGCGTCGTTGTGATGTGTGCCGCCCGTGGCATGGCGCACGGGCGTTGACACAGCTTCGATCGGGGCGCTTAAAGCGGGCTTAAAGCCACAACCCGCTTTGTATCGCTTAGTAACGATAGTGGTTCGGCTTGAACGGACCGTTCTTGTCGACACCGATATACGCGGCCTGATCGTCGGACAGCACGGAGAGGTTCGCGCCGATGCGCGCGAGGTGCAGGCGCGCGACCTTTTCGTCGAGGTGCTTGGGCAGCACATAAACCTTGTTCTCGTACTTCTCGCCCTGCGTGAACAGTTCGATCTGCGCGAGCGTCTGGTTCGTGAACGAGTTCGACATCACGAACGACGGGTGGCCCGTGGCGCAGCCGAGGTTCACGAGGCGGCCTTCGGCCAGCAGGATCACGCGCTTGCCGTCCGGGAAGATGATGTGGTCGACCTGCGGCTTGATGTTGTCCCACTGGTACTGGCGCGTGGAAGCGACATCGATTTCCGAGTCGAAGTGACCGATATTGCAGACGATCGCGTTGTGGCGCATCGCCTTCATGTGGTCATGGCCGATCACATGGTAGTTGCCGGTGGCCGTCACGAAGATGTCGGCCTTGTCGGCGGCGTATTCCATCGTCACGACGCGGTAGCCTTCCATCGCCGCCTGCAGTGCGCAG
This sequence comes from Paraburkholderia sp. A1BS-2L, assembly GCF_051125205.1. Classification (NCBI taxonomy): domain Bacteria; kingdom Pseudomonadati; phylum Pseudomonadota; class Betaproteobacteria; order Burkholderiales; family Burkholderiaceae; genus Paraburkholderia; species Paraburkholderia sp. A1BS-2L. Next base: position 3,030,783 of record NZ_CP120428.1, read on the forward strand.
ATCGGATCGATTTCCGTGACCCACACCGTGGCGCCCAGGCCGCGCAGCGATTGCGCGCAGCCCTTGCCCACGTCGCCGTAGCCGGCCACGACCGCGATCTTGCCCGCGATCATCACGTCGGTGGCGCGCTTGATGCCATCCACGAGCGACTCGCGGCAGCCGTACAGGTTGTCGAACTTCGACTTGGTGACCGAGTCGTTCACGTTGATCGCCGGGAACGGCAGACGGCCTTCCTTCTCCATCTGGTACAGGCGGTGCACGCCGGTCGTGGTTTCTTCGGTCACGCCCTTGATCTGCGAAAGGCGCTTCGAGTACCACGTCGGGTCGATGTCGAGGTGCGCGGCGATCGACTTGTAGAGCGCCACTTCCTCTTCATTGGTGGGCTTGGCGATGACCGAGCGGTCCTTTTCAGCCTTGGAGCCGAGGATCAGCAGCAGCGTGGCGTCGCCGCCGTCGTCGAGGATCATGTTGGCGAACTCGCCGTTCGGCCATTCGAAAATGCGGTGCGAGAACTCCCAGTATTCGTCGAGCGATTCGCCCTTGAACGCGAACACGGGCGTGCCGCCGTTGGCGATGGCGGCGGCGGCGTGGTCCTGGGTCGAGAAGATGTTGCACGAGGCCCAGCGCACTTCGGCGCCGAGCGCCTTCAGGGTCTCGATCAGCACGCCGGTCTGGATCGTCATGTGCAGCGAACCGGCGATGCGCGCGCCCTTGAGCGGCTGCTGCGCCTTGTACTCTTCGCGGATTTGCACGAGACCGGGCATTTCGGTTTCGGCGATGTCGAGTTCCTTGCGGCCCCAGCCGGCAAGCGCCATATCGGCGACGACGAAATCGTTGGCTTGATTGTGCGGAACTGCGGCGTTCATCACGCCCTCCTTTCTAAAAGTGACTAGAAATTAAAGACGTGAGCGCCGTTTTCAGTGCGATTGCTCCTCGAGGAGCCAACCGGATTGAGCACCTTCGAGCCTGGCGGATCACAGAAAATCCGTCGCAACGCTCCTCGAAGGCGAGGCGTGATTGTAGCAAAACGAGACGGCCAATTGGATGGCTCGCGCGTGACCAGGCGTTTAGCACCCCAGCACGCCGCGCGTGGAATCAGCGGATTCAGCCAGCGGAGTGGGCGAGATCCAGTGCGCGCATCTGCCGGACGCTCGCGAGCGCCGCGTCGAGAAAGGCCTGCGAGCAGCGCACCGTTTCGGCTGTCGCGGCCGGGGCCGCCTGGGCGAAGCCCATCTGGATGTTCAGGAAGCGCTCCGCATGAATGCCGTCGTGGTAATGCATGCGCACCTGCTTGTGGCCCGTGAAGCGGCGCTGCCCGAAAATCTCGCGAAGCGCCCACGAGAACGCGCCGTCTTCGCCGCCGTGCCGGCGGAAGAACTCGTCCATCGGGAAGCCGCCCAGCGCGAGAAAGGCGCTGCGGCGGATCACGAGGCTGCTCGGCACCGTGTTGCTGAGCACGTCCGCGTACTTCTCGAAGTCCGGATGGGTCGTCAGCCGCGCGGGAAAGCCCACATAGTCGATGTCGAGCCGGATCGCCGCTTCGCGCGGATGCTGCTCCAGATGCGCATGGGCGGCGGCGAGCGCGCCGGGCAGGTATTCGTCGTCGGCGTCGAGAAACGCGAGGAGCGGCGTGGCCGTGTGCAGCGCCGCCCAGTTGCGCGCACGCGCCGCGCCGCCGTTGCTCGCCGTCTGCAGTAGGTGCACGCGCGGGTCGCGCAGGGCATGCGCGCGGGCGATGGAGGCGGAAGCGTCGGTCGAGCCGTCGTCGACGACGAAAATATGAGTGGCCTCCGGTTGCTCGCGGCAGCTCTCGAGCGCGCGCGCCAGCGTGGCGGCGCCGTCGAAGCACGGGATGATGATCGAAATCGGGGACATGGGCGGCGGCGGCTTTAGGCTATCGGCTTTAGGCGGCAATGAGCCGCATGATCCGCGGCGATTCGCAGCAATTTACGGCAATACCCCGGATCATAGGCGGGTCGCGAAATCGCGAATGCTGGGCGGCCGCCACGCCGCGGTCCGCCCAGGTCCCTCTCCCCCCTGCACCGGGGAAAAGGCGGCGCGCCTAAACCGGCAGGAAGCCGAGCGCCGGCGCGAGCAGCACCATCACCACGCCCGCGATCATCATCGTAAGGCTCGACACCACGCCTTCCTCGCTGCCCAGTTCGCGCGCCTTCGCGGTGCCCACGCCGTGCGCCGCCGCGCCGAACAGTGCGCCGCGCGCGAGCCGCGTGCGCAGCGGCACGAGGCCGAGCACCAGTTCGCCGAACAACATCCCGCACACGCCGGTTGCGATCACGAAGAGCGCGGTGAGGTCGCGCGGCGCGTGAATCTTGTCGGAGACCGCGAGCGCGAACGGCGTGGAAACCGAGCGCGTCATCAGGCTGCGCTGCAATTCGGGCGACAGGTGCAGCAGCTTGGCGAGCGCGAGCGAGCCGCCCACGCCCACTGCGATGCCCACCGTCACGCCCACGGCCAGCGAGATCCAGTGACGCTTGAGCAGAGCGCGGTATTCGTGGATCGGCACGGCGAACGCCACGGTGGCCGGGCCGAGCAGCCACATGAGCCAGCGCGTGTCCTGGAAGTAGACCGGATACGGAATATGGAGCAGCAGCACGATCGCCGCGAGCACGGCCGGCACCGCGACGACCGGCGTGAGCCACGGCGTGCGAAAGCGCGCGTACAGCGCCTTCGAGGCGAAATAGAGCACGACCGTGACGATGAAGCAGCCGGCGGCGATCAGCCGCGAGGCATCGTCGGCGAACAGGGATGTGTAGAACTGGGTCATGACGGGGTCATCCTTGCTGGTGGGACATCAAGACGCTCATGCAGACGCCTGTGCGGACGCTCAGGCCGCGTGCCGGGTCTGGCGCGCGTGATGCACGCGGCGCAGCGCGAGGCGGCGCTCCAGCCGCGCGGCCTGTTCCACCGCGAAAGCCACGGCCACCATCACCATCAGCGTGCCGCCGATCACCACGAGCGCGAGGCGCCAGCCGTCGGCGCGAAAGAGGCCGCCGTATTGCACCGCCGCCACGGCGGCGGGGATGAAGAACAGCAGCATGTCCGAGAGCAGCCAGTCCGCGCCCGCCTTCACCCAGCGCGGCGTCACGCCGCCGCAAAAGAGCAGCGCGAGCAGCAGCACCAGACCCACCACCCCGCCCGGCACGGGCAAGTGCGCCGCGCGCACGAGCGCATCGGCGGCGACCCAGACCCCGCAGAGCAGCGCCGCCTGCGCAGCAATCCGGCCGGTACGTACGAGTCCGCCCGTCGGCGCGGTCCGTGCAGAAGTGTTCGGTGCGTTCATGGCAAACCCTAAGTGACAGTGCAATGGAAGTCAGTATATGACTCTCAACCGCATAAATAAAATGACTTAACATTATTGAATACATTCCATAATGGAATGCGATACGCTGACGTGCACCGGCAGACATGAGGAGGCAAGACCATGGAATTGCGCGCGCTTCGTTATTTCATCGAAGTCGTGCGGCAGCAGAGCTTCACGATCGCCGCCGAACAATTGCACGTGACCCAGCCCACCATCAGCAAGATGGTGAAGACGCTGGAGGACGAGACCGGCACCCCGCTGCTGCTGCGCGACGCGCGCCAGATGGTGCTCACCGACGCCGGACGCATCGTCTATCAGCGCGGCCAGGACGTGCTCGCCGCGCAAGCGCGCCTGCAAGCCGAACTCGCCGATCTGGGCACGCTCGGGCGCGGCGAACTCACCATCGGCATTCCGCCGATGGGCGGGTCGCTGTTCACGCCCGCCATTGCCGCGTTCCGCCAGCGTTATCCGAAGATCGAACTCAAGCTGTTCGAACAAGGCTCGCGCGCAATCGAGGCCGCGCTCATCTCGGGGGAGCTCGAACTGGGGGGTGTGCTGCTGCCGGTCGACCCCGACCAGATCGACGTGCTGCCGATGTCGCACGAACTCCTGTGGCTGGTCGCGCCGCGCGGCTCGCGCTGGGACGGCGCGCCGGGCGTGCCGCTCGCCGACCTCGCCCGCGAGCCGTTCGTGTTCTACGGCGAGAGCCTCGCGCTGAACGATGTCGTGCTCGCCGCCTGCCGCACGGCGGGCTTCACGCCGCAAATCGTGGGCCGCAGCGGCCACTGGGACCTGATGGCGGCGCTCGTGCTCGCCGGCGTGGGCATCGCGCTGCTGCCTGCGCCTTATGTGCGCCGCCTCGACGCGGCGCGCTTCACCTGCCTGCCCGTCACCGACCCGCAGATCGCATGGGACATGGCCATCGGCTGGAAGCGCAACGGCTATCTTTCGCATGCCGCGCGCGCGTGGCTGGGCGTTGCGCGCGAGGAATACGGCAAGCCATCGACGTTCCTCGACGACTTCGTGCGTCCGCCCGGCCTGGAAAAACCCGCCGACGAGGCACGCCCGTGAAAAAGAGCCATCCGGCTCGCGCCGGATGGCTCTTTACGCGTTTTCTTATGGGTGGTCTCCCCGCACTGCGCGCCGCGTAACGCGCTTTGCGCTTACTGCGTGCTGCTTACGCCTTACCGCCTACTGCTGTGCCACGAACTCGATGCGGCGGTTGCGAAAACGTCCGCTCTCGGTGTCGTTGCTGTCGATGGGATGGGCCTCGCCGTAACCCTCGGCCGTGAGCGTCGAGGCATTCACGCCTTGCGCGACCAGCCAGGTGCGCACGGCCTGCGCGCGCCGTTTGGAGAGCGCGAGATTGCCCGCCTTGTCGCCGACGTTATCCGAATAGCCCGCCACTTCGAGCTTGACCGGCTTGCCTTCCTTCGCGCATGCGTTGAGCACCTTGGCCGACTGGCGCAGATCCTCGCCAGCCGTTGCCGGGATGATCGTGCTGCCGGTTGCGAAGTTCACCACTTGCAGGTTGAGCACCTTCACGACGTCGGCCGAAGCACACGAGGCATCCGGACCGAACAGCCCCTTCACCGCGTCGCGGAATGACTGCGTGGCGTCGGCCACGGCCTTCTGCACGTTGAACACGCCGATGTCGAAGCCGGTGCCGAACAGCGCCTTGAGCTTGTCGAGCCAGCCCAGTTTGGCGTCCGCCGCCGCGCCGCTCAGCTCGACGTGCGAGCCGTCGATCTTCACTTCGGCGCCGGGCAGCGCGAACAGCGGCAGCAGGCCGTCGAGATGCGCAAGCCACGCGGCAGGCTTCGTTGCGGCATCGACGGTCACGTTGGCGTTGAACTTGCCTTCGCCGAGCTGCTTCGTGAGCGCGTCGATGAGCTGGGTTTTCTCTTCCTGCGTGCCCACGGTCGCGGTGATGGTCGGCACGCCGGCCTTGTCGACCGTGAACGAGAGGTGCGAATCCTGCGTGGGCGCAGGGGCGGCCTCGCTCGCCGACGAAGTTGCCCCGGCAGCGGCCGCGGCGGCATCCGATGCCTGCGAAGCCGCACCCGTCACGACAGCGGCGCTCGCGTCCGATGCGGCTTCCGCCGCCGGCGCGACGTCCGAAGCGGCCTGGGTCGCTCCGGTCTGGGTGGTGTCCTCGGCGTTGTCGCGCTGGCACGAGCGCAGCGCGAAGAACGCGATGATCACGGCGATCGCGGCCAACAGCCACCACAGCCACGAATGTCCGCGCGCGCCGGGCTTGGCCTGCGGCTCGGGGTGCACGACCGTCTGCGGCGGCACGGCAGCCGGAACCGGCCGCACGACCGGCTCCGGATGGCTCAGGTGCGCCGAAACGTCTTTCAGACGCGCGATGATCGAATCCGCGAAGGCCGCCGCCGAGCCGAGGCCCACGGCTTGCGCGAGACGGTCGGTGAGGCTCGCGTTGACCGACGAGAGTTGATGGCCGAGCAGCGTGGGCAATTGTCCGACCACGCCCTGCGAGGCCGTGAAGTGATGCTTCAGAATGCCCATGATCGCCGCGCCGACCACGCCGGTCAGCGAGAAGACCGTCGACTGCGCCGCGCCGGTTTGCACGGCCACGGCGTCGGCGAGCGCGCCGACATTGACGCCCGCGGCCTTCTGGATCAGCTCGCGGCCCGCGGTTTCGAGCAGGCTCACGCCCGAGGTGCTCGCGAGCAGGTCGGGCAGTTGCTTGCCGATCTGCGCGTTGACGTCCGGCGACATGATGGTGGAAAAGAGGCCGCGCGCGCCTTCGGCCGTGCTGCCGCGCTGCATGATCGCGGCGACGATGGCCGGAGCGGCGGCGCTCGCAACCTTGCGCGTGAGATCGGGCGCGAGGCCGAAGCGGCCAGCGAGTGTGCGCACGACATCGTCGCTCAGAACCGTTTCCAGCAGTTGAAAGACGTTGATGCTCATCGAGGCGGGTTCTCCAGTTCGCGGACGCGCCAGCTGACACGCCCAAGTCGGGGGCGATTATAGGGAGTCCGAAATCTCGAAAATGGGGCGAACCCGTGCCCCGCACACTCTTTGACGAAAACCTTTCGATTGCGCGGGGCTTCGTCAAGGCGAGGCCGAAACGAGGCGCATTGCGCCTCGTTCCGATGAGCCGCGTACCCGCTCGCAAACGTGCAGGAGAGCCGGAAGCCAGCAGTCAGGCGATGACGGTTGGGCTGTGCGTTGTCGTGTCGGCGCGCCGGCTCGCGGCGATGAAATCGGCGGCGCGCTCGCCGATCATCACCGTCGGCGCGTTGGTGTTGCCGCCGATCAGCGTCGGCATGATCGAGGCGTCGGCGATGCGCAAATGCGTCACGCCGCGCACGCGCAACTGCGCATCGACGACCGAGCGCGCGTCGCCGCCCATGCGGCAGGTGGCGACGGGGTGATAGATCGTGTCGGCGTGCGCCGCGATGGCCGCACGCAGTTCGGCGTCGCTCTGATGCGCATGCGTATAAAGCTCGCGGCCGCCCATTTGCGCGAGCGCGGGCGCGTCGAGAATGCGCCGCGCGAGACGCGCGCCTTGCACCAGCAGATCGAGATCGCGCGCATCGGAGAAAAAGCGCGGATCGATCACGGGCGCGACGCGCGCATCGGCGCTCGCGAGCGTGACCGTGCCGCGGCTCACCGGGCGCAGCACGCACACATGCAGCGAGTAGCCGTGGCCCCAGTGCAGGCGGCGGCTATGGTCGTCGACGAGCGCGGTGCAAAAGTGCAGTTGCAAATCGGGCCGCTCGAGCTCCGGGCGGCTCTTCAGGAAGCCGCCCGCCTCCGCCACGTTGGTCGTGAACATGCCGCGCCGCCCGCGCGAGTAGCGCACGAGCCCGGGCACCATTCGTGCGAGGCCGCGCAGCGAATAACCCACGGTCTCGCTCGAATGCACGCGCTTGTTGAACGTGAAGTCGATATGGTCGATCAGGTTGCGGCCCACCTCGGGCGCGTCGTGGCGCACCGCGATGCCCTGCGCGCGCAGTGGCTCTCCCGGGCCGATGCCCGAACACATCAGCAGCTGCGGCGAATTGAACGCGCCCGCCGCGAGAATCACCTCGGCGCGCGCTTCGAGCGTTTCGGTGCGTGCGCCGCGCGCCACTTCGACGCCGCTTGCGCGCGTGCCATCGAACCTGACGCGCAGCGCGATGGCATCGGCGATCAGATGGAGATTCGGGTGCCTGCCCTGTGTGTCATACAAATAGGCGCGCGCCACCGTGCAGCGCTCGCCGCCGCGCTGCGTCACCTGGTAGAAGCCCACGCCCTCCTGCTGGGCGCCGTTGAAGTCGTCGTTGGCGGGAAAGCCGGCCTCGCGCGCAGCCTGCACGAAGCGCTCCGCCACCGGATTGCGCTCGCGCAGATCGGACACCGCGAGCGGGCCGCCCGCGCCGTGCCAGGCGCTCGCGCCGCGCGCATTGTCCTCGGCGCGCAGGAAGTACGGCAGCACGTCGTCCCACGCCCACCCCGCGCAGCCCAACTGGGCCCATTCGTCGTAATCGAGCGGATGGCCGCGCGTGTAGATCATCGCGTTGATGGCGCTGGAGCCGCCGAAGCCGCGTCCGCGCGGCTGATAGCCGCGACGGCCCGCCAGACCCGGCTGGGGCACGGTCTCGTAGGCGTAGTTGTTCTTCGAGCGCCGCGGCACCAGCGCCGCAACGCCCATCGGCATGTTGACGAACGGGTTGCGCGCCGTGTGCGGCCCCGCTTCGACGAGCGCGATGCTCGCCTCGGGACAATGCGCCGCCAGCCGCCCGGCCAGCGCTGCGCCGCCCGAGCCGCCGCCTACGATGACGTAGTCGTATTGCATGCCTCCTCCCTGGATGCGGCGTGGCATGCAAAACGCGCAGAAAGCACGCTCGATGCACGCTCGTTCGATTTCGCTTTTTCGCGCATTGTAGGAAGCGTTGTCGGATTGGGTCAGCTTTTATGTCAGAACCTTTCCTCTAATCGTCGGAGCGTGCAGGCAGCACGCGCGCGACTACCATGAAAGGCCGCAGTGCCCTTCCACCAGGACCGACCATGAAACAGGATTTGCCCGCAGCACTCGCGCGTCACGACGGCAACGACAGCGGTGGCGAGCTCAGCCGCGGCACGCCGGGTTCCGCGGGCGACAATCCGCGTGAATCGCTGCATGCCTTGCTCGCCGCGCAGCGCGCGGCGTATCTGCGCGCGCCGTTTCCGGCGTGGAGCGAGCGTGCGCGCAACCTGCGGGCGCTGCGCGACGTGCTGTTCGCCCACCAGGACGCGCTGGCCGAGGCGATGAACACGGACTTCGGCCAGCGCTCGAAAGCCGAGGTCGCGCTGGCCGAGTTCATGGTGCTCAAGCAGGAAATCGACGCCGCGCTCAAGCACGGTGCGCGCTGGATGCGCCCGCAGCGCCGCAGCGTCGGCAAATGGCTCGCGCCGGGCCGCGCACGCGTGGTGCCGCAGCCGCTCGGGGTGGCGGGCATCGTCGTGCCGTGGAACTATCCGCTGCTGCTCGGCGCGAGCCCGCTCGTGTGCGCGCTCGCGGCGGGCAACCGCGCGATGATCAAGATGCCGGAGCTTACGCCGCGCACCTCGGCGCTGTTCGAAGAGCTGATGAGCCAGACCTTTGCGCGCGACCATGTGGCGGTCGTGAACGGCGACGCCGCCGTGGGCGCGGCGTTCACGTCGCTGCCGTTCGACCACTTGCTGTTCACGGGCTCGACGCGCGTGGGCCACGAAGTGATGCGCGCGGCCGCCGCGAACCTCACGCCGGTCACGCTGGAGCTGGGCGGCAAGTCGCCCGTGCTGATCGGCGAGCACGCGCGCTTCGACTATGCCGTCGACAGCCTGCTGCTCGGCAAGACGCTGAACGCGGGGCAAACCTGCATCGCGCCCGACTACGTGCTGCTGCCGCGCGGCAGCGAGGACGCCTTCATCGCCCGGGCACGCACGCGCTTTGGCGAGCTCTACCCCGACTTCGCGAACAACCGCGACTACACGTCGATCATCTCGGCGCGCCACTACGAGCGGCTCGAACGCCTCGCCGACGAAGCGCGCGCCGAAGGCGCGCAACTGCATGAACTCGGTCCGCGCGACGCCGCCACGCGGCGTTTCGCGCCCGTGATCGTGACGGGCGCGGGCGAGCACACGCAGCTGATGCAGGAGGAGATCTTCGGGCCGCTGTTGCCGCTCGTGCCTTACGACTCGCTCGACGCAGCGATCCACTACGTGAATGCGCGCCCGCGGCCGCTCGCGCTCTACCTCTACGCCGACGATGTGCGCACCGTCGAGCGCGTGACGCGCGAGACCGTGGCGGGCGGCATGTCGGTGAATGAGACGCTCATGCATATCGCGGCCGAGGGGCTGCCGTTCGGCGGCGTCGGCCCGAGCGGCATGGGCGCGTATCACGGCTACGAGGGCTTCGCCACGTTCTCGCAGATGAAGCCCGTGTTCACGCAGGCGCGGCTGAACGCGCGGCGGCTAATCGCGCCGCCTTACGGCAAGCGGTTTGGGTTGCTGATCAAGGCGATGTTGAAGTTCTAGCTTGAAGTCCTGGCGGGGCGCATGCCGCAAACACCGCTAGCGCGGCAGCGCGGGCAGGCGCAACGGGTTGCCCGCGAGCGACTTGGCGTCCGGCAGCCGCGATCGCGACGCCGTCTGGGTCGCCGCTTGGGTCGCTTGGGTCGCTTGGGTCGCTTGTGCCGCCTGTTCCGTTTGCGCAGCGTGTTGCGCCTCGCTTTCCGCCGCCTCGAGCCCATGCAGCCACGCAAGCAGTTCCGCCACGGCCTGATAAAGCTGCGGCGGGATCTGCGAATCCAGATCCACCTGCATCAGCAGCGAGACCATCTCCGGCGCTTCGTGCACGTAGAGTCCCGCTTCCTTCGCGCGCTGTACGATCATCTCGGCCACGAGCCCGTAGCCTTTCGCGACCACGCGCGGCGCGCCGTCACGCGCGACCGGGTCGTCGTAGGCGAGTGCGGCGGCGCTTCTGCGATGCGTGCGGCTCATCCGAGCTCCCAATCTGTCGAGTCCGTGGCGTGCGGCGCATCGGCCGCGTGCGCCGGCGATGCCGCATGCGTGGCCTCAGCGGCACGCGCATACGCACCGGCGGCCCACATGCCGTCCACGCCTGCTGCGCCACCCATGCCGTTCATGCCGCCGATCTCGCGGATCGACAGCCCCGCGAGCGCGAGCCCCAGCGCTTCGAGCCGCCCGCGCAGCGCCTCGCTGTGCGCGCTGAGGCGCTGCGCGCCGCCCGGGCTCGCCTGCACGCGCACCGCGAGCGTCGAGCCCGTGAGCGCAAGCTCCGCGTCGACGGTGCCCAGCGCCGGCAGTGCCAGCGTGAGACGCGTGCGCCATGGCGTTTCGTCTTCGTCGGCAGCGCGCCCCGCGCGCGGATCTTGCCGGGCGTGGCGCTCGTCGTCGTCCGGCTGGATGCTCCAGTCGAGCCGCACGCCCGGCCATGCCTCGCCGGTCCAGCGAAATTCCCCGGTCGCGAGCAAGTCGAGTTGTTGACGCACGAGCGGCAGCAACGCGCCGTGCACGCCCACTCCCGCGCCGGCCCCGGCGAGCGTGCGGGCGGCGGGCAGCAGCGCATCGGCGAGCGCGGCTACCGTGCTGCCGCCGGCGCGCTCCCCTTCCTCGGCGAGCCCAGCGGCATTGGCTTCGCCGCGCGCGCTTGAGGCCGCTGTCCCCCCGGCGTTGGCCGTGCTGCCCGCCCGCGCGCCTTGCTGGGTGGCGCTGGGCAGATCGGTCCACAGCACGTCGGCGATGTCGTCGGCGGCGAGATTCCGGTCGACCGCAAACTCGAGCGGCAACTGCGCGCTGCCGCCGGTCAGGCGGTTCTGCGGTTCATCGGCGAGCTCTCCGGGCGTGCGCTGGCCGCGCAGCCATTGGGCGAGATGCGATTCGTAGAAGAGCCCGCTCGACGCCACCGTCTGCGCAAGCGTGGCCGCCAGCGCGGCAACCGGGCCGGATTGCATGGCGGGTGCGGCGCGCTGGGCCGCTTGCGCGCCCTGCGTGCCTTGTGCGCCCTGCGGCGGCGAGGACGGCGCGGCGCCTTGGGCGCCGCCCGTGCCGGCGCTCATGCCGCCACTTTCAGCTGCATTCGCAGCCGCAGCACTACTCGCACCGGCAGCACCTTCGGCGTCTTGCGCGCTGCCTGGCAGTCCAGCCTGCGCCGCCTCAGCCGTCGAGGCCTCCAGGTCGGCAAGCAGCGCGGCCTCCAGCGCCTGGACTTGGGCTTGTGCCGGGTCCGTGGCCCCCGTCTGGGCAGTGGGATTCGCGAGGCCCGGCAGCGGCAGCGAGCCAGTGTCTGCCGCCATCGCCTGGCCGGCAGCCGCCGGATCGGCCCAGATCGGCGCACGCCCGACCACGGCGGGCGTGGCCTCGCCGCCCGAGCGGATGATCGCGTCAAGCGCGAGCGCGACGGCGGAAAGCACCGTTTGCGCCGATGCCTGCGGCGAGCCGGCGTTGCGCGGATCGGCCAGCGCGGCCGCGCCGCCGGTGAGCGCGGAAACGCCTGCCTGCGCGGCGCCCGCGCTGCCCTGGGAGCCCGCCGCGCCCAGTGCGCCTATGCGGCTCGCGAGCAGCGCCGCAGCGCTCGTATCGATTCCGTTCATGCGGAGCGTGGCCCGCACGGGCCAGGTTGTGCGCCGCGCGTCCCATGCGGCGACGCGGCGCTGTCAATATTCGTGCGCGAGCGTGTCGGCTCGTGCTTGTGCCGTGCGTGCTGCTTCGCGCCAATCGGCTTTGGTTCGCCGCGCACAGGCGCCCCGACGGCATCGGAGGCCTCGCGCGACCCGGCCCTAGGGCGCGCCGTACAGCTCCTGCAACACCCGCGACGGCTGCGCGGTGCCCTGAAAGAGCGCCGCCAGGCGCGCCATGCACGGGCTCGCAAGGTCGCGGATCGCGGCGTCATCGGCGAGGATCTGCCGGATCAGTTCGTACTTGCGCGTGCGCTCGGCGGCGGTGAGCCGGATGCCGAAATCGGCGTTCCTGAGCGCGTCCACCAGGCGCCGGTACTCCTCCTGAAGGCTGATCAGCTCGTTCCAGCTTGCGCCGCGCGCGGCATGGAGCATCTGCTCCGAGACCGCCGCAATCGCCTCGTAGCGGGCAAAGTAGTCTGCTTTCGAATTCATCTCGTCAATGAACCGGGCACGGGCGCGGACGACTCTCTCGCCATCCGCTCCACTTCCGGCGCAATCCCCAACCAGGCTTCCTCGAGCGTCGCCAGCAGGCCGTCGACTTCGACCAGCATGGATTCGCTCTGTTGAATGTTCGCTTCGAGCAGGCGTCGCGTCATGTAACCGTAAAGTGCGTTCAGGCGCTGCGCGACTTCTCCGCCCGCCTCGACGTTCAACGCCAGCTGAAGCCCGCTTTCGACAATCCGGATGGCCTTGCCAATCGCCTCGCCGCGCGGGCCCACATTGCCCATTTGCAGATGCATGCGGGCTTGCGCAATCGCCTTGCGCGCGCCTTCGTACAGGAGCGCGATCAGCTTGTGCGGACTCGCGCCCATGACCCCTGTTTCGACACCCACGCGTGCATAAGCGTTGGCTCCAGACTGTGCAGGGGAAAACATCGGCGCTTCTCCTTCGAACGTTCGGCTATGGATACGGTGCATCCGGCCCTTTGCCTTGCGTGGCGCGTGCCGGGTATAGCCGTGTTATCGGAACGGCGCGGGAGAAGCTTTAATGTCTTTGAAAGTACGCAGGCGCGACACCGGCGGCCAGTCACTCACCCCTGGCTGGCCGCTAGACCTGGATCTGCATGATGTCCGTGTAGGCCGCAACGAGCTTGTTGCGCACCTGCAGGCCGAACTGGAAGCCGACATTGGCCTTCTGCATGTCGACCATGACGTCGTTGAGCGAAACGTTGCCGGCCCCGAGCTCGAACGCCTGGGACTCGCCCACGGCCTTTTGCTGATCGGCGCTGATCTTGTCGATGGACGACTTGAGCGCCGCGGCGAAGCCGCCCGCGGTGGCCGCGCCCGAGCCGACGTCGGCGGCGCTAGTATCGCTTGCCGCCTGGGCGGCCATGGACTGCATCTGCGCAAGGGCCGACGTGAGTGGGTTGACTGGCACGGTCATGTTTGCTCCACGAATAAAGAGGGATCGTGCGAGGGCGGATGCCGCCGCCCGGCGAATCCGGCGCCCATGCAGGTGACGTGCAGCTCACCTGCGAGTTGTACGCGGATGGCATACAGCGCGCCGAATCTGGGAAGGAGCATAGCAATTCGCCATTTCCGGCAGCCTCGAAACTAGGGGGAAAACCCGGCTCTATTCGCGCAATCGGCTTGCCGGCGGGTGCGGATAATCGCTGTCGTGAAAGTTTCCGCCGCGCGCATGCCGCGCAAGCGGGAACAGCCAGCCTCCCGGAGAAACCCGTCGCATGGATTCGTCTGCCAACTCGTTGATCAACCCCGATGCCCGGGTGGGCCTCGCCACCAGCGGCGCCGCTCCGGGCGTGGCCGCGGCCGGCGCGGCGGGCGCGGCAGGCGGGCTCGGGGAGGACCTGGGCGGCGGCCTGGCGCAGCGCCTCGGTTCGCTTTCTTCGCTGCGCAATGTGCGCGGCAACCCGCGCGCGCCGCTCATCGTGGCGGTGGCGGTGCTCGTCGCCGTGGTCGCGGGCCTGATCCTGTGGTCGCGCGCGCCCGACTACAAGGTGCTCTACAGCAATCTCTCGGACCGCGACGGCGGCGCGATCATTACGGCGCTGCAAGCCGCCAACGTGCCGTACAAGCTCTCGGAAGGCGGCGGCGCGATTCTCGTGCCGTCCGAGCAGGTGGGCGAAATGCGCCTGCGTCTCGCCCAGCAGGGCCTGCCCAAGAGCGGCTCGGTGGGCTTCGAGCTGATGGACAACCAGAAGTTCGGCATCAGCCAGTTCGCCGAGCAGGTGAACTACCAGCGCGCCCTCGAAGGCGAGCTCGAGCAAACGATTCAATCGATCCAGAGCGTGAAGTCCGCGCGCGTGCATCTGGCGATTCCGAAGCCCTCGGTGTTCGTGCGCGAGCGCGAAGCGCCCACGGCCTCGGTGCTCGTCAACCTGTACCCCGGCCGCGTGCTCGATGAAGGCCAGGTGGCCGCCATCACGCACATGGTCGCCTCGGCCGTGCCCGATCTGCCGGTGCGCAATGTGACCGTGGCCGACCAGGACGGCAACCTGCTCACGCAGAGCGCCGCGAGCGCCGGCCTCGACGCCTCGCAGCTCAAGTACGTGCGCCAGGTCGAGCACGACACCCAGGCGCGCATCGACGCGATCCTCGCGCCCCTCTTCGGCGCCGGCAATGCGCGCTCGCAGGTGAGCGCCGACCTCGACTTCTCGAAGCTCGAGCAGACTTCGGAAAACTACGCGCCCAACGGCAGCCCGCAGCAAGCCGCGATCCGCAGCCAGCAGCAGAGCATCGCCACCGATTCGCAGCAGTCGAGCGCCGGCGGCGTGCCGGGCGCGCTCTCGAACACGCCGCCGCAGCCCGCTTCCGCGCCCATCACCGCACCCGCGGCGGGTGCGAACGGCGCGCCCAGCGCCACGCCGGTCTCGGATCATCGCGACACCACCACGAACTACGAGCTCGACAAGACCGTGCGCCACTTCAGCCAGGCGCCGGGCAGCATCAAGCGGCTCTCGGTGGCGGTGGTTGTGAACTATCAGCAGAAGGTGGACGCGAAGGGGCACGCCACGCTGCAGCCGCTCGACGCGCAAAAGCTCGCTCAGGTCGAGCAGCTCGTGAAGGACTCGATGGGCTACGACGCGAAGCGCGGCGACTCGGTGAACGTGGTGAACACCGCCTTCCAGACCGAAGTCGATCCGAACGCGAACCTGCCGTGGTGGCGCCAGCCCGACATGCTCGCGCTCGCGAAGCAAGTCGCGACCTGGCTTGGCATCGGCGTGGTGGCGCTGTTCCTCTACTTCGTGATGGTCAAGCCGGCGCTGCGCCGGGCCTTCCCGCCGCCCGCGCCGGCCGCCGCCCTGCCCGCGCTCGCGGGCATGGACGAGCCGATGCTGCTCGACGGCCTGCCCAGCGCGGACAAGCTCGAAGGCGCGGCAGACGCCGAAGCGGATCCCGCCCTGCTCGCGCTCGAAAACGACAAGCACAAGTTCGAACGCAACCTCGAATTCGCGCGCAGCATTGCGCGCCAGGATCCGAAGATCGTCGCAACCGTGGTCAAGAACTGGGTGAACGATGAACGCTGAAGGAGCCACCAAGAGCGCACTGCTGCTCATGTCGATCGGCGAGGAAGAGGCCGCGCAGGTCTTCAAGTTCCTCGGCCCGCGCGAGGTGCAGAAGATCGGCGCCGCCATGGCCGCGCTCAAGAACGTCAAGCGCGAAGAGATCGACGCCGTGCTGCAGGAGTTCGTGAAGGAAGCCGAGCAGCACAGCGCGCTTTCGCTCGACTCGAACGACTACATCCGCAGCGTGCTCACCAAGGCGCTCGGCGAGGACAAGGCCGGCGCCGTGATCGACCGCATCCTGCAAGGCGGCGACACGAGCGGCATCGAAGGTCTCAAGTGGATGGATTCGGGGTCGGTCGCCGAGCTCATCAAGAACGAGCATCCGCAGATCATCGCCACGATCCTCGTGCATCTGGACCGCGACCAGGCCTCGGAGATCGCCTCGTGCTTCAGCGAGCGCCTGCGCAACGACGTGCTGCTGCGCATCGCGACGCTCGACGGTATCCAGCCGCAGGCGCTGCGCGAGCTCGACGACGTGCTCACGGGCCTGCTCTCGGGCAGCGACAACCTGAAGCGCAGCCCGATGGGCGGCATCCGCACGGCCGCCGAGATCCTCAACTTCATGACGAGCCAGCACGAGGAAGGCGTGATCGAAAACGTGCGCCAGTACGACGCCGAGCTGGCCCAGAAGATCATCGACCAGATGTTTGTTTTCGAGAACCTGCTCGATCTCGAAGACCGCGCGATCCAGTTGCTGCTCAAGGAAGTGGAGTCGGAGTCGCTCATCATCTCGCTCAAGGGCGCGCCGCCCGCGCTGCGCACCAAGTTCCTCTCGAACATGTCGCAGCGCGCCGCCGAACTGCTCGCCGAGGACCTCGACGCGCGCGGCCCTGTACGTGTTTCGGAGGTCGAAGCACAGCAACGGCGTATCCTTCAGATCGTTCGCAACCTTGCCGAAAGCGGTCAGATCGTGATCGGCGGAAAGGCGGAAGACGCGTATGTCTGACGAAGCAACGCAAACGCAAACGGGCACGCGGCAGCAGCGGCGCGCGCCCTCGGCGTACCAGCGCTGGGAGATGGCGTCGTTCGACCCGCCGCCCCCGCCTCCGCCGCCGCCCACGCCCGACGAAACCGCCGCTTTCGAGGCGCAATTGCTGCGCATTCGCGAGAACGCCCATCAGGAAGGCCTGAAGTCGGGTCACGTGGCGGGCCAGGCGCTCGGCTATCAGGCCGGCTACGAACAGGGCCACAAGCAGGGCTTCGAGCAGGGGCGCGAAGAAGCGCGCGTCCAGGCGCGGCAACTGGCGCAGCTCGCGCAACGCTTTGCCGAGGCGCTGCAAACGGCCGAAGCGGGCGTGGCCGACACGCTCGTCGAGCTCGCGCTCGACATCGCGCAGCAGGTGGTGCGCCAGCACGTGCAGCACGACCCGACCGCGCTCGTCGCCGCGGCGCGCGAGGTGCTCGCGCACGAGCCGCAGCTCACGGGCTCGCCGCAACTCGTGGTGAGTCCCGCCGATCTGCCGGTGGTGGAGGCGTATCTGATGGAAGAACTGCAGGCGCGCGGCTGGTCCGTGCGCACCGATGCCGCGCTCGAGCGCGGCGGCTGCCGCGCGCAGGCGGCGAGCGGCGAAGCGGATGCGGCCATCGGCACGCGCTGGGAGCGTGTGGCGCTGGCGCTCGGCAAGGCGCGGCCGTGGTGAGCACGATGAATCCCAGCCCGCACCAGACGATCCACACGGGCGGCCTCACGCCGCTCGAGCAGGAGCTTGCGCTCGCATCGTTCGGGCCCGGCGCGCATGACCCGGCGCAAGTGCGCGGCGTGCTGGTGGACGACGGCGCGCAAGCAAGCCAGCATGGCGCCGATGCAGCCGCTCAAGCGGCCGCGACGCTCGACGCCGTCGAGGCAGCCATCGCCAACGCGACCAATGCTGCCGATGCAGACAATGCAGCCGATGCCTCCAGCCCAGCGTGGAACGGCGCCGATGCCGGCCACGACAATCCATCGGCGAGCCAAAGCGGCCCGCGTGAACCAGCCGCCGACCAGCGCGCGGCCTGCACCCCGCCGCCCAGCTACGACCCGGCCAACCTCCACCTGGCCGCCTGGAACGCCCATCTCGCGAGCGTGCGCGCGCGCAACGCACTGGCCTTGCCGCTGCGCGGCTGCGGCCGCCTCACGCGCGCGGCGGGCCTCGTGCTCGAAGCCGTGGGGCTGCGCCTCGCCGTGGGCGCCGAAGTCATGATCGAACTGCCGCCGGGCAGTTCGCTGCCGATGGCCGAGGCCGAGGTGGTGGGCTTCGCGGGCGACAAGCTCTTTCTCATGCCCACCACGGAAGTGGCGGGCCTGTTGCCCGGCGCGCGCGTCTGGCCGCTCGAGAGCGCGCCGATTGCCGACCCGATGTCGGGGGCCAAGCGCCTGCCGGTGGGCTGGGGGCTGCTCGGGCGCGTGCTCGACGCCTCGGGCCGCCCGCTCGACGGCCTGGGCGCATTGAATGCCGAAGCCGATGCGCCGCTCACCGCGCCCGTCATCAACCCGCTGAACCGCGAGCCGATCCACAAGGTGCTCGACGTGGGCGTGCGCGCGATCAACGCGCTGCTCACGGTCGGGCGCGGCCAGCGCATGGGCCTCTTTGCCGGCTCGGGCGTCGGCAAGTCGGTGCTGCTCGGCACCATGGCGCGCGCCACCAGCGCGGAAGTGATCGTGATCGGCCTGATTGGCGAGCGCGGCCGCGAAGTGAAGGAATTCATCGAGCAGATTCTCGGCGAGGACGGCCTCGCGCGCTCGGTCGTGGTGGCCGCGCCCGCCGACGTCTCGCCGCTCCTGCGCATGCAGGCCGCCGCGTACACGACCACGCTCGCCGAATACTTCCGCGACCAGGGCAAGCACGTGCTGCTGCTGATGGATTCGCTCACGCGCTACGCGATGGCGCAGCGCGAGATCGCGCTCGCGATCGGCGAGCCGCCCGCGACCAAGGGCTATCCGCCTTCGGTGTTCGCGAAGCTGCCCGCGCTCGTCGAGCGCACCGGCAACGGCCCCGAAGGCGGCGGCTCGATCACCGCGTTCTACACCGTGCTCACCGAAGGCGACGACCAGCAGGACCCGATCGCCGACTCCGCGCGCGCGATTCTCGACGGCCACATCGTGCTCTCGCGCACGCTCGCGGAGGCGGGCCACTATCCGGCCATCGACATCGAGGCGTCGATCAGCCGCGCGATGACCGCGCTCATCGACGAGCCGCATCTGAACCGCACGCGCGCGTTCAAGCAGATGCTCTCGCGCTACCAGCGCAACCGCGATCTCATCAACGTGGGCGCTTACGTGAGCGGGCGCGACGCCGTGCTCGACCGCGCCATCGCGCTGTATCCGCGCATCGAGGCGTTTCTTCAGCAGGGCTTTCGCGAAACCGCGAACTACGAACAAAGCGTCGAGATGCTCGGCGCGCTGATTGGCAACACTTCAGGCAATGCACAGGGCAACGGCCAGGGAGCCAGGACATGACGAAGCAGACCGCACTGCAAACACTCATCGGGCTCGCGCAGGACGATGTCGACACCGCAACGCAAAAGCTCGGGCGCGTGCAGCGCGAGCGCGTGGAAATCGAAAAGCAGCTGAAGTCGCTGATCGATTACCGCGACGAGTATCACGCGCGCTTCACCGAGTCGGCGCGCGCGGGCATGGCCGCCGGCAATGTGCGCAACTTCCAGGCGTTCATCGACACGCTCGACACCGCCATCGACCAGCAGCGCCGCCTGCTCGAGCAGGCCACGCAGCGCGTGGAGGCGGCCAAGCCCGACTGGCAGCGCAGCAAGCAGAAGCTCGGCTCGTACGAGGTGCTGCAATCGCGCCACGAGGAGGTCCAGGCGCGCAAGGACGCCCGCCGCGAACAGCGCGACGCCGACGAGCACGCCGCCCGCGCGCTGCGCATGCGCAACGCGCATTCGTGAAATTGGTGACCTGTTTAGTGACTTATTGGTGATTTACTAGTGACGCCGGCGCGTCCGGATCACGTTCAAGAGAGCAAGCAGCATGTCGCTTCTATCCGCAGTCAGTTCGTTGCTCGGCGCCGCCGTGGATGCGGCCACGGGCGCGCCGAGCAGCGCCGGCAATGGCGCCGCCGCGAGCGCTTCCGACCTCGCGAGCCGGGGCTTCGCGCAAACGCTCCAGCAAAGCATTGCCGCGCAGAACGCGCGGGGCGCCGCGCCACGCCCGGTTGTCCAGGCCAGTTCGCCTCAGCAAGGGGCGCACGCTTCGGCGGGCGCGGCGTCCACGGCTTCGACCGCTCACGGCGGCGCGAGCGCAACGACGCAGTCTGCTCAAACCGCGCCGCCCACGTCATCCGCGCAAGCGTCCCAGCCCGCGCAGCAGGCCGGTAACGGCGCTGCGCACGCACCGAGCGTCGATCACCGCGCCGACAACGCCCTCGTGCGCCAGAAGCAGGCCGAAGCCGCCGGCTCGCAGGCCGCTGCGGCACAGATTCAGGCGCAGCAAGCCCAACAGGCCATGCAGACGGCGCAGCAGGCGCTGAGCAACGGCGATGCCACCGCGCAGGCCGCCGAGGCCGCGCTCGCGAGCGTCGCCTCGACGGCCGCCGGAGCCGCGGGCACGAGCACCGACGCGAACGGTGCAAGCATCACGGGCGGCGCGGCGGGCGACGGCACGAGTACCGCCAGCAGCGACCCGAAATCGGTCAGCGACGCGCTGCACGCCGCGCTCGCGACGCTGCGCGGCGGCGCGGCCAGGCTGAACACGCAGGTTGCGGGCGCAACCGAGGGCGCCGCCACGACCCCGGCCAATTCGACGATAGCTGGCAGCTTTGCGGCGCACATGAGCACGCAGGCGAAGGCCAAAACCCTGGGCGCCGGCCTCGACGACAAAAACGCCGCCGACACCGCCGCCAAGTCCGTGGCCGCCGCGCCGCAGGACGCAGCCGCGCAAAACGCCAATGCCACGCTGGCCGCAACGGCGCAGCAGCAGGCAACGTCCGCGCAGCAACCCGTGGTATCGAGCAGCGCGACCGATGCCCTCGCCGCCACCCAGGCGGCCGCAGCCGCCGCGGCTCAGGCCCAGGCGGCGCAGGCCGCCC
This sequence comes from Paraburkholderia sp. A1BS-2L, assembly GCF_051125205.1. Lineage (NCBI taxonomy): Bacteria > Pseudomonadati > Pseudomonadota > Betaproteobacteria > Burkholderiales > Burkholderiaceae > Paraburkholderia > Paraburkholderia sp. A1BS-2L. The sequence goes on from NZ_CP120428.1 coordinate 3,051,327, forward strand.
AGAGCGCGAGCGCCAACCCCGCCGCAGCGGCGGCGGCTTCCGCCACGCTGGCCCCGCAGGTGGGCACGCCGGGCTGGGAGGACGCGCTCAGCCAGAAGGTGGTGTTCCTCTCGAACGCCCACCAGCAATCGGCGGAGCTCACGCTCAATCCCAAGGACCTCGGGCCATTGCAGGTCGTGCTGCAAGTCGCCGACAACCATGCGCACGCGCTCTTCGTGTCGCAGCATCAGCAGGTGCGCGAGGCCGTGGAGGCCGCGCTGCCGAAGCTGCGCGAACAGATGCAGCAGAACGGCATCGGCCTCGGCAGCGCGAGCGTGAGTGACGGCTTCTCGCGCCAGATGAACCAGCAGGCGCAACAGGACGGCGGCAGCGGATCGGGCTCGCGCGGCGCGCGTGCGTCGGGTTCGGCTGGCGTGGCGGGCATCGGCGCGGCCGGCGGCGCGGACGGCGCAACCAGCGCCGCCGCCACGGTCACGCAGCGCAGCGTGGGCTTGATCGACACGTTTGCCTGAGACATTCCCGCAGTCGCAAGCAGCAAAAGCGGTGCAGAGAGAGGCGTCGATGCGTCGGCGCCTCGGCACCCCCACGCCTCGTCCCACCAGGCCACGCTCGCGCAACAAAGCCACGAGATAGCCGCAAATCCCCCGTCTATTCCTCCCATCGCCGCAGCGCAAAAGCCGGAACAATGCAGGCTGCCGGGATGAATGCGCGCGCGCCATGGCGATCATGGCGATCGGCAACGAAGCGCCACCCGGCCCCGACAACAGCATGATCAGCACGATCACGACTCACCCAGGCTCACGACCGACATGGCGACCACGACCGCAACCCAGCAAGCCGCGCCCCAGGGCGCGCAACCCGGACCGCTGAAGCGCATCCTTCTCATCGTGCTCATCGCAGTGCTTGCCGCCGGCGCGGCGGGCGGCGGCGTCTGGTTCTTCATGTCGCGCCACGCGGCGAGCGCCCCGGCAGCCGCGAGCGCGCCCCCGCCGCCCGCCGTGCCCGTCTACTACGCGCTCGAGCCGATGACCGTCAACCTGCAATCCGACGACGGCGAGACGCACTACCTGCGCATCGGCCTCACGCTCAAGCTCGACAGCCAGGCGACCCAGGACGCGCTCGTCGCGCACATGCCCGAGATCCGCAGCCGCCTGCTGCTCGCGCTCTCGAACAAGCACCCGGCCGATCTCGCGCCGCTCGACGGCAAGCGCGCGCTCGCGACCGAGCTCGCCGCGCTCATCGCCCAGCCGTCCGATTCGCGCGGCACCGCCGGTCACGTCGAAGACGTGCTGTTCACCGAATTCGTCGTGCAGTAAGCCCAGCATGGACACGTACATGAACCCGCGCGTTCGCCTGCATGCCATGCGCGCCCGCGCGGGTATCGCGGATATCGCGCAGCCAATCCGGAGCCTTGCATCATGAGCATGGGTCACGACGAGTTCATGTCGCAGGAGGAGGTCGACGCCCTCCTCAAGGGCGTCACCGGCGAGATCGAAACCGAGGCCGCCCAGACCGAAAAACCCGGCGTGCGGCCGTACAACATCGCGACGCAGGAACGCATCGTGCGCGGGCGCATGCCCGGGCTCGAAATCATCAACGAGCGTTTTGCGCGGCTGCTGCGCGTGGGCATTTTCAACTTCATGCGCCGCACCGCCGAGATTTCCGTGGGCCCCGTGCGCGTGCAGAAGTACAGCGAATTCACGCGCAACCTGCCGATCCCGACGAACCTGAACCTCGTGCACGTGAAGCCGCTGCGCGGCACGTCGCTGTTCGTGTTCGACCCGAACCTCGTGTTCTTCGTGGTGGACAACCTGTTCGGCGGCGACGGGCGCTTTCACACGCGCGTCGAAGGCCGCGACTTCACGCAGACCGAGCAGCGCATCATCAGCAAGCTGCTCAACCTCGTGTTCGATCACTACACCACCGCATGGAAAAGCGTGCGCCCGCTCACGTTCGAATACGTGCGCTCGGAAATGCACACGCAGTTCGCCAACGTCGCGACGCCCAACGAAATCGTGATCGTCACGCAGTTCTCGATCGAGTTCGGCTCGACCGGCGGCACGCTGCACATCTGCATGCCCTACTCGATGATCGAGCCGATCCGCGACGTACTCTCCTCGCCGCTGCAAGGCGAGGTGCTCGACGTGGACCGCCGCTGGGTGCGCGTGCTTTCGCAGCAAGTGCAGGCCGCCGAAGTGGAGCTCACCGCGGATCTCGCGCAAGTGCCGGTCACGTTCGAGCAGATCCTGAACATGAAAAAAGGCGACGTGCTGCCGATCAACATTCCCGAGCACATCGTCGCCAAGGTGGACGGCGTGCCGGTGATGGAATGCGGCTACGGAATTTTCAATGGTCAATACGCGTTGCGGGTCCAGAAGATGATCAGCGCAGCCGACACGATGAAGGAAGGTGGATATGAGTGACGTGAACGCCATGCAAGGCAGCGAGCCCGTGCGCGACCCGGCCCCCGCGGCCGATGCGGCCGGTGCAATGGAGTCAATGGACTCGATGGACGACTGGGCCGCCGCGCTCGCCGAGCAGAACGGCCACGAAAGCCACGAAGTGGCCGCGCAGCCCGCCGCCGTGTTCCAGCCGCTCTCGAAGGTCGATTCGGGCGCGACGCGCAACGACATCGACATGATCCTGGACATCCCCGTCCAGATGACCGTCGAACTGGGCCGCACCAAGATCGCCATCCGCAACCTGCTGCAGCTCGCGCAGGGCTCGGTGGTGGAGCTCGATGGCCTCGCCGGCGAGCCCATGGACGTGCTCGTGAACGGCTGCCTCATCGCCCAGGGCGAAGTGGTGGTGGTGAACGACAAGTTCGGCATCCGCCTGACCGACATCATCACGCCCTCCGAGCGCATCCGGAAGCTCAATCGATGAAACGCCTTGCCGCATCCGGCTGCGCGCTGGCAAGCGCATGCGCATGGCTCGCCGCCATGCCCGCGCGAGCCGCCGACTTGCAGACCGTCAACCAGGCCGTGAACGAAGCCGCGCGCTCGGCGTCGGGCGCATCGGCGGTGATCGTGGGCAGCGCAGCGCCCTCGCTCGGCTTCGGCGCGGTGCTGCAAACCGTGTTCGGCCTGCTGCTCGTGATCGGCGTGGTATTCGGCTGCGCATGGCTCGCGCGGCGTCTCGGGCTCCAGCATGGTCCGAAGAGCGCACTCGTGAAGACCGTGGGCGGCGCCTCGCTCGGCGGCAAGGAGCGCGTGGCCGTGGTCGAGATCGGCGACATCTGGCTCGTGCTGGGCGCCGCGCCCGGCAATGTGCGGCTCCTGCACACGATGCCCGCGGGCGAACTGCCGGCCGCTGCCGGCACCGGTGCCCCCCTCGCCCTTCAAGGCAACTTCGGACAACGCTTTCGTGACGCGTTGAAACACGAAGCAGGCAAACGTTTCAAGCGTCACGACGGCGGAGCGCAGTAATGCACGGCAGCACCCTTCCCGGCGCGCGCACTCGCGCGCACACGTCCTCGATCGTGAGCCTCGCGCGCGCGGCATTGCCCGTTGCGCTCGTGCTCGGTGCGGGCGCCGCAGCGCTGCTGCTGCCGCACCTCGCGCACGCACAGGCCCTGGCGCAGCCGCAAGGCCTGCCCGCCTTCAACACGAGCCCGGGCCCGAACGGCGGCACCACGTATTCGCTGAGCGTGCAGACCATGCTGCTGCTCACGATGCTGTCGTTCCTGCCCGCGATGGTGCTAATGATGACGAGCTTCACGCGCATCATCATCGTGCTCTCGCTGCTGCGCCAGGCGCTCGGCACGACCACCACGCCGCCCAACCAGGTGCTCGTGGGCCTCGCGCTGTTTCTCACGCTGTTCGTGATGTCGCCAGTGCTCGACAAGGCGTACAACGACGGCTACAAGCCATTCGCCGCCGGCACGCTGCCGATGGACGAAGCCGTGACGCACGGCGTCGCGCCCTTCAAGACCTTCATGCTGCGCCAGACCCGCGAATCCGACCTCGCGCTGTTTGCGCGCATCTCGCACGCAGCGCCCATGCAGGGCCCCGAGGACGTGCCGCTCACGCTGCTCGTGCCCTCGTTCGTCACGAGCGAATTGAAGACCGGCTTCCAGATCGGCTTCACGATCTTCATTCCGTTTCTGATCATCGACATGGTGGTGGCGAGCGTGCTCATGTCGATGGGCATGATGATGGTTTCGCCCGCAACTATCTCGCTGCCATTTAAGCTCATGCTGTTCGTGCTCGTGGACGGCTGGCAGCTGCTGATCGGCTCGCTCGCGCAAAGCTTCACCTGAGGAGTTCGCCATGACGCCCGAAACCGTCTTGACCCTTTCGCACGAAGCCATGTACGTGGCGCTGCTGCTGGCCGCGCCGCTGTTGCTCGTGTCGCTCGCGGTGGGTCTCGTGGTGAGCCTGTTCCAGGCGGCCACGCAAATCAACGAAAGCACGCTCTCGTTCATTCCCAAGCTCATCGCGATTGCGGTGACGCTCGTGATTGCCGGACCGTGGATGCTCACGACGATGCTCGACTACATGCATCGCATGTTCGCGAGCATTCCGGCGCTCGCGAGCTGAGCGGTCATATTCCCGCACGCTTTCCTGCGTTCGCAGACGCCCGCCGATGTTCACCGTCACCTACGCTCAGCTCAATCTCTGGCTCACCGCGTTCCTCTGGCCGTTCACGCGCATTCTCGCGCTGGTGGCCGCCGCGCCGCTGGTGGGCCATCGCTCCGTGCCCACGCGCGTGAAGATCGGGCTTGCGGCGTTCACGACGCTGATCGTTGCACCCACGCTTCAGTCCATGCCGCAGGTCACGGTGTTTTCGGCTGAGGGCGTGTGGATTCTGGTTAATCAGTTTCTGATCGGCGCGGCACTGGGCTTTACGATGCAGATCGTGTTCGCGGTGGTGACGGCGGCCGGCGATTTGATGGGGCTGGGGATGGGGCTGGGCTTTGCGTCATTCTTCGATCCGCAGGCCAATACTTCTACGCCTGCGCTTTCGTCGTGGCTCAACATCATGGCGATGCTCGCGTTTCTCGTCTTCGACGGGCATTTGCAGATGATTGCCGCGCTGGTGGAGACGTTTCATAGCGTGCCGGTGTCGGCGAACGTGCTTTCCGGCAATGGCTACCGGCTGATCGTGAGCTGGGGCGCGACGGTGTTCAATGCCGGGCTGCTGCTCTCGCTGCCGGTGGTGGTGGCGTTGCTCATCACGAATATCTCGCTCGGCATTTTGAATCGCGCCGCGCCGCAGATCGGGATCTTTCAGATTGGATTTGCGCTCACGATGCTGGTGGGCTTGCTGCTGATTCAGCTGATGATGCCGAATTTGATTCCGTACTTCGCGCGGCTTTTCGATGGCGGGGTCGAGCAGATGGGGCGGGTCGCGGCGGGGTTGCGGCCAGTGCCGTGAGGTTCTGCAACACCGTGCGGCCTCCCTAAATCGCCGCCGTAACCGTCACCCACGTCTGCTGACGCGCCGCATGCTCGGGCGCGGGTCCCGCGCGCATCGCGTAGCTGATCTGCGCCGACACGCGCTTGCCCCTATAGCTCGCACCAATCCCGTAACCCTGCAAGTGCACCGACGCCCCCGTCATGGCGCCATCGCTGCGGATCCGGCCGCGCGCGTCGACATAGAAAACCTGCAACGCGACGCCCGGCAGCGGCGGGATGAACTGGCTCACGCCAACGGAAGCAATCACGCCGTCGTCGACAGACGCGGTGTTCTGGTCGTACGCGCGCACGGCCGTCGGTCCACCCAGGCCGAGCCGCTGCGAACCGTTCAGGCTGCGGCTCGCCCATTGGCCATGCACCGAGAGCGTCGCTTGCGTGGTCGATGTCAGCGCCTGAATGAAAGTCGCGGACGGTTCGATCTTCAGGGAATTGAACCGGCGGTCCACATACTCGGGGTTGGCGCTGCTGTAGTCGTATTCCTTCTGCGTGGTCGTGCCATAGCTCGTGACGAAGCTGTACTGCGTCGCGTTGCGGCGCTCGCCCCACTTGCCGTAGTAGTTGCCGTCGGCCCGCATCGACGCAACGTAGTTGCGTTGCCGGCTCACGAGGATGTTGTCGAGCCGCTCGTCGGTCGTGAACCACGCCTCCATGCTCGCGCCGAGGTCGAGACTCGCATTGGCGGTGCGGATCACCGGCGAAGAGCCATATACGCTGGCAACGTCGGCGCTCCCCGTGCCGAGGCCGCTGAATTCCTCGCCAAGCTTGTAATCGACATGCGAGTACGCAATGCCCGCCCGGCTCGCGCCCAAGCCGGTCAGCATGTCGTAGGACAGCCGGCCGAGGCGCGTTCGCCCTTCTTCGCCCGAGCTCGTCTGCATGAAACGCGGCGTGAAGTAGACGGTCGCCTGCAACTGGTCGCCGAGGCCGGGCATGTACCTTCGAACCATTCTTCACGGCGACCGATTCCACATGGGCGCGCTCGATGCCGAAGCGCACCACGCCTGCCGTGACGGTCTGCGGCGGCAGCGTCACGCGCACGAGTGTATCGCCGCCGTTGTACAGCACCGTTGTCAGTTCGTCGCGCAGCGCATGCAATTGTGCGAGCGTCACGCTGCGCCCGCGCCACGGCGCGAGGAAGGCGTCGACGCGCTGCTGCTCCGCGTAGGAAAGTGCGCCATCGAAGGTGAATGCGTTGACGACGAAGCTGAACTCGCCCTCGGCGGGCGGCGTCTGGGCCGGCGTCGACGGCGGCAACGCGCTCACGCGCTCGCCGCCGGACTCGCCTTCGATGCCGCGCGTCGTATCGGCGTTCTGCCGGATCAACGCGCCGGCGTTGGGGAGTTCGAAGGCTTGTGCGGAAACATGCCACGCCGTCAGGCCGAGCAGCGGCAAACAGGCAGGGCCGAGGCGATGGCAAAGGTGCCGGTACCGGTTGGAGGCTTTCAAGGTGCGAAGAAAATCAGGGGTGCAAATCGGCGCGACCCAATCCGCAAGACATGCCGGCGGCGCCGGAACGCGAAAGGGTGTGGGAAGGCCAATCAGGGAAGGAGAGGCAACGCGTGCCTCCCCCTTGTCGTATGAGCCGGCCAATTGGCGCCAAAGCCGGCTGGAGACGGGCGGTTGATCGTCGGCGCGATCACCGGGAGAGTGCGCCCGGCAATCGATGCCGCCACTGCTGCCCGTTACTGGCCGCTAATGGTGATCGGCGTGGGCAGGTTGATCGTCGGCGCCGACAGCGTGCCCAGATACGTCGGGGCCGCGGCTTCCACCGTGATCGACTTGCCCGCCGTGTTGTTGCCCGCGATGACAGCAACCCCGCGCAGCACAATGTCGGTGGCCGCGCGAGTCTGCGTCGTCGGGTACTGGCCGATCATGCCGGTATAGGCGATCGTCGGGATGCCGGTCGCCGGATCGATCGAGACGCCCGGATCGACGGCCAGCAAGACGCCACCGTTGCGGCTTGTGATGTTGCCCAACTGGATCACGCCCTTCGTGCCGGTCTTGCATCCCGCGTCGGCGGGCGTGCAAACGCGATTAGTTGCGTGAGCAACTATATCGCCGTCGGCATTCACGTCGCGCAGCAGGAAGACGCTGTCACCCTCGACCGAGACGGTCTTGCCGCTCAGCAGCCCTGCCTGGAGCGTTCCGCTTGCGCCGATATTCATGCCGTTGCCGGCATAGGTGTTGACGCCGAGCTTTTGCGTGACGTTGGTGCCGGTGAGGTTGACCGAACCTTTCGTCGCTTCCAGGTTCGCGTTCTGGTTCAGGTTGCCTGTGCCCGAACCATCGGCCTTGATGGGCCGCGAGCGCGTTCTGCGCTTCGCGCCCGAGCATGACCTTGAAGCCCGAGCCGTTCATCTGCATGGCCACGCCGTCGGCGGCGCCGAGCGTGATGTCCTTCGCGCGAATCGTGCCCTGGCTGGTCGCCTGCGCGCCGAGCAGCACGACGGCTTCGCGCGCGTTGATCTGACCTCGTTCGAGACGACGCCCTGGCCGCCGTTCGCGGACAGGTTCATGATGCCGGTGACGGGTTCGCCGCCGTCCATGAACTTCTGGCTGTCGACGTTGAGCGTCGACGCCACCAGACTGCCCACGTTCACCTGCGACGTCTTGCCGAACATCACGCCCGAGGGGTTGACCACGAACACCCGGCCGTTCGCCGTCAGCGCACCGTCGATCTGGGTGGGCGCCGCCGCTGTCGTCACGCGGTTGAGCACCGCCGAGGTCGCGCTGGGCTGGTTGAACGCCACGCTCTGGTCACGGGCGATGTCGAAGTTGTTCCAGTTGACGACCATCCTGTCGGTGGCCTGGTTGATCGTCGTTTTGGCGCCCTGTGTGGCGATGGTGCCGATACCCGCCGCGACGACCCCGCCTTCGACCGCACCGGCGCCGTTCGCATAGCCTGGAGCCGCAGTCAGCATGGCAGGCATGATCGCGAGCCGGAATGCGGGCTGATGGGGCGTTCGGGAGCGTCGGTGGCGAATGGACTTGTTGTAGCTCATTTCCTGACCTTGTAACGAGTTCTTTTCATTACCCGGACGGGGCGCTATGGTCTATTCCCACGCCGGGTTCTCTTCGGATTGCTTATATAAGCGCATCTGAGAAATGTAGGTAAACGTAAGCAGAGCGAGGATTCTATTGGGTCGAAAGAAAGTGATACGTAAGATGACCCTTAAAAGAACCCGGGCTCAGAGATAAAAAAAGCGGAGGTGCGCCGAACGCGCACCTCCGCTTTTTGATTCAGGAAACCGCTCCTGGCAATGCCCGTCAGGGATTGATGTACTGGAATAGCGAAAGATTCTGAGTCGCAGCAAAACTCTTCTGAGAAGCGGTCAGCGCATTGGAAAGTTGCGTGTACTGAGCAATCGCTGCGGTCATGTCGGTGCTCGTGAGATCGCTGAGATTGGACGTCACCTGCAACGCATTCGTCGACGTCACCGTTTGCAGCGCCTTCACTTCCTGCTCTCTGCCGCCCACCGACGCCTGGATCGTGACCACGTTCGAGATCGAATTGCCGATCGCGGTGAAGCCGCTTTGCAGCGCATTCGTGAGATTGGCGCCCGCCGCCGGGCTGCCGTTCACCGGCGTTTGCAGCGCGGCGATCACGCTGTCGATGGTGCTGAACACGCTGCTGTTCTGCGGCGCCGTGGCCGGCGTGACCGAGAACGTATCGCCGGCCACGGGCGTGCCCGAAATCGTCACGTTCATGCCGATCTTGCCGGCGGCGCCGAGGTCGATCGGCGCGCCATCCGTGTAGGGCTGATTCAGCGCGAGCGTCGCCGGCGGATTGGTCGAGTTATCCATCACCGAATACGTGAGCGCGCCGGAGGTGGCGTCGGTACCGAACTGGATCGACAGCGGATGGCCATTGGTGGCCTGGGTCGGATCGGTCACCGTGACGCCGCTGATGGTTCCGGTGCCCGTGTTCTGCATGCTGCCCCCGGCCACGGCCTGCGAGCCCGCTGCCGAGACGCTCAGGAACACCGCCGCGCCCGTGTCGCTCACCGAGATCTGGCGCGAGCCGCCCACCTGGACCAGGCGCTGGCCGAAGTCGCCGTTATACGTCACGCCGCCGCCCGTGGCGTTGGTGAACACCTGCGACGTGCTCTTGAACCCCGAGAACAGATAGTTACCCTGACCATCGGTGGTGTTGGCGAGGGTGAGCAGCTGGCTGCGTTCGCCCTGCAATTGCTTGGCGAGCGCCTGGCGGTCGGCGTCGTTGAGCGAGCCGTTGATCGCCGACTGAACCTGCTGGCCGATGGCCTGCAGCGTGGTCGTCACGCTGCCGAGCGTCGAGTCCTCGAGCTGCAGCGAGGACAGCGCCATGTTCTGGTTCGACGCGTACTGCGTGAGCGTCGCGCTGGTGGCCGAGAGCTGCACGGCCTGGGCCGCGCCGAGCGGGTTGTCGGCCGGCGTCGAGAGCGATACGCCAGTCGAGATCTGCTGTTGCGTCTGGAGCAGCTGCGATTGCTGGTTCTCCATCGTCGCCACGCTGGACGAATAAAACTGGGAAGTCGCGATACGCATGGGTCAGCGCCTCACTGGAAGATGCCGAGCAGGGTCTGGAACAGCGAAGCCGCCGTCTGGATCACCTTGCTGTTGGCCTGGTAGAGCTGCTGAAACTGCAGCAGTTTGGCGGCCTCTTCGTCGAGGTTCACGCCCTGCACGGACTGCTGCTGCGAGGTGAGCTGCGTGACGAGCGATTGCTGCGAGGTGCTCGACGCCTTCAACTGGCTCGCCGTGTTGCCGATCGTGTTCACGTAGTTCGAGTACGCGTTGGTGAGCGTCTGCGAACCGGCGAACACCGTGCCCGAAGTGAGGTTCGCGAGCGCGAGCGCGTTGCGGCCGTCCTGCGCACCGCTCGTGTTCGGCGCGACGGTGAAGGTATCGCCGTCCGCGGGCGCGCCCGTCATCGTGAAGCTGACGTTGTTGGCCGTGCCGCTGGCGTCGCCGCTGATGGCGATGGTCGCGCCCGTGCTCGAGTCGTAGGGGATCGTCGTGGTGCTGCTCGTGATCGTGTACGGCGTGGGCGTGCTCGAGCCCGGCACGGTGACGGAGACCGTCGAGCCCACCGGAAATCCCGAGAGCGTGCCGGTGCCCGAGCCCGAGGCCGCATAGCTCAGTTGCAGGCCCGGCGAAGCCACCGCATAGCCCGCGCTGACCGTGCCCTGCGTGACGCTGGCCGTGCCCGTGTTGGTGCCGCCCGCCGCGACCAGCACCGGCGAGGCCGCCGCGATCAGCGATGGGTCGCTCGTCGCGACGGCGAAGCTGTCGAGCGCGCCCGCGGTCGGCTGGATCGAGAACGCGTCGCCGTCGTTCATGGTGCCCGTCGACGTGATCGACAGGCCGCTGCCGGCGGGCGCGAACGGCTTGCTCTGGCTCGGCTGGGTGGTGGTCGAGCCGAGCACCGTGTTGGTGGTCGTGTCGGTGAGCGTCCAGGTGCCGCCCGCCGCGCTCGAATACGAGAGCGTGTAGTTGTCGGTGGGCGGGTTCGCGGCGTTGGTGAGCGTGGCCGAGACCGCGCCGGTGCTGCTGGGGTTGTTGCCGAGATTGGCCGTGACGACCGGCCCGCCCACGGTAAACAGCGCGCCGCCCGGAGCGCCGCCGAGCGTGAGGCCGAGCGCATTTTGCTGGTTCACCTGGGCGGCGAAGCTCGTGGCGATCGCGCCCAGCTGCGCCTGCGCCGGATCCAGCGTGTTCTGCATGAACGAGACGAGGCCACCCACGGTGCCGCCCTGCAATGCCGCGCTGGAAAGCGGCTGCGCCTGGGTGGTCGAGCCCGGCAGCCCTTGCCAGGCCACGGTCATTTCCGCGGGGTTCGAGTTGGAGGACTGCGTGCCCAGGTTGTAGTTCTGCCCGCTCACCACGAGCGGCTGGCCGTTGCCGAGAAACACGCTATAGCCGCTGCTGTTCTGCACGACCTGCACGCCCACGAGCTGCGAGAGGTTCGTCATCGCGAGGTCGCGCTGGTCGAGCAACTGGTTCGGCGGCTGGCCGGCGCTGCTCGCCATCGAGATCTGCGTGTTGAGCTGCGCGATTTGCTGCGTGTAGGTGTTGATCTGCGTGACCGCGTTCGACAACTGCGTGTTCACGCTCTGGCGCATCGCATCGTATTGCTGGCCGGCGGCGTTGATCTGGTCGGCGAGCGACTGCGCGTCGGACAGCGCGGTCTGGCGCGTGGCCGTGCTCGCGGGCGAGTTCGAAACGTTCTGCAGTCCCGAGAAGAACGTCGTGATCGACGTGGCGATGCCCGAAGTCGGGCTGCCCACGAGGTTCGAGAGCTGCGTGGCAAGCGTGTACGACGCGGTGAGCGCGCTGTTGCTGGATTGCGCGGCATTCAATGCGCTCGTGAGGTACTGGCTATAGGCGCGCTGCACCGTGGCCGTGGTCACGCCGCCGCCCAGGTAGCCCGAGCCCGTGTACTGGCCGGCCGCTTCCTGGTAGACCGCAGTTTCCACGTTGTAGCCGGTGGTCGACGAATTGCTGATGTTCTCGCCGGCGGTGGCAATTCCGACCTGGGCCGCCTGCAACCCGGAAAGCCCGATCGAGAAGATATTGGACATGCTTGATCCTCAGGAGCGGCCTTTCCGGCACCCCGTCGATGGGGCGATGGGTCGTTGGGCCGCGTGGATGAACCCATGTAATAACGGCAGCGAGGCGCGAAAATTGAGCGCCTGCATGAGCATGTGCGTGAGCACCTGCGGCCCGCAGCCCCGTCGCGAAGCTCAGGCGCGCTGGAACGCGCGACGCTTCATTTCGAGCTGCGTGATGTAGCGCTGGAGGCTGTTCTCCGCCGCGCCCGGCAGCGCCACGAATCGGAAGCCGAGGTGATAGCGCCGGTCGCCGTTGGGCAAGTCGATGAAGCGCAGCACCGCGAGCGCGAGATCCACGCGCAGCGTGCCGTGCGAGCGCAAGTCGAGCTCGACGTTCGCGATCGTCAGGCCCATTTCGAAGTTCGCCGCGCGCTCGTCGGTCGTGCGCAGGCCGATGCCGCCGAGCGAGAGGTCGTGCACCTCGAACTGGAAGCGCTCACCGTCGGCGGGCATTGCGCCCCGGCACAGGCAGGGCTCCAGCACCGGCGTATCGACGCGGAAGTACTCGCGGCGCTGAATGTAATAGAGCACCTCGGGGAAATCGGCCTCGAAGGCGGGGCGGCCTTCGAATTCGGTCTCGCGCGGCGTGGCGGTGGCGAATTCCACCCGCACGCCGTCGGGCGAGGCGTGGAACTGGCAGCGCGCGCTCGCGAGCACGTCGCGGTTCTGCTCGGGGAGGGCGCCCCAGTCGAACACGAAGTTGCGCTCGCGCGTGTTCACTTCGAGGATGCGCGTGACCAGTTGGCCCGCGCCGTATTGCAAGGTCAGGAAGTCGCCGCGATTGGCGAGGTTGCGCAACTGCACGCCGACTTCCAGCGGGTTGCGCCGGCCATAGTCGGGGACTTCGCCTTCGTGAGCTTCCTGTTGATTCGACTGAACGGTATTCATCGGCCTGGCGGAATTTCGTGGACATGCCGGCGCGCCGTGGGCTGAACCGCCGCGCGCCGTCCTGGCGGTTATCCCCGCCCCAGATTTTTTTGGATCTCGCCTGCATTAGCGGCAGCCGCGGCCGGAAATTTAGGGGCGCCGTGCAAATATTCCGCGTTTGAGCTCACGAACACCCGATCAGACCATCTGCTGCATGATCGACATGAGCTTTTTTGCGTAGTGCGGGTCAGTCGCGTAGCCCGCGCGCTGCATGCCGTGCGCGAAGCTTTCCGCGCTGTGCGAGTTGTTGATCACCGAGGCGTAGCGCGGATTGTTCTTGAGCATGCTCGCGTAATCGGCCATCGCGTCGTCATAGGAGTCGTAGGCGCGGAACTTCTCCACCACGCGGTGCGGCGCGCCGTTCACGTACTCGGTCGTCATGGTCGAGACGGTCTTGCCGGTCCAGTCCTTGGTGGCCTTGATGCCGAACACGTTGTAGCTCGTCGAACCGTCGGCCTTCATGATCTCGCGCTTGCCCCAGCCCGACTCCAGCGCCGCCTGGCCGACGATGAAGCGCGCCGGGATGCCGGTGGCCGCGCTCGCCTGCTGCGCGCCGTTCGCGAGCTTGTTCACGAAGGCGTCCACCTTTTCGTCGCCGTTGCCGTGCATCGGCGGCGTGAGCGCGCTGTTGGCGTTCCAGCCCTGCGAGCGGCCGAGCGCGCCGTTCGCGGCGGCGTTGCCGTAGGCGCGGCCCAGCGCGTTGAGCATCGCCATGTTGCCTTCGTTGCCGCTGCCGCCCGCGCCCGACATTCCCGACATGGCGCCGGAAATGCCGCCCGCGCCGCCGCCGACTCCCCCCGCGCCACCCACGCCGCCCGCGCCGCCCGCGCCGCCTGCATCGCCGCCCATGCTGCGCATGAGCTGCTTGATCATGGCGTTCGCCACGCCGATGCCCTTGTTCGACATCTGCTGCGCGAGCTGCTGGTCCATCATCGAGACGAACTGCGCGCCGTCCTTCGAGTCGAGCGGGCCGTCGTCGGGCGTCGCGTCGCGCATGCTTTTGAGCATCATCTGCGTGAACACGGCGTCGAACTGCTTCGCGGCCATCTTCACGCCCTGCTGCGGCGAGGCATTGGCGGCGGCGCGCATCGAGTCGAAGCCCTGCACGTCCAGCGCGAAGCGGTTGGTGAGGTCGAGGCTGGTGCCGAGATTCGCGTTGTCCATGTTCGCTCCTAGATGATCTGAAGATCGGCGCGCAGCGCGCCTGCCGCCTTCATCGCCTGCAGGATCGACATGAGATCCGCGGGCGTCGCGCCCAGCGCGTTGAGCGCTTTCACGACTTCCGCGAGATTGGCGCCCGCCGTCACTAGCTTGAGCGATCCGTTGTCCTGCTTCAACTGGATCTGCGACTGGCGCGCCGCCACCGTCTGGCCGTTCGAGAACGCGCCGGGCTGGCTCACCGCCGTCTGCGTGTTCACGACCACCGAGAGATTGCCGTGCGCCACCGCGCAACTGTCGAGCGTGACCATCTGGTTCATCACGATCGAGCCGGTGCGCGCGTTGAGAATCACCTTGGCCGCGGGCTGCGCCGGGCGCACGTCGAGATTCTGGATCTGCGCGATGAAGCTCACCTGCTGTGCGGGATCGACTGGACCGCGCACCTGGATCGTGCGGCCGTCCACGGCCGCCGCCGTGCCCTGGCCGAACAGGTTGTTGACCGCCGCCACGATGCGCTGCGTCGTGTCGTAGTCCATGTCGTTGACTTCCATCTGCAAGACGCCGCCTTGCGCGACCGGCGACGGCACCGCGCGCTCCACGGTCGCGCCGCCCGAGATGCGGCCCGCCGCGAGCTGGTTCACCTGCACCTTGCTGCCGTTGGCCGACGCGCCCGCGCCGCCCACCGCCACGTTGCCCTGCGCGATGGCGTAGACCTGGCCGTCGGCGCCCTTGAGCGGCGTGAGCAGCAGCGTGCCGCCGCGAATGCTCTTGGCATTGGCGAGCGAGGACACCGTCACGTCGATCTGCTCGCCGGGCCGCGCGAACGGCGGCAGCGTGGCGGTCACGATCACGGCCGCGACGTTCTTCAGCTGCATGTTGTTGAGCGTCTGCGAGGAGCCCGTCGCGCTCGACGTGTTGTTGATCGAGATTCCGAGGTTCGCGAGCATGTTCGCGAGCGTCTGGGTCGTGAACGGCGCCTGGGTGGTCTGGTCGCCGGTGCCGTCGAGGCCCACCACGAGGCCATAGCCGATCAGCGGGTTGTCGCGCACGCCGGTGATCGACACGAGGTCTTTCACGCGCTCGGCATGCGCGGGCACGGCGTAAGCCAGCAGCGCGCCGCACGCGAAGATGAGGCCGACCACGAAGCCCAGTGCGGTGAGCAGGTCCTTCGCGCGCGAGCGGCGCGTGTGGCGGAAGCGGATCTTTACCATGGCGCGATATTCAGGAAAAAGCGTTGCAGCCAGCCCATGGTCTCGGCTTCGTCGATCACGCCTTTCGCGGAGTATTCGATCTTCGCGTCGGCCACATCGGTCGAGAGCACGGAGTTGTCGCCGGCCACGGTGTTCGGGTTCACCACGCCGGAGAAGCGCACGTATTCGTTGCCCTGGTTGATCAGCATCTGCTTCTCGCCGGAGACCACGAGGTTGCCGTTGGGCAGCACGTTCGTCACGGTCACGGTGATCACGCCCGTGAAGGTGTTCGATGCGTTGGCGCCGCCCGTTGCGTCGAACTGGTTCGCGCCCGACGCCGTGAGATTCATGCGCGTGAAGAAGCCCGGAGCGAAGCCCGCAACCGGCGCGGCCAGGTTCGTGCTGCCGCCGCGCTTGGTGTTGGCGCCCGAGGACTTGGTCGCGTTGATGTTTTCGGAAATGACGATGGTGAGAATGTCGCCGATATTGCGCGGGCGCTGATCCTCGAACAGCGGCCGTCCCACGTAGCCGGGGTTGTAGATCGACCCCGGCGAGCTGTTGACCGGCGGCGACGGCGGCACGGCCGTCATCGGCTGCTGGGTGATCGGCTGCCGGTTCGGAATATAGGCGCAGCCCGCCAGCGTGGCGAGCGCGATGGCCGCCACGGCGGTGTGCAGCCCCGCTCGCGCATTCGTGTGCGCCGCGTGCTGCCGAGCGAGGTTTGGTACGGACGGGCTCATGCTCAAACCTGCATCTGGCTCAGCGTCTGCAGCATCTGGTCGGAGGTCGTGACCGCCTTGCTGTTGATCTCGTAGGCGCGCTGCGTCTCGATCATGTTCACGAGCTCTTGCACCACGTTCACGTTCGAGGCTTCCACATAGCCCTGATTGAGCGTGCCCGAGCCATTGAGGCCCGGCGTGGTCACCGTGGGCGCGCCCGACGAGGCGGTTTCCGAGAGCAGGTTCTGGCCGTTGCTCTGCAAGCCGGCCGGGTTGATGAACATGGCCAGTTGCAGCGAGCCGACCGTGGTGTTGTTCGACGAGCCGGGCGTGGTGACGGTCACCACGCCGTCGCTGCCGATGGTGAGCGAGGTGGCGTTGGCGGGCACCGTGATGGTGGGCAGCACCGGATAGCCGCTCGACGTCACGAGCTGGCCCTGCGAGTTGGTCTGAAACGAGCCATCGCGCGTGTAGGCCGTGGTGCCGTCGGGCATCTGCACCTGCAGAAAGCCCGCGCCGTTGATGGCCACGTCCTTCGAGTTGCCGGTCTGCTGCAGGTTGCCCTGGGTGTAGAGGCGCTCGGTGGCGACCTGCTGCACGCCCGTGCCCACCTGGCTGCCCGAGGGCAGCTCGGTGGTCTGCGTGGAGTTCGCGCCGGGCTGGCGCAGCGTCTGGTACATGAGGTCCTCGAACACCGCGCGCGAGCCCTTGAAGCCATTGGTGCTCACGTTCGCGAGGTTGTTGGAGATCACGTCCATTTGCGCCTGCTGCGCGTTCATGCCAGTGGCGGCGATGTAGAGCGATCGGTTCACGGTGTCTTTCTCCGGGAAGGCTTAAAGGCCTGGGGCTTAGCTGAAGTTGAGCAGCTGGTTCGCGCTCTGTTCGTTCTGGTCGGCGGTTTGCAGCAGCTTGGTCTGCATCTGGAACTGGCGCGCGTTGTCGATCATCGAGACCATCGCCGCCACCGGGCTCACGTTGCTGCCTTCGAGCGACTCCGTGGCGATCTGCACGCTCGGGTCGGCGTCGGCGGGGTTGCCGTCGGCGGTGCGAAAGAGGCCGTCGTCGCCGCGCGTGAGCGAGCCCGCGGGCGGGTTCACGAACTTGATCTGGTCGATCATGGCGATGGCGCTCGCTGGGCTGCCCGGCGCGATCGCCGAAACCGTGCCGTCCTGGCCGATCGTCACCGCCGAGCCCGGCGGCACCGCGATCGGGCCGCCGCCGCCGATCACCTGGTCATTCGCGGCGGTCACGAGCTGGCCGTTCTCGTCGACGTGCAGATTGCCCGCGCGCGTGTAGGCCTCGTTGCCGTCCGGCGTCAGCACGGAGATGAAGCCCGAGCCCTGGATGGCGATGTCGAGCGGGTTGCCGGTGCGCGAGATCGCGCCGGGCGTCATGTCCGCGCCGGGCGTGGACGACAGCACGAAGGTGCGCGTGGTCGTGTTGTTCACGCTCGAGCCGTCGCCGAACGACATCGGCACGGAGCGGAAATTCGCGAGCTGCGCGCGAAAGCCCGTGGTCGAAACGTTTGCGAGGTTGTTCGCAACTACGGCCTGCTGCTCGAGCGCCTGGCTGGCGCCCGTCATCGCGGTGTAGATCAGTCGGTCCATGATGTGCCCGGTGCGTTAGAGGTGCCTGCGCGGCTTACATCTGCAGCAGCGTCTGGTCGACGGTCTGCTGCGTCTTGATGGTCTGCGCGTTCGCCTGGTAGTTGCGCTGCGCCGTGATCAGGTCGACGAGCTGGTTCGTGAGGTCGACGTTCGACGACTCCACCGCGCCGCCGGTGAGCGTGCCGTGGTTGGTGCTGCCGGGCGTGGAGACCTGCGGCACGCCCGAGGCGGCCGTTTGCTGGAACTGGTTGCCGCCGAGGTTCAACAGGCCGTTCGGATTGTTGAAGTTGGCGAGCACGACCTGGCCGAGCGTCTTGGTCTGGCCGTTCGAGTAGTTGCCGGTGATGGTGCCGTCCGCGCCGATCGTGAAGTTCGACAACGTGCCGCTCGCATAGCCGTCCTGCCCGAGGTTGTTCACGCCGTTGGCGCTGCCGTACTGCGTCGTGCCCGAGAAGTTCAGCGTGATCGCCTGGTTGGTCTTCGAGCCGTCGGTCGGGTTGATCGTGATGGGAATATCGCCGAGCGTGGTGGCAGTGCCCGTCGAATCGGCCGTGGAGAGAAGCTTGCCGGCATTGTCGAAGGTCATCGTGCCCGCGGCCGTCGACGACACCGCGCCCGCCGTGCCCGCGTAGACATTCCACTGCTGGTTGCCGCTCGCGTCGAGGCCGCCCTTCACGAAATACATGTTGACCTGCTGCGTGCCGCCCAGCGAGTCGTATGCCGTGATCGACGTCGAATAGTTGTAGGTGTTCGAGTTGGTGGCGTCGAACGGCGTCGCGGCAGGCGCGGTGGACTGCGCGTTCAGGTTCAGCTGCGCGGTGACGCTGGTGGTCATGACCGGCGAGATATTGGTCGTCGGCACCTGGAGCGGCACCGTCTGCGCCGTGTTCACCACGCCGTTCGTGCCCGCGCCATAGCCCATCAGCTGGAGACCCGAGGCATCGGTGATGTAGCCGTCCTTGTTGAGCTGGAACACGCCGTTGCGCGAGTACGTGACCGTGCCGTTATTCGACATCTGGTAGAAGCCGTTGCCGTTGATGGCGACGTCGAGCGCCTGGCCGGTCGTGGTGATCGTGCCTTGCGAGAAGTTCTGCTGCACTTGCGAGAGCGCCGCGCCCAGGCCGATCTGCGTATTGACCGCGGTGGCGACGGTGTTCGCGTAGACGTCGGCGAACTGCGCGGTGCTCTGCTTGAAGCCCACCGTGTTCGCGTTGGCGATGTTGTTGCCGATGACGTCGAGGTCGTTCGACGCTGCGGCGAGGCCGCTCAATCCTTGCTGGTAGCCCATGAGTGTCGACTCCGCTTAAATCTTGTCTGGTTCAGAGAATGCCGGCCACGCCCGAGAGCGAGACCGTTTTGCCGTTGGCGAGCGAGAGGCCCGCGCCGCCGTCCGATTGCTGGATCACGCCCTGCACCTTGCTCGCGACGAGCGCGGTGGCCGTGCCGGCCTGGCCGTTGACGATCGCGCTCGCGCTCACCGTGTAGGCGCCGTCGGCCACTGCGTTGCCTGCGGTGTCGGTGCCGTTCCAGGTAACGGGGATGGTGCCCGCCGACTGCGCGCCGAGATCGAGCGTATTGACGACCTGGCCCGCCGAGTTGGTGATCGTGAGCTTCACGTCCGAGGCGGCCGCGGGCAGCGTCACGCCCAGTTGCGGCGCTGCGCCGCTCGTCACCGTCATGCTGCTGCCGGGCGCGAGCACGGTCGAGCCGATCAGCAGCGCGGCCTGCGCGTTCTGGCCCGCCGAGAGCTGCGTCGAAAGCGACGAGAGCGACGTGTTGAGCTGCTGGATGCCCGTGACCGTGTTGATCTGCGCGAGCTGCGAGGTCATCTGCGAGCTGTCCATCGGATTGGTCGGGTCCTGGTTCTGCAACTGCGTGACGAGCAACTGCAAAAAGGTGTTCTGCAAGTCGGTGCCGCTCGTGCTGCCCGTGCCGCTGGCCGAGGATTTGCCCGACGCAGCCGCCGTGGGATTCATGGTGTCGAGCAGTTGCTGCGACACGGTGGCGGTGCTGCCGCCGATGGTGGTGTTGCTGGAGGTCAACGCGTTCTCCTCGCTTGACGTTGCTGGCTCGATGTTGCGCGGTGTTGCCGTTTAGTGCGCGGGGCTGCTGGTTCAGGCGCCGCTGTCTCAGGTGCCGATGGTCAGGGTCTTGAGCATCAGCGTCTTCGCGGTGTTCAGCGTCTCGATGTTGGCCTGATACGAGCGCGACGCCGAAATCATGTTCACCATCTCCTGCACCGGGTCCACGTTCGGCATCGAGACGTAGCCGTTGGCGTCCGCCGCGGGGTTGTCGGGCTGGTAGCTCTGCTTCATGGGCGTGGGGTCGTCGACCACGCCGGTCACCTTCACGCCGCCCACCTGCTGGCCCGAAGCCGTGCGCGCGCCGCCGAGCGGGTCGACCGCGAACACGACCTGCTTGGCCTTGTAGGGCTGGCCGTCGGGGCCGGTCGTGCTGTCGGCGTTGGCGAGATTGGACGCCGTCACGTTCAGCCGCTGCGATTGCGCCGACATGGCGGAGCCCGCAACGCTGAAAATGTTCATCAGGGATGGCATGGTTTCGTTGTCCTTCAGTTCACTCGGTTCGTTCAGTTCGAACCCGACTGGATCGCCGAGAGCATGGTCTTGATCTGCTGCGAAAGCACCGTCATGCCCGATTCGAAATGCAGCGCGTTGTCGGCGAACTGCACGCGCTCGGTGTCGAGGTCGACCGTATTGCCGTCGAGCGCGGGCTGCGTCGGGTTGCGGTACATCACCGGGCTCGTGTAGGTGTCCGCCTGGCCGCCGGTCGGGATCAGCTTCGTGTTGCCGGCCATATGGCCCGCCTCGGTCGCGGCCATCGACATGCCGCTCGTCACGCCCGCCGGCTGCGCCAGGGCGAGCGGCCGGAAGTTGCCGCTCGCGCCGCCAGCGACGCCCGCAGCAGCGATGCCCGGCGTGGCCGCACCCGCTTGCCTGAGCGCGCCCGCGAGGGAGGCCGAGAAGTCGACGTCGCGCGCCCGGTAGCCAGGGGTATCGGCATTCGCGATGTTCGAGGACAGCAACGCCTGGCGCGTTGCGCGTACATCGAGCGCTTCGCGGCCAAAGGCGAATTCGGCATCGAGTTTGTCCAGCATCGGGCGTTCTCCGTGACTCGAGTTGAGGGGCTGCGCCGGTGCATGCATCGCGCATCCGGCAACTGGGCGAGGCCCGCAGGCCTTTACGCATGGAGACGAATGTTAGGCGCGCCTGACAAGAACCAATCGGACGAATAGCCGGTAAAGGCCCCCTCTATTCGACGCAAGCACGCGAGGGCCGCCGCCTAGAATGCGAGGCGTGTCAATGCAATGAATGGAGAACGACGATGCCGCACAAAGCCCCCCTTCGTGTGCGCGGCGCGCGCCGCGAGGCTGAGGCGCGCCGCGCGCAGCGCCGTTCGATCTCGCGTGCGCTTGCGCTCGTGCTTGCGGCGCTGGCCGTGAGCGGCGCCGCGCACGCACAAAGCGAAGCCGAAGCGGCTGGGCAGCAGATCTATATCGCGGGCCCCGGCGACCGCGCGGGCTCGGACGCCGCGCGGATGAGCGCGATGCTCGCGCAGGGCGGCGGCGCGGGTTCGAGGGGCGCTGCGGCAAACGCCAGCGCGAGCGCTAACGCTTACGCCCAGAACGCAGCCATGCTCGCTCGCCGCACGCAAAGCGCGCAGCAAGATCCGCAGCAGGATTTCGCGCAAGCGCAAAACCAGCCGGGCATGATCGCGATCCCCGGGCCCGGCGAGCGCGGCCGCGCGGGCGAAGCCGCCACGCCCGAGATCGTCACGATTCCCGCGCCGGGCGCACCTAACACCGCCGGCGCGGCCACGCCGCGCCCCGCGCTCGCGCGCGCCGTTCAACCCATGCGCGTGCCAGCGGCGAATGCATCTGCGAATGCGTCTGCATATCCGGCTGCCGCCATGAGCGGCAACGCAGGCACGGGCGGATTGCAGCGCGTGAATGTCGTCAGGCCGTCTAGCGCGGTCGCCCCGGTCGTCGTCGAAACGGCCGCGCCGGCTGCCGCCGCGAAGCTCTCCACCGTGCCGGTCACGCGTGCGCCGGCTGTAACCGCCGCCCGTTCCGCGCCCACCACGCCCGCCGCAGTCGCGAGCGCCGCGGCCTATGGGCAGAGCGCGCAACTGCCGCCGGGCCAGGAGGACGGCGAACGCATTCGCGCCACCGTGGTCGCCTTCCTCCAGCAGCAGGCCGCGGGCTTGCCGGGCAAGGTGAGCGTGAGCGTCGGGCCGGTGTTTCCGCGCGGCCTCGCCGCTTGCGCCGCGCTCGAACCGTTCATGCCGCCGGGCGCGCGCATGTGGGGCCGCACGACGGTGGGCGTGCGCTGCGTCGGCGCGAAACCGTGGACACTCTATGTGGTGGGGCGCGTGGCCGTCGACATCACCTATTACGTGGCCGCCCGCCAGATCGACGCCGGCCAGACGCTCTCCGCCGCCGACTTCATGCCGCGCGAAGGCGACCTCGCAAGCCTGCCGCAGACCATCATCACCGACCCTACGCAGGCCAACGGCGCGGTCGCGCTCGCGCGCATCACGGCAGGCTTGCCGCTGCGCACCGACATGCTGCGCAGCGCCTCGTCGGTGGTGATCGGCCAGACGGTCAAGGTGGTCGCGGTGGGCTCGAACTTCACGATTTCCGCCGAAGGCAGCGTGCTCAATAACGCCGCGCCAGGCCAGATGGTGCGCGTGCGCACGGCCGGCGGGCAGATCATCAGCGGCGTCGTGAAAGATGCCGCCACGGTGCAGGTGCAGATTTAGGGCAGGATTGCCGGTCCGGTAAAAAATGCGGTGCGGCGGCCATGTGGGCAAGGACACGTAACAGCATGTAACGGCAGGACTTTCGCGCTAAAGTTCGCGCGCAGCGTTGCCGTTATCAAGGCCATACGGATCAGGAAGCCCAATCGTGAAAATCGACACCTCCAACCGCAATGACGCGCGTTCGCTCCAGGATGGCCCGGCGCGCACGCAGCAAGGCGAATCCGCGAGCGCGCCAGGCGCGGGCGGCACGGCATCGGCCGGCGCGGCATCGAGCGCCATCGGAGCGGGTACTAGCGCAGACGCCAACGTGAGTCTTTCGTCGCTGTCCTCTTCGCTGCGCTCGCTCGCGGCGAGCGGCGCCGCCGACATCGACATGGGCCAGGTCCAGTCGATCAAGGACGCCATCAAGAACGGCACGCTGCAGATCGACGCCGGCAAGATCGCCGACGGCATTATCGAAACCGCGCGCGGCCTGCTCAAGCCGGCCTCGGGCGGCTAAATCGCAGGGCGCGGGCGCCAGGCTGTCCCGCAACCCGCATTTTCAGGTGGTCCCGGATGAAAGACGCGCTTCTCGCCACATTGATCGACGAACACGCCGCGGTTGAGGCGTTCGCCTCGCTGCTCGCCTTCGAGGAGAAGGCGCTCACGACGGCGGACGGCATCGATGCGCTGCCGCAGATCGTCGAACAGAAGACGACGCTCACGCAGCGCATGGCGGGGCTCGAGAAGGTGCGCGACGCGCAACTGGCCGGGCTCGGCCTGCCGGCCGGACGCAAGGGCATCGAGATGGCCTGCGACGGCGACGCGCGGCTCGCGGGCCAGTGGGCGCGGCTCTTGGGCTCGACCGAGCGCGCGCGCCGGCAGAACCTGACGATCGGCATGATGGTTCGCACCCGCATGGAACATAATCGCCGGGCGCTCGCGATTTTGCGGGGCGAAACCGGCAACGGCACGTCGATGCTGTACGGGCCGGATGGACGCCTGCCGGCGTTCGGGCTGTAACTGGCCCTTGTTCCTCGCGTGGTTGGCAGTTGCGTGGGGAATTGAAAAGCCGAAGCACGGGGGCTTCGGCTTTTTTGTTTCCGGGTGCTAACTGCGAGGACAGTGGATCTGGTGCTGTCGGCGGTGATGGAAAATTCTGCTCTGACTTTTTGGAAATAACGCGCGCTCCGGGATGGGCTGTGGTCGGCCGAGGCTGCCTCAGGCGGCCGCTTTACGCCGCTCAAGCCGACATCTTACAGCCTGCAGACGGGCGTTCCCGCAGGTCAGAATCCTCCGTCGGGATCGGGCTCTACCAGATTAGTTAGCGCGCGTAGCCATTCACAAACCTGTGTGGACTCCACTTCTATGCCTTGGATCTTGCTGTTCAGGCTCGCAGTCAAGTCGATGCGCTCCTTGTAGACAGGCGCGTCTCTCAGGCGCTTCGCAAGCGTCGCTTCTTCGGTAAGCGAACCGAACAGAGCCGAGAGCTGTGTCTCCCTGGAGTCAGCTTGTTCCGCAAGGAGACTTTCTGCGGAAAAAGCATGTCCCGCGCGGCATCTGAATCGCATCATTCGTTTGTCGCGCAGCTCGTAAAGGGCGCTTCGACAAATAGGACAATTCAGACCACATGGACTGCTCATCCCTTCGAGCTTCCACCAGTCCTGAAGATCGAAGATACCCTCGGCGATCCGGTTTTCGATATCGATAAGTTCATCGAGATTACGGTCCTCATTGGGCTCCGGGTCGTCATTGGCGAGACGAACGAAAAGTGCTGCCATCTCTGCCAATTTGCAGCAGTAATCCACTTTGACGTGGGCGAGAGCGCTTTTAGGCATCGAGGCCGCTGTTGCTTCGGAAGGCTCCTGCACAATGGCGGTGCCGCCCCTGTCCTTGACTGCAAGCAAGCCAGCCGTACCGTCGTCAAGCTGTCCGGTCAATACGACTCCCACCACGGCTGGGCCATAAGAGATGGCCGCCGACCGGAAAAGCGGATCGATAGCGGGCCGTGTGTGATTTTCCTGAGGGCCATGAGACAGGCGTATATATCCTCGCTGCACAAGCATATGGCGATCCGGTGGCGCCACATAGATTCGCCCCGGCTCGATTAGCTCGGTGTTCTTGGGATGTATGGCCTTCAGTCGTCCCGCGTTGCTGAGAATCTGGGGCAGCATGCCCGGGCTGTGAGCGCCCACATGCTGCGTGATAAATACTGAAGATGGGAAATTCTCGGGAAGTAGCGCGATCAGCCGCGAAAGCGCGTTAATCCCGCTCAATGAGGCGCCAATGACGAATATGCGTCCTTTCATAACTCGCCCCCAGCATGCCCTGTTTCGATAGCTGATGATGAGCGAGTGGCGGCAGACGCGGTTGATATGTGTCAATGAACAAGGTTTGGGCGTTTCACCGGGATGTTCGTCGGTTTGCCTGTGTGCAAAGCCACGATAGACGGACTGCTGAGCCCCTATACCTGCCTTTCAACGCTTGGTGGTCGACTGTCAGCAGTGGGTCGCGAAACGACTTCCCCACAAATCAGCAAAAACCATAAAAAACATTTCACCCCTGATCAACCTCCGGCCAAAGCCCTGGAAACAGAAACGGAAGGCTCTTCAAGGGCAGTCCAAAGGAAAGATCGCCTCGCGGCGAAGACGCATTCAGCGATCCAAAGTCGAGCAGCGTGCGTGTAATCCGACGCGCCAGCACGTCGCTCACACTTGGCATCTGAGCGAACTCAGCGCGCGTCACGGCGCGCTGCAGCATCACGAACCCCATGGCCGGCGCAGTCGTTTCCGGCTTGATGACGGACTTCTCGAAGCGGTTGTCATCATGACGCGATGTACACATCCATGTAGGGTTTGAAACCCCTCGCCACTACGCCCGACTAATGCTCCGTCCCCGCCCATGACATCTCGCGCAGCCGCGCCCGCAAGCGTGCCACCGCCTGGCTGTGCAACTGGCACACGCGCGACTCGCTCACCTCCAGCACCGCGCCGATCTCGCGCAGGTTCATGCCGCGCTCGTAATACAGCGACATCAGCAGCTTCTCGCGCTCGGGCAGCCGCTCGATCGCCTCGACTAGCGCGCCGCGCAGGCTCTCGTCGAGCAGTGCCGAGAGCGGGTCCGAGTGATCGACGCGATAGCGGTCGAGGAACGGCTCGTCGTCGGCGGAGCGGTCGAAGTCTTCGTAGTAGATGAGCTGGCTGCCGTGCAGGTCCTGCAGCATGCTCTGGTACTCGTCGAGCGGCATCTGCAGATGCTCGGCAATCTCCGTCTCGCTCGCCGAGCGGCCAAGCCGCTGCTCCACCTGATGCACCGCGCTTTCCACTTCGCGCGAGGTGCGCCGCAGGCTGCGCGGCAGCCAGTCGTTGCTGCGCAGCTCGTCGAGCATGGCGCCGCGAATGCGCTGGCTCGCGTAGGTCTCGAACTGCGCGCCCTGATCTTCCTTGTAGCGATTCGCAGCGTCGAGCAAGCCGATCATGCCGGCCTGGATCAAGTCGTCGAGATCCACGCTCGCGGGCATTTTCGCCACGAGCTGCAATCCGAGCCGCCGCACGAGCGGCGCGTACTTCGCGAGCACTTCGGCCTGCGAAATCTTTCCTTGAGCGTTATACATCTGGCTCTCCTTCCTGTGTCCGTCACACGTGCCGATGCGCGTGCACGGGCGAATCCGCCCGCCATCCCGCATAGGCCGTCGCGCTCGCGGACGGGGCGTCCGTGGCGGATGAAACGAATGAATTCGCCGCTTGCTCCGGACTCGCCGGCGCGCCCGCCGATGCCAACAGCGCGGGGCGCAGCGGCCAGTGCGGCAGTTCGGCCGCCACGTGGCGAAAATCTCGCGCGGCAGCCGTCGACGGAAACGCATCGACGATGCAGCGCGACAGTTGCAGCGCGCGCGGCATGTGCGGATCGGCGGCAACGCTGCCCGCGCGCTCCAGCGATACCGCGAGGTAGCGGCTCGCCACTCCCGCGAGATTCTCGAGCGCGGCTTGCGCGTCGGCGGCGCTCGCCACGTGGTTCGCAAGCACGCGGAACTGCCCAATCGCATGCGCGAAATGCAGCCGCTTCATGCAGGCGTAGGCGTCGGTGATCGCCTGCGCGGTCACGCGCATCACGATCAGCACGTCGTGCGCGTGCAAGGCGAGCGGCGAGAGCGCGCCTTCGGCGTCGAGCCGCGCGTCGATCAGCACGAAATCGGCGGGACCGGCCAGCAGCTTGCTCAATGGCGCATCCAGCTGCGCCCCCACGCACTGCTCGCGCGGCGCGGCCAGCACGCCGAAGCCCAGCGCATGCCGCGCCACGGCCTGGTCCAGCGCAATCTCGCCGCGCATCACCGCCGCGAAATTCGGCGCGAAGTTTCCTGCGAGGCTTGCGGCATTGCCGCGCGCTTCGTTGCTCACGCCGCGCATGCCGCCGCCGAGCTGCGCACTGACCGAGCGCGGACCAAGGCACTCGTCGATCACGAGCACGTCCTTGCCCAGCGCGATCAGCGCGGCCGCGAGATTGATCACCACGGTCGTGCGCCCGGGTGCGCCGTGGCCGCCGGTCACGGCGATCACGCGCGAGCCTTCGCGCGCGAGCAGCCGTCGCAGGCCTTCTGCCTGATCGATCACGAACTTATCCAAACCGGACCTCGGGAGCTTGCGTGGCCGAGCGCGTCGAGAGCGCGGAGAGCAGCGCGGGAATATCGTCCTCGTGCGGCACGAACGGCGAGCGATCGCGCGGCACGCAGAACGCGCTGCGCACGAGAAAGCGGCGCGTGGCCACGTACAGGTTCTCTGGCACCTTCTGGCCCGTGGAGACGTAGTGCACCGGCAGCTTGTAGCGCAGCACCGTGTCGAGCGTGCTGCCGAGGTTGGTCGCTTCGTCGAGCTTGGTGAGGATGCAACCCGCGAGCGGCGAGTTGTCCGGGCCGTGCTGGTACGCCTGCACGACTTCGTTGAGCGTGTCGCCGTGGCTGGTCGCCGAAAGCAGCAGCAGGCGCTGCACCGGGCGCCCCGTGCCGCACAGCATGGCGATCTGGTCGGTCACGGCGCGGTCGCGCTGGCTCATGCCGATCGTGTCGATCAGCACGATGTGCTTGTTCTTGAGCTCGGTGAGCGCGAGTTGCAGATCGGCGCCGTCACGCACCGCATGCACCGAGACGCCGAGGATCTTGCCGAAGATGCGCAGTTGCTCGTGGCCGCCGATGCGGTAGCTGTCGGTCGTGAGCAGCGCGACCTTGCTCGCGCCGAAGCGCATCACGCAGCGCGCCGCGAGCTTCGCCGTGGTCGTGGTCTTGCCCACGCCGGTCGGGCCCATCAGCGCGAATACGCCGCCGCGCTCCATGAGCGCTTCTTCGTCCTCGAGCACGGGCAGGTTCGATTCGAGCACCGACTGAACCCACTCCATGCCGGCCTCTTCGGTTTCCACGCTGGGCAGGCGGTCGACCACCATCTTCACGAGCTGCGCCGAAAAGCCGGCCGCGAAAAGCTGCTTCGTGAGCGCGCCCTGCATCGGGTTGCGGCGCTGATGCTCGCCCCACAGGAGACCCGCGAACTGCTCTTCCATCATGCCGCGCATGGAGGCGAGCTCGTGCATCACGGTTTCGTTGACGACCTGCTCGATGCGCGCGCGGATCGCTTCGCTCACCGTTTGTGCGGTGCTGGGCGCGGCGGGTTGTGCGCTCTGGGCGGCCTGGGCCGGGTTAGGGGCGCTTTGAACGCTTTGAGCGGCGGGCGCCGGGCCGGCCGCATCGGGGCTCTGGCCAATGCTGCGGGCCGCGCGGCGCGCCGCGACGTGCGCAGCCTGGCGCGCCCATTCGGGCGTGTTCGCGTCGATATCGGCGCGATGCGTGGGGTCGGCGGCCACGCCGAGGCCCTTCGCCATCGCGGCGGCCGGCGTCATGCCCGGCTGGGCCGTGTCCCGGTTCGCTTGCTGGTTCGCTTGCTGATTCGCGATACGGCGCGCGTGGTCGATCAGCCAGGGGTTCGATTCGGCCATCGTGCGCGGTGCGTCCTGGGACTCGACTGCGGGTTGCCTGGCTTGCTGGCCCGCCGCGGCACGCGAAGCGGAGAACGGCTTTGCCGCGGCTTCGGACGCTTCGGCGCTCAGCTTTGCCTGCGTGGCTTGTCCGAGAGAGACGGCGGTGTCGTCGCTGTCGCTGTCGTGGTTGCCTTCATCGGCTTCGCCTTGTGCCGCGGCGTCCGCCCCAGCGGCGTCGCGCTCCGCGCCCACCTCCGGGCTCGCGCCGAACACCGATGAGAACACGTCGGGCATGCCGCCGCTTGCGTAAGGGTTGCCAGCGGTCGCCGCAGTGCTGGCGGCAGGCGGTGCGCCGATCGCGGCGCGCGACGGCTTCGCCGCGAAGCCCGCGCCAGCCTGCGCCTGACCACCGGCGGACGATGTGCCGCCGAGAGGCGCACCGCCAAAGGGCGCTCCGCCGTCCGCCGGCGCGAGCGCTGCGAGGTCGCGGTCCGCGAGCGCGACGATTTCGACGCTGCCGTCGTCGAGCGTGCGATTCGACAATACGACGGCGTCCGCACCCAGCGCTTCGCGCACGAGGCGCAACGCGTCGCGGCTGGTGCCACCGATGAATTTGCGAATGTTCAAGCCAAGCCCCTGAGTGAGGTGAGCGGCCTGCGCCGCCCGTCGTTTGCGTCTGGATTACCGCGGGCCTTGCGCTCTCGCACGGGCCCTTCTCCGATGTTGGAATTATTTCGAAGGTGAGCCCTCGACGATCGGTGGATCAGGGTGGGGAAAGGTGGGTAATTCGGGGGATGGCGAGTGCCCGGAACCTGAGGCTCTGGGCTGCGACTTCGTGCGCTCGGCATTGTGGACACAGTTAGTCGCATATTTGGTCTTTTCTGAGCTGGCGACCAATGGGAAGCGATCTGCGACCGGCTCGAAGATATCGAGTTGGCTGAAATCGTGAAATCCCGCGCTGGCGAAGAAGTCGTCAGCGTCAAGCCTGAAGACCTATGGTTTTGATGCCCTCAAGCAGGGATTCGACGACCTCGCGAGCGAGCGCGAACGCAAATTCACGCTGCACAAGGTAATGCTGGAAGCGCCGGCGCCAATCGGCGTTACATCGACTCTGGATCTTCTCGAAGCGTTTTGACGCCTCGCCCCCTCAGCTCATCACCCCGCCCCCACCACATTCACCACCCGCACATTGCGCGTATCCGGCACCTCGGCATACGAAAGCACCTTCAACTGCGGCAGACTGCGGCGCAAAAAGCGCGAGAGCATCGGCCGCAGCGCATGCTGCACGAGCAGCACGGGCGCAAGTCCCAACGCCTGCTGACGTCCCATCGCCATTTCGGTCTGCGTGAGCAGCGTATGCGCGAGACCCGGCTCCAGCCCGGGGTTCGGTCCCGAGGTCAGCGTCTGCGAAAGCACGCGTTCGAGATTGGCGTCGAGCCCCATCACCTGCATGTCCGCATTGCCGGGGAACCACTGCTGCGTGATCGCGCGGCCCAGCGAGATGCGCACCGCCGCCGTGAGGTCGTGTGCGTCGGGCATGCGCGGCGCATGCTCCGCGAGCGACTCCATGATCGTGCGCATGTCGCGGATCGGCACGCCCTCTTCCAGCAGGTTTTGCAGCACCTTCTGCAAGGTCGTGAGCGCCAGCACCTTTGGCACGAGGTCGTCCACGAGCGAGGGCGTGTCCTTCTGCACGCGCTCGATCAGCGCCTGCACTTCGCGGCGGCCCAGCAATTCGGCCGCGTGCGTCACCACGAGGTGATTGAGGTGCGTCGCCACCACGGTGCTCGAATCGACCACCGTGTAGCCGAACACCTGGGCCTGCTCGCGCATGTTCGAATCGATCCAGATCGCGGGCAGCCCGAACGCCGGGTCGGTGGTCGGCGTGCCGGGCACCACCGCGCTCACCTGCCCCGGATTGATCGCGAGCCACTGGCCCGGGAACGCCTCGCCCGAGCCCACTTCCACGCCCTTTAGCGCGATGCGGTAAGCGTTCGGGCGCAACTCCAGGTTGTCGCGGATGTGAATGACCGGCGGCAGGAAGCCGATTTCCTGCGCGAACTTCTTGCGGATGCTCTTGATGCGCTTGAGCAGCTCGCCGTCGGTGTTCTTGTCGACGAGCGGAATGATGCGGTAGCCCACTTCGAGCCCGAGCGTGTCGATGAGCGCCACGTCGTCCCAGCTCGCCTCGGCGTTCTCGACGGGCGCGGCGGCAGCCGGCAGCACGTCCGCGAGCACGGCGCTGGCCTTTTTCGCCTCGGCGCTCTTTTTCATCACGCGGCCAAGCTGGATCGCGCCCCCGCCCAGCAGCAAGAACGCGAAGTGCGGCATGCCCGGAATCATGCCCATCATGAGGATGATCGCGCCGGTGATCATCAGCACGCGCGGGTTCGTGAACAGCTGGCCGGTGAGTTGCGTGCCGATGTCCTCATTGGTCGCCACGCGCGAGACGATCACGCCCGCGGCCGTCGAGATCACGAGCGACGGAATCTGGGCGACGAGACCATCGCCGATCGTCAGCAGCGTATAGGTCTCGCCCGCCGAGGCGAACGACATGCCGTGCTGCACCACGCCCACGATCAGCCCGCCGATGATGTTGATCGCCATGATCAGGAGGCCCGCGATGGCGTCGCCGCGCACGAACTTGCTCGCGCCGTCCATCGAGCCGTAGAACTCGGCTTCCTGGGCGATCTCGGTGCGGCGCTTGCGCGCGGCTTCCTCGTTGATGAGGCCCGCGTTCAAGTCGGCGTCGATCGCCATCTGCTTGCCGGGCATGGCGTCGAGCGTGAAGCGCGCCGACACTTCGGCGATCCGCCCCGCGCCCTTCGTGATCACCATGAAGTTGATCACCATGAGGATCACGAACACCACGATACCCACGGCGAAATTGCCGCCCACGAGGAAGTGGCCGAACGATTCGATCACTTTGCCGGCCGCGTCGGGGCCGGTGTGGCCTTCGAGCAGCACGACGCGCGTGGAGGCCACGTTCAGCGAGAGGCGCAACAGCGTGGAGAACAGCAGCACGCTCGGGAACGCCGCGAAGTCGAGCGGCTTCATGGTGTACATGCTGACGAGCAGCACCATCACCGATAGCGCGATGTTGAAGGTGAACAGCAGATCCAGCAGGAACGGCGGCAGCGGCAGGATCATCATGCCGAGGATCATGCAGATCAGGATCGGTCCGGCGAGCGCGCGCAGATTCGTGCCTTGCAGCACGTCCGGGCGCCGCGCGAGGAAACCGGTGCGGGCGTTCATTCTGTGGCTCCTTCGTTGCCGTTGCGGGCGTCGTTGCGCGTGTCATCGCGATTCGCGCCGCGGGCGGGGTTCGATGCTGTGCTTGATGCGGTGTTTTGTGCGCTGCCGCTGGCCGCGCGCTCCTCGGGCGAGAGCGCTTCGTCCGCTTCCTCGGCGGCGTCTTCGTCGCTCACCGCGCCCTTGTCCAGTTCCGGCGGCACGTCGAGGTCGGTGGGCGCCATCGGCACATCGCCGCCGTGCTCGCGAAAGCGCTTGAGCTGATAGACCCACGCGAGCACCTGCGCGACCGCGCCATACAGCGGGCCGGGAATCTCGCGATTGATGTCGACGTTGTAATAGAGCGCGCGCGCCAGCGGCGGCGCTTCGAGCAGCGGCACGTTGTGCTCGGCGGCGAGCTCGCGGATGCGCGCGGCCACGAGGTTCACGCCCTTGGCGACCACCCTGGGCGCGCGCATTTCGCCGTCGGCGTACTGGAGCGCGACGGCGAAGTGCGTCGGATTGGTCACCACCACGTCGGCCTTGGGCACCTGCGCCATCATGCGGCGGCGCGCCATGGCGCGCTGCTGCTGGCGAATGCGGCCCTTCACGTGCGGGTCGCCTTCATTCTCGCGGTGCTCGCGCTTCACTTCTTCCTTGGTCATGCGCAGCTTGCGGTGATACGACCAGAGCTGATACGGCACGTCGATGGCGGCCACCACGAACATGCCGGCGACGGTCGTGCCGCAGCACACGGCAATCAGATGAAGGGCGTCGGCGAACGCGCGCGGCGGCGGCTGCATGGCGAGACCGAGAATTTCGTCGCGCCGCATCCACAGCGCCGATCCGCCGATGCCGCCCACCACGAGCGTCTTCGCGATCGACATGCCAAGCTGGATCGGCCCGTTCACCGAGAAGATGCGTCCAAGCCCCGACACCGGATTGAGGCGACTGAACTTCATCTCCAGGGATTTGGTCGAGAACAGCCAGCCGCCCAGCGCCATGGGCGCGAGCAGCGCGGCGGCGCCGGTCAACAGGAGCACGGGCAAGAGCGCGACGAGACCTTCGCGCGCGGCCACGCCGGCGCCCGTGAGCATGCGCTTCGTCTCGAACGCGCCCGCGTGGTTGAAGGTGAGCGCGCCGCGCAGCATCGTCTGCAAATGCTCGCCGATGGTGCCCGACAGCATCCACGCGCCGAAACACCCCGCCGAGAGCAGCGCGAACGTGGAAAGCTCCCGCGAACGCGCGACCTGCCCCTCCTCACGCGCCTTTTCGAGGCGCTTGGGAGTGGCTGATTCGGTTTTTTCGAGGTCGCTGTCCTCTGCCACGGATGCTCCGGTCGCGGCGCACGCACACCCGCCACCCCTGCGGTGACGGCGCACGCCCTTTTTCAGTGAGAGCGATTATTGCCTCGGGGCGCAAGCGGCGATTGGCGGATCAGGACGGGGAAACCGGGGTAGTTCGGGAGATGGGGTGGCCGGGGGGCGGCACGAGGGTCAGTACGAAGGCGGCACGAGGGCCAGGGCGAGGCAGGCATGCGCGCCCGCCGCAGCAGCGGCGGACGCGCGGCAAATGCGCGTCAGAACACGTCAGAACGCGACGTAGGGCGCCTGGCCATAACCGTAATACACGTAACGTCCGTAGAAGAACGGCAAGCCGAGGTCGAGGTTCGCGTTCGACCCGAACGCGCCGGCGAGATCGTTGAGCGCGAAATTGGAGCCGCTATTGAGCAGCGCCGCTGCGCTCACCACGTTGAAGCTCACGTTGCTCGACACGTTGTTCTTGTCGGTGAGCGTCGCGCTGAGCGTGAGCGGCTTGGCCGGGCAGTAGAACGTGCCGAGATTGCCGCCGCACTGCGCAATGCCGCTATCGGCGAAGAACAGGCCGTTCGAGCCCGAGTCGAGGAACGCGTACCGCACCGCGTGGCCGTTATACGTGCCGGTCATGTTGCCCGACCCGTCGGTAGCGAAACGCTGCACCGAGGTGGGTATTGCGTTGTTCGACTGCGTGCCGATGCCGAACACCAGCGTGCCCGTGGCGGAGGCCTGGCCGTTGTTGGAGATGGGCGGCATCTGCAGGATCACGCCGTTTTTGTCGACGGGAAAGTGCGCGACGGGATTGGCCACCTGGTTGTTCAGCGCGACGGCCGTGTTCGCGCAGTTGTTGCTGGTGGTGCCGTTGGGACATGCGTAATAGAAGCCGTTCTGCACGGAATTCGCGCAGCCCGAGCCGCAGTCCCACGGCGCGACGCCGATGCCGAGAATGCCGTTCGCGCCGAGCGCCTGCACCGAGTTCTGCGACGGGCCGATGCTCGAACAGTTCGTTGGGACCGTGGACGTGGCGAGATCGCCGATCACCTGAATCGGAATGTTGCCGGCCGTCTCGCTGCCGATCTGTACGTCGGCGCTTCGCACCGTGCCCCAGGTGTAGCCGTCGGCGAACCCCGTGCACTCGGCGAGCGTCGCGCCGTTGCTGGTGGTCAGCGGCAACGTGCTATTGAGGCTGTCGAGCGCCGAGCTGACCACGCGCAGTCCGAACGAGGCCGTGTCTACCTGAATATTGTCGACGATCTGGCAAGTGCCGGTGTTCGGCACGCAGATCTTCACGCTCACCGTGGGGATATTGGGCACATTGCCGGTGATGCCCCGGTTCACGGTCACGGCCACAGTATTCGAGGCGGTGGCGGCGATGGGCTGCTGCTGCGGACCCGCGGGCAACGACGAGGTGTCGCCGCTGCCCCCGGCGCTGGAGCCTGCGCCGGAGCCGCCAGAGCCGCCACCACCGCCGCCGCACGCGGCGAGGCCCGCTGTCAGCGCGAACAGCACGGCAAAAAGAAAAGCACGCGGCTCGCGCAGGGCGCGAACGAAGGCGCCGGGGATTCCGTGGATGGACACGTTTGGCCTCCCGTTCGTTATTGGATGTCGGACG
Source organism: Paraburkholderia sp. A1BS-2L (assembly GCF_051125205.1). NCBI lineage: Bacteria > Pseudomonadati > Pseudomonadota > Betaproteobacteria > Burkholderiales > Burkholderiaceae > Paraburkholderia > Paraburkholderia sp. A1BS-2L. The sequence goes on from NZ_CP120428.1 coordinate 3,085,819, forward strand.
TGCTGACACCGGCCGGCAGCGCCTGCGGCAGCCACGCCTCGCCGGAGAAGGCGCCCATGTGGCCGCCCGAGTGCACGACGAGGCCGCTGCTCTCGACCGCGCCGGGGCCACGCACGCCTCTCGCGCGATTGGCTTGCACGCCGGAAACGTATTGCGGGAAATAGTTGCCGAGCAGCGTCGCGAGGTCGGGCGGCTGCGGCCCGTTCCACGCCACGCCGAACACCATGCCTGCCTGCGAGACGTACTCGCGCACGACGATGCCGTTCGCGAGCGTGGTCTGCTTCACGGTGTACGACGCGGCCGTGCTGCCGGCAGCGGAAGCCGGGGATGCCGCGCTGGCCGGCGCCGCCTGGCGCACGACCGCGGATGCAGCCCCCTGTCCAGCCGGGCTGGTGGCGGTATCCGGAACCGTGACGCTCGCGCCCTGCGGCGTGCTCATGGGCGCGCCGCCCAGCGCGGCGCTGGCCGGCTGCGCGATTCCCCACATGCCGATTGCGCACACGAGCGCCACGGCAAGACGCGATGTCGAAGGCGCACTGGACGCGCCCGGCGTAGCCGGCGCCACAGTTGCAACGGTGGATGCGTGCGGATACAAGGTGGTCCTCCCTCTCCCGGTCGCGCATTTCTCGGCGCGCCGTGGCGGCAATGAGTTAGCAGGCCCTAGTATGCCTGCGCGAAATGACATTCGGGAGCTAGCCGTCCGACCAGGCTGGCGCGCCGTCGTGCAGGCCGGGGGAGGCCATGCAAGCGGCAAGCAGCCTGAAAGGCGATGCAGGAGGCCGCCGCCTCCCGCTAGAACCCGAGGCTCGCGAGCAGGTCGTCCACCTGGGCCTGATCCTGCATCACGTCGGCCTTGCCCTCGGGATCGATCTGCGGGCCGTTCAGGAGGGCCTCGGGGCTGCCCGTGCCGCTGGCCGTCTCCGCGAGCAGCGCGGCATTCGCCGCGAACTGCTCGCGCCGCTCCGGCGCGATGTTCTCGACCAGCACCGTCAGCAGTTGCTGCTCGATCAGATAGACCACGTCCATGATCTTCTTGATCACCTGACCGGTCAGGTCCTGGAAGTCCTGCGCGAGCATGATTTCGAGCAGCTGCTGGCTGGTCGCCGACGTGGACTGCGGCACGCCTTCCAGAAACTGGCGCGTGTCGTCCATCAGCGCGCGCACTTCCTCGCGGCCGATCGGCGCGTCGTACCACGTGGCCCAGCGCGCCGAGAGTTCTTTGGCATCGCTTTCGAGCTGCACCTGCATCGGCTTGGCCACCTCGATCGCAGACAGCACGCGCTCGGCGGCCTGCTCCGTCATGTTCGCGACGTAGCGCAGCCGGTCGCGCGCGTCGGGCACGGCTTCGGCCGCGCGCTCCACGTGCTTGTCGAGGCCGAGCTCGCGCATGGAGTCGCGCAGCGTGCGCGTGAGCTGGCCGATGCGCGCGAGGATGCGGTCCGAAGCGAGCTCGCCGGTCTCGGCGTCGCTCTGCGGCACGGCGGACGGCACTTCGGGTTGCCCTTCGGGCGGCACGGCGGGCTGCACGTCGGTGAACTCGTTCACGTCAGCTCCCGGCCTTCGCCATCTTTTCGAGAATCTTGTTGAGCTTCTCATCGAGTGTCGCCGCCGTGAACGGCTTCACCACGTAACCGCTCGCGCCCGCCTGCGCCGCAGCGATGATGTTTTCCTTCTTCGATTCCGCCGTCACCATCAGCACCGGCAAGTGCGAAAGCGCCGCGTCGGCGCGGATCGCCTTGAGCATCGCGAGGCCGTCCAGGTTCGGCATGTTCCAGTCGGAAATCACGAAATCGTAGCCGCCGCTGCGCAGGCGCGTGAGACCCGCTGCGCCGTCCTCGGCTTCATCGACGTTCGAATAGCCCAGCTCCTTGAGCAGGTTGCGGACGATCCGGCGCATCGTCGGAAAGTCGTCCACCACCAGAATCTTCATTCCCTTATCCATCGCGTTTCCTTCCTCTAAACCAAAATTTCTCTACATGCACGAGCCCGCGCCCGGCATGCCCTGCAGGTACTACACGCGCTGCACCCGCTCGCCCATGCTGGCGAGGCGCAGCATCACGCGGCGGCTCATTTCGGCGAGCGGCGCGATCTCGTCGGCGGCGCCCATCGCAATCGCCTCGCGCGGCATGCCGAACACGATGCAGCTCGCCTCGTCCTGCGCCAGCGTGAACGCGCCCGCCTGGCGCATTTCCAGCAGGCCCGCCGCGCCGTCACGGCCCATGCCCGTGAGAATCACGCCGATCGCGTTCTTGCCCGCGTGCAGCGCCGCCGAGCGGAACAGCACGTCCACCGACGGCCGATGCCGGTTCACCGGCGGCGCGTCGGACAGATGGGCGATGTAGTTCGCGCCGCTTCTCGCGAGCAGCAAATGCGCGTGGCCCGGCGCGATGTAGGCGTGGCCGGGCAGCACGCGCTCGCCGTGCTCCGCTTCCTTCACGGTGATGCGGCACAGGCCGTTCAGGCGCTGCGCGAACGACTTCGTGAAGCCCGGCGGCATGTGCTGCGCGATGAGCACGGCCGGCGCGTCGGGCGGCAGCGGCTGGAGCACTTCGCGGATGGCTTCGGTGCCGCCCGTCGACGCCCCGACGATCACCAGCTTCTCGGTGGAGACGAGCGGATTGTTGAGCATCGGCGCGGCGTGAAGCGGCGCGTGCGGGTGAGCACCATGAGCGCCGGCGGCATGGGCCGCCTGCGCGGCGGCGCCCGGCCCAGCGGCGCCCGAAGCCGCCGTCGCCGCGGCAGTTCCGGCAGCCGGCGCGCGCGCCGCCGGACGCACGCGCGCGCGCGAAGCGGCGCGGATCTTGTCGGCGAGCTTTTCGGCGTAGTCGAGCATGCCGTCGCGAATGCCCACCTTCGGCTTGGTCACGAAGTCGACCGCACCCAGCTCCAGCGCGCGCAGCGTGATTTCGTTGCCGCGCTCGGTGAGCGAGGACACCATCACGACCGGCATCGGCCGCAGGCGCATGAGCTTCTCGAGGAAGTCGAGCCCGTCCATGCGCGGCATCTCGACGTCGAGCGTGAGCACGTCGGGGTTGTGCTGCTTGATGAGCTCGCGCGCCACGAGTGGATCGGGCGCGGTGGCGACGACGGTCATGTCCGGCTGGCCGTTGATGATCTCCGTCATCAGGCTGCGGATCAGCGCCGAGTCGTCGACGCATAGAACCTTGATTTTCTGCACAGTGTTCACGCCTCCTCCACTGTCCTGGCGTTGTCTTGAGCGGATGGCCGCACCGCCGGCGCGCTTGCACCGAACAGCTCGATACGCGCGCGCGCCGGCGGCGGCGATGATGAAAACGCGGCAGCCGTGCCCGGCGCAGTGCCCGCACTCGCCGCGCCGCCGCTGCGCAGGCCGAACAGCTCCACGCGCGCGCGGGCCCGCGCGAGCCGTTCGGCCCGAGCTTCCGGTGTTTGCTGCGCGAGTAGCTGCTCGCGCTCGGCCACGCTCGACTCCTGCGAGAGGCGCAGCTTCTTGACCATGACCTGGCCCGTGCGCGGCAGGAACGCGACCTTGCGCGGGTGCGAGCCCTGCAAGTCCTCGGCGACGATGCGGATGCTCTCGGTGGCCAGATAGCGGCGCACGAACGCGGAGTTGCGGTCGCCGATATTCATGGTCGTCATGCCCGCGAGCACGGCTGCGCCGCCAAACACCTTGGCTTCGAAGCGCTCGCGCCGTCCGCCCGCCTTGATCAGCTCGTTGATGAGCACTTCCATCGCATAGGCGCCGTAGCGCATCGCATCGGAAGCGGCCGGCAGCGCGCCGGCGCCATTCCCCGCATCGGCGCCGTCGTCGGGCAGCATGAAGTGATTCATGCCGCCGATGCCCGCCGTGCGGTCCTGAATGCAGGCGGCCACGCACGAACCGAGCACGGTGACGAGCACCATGTCTTCGCCGGTGGTGAAAAATTCGTTGGGCAGCAGCTTCACGCCAGGACGCTGGAAGTGCGAGTCGAAATAGCGGTTGGCCGCGATCGGCAGGCGCGCGCTCATGCGATGGCTCCGACCGGTTCGGCCTTCGCGCCGTGACGCGAACTCGCCGCCGCACCTGCACTCGCGGCGCGCTCGTACACGGTCTGACCGCGCAGGCGGAACGCCTGCGTCACGTACGTGAAGTTTTCCGAATGACCCGCGAACAGCAGGCCGTCCGGCTTTATCAGCGGCTCGAAGCGCGCGAGCACCTGGGCCTGGGTCGGCTTGTCGAAGTAGATCATCACATTGCGGCAGAAGATGGCGTCGAACGCCGTGCGCAAGCCGTAGTCCGCATCGGTGAGATTCAGTTGCTCGAAGCGGATCATCTGCCGCAATTCCGGGCGCACTTTCACGAGCCCCGCATGCCCGCCCGTGCCCTTGAGGAAGAAGCGTTTCAGGCGTTCCTGCGAGAGATGCTTCACCTGATCGAATGCGTACACGCCCGCTTGCGCCTTCGCGAGCACCTGGGTGTCGAGATCGGTGGCGAGCACGCGCGCCTCGCGTGCAGCGCGCTCGCCGAGCGCTTCGACCAGCGTCATCGCAATCGAGTACGGCTCCTCGCCCGTCGAGGCCGCCGAGCACCACACCGAAACCTGCGAGCGGCGCTGAACGAAATCGGCGAGGATCGGAAAGTGATGCGCCTCGCGAAAGAACGCCGTGAGATTGGTGGTGAGCGCGTTGGTGAACGCTTCCCACTCGCTAGCGTCGTTGCGCTGCTCGAGGTCGTCGAGATACGCGCGAAAGCTCTCGTGCCCGAGCGCGCGCAAGCGCCGCGCGAGACGGCTGTATGCCATGTCGCGCTTGTGGTCCGAAAGCGAAATGCCCGCGCGGCGGTGGATCAGCGCGCGAATGCGCTCGAAGTCCGCCGGGGTGAAATCGAAATCGCGTGAGCCGCCTTCTCCCGAGATGCCCGGCATGCCTGGCGCGCGCGCGGCATCGCCACGCTCGACGCGCTCGGCCCGGTCCGTGCGCGCGGCGCCGGAAAAACGCCGCGCCTTCATGCTGCGGCTCCTGCGGCCACGCCCGCCTGCAATGCGCCCGGCGCGCGCGCGGCGTGCAGCGCCCGCGCTGCCGCGCGGGCCACACAGGCCGGCCCGCGGTGCGAATCTTGCCGTCCTTGTGCGCTCATGTGCATTGCCTTGTTCGTTTCAACGTATTTCCACGTAGTCGTGCCGGGACGAGTTGCTCAGAACGTTTCCCAGTCGGCATCGTCCTGCACGGACGCCGTGGCGACTGCCGCTTGCGGCTCGACGCGCGCGGCGCCGGCCGGCTTGGACTGCGGCTTCGCTGCGCTGGCCGGCTTCGCGCCGGAACTCGCTCGCGCCGTGCCGCCAGCCATCGGCGGCGTGTGCTTCACCGCCGCAGCAGCCATCGGCGCCGTTTTGGGCTCGGCCTTCACGGCGTGCGCGCCCGCTGCGCGCCCCTGCACATCGTGACCGCCCGCATGAGCGCTCCCATTCGTGCGCCACGTCCCCAGCACGGCCTGCAAATTGCGCGTCTGCTCTTCGAGCGATGCCGCCGCAGCCGCCGCCTCTTCCACCAGCGCCGCGTTCTGCTGCGTGACAGTGTCCATCTGCGTGACGGCGCGATTCACCTGCTCGATGCCGCCCGACTGCTCCTCCGAAGCCGCGCTGATCTCTCCCATGATGTCGGTCACGCGGCGCACGGCCTGAAGGATTTCCTCCATCGTCGTGCCTGCGCGGCCCACCAGGTCCGAGCCGCTCTGCACCTTCTGCGCCGAGTCGTTGATGAGTTCCTTGATTTCCTTCGCCGCACTCGCGCTGCGCTGCGCGAGGCTGCGCACTTCGCCCGCGACTACCGCGAAGCCGCGCCCCTGCTCGCCCGCGCGCGCCGCTTCCACGGCCGCATTGAGCGCGAGAATGTTGGTCTGGAACGCAATGCCCTCGATCACGCTGATGATGTCCACGATCTTCGCCGAGCTCGCGGCGATGTCCTGCATCGTGTCGACGACTTCGCCCACCACCACGCCGCCGCGCGTGGCGATGTCCGACGCGTTGACGGCGAGCTGGCTCGCCTGGCGCGCGTTCTCGGCGTTCTGGCGCACGGTGCCGGTGAGCTGCTCCATGCTCGACGCCGTCTCTTGCAGCGAGGCGGCCTGCTGCTCGGTGCGCTGCGAGAGGTCGGTGTTGCCCATGGCGATCTCGCGCGCGCCCACGTCGATGGAGCCCGCGCCCGTGTGCACGGCGGACACCAGCGTGACGAGGCTTTCCTGCATGCGCTTGATGCCCGCGAAGAGACGCCCGATCTCGTTCTTGCTGTACACGTCGATGCGCTCGGTGAGGTCGCCGTGCGCGATGCGCTCGAACGCCTGCACCGCATCTTCGAGCGGCTGCACGATGAGGCCGCGCAGCGCGAAGCGGATCGCCACCACGAGCACGAGCGCCACTGCGATCGCCACCGCGATCAGCGTGCGCATGAGCGAGATTTGCGCGCGCGCGTTTTGCTCGCGCGCCTGGGCGCCGTCCTGCAACTGCTGCGCGATCGGCGCGGCCGAGTTGTCGTAGTCGACGAACATCGGGCTGATCTTCGTGCGGGCGATGGCCTGATACGCGGCGATATCGTTTGCGCGCAGCGCCGCGAGTTCGGGCTGCACGCCTTCTTGCAGCAAGGTCGCGTGCTTTGCGTTGAGCGTGTCGAGCGCCGCTGCTTCGATGCCGTGCTTGGACGCGGCCTCGAAGGCCTTCCACGCTTCGTTGGACTTGCCGAGCAGATATTCGGCGCGCTCGACGACCTTTTTCGCCTCGTCGCCCTGACCTGCTTCGTTGAGCGAGTTGGCGCGGTCGAACGAGACGCGCGCGCGCAGCAGATACGACGACGAATCGCTGAGCGCATGCATCGCGACGAGGTCGCCGCGCGCGATCGTGGCGAGCGACTCGCTCGCGTTGCCGAGCGCGTACAGCCCGAGCGCGCCGACGAGGCCCGTCAGTGCCAACAAAATGAACGCAACGCCCGTGAGCGTCGTGCGAATCGACCACCTGTGCAACATCTCGTGTGCTCCTGTCCTGTGTGGCGTTTGCGGGCTGCGGTTGTGGGTGCCGCGTGGTCGCCTTTAAGCGCCGAGCGTTTCGATCAGCGCCATCTCGCGGCTCGTCATGAGCTTTTCGATGTCCATCAGGATCAGCATGCGGCCTTCCACGGTGCCGAGTCCCGTGAGGTACTCGGTCGTGAGCGTCGCGCCGAATTCGGGCGCGGGCATGATCTGGTCCGTTTGCAGCGTGAGCACGTCGGACACGCCGTCCACCACCATGCCCACCACGCGATGCGCGACGTTCAGGATGATCACGACGGTCTGATGGTCGTACTCGACGCGGCCCAGATGAAACTTGATGCGCATGTCCACGATCGGCACGATGATGCCGCGCAGATTGATCACGCCCTTGATGAACTCGGGCGCGTTCGCGATGCGCGTCACGCTCTCGTAGCCGCGAATCTCCTGCACCTTGAGAATGTCGATGCCGTACTCTTCCGCGCCCAGCGTGAAGACGAGGAATTCCTGGCCGCCTGCATCGGCTTGCTGCGCGTCGCGGCGGTGCGCACCGGCTGCGGCGCCTGCTGCGCCGCTGCCATGGATGGATTGGACTTCTGCCACGTTAGCCCCTGAACGGTTGGGAAATGATTGGTTGATCCGGACTGCGGTGCGTTTAGGCGAATTCAGCAAACGCCCCTGCATTTCTAGCCGTATTTCTGGCCACATTCGCGGCCGCATGCGCGCCCACGCTCACGCCGTGCGAAGCACGCGTTTCGCGGTTGAGCGCGGCCACGTCGACGATCAGCGCGACGCTGCCGTCGCCGAGGATGGTCGCCGCCGAGATGCCATGCACCTTGCGATAGTTCGTTTCGAGGTTTTTGACCACGACCTGCTGCTGGCCCACCAGCTCGTCGATGAGCATCGCGAAGCGCCGGCCCTCGGTCTCCATGATGGTGACGATGCCCTGGGTGGGATCCGTGCGCGCGCCTTCCACGTTGAACACGTCGTGCAGCGCCACGAGCGGCAGATATTCGCCGCGCACGCGCACCACGCGGTCGCCGTTGGTGACGGTGTAGATATCCTCGTGGCGCGGCTGCAGCGACTCCATCACGAAGTTCAGCGGCAAAATGAAGATCTCGCTGCCGACCTTCACCGACATGCCGTCGAGAATCGCCAGCGTGAGCGGCAGCACGATGCGCGTCGTGGTGCCCTTGCCAGCGTGCGAGGTGATCTCCACGTGGCCGCCCATCGACTGGATGTTGCGCTTCACCACGTCCATGCCCACCCCGCGGCCCGACACGTCCGTGACCTGGTCGGCGGTCGAGAAGCCCGGCATGAAGATGAGATTCCAGACCTCTTCGTCGGTCATCGTTTCGCTCACCTGCATGCCCTGCTTGATCGCCTTCGCGAGAATCTTGTCGCGGCGCAGGCCCGCGCCGTCGTCGCTCACCTCGATCACGATGTTGCCGCCGTGATGCGCGGCGGAGAGCACGAGCTGGCCGGTGCCGTCCTTGCCCGCGGCGCGGCGCGCCTCCACGGTTTCGATGCCGTGGTCGAGCGAGTTGCGCACGAGGTGCGTGAGCGGGTCGATGATGCGTTCGATGAGGCTCTTGTCGAGCTCGGTCGCCTGGCCGAACGTGACCAGCTCCACTTGCTTGCCGAGCTTCGCGGCGAGGTCGCGCACGAGACGCGGGAAGCGGCTGAACACGTAGTCCATCGGCATCATGCGGATCGACATCACCGCTTCCTGCAAGTCGCGCGCATTGCGCTCGAGTTGCGCCATGCCGTTGAAGAGGCGGTCGTGCAGCGCCGGGTCGAAGCTGCTGGTGGTTTCCGCGAGCATCGCCTGGGTGATGACGAGCTCGCCCACCAGATTGATGAGCTGATCGACCTTCTCCACGCCTACGCGAATCGAGCTGCCCTCGGTCGATACCGCCGATGCGGCGGCTGCCGCGCGCGGCTTGCGGTCGTTGTCGGCAGGTGCGGCGGCTGCAGCAGACGCGGCAGGAGCCGCAGCCGGCGTTGCTGCAGCGGGCGCGTGCGCTTCGGCTTGCACTTGCAGCGGCGCCGGTGCCGCCGTCGCTTGCGGCTCTGGCTCGAGCACCGCCGCGGGCGCGGCAACCGCGCTCGTCTGCACGGCGGGCGCGGCCACGGGCGTGCCGCGCCCGATCACGATCTGGCTTTCGTCGATCACGAAGCAGCACACGGCGACGATGTCGTCGGCGGGCACATCGGTTTCGAGCCACAGCGTGAGGTCGTCGCCGGTCTTCACCTGGCCGAGAATCCGGCCCAGATTGCCGAGCTCTTCGGCGAGCAGCGCCTGGTCCTTCGCGTCCACGCGGCGCAGCGTGATGCGCAGGTGCGGACCATCGGCTCCCGCCGGCGCGGCGGCTATCGCTTCATCCACGACATGCTCGGGCGCGCCGCCCATCGCCGCGGGCAGGTTCGCTTCGAACGCGGCGTCGAGATCCTCTTCGGAATCGCCGGCGGCCGCGGGCGCGGCCGAAGCAACCGCGGCAGCCGGCGCAGGCACAGCCGCAGCAGCAGCCGGCGCGGCCAGGCCACGGCTTTCCGCATACAACTGCTTGAGCTTCGCGCGCACGGCAGCAGCCGCCGACGCATCGGGCTCGGTGCTCGCGCGGTAGGCCGCGAGCTGATCGGAGAGCACGTCCTTCGTTTCGAGGAACGTGTCGATCATGTCCTTGCGCAGCACGAGTTCGCGGTTGCGCGCGCGATCGAGCAGCGACTCCAGAATGTGGGTCGTCTCGGTGAGCGCCGTGAAGCCGAACGTCGCCGCGCCGCCCTTGATCGAGTGCGCCGCGCGAAAGATCGCCGCGAGATCCTCGGGATCGGGCTGGCCGACGTTCAGGTTCAGGAGAAGCTGCTCCATCTGCGCGAGCAGCTCGTCCGCCTCGTCGAAGAACGTTTGATAGAACTGTGTGATGTCGAGAGTCATTGCTCTTTCACCGCGATGTGTGTGGCCGGAGCGTGGCGCTGGCGTGCGTACTTCATGTATCCGCTCATGGGGTTGCTCATTGGCCCGCTCGTTGGTCCACTCATTGGTCCACTCATTGGTCAACTTCGCCGAGCGCGCTCGCCAGGTCGACGAGCAGCTCGGGGTCCACCGGCTTTTCGATCCAGCCCGTCGCGCCCGCGTCGCGCACCGCCGCCTTGAAGCCTTCGTCCGACTCCGTGGTCAGCACCAGGATTGGCGTTTCTTGATACGACGGGTTCGCGCGCAGCCGCTTGATCAGGTCGAGCCCGCCCATGCGCGGCATGTACAGATCGGTGAGCACCAGATCGAAACGCTGCGCGAGCGCGTGCTCGAGCCCGTCTTCGCCGTCGTTGGCCACCGTCACCTCGTAACCTGCCGAGCCGAACGCCGCACACAGGATCTCCCGCATGGACGCCGAATCGTCGATTGCCAGAATATTTCTGATCATCCCTTCCTCGTTCGCGCGCTGCTTTGCTGGTCACTGCGCTGCTCATGCGCTGGCGCCGTTCGTTATTCCCCGCCGTTATTCCCGTGCTTCGGCCGGCGACGGCGGCGCCACGGCCTGCGTCACCGGCGCGAGCTTCACGCCGGCCGGCGCGGTGCCGGGCAATGGCGTCTGCGCCGGCACCCGCGCGGCCGGCATATTCGCCGCGCCGCCCGAACCCGGCACGAGTCCGGGCAACAGCGTCTTGCCCGAGCCCGCTGCGTCGTCGGAAAGCGTGGTGGTCGTGGTGTCGTCGCGCGTCAGCGCGTCTTCCGACTTCCGGTTGAGCACGATGATGCTGATGCGGCGGTTCTCCGGATCGAGCGGATCGGCCTTGTTCAGGTTCTGCGTGGAAGCGAGGCCCAGCACGCGCAGCACCTTCGACTCGTCCATGCCGCCCGCGATCAGCTCGCGGCGCGACGCGTTCGCGCGGTCCGCCGAAAGCTCCCAGTTGCTGTAGCCGCGCTCGCCGCCCGCATAGGGCACGGCGTCGGTGTGGCCCTGCACGACGATGCGGTTGGGCACGTCGTTCAGCGTCTTGCCGATCGCCTGCAGGATGTCGCGCATATACGGCTCGACCACATCGTGCGCGGTCGCGAACATCGGCCGCTTCTGCGAATCGACGATCTCGATGCGCAGGCCCTGCAGCGTGGAGTCGATGCGGATCTGCTGCCGGAACTGGCGCAACACCGGGTTCGCTTCGATGGCGGCCATCAGCTTGACTTGCAGGTCGTGCAGGCGCACCTGCTCCTGGCGCTCGAGCGAGCCTTGCAGCTTGTTCTGCGCCTGGTCGTCGGCGTGCGCGACGGCGCGGTCCGCGTGCGCCCTGACGCCATCGCTGCGGCGCGTGACGCCCTGCTCCTGCGAGGAGATATCGCGCCCGCCGCCCTTCACGATGCTCGAATCCTCGGCGCTGCGATCGCCGCCCCACAGGGTGACCTTGAGCGGCTGATTGAAGTAGTCGGCAATGCCGCGCAACTGCACCGTCGAGGCCGACGAAAGCAGCCACATCAGCAGGAAGAACGCCATCATCGCGGTCATGAAGTCCGCATAGGCGAGCTTCCATGCGCCGCCGTGATGGCCGCCCTTTTTCGGCGCGACGCGCTTCACCACGATGGCGCGATCCTTGTTGGCGCTCATCGGCCGCCTCCCGTCTTCATCGCCTGAACCTGTTGCTTCATGATTGCCGCCGCCCTCGTTTCAATTCGCATGTCGAATTTATTTCGCCTTCACGCGGCGCACGTGCTCTTCGAGCTCCGTGAACGACGGACGCTCGGTCGAGTACAGCACCTTGCGGCCGAACTCGACGGCAATCGCCGGCGCGTAGCCGTTCAGGCTCGCGAGGATCGTGACCTTGATGCACTGGAACATCTTGGTGGACTCGGCCACGCGCTGCTCGGCGAGGCTCGCGAGCGGGCCGATGAGGCCATACGAAAGCAGAATGCCGAGGAAGGTGCCCACCAGCGCCTGGGCGATCATTTCGCCGAGCACCGCAGGCGGCTTGTCGGCGGAAGCCATGGTGTGCACCACGCCCATCACCGCCGCGACGATGCCGAACGCCGGCATCGCGTCGCCCACCTTCGAGAGCGCGTGCGCGGGCCCTTCGCCCTCGGCGTGATGCGTCTCGATCTCCTCGTCCATGAGGCTTTCGATTTCGAACGCATTCATGTTGCCGCCGACCATGAGCCGCAGGTAGTCGGTGAGAAATTCGACGATGTGATGGTCGGCCAGGATCTTCGGGTACTGCGTGAAGATCGGGCTTTTCTGCGGATCGTCGATATCGGCTTCGAGCGTGAGCGTGCCCTCCTTGCGCGCCTTCGCGAGCAGGACGTAGAGCAGCGCGAGCAGCTCCATGTACACATCCTTGTTGTACTTGGCGCCTTTGAAGAGCGTAGGCAGGACGCGCAGCGTCGCCTTGATCGTCTTCATGCCGTTGCCAAGGATGAACGCGCCGATACCCGCGCCGCCAATCATCAACAGCTCCATCGGCTGCATGAGCGCCGCCAGATGACCGCCCTCCAGCGCGTAGCCGCCGAAGACGCAGACGATCGTCACGAGTGTTCCCACGATAATCAGCACTGCCGGGTCCTCACTGGAAAATTGCGCCGCGAACCGCCATCGGCCCGCGCCCTTGATTGGGTTTACGGCACCGGCGCGAAAAACTTTGAGAACGGGCAGACGCGCGTTTTCCGCGCGTGCAAACGTTTGAAGGTCGGATTTGAAGGCCGGAGTTTGAGGGTCGGTTTGGAATGCCGCGCGCAACGGCACAGCCGGAAGGGCGCGAGCCGCCGGTTCAGTCGGCCTGATCGGCGCTTTGAGCGGCCATGAGCATGGCCGAATGGATCTGCGCGGCTTTGCCCTTTTCGGCCAGTGCGCTCAGGATGACGTGCTCGTCGAAGCGGAAACGGCACAGGAGCTGGCTGGAGGCGGCGAGCCGCACGGTCTGCGCAGCCGTGAGCCGGGTCAGCACGTCGGCCAGCGGCTCCGAAATGCCCATGCGAAACATGCCCGCGGCCCGGTCCTCGCCCAGCAGCCGTTGCGCGAGCAACAGGTACGACAGATTCACTTCATTGATCTCGCTGAGCATGTCGCTTGGCGTCGTCGCGCTCATGGAATCCCCCGAATTCGAAACGTAGCGGCTGGTCAGGCCTGTAACGGAAACGTTTGCTCGTTCGGCATCAGGCGCACGACAAGCCGAACGGCCCGTTGAGTGGTCGTCCACGCATTGTGGCGAGGGTGCTGACAAATGGAAATCGGACGAATGCCGCGACGCGATGCGAGAAAAACTTTCCTTTTTATGTAGGAATTTTTCTGACAAAGGAAAAGGGGACAAGCCGGAAGGCGATTCGAATGATGCTTTTCAGATATTTTCGCCAAACTTCTATCGATTATAAAAGCCTTTTCACCGATGCGTAATAAATCTCCTTGCGGGGTCTGACCACATTGATCGGCCAGGCACGCGAATTGCGGCATGCCGCGCTCTCGCGCGTCACGCTTTGCAATGGGTGCTTACAGGCGGTGTTTCCCGCTGTAACAACATTAAGTGATTGCAAAACAACTCGTATTGCCGATTCGAATGTCCATAATCGACCTCAGGGATAACCCGACACCGAAACGCCTGACCGCGCACCTTGCCCTGTCAGTCGCACGTCACGCGGCATTTGCCAAGGAGATCTAGCCAATGCGAATCGCACAAATCGCGCCACTTTACGAAGCCGTTCCGCCCAAGCTTTATGGCGGCACCGAGCGCGTCGTGTCCTATCTGACCGAAGCGCTGGTCGACCTCGGCCATGACGTGACGCTGTTCGCCAGCGGCGATTCGGTCACCACGGCAAAACTCGAAGCGGCATGGCCGCGCGCGCTGCGTCTGGACCCGACGATCCGCGACGCGCTCGCCCCGCACATCGTCCTGCTCGAGCGCGTGCGCCGCATGGCGCACGAGTTCGACGTGCTGCACTTTCACCTCGACTATCTGCCGTTCCCGCTGTTCTCGACGCTCGATACGCCGTTCGTGACGACACTGCATGGCCGTCTCGACCTGCCCGAACTGCAGCCGGTGTTCGACTCGTTCTCCGAGGCGCCTGTCATTTCGATTTCGGATTCGCAGCGCCAGCCGCTCTCCCAGGCCAACTGGCTGAACACGATCTATCACGGCCTGCCGAAGAATCTGCTCACGCCGCAAACGAGCCGCACGCCCGAGTACCTCGCATTCCTCGGCCGCATCTGCCCGGAAAAGCGCGTGGACACCGCGATCAGGATCGCCGCGCTCTCGGGCCTGCCGCTGAAGATCGCCGCGAAGGTGGACAAAGTCGACCAGGACTACTTCAAGACCGAGATCGAGCCGTTGCTGTCGCAGGCACACGTGGAGTTCGTGGGCGAAATCAACGAAGCGCAGAAACCCGAGTTCCTCTCCGGCGCGAAGGCACTGCTGTTCCCGATCGACTGGTCCGAGCCGTTCGGCCTCGTGATGATCGAGGCGATGGCATGCGGCACGCCCGTGGTTGCGTTCAACCGCGGCTCTGTGCCCGAAGTGATCGATCCTGGTGTGACCGGCTTTATCTGCGAAGACGTGCAGGGCGCCGTGGGGGCGCTGCAGAATATTGATTCTCTTTCACGCGAAGCCATTCGCGCACAGTTCGAGCAGCGCTTCACCTCGCACACCATGGCCAGTAATTATGTCGAAAGCTATTCGGCGCTGATCGAAGCCACGCGTCGCCCGGTGCTTCGCCGTGTTGCAGCCGCAGGATGAATGTGCCAAGCGCCTTACATTAAGATAAAAAGTCAAAAAAAGGCTGCGCGAATCGTTTGCGTACAATGCAATAGCACGACTATTGGCCGCTAAAAAAGAGCCGCATGTTACATGCGGCTCTTTTTATCTGGATACGCAAATGCGCGTGGCCAGTCTCTTGTGGCACGCGTAGCCGTGCGGCATTGCTCAAGCTGACATTTGCATGACGTCCAGTCAGGCGATCAAATAACGTTCGCGATTCTTGCCCGCGATCCATTTGGGCGGCTTTCCGCGCCCGCTCCAGGTTGCGCCGGTCTTGGGATCCTGATAGCGCGGGGGCAGCGGAGCCTTCTTGGGCGGGCGTCCGCGCCTTGCCGCTGCCGCAAAGCCAAGGTCCTGGGCAGACAGACCATACTCGACAATTTTCTCGCGGATCATTGCGATGACGTCCGCGATTTCGGTGCGCCGTGCATCTTCGGCCTGCGCCTGGAGTTTGGCGATCTGCGCCTTGAGTTCTGAATATTGTGACATTTGTCTCTCCCCTTCATTGTCAATCTAGCTGACTCGAAACGAGATTAGACGCAAATAACAGAATTAGCAATCGATGCTAATACTGTTTTATCGGGATATTGTGGCATTTAACGATTGCCCTCTGGAAGCGGCATTCGATAGGCATCTACCGCAATAATAAGAGCAATTACTTCGGAATTGACAATCGTTGACACCCGCGCTTTTCACGAATCCCTAGAATCGGGCCTCTCCTGGTGCCGTCATTTTTTATTCGGCGCCCGTCAAAGACCTTTTCGAGGCATCGCGAAATGCACTTATCCAAACGACTTCTTGCCGAGTTCTTCGGCACCTTCTGGCTCGTGCTCGGCGGCTGCGGCAGCGCCGTGCTTGCCGCTCATTTCGACGGCCCGGTGCAGGGGCTCGGCATCGGCTTCGTGGGCGTCGCGCTCGCGTTCGGCCTGACGGTGCTCACCATGGCCTTCGCCATCGGCCATATTTCGGGCTGCCATCTGAATCCCGCGGTGAGCGTCGGGCTCATGGTCGCCGGCCGCTTTCCGGCACGCGATCTCGTGCCGTACGTGGTAGCGCAGGTGATCGGCGCCACGCTCGGCGCGGCCGCGCTCGCATGCATCGCCACCGGCAAGCCGGGTTTCGATCTCGTCGCGAGCGGCTTCGCCACCAACGGCTACGGCGATCATTCGCCGGGCCACTACACGCTGGTCGCGGCGTTCGTCTGCGAAGTCGTGATGACGGCGTTTTTCCTGTTCGTAATCCTCGGCTCGACCGACAAGCGCGCGCCCGCAGGCTTCGCGCCGATCGCCATCGGCCTGTGCCTCACGCTCATCCACCTGATCTCGATCCCGGTCACCAATACGTCCGTGAACCCGGCGCGCTCGACCGGCCCGGCGCTCTTCGTGGGTGGCGAGGCGATCTCGCAACTCTGGCTGTTCTGGGTCGCGCCGATCATCGGTGCGGCGATCGCCGGCCTCGTCTATCCGATGATTGCGGGCCGCCGCGAAGCCGTCGCTGAAGCGCCGGATCGCGCGCACGCATAACAGGCCTCGCGCGGTCTGGCCACACGGGTGCTTCGGCGCCCGCTTTTGCGTGGGCGTTGCGTTTGCGCTCCGTCATGGCCACGCAAGGCGGGGCAAGCGGCGCTGCTAGAATCGGGCGATTCCATCACCCCGAATTCGAGGCGCACCGCATGAAGCGTTCAGGACATTCGCCGGACCGCCTCGCCGTATCGAGAGTACGCGCCGCATTCGCGCCTCGTCGCATCAGGCGCAAAGCGGCGATGCTGGCTACGCTGTTCGCACTCGCGAGCGGCTTGCTCGCGAGTGCGGGCACGGCGTGCGCTGAAAACGCGCAGGATATCGAAACACTGGTGTTCGTGCGTCACGGCGAAAAGCCCGACGAAGGGCTCGGCCAGCTCAACTGCAAGGGCTTGAACCGGGCGCTCGCGCTGCCCGCCGTGATTGCCGCAAAGTACGGCAAGCCCGATGCGATCTACGCGCCCGACCCGGGCCAGCAGAAAGACGACCACGGGCAACACTATTACTATGTGCGCCCGCTCGCGACCGTCGAGCCCACGGCCATCCAGTTCGGCCTGCCGATTCAGACGCCGTTTGGCTATGCCCAGAGCGATGCGCTAGAGAAAGCGCTGCTCGATCCGGCGTGGCGCGGCCGCACGTTGCTGGTCGGATGGGAACATCGAGAAATCGAGACGCTCGTGCGCAAGATCGTGGCCGAGCACGGCGGGCAAGCGTCCGACGTGCCCAAATGGAAGAGCACGGATTTCGATAGCATCTATGTGATACGCATTGACTGGAGTGCAGACGCGCCGCGCGCACGCTTCAGCCACGATCGCGAAGGGCTCGATGGCCGCTCGGACGAATGCCCGTGCGCGGCGCTTGCCCCCACGCAATAAGCGCAGGCGGCCAGATTAGCGTGAGCTAGCGCGCCAGCTCGTCGTCCAGCGCGAAGAGCTTGCGCAGGTGATGGGCAACGCCCGCTTCGAAGTTATTGCCGATGCGCGGCACCTGGGGCAGGCGCGCGATCAGGTCGGGATTGGCGTTGTTCATCATGAACGGATGGCCCGCCGTTTCGAGCAGGTCGATATCGTTCATGTTGTCGCCGAACGCTACGCACCGCGCGACATCGACATTCAGACGGTCGAGCACGACGCGCAGCGCGCGCCCCTTGGACACGCCGGCAACCATCACTTCGAGACAATCGGGCAAGGAGTAGGTGATATAGAGCGCGTCGCCAAACTCGCGCTCGAGACTGCGCTGAACCTCAGCAAGGTCGGCCGGGTCGCCGATATAGAGCGCCTTGGCAACGCCCGCACCGCCGATCGCACCCAGATTCTCGGTCACGCGGTAGGTGAAGCCCGAATCCTGATGGTAAGCGAGCAGTTCTGGCGCATCGCGGTCGATGAACCACTCTCGGTCCGTGAAAAGACTCACGATTAAGCGGCCATGCGCACCCACCGTGTCCGGCGCGACAAGTCGGTGAACCACCGGCTCGGGCAGGTCGCTCGCGTGGATCAGCGCGTCGTCCGGACCATGCACGCGCGCGCCGTTCGAGGTGATCAGATACGCGGGAACCCCGAGCAGGCCGCGAATGCTCGCCACGTCGCAATAATGGCGGCCGGTCGCGATGATGAACTGCAAGCCTTGCCCGTTGAGCTTGTTGAACGTGGCAACCGTGAACGGATCCAGTTGATGGTCGGCGTTGAGCAGCGTTCCGTCGAGATCGGTTGCAATGACCTTGTACATGGCGATTCGGTGGCTGGGGGGAAACCCTGAATGCTAGCACCTGGCGCCGAGCGCCGCAGCGGTGAGCGTCCGTGCGGGCGCTTCGGGCTCCACTGCGCTCGTCTACCCACCGCCGAGCCGCGCTCCCTCGCGCCGGGCAAGCATCAAGGCCCCTGTGGCGGAATCGGCGAGGGGGGCGCGCAAGCGCTCGCGCAACCCTTGCGGAACCCAATCGCGCAGCGGCTGGGCGAGGCCGCCGGCCAGCGCCGCAGGCAACGCGGCTTCGGGATCGAGCGCCGAAATCAGGCACGCGACGGCCTCGCCGGCTTCGCTCAGCAGCTTCGCCGCGAATGGGTGATCGCGGTACGCGAGCACCACGGGCGCGAGGCTCGCATAAGCGGTCTGATTGGCCGCGCATTGCCAGACGATCAGACTCTCGCGATCGGCTGCACCAATATGGGCGAGCAACGCACGCGAGAAGGCATCGGGCGCGACGCGGCCATCGAGCGACTGTTGCGCCCACACGATCGCGCGCAGGCCGAACCACGCGCCGCTCGCTTCGTCGCCAGACGGAAAGCCGAAACCGCCAGCGATGCGGCACACGCCATGTACATCGAGCGCGGCGGCAATGCTGCCCGTGCCGAGCGCCACGACCACACCCGGCTCGCCACCATGCGCGCCGAGCAGTGACGTATAGACGTCGCTCTCGACCGCGAGTCCCGCAACGGGCGGCGCCGCCGCGCGAAATGCAGCCAGCCAGTCGGGGTTGTTCACACCCGCCAGACCGCAGCCGAGCACGCAGCGCGACCAGTCGAACGTCAACCCGGCTTGCGTAAAAGCGGCGCACGCGCCTTCTTCGATCGATTGCCAGGCGCGTGCGATGCCGAGCCCGAGCCCGGAAGGTCCGGCGGATGCACGCGCGAGCTCCGCGCCATGGAGGTCGCCCAGCGCGACGCGCGTGCCGGTACCGCCGCCATCCACGCCGATCAACCAGGAATATTTCTGCATGATGTTTGCCGCGCCGTGCGCACCGGTGAGTTGAAGAGGATCGAGCCGTGAGACTAACGGCTCGGCGTCTTTCGCACAATTGGCCGGACGGCCAGATGGCGGCGCACGGCCGATCCGCTATCCTTGCTGGGCTACTCGCAAGGAGAATTCACCGTGACACACCGCTGCAACTGGGTATCGGCTGGCGCGTCGCCACAGTATGTGCAATACCACGACGAGGAGTGGGGAGTGCCCTCGCGCGACGACCGGCATCTCTATGAAATGCTCGTGCTCGAAGGCGCGCAGGCGGGGCTGTCGTGGTCGACGATTCTCAACAAGCGCGAAGGTTATCGCCGCGCATTCGCCAACTTCGACGTCGAGAAAGTCGCGCGCTTCACGCCGAAGCACGTAGAGGCGCTCATGCAGGACGCCTCGATCGTGCGCAACCGCGCCAAGATCGAGGCCGCCATTCTCAATGCGCGCGCCGTGCAGCAAATTCAGGCGGAACACGGCTCGCTGGCGGCATTCGTCTGGTCGTTCGTCGACCACACCCCCATCCAGAACGACCTGATCTCGTATCGCGACGCGCCCACGTCCACCGAAATCTCCGACGCACTCAGCAAGGCGCTCAAGAAGTACGGCTGCAAGTTCGTCGGCACCACCATCTGCTATGCGTTCATGCAGGCCGTGGGCATGGTCAACGACCACGAGCGCGACTGCATGTGCCGCAAAACCTGCGCGGTGCTTGGCGGCGCGAAGCCCAAGGCACGGGGCAAGGCACGCACGGCAGAAAGCGCCTGATAAAGCGTTGCGCGAACGGCGAATCGGCGCGATTTCATCCTGCCTTGGTGCGCGGCCCAACGGTTTTCTTTGCCCGCGCCGTTATAACGGATATCGGATGTATCTGTGGTTGTTGCGTCGGCAGAAGACGCAGCACGGGGGCGCCAGCAACGGGGAGACACCCGCCGCCAAGCGCGTGGCAGCGCATCCGCACGACCTCACCGCTGTGCGTCGCGCAGGGGGGCTGAAATGAAAAACGTGCACTTCCTGAATCATCAGGAGATTTTCGACCGCGCCGTGGCGCACCTCCATGGACAAGGGCGCGCAGCGCTGCTGCCCAGCGGCGGCGGAGCCTATCGGGGCGGTTATAGCGGCGGCTCGTGCCACTACGGCGGCTGCCCGGTCGGCAGCTTCATCCGTGCGCGCGACTACATGAGCGCCATGGAAGGCATCCCCGTGCGTTACCTTTCGCGCGCGGAGAACGAGGTGCCCGCCTGGATGGACGTGGGTGTCGCCGCGCTGAAGAAAGCGCTCCTGCGCGCCCATATCAACATTTACGATCCCAATACCGTCGATCTCCTGAGCTGCCTGCAAAACGTCCACGATGTTTTTGGCGTCTGGGAGTGGCACGACCGGCTACTGTCGATCGCCTCGCAGTTCGGGCTTTCGCCGCAGCGGCTTCAGGATGCGGCCTGAGCCTGCACGGCGCCATCGAGCCGATGCACAAGCCGATGCCAGAAATGCAAACGGCGGCGCAGCTTCTTGCGAAGCATGCGCCGCCGTCAGGCGGAAGCTGAAGCGTGCTCTTAGTGGAGCTTCTTCGGCAGCATCTGGCTGCGCAGACGCTTGTGCAGGCGCTTGACTGCAGCAGCCTTCTTGCGCTTGCGCACGGCCGTCGGCTTTTCGTAAGCTTGACGCTCACGCAGCTCGGCGATCAGGCCGTTTTTTTCGATTGCACGGCGGAAGCGGCGGATGGCCACTTCGAACGGCTCGTTTTCCTTCAGAAGAATCGTCGTCATGTATTTCCTAACTCAATCGCTTGATACGGTTCAAAGGCGCAAATGGCAAAAAACCAGGCATATGCCACTCACGCACCGGCCCTCCGGTCGTTCGCCACGATGGGGCGCAACGATAGGCAAGGCGGCCACGGAGGCCGGAAAAGAGAAGTAGGGGGTTCACAGCGGAACGCGATCAGGTCGACCTTGATGCAACACACCTGACCGCCGGTTTGCGGCCGCCAACAGTAACGAACACGGCAACAAAACAGGCAAAGATCTCAATTCACTCTCAATGATATCAGGAAAAGATTCGCGTGACCAGGCTTTCTTGATTCTACTCAGGCACTTGCGTGGCGGGCACCGCCGGTGGCCCGCCACCGACCTTCAGGAGTCCTGGATACGCGTTTTGGCGCCTGCCAGGGGACCCCAGACAGGTTCAAACGAGGCCCAAACGAGGCTCAGGCGCTCGCGTCGTTGAGCGCCTGAATGTCCGCCGGATCGAGTTTCAGGCGCACCGCCGCCACGAGGCTGTCGAGCTGTTCGAGCGACGTCGCGCTCGCGATCGGCGCGGTAATGCTGGGCCGCGCGATCAGCCAGGCGAGCGCCACGGCCGCCAGCGAGCTGCCATGGCGCCCGGCCACGTAATCGAGCGCCGCGAGAATACGCACACCCCGATGGTCGAGATAGCGCTCGACGCGCGAGCCGCGCGTGCTCTTCGCAAGGTCTTCGCGCGAACGGTACTTGCCCGACAGAAAACCGCTCGCCAGACTGTAATAGGGCACGACCGCGAGCTTCTGCGCGAGCGCTACCGGCTCGATATCGGCCTCGTAAGCCGCGCGGTCGTACAGGTTGTATTCGGGCTGGACGATCTGGTACGCGGGCAGCCCGGTCTTGTGCGCCAGCGCAAGCGCTTCCTCGAGGCGCGCGCCCGTGTAATTCGACGCGCCCACCACGCGCACCTTGCCGGCCTCGATCAGGCGCTGATACGCGCCGAGCGTCTCTTCGAGCGGCACCTTCTGATCGTCCTCGTGCGAGAAGTAGACATCGATATAGTCGGTCTGCAGGCGGCGCAGCGAATCCTCCACGGCGGCCGCGATATTCGCAGCCGAGAGACCGGGGCGGCGCGGGTCCTTCGCCACCTTGGTTGCAATCACCACTTTTTCGCGCCTGCCGCTTTGCGCGAGCCATTTGCCGATGAGCGTCTCCGATTCCCCGCCCTGGTTGCCAGGCGCCCAGGCCGAGTAGACGTCGGCGGTATCGATGAAATTCAGGCCTGCTTCGGTGAACGCATCGAGAATCGAGAACGAAGTTGCTTCGTCGGCGGTCCAGCCGAATACGTTGCCGCCGAACATGAGCGGTGCGACCTGCAAGGCCGAAGTGCCGATTCTGCGTAGTTCCATGACGTTTCCTTTGCCTTGTTGACCGGTGTAGCGCGAGGGCAGAAAGCGTTGAGCATACGCCCGCTCGCGCGATGCCGCAGCGCGGCCGGCCATCGTGACGAATCGTGCCGACACTCGCGCAAAATCTGCGCCTCAATGAAAAACCGCGTGGCCGGCATTGCACCGGCCACGCGGCATTCCCCTCACCCTGCGCCGGTCAGCGCTTCACCGGCCCCGGATCGCTCTGGCTCGGCCGGCCCGTCTCGAGGTGGCCCGCGAAGCGGCGCACGACCTTGTCCGTCGCGCCGCCCACCGTCGTCGCCGAGATGTTCAGGTCGTACCAGCCATGGCTCGAGCTCAGTTCCCAGTGGTCCTGCATGGTCTGCCCGGCTTGCACCGTGTACTGGCGCGAGTGCGCGCTGCTGTACGCATTGTCGACGGTCACGCTGCACGCGGCGGTGCCGCTGTTGCTCAGCTCAAGATAAATGTGGCGATTGCGCACGTCGTAGCCGATGCGCACTTCCGGGCTCGCATGATGGCCATCGGCCGCGATTTGCACGTTGCCCTGGAATTCGCACAGATAGCCGTTCGGGCCGTAGACGGCGAGATGATAGGCACCCTGCGCAATCGAAGTGCTCCAGTAATCGGCGAACTGATCGTTTGCTGCGACCGTATAGCGGCGCGGCGGATTGGCCGGGCTCAAGCGATCGTAGACGTAGAACGCCGCGCCCGCTGCGC
This sequence comes from Paraburkholderia sp. A1BS-2L, assembly GCF_051125205.1. Taxonomy (NCBI): domain Bacteria; kingdom Pseudomonadati; phylum Pseudomonadota; class Betaproteobacteria; order Burkholderiales; family Burkholderiaceae; genus Paraburkholderia; species Paraburkholderia sp. A1BS-2L. The sequence continues at coordinate 3,108,629 of NZ_CP120428.1, forward strand.
CGGTGTTCGCGAAATCGAGCCACAGATTGCCGTCGTGGCCGCTCACCCGGCTGTGCACGAACACTTCATACGGCAGCGCGCGCGCCGGACGCGCGCCGGGCTCCTGCGCCGGCATGGTCTGCTGCGCGGGCACCTGGTACGCCTGACCGGCCGTCTGGATGTGCTTGGGCACCGCGAAGCTCACCGTCGACGTGTCCGGTTTGCCGGAGAAGTCGAACGCCGACGTGAGGTCGCCGCAAACCGAACGGCGCCATGCGCTGATGTTGGGCTCCTGCACGCCGAAGCGCGCCTCGAGAAAACGCAGCACCGAGGTGTGATCGAAGGTCTCCGAACACACCCAGCCGCCCTTGGACCACGGCGAGATCACGATCAGCGGCACGCGCGGTCCGAGACCGACCGGCTGGATGCCGCCGGGATCGGCGCCCGGGATCAGCGGACCCATCTCCTGCGGATACCGGCCGAGATCGAGATACTCGTCGCCGATGTTCGAGAGCAGGCTCGACGACATCATCCCCTGGCCGTTCGGCCCGCTTGCGAGCGGCGGCACCGGCGGCACGACGTGGTCGAACAGGCCGTCGTTCTCGTCGTAATTGAGGATGAACGCGGTCTTCGCCCACACGTCCGGGTTCGAGGTCAGCGCCTCGAGGACCATGTTGATATAGAACGCGCCATCGGTGGGCGATGCGGACGGGTGCTCGCTGTACTTGTATGGCGAGACGATCCATGACACCTGCGGGAGCTGGTTCGCCTGCACATCGGCCTTGAAGCCAGCCAGCGTGCGGTCCGTCGCGCCCTTGTCGACGAGCGGGCCGCTCGCGCCTTCCTTCACCTGGAACTTCTTGAAGAACATCAGCGAGTTATCGGTGTAGTTGTCGGTCGGGTCGCCCGGAATGCCAGTACCGCCCTGATACACCTTCCAGCTGATGTTCGCGTTCTCCAGACGCTCGGCGTACGTCGTCCACGTGTAGCCGTTCACGTCGTCGCGCTCGCCGATGCCCGGGCCGTTCGGCGGATTGCCGTAGATGTTGCGAGGGTCGATCGTGCCGGTCCACAGGTAGATGCGGTTCGGCGCGGTATCCGCGTGCGCGGAGCAGTGGTACGCGTCGCAGATCGTGAACGCATCGGCGAGCGCGTAGTGGTACATCACGTCCTCGCGCTTCAGATAACCCATCGTCAGCACGTCCTGCTTCTGGTTCACCCACTGGTCCCACTGGCCGTTGTTCCACGCGAGGTGGCCGCTGCTCCAGCCATGGTTCGTGCCGGGCTGGAATTCGGTGGTCTGCTTCGGATCGAGATAGAACGGCAGCACGTAGGGCGCCGTGGAACTCAGGCCGCGCGATTGGTAGTGCGAGGTCTGCACCGAAGCGGGCGGCTGCTGCCACACCGGCGCGCCGCTGGGCAGCAGATGCGGACGCGGATCGTTGAAGCCGCGCACACCGCGCAGGCCGCCGAAGTAATGGTCGAACGAGCGGTTTTCCTGCATGAAGATCACGACGTGCTCGACGTCCTGAATCGTGCCGGTGCGGGTCGCGGCGGGCATGGCAAGCGCCTTGCGGATCGCGGGCGGAAAGCTCGCATAGGCAGCCATCGCGCCCGCCGACTGGGCGGCGATGCGCAGAAAGTCGCGTCTGTTTTTCGACGACATGGGAGATCCTGTTATTGGGGGAGGAATTGGGGAAAAGCGTGGATGCGGCCAGCGCATCAATGCGCGCTGCTCGTGCCGGAGCCGGGCGCCCAGTGCATCTCGGGCGCGCCCGGTGGCTTGTCTTCGGCGTTCGGGTTCGCGTTCGCGTCGGCGCCCGCCATTTGCTGGCCGTTTTGCTGACTGCTGTGCCGACTGCTTGGCGAGCCAGTTTGCTGGCTGTTCTGCGGGCTAGATTGCTGACTGCGCGTGCTCGGCGAAGCCGACGAGCCGTCGCTGCCGCTGCCGTCGCACGCAGCGAGAGCAAGAGAAAAAAGAAGCGCCGCCCAGACGGCGCGCGAATCGATTCGACGCATGAGGATCGGTCCGAGGATGACGAATGCGCTCATTAACGCATCGACGAATGTCCTCGCAGTGACCGGTTCCATCAGGTTTCTTTCGGTGCACCTCAGCTTTTTTGTTCGAAACCCGGTGGGCGCTTGCGCCGACTCGACATCCGCGCGCGTCATGCAACGGACACATCGGTTCGCTACGCTGACGCGCGGGCGAGCCGGAAAAGAGGATGGGATTTTGTTCGATCAGTTGAAGGCGTTCCACGCGACGGTCCGTCAGGGCAGCATCACGCGTGCGGCGCGGCACCTCGGCGTGAGTCAGCCGACCATCGCCGCGCAGATCCGTCAGATCGAGCAGCTATACGGCGTCGAGTTGTTCTACCGCAGCGGACGCCGCCTCGCGGTCACCGAAACCGGCATCGCGCTCCTGCCGCTCGTCGAGAAAATGATCGACCTGGAAGCGCAGGCCGATATCATGCTGCGCAACGTCGGTGGCCTGTTCGAAGGTCAATTGCGGCTAGGCGCAACCGGGCCGTACTACATCATGGAAGCGATTGGCCGCTTCTCGAAGGCGCATCCGGCCATTGCGCTCACCTGCCGGATCGGCAATTCGGAAGACATTCTCAATGCGCTGCACGAGTTTCACATCGACCTCGCGGTGTCGTCGCAGCGCAATGACGCGGATGGGCTCGAGCGGCGCGTGATTTCGAGCGATCCGCTCGTGCTCGTGGTGCATCACAGTCATTCGCTTGCGCGCTTCGACGTGATCGACGCCGCGCGCCTTGCCGAGGTGCGTCTTTTGATTCGCGAAGCAGGATCGGTCACGCGCCGCTGCACCGAGGAGATCCTCGCGAAAGCCGGTGTCGCGCCGGCGTCGGTCGCGGAGATCGGCAGCCGCGAGGCGATTCGCGAAGCGATCCTGCACGGCGTAGGCGGCAGCATTTTTCCGCACGGCGAGGCGGAGCGGCATCCGGATCTGCGGGTGATTGCGCTGCGCGGCGTGGACACGACTATCGATGAGTATGTCTATTACCTGAAGGCGCGGCGGCAGAGTCCGGCGATCGATGCGTTTTTGGCGTGTATCGTGCCGGGCGGGGAGGCTAGTGAGGTGGATTCGAAGCTGAGTGACGCTTCGGTGGGGTGTTGAGGAGTGCGTCTTTCATGTCGAAGCGCGCCAACGGCGCAGCGCGACATTCGCAAGCCACACCAGCAGCGCAGCAACGATCATCGCGGCGGCGATGATGACCAGCAAGCCAGTCGTTTCAATGTCATCTGCGTTCTTGACGGTGTCCACGCCAAACGCATGCATCACGAACGCGATCGACGCCGATAGCGGCGAGAATTCGCAGGGCAAACTAACGATCCAGCGGGAGAGCAGGAAGCCGAGTACGAGCGTCGTAATAATGTTCGCGCTGTAACGAACCCACTTCATTGGCGGACCTCTACCGTGCCGTAGGCTTTCAGAGTTGTACCCGGAATCGGCAGCGTCGCACCTTCTCGCGCAGGTAGCTACTCAGTTGCGCAAAGCCGGCAGGATTGGCGAGCGTAATGCAGCCTTCGCTACGTCGCATCGGACCGATCGGATGTAGTCGGAAGGAGCCGCGTCGCACGCCGTTGACGAACGTTTCATCATCGATTTTTTCGTCGTCACGATACAGAGCGAACCATTGGCTGCGGTCCGTTCCATAGCCGTGTGTTCGCGCGAAGTCGTATAGCCATCCCAAACGTCCTGGCGATCGACAATCGCTAAGCTATTGTATTTTCATGCATTTCTTGGCGCCCGGCTGGGATCGAAAAAATCGGCTGAAGGCGCGCCGGATAAGGCATTGAGCGTCGCCAATCTTCTATCGGGTACGACTTGGGGTACAGCGACCTTATCATCGCACTTCTTTGCAACAAAGTATTACGAAGCACCGGGAGCAATAGCCTAGTCTCAGTGATCCGCCGATCATGAAATGAACAAGTGATACGACGGCTCGCGTTAAGGGTTATTCGATGCCTGCCCTCGTTGCCATTACGGTGAGCGCGCGATGACGCGTGCGGGCAGGCGGCGAATAAGCCTCGAGGGAGGAAACCGCGGAGTGATCCGAGGCGGTGGTAATTCTCGAAGGCTATGGCGATTGATGGCCCGGCGTCCTCAGCCTTGTTAGAGCGAGGCGGCCCAAACGGGATGCTGGAAGTGCCATGGTGCCTGGACGACGCGGAGTATTGGCGCGATGGCGGTGGTGAAGTGGACGTGTGAGGGAGAGCTTGATATGGCGGGCACGAACGTCCGCTCGCAGGCCGCGTTGCCGCAAGGCCGACGTTCGTTCTGGTAGGCACTGAACCGTAGCAATCATGTTGCGGCCCGCGGGATGGGTGGCGCACGGATCGGTGCGGTGCGCGCGAGAATGTCGATGACGATCATCGGGGCACCGCAGTGCCGGCAGATGAAGGTGGGCGGAGTGTCGATGACGGTGTGGTCGGATGGCGTGTCGAACTCCGGCACGACGTGCAGCAGCTCACGCACCTTCGCGAGACTGGCGCGACGCACCGGGTTGGCGAGCAGGCCGTAGTGGCGGATGCGATGGAAGCCGCCTGGCAGCACGTGCAGCAGGAAGCGACGCATGAACTCGCCGGCCTCCAGCGTCATGGTCTTGTAGCGGGTACGTCCCGTCGCACGGTAATCCTTCCAGCGGAAGGTCACGCCGCGCTCATCGAAGGCGAGCAGACGCTGGTTGGAGATCGCGACGCGGTGCGTATAACGCGAGAGGTATTCGAGTACGGCTTGCGGCCCGGCAAAGGGACGCTTGGCGTACACAAACCATTCGCAGGCACGCAGGGGCGCGAGCCACCGGGCGAAGGCGGTCGTATCGGCGAGCGCTGCATACTCGCCGAAGAACTGCAGTTCGCCGCGGTGGTGAACCGCCTGGAGGGCTTCGAGGAAGCGGCGCCGGAACAGGCGCGAGAGCACGCGCACCGGCAGGAAGAAGCCGGGCCGGCAGGCGATCCAGCGCTCGCCGTCGGGCGACAGCCCCCCGCCCGGGACGATGCCATGCACGTGCGGATGATGCGTGAGTGCCGAGCCCCAGGTATGCAGCACGAGTGTCGCGCCGATCTGGGCGCCGAGGTGTTTCGGATCGGCGGCGATCGTGCGCAGCGTGTCTGCGGCGATGTCGAACAGCAGCCCGTAGATGACCCGCTTGTTGTACCAGGCGATCGCGCTGATGGCCGCGGGCAGCGTGAAGACCACGTGATAGTACTCGAGCGGCAGCAGATCGGCCTGGCGTGCCTCGAGCCAGCGGCGTGCGGCACTGCCCTGGCACTTCGGGCAATGGCGGTTGCGGCAGGAGTTGTAGGCGATCTCGGTGCGCGCGCAGCCGGTACAGCGCAGCACATGTCCGCCCAGTGCCGCGCTGCGGCACTGTTCGATGGCTGACATGACCTTCAGCTGCCCGAGGCTCAGGCGTACCGTACGTCGCCACGCCGGACCGTGGGCGCGGAAGATGTCCGCGACCTCCAGCACGGGGAGTGCATCACAGGGCTAGTTGGCTGGCAGGCGCTCCAGGGGACTGGTGACTTCGCGCAGCAGGTCGGTGGCCACCTGCGCGTAAAGTGCGGTGGTCTCGAGCTTCTTGTGGCCGAGCAGCACCTGGATCACGCGGATGTCGACCTTCTGCTCGAGCAGGTGCGTGGCGAAGCTGTGACGCAGCGTGTGCATCGAGACGCGTTTGTCGATCTGCGCGGCTTCGGCGGCAGCATGGATGGCACGGTTGAGCTGCCTCGGCGTGAGCGGATCAACGGGGTCGAGCCCGGGAAACAGCCATCCGCCGTCAGGCATCTTGCCCTGCGCACGGGCCACGCGCCACCAGACGCGCAGGCGCTCGAGCAGCACCGGTGAGAGCATCGCGTAGCGGTCCTTACGGCCCTTGCCTTGTTCGATGCGCAGCGTCATGCGTTGGCTGTCGACGTCGGTGACCTTGAGCGTCACCACTTCGCTGGCACGCAGTCCGGTGCCGTAGGCGACCGAGAGGGCCGTCTGGTGCTTGAGGTTGCCCGTGGCGGCGATCAGCCGCCGCACTTCATCGGGGCTGAGCACGACCGGCAGCGTGCGGGGCACGCGCACCGGCTGCATCCGGGCCATGAGTTCCGGCTCGCGGAGCGTGATCTCGAAGAAGAACTTCAGCCCGGTGATCGCGGCGTTCAGCGAAATGGGTGACGTGCCGTGATCGACGAGATGCAGTTGGTAACCCCGCAGGTCCTCGACGGTGGCGGTATCAGGCGAGCGCCCGAGGTATCGGGCGAACTCGCGTACGATGCGCAGGTAGTTGGCTTGCGTCTTCGGAGCAAGCTGGCGCATGCGCATGTCGTCGATCATGCGCTGACGCAGCGGGCTGACGGCTGGTTGGGAGGAGGTCATGATTCGGCTCCTGTTGAAGAACGAGGCGGATTGCCTCATTCGCCAACATAAAACCGCGTGACCGGCTTCACCCTAACCTCCAGTGTTGGACCGGAGCCCCTACCGCGCGAGCGGTTTCGTTCACCCGACTCATTGTGGTCCTTCGAGGTGTGATGTCAACCTGCCCGCTTTGCAGCGGTTGCCGTCGCTGACCGTTGCACCTCGAACCCCGGTACCTGCCCGTCAGCCGTCAATCACATGCAGGGGATGACGTTCGATGCAGACGGTCAGCTTCTAATTGATGGCGTGGACCCATGTGAGCCTCGAACAACTAAACTCTCACTCATTCCCTTGTCCCGCCGGCAACACTTTGCGGCCAAACGCAATCTCAAATCCATCTGGCACCGGTTTGAATGGCTTGGCCGGAGACCGGTGGCTGCTCTGAAACTGTCGTAGCGCCTGCACGTCGATTTCTCCGATCACGCAATAGTCGGTCACGCCCCCTTTGACTCGAAGCAGGTCACGTTGCCAGCTCTCTTTGAACGGGGCGCGTATGCGGCTGTCGCCGTATTGGCGGTCGTTGCACTGAATGATGTAGGCATGCACGTCCAGTGCAGCCGACTCCACCAAGGCGTTGAAGGTTTCGGTGTCCTGGTTCCACTCCGGCACAAACAGCGCGTCCACCTCGCCGCGCAAGGCAGCACGGTAGCTGATGTTGGTCAGTTCGCTGCAGACCAGCAGCGCAAAACGCAGATCGCCATGCTGCAGGATGGGCGGCCTCTGCCAAGCCTTGTCAGGCTTCAGCTCTAGTTTGGCCAAGCGCGTTAGCTCTTGCTCCTCGTGCAATGCTGGCCGCTGCTTGTCCTGCCGGTAGATCATCAACGAGGGGAATCCGAGGCCGTCGTGCGACAGTGCGGCCCACACCTGATTGCGCACCCGCGCTTTACTGGCGTGCAAATATTCGATGCCGGTGATCAGCGAAATACCACGCCCCTGCAACTTGCGAGCGATGCGGATGAACCAGTGTGCGGGCAGGGCAAGCTCAGGCAGTACGAGGTAGCGACTGTGCTGCGGCTGGGCAATCACCCCGTCGAGCAAACGACACAGGCGTGCGTAGCGCTCAGCGTCGGGGTCGGGCATGCGCATGACCGCCGCCGTCCAGCTCGCCATGCGCGTTTTCCAGCTGGAGACGGCAATGCCATATCGGCGCTGCGGCTGGTCATCCGGAATCTGCAGCACGCCATGCTTGTCGAAGCTGGGCGCGGCCTCGCCCAAGCTGAAGCCACGCACAGCAAGGACCACTGCTTTCATGGCAGCATGCTCCGAGGCCTCGTAGGCTGCCTTGTTCAGGATGAACAACTCAGGCAGGTTGTACGGGCGGGAGGCAAACAGCAACCCATGCGGTAGGCTTTTGAACCCGGTCCACTTGGCTAGTATTTGGATGCCATCGATTACGTTGTTCGGCAGCAACTCGGCCGCGTTGGCGCAGTGCGTGGCTGTCTTCTTGGCCGGAATGCCGCGCTGGGCCACCATCTCGCGCGGCAGCCCGATGAAGCGGAAGGGCAAGTGCGCGAGGTCGAACGAAAACAGACGCGCTTGCTCGGCTTGAAAGCCTTTGGGGGACAAGAACCAGTTCAGGAGGGCTTCGACATCCAGTGTCGGCAGATAGTCCGCCATGTGCGCTTGCCATGCTTGCTGGCCGGCCTTGGACAATCGCGGTGGAAACGCAGCGCTGATGCTTTCTCGCACAGCGGTGTAAAGCTGGCTTTGCCAACGAGCCATCAGCTCACTGGCGGGCGGCAGGTGCTCTGAAGGGGTGGCCTTGACACTGAGCGCGCAGTTTTGTGCGACTTGCTTGCAGAGTTGTTCGAGTGCACGCAGGATCTTGCGCAGGTCTTCAAAGTCTTCGCACGCGGTTGCTAGGCGAATGATCCGTGGCAAGTAAACCGCCAGATCAAAAAACTGCGGCAGCACCAGTACATGCTGGACAAACGCGCGGAAGAAGGCTTGGCGATGTTCTCGCCAAGCTTCCGGCGTCAGATCACGCTCGTAGGCTTCGAAGTCCCGCAGCTTGATGGCAAAGCCGGCGCGGCGCATCGTCAGTGCATCGGCCTTGCGCAGGTTGTCGGCGGCCTCGCCGTCGCTTTGCGTTGCGGCGAGCAAGTCAGTGCCAACGTGGCTAGCGGATCGCGGCAATCTGGGCATGGCGCGCCATTCGCTGGCACGCTCATGGATCTGGTGGGCAATGGCGTCCACCAGTGTCTTGCCCGGCTCTCCCGCCAGTACGAACACCTTGTTCTTAGCATTGGCAAAATGGATTCGGCTGTCGCTCAGGTAGTCCGGCTCAAAGCCGATCTGTTTGTGCTCAGTTTGAGCCACCCAACCCAACTTGCCGCGAGAACGCGCGAACAACCACTCCCAGAGTTCGGAAGTTGAGTGGAAACCGGCAGCGTTCTCCATGACCAGCAGGATGTCGTCCACGTAGCGGCCGTAATACAGCGGCGCACACTGCTGCTCGACGATTCGGTCCAACTCGGCCAGCGCAACGTTCGCCACGACTGCTGAGGCAGGTAGCCCGACCGGCAAACCTTTCTTCAAGGGCGTCGCCGCTGCCCAGGCGAGTAGAGCCTGAATGAACATGCGATGGAGCTTGGCCTGATGGACGTCCATTTCCAGTCCCAGCACACCCGTGACGAAGACCGGATTGAGCATGAAGCGGGGGTTCAGCTCGTGATAGAAGGAGCTGACATCCGCTGTGAGCGCCACGATCTTTTTGCCTGCATCCAATGCGCCTCGCATGGTTGCGATGCCCTTGTCGCGCCAGTCGCGGAAAGGCTTGAGATAGGGCTGAAAAGAGCCGAGCGAGAGCTTGTTGATGCCTCTTCCGTCTTGGGTGCGACGTAGACGATTGCCATAAGCGCAGCCGGTCAGCTGGGCATCGAACAGGTGGCCCACCTCTAGCATCCACAGCGTGGACAGTACATGAAAGTCCACGCTGCATTGCGCCATCACCCGAAACTCGGCTTTGGGCTTTTGAGGCTCTTCGCCTTCTGCCAGCAGGCCGCAGGCGTGTTCCCATTCGTCCGCCGGGGAGGAAAAAATCAGGCCGTTTCCGTGCTGCTCGCGGTACCGATCCCAGCAGGACATGTCCACAGACTTGGTGGCCAAGGTCCAACTGCCGATGAACTCAGGCTTTGTCACCCAAGACTCATCGTCACCATGCATCTTGGCGAGTAGGGCCGTCAGGTTAGCGTGCAGCTTGTCCTCATAGTCTGCAATCGCTGCAAGCGACGCATGGGATGAGTAGTACAAGTCAACTTTGGCTTTGCGGTAGGCCAAGCCAAGATCATGGAGGCTGGTCACTGGTCTTGTATATTCCGGCGGGGGTTCTGGACGGCCTTCGACTCAATTGATAGGTATCTGCAGGCGCTCGAAGAACGCACGGTTGCGCTTCTTTGCATCGGTAAGGACCTTGTCGTAGGACACGATTTCGATGTAGCAGCCCTGCGCTTGGTGGTACTTGAAGAAGCCTTCATTGTCGGGCGTTTTAACGAAGTCGTGATTGTCGGCAATGGCCTTGATGCGAGGCGTCAGGCTGCAGAGGATGTACGCGTAGAACGGGATGGAGCCGACGTTGATGGTCTTGCCATCCTTGTCCTTGGCCTGCCCTTCTTTGATTTTCCTGACATAGCGCAGAACCTGCTCCACCGGGTTCTCGTCCTTTGCCGGGTACTCGTTGCGCTCGGGCCGCTTAAACTCAACGACAACCACTGACTGGTACGGGCTCTTCGTCTCAGAGAAGGCCCGCGCCGTATTGAAGATGGCCAGGTCGGGCTCGTCGCCGCCGGTAGCATTCACTGCTCTCAGGCGGCTCATCGGAAGGTCAGACGCTAGGTACGAATGGTAGGCCAGGCGCTCGTCAACGACCCACAGGTTCTGCCGAGAGAACTCGACATCTTCGGAGTCGGCCTGCATCGGATAGATGAGGCTGTGCACGAGGTCCTCGCGTGCATAGGATCCCGACTCTTGTACCTTGAGCGCGGTTTCCAGCATTTCCAGGATGGTGCGCCGATGGACAACGTACTTGGCCAGGGCAGCCTTCCCGAGCTCGTTCTCGTCGTCGAGGAATTGCTGATAAAGGGCCGCGTACTCAGGCGAACCGGCCACAGTGTCGAGCGGCCCCTTCCTGATATCCGCCGCGCGCTGCCGGTGCTCCACCTCGATGTCCTTCTGCGTCTTGTATAGCTCGATGTCGAGCTGGTCTTTCGACACATTGGCCGGAATGCGTTCCAGTTTGTCTCGATAGCGCTCTTGCAGCTGGAACCGGTACTGCGGTGCGTCCTGCTGAATGAAGGTTTCGATAAGCTGACGCTTCTCCTCACGCAGCTGCGTCGTGTACGGCTCGGCGACCTGCTTGAGCGCCTTCACGACCTCGGCATCAAGCTCTTCGCGTGTCATCTCTCCCGGAAAATCCAGGTCGGCTTCCTGCAGAAACATAAAGGCCGTGCGCTCAGCGCTGACCTTGGCGTCAAGGTACGGGCCGGCCACGTAGGTGCGGAAAACGAACTGCTCGCCTTGGTCGTCGGTCAGGCGCCCTTGCAGGTCGGGTATTGCCTTGCTTGCCTTCCACTCGAGCACCTCACGCTGGTTGGCGCAGTACGAGATGGTGTGGTTCTTGGCCGCGCTGGACTGGTAACGGAGAACGGTCACCTTGAAGTTGTGACCCTTGAGCTCGAACGTCACCTCCTTTGCCCGCTCCTTCGCTTCCTCGACAAAGATGTGGTTCAGGTTGCACGACTGCCCGTCGGCGTCGTGGAGAAAGATTTGCGGACAGCGACCACCCACAAAGTGGATGAGCAGGTGGTCGATGACCTTGTGGGCGATGGTCTCGAGCGACTTTGGGAAGTGCTTTTCGTATTCGGCACGCAAGCTGGTGAGCTTCACCGAGGTCCGCCGTTCCTTCACCTCGGCTTCGTTAACCTCCTCTCCCTCGACCCCTTCCGTCGTCACGACGAACCGGAAGGTTCGACGCATCCAATGGTCGTCATCTTGGTAGTAGGTGCTGTCGATGGCGGCCTGGTTGAACACCTTGAGCCAGGTGAAGCGGCCAATGCCCTTGTTGCCTCGGGTTGCCTTGCGGGTCGAGTCGGAGAGGAAAAACGCGCGAACGTTGCCGTCGTTGAAACCAGAGCCGTTATCGACGATGGTGATGTCCCGGATGCCGGCCAGCGCTGTTTCCTCGTTACCGGCCAATGCCATCTGGCGAGCCTCTCGCTCAAGATACACGTCGATACGGCCATCACCGGTGCCGCTATCCTCGATCGCCTCAATGGAGTTCACTAGGCACTCGAAAAGCGGGATGAGCGGCTGGGTAACAGGCAACTGGAGGTTGCGTATGCGTCCGACGATGTCTACCTGCATGGCTGCCCTTCCCCACTTTCGAGTCTTCTCAACGTTTCCGCCGAATGGCGGCTCAATAATAACTGGTTGTGGCGCAACCACTGACTGCGAATGGTAGGTAATTGTCACCGCCGCCCTTCCTGTCGCCAACAGCGAAGACAGCCACGCTCTGAAAGCAGTCCCTCGAGCAAATGCACTGGCCGACCGCTTCTGGCCAATGGTTGACTTAAGGCGTCGCGACGGGAATGTGATTAGCTGTAGCGAATGGGCAGGACATGAATCGACCGATTGTGTGAAAACGCACCGGTGCCTGAGCACGCGCACCGCCGAAACGTAAGCACTCGCCAAACGAATCGCCGAGCTGCGAGCGGCCTGGCGATCCAGTCAGCGCCCCGCCTACGCTAGATCTTTCTCAATCACTGTCTCGACAAGCGACCGGTGCTCCTCGTCGAGTCGCGCGACGGATACGCCCAATCGCTCAGCATAGCGCGCGCCCATCCCCTCAAAAATCGATTTGACTGTGTCGCCCAGCAGTTCCGTCCGCAGTAACTGGGTACTGCGGTACAGATCCTCCGCGATGTTTTTACCACCTGTTAGCGGGGCAATCGAATCGCCACGGTCATTGGTCGCTACGCGGGCCGCGCAGATTGCCCAGTAGCACGTCGCCCAACACTCAAGCACATCTATGGGCAAGCCGCCTTCGCCTTCGACATCCAGAACAACCTTGCTGATAAGGGGCTTTCTGGCTCCCCCGTGATTCCGGAAAAAGTCGAACAGCAGGTTACCTACTAAGCGTCGCCAGCTTTCATCGCCGCTAATCGGTAGGACGCCCTGCAGGCCAGAGGCATCTGCGCCCGCTGGGAGGGGGTCTGCTTTGCTGCTACCAGCGCCAAGCACAACGACAAGTAGCACGCGCAACCGCAGAAGATCGACCACGCCAAGCGGGCGCTCAGCCGCATCCTGCTGAAAGGTCATCTGACGGGACCTCACTGCTTTGACGATGCTCTGCCGCGTATCACGCATCGCCTTGTACTTGCGACGCTCTTCCAGGTGCTTCTTTCCGTCATCCGTGTCGGGCCGTGTTCGATGCTGCTGCGCATGGAAGCGCTCGTCTTCCTCAAGCGCTTCTTCCCCCGATGCAGTCTCATCACCCATCGACAAACCCGGAATTTCATCCGTTTCATCGAGAGTCTGCAACAGCGGTTTTTTCTTGCCGATCAGCGCGTTAAGGAACTCGCGGACAGACTCCTGATGCGAAGCACCGAGAAGGCTTCCCGGCGTATCGGCTTCGGCTGTCTTGGCAGACCGTCCCTCGATGAACTCTTCGTAGGTCAGCACGCGCCCAAGCGGCTTCGGGGTCTTTTCAGTTTGGCCGCGTCGTCGGACTGGTTTTTGCTCCTCACTTGTACTGTCTTCCTGCTCCGCGACTGCCAGCTTGTGCATGATATCGAGGAGCCACAGCCCCTCAGATCCGTCCATATTGTCAAGTTGCGACAAGGCGTCGTCAACACTGCGCGTCGGCGACTTGCGTTGCGCCTGCCGAATTGCCTCTTCGACAATCACAACGCCGGGCGACGATTCAAAATCAGGCCAGCGCACAGTAGCGAAGTGCGGCGCCTCGTGCCCCTCGAATCGGTATCTCGCGGGCGACGCGCTTGTGCCCATTCGTGTCAAAGCGCCCGCTACCGGTTTGTCATCGCTATCGGTCAACTCAATCGCAGCTTCAGCGACGTTTGCTCCCTTAGGCGGCCACCAGCGAAGCGTCTGCTCGCTCAACTCGAAACGTCCGGGCAGATGCCGCTCGAGATCCTTCAGTGGAATTTCCTCGGAGGGCTCGAACTTGGGAATGTCCGCGACACTCAATTCCGCATCCAGCGCACCTTCGAGTCCCAGAGCCTGCACGGCGTCACCAGCTGGCAGCTCGCGATAGAGACACGCCTCCGCGTTCTCACCCGGGGTTGCGCCTTCACCAAGTGCAGCCTCGGTGCAGTTCGCGCTGCCATAGAGTACGCAGTCGGCAACGCTCGTTTCGGCGATGAACACTTTCGCGTGTGCAAAGCGGCTCGCCGTCGTACCCTCTACGCTGTCGACGCTAAATAGCCGTATGGACTCTTTTTTTCTAAGCGCGTGGACGGGAAAGAGCGCGTTTTTCGGCTGCAGCAAGAGCGCGACACTCTTTGCGCCAAGCCGGTCTCGCAACTGGCGCAACGCACCCAGGTCCGGATCCCAGTAAGGGCTTGCGACTACCAGGCGCGTGACCTTGCGCCGTCCGACCATTTCGGCGAACTGTTCTCCAATACCCAGAGCGCCAGCACTGGAGAGAAAGCCAAGGCGGCCGCCCTCTTCCAGATCGATAACGGCACCGTCCGACTGCTCATGGATCCATGGCGTTCTGCGCATCGCCCATTCGATCTGCTTCCGGGGCATCGCCGCGTCAGCCACGAAACGGGCTACATACGCCAGCGCAGCGCGCAGAAGCGGCAGCGCGTGGAAGTCATCATCCTCGGCATGCACCTCGCCCACCACTTCAAGATTTCCGGCGAGACCGGCAGCGGTCATATTCGCTGATGCCACCAGAAGGCGGCCACTCGCTCTGCCCAACTGCAGTATCAGTTTCGGGTGAAATACCCCGCTCGCAGGCGCACCAACGATCGAGTAGCGGCGACCACCATGCCTAGGCCTCGTCTGACCCGGCGCGAATGCGAAACCGAGCATCCTGTCGTCGGCGATGACAATGTTGTTGTTACATCCTGCCTCCCGAAGGCGCGCCAGTGCGATCGACTCATAAGCGTTCAGATCGACGTTGAAAGTCGTAACGATGCTCGTGTGGAAGCCCTTCCTCGCAAAGCAGTCGAACAGTTTCACGCTGCCTCCAAGATCTTTTTGCCAGCTGCAGTGAGACCGCTATCGTCCACCAGGTATATATCGCCAAGAAAGGAAATCGCCGGGGCGAGCCGGGGATTCGTGAAGGATGGGCTGTCTTTCTGCCTAACGCGTACCTTACCGTCATCGGTTTCGAGCAGGAACGTGTAGTCACCTTGCGACCGTAGTTTCTGAATCGCCACCCACAGGTGGCGCTCGATGATCCGTTCACGTAAAAGGCGGTTCAGGATGTCGCTGATCGACTCTCCGGCGCGTGCCTTGAAGTAGTTCAGCTCTGAGACGATCGACGGAAGATAGGGCGAGCGCGAGAGCACCGGCAACTCAGACTGCATGCGCTCCAGTTGATCAATGAAGCGGGCGTATAGCACCGCCAAGAGCCTCAATGCATTTGCAGCACATTCGCTGGTGCTTAGAGCGACGTCGCTGGCACGGGCCGTAATCGCATTTTGCAACATCCACTCGGCCGCTGGTCCATCGGACCACGCGTTTTTCGCCATTTCAATCGAGTCAACGAGATGCTGCCATGTCAGCACGTCTTCCCCGAGTTCTGCGGTGATACGGGGAACAATAGCCGACAGCAAGCGTCCCATCGACATGCCGGAGGGACTGCCACCCAAAACGTCCAGCAAATACTTGAGCAGAGCGCCGTAGCAGACTTGAAGCATATCGTTCGCGTGGTACACCTTCCACGCAAATGCGTGCGCTTCCTCTGCCTCCGGGACGGCTGGCAACCGCTTACCGGTGTTGCCGTGGGCTGAATAAAGCACCCACCTGACCTCCCATCGGTCGGGCCAGTAGCCGAGGTTTTCCGCGGTTCGCAATACTAACCGGAGTGTCTGGCTGCGCGGCGTCGCTCCATCGTCTGAAGCATTCACCCGTCCAAACAGGATGTCCTCGTAAAGCTGCCGTTCTACGCTGTCTTCTTCGATCGCCGAAGGGCGCATGCGAGCCATGCGTTTCAGTTCGCTCCTTTGGACAACGCCGCTCTTTACTGCAGCCAAGAACAGGTTGCAGGCACGCCCAGCCGCAGTCGCAAAAGCCTTCGCGAGACGCTCGCCAGTATCACTGGTGGGCACCGGAATCTCGTGCTTGTCGAGGTACTTCAGCAGCCCGATCTCCTCGAGCTGGGAACCATAGGCCGCCCCGAAAGCGCCGAATTTCTGCTTGAGGTATTGGGACTGCCCGGGCTGCCGATCTGTGTAACGGGAGAACCGGATACCGCTTCTGCTCTCGGCAGCGAGCGTTCTCTTTGCCCACCGGCTGCCCGCAACCCCGCCCGCGTCGTCACAATCCTGGGCAATAAGGGCGTACAGCGCCTCGGCACGCCTCACGAATCGGCACCATTCATCTACTGAGGTATCTCGGATCACCTTCGAGTAGTGCCGCGCCAGCCAGACATAAAACCCGTAGTAGCGCACGCGCAATGTCACGTTGCTGATACCTGGCAGGAGGCTCTGATAAAGCGCCACGCTGGTAGTTTGCATTCCGAGCGGGTCAAGTCCGCTTTTGTTGTCCAGGGCGGTCCAGTTCGGACGGCCCGTCCCCGTCGTCTCGTTATCGGCCACTTCTTCCCCGCTTTTCGTTGTTTTGCTGGTCCGGTCGTGTTTCCGAGATGTGCCCAATCAAAGGCACCCCCACCCAGTGCAGCAAGATTATGCCAGCGACGTGTCGGCGCGCAATTGCCACCGGCCTTCATGTCAACGCTTTGCGATGACCATCCGGTCGTGTTTCGTCGAGGCCGCCCCCGCCACAATGCTCAAGTGCGGCACCTACCGCAAGCATCTGGAAACGTTGCGGCAGCCCATGAAGTACGCACTTGGATCGGCCGTGCAGATGCTCGAGGAATACGGCTGGGAACTGTTCGTGAAGTCAGCCGGCGGCAGCTTCGTCCCGGCTCGCGTGCCCATGTCGACGACTCGTCCCGGCTGGCCGGATGTGACGCTCCACTCGGCGTGACGGTCGCGCCTGGACATCCGCCTGGACATCCGCCTGGACATCCGCCTGGACATCCGCCTGGACATCATTTCCGGCCGAATGCGGCGGAGTGCCCCTAGATACGTATCAACGCGGCATTTGTCGGCGACCCATCGGCACCGGTGTTCGTCGAGAAAGCAGCCAAGATCGGGCTCTGAGCAATATCTGCACGGGGGTGCTAACTTATCCCCCTAGCTTCGCACGTTAAGTCAAAACATGCATGGCGCCCAAAACCGGCGCAAGCCTATCCTGCAGTACTTCGATGTTATGTTTTTATTTTCGTCGTCCGCAAATCCCGTGAGCAGGGTCGCCGATGGTCGCACAAAAAGATGAACTCCTGCCGCAAGAAAATGTATTCGTCCGCGCAGCAAGATGAACTGGCCTAGTTGAGAAAATAGCGTATCGCGTGAGCGGGTCTTCCGACCACACGCAAATAGATGATTGACCGGGAGCGCAAAGGCATGACCGATGGCGCAACATAAATGAGCATGGGCTGCCGTGCTCCGCGCAGAAAAAAATCAAAGGCCGTGTTGAATCTGCGCGCAAGCATACAGACGCTCGCGCAAATAGATCAACAAGATTTTCGCGCACGGTGAAGCAGAAATCGCATCAGACCGACACGTCACATCAAATCCCACGATCATCCGGCGCAAATCGGTGCGTGGCGGATTTCATGTGCTGCCCGTTGCCAACGCACAGCCTCTGATCGTTCGACTCGAAGGCCGATGCACTCGTATTGGCCGACGCGCAAATCCCGGTACGTTGCCGACACGCGACGGCGCAGAAAATTTGCTATGCCAGAGAAGTCCTGCTCAATCCAGCGCATTCCACCACGCCGATTTGAGCCTGTTTACAGGTATTGACGGAGGCCATTCCCCTTTGCAAGATGGCACGAAGGCAGTGTGTAGGAGGCAATCACGCCGGTGGTGAAAAGCTTTACCCATGCGCAAGGGGACGCGGCAGCGCGCCGTCTCGATGCACTGCCGGAAAAGCCCGCGCATGTGCACGGCGTCAATGTCCGGGAGGCAATGAAGTCCATGCAGCCTCAAATCATCGATGCGCAGAGAAAGGGCTACGCGCAGGAAGAAATCGTCCGGCAGATCGCCCATGACGGTGTGCAAATTAGTGCCGGCATGATGAGGTACGCCGTACGCCATGCTCTAGAAGACCAGCAACCTGCTCAGGCTGATAAAGGTCGAACGATAACGCCAACTGCCAAGACCAACGTGCGTTCGCCCGCAAAGAAAGCTGGTCAGGCTGATATCACGCGTAACGAAATGCTATCTCGAGTGATCGGTGTAGCAATGGTATCAAAACCGATTCGAGGCTTTCTCGGATTTCCAACCAGCCCAGACACCGAAAGTCTCTAGCCTTTGCAACCCTCCGTGTTGCCTCATGCGGTCCTAGTCACCAATTTCAGCGTTCTAACAGGCTTCGGAATATTTCCTGCCGCGAGTTCGTCGAGAAAATCGGCCCAACACTGAACCATCTCGCGACGCTGTTCAAGAAACGTTGCACGATCGTAACTATCGCCTAGCTCCTCGCTCGACGCATGAGCCAGATGACGCTCGATCACCTCCTTGTCCCATCCGAGATATTCCCGGATCAACGTGCGAGCCGTCGCACGAAAACCATGGCCCGTAATCTGCTCTTTCGTGTCGTAACCCAGCGTACGTAGCGCGCTGTTAATCGTGTTTTCGCTCATATAGCGTGTCGCCTCGGAGCGCTTGGCGATACTGCGGAAGACTGGCCCGCTCGGCCCGGTCAACGGATGCAGATCCCTCAAGATCTCCATGGCCTGTGACGGAAGCGGCACGAAATGCGCCGGCGTGCGGCTATCCCGCTTCTTCCATTCCCGCATCTTCATTTTTTCCGGCGGACAGATCCAAACTGCGCCATCAAGATCGATGTCTTCCCAGTGGGCAAAACGTAACTGGCCTGGCCGCTGGAAAAGCAATGGAGCAAGTTGCAACGCTGCACGGGTAATCACATGGCCGTTATAGGCTCGAATATCGCGCAGCAACTGTCCAAGCTGCTTCGGATCGGTAATCGCTGGGTAATGACGACTGCGTACAGCAGGGAGCCCTCCGGTACGGTCATTCACAAAATTCTTGGCGGGTTCGAGAACGCCGGTATCCACTGCGTACTGATACACATGCTGAATCGTCTCGCGCACCCGCATCGCGGTTTCAAGATTGCCGCGCTCTTTGATGCGGTGCAGACAACGGACAACTTCGGTCGGCTTGATATCCCCCACAGGAAGCCGACCCACCCAGGGAAACACATGCAGTTCTAGGTAGCGGATTATTTTCTCTGCGTAGCCGGCGGACCATTCGCGATCTTTTTCCGATACCTTATGCCACGCCCGAGCTACCAGTTCAAACGTGTTGAGCCGAGCCGCCTGCGCTAGCTCTTGCTTCTCGCGCCGAGCCATTTTTGGGTCAATTCCGTCCGCTCGCCGCTCCATTTCCTCGCGAGCCTTTCGGCGAGCAGCTGCGAGCGAAACAACGGGGTATCGACCAAGCCCTAATTTAATCTCTTTGCCATCGCGCTTGTAACGGTACATCCATACCTTACGCGTCAGCCGGACTCTGAGGTACAACCCATCGCCATCCGCCAGGAAGTATTCCTTCTCGCGATGCTCGGCGTTCTTGATCTGCGAGTCGGTGAGCTGTCCCATGGTGTACCCCAAAATCAAAATCGAGGAAAAACCATTTTGGGGTACACCTCTAGGTACACGCAAACGCCGGATTTTATCGGACGTCTTCGGCTTTCCCCGGACGCAAATTTCCCGCAACGCCTTATCTGGCGGGGCTTTTCAGGATTTCAGGGGATTTCTTCGGACAACTGGATGGCGCGCCCGGCTGGGATCGAACCAGCAACCCCTGCCTTCGGAGGGCAGTACTCTATCCATTGAGCTACGGGCGCATTGAGGTGCAGTTGCCGCCGGGAGCCCGAAGAAAACGGGGATAGCGACACCGCAATGAGACCGAGAGAATACCCGGTTTCGATGCCGGCGTCCACCGCGCGCGCCTTGACTGGCGTACCCGCCAGCCACAAGCCCCACGCCTCGCCCCTGCAATCCGTCACCATTTACCCAAACACCCCCCGCTGCGCCGCACCACTTCGGGTAAACGCCCGCTGAAGAGCCCCCGCCTGCGGCAACCCGCTGCGAAACCTTGCGTCTATAATCGTCCGTGCTTGATCTATCGCAAGGCTGTTGCCGTCCTGCTGTACCGCTCACCACAATACCAACGGGAGTCGAGACAAGCATGAGCGAAGCACCCCACGGAGCCCCGATCAAAACGCCCGGGCAGTTGATTGCCGCTGTCATTGCCGGGTTTGCCGTCCCCATCGTCATCATCATTCTGCTCGCCTACTACGTCGACAACACGACGCGCACCGGAGCGGGCACCGATGAACTCTCTACCGACCAGGTCGCCGCGCGCATCGCGCCGCTCGCGCAGGTGTCGGTGCACGACGCCAATGCGCCGCGCGTCTACAAGACTGGCGAGCAGGTCTATCAGGCCGTCTGCTCCGCGTGTCACGCGAGCGGCGCGGCAGGCGCGCCCAAGTTCGGCAATTCGGGCGACTGGGCGCCGCGCATCTCCCAAGGCTTCGATACGCTCGTGAAAACGGCGCTCGCCGGCAAAGGCGCCATGCCCCCGCGCGGCGGCACGAGCCCCGACGATTACAGCGATTACGAGATCAGCCGGGCCATCGTCTACATGGCGAACCACGGCGGTGCGAACTTCCAGGATCCGCCGCAGCCTGCGCCGGCTGCGGCAGCCGCAAGCGCTGCGCCGGCCTCAGACGCCAATGCAGCAGCCGACGCGCAAGCCGCAGCCGCAAAAGCGGCGATCGCCGCGATCGGGCAAACGTCTTCCGCACCGGCCGCAGGCGGCGCGGGCCAGAGCGCCGACGCCTCGCAGGCGGGCAAGGCCCTCTATCAGCAGGTCTGCCAGGCATGCCACGCAGCTGGCGTGCTCGGCGCGCCGAAGTTCGGCAACAAGGACGACTGGGCGCCGCGCCTGAAAGATCCGATGGACAAGATCTACAACTACGCGCTGCACGGCAAGGGCCAGATGCCGCCCAAGGGCGGTTCGAGCGCCTCCGACGCCGACGTGAAGGCCGCCGTCGACTATATGGTGAGCGCGGCAAAGTAAGCGCGTCGTCGCCTGAATGCCGCCGCAACGACAGCACGCGGCGCAAGCCGCATGGCGCACAACGACAAAGGGCTGCATCGCATGCGATGCAGCCCTTTTCATTTCACGCCCGCAGCCGAAGAAGCCCGCGCCCTCAGCCCTTCTGCAGCAACGCCTTCAGGCTCGCGAGCCGGTCCTTCGGCGACATCGGCGCTTCTTCCGCGGTGGGCGGCGGCGCGTCGTCGAGTCCCATCTCGGGGATGAAGCGCGACGCCTCGCACACCACGGTCTCGCGCGCCCGCTTGCGCTTCTTGCACCAGTTCAGATGCAGGCTGCGCTGCGCGCGCGTGATCGCCACGTACATGAGCCGGCGCTCTTCCTCGATGCGCGCGTCGTCGATCACGTCGTCCTCGGAGCCGCCACGGTGCGGCATGATCCCCTCTTCCACGCCCACCAGGAACACATGCGGATACTCGAGCCCCTTCGACGCGTGCACGGTCGACAGGCGCACCGCGTCCGGGTCTTCCTCCTTGCCTTCGAGCATCGACATCAGCGCCACGGTCTGGATCAGGCCCATCAGGTTCTTGCCAGTGTCGGCCAGACCGTCGGTGTTGTCATAACCGGTGGCTTCGCTGTCCTCGCCGATCTGCTGTTCGGGTTTCGTGCCCTTGCGCTTGAGCCATTCGAGGAATTCGAGCACGTTCTGCCACTTCGACTGCGCCTGGCGCTCGTCGAACGCGTCGTAGAGATACGCTTCGTAGTGGATCGCGTCCATGAGGTCGTCGAGCACGACCGTCGCCGGATCTTTATGCGCGCGCTCGGCGAGGCGTTGCATGAAGTCGCAGAACACGCGCATCGGCTCGACCTGGCGCGCCGAAAGCCGCGCTTCGATGCCGCCCATGTAGACGGCCTCGAACAACGAAACCTTCGCCTGCCCCGCGAACGAGCCAAGCGCTTCGAGCGTGGTGTTGCCCACGCCGCGGCGCGGCGTGGTGATCGCGCGGATGAACGCGGGATCGTCGTCGTGGTTGGCAATCAGGCGCAGGTACGCGCAGATGTCCTTGATCTCCGCCTTGTCGAAAAACGACTGCCCGCCCGAGAGCACGTAGGGAATGCGCTCGCGGCGCAGCACCTGTTCGAAGATGCGCGCCTGGAAGTTGCCGCGATAAAGAATCGCGTAGTCGCGGAACTGCGCGCGGCGCTCGAACTTGTGCGCGGAGAGGCGGAACACCACCGATTCCGCTTCGTGCTCTTCGTCGTTGCAGGGCGTGACCGTGATGGTGTCGCCCATGCCGTGCTCGGACCAGAGCTTCTTTTCGAACAGCTTAGGGTTGTTCGCAATGACGTTGTTCGCCGCCGTGAGAATGCGCACCGTCGAGCGGTAGTTCTGCTCGAGCTTGACCACGTGCAGCTTCGGATAGTCCTTGCCGAGCTGCGCGAGATTTTCGATCGTCGCGCCGCGCCAGCCGTAGATCGCCTGATCGTCGTCGCCCACCGCCGTGAACGCGGCGCGCGGACCCGCCAGCAGCTTGAGCAACTCGTACTGGCAGGTGTTGGTATCCTGGTACTCGTCGATCAGCAGATAGCGCAGCTTGTTTTGCCAGCGCTCGCGCACCGGCTCGTTGCTGGCGAAGAGCTCGGTGGGCAGGCGGATCAGGTCGTCGAAATCGACGGCCTGGTAGGCGTGCAGCGTCGCCACGTAGTTGCGGTAGACAATCGCGGCCTGGTGCTCGTCTTCGTTCGACGCGGTGGCGAGCGCCTCCTCGGGCATCACGAGGCCGTTCTTCCACAGCGAGATGATCGACTGGATCTTGCGGATGAAGCCTTTATCCGTCGAGCCCACCTGCTCCTGAATCATGGAGAAGCAGTCGTCGGAGTCCATGATGGAGAACTGGGGCTTCAGGCCCAGGTGCTCGGCTTCCTGGCGCAGGATCTGCACGCCCAGCGAGTGGAACGTGCAAACCGTCAACTGGTTGGTCGGCACCTTGCGGCCTTCCTTGCCGGGCGTGGTGAGCGTCTTGCCTTCGAGCAGCTTGCCCACGCGCTCGCGCATTTCGGCGGCGGCCTTGTTGGTGAAGGTGACGGCCGCGATATGGCGCGGCTCGAAGCCTTTCGCTTCGATCAGATGCGCGATTTTCTGCGTGATCACACGCGTCTTGCCGCTGCCCGCGCCGGCGAGCACGAGACAGGGACCGTCGAGATAGCGCACCGCTTCGCTTTGGGCGGGATTCAGGCCTGCGGACATCGTTGCTGGATTGGAAAAACAGGTGGTACGGCTGGGAGGCGTGCGTTTCGTGGCGCTGCGGCTTCAGGCCCCAAGGGCTTTAAAGCGCGGCGGCCGGCACGGCATGGCGCGAGGCGCGCGCAACAGCGCTGCGGCCTCTCACGCGAGAGGTGCGATGTTAACACGAGGCGGCTTCACATCGATGCGGCCCCGATGCCGTTCACGCGTCGCCCCTGCTACGCGTGCCACAATGACGGGCTCCCGCCACCCCCGGCGACGGCTCGCGCCGCGCCGCTTCATTGCTGGAAAGAGGACGCGCTTCATGACTGCCCCCCTGCAAATCGGCCTGATGGGCTACGGCTTCGCCGGCCAGACCTTCCACGCTCCCGTGATCGCCCATAGCGGCGCCGCCACGCTTGCCGTCATCGCGACGAGCCGGGCCGAGCACGCGCAGGCCGACTACCCGGACGCCGCGATCGTCCCGGACTTAGACGCCCTGCTCTCGCTCGACGCCATCGAATGCGTAGTGATCGCCACGCCCAACGACACGCACTACGAGCTCGCGCGCCGCACGCTGGAGCGCGGCAAGCATGTGCTCGTCGACAAGCCGGTCACGCTCAGCGCTGAAGAGGCGCGCACGCTCGCGGCCATCGCGAAGCAGCGTGGCCTCGTGTTCGCGCCGTTCCACAACCGCCGCTGGGACGGCGACTTCCTCACCGTGCGCGAGCTGCTCGCGAACGGCGCGCTGGGGCGCGTCACGCACTTCGAATCGCATTTCGACCGCTTCCGCCCGCAGGTGCGCCAGCGCTGGCGCGAGGACGCCACGCGCGGCGGCGGCCTGCTCTACGACCTCGGGCCGCATCTGATCGACCAGGCGCTCGCGCTGTTCGGTGCGCCCGAGGCAGTCACGGCGTTCGTCCACGCGCGCCGCGACAATGCCAGCGCGCCCGACTACGCGCATCTCGTGCTGCGCTACCCCGGCCATGACGCCGTGCTCCACGCGAGCGCGCTGGCCGCGTTCGCGCCGCGCTTCGTGATTCATGGCACGCGCGGCAGCTACCTGAAGAACGGGCTCGATACGCAGGAAGATCAATTGAAGGCGGGGCTGCGTCCGGGCCAGCCCGGTTTCGGCGAAGGCAACGAAGCGGGCCGCCTGCACACACTGGCCGACGATGGCACGGAAGCCGAGCGCACCGCGCCCAACGCCGCCGGCAATTACGCCGATCTCTATCGCGCGCTCGCGGCCGCGATCCGCGATGGCGAGCCATTCCCGGTGAGCCCGCAGGATGCCATTGACGTGATGAGCATCATCGAGATCGCCACGCAAAGCGCTGCCGAAGGCCGCACGATTGCGTTCACGCGTGCAGCTTGAGCCGCCCGCCTCGCAGCTTGCATTTCACCGACGCGGCTGAAAGGTCTGAACAAATCGTTACAAGTGCGCGCCGCACCCGGGTCATCGGGCGGCGCGCGCGGCACGTTTGCGGACGTACGACGCAAAAAAATGCAGCAACGACGACGAGAAGCTGCAAACAAGGAGAGTCTCAATGACCCGTTTGAACCGTGCCATCCGCTACGCCGCCGCCGGCGCGCTCATCTCGACGCTCGCTGCGTGCGTGGTCAACCAGTCCGCCCCGCGCCCCACCGTGGTGGTGGCCCCGAATCCCGGCCCGAGCCCGCATGATGTGGCCGTGGAGCGCCTGCATCAGATCGACGGACGCCTCGACAATCTGGGCCGCCGCATCGATATGCGCGTGAATCAGGGCTACTATCCGCCGCCCCAGGGGGCTGCGCTCCATCACCGCCTCGACACGATCCGCGGCGAAGCGCACGACATGGCCAGCCAGCACGGCGGCGGCATCTCCGCCGACGAGCAACACGTGCTGAACCAGGAGCTGGATACGGCGGCGCGCGCGATCGGTGAGTAACCCGGCACCTCAGGCGACGCGCTGTGCAGCCAGCCGCGCGCCGCCTGCCCCGATTTTTTCCGCATTGACACACCGCCCAAGCGTCGCGCACAATCGCTGCGCGCGCCGGGAGAGCGCGCCGTTTGTCGCACCCTGCCATCGAGCGGGTGCAATGCGCGGCGCCGCCGAAGGGGCAACCCACAAACTCTCAGGCAAAAGGACCGTGCGCGCCGGACCTTCGAATCGCCCGCTCGCCTTCCAGCGCAGCGCGTGAATTTCGAATCCGCAACTCTGGAGAGCGGCAGTAGAACGGCGGCGGAGGATCGTAACTCCTGGCGTTCAGGCTGCCCACCGAAGGGGCGCGCGCCATCGAGCACCATCAAGCACGGCGCAATCTCTCAGGTATCGAGGACAGAGGGGCCATGCAAGAACCGACCCCAGGCATTGGGCCTGTGGCGTTTCCTGCATGGCCTTTTTCGTTTTCGCGCGATTTTTCGTGACCGCCTGAGGCCCCATGACCGAACTCAAACGCACCCCGCTGAACGACTCGCATCGCGCGCTCAATGCCCGCATGGTCGACTTCGGCGGCTGGGACATGCCCGTCAACTACGGCTCGCAGATCGACGAGCATCGCGCCGTGCGCACCGATGCCGGCATGTTCGACGTCTCGCACATGTGCGTCGTCGACTTCTCGGGCGCGAAGACGCGCGAGTTCTTCGCCCGCGCGCTCGCCAACAACGTGGCCAAGCTCGTCACGCCGGGCAAGGCGCTCTACTCGTGCATGCTGAACCCCGAAGGCGGCGTGATCGACGACCTGATCGTCTATTACTTTGCTGAAGATACGTTCCGCACCGTGGTCAACGCGGGCACCGCCGAAAAAGACATCGCCTGGTTCGAGAAGCTCAACGCCGAAGGCGGCTTCGGCCTCACCGTCACGCCGCGCCGCGATCTCGCGATCGTCGCCGTGCAGGGCCCGAACGCACGCGAAAAGGTCTGGCAAGTCGCGCCCGCCTCGCGCAGCGCCACCGAACTGCTCAAGCCCTTCAACGCCGCGAAGATCGAAGCCTCGCCGTTCGGCGAATTGATGATCGCTCGCACCGGTTACACCGGTGAGGACGGCTTCGAAGTCGTGCTGCCCGCCGCCGCCGTAGGCGAGTTCTGGGATGCCCTGCAGCGCCAGGGCGTGAAGCCCTGCGGCCTCGGCGCGCGCGACACGCTGCGCCTCGAAGCGGGCATGAATCTCTACGGCCAGGACATGGACGACACCGTCTCGCCGCTCGACGCGGGCCTTGCCTGGACCGTCGACATGAAGGAGCCGCGCGACTTCGTCGGCCGCCCCGTGCTCGAAGCCAACGGCTCGCGCATGGCCTTCGTCGGCCTGATCCTGCAAAAGGAAAACGGCAAGGCCGGCGGTGTGCTGCGCGCGCACCAGAAAGTCGTCACGCCGCAGGGCGAAGGTGAAATCACGAGCGGCACCTTCTCGCCGACGATGCAGGAATCGATCGCCTTCGCGCGCGTGCCCCAGGGCGTGCAGCCGGGCGACGTCGTGCAGGTGTTGATCCGCGATAAGGCCCTGCCCGCAAGCGTGGTAAAACTGCCCTTCGTGCGCAACGGCAAGGTGCTCGCCGCTTGAGCCAAGGCGATCCGCGAGGATCCGCGCCACGCACGCCCCCCCTCTTTCAAGCCATAACGAACCACGCACTGGAGCAACCATGAGCATCCCGGCCGATCTGAAATACACCGAATCGCACGAATGGATCCGCACCGAAGCCGACGGCACGCTGACCGTCGGCATCACCGACCACGCGCAGGAAGCCCTCGGCGACATCGTCTTCCTCGAACTGCCTGATGCGGGCCGCGCCGTCACCGCCGGCGACGCGGTTGCCGTGATCGAGTCGGTCAAGGCCGCCTCGGACATCTACGCACCGGTCGCGGGTGAGATCATCGAATCGAACTCGGCGCTGGTCGACACCCCGGACCAGGTGAACGGCGCCCCGTACGAGTCATGGCTCTTCAAGATCAAGCCGGCCGCCGACGCCAAGCTCGACGCGCTGATCGACGCTGCTGCGTACGAAAAGGCCATCGGCGCCTGATCGGCCATTCAGCAGGCAACCCTGTCTTAACCGTAACGGCGCGGACGGCGCGCACTTCAACCCGCGCCGCCCGTGCCGGTAGTAAAACCCGGAACCCCCATGAAGCTCGAACACCCGGATCGTCTGATGAACTCCCCGCTCTCGCTTGCTGCGCTCGAAGCGCATGACGCTTTCGCCGCCCGCCACATCGGCCCCGATTCGGCCGACCAGCAGGCGATGCTCGACGCGCTCGGCTTCGCCTCGCGCGACGCGCTGATCGATGCGGTGATTCCGGCGAAGATCCGCCGCAACGAGACGCTGCCGCTCGGGCCGTTCTCGCAGCCGCGCTCGGAAGCCGAAGCGCTTGCCGCGCTGCGCGCGCTCGCGGACAAGAACCAGGTGTTCCGCTCCTATATCGGGCAGGGCTACTACGACACGCACACGCCGGCCGTGATCCTGCGCAACGTGCTCGAAAACCCGGCCTGGTACACGGCCTACACGCCGTACCAGCCGGAAATCTCGCAGGGCCGCCTCGAAGCCCTGCTGAACTTCCAGCAAATGATCGTCGACTTGACGGGCCTCGCGATCTCGAACGCGTCGCTGCTCGACGAGGCCACCGCCGCCGCCGAAGCGATGACGCTCGTGCAGCGCGTGGGCAAGTCGAAGTCGAACGTGTTCTTCGTCGCCGACGACGTGCTGCCGCAAACCATCGAAGTGGTGAAGACGCGTGCGAAGCCGATCGGCGTCGAGGTGAAGGTCGGTCCCGCCGCCGAGGCGGCGCAAGCAGGCGCGTTCGGCGTGCTGCTCCAGTATCCTGGCGTGAACGGCGATGTGCGCGACTACCGCGAACTCGCCGCCGCCGTCCACGCAGCCGGCGGCTCGGTCATCGCCGCCGCCGACCTGCTCGCGCTCACCGTGCTCGCGCCGCCGGGCGAATGGGGCGCCGATGTGGCCGTGGGCAACTCGCAGCGCTTTGGCGTGCCGATGGGCTTCGGCGGCCCGCACGCGGCCTATCTCGCGGTGAAGGACGAATTCAAGCGCCAGATGCCGGGCCGTCTCGTCGGCGTGACCGTCGACGCCCAGGGCAACCCGGCGCTGCGCCTCGCGCTGCAAACGCGCGAGCAACACATTCGCCGTGAAAAGGCCACTTCGAACGTCTGCACGGCGCAGGCCCTGCTCGCGATCATGGCGAGCATGTACGCGGTCTATCACGGCCCGCAGGGCCTCAAACGCATCGCGCAGCGCGTGAACCGCGTCGCGGCCATTCTGGCGGCGGGTGCCAAGCAACTGGGCTACACGCTCGTGAACGAATCGTTCTTCGACACGCTCACGTTCGAAGCAGGCGCGCGCACCCAGGCGCTGCACGACGCGGCGCTCGCGCGCGGCATGAACCTGCGCCGCGTGAGCGAGACGCGCGTGGGCATTTCCGTCGACGAAACCACCACGCGCGGCGATCTGGCCGATCTGCTCGCCGTGTTCGCGCAAGCCGCGTTCGCAAACGAAGCGCCCTCGGTCGATGCGCTCGACGCACAACTCGCGGCGCAGGAAGCGGCCACGTTCCCGGCCGCGCTCGTGCGCGAGAGCACGTACCTCACGCATCCGATCTTCAACTGCCATCATTCGGAAACGGAAATGCTGCGCTATTTGCGCAGCCTCGCCGATAAGGACCTCGCGCTCGACCGCTCGATGATCCCGCTCGGCTCGTGCACGATGAAGCTCAACGCCACCTCGGAGATGCTGCCGGTCACGTGGCCCGAGTTCGGCCGCATCCACCCGTTCGCGCCCACCGAGCAGACCGTCGGCTATCGCGAGATGGTCGATCAGCTCGAGCAGATGCTGGTGGCGGCCACGGGCTACGCCGCCGTCTCGCTGCAGCCGAACGCAGGCTCGCAGGGCGAGTACGCGGGCCTGCTCATCATCCACGCGTACCACGCTTCGCGCGGCGAAGGCCATCGCAACGTCTGCCTGATTCCCGCTTCGGCGCACGGCACCAATCCGGCTTCGGCGCAGATGGCCGGCATGCAGGTCGTGGTGGTCGCGTGCGACGCCCAGGGCAACATCGATCTCGCCGACCTCAAGGCCAAGGCCGAACAGCACGCTGCGAAGCTCGCGGCGATCATGATCACGTATCCGTCGACGCACGGCGTGTTCGAAGGCAACGTGCGCGAAGTCTGCGAGATCGTGCACGCGCACGGCGGCCAGGTCTACGTGGACGGCGCGAACATGAACGCGATGGTGGGCCTCGCGGCCCCCGGCCAGTTCGGCGGCGACGTCTCGCACCTGAACCTGCACAAGACCTTCTGCATTCCGCACGGCGGCGGCGGACCCGGCGTCGGTCCAGTGGCGGTGGGCGCGCACCTCGCGCAATTCCTGCCGAACCAGCTTTCCTCGGGCTACAAGCGCTCGACCGACCAGGGCAACGGCATCGGCGCGGTGAGCGCGGCGCCCTACGGCTCGGCCTCGATCCTGCCGATCTCGTGGATGTACATCGCGATGATGGGCGCGACCAACCTCACCGCCGCAACGGAAATGGCGATCCTCAACGCGAACTACGTCGCGAAGAAGCTCGCGCCGCACTATCCGGTGCTCTACAGCGGCCCGGGCGGCCTGGTCGCGCACGAGTGCATTCTCGATCTGCGCCCCGTCAAGGATTCGAGCGGCATCACCGTGGACGACGTCGCCAAGCGCCTGATGGACTACGGCTTCCACGCGCCCACCATGAGCTTCCCGGTGCCGGGCACGCTGATGGTCGAGCCGACCGAGTCGGAGTCGAAGGAAGAGCTCGACCGCTTCATCGACGCCATGGTTGCAATCCGCGAGGAAATCCGCGCCGTGGAAGAGGGCCGCGCGGACAAGGAAGACAACCCGCTGCGTCACGCGCCGCATACGGCAGCGGTCGTGGTCGCCAACGAGTGGCAGCACGGCTACTCGCGCGAGCAGGCAGCCTATCCGGTGGCGTCGCTCGTCGCGCGCAAGTACTGGCCGCCGGTTGGCCGCGCCGACAACGTCTACGGCGACCGCAACCTGTTCTGCTCGTGCGTGCCGATCAGCGAATATGCGAGCGAAAACGCCGGCCAGGGCGAATAAAACGCGCCCGATCGCTCAGTCAATGCAACACCAGCAGCCGCCGCACGCTCCGCGAGGAGCCGCGGCGGTTTTTGCTCGCCGCACATTTGCCCCCGCAAACTCGCGCCAAACCGTTAACATCACACACCTGTCAGCCTTGAACCAGGGAGTCGCGCATGGCGCGGAAGGTGGGAACGGCCTTGACCGGGCATGCCCCGGCGGCAACACAAGCCACGCGGGCCACGAACGGTGCATCGGGCCGACACGCGCGGGCATTCGTCACGGCCTGGCTGTTCGGCATGGGACTTGCTGGTCCGGGCGCCGCGAATCTCGCCCATGCGGCCATGAACTTCTGCGCGGCGCCCGCGCTGCAGACGAGCGAGCGCACCAACGCCGATCCGGGCGTGAAAGCGCTCGTGGCGGAGGTGCAGGCGCACGTGAACGACGTGCCGCATCCGCTGGCACGGCTGCACACGGAAGGCACACTCCCGCACGAGGGCATCTACGACCAGAGCGTGGAGGCCGAGAAGGAACTCGACCTGATGCGCAACGCGGCGCTCGCCTGGCGCGCCACGAGCGACGACCGCTACCTGAAACTCGTCGACCGCTTTCTGTTCGCGTGGGTCACGACCTATCAGCCGAGCTTCAACCCCATCGACGAAACGCACTTCGACGGGCTGATTCTCGCCTACGACATGACCGCGAGCGCGCTGCCCGTGAAAACGCGCAATGCCACCATGGTGTTCCTGAACAAATTCGTGAACGGCTACATCAAGCAGGTGGACGAGCAGCCGCGCCCGCTCACGGGCACGTTCGCGAACAACTGGCAAAGCCACCGGGTCAAACTGATAGCGATGGCGGCGTTCACGCTCGACAACCGCAAGCTGATTGCGGCGGCGCAGCGGCTGTTCATCGAGCAGATTGGCAACAACGTCGCGCCCGACGGCGCGACGCTCGATTTCACGGAGCGCGATGCGCTGCACTACGTGACCTACGACCTGGAGCCGCTGGTGGCCGCCGCGCTCGCCGCGCGCCGGCACAACCGCAATTGGCTGCCCGAGCGTGGAACCAACGGCGCGACGCTCGCGAGCGCGCTGAACTGGCTCACGCCCTATGCGATGGGCGAGAAGACCCACGAGGAATTCGTACGTTCGAGCGTGCCGTTCGACGCCAGGCGCCGCGAAGCCGGGTTGCCCGGTTACACCGGCGCATGGGATCCGAAGAACGCCGCCGAGCTGTATCACCTGGCCGCCCGACTGGACGGCCGCTATACGCCAATCGCGCTGCGTCTCGCGCCCACGCCGCCGGCGTGGCTGGCCGTCTGTCTGCCGTTGCCGGCGCGCTGACAAGCGCGCCGTGGTGGCGGTGGGTGCGGCGGGCAGCGAGATCAGGCGTGCGCGGCACTCATTGAAACCGACTAGACGAAGCAGGAGCAGTACCCATGGCAGTAAGCGTTTTCGATCTCTTCAAAATCGGCATCGGGCCGTCGAGTTCGCACACCGTAGGGCCGATGCGCGCGGCGCTGATGTTCGCGGAAGGACTCGAGCGCGACGGACTGCTCGCGTCCACCGCCTCCGTGAAGGTCGAGCTGTACGGCTCGCTCGGCGCGACCGGCAAGGGCCACGGCACCGACCGCGGCGTGATGCTCGGCCTGATGGGCGACGCGCCCGACACCGTCAACCCCGATACCATCTCCGAGCGCCTCGAAACCGTGCGCGTCTCGCGCCAGCTCGCGCTGCTCGGCAGCCACGTCGTCCCGTTCGTGCAGAAGGAGCACATCGCCTTTTATCGCCAGGCGCTGCCCGAGCATCCGAACGGCATGAAGCTGCGCGCGCTCGACGCGAGCGGCGCGACGCTGCGCGAGAGCACCTATCTCTCCGTGGGCGGCGGCTTCGTGGTCACCGCGGGCGCGGCCAACACCAAAGTGCTGGCCGCCGCGCAGCAACTGCCGCATCCGTTCGGCACGGGCGCCGAAATGCTCGCGATGTGCCAATCGACGGGCAAGAGCATCGCGCAGCTGATGCTCGACAACGAACGCATCTGGCATAGCGACGCGGAAATCCGCTCGGGCCTGCTGCGCATCTGGGACGTGATGCAATCGTGCGTGTCGCGCGGCTGCGGCATCAACAACCCCGACGCCGACGGCACGCTGCCCGGCCCGTTCCAGGTGAAGCGGCGCGCCGCGCAGCTCTACAAGGCGCTCACCGGCAACCCCGAGCGCGCGCTGCAAGACCCGCTCTCGATGATCGACTGGATCAACCTCTACGCGATCGCCGTGAACGAGGAAAACGCCGCCGGCGGACGCGTCGTGACCGCGCCCACCAATGGCGCGGCAGGCATCATTCCCGCCGTGCTCCACTACTACGTGCGCTTCACGCCCGGCGCCAACGAGCAAGGCGTGATCGACTTCCTGCTCACGGCCGCGGCCATCGGGATTCTGTACAAGCTCAACGCGTCGATCTCGGGCGCGGAAGTCGGCTGCCAGGGCGAAGTGGGCGTGGCCTGCTCGATGGCCGCGGGCGCGCTGGCCGCTGTGCTCGGCGGCACGCCCAAGCAGGTGGAGAACGCCGCCGAAATCGGCATGGAGCACAACCTCGGCCTCACCTGCGACCCGGTGGGCGGCATGGTGCAGATTCCCTGCATCGAGCGCAACGCGATGGCCTCGGTGAAAGCCGTGAACGCCGCGCGCATGGCGCTGCGCGGCGACGGCGCGCACTACGTCTCGCTCGACTCCGTCATCAAGACGATGCGCGAGACCGGCGCCGACATGAAGACGAAGTACAAGGAAACGTCGCGCGGCGGGCTCGCGGTGAACATCGTCGAGTGCTGATGCGCGGGCTTCCGGCGCAATTCAAACTTGATTCGGACGTATTCACATCACGAACGAAGGAAACTTGATCATCATGCAGATGCAGCAGCCGGACGATTCAGCCCGCGTTTCCGATTCCGCGACCGTCACCGGGGCGCGCCTCGTCGTGGACGCGCTCGTCGCCAACGGTGTCGAGCGCGTGTTCTGCGTGCCCGGCGAGAGCTACCTCGCCGTGCTCGATGCACTCGCCGACGAAACCGCGCGCATCGACACCCTCGTGTGCCGCCACGAAGCGGCGGCGGCCAACATGGCGGAAGCGGTCGGCAAGCTCACCGGCAAGCCCGGCATCGCGCTCGTCACACGCGGCCCCGGCGCGACGCATGCGGCGATCGGCGTCCACACGGCCTTTCAGGACTCCTCGCCGATGATCCTGCTGATCGGCCAGGTCGCGCGCGATCAGATGGACCGCGAGGCGTTTCAGGAGATCGACTACCGGCGCATGTTCGGGCAAATGGCAAAGTGGGTCGCGCAGATCGACGACGCGGGCCGTGTACCCGAGTATTTGAGCCACGCGTTCCATGTCGCGACATCGGGGCGCCCCGGCCCGGTCGTGCTCGCGCTGCCCGAAGACATGCTGAGCGGCGCGATTCCCGCAGCGCAAGCCCAGCACATCGCGCCTGCCGCGCAACGCGTGCAGGCGTCGCCGTCGGCTGCACAGATCGAACGGCTGCGCACGCTGCTCGCCGCGGCGAAGAAGCCCTTGGTGATCGCGGGCGGCCATGGCTGGACGCGCGAAGCGTGCGCGGACCTGCAGCGCTTCATCGAGCAATGGCAGTTGCCGGTGGGACTTGCGTTCCGCTTCCAGGACACGCTCAGCAACGATCACCCGAACTATGCGGGCGACGTGGGGCTCGGCATCAATCCGGCGCTGACCGCGCGCATCCGCGAGGCCGATGTGCTGCTCGCGCTCGGCCCGCGCCTTGGCGAAGCCACCACCGGCGGCTACGCGCTCCTCGACATTCCGAAGACGAAGCAGACGCTCATCCACGTGCATCAGGGCGCGGAGGAGCTGGGCCGCGTCTATGCCGCCGATCTGCCGATCGTCTCGGGTTTGGTCGAGATGGCGGCGCAACTCGCGGCGCTAAAAGCGCCCGCCGCACCCGCGTGGGCGGGCTCCGCCCACGCCGCGCACGAAGCGTATCTCGCATGGCGCGCGCCGCGCCCCATGCCCGGCGATGTGCAACTGGGCGAAGTCATGCAACAGCTTCGCGCGCGCCTGCCCGACGACGCCATCGTCACGAACGGCGCGGGCAATTACGCGACCTGGCTGCATCGGCACTTTGCGTACCGCGATTTTCGCTCGCAGCTTGCACCCACCAGCGGCGCGATGGGCTACGGCGTGCCTGCCGCGATCGCGGCGAAGTCGCTTTACCCCGAGCGCGCCGTGGTCGCGCTCGCCGGCGACGGCTGCTTCATGATGTCCGCGCCCGAACTGGCGACGGCCATGCAATACGGCCTCGCGGTCGTGTTCATCGTCGTGAACAACGGACATTACGGCACGATTCGCATGCATCAGGAGCGCAACTACCCGAACCGCGTGCACGGCACGCAGCTCACGAACCCCGACTTTGCGGCATTTGCGCAATCGTTCGGCGCGCACGGCGAAATCGTCACGACGACAGCACAGTTCGCGCCGGCGCTGGAACGCGCGCTCGAGGCAGGCAGGCCGGCGCTGATCGAGATTCGCGTGACGAAGGAGGCCAGCACGCCTGCTGCGTCGCTCGAGCAGATTCGCGAGCAGGGAAGGAAAGCGCGCGGAGAATGAATCGCTTGGATTCCTGAATAAACTCACCTTTAAAAGATGAGCGCATAAAAAAGCCCCGCAGGCTTCAACCCTGCGGGGCTTCTTACATCAACTTGCGGATCAACCGCGAGCGCAGCGCTTACTTGCCGCCCACGCTCTGCAGCGTCGTCCACTTGCCGTCGACAACCTTGTACAGCGTGATGCCGCCATTCTTCAGGTCGCCCTTCGTGTCGTACGCGAGTTCCTTCGTCGTCACTGCCGGCATGTTGGTCTTCGCGAGGAACGGCAGGTACTTGGCCGGGTCCGTCGAGTTCGCGGCCTTCATGGCTGCGAACATCGCCATTGCGCCGTCGTAGGCGTACGGCGAGTAGGTCTGGACGTCTTCGCCAAAGCGCTTCTTGTACTTCGCGACATAGTCCTTGCCGCCCGGCATTTCTTCCAGCGGCAGTCCGGCGAGCGACGCCACCGTGCCGTTCGCCGCGTCACCCGCGATCTTCAGGAAGGTCGGCGTGTGCACCATCTCGCCGCCCATCAGCGGCGCCGTGATGCCCAGCGACTTCATCTGCTTGACCATCGGGGCCGCTTGCGAATCCGCGCCGCCGTAGTAGATCAGGTCCGGCTTCTGCGCCTTCAGCTTGGTCAGGATCGACTTGAAGTCCACGGCCTTGTCGTTCGTGTACTCGCGGTCGATGATCGTGCCGCCCGCTTCCTTCGCTGCCTTCGCGAACTGGTCGGCGAGACCCTGGCCGTAGGCCGTGCGGTCGTCAACCACGGCAATCTTCTTCATGCCGAGGCTCTTCACCGCGAACGTGCCCGCCACCGAGCCCTGCTGGGTGTCCGAGGTCATCATGCGGAACGTGGTCTTGAAGCCTTGCTGCGTGTATTCCGGCGCCGTCGCCATCGCGATCTCGGGGATGCCGGCGTTC
Organism: Paraburkholderia sp. A1BS-2L; assembly: GCF_051125205.1. Taxonomy (NCBI): domain Bacteria; kingdom Pseudomonadati; phylum Pseudomonadota; class Betaproteobacteria; order Burkholderiales; family Burkholderiaceae; genus Paraburkholderia; species Paraburkholderia sp. A1BS-2L. Next base: position 3,144,188 of record NZ_CP120428.1, read on the forward strand.
GCGTAGATGCGCGAGGCAGGGATCGTGGTGCCCGAGTTGAAGTGGCCGAGCATGCCCTTGATGCCATCGTCGACGAGCTTTTGCGCGACGGTCGTGCCCGTGCGCGGGTCGGCCTGGTCGTCGGCCGCGTCCAGCACGAAGTGCACCGGCTTGCCGCCGATCACCGGCTTGGTCGCGTTCATGTCCTCGACCGCGAGCGTGATGCCGTTCTGGAAGTCCTTGCCGTAGTGCGCTTGCGCGCCCGTCATCGGGCCGGCGAAACCGATCTTGACGTCCTGCGCTTGCTGCGCGTTTGCCGTCCCCGCCAGCGACAGTGCGGCAACCAGCGTTGCGCCTGCCAGCTGCTTCATGGTGTGTTGCATGTTTTCTCCTTGGTACCTGGTGTATCGAATGAGCGGCTTCGGGTCTCGCCTTGCCGCTTCCTTGTCCCTGGGGGACGGTTCTTGCGACCGTGAAGTCTAGCCAATCGTCATCAGATTCGCATTTCCGCCTGCCGCAGCGGTATTCACGCTCACCGAACGCTCCGTAAGCAGACGTTCGAGTGCGTAGTCTTCGTCGCCATTGGCAAGCGCATGCGCCGCCACGCCCTGCACCGAGACGATCGGTCCGCCGCGCTTGGCCACGTCCTTCACGACGCCGAGCAGTTCGTCGCTGTCGCCCTCGAACAGCACGGCGTCGAATTCGGCGTCGGCGCTCTTCTTCACCGCAACGTGGGCCTTGAGCTCAGCCGGCAGCGCGTTCACGAGCGCTTCGCCCGCCGTGCCCTGGAACAGCGCGCGGTTGCCCGTGGCCAGCACGACCGCAAGCTGCGCACGCGCGCCCGTCGGTGTGGACGCCACGCACAGCACCGTGCCGCGCGCCGAAAGCGTGTAGGTATTGCGCTCGCCGGTCGGCCCCGGCAGCACCGCCGTTGCGCCCGCCAGCACGTATTGCAGATAGCCGTCGCAGCGCGCCGCGAGCGCGGGCTCGCGTTCGGCGATGAGCCAGTCGCGCAGCGTCGTAAGCGTCGCGTGGGTCGATTGCGGCGCACCGTTTTCCGCCTGCGGCGCATCCACCACGAGCGCTTTCGCGAGCGACTGCGGCAGCCCGGCCGGACGCTTGGCCAGCAAACGCGAGAGATACAGCGCGCCACCGGCCTTCGGACCCGTGCCCGAGAGCCCTTCGCCGCCGAACGGCTGCACGCCCACCACCGCGCCAATCACGTTGCGGTTCACGTAGATATTGCCCACGTGCGCACGGCCGATCACATGCGCGATCGTTTCGTCGATGCGCGTATGGATGCCGAGCGTAAGGCCGTAGCCCGTCGCGCGGATCTGCTCGAGCAACTTGTCCAGCTGGCTGCGGCGATAGCGAATCACATGCAGCACCGGTCCGAACACTTCGCGCTTGAGCTCCTCGAGGCTGTCGATTTCGATCAGCGTCGGCGGCACGAAGGTGCCCGCTGCGCAGCTCTCGGCCATCGGCATCTGCGTGACCTTGCGGCTCTTTTCGCGCATCGCGCCGATGTGCGCGTCGATGCCGCGCTTCGCTTCCATGTCGATCACCGGGCCCACATCGACCGACAGACGATCGGGGTTGCCCACCGCGAGTTCCTTCATCGCGCCCGTGAGCATTTCGAGCGTGCGCTCGGCCACGTCTTCCTGCAGGCACAGCACGCGCAGCGCGGAGCAGCGCTGGCCCGCCGAGTCGAACGCGCTTTGCAGCACGTCGGCGACGACCTGCTCGGCCAGCGCCGACGAGTCGACGATCATCGCGTTCTGCCCGCCCGTTTCGGCGATCAGCGGAATCGGACGGCCATCCGAATCCAGACGCTGCGAAAGCGTCTTGTTGATGAGGCGCGCGACTTCGGTCGAACCCGTGAACATAACGGCGCGCGTGCGGTGATCGGCGACGAGCGCCGCGCCCACGGTCTCGCCATCGCCCGGCAGCAGTTGCACCGCGCCCGCCGGCACGCCCGCTTCGCGCAGGATGCGCACCGCCTGTGCGGCGATCAGCGGCGTCTGTTCAGCGGGCTTCGCGAGCACCGTGTTGCCCGCGGCGAGCGCGGCGGCCACCTGGCCCATGAAGATCGCCAGCGGGAAGTTCCACGGGCTGATGCACACCACCGGGCCGAGCGGACGATGCGTGTCGTTCGAGAACTCTTCGCGAATCTGCGTGGAGTAATAGCGCAGGAAGTCGATGGCCTCGCGGATTTCCGCCACGGCGTTGGGCAGCGACTTGCCCGCCTCGCGCACGATCAGGCCCATCAGCGTGTGCATCTGCGCTTCGAGCAAGTCGGCAGCGCGTGCGAGGCAATCCGCGCGCGCTTCCACAGGCGTGGCCTGCCAGATCGGCGCGGTCGAGACGGCGTGCGCAAGCGCGGCGCTCACGTGCTCGCTCGTTGCTTCCACAACGGTTCCCACAAGGTCGCGATGATCGGCGGGATTGCGCACGTCACGCGCAGCGCCTTCTGCGATGTCGGCGTCGGCGAGCATCGGCGCGGCGCGCCAAGGATGATGCGCGCTCGCGAGCAGCGCCGAAGACAGCGAGGCGAGGCGATGCTCGTTCGAGAGGTCGAGGCCCATCGAATTCTGGCGCTCGCTGCCGTAAAGATGGCGCGGCAGCGGAATCTTCGCGTGCGGCGCGCCCGGCGGCACGACCTTCGCGGCTTCGTCGATGGGGTTCGCGACCAGCTCGCTCACCGGCACGGTTTCGTCGGCGATGCGGTTCACGAACGAGGTGTTCGCGCCGTTTTCCAGCAGGCGGCGCACGAGGTACGCAAGCAGCGTTTCATGCGTGCCGACCGGCGCGTAGACGCGGCACGGACGGTTGAGCTTGCCCTGCGAAACCGGGCCCGTGACTTCCTCGTACAGCGGCTCGCCCATGCCGTGCAGGCACTGGAACTCGTACTGGCCGGGATAGTAGTTATTGCCCGCGAGGTGATAGATCGCCGAGAGCGTGTAGGCGTTGTGCGTGGCGAACTGCGGATACACCGCGTCGGGCGCGCCGAGCAGCCGCTTCGCGCAGGCGATGTACGACACGTCGGTGTAGATCTTGCGCGTGTAGACCGGATAGCCCTCGAGGCCGTCCACCTGGGCGCGCTTGATTTCCGTATCCCAGTACGCGCCCTTCACGAGGCGCACCATGATGCGGTGACGGCTGCGGCGCGCGAGATCGACGATGTAGTCGATCACGAACGGGCAGCGCTTCTGGTAAGCCTGCACCACGAAGCCGATGCCGTTCCAGCCCGCCAGTTCCGGGTCGAAGCACAGCGCTTCGAGCAGGTCGAGCGAGAGCTCAAGGCGGTCGGCTTCCTCGGCGTCGATATTGAGGCCGATATCGTAGCGGCGCGCCAGCACGGCGAGCGCGCGCACGCGCGGCAGCAGCTCGCTCATGGTGCGTTCCTGCTGCGCGCGCGAATAGCGCGGATGCAGCGCGGAGAGCTTGATCGAAATGCCCGGGCCTTCGTAGATGCCGCGCCCGCCCGCGGCCTTGCCGATCGCGTGGATGGCCTGCTCGTAGGAGGCGTAGTAGCGCTGCGCGTCGGCTTCGGTGGTGGCCGCCTCGCCGAGCATGTCGTACGAGTAGCGGAAGCCGCGCGCTTCGAACTTGCGGCTGTTGGCGAGCGCCTCGGAGATGTTCTCGCCCGTGACGAACTGCTCGCCCATCAGGCGCATGGCCATGTCCACGCCCTTGCGGATCAGCGGCTCGCCGCCCTTGCCGATCATGCGCGTGAGCGCCGAGGAAAGGCCCGTCTCGCTGTTGGTCGTGACCAGCTTGCCGGTGATCATGAGGCCCCACGTCGCGGCGTTCACGAACAGCGAGGGCGCGTGGCCCACGTGCGATTTCCAGTCACCCTTGCTGATCTTGTCGCGAATCAGCGCATCGCGCGTGGCGCGGTCGGGAATGCGCAGCAGCGCTTCGGCGAGGCACATCAGCGCGACGCCTTCCTGGCTCGACAGCGAGAACTCGTGGATCAGGCCTTCGACGCCGCCGCCGGTGCCCTTGGCGCGCAACGCCTCGACGAGCTTCGTGGCGAGCTTCGTGACGTCGCCGGTGAGGTTCGCGGGCAGGCGCGCCTCGCCGATCAGGAACGGCACGCATTCAGGCTCAGGACGGCGATACGCGGCCGTAATGGCTGCGCGAAGCACCGACTGCGGCTGAATGTTCTGGGCGAAGTCGAGGAACGGATGCGATGCGGCCTCTTCGTCGCCGTCGCCGGTTGCGCCATCGACGAGATCGGCGGCGCTCACCTGGCCGCTCAGTTCGGGAGGCAACTGGCCGTGCTCGATCTTCTCGAGGTAAGCAAAAATCGCTTGCTTGATGAGCCAGTGCGGAGTGCGCTCGAGGCGCGTAGCGGCATCTTTGAGCCGCGAGCGGAGCAGGTCGTCGACCTTGACGCCAAGGGTGGTGCTAGCCATGTTTCCTTCGCATGCCGGCCGACCCGCACCGGCGAAAGACCAAAAAGTGGCCGAATCGTACGCCTTCAAATAAAAAGGTGCAACCCTGTGGCGAGTATGGTTGCACCGTCCGCGAAGCCTTGTGGGGTAAAGGTTTGCGGCCAGCGCCGGCCAGTATTGGCCCGCGGGCTGCACTCGGTATTTTCCCTGGCGAACAACAATCAGGTGAACCCTAATCGATTCCGCCGCCGTGCCGTTATACAACCATTACAGGGGCCGATCATTGAATCCGGCGCGAAGGTGGAAAAATGGAAAAGTGGCTGGTGGTGGCGGGTGTCTGGTGCATGTGCGCGCTGTGCGCCATGTTGTTCATTCGCGGCGCGACGGCGCCGGCCACGCGCAAGGTGCGCGTATCACAAACCGGCCCGGACGGACGAGAGCGGCGCGCACAGGCGCACCAGGCCGCGCGGCGCTGATCAGATATCCAGCGGATCGACTTCCAGGTTCCAGCGCAGCACGCCCCGCAAGCCGCGCAGCGCGGGTTGCCACGCGCGCAGCGTCGCCTGCAGCGCGCCGCGCGACTGGCTTTCCACGAGCAGTTGCGCGCGATGCACGTTCATGACCTTGACGATCGTGAGCGGCACCGCGTCGTACGCGGTCACGCGCTCCGCGGCCGGTATCGTCGCGAGCGCCTGCGCCGCTTCGGCGAGAAACGCTAGCGCCGCTTCCAGCGTGCGGCCTTCGGCGCGCAGCAACGCCTGGTAGACGAACGGCGGCAGATGCGCGTCGCGACGCTCGGCGATCTGTGAATTCGCGAAGCCCACATAATCGTGGCGCGCCAGCGCGTGATAGATCGCGTGACGCGGGTAGCGCGTCTGCACGATCACCTCGCCGGGTAGCCCTGCGCGTCCGGCGCGGCCGCTCACCTGCATCAATTGCGCGAATAGCCGCTCGCTCGCGCGGAAATCGTGCGAGAACAGCGCGTTGTCGGCATTGAGCACGCCCACCAGCGAGACGCGCTGGAAGTCGTGCCCCTTCGCGATCATCTGCGTGCCCACGAGGATGTCGACATCGCCGGCGTGCACGTCGGAGAACAGCGCCTGCGCGCTGCCCTTGCGGCGCGTGCTATCGGCATCGATGCGCAACACCCGCGCACCGGGAACCGCGCTCGCCAACGCTTCCTCGATGCGCTGCGTGCCGCGCCCCATCGGCGCGATATCGACGTTGCCGCAGTCGGGACACGAATGCGGAATGCGCGATTCCCAGCCGCAATGGTGGCAGCGCAGCGCCCGCTCGGGCTTGTGCAGCACCACATAGGCACTGCAGCGCGGGCAGCCCGCCACCCAGCCGCAGGCATCGCACGACAGCACGGGGGCATAGCCGCGCCGGTTCAGGAACACGAGACTCTGCTCGCCGCGCTCGAGACGCGCCTTCATCGCCGCGATCAACGGGCCGGAAAGGCCCTCGAACGAGGCGCGACCGCGCCGGCGCTCTTCTTCGAGATCGATCAGCTTGACGACCGGCAGCACCGCATCGGCGATGGCCCGGCGTGACAGCGTGAGGCGCGTATAGCGACCCTGCTCCGCCTGCCACCAGCTTTCGAGCGACGGCGTGGCCGAGCCCAGCACGACCGGCACGCCCAACTGCTTCGCACGCCAGACCGCCAGATCGCGCGCCGAATAGCGCAGCCCCTCCTGCTGCTTGTAAGCGGGGTCGTGCTCCTCGTCCACCACCAGCATGGCCACGCGCGGCAGCGAGGCCAGCACGGCGAGGCGCGTGCCCAGCACGATGCGTGCGCGCCCCGTGTGCGCGGCCAGCCAATGGCGTGCACGCTCGCCCTCGGCGAGGCCGCTGTGGAGCGTGACGATCGCGTCGTCGGGCAGCACACCCGCGAAACGCGTGCGAAATGCCGCCTCGAACTGGGGCGTGAGATTGATCTCGGGGACGAGAACGAGCGCCTGGGCGCCCGGCTCACGTTCGAGCAAGCCCGACAGCGCGCGCAGATAAACTTCGGTCTTGCCGCTGCCAGTTACGCCGTGAAGCAGGAACGGCGCAAAACCGCGCGCGTCGAGGATTGTCTCGACGGCGACAGCCTGTTCGTCGCTCAGCACGGGCAAGGCCGCAGCCACAACGGCATGGCAGGGGATGCTGGCGCGATCGGCGCGGCTTTCGCCGCCATCGCCGCCCGGCAAGCGTCCTGCGCCACCGAACGCGACGCACTCGTATTCGACCCAGCCTGCTTCGCGCCAGGATTCGAGTGTGGCCGCCGCCTTCGGATGCAGCGAGCGGGCATCGGCGAGATCGAATTCGCTGGCATCCACCAAGGCCTGCGCGAGCCGCCGCAATGCCTGGGCGCGCGCGGGCAACGCGTCGGGCAGCGCCTCGCGTCCCGCCGGCAGCAGCCGGTAACGCTCCTCGGGCGCAAGCAAACGCGGCCAGCGCGCCGGGTCGCGCAGCGCCTGTGGCAGGGCCGGCAGCGCGACCTCCCCCAACCCGCGCTGATAGTAGTCGGCGGCAAAGCCCGCGAGCGCGAGCCACTGCGCCGAAAGCGGCGGTAAATCCGCACACACGGCGCTCACATCGCGCAGCTTGTTGGCAGGCACGTCACTGTGAGCGCTCACTTCGCAGATCAAGCCCACCACGTCGCGGCGGCCGAACGGTACGCGCACCAGCATGCCGGGATGCGGCGCCGGAGCCTCGGGCGGATAGCGGTAGTCGTAGAGGGCAGGCAGCGGGTGATCGAGCGCCACGCGCACGAAGCACGGCATCATGCTCCGCCCCAACGTGGGCGAGGCAAACACTGTGCGCTGGCGCACCGACGTCCGAAGTTAAAGTAGAACTTCACTTTCTGCGCTAAGTTTTGGATTCCGCAGAACAATCGCGCTTTCGTCGCTGCGCCTGTGGATAACTTTGTTAAGAACTTGGCCACCCTGCTTTGCCCGGAAGACGACGGGCCCATTATGTGAGACACCGCACAAAGGGTCGCGGAGCGCCGAAAGCCTTACCTGTCAAGGTCTCGATTGATTGTTCACAAGCCCCGCTGACGCTGTGCGGCAATTTTTCCCTCTTGCGCGCCGCAACGAGGTAAGTGTGTATAAGTCAAGTCTTGACAGCAACGCAACGGCATCTGGAGGGCCTCTCGCGCCGGTCGCGGATCAAGCTGGACCCTGATGCCCGGAGCCCAGCTTGTTGCAATGCAACAAAATTCAGGCCGACGCAGCGCGCATGGCGCGGCTATGGCCATGCACTTCATCCACGAGTTCGGCGACGCTCTCCGGCGGCGTGAACTGCGAAATGCCATGCCCAAGGTTGAAGACGTGGCCCGGCTGAGCGCCGTAGCTCTCGAGCACCGCACGCGCCTGCTCGCGAATCGCCGCCGGCGAGGCGAACAGCACGGTCGGATCGAGGTTGCCCTGAAGCGCCACGCGATCGCCCACGCGCTCGCGCGCACGGCCGAGGTTGACGGTCCAGTCGAGGCCGACCGCGTCGACACCCGTTTCGGCGATCTCGTCGAGCCATAGGCCGCCGCCCTTCGTGAAGGTGATCACCGGAACGCGCTCGCCGTCGTGCTCGCGCTTGAGCTGCGCCACCACGCGCTTGATGTATGCAAGCGAGAAGCGTTGATAGATGCCGTCCGCGAGCGCGCCGCCCCAGGTGTCGAAGATCATCACGGCTTGCGCGCCGGCTTCGATCTGCGCATTGAGATACGCGGCCACGGCTTGCGCGTTGACTTCGAGAATGCGCTCCATCAGATCGGGGCGCGCGTACAGCATCGACTTCACGGTGCGAAAATCGTCCGAGCCGCCGCCCTCGACCATGTAGCAGGCAAGCGTCCACGGGCTGCCCGAGAAGCCGATGAGCGGCACGCGCTGGCGACCTTGCGCGTCGGTGAGCGCGCGGCGAATCTCGCGCACTGCGTCGGTCACATAGCCGAGCGTCTCGCCGATGTCGGGCACCGCGAGCTTCGCGACATCCTCTTCGCTGCGCACCGGATGTGCGAACTTCGGACCTTCGCCAGCCTGGAACGAGAGGCCGAGACCCATCGCATCGGGAATCGTGAGGATGTCAGAGAACAGAATGGCGGCGTCGAGCGGATAGCGATCGAGCGGCTGCAGCGTCACCTCGGTCGCGTAATCGGGATTCTTGGCGAGACCGAGAAAGCTGCCCGCGCGGCTGCGCGTGGCGTTGTACTCCGGCAGATAGCGGCCCGCCTGGCGCATCAGCCAGATTGGCGTGTATTCGGTCGGCTGACGCAGCAAGGCGCGCAGAAAGGTGTCGTTCAGAAGAGTGTGGGCCACGGGCGGGAAGCGCTGGTCGCGCGAGATTCGAAAGCAGACGGCCATTCTACCGGAGCCGCCGCCGCGACATGACGCTGATGGCCGGGATAAGGCGCTCCGGACCGCGCGCCGCACACGCATCCACCGGAGACCAACCAGGTCAGCCCACGCTTAACGCATGAATGCGGGCAGGCTATGATCGGATGCCTTTCCGATCCATTACATCGAAACCGCCATTAGAAGAGGAGACACACAGCATGAACAATAAGAAGGTCGCCGCTGCCTGCTCAGCCATCGCCGCGCTGGTCGGCGGGCTCACCGGAGCGCCGCACGCATTTGCGCAGAGCACGGCCACGCCGGGCGTGGCGACGCAGAGCGCCAGTACGCCCTCGCGGCTCGACCAAGTGCTCTCGCGCGGCACGCTGCGCGCGTGCACGACGGGCGACTACAAACCGTATTCGTTCTACAAGCAGGACGGCACGTTCGAGGGCATCGACATCGATATGGCCGAGTCGCTCGCGAAGTCGCTGGGCGTGAAGGCCGAGTTCGTGAAGACGACATGGTCGAACCTGATGAACGACTTCCTCGCGAAATGCGACGTCGCCTTGGGTGGCGTGTCGACCACGCTCGAACGGCAAAAGCGCGCATTCTTCACCGAGGCGTACCAGGTCGACGGCAAGACGCCTATCGTGCGCTGCGACGACGTGAGCAAATATCAAACGGTTGCGCAGATCGATCAGCCCGCCACGCGCGTGATCGTGAATCCCGGCGGCACGAACGAACGCTTCGCAAAGCAGTTCTTCCCGCACGCGAATCTCACCGTCTATCCGGACAACGTAACGATCTTCAAGCAGATCCTGGCCGGCAAGGCGGACGTCATGGTCACCGACGCATCCGAAACACTGTTGCAGCAGAAGCTCAACCCGGGACTGTGCTCGGTGCACCCCGACAAGCCATTCCAGTACGGCGAGAAAGCATGGATGGTGCCGTGCGGCGACGTGGTGTTCCAGCAATATGTCGATCAATGGCTGCACCTTGCGCGCGCAAGCGGCGAGTATCAGGCAATCTCCGACAAATGGCTCAAGTAAGGTGACGATGCAATAAACTGCGCCGGGACTCATCCCGGCGCGGCATCATTAGCCCATCCATATGAGGAGTTGCAACCACTCGTTGCAATGCCATATGAGCAATCCTTGCACCGCACGCATGGATTCAACCGGAAATATCGACTCGATCCGCATATGCGGTTTGCGTTTTTATGCAGCCGATTTCCGGTAATGGCCACACAGCGCGGCATTCTTCATGCATTTGGAATAACATCTCTAATTCGCGTCCACGCAGCGTCTGACAGCATCCAAAAAACGCAGGTAAAAATGACTTTCATGAAACGCTCGGGACGGCAAAAAATCCCACAAAGCCTTATCTGACGGACGTTACAACCTGAAACACTTTGTTACCGCCAAGGTTCATTAATTCGCCCACAATGCCTTCAACGGTTTCAACACGGATGCGGCGCGGTGCAAGTGTGAGCGGACATAATACACCTGCCTGTCGGCGTCAAGCCGAAGCCCTGTCAGGGGCATCCTTGTTGGAGCCGTAACCGGCGTTTTGCGTTCCAAGACCCGGCTCCTCCTTTGGTCTCCTCGCGCTAACCCCGTAGCGTGTGGTTTTTAGCGGGCTCCAGGCCCGCTTTTTTTTCGTCTATTGCTTTCCCACTCGCTTTTATCGTCGATTTGGTGCGATCGCGGGAATAATCGCGGGCACAAACCTCATTCGCCTGCATTTCTTATTTGATTGCTCGCCGTGTTAGCCGGACGGTTAATTCGCAACCGCGTCGATTGGCCAGCCAATTTGTTCGGCCTGCAAAACATCGGTTCATTCATGGCGCTTGTCCCTTTGGCGGTTTCGCGGCGGCAGCGTGCCGCGAAACCGCCGCGACATAACGGCATCAAGCGGTTTTTTGCTCGCTGATTTTAAGTTCGTCGATCATGCGCGAGCGCATCACGAACTTCTGCACCTTGCCCGTCACCGTCATCGGCATCTCGTCGACAAAACGGATGTACTTCGGGATCTTGTAGTGCGCAATCTGCCCCTGGCAAAACGCCTGGATCTCCTCGGGCGTCGCGGCTTCGCCCTGGCGAAGCACGATCCACGCGCACACCTCTTCGCCATACTTCGCATCGGGCACACCGAACACCTGCACCGACTGCACCTTCGGATGGCGGAACAAGAACTCCTCGATCTCGCGCGGATAAATGTTCTCTCCGCCCCTGATCAACATGTCTTTCAGGCGCCCGACGATATTGCAATAGCCTTCAGCGTCGATCGTCGCGAGGTCGCCCGTGTGCATCCAGCCATCGACGATTGCTTCGGCTGTCTTCGCTTCGTCGTCCCAGTAGCCACGCATCACCGAGTAGCCCTTCGTGCAGAGCTCGCCCGTCTGGCCCACCGGCACGATGTTGCCGAGCGGATCGACGATCTTCACCTCCAGGTGCGGCTGGATCCGCCCCACTGTGGTCGTGCGCTTGTCGAACGGGTCGGTCGTCGCGCTCTGGAACGACACCGGGCTCGTCTCCGTCATGCCGTACGCGATGGTGATCTCGGCGAGGTGCATCTTCGAGACCACGCGCTTCATTGTTTCGATCGGACACGGCGATCCCGCCATGATGCCGGTGCGCAAGCGCGAGAGGTCGAAGCGCTCGAAGTCGGGATGATCGAGCTCCGCGATGAACATGGTGGGCACGCCGTGCAGCGCGGTGCAGCGCTCCTCCGACACCGCTTCGAGCGTAGCGCGCGGGTCGAACGCCTCACCCGGAAACACCATCGCCGCACCCACCGACACGCACGCGAGCACCGCCAGCACCATGCCGAAGCAGTGATAAAGCGGCACCGGAATGCATAGCGAATCTTCTTCGGAGAGCCGCATCGCCATGGCGATGAAGCGCCCGTTATTGAGCACGTTGCTATGCGTGAGCGTGGCACCCTTCGGATTGCCCGTGGTGCCGCTCGTGAACTGAATGTTGATGGCGTCGTTGGCATCGAGCGTCGCGCCGATCGCATCGAGTTCAGCACGGCCGTTGAGTTCGAGCCGCTCCCGCCCTTGCTCGATCAGATCGCCGAAGTTCAGCATGCCGGGGGTTTCCGCATCGCACATGCGGATCACTGCACGCAGTTCAGGCAGCTTCGCCGCATGCAGGTCGCCTGGGGTTGCGCTCGCGAGCTCGGGCGCGAGCGTTTGCAGCATTTCGAGATACTTCGACGTCTTAAAGCTTTCCGCGGCGACGATGGCTTTGCAGCTCACCTTGTTCAGCGCGTACTCGAGTTCGGCGAGGCGATAGGCAGGATTGATGTTGACGAGCACAGCGCCGATCCGCGCCGTGGCGAATTGCGTGAGCAGCCACTCGAAGCGATTGGGCGACCAGATGCCGACCCGGTCCTCCGCCCTCACGCCAAGCGCCAGCAAACCAGCCGCCACCACGTCCACTTCTTCTGCGAACTCGCGCCAGGTCCAGCGGATGTCCTGTTCGCGGAACACCACCGCCGGGCGCTCAGGAAAGCGCTGCGCGGTCTCGCTGAGAAAAGCGCCGATGGTCGCATTGGAGAGCGGTATGTCGGTCCTCCCACGCACGTAGGAAAGCCCGTCTTTCGGCGCGATGAGCGCTTCGCGCGCACCGGCAGCGTCGATGGCCATGATGGCTGTCTCCCCGGGAATCTCGCTCCCGATTGAAATGGATTTGAAAAACATTGTGCCACTGTGCGCGCGGCCAGCAGCATCAAGTAATACCCGCAACGCATGGGCGGGGACCAGATCCGCAGCGCGTCTCCAGCCGCTGCGAAGCCATGATTTCGCATTACCTTTCCGTAAACGTCAAGTAGATTTTCTTCCGTGGCCCGACAGCCTCCATGGCGGCGCCTCGGGCTGCGCTCCTGCTCGCCGGATCAGAAACCCAGCCATTTTTTGACTCTGCGCGGTGCTCTCGCATCGCACGCCTCGCCCGCCCGATGGATTTTTCTTTCAATTTGTAATGAAATGAGCTCTGCTTTGCAAACACTTAACGATGTTTTCGTTTCCGCCAATTTATTTGCAGTCCAAATTAATCAAGCGTCCAGAAATTCAACTTCAAAGGAGCAGCGATGAACGCCAGCAACACATCCAGCCACATTCGTCTGAGCAAGAAAATTTGGGCCGGAGCGCCCGGCTCCGACGCCAATGGATATTCCGATCCCTCCAATACGATTCAGTACGCCTTCGGAGTCGTGCCCGAGGGTCTGCACTACGCGAGCATCGCGAATCCGGACGGCTCAGTCGATGCCGGCAAGCTGATCGGCGGCGTGCTGTTGGTGGTTGGCGCGAATGAAGTCAAACTGGCGCTCGCCCCCGGCAAATACTGGCTTTACGAGTTCGTGATTGGCCGCAATGCCGACGGCGTCTCGTTGCAGTTCAGTCAGCGCACCGGCTGGGATTTCACGGCCGTCGTGAACGGCGAGCGCACCTCACCGGTCGACGATCAGGACGGTGCCATTGCGTTCGAAATCGGCACCGGCGTAGCCGATGTGCGCATCGTCGGCATCAACAAGGCGCTGTGCGTGGAAATCGACAAGCGCATGAGCAGCGGCACGGGCCGCACCGAAGGCGTTCTGTTCTTCGGCACGAGCTCGTATCTCGGCCTCACGCAAACCGGTTCGCCGAATTTCGACGGCACCGCTGTGGTCCGCCTCGGCGTGACGGGCGCCAATGGCAAGCTGCGCCTGGACGGCTTTGTGTCGGGCAACAACGTGTTCATTCACGAGATCGTGCCCAAGGCGTATTACGACGCCGGCGTGCGTCCCGATAAGATGGACGTCTACAACATCGATGGCGCATTCTGGTACAGCGCTGGTTTTCCCGACGCTCACGAGGTCACGCAGGAAGAACTGACGGCTCTGCTGCACAACCCCAAATTCACACCCGCTGCACGCGAGTTGATCCGCGCGAACGTGCATGCCGGCGACTGGCTGTTCACCAACCAGAACTACTTCTACCAGCGACAGGGCGTAATGCGCGTGGAAGTGACCAACAACAACGGGCGCAAAGGCAAGCTGCGACTCTCGAAGAAAATCTGGGCCGGCGTACCGGGCTCCGACGCCAATGGCTATTCCGAACCTGATGGCACGATCCAGTACGCGTTCGGCTTGGTGCCGGCTGGAACGCATTACAGCGCCCTCGCCGATGCCCAGGGTGCCGTGGACACGAACAAGCTGATCGGAGGTGTCCTGATGATAGTGGGCGCCGACACCATCGAGCTGCAACTCGCCCCGGGTTCGTACTGGCTCTATGAATTCGTGATCGCGCGCGCCGACGACGGCGTCTCGCTGCGGTTCCTTCAGCGCACCGGGTGGGACTTCACTGCACTCGTCGACGGCGAACGCCGCGCGCCCATCGACGACACGGATGGCGCAATCGCCTTCGAGATCGGCGCGCAGACATCTGAAGTCAACGTGGTCGGCATCAACAAGTCGGTGTCAGTCCAGATTGAAAAGCAATTCACGCCTGGTGCGCAAGAAAGCGAGAAGGTTGGCATCCTGTTTGTCGCGACCGATTCGTATCTCGGCATACTGCCGCGCGCCGACAACGGCAATTCCCGCGGCATCGTGCGCCTCGGGGTCACGGGTCCCGGCGGGAAGCTGCGGCTCGACGGCTTCACCTCCGGCAACAACGTGTTCATTCACGAAATCGTGTCCCAGGACGCGTACGACGCAGGCCTCTGGCCGATCAGCATGAGCGTCTACCGGACGGACGGCTCGCGTTTGTTCACCTCGGAGTTCAAGCTGCAGGGCGCGCTGCGCGCGGGTGAAGACTGACGCGACGACGAAAACCAGCGTCGCATCACCGAAGCCGACCTCGACGCCCTGCTCGCCGACCCGAAGCTCACGCCGGCGGGCCGTGACCTGATCCTCAGGCACGTACAGGTGGGCGACTATTTGTTCTCCAATACGCATTACTTCAGCGAACGCCAAGGCGTGATGCGCGTGGAGGTGCTCAACGACAGTGGCCGCGGCTAACGGCTCACCCATGAAAAAGGGCTCCCGGTGGGAGCCCTTCTCGTTCGCGGCCACAGCCCGCCACACAGGGCGGGCGCGCCGGAATCAATGCTGATTCATCTTGCGCAGGCGCTGGATTGCCGCAAGCTGCGCGACTGCGTAGGCGAGTTCCGCCTGCGCCGTTGCGTACTCGAGGTTCGAACCTGCGTTCTGCAGTGCCTCTTCGGCGCGCTTGCGCGCCTCACCGGCCTTCGCCTCATCGAGATCCTTGCCGCGGATCGCGGTGTCGGCGAGCACCGTCACGGCGCCCGGCTGCACTTCGAGAATGCCGCCGGCGACGAACACGAACTCTTCATCGCCTTCCGCGCCCACGATGCGCACCGCACCCGGACGAATCCGCGTGATGAGCGGCGTGTGGCCCGGCAGAATGCCCAGCTCGCCCGCCTCGCCCGGAAGCGCGACGAACTTCGCCTGGCCGGCGAAGATGCTCTCTTCGGCGCTAACGACGTCTACCTTGATGGTTGCTGCCATATCTGTCGACTCCTAGGGTCAAAAAGTTGCGGCGGCGGATTGAGTAACGCGTCACTTATACGAGATAACTCATTCCGCCTCGTTGCCTGCAACGCGACCCTTACTGGATCTTCTTGGCCTTTTCGAAGGCTTCGTCGATCGTGCCGACCATGTAGAACGCCTGCTCCGGCAGGTGATCGCACTCGCCGCCCACGATCATCTTGAAGCCGCGGATGGTTTCCTTCAGCGGCACGTACTTGCCCGGCGAGCCCGTGAAGACTTCCGCGACGTGGAACGGCTGCGAGAGGAAACGCTGGATCTTGCGTGCGCGGGCGACCGACAGCTTGTCTTCCGGCGACAGTTCGTCCATGCCCAGAATCGCGATAATGTCGCGCAGTTCCTTGTAGCGCTGGAGCGTCTGCTGCACGCCGCGCGTGATCGAGTAGTGCTCTTCGCCGATCACGTTCGGGTCGATCTGGCGCGAGGTCGAGTCGAGCGGGTCGACTGCCGGGTAGATACCCAGCGAGGCGATGTCACGCGACAGCACGACGGTTGCGTCCAGGTGGCCGAAGGTCGTAGCCGGCGACGGGTCGGTCAAGTCGTCCGCAGGGACGTACACGGCCTGAACCGAGGTAATCGAGCCCTTCTTCGTGGACGTGATGCGCTCTTGCAGCTTGCCCATCTCTTCTGCCAGCGTCGGCTGATAGCCCACTGCCGAAGGCATACGGCCGAGCAGTGCCGACACTTCGGTACCGGCCAGCGTGAAGCGGTAGATGTTGTCGACGAAGAACAGCACGTCGAGGCCTTCGTCACGGAAGTGCTCGGCCATCGTCAGACCCGTCAGCGCGACGCGCAGACGGTTGCCCGGCGGCTCGTTCATCTGGCCGTACACCAGCGCGACCTTGTCCAGAACGTTCGAGTCCTTCATTTCGTGGTAGAAGTCGTTGCCCTCACGGGTACGCTCGCCCACGCCCGCGAACACGGAGAAGCCGCCGTGTTCCTTCGCGATGTTGTTGATGAGCTCCATCATGTTGACGGTCTTGCCCACGCCAGCACCGCCGAACAGACCGACCTTGCCGCCCTTTGCGAACGGGCAGATCAGGTCGATAACCTTGATGCCGGTTTCGAGCAGCTCTGCGGACGGCGACAGTTCGTCGAACGCCGGTGCCTTCTGGTGGATCGCGCGCTTGTGCTCGCTGACGATCGGGCCCGCTTCGTCGATCGGGCGGCCCAGCACGTCCATGATGCGGCCGAGCGTCGGCTTGCCGACCGGCACGCTGATGGGCTCGCCCGTGTTCTTGACCACGGTGCCGCGGCGCAGGCCGTCCGACGCACCCAGACAAATGGTGCGCACGACGCCGTCGCCGAGCTGCTGCTGCACTTCGAGGGTCAGTTCCGACCCTTCGAGAATCAGCGCGTCGTAGATCTTCGGCATGCTCTCGCGCGGGAATTCCACGTCGATCACCGCGCCGATGCACTGTACGATCTTGCCTTCTACCAAAGCAGTTGTACTCATCGCTTTTCCTTTAGATACCTGAATTCTTCACTCGGCCGCCAGTCATAGCGGCGCGGTTCGCGTTCGGCTTGTGCCCGGTCAGACCGCTGCGGCGCCGCCGACGATTTCCGAAAGTTCCTTCGTAATCGCGGCCTGGCGGCTCTTGTTGTACGAGAGCTGCAGTTCGTTGATGACCGTCTTCGCGTTGTCCGACGCTGCCTTCATCGCGACCATACGGGCCGACTGCTCCGACGCCATGTTTTCCGCCACGGCCTGATAGACCAGGGCTTCGACATAACGCACCAGCAGTTCGTCCACGACGGTTTGCGCGTCCGGCTCGTAGATGTAGTCCCACTGCGACTTCGGCGTCGTGCCGTCGTCGTTGCCTTCGAGGCGCTCGTTCGACAGCGGCAGCAGTTGCTCGATGACCGGCTCCTGCTTCATCGTATTGACGAAGCGCGTGTACGCCAGGTACACCGCGGAGAGCTTGCCTTCCGAGTACTGGTCGAGTTGCACCTTCACCGCGCCAATCAGCTTCTCGAGGTGCGGCGTGTCGCCGAGTTGCACGACGTTCGAGACGACCTTCGCGCGCAGACGGTTCAGGAAACCGAGGCCCTTGCTGCCGATCGCCGTTGCTTCGATCGACGTGCCCGATGCTTCCAGATCCTTGAACTTCTGCAGCGTCGCACGCAGCACGTTGGTGTTCATCCCGCCGCACAGACCCTTGTCGGTCGTGACGAGAATCACGCCGGCAACCTTCGCATCGTTGTTTTCCGTCATGAACGGATGGCGATACTCGGGGTTCGCACGGCTCATGTGCGCAGCGATGTCGCGGACCTTGTCGGCATACGGGCGGGCGGCGCGCATGCGCTCCTGGGCACGGCGCATCTTCGACGCCGCGACCATTTCCATCGCCTTGGTGATCTTGCGCGTGTTTTGCACGCTCTTGATCTTGCCGCGAATTTCCTTCATTCCAGCCATTGCTTGCTCCTTGATCGAAACGGGGCGGGCGCCCTGACTACAGCGAACCCGCGCCGCTTCAATGTCCGTTTATCGTGGTTGATTCCCGGACGGATCAGTATGCGCCGGACTTCTTGAAGTCCTTGAGCGCCGCGTGGAGCGCGGTCTCGTCGTCCTTCGACAGGTCCTTCTTGTCCTCGATGCGGCCGACGAGGTCGGCGTGCTTCGACTTCAGGTATTCGCGCAGGCCCTTCTCGAATGCCAAGACGTCCTTGACTTCGAGGTCGTCGAGGTAGCCGTTGTTCGCCGCGAACAGCGAAACAGCCAGCTCCCACACTTGCAGCGGCTGATATTGCGGCTGCTTGAGCAATTCCGTCACGCGGCGGCCGCGCTCGAGCTGCTTGCGGGTTGCTTCGTCGAGGTCCGATGCGAACTGGGCGAATGCCGCGAGTTCACGGTATTGTGCGAGGTCGGTACGGATACCGCCCGACAGCTTCTTGATGACCTTGGTCTGTGCCGCACCACCCACACGCGAGACCGACACGCCGGCGTTAATAGCCGGGCGGATGCCTGCGTTGAAGAGGTCGGTTTCCAGGAAGATCTGGCCGTCGGTAATCGAGATCACGTTCGTCGGAACGAATGCGGTCACGTCGCCTGCTTGCGTTTCGATGATCGGCAGTGCCGTCAGCGAACCGGTCTTGCCCTTGACTTCGCCGTTCGTGAACTTCTCGACGTAGTCGGCCGAAACGCGTGCAGCGCGCTCGAGCAGACGCGAGTGCAGATAGAACACGTCACCCGGGTAAGCTTCACGGCCCGGCGGGCGGCGCAGCAGCAGCGAGATCTGGCGATATGCCCAAGCTTGCTTGGTCAAGTCGTCGTAAATGATCAGGGCGTCTTGACCGCGGTCGCGGAAGTATTCGCCCATCGTGCAGCCGGCGTACGGCGCGAGGTACTGCAGCGCAGCCGATTCCGAAGCCGAAGCTGCGACCACGATCGTGTACTCGATCGCGCCCGTTTCTTCGAGCTTGCGCACCACGTTCTGGATCGACGAAGCCTTCTGGCCGATCGCGACGTAGATACAGATGAGGTCCTTGCCCTTCTGGTTGATGATCGTGTCGACGGCCACTGCGGTCTTGCCGCACTGACGGTCGCCAATGATCAGCTCGCGCTGGCCACGGCCGATCGGCACCATCGAGTCGATCGACTTGAGGCCCGTTTGCATCGGCTGCGACACGCCTTCACGCCAGATCACGCCCGGAGCAATCTTCTCGATTGCGTCGGTCATCTTGGCGTTGATCGGGCCCTTGCCGTCGATCGGGTTGCCGAGCGGATCGACCACGCGACCGACCAGTTCCGGGCCCACCGGCACTTCGAGAATGCGGCCCGTCGTCTTGACGATGTCGCCTTCCGAGATGTGCTCGTACTCACCCAGAATCACGGCGCCGACCGAGTCGCGCTCGAGGTTCAGCGCGAGGCCGAAGGTGTTGCCCGGGAATTCGAGCATTTCGCCCTGCATCACGTCCGACAGGCCGTGGATACGCACGATACCGTCGGTCACGGAGATCACGGTGCCCTGGTTGCGAACGTCCGCGCTCGCTTCAAGGCCCTGGATCCGGCTCTTGATCAGCTCGCTGATCTCAGAGGGATTGAGTTGCATTATTCGCTCCTGATGTTCAATTCTGTTGCGTGCCAGCCGCTGCGCCCGATGTATTTATCGGGGCGCTCAAGCGGTCAAAGCCACCTGCATGCTGGCGAGCCGCGCGCGGACCGAGGTATCGAGGACTTCGTCGCCGACCGTGACGCGCACGCCGCCGATTAGCGACTTGTCGACTTCGACTGCCGGCTTCAGCTTGCATTTGAACTTGCGTTCGAGACTCGCGACGAGGTCGGTCAACTGCGCGCCTTCGAGCGGGTATGCGCTCACGATCAGCGCGTCGGCCGCACCGGCCTTGGCGTTCTTGAGCGCTTCGAACTGTGCGTGAATTTCCGGCAGCAGCTCCAGGCGGTGGTTCGCGACCAGCATCTGCACGAGATTCTTGGCCTCGGCCGTATCCTTGAGCGGGGACTTCACCGCTGCAAGCAGCAGCTCCACGACCTGGGCATGGCTCACTTTCGGGCTTGTCGCGACCGACAGCACCTCGGGCAAGGCCGCAACCTGAGCCAGCTCCGTGACGAGCGTGGACCAGGCGGCGGTGTCACCAGCTTCGGCCACGCCAAACAGCGCTTCTGCGTACGGGCGGGCGATGGTTGCAAGTTCGGCCATGATCAGAGCTCAGCTTTCAGTTGATTCAGCAGGTCGGCGTGTGCTGCCTGGTCGACTTCGCGCTTCAGGATCTGCTCGGCGCCTTGCACGGCAAGTGCCGCGACTTCGGCGCGCAGCGCTTCGCGTGCCTTCACGACCTGCTGGTCGGCGTCGGCCTTAGCTTGAGCGATGATGCGAGCCGCTTCGGCTTGTGCCTGGGCCTTGATTTCTTCTGCGACGGCCAATGCGCGCTTTTCTGCGTCCGCGATGCGGCTTTGACCCTCGTTACGGGCCGAAGCGAGTTCTTCGCCAACGCGCTTGTGCGCGGCTTCGAGTTCCGCCTTGCCCTTATCCGCGGCAGCGAGGCCGTCAGCGATCTTCTTCGAGCGCTCGTCGAGGGCGTTGATCAACGGCGGCCACACGAACTTCATCGTGAACCACGCGAGGATCAGGAACACGACCATTTGCGCAAACAGGGTTGCGTTGATATTCACGGTGTTTCCTTTTACGTTGCTATTCCGGGGAGTTGAAACGGCAAGGCGCTCATCGGTTGTGAAACTCGATCAGCGCCTCGTCACCCGTTCCGTCCTGCGCCCGCGTCTATAGTTATAGGTCGGGCGCAACCATCCAGGGAACTTAGCCCGCGAGCTTCGAGAGCAGCGGGTTAGCGAACGCGAACAGCATTGCAACACCCACGCCAATCAGGAACGCCGCGTCGATCAGACCAGCCAGCAGGAACATCTTCGTCTGCAGCGGGTTCATCAGTTCAGGCTGACGTGCGCAGGCTTCGATGTACTTGCCGCCCATCAGGCCGATACCGATACAGGCGCCGATTGCACCCAGGCCGATGATGATGCCGATACCGATGGCCGTGAAACCCTGGATGTTGGCGATGAAAGCTTGCATGATCACTCCTTTGTGAGATTTTTTGGAACTGGGGATTTAAAACTGCAATTCTGGGTTCGACAAGCCCTTAGTGCTTGTCGTGTGCCTGGCCGATGTACACCAGCGTCAGCATCATGAAAATGAACGCCTGCAGCAGAACGATCAGGATGTGGAAGATCGCCCAGACGCTGCCCGCAATCACGTGGCCGATGAAGCCAAGCACCGTCGTGTCCGCGCCGAAGCTCCACAGACCGCCCAGCAGCGCGATCAGCAGGAACAGCAGTTCGCCTGCATACATGTTGCCGAACAACCGCAGGGCGAGCGAAACCGTCTTGGCGACGAACTCGATGATGTTAAGTGCAAGGTTCGGGATCCACAGGACCGGATGCGCGCCGAACGGGGCCGACAGCAGTTCGTGCACGAAGCCGCCTGCGCCCTTGATCTTGAGGTTGTAATAGATCATCAGCACGAACACGCCGAGCGCGATGCCGAACGTGCCGTTGAGGTCGGCCGTCGGGACGATGCGCTGATGCGGGAACACTTCGCTCAGGCCGAGCCAGCCAATCACGCGAGTCGGCAGATCGACGGGAATGAAGTCGAGGGAGTTCATGAGCGCGACCCAGACGAACACGGTCAGCGCGAGCGGTGCGATGAATTTACGGTTGCCGTGGACGATGGCCTTCGACTGATCCTCGACCATTTCCACCAGCATTTCGATGGCGCACTGGAAACGGCCCGGCACGCCCGGGGTCGCCTTGCGCGCGGCGAGGCGCAGCAAGAGGATGGTCACGAGGCCACAAAGGATCGACCAGAACAGCGTGTCGAGATTCCAGACATGGAAATCGACGATCGACGTCTGGTGCCCAGTGGCAAAGTTCTGCAAGTGGTGCGCAATGTACTCGGACGGACCCGGAGCGCTCGTTCCTTCGCTGGCTGCCATATCGTTAAAACCACCCAAATTGTCGAAAATCGGTTTTGGCCACTCCCGCGCAACAACCTGTTGCGGGAACGCACCGCCTCGGATCGAGTCTTACTCCAACATGTGCCAACCACTTGCCGCCTTGTTCGCCTCCACGCCTTCCACATGAAAGGCGGCGCGATGCCAGTTGCGGGTCAGCGCCACGCGAGCGCGATCCAGTATGTCTTCAGCACGATCAGGTAAGTGACGAGCAACGGGATCCATTGCACGTCGCGATACCAGAACGCAATGGCAACGAACATCGCAATCGTCGCCCCCATCTTGAATGCTTCGCCGAGCATCCAGTTCATCACCGTGCCGGCCCTGCTCAACTGCTTCAGGCGCGCCGCGAACAGCGCTCCGGGTATCCAGCAGATCGCTCCGCCCAGCAACGCGGACAGCGCTACGGCGTCCGGCGCAGTCGCCCCCGGCGGCTTATAAAACAGCCACCACAACAAAGCGGCAACCAGGGACAAAGCCACTTGCGCTGCTACGACACGAAACGGCGTGACGCGCGACGGGCGGCTCACCTGTGCGCCGAAGAGCTGCTCGGCTTCGGCCCGGGTGAGCGGAACGATGTCGTTGTTATCTTGCTGGTCGGCGTCTAGCTGATCCCATCGTGCGTTGTGATCCGTTGTGGAATCAACACGCGCACTAGCGGCTCGTCCTCTGTCCGGGCCTGCCCCCTGCTTTTCGCTGGATGCTTCGGCTCCGCGTTGTGGACCATCGGGCCCTTCATGCGCCTGCGGCGCCTCGTCTGGCCTCTGACCCACCATTGCGTTATTCCGGATATTTGGCTTCCGCCCGGTTTCTTGCAGCGCGCTTACAGCCCCGCCAACCAAATAAATCCGGGCGATTGTAAGCGATAGTTGCAGCCAATTCAAGACTTTAGGCCGTTTCATAACACGCATGAAATACTACTTCATCATGCGGAAAACGCACCATTACGCCGCAGGTAACGGAAACTGTAAGGTCACGCGCGAACGTCAGGAGAGCCAAGCAAAACGGGGCGCGATTTTACCGTGGAAAGATGACTGTGTCGCTGCATTGTGGTTTTTCTGTCAGAAAAAATACAACACTAGTCCACCACCGATAACGGCGATTACCCAGAACGGGATAGAGATCAAATGGAACGGCAGCCACACGCCTTGCACGCCGGAAAGCCGCACGGCAATCAAATTCGCCAGCGAACCGATGGCAAACCCGAAACCGCCGACGCTCACGCCAAACGCCAACGCGCGCCAGTCGTGCGTGAAACCCGCGAGCACGATGGCGGCAGGCACGTTGCTGATGCCCTGCGAGAGGATGGCGCCTGCTGCGTAGGCGCGTAGCGGCGTCTGCAATCCGAGATTCTCAAGTGCGTGGTGAATCCACGGCAGCGCGGCGGCACTGCGTAACACGATGAACATCAGCACGAAGATCAGCAGCAAAAGCCAGTCGATCTTCAGCACGATTTTCATGCGCCAGATGAGAAAACCGACTCCGACGCCACCCAATGCGATGCCCGCGCGATGCGTGTCTGCAAGCAGCACGAACGCTACGAAAAGTAATGCGGCAACGCCTGCCAGCGCGCGATCGACTGGATGGCGTTCGACGTCGATCGTCAAATCGAGTGGCTTAGGCTTGAAAAGAAGCGCGGCGAGCAAGAACAGCAGCGCCATCAACAGCGCGCAGAGCGGCGCAAGCGACGCAACAAAGCGACCAAATGACGCACCGCTAAGTTGCCAAAGAAACAGGTTCTGCGGGTTGCCTAGCGGCGTGAGCACCGAGCCCGCATTCACGGCGAGCGCGATCACGATGACAAGCCGCTTTAGCGGCAGCGGCGTAAGTCGGTGCAACGACAGCACGAGCGGCACCACGACAAAAAGCGCGACGTCGTTCGTCACCACCGTCGAGAGCAACGCTGCGAATGCAACGAGAAGGAATGCGAGCGAGCGCTCGGAACGAATCCGGTGCACCAGCCTATGCGCCACCCAAGTCAGGAATCCTGAGTATTCAAGCGCTTTGGTGAGAATCAGCAGACCGGCGAGCGTCATCACCGTTTGCCAGTCGACCAGCGCGGGAAGCGAAGACCATGCGCGCGGCGCGCAAATCTGCAACGCGACGAACGCGACGACGAGTATCGACAAAACCGGCTCGGCAAGCGCGAACGCGCCGAGCCCGCGCAGCACGCTTAACGGGCCGCGCAAAGCAGTATGGGATTCACGCACGGCAAACGACTATGAGCATGGAGTCAAACAGCAGCTTCGCCACGCAGGCGAAGCAGAATACCGTCGAGCGCATCGAGGTCGCCGAAATCGACAGTGAGCTGGCCGCGCCCTCTCCTGCCAAGCTTGATCTTGACCGTGGCAGCCAGCAAATCGGACAGCTCATCTTCGAGACGGCGCGTGTCGCGGCCGCCGTCGTGCGCGGCCTTCGCCTTCACTGCGGGGGCGGCCTTGGTGGTGTTCGAAACGAGCTTTTCCGTTTCACGCACCGACATGCGCTTGTTGACCACCTGATTGGCGAGCGTGATCTGTGTGGCCGCATCGACTGCGAGCAACGCACGCGCGTGGCCCATGTCGAGATCGCCTGCGAGCAGCATGGTCTGCACCGGTGCAGCAAGATTCAGCAAACGCAGCAGGTTCGACACCGCGCTACGCGAGCGCCCCACCGATTCGGCGGCCTGCTCGTGCGTGAAACTGAACTCGTCGAGCAGACGCTGAATGCCCTGCGCCTCTTCAAGCGGATTGAGGTCTTCGCGCTGGATGTTCTCGATCAGCGCCATCGCGGCTGCGGCCTGGTCGGGCACATCCTTCACGAGAACCGGCACTTCCTTGAGACCGGCAATGTGCGCCGCACGGAAGCGTCGCTCGCCCGCGATGATCTCGTAGCGCTCGGGGCCAACCGGGCGCACCAGGATCGGTTGCATCAGCCCTTGCGCACGAATGCTCGCCGCGAGTTCCTGTAGCGCGCCTTCGTCCATGCGCGTGCGCGGCTGGTATTTGCCGGCTTGCATCTGCGTGAGCGCGAGCGTATTGGGCGCGCCCTCGATCTTCACCGCTTCGGTAATGTCCGCGCTGCCGCCGAGCAATGCTTCGAGTCCTCGGCCCAGTCCTTTCTTCCGTGCTACTGCGTTCATCGTGCTTCCCCAGTCCGAGTCAGAGTGCGCGTACGCGCTCGATCATTTCCGCGCCGAATTGCACATAAGCCTGCGCGCCGCGCGACGCGCGATCGAACACCACGCCCGGCAAGCCGTAGCTAGGCGCTTCGGCAAGCCGCACGTTGCGCGGAATCACCGCGTCGAACACCTTATCGCCAAAGTGCTCCTTCAGTTGCTCAGAGACCTGTTGCTGCAGCGTGATGCGCGGATCGAACATCACGCGCAAAAGACCGATCACCTTCAGGTCGCGATTCATGTTCGCGTGCACCTGCTTGATCGTGTTGACGAGGTCTGACAACCCCTCGAGCGCAAAGTACTCGCACTGCATCGGAATCACGACACCGTGCGCCGCGCACAGTCCGTTGAGTGTGAGCAAGGACAACGCCGGCGGGCAGTCGATCAGCACGAAATCGTATTCGTCGTCGACCTGGGCGAGCGCAGCCCGCAAGCGGCGCTCGCGCTGCTCGACCGTCACCAGTTCCACTTCGGCGCCCGCGAGCTCGCGATTGGCCGGCAGAACGTCGTAGCCCACCTGCTCCGGCCGCGTGCGCGCCTCAGGCACCGAAACGCCGTCGACCAGCACTTCGTAAACCGTGTTCTCGCACGCCGCCTTGTCGATGCCGCTGCCCATCGTGGCATTGCCCTGCGGGTCGAGATCGATGAGAAGGACACGCTGTCCCTGCGATGCGAGGCTCGCGGCGAGATTGACCGTTGTCGTCGTCTTGCCGACGCCGCCCTTCTGGTTCGCAACGCAGAAGATTTTTGCCATCTTTTGTGTGTCCCTTTTACTGCCTTAAAAAGTTTGCTTACGTTATAGCGTATATGCCGCTGGGCGCGCTATCCGGTCATTCGGCCTGGGCCATTCGGCTTGGGCCGTATGAGCCTGGCCATCTCCGCCAGTGAACCACGTTATTGTGTCGGCTCAACCACCACTTCGATCAGATGCCGCTCCGCATCGAGCATCGGTACCGTCAGACGAATCGTCTGCAGCGTGCGCGCCCCGTCTGGCAAGCGCTCGATCTCGGTGTCGGGCCTCACGCCCTTCATCGCCCAGATCGCACCACCGTCCGCAACAAGGTGACGGGCCAGTGTAACGAAATCGGCCAGTTCCGCGAATGCCCGCGAGACGATCAGATCGAATTTTTTTGGCACTTCGATCCCAGGACGCAGCGATTCAACACGCCCCGTCACCACAGACAGATTCGCAAGATCCAATTCAGCCTTGGCCTGCGACTGGAACGCCGACTTCTTTTGCACGATGTCATTCAGGGTGACTTGCCAGTCCGGACGCGCAACCGCGAGCACGATGCCGGGCAAGCCGCCGCCCGAGCCAACGTCGAGCACCGAGGCGTCGGCGCATTTGGGTAAATGCGGCAGGATCGAAAGCGAATCGAGGATATGCTGGATGAGCATCTGGCGCGGATCACGGATCGCCGTCAGGTTATAGACGGCGTTCCACTTCGCCAGCAATGCGACATAGTCCAGCAACTGCTCGTGCTGCCGCTCGCTCAAATCGAGGGAGAGCGCCTGCGCGCCCTCCTTCAGCAGCCGTGCGAGCGCGTCGCGATCCGTGATGCCGGGTTGCCTTGCGCGCCCCGTCATTGAGCCACCGTCGTGTTGTCCGCGCCCTGATCGGACGGGTTCTGGCGCCGGCGGCCCAGGCCGCGCTTCAGGTGAACCATCAGCAGAGAGATAGCGGCAGGCGTGATGCCCGAGATGCGCGACGCCTGGCCAATGGTTTCGGGGCGGAATTGATTCAATTTCTGGCGCGCCTCGAACGATAGACCGCGAACTTCAGCGTAATCGATGCCGTCCGGCAGACGCGTGTTCTCGTGAGCGCCGTTGCGCTCGATCTCATCGGCCTGACGATCGATATAGCCCTGATATTTGATGCCGATTTCGATCTGCTCCTCGATCTGGGCAAGCAGGATTTCGTCGTCAGCAAGCGGTGTCTCAGGCGCGCAGGCGCCTTCGCGCAGGCCGCACACGCCATCGTAGCTCACACCAGGACGGCGCAGCAGATCCGCGAGGTTGTACTCGCGATCGATGGGTTTGCCGAGGAGCGCCGTTGCCTCTTCTGCGCCCAATGTCTTCGGATTCACCCAAGTCGACTTCAGGCGCTCTGTTTCACGTGAAACAGCGTCGCGCTTGCGGCTGAATGCATCCCAGCGAATATCGTCGACAACACCAAGTTCACGGCCGATTTCCGTCAGGCGCATATCGGCATTGTCTTCGCGCAGGCTCAGACGGTACTCCGCGCGGCTCGTAAACATGCGGTACGGCTCGGAAACGCCGCGTGTCACCAAGTCGTCGACCAGCACGCCGAGGTACGCTTGATCGCGGCGCGGACACCACGCGTCCTTACCCTGCACCTGCAAGCCTGCGTTGATGCCCGCAAGCAGCCCTTGCGCTGCGGCCTCTTCGTAGCCGGTCGTGCCATTAATCTGGCCCGCGAAGAACAGACCACTAATCACCTTCGTTTCCAGCGATGCCTTCAGGCCGCGCGGATCGAAGTAGTCATACTCGATCGCATAGCCGGGGCGCAGGATATGAGCATGCTCCAGCCCGCGCATCGAATGCACGAGCTCCAGCTGAACGTCGAACGGCAGACTCGTCGAGATCCCATTTGGGTAGAACTCGTTCGTCGTCAGGCCTTCGGGCTCCAGGAAGATCTGATGCGATTCCTTCGAGGCAAATCGGTGGATCTTGTCTTCGATGGACGGGCAATAGCGTGGCCCCACCCCTTCGATCACGCCTGTATACATGGGCGAGCGGTCGAGACCGCCGCGAATAATGTCGTGCGTACGTTCGTTGGTGTGTGTAACCCAGCAGGGAATCTGCTTCGGATGCTGCTCTGCCCTGCCCAGAAACGAGAACACAGGCACCGGATCGAGGTCGCCTGGCTGCTCTTCGAGCATCGAAAAATCGATCGAGCGACCATCAATGCGCGGCGGCGTGCCCGTTTTAAGGCGCCCTTGCGGCAGCTTCAGCTCTTTCAGGCGTGCAGACAGCGTCACCGCCGCCGGGTCACCGGCACGGCCGCCTGTGTAGTTGTTCAGGCCCACATGAATCTTGCCGTCGAGGAACGTTCCCGCCGTCAGCACCACCGCGCGTGCGCGGAAGCGGATGCCCACCTGCGTCACAGCCCCGACAACGCGGTCGCCTTCAACCATCAGATCCTCAACCGCCTGCTGGAACAGCCACAGGTTCGGCTGATTTTCGAGGCGCCGACGGATCGCTGCCTTGTACAAGATACGGTCGGCCTGCGCACGTGTCGCACGCACAGCCGGCCCTTTGGACGAATTGAGAATGCGGAACTGGATGCCGCCCTCGTCGGTGGCAGCGGCCATCGCACCGCCTAGCGCGTCGACTTCCTTGACCAGATGGCCTTTGCCAATGCCGCCGATCGACGGATTGCAGCTCATTTGGCCGAGCGTTTCGATGTTGTGCGTGAGCAGGAGCGTCTTGACGCCCATGCGAGCGGCGGCAAGCGCAGCCTCGGTGCCGGCGTGACCGCCGCCGACGACGATGACGTCAAATTCTGTGGGAAAAAGCATGGCTGGACCTCACGCATGGACGAATGGACCGCGTGAGCCTTCTCAGAAAAAAGTGGTATGCGCGAATTATAACGGTTTCGGGTTTTAGGTCGTTCACACCCGAATTTTTGTCGGCCGGAGTTAGTGCTTCAACTCCGGTCCCATGCAGAGCCGCAGAGTCAGTTAGCGCACGCGAATAAAAAACGGCGTGTTTCACGTGAAACACGCCGCCCATTTCTACAGAGGTTGACGAGATCAGACCTGCTTTTTAGCCAAACCAAGGTAAGTCTCGATCACCCGCGGATTCTGCGCCAGATCTTGCGCCGGCCCCTCGAGCGCCAGATCGCCGGTTTCCAATACGTAGCCGTAATCGGAAATCTGCAGCGCGGCGCGAGCGTTCTGTTCGATCAAAAGCGTCGCCACGCCCGTCCGTCGCAAGGCGCTGATGATATGGAAGATTTCCTTGACGATCAGCGGTGCAAGCCCGAGGCTAGGCTCATCGAGCATCAGCAGATCCGGCTTGCCCATTAGCGCACGCCCGACCGCGAGCATCTGGCGCTCGCCGCCCGACAGCGTGCCCGCAGCCTGGGCGCGCCGCTCCTTCAGACGCGGAAACAGTTGAAAGACGTGATCGAGTTGGTCGAGAAAGTTGCGCTCCCCTGCCCGCTTACGCCGATAAGCGCCGAGCACGAGGTTGTCTTCGACGGTCATTGAAGCAAACAGCTCGCGCTTCTCGGGCACGAGACACATGCCGCGAGCGACGCGTCGCTCGATCGGCAGCATGCCGATTTCCTCACCCTGATAGGCGATCCGGCCGCTGGCATAGCCCGTGACGGGCAGCGAACCCATGATGGCGTTGAGCAGCGTGGACTTGCCAGCTCCATTGGGGCCAATCACGGAGACGATTTGCCCCGCGCCCACCTTGATTGCGGCCTTGTGCAGCGCCTCGATTTTGCCGTAACGGACGGCGAGCCCAGAGACTTCGAGTACAGGTGCGCTCATCACTCCACCCCGCCCAGATAGGCCTCGAGCACCGCCGGGTCCTGCTGCACGTCTTCCGGCAATCCTTCCGCGATCCGCGTGCCAAACTCCATCACGACCAGGCGGTCGGTGAGGTTCATCACGAAATCCATGTCGTGTTCGACCAGCAGCACGCTCATCCCCTCCTCTCTTAGTCTGCGTAGCAGACCCGCCAACTGTTGCTTCTCCTTGTAACGCAAGCCGGCTGCGGGCTCGTCGAGCAACAGCAGGGTCGGATCGCAGCAGAGCGCCCGCGCAATCTCCAGAATGCGCTGCTGGCCGAGCGCGAGGCTGCCGGCCTCGTCGTACATGTGCTGCTCGAGGCCGACGCGGCGAATCTGCCTGGCCGCCTCGCTCATCAGACGCCCTTCCTCCGCAGCATTGAGCTTTACGACGCTGCGCAGCACACCCGAATGGCCGCGCAGATGCGCGCCAATCGCCACGTTCTCCAGCACGGTCATCGTCGGCAGCAGCTTGACGTGCTGGAACGTCCGCCCGATACCGCGCGCGACGATTTCACGTGAAGTCAGCTTGTCGATGCGCTCGCCGCGGAACGTAATCGCACCGCTGGTCGGTTGCAGCACGCCGGTCACGAGGTTGAAGGTGGTCGATTTGCCCGCGCCGTTCGGGCCGATCAAGCCGATGATCTGCCCCGCCCGCACCTCGAAACTCACATCATTGACGGCGACGAGCCCGCCAAACTGCTTGCGCGCCTTATCGACGGTCAGCAGCATTTCGCCCGCGGCTGGCTTGCTGCGCTGCGGCAAGGCCTCGGCATGCTCGGGCACGTGAGCCTGCGGCCCGCGCGGAAAGAAGCGCGCCACGAACGGCCACACGCCGCGCCGAGCATATTGCAGCAGCAGCACCATCAAGATGCCGAACACGATGATCTCGAAGTTACCGTTCTCGCCCAACAGCTTCGGCAACAGCGTCTGCAGCCAGTCTTGCAGCACGGTGAGGATCGCAGCACCGAGGACCGCGCCCCAGACGTGCGCCACGCCGCCCACCACGGCCATGAACAGGTATTCGATGCCGTGGTTCAGGCCGAAGGGCGTCGGGTTCACCGCACGTTGAAGATGGGCGTAGAGGAAGCCGGAGACCGCCGCGAGCACCGCCGCGTAAACGAAGATCACCACGCGCATCCACGCCGTGTTCACGCCCATCGCCTCGGCCATCAAACCACCGCCGCGCAAGGCCCGGATGGCACGGCCCGTGCGGCTATTAAGCAGATTCTGAACAGAGATGACCGACGCCAGCACCACCACCCAGATCAGGTAATAGATATGGCGTCCCGATTCGAGCTTGATGCCGAGCACGTTGAGTACCGGAATGCCATTGATCCCGTCGTACTTGCCGAGCATCTCAAGGTTGCCGAACAGGAAGAACAGCGCGAGGCCCCAGGCGATGGTGCCGAGCGGCAAGAAGTGGCCGGAAAGCCGCATGGTGACGAGCCCCAGCACGAGCGCGACAAGCGCCGTGATCACGATGCCGACGATCAACGCCAGCCACGGCGAGACACCGTATTGCGTGGTCAGGAAAGCCGTCGCATAGGCGCCGAGCCCGACGAACGCGGCCTGCCCGAAGCTTGTCATCCCGCCGATGCCGGTGAGCAGCACGAGCCCGATGGCGACGATCGAATAGAGGCCGATATAGTTGAGCAGCGTGATCCAGTACTCGGGCACGTGCACGGGGCCTGGCAGCACCGGCAGCGCGAACATGACCACGAGGAACAGCCAGAAGAAGCGGTTGTGCAAAACGAGTCGTTTCATCGCGTCACTCCTCTTCCTCTTCGGCATGCGGCGTGGAAAGACTGCGCCACAACAGCACGGGAATGATCAGTGTGAACACGATCACTTCCTTGTAGGAGCTTGCCCAGAACGACGAATACGACTCCAGCAGGCCCACGAGCACGGAGCCGGCAGCCGCAAGCGGATAACTCACGAGGCCGCCTATGATGGCGCCCACGAAGCCCTTCAGACCGATCAGGAAGCCCGAGTCGTAGTAGATGGTGGTGAGCGGCGCCACGAGCACGCCGCACAGCGCGCCCAGGCCTGCCGCGAGCGTGAACGCGAGCCGCCCGGCCTGGGTCGTGCCGATGCCCACGAGGCGCGCGCCCAGCCGGTTCACCGAGGTCGCGCGCAGCGCCTTGCCCGGGATCGTGCGGTCGAAATAGAAGTACAGCGAGACGATCAGCACCACCGCAGTGCCGATGACCCACAGGCTCTGCCCCGAAATCGAGAGGCTTCCGACGTTGAACGTTGCGTCGGTGAATGCGTTCGTGCGCGAACCTTCGGCGCCGAACATCACGAGCCCGAGCCCCACCATCGCGAAGTGCACGGCCACGGCCACGATCAGCAGCAGCAGCGTGGTCGCCTCGGCGATGGGCTCGTACGCGAGCCGGTAAACGAACGGCCCCATCGGCACGACGATCGCGAGCGTGAGCGCGATCTGCGCGAGCATGGGCAGCGGCTGCCCGGCTACGCCGCGCGTCAGCGCATAGAGCGCGACAGGAAACAGCAGATACTTGCCCGCGAGCGTCACGAGCGTGCGCGGCGCGTGCTTGCGCCGTTCGGCGTGCCGCACGACCCCGGCAGTCTCCACCACGAAGCACGCGGCGCCCAGCGCAACGAGCAGCCAGCAGGTTGCGGGAAACTTCTGCGATTGCAGCGCGGCCAGCGTGAGCGCGCCGTATGAGACGAACTCGCCCTGCGGAATGAAGATCACCCGCGTCACGGAGAACACCAGCACCAATGCGAGCGCAAGCAGTGCGTAGATCGCTCCGGTGGTGATGCCGTCCTGCGCGAGGATCGCGGCGATCGATAAATCCATAACCCCTCTTTGTGTAGCGCGTGAAACCAGGAACAAGCCGGATACGTCGAAAAAACCGGCGATGCAAGAAAAGCGCGCGGCGCAGCCGCCGGGCTGCGCCGCCTTAAAAGAGACACCGCGAAGACGCGGTGCGCGGCCATTGTGAGTGACCGGAATGAACCGCAAGTGTTGAGGGCGCGGCGTGCGTTTCACGTGACGCCGCGCAGCGTCACGCCACTACATCGTGCGCGGCGCTCACTCGGCCTGCAACTTCCACTTGCCGTTAACGATCTCGACAATCACGCGCGCGCGCTCGTCGAGGCCGTTGTGATTGGTGGGTGTGGTGTTCATGATGCCGTGCGAGAGCGGCAGTTCCTTGACGTTTTCCAGCGCGTCGCGCAGCGCCACGCGGAACGCCTCGGTACCGGGCTGCCCGGCCTTCAGCGCCACCGGAATCGCGCGCTGGAGCATCTGGCCCGCGTCCCAGGCGTGGCCGCCGAAGGTCGCCACGGAGCCCGCGCCGTAGGCCTTCTCGTAGGCCGCCTTATACGCTAGCGCCGACGTCTTCACAGGGTTCGAATCAGGCAGTTGATCCGCAACCAGAATCGGGCCCGCGGGCAGGATCTCGCCTTCGCAGTCCTTGCCGCA
This sequence comes from Paraburkholderia sp. A1BS-2L, assembly GCF_051125205.1. Classification (NCBI taxonomy): domain Bacteria; kingdom Pseudomonadati; phylum Pseudomonadota; class Betaproteobacteria; order Burkholderiales; family Burkholderiaceae; genus Paraburkholderia; species Paraburkholderia sp. A1BS-2L. The sequence goes on from NZ_CP120428.1 coordinate 3,177,069, forward strand.
CACACGCAGGAAGTCGTTGTTCGCTACGCCGTGCGTCTGATAGATCTTGCCCTTGTAGCCGCGATCCTTGAGCGTGGTCGCGGGCAGCGCCGCCGGCGTGCCCGAGCCTGCGATCAGCACGGCGTCAGGATTCGCCGACATCAGCTTGAGCACCTGCCCCGTGACCGACGAATCCGCGCGGTTATAGCGCTCGTTTGCGACAACCTTGAGATTATGCTTCGCGGCCGCCGCGCCGAATTCCTTGTACCAGCTCTCGCCGTAGGCATCCGTGAAGCCGATGAAGCCCACCGTCTTCACGCCATGCTTCTCCATATAGCCCGCGATCGCATTGGCCATCAGGTCATCGTTTTGCGGCGTCTTGAACGCCCATTTACGCTTGTCGTCCATTGGCTGCACGATGGCCGCCGACGCCGCAAGCGAGATCATCGGCGTCTTGCCTTGCATCACGACGTCGAGCATCGCCAGCGAATTGGGCGTCACCGACGAACCGATGATCGCGTCCACGTGATCCTCGTCGATCAGCTTGTGCGTGTTCTGCACGGCCTTGCTCGTGTCGGAGGCGTCGTCGAGCACGATGTACTGCACGCTCTTGCCTGCGATCTCCTTGGGCAACAGCGCCACGGTGTTCTTCTCCGGAATGCCGAGCGACGCAGCCGGCCCCGTTGCTGACAGCGTCACACCGATCTTCACCTGCGCGGCGGCCATGCCTGCCGCCCCCATCAGCGCCGCTGCGAGTCCGGCGCTAATCGATCTCAAAACCCACTTTTTCGTTTTCATTGCGCGTCTCCAAACGCTTTGTCTGCGTGTTATAGAATCATCCGGCGCCAATTACTATGATCTTCGTAAATCCAGCGCTGGCCTCTGAGTGTAGTAATCAGGGTCCTGCATGTGATGCATGGTTTTCCCTGCCCGCCCCGCTTCGTTGCATCGGCAACAAAAAAAAGGCACCTCGATTCGAGCGTGCCTTTTTCGTCTCTTGCTTGCTGTGCTTGCGCGTTCCTCGTGAAACTCAGTCGCCGGCCAGCTTCCACATGCCGCCGCTAATCTGCACCATCACGCGCGCGCGTTGATCGAGGCCCGCATGATCGTTTGCGCTCATGTTGAAGATGCCATGCGCGCCAGCAACGTCGTGCGACTCCTCAAGCGCCTTGCGCAGCGCCTCGCGGAACGCCTTCGTGCCCGGCTGGCCCGCCTTCAGCGCGACCGGAATCGCGTGCTGCAACAACAGGCCCGCGTCCCACGCATGACCGCCGAACGTCGAGATCGAGCCCGGGCCATAGGCCTTTTCGTAGGCCGCCTTGTATGCGAGCGCCGATTGCCTGACCGGATTCGAGGCCGGCAACTGGTCGGCCACAAGCAGCGGCCCCGCCGGCAGATAGGTGCCCTCGCAATCCTTGCCGCACACACGCAGGAAATCGTTGTTCGCCACGCCATGCGTCTGATAGATCCTGCCCGCGTAGCCACGCTCCTTGAGCGTCTTCTGCGGCAGCGCGGCCGGCGTGCCCGCGCCGGCGATCAGCACGGCGTCGGGATGCTGCGAGATCATCTTGAGCGCCTGGCCCGTGACCGAAGCGTCGTTGCGCGCGAAGCGCTCGTTCGCCACGATCTTGATGCTCTGCTTCGCGGCAGCGGCGCTGAATTCCTTGTACCAGCTCTCGCCATAGGCGTCCGAGAAGCCGATGAAGGCCACCGTCTTCACGCCGTGCGCGGCCATGTGCTGCGCGATGGCGCCGGCCATCAACTGATCGTTCTGCGGCGTCTTGAAAACCCAAGCGCGCTTCGCATCCATCGGCTCGACGATCGTGGCCGCAGCGGCCATCGAGATCATCGGGGTGGACGTTTCGGCAGCGACGTCGATCATCGCGAGCGAATTCGGCACCACGGTCGAGCCGAGCAGCGCGTCCACGTGCTCTTCGCTCGTCAGCTTGCGCGCGTTCTTCACGGCCTGGGTGGAATCGGTGGCGTCGTCGAGCACGATGTACGCGACGCGTTGGCCGGCGATTTCCTTCGGCAGCAGCGCGACCGTATTCCTCTCGGGAATCCCCAGCGATGCCGCCGGCCCCGTGGTCGACAGCGTCACGCCGATCTTCACGTCCGCCTGCGCCGCACCTGCGGTCGCCGCGAGCACCCCGGTCGCGACACAAGCCGCGCTCATCCAACGCCAAACCAACCGCATCTCGACTCCTTCGACAATCGTTCTCTTTATTGCCCCGGATTTTCGGCGAATCCGTAAAACCATCCGGGCAGATAATGCTGACCGCATGGTCGGCGAATGGCGAGTGTAACGGAGCGATGTTTGGCGCAGCAAGCGCTTTCCAATGGCTTACGGCGCGAATGCAACGCCTGGCAGGGCTCACGCTCGCTGCGGCAACGTTTGCTTAATTCGAAACGTGAAAGAATGCGGACGTAATCGTCGAAAAGCGCCGATTATTGGCGAACGCCATACCGAGGTAACGAGAGGGAAAAGAAGAAAAACCGGAAGGGAAAAGATAATCTGGAAGCGAGAACGTATGCCAGCCAAAAAACGGCGCACGAATATAAAAAGCGCTGTTGGATTTCCATCCAACAGCGCTTCCTTGTCCGGGCACTTTGTGCCTCAGTTGTCTCCTCGTTCTCCACCTGCAAATTTGGTGCATCAGAACTAGGTAAGACTTTAAACTTCACCCCCCTATCGGGCAACTAGCATTTACCCCTAGTGGTGCAGTGCGGCACCTTAAGAGGGCAACTGCAAGGGCACCGCGCGAGCGCTGCGGGAGCGCTCCACGGGCGTTCTGGCGTGCCATTGTCTCATTGCCGCCGACCAAAAACCATGAAGCCGGACGTTCATTTGCTGCGCCGCTCTATCAAGCCCGCAACGGCCGCACGCGCGAGACGATCTCGCCAACGATGCCGCGCCGGAACGCCAGCACGCACGCGATGAAGATGAGGCCGGTCACGATCGTCGCCGACTCGCCCAGCGAGCGGAACCAATCCACGCCCGTCAGATGCGCGAGCGCGGTGCCGATGTCGCCGAGCCGGTCTTCGAGCGCCACGATCAACGCCGCCCCGAGCAACGGCCCGAACAGCGTGCCCATGCCGCCCACGAGCGTCATCAGGATCACAAGACCGGACATGGTCCAGTAGGCGTCGCCGAGCGTCTCGAAGCCGAGCACGAGCACCTTGAGCGCCCCGGCGAGGCCCGCGAGGCCCGCCGAAAGCACGAACGCGAGCAGCTTGAAGCGATCGGTGTCGTAGCCGAGCGAAACGGCGCGCGGCTCGTTCTCCTTGATCGCGCCCAGCACCTGCCCGAACGGCGAGTGCACGGTCCGCACGATCAACATGAACGCGAGCACCATCACCACGAGCACGACATAGTACAGCGTCAGATCGGAGTCGAGCGAGACGAGCCCGAACAGCTTGCCGCGCGGCACGCCCTGGAGGCCATCTTCGCCGTGCGTGAACGGCGCCTGCAGGTACACGAAGTACACCATCTGCGCGAGCGCGAGCGTGACCATCGCGAAGTAGATACCCTGGCGGCGGATCGCGAACAGTCCCACGATCAGCCCGAGCGCCGTGCCCGCGACCGTGCCGGCCAGCACGCCCAGCTCCGGCGTGAAGCCGAGCGACTGGATCGTGTAGCCAGTGGTATAGCCCGCCGTCGCGAGGAACATCGCATGCCCGAACGAGAGCAGCCCCGTATAGCCGATCAGCAGATTGAACGCCGCGGCAAACAGCGCGAAACACAGCACCTTCATCACGAAGAGCGGATACGCGCCGACGAAAGGCGCCACGATCAGCCCGATCAGCAGGACGCCATAAAGCACTTTTCTTTGCATCACCGTTCCTTGCCGAAGAGGCCAGCGGGGCGAATCAGCAGCACGATCGCCATGATCACGAACACCACGGTAGCGGAAGCCTCAGGCCAGAACACGCGCGTGAAGCCTTCGATCACGCCGAGCAGGAGGCCCGTGATGATCGAGCCCATGATCGAGCCCATGCCGCCGATCACGACCACGGCGAACACCGTGATGATCATCGGCTGGCCCATCAGCGGCGAGACCTGGATGACCGGCGCGGCCAGCACGCCCGCGAACGCGGCAAGCGCAACGCCGAAGCCATAGGTGAGCGTGATCATGAGCGGCACGTTGATGCCGAACGCCTCGACGAGCTTGGGGTTCTCGGTGCCGGCGCGCAGATAGGCGCCAAGGCGCGTCTTCTCGATCACGAACCAGGTGGCGAAGCACACGGCCAGCGATGCGACCACGACCCACGCGCGATAGTTGGGCAGATACATGAAGCCGAGATTGGTCGCGCCCGAAAGCGCGTCGGGCACGTTATACGGCTGCCCCGAGGAACCGTAGATCGAGCGGAACACGCCTTCCACCACGAGCGTGAGCCCGAAGGTCAGCAGGAGTCCATACAAATGATCGAGCCGATAAAGCCAGCGCAGCATCGAACGCTCGATCACGACGCCGATGAGACCCACCAGAATGGGCGCGACGAAGATCATCACCCAGTACGGCAGGTCGAAGTAAGCGAGGCCCATCCACGTGAGCATCGCGCCCAGCATGAACAACGCGCCGTGCGCGAAGTTGATCACGTTGAGCATGCCGAAAATCACCGCGAGGCCCAGGCTCAGGATCGCGTAGAACGAGCCGTTCACGAGCCCGAGCAACAACTGGCTCAGCATTGCCGGAAGCGGAATGCCAAAGATCGTCATGAAAGCCGCCATGAATGCCAACAACGGTTATGCACACAAGCAGCGCGCGGCGCGGGCTTCTCTTGCGCCGCGCCGCGTGCAGCATGCCTGACACCCCTGCGTCACACCCTTCGGGTCCGACAAAACGCCAGGGCGCTTACTTCCACAGCGCGCATTTGCTCTCCTGCTTCGTGGTGTACGCCTGCTCGCCCGGAATCGTCTGCAGGACCTTGTAGTAGTCCCACGGCTTCTTCGATTCGGACGGCTTCTTCACCTCGACCAGATACATGTCGTGGATCAGCACGCCATCCGCGCGAATGTAGCCGCCCTTCGTGTACATGTCGTCGATCTTCGTCTTCTTGAGCTCGGCCATCACCTTGTCGGAATCGGTCGTGCCGGCCGCCTGCACCGCCTTCAGATACGAGGTCACTGCCGAATAATCGGCCGCCTGCAACTCGGACGGCATCTTCTTCGTCTGGTCGTAGTAGCGCTGCGCCCACTTGCGCGTCGCGTCGTTCTGGTCCCAGTACCAGCCGGTCGTGAGCACGAGGCCCTGCGTGGTGTCGAGCCCGAGGCTGTGCACGTCGGGCAGGAACATCAGCAGCGCGGCGGTCTTCATCGTCTTGTTGATGCCGAATTCCTTCGCGGCCTTGATCGCGTTGACCGTATCGCCGCCCGCGTTCGCGAGGCCGAGAATCTGCGCCTTCGACGACTGCGCCTGCAGCAGGAACGACGAGAAGTCCGACGCGGAGAGCGGATGGCGCACTTCGCCGAGCACCTGGCCACCGTTCGCCTTCACGACATCCGCGGTGTTCTTCTCGAGCGACTTGCCAAACGCGTAATCGGCGGTCAGGAAGAACCAGCTCTTGCCGCCCTGCTTGAGCACCGCGAGGCCCGTGCCCTTCGCGAGCGCCACCGTGTCGTAGCCGTAGTGAACCGTGTACGGGGTGCACTGCTCGTTCGTCAGCGCATCGGTGCCCGCGCCGGTGTTGATGTACACGCGCTTCTTCTCGAGCGCGACCTGGTTCATTGCCAGTGCGGTCGCCGAGTTCGTGCCGCCGAGCAGCAGGTCGAGCCCGTCACGGTCCATCCATTCGCGCGCCTTCGACGCCGCGATGTCCGCCTTGTTCTGATGGTCGGCGTACACCACCTGGATTGGCTTGCCGAGCACCTTGCCGCCGAAGTCCGCCACCGCCATCTTGATGGCGGCGAGGCCGCCCGGGCCGTCGTCGTCCGCATAGAGGCCCGACATGTCGGTGATGAAGCCGATCTTCACCGCGTCGTTGGCGGCCTGCGCGGTCCCTGCGCTGAACGCCATCACGGCAGCCGAGGCGGCAAACAGGCCCGCAAGCCGCGCGAACGTGGTTTTCTTCATTGCAGTCTCCTTCATTTGGTTGCGTTGTTATTCAGGAACACTCCATGAACACCGGAGGCAAACGAATCGCGCGGCGCGGTCCTGCGCCCGCACGCGACAAAAGAAATGGGAACTAGACCCCCAACAGGTCATGCAGCACGGGCATCTTGCCTTCGAGCTCGGCAATGCCGAAGCGCTCGACGATGCGCCCGTGCTCCATCACGTAGAAACGGTCGGCGAGCGGCGCCGCGAAGCGGAAGTTCTGCTCGACCATCACGATCGTGTAACCGCGCGACTTCAACGTGATGATCATGCGTGCGAGCGTCTGCACGATGACCGGCGCAAGGCCCTCGGAAATCTCGTCGAGCAGCAGCAGGTTCGCGCCCGTGCGCAGGATGCGCGCCACGGCGAGCATCTGCTGCTCGCCGCCCGAGAGTCGCGTACCCTGGCTGTTGCGGCGTTCCGCGAGATTCGGGAACATCGAGTAGATCTCGTCGAGCGACATCCCCTTCGCGCCCTTCATGCCGATCGCGGGCGGCAGCAGCAGGTTTTCCTCGCACGAGAGGCTTGAGAAAATGCCGCGCTCCTCGGGGCAGTAGCCCACTCCGCAATGCGCGATGCGGTAGGTAGGCATATGAATGGTCTCGCGCCCGCCAATGCGGATCGACCCGGTGCGCCGGCCCGTGAGGCCCATGATCGCGCGCAGCGTGGTCGTGCGCCCCGCACCGTTGCGCCCGAGCAGCGTGACGACTTCACCGCGTTTCACGGAAAAATCGACGCCGTGCAGGATGTGCGATTCGCCATACCAGGTTTGCAGGCCCGCGATTTCGAGGGCGCTTTCGCCGGATGCCGCATTCACGGCCGCTTCGTGCCCATGTTCCGTCACCGTGCTCATGCGTGCGCCCCCACGAGCGCCGCGTCGGCACTGCCCATGTACGCTTCAGCCACGAGCGGGTTCTTCGACACTTCCGCGTAGCTGCCCTCCGCCAGCACCTCGCCGCGCTGCAGAACCGTAATGGTGTCGGAAATGCCGGCGATCACGTTCATGTTGTGCTCGACCATCAGGATCGTGCGTCCGCTCGATACCTTCTTGATGAGCGCCGTGACGCGGTCCACGTCTTCGTGACCCATGCCCTGGGTGGGCTCGTCGAGCAGCATGAGTTCGGGCTCCATCGCGAGCGTGGTCGCGATCTCGAGCGCGCGCTTGCGTCCATAGGCGAGTTCGACGGTCGGCACGTCGGCGAAATCGGTGAGGCCCACCTGGGTGAGCAGATCCATCGCGCGATCGTCGAGTTCGGCGAGCGTGCGCTCGCTCTTCCAGAAGTGATACGCGGTGCCGAGTTGGCGCTGCAGGCCGATACGCACGTTCTGCAGCGCCGTCAAATGCGGAAACACCGCCGAAATCTGAAACGAGCGAATGATGCCGCGCCGCGCGATCTGCGCGGGCCGCTCATGGGTAATGTCGATGCCGTTGAAGACGATGCGTCCCGAGCTCGGGACCAGAAATTTAGTTAGGAGGTTGAAACAAGTGGTCTTGCCCGCGCCATTCGGTCCAATGAGCGCGTGAATCGAACCGCGGCACACCCGCAGGTTCACCCCGTTGACGGCCGTGAAACCTTTGAATTGTTTCGTGAGGCCGCGTGTCTCCAGAATCGTGTCGCCGAGAATCATGTCCCCTTCCACGCGAAGTAAGGCGTAACACTTCAGATCGTTCGTGCTGGGCAGTGCCCGACTTTGCACGACGCGCCATGTTTGGGCGCGCGTTTGCCCGCTCTCTCATTCCGCGCCATTGTCTCGCCAATGATGCAGCGCAATCATTGGGATTTGCACTTACGGGTGAGCAACACGGTTCACATTCTCTCAACGCGCAATTTGATAGCAAATAGCAGCATGAAGGCATCGTGATGACATCGATTTGAATGCACCGCGATTGCGCGCAAGACGTGGCAAAGCGCTTGCGCCGCCTTGCGCGGCGCAAGTCCTGGATAGTGGTCCGAAACGCGCGTCACGCAGGTGTCGCAGACGCACTCGCCTCATTGCGCACGTTCGTGGATGCGCCTGTCCGACGGTCTTCGCGCAGCATCTGCGCGGCGCGCTCCGCAATCATCAGCGTGGGCGAATTCGTGTTGCCCGAGGTGATGATCGGCATCACCGATGCATCCACGACACGCAAGCCCTGCACGCCGCGCACGCGCAGCCGCGCATCGACCACGGCGTCCGGGTCGTCGGCGCGGCCCATGCGGCAGGTGCCCACCGGATGGAAAATCGTCGTGCCCACGTTGCCGGCCGCCTCGCGCAGTTGCGCCTCGCTCTGGAACGCGGACCCCGGCAGAATTTCCTCCGGACGATAACCCGCGAGCGCAGCCGAGGCCGCTATGCGACGCGTAAGCCGCATGGCATTCGCAGCCACGCGCAAGTCTTCCTCGGTGGACAGATAGTTCGGCGCAATCACGGGCGCGTCCTCGGGGTTAGCCGACACTGCATGAATGCTGCCGCGCGATGTGGGCTGCAAATTGCAGACCGATGCCGTGAACGCGTTGAAGCGATGCAGCGGCTCGCCAAAGCGATCGAGCGAAAGCGGCTGCACGTGATACTGCAGGTCGGGACGCGTCTTGCCTGGATCGGACTTCGCGAACGCGCCGAGCTGCGAGGGCGCCATCGACATCGGACCGCTCTGGAACAGCCCATATTCCATGCCGATCATCAGCTTGCCCCACCAGTGCGCGGAGGCCGTGTTGAGGGTGCGCACGCCGTTCACGCGAAACGCCATGCGCAGTTGCAGATGGTCCTGGAGGTTTTCGCCTACTCCGCGCAAATCCTGCACGACGCTCACCCCGAGCCGCGCGAGCCGCGCCGCATCGCCCACGCCGGAGCGCTCCAGCAATTGCGGCGAGTTCACCGCGCCCGCGCTCAGAATGACTTCGCAGCGCGCTCGCGCGAAATACGCAACGTCGCCGCGATATTCCACGCCCACGCAACGCGTGCCCTCGAAGATCATGCGCTCGGTGAGCGCGCCCGTAATCACGGTGAGATTGGGCCGCTTCATGGCCGCTCGCAGAAAGGCCTTCGAGGTGTTCCAGCGCACGCCGTGCTTCTGGTTCACCTCGAAATAGCCGACGCCGCCGTTCGGGCCGCCGCTGTCGCCGCGATTGAAATCGTCGACAGCGGGAATGCCCTGCTCCTGCGCGGCTTGCGCGAACGATTCGAGAATCCGCCACTTCAGGCGCTGCCTCTCGACGCGCCATTCGCCGCCTGCGCCGTGATACGCGTTCGCGCCGCCGTGGTGATCCTCGCTGCTGCGAAACACGGGCAGCACCGCATCCCACGACCAGCCCGAGTCGCCGGTCACGCGCGCCCATTCGTCATAGTCCTCGCGCTGGCCGCGCATATAGATCATGCCGTTGATCGACGACGATCCCCCCAGCACGCGCCCACGCGGATACGACAGCGCCCGGCCGTTGAGGCCTTCCTCGGCAACGGTTTTGTAGCGCCAGTCCGTGCGCGGATTGCCGATGCAGTACAGGTAGCCGACCGGGATATGTATCCAGTGATAGTCGTCCTTGCCGCCCGCCTCGATCAACAGCACCGAGACATCGGGGTCTTGCGTGAGGCGGTTGGCGAGCACGCAGCCCGCCGAGCCGGCGCCGACGATCACATAATCGAATTCGCCTTCCAGGCGGCGCGTGGGTGCGTCGCGTTCTTGTATGGCCATGGCTGGGTGTCTCCTGTCGATGGGGCCTGGCGCCTTCGTGCCAGGTTCCATCCCGTGCAGAGCTTTTGTGCTCGTAACGCCTGTTCTTTGCCAGTTAGCGTAATCGCGCAAGGCATCGGCGATCCAATGATTAATCCTCAACAGAGATATAAGACGAGTTAATATCAGCGCATGGACCTGACCTTGTTGCGCGCATTCGTGACGGTCGCGCGAGAGGGCAATCTCACGCGCGCGGCCACGCATCTGCATCTGACCCAGCCGGCCGTGAGCCTGCAGATCAAGCATTTGCAGGAGACGCTCGGCGTCACGCTTTTCACCCGCACCTCGCATGGCCTCGTGCTCACGCGCGACGGCCAGGCGCTGCTGCCGCACGCCGAGCGCGCACTCGCCGCCGCCGGCGACGTACAGCGCGCCGCCGCCGCGCTGCGCCACGAGGTGCGCGGCCGGCTGCGCATCGGCACCATCCTCGACCCCGCGTTCCTGCGCCTCGGCGGCTTCCTGCGCCAGCTCGTGGAAACCTGGCCGCAGATCGAGACGGCGCTGCGTCACGGCATGTCGGGCTGGGTGCTCGACCAGGTGCGCGCCCGCGAACTGGACGTGGGCTATCACATCGGCCAGCCCGCGCCCGATCCCGACATCTTCCACACCCTCACGCTCACCCGCTTTCAATACCGCGTGCTCGCGCCCGCCGGCTGGAAAGACCGCGTCAAGGGCGCGCGCGACTGGCGCGCGCTCGCGGCCCTGCCGTGGATCTGGACGCCGCCCGCGTCGGCGCATAACCGGTTGCTCTCGGGACTCTTCGAAGCCGCGCACGCCAAGCCCGTGAAAGTCGCCGAGGTGGACCAGGAGCCGTCGATGCTCGATCTCGTGAAATCGGGCGTGGGACTCTCGCTGGCCCGCGAGCCCACCGCGATCGCCGAAGCACACGCGCATGCGCTCACCATCGTCGAAGGCGTGACGGTGCCCACCGAACTCACTTTCATCACGCTCGCCGCGCGCCGCGACGAACCGGCCATTGCGGCTGCGCTCAAGGCCATCGAAACGCAATGGGCGATATGAGCCGTGCTCATGAACGTGTGCACGACAGAGGCGGGTGAAACCGCGGGTGTAACAGCGCGGTCACACAAGTTTTGCTAGATTCGCAATTCGCTCCGCGTTTTGCGCGCCCTGGCCACCTGATACACCCGATGCGCGCGAATGCAGGCATGGAGGCGCGGCGCGTTCCTGGCCTCGCCCATCGTTTCCCGTCCCACTGGAGCCGTGCATGGCCCGCAACATCGAAATCAAAGCCCGCGCCCGTCATTTCGACGCTCTGCGCGAACGCGCCGCCCAACTCGCACCCGACGCGCCGCTGATCTTTCGCCAGCAGGATTTTTTCTATGATGTGCCGCGCGGCCGCCTGAAGCTGCGCCAGTTCGACGACGGCACACCGCCAGAGCTGATCTTCTATCAGCGCGACGACCGTGACGGCCCGAAAGCCTCGTACTACACGCGCAGCCCCGTCACCAATGCCGAGGCGATGCACTCGCTGCTCGCCACGGCGCTCACGACACGCGGCATCGTGTCGAAGGAGCGCCACGTGTATCTGGCGGGCCGCACGCGCATCCATCTGGACCGCGTGGATGGTCTGGGCGACTTCGTCGAGCTCGAAGTGGTGCTCGGCCCCGAGGACGACGAGCAAGGCGGCGAAGCCGAAGCCCACGCAATGTTCAGGCAGCTAGGCGTGGATGAAAGCGATCTGGTGGCCGTGGCCTACGTCGATCTGCTCAACGCGCCAGCCGTGGCGGCCTGAGCGGCCGGCAGCGCACGCCTCGCGGCGCCGGATTCAGGGCGCCGCCGCGCCGGGCTCCAGATGCCCGAGCGGCAGCGGACCATTGCGTTTGAAGGTCGTGAGCACGATGTTCGAGCGCACGCTATCCACGCCGGGCACCCGCATCAGCTTCTTCATGACAAACGACGACAGCGCGTTCAAATCCGGCGCCACGATGCGCAGCAAATAGTCGGCGTCTCCCACCACGGCATGGCATTCGAGCACCTCCGGCAGCACGTCGATCTGCTGCTGGAACTGCTCGATGATCGAATCCCCGTGATGCTTCAATTTCAGGCTCGTGAACGCGGTCACGCCCAAGCCCAGCTTTTCGGGCCGCAGCACGACGCGATAGCCGTCGATCACTCCCGACGCCTCCAGCCGCTGCAGCCGCCTGCCGATCTGCGAAGGCGAAAGCGGCACCTGCTCGCCCAGTTGCTGATGCGTGGCGCGGCCAAAGCGCTGCAAGACATCGAGCAGCGCAAGGTCGAAATGATCGAGTTCGAGCATGAAAAAAATCCGCATTAATGGGTTTAATAATGCTCGATTATTGCATATATAACGTCTTACTTGCCTCTAATGCGCGCATGCCGCGCCTGCTCCGCTCTACACTTGCGTCTTCACCCGCATTTTTATCGGAGCGCTACAAACATGGCTGCCGCTGCCACCGCGAAGCTGCAAGAGGAGTTCGACGCGGGCCTCACGACCCGTCCCGACTTCACCATCGACCAACCGCTCGAACGCTACGACGCAGTCGATCACGCCGTCTGGGACCAGCTCTACCGGCGGCAGACGGCGCTGCTCGAAGGCCGCGCCTGCGAGGCGTTCATCGAAGGCGCACACCGCATTGGCCTGGACGTCGCGCACGTGCCGGTGTTCGACGCTGTGAGCGAACGGCTGATGGCCGCGACCGGCTGGCGCATCGTGGCGGTGCCGGGGCTCGTGCCCGAGCGCATCTTCTTCGAGCACCTGGCGCACCGCCGCTTCCCGGTCACCTGGTGGATGCGCCGCCCGGACCAGATCGATTACCTGCAAGAACCGGACTGCTTCCACGATCTGTTCGGCCATGTGCCGCTGCTGACCGACCCCGTTTTCGCCGATGGGATCCACGCTTACGGGCAAGCCGCGCTTGCCGTAGACGAAAACGCGTTGCCGCTGCTCGCGCGGCTCTATTGGTACACGGTGGAATTCGGCCTGATACGTGAGACATGCGGTGATACAAGCGGTGATACAAGCGGCGACGCAAACGCGCCGCATGGCGTGAAGATTTATGGCGCGGGCATTGTGTCGAGCAAGGGCGAATCGCTCTACAGCGTGGAAAGCGCCGCGCCCAACCGGCTGGCCTTCGACCTCGAGCGCGTGCTGCGCACGCGTTATCGCATCGACACGTTTCAGAAGACCTATTTCGTGATCGACTCGTTCGCGCAGTTGTTCGACGCGCTGGGCACGGGCATTGCCGCGCATCTAGCAGATCCCGCGCCGCTCATTGCCGCCGCGCCCTACACCGCTGGCGACGTGCTGCACAGCGACACGGTCTACACACTCGGCACGCGCGAAGGCTGGCTCGACGACGGCGACGTCTAAGCGCGCCATCCGACCGGACGCGCGAATTGCCGCACCACTGTCCGGCTAGCTCGCGCAGGTTGCCCATCCGTGAAAAAATGGCCTATTGACCTGGCGCGTTTGCCGGGCCCGGAATACACCCAGCACAGACAGGTGCCACGATGATCAATCGACTCACATCCGAAGAGCGCGCCACGCAGCTCGCCGAACTCCGCGGCTGGCATGCCGTCGCGGGCCGCGACGCCATCCAGCGTCATTTCCGTTTCGCCGACTTCAACGAAGCCTTTGGCTTCATGACGCGCGTGGCCATCAAGGCGCAGGAAATGAATCACCATCCCGAATGGTTCAACGTCTACAACCGCGTCGAAATCACGCTTTCGACCCACGAGGCCGACGGCCTCACCACGCGCGACATCCAGCTCGCGCGCTTCATCGATTCGATCGCGCCCGGCCCCCTCGCCGCCTCGGCCTGAATGAAGATCGCGTAAGCGCTTTGCGTGCGTCGCGCGTTAGATGGAAACCCGCACGACGCACGGCACGCATAAGCGCTGCAATGAAAGCATAATGCAGGGTATCAGGCGTCCAAACCTTCAGCTTTGAAGGCCATTTTTGAAGGATACGTAAGACTCCCAGGCAGCGCCTGCATAGGGTCTAAACGTTCCGGTGAGAAGACGTTCTGACGCTGTACAATCAGCAGCGCATACGGTCTGGAACGCACTTCCTGGCCCAACGACAACACGAGTTCGTCGCCGCTCGAAGGCGAGCAGTTGCGCCAGAAGTCGAAACGCGAACTGCGTGCGTAAGTGCTAAACCCATTGTATTTGAGCGAATCCCATGCGACTCCTTCTGATCGAAGACGACCGCCCTATCGCACGCGGTATCCAGTCTAGCCTCGAACAAGCCGGCTTCACGGTCGACATGGTCCACGACGGCATCTTCGCCGAACAGGCACTCACGCAAAACCGTCACGAACTCGTGATTCTCGACCTCGGCCTGCCGGGCATCGACGGCATGACGCTGCTTTCGCGCTTTCGTCAGAGCAACCGGCACACGCCTGTCATCGTGCTCACCGCACGCGACGAGTTGAACGACCGTGTGCAAGGCCTCAATTCGGGCGCCGACGACTACATGCTCAAGCCGTTCGAGCCGGCCGAACTCGAAGCCCGCATTCGCGCCGTGATGCGCCGCAGCGGCCCGCACGGCGACGCGCCGCGTCCTGAAGTCTCGCTCGGCGGCGTGCGTCTCTCGGGCGTCGACCGCCGCATCTTCAACGACGACAAGCCGCTCGAACTCTCGCCGCGCGAGTTTGCCGTGCTCGAAATGCTGCTGCTGCGTCATGGCCGCGTCGTGAGCAAGGCGCAACTGCAGGACCACCTCACGCACTTCGGCGGCGATCTCGGCGACACCGCAATCGAAGTCTACGTGCATCGCGTGCGCAAAAAGCTCGAAAGCTGCCGTGTCGAGATCGTCACGGTACGTGGTTTCGGTTACCTGCTGCAGGAAATCCGCCAGGCCGCCTGAGGCCCCGGCGAGCCATCAGGCACTCGATTGGCGGCGCATGCCCTCATGCGCCGCCATCACTCCTTTGCTTGCGCTTTAAGCCCGCCACGCATGGGTTGAAGCCCGCGGCGCCCCGCGCGCCGTTGCGCAGGCTTGCTGAGCACTGCACGGTTGCGCGAGCACCCGCACACCTGCCCGCTCACCCGCGAAGCACGTCACCGCCCTCGCTCCGTCCCTCATCTTCGGCCCGTGCCTGCCCCAGGCCCGCTCACCCGCGTAAAATGGGCTCCAATTCATGCGGCGCGCCCGTCGCGAACCTGCCGAGCGCGTAACCTTTCATCGCCCGAACCGACCATGTCCCTACCGGCCGCAACGAGCCTGCGGCGCACGCTATTGCGGCGCCTCGCCGCCCCACTTTCGCTGCTCGCGCTGATGAGCGGCCTGATTGCCTATTGGCTCGCGTGGCAATACACGCAGCACGTGGTCGACCGCTCGCTCGCCGACCTTGCCACCGCCATTTCAAGGCAGATCCAGATCGCCGGCCCTGAAGCACCCATTACCGTGCCGCCGCTCGCACAGGCGATGTTCTCCGACCCGGTCGAGCAGCTCGTCTACCGTATCAGCGACGGCGAAACCGAAATTGCCGGCGACCACGACCTGCCGCTGCAAGGCACCAACGTGCGCCGCATGCACTATGCGTATGTGTTCGAGACCCTTTACAAGGGCGTGAGCGTGCGTGTCGCGCAGGTACGTGTGCCGCAAGCCAAGGGCAATCCCATCGTCGTGGAAGTGGGCCAGCCCGTGCATCACCGCTTTCGCATCGCCGCCGAATTCCTCGTGGCAATCATGATGCCGCTGCTGCTGCTCCTGCTCGCTGGCTGGGCGATCGTATGGCGCGTGGTGAACCAGCAGCTCAACCCGCTCACCGATCTCGCCGACTCGCTCAATCGGCAGACGCACACCTCGCTCGAACCCGTCGACGAAACCTTCGTGCCGGTCGAAATTCGTCCGCTCACGGGCGCGCTCAACGCACTGCTCGGACGCCTGAAGACCGCGCTCGACGCCCAGCGCAAATTCATCGCCGACGCCGCGCATCAGCTGCGCACGCCGCTCACGGCCGTGAAGCTGCATGCGGAGCAAGCCGTGAACGCGCGCGAGCCGCAGAAAGTCAGCGACGCCGTGCGCGAATTGCGCGCCGCCGCCGACCGCGCCGTGCGGCTCTCCAACCAGTTGCTCTCGCTCGCGCGCGCCGAGCCAGGCGAACAGGCGGCGCGCTTCGTCGACATCGACATGGCAGCGCTCGCATTTGAAACCGGCGCCGAGTGGGTGCCGCGCGCGCTCGCGAGCCAGGTCGACCTCGGCTTCCAGCGTCTCGACGATCCCGAAAACGACACGCCGCTGATGGTGCGCGGCAACCCCGTGCTGCTGCACGAAGTGATCGCCAATCTGCTCGACAATGCACTGAAGTATCTGCCGCCCGCGCGCCCCGACGGCGGACGCATTACCGTGACCGTCACGCAGACGCGCGCCGATGGCATGCCGATGGCCGAAATCGCGGTCGAGGACAATGGCCGCGGTGTGCCGCAAACGCAGCAAGCCGATCTTTTCAAGCGCTTCTTCCGCGGTGACGGGCAAACCGAGAGCGGCGTGGACAGCGGCGCGGGCCTTGGCCTTGCGATCGTGCACGACATCATGACGCTGCATCGCGGCAGCGTGCATTATGAGGACGCGCCGGAAGGCGGCGCGCGTTTCATCGTGCGCGTGCCGCTCGTGAACCGTCCGGCACTCGATGCGAACGACGGCAAGGAAGCGAAACGCATCAAGGATTCGGCCGCCGCCGCGGCGCACGCCGAAGCAAGCGAAGCCGACGCACCGGACGCCGGTCGCTGACTGACTTCAAAAAAATATGGGCCGCAGTTCAAATCTGCGGCCCATATTTACATCGGCAATTCATGGCGATGCACGCGCGCACGGCCC
This sequence comes from Paraburkholderia sp. A1BS-2L, assembly GCF_051125205.1. NCBI lineage: Bacteria > Pseudomonadati > Pseudomonadota > Betaproteobacteria > Burkholderiales > Burkholderiaceae > Paraburkholderia > Paraburkholderia sp. A1BS-2L. The sequence continues at coordinate 3,193,660 of NZ_CP120428.1, forward strand.
AGCCGCGCGCCACGCTTACTTCTTTTTCTTGCCCTTCTTCGACTTGCCGCCCTTCTCTTCGGGCGGCGCGAGCATCGTGCCACGGCACTTGCGCGCGCCGCAGCGGCATTCGTATTCGCGCTTGAGCTTCTTGGTCTGCTTCTCGTCGATCACGAGACCGTAATCGTAAAAAAGCTCTTCGCCCTCGGCTATATCGCGCAGCGCATGAATGTAGACGTGACCGTCGACTTCTTCGGCTTCGCAGTTCGGCGCGCACGAATGATTGATCCAGCGCGCGCTGTTGCCATTGACCTTGCCGTCGATCACATCGCCGTCGTCGAGCGCGAAATAGAAGGTGTGATTCGGTTCGTCGGGATTATGCGGATGACGCCGCAATGCTTCCTTCCACGAGATGCGTTCGCCCTTGTACTCGATCAGCCGTTCGCCGGCCTCGATTGCGCCGGCAGCAAATACGCCCTTGCCGTGCACGCCCGATTGGCGCACGACGATCCTGCGTACACTCATTGAAGAATCCTTGTGTAGTCATGCCACGCAAACGCGGCGCCTTGTCGGCGCCGCGCTCGTGAGCACGCGTTCAATCGAAAGGCCCTGAAAACCCTCAAGACCCTATAGGCGCGCTGCAACCGGCATCGTACACGTTCGCACCTCGTTCGTTCAACTCGCGTGGCGCTTGCCTGTGTCGTGTTCCGCGCTGCACGTTCAACGCTGACCGAGCGTCGTCTCGCCGAAGAGCGTTTTGTGCTCGAGAGGCTGCGAGCGCCAGTACTGCGGCGGCGCACTCACGCTCGCGCCGAGCTGCGCGGCGGCGTGCCATGGCCAGCGCGGATCGTAAAGCATCGCGCGCGCCATCGCGATCATGTCGGCTTCGCCCGCTTCCAGAATTTGATTGGCCTGCAGCGCGTCGGTGATGAGTCCCACCGCGATCGTGTTCGCGCCGGTTTCCCGCTTGACCTTGCGCGCGAACGGCACCTGATAGCCGGGCTCGAGCGGAATCTTCTGCAACGGCGAAACACCGCCCGACGATACGTCGATCCAGTCCGCGCCACGCGCCTTGAGCGCCTGCGCGAACACGACCGTGTCCTCGGGGCTCCAGCCGCCGTCGACCCAATCGGTCGCCGACACTCGCACGCCAACCGGGCGATCGTGCGGGAATTCCGCGCGCACCGCGTCGAACACTTCGAGCGGAAAGCGCATGCGATTTTCGCGCGAGCCGCCGTACTCGTCGCTGCGCCGGTTGGCGATCGGCGAGAGGAATTGATGGAGCAGATAGCCATGCGCCGCGTGAATTTCGAGCGCGTCGATACCGAGGCGCGCTGCCCGCCGCGCCGTCGCCGCGAATGCATTACGCACTCGATTCAGGCCTGCCGTGTCGAGCGCGAGCGGTGGCGTTTCTTCGTCCTTGTGCGGTAGATCGGAAGGCGCATGCGGCAACCATCCGCCATCGGCCACGGAAATCAGCTGACCGCCCTCCCAGGGCACATGGCTCGATGCCTTGCGCCCCGCGTGCGAAATCTGCATGGCGATGCGAATCGGCGAATAGCGGCGGATGGCGGCAATCACCGGTTCGAGCGCGGCTTCAGTCACGTCGTCCCAGAGGCCGAGATCGGCTGGCGTGATGCGGCCGTCCGGCTCGACAGCCGTCGCTTCGATACACAGCATCGCCGCCCCCGACAGCGCGAGATGGCCAAGGTGGATCATGTGCCAATCGGTGGCCTCGCCTCGCACTGCCGAGTATTGACACATCGGCGACACGACAATGCGATTGGCGAGCGTCACGCCACGCAGTTCGAGCGGAGTGAAGAGCTTGCTCATGGAGAAAGTGCGAACGGTGGTGAGAGCGTTCGAGAATAGCACGCGCCTTTGACAGGCGCTGACGGCGCCTCAGGATGCTTCAGGGTGCCTCAGGGCGACTTCGCGGGTGCGTTGATGCCTGCATGATCGGCGGCGTCGAGCCATTCGCCGAACATGCGACTCGCCTGCGCCTCGAGCGTCGGGCCGCGTTGTGCGGTCTGCGCGCGCAGCAGATTGACGTCGATGCCCGCAGCATCGATCTCGGCGGCATTGCCGATCAGCCAGGGTTCGAAGCGGTCGGCGCGCACTTCAGGATGGCATTGCAGGCCGAGCACGTGCGAGCCCCACGAGAACGCCTGGTTTTCGCACAGCGGCGTGGAGGCGAGACGCGTCGCGCCTTGCGGCAGATCGAACGTATCGCCATGCCAGTGCAGCATCGACGTGGCGGCGCCATCCACATGCCGAAGCGGCGAGGCACGGCCCGCGTCGGTGAGCGTAAGCGGCGTCCAGCCGATTTCCTGACGACCGGACGCATAGACGCGCGCGCCGAGCACGCGCGCAATGAGCTGGGCGCCAAGGCAAATGCCGAGCGTGGGCAAGCCGGCGGCAATGCGCCGTTCGATCAGCCCGGCAATGGGCGCGAGAGTGGGATAGCGCGCGTCGTCGCAGGCGTTGATGGGACCGCCGAGGATCACCATCAGCGAAGCCGATACGGGATTGAGCGCGCCGACGCGTGCAAAGCCCACATCGACATAACGCACCGGACGGCCACGATCGCCGAGCACCCGCTCGAAACTGCCGAGGTCCTCGAAATATACGTGGCGGATGGCCAATACTTCGCGATTCATCGGCAAATCCCTGGGTCAGCTACACAATGCACAAGCTCGTGCGTGCGGCAGGCATGCCGCCATCGCACGATAAGCACACACTGGAGCACGCACCTGCGTGCAACGATCACTCGCGAGGACGCCCTCGCGCACGGTCGAACCGGATACTTTTGGCCACTTCTGGCCGCTCGTGGCAAAGGGCAGCCGCAGGCCCGCGGCGTCACGTGACGCCGCACGGCCCGCACAGCCATCATGCCGCGAAGATCTTCCAGTTCTTTTTCTGCGTCGTCGCGTCGGCTTGCGCGTACACCGAGCAATCGAGACGCACGTCGGTGTCGGACATGTCGATGTTGAGCAGCCCGCAATGATGCGGCGTCTTCTTCGGGTTCTTGCTCGGCTCGAAGTGCGAGCAGGTCAGACACATGCGATGCTGCGGCATGGCTTCGTGCGACTCCAGCACGTAGACCGTCTTGAGCAGCGTGCGGTAGACCGCCGCCTGCTCATCGGCGCGCAGCGTGCCGACGGCCTTCGAGAGGAAGTCGGGCCATTGCGCGGCCTTTTTCGCCGCCGTGCGGCCACGCGCGGTCAGACGCACCGCAAGCGCGCGGCCGTCGTCGAGCGCGCGGCGCTTTTCGACGAGACCCTTGGTTTCAAGCGTGCTCACCGCATCGCTGGTCGTGGCGGCAGTCAGTGCCGTCTCGCGGGCGATCTCGCCGAGGCGCATCGGCCCCTTGCGCTGCATCAGCAGCACGAGAATTTCACCCTGGGTCGGCGTGAGTCCCGCCCCTTCGGCCCAGTCCCACGCCTGGCTCCGCATTGCCGTGCTCAGTCGCAGCAGGCTATGGGTCACCCGCCCGGCTGCCTGCTCTCCGTATACGCCTTCGCTCATAGTCTTTCGCTGGTTATTTGGCAGCTTGCGCTGCATCGTCAGCCGCCACACTACTGGCGACCTTGTGGGAAAGTTCGCGCCCGACGCCCGGGAATACTCCTGGAGATCGGCCGCACCATCTCAAAAAAATCCTGCTTCGCTGGCGTAAAAAACGCCCGCCGCACACAGTCATTCCATCTCTCGCCTCGCAGGCCCGAAGCGCCCTTCACGACCTCGCGCCCGCGCAGCAAACCAATATTCTATGCGAGAGTGGCGAATCGCACAGCTAACTTATCCAGTGCGAATTGTGGATAACCGGTTAGTAAGTGCGTCATTGTCGGTGTATTGATACTCGATGCTGCCCAACTCCAGGCTCTACCGATAGCTGGTTATCCCTGATTTTTTCCTGCAGCGCAAGCGGAGTCTAACTGCTCGCCGACTGCGCAGGTCATTGAGTTTTCAGGCATTTTGGTGCTTCTTCACAAGAAATGGCGCACTTGGTCAGCAACGATTGACTCCGTTTGCGCGAGCATCAAAAAAATAAGAACCCCCTGGTAACTTGCCTGGGACAAAAAAATCTTTTTTTACGCGGCACAAAGTATCGCGGGCGCCAAAAAACGCGAGGGCAGCTCGCGAGCTGCCCTCTTGTCCTGTGCTTATTAGGGGTCCGACGTTGCCCGGACGGCACACGCGCTCAGGCGCGCCAGCGCAGACATTGCTGCCGCACCGCCTCGTGCAGCGACTTTTCCTCGGCGACCACGCCGCGCAGCCAGGTCGCATCGTTGGTCTGGGCGCGCGCAATCGTGCCGATTTCGGCAAGCGCGCGCTCGGAGCCGAGCGCCTCGCCATGCGGCGCAATCTTGTCGAGCGTGGCCAGAATGTCTTCAGAGATGGTGCGACGCTCGCCCGTCTGCGGATTGACGCAAGTCCCGGCAAGGCCGAAACGGCATGCCTGGAAGCGATTGAACGTATAGACGAGGTAGTCGTCTTCGCGTGGCTGGATCGGCCGATCGATCAGCAAATGGCGCGCGAGCGTCTGGATATAGCAGGCGATCGCCGCCGCGCGTTCGACCGACAGCGGCGTGTCCATGACGCGCACCTCGATCGTGCCGAAGCCCGGTTTCGGGCGAATGTCCCAGTAGAAGTCTTTCATGCTGTTGACGACGCCCGTGTGCACCATCTTCGAGAAATACTCCTTGAACTCCTCCCAACTGAGCACGAACGGCGCGCGGCCCGAAAGCGGGAACGCGAACACGGAATTCAGCCGTGCCGAATGAAATCCGGTGTCGACACCCTGCACATAAGGCGACGATGCCGAGAGCGCGATGAAGTGCGGGATGAAGCGCGAAAGCGAATGCAGCAGGAACAGTGCGCTATCGGCATCCGGACAGCCGATATGCACGTGCTGGCCGAACACCGTGAACTGCTTCGCGAGATAGCCGTACAGCTCCGAAAGATACTGAAAGCGCGGCGTATCGACGATGCGCCGGTCGCTCCACTGCTGGAACGCGTGCGTGCCGCCGCCGCACAGGCCCACGTTCAGGCGGTCGGCGGCCGCAACCAGCACGTCGCGGATCTTGCGCAGGTCGGCCACGGCCTGCTCATGATGCGTGCAGATGCCGGTAGAGAGCTCGATCATGCTTTCGGTGATCTCGGGCGTGATGTTGCCCGGGATCTCCTGATCCTTGATGAGGCGCATGAGGTCGCTGCCCGCCTTGGTCAGATCGTAATCGTGCGTGTTGACGACCTGCATTTCGAGTTCGACACCGAACGTGAACGGCTGCGAATCGACAAAAGTTTCCAGTGACATGACATCCCCTCTTTCAGCCGTGCCGGGCATCGCTGCCGATCCAGTCGGCGCATGGCGCGGCGGGCAGTGTTTCGTGGCGGCCAGGGCCGCCGCATTCATTCTTCGCCGCGTTCGCCGACAAGCGCGAGCGCGCGGTAGACGAGCCACGGCCCGAGCAATTGCAGCACCACGATCGCGCACATCATGATCGCGCGCAGGCGCGGATCGAACGACGGGTAAAGATCGTAGGTGTCCTCCACAAGCACGAGCGCGAGCGCGGACATGGGCGTGAGCGCAAGACCGAGCGCGACGCCCTGCTTCCATTCGAGCCCGCTCGGCTTCGCGAAGATCAGCACGCCGACGAGTTTCGCCACCAGCCGCGCGACGATGAGCCCTGCCGCAGCCACGCCGCCGACGAGAATGTAATGCCACTCGAAAGTGGTTAGCGTGAGCACGAAGAGGATCACCGTGAGCAGCCAGCCGGCCGTGCCGAAATGCTGCGGCCACAATTGCGGCCGCACCTCGAGATTCTTCACGATGATGCCCGCGGCCAGCAGGCTCAGGATGGTCGAGAGCTTGAGCAGATGCGCCACGGCGATCGCCAGCAGCACGAGGCCGAACAACGCGACGAACGAATGCTCGTCCTGCGGGCTCAGGCGGCGGTAGAACATCATGCAGGCGTGCGCGAGCACATACGCGAGGATGATCGAGCCCACCAGCAGATAGAGCGGCTGCAGGATGGTGGCGAAAACGTTGCCGTAAATTTCCTGGTGCACCCAACCCGAAGCGAGCTTTTCGATCACGACCGCATACATGCTGTTGAGCGCCGTGAGCGTGAGCAGGCGCTGCGTGACCTGGCCTTCGGCGCGCAACTCGGTCTTCAGCTGGATCACCATCGCGGGCGAAGTCGCCATGGCGATCGAAGCCACGACGATGGCGACGATCGCCGGCACAGAAAGAAATAGCAGCACGACGAGCACGAGCACGAAGGTCAGCGTAGCTTCGGCGAGGCTCGACAGGATGATCCAGGGATTGCGGCGGATCCAGCGCAAGTCCAGCCGGCTGCCTAGCTCGAACAACAACAGGCCGAGCGCGACATCGAGCAGCGGCCGCGAGGCATCGGCAGCATTGCCGCCGATTACGCCGAAGCCCGCTGAACCGGCAATCAGCCCGATGATGGCGTAGCTCGAAATGCGCGGCAGCCGCCAGGCGCGATAGCACAGCTCGCCGACAAGGCCGGCGGCGAGCAGCGCGAGACCTGCCCAGAATATGCCGTCCGGCTGCAACGGCCAGGCGGGAAAGAACGAAAACGCCGACTTCATCGTAGTGGCTTCTCCTTGGCAGAACATCTTGCATGGGATCGGACCGCGCGCGGCGCCAAACACCTGACACTTCGCGCCCGGCACACGGTCGAGCCGCATGCGCTGACAGACGAGGCGCGCAGGCTCGCAACCTGATGAGGGTAGCGGCCAGACACGACGGACAACAGCGGGAAACCTCTGCGCCGGCGCCGCTCATGCGGCGAGCAGCCGGCGCTGGCGCGTCCTGTGTGGAGTGTCAGCGCCCGCAATGGGTGAACGAACGCTGCCGACCTTCCTGAGCAATCAGATTCAGGACATGCGGCATCCGTTCCTTGGACGCGCCGGCCGTCTGTAGCGGCGCATGACGCGGAAAAGAACGGCGATTGTGCCATAGCTTTTTTGCAATTGTCCCGCTCCGCCGGTAAAGCTCGGCGAAGCCGGTAAATGCGTCCGTTTTCGGCGGACTTTATGACAATAAGGAAAAAATGACCGTTTCGCCAGTGCAGCGGCAAGCCGGTTCCAGGCAGCGCAGTAGGGCGTTGGGCGTTCCAGACCGATGGCGCCAGCTTTGGGTTTACGGTTTACCGTATGTATACGTAGTAGAAGTTAACAAAGGCGTGACTTTGCTGTGGATAACCTATGTATACCTTTGTGAATCATCAGCTTGGCATTCGGACAACCACGCGCGAAATGTGTGAGATGCGCTCGGGTATCGAAGAGTAACTTTTGGGCCATGAACATGGGTCGCCGGGTTACCCCGTTTACGTCCACATCGCGTCCACAATGGATTTACCCACAATTCGCGCGGTTATCCACAGGCTCGGGTGAATAACCGTATTGGTCAGGAAATTGTCGCGTGGCTAGAGGCTGCGCTGACGCAGGGCGCGCTGGAGAAAGCGTGCGGGATCGACCTGCTCGGCAAGCTCCCGCTCGATGGGCCACGGCTCGCCTTCGAGCTGCGAGGCGATGAGCTCGGCGCCTAGCGCTGCCCACACGAGTCCGCGCGAACCAAACGCGAACGCGCCGTACAGACCGGGCACGCGCGGCAGGTCGAGCGGCCATGCGCCGGAAAGCCGCTGTGCGTCGCGTCGTGCCGCCGCTTCGTCGCCGAGCTGGCCCAGCATGGGCAGACGGTCGCTTGTGACGCAGCGCAAGGCCACGCGGCCTCGCCAGACGCGCTGATGCGAGGAATCCAGGGCCGGGGCGGCCGTGGCGTCAGCCGCGGTGGCATGCAGGCCCGGCAACATGCGCGCGGCGCGTTCGATATTCTCGAGGTGGCCGGCTTCGCGCAGCGTCGTGTCGGTATCGTCGACTTCGTAGGTAGCGCCCGTGAGCGTCACGCCGCCGGGCAGCGGCACCGCGTAGCCGTCGCCGATCACAGGCACGCGCAAGGACGCAAGCGGGCTTTCGTCGAGCAGCGTGAGCTGGCCGCGCACGCTGCGGGTGGGAGCGAAGTCGAGCGCCGCTGCGCGCGCGGCATCGTGTGCGTTCGCGAAGATCACCGCGCCGGCCTGCGCGACGAGCGCGCCGCTTTCATCGAAGACTTGCCAGTTTTCGCCAGCGCGCTCGATGCGCGCGACTTGCACGCCATAACGCAAATCGATTCGCGCATCCGGAAAGGCGCTTGCGGCAGCAAGCTGCGCCCGGCACAGCGAGGCCGGATCGATCGCGCCGCCGCGCTGATAGAACCAGCCGCCGTGCGCGAGTGCGATGCCGGCAATCGATTCGGCCTCCGCGCGGTCGACGCCGCGCACGAATTCCTCGGGATAGCCAAACGATGCGAGCGCTGCGGCCACGGCCCGAGATTCGTCGTCCGAGGCAAGATGCAGGAGTCCTGCGTGCGAGCGCACCGGCGCCTCGATTGCACCCTGCCCGCATGCTTGCGCGGCGGCGTCGAGCGCGGCCCAGCGCCGCAATGCGTAGAGAAACCCGGCGCGCGTGATGCGCGACGCGCTGCTGTCGTCGCGCGAAACGAGCGGATGAAACACGCCGGCGGGATTGCCCGAGGCCTCGCGGGCAGGCACTGCGTGCCGCTCGATCAGCGTGACACGCCAGCCGCGCGCCGCGAGTCGCTCGACTAGCGCGCTGCCCGCGAGCCCGGCGCCGATCACTACCGCGTGCCGTTCGGCGAGTTCCAGCGCCAGCGGCGGTTCGTAACGCCGCACGCGCCAGCGTGGCGCGAAGCGGCCAACCAGCATCGTCCACTTGGTGCCGAAGCCCGCGGTCTTGCGGTATTCGAAGCCGTTTTGTTCGAGCGCGCGCTTGACGTCGCCCGCGCTGCTCCAGGTTGCGAAGGTCGCCTCTTCGCCGGCGACGCGTGCGAGCGCCTTGAAGATCGCCGGCGACCAGAGTTCGGGATTTTTCGCGGGGGCGAAGCCGTCGAGATAGATGGCGTCCGCGCGCAGCCACATTTTGGGAAGCGCGTCGAGCGCGTCGCCGAATACGAGCGTGAGCGTGACACGTCCGCCTTCGAAATCGATCCGGTGCGTGCCGGGTACGAGCATCGGCCAGGCATCGACGAGTTCGCGCGCGAGGCGTGTGATCGATGTGCCCGAAACGGGGGAAGCGTGCGGTGCGTGCGCAACTATCGCGTCGAGGGCCGCGCGCAGATCGTCGCGCGAAAATGGATGCTTTTCCACCGAGACGAAATGCAGGCGCTCGCAGCGCGCGGGCGCATCGCGCCACGCTGCCCACGTCGCCAGAAAGTTCACGCCCATGCCGAATCCCGTCTCCAGCACGGTGAAAATGCGCTTGCCCTGCCAGCGCCCGGGCAGGTCGTTGCCACGCAAAAACACATATTCGGCCTGCTCGAAGGCGCCGAAAGTACTGTGATAGACGTCGCCGAAGCGTGGCGAATACGGCTTGCCGTCTTCGCGAAACGCGAGCGTGGCGGGGATCAGTGTGGCAGTCATGGCGTTCGCGTTGGCGGGAAACGGCGGGTCTCGAAGCGCGGGATGCGGCGGAAAAGGCCCACGGGCATTGGGTTTGCGGGCACAAAGCGTTGGTGCCGCGCAACGCCGGAAGCGTCAAATTTGCTGGTGCGGCGCTGTCGCGGTGCCCTTTTTTGCATGCGGCGGCCGGCAAAAATACAGGCGGGCGCGCAAAACTCGCGCAAACCCCTCTAAATCTTCGAAACCCTTGTCGTTATTGGGTTTGCGCTGCGCTATCATAGCAAGCGCCGCCCAGGGAAGCGGCAGCGCGGACGTCGCGGGCCAGCATGGCCGTCGCAACGAAATCATGCCGGGGTGCTCCGGCTCGGTAGCTGCTCGACGGCGCGGCACGCGACCGTATAATCGGCGCGTTCGCGCTGTTCGTGTCAACCTAAACACAGAAAGGAACTTCTCAATGAATAAACAGGAACTGATCGACGCCGTCGCAGCACAGACGGGCGCTAGCAAGGCACAAACCGGTGAAACGCTGGACACGCTCCTCGAAGTGGTCAAGAAGGCTGTGTCGAAGGGCGACGCGGTTCAGCTGATCGGCTTCGGCAGCTTCGGTTCGGGCAAGCGCGCAGCCCGCACGGGTCGCAACCCGAAGACCGGCGAAACCATCAAGATTCCCGCAGCCAAGACCGTCAAGTTCACGGCTGGCAAGGCGTTCAAGGACGCCGTCAACAAGCGCTAAAAGATTGCCGCTTTAAGTTGACACCCGCCCCTGGCGGGTTTTTTTTCGTCCGCCGGGTTTGCGCACCCGGCGTGCTCAGTCGTGGCGGTGGACGATTTCTCCCTCGCCGTCGTGGTCGTGATCGTGCTCATCGTCGAAATCCCACGATGGGAACGGATCGGCATACGCCTGCCAGGCGTCGGCGCCCGCGGCATATTCGGCGTCTGTCAGAAGGCATGCATCGAGCTTTGCCTGCCACGCTTCGCGGTCGAGATCCACGCCGATCATCACCAGCTCCTGGCGCCGGTCGCCGATGCGCGTGTCGTTCGCGTCGCCGAACCAGTCGGCCGCGATTTCCTTTTCGAGCTCGGCGTCCTGCGGCCAGTCCTCGCGCGGCTGCGCCGCCCACCAGGTGCCGGCCGGGCCATGGCGGCAAACGCCGCCCGCCTGCGACAGCGAGCCCGCCACGTCGTTGCGCGTCGCTAGCCAGAAGAAGCCCTTCGAGCGCAGCACGCCCTTCCACTCCTGGTTGAGCAGCGCCCACAGACGCTCGGGATGGAACGGCTTGCGCGCCCGATAGACGAAATTGCCGATACCGTATTCATCGGCTTCGCTATGGGTGTGGTGGGACGCGCTGCCGTCGTCATGGTCGTGATCGTGCTCATGCAGCGAGGCTAGCCAGCCCGGCGCGCTCGCGGCAGCGTCGAAGTCGAAGCGGCCCGAGTTGAGCACCTCGGCAAGCGGCACCTGGCCATGGCGGCTCACTACCTGCACCGCGCGCGGATTGATGCGCGCGAGAATGCGCTGCAGGCGCGCGAGTTCGTCGGCGCTCACGAGATCGGCTTTGTTGAGCACGAGCACGTCGCAGAATTCCACCTGCTCGATCAGCAGTTCGACGATCGTGCGGTCGTCGGTGTCGCTCGCCGCCACGCCGCGCTCGGCGAGCGGATCGGCGCTTGCGTAGTCGCGCAGGAAGTTGAAGGCGTCCACGACCGTCACCATCGTGTCGAGCCGTGCGATATCGGCGAGCGTCGTGCCGTCTTCATCGGCGAAGGTGAAGGTTTCGGCGATGGGCATCGGCTCGGCGATGCCGGTCGACTCGATCAGGATGGCGTCGAACTGCTGGCCGGCTTGCGCGGGGTCGGCCAGCCGCCGGATTTCGGCGAGCAGGTCGTCGCGCAGCGTGCAGCAAATGCATCCGTTGGACAGCTCGACGAGCCGCTCCTCGACATGCGAGAGCGCGGCGGCGTCGCGCACGAGCGAGGCGTCGATGTTGACGGCGGCGAGATCGTTGACGATCACGGCTACGCGCAGGCCGGCGCGGTTCGCGAGGACGTGGTTGAGCAACGTGGTCTTGCCCGCGCCCAGAAACCCGGAGAGCACGGTGACGGGCAGTGGCGGCTGATTCATTGCGGTGTGAGGATAAAGAAAGGCGGGAATCGGGCCGCGCGCGGCCGCGCGGCGCAAGCCTGCATTTTGCACCATGCGCGCCCGATGCGCTGACAGTACGCGTCCCAGCCCTGCGCTGGCAGGGCAGCCAGCACCGTGCCGCTCAGGGCATCAGCTTCCATTTGCGCAAGATCGCCGCGATCTGTTGTGCGTAGCGGTCGCGCAATGCCGGTGTCTCGGAGTGATAGGCGCCCACGGCAGCCCAGGTGTTGCCATACTTGTTCATCTTCTGGCGCAAATGCCAGGCGGCAATATAGACGTTCTTGCACGGCTGCATGAGCGTGCTGGACGAAATGCCGTATTGCGAGAGCGTGGGCAGATGAATCGAGTTGATCTGCATCACCCCGTAGTCCACCGAACCATTCGTATTCCTGTGCAATGCGTCGGGCGTGTTGTGCGATTCCTGCCAGGCGATGGCGCGCAGAATGAGCGGATTGACCTTCTGGTAGCGGGCCGCCTCGTCGAAACAGTCCGCGCGCGCCGGCGTGCTCGCGAAGGCGGCGAGCATCAGGGCAGCGACGGTCGTGGCGGATGCAACCTTTTTCATGGAAAGTCGAGAGACGTTGCGGTAAGCCGTAGCGCAGGCCTGCGTTGCCCTATATGGGGGAAACCCGTGCTTGCGTCGAGTGTTGCCGGCATGGTGCGCAGTGGATCGCCCGTATCATACCTGCGGAAGAAGTCGCGTCAATACAGCCGAATGGCACGCTGGCCGGGAGCGAGGCAGAGGCGCGGACCGCCCGGCGTGCGGCGGCGCGATTTCCTTCCAGGGGCGGCTTCCAATCCTTTCAGTATGCGTCCCCATGCAGGCGGAAGTTAGAGTAAATCCCCAGACGCAATTTCTTTGTGACAAATTCGACACGAAAAGCTGCTACTGTTGCACTTTTTGCTGGCCGTCGATTGCCGGGTGGAGGAGCGCCGGCGGGGCCGCAGCCGGCGGGCTGCCCGGCCTGAAATCATGCGGCGGCTACAGCAAGCACGTTGAGTACGATAAGTATGACTGGCCGGCGGCGTCCGTCCCTGGCCTCGAATTGATACCCATGAGAAGAAATCGTATGGCTTTGCGTCGCGTCGCCAAGGCGCTGCTCCTAAGCGGGCTGATGGCGGCGCAACTCGCGCACGCCCAGGTCACGCTTAACTTCGTCAACGCCGATATCGATCAGGTGGCGAAGGCCATCGGCGCGGCCACTGGCAAAACGATCATTGTCGACCCGCGCGTGAAGGGGCAGCTCAATCTCGTTTCCGAGAACCCTGTGCCAGAGGATCAGGCGCTCAAGACGCTGCAATCGGCGCTGCGCATGCAGGGCTTCGCGCTCGTGCAGGATCATGGCGTCCTCAAGGTCGTGCCCGAGGCCGACGCCAAGCTCCAGGGCGTGCCGACCTATGTGGGCAACACGCCCGCGGCGCGCGGCGATCAGGTGGTCACACAGGTGTTCACGCTCAAGCACGAATCGGCGAACAACCTGCTGCCCGTGCTGCGCCCGCTCATTTCGCCGAACAACACGATCGCCGCGTATCCGGGCAACAACTCGCTCGTCGTGACCGACTATGCGGACAACGTGCGCCGCATCGCCGCGATCATCGCCGGCGTGGACACGGCTGCGGGCCAGCAGGTGCAGGTGGTGCCGCTGCGCAACGCCAACGCGCTCGACATCGCGCCGCAAATTTCGAAGATGCTCGATCCGGGCTCGATCGGCGCCTCGGATCCTTCGCTGAAGGTTTCGGTCGTGGCCGACCCGCGCACCAACTCGCTGATGCTGCGCGCCTCGAACGCACAGCGTCTCGCCGCCGCCGTGCAACTGGCGAAGCAGCTCGACGCGCCGACGAGCATGCCGGGCAACATGCACGTCGTTGCGCTGCGCAACGCCGACGCGGTGCAGCTCGCCAAGACCTTGCGCGGGATGCTGGGCAAAGGCGGTAACGAATCGTCGTCGGGCAACAGCGCGAATTCGTTCAACCAGAATTCGGGCAGTTCCGGCGGTGGTGGCGGTGGTTACGGCAATACGTCGACCGGTCTTTCCGGCACCCCGCCGCTGCCCAGTTCGCTCGGCGGCAGCAGCGGCATGTCGTCGGGCAATTCGCTGACGGGCGGCGCGTCAGGCGGCAGCAACGCCGATTCGCCGTTCCTCGGCGGCGACAAGGACAAGGGCGACGAGAACCAGCCCGGCGGCATGATCCAGGCCGACGCGGCGACCAACTCGCTGATCATCACGGCTTCGGACCCGGTGTACCGCAACCTGCGCGCCGTGATCGACCAGCTCGACGCGCGGCGTGCGCAGGTCTACATCGAGGCGCTGATCGTCGAGCTCAACTCGAACACCAACGCCAATCTCGGCATTCAGTGGCAGATCGGCAATAGCAACGTGGTGGCCGGGACCAACCTTGCGACCGGCTCCGGCAACAGCATCATCAACCTGACGGCGGCAGCGGCGGCCAGCGCCGCTACCGGCGGCCTGGCGGGCGCGCTCGCGGGCTCGACCATCCAGCAGGGCCTGAACGTGGGCTGGGTGCACAATATCTTCGGCGTCCAGGGACTTGGCGCGTTGCTGCAGGCGCTCTCGCAGACGAGCGACGCCAACGTGCTGTCCACGCCTAACCTCATCACGCTCGACAACCAGGAAGCGAAGATCGTCGTCGGCACGAACGTGCCGATCCAGACCGGCACGTATTCGAACCTCACGAGCGGCTCGACGAGTTCCGCGTTCAACACCTATGATCGCGTCGACGTCGGCTTGACGCTGCACATCAAGCCGCAGATCACCGACGGCGGCATCCTGAAGCTGCAGCTCTACACCGAAGATTCGGCGATCGTGACCGGCACGACCAACGCCACGACCAATCCGGCTGGCCCGAACTTCACCAAGCGTTCGATCCAGTCGACGGTGCTCGCCGACAACGGCGAGATCATCGTGCTCGGCGGCCTGATGCAGGACAACTATCAGGTCAGCAACAGCAAGGTGCCGCTGCTGGGCGACATCCCGTGGATCGGCCAGCTGTTCCGCTCGGAAAACAAGACGCGCCAGAAAACCAACCTGATGGTGTTCCTGCGCCCGGTGATCATCAACGATCGCAATACGGCGCAGGCGGTGTCGTCGAACCGCTACGACTACATTCAGGGCGTGACGGGCGCGTACCGGTCCGACAACAACCTGATCAAGGACCGCGACGACCCGGTGGTGCCGCCGATGCCGGTTGGACCGAATGAAGGCGGATCGGCGCTGAACCTGTTCGATCTCGACAAGATGCGGCGCGATCAGGCGGCGGGAACGGCGTCCGCGCCTACCGCTGCCCCCGCCCCCGGCCCCGTTAATGCCACGCAGATGCAGCCGGCCTATCCGCAGCAAGGCGCTCCGGCGCCATACGCGCCGGTGCAATCGTCGCCGGTGCAACAGCCGCTCACCGGGCAGAGGGTGCAGCCTTGAGCATGGCCGATACGCCCCGCTCGTCCCCAGCGGCCGCACGCGAGAGCGCCACGCCACGCGAGGCCCCCTCGCCCGTTGCCGCGCGGCTCGTGCCGTACGGCTTCGCGCGCAGCGGCCAGATCCTCGTCGCGCAGCAGCACGCGGATGGTCTGGAGGTGTGGATCAGCGAGCGCACCACGGGCGCCGCGATTGCCGAAATCGCGCGCAATTTCGGGGCGTTTTCGCTCGTGCGCATTCCCGCTGACGAGCTGGCCCAGGCGATCAACCAGGCCTACGCGCGCCAGGACGGCAGCGCGGCGCAGGTGGTGGGCGAAGTGGAAGGCGAAGTCGACCTCTCGCGCCTGATGCAGGACATTCCCGAGGTGGAGGACCTGCTCGAATCCGAAGACGACGCGCCGATCATCCGCATGATCAACGCGCTGCTTACCCAGGCGGCGCGCGAGCAGGCCTCCGATATTCATATCGAGCCCTTCGAGAATGCCTCGGTGGTGCGCTTTCGCGTGGACGGCACGCTGCGCGACGTGGTGCGGCCGAAGAAGGCGCTCCACGGCGCGCTGATTTCGCGTATCAAGATCATGGCGCAGCTCGACATCGCCGAAAAACGTCTGCCGCAGGACGGCCGCATCACGCTGCGCGTGGGCGGGCGTCCCGTGGACGTGCGCGTTTCCACGCTGCCCACGGGTCATGGCGAACGCGCGGTGCTGCGCCTGCTGGAAAAGGACGCGCAGCGCCTGAATCTCGAAGCGCTCGGCATGGCCGCCGATACGCTCAAGCAGTTCGACCAGCTGATTGCCAGGCCGCACGGCATCGTGCTCGTGACGGGGCCGACCGGCTCGGGCAAGACCACCACGCTCTATGCGTCGATGTCGCGGCTCGAGACCACGACCACCAACATCATGACCGTCGAGGACCCGATCGAGTACGACCTCGCGGGCATCGGCCAGACCCAGGTGAACGAGCGCATCGGCATGACCTTCGCGCGCGCGCTGCGCTCGATCCTGCGTCAGGATCCGGACATCATCATGATCGGCGAAATCCGCGACCTCGAAACCGCGCAGATCGCCGTGCAGGCCTCGCTCACGGGCCACCTCGTGCTGGCCACGCTGCACACCAACGACGCCGCCTCGGCGGTCACGCGCCTGACCGACATGGGGGTGGAGCCTTATCTGCTGGCTTCGTCGCTGCTTGGCGTGCTCGCGCAGCGTCTCGTGCGGCAACTGTGCCCGCATTGCAAGGAAGAACGCCTCGAAGACGATGGGCGCAAGCGCTGGCATCCGGTTGGCTGCGACCGCTGCGGCCATTCGGGCTATTCGGGCCGGCGCGGCGTGTACGAGCTGCTCACCATCGACGAGCCGATCCGCAACCTCATTCACCGCAATGCCGCCGACGCCGAGATCTTCACCGCAGGCCGGGCGCAGGGCATGCGCACGCTGCGCGACGACGGCGAGCGCTGGCTCGACGCGGGCACGACCTCGCTAGAGGAAGTGCTGCGCGTGACGGGCGGCGCGTAAAGCGCTCAGGCGAAGGCAAGGAAGACGATGCCGGCATTCCGTTTCGAAGCGATCGACGCCGCGGGCAAGGCGCAAAAGGGCGTGCTCGACGCGGACAGCGCGCGCGGCGCGCGTGCGCAACTGCGCGGCCAGGGCCTCACGCCGCTCGTGGTCGAGCCGGCGGCGACCCGCACGCGCGGCGCGCGCGCCCAGCGCCTCGCGCTCGGGCGGCGTCTCTCGCAGCGCGAGCAGGCGATTCTCACGCGCCAGCTCGCGAGCCTGCTGGTGGCGGGGCTGCCGCTTGGCGAGGCGCTCGCGGTGCTCACCGAGCAGGCCGAGCGCGACTACATTCGCGAACTGATGGCCGCGATCCGCGCAGAAGTGCTGGGCGGCCACTCGCTCGCCAACGCGCTCGCGCAGCATCCGCGCGATTTTCCCGACATCTACCGCGCGCTCGTCGCGGCGGGCGAGCACACCGGCAAGCTCGGCATCGTGCTCTCGCGCCTCGCCGATTACATCGAGCAGCGCAACGCGCTCAAGCAGAAGATCGTGCTGGCCTTCACTTACCCGACGATCGTCACGATCATCGCGTTCGGCATCGTCACGTTCCTGCTGAGCTATGTGGTGCCGCAGGTCGTGAATGTGTTTGCGAGCACCAAGCAGCAACTGCCGTTTCTGACCATCGTGATGATGGCGCTGTCGGGCTTCGTGCGGCAATGGTGGTGGGCCGTGCTGATCGCGGTGGCGATCGTCGCGTGGATCGTGCGCGCGACCTTGCGCCGGCCCGGGCCGCGTCTCGCGTTCGACCGGTGGCTCCTCACGGCGCCGCTCGCGGGCAAGCTCGTGCGCGGCTACAACACGGTGCGCTTTGCGAGCACGCTCGGCATTCTGAGCGCGGCGGGCGTGCCGATCCTGCGCGCACTGCAGGCGGCCGGCGAAACGCTTTCGAACCGCGCCATGCGCATGAACGTGGACGACGCCATCGTGCGCGTGCGCGAAGGCACGTCGCTCTCGCGCGCGCTGGGCAATACGAAGACGTTTCCGCCCGTGCTGGTGCACCTGATCCGCTCGGGTGAGGCGACCGGCGATGTCACGACCATGCTCGACCGCGCCGCCGAAGGCGAGGCGCGCGAACTGGAGCGACGCACGATGTTTCTCACGAGCCTGCTCGAGCCGCTGTTGATTCTGGCGATGGGGGGCGTGGTGCTGGTGATCGTGCTCGCGGTGATGCTGCCGATCATCGAGTTGAACAATCTGGTGCAGTGAGTCGCGCAGCGAGCCGCGCGGGTGCTAGCAGAAAAGCTTGCCAGCAAGCAGCGCGGCGCGCGGAGTCGGTCAGCGTACGTAGATGGTGGGGCCGGCGGCATTGGCCGGCAGGAAGACTTCGGAGTGCACGCCGTGGCGGTTGACGATGATCGAGCGTGCGCGCACTTCGGCGAGCGTCGCGTCCGGGCCGATCAGGCCGCCGAGCGAGATGGCCTTGGCCGGGTCGCCGCCGAAGCTCACGATGGCCGCTGCGCCCTGCTTGAGCGCGAGGATGCCGAACAGGTGGATGTCCTGCACGACGTTGCGCTCGAGCTTGCCGCCAAAGAGCGTGCCGGCCTCGGCGACCGAAATGGGCGCCTGGGCGGCGGCGGCTTGCACCGGGGTGGCGCGCGTTGCGGCGATTTCGAGCGTCCACCACGCAGCCGTGGCGCAGAACACCGCGAACGCGGCGAGTGACAGAAGACGGATTTGCAGTGGGTTCATGCGCTCCATTGTACGGAGTATTGTGAACGTTTTGATGGCGCGCCTCGGGAGCCGCGGGTGCGGGTCTCAAAGGCGTCATCGTGTGACATTACAATGACCCGTCATGCGCGCGCGAACCCGCGAATCCGGGTTCGCGCGCAACAACGAAACAAGGCGCACAGGGTGCGCCGCAACGATCATTCGCCAGGAGGGAAGCCACTTATGTCCATATGGACCCGCAGCCATGCCGAAATCGAACGCCGGCGCGCACGTCGCCAGCGCGGTTTCACGCTGATCGAAATCATGGTCGTGATCGCGATCCTCGGTATTCTCGCGGCGCTGATCGTGCCGAAGATCATGAGCCGTCCCGATGAAGCCCGCCGCGTCGCCGCGCGCCAGGACATCGGTACGGTCATGCAGGCGATGAAGCTCTATCGGCTCGACAATGGCCGCTATCCGACTCAGGATCAGGGCCTCCAGGCGCTGGTCCAAAAACCCACCACCGACCCGGTGCCGAACAACTGGAAGGGCGGCGGCTATCTCGAGCGCCTGCCCAACGATCCGTGGGGCAATCCGTACCAGTACCTGAATCCGGGTGTGCACGGCGAGATCGACGTCTTCAGCTATGGCTCCGACGGCAAGCCCGGCGGCGAAGGCAACGACGCCGACGTCGGGTCCTGGCAATAGGCCATGAGCCGGCGACGAACCGGCAACGAATAGATTACGAACCGGCAATGGAATCCCGACGGGTCCACCAAGGTCTGCCGGGGCTCGCTGGGGCTGGATGCATGCTCGCGGCCCCGTTTCCCGATCATCTCCAGCTTCGCTTTCTTCATCTCCATGCACGCCCGCCCCCTTCGCTGTTGCGACCGCACGCCGATGCGCACCCCGCGCGCGGCGCGCGCACGTTCGGCTAGCCGTTCGGCAGGCTTCACGCTGCTGGAAATGCTGGTCGTGCTGATGATCGCGGGGCTGCTGGTGTCGCTCGCGTCGCTTTCGCTTACACGCAATCCGCGCACCGATCTGAACGAAGAGGCGCAGCGCCTCGCGCTGCTGTTCGAATCCGCCGGCGACGAGGCGCAGGTGCGTGCGCGCCCTATCGCGTGGCAGCCGGTCGAGGGCGGGTTTCGCTTCGACGTGCATACCGAGGACGGCTGGCGTCCGCTGCGCGATGATCTGCTCGGTCCGCGCAAGTGGGAAGGCGGCGTGACGGGCGTATCGATTACCTACTCCGGCAGCGATGACCTGCATGCGAGCCGCCTCGTGTTCGGCACCGAGGCCGTCGAGCAGCCCGTCGAAATCACGCTGTTCTCGGCGGCGGGCCATGCCACCATCGTCGGTACCGGCGCGGGCCGGTATGAGGTCCGCTGAGATGCGCAAGGCCACCCGCCTGGTTCCTCGTCGCGACGCCCGCACCGCGACGCGCGGCTTCACCATGATCGAAGTGCTGGTCGCGCTCGCCATCGTGGCGATCGCGCTTGCGGCCTCGTTGCGCGCCGTGGGTAGCCTCGCGGCGAGCGAAGCCGATCTGCACCAGCGCCTGCTCGCGGGCTGGAGCGCCGACAACGCGCTCGCGCAACTGCGTCTCGCACACGCGTGGCCCGAGGTCGGCGAGCGCCGCTTCGACTGCTCGCAAGGCAATTTGCAGCTGACCTGCACGCAGCACGTCACGGCCACGCCCAATCCCGTTTTCCGCCGCGTGGAGGTCTCGGTGACGACGCCGGGCCGTGACGGCAATCTCGCGCAACTCGTCACGGTGCTCGGCAATGAGACGAACCGGTCGCTGTGATCGCGCGATGCGCCGAAAGCGCGTCCCGCCGGGGCGGTGGCATGGGCCGTCCGCCGGGCACGCTACTTCGCGCAGCGCTTTGCGCACCCGCCGCGCCGCCGGCTTCACGCTGATCGAACTGCTCGTTGCCATCGCTATTCTCGCGGTGGTCGCGATCTTGTCGTGGCGCGGCCTGGACCAGATCGTGCGCGGCCGCGACGTCCTCACGCATTCGATGGCCGAAGAGCGCGTGTTTGCGCAGATGTTCGACCAGATGCGCATCGACGCGCGCCACGCCGTCAGCGACGACGAAGCGGGTGCGCCCGCGGTCTCCGTCGACGGCGGCGCGCTGCAGATCGTGCGCGCGTTCGCGGTGCCGCCCGGCGCGCCGCCGCGTTTGCAGGTGGTGCGCTACCGCGTAAGCGACGGGCGCGTCGTACGCTACGCGTCGCCGCCGCTCGCCAATCTCGGCGACTTGCGGCGCGCGCTGCGTGGCGGCGAGAGCGATGCGTGGAGCGCCTTGCCGATGATGCAGGGCGTGGGCGCGATCGACGCGCGGCTCTACGTGGAAAAGTTGGGCTGGACCTCGGACATGAACCAGGTGCGCTCGCAGATCGCGACGAACAATAGCAGCGTGAAGGTGCCCCAACTCGGCAACGCGCCCGTGCCGCGCGCGGTGACCGGGCTCGAGGTGAGCGTTAGCGCGCGCTCGCTTGCGCGGCCGGTCACGCGCGTCTTTCTCGTGGGGGAATGAGCGTGCGACAGCATCGAATTCCCCGCCTCCTTACCTGTAACGCGGTACGTGCTACCGCGCGTCGCCAGCGCGGCGCCGCGATCATCAGCGCGCTGCTGGTGGTCGCGCTCGCCGCGATTCTGGTCTCGGGCATGTTGTGGCGCCAGCAGGTGCAGGTGCGCCGCATCGAAAATCAGCGGCTGCTCGCACAAGGACAGTGGATCGCGCGCGCCGCGCTCGACTGGACGCGCCTCGTGCTGCGCTCCGAGGGCGACACCTCGGCGGGCGTGACCTATCTGGGCGGCGCGTGGGGCATGCCGGTCGCGAAGACGCGCCTTTCCGACTTCCTCGGCCAGATTGGCGAAGCCCGCGCGGAACAGGGCGCCGACACCTGGCTCTCCGGCTCCATCGAAGACGCTCAGGCGCGCTTCAATCTGCGCAATCTCGTTTCCACCTCCGCGCCGGGCGCGCTGCAACTGAATCTCGCGCAAATCCAGGCGTTCGCGCGCCTCTTGCAGCTGCTTGGCATCGATGGTCAGCTTGCAAAAAATGCGGCCGTCTACCTGCGCTCGGGGCTCGCCCACTCGATCACGCGCTTTCAGACCGGCGCCACGGCGGCGGGCAGCACCGGCACGGCCGCGAATGCTCAGCAAGTCGCGGGCGGCACGGGAGGCGGTGCGAACTTCACCGACAACCCCGGCCTTTCCGATGCCGACTCCAACAGCGCCGTCGCGCCGCTGCTCATGACGAGCACCGATGCGCTGCTCGACGTGCCGGGCTTCACGCCCGACATCGTCGCGCGGCTGCGCCCGTTCGTGACGGTCCTGCCCACCACGACGCCTGTGAACATGAACACGGCGAGCGCCGAGGTGATCGCAGCGATCGTGCAGGGCATGAGCCTGTCCGGCGCGCAGGCGTTCGTGGCGCGGCGCCAGACCGTGTTTTTCCACAACCTCGCCGATGTGCAGCTCGCGCTGCAAGGCGCGGGGGCCGGACAAACCAGCGTCGACTCGACGCAATGCGACGTCAATACAAGCTATTTTGTGGTTCATGGGCGCGTGCAGCACGAGCGCGCCGTCGTGGACCGCACCACGCTCGTGTGGCGCGACCCGCTCACCCATACGACGCGCATCGTGCGCGTGCGCGACGAACCATGAAATCGTACCCGTCCAACATCGAAAAGAGGTGCGTTTGAGCACGCTGATCGTCCTGATGCCGCCGCGCGATCCGGCGGTCCACTCGCAGGAATGGCAATTGCCCGAACTGCCGTTCGTGCTGCTCGACAAAGCGGGCCAGACGCAGCGCGCGGGCCGGGCGGCGCTCGGCCTGTTGCCGAAGGCGTCGGCCACCGTGCTGCTGATCGCCGCGCGCGATCTGCTCATGGTCGCCGCCACGGTGCCGCCGCTCAAGGGGCCGCGGCTGCGCCAGGCGCTGCCGAACGTCGTCGAGGATCATCTGATCCAGGATCCGCAGACTTGCCATCTCGCGCTGGATCCTGCGCGCCTGCCGGGCGGGATGCAGACCGTCGCGGCCGTCGACCGCGGGTGGTTCCGCTTCCTCATCGAAGGATTCACGGGCGCGGGGCACCGCAACCTGCGCGCGGTGCCGGTGGCGCGCTGCTTGCCCGATAGCCTGCCCGATGCGGCGGGGGGTACCGGCGCTGCTGCTGCGCAGGCGCTGCAAGCCGCGGCGTACGCAGGCGAGCCCTCCATGCCGCCCGCCTCGACGGAAGTTGCCGACCATGCCAAAGCTGCCGGCGGCGCAGGCAGTGCCGATGGTACCGATGGCGCCGATAGTGCAAGCAGCCCGGTAACGGCCTGCGTATTCGGCCCGGTCATGTCGACGGCGCCCGCGCTTCTGCCTGACGTGGCGGCGGCCGTATCCAGCACCGTGGCAGGCGCGTCCAGCGCGCTGCTCGAACTCGCGATCGTGCGCGGCGCGATGGCTGAAGGCTTTGCGGTGCCGGCGGCAAATCTTGCCGCGACCGTGGCGGCGCTGGCCGGCGACGCGCCCGTCATGCGCTACGTGCTGACGGGGGTGCCAGGCGAATTCGCGAGCGCCGCCGACAAAGCTGCGCTCGCGGCGGCGCTGCCCGGTGCGCAGCCGCTTGGCTTCGAGACGCTCGCGAAGCGCGCGCTCGCGTGCAAGTTCGACCTCTGCCAGTTCGAATTCGCGGTGCAGCCGTGGCGTCTCGATCGCGCGACGCTGCGCCGGCTGCGCGTGCCGCTCGCGCTAGTGGCGGCTTCGCTCGTGGTCGCGATCGTCGGTGCGAACGTGCAGTGGCTGATGCTGGCGCGCCAGCGCGACGCTATCAACACGCAGATGACCGAGCTGCTGCTCAACGCGTTCCCGAAGACGACGGTGGTGCTCGACCCCGCCGGGCAGATGGCGCGCCAGCTTTCCCAGTTGCGCGTGGCAGCGGGCGAGCCCTCGCCCGACGATTTCCTCGCGCTCGCCGACGCCTTCGCGCGCTCGCTCGGGCCGGTGCCCGCGAATGCGATTGCAGCGCTCGACTATCACGACCGGCGCCTCGACGTGACCTTCAAGCCCGGCGTCAATGTCGACGCCGACTTGAGCAAGCGGCTTGCGCGCAATGGCCTCGCGGCCACGCAGGACAGCAGCAGCGGCAAATGGACGATCAGGAGCGCATCGTGAAGACAACCGGTTCGAGCAGCGCATGGGTGCAGACCTTGAGCGAGCAGTGGAGCAACTTTTGGGAAGTCCGCACCGCGCGCGAAAAAATGCTGCTGACCTGGGGCGGCGCGGTGCTGGTCGTGGCAATCGGCTATTCGGTGCTATGGCAACCGGCGGCGGACGGCCGCGCGCGCCTGCGCGAGAACTTGCCCGCGATGAAGCGCCAGCTTGCGCAGATGACCGCGCAGGCCGACGAGGCGCGTGCGCTCGCGGGCGCGGCGGCGAGCGTCGCGCCTGGCGGCCAGGCGCTCAAGGATGCGCTGACCGCATCACTCTCCGACCACGGCATGCCGAACGCGCAGGTGCAATTGATCGGCACGACAGCGCAGGTGCAGATGAAGAATGCCTCGTTCCCGGCGTGGGCGGCCTGGCTCGACGACGTGCGCAAGCAGTACAAGGTGCAGGTGGTCGAGGCTCACATCACGGCGCTGAAGGCCGACGGCCAGGTCGATTTGACCGCGTCGCTGCAGCCGGCGAACGCGCGCTAAGGCGCGAAACGCGGTCGACCGCGAAGCATGGGACCAGAGTAAGGCGCTTTGCATGGGCCCGGAGTAAGTGCTGAAGCACTAGCTCCGGCCGACAGCTAAAGCGCCAACTCTGGTCGACAGGAGATTCCTCGCATGTCTTATTGGATGCGGCGCGCGCGCGCCGTGTTGCCCTGGCTATTCGTAGCCGTGTTGTCCGTAGGCGCGGTGCTGCTCGTGCGGCTGCCCGCCGCGTGGATCGCGCCGCAGTTCGCGCGCGCGACCCAGGGCCATGTCAACCTCGTCGATCCGCAAGGCTCGCTCTGGCACGGCTCGGCCACGCTCATGCTCGCCGCCGGCCGCGACGTGCAGGGCGCGACGCTTCTGCCGGGCCGCATCGAATGGAGCACGTCGTTCTGGGCGCTCCTCACGGGCCGCGTGCGCATGCAGATGCGCCAGACCGAGGCCATGCCCGACCCTGTCGACGTCGAAGCGACGTTGCGCGGCGCGACGGTCACGTCGGGCGCGATCGCGGTGCCCGCGTCGCTGCTCGCGGGCCTCGGCGCGCCGTTCAACACGCTAGATCTGGATGGCAACGTGCGGCTCGCGTGGAGTCCCTGGCGCGTATTCGGCGCCGATGCATTCGGGCGCTTGACCGTCACGCTCGGCGACATGAGCTCACGCGTCTCGCTCGTGAAGCCGCTCGGCTCGTATGAGGCGGTGCTTCAGGCGCAGGGCGCGTCATCGACGCTCGATCTGAGCACGCAGCAAGGACCGTTGCTGCTCGACGGGCATGGCACGTTTTCGCGCTCGTCGGCGTCGTTCAATGGCACCGCGAGCGCGACGCCCGATCAGCGCGAGAATCTGGCGGGATTGCTGAATCTGCTGGGACGGCCCACGGGAACCGGCGCTGTGGCGCTGACCTTCATGCGCTGACGCCATGAATCCGCGAGGTGTAGCGCGCCACCGGGCTTACTGCGGTTGAGCGCCCTGCGCTGCCGCACCCTGCACGGCGCCACGCATCGAAGGCGCCTGGCCTGGCGCGCCCGGCACCGCGGAGTCCGATGCCGCGACAGGCGCGGGCGCCGCTACGCCGCCGGTTTCGCGCGCCATCTGCGAGACGTCCCAGCCGCCGCCGAGCGCCTTCACGAGCCCGACCGACGACACCATGCGCTGCCCCGCGATGCTCGCGAGCTTTTGCTGCGCCGTGAACGCCGTCGTCTGCGATGACAGGACGTTCTGGTAATCGGTTGTTCCGGCCTTGTATTCGTTCGTGACGATCCGCAGTGCGTGCTGAGCCGATTCCACGGCCTGCTGCTGCACCACGATTTCCTGCGCGAGGATGCGCTGCGACGCGAGGTTGTCCTCGACGTCCTGGAATGCGGCCAGCACGGTCTGCCGGTAGGCCGCGACTTGCTGGTCATAGGACGCGCGCGCCGCTTCGGTCTGCGCGCGGCGCAGGCCCGCGTCGAACACCGTGGCCGCGAGCGACGGCCCGAGCGTCCAGAAGCGCGACGGCATGGAGAGCAGCTGCGAGAGCACCGAGCTCTCGAACCCGCCGCTGGCAGAGAGCGTCAGCGTGGGAAAGAACGCGGAGATCGCTATGCCGATCTGCTCGTTCGCGGCCGCCGCCTTGCGCTCCGCCGAGGCGATGTCGGGACGCCGCTCGAGCAACGCCGAAGGCATCGTGACCGGCACGGCGGGCGGGGTGGCCATAAGCGGTGAAGGCGGAATCGAGAACGCCGAAGCCGGCTGGCCGACCAGCACGGCAATCGCGTGTTCGTCTTGGGCGCGCGCCACGCCATTGCCGATGGCGGCGGCTTGCGCGGACTGCAATTGCGTTTGCGCCTGGATGACGTCGGCGCGGCCCGCTACGCCCTGCGCGTACTGGTTCTGCGTGAGCTGCAGCGACTTCTGATAAGCCGCGACGGTGTCATCGAGCAGCTTCTGCTGGGCGTCGAGCGAGCGCAGCGTGAACCAGGTTTGCGCGAGCGTGGCCTGCGCCGAGAGGCGCGCGTTGGCCAGATCGGCGGCGGCGCCCTGCTGGCCGGCTTCCTGCGCGCTGACCGTACGGCTCACCTTGCCCCAGAGATCCGGTTCCCAGGTCGCGTCGAGGCCGAGGTTGACGTTGTTCGAGATCGATCCGCCGCCGGCAAAACCGTTGCTGCTAGAGTTCGAAACCCGCGCGGGGGAGCGTGCGCGCGAGCCCGAAAACGAGGCGCTCACCACCGGGAAATATGCCGCGCGCGCCTCGCCTACCAATGCGCGCGCCTGGCGGTACGCGGCGGCGTATTGCGCGACGGTCTGGTTGTTGGCGTTGAGCTGATCCATCAGCCCGTTGAGCTGCGCGTCGTCGTAGATGAGCCACCAGGGGCCGCGATCGGCGGTATCGGCGGGTTGTGCAGTCTTCCAGCCCTCGGGCGCTTCCTTGTACGACTCGGGCACTGCTGCAGCCGGCTTGTGATAGTCGGGGCCCACGGCGCAACCGCTCAACTGGAACGCGAGCGCTGCCACCGCGCACAGCACGGCAGGCCTGGGCGCCAGGCGCCAGGCGCGGCTACGGCGGGAAACGTGATGGCCGGGAGGGACGAAACGGCAAGACATGCAAGGAATTCCTGTCGAAGCGGCTGGCGAACCGGGTGAAAGTCGCGCGCAGCTGGTGCGCGAAGACGCGCGGCGTGGTGCGCTCTGCGGCAATGCGGCGGGCCGGGCTCGGTTCGAGGGGCTGGCAAGTTGCGGCAATGGTAGCGCACGCGCCACGCGCAGCGCGGAACCTGCAAGGGTAAGCCGGAAATGGATGAGGATGTGTTACCGCACGCCGGTCGCAAATTACGCGTCGTTACGGCGCCAGCAACCCAGCGCGTGAACGGCGTGCAGCGCGGCGCGGCCTGCGCGCGTATGTGCACCCCGCATGATGTTGGCGCGGCACGCAACCTGGACGCCGGAGCAGGCGGCTTTGGCTGCCGCCGTGGTGGCCGCTGCTGCATTCATGCTTGCCGCGACCACACTTGGGCTCGTTGCAGGCGGCATGACGCCGCTCATCACCACGGACGTGCCCGCCCCGTCTCGCTGGGCGCGGCGTCGGTCGGCCCACACCATCAGCGCGACGGCGATCGAGCCGCCAGGCAGCACGAACATCGCTGCATAGAGCGCGAACTTGCGCCAACGCGCCGCGCCGCCGGTTTGCGTGAAAGCAAGCCTGGCAGTGCAGGAAACCGAGCGGCCGATGCCGCCGAGCGCGTTTTTTAGGTACAGCATGGCGCATTCAACAGGAGAATTGGGGAATACGAGGAGATAAAGTGCTTGCCTGTCATAATATTGACTATGCAATCAAACCACAACACACTTTGCATCGCACCAAATGTGCTGTTGTTTTTACGCAGCGACCATGAGAATCGGTGGCTGACGCGTCACCCAATTTATCTGCCCAGGCAGGCATATAACCGGCTAGAATTCGCCTGTTTTCGAGATGCGTGAGAGCGGCTTCCCATGAGCGAGGGTGCGTACGTACCAGGCAAGGTCGGTGTTGTGCCGAGCCTGGGCTATTTCCTGTCGACGGCCCGAAACGTGCTGGCCGCGCGGATGGACCGCGCCGTCGCGCCGCTGGGGCTGACCTCATCGCAGATCGGCGTGATCCTCCTACTGTGGTTCGAGCACGCCCGCACGCCCAATGAAATGTCGCGCGTGCTGTCATACGACACTGGATCGATGACGCGCATGCTCGACCGGTTGGAGAAAAAAGGCTTTCTCGTGCGCCAGCGCAGTCACGCGGACCGCCGTGTGGTCGAACTGGCGCTCACGCCGCTGGGGCGTGATGCGGCGCAGCAGCTGCCGGATCTGGTCGCCTCGGTGGTGAACGACCAGCTACGCGGCTTTTCCGCCGACGAAGTGACCACGCTCGTCAGCCTGTTGCAACGTTTCATCGCGAACGATGCGGACACGTCGATGGTATGCAGTCATGTCGAAGGCGGCGCGGATGTGCCATTCAGCGCAGCCGAGGAAGATCGCCACAAGCTGTGAAGCCGGTGTCGTGGCGCCTTGGCGCCAGCTAGATTTCGCCTCGATCGTGTCGCATTGCGGATAAATCACTGTCTGGGCAGTCAATGCCGCGACATGAACTTATGGACTGCCACCCGAACTGGAAACTTCGGCAAGAAGCCGAGCAAGGACCCTGAAAATGGACGCATCCACCGCCGCGCCCTCTCCCGCTCCTGCCAGCGCGGAGCCCGCGCCGTTCTCGGGCGGAAAGCTCGCGCTGCTGACCGTGGGCCTCGCGCTCGGCACTTTCATGGAGGTGCTCGACACGTCGATCGCCAACGTTGCCGTGCCGACCATTTCCGGCACGCTCGGCGTCGCCAACAGCGAAGGCACTTGGGTGATCTCCTCGTATTCGGTCGCCTCGGCAATCGCCGTGCCGCTCACGGGCTGGCTCGCGCGGCGCGTGGGCGAAGTGCGGCTCTTCACGCTTTCGGTGATCCTGTTCACGTTGGCCTCGGCGGCCTGCGGTTTCGCCGCCAATTTCGAGACGCTGATCGCCTTCCGTCTCGTGCAGGGCCTCGTCTCCGGTCCGATGGTGCCGCTTTCGCAGACGATCCTCATGCGCTCCTACCCGCCCGAGAAACGTGGGCTTGCGCTGGGACTCTGGGCCATGACGGTGATCGTCGCGCCCATCTTCGGCCCGGTCATGGGCGGCTGGATCACGGACAACTACACATGGCCGTGGATCTTCTACATCAACGTGCCGATCGGGCTCTTCTCGGGGGTTTGCGCGTTCCTGCTGCTGCGCGGACGCGAAACGAAGACCACGAAACAGCGCATCGACGCTGTGGGCCTCGTGCTGCTCGTGATCGGCGTGTCGTGCCTGCAAATGATGCTCGACCTCGGCAAGGACCGTGACTGGTTCAGCTCGAAGTTCATCGTTGCGCTCGCAATCATCGCGGCGGTGTCGCTGGCGTTCATGCTTGCGTGGGAGGCCACCGAGAAAGAGCCGGTCGTCGATCTCTCGCTCTTTCGCGACCGCAACTTCGCGCTCGGCGCATTGATCATCTCGTTCGGCTTCATGGCGTTCTTCGGCTCGGTCGTGATCTTCCCGCTCTGGCTGCAAACGGTGATGGGCTACACGGCCGGCGTCGCCGGCCTCGCGACGGCGCCGGTGGGGCTGCTCGCGCTCGTGCTCTCGCCGCTGATCGGGCGCAATATGCACAAGCTCGATCTGCGCATGGTGGCGAGCTTCGCATTCGTCGTGTTCGCGGGCGTCTCGCTATGGAACGCCACGTTCACGCTCGACGTGCCGTTCGACCAGGTGATCCTGCCACGCCTCGTGCAGGGCATCGGCGTGGCCTGCTTCTTCGTGCCGATGACGACCATCACGCTGTCGAGCATCTCCGACGAGCGCCTCGCGAGCGCATCGGGTCTGTCCAACTTCTTGCGCACGCTGTCGGGCGCGATTGGAACGGCGGCGAGCACGACGTTCTGGGAGAACTCTGCGATTTATCACCACGCGGTGTTGTCGGAGTCCGTGAGCGTATATTCGCCCAACACCAGCGCATACAGCAATGCGTTGACGAGTCTCGGCTATGCAGGGCCGGGCCTGACCGCGAAGCTCAATGAAGTGGTGACGGCGCAGGGCTACATGATGGCGACCAACGACTTCTTCCGCATCTCATGCGCGATGTTCGTCGTGCTTGCGGCGCTGGTCTGGATTACGAAGCCCAGAAAGGGAGCGGGACCGGCAATGGGCCATTGATGGCCCACTGGCGATCCCGTGATGAACGCCCGCGACAAACGCGGGCGTGTGCTGTTGCTGCCGTGATAAACGTGGTGTATTAGCGGACGGTGATGCCGCTCGTCTGAATCTCGACGCGGCGATTCTGCGCGCGACCGTCGGCCGTGGCGTTGCTCGCGATCGGCTTCGACTTGCCGTAGCCGTGCACTTCGTATTTGCCCGCATGCAGGCCATGCGACTGCAGGTAGTTGCGGACGGTTTCCGCACGGCGCAGCGAGAGGCGGTCGTTCAGCGCGTTCGAACCGGTCGAATCGGTGTGGCCATTGATCACGACGGTGCCGATGTTCACGCCGTCGCTGTCCGCGATGAACTTGTTGAGTGCCTGCTTGCCTTCCGGCAGCAGGTTGTACTTGTTGATTTCGAAGTTGGCGTCGGCGCTGAGCGTAATGGTGCGCGGCTGCGTTTCGACGACCGGCGGCGGAGGCGGCGGCGGTGTCTGGACAGCGGGCTGCGGCGCCTGGCAAACGAACATGATTTCGCGCGGGTCGTTTTCGGCCTTGAATCCGGACGCAGCGCGGTCGGTTGAGGACACTCGCAGCGGCTCCTTGTTGCCGCAAATCTCGGTGACCTTCTTCATACAGTCCTTCGAGCTTTCCAGCAGGCCCAAGCACTGTACGCGATACGCCTGCGAGCCGTTGGCGAGCGTCACGACGTCGAGGTTGTAGGTCGGGCCTGACGCGGTCGTGCAACCAGCCGCGACGACGATGAGGGCAGCCAGTGCGCTGGCTGGCAGAAGTCGCATTTTCATTTTCGATTCGAATGATGGAAGAGGAATGTACTGTCGTCCGGCGCACGCCGAAGCAGAGCCACAATACGATCCCTCGACACGTCACCCAATCAGATAATGCTTAAATGCACAATCGAAGTGATTCGATTCGGAATACGAGCTATCACGCGGTGCGAACCAGCCGGGCTCACTTGGACTCATTCGCCGCGCGCGCCCCAGCCGACGATGCGGCGCCCGTATCCGCACCGGACGCGTCAGGGTTTTCCGCGTCGCCGCTGATTCCCTGGATCGGCTGTTCGACGCCCGTGCGCACGTACTGCTTGAAGGCCGCGCCGGCCGCCCATGGATCGGGCTTGCAGCCGAGCGAACTGTCACAATGGGCCGCAAAGCCGATGGTGGTCGTGCCGTCGCTGTTGTGGGTCCGCGTGATTTCGTAGGCGAGCGCGCGCTTGCCGCCGCCGGGGCCGGCGGTCTGGATCAGCGTGTCGGTCACGGTTTGCACTTCGTACTTCGAATGGTCGCGCACCCAGTCCTGGGCACGTTGCCACCAGATGTCGCACTGCGGCTTGTCGTTGCACGTGAGCGGCGCGGTGGCGATCTGCATGACGTCGGGGTTGACCTGGCCGCGCGGCGCGCAGGCCGTCAGTGCCGCGCAGAACAGGATCGGCAGGATTCGTTTCATCGTGTGGTTCCTCCCTGTATGAGCTCGCGTCGAGCGCGGCCCGGTTATCTTGTCGTCGGCACGCGGTGGCGTCGGCGGGGCGTACTGCCCATGCATTGTTGGACCGCGCCCGCACGCTGGTGTTTCCAGCAAGTGGAATGCCCAAAATACTCCACTAGCGCAGGGCTAAACGCTGTAGCGATTGAGCGTGTAGGAGCTATACGCGGTCACGAAGGCGTCGAACGAGCCCACCTCCTCGCGCTCGAGCTTGGCCTGGTCTTCCAGCGACTCGCGCGCGAGCGCCTCGAATTGTGCCATCGCCTCGGGCGAAAGCGGACGCGAGAGGAAATGCGCCGCATGGCGCTCGCTTTGCGTGAGCGCAAATTGCAGGAAGGATTGCTGGTTGCCGCGCATCGCTTCCAGCACGCGAGCGGAGGGCGTGAGCGACGCATCGGCGAGTTTCGCGCGCTGTGCAGCAAGCGAGCGCGCATGCTCGTCACCACCGCGCAGCGCGTCCAGCACGGCGGCACTGCGCTCGATCTTCGAAAGCAGCTCGGCGGCCCAATCCTGGAGCGAGACCGTGTCGTTGCCGCGTTTGAGCTCGAGGCCCGGGCGGCGCCCTTCCTTCGTGACGAGGCCGAAATTTTCGTTCGCCTGTGCGTAGTCGGCCGCCGGCAGCAGGGGGCTTTCTTCGAGTGCGCAGGTGAGCAGGTAGGCGTCGAGAAAACGCGCGGCTTCGAGCGAAATGCCGGTGGGCTCGAACGGATCGATGTCCATGCAGCGCACTTCGACGTATTGCACGCCGCGCGCGGCGAGCGCATGCAGCGGCCGTTCGCCCGGATACGTGACGCGCTTCGGGCGAATCGTCGAATAGAACTCGTTTTCGATCTGCAACACGTTGGTGTTGATCTGCACCCATTCGCCGTCGCGGTGCGTGCCGATGGCTTCGTACGGCGGATACGGCTGGCTCACCGCCTGCGTGAGCGCGTCGAGGTAGCCCGTCAGCGTGTCATAGTCGGCGTGCAGCGCCGACTGGCCCGTGGTGTTCGAGTAGCCGAGGTCGCTCATGCGCAGGCTCGTCGCGTAGGGCAGATAGAGCGTGTCGGCGTCGAAGGTTTCGAGCGCATGCGCGCGGCCGCGCAGGAAGCGCGCATCGAGCGCCGGCGAGGCGCCGAACAGATACATCAGCAGCCAGCTCGTGCGGCGGAAATTGCGGATTAGCGCGAGGTAGCGCTCCGACTGATAGTCGATCTGCGTGGCCGTGGACTGGTCGTGCGCGTGCAGCACGCGCCACACCTCTTCGTTAAGCGAATAGTTGTAGTGGATGCCCGCGATGCATTGCATGGTGCGGCCGTAACGCAGCGCGAGCCCCATGCGGTAGACGTACTTGAGGCGGCCGATGTTCGAGCTGCCGTAACGTGCAATGGGAATGCCGTCGTCGGTGGCGGGCAGGAGGCCCGGCATCGACTCGTTCCACAGCATCTCGCCGTCGCGCGCGAGCGTGGCGTAGACAAAGCGATGGAGCTCGTCGAGCTTCTCGAGCGTGATGGATGCGTCGTGCTCGGCCGGCGTGATGATCTCGATCAGCGCTTCCGAGTAGTCGGTCGTGAGCGACGGATGCGTGAGCGCCGAGCCAAGCGCCGCCGAATGCGGCGTCATGGCGAGCTGGCCGTCGCGCGTCACCCGCAGGCTTTCCTTTTCGATGCCGCGCAGACCGCGCGTGAGCGCGTCGCGATGCGGCCCGGCGCTCAGCACGGAAAGGCGCTGCGTGAGAACGTCGTTCGTGCGTGTAGAGGTCGTGTCTGGCATTGAAGGGCGGGTCGGGCTCTGGCCGGCGACGCGGTGCGGCACGTGCCGCCGGCAAGGGATTTTCGGTAGCGGGCACTTTAACATCTCGCTGAAAGACCTGCTTGGGCCCCCTTCGGGCGGGACTTTGCGGGTGGTCTGCTAGCCGCCGCGCGCCGCGCCGGCCCGATCGGCGATCTCGTTCCACAGGTGCATCGCGGCATAGGCGCGCCAGGGCCGCCATGCGTCGGTGCGCGCGCGCTGCTGCGTGGGGCGCACGAGCGCGGGGTCGCGCGCGGCGATGGCCTGCATCAGCACGAGGTCGGTGGCGGGCCACGCATCGGCGTCGCGCCAGGCGCGCATGGCCACGTACTCGACGGTCCAGGGGCCGATGCCAGGCAGTGCGAGCAATCCGGCGCGCATGGCGTCGAGGGTGGCGCGTTCGGTGGCATGTTCTGCAGCGGGCGCAGTCCCGGGATCGCCAGCGGGCTCGTCATGGCGACTGCGCCGGCTGCCGGTGGCACGAAGCGCGGCGCCTTGCGCACGCGCGCGCTCCGGGGCACGTTCCGCGGGACGTTCGATAACGAGCGTCTCGCTCGCCACGGCCGCCGCGAACCCCTGGAGCGCGGCCACCCGTTTGCCCGGCATGCCGATCCCGGCAAGATCGGCGGCGGCCAATGCGGCAGGCGTGGGAAAGCGCCATGCGGTGCGCGCGTGCGCGTGGCCCTCGATACGTTTGCCCACGCGCTCGACGAGGCGGCCCACGATGGTCGTCGCGGCCTTCACGCTCACCTGCTGGCCGACGATCGCGCGCACCACGAGTTCGAAGCCCGACCACGCCCCCGGCACCCGCAGCCCCGGCGCGGCGGCGACGAGCGGCGCGAGCCATGGATCGGCGGCGAAGCCCGCGCCGATCGCGGCCGGATTTGTCCGCACGTCGAAGATGCGCGCCAGCGGCGCAGCCAATGCGGCTGCATGGGCGCTCACTGGCCCGTCGACTTCGACGACGAGGCAGTGCTTGCGCGCATGGCGGCGTACGGCGAGCGTGCCGCTCACGCCATGGAAGTCGATTGCACGCAGCCACGCGCCGTCTTCCACGGTTTCGACGCCTGGCGTCGCGCGTCCCGCCAGAAAGCGCAGCATGCGCGGCCAGTCGTAGGGGGCGCGAAACGGCAGCTCGAAGGTGGCGTCGGGATCCGGGCCGCCGCTTCGCGGCTGTTGTGGTTCGTTCGGCAGGACGGCGCTCAAGCGGCGGTCTCCGGTGTGGCGTCGGCGCGGCCGCGCTTTGAGTCTCGTTTCGCGTCGCGCGGAGGCGGGCCGCCGGCCTGTGCCGTGGCAGCGACGAGGACTTCGCCCGCACGCGCTTCGGCGTCGATCAGCGCGGCCTTGCGCGCGAGTCCCCAGCGGTAGCCGGCGAGCGCGCCGCCCTTTTGCACGACGCGGTGACAGGGAATCGCCAGCGCCACCGGGTTCGATGCGCAAGCGCTTGCCACGGCGCGTACCGCGCGCGGCGCGCCGAGCGTTTCGGCGATCTGCGTATAGCTGCGCGTCTCGCCGTACGGAATGCGCTGGAGCGCGTCCCAGACCCGCTGCTGGAACGCCGTCGCGGCAATGTCGAGCGGCAGCTCGAGGTGCTCGCGGCGGCCATGCAGATAGGCGTCGATCTGCGCGACGAACGGCGCGAGCCCTGCCGTGTCCTCGATGCAATGTGCGTTCGAGAAGTCGGCCACGAGGCTTGCGCTCAATGCGCCGGGATCGTCGCCGAACGCGATCCGGCAGATACCCTTGTCCGTTGCCGCGACGAGCACGCGCCCGAGCGGCGTGGCCGCGACCGCATAGCGGATCGTGAGTCCCGCGCCCTTGCGGCGGAACGCCGACGGCGCCATGCCCAGCTCTCCCGCCACGCTCTCGTAGAGCCGCGACGACGAGTTGAAGCCCGCGTCGGCACTCGCGCGCGTGACATCGGCGCCTTGTGCGAGCGCGTCGCGCAGCACCGCGCCGCGGCGCGCCGCCAAGTATTGGCGCGGCGAGACGCCCAGCACGCGCTTGAAAAGACGCTGCAGATGGAACGGGCTCAGGTGCACGAGCTCGCCGAGCTGCGCGAGCGTGAGGCGGGCCTGGGGATCGGCGTCGAGGGCAGCGCAGGCGCGGCGCACGATCTCGAGCTCGCGCGGCAGGCCCCCGGGGCGGCAGCGCTTGCATTCACGATAGCCGGCCGCGCGCGCGGCATCGGCATCGGCGAAGAACGCCACGTTCTCGCGGCGCGGCAGGCGCGACGCGCAGGACGGGCGGCAGAACACACCGGTCGTGCGCACGGCGTAGAAGAATTGGCCGTCGGCACGCGCGTCGCGCGCCGCGATGGCGGCCCAGCGCTCGTCGTCGGTAGTCAGTGCGGGGACCGACCCGAAGGCGGCGACAAGCTCGCCGTGAGCTGCGGTCGGGATGGCGTTCATTTCGTGACTCCCGGAAATGGTGGACTCGATGGACCCACTGTAGCGGCTCCCATGCATGCCGGCCTGCCGGATCTTGCGCTGTCGTTCAGGAGATCTGGCCTGATTGCCGATTGCCAGCCGCGGATGCCCAGCCAGCAACCGCCTGCCATAAAAGCGGGGCGGTGACTGCGACAATTTGGCCCAATTGCGGGTTTTCCCTTAAAAACTTGTTGCGCCGCGTCAGATCGCTGTGTATAGTGGTTTCTGTCTCCTCCATGTCTCCTCCTGATATGGATTAAGCCCGCTCACAGTAGCGGGCTTTTTTTCGTCCAGCGAATTCGTCAGCGGACCGCATCACCCTGCCCGACTCGATCCGAGCGCTCGCGCTTCGCCATTTTCCGCCTGATTTCCCTCCCCTACACTGTGTGGATTGCGCCCGCGCGCGCCGTTTTGGGGAGAACCATGCTTATCCAGATTCGCGAAATCGATCATGTCGTCATTCGCGCGGCCGATCTCGCCGCCATGACGCGCTTTTATTGCGATGTGTTGGGCTGCCGCGTCGAACGTGAGGAGAAAAAATTGGGGCTCGTGCAGCTGCGCGCAGGCCGCTCGCTGGTCGATCTCGCCGCGATCGGCGGTGCGCTGGACCGCGACGGCGGCGCGACGCCATCAGGCGCTGCCGGCAACATGGATCATCTATGCCTGCGGGTGGAACCGTTCGATGGCGAGGCGCTCAAGGCCTGGCTCACGCAGATGGGCGCGCGCCCGGGCGAAGTGGTCGAGCGTTTTGGCTCGGAAGGCTTCGGGCCGTCGCTGTACCTGTTCGATCCCGAGGGCAACATGGTCGAATTGAAAGGGCCGCCGGTGCGTTGATTGACCCGCGGGCAACCCCCACAAAGGCAGCACGCGTGCGAGAGGGCCGCGCAATCAGACGTTTTCAGGCGCCTTGAGGACGGTCCATTCGACCGCGACGGGTTCGCTCGCGGTGTTGCCGATCCACGCCGCATGGTCCTGTACGGTGCACTGAAGGCGCATGGTCCGCTCCGCCAGAGCCCCGAGCGACGCTGCCACGCCCTCGCCCAGCGACCAGACCGTCACGTTGCGCAGCCGCTCCACCTTGCTGCGCACGCCCTGCCACCAGATATCCGAGGTGCGTCCGCCGTAAGCGATCACGATCACCTCCTCGGCACGCCCGCTTGCCTTGGCGATGCGACGCTCGTCGGGCTGCCCCACTTCGATCCAGGTCTGCACCGCGCCGGTGTAGTCCTTGCACCAGAGCGAGGGCTCATCGGTGTCCGACAGGCCCTTGCAGAATTCGAGACGATCGCTGGCGAACAGCGCGAACGCGGCGATGCGCACCATCATCCGCTCGTCGGTTTCGGACGGATGACATGCGATGGTGAGCGCATGGTCGGCGTAGTAATGCCGGTCCATGTCCGCGATCTGCAGTTCTGCCTTATAGATGGTCGATTTGAGTGCCATATCGAATGGGTGCGAATCCCGTGTGAATTCCGCGCCGCGCAAAAGCCGCACATGATAGCGAGTTTCCAGCAGATCCTGTGCCGGATTCATCGGACGGCGACGTGCTGGATCATCGCGATGGTCGGTCGCGAAAATGATGATGCAATGACGGGATCGAGGCGGATGGGCCGATGACAGGCCAATGACGAGCCGATTAAACGCAGGCGAGCGACTGGGTCGAAGGTCCAGTCGGGGCGCGTGAGCCGCTCATGGCGGGCGGCTCGCCGGTGCTACGCAACATTTACTGCTTGATGAAGCGGTCGGTGGTCCAGAGGCCCTGGTCGTCGGTGTTCGCCGCATTGACGAATTCGACGTCATGGCCAACCACGCGCACGATGCGGAACGACTGATTCTCAGGCGTGGAGAGGCAGCGATAATCGGTGAAATATTCCTGCATCTGCTGATGCTCGCCGGCCTGCTCGTGCAAGGAAACCGCGTCGAGCTTGTCCTTCGAGAGGCAGCCATACGAGCCGGGCTTGAGTTGAACGGTTTGCTGCGGCTTCAAGGCGGAATCCTGCGCTTGTGCGGAAACGGCGCAAAGGAGACCGGCAGCGAATGCGGTCATCGCGAATAGCATTTTCATGGTTGTCTCCTGTCTTATCAGAGTTGGCACTTTACGGCTTACTCCGATTCCGTATAGCGCCGCAGGCTTATACTCAGGTTAGCTATGTATTTAACTTCTACGCACGGCACACTTTTTTAAATTTAGAAGACCGCAAAAGGACTGCAAGAAGAACTTGTGTGCGAGCGCAGCAGTTGCAAGTCGACCGTGAGCCAGCGCCAGTGCAAAGTACTCAAAATTACCGTTTCAATCCGCTTTTCAAATGTATGACGCAGTGCACATAAAGTCGCGGCGTGAAGGCTTGAGCGCAAAGCCATTTAGTCATCAAACGCAGAATAAAAACGATGCCAGCGGCTCGTGGAATACATTGCTTTCTCTCGCACCCAGTGCGTAAAGCGTGCCCTCACCTTCGCTTGCATCCCTGCGATCTTCGTGGATAAATCGGGCTTCCTCACTGGAGAAACCTATGCCCCTCGCCCATTGGTTGCCTTTCGCGATTGCGTCGGCCATTCTCGTCGCCATTCCCGGACCCACGGTCTTGCTGGTCGTTTCGTATGCGCTTGGCCATGGGCGCCGCTATGCGCTGGCGACGACCGCAGGCGTCGCGCTCGGCGACTTCACCGCGATGACGGCGTCCATGCTTGGCCTCGGCGTGATCCTCGCCGCCTCCGCAGCGCTTTTTTCGATGCTCAAGTGGGTCGGAGCCGCCTATCTGATCTATCTGGGCATCAAGCTCTGGCGCGCACCGATTGCCACCGCCGACGCGCCCGACACCTCCGAAACCCGCGCGGGCCGAATCTTCGCGCATGCCTATGCCGTCACCGCCCTCAACCCGAAGAGCATCATTTTCTTTGTCGCGTTCGTGCCGCAATTCATTGATCCGCATACGGCTGCGATGCCGCAGATTGTCATATTCGAGGCCACGTTCCTTGCGCTCGCCACGCTCAACGCGTTCGGCTACGCGCTGCTCGCGGCTGCTGCGCGCAAGGCGGTGCGCAGTCCGCGCGTGCAGCGCCTCGTCAATCGTACTGGCGGCTCGTTGCTGATCGGCGCGGGGCTTTTCGCGGCTGTCTGGAAGAAGTCGGCGGCCTGAACGTGCGGCGGCCCACCTTCGCTCAGAGAATCGATAACCCCCTCTCGCGCAAGCTGTAGCTTTCCAGCTACAATGGAATTGCAACCGCTTGACAACCAGGAGGTTATCGTGATCGAACACGTAATACTGGGCGCGTTTCTGGTTATTCCCCTCGTCATTGTCGTTTTTCTGTTTTCGGACGAAATCCTCGAGGAGCATAGGCAGCGCGTGGAAGCGGGGGCTCCTCATATCGACTGGCGTCATCCGCTGCGCAGTATCCTGCACCACTGACCCCAGTGGCAGGACTACCGCCCGGGTCGAATCCCGGACAGATGGGGCGCGCGCCACGCGCGTGTCCTCGCTTGACCCCACTCATGGCAGACCCGGTGTACATCGCGACGAACCGTTCGCGGCGCGTGCCTGCGTCTGCTGCCAATCCTCCCAATCTGCACGCGTATCCGCGCCGTTCATTGCCGACGTAATGCGTCGTTACCACTTGCAGCACCTGTATCCGCGCGTCGCACCCACAATCGCACGCATGTTTTCGAACGGTTCTCGAGGAGAACGACATGCGAAAGATTGCAGCGGTACTACTGGTGACGGCAGGCTGCCTGGCAGCGGCTGGCCCGGCCAGCGCGCACGACCGCGGCGGTGACGTGGTAGGGGCGCTGATCGGCGGCGCGCTGATCGGCGCAGTGGTGGGCGCCGCGATGAACAGCGCGCCGGCAGTCGCGTATGAGCCGCCGCCGGTCTATGCCGAACCGGCCCCGGTCGCCGCGCCGGTCTATGCGCAGCCGGCTCCCGTCTATGCTGTCACGCCTGCGCCGAGCAGCTGCTACGATCAATACTCTGGCCGCTATGTGCCGTGTGCTTCGCCGCAGCCCGCACCGCCGGCACCCTACTATGGCGACTACGGACAATCTTCCGACTGGTAAGCGAGATGGTTCGTCATCCAAATTAATGCCGCTGCCGCGTTCTTCGGCAGCGGCCTTTCGCTTACACCAAAAGCGCTTGTTCGACGGGCGTGATTTGCAAATTCAATTTTTGCGTGAGCCGGATCACCGTGAATTCGGCCTCGCGCCCGATGCGCGAAGCGTCGAGTAAGCGCTGCAACGCGTCAATTCCGTCGACAGCCACGCCGTCGATCGCGACGATCGTATCGTCCACCCGCAGACCGCCGAGAGCCGCCGGACTCCCCTTGACGATTTCCATCACGCGCACGCCGCTAGTCGTTTGGAGTTCGAAATAACGCTGAACCTTGCGCGCGATCGGCGCCGTGGTGCCGGCAATGCCGACGTGTGCGCGCCGCACGCGCCCGTGAGCAAACAATTGTGTGATGACCCATTTCGCGGTGTCGATCGCGGTAGCAAAGCAGATGGCCTGCGCGCCGGGAATGATCGCGGTGTTCACGCCGATCACCTGGCCCGCAGAGTTCACGAGCGGCCCGCCGGAGTTGCCGGGATTGAGCGCGGCGTCAGTCTGAATCACGTCATAAATCATGCGTCCAGAGTTCGAGCGCAACGAGCGGCCGAGCGCGGAAACCACGCCGGTGGTGACGGTCTGCGCAAGCCCCAGCGGACTACCCACGGCAATCGCGATCTGCCCGACGCGCAGCTTCGCCGAGTCGCCAAGTTCGGTGTGCGGCAGAATCTCGGACGCGCCGATGCGCAACACGGCGAGGTCGGTGCTCGGGTCGTCGCCGACCAGATCGGCTTCGTAGGTCGCACCGTCGGCAAGCGTGACACGTAGCGTACTTGCGCGGTGCACGACGTGGCTGTTGGTGAGCAAATAGCCATCGGGCGTGAATAAAAAGCCCGAGCCGCTGCCGCCGCGCGCGGAATCGCTACCGGGTGTCCGGCGCTCGACGGCGATATGAGCGACGGATTGCTGGACGCGCTCGAGCGCGCCGATGACGGTTCGCGAATAGGCGTCAAGCAAGATGTCGTCGCTTGGGGCGACGGGGTGCGCGCTGTCAGGCGAAAGGTCGCGAGCGAGATCGTCGATGAAGGAGGGGCGGCTTCCCACGATCAGAATTCTCCGATGAAAGTGGGCGTACATGCAGGTAACAAGACGCAATTTCAAGATCCCGCCGATTTCCAACTTGGCGGGGAAAGCGCGCACCGAGGGTCGGAAGATCCGACGGGCATAAACGTTAACGATTGTCAGGTCGGCGGTGTAATCGTTGATGGCTTTTGGGCGACCCGCGACAATGATCTGGCGGCGACGTCCCCTCGCGCCGTGTAGTTGTAGTCAGTAGTGGCAAGCTCTTGGCCGCGGCCTGTGCCGCGGCATTTTTTTGGTGTGCCGAGCATGCACAACAGCTTGGGGGTGAAAGTCCCCTGTCCAGCCTGATGGGGCGAAGGACTAGTGAAACGCAAGGGCGTCGTCGCGAGGCGGGGTCTGAAGGAAGCGTGTAGCAAAGCCACGACCTGACGAACAGAAACCTGATATGAGGCCTACCCGGTCGGACGAGCGAGCCAATGATCGCGAAGTCCTCCACCATCAAAGGCTGGGGTGGTAAATCAGGCGGGTGTGTGGTGAAGGCGGTTGAGCTTACCCCGGGAGGCCTGCCCGGTGTCCTGGAATCAGGACTGAACAGCTCGCAAGGGCTGTTGATCGCCGTGCAGGAGTCAGCAGCGGGCATATTAGGGCGGCGACGCCTGAAGGCCCAAACGGAGAGGAGCGGCGAGTAAGCCGGAGAACTCGACATGGGAGCGCAGCAGAAAACGCATCGCGTCCTTGATAGCGGAAGAAGGGGTGAAGCTCCGGTGGCTGCTGATCGAGGGGCTGAACCTATGACGGCGAACCCCGAGCCTGAAAGCCCGTCGGCTTGTGACCGACTGATGGAAGAAGTCTGCGAAAGGGAGAACCTGAAGCAGGCGTTGAAGCGTGTGAAAGCGAACAAGGGCGCACCGGGTGTGGACGGCATGACAGTTCAGGCATTACCGGCGTACCTGCGGGAGCATTGGCCGACGATACGGGCCTCACTGCTCGAAGGCACCTACCAACCCCAACCTGTGAGACGGGTCGAGATACCCAAGCCGGACGGAGGAGGCGTGCGCAAGCTCGGCATTCCTTCTGCGCTCGACCGGCTCGTTCAGCAGGCGGTGTTGCAGGTGCTGCAAAGGCAGTGGGACCCGACGTTCTCGGACTCCAGT
This sequence comes from Paraburkholderia sp. A1BS-2L, assembly GCF_051125205.1. Lineage (NCBI taxonomy): Bacteria > Pseudomonadati > Pseudomonadota > Betaproteobacteria > Burkholderiales > Burkholderiaceae > Paraburkholderia > Paraburkholderia sp. A1BS-2L. The sequence continues at coordinate 3,235,287 of NZ_CP120428.1, forward strand.
TACGGATTTCGTCCGGGACGCTCGGCACATCAGGCCGTGGCGCGCGCGCAGGGCTACATCCAGGCGGGACACCGCTGGGTGGTAGACCTGGATTTGGCGCAGTTCTTTGACCGCGTGAACCACGATATCCTGATGAGCCGGGTGGCAAAGCGGGTGAGCGACAGGCGCGTCCTGAAGCTGATCCGCTCGTTCCTGACGGCAGGCGTGATGGAGCACGGGCTGGTTGGTGCAACGGACGAAGGTACGCCACAAGGCGGTCCCCTGTCGCCGCTGTTATCCAATCTGATGCTCGACGATCTTGACAAACTGCTTGAGCAACGCGGACTGCGGTTCGTGAGGTACGCCGACGATTGTAACGTCTACGTACGCAGCGAACGCGCTGGCCAGCGAGTGATGATGGGTCTCAAAACCTTCCTCACTGGCAAGCTCAAGCTGACGGTCAACGAAGCGAAAAGCGCGGTCGCGCCACCACACACGCGGAAGTTTCTGGGTTTTACCTTCTCGAACCGGGAACAGGTCAAACGGCGCATTGCACCCAAGGCACTGGCTCGCTTCAAGGAGAGGATCAGGGAACTGACACAGCGCACCCGAGGCGTCAGCGTCGACCAGATGATTGGTACGCTGAAGCGGTATCTCACGGGCTGGCGTGGCTACTTTGGTTTCTGCGAAACCCCAAGCGTGCTGAAGCGCCTCGATGAATGGATTCGTCGCCGTCTCCGCTGCTTCTTCTGGAAGCAATGGAAGCGTGGCCGGACCCGTTTCAAGGAATTGACTGCCCGCGGGGTTAGCCGTGATCTAGCCGCTCAGACCGTTGGATCGCCGCACAATGTATGGCGGCTTAGTTGCAGCCCCGCGCTGAGTCTCGCACTGCCAAACCGGTATCTACGTTCTCTTGGACTTCCCTCGGTCGGCCCAGTCGGCTAACCGATCCGAGCCGCCGTGTACGGACCCGTACGCACGGTGGCGTGGGAGGGGCCGGGCCGCGAGGCCTGCCCCTATCCCGATTCTGCGAATTTATCTGTGGGATCGCCATCGCGCGCCCAAAAAGAAAAAAGCCCGCTCCCTGGCGGGCTAATCCATGCTCGGGTTACATGGCGAGGTTAATCGGCGATGCCAGGCGCAGCGAAGGCGGCTAGCAGGTTTGACTGGGCAGGCGAGGCGGGCGCACTCAGGCTACAGCGCTCATTGCCTGAAGGTGCTCCATTTTTGGCACTTGTTGCCACTCTAATGCGCCGGCGAAGTGTGAACAGCTATCACAATGGATAGGGCGCGGGGAGGCTTGCACGGCCAGTTCGCCGAACCTTGCCAGCCGGCGTGTCCAGCCCTCGCGACGGATCATCGGCAGGCTGGTGTCGGGACATAGCGTGGACCCGCGCCGGTGGCGTGCTTAGCGTCGCCAGCCATGGCCATAATAGCCGCCAAAGCCGACCCCAATATCGACCGACGGGGCTGCATAGTAACCGGGCGCATAGCCATATCCATAGGCGGGCGCCGGTGCGTAGGCATAAGGCGGGGCGACAACGCAGCCGGAAAGGCCCGCGAGCGCCATGGCCAGCGCGATTGCACAGCAGAGTCGGATTGTCTTCATCGTTTTCTCCCAATGCCCGTATTGTCGGTGGGCGCCTCGTTGGAAAACGAAACGAGTTGTGACAGGAGTTTACGAAGCCACACAACCCGCGCGGCGGGCGGCGAGGGCGGACGGTTTCTATGCACGCTGCGTGATTCCACGTTACTGCTTACACTTGCTTTCGATTCTTTACGCTTGCAAATTTTATGGGAACTTACGATGCGCTATTTCCTGGACGGCTTTTGGCGAAATAGCGTGTCTTTATTTTAGTGACAGACCGCATTCATATGATTAAACCTGCGGAATGGCCCACAATAAATGAATACTTTTGATTTAGTCATTCTGACTTTTCTCACACAAATCCATCTCCCGGCTATCGCCGATCACGCGATACGGGTAATTGCGGGGCTTTATACTTTCAAGGGCTTTTTGCTGATCCCATTGCTGTGGTGGATCTGGTTTCAGCCTGGTGAGCGCCGCGAATGGCGGCGCGAAATGGTGCTCGCGACAATAGCGAGTGGCTTGATCTCGCTTGCGGTCGGCCGTTCCATGGCGCATTTTCTGCCGTTCCGGGAACGACCGATCTTCAATCAGGATTTGCACCTGCACTTCGCCATGGAATCGTTGCGCGATAGCGGACTGACCGGCTTCAGTTCCTTTCCGAGCGACCACGCCATGCTATGGGCCGCAATCGCCATGGGGATTTTTCTGGTTTGGCGCATCGTGGGCGTGTTGGCACTTTTATATACGGCGATCTTTATCTGCCTGCCGCGCGCGTATCTCGGCTTTCACTATCCGACTGACTTGCTGGCCGGCGCTGCGATCGGCATTGTGATTACCTGGGTCTTGACGCGCGACCCCGTGCGCGAGCGCACCGCAGCGCCGGTGCTGCGCTGGACGATGCGCTACCCGGGGCCGGCTTCAGTGCTCGCGTTCCTCGTGTGCTTCGAGCTGGTTACGCAGTTCAACGATCTGTTAATGCTTGCCCACTCGGTCGCGAAAGTGATATGAGCGGTGGGATGACGCGTTGGCGACCCCGCGCGGCGCTCATTCCTCGCACCGAACGTCCTGTTTGCGCACGACGATGATCACGGGGTAGGTCCCGCGCTCGAGTTCCACGCGCGTGACCACCGACATTGTCGTGTCGCCGCCGTCGTCATACACGCTCACTCGCTCGTTGCGCAGGCTGACCACGCCAACGCAGCCGGACGTGCGTCCTTCCTCGGAAACCTGGCACTGGATGGGATTGTCAGCCAGATAGCGATATTTGTTGTCGCTCGACTGGTATTCGCGAAAGCTTTGCGGTGATCCACCCACGCCGGTGACATATCCGATTGCGCACGATTCCTTCGGGACGTCACTGGTCGTAGATGTGCCTGCCGCTGCGAATGCGCTCGCGGCTGCAATGGCCACGGAAAAAAGCGATACGACAATGCGTTTCATTGAGCCGTGTTTCATTGGGTTGACCTTGGGCAGCGGGAGACGAGGGTTACTTTCCGATACAAAACCGGCTGAAAATCACCCCAAGCAGATCATCGGACGTGAACTCGCCAGTGATCGAATTGAGCGACTCTTGCGCGAGCCGCAGCTCTTCGGCAAAAAGATCGAGCGCCTGGGCGTTCTGATCCGCGTGCGCCGCGGCCTGCGCAAGATGTTCACGCGCCGTACGCAGCGCGATCAGATGGCGCTCGCGCGCGAGATAGACGCTTTGTGCATCGGCCTGCCAGCCCGCGATGCGCAGCAGTTCGGCGCGCAGAAGTGCAACGCCGTCACCTTGTTTTGCCGATAGGCGCACCTCGCACACGTCATTGCCATCGTTCGCCTCGCGCTGGGTCACCTCGGGCGCAACACCGGTCAGATCCGTCTTGTTGAGCACGCGCACGACGGGCACACCTGCGGGAAAGCGTCCGGCAATCGCATCGTCTTCGGCGGTCATGCCAACACGCGCGTCGAGCAGGTGCAGCACCACGTCTGCTCGACCGATCTCGCTCCAGGTGCGCTCGATGCCGATCTTCTCGACTTCGTCTTCGGTGTCGCGCAGGCCCGCCGTGTCGATCACGTGCAGCGGAATGCCTTCGATCTGGATCGTCTGCGAAATCTTGTCTCGTGTCGTGCCGGCAACCGGTGTGACGATCGCGAGTTCGGCGCCCGCTAGCGCGTTGAGCAGCGATGACTTGCCCACGTTGGGCTGCCCCGCGAGCACGACCGCGAGCCCTTCGCGCAGCAGCGCGCCCTGGCGCGCCTCCGAAAGCACACGATCGAGCTGCGCCCGAATCTTCGAAAGCTTGCCGCGCGCGTCGGCGGCCTCCAGGAAATCGATCTCTTCCTCGGGGAAATCGAGCGTCGCTTCCACGAGCATGCGCAGCGTGACGACGTCGTCCACGAGCGCGTGGATGTCGCGCGAGAACGCGCCATCGAGCGAGCGGCCCGCCGAGCGGGCGGCAGCCTCGGTGCTGGCTTCGATCAAATCGGCGACGGCCTCGGCCTGGGCGAGATCGAGCTTGTCATTGAGGAACGCGCGGCGCGTGAACTCACCGGGCTCGGCGAGGCGCAAGCCGAATGCGCGGCCCGCATCGATACAGCGCTGCAGGACGAGTTGCAGCACGATCGGGCCGCCGTGGCCCTGCAATTCGACCACATGCTCGCCCGTGTACGAATGCGGCGCCGGGAAGTAGAGCGCAATGCCGCGGTCGAGCACCGTGCCCGCGCCGTCGAGGAACGGCACATAACTCGCATGACGTGCACTCAAGGTCTGGCCGGTCAGCGCCTGCATCACCATTTCGGCGGCGGCGGCACCAGCCCGGCCGGCCGAGATGCGCACCACGCCGATCCCGCCGCGTCCGGGCGCGGTGGCAATGGCGACTATGGGATCGGTATCGGCGGCGAGCATGGCGGACTGGTTCAACGTGATTCGACGAGGTTAGGTACAGCCGGTTAAGTGCGGCTTGCGATGTGCGGCCGGTTGTGAAGGGCTGGCGAAGTGTCGCGGAAAGCGGCGTGCCGAAGTTGCGCAGCCGCGCCCGAAGAAGTGCGTGGATTGTAACGCGAGGCACGCATGCAACTCCCACGCCGGTTACACCAAGATCTAATCCGCTCTTATCTCAATTTAGATAAGATTTGTCTTGAGACAAAACTGATCATCTTGAGAGCAAGGGTCCTGACGACTAGCAAAAAGGCCGAGCGGAATGCGTATCTAACGATATCGCAACATTCTTGCGCTGCCTGCATCTTCGGGCGATATGTAGCCTTTTTGGGCTATGTATAGCTCAAATGGTTGCTAACTTCGGTGAAAGCTGGTTGCACAATTTGAAACATGCCGACCATCGAAGAAAAAGCCGCCTTTTCCGAACGTCTCAAGTTCGCCATGAAGCGCGCTCCGGAAAAGCTGCGTGGCAGCACCGACCTCGCCAACAAGTTCAACCTCCGCCATCACGGCGAGCAGCCTGTGTCTCCACAAACTGCTCACAAGTGGCTGAGCGGCCGCACCATTCCCACCAGTGACAAACTGGACACGCTTGCAAAATGGTTTGACGTGGATGTGCATTGGCTCCATTACGGACCGTCGCCGGGCAATGTCACGGGCGCCGTTCCCTTGCCGCGCAAACACGACGAGAAATATCCGCTTTCCGAAGAAACGCTCGAACTGGCTTCGAAGATCGAGGCGTTGAGCGTGCATCACCGCTACCTGGTTGAAGAACTGGTTTCGCAGTTTTACGGCACCGGCAAGAAGATCTAGCCATCAGTATCGCCTGATCGCGCTTTGGCGCGGCAAGCAGACAAAGCGCCGCATACGAGAGGCGCTTTCGTGGCGCTTGCAACAAAAAAGCCGCCCGGTTTGAGCCGGGCGGCTTCATTTTTTGCGCGCCACGTTGTGAGGCGAGGGCGGCGGTTCAGCGCCGCCCCTGTGCTCAGGCAGCGTCCTTCTTCGGAGCAGCCTTGCTTTTGCCCATCATGCGCGTGATGTAGTACTGCTGTGCGATCGACAGCACGTTGTTCACGACGTAGTAGAGCACGAGGCCGGCCGGGAAGAAGAAGAACATGACCGAGAACGCGATCGGCATGAACATCATCATCTTGGCCTGGACGGGATCCGGCGGCGTCGGGTTCAGCTTGGTCTGCACGAACATCGAAACGGCCATCAGGACCGGCAGGATGAAGAACGGATCCTGCTGCGAGAGGTCGTGAATCCAGAGAATCCACGGCGCGCCGCGCATTTCCACCGACGAGAGCAGCACCCAGTACAGCGAGATGAACACCGGAATCTGGATTACCACCGGCAGACAGCCGCCGAACGGATTCACCTTCTCGGTCTTGTAGAGCTCCATGAGCGCCGCGTTCATCTTCTGCGGGTCGCTCTTGAAGCGCTCGCGCAGCGCCTGCATGCGCGGCGTGATCTCCTTCATGCGCGCCATCGACTTGTAGCTCGCGGCGGAGAGCGGGAAGAACACGGCCTTAATGAGCAGCGTGAGCAGCACGATTGCCCAGCCCCAGTTGCCCACATAGCTGTGGATCTTCTCGAGCAGCCAGAACAGCGGCTTGGCGATGATCGTCACCCAGCCGTAGTCCTTCACGAGTTCGAGACCCGGCGCGATGCTTTCGAGCATGCGTTCTTCTTCCGGACCGGCGAAGAGGCGTGCCTGCACGTTGTCGGTCGCGCCCGGCGCGATCGTGCCGAGCGGCTGCTTCACGCCCACGCGGTAGAGGTTGGTGTCGAACTTCTCGACGTAGATGTCACGCTTGACGCCTTGCTGCGGAATCCACGCGGTCGCGAAGTAGTGCTGCACCATGCCGATCCAGCCGTTGTCGGCCTTGTTCACATAGTCGGCTTTGTTCTTGTCGATGTCGCTAAACGAGATCTTCTGGAAGTGATGCTCGTTCGAGTACACCGCCGGGCCGATGAAGGTATGCGAGAAGCGCGGCGTTTCCACCGGCTCGCTGTCGCGCACGAGCTCCATGTAGAGCGTGGGCGAGACCGGCGTGCCACCGACGTTCTGAACCTTCGTGTCCACGCCGATCACGTAGCTGCCCTTCGTGAACGTGTAGGTCTTGGTGACCTTCACGCCGCCCTTCTCGGGCGACTCGAGACTGATCTGGAACGAGTTGGCGTCGCCGCTCAGCTCGCGCGGGCCGTTGATGGCCGTGTACACGTCGTTGTGGTTCGGGAAGTCGCCACCCAGCAGGCCCGTACGTGCGAGGTACGTGTGATCCTTGGTGTGGTCGAACAGCGTCATGTACTGATCGGGGCTCTTGCCGTCGGCGCTTTCCTTCACGAGCGAAAGCTTCGTGAGCGTGCCGCCGCGCGTGTCGATCTCGCCGTCATAGACATCGGTGCGGAAGTGCACGAGCTGCGCGGCCGCTGCGGCAGGCTGGGCCGTGGTCGCAGGCGCCTGGCCTGCGCTCGTGGCCGGCAGGTCGGATGCGGCGCTACCGTTGCCCGCGTTGACCGGACTCGTCGGCGTCGCGCCGCTGGCTGCGTTCTGCTGGGTTTGCGTCGCGCTCGGGAAGAACATCGACTGGCGTCCATGGTCGCGCTGCCAGTTGTCGAACAGCATGACCGCTGACATGAAGAAGATGACCCATAGGACGGTGCGTTTGATATCCATGCGTTGTCTCAGTGTCGATGGAGTGGCGCGTCAGCGCTTTTTCGGGGGTGCAGGAGGGACCAGGTCGACGCCGCCCGCCGAAAACGGGTGGCAGCGGCATAGCCGCTTCGCGGCAAGGTAAGTCCCACGCGCGGCGCCATGATACTGGATTGCTTCGCGCGCGTAATCCGAACAGGAAGGGTAAAAGCGGCACCGGTTGCCGAGAAGTGGACTCACGGCAAGCTTGTAGAAGCGCAGTAAAGCGATCAGTACCGTTTGCATGGCGTGGCGGCCGGACGGCTCGGCATGGGAATACGAACCTCGGGCCGTGCCGTCGGGCGCGGTCCGCACAGCGGGACTACCGGTTTCGTGCGCCGTGTTCATGAGCCAGCGGGCCGATCGACCACTTGCGGCCCAGACTCATGCATGCGGCGCTTTCCGGCTTCACGAGCCGCCTTGTCGAGCAAAGCCTCGATTTCGGTACGGCACAACGCCTTTAGCGGCGGCGACGAGGCGCCCGGCATGGCCTTGCGATCGAATTTCGTGTGCAGACGCAGCAGCAGGTCGAAACCTTCGAACTGCGCGCGGCGCACGCGAAACGCCTCGCGGGCGATGCGGCGCACCAGGTTGCGCGTGACCGCGCGCGGCGCGTACTTCTTGCCGATCACGAGCCCAAGCCGCGCATCCTTGCCGGTGGGACGTCCGTACACGACGAAGTGCTCGGTGCGACGCCAGGGGCGCAAACGAAAAACGGATGAGAACTCATCCGTTTTCAGTAGCCTTGCGGCTTTCGGGAAAGCGGCCTGCGTTCGCAACAAGGTGGTGCGCGCGTCGTCCGCTTCTTCCGACAGTTTCACGTCAGGCCCGCTATCTTCGATGGTGGTCGATTCTGCTGATAGCGGTGCTATCGACAAAACTGGAAAGCGGCACGCCTTAGATGGCGAGGCGCTTGCGGCCCTTCGCACGGCGCGCGTTGATCACTTTGCGGCCACCGGCGGTCTTCATACGCACGCGGAAGCCATGGGTACGCTTGCGGCGGGTAACGGAAGGTTGGTAAGTACGTTTCATGTTGCTCTCACTTGTTGAGAATTGACCGCGGCGAGCATCGCGGAAAAAGCAATGGCCGGTGGTACAAGGGATTGGTTTTCGCGGAACCCGCTATTTAATCCCGATTTTCTTTGGTCGTCAATAGGTTAGAGGATCGCGACGTTCGAATTTCCACTGCCGCCGTTCTGTCGCCAATTGAGCAGGCCGCTGCACGATGCGTTGATCCGTCCCTGTGGATAACTTCCAGGGAAGGGGATTTCGGCGTTAGAATCTCGCCTATCCCAAGAATCCTGCATGCCGCTCTGGCCCGCCTGCTTGCCGCAAAACCCTTGCCGCGCGGGCGTCCGGAGCATTTGGTGTCGCCCCGTCAGGGCCTCGTTGCATTTGTGCGACACGAACGGCGGCGACCGCAATGCATGCAAACAAAACGACCACAGCAACTCG